>JADKHG010000015.1 GCA_016721875.1 Sphingomonadales bacterium | reverse complement strand
ATCATCATCGAAAACTGTTTGAGGGCGGCTTTGCCGAGCGACAGCATCACGAAGGGGCGATTGCTCGCTAAACGAACGGCTGCACGGGGTGTTTGAAGCGTCGTGAAATGGTGAAGCCGACGATTTACGGAGCAAGCAATCATCTTCCTCACAATATTCGTTCCGTTTTGCTCCACCTTCACCGGCGTTGAAGGCAAAACCTTCTCGCCGATGGCGATCACCGTCATACTTGGCTTTGGCAGGCGCGTTCATCGCATCGTGACATTCGTGCCTGCAATGGTGGCATTGCTCATTTCGCGGCGAAGTTGCCGAGAAGGGACGTAAAAGCAATAGCATGGGTCAAGACCCGCTATGAGCCGGTGCTGCAACGCGTGATAGCGCGTCCGTGGCCTTGGATTGGCGCAGGCGGCGGCACGTACTTTGCCGCAGCGGCGCTCGTCTTCGCAATACTCGGCAGCGAGTTCATACCGGTGTTGGGCGAAGGCAATCTGGCGATGCCAGGCGCTTCGCGTTCCGTATTATCTTACCGAACCGGTCACAGGAGATGCGGCTAAAGGGTTGAAAAAGCGGTTTCTGCTTTTGCCTGGAAATTTTTCATTTTACTTCTAAAACTAATTTTTTGACGAAGTGGCCAACGACCCGATGCCGCCGAACGCATCCGATACCTTCATCATTCTGAAGCCGCGCGAAGCATGGCCTGACGGCGGTGATACCAAAGACGAAGTCGTCGAACGCGTCGAAAGGCATTGGAACCGTTGGTTGGCAACGCATTTGGAATCAACCAACCAATACAGCTGCGTTTTAACGAACTGATTGCTGGTGTTCGCGGAGATGTCGCCATCAAGATATATGGCGACAATCTCGATGAAAATGGGCCGGACAGCAAATCCGGTGGCAGCGGTGGGTGGAACCGTGCGGGGTGCTGCCGACGTCAAGGTTGAACAAACGGCTGGTTTCCAGTCGCGATATGTCCAGTTCGACCGTAACGCTATCGCACGCTATGGTTTAACGCTTCCAGGGATGTCAGCGACACCGTGTCTGCCGCTTCTGGCGGGCGCGAAGCTGGCATTGTGTTTGAAGGGGACCGGCGCTTCGACATCGTTGTCCGGCTTGACGGGGCAACGCGTGACGATCTCGATGCGGTAGGAGCGCTTCCCGTGCTGCTACCCGGCGAAGGCGGCGCCACGGTCGTCGATGCCATTAAGCGAACTGGCCAGGATTCGGCTTCTCCGAAAACCTCAACCAGGTCTGGCCGCGAAAACGGCCAACGCCGGGTTGTGGTGCAGGCTAATGTGCGCAACAACGATCTGGGATCGTTTGTCGCCGAGAGCGCAGGAGAAAGGTAGACGCGCAAGTGAAACTGCCAACGGGCAGCTTCATCGAATGGGGCGGTCAGTTTGAAAATCTGAAAGCGGCTTCGGCGATATCTGTCGATAGTCATCCCGATCATCTTTGCCGCAATCTTCGGTATCCTGTTCATGGCACTTGGCGGCGTGCGTCAGGCGGTTGCGGTTTATTCCACCAATCCCTTGGCGCTTGCTGGTGGCGTGTTGCTTTGCTCCTGACCGGATTGCCTTTCTCGGTATCGGCTGCGGTCGGGTTCATCGTGCTTTCAGCGATTGTGACGGTGCTGAACGGGCTGGTCGTTATGTCCAGCATCAACCAACGCATTGATGAAGGCAAACCGATCGATACGGCAATTAGCGAAGGCACGATGGAACGGGTTCATACGGTCCTCGCCAGCCGGGATCGTTCCTGCCATCGGTTTTGTGCCGATGGCGATTGCAGAACTCAACGTCGGTGCAGAGTGCAGAAGCCATTGGCGATAGTCGTGATCGGTGGGTTGATTACGTCGACCTTGCTTACGCTTTTTCGTGTTGCCTGCGATCAGTCATTTGTTGCTGCGCGGTCGCCATAAACAGCATGTTGCGGGCGATTACAGCGATGTGACAGCTACAGGAGAGCGCGGATGTTCGTGAGCGATGACGACAAAGTGTAGAGCCAGCCTAAGCGCGGGAACAGTTCTACCCGCTGTGGGCCCGGAACCCAAATATGGGCCAGTCTCACAAAACAGTTCGGGCGTAAAGTTCAGTGCACTGACAACGATTGATTTTACTGCCGATACTTTTGAAGGATATATGTGGATCAAAGCTGAAGCGCCGATTGGAGACCCACACAGATGGTGACGGGCATGAACATGGTTCGGAGAATGGACTTCGGATTTTCGTCCCTTGCCTGTATTTGTGCCGGGCTTGCTTATTTGATTGGCGTGTTGGTTCCCGCTTGTGGGGCGATTGGGCTTATGCCATTGGCGCGCTCATTGCTGTTTTGCCGTTTGCAAAATCTGCTTTGGAAAGGCGTTGAAAGCAGGCCTTTCAGCATCGAAACGCTGGTCATAGTGCGGTTGTCGGTGCGTTGCCGATTGTTGCAGGTGCCGAGGCAGTTGTTGTGGTCGCGTTGTTCTCGCTCGGCGAATTACTTGAAGGGTTCGCTGCTGCGCGTGCCGTTCGGGGCTAACCGCCTTAGCGCAATTATTGCCGTCTGAAGCAACGATAGAAGTGAGATGGTGTGCGCAAGACGGTTCCCGTCACGTCGTTGACTGTCAACATGGTGATGCTTGTTGCGCCCGGTGACCGTCTGGCCGCGGACAACAATCGTAGATGGCCGGTCTGATCTCAACGAGGCCGCGATCACGGGAGAATCGTCGGCGGTTGACGGGGGCATTGGCGCACCGGTTTTTGCAGGCAGCATCAATGGCGACGGTCAGCTCAAGGTAACGGTAACCAAGGACGCCAGTAACAGCGTCGTCGCCGCATCGGTGATTTGGTAGCGCAGGCCCAAGCCAGCACCGCGCCCACGGCGCGCTTCATCGACAGTTTTCAGCGCCTATTATACACCCGCTGCAATACTAATCGCCGCATCTCTCGCGGCAGTGCCGCCACTGCTTATGGACGGTGGGTGGTCAACATGGATACCGTGCGCTCACGGTGTTGCTTGCATGTCCATGTGCACTGGTACTTTCTCAACACCTGCCGCCATTGCAACCGGGATCGCGACTGCTGCGCGGCACGGGATCTCCTTATCAAAAGCGGCGCAGCGCTTCCGAAATCTTGCCAAGATCAAGATTGCAGCGTTCGACAAGACTGGAACGCTCACCCCTGGGCATCCGTCGTCACCGATGTTGGAAGGAGATGCAACCGGGGTTCTGAGACTCGCCGCAGCAGTCGAAACGGGTCTGTCCCATCCGGTCGCACGCGGCATCGTTGCCGAAGCCGAGGCAAAGGGCGATACAATTCCCGGCGCTACCGACGTGGGTCATCCGTCAGGGCGAAGGCGTTGCCGGACATCGTTGATGGCGAAGATCGCGCTGCTCAGCCCGCGTGCGTGGCAAATCACTCGCACCTGAAATTATGAGCCGAATTGACGAAAAAAAAAAAAGAACTTGAACGGGAGGGCAAAACGATTGCCGTGTTAGCGCCCCGACACCAACTTTATCAGCATCATCGCCAGCCGCGATGAACCTCGTGCAGATTCAAAACCCGCGATTGCCGCGCTCATGGCGCTCGGCATCAAATCTCTTATGCTGAGCGGCGATAATCAGCGGACAGCATCGGCAGTGGCGGCACCTCTCGGCATGGGGCGGAAGGCGAACTCATGCCTGCGGACAAGCTTGACCGGATTGCTGCCCTGAAAGCCGAAATGCCGATTTTGATGGTTGGCGACGGGGTCAATGATGCACCGGCTCTGGCGACTGCTTCGCTGGGCCTCGCAATGGGCGGCGGAACCGACGTTGCTATCGAGACTGCCGATGTCGGCCTCTTGAGGGATAGACTGCTGGCTGTTCCAGACGCTATCCGCTTAGCCCGCAAAACGCACATCAGATCATCGTCAACATTGGCTCGCGGTTGGATTGGCTGGTTTTCCACCTTAGTAGGCGGTATTCTGCATAACCAATTTGTTCCAACACTTTCGCAATGTTCCCCTCCTCTCTCTCTCCACTCCACGCTTAAAAAGCTTTCGCTTAAACAGATATATGCAAAAAGAGGCAGGTATACGGGGCGCCACGATTCTCGTGACCATCAATGCGCTTATGCTGTTCTGGACCTTCAAGCCCGCAGAAGACGTTGCACTTCTCATCCGGGCAAAGCGATATCTGACATGGGCGCGGGACAGGTCACGGCGATCAGGGACATGCTTCTCCAGGCCACAGCCATGCCACCGGCGCCAACACGCGTAGTCTGGCGATTGCGCTCCAGTCTTACCGGCAGCTTTCTCATTGCAGAGCTTGTTGGCGCATATTGGTTCAACAGCCTCGCGCTGCTTTCCGATGCTGCTCACATGTTCACGGATGCCGCCGCACTCGCCATTGCGCTCGTCGCGGTAAACATTGGGCAGAGGGCCGCCGACAAGCAGCGCACCTATGGCTATCGCCGTTTTGAAATACTCGCCGCAGCATTCAACGCCATCCTGCTGTTCGTGGTCGCTGGCTATGTCCTGTACGAAGGCGTGCTACGCTTCTTCAAGCCCGAGGCTGTCGGTTCGGTCGGGATGCTGATTGTCGCGTCTATCGGCTTACTGGTGAACCTTATCGCGATGCGCGTGCTGGTGGGCGGCAAGGATGCCAGCCTCAATATCAAAGGCGCATATCTCTGAAGTCTGGGCCGATATGCTGGCTCGCGCTGGTGATAGTAGCGGCAGTCGCCATCTACCTTACCAATTGGAGCTGGATCGACCCGATAGTTGCTATCGGGATCGGCCTGTGGTGTTGCCGCGCACATGGATATTGCTGCGCGATACCACGCACATCCTGCTGTAAGGCGTCCCGCGCGAATGGATCTCGATGCCATCCGCGCCGCCATTAATTGCCGTGCCAGGCGTGGCGGGCGTCCACGATCTCCACGTCTGGTCGGTAGCCGGGGATGATGCCAGCCTGACCGCGCATATCGCCATTGCATCCGGGCATGATCAAACGGCGGTTCGCACGGCAGTGGCCGAACTGCCTGAGCACAATTCAGGATACATCATTCGACGCCCAAGCCGAAACCGAACCCTGCGGCGATGAGGCGCTGCACGCTTAGCGAGCGTGTCCCAGAATATTTCATCATGAAGTTGCGTGGGTTCTGACGATATCGTCACTCGCTGATTTGAGCACAATATTTGCATACTTCGGCATCAACGCCCGATGCTGTTTGCGGCCTGAGGGCAGCAGATGAACGCGCCGGTGTTCGTTGACAAAGCACCGACGCATCCAAAGATCAATCAATCGTCGCAGCAATCCATCGCCTGTTCGCAGCACGCATCAAGTGCGGCGCAACATGCGTCAACCGCATTGGCAATTGCGGGAGACTGAGCAGCAAATGCTGCTGGCGTAATAAAAAACAACGCTGCGGCTGCTGCATAATATTTGGTCATGATATTTCTCCATTGGGTAGCCGATTGAGCGACAGTGATTACGCCCCTCATATCGTCATTCGGAACGACATGCCCAATCGTTACATGCTTCAATGCTTGGCAAATATGCTCGTCTTGCCGGAACCAAATGCGATGACATTGTAGTGGTCAGCAGGATAGCCGGCAGCTTCCATTCCAGGCGAGCCGAGCGGCATACCGGCAACCGCCAGCCCGCGCACACCTTTTGGCTTCGCAGCAAGCACGCGCTTCATATCGGCAATCGGAACATGGCCTTCAAACGCGATGCCGTCGATGATCGCAGTATGGCACGATGCGAGGCTAGCGGGCATCCCCAGCCGCTTGTGGATGACGGCACGGTTGGCATCATCGACAATCTTGACGGCGCGTCCGAATTTCTGACGAACTTGCACGGCCCATTTTTCGCAACATCCGCAACCCGGATCACGGTGCATCACGATGTCATTTGCCGCCATTGCCGATGTCGAAAACAAGGCAAGCGTGAGAATTAGTTTCTTCATGGATGATCTCCATCATTGCAAAGCGTTGAAGTTCGGGAGCGACATAGCCGCCCCCGAACCGTCACGTCATTTGGTTTTCATGTCGCCCATGTCATGGCCTTCATGACCGGGCTTTTCAGTGCCCGCGGCTTCGTCTTTGCAGCAAGCCATTTTGCCGTCCTCATCCTTTTTGCAGCAGCAGCACTCCTTCTTAGGAGCAGGCGGCTCTGCGGCAAAAGCAGCACCGGACAAGGTCAGCGCCAAAGCGCCAATTAACATCTTCATTTTCATAATATTCTCCATGATTTTCAGTCGTCAAAAATTGTTCAACCAAATCGTGGAGGGGGCGTTTGCGGAATATCGCTTATTCCGACCAACGCGAGTTCAAACTCAAGAACATAGCTTGGTGGCAGTAACCCCGTGTCGCTATGACCCGCTTCGGCTGCCATTAGCAGGACCGGACAACCCAGATGGCACATCCCCAACGGTGCACCATCCGAATGGTGAAGCGGTTCAGGGTGCGGCGAACCGACCGGACCAGACTCCATATCCGTACAATCCTGCATCATCTCACTTTGGGTCGCAGGCTCGGATGCCATTGGAAAGCAATTTGCTTCGGACCGTCCTGCCAGTGTCACAACCATCATCAACAGCAACAAAATGCGCACAGATATTGTGAAACGGGATCGACAAAGCAAAGTCACGGGCAAGAATACCGCATTGTCTGTATCGAAACAATGTCGCTGTGGAGATGCCGAATATTCATGACGCGGCAAGCCGCTTCGCTTTTCGGCGCCGCCGGAACGGCCAGCGGATTACCAGCAATATTGTGCCGGCGATTCCCAGGACCAATCCACCGACGGCGAACGCCAGCAGCCACCATGTGTTAAAATTCTCATGGTTCTTCCAATCCATGATGTGCAGGCTCCAGAAGAAATCATAGACCCGCCAAGTGCCGGTGCGGACGGCAGTGATCTTCCCGGTGTCAGCCGCGACAAAGATGCTTGTGGCATCGGGGTCGGCATAAGCAATTCGCCAAGCTGGCAGCGCGGCTCGGTATTCGGGGCTTTCTGTAGTAACGCGCGATGCTTTCGAGGCGGGTTTTGGCGAGGATTTCCAAGCGGCGTGCGCAATGGCTGTTGCTTGATCTGCATTAACCGGCGGAATGAGCGCGCCCGTTTGAGCATCAAAGAGCTTGATACCGCTACCGGTCGTCACCTCGGCAACAGCGCGGTCACCCATCATGTGCCAATTGATCGACTTCACTGACGCGCCTGCGCTGGCGGTTATCTTTGCCGGGTCGGCAAAGCTCATGCCTGCCGGAATGGTCAATACCGTCTCACGGTCGACAAGATGCTCACCGCGCACTTTGTCGATAGGCAGAAAGCTCATGATAACGCCGCTGGCGAACCAGATAAGAAGCTGCGCGCCGATAATGAGCGCCAGCCATTTGTGGATGCGACTGGCGGTTAAATGGATGCGGGTGCGTGTGCTGCTCAGAACCAGATCCTTATCCCGGCGACCAAACTTATCGTATCGGGATCTTCGCCTGCAATTCTTGAAAAGCGCGCGGTTGCGCCCGTCTGTTTGCGCCATTCAACGCCGATGTAGGGCGCGAATTCCTGTTTGATCTCGTAGCGCAGACGCAGGCCTGCCTCAAAATTCGTAAGGCCAGAGCCAACGCCGATGGCCGGTATATCCTGAAATGACACGTTCGCTTCAATGCGCGGTTGCAAGATCAGTGATTGCGTGACGCGCTGGTCATAGGACGCTTCGACGCGCGCGCGAAGCTCACCCTTGTTAGACAGGAAGGTCGCCGCATTCACCTTGAACCAATAAGGAGCGATACCCTCGACTCCCGCAACTAGGTAGGTGCGCGACGGATCAGGTTTGATGTCGTGGCGGACGCCTGCTTGCAGATTCCAGTAAGGCGCAATGGCGCGAGAATAGAGGGCTTGCAGTTCAAGGTCATCGATACGCCCACCGAATGCGCCTTCGCCCTCAAACTTGACGCCAAAACGGTTGATGTTGCCGCCGGTGAAGGCTTCGCCCTCGAACCGGTAGGTTTCGCGGCCTTTCTGAAAGCCGACTTCGGCCAAATCGAGCATGACCAGCGAATAGCCCATGCCGCCGACTTCATATGCCAGCTCCTTGCGCGACCGCGCCATTACTTCCGCGCCAAAAACCGCATCTGCGGCATGATCGCCGGGAGGCGCAGGCGCTGAGGCATCGCCGACATCGCTCTCTGCGCTATTATCAGCGGGCATCGCACTCATGTCATGTCCGGCATGGGGATCGACAGGTTCTGCCGGAGCCTGCTCCATGTTGCCCATGTCGTGCCCTGCATGTGGATCGGCTGCTGCGGGCGGCGTCTCGGCCTTGGTCTGTTCAGCAGGCATGTCATGCCCTTGATGCGCCGAATGGTCTTGTTGCGCGTAAGCCGCCGATGGCAACAGCATCGCGGCCGAAAGCAGGAGTGCGTTTTCATTCGCCGCCCTCCTCATGCCGCACAGTGACGACGCGAAACATCCCAGCGTGCATGTGCATCAGCATGTGACAGTGAAACGCCCAGTCGCCTATTGCGTCTGCCGTAAAATCGAACGTCACTTTGGCACCCGGCAAGACATTTACGACATTCTTGCGCGGATATTGACCCTTCTGTCCGTTCACGACCTCAAAGAAATGACCGTGCAAATGGATGGGGTGCGGCATCATCGTGTGGTTGATGAGGTTCACCCGCACACGCTCATTGTGTCGGAAGGGCAGCGGTTCGGTCTTGTCGGTATAAGACTCGCCGTCCATCGACCACATATAGCGTTCCATATTGGCGGTCAGGTGGACGTCGATTTCGCGCGACGGCTTGCGCTGGTCAGGATTGGGTTCAAGCGCGCGCAACTGGCTTAATGTCAGCACGCGGTGGGGAACTTTCTCAAGCCCTGTCGGGCGCGCCGCATTGCGGACCATCGGCATCGGCGCAAGGCTGGCCACACCCGGTCCCATCTTCACCTGCGGCGCAACCGAAGGGTCACGCATGTTCATGGAGCCGTGATCCATTTTGCCCATCGCGCCATCCATTGCGGCCATTTCTTCAGGGGTCATATTGCTATGGTCCATACCCGCCATGTCACCGCCACCGCCGCCATGATCCATGCCCATATCTTTCATGGTCAGCAGCGGACGCTCGCGCAGTGCGGGGATCGGGGCTGTCATCCCCATTTGTGGGGCCAGCGTCGCACGGCACTGGCCGGAGCGGTCGATGGCTTCGGCAATGAAGGCGTAGGCTGTGGCTTCCTTCGGCTCGATAATCACGTCCCACGTCTCGGCGACCGCGACCTGGAACTCGTCAGTTTCAACAGGCGTCAGCGGCAGGCCGTCGGCCGCAACGATCGTCATCGGCAGGCCGGGAACACGAATGTTGAAATTGCTCATCGCGGCGGCATTGATTATCCGCAGCCGAACGCGCTCGCCGGGTTTGAAAATGCCGGTCCAGTTGCCCATGCTATCATGGCCGTTGATGAGATAATGGTAATAAGCGCCCGTCACATCGGCGATGTCGGTCGGGTCCATCAACATCTGGCCCCACATGACGCGCTCGGACAAAGGCTGGTCCTTGCCTTTCAGCAAGCCGGCCATCGTCTGTTTGCGCTTATTGAAATAGCCGGCCTTCTGCTTTTGCTTGGTGAAGTTGGTGTGCGCGTGGGCGAAGCTCCAGTCGGACAAAACGAGGATATGCTCGCGGTCATATTTGATCGGGTCTGCGCCCGCAGGATCGACGATCAGCGCGCCATACATGCCCATCGCTTCCTGCATGTGGCTGTGGCTGTGATACCAATAGGTGCCATGCTGTCGCATCGGAAATTCGTAGGTGAAACTCTCGCCCGGCCCGATACCAGGGAAGCTGATGCCGGGAACGCCGTCCATCTGGAATGGCAGTAACATGCCGTGCCAATGAACTGACGTATCTTCCTGCAATGTGTTGCGGACGATTAGCTTTACATTCTGGCCCTCACGCAGCCTCACCAGCGGTCCCGGCAGAGTGCCGTTGACGGTGTAAGCGTGACCGGTTTTCTTGCCGAGCTTGAAGGCCGACTGACCAACGCTGAGTTCGATGGTGTCGCCCGAGACAACGCCGGATTGTCCAGCGAGGCTGTGCAGGCCGTGTGACCCGCTCTTGGCCCAGGCTGGAAACAAATCACCCAACGCAACCGCGCCACCCGTGATGGTGGCGGCTTTCAGCAGGGATCGACGGTTAAGTGGCGTGTCGCCGAATGGCACTGATGTGATGGTCATAATGTCCCTACGCACCCACAGGCCATGCCCCTCACGATGCGCCTAAAATTTCATTGAGTTGTTTACGGGCTCGGTAAAGCCGCGTTTCGACCGCTTTGCCGCTGATACCCAAGATCGTCGCAGTGTCGGCTTCGGGTAAATCTTCAATTGTCCGCAAAACCAGCACTTCCCGCAAATTGTGCGGGAGTGTGGCAATAGCTTTCACCGCCCGCGCCAATTCGGTGCGGTGAAAAATGATGGTGTCAGAGATCGGCGCGTCGTCGGCAACAGTGATGGCTTCATCAATATCGACAGCACGACTGAAGAAGCTGCGTACTTTACGCCGCCGCGCCCAATCTCGCGCCTTGTTGACCGCGATGCGCGACATCCATGCCCGAAACGGGCGCTCAGGGTCATAGCGTTTAAGCGCTGCAAACCCGGAAACAAAGGCTTCCTGCGTAATGTCGAGTGCGGCGTCACTGTCACCGACAAGGCTGCGCACGAGCCGGAAAACCGCATCGCGGTGCCGTTCAAGAAGGCGGCGATAGCCGTCCTCCCGGCCTGCCAGCGCGAGCCGAGCAAGCTCCCCATCTGACATTTCAGCAGAGGCAGAATTCACTTAACTTCGCCGGTCAGCGCCTTTGTGACAGTTGCATCAAATGTCCGCGCTTGCTCAGTTGTCAGCGCACCGCGCATCGCAAACAGATGTTGGAGCGTCTCCTTCTGCATCTCGCCCATGACGTGATGGATATGATCGACAGCCGCTGTTACTTGGGTGCCATAGCCATGCTCGGCTTCAATCGCAGCGGCAAGCCGTGCGTTGGCAGCGCGCATCTCCAGTTCCATTGCGCGTTTACGGATCGCGTGCTGCTTTTCCAGCGCTTCAATCTTTGAATGCTGTTCAGGCGACAGTTTGAGCTGTTCATGCAGCAGTTTGTGAACTTCGGTGTCGCTTGGGCGCTCGGCCACAAATACATGCCGGGCCGCCAAAACGCCGCAAAGTGAAGCGAGAAAGGCAACAACGGCAATCAGCAGCAGCCAGCGCCCGCGTGTCATTGACTGCTATCCAACAGGCTGGAGGGGGCAAGTGCGGAGGCCGATGTCAGCGATAGCGGCGCTTCACCCGCTATCGCAGGGCCAGCGGTCAATGCGCCGCTAGCAAGCCCGATTCCGAGAGCAAGCGCACCGCAAGCACCGACCGCAGCGCGCGACACAGAACCCATTTGCTGACGTTCTTGCAGCGCATTCATTACGGCATCGTCGAGCGACGTTAGACTATCGGGGACAGGAAGGTCGCGCAGCCCTGCCAGTAATGTTGCATCCAAAGCCATTATTCTACTCCTTACGCCATCACTACGCAGCAATGTGCATCACCCCTCACAAAATGATTTTGAGGGGGAGGTCTCTGACATGCGTAAATGCTGTGAACCTGTCACTCAAGGAGTTAGAATAATGGCAAAGCTCAATATCATGTCGCTTTTCGTTGCAACCGCGCTGGTGGCCACGCCTGCTGCGGTGTTTGCCCATGCAAAACTGGTATCATCGACGCCTGCGGTGAATGCGACGGTCGCCAAACCGGCAAAGATTACCCTGACGTTCAACGAGAAATTGACTGGTCCTACTGTGAAGGTCGAGCTGTTTATGACTGGAATGGCCAAGGGCATGTCGCATGACGGCGGCATGGATCACAGCAAGATGGACCATAGCAAGATGGCGGGCGGAAAAATGGATCATGGCGCTATGGCTGACCATGCGCCAATGAAAATTGCCGCCACATCGCAGCTCGGTAAGGACGGAAAGTCCGTAACGCTTCTGCCGAAACGCGCGCTATCCGCTGGCAAATACAAGGTCGTTTGGACCGCTGCCGGGGCCGACATGCACAAGATGACAGGCAACTACAGCTTTACGGTCAAGTAAGATGGAACCGGCAGGCATTGCTCTTCGCCTGCTGGTTTACCTCGACAGCGTATTGATGCTCGGCATGTTGCTGTTTGTAGCGTCCTGGACGCGGCAAGTGCGTTTGGCGACGGCAGTCTTTGCAGCAGTTGGTATAGTGTTGACCACCGTGACGATGCTTAGGCTTGCTGCCTCATTTTCTGATCGCGCGGCATTTTTCGACATACCCATGCTGCAAATGTTGCTGACCGAAACGGCGATGGGGTGGGCGGCGATTGCGAGGCTTGCGGCGCTGCTGGCGGTGGCTGTCTTGGCCTTGACCAGCGCGAAGCGCTTCTATACCATCCTGTTTGCCGTCATTGCCGTCGTGTCGCTGTCGTGGAACGGCCACGGCGCAATGACAGATGATGCACTTGGCTGGCTCCATCTCTCCGGCAATGCCTTGCATTTGCTTGCCGGGCTTGGCTGGATCGGCGCGCTCGCGGCGTTTCTGTGGGCCGCGGCTCTATCAAAAGAGTCATCCCATGATCTGGCTGTCAGCCTTGAACGGTTTGCGGGTGTCGGCACTGTCTTTGTCGCAGTGCTACTCGCAACCGGGATCGCCAATACGCTTTTCATCGTTGGATCGAATGCGCTGCCAACGCTTCTGGAAACGACCTATGGACGCCTATTGGTGACGAAAATCGGTTTGTTCGCAGCCATGCTTGCCGCTGCCGCCGCGAACCGCTTTTGGCTCACGCCCCGAATGATTACATCGCCCTCGCTGGGTGCTGTCCGAACCAGCCTCGGTGCAGAACTCATCCTTGGTATCGCTGTGCTGGCAATCGTTGCATGGCTCGGCACGCTTGATCCGGTGCAATGATCTGGCAATTAGCGTGCGGCGACGGCTTCAAACGAAGCGATGATCGGGCATGGGCCTTCGTTGCCCGCCGAACATGCGTCGGCAAGATGCGACAGTGCTTTTCTTGCGCTTTGCAATTCAGCGATGCGCTTATCGAGGGCCGATATCCGCTCGCGCGCCAACACACGCACCTGCGCCCGGTCAGCGCTCGCATCAAGGTCGAGCAACCGCTTGATCTCTTCAAGCGAGAAGCCCGCACTCTGCGCTGCTTTGATAAAGCGAAGCCGCTGCGTCTCGTCTGGGCCGTAGCGGCGGATGCCGCCATTGATGCCAGATCCGTTTCGGGGTGGCACCGCCAACAGCCCGCGCCGCTGATAAAAGCGCACGGTTTCCACGCCCACACCGCCTGTTTGTGCCAGCCGCCCAATTGTCATGTCGTTCATCGCTTGACTCCGTACTACAGTACGGAAGCTATATAGGGTGCGACACTATTATCCGAAAGAAGAAAACATCATGACAAACCAGCCCACCCGCACCGCAACACTTTATCGCATGGTCATGCCCGACCATACCTGCCCCTACGGACTGAAGGCCAAAGACCTGCTTCGCCGACAGGGATATGAGGTCGAGGATCACCATCTGACGACGCGCGAAGAAACCGACGCATTCAAAGCCAAACATGAGGTCAAAACCACACCGCAGACATTTATCGGCGGTGAGCGGATAGGCGGATATGACGATCTGCGCCGCTTCTTCGGCAAGCCCGTCGCCGAGCCCAGCGCGACCAGCTACCGGCCTGTTGTTGTGCTGTTCGGCATGACAGCGGCGATGGCGCTGGCTGCCAGCTACGCCGTGACTGGGCAGCTTTTGACAATACGTGCCGCTGAATGGTTCATTGCGTTTTCGATGGTCGTATTGGCGCTGCTGAAACTTCAAAATGTTGAGAAATTCTCGACGATGTTTCTCAATTACGACCTGCTCGCCAAACGATGGATACCCTATGGCACGATCTATCCCTTTGCTGAAGGTCTGGCAGGTGTGTTGATGGTCGCGGGTGCGCTGAACTGGCTTTCGATACCGGTTGCGCTGTTTATCGGCACGATAGGTGCTGTGTCGGTGTTCAAAGCGGTATATATCGACAAACGCGAACTCAAATGCGCCTGTGTCGGTGGTGACAGCAATGTGCCGTTGGGCTTCATTTCGCTGACCGAGAACCTGATGATGATCGCGATGGCCGTGTGGATGCTGGTCGGGCATAGCTAAATCCAGCAGCGAGCCACCTAATCCTCTCACCGTTCGCGCCCTCGGTTTTTGGGCGGTCGATCAGGTGCAGGCATAGCCGTCTTGCTTTGGTCAGCCGCGATTATCCGGGCATGGTGTGCCGCAAAAACTTCGGGCGTGGCATTCATACCCTGATGCTTGTCGAGGAACGTGCGAACATCCTTGGCAAGCTCCCGGTCGTCGGCTTGCCCGGTGGCGTCCAGCGCATCGGCGGTTTGCTCATAGGCACGGCGTATTTCTTGCCAGCGAAATGTGCCGGCTGCGATGAACGGCGGCAATTGATCCTCGCCCTTGGCGACGGCGATGGCCTGCTCATTGGTGCGGCGGTCTGATTGGGTGATCTGGCGGCTCCCTTCGGTTCGTAGCCGCGCCCGCAATTTGACCAACGCCATGCTCGACCCTGCAATACCTTGTCCTCGCGCTCGTCTCGGCGTTGCTTCGGCGGCTACGCCCCGCGCTCGCAGCTCTCGGGCAAAGCGTTCACGGAAGCGATTGAGTTGAACCGGTCGCGGGATTGAACCGTGTGCGATCCAGCCCCTCGGCCTGCACCGTCAGATGAACATGGGGGCGCGGCGTATCGGTATGGAGGGCCAGGACATAATCGTGATTGTCGCTCAGCTCGGCATGGGCCAGCGCGCGGACGGCTCCCAGCACTTTGTCGGGGTCGGTGCCTTCGGGCATCGAGAAGATCAGCGACACCGACGACACCGTAGGCCGCGACCGCCATTGGAGGGTGTCGCTCCACTCTGCCGCGCGGTCGGCAACGTCTTCCTTGGTTGTCAGGATTTCGCCGTCGCGGGTTTCGATGTCCACTTCGCCCTTGCGCCCGATATACTCAAGATGGGCTTTGACGTGGACACCACCCCGTTGCCGACCCGTGACCTTGACCACGACCTCGGGTGCCTTGCGAACAATCCGCGCCAGCTTGGCCCGCGCCGTCGGGCCGGTGGCAAAGCCGTAACTGGCATAGAGCGGAACGCGCGGCGTGCTGGTCGGGTCATGGATATAGCGCACCCGAAACGCCGGACGGGTTGCTTCCCACAAGGCGGATTCCAAGCCCATCAATCCGCTACGGTCCAGTAGCTCGCATCGCCGCGCATGGCATCGCCAACGGCTGTCACCTGCTCGGAGATTTCCATCCGCATGTCGGCGATCCGTCGCAGCTCGGGTTCGATCTGCTTGTCGCCGGTTTCGAGCATCGACGCATTGGCGGCCTTCATCGCCTGATTGAGATTGCGGCCAATACGCAGCAACTGCATTCTGATCGGCGCAAGTTCGGCCAGCAGTCCGTCATCGACCCGCGATTTCAACGCGAGGTGGCGGCGCACCAATGCCTTGATCCACCCTGCGCGATCGGTCGAACGCTGCGCCGCCCGAACCTCGATCACGGCGATCTCGACATCGGTAAATCGCAGCGAAACACGATTGCGCGCGACTCCATCGGGACGGTCAATGAAGGGACGATCTGCGATCTCCCGCACCGTCTGTTCGATCATCTGCCGCAACAATGCGCTTCGTCCGCCACGACCGACCGCGAAGCTGTCGAACGCCGCGAGCGCATCGGCGTCGAGCCGAATGGTGAGCGTCGCGGTGTTCGGTAGTGGATTTGTCGCCATCAATCATGCCCGTGTCAGTGAAACAGGGGCAATGTAAGACAACACGCGCCGCTAGGCATATCCTGCATTAAAGACAAATCAGACAAACCCCCTAAGACAAGCGCACCCAAAGCGGCTTTCTACTTCTGACAATAAGGGGCTTTGGGTGCGCTTGGGGGTTTGAGGTTTCAGGCTGGATGTGAAGCGCTGCTTCCCATGCGGGCCGAAGATCGCCGGACTATTTCATGCTGGCGGCTGGCGGTCGCGCTCCCCCATTCGGCGATCTCGCCAAGTGTGCGACCGCAGCCGGTGCAGACGCTGGAACTAGCGTCCAGCTTGCAGATTTCTTTGCAGGGTGATGGCGGGCGAAGGATCATCCGCGCGCCGAAACGGCGCTGCCCTTCGACGGGGTTCGGCTAAGCACCGCTTTCGTCCAATCTTCTGGCGGCTTTCGGTTCCAGGGCAAGCGAAAGGCCGACATTCTTGCCATCACGGGGGCTTGACGAACGCGTCGAGGCACCATCCGTCGTGCCCAAAATCGTTGCGAAGAAGATGCCAGCGTCGAGCGGTTGACGCGCGGGATCAGCACATCAGCAGGCATCGCTCCAAGTATCTGCTCGGTTTCAGTCGAGGCGGTGCCGAAAAAGATGCGATCTGGGCCGATTGGCAATTGGATGATGAAGCCCGGCTGATTGAACCCGCCTTCCCAATGAAGGGGTAAATCCGACAGCAACAGCTTTGGCGCGTCTGCCTCGAACTCGCGGCACCACCAGTGCAAGCTGCTGAACCGATCGGCGACGTCGTCGTGCAGGATCATGCGCGGAAGCCATGAGGTGAGAGTCGCCGCATCAATGGTGCCAGGGAAGTGACGGTTGAACCACTGCTCGGTGTTCGGGGCACCGGCAAAACCTTGTCCAACTTAGCCAGTATCTCTGCGTGATGCTGCTTCCCCTCTGTCCGCAAGAATTCGAGAACATCGGGTTGGCGTATACGAAGCGAGCAAAGGAAGAACGTCCAAGCGATATGGTCATCGTCGGTCAGAACGGCGCGCCGCTCTATCTTGTCCAAGGCCACGGCAGCATTATTGTCAATCGGGCCGAACAGTCGCTTCTCCAGATGATCTTCGGGAAACCCCAACACCCCGGCAACGAGCGCATAGAGCCCGTTCTCGTAGCCGGTGGATTTCGGCCCCATGTCCTTTCGCGTCAGGCGACCGTCGCGCATTTTGTAGATACGCAGCTTCCCTGCGGTGTCTGTCCAGCGGCGGAGAAGGAATTGTGGGACGTAGTGATGCCGCATCCGAGCCTCCTATCAGAACAGCTCGCTTCAGACATGACACTCTGACCTCAGGCCCGAGCTTAATCGCGGCCAGCACGACAAAGCCCCGTCCGGCAGTGCCGGGCGGGGCTTGGGTGCGGTGGTCAGTTGCCGTTCGAGGTGCGGGCGCGTGACCAGATCAGGTTGAAGGTCTTGCCATCTTCGTCGGCGAACAGGCTGGCGAAGATCGGGGCGTTGAAGCTGGGATCGTCGAGCTTGATCGAGAGATAGTCGCGGCCTTCCTTGCTGGTCTTGGTCCAGGCTGCGCCGATTTCGGCCTTCGCCACGAACACCCGGTGCGAGGGGGCGTTTTCCTTCTCGCTCGCTTCCTCGGCGACGATGGTGACGTTCTTCTTCTGCAAGCTCATCGTGACGATTTCGCCGGTGTAGTTGGTGTCGCCGGACTTTTTGAATGTGCCGATATTTGCCATGATTCAGTTCCTTGTGTTGGTCGAACCCCGCGCTCATTCGCGGCCTCGATGGCTGGTTAAAGGCAGGGGCTTGCCCTGCTGCACCCGCAGGGCCGCAACGCAGTGGAGGACGGTGCAGACCGGGGTTTCTTGGTTCCGCGAGGAATGGGCGCAGCCCAGGGGAAGAAACTTTGGGCTGCACCGTTGCAGCAAGGGGCAAGAGGCGCAGCCGTCCGCTGCCAACCAAAGCCATTGACGAGGCCGTGGGTGAGCGCGGTTCTGGCAATCGGACGCAAGGATATTTGGCAAATGTGTATGCGCGCGTTCAATGTCGGGGCCATTGACGCAATCCGCCAAACTGCCAGCATGGGCTTGCCGAACCTGAACGCATAGTCTGCCGGTGAGCGACGAGGATGCACCGTCCCAGCGAAGCTCGTGGCTGATGCCAATCGGAAAGCTGGCCTACCACCACAGCGCAGGCCGCGAACCATCCGGCCAAAATGACGACCGGCCATGCGCCGATCTGCCAGATTGTTCTCTGACGGCGACTGGTATCACCTCATCTGCTCTGGTGCTCGCCTAACCGGACTGCGGCTGACAATGCAGCCAGCCCCGTCCGGCATTGCCGGTCGGGGCTTTGTGGCGCTCGGAATGAAAACAAGCGCGGGCGGCTCAAAGCCGCCCGCTCACTCGTCACGCGGCAAGCCGCTGCTCTTCCATGTCCTCAATCGCTTCGGCTTCGTCGGCATCGCCGCCTTCGACCGCCTCCGCCGCAACGGCAGCGGGGTCAGGATCAAGCGGAACCTCCGGTTCCGCCAGCCGTGCCGCACGGCTGGCGGCGGCAACCGTCGCCACGCCGCCGCGCTGCGTGTAAGCCGATGGCGGGAAAGCCATCCAGCGCGGCACCCATTGCTCGACCTTGCCGCGATCATTGCTGCCGGTCAGATAGTCATTGATGACAGACTTGATCGTCTTGCCCTTCTCGGCGGCATGGGCCTGCGCCACGGTATCGCCGCCAACCTCGCGCAACACTTCGGTCAAAACCTCGCGGTCGCGGACAAGCGCATAAAAGGCATCATCCGCCACCCAATAGTCGGCCATCTTGACGCCAAGGTGAAGGCCAATGGTTTCGATGAGTCCGGTTCCGCTTGCCAGTGTCTCGGCCATGACGATGCCGAGAACCTCCATGACAACGGCGTCTGGCAATTCCAGCAAGCGCAGGAACAGCCCGCTTGGACCATTCCTCGGTTCATGGCCCAAAGTGACGCTTGGCTCGTCGGGGTCAAATCCCAACACGCCAAGCACCGCGCGGCGGCGCTCGTCGAAGCGGGCTTCGGCAACGCTGGTTTCGATGCTCTCGGTGATCGCTTCGTTTCGGCTGCGCTGATCTTGAACCCTCACGCCCCACAGCGGCGAACCGCAAATTGCGTGAGCGACCATGACGCGCAGCGCCACGCCGGTATTGGCGGCAAGCGCCGACCGCACCGCCGCATGGCGGTGCAGGTCGATATAGCTGGTCATGGCTGCGGTGATTTCGGGGCGGGTCATGTTGGTCTGCCCTTCGGGCGCTTCGCCTTTGGCGATGCGCTTTGCTTCGCGCTCGGTCAGATAGCCCTCGTGAAACGCCACCTCG
This sequence comes from Sphingomonadales bacterium, assembly GCA_016721875.1. Classification (GTDB taxonomy): domain Bacteria; phylum Pseudomonadota; class Alphaproteobacteria; order Sphingomonadales; family Sphingomonadaceae; genus Sphingorhabdus_B. The sequence continues at coordinate 26,257 of JADKHG010000015.1, read as the reverse complement.
CCATTATGGGCAATGGTCACATAGACCCGCCCGCCTTTGCGCTTCGGCGTGGCCGCGAACTCGTAGCGATGGAAGTATTGCCCATCGGGCAAAACGACAACATCGCTCCATCCGTCCCCGATATACGCAGCCTTGCGTTCCTCGATGGCCGCGCGCTGCGCGTCCTCGAACTCGCGCAAATCCCCGAAATAGCCGTCCTTCTCGAACAGGTCTTTGACGATACGGCCCTGATAGGTTTCAAGGTCGAACAGCGCGACGCTGGTTGATATGGACGCACCGCCGAACAGCCACGCTTTCAACTGGTGGCCCTTGGGGATGGACGATTGCGGGTCGTCATAGAGCGCCAGCCATGTTTTCTGCTGCGCCTTGGTCGCCAGCGTCAGATGGCGAACGCTGGTCGCGTCGATTTCCTCGGCGCGGTAAAGCTGACGGATGCGCGGCAGCAAATTGCCAAGCGCCAAGATGCGCTTGACGGTCAGTTCGGGCATCCCGAACGTCATGGAAATTTCGTCGGGCGTCCGGCCTTCCTTGACCAACCGCGTGAACGATTCCCACTGCGTCACCTCGTCGGGTGCAAGCCGCGCAAGGTTTTCAATCAATGACGCTTCGAGCGCGGCGGCATCGTCGCCTGCCTCCATGATCGCGCAGGGCAGCGGCTCGGCAACGCCGCTCTCGGTCGCAACAGTTTGCGCGGCGAGGAAGCGGCGGCTTCCCGCCACAATCTCGAATGTCGTGTCGCTGCCATTGGGCCGCACCAACAGCGGCATAATAATGCCACGCGTACGGATGGATGGCAGAATGCCGCTAATGTCGGGCGGCTTCTTGCCGCTCCGCATATTGGCGGGAGAGATTGAAAGCCGGTCAAGGGCGATATGGTCAAGTTTCATGTCACTTACTCCGTTGGGTGGCCCCATCCTCGGGGCATCTTGAGGGGGCGGTGAGGATGGGGCCGGTTGTCCGCACGTCCGGGGGTGAACGTGCGGGGTCTGCCGCCACCTTGGGGTCAAGGTGGCGGAAGCTCTGAAAGTTCGCTGGCGCGGGCGACGGCTGCGGCCTCAAGCCGCGCCTCGTCCTCGGTGATGCTGCCCGCCAAGCGGGCGGCATCGGCATAAATGGTCAGCGGGAAGCGCCCTTCAAAACAAAGGTCGCGCTCGATGGTGAGGCCGAACGGCAGCGACACCGCCGCAATCTCGGCAAGGCTGGCCGAACCCATTTCGGGGCAACCAAAGCCAAGATCGCAAAGCCCGAACAATATGTCGCCGTCCTCGTCCAGTTCGGAAAACAGCCAAGTGGCAGCGCCAACTGGCGAGAAAAATTTGACGACCGGCACATGATCGCCACGGCTTTTGCCGTTGGCGATGAGGCGGGCGCGCTGGTCTTGGGTGAAGCAAAAGCATGGGAATTCCTCCGTCAAAACATCTCGATCTGATTGCGGGCGTTGGTGTCGAACAGGCCGTGATCGGCGGGGCGCTGCGCCTTGCGCGGCTCCAGCGGCGCGTTGGCGCGCAAGGCCAGCCGGTCGCGGGGCGTGATCGGCGCAACCCCGTAAACAAGCGTCTGCTCACCGATGGGGGTCTGCTCGGATGCCAGCCGGTCTTTGGAAGGAAGCGCGGCGCTCATGCCGCCCGCGCCAAGGTGGATTCGCTCTCCCGAACGAACGCCAACAGAAAATCTGCTGCCTTGCTGGCTTGCGATGCCGCCTTGAAAATGGCGCGATTGTCGGCGCGCAACACCGTAAGCCAAGAGCCGAGATAGTCGGCATGGCGAACGGTGGGGACTATCCCAAGCGCAGCGCAAAGATAAGCCGATGCCAGTTCGGCGCACAGTTCTTCCCGCGCATAGAGTGCAGAACCGAACCGCCCTGACTGGTCGCGCGCCAGCCGCGCGCTACTTCCCGCCCAATGGCCAAGTTCGTGCAGGGCCGTCCGGTAGAAGTCGATTTGATGGGTGAACGCCGGTTGCGGCGGCACCTGCACATAATCGCCGCCCACATCATAAAAGGCGCGCGCGCCGCCGATGCGGAAATCCGCACCCGTCGCGGCAATCAATGCTTCCGCGCCCTCATGCTGTTCGCGGGCCGGTAACGGCGTGGGGTCGGCTGTCAGCCGCTCGGGCAGTCCGTCACACTGCGCCGCGTTGAACACGACAAAGCGTTTGAGGAACGCAATTGAACGGGGTTCGCCCTCCGGCGCGTCGCCACCCTCGCGTCCATCTTCGGGCGTGAAGCGGTCGGCATAGAAAATCGTATGCCCGCGCTCACCCTTGCGGACGCATCCGCCAGCGGCCAGCGCCTGCCGGAAGGTCAACCAATCCTGTGAAGGGTAACAGCCTTCAATGACCGCGCCCCACAGAATGAGAACATTGACGCCCGAATAGGGACGCCCCGAAACCGCGTTGCGGGGGAGTCCCGGCACGGCTGCCGCCGAACTCCACGGCTGCGCCCACGGGAAGCGACCCGCTTCAAGCTGGGCAATGATCTTGGCCGTCACCTCGTCATAAAGCGAAACGCGCGGGCTATCGCTCCCGCGCGCGGCGCGTAGCGTCGTTTTAGCCTTGCCGCCAAAACCACGTTTCCGATTGCCAACCGCCATCACAGCCTCCTCGCCCTAAAAACCACACCGACCCCGGAGAGGGGGGTGGGCGGCAAAGAGCGACCAAGAGGCCCGGCGCGATCAGGCGCACCTGTAAGGCTGTAACAGAGTGAAAGACCCGCTTGCGGGTTGCGCCTGAGCGCGGCGGGCCTAGCCGGAAGCGCCGCCCATCCCCCTCTTCGGGGACGGCCACAAAAACGCCGGCGCACCCGCGCCGTCCAAAATCAGTCGAATATCATTGAAAGAATATCGCCGCGCAGCGGCCGAACAGGAACGGCACCCTTGCACGGCGAGACGCCAGCCGGACGTCCTGCGCGCGGGCCTGTGGGCCAGCGGGCGTCCGGCCAGGAGAGAGGCAAGAGTGCCTGCGGGTCAGCCAAAAAACGCCGCACCCTCAGGAGCGCGCAGCGCGGGACAGAGTGCGTCCTTAGAAAATCCCGCTCATTTGCCCGCGCTCCCGATCGTCACCCGTAGGGCCAAGACTACAGGCTTGGTTCGCGCAGCGAATAGAGCGGGTCGCCTGAAGGGCAGCGCCAATCATGCTAAAATAATATTTTGTGAATGGTCGGAATGCGCCATTAAGATTCTCGGCAATGTGGTGATAGTGACTGAAGGCCGGACGACAGTTAGAGGCATAGGATGATTCAAGCAAACGAGCTCATAAACCAAGCAAGTGGCGGAACGCTGCATAGGTTCATTGTCGACAATTATGAGCGTGGTAATGACGCAGATGATGCTGCCTTTGTAACGCTGGCGGTCGATCTGCATAACAATGGTACGCTCGATCTATTGGGCGTTTTGACGGCTGAGGCGCTAGAAGAAGCCAAAGGCTTTCAATTTTTCACCCTCCAGCAATTCTATTGCTCAGCTATCACGCGCCTCGAAGTCGAACCGAAGCCGCTCATGGTTGCTGTGTCGGCACTAGTAACGGCAGGCGGCGATGACGGGGCCGCATATCAGCCCAACACAGCGTATCGGGATTGGTGCGCGGCACAACCTGATCGTCCTACGCTTGCTCTGGCGCTCATCGAAGCCGGTGACGCGGACGCAAAGGATTATCTGTCGCTGACACTCGAAGCCGGAGCAAAGCTGGACCTGCGCAATTATATGGAATGCGCAATCGCTTTTGTGCGCAACGCGCCGGAGTTGCGCATGGGCGCGCTAACGGCGCTGTCGAGGATTGAAAGCGGCACGGCAATCGACCTCGCCCGCAAAGCGCTAGCGTCACTGGGGAACTGGTCGTAAGCGAAACAGACGATCTGATCCGCACGCATATACTTGCAGCGACGCTAGGGCTGTATGCTCAATCCCCCAAAAAGCTGCACAAGAAGGCCTTGGTTCTGATGTCCAAAGCCGTCGAGCTATACGGCGAACGGGTTCTGCATCACTGCGCCTCGGCGCTTTTCAGCCATCGCGAGCATTTGAGCGACGCCATGCTGGAAGTGCTGCTAGAGGCGTTGGAAGACGTGAAGCCTTCAAACCATGGCAGTATCAAATCAGTGGATGTCGGCCTGTCGCAGTTGGTGAAAATGGGAAAAGGCCAGCGCGTTTCAGAGTTTCTGGAAGCGATCTTCCAAGCCAATCCCGACACGCTCAGCTTCAAGCAATTCGATAGCGTCGGTCATGCGCTGACAACGAAGGACCGCGCTCTCGCAGAAGACATGGCCGTGCGTTGGCTGATGAGCGGCAACCAAGAGCTTGCCTCGCATATGTCATCTCTGCTGGGCGGGTCAGCGCGCGAGCCGACCATTTTCGAGGTCGATATCAGCACGTATGCACTCAGCGACAATGAAGCGCTGTTTCTTGCGCGCAAAGCGGTGGGCTGGTTCTTCTTCCACCCGATAACGGCGGCGTCGCTCATCATTTGCGTATTGCGCTCGGTAAAAAGTGCGATGGCAGAAACGATCGGCGATCTCCTCTTCGAGCCGCTGCTGCTCAACTATTCTGGCGAGCTGCGCGATCATCTGTCTGCCCGCGTCAAAGGCCCGAAGGATCGCGCCAAGCCGCATATCCACCGCGCGGTTGCGAAGCTGGACGCTTATCTCGATGACCTGCGCGCCGTCGGTTTTGTAAAAGAACTTGAACCTTCGGAAAGGGAGCGATTGATCGAGCGCAAGCAACAAAGCGAACGAATGCGTCAGATTCAAAAGCAGGCCGAACAAAGCTCGGTCCTGATGTCGCTAATCTCAAAGTCGATCATCCTGCACGGCAATGGTTCGATAAGCTATCAGCGCGGGGCGGACGGCAAACTCCACCGCCACGCAATGAAGATGGGCGGCTTCAGCACAAGTTGGGAAGCGCCGCGCCTGCAAGCGATTGACCCGTTTGGCGTCGAGATGCAGCTTCGGCAGCTTCGTTCTGAATCGCTTGCCGCATGAAGCTTGTTATCAAGGAATATCTGGCCTCGCTGAAAGAGCGTGAAGAGCTGGATGCGATGCTGCCCAATCTCCTGAGCGAGATGGGGTTCACCGTCTATTCGCGTCCAGGCAGAGGCACTCGACAATATGGGGTGGATGTCGCTGCGGTCGGCACAGCCGATGATGGTCAGCGCAAAATCTATCTTTTCTCGGTCAAGCAGGGCGACCTGAACCGGCAGGATTGGGACGGCACGCCGCAGGCGCTGCGCTCGTCGCTCAATGAAATCCGCGATGCCTATATACCGACCTGTATTCCATCCGAGTATCAAAATCTCGGGGTGGTCATCTGCCTCGTGTTCGGCGGCGACATCAAGGAGGCCGTGCATCAAGAGGTCCGCGGCTATATCCGGTCGAACACGACGACCAATGTGTCTTACGAAGAATGGAACGGCGACCGTCTGGCTGACCTGATCCTGAGCGGCATCCTGCGCGAAGATATGTTCACTGGCGACATGCTCTCGCACCTTCGTAAGGCTGCGGCGATGGTCGAAGAGCCGGACATCGCCTACGCCCATTTTCAAAAGCTGGTCGATGCGATTGTTAAGCGGCCCGCAAAGAAACAGGTAGCAAGGATATCCAAGGCCCGGGAAATTTACATGTGCCTTTGGGTGCTGTTCACTTGGGGCCGCGAAGCTAACAATGTCGAAGCTCCCTACCGTGCGAGCGAATATGCGGTTTTGCGGGCATGGGAATTGTTGAACGGCATGATAGGCAAGAAAGGCCGCGAGGCGGTCGATGCCGGTATCGTGTTCAACGATCTGGTCGAACTTCATTTTGCGGTTTGGGACGAGCTGGCGAGCAAGATACTTCCGCATGTTGACAAGCGGCACGCGATTTCTGCGACCGTTCCATCATTTTCAAGCCTCGACATCAACCTCAAGACGCATGAAATACTGGGACGTATAGCCCTTCGCGGGCTTTGGCTCGCTTGGACAAAGAGCCAAAGTGCGCTACCAGAGCCGCTGGAAACCACCGAAGATGATCCGCTCCATGTCATCGCCATGCAGCTATTCGGCCTCATCGACAATAATCCGGCGCTGCAATCGCCGATTAGCGATGAACAGGCGGTCGACATCGCTTTGGCGCTGATGCTGCTCGGCGTTCACGGGGGTCTAAAAAAGGCGATTGGTTCGTGGCTCGATGTGCTGGTGGACCGGACTTATGCTGCGTATCGCACGCATGGTGCATATCCAACATGCAAATGGTCTTATTGGGATTTGGTCGAACACCCGACCGAAAAGACCGATGAATATCGCAAGGAAGCTACAGGCGGCAGCACCCTCTTCCCGCTTCTGGCGTTATGGGCTGGCGGATATCGCAGTGGCAATGCGCTGGCGACGCTCGCCAAGTTCAAGAACAAGCATCTGGAACATTGCAACTTCCAACTGTGGTTTCCCGACAGCGACAGCGAGGCTGGGCTTTATCAAGGAAGTGACCGACATGGCGACATGTTGTCGAATATTCCCGTCGATGCCGAAGGCGTCGAGACGAGGGAGTATGTCGATACGGAATGTGCGTCGAACGACAATTTCAGCAAATTGTCGGCTATCCAGCTTGGCCATTGGCCGATTGTCCTGTTGGCGTGCCGACATTACCGCCTGCCGGTGCCTCCCCAAATCTGGCTCAGCCTCGTACCGTGCGCGGACAGCGAGGACCAAGGCACTTAGCTTGGCGAAGGCCAACCTGCTTAGCACCTGAATCATCGCCTATCTATAGATCGGAAAACGGTTCCAGCTTCTTCGGACTGATCGTTGTCTCTTTCGGCAATTCGGCAAGCAAGCGACGCGCGAAATCGCCAAGAGCATCGGTCCGGTCGCGGCTGACATTGACCAGCCATGCAATTGCTATGCGGGCGGAGCCGCTGCGGTTCTTGCGGCTACCTTTTCGGTCGGTCAGCGCGGTTCGCCACCCTTTTTCGGCCACGCTCAGTTCGATTTGGCTGAGAATGGTCTCAAAGGCTTCCGGTGCGACGTGTCGACACAACCGCAGGAACAACAATGGATCGTCGAAGAAGCTCGGACTTTCCTCCGAAAGAGCCTTCGCCATCAAGGCAGGGTGATCGCCAAGCAGTGCTTGAACCAGCTCTGGCCGATGCTTGTAAAATTCCGCCAAGACGACCGCGCCCAGCTGCCAGCGCACAGACAGAGTGACCTGAGCACCCCGTTCAATCTGCCGAAACGCCGCTTTCGGCGCCATAAAGGCGAACCGCGCATCGAGCTTGTCGATTTCCTCGATATGCGCTTCTATCAGGCGGGCGACTTCCTTTCGCCCGACTATGTTCGCATGGCATTGGGCAATGAATATGTCCGCATCGTGCGGCAGCTTCGACCAATTGTCGCCAATTGCTACCTCAATTGCCTTCCAGTCAAGTGCCGCGACCGCCTCGTCATAGATATCCCGCCGAGATGCGCGCAAGATATTGAGAAGTTTCGCCGCGCCTTGGAATCCGCGCGCAGTCAGTTGCGAAAATTTGGCTGCGAGATCCTTCGGCTCCCACACCGAGCAAAGCTGGGTGGCGATTGCCCGCGACCGCGCGGTCGGTGCCCACTTGCCCTTGTAGACTCCCAATGGATCGAATACGCGCAGAGTGCTTCCGAAGATGTCGTCCAACTGCTCAATGGCGTCAATAGGGTCGGCCCGCATCCGCTCAGCGATCGCCGGTGCTAAAGCTTCAACGCAATCGAACCCGAACTCCTGCTCCAGGTAGGTGAATTGTTCGCAGAACCACGTCGCGTGATAGATTGGGCTTGAAGCCGGCCAGTTGGCAATGAACTTCAAGGCCTTCGCACGATCGACGCGGGCGAGGTAGGGGGCTGTCCATTCTGGCGTCAGCGCGCCAGTTGACTGCGATACCATTTTCGCGATCTCCGAAGCAAAGCCCGCCGATGCCGGTTCCATGGCCAGATTCATTGCCTCGGCGATTGCTTCAGGATTTGAGGCGCGGATGATCGCGCGACCGAAGCGCCGATTGCGGTAGGTGCCGTTGATGAAAGCCCCAACCCGATATGCTGCCTCGGGCATCGGCGTGCTAAACCAGCGGGCGACCGTCTCAATTTGAGCCTTGGTCGGGTGCTTGAAATAGTCATCTATGTAGCTGTCGATCTCACGCAGCGCGCTTGCTGCCGCAGCGATGTCGGCAGGAGATTGCGCGTTCCAGCACCGGTCAAGAAAAGGGTCGAGCAATTCCCGTCTGATGAGCGGCGTCCAAACGATGTTGCGTCGGCTCATCCGGGAACTGCGTAAGAAGGCTGTGGAGGCCCGTAAGGGACATCGCCGGATCAGCGAGGGCGTTCCCCATCATGGCGGCAATCTGTTCGCGCCCGGTTTTGTCCTGATCCGTCAGGATCGGATCGAACTACTTCGGCGGAGAAGCGTTGGTGGGGGCAGCGCAGGTCGTTGGCCGCTAGAACCAGGCGCTGCGCGACGAGCCAGGCGATGGCGCGCTTTGCGGTGTCCGGTGGAATTTGCGCAGCTTCGAGAATCGGCGCAAGATCGCCGGCGTCTGCCCTCGCATCGCGCGACGACAGTTGGTGGATTGCGACGGCTCCAAGCACGACGTCAGCGTCGGCCGCGCGGGCAGACGCGACGATCGATCGCACGCGGCGCCAACCTCCACTGAGCACGAAACAGAATTGCCAAGCGAATTCACTGGCAGCTGCGGCATCGAGCCGCCATTCAATGCTCTCTTCGCCCAGCCCATCGCCGATCCGATCATCAACCGTGCGAACCGCCGCCAAGGTCTCGTCGCGCCGGGCGCGCAACTCGTCAGCGATCACCCGAACCGCGCGCTTGGCATCGAGATGTATCGTGCCAGGCCGAGTGCCAGCGCCGTCAACGGTGGTGAACGTCGACAAGAGCAGCTTGGTGGCGCTCGCGCATTGTTCGGCAAGCGCAAGCCCGGGAGCTGAAGCAAGATGGGCGTCATCGATAAGGTGGACAGTCGGCACGTTATCATCGGTCAGCTGGATCCGCACAACTTCAGGATCGGACAACCGCAGCACGCGATAGCCGTTGCCCGCCAAGGTCTCGGCTGCCTGGAGCGCGCAAACCGACTTCCCGCGCCTGGCACGCCTGCAAGCCTCGCCGAGTAGCTTGCCGTCAGCTCCCGAATGAGGTCCGCAGCCTCGGGTAATCGCGGACATTGCATGGCGTCAGCCGGGCCGAGCGCTCGACCAAGCAGCGCCGGACCCAAACCACGAGCATGGTCGAAGTGGACCGGTTGCCAGATGGCGTTTGCGCCCGCCGAAGCGACGTTGGACGCAACGGTTATTTGCTGGAACATAGCGAGCAACTCTTCACGGCGGGGCAGCGCGCGCACCGTGGCAAGCAGCTCCTGCATATGACCGCCATGCTCAGGATAGAATTGCTCGATGACATTGGGGTGCTCACCCATCAATGCGACCAAAGTTTCCCAGCCAAGGACATTGACCGGAAAGGCACCGCGCGCCTCACGTTCCGCCGAACGAACCCTGGCGTGCTCCTGTAGAGTTCCATCGTTAGGGGCAGTGGTTGCGAGGATCCAATAAGCGGGTTCGGGCTGGAAATGCTCAGCTTTGGCAAGCTCGGCGTCGAACTCGGCGATAGTGACCTTTCCCTCATAGGTAGCGTCTTTGCCTTTGCATTGAACGGAGTGCGTGCCAGAATAGCCTCCGCTTGCCTGCCCCCAGACGTCGACGCCGTGCTGTGGTTGACCCGCGCGCCCGTTTTTCTGGGTGTAAGGATCACCCCATATCGCCGCAAACAGGCAGCGGCACAGGTCTTCGAATCGGCTCCAGTCCTTGGGCGGCAGAATCTGTAGGGCAGTGAATTCCATTGCGTGCGACCGGATCAGAGTTTTTCGGGCCGGGAAGAGTCCGGACGCGCCGGACGACGGTTCTGGTGCCAATCATCGGCGCAGGCCATGCGCGCTTCGATCCATGCAGCAAGTGCATCGACCTCATTTAAAGCCTTGGTCAGGCCGTCCGCGCTCACTTTGAGAGTTGGCATAAGCAACGAAGCCAGCGAGCCTTGCTCTGAGGTGCAAACGGACATTTCGTCATCGCCGATGAAGAATGGCCGAGGATGCTTCTCGATCATAGCCGCGTCGTAGCGAACGTCAAAGGACGTGATGTCTTCGCTATGCTGGCCACGGTTGCGAGCAAGAACGACCTGTTCGATCAAGTCGCGGTCAACCGGGCAATCACTCCAATCTGTGTCCAAAATCTCACCCAGCGCCGCGAAATAGGCCGGGACGAAGCCGTCGCGAAAGGCCGCCTTCCGGTTTTCGAAGGTAAATCGGATGACGCGTTCTTGCAGCGTCCTGAAGTATAATTTCAGACTGTCGGAAAGCATTGAGATGCAAGCGATGCCGAGTACTTCCCGAGCGGTTTCGGCGTCCAACCATTCCGACAAATATGGAGGCTCAGCATCTTCACTGTAGGGCGGGTCGTCGAACGGCGGCATCCCGTTCTCGATCTGATATTTCACGTCCGCAAACCCCTTCGAGCCCTCTGCATAGAAGAATCGAATGAACTCAGTCCTGCTTTTCCAGAAGTAAAATGCATCCATGCCCTTACTACTCGCGCGTTTTGTCTCGATTCAGCAAGCACGAAATCACCGTATTCAATTGTTCGCTTAGCAGCGCTTACCGGTGAGGATCAGTGCGTGATCGATAGAGTGCCTTCCTATCGATCATCACGAAGCATGATTGTGGCCGATATCCCGATGGCCAAACCCTCCGCACCCCTTAAACCCCAAATAGTTGCAATAATTTGTGCTTAAGTCACAAAAAGTTGCAATCTGGTCAGAAAGGAGGTGCTTAATACCCAAACTTTCTCGAAATCTTGCCGGAGCATCCGCATCAACCACGGCAATCAAATCTGCGGTGTGGCGGCCGCTCGCGCTGGGAAGCCCACTGATCGCGGCTCGTGACCTTTTTTAAGAGTGCTTACTTTAGCATTTCAACTAATAAACAAAAACCGATATTGCATAAATAACACTCGCTTGAGCCATTCTAGAGCTTGCTGAACAGTGTTACCGTTGAGGCCGCGCGATAGCGATCCATCGTTTGCTCAAAGGTTTCGTCGATCTGACCGGCCTTGAAATAGGGCAGTAACTCTACGTAGTGCGCGCGTGCAGCAACGCGAGATACGGAGCGGCCTGATGCTAGACGGGCGGCCAGGCTTTCTGGGCTGTCGCAGCCCTCACGCACGCAGCTTCCCAGAGTTGCAAGCGTAATAGGGATGGGGATGTCCTCACCATTTTGAGCCGCAAGCAAACGTGCAGGCAAGCCTGCCACGAACGCAAAGTCCGGCACGATACGAAGCACGAAGTGCCTCGAATACTCGCACTTCGCAGCATCTTCTTTGGGATGCGATGCCTCGATCACATTGAGCGGCAAGCCGGCCAGCCATTTCCGAAGCATGTCGATTATTACGGGTAAGGCAAATGCACCCCTTTCCTGATCGGATACGAGCTTCTTGTAATCCCCTGTAAAAAGTCCTTCGATGTTTTCCGGCCTGACCAGCTCCAACAGCTTGGCAGGATTCGCTGTCAACCAATCCGTCAATGTCGTTATGGCTGCCTCGGTTGTCTGGAAATTTTCCGCCGTGCTGAAGAGCGCGACAATCTCGCGGAGAATCTCCACGGACACACCGGTCAAACCTGATACCCGATCAAGCCATTTCTCTTCGCCTTCAGGTTCTGTATTTTTTCGTGCTGCAAAAGCTGCGGCAATGCGGCTTTCGACCCAATCCTTGTCGCCCTTCTGCCTTGCCCGAAATGCGGCGAAAGAACGGGATATTACATTCCTGATCGGCGCGTCGGTTCCGTTCTCGTCGGATGCTGGCAGGCGGCTCAGGAAATATGCTGGCATACCTTGGTCAAATGCACCTGCATGGATTTTGTCGAGGAGGATGGTGGTCGGATCGTCGATGATGAGGCATTGGTCACTTTGTGAGAAAATAGACTGCAACGTCATCCAGTGGGCATTGATAAGGTTCGATTGATTATCGAACTCGACTACGCGGCCTGGGACCACTAGCACGAACCCTTGTGAACTTTCGCCTGCGCGACCTGCACGTCCAGCGGCATTCAGCAATTCATGCGCTTCGAGCTGGGCCATCTTGTCAACACTGGGATCGAACCTGCTGTCCCCTGAAATTATCACCACTTCACTGGGAAGGTTCATTCCTTGCGCCAGGGTCGACGTTGCGAAAAAGGACGTCGATGCCATCCTTGCGCTTGAAAAGTGATTCGTGCAGCAGCCGTTCTTCACGCAATAGTAGAGCGTGATGGCTGGCCGCTCCGATGCGGAAAGTGCCATTTGCTTTCGGTGTCAGGTAGCAATATGCGGCTCCGCCCATTTCCTCCGCAGCGAGGCGATGCAATTCAAGCTCATCCTCATTGAGTTTGACTTTTGGGGCGTCGAGCAAATTAGGAAAGTCTCTGACCGATGCCTCGGCCAGCACGGTGGACTGCACGAACACAAGCGTCTTTAGACCGCTTGAAGCGGCGGCGGCGGCGATCAATGCGCTGGTATGATTCCCGTTCGGCGTCAAATACCATGCGCCGCCTTTCGACCTTCCGGTCGATAGATGGTGAGCTTCATCAAGAAGCGGTTGCAGGGTGTAATCGTCTCGATCCTGACTGGCCCACGTCTGCAAGAGGCTGAAAAATCCGAACGGCTGCGCAACCATTTCACGTGAGACCGCGACAGGTGGATTCTTGTGCTTCGGATTATCGCGCCGTGCTTGCCGAAGATTGTCCGTCAACCCCTTGATAGTCTCGGCGGGATAAACCACGCTGCCGCGTACCTGTCGGGTTGGTTTCCATGCCAAGCTGAGGGCAAGACAAGCGCGGCCTGTCAAGGCCTGCATCCATTGAGCGATCTCGTCCGCATTTTCATCATGGCCGATAGCAGGAGCAAATCTGCTTCGGGTGCTGCGATGGTCAGATTGAGGATTGCGAGCATCGCATCGACACTGCGACGGCTTCGCTCGGCATCGCGCGGGTGTAGCAGGTGGCATTCGTCGAAAACGATGAGGCCTAGATCGGCGAAAGCGTCGGGCTGGGTTGTCAGCAACATCAAGCATCGTTCGGGTGTGGTTACGATGACCTCGGGCAGAACCACGATATCCGAGAACGTGACTTCATCCTCAACGTCACCGACGATTTCAAAAGTGTTGAACGTATCCTTGAGTGCGCGCGTCGTTTGGTCGACAAGCGCATGCGTCGGGACAAGAAAAACAACCTTCTCGCCTCGGATAAGCGAGGCCGCAATTTTCAATTCGGCTAGCGTCGATTTGCCGCCGCCGGTAGGAAAGCTGATAGCCGATGATGTTCCTTTTCGAGGTAGCTGCTCGCGATGGCGTCGCGATGATTGCGCCAAAGGAACGGGCGCTTGCGAGCCATTCGGCTAATGACCTGCCACCAACCGCCCTCATCGACGCCATCCGGTGCGGGAGTACGCGTTAGCGCGGATTCAATAAGATCGCGCTCGACGGCAATTAAGAGGTTTGCCAAGTGGAGCGGGCCAGGAAAAAGGTTGAAGATCTGATCGCCAGTGCCAAGCACATCGTCCATTTGAGCGACGCTCAGCTCCTTTACCCGGATGAAAAAAGCAGAGGCGGGTTCGATGCCTCCGGCAGCGCGTGCCAGATCTACCCTTGCTAGGAGACGGGCCGCGAGATTTTTGACCCCTTTGAACAGCTCAAGATAAAGAGCGTCGATTGCCTGCTCGGGCGTTGCACGGTCGGTAGCTAGTTCTGGCATTTCCATTTGCCTGATGCTGCTGAGCCGTCCGGAGGCAAGTGATTTGATCGCGGTGAGGAGTGCCTTTTCGATGGCTGTGCCATCATCGGGAGAAAATGATATGCGCTTTGCGCATTCGGCTGCATCGGCGTGGGCTTCGGCCACCATGAACAGTAGAGTGGCGCAAATTTCCGGCGCGACGCTGGCACCATCGAGGTAAGAATGCGGTATCTGGTCCTGACCCACAATCGAGCCGACAAGGCAGACCTGATGGGCAGCGGCGGCAACGAATGCGGCAGCCGCACGGTTCTCGCGCTCCGGCAGTAGCGTAACGAATGCCTCATGGGCTGCTGCCAATCGCCGTACCTCAAGCAAAGTTTCTTGCAGCATTTCGGAGGCATCTTCTCCTCCTCCGCCTCGTAGCCGAATCCTTGCTGCGACGATATCGGCGAAGGCTTCGGTAAGGCGTTTGGGAAGTGCGTCGAGGTCGAGGCCTTCTAACGGCGGCGATGCGGCGATGAGGGCGGAGGTTATCGGATCAAACATTCGCAATCGCCTTGATTTTGTATTCAACCAGCGTGGCGAAGTCGGACATCCACTGTCGTAGGTCATCGAAGTGCATGGTTTCTGCACGGCGGCGTGCCACGTCGCCATCTGCCGAACTGTCAAAATGCTTGAAGAGTTTTTTCCGGTCACCTGCGGCCTTGTGCTTGTCGTCGATGCTAATGCTCACGCGATAACGGCGCGCCTGTTGCCAAAGGATGCGGTCGATTGCGTCGTCGATATTGAGGTCTGGATATAAATGCTGCTGCCTTTCGAGCAACGCGGACGCCTCGTGGGTCAGTTCGGCAACGCGCTCACCGGCTTCAAGCCCGACAATATCCGGCCATACGTTCTGTTTGATCATCTTGCGCGCGTTCTCGGTCGCTTTGTCCTCAAAAATGACGATGGCTGCGATCGACTTACCGTCGCCCGAAAGCTCCAGTTGCATCCCATCAAAGCCTTTGTGCGCATGAAAGATATGCGGGGGTGCAAGCGTAGCCCCCTGCTTATTTTGGTTAGCTGCAATCCACGAAATGACCTGAAACAGCCAGCCGTCGCGATGCCAAGGATCGCCGTTCTTCGCTACTCTTGGCTTCTTGAGCGCATCCGCAGCATGTTGGCCGGTCCCCGCTGGCGCTGCGCCCGCCAATCCTTCAAGGATTTGTGCCACATGGCGATACTGGCCCAGCGCAACGCGGGCAACGCGTTCCGCGAGAATGTCGATGTCGGCGACTTCCCATTCCCAGCCGTGGCAAAGATCATCGTGGTCTAATTGTTTAAGTACGAGCGTCATCTTCCCCGGTTTCACAAGACGCTAAATGATAGCGCGCATAGCGCCGCTCGCCAGTGCGGATCAGCGCACCTTTTTCGATAAGGTCGTTCAAATCGCGGGTCGCGGTGGCTAGGCTGGCATCTGTGATCGTCCGGTAATTGCCAGCGCTCAACCCACCCGCAAAGCCGTCCGGCCCTTCGCGGAACAAGCGAAGCAGCGCCTTTTCCTGCCGTTCGTTGATTTGCCCGCGCAAGCGATCGAGCAGCCGCGTCTTGTCGATCAGGAAGCGGATGCGGGTGATCGTCCGTGCCTGCGCCTCGATGACAATATCGGCAAACCATGTCAGCCAGGCGTCGATCTCGTTGCTCTGGCTGCCGAGCTGAAGCGCGGCGTAATAGGCTTTGCGGTGGCGATGGATCGTTTCCGCGAGCGCCGTCAGCGTCGGGGCCGCAAGGTTTTGCGCCAAAGCCTTTTCAGCAATCGCCCGCCCGATACGGCCATTGCCATCCTCGAAGGGATGGATGCTCTCGAACCACAGGTGCGAGATAGCGGCGCGGGTGATGGCCGGAAGCGGGTTCGCAGATGCCGGTGCGCTGCCGTTGAACCATGCGATGAAGCGGGACATTTCCGCAGGAACGGCCTCCGACGGCGGTGCCTCGAAATGCACACGCGGCGCATGAAGCGCGCCCGACACGATCTGCATCGCATCTTCATGGCGACGGTAGCGTCCGACATCGGCAATATCGCGCCGCCCGTTCATCAGCATCGCGTGCCACGCGAACAGGGTCTGGTCGTCAAGCGGCGCAGCATGGTTGCGATACACATCGGCCATCAATTCGGCGGCCCCGGCCTCTGCCGCACTGGCGCGGCGCTGGTCGGTGGCAAAGCCCAGATGCCGCGCGAGCGACGACTGGACGCTGGCGCGGTCGAGGATTTCTCCCTCGATGGCGGAGCTATCGACCACTTCTTGTGAAATCAGTTCGATGGTCAGGCCGTCACGCACATCGGCGTCTAGATGGTGCAGCGCACCGATAACGACGCCGGAGCCTTTAAGGAATTGCTCTTCGGACGCGCGGATGCGGTCCGCGTCGAAGCGGAAATCAGGCCAGTCGGGAAGCTGCCAATTCCAGCGCATGATGGATAAGACGCCTTTCTATCAATCACGATATAGCATGATAATGATTGATAAAGCGATAGCCAATCAAGCACCAGCGGCCAAGATTTTCGGTTGCCAGTGGAAAGACACCGCATTGCACCCCTTTAAGTTCGCCAGCGGCGAAGCGGCGCAAGTGCGGTGAAGACGCGGGCAAAGGGGTGCTTGAGGCTCGGCGCACCTATTTCCTTCACCCGCTTGGCCGGTGTCCCGATCAAGAGCGCCAGCGGCGCATCGGAAAACCGGCGCAAACGCAAGGCTCCAAAGGGCATCAGCGATGCGGGTCAGCGTTTGAAGTGGGCAGGGCGAACCGACTGTTTCGATTTTGCCGCCTGTCGCGCCTTGGCGGTGGCTTCTTCAACGTCGCCTTCGGCATCCATATCGGCGTGCATGGCTTCCCAACCGCCAATCCCCATCAACACGCGGTCGGCGTGCTTGATGGTATTCACATGGCCGTAGTGGTTCTCGATCATCTTGACCGAGGTGCCCATCTGTTCGGACAGGATATAGACGTCCACGCCCTCGCTAAGCCGGAAGGTGGCGTAGGTGTGGCGGAAGCAATAGGTTGAACGCGGGATGCCGTTCGGCCCCATGCGTAGGTCAGCCTCCACGAGCAAGGCCTGCACCGTGTCGCTGTAGAGATATTTGGCAGGCTTCCCGTTGATGATTGTGAACACGGAATCATCGGGCGCGGTGGCCTTGGACAGCTCGCGCACCCGATCGAGATATTCGCCGACGCTCTTGGGAGCCACGAGCTTGCGGGATTTTCCTTTGCCCTGGACGAACATCACGACGATCTCGCGCCCGTCGCGATCCTTGGCGAGCGTGATGTCGCGCCAGCGCAAATTCTTCGCCTCGGGCGGACGCATACCCGTGTTGCACATGATGAGCATGAAATTGTAGCACATGGTGCGATACCAGGTGCCTTGGGGCGATGTCGCCGCCCTGATCCATTTGCGCCCGACACTGTGCAGCTTGCGATATTCCTCGATGGTGAACTCGTCGCGGCGCATGGTTTTGAGTTTTGGCCTGCCTTCAAAACGGTGGCTGGCAGGCACAAGCCGCTTGGTGATGGCAAAGTTCATCACGGCGTTGAGCGCGCCCATCTCGAATTGAATTGTCGCATCGCTGATATGCTCGCGGAAACGGCCCTTGCCGTTTTCCCGCCGCCACGTCGGATAAGCCGCCCAACTGTCCTGGCCGATCAAGTGGATCTGGGTGCTACCGACATAATCTTCGAGCGCCTTCTTGAAGGCGTTTCGGAGATTTTTCACCCGGTCATGGGAAACCTCGCCCGTATCGGCGCGGCGCTGCTGCGTCTGGAGATAGTCTGCCGCCACCTGCCGAAACGGACGATTGAACACGGCGACGTCATGCTTCACGCGAAACCGGATGTCGGCATCCTGATCGAACGCCCGGTCGCGGGCGGACTCCCGGTCCGAGGTGTGGAGCGAGATCGTCTTGTAGCGATCCTCTTTGGGGAGCTTGATACGGCAATAAAAATTGCGGTGTTCGACATCGCCGCGCCTGAAAATGATCAGGCCGGATTTTAGAACCTCCTTGTCGGTGATGAACGCCATTCCCATACTCCGCTGTGCAGAAACTGTGCAGGTTTGGAGCGAAAGCGCGCGGAGTTCCATAACTGTGCAGGTGCTGTGTGGGGAATATGCCTTATTTTCTTAAGTGATTCCAGCTATTTGCTGGAATCCTGTCACCCCGACCATTTCTTATTATTGATCGGCGCCTTGTATCTGGTTGCCTTCCAGTCCCTCAATTTCCTGATTGGTTTCTTCTTCAACCAGCTTCGCCGCAGCGTCGGCGGCAGCTTCAATATTCTTCGCTTCGGATTTGAGCGCGGCGGCTTCATCTTTAGCTACCACCTGTTCGGCGGCTTTTCCCGCGCCTTTTTTGCTTGGCTCTTCAACACAGGCCGACAGCACCAGTGCCGCAAACAATAAAGCTGCTCGTCTCATGGCTTAACCCCCAACGCCAATTCGCCTTCATAATTTGCTACATTTTCAAGCACTGTGGTCCAGGCAATGACATTCTGCCGCATTTGCTCGGGGTCCACCTTGTCGAGGGTGTCATCGGGCGTGTGGTGCAGATCGAAATAACGGGTTCCGTCCTGTTGCAGGTCAACGATTGCTAAGCCTTGTGCTGCAATGATCGCGCCGACATCTGCCCCGCCGGTTGCCGGGTCTTTGCCGCGGGTGATCCCCAGCGGCGCGAGCGCAGCGGCAATCTTGTCCTCGAGCGGTTTTGCGCTTTCGGGCAGTTTGAAATCGACGCGCCAGACGCGGTCGGCACCAAAGTCGGATTCCATCGCCAGGGCATGGGGTTGCGCCTTGTAGGCCTCACCATAAGCCTTGCCGCCCCAGATGCCGACTTCTTCCGCGCCGGCCCATAGCAAGCGGACAGTGCGTTTGGGGGCGGGCCCTTTTTCAGATAGCTGGCTGCGGCGGTAATGATCCCGCATCCCGAAGCATCATCGATAGCCCCAGTGCCAAGATCCCAGCTGTCTAAATGGCAGGCGATGACGACAGGGGGCAGGGAAGCGTTCGATCCCGGAACCTCAGCGATAATATTGCCCGACTTTTGCTGCCCCAGATTATTAGGCGTCAACAGTAGCCGGACTATGACCGGTGTTGGTCGGTAGCCCAATTCGCTTTGGCTTCCGGGAAGGGGGATTGCCCACGCACGCTTGACCTGCCGAACCAGATTGTCTGCATCGGGATTGGAAATCGCGCCCGAAGGTATCGGCGCAACACCTGCTTCGAAATTGGTGTTGCCGGTGTGCGGATTGCGGTGGTTGTCGGTACCAATTGAGCGAATGATGATCGCTTTCGCACCCTTTTTGGCCGCGACATTGGGCCCGGTAAAGCGTGCGCGTCCGAAATAGCCGTAGCCGCTGCCGTCTTGCGCGGCTTTCATCTGGTGATCGATAAAAACGATTTTGCCCGCGACCATCTGCGCAGGCGCGTCGACCAAGGCATCATAGGTCGGAAAATAAACAATTTCGCCTTCCAAAGGCTTGTCGCCGGTAGAGGCCGAGTTACCCAAGGCGGTTATAGCCATTGGCGTAGGGAAAGGGCTGACCACCCAGGCCTTTTCTTCGCCGCGCACCCATGTCGGCATATCAAACTTTTCTTCGCGGACATTGGCAAAGCCCAGCGATTTCAGTTTGTTCACTGCCCAGTCGCGCGCGCGCTGCTCAGCTTCGGTCCCGGCCTGGCGGGGGCCGACTTCAGTGGTCAGACCTTCGGTTATTTCGAAAGCTAAGGTGTCTTTTACCGGCAATTGCGCAGCTGTTGGCGGTGGCGGTGGAGGTATGGCTCCGCTTTGCTGTGAAATGGCGAGCAGGGCAGTGGCGACCGGGACGATGTATATCTTCATGCCGCTTGCTTAACCGGCTTTACACCTGCTGCCAATCCCGGCTTGCGAGCATCGCGCCGCACCGCTAGGGACGCGCTAAATTCAAACAGCATTTAACCGAAAGCAGACAGCCAATGGCCGCCCAATACGCCTTCGTCATGAAGGGGATGACCAAGACCTTCCCCGGCGCGCAAAAGCCCGTGCTCAACAATATCCACCTGCAATTCTATCAGGATGCAAAGATTGGCATAGTTGGCCCCAATGGTACCGGTAAATCGACACTGATGAAGATCATGGCGGGGATCGATACCGATTTCACCGGTGAAGCATGGCCGGGCGAATATATCACTGTGGGTTATCTGGCGCAGGAACCCGAACTTGACCCGACCAAGACGGTCAAAGAAAATGTCATGGACGGCGTTCGCGAAACCGCAGACATGGTCGAACGGTTTAACGAAATCAGCATGATCATGGCCGACCCACCGGAAGACGTCGATTTTGACGCGCTGATGGAAGAAATGGGTACGCTGCAGGAAAGATCGACGCGGTTGATGCCTGGACGCTCGACAACCAGCTTGAGATCGCAATGGACGCGCTGCGTTGCCCGCCGGGCGACTGGTCAGTCGAAAATCTGTCGGGCGGTGAAAAACGTCGTATCGCATTGACCCGCCTGTTGCTCGAAAAGCCAGACATATTGCTGCTTGACGAACCGACCAACCACCTTGATGCGGAATCGGTCGCGTGGCTGGAAAAGCATCTGGTCGATTATCCCGGCAACGTCATCCTCGTTACCCACGACCGCTATTTCCTCGACAATGTCGTGAACTGGATTCTCGAACTCGATCGCGGTCGTTACTTCCCCTATGAAGGCAATTATTCGACCTATCTGGAAAAGAAAGCCAAGCGCCTCGAGCAGGAAGCGCGCGAGGATGCCGGTCGCCAAAAAGCGATCAAGGACGAGCTGGATTGGATCAGGCAAAGCCCCAAGGCTCGCCAGACAAAATCCAAGGCGCGTATCAAAAGCTTTGCGCAACTTGTCGAAGCCGCCGAAAACCGCACAATCGGCAAGGCACAGATTGTCATCCAGAACCCCGAACGCCTTGGCAGCAAGGTGATTGAGGTCAACAATGTGACCAAGGCCTATGGTGATAAATTGCTGTTCGAAAACCTGTCCTTCAGCATCCCACCGGGTGGCATCGTCGGCGTGATCGGCCCCAATGGCGCGGGTAAATCGACGCTGTTCCGCCTGATCACGGGGCAGGAACAGCCAGACAATGGCGAGATTGTCATCGGTGAAACCGTCCACTTGGGCTATGTAGACCAGAGCCGCGATGCGCTCGACCCGAACAAGAATGTCTGGGAAGAAATTTCGGGCGGCGCTGACTTTATGAAGGTCGGCAAGCACGAAACCCCGACCCGGGCCTATGTCGGCGCTTTCAACTTCAAGGGCACCGACCAGCAGAAAAAGGTCGGCCAACTCTCTGGCGGTGAACGCAACCGCGTGCATATGGCCAAGATGTTGAAGGAGGGTGGCAACGTCCTCCTGCTCGACGAACCGACCAACGATCTCGACACCGAAACGCTGGCCGCGCTCGAAGAAGCACTGGAAAGCTTCGCCGGTTGCGCCGTGGTCATTTCGCACGATCGCTTCTTCCTCGATCGTCTGGCAACGCACATTCTGGCTTTTGAAGGCGACAGCCATGTCGAGTGGTTCGAAGGGAATTTCGAGTCTTACGAAGAAGACAAGATCCGACGTCTGGGTGACGAAGCCACACGTCCTCACCGCACCAGCTATAAGAAGATGACCCGGTGATACGCTGGCTGGCGGCCTGTTGCGGGCTTTTGATGCTCGCAACATCGGCGTCAGGCACTCCGCCTGTCTGGACGGCCACTACGTCTGCGGCTCTAGCTGATGACGATCTGGCGCGCCATTCACAAGATCCAGCCTATCTCGACGGCTTGGCGCTCACCAGTCTGTCTTTCAGCGAAAACGGTTTCGCATGGCAATTGCTGCGTTTCGACAACCTAGCCAAGCCCGATGGGCCGTTGTGGGTTGTTCCGCATGATGACGAGAATGCAGCATTTGAAGCGGTAATCGCAGCTCTGCGCCTGCATGGTGGCCGTGCGATTGTCGTCAACAGCAGCGGAAGTCTCCGCCGGCAGAGCGGAAGCGGGCGTTGTGGCGTCAGAAGCGGTATTGTTTCAGCCTGCGATCCAAATCGCAATTTTGCGGCTGATGCGCCGCTGTTCACCGCCGCATTTCTCGACCAGATCGTACCGGGTCAGCCGATCATCGCACTCCACACCAATGGCCATGGCTTTTCTGGCGATGGCAAAGGGGGCAGGGGCGATATCACCATTCTTGACGCATCGGCCTTTGGCAACGGCCGGATTAAGCCGCGCGTTTGGGGGCATTTCGGTAATGGCAGCAACACGAAACTTGTAGACTATGACACTTTGGGGCTGGTCGCATGGCTAGCCAGCAACGGCACACCTGATGCGAAAGCCGTCGCTTGTAGAATTGCGCTCAACCAGTCCGGAGTGCATTTCTGGCACGAGCGCGTGGTGCGAAGCGATGGTTCACTTTCCAATTATCTGGCGCTTTACCGCCCTGAAATCGACTATTTTAACGCCGAAGCGCGCGCTGACAGCGACCTGTCGATTGCAGCGGAGAAACATGCGTTGATGGTGGATGCCTATCTCAAAAACTGCTGAACGGTTTCGCTGTGATCAATTGCTCTTAAAGCACCTTGTCCGTTCGTCTTGAGCCTGTCGAAGGACATCCCCGATGCCATCGCGCGCATCGTGCTTCGACAAGCTCAGCATGAATGAACGGGGCTTTAGATTTTGATTACATCAGCGAACCGTCGAAAACCAATCCGACTTTCAGCCCTGACCGGTCTTGCGCCTCGAGCGCATTCAACTCGATCACGCATTCGTCACCGCACTCCATGTCGGCAGTTTGCAGACGTGCGAGCACAAAATAACGATCCCTTGCGGGGCGGCATTTTTCCTTTTCGAGCCCCTGTTTCATAAGCGAACGAAACGCTTTTTCGGTCTTGCCCTTGCTCGCCTGCGCGACAACATTGCGCGCAGCGGCTGCGGTTGAACAGCGGTAGAAAATCAGATTTGCGGATCAGTGCCGCGTGCATTTAGCCAGCCATCGGTAGCGCTGCGACGTCCATTCGGCGAGATCGGTGCGTGCAAAGCCATTATTGCCGTCTTCATTGGCAATACCGGCAACCGGTTTCCCTGCGGATCGATGCGAATAACGGATTAACAATTCTTCACCCGAGGCAAGCGGCAGCGTTTTGCGTTGCATCACCTGAGTAATGGTAATGGTACCCTTCATTTCGACACCGGCCTGACTGCACCCGGTTGCCTTCAAACCGGCAAAAAACAGTTCGATATTCGAAGTGTGGTTGTTCGGCGCAGGTTTGACGTCATGGTATCGATCCAGCATCAGCTTGGCTGCATCCTGATTAGGGCAGAGCACCGTGGAAAAGCCATCGGGTATGTCGGTATGATCGGGAAGGGGAAGCGAGGAGGCTTGCCCGGTAGCCAGCGCCAATGACAACAAAATCGGCATCTTCATTCCCCTTTTGCGTTTCAAACCGTGGAAAACTCTCCACTTTCCTCGTTCAACACATGCAACGCGCCGTCGGAAATAGCAAATACCGCTCCGTGCAAGGTCAATTCACCAGAGGCTTCCTTTTCGCTGATACAAGGGAAAGTGCGCAAATTGTGCAGACTGACCTTTACCGCGGCTTTCTCCATAGCCCGTTCGGCTTCAGCGCCATGCGTGCCATAGTGCGCAGCAACATGGCTCTGGGCTTCGTCGAGGAGGCTGATCCAGTTGGCGACAAAGCCCCCTTCACCAAGCGGTGCGCCTTCCAGCGACTTGTTGAGCGCCGCCTGACAGCCACCGCACAGGCCGTGGCCCATCACCAATATTTCTTCTACTTTGAGCACCTGCACCGCAAATTCGAGCGCTGCTGAAACGCCGTGCAGACCCGGCGTGGTTTCAAAGGGTGGGACAAGCGCGGCCACATTGCGGACGACAAAAATTTCGCCGGGGCGCGTGTCGAATATCTGGGTGGGGTCAACACGGCTATCGGAGCAGGCGATTACCATCACTTTGGGGCTTTGCCCTTCGCCCAATATTTCCCAACGCTCGCGCTCTTCCTTCCAGTCGGAATCGCGAAATCGTGAATAGCCTTCGAGCATGTCAGAAAACAAGGTCATAGCGGCTCAATAGCAAGCAATTTGGGGGTGGCAAGACTTTGCCGAAGAGCCTATCGGACAGCGCATGAATGATATCACGCCTATTCGCACCGCACCACGCGAGCGCAAGCCTGACTGGATTCGCGTTAAGGCCCCGACCAGCGCCGGTTTCAACGAAACCCGCAAGCTAATGCGCGACCTCAATCTGGCGACCGTGTGCGAGGAAGCGGCCTGTCCGAATATCGGCGAATGCTGGACGAAGAAGCACGCAACGGTGATGATATTGGGCGACACCTGCACTCGCGCCTGCGCCTTTTGCAACGTCAAGACCGGGATGCCGCGCGCGGTCGACGCGATGGAGCCTGAAAATGTGGCGGTTGCCGCTGCCAAAATGGGGCTGGAACATATTGTGATCACTTCGGTCGATCGCGACGACTTGCCAGATGGTGGTGCAATCACAACCTCGAAACCGTGCCAAGACTGTATCCGACAATCCGTCCCGGTGCGCTACTATACTTCGTTACGTTTGCTCGAAAGTTATGAAGCGGCATGATCCGTCGATTTTTACCAAGTCAGGTGTGATGGTCGGGCTGGGCGAGGAGCGGATGGAAGTGCATCAGGTGATGGACGACATGCGCAGTGCAGATATCGATTTCCTGACGATGGGACAATATCTGCAGCCGACGCCAAAGCATTGTAAAATCATGGAATTTGTAACCCTCAGGCCTTTGATGCCTATGCAGCGATTGCGCGTGCCAAGGGCTTCCTGCTTGTTGCAGCGACTCCGCTGACCCGGTCGAGCTATCATGCTGGTGACGATTTCGCCAAAATGCGCACTGCGCGTGAGGCGCAACTGGCAAAGCAGCGTTAGAGCAGCGTGCAAACGGCATAGGGCGGGGGCATGCCGAACCATCACGAACGCCGAATATTGCCATATAGCGCTGAGCAGATGTATGATCTGGTCACCGATGTGCGCCGCTATGCCGAGTTTTTGCCCTGGATCGCCGCCGTTCGCGTGCGTTCTGACAGCGAAACCGAAATGCTCGCCGATCTGGTGGTCGGTTTCAAATCCTTGCGCGAAACCTTCAGTTCGCGGGTAATCAAGACACCCAAATTATCGGTTGTTGTCGACTATCTCGATGGACCGATGCGGCATTGCACAATCAATGGTTGTTTGGGCAATGACTGAAAACTGGCGGGTGCACTGTCGGTTTCACGGTTGATTTCTCGTTCCCAACCGCGTCTTCGAAACGCTGGCGGGAACCTGTCTCAACTGCGCTTTCCAAGCTGACCGGCGCATTTCGTGACCCGCGCCGACACGCTTTCCACGGCTGAGTTGGCGGCAGCAAATTCCAGCGCGTGCGGTGTTGCTGCGACGCGAATATCCGCGCGGCTTTGTCGGATCGAACTGCACCTTGCAGCGACCACCTGTTCGGGATCTGACCGCGTTCGGCAACGGCGAAATACGACAGTTCCTACCGGTTTTGCTCGGTGCCGCCGTCGGGGCCAGCAATTCCGCTTATCGCGACGGCAATGTCGCATTACTCACCTTCAGCGCACCCTGCGCCATCGCCCAAACCACAGCAATCGAAACCGCCGCAGGTGTCAATCAATTCATCGCTGACCTTCAATATCTTGGTTTTGGCCTCGTTCAGAATAGGTTCACAAAACCGGCGTGCAGGCCGCGCTGCTGCCGGAACCTCCGTGATTGCTGCCGCCACCATGCCGCCAGTGCGGCATCCCTGATCGCAATCAAACGGCCTGCCGCAGTATTCTCGCGGACGACCTGCTCAACGAGTGTCGCAATGTCTTTAGGTAATATATTTCATTTGGCGTTTTTCGACCGGTAGCTCTTCGGTCGCGATGAAAGAACGGGGTCGGATTTTGTCTTCAAATGCGAGTCCGCGCTTTCGATGATTCCTTGTCCAGATCGTCTTCGACGGCCTTTCGAACCCTTGTCCGGCCCCACGAGAGTTGCAGCAAGCATGCCCCATTTGTCCATCGGCGAATCCTTGATCGCCGACCAGACGCATTATTCGCGACCAGGCAAACTTCCTCCTTGTTCATTTTTCCATCTCGCCCGCAGCCATGGCTTCGACAAAGGGAAACAGCGGGTCTGCGGTCATGGTCGAGGGCAGATTGAAATCATCCCCCGCGATCAGCAGTCACCGTTTCAAAGGCGGAAGGGCGTGCGGCGGCGATGGCATCGGCATGTTGTGCGGCGCTGTTGGCGCCGATACCGAAAGGCTGGCGTTCGCGGGCAGGCTTGTTGCACAGAAAGCCGAAAGGCGCTGGCTGACTGTTCCGGGCAACAGTGCGACGGACATTGCCCAATTGCTCTGCGGTTGGACAATCCTGGTGATCGTGGCGATGGCGGCTGCGGGCAGATTTGCGATAGAAAGCGGTGCCAATATGGCGGTCGGATAGAGCATTTTCACGAGCATTATCCTTCCTG
>JADKHG010000014.1 GCA_016721875.1 Sphingomonadales bacterium | reverse complement strand
TGGTAGCGGAGGAGGGACTTGAACCCCGACACCCGGATTATGATCCCGGTGCTCTAACCAGCTGAGCTACTCCGCCATACCATTGGCCCAAAAGCCGCCGCTGTTCCGGCTGTGGCCTCTGAGAAAGGCCATGGGTTTTCCCGGTCGAGCGGGTCAGGCTGGCCGGTCCCTGCTTTTCCGGCTGGATAGGAAAGAAGCGGCGCCTCGGGGCGGGATCGAACTACCGACAATGCGATTTTCAGTCGCATGCTCTCTACCAACTGAGCTACTGAGGCATCCGGGCGGGCAAAAAGACCGCCGTTTCGGGGAGCGCCGCCTATAGGCAAGGGCAGGGCTGCTTGTCCAGCCCCAAATTCAGTCCTGTTGCGGCCATTCCGGGCAAATCGGGGTCAGAGGCCCGGCTGATCCGGTATCCCTCACCCAGCCATTGCAGCAGATCACGGTCCTGCAGCCCTCCTTGCTGCAAAAGGGTTTGTGCTCGTCGGTTTCTGGGCTTGCTGCATAGCGGGCATTTGAAGGTTTAGGAGAGACATGGACATGGCCATAGCCACTTAACTGCGCGTCGGGAACCAGTCCAATCGCGACACCAAGCGATGCCTGCAATGCTGCAACCTCGTTCGGGCCATTGCGCGATCAGCCTGATGATCGAAGGATGCGCCACCAATTGGCGTTTTCCATGCCCGACGGATCGCGCTGCGGTGCGCAGCAATACCACCGCCCGGCTGTCAAAGGTCATTCGGCCGGTGGTTCCGCACAGGATTTCAGGAATAGATGGTCCGGGACGGGCGCACGATTTGCACAAAGCCGAAACCGTTCATCGCTGCACGCTCATGCTGTCCAAGCGGCTTTGCAGGCGGCTTCGAGTGCAGCATCAACCTGCAACCGTGCTTTGCGGTCGGGAAGGTTGAGGAAATCGATCCCGATTTGCCCACCGATGTCGGAGCAAGCGCAACAGGCGCGGGATTTCCAAATGCAGCGGCAAGATTGAGCAGCATAGGATCGCCACCGCCGTCGATGTCGATCATCGTCATCGCGCGCGCGTCTGATGGAAAGCATGCTGCCTCGATCGGGAATTCGCCGTGTACGGCGCTTTCGATCAGGCTGTCAAAATCGGCGTCTGCAATGGCGGCAGCGTCGATCGACACCTGCTGGCGTGCCAGCATCAAGCACTGCTTGCAGGTCGCGCGATCAACGCGTCCGGACACAAGATCGTTTCGACCGATTGCACCATATGCTTGAGGAACCGCGCCTTGGGCGCTTCGGGACTATAGCCCAAAGTCCGCCCCAGGCGACATCTGGCGCCCAGCGGACGATTGCGTTTTCCAGCGGCCTGGTTCGGGGATCGACCACGGACCATTTCCGACCGAGATCATCGCGCCTTCGGGCAAATTGGGTGTATTTTCCGATTTCGCTTCGGAAATGGCGGCCCATTTCGACAAAGGTCTTGCCGCCATTTCGATAGAGTAACTTGCGCCATACAGAGATCCCGGAATGAACAAGGGCCTGTGCGGACGGAAAATCCTGAACTCGACCAGCGCGCCATCTTCGACCAGTCCGGCGCGGACTTCGCCCGGCGCTGCATCCCACAGCAGGCTGCGAGTCATTCGACCGGATAACCCGCCGAACGCAGCAGGGTGCGGGTTTCATAGAGCGGCAGGCCGACCACCCCCGAATGGCTGCCTGCCATCCAGTCGATCAGCGCCTCTGCACGCCCCTGTATGGCATAGCCGCCTGCTTTGCCCAACTCTTCGCCGCTGGCGATATAGGCCTCGATTTCTGCCGCCCCCAGCCGTTTGAAGCGAACAATGCTGTCGCTGATCCGGTGACGCACTTTGCCTTCGCCATCAATCACACAGACCGCGCTCATCACATGGTGCCGCCGTCCGCTGAGCAATTCCAGAAAGCTGCGTTGCATGTCCGCATCTGCGGCCTGCGGTAATATGCGTCGCCCCACCGCAACGGTGGTGTCGCCAGCAATGACGATTTCACCTCGGCACGGGCAACCGCCTGTGCCTTTTCAATCGCCATGCGCAGCGCATAGACCCGTGCGATTTCTCCTTTGCGCGGAGTCTCGTCGATATCAGGCGAGGCGATCCTTTCAGGCACGACCGCAATCCGCGCGAGCAGGTCGCGACGGCGGGGGCTGGAAGATGCGAGTACGAGCCGCAAGGGCTGCCGCCTTATTTGAAGCGGTAAGTGATCCGGCCCTTGGTCAGATCATAGGGGTCATTTCGCACAGCACTTCGTCACCGACGAGCACGCGTATGCGGTTCTTGCGCATCTTGCCTGCGGTATGGCCCAATACCTCATGACCATTTTCCAGTTCGACACGAAACATTGCGTTGGGCAACAGTTCACGCACTGTGCCGCGCATCTCGATAAGTTCTTCTTTTGCCATTCGGCCCCTTACAGGAAAAATCCATTGTGGTTCGCTTGGCCGCGCCTTTAGCCGCAATAGTAGCAAAAGGGAAGATGCGACAAATTGTGACACGAAAAGGGGTGCCAATACAGGCCTGCCAATGCCATTAAGACGCAACAACGAAATCAAAGCGACGCTCTCCCCATGCTGAAATGCCCTCTTTCCCCCCTGCTGTCCGGCGTCAGCCTTTTCGCTATTGCCCCTGCATCTGCCTTTGCGATGCAGGAGGTCCCCGAAGCGGAAGTCACGGCAGAAGAAAGCGAAACCGTCATCATCGTGACGGCGGAACGTGTGCGCGGGGCGGTTGAGACCGACGCGGCGCCGATTGATGAGCTGAGCGAGGCCGATGTGCAGGCGCTGGGCGGGTCCTCGGTTGCCGATATTGTTGCGGCGGTTGCCCCTCAGGCCGGTTCAGGGCGTGGGCGTGGCAGCGGCCCGCCGGTGATCCTGCTCAACGGCCAGCGCATTTCCAGCTTTCGCGACATTCGCGACCTGCCGCCCGAGGCGATCAAGCAGGTGCAGATTTTCCCCGAAGAGGTTGCGCTGCAATATGGCTTTCGTCCTGATCAACGGGTGATCAACTTCATCCTCAAGGATAATTTTGCGAGCTTCAACGCCGAAGTTGAATATGCCGCGCCGCAAAAGGGCGGGTTCGACCGGCAGGAGTTCGAGACCAACTTCACCCGCATCGGCAAGGATAACCGTTTCAACGTCGATATCGAGTTTGAACGGCGGACCAAATTGACCGAGGACGAGCGCGACATAGTTTCCAGCGCTGCCAGCGCGCCCTACGCGCTTGCCGGCAATATCACTGGCCTAGGCATAGACGGAGAGATTGATCCTGCGCTGAGCGCGCTTGCTGGCGAGACCGTAACCACTGCGTCCGTCCCCGGAGGAACAAGTCCAACACTGGCAGGCTTTGCCGCCAATGCCAATCAATCTGCGGATGGCGATATTGGTGCCTACCGGACGCTGCTACCATCTTTCCAGCGGTTTCAGGTGACAACCAGCTGGAGCAAGGTGCTGGGTCCGCAAACCAATTTTGCGCTCAATGGATCCTATGAATTGCAGGATCAGCAGAGCCTTAACGGCTTGCCATCGGCAACCTTCTTACTCCCGGCATCAAGCTCGTTCAGCCCTTTTGGACAGGATGTCGCGCTCAACCGTTATTTCTTGTCCCCACGCGCGCTTGAACGCAGCTCCAAGTCGAACACGCTGCAATTTGGCGCTGGCTTTAACAGCGTCATTGGTGGCTGGCGGTTGGCGCTGACGGCGGATTATGATCTCAGCGACAGTGAGACTACAGCCTTTACCAATGCCGACTATTCGGTGTTGCGCAGTGCGGTGAGCGCAGGAACGGTCAATCCGTTTGCCGCACAATTTGGCAGTGACCTGCTGTTTTCAAACCCCGATACCTCCGACAGCTCGGCGCGTGCGCTAACCCTTAGGGGAACCTTGTCAGGGCGGCTTTTCATGCTTCCTGCAGGCCCCGTTACCATGACCTTGAGCAGCGGGTTTGATAACAAGCATTTTGACACCAGATCCTTTCGACGCGGGATCAGCACCGACAGCTTCCTTAAACGCAATCGAATCAACGGTGCCGTAAACGTCGAAGTGCCTTTGGTCGAACGCGATACCGGCGGGATTGGCGCAATTGGCGACTTTTCGGTCAACGGCAATTTCGGCATATCCGACGTCTCCTCCTTCGGTCGGCTTGTCGAATATGGCGCAGGGTTGCGCTGGTCTCCTGTAAAGGGGCTGTCCTTTTCTGCATCGCTGATCGGGGACGAAACAGCACCAACGCTGAGCCAACTTGGCAATCCACTAATTACCACACCCAATGTCGCCTATTTCGATTTTGTGCGCGGCGAGAGCCGCTTCATCGATGTGGTCAGCGGCGGCAATCCGGCGCTCGTTTCCGAAAAGCGCCGCGACATCAAGCTGGGGTCGATTAGAGCCCTTCCTTTGTCGAAGGGCTGGGGCTGCAACTCGAATATTTCCGCAACCGCAGCAGCAACACGACGTCTTCTTTTCCGTTGTTAACACCAGAGATCGAGGCGGCATTTCCCGACCGGGTGTTCCGAGATGCCGACGGCCAGTTGATCCGGATCGACCAGCGCGCGGTCAATTATGCTCGCGAAAAGGGCGAACGCATCCGCTGGGGCTTCAACATGTCGGGATCAATCGGCAAACAGCCACAAGGTGGTGGGCCGATGGGAATGGGTGGCGGTGGTCGCGGACCGGGTGCCGGCGGGCCTCGTGGCGGCGGCCCCGGTGCTGGCCGTCCCGGTGGTGGTGGCGGCGGTCGTGGCCCGATGGGAATGCCCGGTGGTGGCCCGCCGAGCCGCTGGCAGGTTGCACTTTATCACACCTACCGAATCAACGAACAAATATTGATCCGTCCCGGCGTACCGCTGCTTGATCTGCTCAACGGATCGGCGCGCGATAGTCTGGGTGGCGCGCCACGTCATGAGCTGACATTATCTGGCGGCGCCTTTTTCAAAGGTTTGGGTTTCCGCCTTGAAGGCAATTACCGCAGCGCAACCCGCATCGATGGCAATGCGCTGACGGGCAGCGGGGACCTTCACTTTGGCGATCTGGCGAGCCTCAATGCCTTTATCTTCATCAATCTTGATCAGCGTGGCGATCTGACCAAGAAGGTGCCGCTTCTCAAAGGCAGCCGGATAGCCATTCGCGTCGACAATGTGTTGGGAACAGCAATGGATGTCCGCGATGCCGCGGGCAATGTCCCGCTAAGCTATCAGCCGGGGCTGCTCGATCCGCAGGGACGGGTGTTTGAAATCAGCTTCCGGAAACGCTTTTGATCGCGTTCCGAAGCCGCTAGAGCGACAGCATGCGCTTTCGCCTGTTTCCTCTATTGCTTTTGACCTTGGTTTTCTCCGGCCCGGTTGTAGCGGCGCAAGAGCAAATCACCTTGTCGGTGGCTGCGCGCAATGTTGGCGATTCAATTGCACGCAGAGTGGTCGATCCCGACGACAAGCAGGCAGATATGTTGATTGCCTTCATCGTCAAGGATGGCAATCTGGGAGTCGGAGCGATGAGCGCGCTGGAACCCAATGCTGAGGTCACACCTACACTCGAGGAAGGCACCGTTGCCGTATTGCGAACGCGCCCCGCCGTTCGCAGACCGCGTAGTGAACCCGATGCGATCGACGTTGCGCTCGCAAAGGCGGTGAAACTGCCGGTCTATATCGTCAGCGAGTGGAGCCGGCCCCCGGTGATCTGGGAGGTGTCCGCCGATGGCGGCACCGTCAACTGGCGCACGATCGACGAAAGCGGGCTCGCCGGACCGTGGTACGAAATCGTCGAGTGAGTTTGCTCAGCCAGCGCCCAATTTGCGCATCACTCGCCAAGCATAGGCCTTTGCGCTGTTTTGCGCAGGGAAGCGGCCGGGCGGGCGCGGGCGCATTCCCATCCGTCGCAACACGCTGTTAAAGGCGCGGGCATCGGCCTCGGCAAAGCTCCAGTCGCTGCGCCATGTGATTGACATCGAAATCGAGGGATCAGGCCCGACCTTGACATGGTGCGGTGCCATCAC
Source organism: Sphingomonadales bacterium (assembly GCA_016721875.1). Classification (GTDB taxonomy): domain Bacteria; phylum Pseudomonadota; class Alphaproteobacteria; order Sphingomonadales; family Sphingomonadaceae; genus Sphingorhabdus_B. The sequence continues at coordinate 440,556 of JADKHG010000014.1, read as the reverse complement.
CGGCACGAACACTGCATCGCCTGGTTCAAGCGGGAACGCTTTGCCCCCGGCAGCCAATGCGTCATTCCACACAAGGTTGCGGCTGCCACCGGTGTGATAGGTTTCGTGGGTTTCGTCGGGCGCAAAGGCAGCGTCGCCCGCAGGAAACTGCACCATCGTTTTACTGCCTTTGAGTTGCAGCAGGATATTATGTTCGGGGTCGAAATGATAAGGCGTCACCGCATCGGGCGATGACACGAAAAGAAAGCCCTGCGGGTTGAGCATGGCGCCGGTCCGCGATTCAATAATCGGCTTCAGCTCTGCCAACAGCGACAGCAGAAGCTCGCGATAGGCTGGTACCTGCTGGATATTCTTCAGCACCGCCCAGCTGCGGCAGCTATCGACCTGACGGATGGTGTCGCCGATCGACAGGCCGTTGGACAGGTCAGCCTTCCCATCGGGATCAACCCCGGTGGGCAGGTCGCCCCGATTATATTCGATCGAAGCCTCAGGCAGCCCCTCCGCCAATGTTGCCAGCGCCTCGAGCGTCAACATTGGATGATCGCGCAAATTGTGGTGCAGCGCATGCGGGGTTTCGGGATAGGCTGCGGCAAAGGCAGCACGGGCGTCATCGTTGAAAATCGCGTTCATGCTTCGTCTCCTGTCGCGAATTCAGCCGGTTTGTCCTTGATCTTGCGCAATTGGCTTTTGGCCTTTTCCGCCTTGAGCAATGTCGCAAACGCCATGCGCCGCGCCGGACCGCCGATGGCGACTGACCAGCGACCAACGGTCCTGCGCCCACCCCACAGGCTGTCGATCATCGGATGGTCTTGGGCCGCGCAACTGTCGCACCAATCCAGCCCGGCCTTTTCAAGCAACTTCAAATTCTCAATCTGCAACAATACGCCGGGTGAAAAGCGGGCATGGTCCTCGTCAAAGGCGGTCTTGAACGAGAAGCTGCCCGGTAAACACAGAAAGGTCACCAGCATCGCAATCGCCCGCCCGTCGAGCCGCAGCGCCAACAGTTCAAGCTTACCTGCCTGTGCAGCGCCTTGCAGCGCGTTGCGGAACAGTGCCGTCGTGTCGGCAGCACAAGCCAGCGCCGAGCCGTTGGCACCCTTCCATCCGCGCCGTTCCAGCGCGAGGAATTCATCGATCCAGCCATTAAGGTTGTTCGCGCCGTCGCTGCGCTCAAATTCCAATTTGCCAAGTTCCGACAACCGGTTTTGCTGGCGGCGGAGTTCTTTGCGCTTCTTGCCGCGCACATGCGCTTCATAATAGACCTGCGGTGCCATGCCACTTTCAAGCAGCGCTCGCTCCTCGGCGAAAACCAAACCGTACCGCCGATTCTGTGCTGCACAAATGGCGTAAAGCGCGGTTGCTATCGGGCCGCCGCGAACCAGACCGGTGCAGTGGAAAAACAAACCCGCGTCACGCGCCGCGTCGCAATGCTGCAACACTGCATCCCAAAAAGCCGCTTCAAACCCGGCTTCGATCAAAGGTGTGCCCAGAAAGGCGTTGGCGTTAAGCCAGTTTTGCGTTGTCGCAATCGGTAGCCCCGCATAGCGGGTTTCGCGATAGGTCGGCATAAGCCCGACGAGATGCGCGCCTGACCAAAGTTCGATCAAAGCAACTTCCGATTTTTGGTCGAAAGCGTTTAGTGCGGGATCGAGATACCAGCGTTCGCAGAAAGGGTTGGGTTCGGAAGCGCGGGCAGCCAGCACATCCCAAAGCGCTCCAAATTCCAGATCGAGCAGCCGGTCACGTGCAACCGACACCCGCACTGTGCACAGCTGCGCAGCCGGACGGCTTGTACCCGCCCGATCTGTCAGAAAATCGCTGCTCATATCCACTGCCAATGCGTTCACAGGGCCTTCTTGCTCCATTTCTTGCTTCTCGCCTTAGCAGCAAGTCGCAAAAATAGTGCTAACAGCGGAGCCGCACCACAAAACAAACCCCGCCGGATCGCTCCGACGGGGTTGGTTTTCAGCCAAAGGCCAGATCGATTACATCGCAGCGTGGCCGCTAGCCAGTGCCGCCAGAAGCAACAAGGCAACGATGTTGGTGATCTTGATCATCGGGTTGACGGCGGGGCCAGCGGTATCCTTGTAAGGATCGCCAACGGTGTCACCTGTCACGGCCGCTTTGTGCGCTTCCGAACCCTTGCCACCATGATGGCCGTCTTCGATATATTTCTTGGCATTGTCCCAGGCACCACCACCCGAGGTCATCGAGATCGCGACGAACAGGCCGCCAACGATCACGCCGAGAAGCAGAGCACCCAGAGCGGCAAAGCCCTGTGCCTGTCCGGCAACACCAAAGATCACATAATAGACCACAATCGGTGCCAGCACCGGCAACAGCGACGGAATGATCATTTCCTTGATCGCTGCCTTGGTGACGAGGTCAACAGTGCGAGCATAGTTGGGTTTTGACTTGAAGGTCATGATGCCGGGGTCATTGGCGAACTGGTCGCGAACGTCCTTCACCACTTCACCCGCCGCACGACCAACAGCCGTCATCCCCATCGCGCCGAACAGATAGGGCAGCAAAGCGCCCAGCAACAGGCCGACTATGACATAGGGGTTTTCGAGGCTGAAATCGACCGTCAGATTCGGGAAGAATTCCTTCAGGTCGGTCGTATAGGCTGCGAACAGCACCAGCGCGGCAAGACCTGCCGAACCGATGGCATAGCCCTTGGTCACAGCCTTGGTGGTGTTGCCCACGGCGTCGAGAAGATCGGTCTTTTCACGGACCGAATCATCAAGACCAGCCATTTCGGCAATACCACCGGCATTGTCAGTCACCGGGCCATAGGCGTCGAGCGACGACCATGCCCGCCAACGCCAACATCGCGGTTGCCGCAAAGGCGATACCGATCAGGCCCGCAAGCTTGAAGGCGATGATGATCCCGGCGACGATGACAATTGTCGGCAATGCGGTCGATCCAAGGCTGATAGCCAGACCCTGAATGACGTTGGTACCGTGGCCGGTTTCCGAAGCTTTTGCGATTGACCGCACCGGACGATAATTTGTGCCGGTGTAATATTCGGTGATCCAAATGATCAGACCAGTGATAACCAGACCAAGGATCGAGCAATAGAACAATGTGCGACCGGTATAATCACCGACCATATTTTCCATGCCACCCAGAGCATAATCGATCACGAACCAGATCAGAAACGCGGACGTCACAGCGGTGACCGTGAAGCCCTTGTACATCGCGCCCATGACATTGTTCGACTTGCCGAGCTTGACGAAATAGGTGCCCAGGATCGAGGTCAGGATGCACGCGCCGCCAATCAGCAGAGGCAGGCTCATCAGGTTGAGCAGCTGATCGCCAGCATTTTTGACGAGCAACGCGATCAGCACCATCGTCGCACCAACGGTAACAACATAGGTTTCGAACAAGTCAGCAGCCATACCGGCGCAGTCACCAACATTGTCACCAACATTGTCCGCGATCACGGCAGGGTTGCGTGGGTCGTCTTCAGGGATCCCAGCTTCAACCTTGCCGACCAAATCAGCGCCAACGTCAGCAGCCTTGGTAAAGATACCACCGCCGAGACGCGCGAAGATCGAGATCAGCGAAGCGCCAAAGGCCAAAGCAACCAGCGCGTCAATGACCTGACGGTCATTGGCGGCAATGCCCTGCACTTCGGTCAGCACATAGAAAAACACCGAAATTGCGAGCAGCGCCAGACCCGCCACCAGCATGCCGGTGATCGCGCCTGCGCGGAATGCCATGGTCAGGCCAGCCTGCAAACCCGTCTGCGCAGCGGCCGCCGTGCGAACATTTGCACGAACCGAGATGTTCATCCCGATATAGCCTGCAACGCCCGACAGGATCGCGCCAATGACGAAGCCTGTGGCCGAAGTCAGGCCAAGGAACCACGCCACAAGGGCTGCAACCACAATGCCGACAACGGCGATGGTGGTATATTGACGACCCAGATAGGCTTGCGCGCCTTCCTGAATCGCAGCGGCAATTTCCTGCATTTTCTCGTTACCGGCAGATGCATTGAGCACCTGACGGCTGGTGACAAAGCCGTAAAGCACGGCCAGGGCACCGCATATAATTGCGATAACTGTCAAAGACATGAACTGTCCCTTCCCCGTTTGTTTTTGTGCAAAAGCACGCGAAACACCCGCTCTGCGGCGGGTATGAGCGCGATGGCTATAGGCAGGCAGGCCGCATCGGGCAAGCCCGAAAGCCGCACGCTTCAGCGATGTTCAAAGCCCAGTTTCTGCGGAAGCGGAACTGGTGTTTCCCCGTCACTGAGCGACAGACCATATCCCGGCACGACTTGGCCGATCGCAGTCGCTTCAACCGGCAGATTTTGCGCCGCGGTCGCGGTAAACAGCAACTGATAATCATCGCCCCAACTGGCCGCCTGTATCCGGCTGTCGAGACTGTCCCCGCGTTGCTGCCGATAGGACATTGAAAGCGGGATCGCGGCCAAATCAATCTGCATTCCAACGCCGCTGGCCGCTGCCATCCGTTCGGCATCAATCAGCAAGCCATCGGAGACATCCATCATCGCAGACACCGCAGCCGCCAGCGCCTGCCCGTCGGCCAATCGTGCGACCGGGCGATGATAGACGGCCATTGTCTCGGGCAAACCCTCAAGCCCTACCTCGGCAAATTCGAAGCCCGCAAGCGCATCGCCCAATGTTCCGGTGACATACAGTATATCCCCAGCCCTTGCACCGCTGCGCGACGGCACCGGCCGGGTGGTTGCTCTGCCCAATGCGGTCAGCCCGACGGAACGCTTGTCTCCGCGATTGGCAACGGTATCGCCACCGAGCAACGGCACATCATAATACCGCAAAACCTCGCCCAGCCCCTCGGCAAAGCGGCGATCCCAAGAATCTTCACCCAGCATGAAGCCCAGCAAAACGCCGATGGGTGCAGCACCTTTTGCCGCAAGGTCGGACAGATTGACCGAAACCAGTTTCCACGCGACATCGGCGGCATCGGCGGATGGCAGCCAGTGGACATCCTCCGCCATCATGTCATGGGTGATGATAAGCGACTCGGTGCCCAGATCGACAACAGCGACATCATCAGCCAACCCCCGCGCAGCCGGATCGCTGGCGATAGCGCGCATCAGCTCGATGAAGGTGGATTCGGTGGTCATAGTGCGCGCTTAGAGTCGAAGGCTACCCAAGAGAACCGTTCGTGCTGAGCCTGTCGAAGCACGTCTTTCAGAACCGCGCTACAACAGTGGAACGCCCTTCGACAAGCTCAGGGCTTCGGTATAAGCTCAAACCCGCTTTTCCTTCGCCACCGCATCGAGCAGCCCATTGACGAACTTCGCGTCCTTGGCATCGAAAAAGGCGTGAGCGACATCGACATATTCGTCGATCACCGCAGCAGTGGGCACATCAGCGCGCGCGAGCAACTCATAGGTACCAGCGCGCAAAATCTGCAACATCGTCTTGTCGATCCGCGACAATTTCCACTGCTCGCCAAGCTTGGCCTCGATCAGCGCGTCAATCTCTTCGCGGCGGGCGTCGACGCCCGACACCACATCGTCGAAAAACACGCCGTCAGCGTCGGCATATTGTGCATCTTCGATTTCGGCACCTAGCCGATGCGCATGAAATTCGTTCAGCAAACGGGCGATGCCGATTGATTCCATTTCCATCTGGTACAACGCCTGAACGGCGGCGAGACGCGCGACGGAGCGCGATTTTGATCGGGGGCTATTCATTTCAATCTTTTCCTGACGCTTTCGGCGTGCGCAGGCAAGCCTTCTGCTTCGGCAAGCGTAACCGCCGCCGGACCAATAGCCTTCACGGCCGCCTTATCGAGCGCGATAAAGCTGGTGCGCTTCATGAAGTCGAGCACCGATAGCCCTGATGAAAAACGCGCGCGACGCCCGGTCGGCAGCACATGATTGGGGCCTGCGACATAATCGCCAATCGCTTCAGGCGTCATCCGTCCGAGAAAGACCGAACCGGCATGGCGGACTTGCGCAAACAGCGCCTCGGCGCGCTTGTCATCAACGGCAAGCTCCAGATGCTCGGCTGCCAGGCGGTTGACCAGCGGCATGGCATCCTCAAGCCGTTCGACGACAATGATCGCGCCATTGGCTTGCCAGCTTTCGGTCGCGACCGCCCCGGTGCTCAGTCCGGCCAATTGCACCTCGACCGCTGCCGCGACCGCATCGGCAAAGCCTGCATTATCGGTAAAAAGGATCGACTGGCTGGTCGGATCATGCTCGGCCTGGCTGAGCAGGTCGGCGGCAATCCAGTCGGGCTTGTTCTTGGCATCGGCAACCACCACGATTTCGGAAGGCCCTGCGACCATGTCGATGCCGACTACGCCATAAAGCTGGCGCTTGGCCTCTGCGACCCAGGCATTTCCGGGGCCGGTGATAACATCGACGGGGGCGATAGTTTCAGTGCCATGAGCCAAAGCTGCAATCGCCTGCGCCCCGCCCAGCCGCCAGATTTCGTCGACCCCTGCCAGATACGCAGCGGCCATAACGGTCGGGTTGATCTCGCCTTGAGGTGTCGGGGTGACCATGACCAACCGTTCGACGCCTGCAACCTTTGCCGGAATCGCGTTCATCAATACCGAACTGGGATAGGCCGCGCGGCCACCCGGAACATAGACGCCGGCGGCATCGACTGCGCTCCAGCGCGCACCCAGACGCACGCCTTGTTTGTCAGTATAGTCGCGATCCTTGGGCAATTGTGCCTTGTGATAGGCCCGGATGCGCGTTGCCGCGAGCTTCAGCGCATCGCGCAGTTCCGGAGCCAAACCGTCAAACGCCGCCTTGCATTGCTCGGCATCGATCCGCCATCCCTCGGCATTCAAGTCAAAGCCGTCGAAGCGCTCAGTGAATTCAAGCAAGGCAACATCGCCGCGCGCTCGAACATCGCGGATCACCTGTTCGACGATAGTCGAAACATCGGCATCGGCCTCGCGACGTCCGTTGACCAAAGCATCGAAACGGTCGACGAAGTCTGGTTGGTGGGCGTTTAGCCTAAGCACCGACTGCCGCCCTGAACCGCTCGACCAGCGCCGCGATCCGTTCATCGGTCTTGAATGCCGCGCGGTTGGCAACCAGCCGCGCGGACACCTGTGCCAGCGTTTCGACCTCGACCAAGCCATTTTCTTTCAGCGTCTTGCCCGATGACACCAGATCGACAATGCGGCTCGACAGCCCCAACAAAGGCGCGATTTCCATCGCCCCGTTCAGCTTGACACATTCCGCTTGCACCCCACGCCCAGCGAAATATTTGCGGGTCAGATTGGGATATTTGGTGGCGACGCGGACATGGCTCCATGAACGCGGATCGTCGGTTGCGGCCAATTCGGCGGGCTCGGCCACCGAAATCCGGCAATGGCCGATATTGAGGTCCACCGGCGCGTACAGTTCTGAATAATCGAATTCGTCGATCACGTCGGAGCCGACAATCCCTACCTGCGCCGCGCCATGTGCCACAAAGGTGGCGACGTCGAACGCGCGCACGCGGATGATCTGCACTTGTGGATCATTGGTCGAAAAGGTCAGCGCACGGCTGTCCTTGTCGAAAAAGTCGGGCGACGGATCGATTCCGGCAGCGCGCATCAATGGCAACGCCTCGTCAAGAATGCGTCCCTTGGGAATGGCAAAGATAATCGGTTGGGCCATGACGGCGGGGCTTTACTTGTGCAGCGCAACAAGTGCAAGCTGCGCGGCATGAGTGAGAAAGTTCGCGCAGCCTTCGCAAAACAGATCGGCTATTGCCGATTGACCGGGTCAGAACTGACCGCACGCGCGCTGGAGGCGGTACTCGCCAATCTCGACCACAGTACACAGACCGGCGCGCGCATTCTCGACTGGCCGGGCGATCCGATGGTCGATGCGCTGAAATTGCGGATCGCAGGCGGGCTGAATGCTTTGGCGCGGTCGGGGCAGGACGCGGAGTTGACCTGCCTCTATGCTGCGCGCGAAGGCGACTTTCAGGGCATAATTGGTCGCGTTCTGGCGCAATGGGATGACTGGCTCTACCCTTGGCTCGATAGCGCGCCACAAACCAACGAAGTCGCGCGCTCGGGCGTGCTTTTTCCCGGAATGCTGGAAATCGCGCGCCGATTCGGGCCCAAGCTCGAGATCCTCGAACTCGGGGCTTCTGGCGGGCTCAATCTGAATATGGACCGGTTTTGTTATGAACTGGGCGGTGTCGCAGCGGGCGACCCAAATTCACCGGTCAAAATTGCGCCTGTGTGGAACGGGCCTTCTCCTACAGCAGCACCGATAGAAGTCGTCGCCCGCGCCGGTGTTGACCTGAACCCCCTCGATATGACTGACCCTGCGGTCGCAAGCCGGATGCTTGCCTATATCTGGCCCGACCAGACCGAAAGGGTCGCGCGGGCTGAGGCGGCGATCAGGCTGGCGCAGGTCTATCCTCCGCTGGTGGAGAAAGGCGACGGAGCCGAGTGGCTAGCCGCGCGTCTAAATATGCCACAAGCTGAAGGCGTAACCCGCGTCATCTATCACAGCATTGCTTTGCAATATTTCCCGGAAGTGGGTCGCCGCTCCGTTACAGCAGCGATTGAAGCGGCCGGCGCGCGAGCCACAAGGTCCAAGCCACTCGCTTGGCTAAGCATGGAATTCCCGTCCGAAGTCATCGCTGCCGATCTTACACTGCGTTGCTGGCCGGGCGATGGCGAAACCAAACTGCTCGCGCACACCCATCCGCACGGCGCGCATATCAATTGGGTGAAGGAAAACTGCTGAACAGTGGCGCCATCCACGGTGCCCAGCGTTGCCAGCCGCCATGGAGCGAAAACCATTCCCAAAAGGCCGTAATTATCAGGGCGCCTGTCGCGGCAAACCGACCGCAATTGGCTGCCAATGCCAATGCGCCGCAGCAAAGCCAATTGCAGTCAGCAGCAACAGTCCAAAGAAATGCGACAGCGGCGGGAAACGCATTCCCGACGTCACCCATTTGAATCCCTGATTGCCCAACAGAAACAAGGCCGGTCCACCGACCATCGCCCAGATTGCCGCGCTGCTCATATGCCCTGTCGGGTGCATGATCAGCATCTCATCGCCAACTGCAGTCACGACAACACCCGCGACAATCGGGATGTGAAGATAGGTATAGGCATTGCGCGCCATCAGACCGGCATTGTCCGACGTGCTGATTCGTTCCGACCCGCGCTTTGCGCCAACATCGAAATAGATCCACCACATGGTCGCACTGCCGGCAAAACTCGATAGGAAGGCAAACCAATAGCCCTGCGTCTGCGGTGTATCTCCAAAAGTCGCACCGGTCATCAGCACCGCCTCACCCAGCGCAATGATGATGAACAGAGCGCAGCGTTCGGCCATGTGGGCGCCCGAAATATCCCAGTCCTCGCCCGACGAACGGCCAAGGCCGGGGGTGCGAAAGAAAGCGAAGGGTCCGGCATATTCAACCATCAGCGCCGCCGCCCAAAGCGCAAAGCGCAGATCGGCTTCGCAAAACGCCCCGTAGATCCAAAGCGGCAGCGACAACAGGAACCAGAAAGCGATGCGCAAGAAATTGCGCATCCTGCCCCGATGCACACCGCGCGCCGCCCATGCCATATACAGCGTGCGGTAGAGCTGCATCGCGCAATAGGCCCCGGCAAATGCAAGCCCGCTTTCGCCAAAAGCATCGGGAATAGCCGCAGACAACACCAGCCCGCCTGCCATGAGCAACAGCAGCATCAGCCGCACATGCGCCCGGTCGGGGTCGAGCCAGTTTGTGGTCCAGCTGGTGTAGATCCACACCCACCAGACTGCGAGCAGCAGCAAGACTGTTTCCGCCGCTCCCCGATAGGTCAGATGTTCGATAAAGCGGTGCGACAGCTGGGTGATCGCGAAGACGAACACCAGATCGAAGAACAGCTCGATATAAGTAACCGGGCTGTGATCGTGGATGTCACGGACGCGAAACAGCTTATGGCGTTGGTGCGGCATGGCCGGACGCTAAGCGATGGCAAGGCGTCCGGCAAGTTCAACGCGGAATGTTACATCCCGCTTATTTCGCAGCACCGTTCCCATTCGTCTTGTTGCGCCGCATTTCAGGATGCAGCGATGCGCCAAGAATATGCTCTGACGTATGTATGACGTGCCGCGCATGGCCAACAATCAGTGGATCGGGCTTGTGTGCGATCTTCAAATCCTTGTCCGGATAATCGAGCGAACTGAGGAAATGCAGCATGCAGTTGATGCGCGCACGTTTCTTGTCGTTTGACTTGACGATCACCCACGGCGCATCGGCGGTGTCGGTGTAGAAGAACATCGCCTCCTTCGCTTCGGTATAGTCGTCCCAGCGCGACAGGCTGGCCTGATCGATCGGCGACAATTTCCAGCGCTTTAGCGGATCGTTTGATCGCGCGGCAAAGCGGCGACGCTGTTCTTCCTGAGAGACAGAGAACCAATATTTGTAGAGCCGGATACCCGAGCGCGAGAACATGCGTTCCAGTTCGGGGGCTTGCCGCATGAATTCCAGATATTCATTGGGTGTACAAAACCCCATCACCCGTTCGACCCCGGCGCGGTTATACCAGCTGCGGTCATAAAACACCATTTCGCCTGCTGTCGGCAGCTTTTCGATGTAGCGCTGGAAGAACCATTGACCGCGCTCGACATCGCTCGGCTTGTTGAGGGCAACGACGCGCGCGAGGCGGGGGTTCAAATGCTCCATGAAACGCTTGATCGTTCCGCCCTTACCCGCGGCATCGCGGCCTTCGAACAGAATGACGAATTTCTGGCCGCTATCCTGAGCCCATTTTTGCACCTTGAGCAATTCTGCCTGCAACTGGGCCTTGTGCGCTTCATAGACCCTGCGCGTCATCGGCGTTTTATAGGGATAATTATCGCCCTCTGCCGGGCCATCATCGGTCAAAGGTGTAACCACTGGGAAGTTTTTGATGTCCGGGGCCAGATCATCAGTGGCATCGCCAGCAACGACGGTTTTTGCAGCAGCATCTGCAGTAGCGGCGGCGGCATTTTCATTGGTGGCGCTGACGTCGGCCACCGTGCGGCGGCTGCGGATGGGGGCGGGGGCGGGCTGATCAGTCATATCGGTTCCTTCGACTCACGTTAGCCAGACCATGGCAAATAAAGGCTACCAATGCATTGATACGAATCAAGATTTTGCGTGCGTTTTCCGCTTCAGCGGGCCACGCCCAGCCATTCGCGCATTGCCTGCGTCACCGCCTCCGGTGCTTCCCACGGCGAGAAATGGCCTGCGTCGATTTTGCGGATCGTCAGATCACGAACCAGTGTGTCCAGTCCTGCCAACTGGCACGGCAACAGCGCCGGGTCGTTGACGCCCCAGATGACCAAAGTTGGCACGATCACCTGCGGAAAAGGACGCTGCAAAAACGCTGTCACCTCAACCAAGGCATCCATGTCGGGCACATCAGTGGGCGAGGCACGGTACCAGTTGAACATCGCGGTCAACGCGCCTGGCTGGTTCCATTCGTCGAGATAGGCAGCACGATCTTCGGCACTGACTGAACCCGCAGGCAAATGCCGGGCAAAGCTATGCTCGAAAAACCAGTCGAGGCCCTTTTCGGCAATCTGCCGCTCCAACGCGTCGCCACGAAACACACGGATATATTGCGAGGCACGCCTCTGGTCCAAATCCTCGATAATCGTTTTTTGAAAGATATAGGGATGTGGAGCATTGGCGATCACCAGCCGCTCGACCCGGTCTGGATGCGTCAGCGCTGCCGCCCAACCAATCGCACCGCCCCAATCGTGCGCAGCAAGAGTGAAACGGTCGATTTCCAACGCATCGGCGAGCGCAAAGACATCGGCCACCAGCTTGGCCGCCTCATAGTCGTCCACCGAAGTTGGCTTCGACGAGCGCGCATAACCACGCTGGTCCGGCGCGAAACAATAATAGCGGTCGGACAGTGCCGCCATCTGGTGCCGCCAAGTGCGGTGGCTTTCGGGAAATCCGTGCAGGAACAGGATCGGCGGATTGGCGGGATCGCCTTGCGTCCAGACATCAAGTTCAACGCCGGTCGAGAGCGAGATGCGACGGTGCTCCAAGGTCAAGTTTCACTCCGCGTCAGTGGCACTTCGGGGATCGGGATGAATTCCTTGTCATCCCCCGGCACTTTTGGAAAGCGATCAGCCTTCCAGTCAGCCTTGGCCTGATTGATCCGGTCGCGTGACGAACTGACAAAGTTCCACCAGACATGGCGCGGGGTTTTGAAGGCCTCGCCGCCGAGTAGCATCACACGGGCATCGCTGTCGGCGCGAAGCATCATTGGCTCACCGGGTTGCAGAACATAGAGGCTGTGTGTTTCGAGGTCTTGACCATCTAGGTTGGCATTACCCATTGCGACCAGCACCGCGCGTTCGTCTGCCTCGGCATCAATTGGCAGGGTAGCCCCTGCCTGCATCGCAATGTCGGCATAAATGGTTGCGGCATGTTGAGTTGTGGGTGCTGTCTGTCCCCACAGGCTGCCCATGATGATGGTCGCTGTGACACCGTCACCCTCGACCTTCGGCAAGAAGTCCGCGGCGATATGCTCGAACGCAGGGTCTATCTCTTCCTGGCCATCGGGCAGCGCCAACCATGTCTGCATTCCCGAAATCGGCGAACCGGCGGCGCGTTCTGCTTGTGGTGTTCGTTCCGAATGAACAATCCCTTTGCCTGCGGTCATCAGGTTCAATGCTCCGGAGCGGATCGTCGCATAAGTCCCCAGACTGTCGCGATGGTCGATCGCGCCTTCGAACAAATAGGTGACTGTCGCCAGATTGATATGCGGATGAGGTCGCACGTCCATGCCGCGCCCGATATCGAAATGCGCCGGACCGAATTGGTCGACAAAGATAAACGGCCCAACCATCGTGCGCGGTTTGCTAGGAAGTGTGCGCCGCACCTCGAACATTCCCAGATCGTGGCTGGTGGGGGTGATTTTCAGCATCGCAAAACATCTGCCCGGTGGGCATTCTTGTCAAGGCAGTGCGCGCCTTAATCCTCGAAACGGCCTTCTTCGCGTAACTTCAAGCCTGCGGTTTGCAGCGGCGTTACCGCATTTGCAAATGTGCGCGGAGTCATCCCCGTGAACAGCTTGAATTCTTTGCTCATATGCGATTGATCAAAATAGCGTAGCGCATCCAGTTCGCGCTCGCTGGGGCTACTGAAGCCTCGCAGCGCGGTCGCGGTATCAAGAAACCGGCTTCGCCGCAAAATCGCCTTTGGTGTCAGACCAAATGTGGCCAGGCAGCGCCGCTCAAGCTGCCGGACCGACAAGCCGATTTCCGTCGCAGCATCTTCGACGCGCATGGTGCTGTCGGTGCGGGCGATCACTTCAAAACGCGCCATTTGCAGATCGGCATCGGGCGAACGCATCAAGGCAATTCGCTCTCGCAAGGCTGCTTCCATCGCAGCCAATTGTCCTGCATCGTCGACAGCCGCTGCAACCCCTGCATAAAGTGTCTCCGCCAGTTCGCCCCACAATTGCTGCAAGGGTAACATTTGGTTCGACAGCGAATCATGGGATTCTGCGAAAAGCGCATTCCAACCGCTCGGCCGGATTGCAAAGCCGGTCACTGCAAAACCGCCTTTCACCCTGACCCGCAAAGGTCGGCTGTTGGCGCCGAAAAATACGACATTGCCCGCCGTATTCCATTCGTCGCCATGGGTTTGCGCGGCCCAATCTCCTCGCAGCAAACAGCGGACAAACGCGGTTTCAGCCAATAGGAAATCTTCGATCACCGCGCCATCGGGCAACGGCGCTTCGAAAACATAAAAACGGCGGATATAGGGAGCGAGATCGGCAGAAGGCCGATAGGTTCGCGACAGCAGCATTGCTCCCCCTTCCTGATTTTGCGATCCCAAACCGGCATCGGATTGATCGGCAATCACAGACGATTACGCTGTAAGGCCTTGGCAAGCAAGGAACTGAGCGAGCGGCTTACTCCCCCGGCGCCTTTGCCTTGATCGCCAACGCATGGACACGCTGCCCCGGAATATCGCCCAGCGCCTGATTGACCATGCGTTGCCGCAGCACGCGGTTGACCCCGGCAAAAGCGGCGCTTTCTATCTCAACGGTGAAGTGGCTTTCGCCCGATCCATCATCACCCGAATGGCCATGATGGCTCGCGCTGTCGTTGATCACCGCGAGGCGGGAGGGCTCAAATGCGGCGGAAAGCAGCTTTTCCATTTCGGATTGCAGGGGGCCTTTTGTCATGACTGCCCTCTTCCCATATCGGTTTACTTTGGCCAAGGGAAAATCATGTCCGCCCCGCGCAATCCCGATCGATTCCATGGCCGCATGCGCGGGACGCGGCGGCTGTGCGAACATCCCCGATGCGACCGGTTGGGTGAGTTCCGCGCGCCTAACCCCTATGGAAAAGCTCCCGGTCCCAATGGTCCCGGCGACTATCTCTGGTTCTGCCTCGATCATGTGCGCGAATATAATGCGGGTTATGATTGGTTCGACGGATTGAGTGCAGAGGAAATCGCGAAGGCGCAAAGTCCGTTGAATGTCTGGCCCAGCGAAACCCGCGCCTTCCGCGCCAATGGCAACGTCGATTCGCCTCCCAAATGGGCCGATTTCAACGATCCGCTTGACGCGATCAGCGCCCGGTTTCGCGGCCGGATGGAAGACGCAATGCCCAAAATGCGAAGCGATGGCCGATCGCTCAGCACTGAGGATCGATCCGCATTGAAAACGCTCGGTTTGGAAATCAATGCCAGCCGATCGGACCTGCGCGCAGCCTATTCGCAGCTGTTGCGTCAATATCACCCTGACCGCAACGGTGGTGACCGTTCGTTCGAATCAAAACTGCAGGCGGTGGTTGAGGCCTATCAACATCTCCGTGCCGCGCCTGTTTTTGCCTGAAAGGATTTTCCATGCCCGACCTGTCAGCCCGCCGAATCGCAACCGTCCGCCACCACATGGCGTTGGAAATCACCCATGATTGGGACGGCGTGATCGCGACCTTTGACCATCCGCGCTACGAATTATTGGGACCCGGCACGGTTTTTGACGGCGAAGAGGCCGTCCGCGGCTATTTTGCCGCATCGCGCACGCCCTTTCCTGATCAGGGCAATGAGGTGATTTCGATCGCCGCTGATGACGCCACCGATACCGTGTTGGTCGAATTCTGGCTGACCGGCACGCATCTGGGTCCGCTGCTTCTTCCATCCGGCATTGTCGAGGCGACTGGCAAAGCGTTTCGCATCCGCATGGCCGCCAGTTTCGAATTCGCACCCGGCAGCGACAAAATTGTCTGCGAGCGCCCCTATTATGATCAGTCCGCCGTGCTAAAGGCGCTCGATCTGCTTTAGATTTCCGCCAAAAAAGGCTTTGCAACCGTCCCGCCCTGCCTATAGGCAACCCCTCGACTATAGGCGACACCAACCGAGAATCCCATGACCGACATTCCGAATATCCAGCCCGACAGCCGCAGCATGACTGTCCTTGAAGCACCCGACACCAAGGTTTCGGTGCGCGAGATGTTCGGCATCGATGTCGATATGGAATGCCCCGCCTTCAGCGAAGCCGACGAGCGCGTTCCCGATTTTGACGCCTCCTACGTCTTTGACCCCGACACCACGCTCGCCATCCTTGCAGGCTTTGCCCACAACCGTCGGGTTATGGTGCAAGGCTATCACGGAACGGGCAAATCGACGCATATCGAACAGGTCGCAGCGCGCCTCAAATGGCCGTGCATCCGCATCAACCTTGACGCGCATATCAGCCGGATTGACCTGATCGGGCGCGACGCGATTGTGCTGCGTGACGGCGTACAGGTTACCGAATTCCGCGAAGGCCTTCTCCCATGGGCGCTGCAAACGCCGACGGCATTGGTTTTCGACGAATATGACGCGGGCCGCCCCGATGTGATGTTCGTAATCCAGCGCGTGCTGGAGACCGAAGGCAAGCTAACCCTGCTCGACCAGAACCGCGTAATCCGCCCCAACCCGTGGTTCCGCATGTTCGCCACCGCCAACACCGTTGGCCTTGGCGATACCAGCGGGCTGTACCACGGCACCCAACAGATCAACCAGGGGCAGATGGACCGGTGGAACATTGTCGTCGGCCTCAACTATCTGCCTGCACAAGTCGAGGCAGAGATCGTCCTCGCCAAGTCCGAAGGCACCAATGCCGAGGATGTCGCCAATATGGTCAAGGTCGCCGACCTGACACGACAAGGCTTCATCAACGGCGATATCTCCACCGTGATGAGCCCGCGCACCGTGATCACCTGGGCGCAGAATGCGGCGATCTTCAAAGATCTGGGTTTTGCCTTCCGCCTGTCTTTCCTCAACAAATGTGATGAGGCTGAGCGGACATTGGTGGCAGAATATTATCAGCGCGTTTTTGGCAAGGAATTGCCCGAAAGCGTTGTGGGTAAGGCCTGACACGACAAGAGCATCGGGCCACCGCGAGACTGGCTCGACTGGCCTTGATTGCCCTAAGGCTGTTCATATCCGAGACAGAATTCGGCGTCAGAACCAGTGCCAAAGGGGACCGGAGTCGCAACCGGGGGCGCTGGAGATAGTAAATGACCGGAGTTTTCCGTGAAGGGCATAACAAGCCCCGCCCCCGCCTGCGTGAGCCATTGAGGTTGGAAGAGCCGCAGGGGCCATCAAAAATTCGGCTGGGTGTGTTGGTAACCGCAACCGCATTGGCGGTGCTGGGTGCTGCTTGGGCGTATAAAGCGAACGCCCATCCGGGGCCCACTGCGCATTCGCACATTTTGCAGGCGCCGCTCGCTGGCGTGCGCAACAATTACTGGTATGACTATAAATCCGACGTCGAAGAGGCGGAGAACGAACTGCGCAAGGATTTACGCCGCGCCAAAACCGCACAAGACAAGCGCGAGGCATGGTCCGAATATAATCGCGAACTGATCGATGCGCGCAAAGATTATCGAAAGGAAATGGTCGAAAAGGGCTATGTCCAACGCGGCGAGGTTTATGTGGGCGATTATGATCGCTAGCTAAACAGCCTATCCGCCTGCGCCACTGCGTCGGAAGCCCTGAGTGCCGATATGATCCGCATCAAATGGTGCAGGTCGTGCACCTCAAGATCGACCTCGAAAGTGTGAAAGGCGCTATCGCGCGCGGTCATCCGCAGGTTCAAGATGTTCGCCTTGTGAAAGCCGAATATCCCCGCCATTTCGGCGAGCATCCCAGGACGATTGTGGACAATGACACGCAGCCGCGCGGCACCGCCGTCGCTGCCCTGTCCCCAGCTCAAATCAACCCAGTCGGCGTCGGTGCCGCTCACCAGCTTGTCGCAATGGATTGTGTGCACTTCGACCGGGGCATCGGGCAGACGCAGGCCGACAATGCGGTCGCCGGGAATCGGGTGGCAGCATTCGCCAAGATTATAGGCCACGCCCGGAGTCAGCCCGCGAATCGAAATTGCGCGTTCCTGGCTCGGCCATTCGCTTTCAATCGCATCGGCATCAAAGCCCGGCACCAGCGCCACGATCAATCGACGATCCGATATTTTCCCCGCGCCAACGGCATACATTAATTCGTCGGCGGTTTTGAGCTGGAGCCGCTCGACCGCTGCCGCCAACGCCTTTTGTCCAATCTTTGCGGGAAGGCGCTCGACCACTTCCTCATAAATCTTCTTGCCGAGCAAGATCATCTCGTCGCGTTCGCGGTGGCGGACATGGCGGCGGATCGCAGCACGCGCCTTGCCGGTGACGGCAAAGTTGAGCCATGCCGGGTCGGGAACATGCGCCTTGCTGGTCAAAATATCGACCATGTCACCATTGTTGAGCAAAGTGCGCAGCGGCACATGCCGCCCGTTGATTTTTGCTCCAACGGCGCGGTCACCCAGATCGGTATGGACGGCATAGGCAAAATCGACCGGAGTCGCGCCTTTGGGTAACTGGTGCAGCGCGCCCTTGGGGGTGAAAGCGAAAATCCGGTCCTGATACATCGCCATCCGCGTGTTTTCGAGCAGCTCTTCAGGCTCGTGGCTGGTTTCAAGAATTTCGATCAGATCGCGCAGCCATCCGGCCTGGCCGTCGGGCTGGTCATCCTGCTTATAGGCCCAGTGTGCCGCTAGTCCATATTCCGCCGCCTGATGCATATCGGCGCTGCGAATCTGGATTTCGACCCGCATATTCTGCGCAAACATCACCGTTGTATGCAGTGACCGATAGCCGTTGCGCTTTGGCGTCGAGATGAAATCCTTGAACCGACCCGGCACCATCTGCCAACGGCGATGGAGCACGCCAAGCGCCCGGTAACAGCTTTCAATATCATCGACGATCACCCGAAAGGCGTTGATGTCGGTCAGCTGTTCGAAGGCAACATGGCGTTCCTGCATCTTCTTCCAGATCGAATAGGGATGTTTCTCGCGGCCATAAACCTTGGCCTTCAACCCCGCCCGGTCCATGGCATCGGCCATCTTCTGGCTGATTTCCTCGATCCTGACGTCACCCTGCTCGCGAATCTGTGCCAGCCGACCGGTGATTGTGGCATAGCCCTCAGGCTCAAGCTGCTCGAACGCCAGCAACTGCATTTCGTGCATATATTCGTACATGCCGATCCGCTCAGCGAGCGGCGCATAGATGTCCATCGTCTCTTTTGCGATCCGCCGCCGCTTCTCCGGGCTTTTGATGAAATGCAGCGTGCGCATATTGTGCAACCGGTCGGCCAGCTTGACCAACAATACGCGGATATCATCCGAGATCGCCAACAGGAATTTGCGCAAATTCTCCGCCGCGCGCTCGTCTTCGGTCTGCGCTTCGATCTTCGACAGCTTGGTCACGCCATCAACCAGCCGCGCAACCTCCGGCCCGAACCGCGCCTCGACATCCTCGATGCTGGTCAACGTGTCCTCGACCGTGTCGTGGAGCAACGCGGTGATAATCGTGTCTTCGTCCATCCTCAGGTCGGTCATCAAACCTGCAACTTCGACTGGATGGCTGAAATAGGGATCGCCAGATGCGCGTGTCTGGGTGCCGTGCATCTGCACGGTGAAGACATAGGCGCGGTTCAGCCTGTCCTCATCGACATCGGGATTATAGGCCCTGACCCGTTCCACCAATTCATATTGCCGCATCATTGGTTACAAGTTGTGGGAATATCGCTGCGTTGCAACAGGAAAGTTAAATTCAGGCAATTATTTGCCGCGCCACCGGATCAAATGTCCGCCGCAAGGCTGAACAAAAATCGCCGTGCGCCGTTGTTTATGAAGAAACCGCTGCCGCCTGCGGCCCAGCCCCATGTGTTGAGGATATTGTCCACATTAAAGCGTGCGAGCACTGGCACCTTGCCGATCTCGGCGCGATAGCGCGCGCCCAGACTGCCCACCCAGCGTGCGGGAATGAACAATGTGTTCTGCACATTGGCGGGACGGTCGCTGGTGCGTTCAAAGCGTGCAGTCAATGTCAGCGGCTTGTGCCAAGGGAGCGTCCAGTTTGCATTGGCAATGGTGTGCAGACGAAAGCCACCGACCGGGCGGCTGCCAATCAGCCCCAGGTCAACCTCTTCGCCGCTGATTTCGGCATCCAGGTAAACGGTGCCGGCCACGACACGCAGCCCGGGTGCGATCTCGCCGGACACCGACAGTTCGACCCCGCGATGATTGATCGCGCCGAGCTCGCGAAAGCGCGAGGCGGTGTCGAGGTTGAAATAGGGTTTGCGCACATCGAAATAGCCAAGCACCATCGACACTTTGGGATTTATCGCCCAGCGCACACCAAAATCCTTCTGTTCGGTGCGGATCGCAGGCGGAGCCTCGTTGCGGTTGATCGCGTTTGCCGGGGCAACATCGCTTTCCTCCAGCCCGCGCGTATAGCCGCCATAGAGAGCAACCGTATCGGACAGATAGGCAGCAGCGTTGACGCTGTAGAGCCAGCCATTATCCTTTGTTTCAGGCAGGATGCCGCCAGGAGTCTCGACGCGTTTGGAATAGTCCAGTTTCTGAATACCCGCGCTAAATTCCCCCACCTTTTGCCATCGCAGTTCATAGCCCGGACCAAAATTCATCTGGCTGACGCTATCAAAAGTCTTGGGGCCAAAGCTGGCAATCGGTTCCGGACGAAAATCTTCACGCCCAGAATAGCTGGCTCCCAGATCAATCAGCGCCGACCCGCCATAGGAACGTTTCAAAGAACGGCCCCGCACCGATGCTATCAGCTTGTGCCGCCTTTGCCCTTCGACAAAAGCGCGCGACAGCCGGACTTCGCCAGAGGTTGACCGGCTGTAATCATCACGGTCCGCTACAATGATCCGCTGCCCGACATTGCCATTGGCATCGGTGTCGAACATCAGATCGGAATGGCTTTTTTCAAACTCATTCAGCGAGCGGAACAGCCCGAAATCCAATTCAAATCCATCCAAATTTGCGTGCGAGACCAGCCCATAATTTTCGACAAAGCCAATATTTTTTGCCCATTTCTGCCCATGAAATTCGGTGCGCTTGTAACGCTGCGGAAAGAAATCACCGCTGGTGAATAACAGTGGCATCGCTTCTTCGTCGCGGACATCGATCCGCCCCCAAAAAGGCTGAATTTCAAATTTCTTCGACGGAGCATAACGCAGCGATCCGCCATAACCCATATATTCGGAAAGGCTGCCATAAGTGGTGCCATCTTTTGAAAAGCCTATACCTGCCGTCATTCCCAGACGATCACCCGACAACGGCAATTGGGTGTCGAGCTCAAATGTCCGTCCACCAAAGGGACCGTAAGAGATTGCAGTCGAAGCGATAAATTCCTGGCCCGGTTTGCGCAGTGCATAGTCGGCTATTCCGGTGGGAGCAGGAAAGGGATATCCCTGAGCCGAAATGCCAACCCGCATCGTCGCGCCGTCAAGCAAGCGGTCGGTCAGCGACCCGCGCTGGTCGAAATATAGTCCTTCAATCCGCAAATTACCGGCGGCCTCTGGGGAAAAGCCTCTCACCAGCCCGGGATTATACAAACCAATCTGTTCATCCCCTACCGACTTGCCAAAAGCATCCTCGGCACTGCTCACGGCATTGTCGTCGGTGCGCTGGGCAAATGCAGGGGAGGTTAACATGGTTGCAGCGAGGAAAAGCGCACTGCCATATCGTTGATTTTGGGTCATGCCCCATGCTGGCAGTCATTTCAGACAAAGCCATTGCTGCTCGACCAATAACTAGATTTGTCGATGAATGTGTCTCGCATTAGCGTCAGCAAAGCATGTAATGGACACAAAAAGCGCCGGATATTTCCGCTGCACAAGGGGGAGAGGAGGCAGCGGCGCTATCCGGCGCAGTTTTGCTTCGACCTTGCGATACGCGTGAAGGGTGGCTTCGATGCGCTTCGCTTTGCTGGTCGAATCAATCCTTGGCGATGATGACTTTTTTCTTCTGGTTACAGCTGTCGAGTGCCGAAGCCTCGAACGCCTTGTCACCAGCAGTAAAGCCTTTCACTTCACCCAATTCGCGAGCAACGCTGGCGCAGACATTGCGCGCGGCAGAAGCACTTGCGGGGGCGCGGCAGGTTGTGCCTTCGCAATTGAAGACAACGCCACGAACGATGGTGCGCTGAGCGGCAGCAGGCTCCGCCAGTTCAACGGTGTAGAAACGTGCATTGTTGCCAGCGGCGTGGGCTTGCGGGGCCGCGAACACGAACAGCGCGCTCGTCAATGCAGCACCGGCCAGCAGGCCCAGACGGGAAGATAAGTGGGAGAGGGTCATGACAAATTCCTTTGTTCTTTACTAAGTTCGCGCACATCCGGTTCCGGTAGGGGGAAAGGTCTGTGCGGGTGCACTGGATTTCCAGTTGCGAATCACTACTTATTATATTAGGTTTTAAGTTGCAACTAGAAACTTATCTTGAGTCGCATATAGCTATGGTTTTTCTGGATGAGGGCGTTAGGACAGTGAAATGGGGAAGTTGAGGGAGCCTTTGAGCGAAATCGCACAATGCGGCCTTCCCGGCGCGTTGGAGGTGATTGGCGAACGCTGGTCGTTCATGACCATCCGCGCCGCCTTCAATGGTGTGCGCCATTTCGAGGAGTTTCTCACCGAAATCGGCATTGCCCGCAATATCCTCGCCAACCGCCTCACCCGACTGACCGAAAGCGGTATCCTGCAACGCAAACCCTGCCCCGAAGATCGGCGCAAGGTGGAATATCGGCTAACCGAAAAGGGGCTGGACTTCCTGCCAGCGATGATCGCCATGCGGCAATGGGGCGAAAAATGGGCAACCGGCACACCGTCAAATCCGGTGTTGGTCGATGAACGCGACAGCCTGCCGATCAAGCGCGTCACGATCCGCGGCCATGACGACCGGGTGTTAAGCCATATGGACCTGTGCTGGATCTATGCCGCAGAGATTCGGACAAAAGATTCGGATTTGGGCGACGATTTACCCGGCCGGGTACGAAAAATCGGCTCAAATTGAGGGCTTTGCCCTCGTGGTGCATTGCAACATTGTAATTTTGTTACGACTATGTTAAAATAGCATCGTGCACGGTTCCAATTACCGGCAGTAAACGCACAACAGGCGTAGAAGGTTTCATGCGGGCAAATATAGCTGCCGGGATGCTTCAGGCATTCAGGCCAGCGGCGAATTTCAAATAATCAGAAAGGGTCCAAACCATGGCGTCCATAGCGGTGTCATTCGATGTCGGCGATTATGTCGTTTATCCCAAACACGGTGTAGGCCGGGTCATCGAACTGCAAAATCAGGAAATCGCAGGAATGCAGCTTGAGCTGTATGTGTTGCGCTTCGAAAAAGAGAAAATGACCCTTCGCGTTCCGGTCAACAAGGCCGAAAGCGTAGGCATGCGTAAATTGTCGTCGGACAAAACTTTGCGCGAAGCGATGGAAACCCTGAAGGGCAAACCCAAGGTCAAGCGCACAATGTGGTCGCGTCGCGCGCAGGAATATGAAGCGAAGATCAATTCGGGTGATCTGGTTTCGATCGCCGAAGTGACCCGCGATCTGTTCCGCCCCGACGATCAGCCCGAACAGAGCTATTCCGAACGGCAGATTTTCGAAGCGGCCTCCAGTCGCCTCGCCCGCGAACTCGCAGCGATGGAAAAGACCGATGAAAAAGCGGCGCTTGGCAAGATCCTTGACGTGCTCAAGACCTGCGCACCGCAATGGTATGAAAAGGCCGAATAAGGCCTCTTAAACAGCTTTATGGAAAAGGGGGCGCATGCCCCCTTTTTTATGTCACCGACTGGCTGTTTGACGCACGACTCGCTTGCGTCCATATATCGGTCGGAAACTTCCGGTGAGGAAATACCATGTCGCCACTGCGTTTGATTGCACCCTTGACAATGAAAGTTTGGTTGGCGCCATTTGTAGGGATTGGCTTGTTCTCAGCTTCGGCTGTTCCGGCGTTGGCGGCAGAACGCACCTTCATGGTATCAAGCTTTGAAAACCTAATCGTCGAAGGCAATGTGCAGGTGCGTGTCATCACAGGCTCCGCCCCATCGGCCAAAGCCACTGGTGACAAGCGCATGATCGACACGGTCAGGGTCGAGCGGTCCGGTAATAGCGTGACCGTCCGCTATCGACCTACCCTTGAATCACGCAACACTTCAGGCAAACCGTTGACGGTCGTTTTGACCACCCATTCGTTACAAACAATCATCATACGTGGCAGCGCCGACGTAAAGGCTGACAAGATAAAAGCAAACATAGCGCGCCTAGAAATTCAGGGAGCAGGTTCGCTCACAGTTGATGACATAAAAAGTGACCGCTTGATTTCGATCATCACGGGCAGTGCAAAATTTGCTGTTGCCAAAGGCGCTGTCAGATCGGGCGAAGTGCTGATCGACGGTGCAGCAGACGTGGTAGCGCCCGAGGTGATATTCAACGATCTGCGGCTCATTCAAAATGGACAAGCCAAATCCCAACTTCGTGCAGAACGCAAAGTGGAAATTTCCACTGCAGGTTCTGGTTCAATTGAAATTTTGGGCAAAGCGACCTGTTTCGTACGAGAAGGCGGCAATGCTAACATAAAGTGTAAAGGTCATGGTATCTAATCCCGCTTATAGACATTCCATCCGGTTCGCTTTTGCTCCACTGCTGGCGGCTTTGCTTTGCGTGGCTTGCACCAGTAAGGCAGAATCGGTTGCCGGCCGGGAAAAAGTCGCGCATTGTGGCGCAACAACGCCGTCCAGTAAGAGCGAAGCCGGACTTGAACAGCGCAGCTTATGCGTCGATTCGGGTCTGAAAAAGCACAGCTTCACGGTAGAAATGGCGATCACCTCGCAGCAACAGATGCAAGGGATGATGTTCCGCACCGAACTTGCCGATGACAAGGGAATGCTGTTTCCTTTTGACGATGTCCGCCCTGCCAGTTTCTGGATGAAAAACACGGTCATTCCGCTGGATATTATTTTTGTCCGCAAGGATGGCACAATCGCCAATATTGCCGTCAACACCGTCCCCTATTCCACCGACCCTGTGCCATCCGACGGTCCGGTCGCGGCGGTGCTTGAATTGCGCGGAGGATTGACGTTGGAGCTGGGTATCAATGCCGGTGACCGGGTATATTGGAGCGACTGAACGGGTGCGGCTTTTTGCACCCGTCCCTGTCCTTTTTGATTGCAGAGCATAGCGGCAGCGCCTAATCGGCGGGCATGGGAATCCTGGGCAAGCTATTCACCTGGTGGGACGGCGCCACCATCGGTACCGCGCTTTACAGCGCACGCAAAGGCGTGCTGGTCGGCGAAGACGATAGCGGCAACCGCTATTACAAGACGCGCGATGGCTCGCGTCGTTGGGTCATCTATAATGGCGCAAACGACGCTGCCCGCGTCGCTCCCGAATGGCATGGCTGGCTGCACGGCACCTTTGAAGGTGAGCCCGAAAGCTATCTGCCACCCGCGCGCAAATGGGAGCGGATCGCACCCGGCAATCCGACCGGCACCGCCAGTGCCTATCGGCCCGGCGGCGCGCTGGAAAAGGGCGGCCACCGCGCAGCGGCGACCGGCGATTATCAGCCGTGGAGTCCTGACGCGACATGATCGCACGCAATGCGACCGCGCTCTGCCTGACCCTGTCGTTGCTTGCTGCATGCGGCCAGCAGGATGAAAAGCTGCCCGCAAAGGGCAAGACTGCCAAGCCTGCAATCTCTAGGGACGAAGCGCCGATTGCAGCACAAACAGACCAGCCCGGCACCCCGATGGCGGAACGGGTAGCCGTTGTCGGCCTGCTCAATAAACGCAATGGCCAGACACGCGACTTCGAACTCAAACCCGGCCAATCGGTCCGCGTCGGCAAAGTCGTTATCCGCGTGCGCGCGTGCGAACGGACCGCACCTTGGGAAACCTATCCCGATCAGGGCGCGTTTGTGCAGGTTATCGTGCGCGAACGCCCGCGTGGCACCAATGACGCCGAACGCTGGGCGCAGATTTTCTCAGGCTGGCTGTTCAAGGAAAACCCTGCCGCCAATATCATCCAGCACCCGATTTATGATGTCTGGGTCAAGGAATGCAGGATGAGCTTCCCGGGCGAAGAACCGGCACCCGGTGAACTGGCCGAGCCCGAAAAATCGGGCGACAAGCCCGAAGCCAGCAGCAAGTCGAGCGCGCCCCAATCGCCGGCGGCTCCTGCGCGTGCCAAGCCTGAGCCCGAGGCGCCCGCCGAAGATGATGCCGCCGACGAGGCCGAAGGCGAAGCCACCATCGAAACCTGAAACCGGGTTTCGGCAAGGGCGTCGGTCAACATAGCTAGATAGGCGGTCTGGCTGATTTCGATTGCACCCAAAGACGCCAGATGGTCAGTCATGAACTGGCAATCGAGCAATTTGAAGCCGCCCATGCGCATCCGCGCGACCAGCCAGACCAGCGCCACTTTCGATGCGTCGGTTGCCCGCGAAAACATGCTTTCACCGCAAAATGCGCGACCATAAAGCCCGCCGACCAGCCTTTCCCCATCCCAGCATTCGACACTGTGCGCCAGTCCGCGCTCGTGTAGCGTGAGGAAAGCCTGTTCGATATCCTGATTAATCCATGTTTCGCGCCGGTCGCCGGTCTGTTCAGCGCACAAGGCGATCACATCGGCAAACGCCTGATCGCTGGTCACGCGGAACCGGTCCTGCCGGATCACCTTGGCCAGTGACTTTGAAACGCGCAGCCCATCCAGCGGCAATATTGCCCTGTCACGCGGTTCAACCCAGAAAGAATCGGGGTCATCGCGGCG
Organism: Sphingomonadales bacterium; assembly: GCA_016721875.1. GTDB lineage: Bacteria > Pseudomonadota > Alphaproteobacteria > Sphingomonadales > Sphingomonadaceae > Sphingorhabdus_B. The sequence continues at coordinate 414,470 of JADKHG010000014.1, read as the reverse complement.
GTCCGCCATCGGAAAGATCCCCGAGGCATAGGCCTTTAACAGCAAGGGCAAATCGATTGGCACGAAAAACAGGTCCCCAAATTGCGCCCGTCCTAACATGAATTGCGCAACGCGCCACTCTCCTCTATAGGCTGAATTTCCCCGGTCGCGTGTCCTGCCGCAGATGGACCCGTGGTAACCGGGGCCTATTTTTTCGTGTCGCAAAATACAGGAAGCGCACCATGACCCGCCGTCGCAAAATCTATGAAGGCAAGGCCAAAATTCTTTATGAAGGTCCCGAGCCCGGAACGCTGATCCAGTATTTCAAGGACGATGCAACCGCGTTCAACGCGCAGAAACGCGGGACAATTTCGGGCAAGGGTGTGATCAACAACCGCGTGTCCGAACATGTCTTCACCCGGCTGGCGCATATTGGCATCCCGACCCATTTCATCCGTCGCCTGAACATGCGCGAACAACTGGTGCGGCAGGTCGATATTATCCCGATCGAAGTTGTTGTGCGCAATGTCGCGGCAGGGTCCATCTCGACCCGACTGGGCATTGAGGAAGGCACCCCGCTGCCGCACACTTTGCTTGAATATTATTACAAGGATGATGCGCTGGGCGATCCGTTGATCGCTGAAGAACATATCGCCTGTTTCAACTGGGCGAGCCATGAGGAAATGCAGGACATTTCGGCAATGGCGATCCGCATCAATGATTTTCTGTGCGGGATGTTTGCCGCGGTCGGCATCCGGCTGGTCGATTTCAAACTGGAATTTGGCCGGCTGTGGGAAGGCGAATTCGCCCGCATCATCCTCGCCGATGAAATCAGCCCCGATGGTTGCCGCCTGTGGGACATCGAAACCGGTGAAAAGCTCGACAAAGACCGGTTCCGCCGCGATCTGGGTGGCGAAACCGAAGCCTATCAGGAAGTCGCACGCAGGCTTGGCCTGATGCCCGAGGAAGGTGAAGGCGCGGTGCTCGACCTTGTCAGCCACCGTCTGCGAAAAGGGCGCTAATTTCGACAAGCGCGGTTTGCAAATCGCTGATTAAGCTTCATAACGGCCTTATGGGGATTTTGAGGCGCTCGGCGCATTCGCTGCTTTTTTTTGGCTTGCTGTCGGTCGGCACCGCCAGCTTTTCCGCGCAAGTCAAGGTGCCTTCGGGGGCCATCCGCACGCCCCCGTGGAACAGCGAAACATCTGACCTACGTGCGGACGACCGGATTATCTATGGCAAGCTCGCCAATGGGCTGCGCTATGCGATACGGCGCAATGAAAGGCCGCAAAATCAAGTGCTTGTCCGGATGGGCATAGACTTTGGTTCGGCCGCCGAGGCTGAAGACGAACAAGGCCTTGCGCATTTTATCGAGCATATGGCGTTCAACGGTACGACCAACGTTCCCGAAGGCGAAATGGTCAAAATGCTCGAGCGACTGGGGCTGAAATTCGGCGCAGATACCAATGCTTCGACCGGCTATACGATGACCGATTACCGGCTTGACCTGCCAAAGGCCGATCCGGCGCTGATCGAGCGCGCGCTGTTCCTGATGCGCGAGACGGCAAGCGAATTGCTGTTCCAGCCCGAAGCCGTTGACCGCGAACGCGGCGTGGTGATCGCCGAGATGCGCCAGCGCGAAAATTTCAATTTCCAGCGATCACGCGCACAGAACGATCTGTTCTACCCCGACAGTTTCTATTCGACCCGCTATCCAATCGGCAAAAAAGAGATACTCGAAACCGCACCCGCCGAACGGATGAAGGCATTGTACCAGAAATGGTACACTCCTGATCGCGCGCGAATCGTCATAGTCGGTCCGGTCGATGTCGCAGCGGTAGAGGTCGAAATCGCGCGCAAATTCGGAGACTGGAAATCCGCTGCCGCTCCGCTTGGTGAAATCGACAGCTGCCAGTTTGACACCAAACGCCAGGCCTCAGCGGCGATTTTCGAGCATCCCGAAGTCAATGAAACAGTCAACGTCGAACGGCTACTGCCCGACCGCGCTCGCCCCGACACATGGGAGCGGTCGCTTTGGACGCTGAAAATGAGCATTGCCTCGTCGATCCTGTCGGAGCGGTTGACGCGCAAATCTCGTGCCGAGGACATACCCCTGCTGGGTGGTGGGGTGAGCACTGCGGTTGGATTTTGTGACCGCCATGCCCGAGTGGGTTTCGGCGTTTCCGGCAAGGACGGCAGCTGGAAAGTGCTGCTGCCTCTGATGGAGAAACTGGTGCGTCAGGGGGTGGAACATGGCTTTTCAAAGGCCGAGGTCGACGAACAGATCAAGAGGCTCGATGCCTCGTTTGCCAATGGCGTTGCTAACGAAAGCACCACGCCAAGTAGCAGCTATGCCAACACCCTCACCCGGCTAGACGAAGACATTATTTCCAGCGCGCGGCAGCGGCAGTTGCAATGGCTTGGAATGCGCGCCTTCCTGACCCCGGAGGCGATCCACACCGAATTTTCGCATTGGTTCAGCCAGTTGCAGGACCCGCAAATCTTCCTTTCGACGCGCAATGCCGAAGCGGCGACCGGGACGACTTTGCTCGACGCTTTCCGCGACAGCCGCGCGACGCCGGTCGATCCGCCCGCCAAACGCGAGCAGATCGTCTGGGGCTATAGCGACTTTGGCCCTGCCGGCACCGTGGTCGAAGACAAAAGGATCGTCGATCTCGACATTCGTACCGTCCGCTTCGCCAATGGCGTGCGCCTGAACCTCAAGAAGACCGATTTCGAAGCCAACCGCGTGCGCTGGTCGTTGCGGATTGATGGTGGCGAAAGGGCCTTTGGCAAGCAGGACGCGATGCTGGCGACGCTGATGAACGGCGCCTATGTCGGCGGCGGACTTGGCAAACATCCGATCGACGATATCCGCGCCCTGCTCGCCGGATCGACCGCCAGTGCGTCGCTAAGCGCGGGTGAGGATGTCTTTGGTGGATCGGGATCTGTGGTCGTCAAGGATCTGGAACAGCAATTGCAATTGACCGCCGCGTTCCTGTCCGACCCCGGCTACCGCGACGAAGCGCTCCGGCTGTTCCGCCGTCCGCTGCCGGAATATTACAGCAGGCTCCATAGCACGCCCGGATCGACGCTGTCGGTCGAGGTGCCGCGGATCCTGAGCGGCGGCGACCCACGCTTTGTTTTGCCTCCGCTCGAGCAATTGCAGTCGGCGGACTTTGTCGCGTTGAAAGCCGCATTGGCCGATGCCCTGATGCGGAACCGGCTGGAAATCGGATTGGTCGGCGCGGTCGATGAAAAGGAAGTGATTGCGCTGGTTGCAAGAACGCTGGGCGCTTTGCCCGCGCGATCCGAAACCGCATTGGACCTTGATCAAGCCCGAATTCCCGGCCTGAGTGGCGACACGGGCATTCATGACCTGTACCACAAAGGGGAAAGCAACCAGCTCGGCTGGCGCAGGACCTGGACGACCACCGACGACAGCGATTTCAAGCTCGAACAGACGCTCGATCTGCTGGCTCGTGCCATGCAGATCCGGTTGATCGATGAACTGCGCGAAAAGCTGGGCGCGACCTATGGTGCATCGGCATCATCGGCAATGTCGGACAGTTATCGGGGGTTTGGAACCTTCTCGCTGTCGACCGACGGCGACCCCAAGCATCTGGAAGCGATTGAAGCTGCGGTCGATGCCGTGGTTGCCGAATTTGTCAAAGAGCCGATGAGCGCTGACCTGTTCGAACGCGCGCGCAAACCCGCGCTTGAATCCTATGCCGATTGGCGAAAGCGCAATCCGACCTGGCTCGATATTGTCGCGGTCGCGCAAAGCAAACCCGGCCGACTCGAACGGTTCCGCATCAACGAAACCCAGTTCCGGTCGATCTCACGCGAAGAGATTTGGGCAGCGGCAAAGCGTTTTTTAAAAGACAAGCCAAGCTTCACCTTCCGCGCAATTCCCGAAAAGAACGAAGCGGCAGAGGCTTCGGGCAAATTCGCCAAATAATCCGCGCTTGGCCCTACCCCTTGGTCTTATATCCGCAGATGATCCCGAGGATGAATGACAGGAACAGCCCTAGCTGCAGCTGTTCGTGCGCCGAATGGCTCCAGCCGAACAATTCATAGCCGAAGGCAAAAAGCCCCACGAACATTGCAGCTGCCAGTCCGACCATGCGCGTTCCTTTTTGCCGCCAGTTGGCGGATTGCGAACAGAATTAATGAATGTGGATAGAGCCAAAGCGGTCAAATTCGCGTTCGCAAACAGCGTTAATTTTTGCTTGCCATGCGCTTTGACTTGTTTCCCGTGCAAGGCCGATTATAGGCTGCGGCAAGGCTCCCCCAGCAAGGCAAACGGACCCATGAAGACACGCATTTTCGTCACGCTCAAAAATGGCGTTCTCGATCCTCAGGGCAAGGCAATCCACCATGCTCTCGAAGGTCTGGGCTTTACCGGCGTTTCCGACGTGCGCGCTGGTCGCCTGATCGAAATCGAACATGAAGCAGGCATTGCGCATGATCAGCTGAAAGCGATGTGCGAAAATCTGCTGGCCAACACCGTCATCGAAAATTTCGAGATCGAAGGCGCCTGAGATGCGCGCAGCCGTCATCCAGTTTCCCGGCTCCAATTGCGACCGCGACATGGCGGTGGCGATCCGTGATGTCACCGGCGCAGACACCGCGGTCATCTGGCACCGCGATACAGTGCTTCCCTCCAATCTGGATCTGATCGCGGTCCCCGGCGGTTTTTCCTATGGCGATTATCTTCGCTCCGGCGCGATGGCCGCGCGCTCACCGATCATGCAGGCAGTGGTCGAAGCGGCCGGTCACGGCGTGCCAGTGCTGGGCGTGTGCAACGGTTTCCAGATATTGACCGAGGCTGGGCTGCTCCCCGGCGCGCTGATGCGCAACGCGGGCATCCGCTTTGTCTGCCGCGATGTCCGGCTGACCGTCGAAAACAGCCAGTCAATCTTCACCAGCGGCTATGAACAGGGCGAGGAAATCACCATTCCTGTCGCGCATCATGATGGCAATTACTTTGCCGACGATGCCACATTAAACCGGCTGGAAGGCGAAGGCCGCGTTGCCTTTAGCTATGCCGAGCCGGTCAATGGCTCTGCGCGCAATATCGCCGGGATATTGAACGATGCTGGCAATGTTCTTGGCATGATGCCGCACCCCGAACGCATGATCGAGGCAGTGCACGGCGGATCAGATGGACGGCGACTCTTCGCCGGAATCATGGGGGGATTGATCCGGCAGATCGCCTGACGGGTCTTCCATCGCCAAGGTTTTTGGTTTGGGCCGGGGATGGAGCCAGCGACCAAACAGCAGCAGCACCGTAGGCCAGAACATTGTGTTCCAAATATCCTTCCAATGTTCGGCATCGGGGCGGATATTGGCCTCTATCCGCTCTGCACGCATATCGAGCCATTCGACCAATAGCGCCACACCAAGTGCTAACAACCAGCCAAGCAACCACCCCCCGCGTCGTCGCCAGACCAGCCGGACGCCGATTATCAAGATCATCCCGGCATAAACATGCAGCGCATCTTTGCTGAGACCGGTGAGGTCGAGCAGATACAACTTCAGCAATTGAAGATCTTGCGGCGCACTGGCCAATGTGGGGAGCATCAGACCCTCGTATGGAAGGGCGAAAAGTCGGTTTTGTCGTCGTAAATGTCAACGCCTTCGCGGCGTTTGAGCGCGCCGACCACGACATAGGTCAACGGCGTGAGCAAAGCCTCCCATGCCGTTTTGATCGCCCATTGGGACAAGACCACCTGCATCAACTGTTCAGGTGGCCATCCGGCAAGACCGTAAAAGGCCAGAGGATAGAAAATCAGGCTGTCGAGACCCTGGCCGACAAAGGTTGAGCCGATGGTCCGCATCCAAAGCGCCTTGCCCTGAGTCCAGACCTTCATCCGCGCCAACACATAGCTGTTAGCAAATTCGCCAACCCAGAACGCCGTCATCGACGCCAGCACGATCCGCCAGCTGTTGCCAAACACAGCCTCATAGGCCCCTGATGCGGCCAGCCTTTGGCAGGCGGCAGCGAGACCACCACCCATGCCATGAATGCCATGAACAGCAGAGCGGCAAAGCCCGTCCAGATCACCCGCCGCGCACGCGCATAGCCATAAACCTCAGTCAACACGTCGCCGATGATATAGCTGATCGGGAAAAACAGCACGCCTGCTCCGAACGACCATTCGCCTATCCCGGGAAGCGTCACATAGCTTGGCTTGCTGGCCCCGATGATGTTCGACAACAGCAGGATCGCCACAAATGCGGCCATCACCAGATCATAATAGCGGAAATGCCGACCAGTCGTCGCAGCGGAGCTTTGCGGGGTAACGCGCGTGTCATTCATGCGCCGGTTCATATCCCGCTTTGCACGGAGGCGCAAAGTGGTTATTCGCATCCCCAGCGCGCGCCCTTAGCTCAGCTGGATAGAGCGCGAGACTTCTAATCTTGAGGCCACAGGTTCGACTCCTGTAGGGCGCGCCATTTTTCTCCTTCACCAGACAGCGGCATTTGTTGGTCGGTTCACGGATGTTGACCTTGATCGACCGATCCAAGCCCGTACGCATCGAGTTGACAAAAGTGGCTCGCACTCTGGCAGCAAACAAAAAAACCCGCCGGAATTGCTCCCGGCGGGTTTTGTGTTTTGTGTCGCCAAGGCTTACTCTGCAGTATCGCCTTCGAAATCCTCAACGGTTTCCGGCGTGTGCTCCATGGCACCCAGCGGATCGTCGCCGATTGCTGCTTCAGGACCCTGAGCCAGTTCGGCTGCATGCTCCTCCGCCGCCGTTTCCGGTGCAATCAGGCTTTCCTGCAGTTTGCGATAGCTGGCACGCAGCGCAGCATCGCGGCTGGAGGCCGTCACGCGCAGGCGGTTCATCGCAGAACCGGTACCCGCCGGGATCAGGCGACCCACGATGACGTTTTCCTTCAGACCGGTCAGGATGTCCTTCTTGCCTTCAACCGCCGCCTGCGTCAGCACGCGGGTGGTTTCCTGGAACGACGCCGCCGAGATGAAGCTGCGGGTTTGCAAAGACGCCTTGGTAATGCCGAGCAGCACCGGATTGCCGACCGCAGGCTTTTGGCCCGGCTGCAACTTGGCGTTGATCGCATCCATTTCTTCACGATCAACCTGTTCGGCCGCCAGCAAAGTGGTGTCGCCGCCATCGGTGATTTCAACCTTTGCAGCATCTGGCGAACAATCGTTTCGATGTGCTTGTCGTTGATCTTCACGCCCTGCAGGCGGTAAACTTCCTGAATTTCTGCGACGAGATATTCAGCAAGCGCCTCGACACCCATGACTTCGAGAATGTCGTGCGGGTTGGGCGAACCGGCGATCAGATTGTCGCCCTTGCGGACGAAATCGCCTTCCTGCACGTCGAGCACCTTGGACTTCTGAATCAGATACTCGATCCGATCGCCTTCCTCGGGCACAATCGCGATTTTGCGTTTTGCCTTATAGTCGCGGACGAACTCGATGCGGCCCGAAATCTTGGCGATAATCGCGTTGTCTTTCGGGATGCGTGCTTCGAACAGTTCGGCGACGCGCGGCAGACCGCCCGTAATGTCGCGGGTCTTGGCCGACTCACGGGTCACACGGGCGAGAACGTCGCCTGCTTCAACCGCTTGTCCGTCCTCGACCGACAGCATCGTGCCAACCGCAATCAGATAGCGCGCGGCTTCACCGCTTTCATCGTCAAGCAGGGTCAGGCGCGGACGCAGGTCTTCTTTCTTGCTACGCGCAATACCACGATATTCGGTGACAACGCGCTGCGCGATGCCGGTGGCTTCGTCGGTCTGTTCGATCAGCGTCTGCCCTTCGATCAGGTCCTGGAACTTCACGATACCCGGCTTTTCGGTAATCACCGGCATGGTGAACGGATCCCATTCCGCCAGACGGTCGCCCGACTTGACCTTGGCACCTTCGCCAAACATCAGCGTCGCACCATAAGGCAGGCGGTGATATTCCATCTCCCGGCCTTCCTTGTCGGTGATGACCAGCTCGCCGCTGCGCGCCATGGCAATGCGACGGCCACGCTTGTCGACAATGGTCGGCAGGTCACGATAGCTCACAACACCGTCTGCCGAAGCATCAAGGTTCGAGATTTCGTTGAGCTGCGCCGCACCGCCGATGTGGAAAGTACGCATCGTCAGCTGCGTGCCCGGTTCACCGATCGACTGCGCGGCGATAACGCCGACAGCTTCACCGATATTGACCGGGGTACCACGCGCAAGGTCGCGACCATAGCAGGTGCCGCAAACGCCAACCTTCGATTCGCAAACCAGCGGGCTGCGGATCTTGAGCGCCTGCAGGCCGATTTCCTCGATCTGCACGATCGCGGCTTCGTCGAGCAAGGTTCCGGTCGGGAACAGCACTTTACCGTCAGCGCCGACAATATCCTCAGCGGTAGTGCGGCCCAATACGCGTTCGCCGAGCGAAGCGATGGTCGAACCACCCTGCACGATCGAGCGCATTTCGAGCGCGCGTTCGGTGCCGCAGTCGATTTCGACGATGGTGCAGTCTTGCGACACATCCACCAGACGACGCGTCAGATAACCCGAGTTCGCGGTCTTCAACGCGGTATCGGCAAGGCCTTTACGCGCGCCGTGGGTCGAGTTGAAATATTCAAGAACGGTCAGACCTTCCTTGAAGTTCGAGATGATCGGCGTTTCGATGATTTCGCCCGACGGCTTGGCCATCAGGCCGCGCATCCCGGCCAGCTGCTTCATCTGCGCTGGCGAGCCACGAGCGCCCGAGTGCGACATCATGTAGATCGAGTTGATCGGGGCTTCGCGTCCATGCTCGTCCTTCGGCGTGGCCTTCAGCTTTTCCATCATGGCATTGGCAACGCGGTCACCACAGCCAGACCAGGCGTCGATCACCTTGTTGTATTTTTCCTGCTGGGTGATCAGGCCGTCCTGATATTGCTGCTCAAAGTCGGCAACAACCGCCTTGGTTTCGGCGACCAGACCATCCTTTTCTTCGGGGATGATCATGTCGTCCTTGCCGAAGCTGATCCCTGCCTTAAACGCGTGGCGGAAGCCCAGCGCCATGATGGCGTCGGCGAACAGCACGGTGTCCTTCTGGCCGGTGTGACGATAGACCTGATCGATAACGTCGCCGATTTCCTTCTTGGTGAGAAGACGGTTGACGGTTTCGAACGGCACAGTGTGCGACTTGGGCAGGCATTCGCCGAGCAGCATGCGGCCCGGCGTGGTTTCGTAGCGCACCATGCGCTCCTTGCCATCTTCACCGGTCTGCGGAACGCGGCTGGTGATCTTTGAGTGCAAAGTCACCGCACCGACTTCGATCGCCTGATGCACTTCGGCCATGTCCGACAGCATCATGCCTTCGCCGGGTTCGCCTTCGCGGTCCATCGACAGATAATAGAGACCCAAAATCATGTCCTGCGAAGGAACGATGATCGGCTTGCCGTTGGCGGGCGAAAGAATGTTGTTGGTCGACATCATCAGGACGCGCGCTTCCAGCTGGGCTTCAAGGCTCAGCGGAACGTGAACAGCCATCTGGTCACCGTCAAAGTCGGCGTTGAAGGCCGAGCAGACCAGCGGGTGAAGCTGGATCGCCTTGCCTTCGATCAGCACCGGTTCAAACGCCTGGATGCCCAGACGGTGAAGCGTCGGCGCGCGGTTCAGCAGAACCGGATGCTCGCGGATCACTTCGTCGAGGATGTCCCAGACTTCCTTGCGTTCCTTTTCGACCCACTTCTTCGCCTGCTTCAGGGTCATCGACAGACCCTTGGCGTCAAGACGCGAATAGATGAACGGCTTGAACAATTCGAGCGCCATCTTCTTCGGCAGGCCACACTGGTGCAGCTTGAGTTCGGGACCGGTCACGATCACCGAACGGCCCGAATAGTCGACGCGCTTGCCGAGCAGGTTCTGACGGAAGCGGCCCTGCTTGCCCTTGAGCATGTCGGACAGCGACTTCAGCGGACGCTTGTTCGCACCCGTGATGGTACGACCACGGCGGCCATTGTCGAACAATGCGTCAACGGCTTCCTGGAGCATGCGCTTTTCGTTGCGCACGATGATGTCCGGCGCGCGCAGTTCGATCAGGCGCTTTAGACGGTTGTTGCGGTTGATCACGCGGCGATAAAGATCGTTGAGATCCGAGGTCGCGAAACGGCCACCGTCCAACGGCACCAGCGGGCGCAGTTCGGGCGGAATGACGGGGATGACGTCGAGGATCATCCATTCGGGACGGTTGCCCGAATCGATGAAGCTTTCGACAACCTTCAACCGCTTAATGATCTTCTTGGGCTTCAGCTCCGACTTGGTCGTTGCCAGCTCTTCGAGCAAATCGGCGCGTTCGGTTTCAAGGTCCAGATCCATGAGCATCTGCTTGACCGCTTCGGCACCGATACCCGCAGTGAAGGCGTCTTCGCCATATTCATCCTGCGCGGTCAGCAGTTCGTCTTCGGTCAGCAGCTGGAATTTTTCGAGCGCGGTCAGGCCGGGTTCGGTGACGATATAATGCTCGAAATAGAGCACGCGTTCGAGCTGCTTCAACTGCATGTCGAGCAGCAGGCCGATGCGCGACGGCAGCGACTTCAGGAACCAGATATGCGCAACCGGCGCGGCCAGTTCGATATGGCCCATACGTTCGCGGCGCACCTTGGTAACGGTGACTTCGACGCCGCACTTTTCGCAGACGACGCCCTTATATTTCATGCGCTTATATTTGCCGCACAGGCATTCATAGTCCTTCACCGGACCAAAGATGCGCGCGCAGAACAGACCGTCACGTTCGGGCTTGAACGTGCGGTAGTTGATCGTTTCCGGCTTTTTGATTTCGCCGAAGGACCAGCTGCGGATCTTTTCGGGCGATGCAATGCCGATCTGGATCTGGTCGAATGTTTCTGCTTTGGCGAGCGGATTGTTGAATTTGGTCAGTTCGTTCATCTTGCTATCCTCGGAAGCTCAAAGGCTCCTAAAATTTCGTTCGGGCGGAGGGGGCGGGGCGACCGTCAAGCCGCCCCAATCCCTTTATTCCGCTGCCTCAGGGGCAGGTCTTCTTCACCGTCGTTCAATGACTTCAGATCGACATTGAGGCCGAGCGAACGCATTTCCTTGACGAGAACGTTGAAGCTCTCCGGAATGCCGGCGTCGAAGGTATCATCACCCTTGACGATGGCTTCGTACACCTTGGTACGTCCGACCACGTCATCCGACTTCACCGTCAGCATTTCCTGCAAGGTATAAGCGGCGCCATAGGCTTGCAGTGCCCAGACCTCCATTTCCCCGAAGCGCTGACCACCAAACTGCGCCTTACCACCCAGCGGCTGCTGCGTGACGAGGCTGTAGGGGCCGATCGAACGGGCGTGGATCTTGTCGTCGACCAAGTGGTGCAGTTTGAGCATATAGATATAGCCCACAGTCACCTTGCGGTCGAACTTGTCACCGGTGCGTCCATCATACAGGTCGCTCTGCCCCGAAGTGTCGAGACCGGCGCGTGCCAGCATCGCCGAAACGTCGCCTTCCTTCGCACCGTCAAACACCGGTGTGCCCATCGGCACACCGAAGGTCAGATGTTCGGCCAGATCGACACTGTCGGCATCCGAACGGTTCTTGATCTCGTCGGCATAATTGTCGCCATCGATGTCCGCCAGTCGGTCGCGCACCGCCGGGGGAGCAACACCGCCCTTTGCATCGGGGTTGGCAGCACGCCAATCCTCGAGTGCACCGGCAATCTGTTTGCCAAGGCCATGTGCGGCCCAGCCCAAATGGGTTTCGAAAATCTGCCCGACATTCATACGCGAAGGCACACCCAGCGGGTTGAGCACGATGTCAACATGAGTGCCGTCGGCAAGGAACGGCATGTCTTCGACCGGCAGGATACGCGAAATGACACCCTTGTTCCCGTGACGGCCAGCCATTTTGTCGCCCGGCTGCAGCTTGCGCTTCACAGCCACGAAGACCTTGACCATTTTAAGCACACCCGGCGCGAGTTCATCACCGCGCTCCAGCTTCTCACGACGGTCTTCGAACTTCTCGACGATCAGTTTGACGGCATCGTCATACTGGGTCTTCACCGCTTCGAGGTCGGCCTGCACCTTGTCGTCGACAACGCCGATTTTCCACCATTCATGACGTTCGACTTCAGCGAGATTCTCGTCCGAAATCTTGTCGCCCTTTTTGATGCCCTTCGGCCCTGCGGCAACGATCTGACCAATCAGCATGTCGCGCAGACGGTTGTACGAAGCACGGTTGAGGATCGAGCGTTCGTCTTCGCGGTCCTTCGCGAGGCGGTCGATCTCCTCACGCTCGATCGCCATCGCGCGCTCGTCCTTGTCGATGCCATGGCGGTTGAACACGCGCACTTCAACGACAGTCCCGGCAACACCCGGCGGCAAACGCAGCGAGGTGTCGCGTACGTCGGACGCCTTTTCACCAAAGATCGCGCGGAGCAGTTTTTCTTCCGGCGTCATCGGGCTTTCACCCTTTGGCGTAATCTTGCCGACTAGAATGTCACCCGGATGCACTTCGGCACCGATATAGACAATGCCCGCTTCGTCGAGGCTGCGAAGCGCCTCTTCACCGACGTTGGGAATGTCGCGGGTGATGTCTTCGGGTCCAAGCTTGGTGTCGCGGGCCATGACTTCAAATTCATCGATGTGGATCGAGGTGAACACGTCGTCCTTCACGATGCGTTCTGAAATCAGGATCGAGTCTTCGTAGTTGTAGCCATTCCAGGGCATGAAGGCGACGAGGCTGTTCTTGCCCAGCGCCAGTTCGCCCAGTTCGGTCGAGGGGCCGTCGGCGATGATGTCGCCTGCCTCGATTGCGTCACCAACCTTCACCAGAGGCTTCTGGTTGATGCAGGTGTTCTGGTTCGAACGCTGGAATTTTTGCAGCGTATAGATGTCAACGCCCGACTGGCCGGGTTCGACTTCACCGGTTACGCGGACGACGATACGCGTTGCGTCAACCTGATCGACAATGCCCGAACGACGGGCGCCGATAGCAGCGCCTGAGTCACGGGCAACGGTTTCTTCCATGCCAGTGCCGACCAGCGGTGCTTCTGCACGCAGCAGAGGCACAGCCTGACGTTGCATGTTCGAGCCCATGAGCGCGCGGTTGGCGTCATCGTTTTCCAGGAACGGAATGAGCGATGCCGCAACCGAAACCAGCTGCTTGGGGCTGACGTCCATCAGGGTGATGTGATCGCGCGGTGCCATCAGGAACTCGCCCGCTTCACGCGCCGAAATCAATTCTTCGACAAAGCTGCCGTCGGTGTTGAGATCAGCATTGGCCTGCGCAATGGTGTGCTTGGCCTCTTCCATCGCGGAGAGGTAAACGACTTCCTGCGTTACCTTACCGTCGATGACCTTGCGGTACGGGGTTTCGATGAAGCCATATTTGTTCACCCGGCTGAACGATGCCAGCGAGTTGATCAGACCGATGTTCGGGCCTTCGGGCGTTTCGATCGGGCAGATGCGGCCATAGTGTGTCGGGTGAACGTCGCGGACTTCAAAGCCCGCACGTTCGCGTGTCAAACCGCCCGGCCCAAGTGCCGAAACGCGGCGCTTGTGGGTGACTTCCGACAGCGGGTTGGTCTGATCCATGAACTGCGACAGCTGCGAGCTGCCGAAGAATTCGCGGACTGCGGCAACCGCCGGCTTGGCGTTGATCAGGTCGTTGGGCATCACAGTCGAAACATCGACCGAGCTCATCCGCTCCTTGACCGCGCGTTCCATGCGGAGCAGGCCGACACGGTACTGGTTTTCAAGCAGTTCGCCGACCGAACGCACACGGCGGTTGCCGAGATTGTCGATGTCGTCGATTTCGCCCTTGCCGTCTTTCAGGTTCACCAGTTCCTTGACCACCGCAAGAATATCTTCGGTGCGCAACGTGGTGAGCGTGTCTTCGGCATCCAGCTGCAAACGCATGTTGAGCTTCACACGACCAACCGCCGACAGGTCATAACGATCGGGATCGAAGAACAGGCCTGCGAACAGCGCTTCGGCGGTTTCGCGGGTTGGCGGCTCGCCGGGGCGCATAACGCGGTAGATCGCATCGAGGCCCATGTCGCGGTTCTCGGCCTTGTCAGCCTTAAGCGTATTGCGCATCCAGGCGCCGGTGATGACATGGTCGATGTCGAGCAGTTCGAGTGCATCGATTCCGGCCTGGTCAAGCGCCTCAAGATTTTCGGCGGTGATTTCGTCACCCGCCTCGACGTAGATGCGGCCGGTCTTGTCATCGACCAGATCGAACGCCGAATAACGGCCAAAGATTTCTTCGGTCGGGATCAGCAACTCGGTCAGCCCGTCCTTCACGGCTTTGTTGGCCGCGCGCGGGGTGATTTTCTGCCCCGAGGGGAAGATCACTTCGCCGCTTTTGGCATCGACAATGTCAAAGGTCGGCTTCGACGCACGCCATTGATCGGCGTTGAACGGGATTTTCCAGCCACCCTTGGCGCGGGCGAAGGTGACCGTGTTATAGAAATGATTGAGGATTTCTTCGCTGTTCAGACCCAGCGAATAAAGCAATGTCGTAACCGGAAGCTTGCGCTTGCGGTCGATACGGACGTTGACGATGTCCTTGGCGTCGAATTCGAAATCGAGCCACGAACCGCGATAAGGGATGACGCGTGCGGCGAAAAGATATTTGCCGCTCGAGTGGGTTTTGCCACGGTCATGGTCGAACAACACGCCCGGCGAACGGTGCATCTGCGATACGATAACGCGCTCTGTACCGTTGATGAAGAAGGTGCCATTGCCAGTCATGAGCGGCATATCACCCATGTAAACGTCCTGCTCCTTGATATCGAGAACCGAACGCGCTTCGGTTTCGGGATCGACTTCAAAGACGATCAGGCGCAGCGTTACCTTCATCTGCGCGGCGTAGGTGATCCCGCGCTGACGGCATTCTTCGACGTCATATTTGGGGTCTTCGAGTTCGTAATGGACGAAGTCGAGTTCGCTGGTGCCGGCAAAGTCGCGGATCGGGAACACCGAACGCAGCGTCTTTTCCAGACCCGAGACATAGCCAATCGACGGATCGGACCGCAGAAACTGTTCGTAAGATTCGCGCTGAACCTCAATCAGGTTCGGCATGTCGATCACTTCGTGAATGTCGCCGAAAATCTTGCGAATGCGCCTTTTGCGCGAAAGGGCGCTTGTCGCACCCTGCGAAGCGGGAACCGCTGCTTTAGCCATGGATTTGCTTAGCCTCGTCTAGATCAATATTGAGCGCGATAGCCCCGGACAACGAAAAGGCCGCATGGCATCAGCCCCTGAGTCGGGAACCAGCCAGCAGCCTTGCGCGTCCGAAAAACCAGATATTCCAATGCGTTGGAGGCAATGCGCGTCTTTGCCCCGGTCCCGAAAAATCTGGCGTGTGCGGTGGATATAGGCGTCGGCAGGCTTGCGGTCAAGCGAGAGCGGTTGGATTATTGGTCGGCAGGGTAAGGCTTACCACCGCCTCCATCGCCATCCCTGCCTTCCTTGCTGCCCGCCGCAAATTCGCGCTGAAATCGCCCGCGCTGCCGCCATCGGCCTCATCGGTCACTGCCTTGATCGCACACCACGGCAGGCCGAGTGCTTCGGCGGCTTGGGCGACGGCGGCGACTTCCATGTCGATCAGATGGGCGTTTAGCCGCCCGGCCAGACCGGAAGCTGTGTCAGGGCATTCGAGAAAAACGTCGCCGCTCAACATGCGGGCGTGAAGCAAGCCAGACCCGGGGTCGGGCATCGCGGTGAAGGCGTGGTCGCGGCCATCGCCCATTGGCCAGTCGCCCGCGCGGTAATGGGTGAAGCCACCTGTGCCGCGCGCGCCATAGTCGTGCTGGATGGCGGTGCTGATCCAGAAGCAGTCGCCGTCGATCGCGCCGATCCGCCCGCAAGTTCCGGTCATTGCCACCAACCGGGTTTCGGGCGTGACCAGCTTTCCGACCGCCAACGCGGCGTTGACTTTTCCAAGGCCGCAAGTGGCGATCAGTATGTCGCCGACCGCGCGGCAATCGAACGGGCCAATGCGCGACCTTTCGCCCTCGTCTGGAAACACAGCGTCAGCCTCTTCAGGCAAGGCGGCGAGAATGAGTGTTTTCGCCGCCATATTTCCCCTGACCCTATCGCTGCGCGGTTTGCGTGACCTTGCTGAGGTTAACCGCGATACCGAACAATTTCCACCCCGTGCCTGCGGGTTCATATTGCAGGTCGAAATTGACCTGCATTGGTTGCGTCGGGAAAGAGCCGACGAGTCGTAGCCTGCCATCGGTGATTGCCGGTGCCTGCGCCAGCACCGGATTGACATAAGTCACAGGGGCCAGATCAATCGCATTGGCGCGAAAGCTGGCGAAAAGGTCGGCCAGGCGGGCCGGGCTGTTGTTGATACGGAAATTGTCCGAACCGAGCGCGTTCAACACCGTATAATTACCGGTCTGGTTCGCCTGGCTAAGCGCCACCAGCGAAGAGCGGATCATGATCAGCTGAGCCTCTGGCGGCGGGACTTGCAAGTGCGGTTGCGCAGCCGGAGCAGCGGGAACGGGCGTCGGCTTGGTGGGCGCGGCATGGGCGTTTGGCGTCAGCGCCAATAGCGCGAGACCTATGGTTAGGAAGCGAAATGAACGCATGGATTTGCTCCTTCGTTAAATGCTGTGGCTGTCTGAGTCGGATCGGCCCGGAACGGAAGCTGGAAAGCATCCATTCCGGACCGAACTAGGGTCAGGACCTGCTCCATTCGCCTTCGAGGCGTCAAAATGGCAAAGATATCGGAGGGAAATGGCCGCCGCCGACAGTCATTCTACCGGCAAGGGCATTTCGCTTCGAGATCGAAGCCATTTTGGCGTCCTTCGGATTTGACCCATTTTGCTCATTGCTGCGTTGGCAAGCTAGGCAATATCGACATATTACCGTCGCTTGCCGCCCCCCAAAAACCAAATTGGGCACTGAGCAAAATGGCCTCAAACCTCGAAGGCGAATGGAACAGGCCCTGACCCTTGGCCGGTGTGACCCTGGGGGACCGCTTTGGTCAGTCGTCGAGGATGAAGTCGAAACCGACCGAAGCCGCCACACCGGCATTGGGGCCGCCTGAAATACCGCCGCTGATGCTCCATTGGCCTTCATCGTCGGTGGCACGGACGCTGAGACCGAGCGCCCATTCGCCACGATAGAAGCCGGCACCGCCGCGCATCGCGACCGAACCCGGGTCGAACAGCGCTGGTGATTGCAGCGCCATTGCCGCCGCTGTGCCCGCATAGCTTTTCTGGGCAACATCGCGCAGGTCAAACGCCAGATCGCTGATCCGCGCATCGGTATAGGCGTTGGCCGACGACAGATTGCTGACCAACGCCGATTGCATCTGCCCCAGATTGACTGCGTCGGTTGACCGAATGGCCGGGGCAACATTGCGCACCTGAACCGGTGTTCCGGGCGTGCCGAGGCTGACCGAGGAGAAGTTCAGACTGCCGTCGGGGTTGCGGTCATATTGCACTGCACCCGCCGCGACCTGTTGCACCGCATAAAGCTGCCCGCCGTTGACCACCTCGGTCGAGGTTGCATTGAGCGCGCCCGCCGCGACATTGGTCACCGCCACCGGCTGGCCATTGCCATTGCCGGTCAGGCGGACGGCGTTGGTCGGATTGCCGCTGGCATCAGCCACATATTGCACGCCCAGCCGGTTGGTTGCGGCAATCGCATCGCCGACATTGCCGCGTGCCACACCGCCAACGACATAGCTGGGTGCGCTGACCTGACCCGTTGCCGGATCATAGCTGGCCCCGCCGCCGAGATTGGCGGCGACGCTTTGGCCGAGCGCATTGGTAGTAGCGGTACCCGCTGCTGCAACGCCATCGACATAGCCGCGCGTTGCCGCATCGCTGGCCGCAACCGGAGCGCCCAGATTGGTGATGCGATTGCCGCCCATGTCGATCTGCCCGGTCATCGCACCGCCGCTGCGCTGGAGAGCACCATCGGCGACGGTTTGCACTGCGAATAGCTGCCCGCCATTGACGGCATCGCTGGAGCCAGCTGCGATCGCACCGTCGGCAACGCCGGTAACCACACGGTTACCATCGGTTCCTGCAACATTGATCAGCGTGCCGCCAGTAGCCGCACCGACCGTGATCGCGCCATTGCCGGGTGAGCCGCCTGCCTGTTGCACCAGCCCGGATGTGCCGTTGGCAAGGCTGGCGACTGCGCCATTGAGCGTGGTCAGATTGCCATCGACCGCACCCAATGCCGCACCGACATTGCCATAGCTGCTGCCTTGCACTGTGTAGCTGGGTGCAGTCACAGTTCCGTCGGGCGATACCGCCGCACCGCCGCCAAGCGCTGCAGCCAGACCATTGCCCTGCGCGGTCAGCGCGCTACCAACCGCGAACAATTGCGATCCATTGACCGCATCGGTCGAGCTGGCCGAAACCACACCTGCCGCGACATTGGTCATTTGCCGTTCGGCCCCTGTAGCACCAATCGAGACCACGGCCACCGGAGCCGTCCCCGCGATCAACCCGCCATTGACGCTATATGCGCCAAAATTGGGGGCGGATACGGTTGCGCCGTTGCCGATTCCGACCGACCCATCGAGTCCCGCCGCGATGCTGATATTGTTGCCCAGCGCGAAGGCATTGTTGGCGTCGATGCTGTTGTCATTGCCAAAGGCATAGCTACCCGATCCGGTCACGACATTGGGGTCGCCAAAGGCCCCTGAATTGTCGCCCGACACCAGATTGCCGACACCAATGGCAAGGCTGCTCGCGCCGCTGGCGGTGCTGCCGGTGCCTATGGCAATCGCGTTCAGACTGGTCGCCGCAGCGTTCAACCCGACCGAAATCGCCTGATCTCCACCTGCACCGGACACCGGACCAACCGCAATCGAATCGATGCCCAAAGGCGTAGAATCCGACAGTGTCGAATTGGCGCGGAAATATTTGATCCCGCCGCCACTCAGCGCGCTG
Source organism: Sphingomonadales bacterium (assembly GCA_016721875.1). Lineage (GTDB taxonomy): Bacteria > Pseudomonadota > Alphaproteobacteria > Sphingomonadales > Sphingomonadaceae > Sphingorhabdus_B. The sequence continues at coordinate 395,596 of JADKHG010000014.1, read as the reverse complement.
TCAATCGCGGCAAAGGCGTCGCCTGCATTGCTATAGGTTGAACCCTCGATCACAAAGGCTGGTGGTATCACTGCACCCCCGGGGCCAACCGGAGCGCCCAGCGCATTGGCAAGTGCATAAAGCTGCGATCCGTTGACAGCTTCGGTCGAGCCGGCGGCCAGATTGCCCGCGGCAACGCCAGAGAGCACGCGGTCACCGTCGGTTCCGGCAAAGCTCATCTGCGTGCCGCCAGTGGCTGCACCCACAGTCATCAGGCCGTTGCCCGGAGCGCCGCCCACTTGCTGCACAAGCCCCGCGCTGCCGTTCAGCAGGTTGGTCAGGTTGCTGTCCACAGCGCCCAAGGCCGCGCCGACATTGTTGTGGGTTGCGCCCTGCACTGTGTAGCTGGGTGCGGTTACCGTGCCGTCGGCCGCAACCGCGGCACCGCCACCAAGCGCTGCTGCCAGTCCGGTGTTGGCGCTATTGTTGGCGTTGTCCAAAGCGGCAAAGGCTGCACCGGCGTTCGACTGGTTACCACCCGCCACCGCATAGGCCGGGGCCGAGACCGTACCGGTTGCCGGATCATAGACCGATCCGCCACCCAGACCAGCTGCCGTGCTTGCACCCAGCGTATCGGTCTTGGCATCGCCAGCCTCGATTGCGTCGGACACATTGGCATAGCCTGTTCCCCCTACCATGATGATCGGGGCGGTGAACACACCCGTCAGCGGATTGAAACTCGCGCCACCACCAATGATCGAGGCATTTGATGCAGCGAGCGTATTGATCTGCCCGCCATTGACCGCGTCGGTCGAACCCGCCGTCAGCGCACCCGCCGTGACATCCGTTAGCACACGATCACCATCAGTGCCGGCGAAGGAAACATGCGTCCCGCCCGTTGCCGCGCCAACCGTAATCAGCCCCGCCCCGGGTGCTCCGCCCGTCTGCTGGACAAGCCCCGCCGTGCCATTCAGGACATTGCCGAGGTTGCTGTCCACGGCACCCAAGGCTGCACCTACATTGCTGTAGGTCGAACCCTGAACGGTATAGGTCGGAGCAGTCACTGTTCCCGTCAGTGGATCATAGACCGACCCGCCGCCAAGATTGCTGGCAACAGAGGCAAGGCCGGTGTTCAGCTGCCCGCCGTTAATCGCATCGGTTGAACCTGCAGCGGTCGATCCTGCGGCAAGGCCATTGATGCCATCACCATTCATCGCAATGCCCGATCCGCTGAGCGAAGGGCCGCCGATAATGGTGAGGCTCGACAAGCCGGTCAGATCGCTATTGAGCGCAACCGTGACGCCATTGCCGCTTTGTGTGGTGACAATATTATCGCCCGCAGTCAGCGTGACGGTTTCTCCCGCGCCGACCCCCACAACCGAACTGCCATTCGCGACGCCTGATCCAGCGGCAGCGGTGGTCAGGTTGAAACCCGCACCAGCCGCCGAAATCGCATCGGCCAAATTGCTGTAATTGGTGCCATTGACGTTGACGCTTGGTGCGGTGACGGCGCCATTGGCGGCCACTGCAGCACCTCCTCCGATGGCTGCTGCCAGCCCACTATTGGCTGCATTGTTCGCACCGTTGAGCGCGGCGAAGGCAGCACCGACGTCATTCTGCGTACCCCCGGCCACGCTATAGGTGGGAGCGGTGACAGCGCCTGTCGCCGGGTTAAAGGTCGAACCGCCACCAAGGTTACTGGCAACGCTGGAGCCCAGCGCATTCACCTGACCGCCATTGACGCCCTGCGTCGAACCTGCAGCAAGCGAACCAGCGCCAACATTAGACAGAATATTGCCGCCCGCGTCAAAGCTGTCGCCCGCCGCAAGCACTATCCTGTTGCCATCAATTTTTGGTCCGCCCGTAATGGCAATCGAATCTATACCCGTAAGGGTAGAGCTAAGCGCGACATCGATGGTGTTGCCCGATTGGGTCACCGCCACATTGTCACCCGCGCGGATGGTCACGGTTTCGCCGCCGCCAACCGCTTCTACCGTGGTTCCGCTGACGCTGCCTGATCCAGTTGCCCCGGTCGTGAGGTTGAAGCCGCCCGACGAAGCCGCCGCTGCCAACGCTGAGCCAACATCATTATAAGTGTTGCCGCCGATGACATAGCTGGGTGCGGTCACACTGCCATTGGCCGCGACCGCAGCGCCGCCGCCCAATGCGGAGGCAAGGCCGTTATTGCTTGTCGTGTTCGCGCTGTTCAGCGCCTGGATCGCCGCCGTCACATTGTTGTGCGTGGCACCCGCAGCCGTGATCGAAGGCGCGGTTGCAATCGTGCCATCGACATTGATCACCAGCCCGCCGCCAGTCACGCTTTCCAGACTGTTGCCCAGATTGTTGGCCGCCGTTGCCACTGTGAAAAGTTGTGAGCCATTAATGGCATCGGTCGAACTCGCCGACACGACACCCGCCGCGACATGGGTCAGTTGCCGCTCACCACCGGCGCTGCCCACCGAGACCACAGCGGTCGGGGCCGTTGCCGCGGCCGTCCCGCCGTTGAGCGTGAAGGCACCACTGTTCGGGGCGGCTACGGTCGTGCCATCACCAATGCCGACTGACCCGTCGCGCCCTGCGGCGATGCTGATATTGTTACCAATGGCAAAGGCGTTGTTGGCGGCGATGCTATTGTTGTTGCCCAACGCATAGCTGCCTGAACCCGTGATCGTGTTGGGATCGCCAATCGCGCCGCTGTTCGCACCCGACACATTGTTCCCGGTGCCGATTGCGATGGAATTGGTGTTGCTGGCTTGAGAGCCATCGCCAATGGCAATCGCCGATTGCCCCGCCGCCGTCACTGACTGTCCTATTGCGGTGCTGCGTGTTCCCGATGCCAGCGATCCTGCGGCAAAGGCATGTCCGCCTATCGCAATTGCGTCTGTGCCCGATGCTGTCGAGCTGTCGCCAATTGCCACCTGTGACCCGGCACCCGAAGCATTGGCAAAGGCGCCGATCGCGGTCGGCGATGATCCGGCGGCGGCAGTGCTGGTCGCAATCGCCTGTCGTCCGATAGCCACGCTGTTGTTGCCGGCACCGGCGCTGTTGTTGGCAACCGAGCTCATGCCGATGGCGACGGCACCGGCATTGATGCCGTTCACGTCAGAATTCGCGATTGCCCCTGCGCCGAAAGCGATATCGCCTTCATTGGCAGCCGAAGCGGCACGCCCGATTGCGACAGCATCAACATCTGCGGAATTGCTGTTGGTTCCAATGGCCACGGCATTAGCGCCCGTCGCCCGGGCCGCCGTCGCATCAAGATTGGTCGAGGCCCCATTGGTGCCGCCGCCAAGCGCAATCGCTCCTTCCGCCGTTGCCTGAGTCGAATGGCCGATGGCTATCGCGTTGGTCTGGCTGGCGGTGCTGACATTGCCCAGTGCAATGCTGGTATTGCCCGAGGCACTCGACTGGCGGCCCATGGCAATGGAAGTATTGCCGCTCGCAAGGTTTGCGGTGCCGATCGCAACCGCAGAAGTGCCAGAGACGGCATTGGCAACACCAATAGCCGCGCCATAGGCGCCAACAGTCTGGTTGCCCAGTCCCAGCGCCATCGTGAAGTTGCTGGCATGGCTAGCCTGATTAGAAGCGCCGATGGCAACGCCACCCGACGTTACCGTATTGGCGCTGCCAATGCCCACGGCATAGCCTGCAAGCTGCGTACCCCCGACCGGAAAAGTAAAATTGCCGCCTGCCGACCGGTCGAATACACCATTGTTGGTGATCGTGCTGGTCGTGTTGAAGCTGTTGACGCTGTTGCTGCGGCCAATGGCAATGGCCTGATCACCCGTCGCGGTCGATCCGCTGCCCATCGCGACACCATAGAGCCCTGTTGCCGAGACACCGTTGCCGATGGCGGTAGCAAACCCGCCAGTTGCCGACGCATTGGCGCCAACCGCTGTGTCCTGATTCAAAGTCAGATCGGGTATCGTGTCTCCATTGGTATCAAGCGTTTGCGTCCCCGCCTGCCCGGCAACAGCGCCGCTGCCGACCGCTGTGCTCTGGCTGTCATGCGCGGTGCCACCGCCTGCCTGATATTGCGCCGAGACCGGTGTTGCAAAACCGGCAATGATCGCGCCGAGCGCTGCGCCGGCACCCAGTCGTCCAAGGCGACTCTTCTGTCCCGGCCCCATCACCATACAGGCTTTGCGCAGCACCTGCATGATCCGCCGCCGATCGCCACGGCTGAGGTCCGCAGCGGCGCTGCCATCGCCGCCAACAAAGGCCGCGTAGCGCGCGCGTTGTCTGTGCACCCGTTCGTGGAATTGGCCGAGCGCAAGACTCTCGCCTTCGATGCTGCACTCGGTGAAGTCGTGCGTATCAAGCGCACTTTGGATGTTTGAAAACGGCATGTCATATCCCCTTTGCTGATGCGCTGATGCGCGACACAGGGGGCGGACTAGGCCGTCAGTTGGTTAAAAATATTTAGCAATTACAATGGGTCTGATCCGAAGCGGAGCAAAGTATGGCTGGATGGAAACGACCAATAGATAATGAATGCGCAACCCAAAGCGCCCAATGCCACGGGGTTTGCTGGCATCCCCAAAACCCCGCTCAACATTTTCCAATCGCTCCATTCTGGCGAAGATTGGCGAACGCCGACCGACCAAAACGCGAAAAGGCGGCCCGCTTTCGCAGACCGCCTTTCCAATTCCCCCGTCGGGGAAAACTTTATTACTTCAGTTCAACAGTACCGCCAGCAGCAAGGATCTTCGCCTTGATGTCTTCGGCTTCAGCCTTGTTGACGCCTTCCTTGATCGCCTTCGGAGCCGATTCAACCAAAGCCTTGGCTTCGGTCAGGCCCAGAGCGGTGATCGCGCGGACTTCCTTGATGACAGCAATCTTGTTGCCGCCGTCGCCGGTCAGGATGACGTCGAATTCGGTCTGCTCTTCAGCAGCCGGAGCAGCAGCAGCGGCAGGGCCAGCAACCGCAACAGCAGCAGCAGCCGAAACGCCCCATGCTTCTTCCAGAGCCTTTGAAAGGTCAGCCGCTTCGAGAACGGTCAGCTTGCTCAGTTCTTCCACGAGCTTTGCAATATCAGCCATATTAAAAACACTCCAATTTCTTTGCTATACTACCCGCGCGATCGCTCGCCACGCAGGGGATGTTAAAAGGATTAAGCAGCTTCTTTCGCTGCATAGGCACCAAAGACCCGAGCCAGCTGTCCTGCAGGCGCAGAGATAACCTGAGCAACCTTGGTAGCCGGGGCCTGTACAAGGCCGATCAGCTTGGCGCGCAGTTCATCGAGCGACGGCAACGAAGCCAGAGCCTTAACGCCATCAACGTCCAGAACAGTGTCGCCCATCGCTCCGCCGACAATTTCCAATTTGTCGTTGGTTTTGGCGAATTCGACTGCAACCTTGGCGGCGGCAACCGGATCACCCGATGTGGCAAGCGCAGTAGGTCCGGTCAGCAGGTCGCTGAGCGAAGCATATTGCGTGTCTGCAAGCGCGATTTTGGTAAGGCGGTTCTTGGCGACCTTATAATTGGCACCGGCATCGCGCATCTTGTTACGAAGATCGGTAGATTGCGCGACCGTCAGACCCAGATTCCGGGTGACGACGACAACCGCCGATTCGTTAAAAGTTGCGTTCAGCACAGCAACCGCATCGGTCTTTTCAGAACGGTTCATGCATTACTCCATCACAAGGCCGGTTTTTGAGGACCAACCCAACACGAATACCGAATCGCCCGGGGGCGATCCGTAACTTAGTCCGTGGGGAAGGTTCATGGCCGCTTACGCAGCCGGGGGCACGCAAGCGCGCCTTGAATGAGTCTATCCCCGTCTAGGCTGGAAATTAAGAAGGGCAAATTCCCTTCACCAACTGTCTCGGACGGTGACATGAGAGGCGAACCCCTCGGTCAGCGGTGGCGAATAGCAGGTAAATTCCCCGAGTCAAGGTCGCGGCACTCTTGCGCGGCAATGCTCTCTACTTTAATGGTAGAATATGCTTTCGCAAAAGACCCGCTACACCATCCGCGCACTGATGCACCTTGCCGACAAATATCAGCAGGGGTTGGTGCCGTTGCAGGACATTGCCGAGGCTCAGAATATCCCGTCCAAATTCCTGACCGTGATCCTGTCCGAAATGACCCGGGCCGGGATCGTCGCATCACAGCGCGGGCGCGACGGCGGATATGAGCTGGCCCTTGCTCCCGTCGATATCAGCTATGGCGACATCATCCGCATCTCACGCGGCTCTTTGGCGCTCGTGCCATGCGCCAGCCGCTTTGCGCATGAGACCTGCAAGAACTGCCTCGACGAAGCCGACTGCCGCCTGCGCGCGTTGATGCTGCGCGTGCGCGACGAGACAGCAGCAGTGCTCGACCGCATCACCCTCGCCGACGCGATTGACCCTGAAGAGCTGCTCGCTGCCTGAGGCGGACCACTTCCCCTAAGTTGACAAAGTTGACACCAAGGAACGGCCATCGTCACGATGGTTTGCTCGGATGGGCTGAGATAACATATTGTTATATATGCGTTTTATTCTGAACCAGTGGTCTCTGGTACAGGCATCGCTTGTTGTTCGCAGATTGGGATTCAAATGTCGTCTGTTTTGCTGGGAATCCGGAATGGCGGGTTTCATCTCTTCAACAGTAGAAAGCGGGCAATCATTCGATAGAAACGTTGACGAACTGGCGGCCAAAATCGCTCAAGGTCACCAGCCTGAAGCGAGGTACCCACAAGCAAAGTACCAATGGCCAGTACTTGGCGAAACGCACTCGTGCACTTATCAGGCGATCATGGCTCAAGACGTTTATCAACTAAGTGAAGAGAGGCTTGCGGCGCTAGAACGGCTAACCGATAGGGAGAAAGACTGTTTGAGGCGACTGCAGCGTCACCAAACGGCAAAAGAGATGGCGATTGATATGGGCATCTCGCCACATGCCATTGAGAAGCGGCTAAAGATGGCGCGAGCAAAACTTGGCGTATCTTCTTCGCTTCAAGCGTCACGCTTACTGGCTGCACGCGAGGGGTACCAAACACCAGTACCCCAACCTTCGGACCTAGACGGGACGTTGACGCCACGCTTAGCATTTAGTCGCCGATCAATGGCACTTGGAGCATTTGTTATGAGCATCACAATTGGCGCGATGATTTTCGTCCTGTCGCACGACGTCGCCCCAGCCACCGAATCCATCGTAATCCCAAAGCCGGACGAAATACTCATATCCGGCCCATCAACGTTTGATGAATTGGACGAAGACAAGAGTGGTTTTCTGGAGGGTGAGGAGGCCCCCTCGCTTTTGCGAGTCGGAGGAGAGCCAACCTATGAACGTCTCTCAGAAGGAAAGGTAGAAGTGACCGGTAAATATGTAATGTTGGCTGACGTTAAGGCCATGCGAAACCGCTTCTATCTTGAGGCTGACATCAATCAGGACGGAAAAGTGTCGTCAGCCGAGTATAAAGATTGGACCGCACCCAAGGACAACTAGGGGAGATGGACGTTGGGCCAGGACGACATGAAGGGCTGAGCCTCTAGGTTTTTCGGGCAAAGCGTGCCCGCCGCGAACGACCCCATTGTAGCGCAGGACTCTTCATGGGCGAACGACTGGCCTTGACGAGCTGCTCGCTGCTTGACCTTAGTTGATACCAAGGAAGGGGCATCGTCACGATGAATGACTCGGATAGGTCGCAACATCCTATTGTTATATAGGTGCTTTGTTGAAAGTCACAGTTTGTAGCGCACGCTTCACTTGCTGTGGACAGATCGGGATTCAAAAAATCGTCCGCTTTGTTGGGGGGAGCGGACCGTCCGATTTTAGCGTTAAATTTGGCTTAGCAGCCATTCTCAGCATATTTTTGGTAGCGGCAATCGACCCATTTGCGGATGATTTTTCTCGATCCTAAAACCAGAGGTTCTTGTCTCAAGAGACATTGCAGCAGCAACGCGGTAGTTTCACAAACGAAAAAGGCTCATCCGTAAAGGATGAGCCTCTCATCGTTAGGTGGGGGGTCCGTCACTGCCGAAGCAGCGCTGCCGACCTTATCCCCGACCTTTCATCTCTAGACATAACAGCGCTTCCATGCATATGCAAGAATAAAGTCTTGGGGGTCTTACATGGAAATTGAAGATTTTATTTCAGCCGAGCGGCTAAGAACATATCAGAATCACACTGATCAGCAGAAGAAGGCCGTTGCACTCCACAACCACACTCTCCAGTTAGGAACGTCACTGATGGCGATGATTGCGTTGCTGGAACTTTCGCTGCGCAACATTACTAATCAGCTATTAATCGAAGATTTTGGCGATCATGAGTGGCTTTTGCCAGATCATACAACCCTGCCCCTCAAAACCTTTGAATGCAACGCGATTAGTAAGGCTTATAGTCACGCTCAAAAAACAGCCTACTCAAAATTGAGCTATAAAGAAAAAAATGATCTCGACGCCCAAGCGTATCCCAATGGTATCCCGCCGAATACAAAACATAAAACGGTCGTAAAAAAGCGAAACGCTTTATTTACGCCATCCCACGGGCAGGTCATTTCGCAAACTACATTGTCCTTTTGGAAACGACTATACTCTGGAGAGTACGACAGCACGCTCTGGAAGCCTTCACTCAAGAAGGCATTCCCTAATAAATCACTTGGCAGAAGTGAGGTATCTACCGCCCTGGAAACAATTTACGCGACTAGGAATCGAGTAGCCCATCATGAACCTGTTTACGGCCAAAGGCTCGAAAAAGCGATGGAAGCCGTCGGGTTTATTAGAAATTCTATCGGCGCAAAAAAAGATGATGAAGAAACGAATTTCAAGAAATTTTCTAATGTACATTACTTAAGACTGCAGATGGACTACGCAAGCTTTATAGAGGCTTGGGACACGTTGACGTAGTAAACCATTTACTGGCGGCGGATTGGAAGTCGTAGCTCTCCGGTGGTTCCGGTGACAGGTACAATAACCCCCAAATGATGTCCGCTTTTGGTATCGATGATAAGCTGAACCTAAGTCACAAAACTGATCGCAAACCACCCCCCATCCCCACATCCCACCAAAGCCCCGCTTTATCGCACCCAAGCCCAAGCCCCATTGTCTATCACAACAGTTGACATAACTTGCCCCCATTCCAGCCGCGATTCGGCGTGGCGTTTTGGGGAGCGATTGCGCATGTTGGAATTTCTCAACCAGATCGACTGGCATGCCATTGCCCCCTTCATCGCCATCGGCTTTGCCGCGCAGCTGGTCGATGGCGCGCTGGGCATGGCATTTGGCGTGATCTGTTCGACCTTGCTGGTCAGCGTAATGGGGGTTCCGCCGTCGCGCGCCTCTGCAGGGGTGCATCTGGTCGAGATGTTCACCACCGGAGCGTCGGGGATCAGCCATGTGTTGCACAAGAATGTCGATTGGAAACTGTTCGCCAAGATCGCGCTGCCCGGGGTGATTGGCGGGGTGCTGGGGGCCTATGCGCTGTCGAATGTCGATGGCTCGGTCGCCAAGCCGCTGGTGATGCTGTATCTGACCTGCCTCGGTTTTTACCTGCTGTACAAGGCGCTAACCTATCCGACTGTGCCAAAGGTGAAGGACCCCAAGATCGCGATTCCGCTGGGCTTGTTTGGCGGCTTTCTCGATGCTTCGGGCGGCGGTGGCTGGGGCCCGGTGGTGACATCAAACCTGCTGATCCAGGGCACTGACCCGCGCAAGACCATCGGCACTGTGAACACCGCCGAATTCTTCCTGACATTGTCGGTGTCGATCACCTTCATGACGCAAATCGGGCTGGAGGCGTTTACCATTGTCACCGGCGGGCTGATCATCGGCGGGCTGCTCGCGGCACCCTTTGGCGGCTATATCGCCAAGCGCATTCCGGCGAAGACTTTGCTGACGATGGTAGGGGTGGTGCTGACGGCGACCAGCCTGTTCAGCCTGTATAAGGCTTTGGGTTGAGGCCTAGGACTTAAACCGTAGCCCTGAGCCTGTCGAGCCGAAGGCCACCGAAGGTGAAAGGCGCTTCTCAGGTTGGCGTAAACATTGAGGCGTGGTTGGTGCAACGCACCGCCTTCGGCCTCGACAGGCTCAGCACTACGGTGATAATAAGAGCCAGCTTGCATTTACCCCCGCCATAGGCTTTCTCTTCCGGCCTAAGGGGAAGCAACCATGCCGTTGGCGTTTACCGGATATGACTGGGCGGTGCTCGGTTTCTATGTGGCGTTGCTGGCGCTGGCGGCGTGGTGGTCGTCGCGGCGCAATCCGTCTGAGGCCGATGATTATTTCCTTGCCGGGCACCATGCCCCGGCATGGCTGGTCGCGGTGTCAGCGCTCTCCACCATGCAGTCGGCGGCAACCTTCCTCGGCGCGCCCGATAACAGTTTTCGCGGCGATTATAGCTATCTGACCAGCAATTTTGCAGCGATCATCGGCGCAGTGCTGGTCGCGCGTTTCCTGATCCCGCGCTATTACGCAATGGGCGCGACCACAGTCTATGAGTTGCTCGAAAGCCGATTTGATGCGACCGCTCGGCGCGCGGCGGCGGGGATGTATCTGGTCGGGCGTGTGCTGGCCAGCGGGGCGCGGCTTTACCTTGCAGCGATCGCGGTTTCGATGATCATCTTCCTCGATGTCACGCCCGAACATATCATGATTGCCTCTGCGGTGCTGGTGGTGTTCGGCATTGTCTTCACTTTGTTCGGCGGGCTGAATGCGGTGATCTGGAGCGATCTGGTGCAGGTGGTGCTCTATGTTGGCGGGGCGTTGCTGGTCTTCGCCTTCCTGCTGAACAAAATCCCGGCGGCACCGGCAGAGATATGGGACGGGCTGCGCCACGCCCCCGGTGGTATCGACAAGATGCGGCTGTTCGACTGGTCGTTCGACCTGACAAAACCCTTTACTGTCTGGGCGATATTGACCGGGCTGGTGCTGCTCAATGTCGGCAATGCGGGTCTCGATCAGGACACGAGCCAGCGCTTTCTGGCGTGCGAGGATGCGCGTCATGGCAAGCGCGCGCTTTATCTGTCGATGTGGATGACGATCCCGGTGGTCGCGCTGTTCATGGGAATCGGCTCACTGCTGCATATATTCTATGACCGACCCGAGCTGATGGGCGCGTCAGCCAGCGCGATGCAGGGATTTTCGGGCGAGAAGATCACCGTCTTCATGTCGTTCATCCTGTCCGAAATCCCCCCTGGTTTGCGCGGGCTTATCACTGTCGGGGTGATTGCAGCAGCAGCAATCAATTCGGGGCTGATCTCTATGGCGGCGGTGCTGGTCAACGATTTCTACCGGCCGTGGAGGGAGCGCCACGGCACCCGCCCGCCCGAGCATCATTATGTCAACGCCGGTCGCGGGGCGATGATTGGCCTTGCGCTGGCTTTGTTCGCCATGTCGATCCTGTGCTATTATTGGCAGCATTATAGCGATACGCCGCTGCTCGAATTTGTGCTGGGGGTGATGACTTTCGCCTATTCAGGGCTGCTCGGCGTCTATGCGGTCGCGCTGTTCACGAAGCGCGGATCGACGCTTTCGGTGATCGGCGCGCTGGCGGTAGGGTTTTTCGCGATCCTGCTGCAACAGCATTATGTGGTCGATAGTCTGGGCCTGCCCGCAGCGATGAAGACCCTTGCCTTCCCATGGCAGCTTTGCATCGGCGCGAGTCTGGCATTTCTGGTGTGTCTCGCGGGGAAGGCCACGGCTCAGCGATAGATCAAATAGCGCGCGCGGACTTTGCCGAATTCGGCCAGTCTAGCCTGCCATTGTTGTTCGATGGTAGTGACATCCTGCCCTGCGATAATGCCCTTACGCACCGCGTCGGTCCCGGCGAGTTGATCGAAAAAGGAGAGCACGCCTTCGCGGAAGCGGAACTGATCGGGATAAAGATCATGCACGGCCTTCACCAGCGCAATCCCGGTTCGGAAGGGCATGAAGGTCTTGCGATCGGTCGGGATCACCCACACGCCACGGCACGTCTGCCCGGCAAATTTGGAGAAAGTGGGGGTGAAGGATATGGGTTTGAACGCAACCCCCGGAAGTCCGGCGGCATTCATCCTTTCGGCAAGCGCGGCTCCGTCTATGAAGGGCGCACCCACATATTCGAACGGCTTTTCGCTGCCGCGCCCTTCGGAAATATTGGTGCCTTCAAACAAGGCCGTGCCGGGATAGACAGCAGCGGTCTTGGGTGAAGGCATATTGGGCGAAGGCGGGACCCAGGGCAGGTCCCATGCGAAATAGGGATGCATCGCGCGTTCCCAGCCGCGCACCGGAATCACGCGCAGCTTTGTCCGCAATTTCTCCTCGCTCACGAACATCTTGGCCAACTCGCCCAGCGTCATGCCGTGGCGCACCGGCATCGCAAAGCTGCCGACAAATGAAGCAAAGGGTGGTTCAAGCACTGGCCCCTCGACCAGCACCCCGCCCTGCGGATTGGGTCGGTCGAGTATAATCACCTCCGCCCCCGATTTCTCCGCCGCGCGCAGCATGAACAACAAGGTCGTCGAATAGGTATAAAAGCGCGTGCCGACATCCTGCAAATCGACCAGCACGACGTCAATCCCCGCCATCATCGCCGGCGTGGGCATTTTGGTTTCGCCATAAAGGCTGTGGGCCGGAAGGCCGGTTTTGGCGTCGATGCCTGACGCCACCCTCTCCCCCGCCTGCGCCTGTCCGCGCACGCCATGTTCGGGGCTGAACAATGCTACCAGATTCACCCCCGGCTGCGCGCGCAACAGATCGACGCTGCTGACCCCCTTGCGGTCCACGCCGGTCTGGTTGGTGAGCAAGGCAACCCGCTTCCCCGACAGCAGCGCCAGCCGGTCGGACAGCAGCACTTCGATGCCGGGGGTGATGTGTTTTGTGGCGACCCTCGCTACGATGGGAGCCAATTTTGCTGGAGGAGCATAAGCGGCGTTTCCGGCGGCCGGATTGATCAATAGCATCAGGACAGAAAGCACACGCATTGCTGTAACCTATTTGTCGTTGACCTCGCTGGCAAAGAAAAACCTGAAGCATATCGGCCCATTGCCGGGCCTTTGCTCATTTTCGCACCAGTACATATCCGCCGATGCTCCCCATCAGCAAATCCTCTAATCTCCGATGCTTTCGATATGACTTTCAAAAATGGGTTCGCTGAAATGGTCGATGGGGTGCCGCAGATACTGAAACTGGTCGGGCTTTTGCTCGCTTCGACGCTTCTTTTATTCGCCATTCCAGAGGCAAAAGCGTCGGAAATCTGCGAAAATATTGTCGTTGGCGAAACTTCGGCGCCGATAATCGCCTATGGCCAAAACAATGTGCCCATCTACGGCTCGCCTCAGCCAATATATCAAGAGGATTGTCATTGGAAATATGGCACGGTTGCTGTTGATCCTCTCAGTCGCAGATTTGTTGCAGGCTGGAACTATGACGATATCGAGGCGGCCAAGAATTATGCCAACTCCGCTTGCGGAACGCATTGCGCCATAATCAGCTTCGGAGAAGATTTTGCCTATGTCGCCTTGTCAGACGATGACAGGGTCTCCGGCTTTAGCACAAGAAGCAGCGCAGAGGCGGAAAACCAGTGCAGAATGGCAGGCGGCGTCGACTGCGCGACCGTGGTTTCCGCCAGCAGCACGGCCGATGCCGTATATTGGCATTTCGGGTCGGTTGCTTATGATTCAACAACCAACGTGCACGGTAATTCCTGGGCGCTTGCTCGCAGGAGCGACGCGGAGAAATCGGCGCTGAAAAACTGCGCCCAACCCGGCTGCTGGGCTTACACATTCCAGACCGGCTATGGTGGTATCGCTATGGCCGATGATGGCTCACTTTACGGAGCATGGTCGACAAGGGGAGAGGAGAGTGCCGGCAAGGTAGCGGTTAAAAATTGTGAAAAAGCAAAAGGTCAGAAATCCTGTTCGATCGTAGCAACGGGATCGGCGCTGTCTGAGCCTAGGTACAAACCAAAGCCATTGAAGCAAAAGAAGCTAAAGTCAGAGAATTGAAATTCGTGCTAGAGGACGTCCATGCAAATTTTCCAGAAAATTAAAGCTTTGAGAAAGCACGCAATATCCTTTTCAATTTGCGCCATCTTTATTGCATTGTTCGTGACTCCGACAAGCCCGGCCTATGCGCAATATGTTTGCCCAAATGGGGCCGGCCCCGGCGAAAAACAGATCGGCATGACCGGAGTTCCACCTGTCCAATATCCGGTTTGTGTTCGAGTGGACGCAGGTGCCGTTGAATCGGAAGAGGATGATTCTGGTTCGAAATGGCCCGGTTACTCACCGATAGCGGCCAGCTTCATGGCTCTCGCATACCACTCGGATACATCCTCGGTTTGGGAAAGCTCAGCTCATATGACTGCGGAGTCAGCGGAAAGGCGCGTGCTTGATGCCTGCGCGGCTGCGATGGGCGAAGGCTGCGCGTTAGGCGCAACCGTAAAAGGTGTGGGTCATATCGCGGTTGTGCGCGATGCGATGGGCATCACTTGGGTCAAAGGATTGCCATTTCGGTCTGATGATCCGCGCGCCGCTAAACGCGAAGCTATGGAAATATGCGCAAATAATTCGTTTGGCTGTGTTTTGCTTCGTGAATTCGAAAGCGGGCTGGTTCCTCTGGATGCAGATGGCGCCGTCGATTATTCGGAGAATATATTCCCGACTGGTGAAGCAAGGCGGCACATTTGGGCGTTTACGGTCCGACCGGAAACACCGCCTGCAATGCAATGGCAAGGCAAGGCTTGGTTGGTATCCGGTCAGCAAAATTCGGAGCAAGCTCTGTCGCAAGTTCTCGGCAAATGTCGGCAAGACAGCGGAAAAGAGTGCGTTGTCGAAGCATTCGCGGCGAACGGGGCGCTTGTGCACATCAAAAATTCCAAAGGGCACAGCCAATGGGTAAGTTCTGCCGACTCTGGTTCGGTCAAGGCCAGAGTCAGTGCTGTTTGCTCAGGTGCTGACATGCCATGCCGGATTGTCGCCGTTTACGATGCTGCCACACCGCGTTTGGAGGTTGTCGATGTTGCGGACTAAGGGCCCGACATCAGACAGCACTTCATCGAACGATTTTTAGTCATCGCGAAACACTACCCTCTCCACAAGTGTAGGTTTCGGAAACAAAGCACAGGCCTAGATTCCGCTGACCGACAATTCAGAAGAAGCCATCAAAACTGCAAAGAAAAAGGGCCGGGGTTTCCCCCAGCCCTTTTCAAATTCAAAGACGGCTGCGCTTATGCGCCGGCGACGTCTGCAATGTTGATCTTCAGGCCGGGGCCCATGGTCGAGCTGATCGCGACGCGGCGGACATATTTGCCCTTCGATCCCGACGGCTTCGACTTGATCACGGCGTCAACCAGCGCATCAAAATTCTTGCGCAGATCGGCGTCGGAGAAGCTCTTCTTGCCGATGCCGCTGTGGATGATGCCTTGCTTTTCGACGCGGAATTCAACCTGACCGGCCTTGGCGGCCTTAACCGCTTCAGCAACGTCCATGGTGACCGTGCCCAGCTTCGGGTTCGGCATCAGGCCCTTGGGACCCAGCACCTTGCCGAGGCGTCCGACCACGCCCATCATGTCGGGCGTGGCGATCACGCGGTCATAGTCGAGGTTGCCGGCCTGCATGTCTTCCATCAGGTCTTCGGCACCAACCTTGTCGGCACCCGCTGCGGTTGCGGCTTCGGCCTTGTCACCGCGTGCAAACACGGCGACCTTCATGTCTTTACCCGTACCAGCGGGGAGCGACACCATGCCGCGCACCATCTGGTCAGCGTGGCGGGGATCGACGCCCAGATTGAGCGCAACTTCGATGGTTTCGTCAAACTTGGCGGTCGCCAGTTCCTTGATCGTCTTGATCGCTTCGTCCACGCCGTACAGCTTTTCAGCGTCGAGTGCGGCCAGAGTCTTTGCTTTCTTGGTCAGCTTAGCCATTGGTTCAGCCCTCCACCACTTCGAGGCCCATGGCGGTTGCCGAGCCTGCGATGATTTTCACTGCCGCGTCCATATCGTTCGCGTTGAGGTCGGCCATTTTCATGGTGGCGACTTCTTCGAGCTGCTTGCGCGTAATCTTGCCAGCCGAGAGCTTGCCCGGTTCTTTCGAACCCGATTTCAGCCCCAGCACCTTCTTGATCAGAAAGGTTGCAGGCGGCGACTTGGTCGCAAAGGTAAAGCTTTTGTCGGAAAACACCGTGATCTTGGTGGGGATCGGCGTGCCTTTTTCAATGCCGTCAGTGGCGGCGTTGAATGCCTTGCAGAATTCCATGATGTTCACGCCGCGCTGACCCAGCGCAGGGCCGATCGGCGGGGATGGGGTTGCGGCGCCGGCTGGCACCTGCAGGCTGATATAGCCGTCAATCTTCTTGGCCATGATTGGCCTCCTTTCATTCTATCTCCATCCTTCGACAAGCTCAGGACGAGCGGGTCAGAGGAAGGATCAAAGTAAGCGGTCAAACAGGAACCTGCGCCAAGGCTTCGGCTCCCTCCCGCACGGGAATCACTTGGCACGCCAAGCGAAGGCGCGCGATTAGGCGACAAAATTGGAAAACGCAATGGAAAACAGGGGCGGCCTCTAAAGGATGCCGCCCCTGTCCATATTGTCAGACTTGCAGCGGGTCGCTGTGCTGCCTGCCTGCCAAATATTCGACTTAACTGGTCCTACCAGCCGAAGGTTACACCGACGCGGCCACCGGTTGATCCGCGCACGGTTGATCCGGCCACGCCTGCGTTGAAATAGATCTTTGGTGCTGCCTTGATCACCGCAATCCCCGAAAATCCTTGCTCTCCGCGATAGGTGGCCAGGTTGAAACTGACAGCGCCATCGGCGTCCGCTGGGATGATCGTACCGCCCATCGCCATCGCAGCGGCAATCCCGCCTGATGCCTGGCGGTTATACAGTTCATTGCTTGCGTTAAGCGCCGTTAGCCCGGATTCAAGCGCGGTCAGCCGCGCTGCGCTTGGCCCCGACAAAGCTTCCAGCGCGGTCAGTCGCCCATTTTGGGTAGAGTTCAAAGCATCAATCGCACTGAGGCGTGTATCCTGAGCGGAATTTACAGCTTCAATTGCAGTCATCCGCGTGTCCTGCACCGCATTGGCAGCATTCATCTGCCCGACAGTGGCGGCATCGGTAGCGTTTATGCCATCGGCCATATTGACAATACGGCGGGTGAAAGCGCCACCCAAGCCGGGTGTTGAACCATCATTGCCAACAGAAACGGTATTGTCTTCATTGGCAACGGCATAGGCCCCTAGCGCCGTGCTGTTGAGGCCAATGGCGACGCTGTGTCCGCCAATTGCGGTGGAGTCGCCAGCAACAGCAACGCTGCGGACACCAAATGCCGCACTCCCCAGGCCTTCCGCACGGCTTTCATTACCGGTTGCTGTGGAGTCATCGCCAATGGCGCTCGCAAGACTACCCAAAGCCGTACTATTTATACCTCTCGCTGTGCTGTCCGTACCAGTGGCTGTACTATTTTGACCAATGGCAATACTGCCAGCCCCGCTCGCTGTGGACGAAACACCCAAAGCTGAAGAACCGTAACCCAAAGCTGTGCTTCTATCTTCTGTCGCCGTGCTGCCACTACCTGCAGCGGTACTGAAAGGACCGCTTGCGTTGCTTAAAAAACCTATGGCAGTGGCCGAAGTTCCTGTTGCCCGACTGTCAAAACCGGTCGCAGTAGCGTACTGACCCGTTGCCGTGCTTCTGGTACCTGTTGCCGTTGCACCTTCGCCTGCGATGCTATCAACGCCGCATTCGGTTGAAGCTGAAGTCGCCCCAACGTTGCATTCAGGCGTTGCATCGGCCCACGCTGTTTGTGGACTAGCGATCAACACAAATGCAGTACCGGACAAGATCGCGCCGTAGACTGACTTCATAATCACACCCTCCTGAGAAATAGCGAATATCTGCGCGGTAAATGCGCAAATCGCCGTTCACCCCGCTTAAATCGATATTGTCGCCAAAAACGATGTCGCGCCTCACCTCTTTGGGTGATGGCTAGCCGCGTTCGCTTTTGCTAAGCGGGTGGGGGTCGCGTATTTGCAGGAGCATGGGCCATGACATCCCGCGCAATCAAAGTCGCGATTGTGGAAGACGACCCGCTGATGCTCTCCACATTGTCGGCTACAATATCCGCAGCAGAGGATATGGCCGTCATGGGCACTGCTACCACAGTGGCGGATGGACGTGCTTTGATTGATGGTGGTGGCTTTGACGTATTTTTGTGCGATTTGGGGCTACCCGATGGCAACGGCCTTGATCTGATCCGGCATTGCGCGGGGCGTTATCCTAGCGTCGACATCATGGTCATCACCCTGTTCGCCGAGCAACGCAAAGTGCTGGAGTGCATCCGCGCGGGGGCCAAGGGATATTTGCACAAGGATCAAGAGGCCGAAAGCTGTGTCGACGCCATCCGTGAAATCCAGCGCGGAGGATCGCCGATCAGCCCCGTCATCGCCCGCCAATTACTGCTGCATATCAAACCCCAACCGCAGGCTGGCGATGCCAAGCTGTCGGAACGCGAACGGAAATATTGAATATGCTTGCCCGCGGATTTTCGAAACGGGAATGCGCAGATCTTTGAATCTGTCGGTCAATACGGTTAGCACGCATGTGAAAAACATCTATGCCAAGCTAGAGGTCAATTCACGCACCGAGGCTTTGTTCGAGGCGTCAAGCCAAGGTATCATCGGGTAAGTCCCAGGGTCAGCAGTTCAACCATGCTTTTTGTTCAAAATACGCGGAACCAGACTTGGGTGCACATTGCCGGCATTTTGATCATTGCAATAAATTGGATATTCAATCGCAGCTGGGCCATGCAAAGCCTGCCAGCCGACCGTGCATTTCTGTCCGATATATTCGACGGGGCGTTTCTGGCCTATGCCATTATCAGCTTTGCCTTGCGCTATTGGGCGATACGCAAAGGCTATGACACCGACAGAGTGTGGCAAACAAATGTCATCGCATTTCTATGGGTGACTGCGGTGGCCATCGTAGCGCAGGCGTGGATTGCGGCGCAGATTGGCGGCGACCATGAGGCGCGGGTCGCGATTATCATGCAGACATTCTTCATCGCAATTTCCGCAACACTGACGCTGCACCCGCCTGAAACGCGCAAACGAAATCTGGCCGCGACACTGACGCCCTTGGCATCGGTTATACCCATATTTCTGATCGAACCCACGCGAGTACATTATATGCATGGCGATACAGCCATCAGATTGTTTGCCTTTGCAATCCTGATGATGCTGATCAGAGAGGCAGTCCAACAATCGGCCAATGCGGCGCATGAGAAGCTGCTGGCGACACAAGCTGCGCTAACCGCAAGCGACGAGGCTCGCCGTCAGCTTGAAGTGCAACAAGCCATCGAAGTCGAGCGTGAACGGCTGATGGGTGAGGTGCATGATGGTATCGGATCAAGCTTGGTAACAGCGTTGGCGGTTGCAAAACGCGAGGGGCATTCAAAGCCAACAATTGATCTGCTGACCAGAGCATTATCCGAACTCAAAATTACTGTTGATTCGCTCGACCCTATGGATGGCGATCTTTTGGCGCTGCTTGGCAATTTACGCCATCGACTTGAACCCGGGCTTGAGAAAGCCGGGCTGTCGGTGAAATGGGATGTCAAACTTGTTCCTATGCTGCCCTGGCTCGATTCTGCAAATGCACTTCAGCTTTTACGTTTGGTGCAGGAAGCCGCCAGCAATGCCTTGGTCCATTCCAGCGCAAGCCAGCTGATTTTCCGCTGCATGCCACTGTCGAAGGGCGACAAAGACGGAGTCGTCATAGAGATAGAGGATAATGGCATAGGCTTCGACCAAAGGGCTAGCGCCGGAAAAGGCAAAGGCCTTGAAACAATGCAAGCGCGCGCAAAAGCGTTGCAGGGCAGTTTTGACCTTTCTTCGTCACCCGGCAAGGGGACGAAATTGTTGATCTGGTTGCCGCTGCTGCGCGATTAGCAATCGCTGGCTTATTTCATCAATTCAACCTGTTCGAAATCGAGCTCGACCGGTGTTGCGCGACCAAAAATAGAGACCGACACCTTGACGCGGTTCTTGTCGAAATCCAGTTCCTCGACCACGCCGTTGAAGCTGGCGAACGGACCGTCGAGCACCTTGACCTGATCGCCGATTTCATAATCGACCGACATGCGCTTCTTGGGAGCGGCTGCCAGTTCTTCCTTGGTGTTCAGGATGCGCGCGGCTTCGGCTTCGCTGATCGGCTGCGGCTTGTTGCCCGCACCCAGGAAACCTGTGACCTTTGGCGTGTTCTTCACAAGGTGATAAACATCGTCGTTCATGTTCAGCTTGGCGAGCACATAGCCAGGGAAGAACTTGCGTTCCGCCTTGATCTTCTTGCCACGGCGCACTTCGGTGACCTGTTCGGTCGGCACTTCTACCGCCTCGACCAAAGCGGCCAAGCCCTTGCGTTCTGCCTCGGCCAATATCTGGTCGCGGACCTTGTTTTCAAAGCCCGAATAAGCGTGAATGATGTACCAGCGTGCCATGTTCTACTCTTTTCAATCTGGCTTTCGCGCGCATCAGGCGAGCGAGAGCAGGCCTTTGACGATTGCGTTGAAAACTGCGTCGACGCCAAGGAAGAACACCGCAAGGATGATCGCGAAGATCAGCACCATGATTGCGGTCTGCACGGTTTCCTGACGGGTCGGCCATGTGACCTTGCCGATTTCGGCGCGCACCTGTCGGATGAATTCCCCGGGGCTCGTCTTTGCCATGTCCTTGTCTTCCTTGTTTCACATTCACCGGATAGCCGCCATCGCTCTCGGAAGGTGCCGGGAGCGATATAGGTTCCGATTTCGGAAAGACCAGTCCCTTAGCCGCGAAGGAAATGCAAGGCAAGAGGCCTGTTATGCACAATATGGCAATATAACTGTCACCTAATGGTCACGAAAGCGACCGCAGCATTTCACATTGCTTCGATAGGGGCCCCTCAAACACAACATGAAACAGGGGCATGGCCATGAATCGAATCACTCTCTCCCACAGTTCCAAATCCGCAATTGCATCCGCGCTGCTGTTGACCACTGCCTTTGGCGCCTCTTCGGCTTTTGCCCAGGAATCGGCTGCTCCCGCCGATGAAAGCGACGAGAATATCCAGACTGCGCGCGAAATTGTTGTGCAGGGATCGATCGGCTATCGCAATCGCAGTGAAGATGCTGAACCCATTCTTGTGTATGACGAACAATATTTCCAGCGGTTCGAACCGCTGACAGCTGGCGATGCGTTGAAACGCGTTCCTTCAGTCACATTTCTGTCAGACGTCATCGAAAGCGACGGTGCACGGCTGCGCGGGCTCGAACCGGGCTACACGCAAATTCTGATCAACGGGGACAAGGTGCCGGGATCGAACGCTGACCGTTCCTTCTTTCTCGACCGCATCCCTGCCGAGCTTATCAAGCAGGTCGAAATTATCCGGTCTTCTTCGGCTCGCCGCACTGGTGATGCAGTTGCGGGCACGCTCAACATCGTGCTGCGCGACGGTTACCAGCTTGATGGCGGCTATGTTCGCGCTGGTGCACTCCGGTTTGATGATGGCGAGATCAAGCCGAGCTTTGGCGCGGTTTTCGGCGGGGCGCTTGGCCCGGGCCGGATATTGTTGGGGGCCAATGTGCAGGGTCGTTATAACCCAAAACTGAAGTCCAGCCTGCGCTATTCGGATTCGCCTGAAAACAACCCCGATTATGCAACCGACGATTTCGACAATCGCGAAGACCAGACCGATACGCGCGACGGTACCGACTATGCCTTCAATGCGTCGTATGACATTGACGGCGAGACGACCGATTTCGAAATCAGCGGCTATTATGTGAAAACCAAACGCACCGAAGACGAACGTTCGTTTGAATATAATCACCCGACCAATATCAACGGCTCGGTTAGGGCAGTCCCTGCGGGGAATTTGTTGTCCGACAACGCCAATGTGAATGACATTGATCAGGAGAGCTACAGCATTTCAGGCAAATTGAGCCAGGAATGGTCGCTCGGCAAAACCAAGTTCAAAGCGGGTTTTGCGCGGTTTGACGACGCGCAGGATGAGACCGAATATGAGATAGATTTTAACCGCGCGACGCCACGCTTTACCGGCGACGTCACCGAACGGCGGATTACCGACAAGGAACTCTATTTCAACCTTGAGCACGCCTTTAATCTGTCGGACGATGTGAAGCTGATTGTCGGTGGGTTTTTGCAAAACAAGGATCGCGACACCAGCATTGGCGAAGACCGCAACCGTTTCAATCTGACAACGGCGGCGCATGCCTGGGACCAGTTCAGTCGCAACCCGACCGAATTTGCCACAGCCGCCGACCCGCTGCTGCCCCCTCCGGGCGGCCTCAACATCATCGAAGAGGACCGGCGCGACCTTTATGCCGAAGTCGATGGCAAGTCGGGCAGCCTCTCTTTCCTCGCCGGGCTTCGCTATGAAAGCACCGATTTCACTGTCAATGATTTGACCGTCCCGCAGTGCAATCAAACGATTACAGCTTCCTGCTGCCTTCGGCTTCGCTGAAATTCGATCTGGAGAATGGCGGGCGGATTACAATGTCGGTCGCCCGCACCAACCGCCGCCCGCGGCTCGATTTCCTGTCACCGGCTTTGCTCGAGGCTGAGCTGGGAGACAATGACTTGCTGGGCAATCCCGCGCTTAAACCGGAAACCGCCTGGGGTGGCGATCTGGGTTATGAGCATAAGATTGGACGCACTGGCGTCGTCGGGGTTAATCTGTTCTATCGCAAGGTCAATGACCTGATCGAGCTCGCTAACACCGGTGTCACCGGGTCCGAAGGGGCAGGCACCTTTGTTCTGCAACCGCAAAACACCGGCGACGGCAAGGTCTATGGCATCGAATTTGACCTTTCGACCAACCTCGGTTTCTTGGGGCTGGAAAATACCGGCGTGTTTGGCAATGTCTCGTTGCTCGACAGCAAGATCACCGATTTCGGCGGAAAGCGCCGGTTCAACGGCCAGTCGAAATATGTCTATAATTTCGGCTTCATCCAGGATCTGCCGAAATTGGGCGCGGCCTTTGGCGCCACCTATCGCAAGCAAGGCGGGGCATTTGACCGGATTGTCGGTGAAGAAATCTTCACCAGCTATGGCGCCGATTTGGAGCTGTTCATCGAAAAACGCTTTGGAAAGAGCTTTACGATCAGAGCGGTTGGCTCAAACCTGCTTAACGGTTCGAAGGACGAACGGTTCAACAAATTCACCACGATCAGCGACCAGTTGGCGCGCAGTTTTGATGAATATGAACTGGAAAGCGAAAAGGCAGGGCCGGTATTCCAGATCATGGCAAGGCTGGCATTCTGATGTTGCGCGTTGCTCCCTTGCTGATCGCCCTGACCGCCGCGCCAGTCGCGGCGGCACCGGCAGAGGTTGGAATCCCAGTCGAGCAGCTGATGGCCAAAGCGCTTCCGGCAAAAACGGTGCAGGCGAAAGTGGAAACCACGCCTGTCGGTACCGCCGATGATGCCGCCGACGATCCGGCAATCTGGCGGCATCCAAGCGATCCGGCCAAGAGCCTGATTGTCGGCACCGACAAGCGCGCGGGCATTCATGTCTATGACATGAGCGGCAAGGCGGTGTCCTTCACCCCGTCGCCGCGACTGAACAATGTTGATCTGCGCAGCGGAGTTTCGGTCAACGGCACAGTATCGGTGCTGGTCGTTGCCAGCGACCGGCGCGATGAAACCAATGCTGCAATGGCACTGTTCACGCTAGACACCGCCGCACAGAAACTCACGCCGCTCGACAGCATTCCGGTTGGGCATGGTGAGGCCTATGGCATGTGCCTCTGGCAGCGCAAAAGCGATGGTCAGATCTATGCCTTTCTTGTGCTCAAAAGTGGTCGGATCGATCAGGTCGAACTCGATCTGTCAGGCAGCAACGTTCAGGGACGCGTCGTCCGCAAAATGAAGCTGAAAACCCAATCCGAGGGCTGCGTCGTCGATGACCGCACCGGACTGCTTTATGTCGCCGAGGAAGACGCCGGGCTGTGGCGTTTTGATGCCCGGCCGAATGGCAGCAAACGGCCGAAGCGGCTGGGCCTCGCCGATGGTAAGCAGCTGGTCGCCGATGCAGAAGGTCTGGCGATTGCGCCTTCGGGCAAAGATGGCGGCTATCTGCTGGCGTCAAGCCAGGGCGACTATGCCTACACGCTCTATGACCTCAAAACCGGGCGCTATCTGGACCGTTTCCGGATCGCCGATGGCACAGTCGATGGTGTGCAGGAAACCGACGGGCTCGAACTTGCGCTGGGTGATTTCGGCCCTGACTTCCCGACAGGGATTTTGATTGTGCAGGATGGGGACAACAGCCCTGAAACGCAGAATTTCAAATATGTTTCCTGGGCCGACGTCATGCGGACAATCCGACCGGATTAAAAATGTGCAGCCCCTTTTGTCTAGCGGCGAGCCAATAGCCGGGCTTTGCCAATTTGCGCCCATGGCTCGCCAACCAGAAAGATCAGGGTAACCGCACACAGCGCCCAGGCCGCCATGGGCAGTCCCGCCCAAATGGCGTGCACCAGTTGCGCCGATTGGCGGGGCTGCGCCGGATCGAATCCGAACCAGTCCAGCAATGCATAGGCCAGCGCCAGTGCCGCAGCATTGCCTGCTTTCTGGACCAGATTGCCGAGCGCGAACAAAAAGGCTGTCCGGTCGCGACCGCATTTTTCTGCGTCAACCGGGGCAAAATCGGCGATCATGCCATAGATGAAGATCAGCCCCATAAAGCCTGCGCCCAGAACGAGCGTATAAAGCGCGGTCAGCCCGAATTTGCCTGCAAATGGCACAAGAAAGGTCAGCAGCAGCATCGCAACCAACGCTCCGCACATCACGACCATGCCCTTTGGTTTACCCATTCGCCGCGCCAACCATGTCCAGAAAGGCACCGCCAATGCGCCGCCGACAAAGGTGAGGAACAGCAATATCGATCCGCGATGCTCCAGCTGCAGATAGGCATCGGTAAAGAATATGAAGGTTGCAGCCAGTCCGCCAAAGGCAAAGGCGTTGAGGAAATGCACCGTCAGAATCAGCAGCAACGGGCGCGACCCCAGCGTCAAACGCAATTCCTTGCGCCAGCCAATCCCCGGCTCGGGCAGGACAGGACGTGCGGGCATCCGTTGCACCGCAATCCAGACCAGAAGCAACGCTGGAATGGAGAGGCTGGCATAGGCCATGACTCGGCCTTCCAGCGAAAGGCCGGGGATGAACAATTGCGCGATTGCCGGCGCACCAAAAGCGGCAACGAGGAAGAATTTGGCGGCATGTTCACGCGCTCCGAACAGTCGAGCGCTGGTATCGGCATTGCCCGAGGCCAACGCCGAACCCCAGGTAAGCTGGGCCACTTCCATCAGGCTTTGGCTGGAATAAAAGAGCAGCAAAAGCGGCAATAGCTGCCAGAATGGCAATGTGTCGCCAACGATCGCCAATATGGCCAGAGACAGCGCCAACGGCACCGAACCACCGAGCATCCACCGCTTATGCGCGCCAACGCGGCCCGATTTGCGATCAATCAGCAATCCAATTAACGGATCGACAACGCCGTCCCACAATGTGCTGATTGAAAACAGCAGCCCGATCAACGCAATCGGCACGGCCCCGCCTTCGGCAATATAAGGTGGCAGATAGACCGAGAAGGGCAGCCCCAGCATCGCCACTGGTCCGACCGCCGCAGCAAATGCTATTATGGTCGCGCGGCTGGCCGCATCGCCGTGCGATGGCCGATCTCGTTGCAACAGGGGCTCCTCACATCCTTTTGTTTACAAAAGTGTAAGTAGCTGTTGTCTGTCAATCAAGGGGAAAATGGCAGGAGTTGAGGGACTCGAACCCACGACCCTCGGTTTTGGAGACCGATGCTCTACCAACTGAGCTAAACTCCTGCACCCGACCTTGCGGTCGGGAGAAGCGCCCTTAACGCTGTTAAGCGAACGGGGCAAGCCTGCTTTCGCAGACCCGCCCCGTTCCTACATCCCGTTAGGTGAACTAGAACTTAAATCCGGCTTCAATGCCCCAGATACGCGGTTCGTTGACAAAACCGGTCAGGTTGTTGAAGTCGATGCCGCCGACTGCCGAGGTGTCCTTGGTGATGTTGCGGACAAAAGCGGCAAAGTCGTAATTCTCGGTTTTGTATCCGACCCGCACCCCACCCTCAAGCAT
Source organism: Sphingomonadales bacterium (assembly GCA_016721875.1). Taxonomy (GTDB): domain Bacteria; phylum Pseudomonadota; class Alphaproteobacteria; order Sphingomonadales; family Sphingomonadaceae; genus Sphingorhabdus_B. Next base: position 369,547 of record JADKHG010000014.1, on the reverse strand, counting down.
CTGCTTGTCTTGAAACTCGACCGAATCGTAGAGGAAGAAGTTGATCTTCGACCGATAGGCCCAGTCGGTATAGGCATAGACTTCGCCATTGCCGACGGGAACGCCATAGCGCGCGGTCCAGTTGACGATCCATTTGGGGCTTTGCGGCAGGCTGTTGCCGTTGATATTGACGATTGCCGCCGAGAAGGGTGCGGCAGCCACGACAATGGGATCGAGCGGTGTGCACAGCGACACATTGGGGAAGGTGTCAACGCGCGTTGCGCCGCACGCCGCTGTGGTCAGACCGGCATCGCGGATCTTGGTATTGTTGTAGCTGAGCCCTGCGGTCAGCAGCAATTCGGGCACGGGCTTGAATTCGAGGTCAGCCTCAAAGCCATAGCCACGCACCTTGTTTGCGTTGATCAAGCGGTTGGCGTTGATACCGCCACCAACGGCGGTCAGCTGCGCATCCTTCAACTCATAGTAAAAACCGTTGAGGTTGAAGCGAGCCTTGCCGTCGAGCAAAGTCGATTTGATCCCGCCTTCATAAGAAGTGATCGTTTCCGAATCGCCAACGGTCACACCATCTTCCAGCGGGGTTGCGGTTGCGGGCGGGAATAATATGCGTCCCTGAATGCTCGGCGCGCGATAGCCGCGGGCGACGCGGGCATAGAGATTGACATCGTCGTTCATCGCGTAGGTTGCGCTCAGATCCCACGTCATATTGTTGTCGCTGACACGGCGGTTGACTGTACCCAGCGGGTTTTGCAGGAAATTGGGGAACTGCGTATCTTTGCTGCGCACCGCGACAAAGCGGCGCTTGTCATCATTATAGCGCAGGCCGCCAGTGACGCTGAACTGATCGCTCAACTGATAGGTCAGCGACCCGAAGACGCCATAAGCCTTGCTGTTCTGTTCCTGCGAAACAATGATATTAACCCCGCCGGTCGCATTGTTGGGGTCACCCAAAGTCGAATAATTGTGCGAGACGATTTCAAGGTCTTCGTCAAAATAGAAGACGCCGGCCTGATAGCTGAGCGGGCCATCGCCATTGCTGGCGATGCGCAGTTCCTGTGTGAACTGGCTCAGACTCGGCAAGCTGTCGCGGGTTTCTGCGGTGAAAGGGATTTCGCCTGGACCATAGAGATTGGGCGGCAGGAAATTGGCGCCAAAGCCGCCATCGACATCGCCTACCGAGGTCGCGTCGCCGCGCCACAAACTGGTTACCGAGATCAGCGAAACCGGGCCGGCGTCCCAAGTGATGCGCGCCGAAGCGTTTTGGGTATCAACGCTTTGCTCGTTCTTGGCGTCAATCGAAACGCTGTAACGGTCAAAATTGCTGTTCAGCCCCGCCTGCCCGCGGGTGAAGATATTGCCGCGGAAAAGCCGCGCGGTGCCGTCGAGCGAGCGGACCTGGCCGGTCAGCAAGATGTCGAGATTTTCGGTCGGCTTGATCAGGAACTGCAGACGCGCGGCGAATTCATCATAGCCTTCAAAGGCGTTTTTGGTTGTGCCGCCGGGTAGCACATTGTCGACATAATCGTCCTGTGTCTGATACATCGCGGACAAACGGACGCTGACCTTTTCGCCCAGCGGCCCACCGACGGCACCCTGCGCATTGATCGCATTGAAACGGCCATAGGAAAGACGGCCATAGCCACCAAATTCATCCTTCGGTTTCACGCTGTCAAATTTGACGATACCGGCAGGCGTGTTGCGACCAAAAAGCGTTCCTTGCGGTCCGCGCAAAACCTCAACGCGTTCTAGATCGAAAATCGGGAAGCCTTTAAGGATCGGGTTTTCGAGAACAACATCGTCATAGACAAGGCTGACCGGTTGGGCGGCGTTGAAATCGAAATCGGTATTGCCTAGCCCGCGAATATAAAAGCGCGGAAAAGTGCGGCCATAAGAGGATTCGACAAGCAAGCTGGGCACGCGGCCGGAAATGCCACGAATATCGACGCCGCCTGCCTGAATGCTGGCAAGCTGATCTCCGCTGACGGCTGTTACCGACAAGGGCACATCCTGCAGATTTTCTTCACGACGCTGCGCGGTCACCACGATTTCAGTCAGCGTGCCGTCATCGGCAGCGGCCTCATCCTGCGCAATGGCCGGCGTTGAAGCGAAGAAGGTGGCTGCCGAAGCAAGCGCGGTGGTAGTTACAAAAAGCTGGCGGATACGGCGCATGGGTCTGCTCCCGATGAATCTGGTGACGAAGGGGCCGGTTTTGGGACCGGTCCATAGCCCCTATCGGTCGGGTTCATCGGGTCAAGAGCAGCCAAGCTTTACCGCCGATTTTGTAAAAGGGCTGTGGCGATTGGGTTACAGTTTTGAGACCGCAGCTGGTCTCAGAAGCTCATATCGTCATAAATACGGTCAAGATCGCCGCTCCATGCGCCATGATATTTGTCGAGCAAAACCTCGGCGGGTGTTTTTCCCGATGCCACCACTTCGCGCAACGGATCGAGGAAGCCGGTTTCATTGTTGCCGCTGCTGTCGAGACGCGCGCGTGCCGCAAGGCCTGAGGACGAAATGTCGAGAATGCGTCCTGCAATATCCTGCAACGTCTTGCCGCCCGCAATTGGCGCCTTCAGCCCCAGTTTCGGCACTGCATTGCGAAGCGCCTCTCGCTCTTCCATCGTCCAGTCTTTGACTTCATCCCATGCCGCATCGAGCGCGCTTTGATCATAGAGCAGGCCGACCCAGAAGGCAGGCAGCGCACATATGCGGTTCCACGGGCCGCCATCGGCACCGCGCATTTCGAGAAAACTTTTCAGCCGCACTTCGGGAAAGGCCGTGGACATATGGTCTTCCCAATCCGATATGCGTGGTTTCTCGCCGGGCAGCACCGACAATTCGCCTTTCAGGAAATCGCGGAAACTGTGACCCGCCGCGTCGATATATTTGCCGTCGCGATAGACAAAATACATCGGCACATCGAGCATATAGTCGGCATAGCGTTCATAGCCGAAACCCTCTTCGAACACGAAGGGAAGCATCCCAGTGCGCGCCGGATCGGTGTCCGACCAGATATGGCTGCGATAGGAGAGATAGCCGTTGGGTTTGCCTTCAAGGAAAGGCGAGTTGGCGAACAGCGCGGTCGCCAAGGGTTGCAGCGCGAGGCCGACGCGGAACTTCTGCACCATGTCGGCTTCGCTCGAATAGTCGAGATTGACCTGGATGGTGCAGGTGCGCAGCATCATGTCGAGCCCCATGCTGCCCACGCGCGGCATGTGCCGCAGCATGATCGCATAGCGCCCCTTGGGCATGATCGGCAGTTCGTCGCGGGTCTTGTCGGGCCAAAGCCCCATGCCCAAAAAGCCCTTGCCAGTCTTCTCACCAATTGCCTTCACCTGTTTCAGGTGCCGCCCGGTTTCGGCGCAGGTTTGGTGCAGGTTTTCAAGCGGTGCGCCCGACAGTTCCAACTGCCCCGCCGGTTCCAGACTGACCGCGCCGTCGCTGCCAGACAGCGCGATAACGTTGCCGCCCTCCTCGATCGGTTCCCATCCATATTCGGTCAGCGAATCCAGCAAATCGCGGATGCCGCCGGGTTCTTCGTAAGACGGCGCATGGCGATCTTTCCGGCAATAGACGAACTTCTCATGTTCGGTGCCGATGCGCCAACGTTCAGCGGGCTTTTCTCCCGCCGCCATTGGTGCAACCAGTTGGTCGCGGCTTTCGATGACGGGTTCGTTGCGATTCGAAACTGTTTTTGTGCTCATCGCGCGGCTTTAAGGCGCAGGCACTATGTCGGCAAGTCAGTTTACAGTGGCGCGAAAAACCATGGCAAAGCTTGTTCCACCAGCTAGCGATGGCGCGCTGCCGGTGATGGTCGACCCCGATACCGCCATTCCGAACGGATCGCTTTCATCGGCCCCACTGTTATTGTCGTCTTCCGCCGTGACCGCGCCTGCACAACTTGTGCCGGACAATAGGCTGCCAGCGACATAAGTCAGCGTGGCGGGCAAAGTATCGCTGGGCGCAACATTGGTCATAGGGATGCCGCCATTGTTTGTAACCAGCACGCAGTAACGAACAACTGCCCCGGGAATCGCTTTGGGGTTCGACAAACTCACACCGTCGCTGATCACGCTCGATATCTTGGTCACCGACATGCTGATCGATGTGATGAACAGATCTGCCCGCCGAAAGGTACCCGTGTCCACCCCGGCCGCATCGCAAATGACAAGCGTCCAGTTCCCCGCTGCATTCTGTCCGTCAAACGCCGTGAAGGGCTGTGTCGGTCGAAAACTGTGCGAATAGGGGAGGCCTGTTGGCGTTGTCGGATCGGTCACGGTGCCGTTATGCGCCGAGATATTCGTTGCGGCTTCATCGTCAAACCGATCGTGCAGATTGTTGCCAGAACCACCAACCCCCCACATCACCTGCACCGTGGTGCCTGCCGGTGATTGCAGAGTTATCCTCAAGTCTGCACGGTAGGTATGTTCCAATCGGATGCCCAGATCAATGTCGCCCACAATGTAGCTTGTCGGGACATTGAACGTGCGGACGATTTGCGACGCCAGTGGCTGGTTGCAGCTAAGGTCGGTAATCGCCCCCGCTGTGGTTGTGGTATATTGGTTCAGTACTTGTGCCGAAGCAGGCCTGCCTGCGATCAGCATCAATATGCCCAAAACGAGGATGGATAAGGCATGACGCACCCGATCGCCCTTGCGCATGTATGGCAAGACGTCGTTGGACCGGAACAGCCGCCCGTTCACAGCCTCATCTGATGGGGCCCCAAGCATGATTGCGCCATGTTAGAGGGAATTGGTTAAGAGATTTCAAATCTTTTTAACGAATGTCCGGCGGGCATGAATCGGGTTAGCTCTCAACTGGATCAATCGATGGTGGCGTTGAATACCATTGCAAAGCTGCCCCCCACTGCCAGCGTCGCGGCGTTGCCTGTGATTGTCGAGCCGCTCACATCCATCCTCACCGGATCAACTTCACCGCTATCGGCATTGTCGTCATCTTCTGGGGTTGTTGCGCCGGAACAGCTGGTGCCAGACAACATGCTTCCGGGCACATAGGTGACGTCGGCCGGGAGGGGGTCAGATGCAACGACCTGCGATGCCGTGACCGGCCCAGTGTTGGATACAAGAATACAATAACGGATCAAGGCTCCTGGAATCGCCTTGGGGTTGCTCGCGCTGACATAGTCGGTGACCACATTGCTGACTTTTGTCACCGACAAGTCGCCAGGCTGACAGGTGTAAAGCGTGACATTGTCGATTTCGAAATCGTCTGACGACGCTCCTCCGCCCGGGGCGTGAGTGAAACTGATAGCGCCCGTCGCAGCCACTGTCGTCGGCAGGTTTATGCGCCAACCTGTATAGGTAAATTCGTTGATTGTGGTGAGGTTGCCCGTTGCGCCGTTTAGATAGGTCACACTTGCCGAGGTTCCTGCACCAGCGGGCGTTGTGATCCTTGCATAGTCCGTACCGGCGACCGAAACCGTCAATTGCGCGGACGTGGACGTACCGGCTGGCGCACCGTTGCGCCACCATTGGCTCAGCTGGATAACGGCGCTGCCACCGGCCCCAGGGCCGAACTTCAGTCCGGACAAGCCGGATTGGGATAGCGACCCACTGGTTGTATCACTGTTGACAGAGGCAACACCTGACCCGGTCCAGACTGCGCCTGCGGTCCAGCTTGTCCAGCTCGGACCGGTTCCCGAGGCAAAAGTTCCGTTAGAAATGATCTGGTTGGTCACGCCCACAGCGCAAGATGGTGCGGCCATTGCGGTTGCAACTGTAAACGAAGCAGTTTGGTAATCATCCTCGGCCGGAGCGCCGTTATTCGGCGTGGAATCGGGGTCAGGTAGTGAGCTGGCCCGAATTTCGGCCGCGTTTATCACGGTTCCGCTGGTAGCAGTGACTGTACCGGTTAAAGTGATTGATGCGTTTGCTCCAGGTGCCAAACTGCCAACGCTCCACACACCAGTGCCGATATTGTAAGTTCCCGTGCCGGATTGGCTGACATAGCTGAACCCCGCCGGAAGGGTGTCCTGTACCGTTATTCCGGTGGCGGTTGCTGTCGATGCAGGTGAAGCCGCACTGGCTACGGTCAGGGTATAGCTCACAGTGCTGCCATTGGTGGGCGAGGCGTTGCTCACCGTTTTGGTCAGCGACAAATCTGCCCGTTGCGGATAGATTGTGACTTCATAGTCCTCAACTTCACCGACCGTGCCACGCCCTGTCGCGCCGACACCGCTATTGGGAGACCAGCGGAACCTTGCTATGGTTGTAACCTGCGTTGTTCCCGCGGGTGGAGTCACGGCAAGCCGGATCATTCCGTTGGCAACGCCATCGGTATCCCCGGCTCCGCCGTCAGTGACATTGGTCGCAATCTGGTCGCCAGCTGTTGCAAAACTGCCGTCATCGGCCCAGTCAATCCATCCTTGCAATCGGCCGCCGCTTCCGGTGACGGCTACGTCAATCGTGCCGTTGGATAAGCTTCGGATCAGCGTGGGGAAGGTCACGCCGTTATCCGATCCATCGCTCGACGCAGTGGCGTTCGCTATCGGGCTGGGCGTCACTGGTGTTGCCAGCAGGTTTGTAACTGTGGCATTTTCCACCGTAACCCCGGCACCCATATAGAAACCGCCAACGATGTGGCTAGCCGCCGCGGTCGTATCATAACTGCCGGGGGCATCGCCAAAATCTTCGTCCATCGAAACGGTAAAATTCCAGCCATCGACATTGGTTGCCGTGCCGCTGCCGCCCATCAACATATCAAGCCGGAAGGTCACAGACGTGATGGTGCCGTTCATACGGACACTGCCGCAACCGGCCTTGTTCGTTGTCGTGCACGATGGTTGCCCGTTGATCGTCGTCGAACGGATTTCGTCACCGCTGACTGACAGATTACCGTTGCTGTTTGTGACGGTAAAGGTCGGTTTAACCGGCGCAGTCCAGCTGGTCATCACCAGCGATGTATGGAAAAATGTTGTGCTGGACCGGTTGGCCCCTAGTCCGGAAATGTGAATGATCGGGTTGGTGACAGGTTGACTGAAGGTTAGAGTCATCACGCCGCGATTGGCACAGCGCAATGTCGCGGTCGAACACCCCGAGGGACTAACATCAATTTCTATCGCGTCCGTCGTCGCCGAAATTGCCGGCGATAGTTGTGTTGAAAGCACGCCGCCAATTGCGTTTAACGCGATGGAATCGTCAAAAATAACCGAATTTGCTCCCGACAACGAAACTTGCATTGTCGTCGTACCCGGATAGGTTTTTGTAACCGGACCGGCTCCACTGGAACTAGACGGCGTCTGGTTGGCGAATGATGGAGCAGAGAGCAGGCACAATAGCGCAGCCAGCATGCCCAAAAAGCATGCATGAACATATTGCGCAAAATGGTGCTTTGCCCCTGCCACTTGGAAAATCTGTCTGTTCAACACAGGTCCGAATTGGAGCAAATTGTTTTATTAAGCTTAAACAATCGGCGGAATCTGCGGGTCTTGAATGTAAATTTCTGTATTTAACAGGCTGAATCAGCGGTTTTGGTAACCATGATTCGCCATCCAGATGGAAGTTGCAGCAACAGCGGCGGTGTCGGCACGCAGGATGTTGCTGCCCAAAGTGGTGCGGATCGATTGGCGCAGACTGGCGATGGCGGCATTTTCTGCGTCGGTAAAACCCCCTTCCGGGCCAATCAATATTGCCGCCTTTGCTTCGCCCGCTCCTATCGCTGACACCAAAGGCTCTCCGCCGCGCTCGTCACAGAAATAGAGCGTGCGATCCTCAGGCCAATCCTTCAGCATTGCCTCAAGCTTTGCCAAAGGCGCGATTTCAGGGAGCGCGGTGCGTTCGCATTGCTCAGCGGCCTCGATCATCTGCGTGCGCAGCCGCTCTTCTTTGACCTTGTCGACCACACAACGCTGGGTGAGCACGGGGACAAAGCGCGCGACACCCAGCTCGCACGACTTTTCCGCAATCCAATCGAGACGGTCTTTCTTGATGAGCGCCTGGCACAGCCACAGGTCCGGTCCAACCTGCCTATCGCGTAGTTTTGCCTCAACCCGCAAGCTCAGGTCACGCTTGCCCGTTACCACAACGGTTGCCAGATACTCGCCGTTCCGGTCGTCGAACAGCTTCACCGGATCACCGGATTTCAGCCGCATCACATTGAGCAGATAATGCGCCTGCCCCCCGACGACCAAAATTTCATCCCCCTCCGCCAGCGCCTGATCAACGAAAAGGCGCGGAGTCGAATGCGGGGGCCAGGCGGGGGTAGCGGGCATAGCTTCTCACTCTCGGCCGTCATGCTGAACTTGTTTCAGCATCTATCGTGCAGCCAGACTCAGCCTATGCGAATAAATGGACCCTGAAACAAGTTCAGGGTGACGAACGAGTAATAATTCGGCAACAGGGAAACAATGCAGCGTGACACACTTTCCCCTCCAGACACCGAGCATCGCGGTTTTATTGGCCTTTTGCCCGCCAACCTGCGCCCCTTTGCGCTCCTCGCCCGCTTTGATCGTCCGATCGGTTGGTGGCTGCTGTTCTGGCCCTGTTTCTGGGGAATATCGCTCGCAGGCGGAGCAATCCGTGAATGGCCGCTAATCCTCTGGATGCTGCTGGGCGCTATTGCGATGCGCGGGGCGGGATGCGTCTATAATGACATTGTCGACCGCGATCTCGACCGCCAAGTTGCGCGCACTGCCAGCCGCCCGCTGGCAAGCGGCGCGGTCAGCACAAAGGCAGCATGGGTCTGGTTGGGTGTCTTGTGCCTTGTTGGACTGGTCGTCTTGCTCCAGCTAAATTTCAACGCGCAACTTCTGGCGTTGGAAAGCCTGTTGCTGGTCGCGGCCTATCCCTTCATGAAACGCATCACCTGGTGGCCACAGCTGTGGCTTGGACTGGTGTTCAGTTGGGGCGCCCTTGTCGGCTGGATTGCGGTCGCCGAACATGCCCGCCCGGCCATGTTCTGGCTTTATGCGGGCACGATTTTCTGGGTCATCGGCTACGACACTATCTATGCCATGCAAGACCGCGAAGATGATGCGCTCGTCGGCATTCGGTCGAGCGCGCTGCGGCTGGGCGAGAATATTCGCAGCGGGGTCGCGCTGTGTTATGCAATGGCGTTAGCGGGATGGGCAATGGCAATCTGGAGCTTGCGCCCGGAGGCACAGGCACTCGTTGCGCTGCTACCAATCGCGCTCCATCTGATTTGGCAGGTGACAAGCCTACGCAGCGATGGCAGCAACGCGCTGGACCTGTTCCGGTCGAACCGGATGGCAGGACTGCTGATGGCGCTGGCCTGCCTCGTCGTCGGCAGCGCAGGATAATTGGGGAGGAATAAATATGGGAAGCCGTCGGTTGGGCAAAAGCGCGATTTTCGTTTCCGACATCTGTATGGGCACAATGACCTTTGGCTCGCAGACCGAAGAGGCAGAGGCCCATCGCATATTGGATCGATGCCTTGATGCAGGGATCAACTTTTTCGACACGGCAGAAAATTATCCTGTGCCGCCGCGAGCGGACTACGCCGGGCGAACCGAAGATATTTTCGGACGGTGGATGAAGGGCAAAGACCGCGATGCCATCATTCTGGCGACAAAGGTCAGCGGCCCCAACTATCAATGGGCCGTGGGCGTCAAACGTGCGGGCAATGCCGCACTTGACCGGCACAATATCATCAAAGCGGTCGAGGAGAGCCTGACGCGGCTGCAGACCGATTATATCGACCTCTACCAAACCCATTGGCCCGACCATGACATGGAATATGACGAGACAATGGAGGTTCTCGACGATCTGGTGCGCGCGGGCAAGGTGCGCGTGATTGGCTGTTCAAATGAAACCGGATGGGGGCTGATGAAGTCGCTCGAAACATCCAAGCGACTGGGCACGGCGCGCTATCATACGATCCAGAATAATTATTCGATCAACAACCGCCGTTTCGAAGATGAGCTGAAACAGGTGTGTCGCAAGGAGGGAGTTTCGCTGCTGCCCTATTCGCCGCTTGGTGGCGGTGTGCTCTCAGGCAAATATCTGGATGGTGCTCGGCCGGACGGTGCGCGGTTCTCCAAATATCTGGAGATGAGGGGCGAACGGCAATTTGACATGGCGCAGCGTTTTGCCGGACCCCGCGCGCTGGAATCGACAGCGCGGGTGTTGGAGATTGCAAAAGAAGCAGGACTGTCTCCGGTGACGCTCGCCACCGCATGGTCAAAACAGAATGACTTCGTTGCTTCCACCATCGTCGGCGTCAGCAGCGAGGATCAGCTGGACGAGATTCTGGCGGCGATGGATTTGAAATTGTCCGCCGAGGTGATGGGCGCGATCCATAAGGTGACACGCGAGATACTCTACCCGATGGGGTGAGCATCACATCGTACAAACAACAAAAGTCCCCATTCCGCCCCACATCGCGCAAGGCGAGAAGTCGAAAGTGTAGTCGCCCGTACGCGGGAGCGTAACCGGTTCGCCGCCGCTGTCATTGACGTCGGCGAAAAAGTCACCCGGCCCACTAATGCTAACATCGCGTTGGGTTGTGGTCTTCCAGTCACGCTCGCCGTCTCCAAAAAGCGCGATGCCCGTTGACGTTGCCAGCACCTTTTGCCCCTTGGCAAAGCGGCCGCTGACATGGGTTGCCGTGCCAGAGTAAGTCCAACAATTGGCGCCCTTGGTAAATTTGATCTGAACGGTCTTCGGATTGACGCAGCTCGAGGAAATGGCAGGAGCATGACTGACCAAGGCAAATGGCAGCAGCAAAGCTGTGAATTTTGCAAACCTTTTCATAGACTAGCTCCTCTATTCCGCCGCCAACAATTGCTCGGCCCCACCTAGATCGACGCTCACCAATCGCGATACGCCCTGCTCGACCATGGTCACGCCGAACAGCCGGTGCATGCGACTCATGGTGACGGCATTGTGGGTGACAATCAGATAGCGTGTGTCGGTTTCGCGCGTCATCGCATCGAGCAGGTCGCAGAAACGTTCGATATTGGCGTCGTCGAGCGGCGCGTCGACTTCGTCGAGCACACAGATTGGCGCGGGATTGGTCAGGAATAACGCAAAGATCAGCGCCACCGCCGTCAACGCCTGCTCACCGCCCGACAGCAAGGTCAGAGACTGCAATTTCTTACCCGGTGGTTGGGCGAAAATTTCAAGCCCTGCCTCCAGCGGATCGTCGCTGTCGATCAAAGCGAGATGCGCCTGTCCGCCGTTGAACAGGGTCGCAAACAATCGACGGAAATGCTGGTCCACGGTTTCGAAAGCCGCAAGCAGGCGCGTACGGCCTTCGCGGTTGAGGCTGCCGATGGAACCGCGCAGCCGGTTGATCGCCTGCGTCAATTCCTCGCTTTCGGCTTGGCCTTTGGCGACCTGCTCCTCCAGTTCGGCGAGCTCGTCAGCCGCGATCAAGTTCACGGGACCTATGCGTTCACGGTCGAGTTGCAACCGTTCGAGCCGCGCCGACTCGCTGCCCGCGTCAGCCAGTGCTTCCTCTTCAAAACCATGTTTGTCAGGCAACAAAGGCGGGGGGCATTCGAAGCGCTCGCCCGAAATCGCCGCCATTTCACGGCGGCGGGCATCCTGATTCTCGGCGCGCGCTTCTGCCCCGGCGCGTTGCTCGCGCGCAGTCGAGACCGCCTCGGCAGCAGCAGCCAGATCGGTTTCGAGCGCCTTCAATGTCGCTTCGCTTGCCCGCTCAGCGGCCTGCAATCCCGCGAGCTTTTCGCCAAGCGTTGCCCGGTCGCTTTCGACCGCTGCGATGTCGCGAGTGACATGATCCGGGCGACCGGCAATTGTCCCCAACTCTGCGGCAATTTCTGCGCTGCGCTTGTTCATGTCAGCGATACGGCGTTCGGCCTCGCCCGACCGTTCCTGCCAGCCGCGAATTTCAGCTTGAGCGACGGCGCGTCGTTCGCGTTGCTGAGCGATGCGTTGATCAAGCCCCGACAGATCGGCCTGCGCGCGGGCAAACAACTGACGCGCTGCTTCGCTTTCATTGGTCAATGCGCCCACCAATATGCGATGCTGTTCGCCATCGGGCAATTCAGCCCGCGCGCTCTCCGCTGCGGTTAAATCCGCCGCAGCCTGCGCCTGCTCCTGTGCTGCCGCTTCACGCCGCTCGGTGAGCGCGACTGCTGCCTGGCGACAGCGTGTCAGTGCGTCTTCGGCACGGTCAGCTTCGCGCAAAGCCTGCCGCAATTGCGCCTCTGCTTCGCCATGCCCCGCCGCCAGGCTGCGCGCAGTCTCTTGCGCGTCACTGATCCGTGCAGCGACAATGGCGAGCGCGGCTTCCCCACTTGATACTTTCTGCGCTGCATCGGGAATAGCCTTGGCCAGCGCGGCGATCCGGTTGACGCGCACCAGTTGTTCGGCGGTGTCGGCACCGTCATCCTCGGCGGCAAAACCATCCCAACGGCGCAAACGGCCATCAAGTGTGACCAGCCGCTCGCCCGGTTCGAGCACCGTCCCGTCATCGGCCGCAACGACGCGGATCATCGACAGTCGCAAAGCCAGTTCGGCTGGGGCCTCGACAAAATTGGCCAGCCTGTCACCTTTGCCGCTCGCCGGAGCTGCGGTGAAGCCCTGCCAACGCCGTCCTGAGACACCACCAATTGCCGCCTGCACATCTTCGCCCAAGGCCGCCGCCAACGCACGTTCATAGCCCGGTTTGACCTTGATCCGATCAATCGCGCGATGCTCGCTGCTCTTGGGAAGCGCGCGTTCGAGCGCGCGATGCTCGCTTTCAAGCGCAGCCAGATCGGCGCGAACAGCAGCAAGTTGACTCTGCGTGGCATCGCGTTCGGCCACCAATTGCCCGCGCAAGGCTTCGGCCGCTTCGATCGCTTTTGCCTGATTTTCGATCTCTGCCTGCAAACGCGTGGCATCCGACGCCGCTTTATCGCGTGTAGCCGACAGCTCGCCTTCATCGCCCAGCGCCGCGCTTTCCGCGTCGAGCCGGGCGATTTCACGTGCGGATCTTTCGGACCGTGCGTGCGCATTGGCAAGCGCCGCATCGGCAACGCGCAACTCCGCCTCGGCACGCGCTTGTTCGGCTACTGCCTTCGCCAGTTTGACCTCGCCTTCGCGCACGCTGCGTTCGCCGCCGTCAACCGCACGCGCCAGCGCAGGTCGCTCGTCTTCGCTGGCCTTGATGGTATCGGCCAATGCCGCTGCCTCGGCCTGTAACCGCGCCAGAGCCTCGGCGGCATCATGAGTGAGTTTACCTTCGCGCGCGCCATCCTCGTCGATCCGTCGCGCCTGCGCCGACAGGTCGGCCTGCCGCTGGATCAAACGGTCGCGCTCGCTGGTCAGCTGCACCAGCCGGTTCGACAGATCGCTAGCGGCATCGCGCGCGGCCATTGCTGCCGCCCGGTCATCGGCCAGCTTGCGCACAGCATCTTGCTGGAGCGCAGTTAGTTCGCGCTGCCCAATCGACGCCTGCTCGACCACGGCCCCTGCGGCATCGGCCTCCGCCCGAGCAGCCTCGGCCGCTGCCTTCGCTTCTTTCCAGCGGACGAAGATCAACCGTGCTTCGGCTTGCGTGATTTCCCCCGACAATTTGCGATAACGCTCGGCCTGCCGCGCCTGCTTTTTCAGCGTCGCTGCTCGCGCATCCATATCGGCCAATATCGTTGCCAGCCGGTTGAGATTGGTTTCCGCCGCGCGCAATTTCTGTTCGGCATCCTTGCGACGGACGTGGAGGCCGGAGATACCGGCGGCCTCCTCCAGCATCATCCGCCGCTCCTGCGGCTTGGCGGCGATGATCGCGCCTATGCGCCCTTGACTGACCAATGCGGGTGAATGCGCGCCGGTTGCAGCATCGGCGAAGATCAGCGCGATGTCCTTTGCCCGGACATCGCGGCCATTGGCGCGATAGGCGCTGCCTGCGCCGCGTTCGATGCGGCGAACAACCTCGAGTTCCTCGTCATCGTCATTGGCGATTACGCCCGGGATATTCTCGCCACTATCATGTTCGGCGAGCAGCGAGACCTCGGCAAAGTCCCGTTGCGGACGTTGCGCGGTGCCGGCGAAGATCACATCTTCCATCCCACCACCGCGCATCGACTTGGGGCTGTTTTCGCCCATCACCCAGCGGATTGCCTCCAGCAAATTGGATTTGCCGCAGCCATTGGGGCCAACAATGCCGGTTAGCCCGCGTTCAATCTGCAACTCGGTTGGCTCGACAAAGCTTTTAAAGCCAGTGAGTTTGAGCCGTTTGATCCGCATGAGGGTTTGGCGCGCCGGTCGCCCGGTTTAGCGCGCGCCTGCTTCCTGCAACTTGCTTTTAACCTGCGTCCAGTTGCCAGCGTCAAGTCGGGCATCGTTCAAAAAGAAAGACGGCGTGCCGGTAACTTTGCCATCAGCCATGGTTTTTTCGGTATTCTTGGCCAGTGTGTCGAACGCTGCTTTGTCGGTCAGGCATTTCTTCGCTGCGTCTTCGCTTATGCCAAACTGTTTCACATATTCGACCAGACCCATTTTGTTGGCGAGGAAAGTCACGGCCTCTTCGGGCTTCATCTTGGGCACCGATTGCTGTTCTTCCGGGGTCAGCGTGCTCATTTTGCCGAGCCAGTTTTGCTGGTCAGCAAACAGCCGTTCGGTCAATCCAAAATAGGCGTCGGGTCCATTACACTGCGCGAGCAGGAACCCCGGAACATCCTGAATGCCGTGAACGAGGAAGGGACGGAATTCGAACGCAACCACGCCAGTGTTCACAACGTCCATCAGCTCGGTGTGCGACTGGACCGAAAAAGCTGCGCAGCCGGGGCAAGTGATTGCACCATATTCGACCAGTTGCAGTTTCGCCTGCGGATTGCCGATTTTATAGCCTTCTTCAGTCTTTACGACGGTGTCGGTCCATTGCTTGCCAGCGGGCGCGGCTACTTTGGCAATGGGCTCACCCTTGGGCGGGCCATCACCGCTCCCGCCGCTGCACGCCGCCATCGAAAGTGCCAGCATCGGAATTGAAAGCATGAGGGATATACGCATGGGGGGTTTCCTTATAAGGGCAAATAGGGTTTGAGTGTGGCGAGATCGCCGACTTCCGGATGCACCTGACCGTTGACCAATATGGTCGGTGTGCCTTGCAATCCCAGCGGACCGACAGCTTCGTCGGTCATGTCGAGAATCTGTTTCAATCCTGCTTTATCCGCAAGACAGACCTTGCCTTGCGCTGCGGTTAAGCCGCGCTGCGCCATAATCGGGACAAGCCCTAGTTCAACATAAGAGGCCTGCATGAAACCGTGGATATCCCCCGCATCCAGCTTGGCTATGGTGGCCTTGCTAAGCTTACCCCCATTGGCCCATTTGGCTTGAGTCGCCATCAAATGCCGGTGATTGCCAAAAAAGCGGCCCTTGCCGCCGCAGCGCGCGAGCATGGCGGCGGTCAAATCCAACCCATCGCGCACCAGATTGCGCACTTCAAAACTGACTTTGCCGGTGGAAACATATTGCACCTTCAGGCCGGGAACCGTTTCACGTTCAAAATCGGCACAATGGCTACAGGTATAGCTGGCATACTCGACGACTTTGGTTTCAGCCGCCGGATTGCCGACAATAAAGGCGCCCTTGGACGAAACAGAGAAAGTCGATGCCCATTTGACCGGTGCAGCTCCTACCACAGCGTCGCCAAGCAGCGCTGCAGATATCAGGGCCGCAGCCGTAGCAACTTTGAAATTGGCTAATATGCGCATGGGTGAGTCCAGAATTGACAGTCGCATCTGCATTCACTCAGGCGATTTGGCAAGGCTTTTTGCCAGCGATTCAAGCACTGCTGACAGTTCAGGATCGGCGATTTCGCGCAGCGAATCGCCCAGTTCGAACGGTGCTGGCTTGAGCATCGGCGGGGCTTTCGCCGCTGGCTTTTCAGGCCGGGCAACCAGACCCTGTCGCATCTTGACCTTGGCCACCGCCGCATAGCCGAAAAAGCGGTTCACCCTTTCGATAATCTCGGGCATCACATGCTGCATCATTGGCGCATGCCCGCTTTCGACGACCAGCTCGAGTGTACCTTCTGCCTTTTTCCCGACCGGAAAGCGGATCATTTCCGGCATCGACACCTGCGCATATCGGCTGCCTACAATTTCGTCCCAACGGCTGACCACAGAACTTTGCACAAAGCCAAAACGGCGGAAAGCGGCGCGGCCAATTTCGGGCATCAAGTCGGAAACTGCCCGCGCCTCTCCGCCACGCGCACGCTGAAAGCTGCGCGGTATGGCAGACTTAGTCTTGCCTTTTTTCGAAGAATGCTTGCCTTCGTCCATCACCTGCACCATCGCATTTTGCATGGCTGCCGTCCAATCCGAAGCGCAAAAATCTGGGGATATGGCCGTATTGCTGTTGGCGCATTACGACCAGCACGCACGCGACCTGCCCTGGCGGTCGCCACCCGGAAGCCCGCCACCGCCCCCCTATCGCGTCTGGCTGTCCGAAGTGATGTTGCAACAGACAACCGTTGCTGCAGTCATTCCCTATTTCACCGCCTTTACCGAACGCTGGCCAAGGGTCGAGGCGTTGGCCATGGCAAGCGACGCCGATGTCATGGCGGCATGGGCAGGGCTTGGCTATTATTCCCGCGCGCGCAATTTGCTGAAATGCGCGCGAGTGGTTGTCGATGCGCATATAGGGAACTTCCCACAAAGCGCCGCCGAGTTGGCGAAACTTCCCGGTGTGGGTGCCTATACCTCGGCGGCCATCGCCGCGATTGCTTTTGGCGAGCCCGTGGCGGTGGTTGATGCCAATGTCGAACGCGTAGCAGCGCGGCTGTTTGCCATCCAGACCCCGCTGCCCGCAGCCCGCCCGGCAATAAGGGAAGCCGTTCAGGCGATCACACCCACTGACCGTCCGGGCGACTTTGCGCAGGCGATGATGGATCTGGGCGCGACGATCTGCACGCCGCGCAACCCCTCTTGTTTGACCTGCCCGCTGCGCACGCGGTGCAAAGCCTATGCGCTAGGGATTGTCGAAGACCTGCCGGTGAAGGCACCCAAAGCCCCCAAACCTCAGCGCACGGGCACGGCATGGTGGATCGAATGCGATGGCCATGTCTGGTTGGCCAAAAGACCGGACAAAATTATGCTCGGCGGGATGCGCGCTTTGCTCGATGATGACTGGAGTGTGCGGACCGATGGCCACAAGACACACCCGCTCCCGGCGCAATGGCAAAAGGTCAATGGGCAGGTCGCGCACAGCTTCACCCATTTCCATCTTGCACTGGATATCCAGCGAACCCACATCCAAGCCCGTGCCAATGACCTTGGCAACGGCGAATGGTGGCCGATAAATTCGCTCGACAGCGCAGGCTTGCCGACCCTATTCGCCAAGGCGGCCCGACTGGTGCTCAAAGACCGGAAGGCGCAAGAGGAGGAGTGACAATGAACCCCGGATTCACAGGCTCACCGCTTGATCGCGTTGACCATATCCGCGCCGATGCCGATGCCTATCAGGCATTGCTCGGCGACTGGCGGGCGAAGGTGCTGGGGCTCGACGGGCTCGATCCGGCGCTGTCGCCTGAGGGAGGACTGCACTGGCACTCGCTCGCCGAGGTCAGTGTGGAAACCGAGCTGGTGCTGCTTGGCTTGGCCGACGGCAAGCCGCATTTCGTCCCGTTGGTGCAGGCCAAAGGAGGAATGGCGCGATCACCTGCGGTGTGGCGCGCGCTGTCGTTATTGCCTGCCGAGGATGCCGCCATCTATGGCACCGCGCGGAGCCTGATCGACTGGCACAACTGTCACCATTATTGTGGACGGTGCGGCGGCTCGACCAAGGTGTTTCGCGCCGGATGGGGTCGCAAATGCACCGCGTGCGACACCGAACATTTTCCGCGCACTGATCCGGTGGTGATCATGCTCGCCGAATTTGAGGACAAAGTGCTTGTCGGGCGGCAGGCAAGCTGGCCTGCGGGCAATTATTCCGCGCTTGCAGGCTTTCTTGAGCCGGGCGAAAGCATCGAAGAAGCCGTGCGTCGCGAGATCAAGGAAGAGGCCGGGGTGAATTGCGGCGCGGTGCGCTATATCACCAGCCAGCCTTGGCCCTTTGGCGGTTCGCAACTGATGATCGCCTGTGTCGCCGAGGCTTTGGACGACCGGATAACCCTCGACACCAACGAGCTGGAGGACGCGATCTGGGTCAGCCGCGATGATGTCCGCGCGGTCTTTGCCAATGCCCCGGACAAACGCTTTGGAGCGCCGCCGCCCTTTGCAATTGCTAACACCCTGCTCCGCCGCTGGATGGAGGAAAGTTGAAATGACAACGCCTTTGCGAATCGACATTGTCTCCGACGTCGTCTGCCCCTGGTGCATCATCGGCTATAAGCAGGTGGAAAAAGCGCTGACGCTGCTGCCTCATCCGGTCGAGGCCGAATTTCACTGGCATCCGTTCGAACTCAACCCGGATATGCCGCCCGAGGGTGAGGACTCCGCCGAGCATATCGCGCGCAAATATGGGCGGACGGCAGAGCAAGGTGCGGCGGTGCGTGCGCATATCAAATCCACCGCAGAAGCGGTCGGCTTCAACTTTGGCGATCTGGGCGCGCGGCGGATTGTGAACACCTTTGACGCGCACAAGCTGCTCCACCGCGCCGGTAGCGCGAAGGGCTGGGAGGTGCAGACGCGGTTGAAACTCGCACTTTTCGCGGCTTATTTTCAACGCGGCGAGGACGTCAGCGATAGGACCATTTTGCTGTCTTTTGCCGAAGCCGCTGGCCTCGACCGCGACGAATGCCAAGACTGGCTAGACGACGAAGCCCTTGCGCGCGAAGTGCGCGGCGAAGAGGCCTATTGGCGTGACGAGAATATCACCGGCGTCCCCGCAATCATCTTTGACGGTAAATATATGGTCCCCGGCGCGCAAAGCGCAGAGACCTTTGCCGATGTTATCGCGAAAGTTTTGGCTAAAAGAAGTTCGACGCCAGCATAGCGAACAGATTGTTGGCTAAATGTGCAGCGATGGTTAGTCGCAACGAACCGGTCAGATGATATAAGGTACCAAAAATGGCACCTACGACCGCAAGTGCCGGAGCAGAATTGATGTCGCCATGCATCGCGGAAAAAACAACTGCAGAAACAGCTATCGCAGCCCAAGTCGGCAACCGGCGCGTCAGAGATTTCTGCAACATGCCGCGAAAAACAAGTTCTTCAACTACTGGAGCCAGTATGACAGTGGCGAACAGAATCGTTGCAATATTCAAGCCTGTCGGAGGAATTGCCGCCAATATATCGCGCAGCACCTTTTGCATCTCCAGCTTTGATCCAATTAACAACGTGTAGCCGACGTTGACTATCAGCGCCCCCGATATCAATAGCGCAGTGGTGCGGATTGTCGCCCTTACGCCCGCATTACCCCAATGAGTCAGCCCGAGCTGTACCGCGCGGTCCCCTTTTCGCACATAAAGCGCAAAAAGCAGAATCACGAAACTGTTTGCTACAACGAGGGAGCGGATGCTTGGCAATGCAATAATCTTCGGATCCTGCATCTGTCGCACCACGGCATCTAAATTTTGAGACAAATCGACGGACGGCAGAATAAACAACATTGAGCAAGCGACTTGCAGTAAAAGAAATCCCGCGACCCAACCCAGTGCTGCCCAAATCGTGGGGGAAGGTTTTTCTGGCTGGATCAGCGGATCGGGACGTTCGATCGTAATTGAGCTGTGCATAATCCTCCCCTTGAACCAGCAGCGGTTAGCCATTTGCTAATGGCCGCGCAATCACACCAGCCCCATCCGCATCAATTCCCCCAGCATTTTGGGTGGCATGGTATCGCGGCCATCGCCATCGCCGCTGCCAAGGTCAGGCGGTGCATCTTTCTCCTCAAGATAGCGCCAACCCTGATGCGGGCGCATCGGGATCGAGCGCACGGGGATCAGTGTTGGCGCCAATCGCATCCAGTGCCGCCCGGTTCCGGTTTCTTCAAAACCCAATATCGGACTGCGCCCCACCAGCGTGCTGGCATGGATCCAGTAAAGCGATCCTCCTGCCATCTCCGCGATCCGCTTCGGCAAATAGCGCGTGGTGATCCTAGCCTCACCCGCGCCCACATGACTTTCCAGCCATTGCCGCAAGTCAGCGGGGCTATCGCAGCCAAAGGCAATTTTGGTGATGTTGAGCGGCATGGTCCGGATGTGGGATCAGCCGGGCTAACCGACAAGACCACTCGCAACGGCAAGACCCAGAAAGATGAGGAAACCCATTGAATCGGTGATCATCGTCACAAAGATCGAACTCGACACTGCCGGGTCCTGATCGAGCCGGTCGAGGATCAAGGGGATCACCACACCGGAAAAGCCCGCAACCAATATGTTGATCAATATTGCGGCCGCGATCACAGCCGCAAGCAGCCAGTTGGCAAAGACAAACCCTGCGCCCAGCCCGGCGATCACTGCAACGGTCGCACCGATCAACAAGGCAACGCGGATATCACGGCCAACCGAGCGCATCGTATTCGACTCGGTCAACTGGTTGGTAGCAAGCGCGCGCACCGTCACTGCCAAAGTTTGCGTGCCCGCATTGCCACCGATCGAGGCAACAATCGGCATCAGCACGGCAAGCGCGACCATCGTCTCAATCGCGCCGCCAAAAAACCAGATGATCGACGATCCGACCATCGCGGTGCCCAGATTGGCGATCAGCCAGCGCACGCGCGCCTTATAGCTTTCAGAGATCGGTTCGTTGATGTCGCCTTCACCGGCACCTGACAGGCGCAAAATATCTTCGCCGGCCTCTTCCTGAATGATGTGGACAATATCATCCGCCGTGATCACCCCGATCAGCCGTCCGGCGTTATCGGTGACAGCCGCAGAGATAAGCGCATATTTCTGAAAGCGCAGCGCCACCTCTTCCTGATCCATATCGACCGGGATAAGCGTCTGGTTGCGCTTCATAACGTCCGACAAGCCAATGTTGCGCGGCGTGCGCAATATCCAGCTCAGCTGGCAAGTACCAACCGGGCGGTGCTGCGGATCGACAACAAACACCTCCCAGAATTCGGTGGTCAGATCATGGTTTTCGCGCAGATAGTCGATCAGCTGTCCGACCGACATATGTTCGGGCACCGCGATCAACTCGCGCTGCATGATACGACCGGCGGATTCCTCCGGATAGGACAGGGCGTCCTCGATGGCGGCCCGGTCTTCAGGGTCGAGCTCGGCGAGGACGGCCTGCTGCTCATCCTCTTCCAGATCCTCGATCATGGCGACCGCGTCATCGGTCTCCATCTGCTCGGCAAGGTCTGCTACCTGCGCGGCGGGCAGCGCATCGATCAGGTCCTCACGGACATAATCGTTCAGTTCCGCCAGTACGTCAGCGCCCAGCAGGTCGCCCAATGCCGCCGCCAATGGCACGCGCCGGTCACGTCCTGTCAGCTCGAAAAGGTCGGCTATGTCTGCGGCGTGCAGCGGCTGGGCCAGTCGGCGGACCGCCTCGACATCGCCCGCGTCAAGCGCGTCATGGACCGATTCGACGAAATCAGAGGCGAGGCGATCATCCTCGTCGAGTGTCACCGGTGTTTCGATGGTAACGGGATTATCGGGGGGGATGGTGTCGATGTCGTTGCTCATCGCAAGTCCCCTTTTGGTTGTTTTTGCCTTACGTGCCGCACTCCTAGGCCGCTGCCCGCAAATTGCAATTTACTTTTGGAAATGCGCGCCTAAGGCATGGCCCGAATATTTTACCGAACAAGGATATCACCCAATGGCCGAAACGCTTACCCTGCACCTATCGACCGGCGACGTTGTCATCAAGTTGCGCCCCGACCTTGCCCCCAACCATGTTGACCGCATCGTCGAACTGGCGAGCGAAGGCTTTTACGACGGGGTCAAGTTCCACCGCGTGATCGACGGCTTCATGGCACAGGGCGGCTGCCCCGACGGCACAGGCATGGGTGGATCGAAAAAGCCCAATCTGAAACAGGAATTCAGCGCAGAACCGCACACCCGCGGTGCGTGCTCGATGGCGCGCACGCAAGATCCGAACAGCGCAAACAGCCAGTTCTTCATCGTCTTTGACGACGCGACTTTCCTTGACCGGCAATATACCGTCTGGGGCAATGTCATCGAAGGCATGGAAAATGTCGATGCGCTGCCCAAGGGCGAACCGCCGCGTGAGCCGGGGATGATCCAGAGCGTGACGGTGGCTTGAATCAGTTACTCTCCAAACCCCGTTCGTGTCGAGCGAAGTCGAGACACCGGGAATTGGTCCGATGCCTCTGGGCATCTCGACTACGCTCGATGCGAACGGTTAATTGAATATTTGGTGGTGGATCTATGGCAATTTTAAGCGACAAATGGATACGCCAGCAGGCGCTTGAAAACGGGATGATCGAACCCTTTGTCGAGGCACAGCGCCGCGACGGGTGCATCAGCTATGGCCTATCCTCTTATGGCTATGACGCGCGCGTCTCACCCGAGTTCAAGATTTTCACTAATGTCGATTCAAGCGTGGTCGATCCCAAGGAATTCGATCCCAAAAGCTTTGTTGATCGCGAAACCGACGTCTGCATCATTCCGCCGAACAGCTTTGCTTTAGCCCGCACCGTCGAATATTTCCGCGTGCCGCGCGATGTGCTGGTCATCTGCCTGGGCAAAAGCACCTATGCCCGCTGCGGCATCATCGTGAATGTGACCCCGCTGGAGCCGGGCTGGGAAGGCTATGTGACGCTGGAATTCTCCAACACCACGCCGCTGCCAGCAAAAATTTACGCCAATGAAGGTGCGTGCCAATTTCTGTTCCTGAAAGGCAATGAACCGTGCGAGACCAGCTATGCCGACCGCGCTGGCAAATATATGGGCCAAAAGGGCGTCACCCTGCCGCGGCTATAAGTAAATGCGACAAAGTCGATGGAACATTGTGCTGACCAAGCGCGCTGTTTTCTGACATCACGCTAACAAATTCGCTCTCTCAGCGTCCTTTCCATACGGGTGTGCGTTTTTCGGCAAAGGCGCGCGGACCCTCCTGTGCATCTTCGCTGGTATAGGCTTTCTCATGCGCATCGTATGCGGCATCGATGGCAGCGGCGCGGCCCATTTCGGTCGAAAGCATCACGGTGTTGCGCGCGGCCTCGACTGATAAAGGCGCGCCTTCGAGCACTTCGCGCGCCAGTTCCAGAGCGGCATCCATTACCTGACCGGGTTCAGCCAGTCGGTTGACAAGGCCAATCTCATAGGCGCGCTGCGCGCTGATAGGTTTGCCGGTAAGCACGATTTCCATATAGATGCGCTGCGGGATCATGTGGATGAGCGGAGTTGCCCAGGGGCTGCCCCGGCCGACTTTGACCTCGGTAATTGCAAATTTTGCGTTGGTCGAAGCCACGCACAGATCGCATGCCTGCGCAATCATCCAGCCGCCGGCAAAGGCGACACCGTTGACGGCGGCTATAGTAGGCTTTGACAGGCGGATATTTTCATAAGGCACCGGGAACATATCACGCGGTGGCACCTGCAATTTCTTTTCGACCATCTCTTTCAGGTCGCCGCCTGCGCAGAAGGCCTTGTCACCGCTACCCGTGAGGATAGCGATGCGTGCGCTATCGTCATTTTCGAACCGGTCCCATGCAGCGAATAACCCCTGCCGCACCTCAAGACTCAGGCAGTTGCGCTGTTCATGGCGGTTGATGGTGATAACGGCAATGCCTTCGGGCATCAGGTCGTAGAGAACGGCATCGCTCATGGTTAAAAGCCCCTTTGGCGGATTTCAAACGCCGCCTTGTCGAGTTGTTCGCGGAAGTCAGGATGCGCAATGGCGGTCAAACGCAGGGTGCGCTCAGCCAGCGACTGCCCTTTGAGTTCAGCTGCGCCAAATTCGGTGACGATCACGTCCACTTCGGCGCGCGCGGTGGTGACGGGGCCATTTAATGTCGGCACAATCTTGCTCAGTGAACCACCCTTGGCTGTAGCCGATAAGGCGATGATCGAGTGACCGCCGGGCGAGCGTGATCCGGCGCGGACATAATCGACCTGCCCGCCGGTGCCACCCATATAGGCGCTGCCCGAGGCCTCGGCATTGACTTGTCCGGTCAGGTCGATTTCAACTGCGCTGTTGATTGTCACCAGTTTCGGAATGCGCACCAGCACCGATTCCTCATGGGTGATTGCGGCGCTGCACATGCGAATCGCCTTGTTCTTGTGCGCGTGGTCGAACAGACGTTTCGACCCGATTAATGCTCCTGCAATGCCAATTCCGGTGTCAAAGGGCTTGCGCGCGTTGGTCATCACGCCCGCCTCGACCAGATCGACATAGCCGTCACCGATCATGCCTGAATGAACGCCCAGATCTTTCCGGTCGCGCGACAGTCTCATCACTGCGTCGGGGATGGCACCGACGCCCACCTGCAAGACCGAACCATCCTCGACATAGTTGGCGATGATCTTGGCAATCGCCTCATCGGTTTCGCTCGCGGTAGTCGGCATGACCTGTGACGGTATTCGCGAGACATGGACCGCGCAGTCTATTTTCGACGCGGGCAGCATCGCTTCGCCAAAGGTGTAGGGAACAGAATCGTTAACCTCGGCGATCACCACCCGCGCTTTGGCAACCATTGCCTGCACATGGTCGTGGGTCAGGCCGAAACTGTGATTGCCGTCATCGTCCGCCGGGCTGACCTGCACGAAGGCGACGTCGCAACCGATAATCCCCGCCTCGATCATCGGGCCAATCTGGCCGACATGGCAGGGTATGACCGACAGCTTGCCTGCCTTAGTCATTGAACGCAGCGCGCCAATCGCTCCCATGCTGGAGAGTGTAAAACTGTCCGCGCTTTCAGGCGTGAACAGGCCTGAGAAACTGGTGGCGATAAAGGCCCGCAGGTCGCCAATGCCTGCTCCTTGCGCGATGAGCGCCTCGACCAAAGTCGCCGGTTCGCCGCACGCCTGCCCGATGACGATATGGTCGCCGGGTTTCAGGAAACGGGCAAGATCGAGCCCTGCTGCGTCGGTGATGTGGCTCATCCTTCCTCCACCAGCGCCAGCAGCTGCAACGCGCGGCTGAGATAGGGCCGATCGAGCATAGCGCCTTTGTAACCAATGGCACCCATACCGGGGTTGGCATCAAATACCGCGACAATCTCACGCGCTTCGGCGATTTCTTCGGCAGTTGGGGTGAAGGCCCGATTGATCACATCGACCTGTGCCGGGTGGATCGCAAGCATCCCACGATATCCATCGCGCCGCACTTTCTCGGCCCGCAGACGCAGTGCTTCCAGATCCTTGAAATCGGCGGAAATAGTCTCGATGGCCGGAACGCCAGCCGTCGCTGCACCCAGAACGGTCAGGCTGCGCGCCAGTTCATAGGTGAAGCCATAGCTGCCATCGGCATTCTTGTTCGACGACGCACCAATGGAATCCGCCAGATCCTCAGCACCCCAGGTCAAAGCAACGACACGCGGTGCGCCCTTATAATCGCCGGTGTGGAACATGGCTTCGGCGGTTTCGGTGATTAGCACGATGACCGGGGTGGAGCCTTCTTCAATGCCATTCGCCACTTCCAGCGCGGAGAGACAGTGGTTTAGCCGTTCGACATCAGCGCGACCATAAACCTTGGGCAGCATGATGCCGCCAGGGTGCGCGGGCATGATCGCAGCAAGGTCGGGCAACGTATAGGGACCGTCAAACGGGTTTATCCGCACCCACAAGCGCTCGCGCTGCGGGGCATTGGCCTTCAGGAAATCATGCACCATCGTGCGCGCTAGTGGCTTTGTCTCAGGCGCGACCGCATCCTCCAGATCGATCAGCACGATGTCGGCAGTGCCCTCCATCGCCTTGGTCATCTTTTTTTCGCTGTCGCCCGGAGCAAACAGCCAGCTGCGCATTTTCACTTTGGTCATATCAGTAAGACTTTGGCAGTTCGAGGACACGTTCGGCAATGAAGTTCATGATCTGGTGCGGGCTGACCGGCGCGATGCGCGGGACCAACACTTCGCGCAAATAGCGCTCGACATGATATTCCTTGGCATAGCCCATACCGCCCATCGACATGACGGCGGTCTGGCAGGCTTCAAAGCCTGGCTCTGCCGCCAGATATTTGGCGCTGTTGGCCTCTACCCCGCATTCGGCACCGGCATCAAACAGTTGCGCTGCCTTCAGCACCATCAGATTGGCAGCCTCGACCTGCATCCATGCTTTTGCCAGCGGATGCTGGATACCTTGGTTCTGCCCGATTGGCCGGCCAAAGACGATGCGTTCGCGGGCATAGCGCGCAGCGCGCTGGATCGCGATCCGTCCCAACCCGACTGCCTCTGCACCCAGCATCACACGTTCGGGGTTCAGGCCGTTGAGCAGAATTTTGAAACCTTGCCCCTCTTCGCCGATCCGGTCTTCCTCCGGAATGAACAGGTCGGTGATGAACAGCATGTTCGAGCCAACTGCATGGCGCCCCATTTTGGGGATCAGTTGGTGTTCGATATGCGCGCGGTCGAGCGTGGTGTAGAAAAGCGAGAGCCCTTCGGTCTTTTTCTTCACATCTTCCAGCGCTGTGGTGCGCGCGATGATCAGCATCTTATCGGCAACATGGGCGTTGGTGATCCAGATTTTCTCGCCATTGACACGGTATCCGCCGTCAACCTTTTCGGCCCGGGTCTTCAGGCTGGTGGTATCAAGACCGGTATTGGGCTCGGTGACGGCGAAGCACATTTTTTCTTTGCCTGAAAGCACCGGCGGAATCATCCGCTGCTGCTGTTCTTCTGTGCCGAACAGCACCACCGGTTCCAGCCCAAAGATCGGACCGTGGATTGCCGAAGAGGCTGTCATCCCACCGCCCGATTCGGAGACTGCCTGCATCATGATTGCAGCTTCGGTGATTCCCAGCCCCGCGCCGCCCACACTTTCGGGCATCGCAATGCCCAACCAGCCAGCATCGGTCATGGTTTTATAAAATTCGACCGGAAATTCCCCATCGGCATCGCGCTCCAACCAATAATCGTCGCCGAATTGGGAGCAAATTTTCAGCACCGCCTCGCGGATATTCCGCTGGTCTTCGTTCAAATTGAAATCCACGGCTGTTCCCCTGATTGTCCGGCAATGCACAGGGCCTAGCAGCGCGGCCCCACAGGCTCAATTGTGCTTTTCGCCAAAATCGATAGGCCATTACGTAGATTCAATCGAGTGTCCTGAACCTGGGCTTTGCTGAAGCGATTAGGGAGCAGGCGTTGATGTGATTCAACATTTACAGCGATGCTTGCATTCTGATTGCTAGCTGCGCATTGACGGTGCCGGACTGTGCGTCCAGTCAACAACCGGAATTTCAGCGAGAATCCAAAATGAACTATAGTGATTTCGTTCGCAACCAATGCTTTGTCGACGGTATTTGGTGCGACGCGGATCAAGGCGGGACGATCAGCGTGACCGATCCCGCTACCGGCGAAACAATCACCACCGTTCCGCAGATGGGTGCTGCCGAAACCGCACGCGCCATTGCCGCTGCCGAGGCGGCCCTTCCGGCTTGGCGGGCGAAGACAGCTGGCGAACGCGCCAAGATCTTGCGCAAATTGTTCGACCTGATGATCGCCAATCAGGATGCGCTTGGCGAGTTGCTCAGCCGCGAACAGGGCAAGCCACTGGCCGAAGCCAAGGGTGAAATCGCTTACTCAGCCAGTTTCATCGAATGGTTCGCCGAAGAGGGCAAGCGCGCCTATGGCGAAGTCATTCCCGGTCACGCTGCCGACCGACGGATCGTAACCTTGCGCCAGCCGATCGGAGTGGTTGCGGCAATCACTCCTTGGAATTTCCCCTCTGCGATGATCGGGCGAAAAATGGGTCCGGCGCTGGCGGCGGGCTGCACCATGGTACTGAAACCCGCGTCGCAGACGCCCCTTTCGGCATTGGCATTGGCGGTTCTCGCCGAGCAGGCGGGTATACCAAAAGGCGTATTCAACGTTATTACAGGCCGCGCCGGAGCCATTGGTGGCGAGTTGACCGCAAATCCGGTGGTGCGCAAGATCAGCTTCACTGGATCAACTGAGGTCGGGCGCGAATTGATGCGGCAGTCGGCGGATACGATAAAGAAATTGTCGATGGAACTGGGCGGCAACGCACCTTTCCTTGTCTTTGACGACGCCGATGTCGATGCCGCTGTCGAAGGTGCGATGATCAGCAAATTCCGCAATGGTGGGCAGACCTGCGTGTGCACCAATCGATTTTATGTGCAAGACGGCGTCTATGACGAATTTGTCGCAAAACTCGCCAAGCGCGTTTCGGGACTGAAGTTGGGGCGCGGGATCGAGTCTGGTGTCGAAATCGGCCCGCTGATCGACGCCCCTGCCGTTGCCAAGGTTGAAGAGCATCTGCAAGACGCCGTCGCGGGCGGTGCGAAGGTGCTGGCTGGCGGCAAGCGCAGCGATTTGGGCGGCACATGGTTCGAACCCACCGTCGTCGCCAATGTCACCAACGACATGCTGCTGTGCCGTGAGGAAACCTTTGGTCCGCTGGCGGGCGTCGTGCGCTTCACCGATGAGGCCGATGCTATTGCACAGGCAAACAACAGCGAATTCGGCCTCGCCAGCTATTTCTACGCGCGTGACCTGTCGCGAGTGTGGCGCGTGGCAGAGGCGCTGGAGGCTGGAATAGTCGGGGTTAATACCGGACTGATCTCGACCGAAGTCGCACCTTTTGGTGGGATCAAGCAATCGGGGCTGGGCCGCGAAGGCAGCCGCCACGGGCTCGATGACTATATGGAAATCAAATATGTCTGTATGGGCATTTGAGACCGAGAAAATGCGCATTCTTGTTGCTGGAGTCAGGCAAGTTTTTCGGTAAGGTAACGATCAATCTGCTCTAACCGCCGGAGTTTCTTCATGCGTCGACTATCAGCTCTGCTTGCCGTGTCTGGGCTTGCCTCCCCTGCAATAGGAGCGGAGGCTTCAGACAAGTGGCTCGACAAGGGGCGGCAGTTGCTGGGCGAACTGATTGCCATTCCATCGGTCACCGACCGCCATGAGGAAGTGAAACGCGTCGCCAGCCACCTGCGCGACCAGTTCGTCGCGGGAGGACTGGGCGACGTTACCATCAAGGATCATGACGGCACCCAGTCGCTGATCATGCGCTGGAAGGCGGAGCGCAAACCGAACGGTGGCAAGGCACTCAAGCCAATGTTGCTGCTCGGCCATATGGATGTGGTTGAAGCGCGGCGTGAAGACTGGTCGCGTGATCCGTTCAAAATGGTCGAGGAAGACGGCTATCTCTATGGGCGCGGCGCGACAGACATGAAAAATGGTATCGCGGCCATCGCCAACAGCCTGTTGTGGCTGAAGGCTGAAGGCTTCAAACCCAGCCGTGACATCATTGTTTTCTTTTCGGGCGACGAGGAGACCAGTGGAAATGGCGCGCTGCGCGGTGCAACCGAATGGCGCGCGCTTACCGATGCCGATTTTGCCTTGAACGCCGATGCAGGGGGCGGGGCGTTTACCAAGGACGGCACCTTGCTTGGCTTTGGACTGCAGACATCGGAGAAGATGTACGCCGATTTCACTTTCACCGTCCGCAATTCCGGCGGGCACAGTTCCCGGCCACGCCCAGACCATGCAATTTATGAGCTGGCAACCGCACTAAAAAAGCTGGAAGCGCACCGCTTCACACCCGCCTTTACCGAAACCACGCGTGCCTATTTGCAATATCGACAAAGCCAAGAAAAGGGACCGTTGGGGGATGCCATGCGGCGTTGGCTCGCCGATGAAAAGGACGGTGCCGCCGCCGACATCATCGAGGCTGACCCTTCCGAGGTAGGCCTGACCCGCACGCGTTGCGTTGCCACACGGCTTGAAGGCGGTCATGCCAACAATGCGCTGCCGCAATTGGCGCGTGCGACCGTCAATTGTCGTATCCTGCCCGGAGTAACTGCACAGTCGGTGATTGACGAATTAAAAGCAACGGTGGGTGAGGGCGTTGAAGTCGTTCAGGTCGGCGATGCTCGCCCCTCACCGCCTTCGCCACTGCGCAAGGATGTGGTTGCAGCCTACACCCGTTCGATTCAAAAGCGGCATCCCGGCGCGCCGATTGTGCCGCAAATGTCGGCGGGGGCGACCGACGGGCTGTTTTTCCGGTCCGAAGGGATTCCCGTTTATGGTGTCGATGGCGCGTGGATCATTTCACCCGAGGATGAACGCGCGCATGGTCGCGATGAGCGGATTCCGGTCAAATCCTTCCGCGAAAATCTGCAGCACTGGCATGATATGGTCGCCGAATTGGCGGGTTAGAACTTCCCAATTAAAACTTCATCGCCATTGAAACCCCGGCCGATTTGGTGTCCCCCCAAGGGATCAGGACCACGCCGTCATCGCGTTTTTTGGTGATCAATTGCCCCGCAGTAATACCGATTGCTGCACCCGCCAAAACGTCTCCCCAACGGTGCTTCTTCGCCTCAACCCGCGATACACCGACGAAGGAGGCAAGCGCATAGGCCGGAACCCCGACTTCCCAGCCACAACGGTTGTGCAGCGCAGAGGCTGCGGCGAAAGACAGCGAAGTATGGCCTGAAGGGAAGCTTTTGCGGTCGCTACGGTCGGGGCGCCAGGTCGGGAAAGCCTCTTTCAAAGCGACTGTGGTCACCATCGCTGCACCCATGCTGCCGCCAGCCTGAAGCGCGCCGTCCCAGTCACCTTTGACAATAGGCAGACCAAATGCCGCGACGACCAGCACATCGCGCGAGATCGAACCGGCATTGTCCCAATCTTTTTCGTTGGCCTGCACAGGCGATGATAGGATTAGCGAGACAGCAGCGGTTGCGAGGAGAAGGCGCATGTCGTGGTTCCTGTTGCAGGGTGTAATTCAGAAGCATCTGACCTATATTCGGGACAGTATCATCTGTAATGGCAAGTGCAACAATTGCCGCTAAAAGCTATTGCGAACTGTTATCATAAAAAGCTTTAACTTAGGCCTTTTATAGGGTTGCGGCTCTAGCCGAATCGGCCTAACGCACCCGCAATTCCGTAACTGTCAGTTTGCGTTTTGACCCCATAGGAAGGACATTAAATGGCCCGCAAGAAGATTGCGCTTATCGGCGCCGGCATGATCGGCGGCACGCTTGCCCACCTCGCAGCACAAAAGGAACTGGGCGACGTCGTATTGTTCGACATCGTCGATGGTGTTCCGCAGGGCAAGGCGCTTGACCTCGCTCAATCCGGCCCGGTCGAGGGTTTCGACGTCAATCTGAAGGGCACTTCCTCCTATAAGGACATCAAGGGCGCCGACGTCTGCATCGTCACCGCTGGTGTTCCGCGCAAACCCGGCATGAGCCGTGATGATCTGCTCGGCATCAACCTGAAGGTGATGAAAGCCGTGGGCGAAGGCATCAAGAAATATGCCCCCAAGGCGTTTGTCATCTGCATCACCAACCCATTGGACGCGATGGTGTGGGCGCTCCGCGAATTTTCGGGCCTTCCCGCCAATATGGTGGTCGGCATGGCAGGCGTTCTCGACAGCGCGCGCTTCCGCCACTTCCTGGCCGAAGAATTCAACGTCTCGGTCCGTGATGTCACGGCTTTCGTGCTCGGCGGGCATGGCGACACAATGGTTCCGGTGATCGAATATTCGACCGTCGCAGGCATTCCCGTTCCCGACCTGATCAAAATGGGTTGGTCGACCAAGGAAAAGATTGACGCGATTGTCGCGCGCACCCGCAATGGTGGTGGCGAGATCGTTGGACTGCTCAAAACCGGCTCGGCCTATTATGCGCCCGCGACCAGCGCGATCGAAATGGCGATGGCCTATCTGGGCGACCAGAAACGCCTTCTGCCCTGCGCCGCCAATCTGACGGGCCAATATGGCATCAAGAATCTTTACGTCGGCGTGCCGGTGGTGATCGGCGCCGGTGGCGTCGAACGCGTCGTCGAGATCAAGCTGAACGCCAAGGCGCAAAAGGGCTTCAACGTGTCGGTTGACGCGGTGAAGGAACTGCTCGTGGCGTGCAAGAAGATCGATCCGTCGCTGAAATAGGATGATCGGCGCGGCGCTCCTGTTGGCGGCGGCAACACCCGTTGCCCAGCCCTATCCGGCAGACGCCGTGCTGGCGGCTTTTCGCAAAGGCTGCAACGACACACGCAAATTCAAGGCACTGGAAAAGGCGCTGCCCAAACAGGGCTGGACAATGCTCGCCGAGGGCGAAGCGTCGCGCGTCGACAAGCTAGTTGCTAAGGGCAAGGCCTCGCTGGAGGCAGATGAAAAGATTGAGGGCCATCACTATCGCCGCACCGTTGCGGGTCGTGAACTCTATCTGATCACCAGCCGCGTCACCGACGAAAGTGGTATTTGGGCCAGCGGCTGCCGCGTCTATGATTTCGAGGCGGACAATCCGATCCGCGACGAAATTTTGGTGCGCTGGATGAAGAAGCCGCCAACGCACAAGGAAGAGATGCCGAATGGCGGCGTGGTACGCAAATGGGAGCCGGGCTGGCGCAGCGGGGTCGGCGTTGACGTCGATTTTGCCGGGCATGGCGGCGATTTCAACGAAGAATTTGGATTATCGGGCGTGGTGTTGATCGCCAGTTCTATTGGAGGATTTTAATGTCGATTTTGGTCAACAAGAATACAAAGGTGATCACCCAAGGCATGACCGGCGCGACCGGGCTGTTCCACACCGAAGCTGCACTTGCCTATGGCACGCAGATGGTCGCGGGCGTCACTCCCGGAAAAGGTGGCGAAAGCGCGCTGGGCCTGCCGATCTATGATACGGTGCTCGAAGCAAAGGAACAGACCCGCGCGACCGCGAGCTGCATCTACGTGCCGCCGCCATTTGCTGCGGACTCGATCCTTGAGGCAATCGACGCCGAGATGGAATTGATCGTCTGCATCACCGAAGGCATTCCGGTGCTCGACATGGTGCGGGTGAAGCGCGCTTTCGGGTTCGAAATCGCGCCTGATCGGCCCCAACTGCCCCGGCGTGCTGACTCCGGGCGAATGCAAGATCGGCATCATGCCGGGCAGCATCTTCTCCAAAGGTTCGGTTGGCGTCGTCTCGCGCTCTGGCACGCTCACCTATGAAGCGGTGTTCCAGACGACCAATGAAGGTCTGGGCCAGACCACAGCCGTCGGCATTGGCGGCGATCCGGTCAATGGCACCAATTTTATCGATGTGCTTGAGCTGTTCCTTGCCGATGACGAAACCAAGTCGATCATCATGATCGGCGAAATCGGTGGCGATGCTGAAGAACAGGCTGCGCAATTCCTGATCGACGAAGCCAAGAAGGGCCGCAAAAAGCCGATGGCAGGCTTCATCGCTGGACGCACGGCACCTCCGGGTCGCCGCATGGGCCATGCCGGCGCGATTGTTTCGGGCGGTAAGGGTGACGCGGAAAGCAAGATAGCGGCGATGGAGGCTGCGGGCATCCGCGTATCAGCCTCTCCGTCGGAACTGGGCAAGACATTGGTTGAAGTTTTGAAGGGGTAAAAAGCCCCAAGCCGTTGAATAAAACCGTTAGTGCTGAGCCTGTCGAAGCACGCCTGTCAGAGTAGCGCATATCTTGGAAGCGCCGTTGACCTTCGGTCAGCTTCGCTAGCGACAGGCTCAGGGCTACGGTAAATTTAATTCGCTGTTCCTCTTCGTCATGCGGGTAGGAATTGGAGACACGACATGGGTTTTGAAAACCACGAATTCGAGGCTGAACAGGGCCCAAGCTGGCAGCGTCCCAATTGGCGTTTTGGCGAGACCGATGAGCTGACCGGTGCGCTTGACCCCACGCAGATGGCGGTCGAGATCAAGGCTGCGGCAAAGGCCGCGGGCAAACCGATTGCACAGGGTGATGCAGTTGCCGCAGCGAGCGATTCGATCCGCGCGATGATGCTGGTGCGCACTTACCGTGTGCGTGGGCATCTGGCTGCCAATCTCGATCCGCTGGGCCTGTCAAAGCAGGAGATTCCAGCCGACCTTGACCCCGCCTATCATGGTTTCACCGATGCCGATCTTGACCGCCCGGTCTATGTCGGCGGCACTTTGGGTTTTGACTGGGTCAGCATCCGTGAGCTGGTCGCAACGCTGCGTGCCAATTATTGCGGCACCGTTGGCCTTGAATATATGCACATCGCCGATGTCGAGGAACGCCGCTTCCTGCAAGAGCGGATGGAAGGCAAGGACAAGGCGATCAGCTTCTCGCCCGAAGGCAAGAAGGCCATTCTTGGCAAGGTGATCGAGGCCGAGCAGTACGAAAAATTCCTCGCGCGCAAATATGTCGGCACCAAACGCTTTGGCCTCGACGGTGGCGAAGCGATGATCCCCGCGCTGGAAGCGATCATCAAATATGGCGGCGCACTGGGCGTGCGCGAAATCGTTTATGGGATGCCGCACCGTGGCCGCCTCAACGTGCTCGCCAATGTGTTGGCCAAACCCTATCGCATCATCTTCCACGAATTTTCGGGCGGCAGTGCCAACCCTGAAGATGTTGGTGGATCGGGCGACGTCAAATATCACCTCGGCACTTCGACCGACCGTGAATTTGACGGGATCAAGGTCCATATGTCGCTGGCCCCCAATCCTTCGCATCTGGAGGCGGTCAATCCGGTTGTGCTGGGCAAGGTCCGCGCCAACCAGACGATCCGTGACGATCTGGGCAAGGACAAGCATGTTCAGGTGCTACCGGTATTGCTCCACGGTGATGCTGCCTTTGCCGGACAGGGCATTGTCTGGGAATGCCTCGGTTTCTCTGGCATTCGCGGCTATAATACCGGCGGTTGCATCCACTTCATCGTCAACAATCAGGTCGGCTTTACCACCAGCCCGCAATTCGCGCGCTCGTCGCCCTATCCAAGCGATGTGGCCAAGGGGGTGCAAGCACCGATATTCCACGTCAATGGCGACGACCCCGAAGCGGTGACTTTCGCCTGCAAGATGGCGATCGAATTCCGCCAGAAATTCAAGCGCGACATTGTGATCGACATGTGGTGCTACCGCCGCTTTGGCCATAATGAAGGCGACGAACCCAGCTTCACCCAGCCGTTGATGTACAAGACAATCAAGGGCAAGCCGGGTGTCAGCGACGTTTACGCCGCGCGGTTGCAGGCCGAAGGCGTGATCGACGGCAATTGGGCGGCCGAACATGCAACCCGTTTTGTCGGCTTGCTCGAACAGGAATTTACCGCCGGGCAGAATTACAAGGCGAACGAAGCCGACTGGTTTGGCGGTCGCTGGGCCGGGCTGAACAAGCCCGCTGACCCCGAAACCGCGCGCCGCAATGTCCCAACCGGCATGACCAAGAAACTGATGGACGGGCTTGGCCGCACGCTGACCACCGTTCCCGAAGGTCTGACCATCCACCCGACGCTGAACCGCGTGCTCGAAGCAAAGAAGACGATGTTCTCCAGCGGCGAGAATTTCGACTGGGCGACCGGTGAAGCGCTCGCTTTCGGTTCGCTGTTGTCCGAAGGCTATGGCGTTCGCCTGTCAGGTCAGGATTCGGGACGCGGCACTTTCAGCCATCGCCACGCAGTGGGTGGACCAGACCGACGAGCATAAATATATCCCGTTGACCACACTGCCGCATGGCCGGTTCGAGGTCTATGACAGCCCGCTCTCCGAATTTGGCGTGCTCGGATATGAATATGGCTTTGCCGGGGCCGACCCTAAAACATTGGTGATGTGGGAAGCCCAGTTTGGCGATTTCGTCAACGGCGCGCAGACGATCATTGACCAGTTCATTGCCAGCGGCGAATCCAAATGGCTGCGCGCCAATGGCCTCGTCATGCTTTTGCCGCACGGCTTTGAAGGGCAGGGGCCAGAGCATAGTTCGGCGCGTCTCGAGCGCTTCCTGCAATTGTGCGCCGAGGATAATATCCAGGTCGCCAATTGCACCACGCCCGCCAATTATTTCCATTTGCTACGCCGCCAGATGCACCGCGCTTTCCGCAAGCCGTTGATCGTCATGACGCCAAAATCGCTGTTGCGGCACAAGCTGGCAGTCTCAAAAGCGCAAGATTTTCAGGGTGATAGCCATTTCATGCGGATACTGTCCGACCCTTGGGCTCCCGCCGACAAGGATGTGAAGCGACTCGTGCTCTGTTCGGGCAAGGTCGCTTATGACCTGATGGAGGCGCGCAACGCGGCGGGCGACAAAAATACCGCGATAGTCCGCGTCGAACAGCTTTATCCCTTCCCCGGCGAGCCTTTGGTTGTCCGCCTGAAACGTATGACCAATCTGGAAGAGGTGGTCTGGGCGCAAGAAGAGCCGCAGAATAATGGCAGCTGGTTCTTCGTCGAACCTTATATCGAGCAATGCCTTGCCGAGGCCAAAGCCGCCACGTCGCGCGCGCGCTATGCCGGGCGCAAGGCCGCAGCGTCGCCCGCAACCGGATTGATGAAGCGCCACCAGGCCGAGCAGGCCGCATTGGTTGCGCATGCACTGGGTCACGGCGTCCGCGATGAACTGCGCCGCCAGCGGTCACCCAAGAAGAAATAATCTCTCCCCAAGGAGCGAATGATATGAGTACCGAAGTCAAAGTCCCCACATTGGGCGAATCGATCACTGAAGCCACGCTTGGCCAATGGCTGAAAAAACCGGGGGAAGCAGTCGCCGCCGACGAGCCCATAGCCAGCCTTGAAACCGACAAGGTTGCAGTCGAAGTGCCTGCGCCTGCCGCAGGCGTGATGGGGGCGCTGATGGTCAACGAAGGCGATACCGTGAATGTCGGTGCCGTAATCGCGATGATCGAAGCCGGCTCAGGCGCGCCTGCTGCCGCTCCTGTCGCTGCACCGGCCCCAGCCGCAGCGCCCGCACCTGTGGCACCCGTCGTTGAAGCTTCACCCAGTGCCTCGGCTGACCTGACGCTGTCGCCCGCCGTGCGTCGGCTTGTCCTCGAGCTTGGTATCGATCCGAGTAAGGTAAAGGGTAGCGGCAAGGATGGACGATTGACCAAGGAAGATGTACTTGCCGCCGCCAAGGGTGGCGCGCCTGCTACCGCAACGGTCACCGCTTCCGTCGCCCCCGCGCCAGCCGCCAGCGGCGAACGCCGCGAAGAACGCGTCAAGATGACCCGCCTGCGCCAGACCATCGCCAAGCGGCTGAAAGACGCGCAGGACACCGCTGCTCTGCTCACCACCTTCAACGATTGCGACATGTCGGCGGTGATGGAGGCGCGCAACCGCTACAAGGACAGCTTTGAAAAGAAGCATGGCGTGAAGCTGGGCTTTATGAGCTTCTTCGCCAAGGCCGCTTGCCTCGCGCTCAAAGACTTCCCTGCCGTCAACGCGCAGATCCAGGGCGATGAAATTGTCTATTTCGACTATGTCGACCTGTCGGTCGCGGTGTCGGCACCCAATGGCCTGGTAGTCCCGGTTGTCCGCAATGTCGATCAAATGGGCTTTGCCGATATTGAAAAGGCAATCGGCGACCTTGGCAAGCGCGCCAAAGATGGCAGCCTGACGATGGAAGATATGAAGGGCGGAACCTTCACCATTTCTAATGGCGGGATTTTCGGCGGGCTGATGTCCACCCCGATCATCAACCCCCCGCAGTCAGCCGTGCTCGGCCTGCACCGCATCGAAGACCGCCCGGTCGTGCGCGACGGCCAGATCGTTATCCGCCCGATGATGTATCTGGCGCTCAGCTATGACCACCGCCTGATCGATGGCCGCGAAGCCGTGACCGCACTTAAAACG
The DNA here is from genome assembly GCA_016721875.1 of Sphingomonadales bacterium. GTDB lineage: Bacteria > Pseudomonadota > Alphaproteobacteria > Sphingomonadales > Sphingomonadaceae > Sphingorhabdus_B. The sequence continues at coordinate 332,046 of JADKHG010000014.1, read as the reverse complement.
ATCAAGGAAGCTATCGAAGACCCCACCCGCTTGCTGATTGACCTGTAAGGAATTCTCCCATGGCAGATTTTGACCTGATCGTAATCGGCTCCGGCCCCGGTGGCTATGTTGCGGCGATCCGCGCGGCGCAGTTGGGGCTGAAGACCGCCTGCGTGGAAAGCCGTGAGACGCTGGGTGGCACTTGCCTCAATGTCGGCTGCATCCCGTCCAAGGCGATGCTGCACGCGTCCGAATATTTCGATGCGGCGGCCAATGGTGCGATGGCAGCGATGGGGATCAAGGTGAAGCCCGAGCTCGACCTCGACACCATGCACGGCCAGCGTCGCGATGCGGTGAAGGGGCTCACCGGCGGGATTGAATTTCTGTTCAAGAAAAACAAGGTCGAATGGATCAAGGGCCGCGCCGCCTTCACCTCGGCCAATAGCATTGACGTCGCGGGCAAAAGCTACACCGCCGAAAACTTCATCATCGCCACCGGTTCGTCGGTCACACCGCTGCCGGGTGTTGAGGTCGATAACGCCAAAGGCATCATTGTCGATTCTACCGGCGCGCTCGAACTGGCGAAGGTTCCGGCCCATATGGTCGTGATCGGTGGCGGGTAATCGGGCTTGAGTTGGGATCGGTCTGGCGGCGACTGGGGCCAAGGTCACTGTGGTTGGGAATTTCTCGACCAGATATTGCCCGGCATGGACGGCGATGTCCGCAAAGCGGACAAGATTTTCGGAAGCAGGGGTTTCGAATTCAGGCTGTCGACCAAGGTCACGGGCGCGCAGGTGAAGGGCAAAGAAGGCTGTGCAGAGCGTTGAGCCTGCCGCCGGAGGAGCCGCAGAAAGCATCGAGGCCGATTGCGTACTTGTCTCTATCGGCCGCCGCCCCAACACCGATGGCCTCGCGCTCGACAAGGCAGGGCTTGCGGTCAATGCGCGCGGTCAGATCGAAATCGACCACGACTTCCGCACCACGATCCCTGGCATTTGGGCGATTGGCGATGTCGTTCCTGGCCCGATGCTGGCACACAAGGCCGAGGACGAAGGCATTGCCTGCGCTGAAAATATCGCGGGACTGACGGGCATCATCAACCATGACGTCATTCCCTCTGTCGTCTACACCGCGCCCGAAATCGCAGGTGTCGGCCTGACCGAAGAGGCGGCCAAAGCAAAAGGCGAGATCAAAGTCGGCAAATTCCCGATGATGGCGAACAGCCGTGCGAAGACCAACCATGAGCCCGACGGTTTCGTGAAGGTCATATCCGACGCGGCGACCGATCGCGTGCTGGGCGTATGGTGCATCGCTAGCGTCGCCGGCACAATGATCGCCGAGGCTGCTATTGCCATGGAGTTTGGCGCGACGTCAGAAGACATCGCCTATACCTGCCACGCGCATCCGACCCATTCGGAAGCGCTGAAAGAGGCAGCAATGGCGGTGCAGGGCAAACCGATCCACATGTGATGGACGGTGGCGTTGTCCAGACCGCCCCGGCACTGATCGCCGCGCTCGACCTGTTCGGCATTGCCGTTTTTGCCGTCTCCGGTGCGCTTGCTGCTGCGCGGTTGAAGCAAACCCTGGTCACATTTGCCTTTTTCGCTCTGGTCACCGGTGTAGGCGGTGGGACGGTACGCGACCTGTTGATCGGTGCGCCGGTTTTCTGGGTGCAGGACTGGCGCTTTCCCGCCACCTGTCTGGCGACAGCACTTCTGGTCTGGGTAACCCCGGTTCGAATATGGAGGCCGCGCGCGCTTGATTGGTTCGATGCGATCGGGTTGGCCGTCTACTCGGTCTTTGGCGCATGGAAGGCGCTGAGCCTTGGTATCGATCTGCTACCCGCCATGATGATGGGCGTGATTACGGCATGTGTCGGCGGTGTAATCCGTGACATGTTGGCTGGCGTGCCATCGATCATCTTGCGGCCCGAGCTTTATGTAACGGCATCTGCCCTTGCGTCAGGTCTGTTCGTGGTGCTCCTCGGACTCAGTGCGCCGTTAAGCATCGCTGCTGTCATCAGTGTTACGGCGGGCTTCGGCTTGCGAGCCGCCGCGATTGCCAAAGGGCTGGCGATTCCGGCCTATAAGGGGTGAGTGCGCAAGACATCTGGCGGTGCAGAGCACGCCGATTGTCAGGTAAGATAGAAGCTTTGGGTTCGGACCCTCGTTACTGCGATACCCGCACCCGGGTTATCGGGTGCGGGCGCAGTCGATTCACAACTGGGGTCGCAACTGGCATGAATCGTTCCGCAAATGCACGCAATTTGGATGGAGCCCCCATTCCGGCATCTGGAAATGATTATACCTTGGGTCGCTATGTTTACAACCTATATTTGTAAGCGCATGAATAGGTTGCAACCTACGCCATCATGATTAGGATAAGCATTAATAATAGCGGGAGCATAAAGGGTGGCAAAACGCAGCGCGGCCGACGCGGCAAAGACGCGCGGCGCAATATTGGAATCGGCGCAAGCTCTTTTCACTGAAAATGGCTATGCGGCTACTTCGATTGCTGCAATTGCGAGCTCTGCTGGCGTCACCGATGGTGCGGTTTTCCACCATTTCAAGTCAAAGAAGCAAATCTTCTGCGAGATAGCGGTCACGCTGCATGCACAGATTCACCGTGAGATCTACAAAGCCGGGCAGGACGCCAATTCGGCGATAGAGGCCTTCATTCTGGGTTCGCGCGCGTCGATGCGGATCACACAGGAGCCCGCAAACCAGCGAATTGTTTTCATCGAGGGCCCGGTGGTGCTGGGCACCGAAAAATGGCGCGAGATCGATCAGCAATTGGGGTTGCGTCTGATCGAAGGTGGCTTGCTCAACATTGCAGGCGTATCAAAACTGCCTGACGCGATTCTGAAACCGATGGCGATGCTCGCGCTCGGCACCACCAATGAGATCACCTATGCATTGATTCGCAAACAGACTGGAATCGACCCCGAACAATGTCTGGAACTATTGGTCCGTGCGCTGCAATGTGGGTTAATACCGATGTTGCCGAATGGAAACGGCAGAACGCGGAGTAAATTACCGCTTGGCAGACAAATCCGCAGCCTGCTCAATCACAATCGTCTTGCTCTCATTCTGCTCACTGGTCGCGCTGGCGGGTTTGACCATCGCCATTCCGGCGAGACCCAATGCGAATCCGCCAGCAAGGCTGAAGAACAAGTCAGAGCGCAGGAAATTGAACAGGCGGGTCATAAAATTCCGTGTTAAAAAGCGGTGTTGGATTGATCCATCCGCAATGGCTTTAGCGCGTTAAGCCCAGCTTAACGGCCAATCGCTGCCATAGAAAACTGCGATCAAACGAGAGCGGCGCACGCCGACTGGATGCGGGTGCAGGCTTCACGCAAGATATCGCTCGAGGTTGCATAGCTGATGCGGAAGCCTGGCGAGAGGCCGAAGGCTTCGCCATGCACCGCTGCGACCTGACATTCGTCGAGGAAATAGTCGATCAACGCCGCGTCGTTTTCGATCACCCGTCCGCTGGGTGCTTTTTTGCCGATCACGCCACTGGCGTCGGGATAGACATAAAAGGCACCTTCGGGCGTCGGGCAGCTGAGCCCTGGCGCATCGTTGAGCATCGCCACCACCAGATCGCGGCGCTCTCGAAATTTGGCGTTGCGTTCTTTCAGGAATTCCTGCGGGCCATTAAGTGCAGCGGCAACGGCATATTGGCTGATCGAACAGGGATTGCTCGTCGATTGCGATTGCAGGTCGGCCATGGCCTTGATCATCCATTCGGGCCCACCGGCATAGCCGATGCGCCAGCCGGTCATGGCATAGGCCTTTGACGCGCCGTTCATCGTCAACGTGCGATCGTACAGATCGGGGCAAACCTCAAGCATCGTCGCGAACGGTTGCTGTGCGTACCAGATATGCTCATACATATCGTCGCTCAACAGCATGACATGCGGGTTGCGCTGCAGCACTTCGCCCAATGCCTGCAATTCCATCCCGGTATAGGCAGCGCCTGTCGGGTTGGAGGGCGAGTTGAGGATGAGCCAGCGGGTCTTGGGCGTGATCGCAGCTTCGAGTTGTTCGGGGGAAATCTTGTAGCCTTGCTCGGCACCCGCGAGCACGATTACCGGTTTACCACCAGCAAACTGGACGATGTCGGGATAGCTGACCCAATAAGGCGCGGGGATGATGACTTCGTCGCCTTTGTCCACTGTCGCGACCAGCGCGTTGAACAAGGTGTGCTTGCCGCCCGAATTGACCGTGATCTGTTTTGGCCCATAGTCGATGCCATTGTCGCGCTTGAACTTGGCAGCAATCGCCGCCTTCAATTCGGGGATTCCGTCAACATTGGTATATTTGGTTTTGCCCGAGCGGATCGCCTCGATCGCTGCGTCCTTAACAAAGTCCGGCGTGTCGAAATCGGGTTCGCCCGCGGACAGGCCAATCACTTCTTTGCCCTCTGCGCGCATCGCAAGCACGCGGTTGGTCATGGCAAGTGTCGGGGAAGGGGCTATCCGGCCCAGAGCGGATGAAAGGCGGTCGATCATGGAATTTTCCTGCAAGCAATTTGGGAGACGAAAGATTGCGCGTTTGCCCCTATCGCCATGCCGGAAATTACGCAACCCGGTTAGGGGCAGAGTTGGGCAGGCATCAGGCCGCGCAGGCTGTTTCCCAGCCAGAAATCGCCCGCAAGATCGCCAATGCGCAACTCGCCCTCGACCGCCTTGCCTGACTCAAGCAATTCGCGGCGCAATGCCGAGGGCAGCAGGCCGTTGCTGGACGGTGGCGTCATATATTGATCGCCACGTTCGACATAAAGCGAAGTGAAGCTGCCTTCGGTCAGCCGACCATCGGGCAGCGCGAACAGCACTTCGTCGCAATCCTGCGCTTTGCGCGCTTTATCGTAGAAATCGCGGTCGGTAGTTTTGTGGAGCAAACGGAAATCGGCGGGATCGACCGGCAGTGGCACCACCGCCACCCGTAGCACGGTTGAAGGTGGTTGCGGCAGTTCGCGAATCTCAATGGCGAGCGCACCGCCACGCGAGGCGAGCAACCGCACCTTCTGCGCGCTGTCGAGATGAAAGGTTGCGGCGTGCAGCCGGTTGCGCGCCTCGTGGCGGTCAAAGGCGAAGTCGAGCGCGGAGGCACTAGCCTTCATCCGGTCGAGATGGAACTCAAGCCGCAGCAACCCCTGGTCGGGTTCGAACCGCATCGTTTCGATCAGGTCAAAACCGTTTTGGGCCACGCGCGCAAATTCCCCCTTTGCCAGACACTCATTCCATTCGGCTGACATTTCGCTGTCGGCGACCAATCCCGAACCGAGGCCGAGTGAAAGCTGTTTCACCTGATCATTCAAGGAAAATGTGCGGATCGCGACATTGAAAGCGGCATCGCCCGAAGGATCCATCCGCCCGATCGACCCGCAATAGAGCCCGCGCGGGCGGGCCTCGACTGCATCGATGATTTCCATCGCGCGGATTTTGGGCGCTCCGGTTATCGACCCGCAGGGATAGATGGCGCGCAAGAGATCAATGGCATCGGCCCCGTCGCGCAATTCGGCGGTGACCGTCGAAATCATCTGATGGACTGTCGGATAGCTTTCGACCGTGAACAGATCGGGGACTTCAACGCTTCCCGCTCGCGCCACCCGCGACAGATCGTTGCGCAGCAAATCAACGATCATCAGATTTTCGGCGCGCTGCTTTGGATCGTTCCGCAGCGCCTCTATCGCTGCGCCGTCTTTGGCAGGATCGGCTTCACGGGTGGCAGTGCCCTTCATAGGTTTTGTCGTGACGCGGCCACCTTTCAGTGCAAAAAAGAGTTCGGGCGAAAACGACAGGTGCCAAAGCGCCCCGGTCCAGATCGCACCGCCATAGCCCGCTGCCGCGCGTGCGCGAACCGCAGCATAAAGCGCGAGCGGATGCCCGGCATATCGGGCATAGGCGCGGAAAGTCAGATTCGCCTGATAGATATCGCCTGCGGTGATATAGTCGCGGATCTTTTCGAACGCCTTGGCATAGTCGGCCTTGGACACATCCGGCTGCAACCTACCCAGCCAGCTTCCCGCCGGATCGGGCAACAGCGTGGCGACGGCATCGGAGGCTATTTCCTGGTAGCGTTCGAACAACCCGAACCACGCCAAAGGCGCGTCCCCGCTGGGTGCTTTGCCAAACTTGGCCAATCGCGGTTCGATGGCAAAGCCCGCCTCGTAATGAAAATAACCTGCCGCGTGCAGACCATCTTTGCCGCATCGCGCAAGCCCGGAAAACAGCGCCTCAATCTCTGCGCTGTCGCATGCCTCGCAAAATCGCCACCGGCCCTGAATAGAGCCGCGCCGGTGCAGCACCCGAACGCCGGGCATCGTCAAGCAGGACAAAGGGCTGGTCAGTGGCGATCATGGGCCTCCGCTATAGCGGTTTTAGCAATCCGGGAAAGATTGGAGCGGGTGAAGGGAATCGAACCCTCGTATTCAGCTTGGAAGGCTGCTGCTCTACCATTGAGCTACACCCGCTTACTGCGTTCGCGGGAGGCATTGAGCTAAACCCGCGATGATTCGCGCTTTCCTTAAGCACGATTGCGCCTGTAGGCTATTGCAAATCTTCGGGGTGGTTCACGTTTGTGAGCGGCAGGTGCAGCGCAACCCTCCGCGCACCGATATGATTGGCAAAACGATAGACCGAGCGATTGGCGGAGTTGGCCATCCAGTCTTTCAAGAGTGGTGCCAGTGCCGCCGGCCACAACCCGACAATTGGCAGCGCGTCGACAATCGACGGGCCGCTTCCGAGTTGTGCCAGCAAGTCTGGCGGCAGGTCGGGAATGTCGCAGCCGCAACTGAGCACATGGTCAAAGCCCTGTCGCTCGGCATGATCAAGCGCCCCCGCCAATCCGCCGAGCGGTCCCTGTCCCGGTTCAGGCCAATCGGCCACGCTCGCCAGCCCGGGCCATTCGCGGCCAGCCACCACAAGAGCGTCAACCTGTGGCCGCAGCGCCCGCGCTACCCGGTCAAGCAGCGTGACTCCGTCAACCAAAGCCTCTGCCTTGTCCGAACCAAAGCGGCGCGATTTCCCACCGGCGAGGATCGCGCCCAATAGTCTCATTTCAACCGTTCAGCGTGCCAGCCGATATGGTCGGCCATGAAGGTCGAGATGAAATAATAGCTATGATCATAGCCCGGCTGCATCCGGATCGTCGCATTTTGTCCGGCGGCGGCGCAAGCTTCCTCGAGCAAATGCGTCTTCAGTTGCTCTTCGAGAAACGCGTCGGCACCCCCCTGATCGACGAGCAGGTCGGGCAAACGCGCACCACCGGTGATCAACGCACAGGCATCATAATCGGCCCAATTGGTGCGATCATCGCCGAGATAGCCGGCAAGCGCCTTATGCCCCCACGGGCAGTTGAGCGGCGAGACGATCGGCGAAAAGGCCGAGACCGAGCGAAAACGCCCCGGATTGCGCAAGCCGATGGTCAACGCGCCATGCCCGCCCATCGAATGGCCAGTGATTGCCTGCTGCTCCATATCGAGTGGAAATTCACTCGCCAAAAACTCCGGCAGTTCCTGCTCGATATAGCTGCGCATCCGATAGTGCTTGGCAAAGCGTGCTTCGGTAGCATCGACATAAAAGCCCGCACCCAGCCCGAAATCATAGGCGCCTTCGGCATCGTCGGGAACATCCTCTCCGCGCGGGGAAGTGTCGGGGGCGACAAAGGCAATGCGGTGTCGCGCGCAGGCCTCGCGAAATTCGCCTTTCTCTGTGACATTGGCGTGAGTGCAGGTCAGCCCGGAGAGAAACCACAGCAAAGGCAGCTTCTCGCCCGGTTCATGATCGGGCAGAAACAGGCTGAAGGTCATTGCCGTGCCGGTGCTGGAAGAAGAGTGGGAATAGACCCCCTGCGTCCCGCCATGGCTGCGATTGGTGGAGATGGTTTCGATCATCCCCCGCCTATCGGGCAGACGGGCGCGGCTTGTCAAACCTGACCTATGGCTTTTCGCTGCCATCGGAATCGGCAGCCGCAATACGCAGGGCATCGCGCACCTCAACCGTGCCAATATCCACCAGCCCGCGCGCTTTGGTGAGTTCGACCTGCGCGTTGAGCGTGGTTTCGGCCTTGATGATCGCGGCGGTTACAGCCGCCAGCCGCAACCGGTATTGGCCATAAGGAACGCGTTCGAACAGGAAATAGCCGTCATATTCGCTCTTCGTGGTTTTGACGACTCGACCATTGCGGTCAAGCAATTCGATTTCAATCCCGCCTGCGACACGACCCCCGCTGCGTACCAGCGTCCCTGAAACTTCCCCAGCTGCGACCAAAGGCAGCTCGACCGTCATTGGCACGCCCGGGCGCGGAGTTACCACCACACCACTGTTGGCGGGCTGAATGAAGGGATCGGGCAGGCTTGACGCATCGATACCAATCAGCACCGGCACAAAAGGTGCCAGTCCGCCGATGATGGTGCGGCCAGTCTTATCCGTGGGTTCGCCTTTTCCAGTCAGGCCTGCGGTAATTTCCACTTCTTTTTCAACAGGTTCGTCCGCTTGCCGATAGCCGTCACCATTGCTGTCCTGGAACACCACCGCCATTGCCTGCCCATGCGCGGCGAGTTTTTCCGAGCTGACCCTTATCCCGCCGCCACCGGGATTGGGACCCAGGCTGAAGGCGAGACTGAGGCTGCCCGCAACTGCACCATCGGTTGCGGCCTCGACTTGTCCAGTCAGGGCAAAATTGCGGAAACGTCTGGTGTGACCAAAGGCCAGCCGCCCACGACGGTTGGTCGCATCATAACCAAGCTCGGTCCGCCAATCTGACTTTTCACCCGCGCGCCATTCGCCGGTTACTTTCGATTCGCGGAAACCGGTATCGTATCCCGCGAGCGCAAAGCGTGATTCACCGCGCAAGCGCAAACCACCTACGCGACCTGAAAGCCGGAAAATGGCGTCAAGCCGCCCCGGAGGATCACTACCGAAGGCGCGCTTTTGCTGTTCCCAGATTATTTCGGTCGATGCATTTATCTGTTTGATATTGAATGATATTCGGCCACTCGCTTCGATCGCGCTTTCACCATTCAGCCGTTGCCGGTAGGTACCGCGTAGCGAAACCGGGACATATTTCGATCCAATTTTCAAACTGTGGTCCAGCGACAGGCTGTGTTCGCTGCGCAGATCGCGGTCATAGCGTTCGCTGCGGAATTTGCGGTGCAGCCAGATCGATTCGGCGCTGATTGCGGTCTCGCCAAGTTGGCCGACAAGCTGGCCGCGCATCGCGTAGCCACCGCGTGCATTGGCGGCGGCGGCAAGTTCAACCAGCGTCGGGCCGATTGCCCGGCGCACCGATCCTTCGAGATAGGTATCACGACGCCGGTCATAAACCGCGCTGAACAGGCTTGCGGCAACCGATGTCCGTGCATCAATCCCGCGCTCGACACCAACGCCACCGCGCCAGCCGAAAAAATGTTCGAAATCGTCGGATCCAAAATTTACCAGATCGCGACCGGCATCCTGAACAGACGCCCAATAATAGGTTTCGCGCGGTGGAATCGAATCGGGTCCGACCGGAATCATCCGCACATCGCGCCTTATCTGCCCCTGCGGACCGTAGAGCACGATCTCAAAGCGGTTCTGGCCATATTGCAGCGGTACTTCGACAAATTCATAGCGGCCATTGCCACGGCTTTGCGTGTAGCCGATCAACTGGTCGTTGCGATAAAGCTCTGCGTCCCAACCATCGGGCAATTCGCCGCGAAAGGTTGTGCGGTCAAAACTGTCAGGGCGGCCGATCGGGCGGTTGGTCAGGAAGGCACCGCGACCAACCGTGCTCTGCACCCCCAAAGATGTCGGCAAGGTTGAAACATCGCCGATGGCGAATTGCGTTGCTTTGAGCGGTCCGAACAAATTGGCATCAGGGTCGGTGCGATAGGCGCGCAATCGCAGGCTTTCAGGCACACCGCGCTCATCGGATGCCAAACGGGCATCGAACGAGGCATGAGCGACCTCGCCACTGGCGTAGATTTCATAGCGACGGTCGAGCTGGGTGTTGCCAAGGCTGTCTTTCCGCCCGCCCACCGACGCCACGACGTCAATCGATGGCGTGCGCCAGAAACGATAGGGATCGTTGGCTTGCGGTAGCGATTTCAGGTCAAATTGCGATACCGGCCGGATTTTCGAAACCCGCGCCTTGCGTTCCTCGGCGAGTTCAAACGGCAGTTTGCGGTCGGCAACGACAACCAGCAGCGCGTTTGACAAGTCGATCTTCAACTCGACATTCAACCAGCGCGACAGTGTCTGTGTCGCCACACACCAGCCTTCCGGCACATCGCGGATATCCGAAGCAGACAACGCCGATCGCTTGTTCATGATTTGTACTGCGCCATCGTCCCGGTCGAGGGTGAAGGTACGGCTTTCCTCGAACAACCAGCCAGTCGCGCGGCGCGACTTTTTGTCGAGCCGGACCGGCAGATCGAAAGACATGATGATATCGGACAGATCAACACAGACACCATTGTCTGTCTGGTAACCGCGCACGCCATTGCCGACGCGCAACTGCCCGACGCGCAGGTCGAGCAACAGCGAATCGTCGTCATTGGCCGTCCATTCGCTAGCATGCACGGGAGCCCCAAACAGCAGCAAGGCGCTGACCCACAGGGGTAGCGCCTTTCTCAACATCAAGGATAGAGACTTGATCATGGGATATGTGCTGTCCGGAGCGCGCCCGTGTCAGCCCGTCGCCTAGGGCAGGACGGTCCGGACTTCGCCGATTAATCCGCCGCCATTTTCGAGCGTTTCATAATAACCGACGGTAACAGCGCCGCGCAGTTCAGCGATATCTTCGGGTTTGAGCGGTAGCGAAACCTTGCGTTGACCGATTTCCGGGTAAATCGCGATCCCTTTGGCTTCGAACAGCGGCTCGCCTTTGCCGTCCTTGCGGACGCGGACATCGCCATAGACTGAGCGGTTGCCCTGACGGACCGCATCAAATTCGAGCGCCTTTCCGCCCGGGGCGTCAACGATACGTGGGTTGGCGATTGCGGCGGTAGCTTTCAGATCGCCACGACGGATGATAACCGGAATGGTGATACCGTAAAGCGGGGTCAGCTGGATCTTGATTTCATTGTTCGCCGCTGGATCGGTGACCAGCGTTGGCGCTTTAGGGATAGCGCGAAACAGCATGTGCACGCGATATTCGCCGTCCTTCAGGCCTTCGACCTGGTTCAAACCTATGCGGATTGATTGCGGCTGATCGGGCGGAAGCGTAACCCGGCGCGGGGCATAGCGGATCAGCGACAGCGACGCCTTTTCGGTTTCATTGGCATCTTCGACCGCAACATCCTCCAGCGACCCATCGGGCATCATCCGGCGCAGCTCGAGCGAGATACGATAGGTGGTTTCCTCATCACCGATATTGTTGAGGATTACTTCGGTCCCGCGACGACCATCGAGAACCACCCGGGTCGGTGCGACCAGCAGATCGCCCGCAGCGTGCGCCGGGGTAGCAAGCAGTGCGCCGCCAGCAGCGACAAGCGCAAGCGAAGCCGCCTGCACAAAGCCGATGGTTTTACGATAGGCCAATTGATCAAACAGCATGTTCAAACCCTGATATGTCGGTGTCGGCCGGCATTGCGCCGGTTTTCGGACAGGCTTCGGGCATAGCGCAACATGGTTACCAAGCCGCTAACGTCGCCCAGGTTTCGCGCAGCAAAAACCCCGGCTGCACTGGGCAACCGGGGTGATTGTTGGCTGCGCTGGTTCAGCGCAGTGCCAATATCTTACTGATATTCAGCGGTTACGTCGAACGAACCGTTGTAAACGCCAGCGGTCTGGTTGGCACCGATCGAAAGCTGGCCACCGACATAAACGGTTTCCAGAGCAGCCGAATCAAAGGTGATCAGGCCGTCGGCGTCCGACATGCTGAGAGCCGAAAGCGTCATCGGGGCGCCGGGGCCGGTCAGAGCCTGGGGGTTGCCAACGCTGATCGCGATGACCGAACCATCATTGGCATTGCTGACATGGAAGGCAGCGCGCGAAGCGGTGCCGATGCAGACAACACCGGTGCAGGTGCGTGTGTTCGAAGCGTTGGGCAGGGTGACGGTACCACCAGCGGCGCTGGCAGCGATCGTGCCGAAGTCGATGCCGTTGTCGACGGTGACTTCAACAGCCTGCAAAATGGTAGCAGTCGCGGTTGCGGTTTCGGTATCTGCATAAGCGGCGGTCGAACCCATAGCGGCGGCGACAGCTGACATAGCAAAGGCGAACTTGATCTTGTTTAACATGTTTTCTGGTCCCTTTGAATGACGAACGAAAATGAGGAATGCCCCACTGCATTCGCCATCCTATTTGCCACAGGAATCATAAGCCTTTGCTGCTGCTCATGGTTAAAATTTGGATACCAGAATGATTAATGTCGAATATTTTCAACGATTTGAAGATATTTTACGCGACAAAAAACAACAAAAGATTCAGAATTGTTCGCCAGTCAGACGCTGACACAGCATGTCGAGCTGGTCGAGAGTGCGATAGTCAAAGGTCACCGAGCCAGAGCCATCGCCCGGCTTGTGAACGATACGCACTTTCAGTCCCAGCAAATCGCCCAGATGCTGTTCGACTGCCCTGATATCCGCATCACCATGGCCGACGCCGGGCCGGTTTTTGGTTGGCGCCTCTTTGGGTTCGCCGACTCGACCCTTTTTTACGAGTGCCTCGGTCTGGCGGACCGAAAGACCTTGTTTGATCACCAAAGCAGCCAGCCGTGCCGCGTCATCGCTGGGCAACAATGCCCGCGCATGCCCCATGCTGAGCTTACCCTCGACCACCAGCTCGCGCACCAGCTTGGGCAGATCGAGTAACCGCATCATATTGGCGACATGGCTGCGCGATTTGTGGACCAAAGCTGCAAGCTCGGCCTGGCTGTGACCGAATTCGTCGATCAGCCTTTTATAGCCTTCGCCCTCTTCGATCGGATTGAGGTCGCGGCGCTGAATATTTTCGATGAGCGCGATTTCGAGTGTTTCGGCATCAGTCAGCTCGCGGACGATCGCGCGAATCTCGTGCAGTTGCGCCTTTTGCGCCGCGCGCCAGCGCCGTTCTCCAGCGACAATCTGATACCCTGCGCCGTGCGGGCGGACGACAACCGGCTGGATCAGGCCATGTTTGGCGATGCTGTCGGCCAGCTCGACCAGCGCTGCTTCGTCAAAATGACGGCGCGGCTGGGCCGGATTGGGATGGATGTCGGCGATGGCAATTGTGCTGAGCCCGGCGGTGTTGCTGCGCGCATCCCATTCCCTCGCGGCGGTTTCGCGAGCATTGTCTGAGGCAACCCGACCGAGCACGGCTTCGCCCAGCAGCGCATCGAGTCCCCGGCCCAAACCTCTTTTGCGCGTGGGTTTCGCATCCTCGCTCATGCTGCCAATTCCTTTTGTGGCAAGCGGGCGATCAATTCCCGCGCCAATTTCATATAGGCCTCTGATCCGCTGCACCGATGATCATAGACCAAAGCGGGAAGCCCGTGGCTCGGCGCTTCTGATAGTCGCACATTGCGCGGGATCACCGTTTCGAAGACCAGCGCCCCCAGACAACTGCGCACATCCTCCGCCACCTGGTCGGTCAGTCGATTGCGACGGTCATACATGGTCAGCGCCACGCCAAGGATCGACAGCGACGCGTTAAAACGCTTCTGAATGCGTTCAACCGTCTGTAATAATTGACTTAATCCCTCAAGCGCAAAAAATTCGCACTGCAACGGGACAAGAATCGAATCGGCACCAACCAGGGCATTGATCGTCAGCAGTCCCAGCGACGGCGGGCAGTCGATCAGGCACACATCCCAGCGATCATCGGCATCGGCGAGCGCATTTTGCAGACGGTGAGCGCGATCCTCATATTCGACCAGTTCAACCTCGGCACCTGAAAGGTCAACGGTGGCGGGGACGATATCAAGCCCCGGGATCAAGGTCTTGATCGCCGCTTCCTCGACTGTCGCTTCGCCAAGCAGCAGATCATAGCTGTTGTTTCCGCGATCCGCGGCTTTCACGCCCAGCCCGGTCGAGGCATTGCCCTGCGGGTCAAGATCAATCAGCAGACAGCGCCGTCCGCATGCAGCGAGCGCGGTTGCGAGATTGATTGCCGTTGTGGTTTTGCCGACGCCGCCCTTCTGGTTGGCAATGGCGATCCGGATCATTATTTGCGCCATCCTTTCGCAGCAGCTTTCCGCGCAGTTCCCAAAACCCTGCCGACCAAAATCCCGGCATCGGCCTGAGTGATGCTGGGCTCGACCCTCATGTCAAAATTCCAGTCATTGCGGGCATCTGCCAGTTCATTAGCGGCATTTTGCCCCTTTGGCAGCAACCATATTGTTTTTGGCGTAGAAAATCGCGAAGCCAGCGGCAACAGGCGATCGAGTGGAGCGAAGGCACGCGCGCTGATCACTCCGTACGGGCTGGTATCGAGCCGCTCAACGGGCATTCCCGCCACCCGCGCCTGATCTCCCAGCCCCAATTGTTCAATTGCACGATTTAAAAATTCTATGCGCTTGGCGCGCGATTCGACCAAGGTAACCCGCCAATCGCTGAGGATCGCGACAATCAGCCCCGGAAAACCAGCGCCTGAACCAAGGTCAATCCAGGTGGATGTCTTGGGCGATACAAGCGCAACAATTGCGCGCTGTCGACAATATGTCGGACCCACATATGATCGAGCGATGCCGCAGAAACCAAATTTTGCCTTTGGGCTTCGTTTTTCAGAAAGGCGATAAAAGCTTCAAGCCGCTCCCATGTTCCACGTGAAACATCGAAATGGGTCTTGATCCAGTTCTGTGCGTCTTCCTCGGTCATGCGGCTTTCCGCTGCGCTGCGCGCTTCGCCTGCACCAAAATTGCTGCGAGCGCGGCCGGGGTAATCCCCCTGATGCGACTCGCTGCCGCCAGCGACTCGGGCCGTGCTGCATCGAGTCGCTCGACCATCTCGTTCGAGAGCCCGGCTATGGCGCGATAGTCAATGCTGGTTGGCAAAGCGATCTTTTCATTGGCAGCCAGATCGCGCAATTCAGCCGCTTGTCGCTCGATATACGGAGCATAACGCCCGTCCTGCTCGACTTCGCCGAGAAGTTCGGCATCCCACTCCTGCGATGTTTCACGTGGAACATCGTCGTTACCGGAAGACAAAGTAAGCAGTTCGGCTAGGCTGACATCGGGAAAGCGCAGCCAATCAAAGATCCGCATCTTACCGCCATCACGGCGAACCGTAACTCCGGCGGAAACCAGTTGATCAGCCGAAAGAATCTCGTCCATCCGCTCGAGCAATCGTGTCTTGCATTTGGCGCGCGCTTCAAAAGCCTGGCGCCGCTGCTCGCCGACAATACCCAGCTCAATGCCTTTAGGCGTTAGCCGCGTTGCAGCATTGTCGGCGCGCAGGCGCAACCGATATTCGGCGCGGGCGGTCAGCATGCGATAGGGTTCAGTCACACCGTGCAACACCAGATCATCGACCATCACCGCAATATAACTGTCGGAACGTTCGAGCACCAGCATATCGCGGCCCAAAACCGCCGAGGCGGCGCCCATACCGGCGACTAAACCTTGTGCAGCCGCTTCCTCATAGCCGGTGGTACCATTAATCTGACCGGCGCAATACAGCCCTACAAAATCACGAACCTTCAAGGATCGGTCGAGTGCGCGTGGGTCAATATGATCATATTCCACCGCATAGCCAGGAACCACCATCTCGACGGCCTCTAGACCAGCCATAGACCGAACCATTGTTAGCTGCACATCGGTGGGCAACGACGTTGAAATGCCGTTGGGATAGATTAGAGGGCTATCGAGACCTTCTGGCTCGAGAAAAATCTGATGCCCCTCGCGGTCGCCAAAGCGGAAAATCTTATCTTCGATTGAGGGACAGTAACGCGGCCCCTGCCCCTGAATCGCGCCGCCGAACAGGGGTGAGCGATCCAATCCACCCCTGATGATCTCATGCGTCCGGTCATTGGTTCGCGTGATCGCGCAGAAAAGCTGGGGAATATGGCGCGCGGCAGTCATCGCCGACATCGTCCAATCGCCACTATCTGATGGTTGTTCGTCGAGCACTGCCCAGTTGATCGTCCTGCCATCAAGTCGGGGCGGTGTGCCGGTCTTCAGCCGCGCCATTGGCAGGCCAGCGCCGCGGATCTGTTCAGCAAGTTTCTGCGCCGAAGCTTCGCCAATACGCCCGCCGGTCAGTCTTTCCTCGCCGCGAAACAGCGTACCACCCAGAAACGTGCCTGTTGCCAGGATCACAGCCTTTGCAGAGATTTCACTGCCATCCGAAAGCGACAGCCCAATAACACGGCGACTGTCCGCAGGATCAAACAGCAAAGCCGCTGCCTCGCCCTCAACAACCTCCAACCCTTGGGTCGCCCCGATCTGCCGATGCACCGATGCCTTGAACAAGGCGCGGTCCGCCTGAATCCGCGGCCCCTGTACTGCTGCGCCTTTCGACGCATTGAGCATGCGGTAATGGATCGCTGCGTCATCGGCAGAGCGGGCAATAATGCCATCAAAGGCATCGACCTCGCGCACCAGATGCCCCTTGCCCAACCCGCCAATCGCCGGATTGCAGGACATTGCACCGATCGTATCACGCCGAAAACTGACCAACCCGACGCGCACGCCCATGCGCGCGGCAGCAGCGGCAGCCTCAACCCCCGCATGCCCGCCGCCTATAACGAGGACGTCAAAATCTTTGTCAGACCGTTTTGTCATGAGAGCCGCGCATAGCTCAAGCGGCTTAGGGCGTCAAAGCGAGTCACTATGATTCGCCACAGGCAGCAAATGTTTCACGTGAAACAACCCGCTCGCGCTTTATTTCCCGATGCAAAACCGTCCGAACAGCGCGTCAAGCATATCTTCGGTACTCGCCCTCCCAGTCAAAGCGTCGAGCGCGAGCCGGGCCTGGCGGAGTTCTTCAGCGGATACCAACAGATCTGTCGATTTGGCGGCGGCTGACAGTGACAAGGCGCATTGCTTCAACAACCCTTGCTGACGCTGGTTGATGGCGAAACTGTCGGGTGGCGGCAACATGGTTCGACCGGTTTCGACAAGCCAGTCGATCAAAGCCACAACTCCTTCTCCGGTTCTGGCCGATAACCGAAGTGAATTTGACGATTTTATACAATGGGACGGATCATCAACCTTGGCTTCGATCTCCAGCGTGAGGCTATGCTCTGGTCCCTCCCCCTCTGTCCCGAGCCATAACAGCATATCGGCGTTGGCGATCGCCGCATTGGCGCGGTCGATGCCGATTGATTCAATCGCATCCTGACTGTCGTCCCGGAGACCGGCGGTATCGGTCAGCAGGAAAGGCATTCCCGAAAACGACACCGGAACCTCGATCAAATCGCGCGTGGTCCCGGCAATGTCGGAGACTATCGCCGCTTCGCGCGAAACCAGCGCGTTGAGCAATGTCGACTTGCCGCTATTGGGTGGGCCCGCCAGCACCACACGTAACCCATCGCGCAATTTTTCTGCTGATGGCGCGGAAAGCTGTCGCGTCATGACGTCATGCAATTCTAAACATCTTTTTGATATATTTGTATTTTCCGTTTCAGAAACATCGCCTTCGTCAGAAAAGTCGAGTACAGCCTCAACCTGCGCCGATAGCACCAATATCGCCATGCGCCAGTCTTCAATCTGTCGACTAAATCCTCCACCCGCCATTGCCAGCGCCGAGCGGCGCTGCCATTCGGTTTCGGCAGAAAGCAGATCGGCCAGCCCTTCGGCTTCGTTCAGGTCGATACGTCCGTGTTGGAAAGCGCGGCGAGTGAACTCGCCAGGCTCGGCCTTGCGCAAGCCCGGCATCGCCGCCAACGCCGCCTCCACCCCGCGCACCACTGCACGGCCGCCGTGCAGGTGCAACTCTGCTAAATCTTCGCCGGTTGCGGTGGCGGGGCCAGGGAAAGTCAGCACCAGCGCTTCGTCGAGTGTTGAACCGTCTGCGTCGCGCAAAGTCCTGAGCGATGCCTTGCGCGCAGCCGGCACTTTGCCCGCTAATGCCCGAACAGCCTCAAACGCTTGAGTTCCGCTAATCCGAACCACGGCAATCGCCGCAGGCGGCGCGCCGCTGGACAGCGCGAAGATTGTGTCGACGCTGTCCATCAGGTGATTCTACTTCTTGTCCTTGCCGCCCATTGCGCCACCGGCAAGCCCGCCCATCAGCGATTTGATGAAATCCATGCTCTGGTCACCCATCGGCACCCAGTTGCGGATCATCCCCTGCACCATGTCGGGAGTAATCCCCTTGTCGGCGACATCCTTCAGCTTGCTGAGATAGATGTCATGAACGTCGCTGAGATCAGGCAGGCCGACCAGACGACGGACTTCTTCGGGGGTGGTGTCGACTTCTATATTGAATTTCATGGGACTGCTCCCTCCTTCCCGGATTGCGAACTGCACTATAGTGGCATAAGCCAAAGGGGCAATCGCCGCCTGCGCGCGGCGACCCATATAGTGAGGAGAGTCTCATGGGCACGAGCACATCGATCACCGCGCTCGACGGATCAGGCCAGTTCAGCGCCTATGTCGCGCAACCCGATGGAACCGCAAAGGCGGCGATCATCGTCATCCCCGAAATTTTCGGGGTCAATCCAGGCATCAGGCAGAAATGCGAGACCTGGGCCGATGCCGGCTATCTGGCGGTCGCCATCGACCTGTTCTGGCGCTTTACCCCCAATGTTGAGCTGGACCCCGATATCGAGGCGCAGCTGCAGGAAGCTTTTGGCTATTTCCAGCAATATGACCCCAATGATGGAGTGCAGGATATCGAGGCGACAATCCACGCCATCCGCCGGGGTGAATTGGGTGCGGCGCTGATAGAGAAAGTCGGCTGCGTCGGTTATTGTCTGGGAGGACGGCTCGCCTATATGGCCGCCGCGCGCACCGATATCTCGGCTTCAGTCGGCTATTATGGCGTCATGATTGATCAGATGCTGAACGAAAGTCATGCAATTTCAAACCCTTTGATGCTGCATATCCCCACCGCCGACGGCTTTGTCGGCCCGGAAGCCCAGACCGCAATGCATGCCGGATTGGACGATCATCCAAAAGTCGTCTTGCACGACTATGAAGGGCTCGACCACGGCTTTGCCGCCGAAATGGGCAACCGCCGCAATGAGGCAGGGGCGCAGCTGGCCGACGGGCGGACCGTGGCGTTCTTCAAGAAGTGGCTGGGCTGACTGAATAGCCCAATGCGGTTCCCTACATATAGGTCTGGAATAGCGCCTTATATTCGGGCTTCAGCAGCGATGTGATCCGGTCGGGGGCGGCGGTGTCGAATTCATATTCGCCTTCGACATAGGGACCTGCGGAATAAGGCGGCAGGGTGAAGGCGATGCGCAGATAGCTGCTATCGTTGAGTTTGACCGGATAGACGATCCCGAATTCAAACGGATCAACACATTCGCCGAATATATCATCCTTGGGCGTGGGTTCGCCGCGCAGCACTAGCCGTTCGGCATCAAGCATCGCGCAATAACCGAGCATGATCTCGGCCTTGGCTTTTTCCGGATCGGCGAAAAGGTCGAGGAATTTGACTTCCTTGCCCTGCTTCTTGTCCCACAGGATTGCACTGCTCCAGAACATCCCGTGCGCGCCGCCTGAATAGGTGTAGTTGCTCGACAACAGCACCAGGAAATCCGGGGTTTCCGAATCAACCTTCCAGTCGGTCTGATATTGATAATTGTTGAGCTTCGAATCCTCGGACGCGTCGGCAAGGTCCTTGTCAAATTCGGTTTTGATCTCTGCCTTGCGCTTTTCGAGTTGGGCAGCGAGCGCGGGGTGCGCCTTTACGCTGTCGGGGAAGGTATAGCTGAATTCAGGCTTGTCATGATCTTCGTGGGCAAAGGCCGCTGGTGAAAGTGCCGAAACCGCCGCAAGCGCAAGCAATGCGGAACGAAAAATATTCATGAAAAGCCCCATGTCCCAATCAGTGCGGAAATCGCACTGTATTTCAGAGTGATAGTGGGCGATTCAACCTGAACAACAGATTACGCTTCACACCTTCCCATTCATTTTCGATGATCGAATAGACGACAGTATCACGCACCCGGCCATCCATGATGCTATGGTTGCGGAGCAGTCCGTCGCGTTTGGCGCCCAGCCGTTCGATCGCGCGCTGTGAGGGTTGGTTGAAATGGTCAGTGCGGAACTGGACACACCGACAGCCCATGACTTCAAAAGCGTGGGTCAGCAGAAGCAGTTTGGCTTCGCTGTTGACCGGGGTGCGCTGAGCCGATTTGGCGTAGAAAGTGGTGCCAATTTCGAGCCGCTTTGCCTCTCGCTTCATCCGCATATAGCGCGTTGCCCCGACCAACCGCCCCGAGGCCTTGTCGATCACAACAAAGGGCATTGCACGTCCATAAGCGGTTTCGGCTTCCGCGCTGTCGAGATAGGCCTCGATACTGTTAGGGCCGGGAACCGCAGTGTAGAACAATTCCCACAACCGGCCATCGCTCGCCGCCTCGACTATGGCAGGGCCATCTGAGCGCACCATCGGGCGCAGGAGGACATGCTCGCCCTCCAGCACCGGCTGTGTGCGCCAAATCGTGTCCATCAGCCGCCAACCAGTGGCAAGACAAGCGGGCTAACCTCGTGCCAGCCTTCCCAGATCATCTTCAGCGCGACATAGATGATCACGGCAAGACCGATCCACGCGATCCAGCGGAAGCGTTCGATATATTTGGCGATGATATTGGCCGCAATTCCCATCAGCGCGACCGCAACGATCAGGCCAACGATCAATATGCCGGGATGTTCGCGCGCAGCACCCGCAACCGCGAGCACATTGTCGAGGCTCATCGACACATCAGCGAGCGCCACCGCCCATGCTGCCGCCGCAAAGCTTTTCGCCGGTTTGATCCCCGAATCCTCGTCACCCGTAATTTCAGGAGACCCTGGTGAATCGCTGCCATGATCAGCACCGATGTCGCGGTACATCCGCCAGCCAACCCACAACAACAGGATGCCGCCCGCAAGCACCAACCCGACAATTCCAAGCAGCCAAGAGACCATCAGCGCAAAGACCACGCGCAAAACCAGTGCCGCAATCACACCGATGGCGATCACCTTCTTGCGCTGATCAGCGGGCAGTCCTGCCGCGAGTGCGCCAACGACAATCGCATTGTCGCCAGCAAGCACGATGTCGATCATCAGAACCTGGACAAAGGCAGAGAAAGCCGACGGCGAGGTGATGTTGGAGAAATCCTTGACGATTGCCGCCCAGATTTCGGCGGGTCCACCCAAAGAAGGCGCCGCCGTTGCGGCATGGCTGGCAAGTATAAGCAGATCTAACATCATATCCCTATTCGTCGTCAAGGAACCTTATGGGGCAGCACTTTATGGGGTTATACGGCAACCGCCGCCCATTTCCCATTCGTCTGCCTTTGGCGGTTCCCACATACTTTCCATAAAATCAAACATCGAACGATCAACCTGCATCGCATAGGTCTCGCCCTGTTCAGCATTGCGGCCCTGAACGCGTTGCCAGCGGACCTCTCGCGACACATCGACAAAATGCACCGCGACGCTCAGCCCGGCATCAGCACAGAGGGAGCGGAACTTTTCGCGATGCTCGTATTTCGTGAAGCCCAGATCGAGCACCGCAGGAACCCCGCGCGCCGCCGCCTGCTGGACCAGCGAGAAGATCATCGCCTCACAGCGATTGACCCGCTCCATCATCCAGTCAAAGCGGATCGGTGTGGGCTGATCAGGGCCGAAGAGCGGCATCATCCATTCATCGATGGAAAAACGCAGCGCACCCAGCTCATCGGCCAGCTTGCGCGCATAGGTCGTTTTGCCTGCCCCGGTGCAGCCGACGACAAGAATGGTTTCGGCCGTCATTTGTCGTCAACGACGTTTTTCAAGCCAGAGCAAACGTGCCACCATCGGCAGCAGCGCAACGCTAGCGGTAGCAAACACGGCGATTCCCCAGGGCAATGGCTTCATCCCAACAGCACGCGCACGCGGAACAATGAGGTAGAAGGATATGCTCACCGCAATAAGCAGATCAAACCAGACCTGATTGCCGGCGAGATTGGCGACATGATTGAACCAGAATTGCATCAGCCCTTCGGCGAGCAAAACCTGCATTGTCACTCCGAAAAAGGCGATGCCCAAGATTGAGGGCACAATCCAGCTAAGTCGATTGACGTCTTTTGTCACAGCCGCCCACAAAATGAACATTACGCAAAGGGCATATGCAATCGGTGGCAGAATCGTCAGCATCGGCTGAAAGTCTCTACTGATTCATCGAATCGAAGAAATCCTCGTTGGTCTTCGAATCCTTCATCTTGTCGAGCAGGAACTCCATCGCGTCGACCGTGCCCATCTGCATCAATATGCGACGCAGCACCCACATTTTGGTGAGCTTGTCTTTCTCGACCAGCAATTCTTCCTTGCGAGTGCCGGACTTGCCGACGTCCAATGCCGGGAAGATACGCTTGTCGGCGACCTTGCGGTCGAGGACGATTTCCGAGTTACCGGTGCCCTTGAATTCTTCAAAGATGACTTCGTCCATGCGGCTACCGGTATCGATCAGGGCGGTGGCAATGATCGACAGCGAACCGCCTTCCTCGATATTGCGCGCAGCACCGAAGAAGCGCTTGGGGCGCTGCAAGGCGTTGGCATCGACACCGCCGGTCAGCACCTTGCCCGACGAGGGAACAACGGTGTTGTAGGCGCGGCCGAGACGCGTGATCGAGTCGAGCAGGATGACGACATCATGCTTGTGCTCAACCAGACGCTTCGCCTTTTCGATCACCATTTCGGCAACCTGGACGTGGCGGGTGGCGGGCTCGTCAAAGGTTGAGGAGACAACCTCACCCTTCACCGAACGCTGCATGTCGGTGACTTCTTCCGGCCGTTCGTCGATCAGCAACACGATCAGGAACACTTCGGGATGGTTGTCGGTGATGGCCTTGGCAATATTCTGCAACAGCACGGTTTTACCGGTGCGCGGCGGCGCGACGATCAGCGCGCGCTGGCCCTTGCCCTGCGGCGAAACAATATCGATCACGCGCGCCGACTTGTCCTTGATCGTCGGATCAAGGCTGTCGAGCGTCAGCTTGCTGTCGGGATAAAGCGGGGTCAGGTTATCGAAATTGACGCGGTGACGCACAGCGTCAGGATCATCAAAATTGACCTTCAGCACTTTGGTCAGCGCAAAATAACGTTCGCCGTCGCGCGGCTCGCGAATTTCGCCCTCGACGGTGTCACCGGTACGCAGCCCATATTGGCGCACCATATTGGGCGAGACGTAAATATCGTCGGGGCCGGCGAGATAGTTGGATTCGGGGCTGCGCAAAAAGCCGAAGCTGTCGGGCAGCACTTCGATTGTGCCTTCGCCGACGATCTGCTCGCCATCCTCGGCCATTTCTTTGAGGATCGCAAACATCAGATCCTGCTTGCGCAGCGTTGATGCGCCTTCGATCTCGAGCTCTTCGGCCATCGAAACCAGTTCGGCGGGTTTTTTGGATTTCAGTTCTTTTAAATGCATGTGCGGTTTCCGCTGTAGATAGATTGCTGGCGTAAAGAGCGACCAGCTTGAATTGGAAAATTTGGGTAGCGCTTCGTTGATTTTGGCTCGCGTATTTGTGTTTTACGCGTGGTGGAAAGCAATAATGCGCCGTTTGCCCAGGACGGGCTTGGAGGAGGAAATAGGCTCGATTGGGACATTAGTCAATTCCTAGTAGTCAATGAACCCCGGATTTCGGGCGCACTCATCCCTTGGTGGGTCAAAAAGAGGGACGGTCGGTGCGGAAGCGCTGGGCGGCTTCCGGCCCTGCTGTGCTGGATTGTGGTGACGAGGCCTGCAGGGGCTTTCTTTCCCGTCACCGCCCCTTGTCAATGTTCCGCCAACCAGAGCTTTGCGGGAAAGAGGCTCCACCCACCCGCTGCCTGCCGCATCCTTGCAGATGCAAGACGAAGCCAAAAGCCTTCGCCGTTTCGGAAACCGGTGTGCGCTGGTCTGGGTTTGATCGAACAGACCCCATTGGTTGCGTGAAAACACGCCCCCCGCACCGACCGTTGCCGGGATGTCTCCCCGGCCTCCCATCATCCAGCCCCACGTTCATGACCGCAGGCCTGTCTGACACCGAATCGGCTAACCTATATGGTTATGTGTAGGAAAGTTGTTTTTCGGATTTCTTATAAGAATTTGATAAGTTACGCATATTTTTTATGGTGTGGGACAATCTATCCAATTTGCGCACAACGAGAAAGTATAAATTGTGCTCGTTCCCGAACAGCCTTTGATCTGTCAGAAAGCATACTCTGGGCAAATTCCTGTGCCCGTGATGAAATAATTTGATGTCGGATAAGCGCGGCCATCGCTGCACGTCTCATAACGGGCGATTTATCATTAAGCGCAGAAAGCAACAAATGGTCCTTATTGATATCAAGAAATAGTGGGCGTGTTTTCATTTCGGATATCGTCCGGCTTATACCCAATGGTTTGTCGACCCAATAGGTTCGGCGCCCTTCTGGCCAGCGGATTTCACCATCGAATAATGCATTAAATGAAAGCGCCCTTAGCGACGGCTGCTTTGCGGATTTGAAAATTAAAGGCAGTTGTTGATCAAATAGCCCTATCTTCAAAGCATATCGAAACACCGCACTGTTGGCACTCGTAGCGGTGCTAATTATTTGATCGCAAATGGCCTTTATAACATCAGGGCGTTTCAACACTTCCTGAAATGGTAGAGGCATCGTGTTCCAACGCCCCCAACTTTCTTGATCGGTTAATATACCTCCCATTGCATTGGCAAGAATTTTTCCATCCGTTTTCGGGAATGTACGAGCGGCACAAGCTTCTGCTGCTGCACGGACTTGAGGTACCCAATCATTCGCCCGCCATACAATTGCTGCACATATGAACGCACTCGGCAATGCACCAACAAGTCGTTGCAACGCTTTTTCACGAATGTACCCGTCAAAATGGAATATCAAAACCTCAGCGAGCTGTGGATATTTTATGAGTTGCTCTGTTACTGACAACCATTTTTTGAAATTTCGTTCAAGCCAAGTAGGTTTTTCATGTCGTCGGTATAGTGTTGCAGCATGAGCAATTTGATATGAACAGGATGCAATCGATTTTGGCGCCAATTCATGAAGCATGGGACGCAAGTTTAGCA
This sequence comes from Sphingomonadales bacterium, assembly GCA_016721875.1. Taxonomy (GTDB): domain Bacteria; phylum Pseudomonadota; class Alphaproteobacteria; order Sphingomonadales; family Sphingomonadaceae; genus Sphingorhabdus_B. The sequence continues at coordinate 306,959 of JADKHG010000014.1, read as the reverse complement.
GACTAGCACCTACATCCCGTCCCTGCGTCAGCTCCGTACCGATATTGCGTAGCACCGACTTAATATCTTCGGATAGGCTTTCACCCACAAAATAGCTCCCACTCACAGCCGTCAAAACGGCTTTGCCACCACCAATATCACGATCACCGCTGCCGCAATTCCCGGCACTTCATTCAGCAGCCGCAATTTCTTGCCTTCCAGCGGGCGCGCGCCGGTGGCGAGTTTTTTGGCATAGCCGATCATCCAGCCATGATAGGCTGACAGCCCCAGCACCGCGAGCAGCTTCACATGGAACCAGCCTTCACTGAGCGCGGAAATATGCCAGGCCAGCAGCAGCCCGACGATCCAGACAATCACCATCGATGGATTCAGGATGATCTTGATCAGGCGGCGCTCACGATCCACCCAACGCGCTTCCTCTTCACTGCCTGCCGGACTTTCCTGATGATAAACAAAGAAGCGCGGCAGCATGAACAGCCCCGCCATCCAGAAGATCACGAAAATGATATGGGCCGATTTCAGCCAGAAATAGAGCATAGCGATGGTTTCTGTCATTGATGTTCCGCCACTTGTTCCTACACCGTAGCCCTGAGCCTGTCGAAGGGCGCCTTCAAGTTTCAACTGACGTTTTTGACCGTGAAGCGGGCTTCGACAAGCTCAGCCCTACGGTGATATGGAATTCCGATAGTATCCTTTAATTGCCGCGCACCAAGCTAATCAGCTTTTCGACATGTGCAATGGGGGTGTGCGGAACAATGCCGTGGCCGAGGTTGAAAATATGAGGGCGGTCGGCAAATGCCGAGAGGATGCGTGCGACAGCGGACTGAAGCGCTTCGCCACCCGCGACTAAGGCCAGCGGATCGAGATTGCCCTGCACCGGCAGTCCTTGGGGCAAGGCAGACGCGGCCCAGACCGGATCGACCGTCTCATCAACCCCTACCGCGTCGGCCCCAACTTCGCGCGCATAGGCGGCCAGTTTGCCACCGGCTCCTTTTGGAAAACCGATCACTGGTGTGTCGGGGTGCCGCGCCTTGATCCCGGCGACAATCGCCGCATTGGGCGCAATCACCCAGCGTTCAAACTGTGCCGGCGACAGCGAACCTGCCCAGCTATCGAACAATTGCACCGCATCAACCCCGGCCTCGATCTGCTTTGACAGATAATCAATGGTGGTTGCGGTTATGGCGTCAATCAGCTCGCCGAATTTTTGGGGGTCGGCATAGGCCATTGCCCGTGCGGTCGCGTGATCCTTGCTGCCCTGCCCCGCCACCATATAGGTCGCAACGGTCCAGGGGCTGCCTGCAAAGCCCAGGAAGGTGGTTTCGGCGGGTAGGGCGCCCGCGACCTTGCGCACGGTGTCGTAGACCGGCTCCAGCCGCTCTGGTGCAGGAGTCAGCTTTTGCCAGTCGTGATCGACCAGCGGCGGTGCCAGTCGCGGGCCTTCGCCTGTTTCAAACCACAAATCCTGTCCCATGGCGTGCGGGATGACGAGTATGTCGGAAAACAATATCGCGCCGTCAAAGCCGAAACGGCGGATCGGCTGGAGTGTTACTTCAGCCGCGGTGTCGCTGTCATAGCAAAGCTCAAGGAAACCGCCCTTTTGCGCGCGCAATTCGCGATATTCGGGCAGATAGCGCCCCGCCTGCCGCATCAGCCACATCGGAGGCACGTCGAGCCTTTGTCCTTTCAGGACAGCGAGCAGTTTTTTGGTGGGCACAGGGTTCGCCATGGAGGAGTCCAATAATCAATTAATAGATTTTAAGGATGATGAAAGATGATGTGCTGTGGGCAAGTGCCGCCCTTAGGCGCTCATGCCATATTTGCCAACAGATTGACTCTGACCGCGTTGCAAGACTCCCGCGATTCGGGTTTTCTGTCCCCATTATTCACAGCCTGTGGAAGGCTTTGTCCGGCTGTGGATGGCTTGTGCCCGAATCGGAGACTGTTCGCTGACGGATTTGGGATAAATACCGCATTGCTTTTCATCCCTTGATTTATCCCCAGCCTCCCCACAATGCTGTCACTATGGGGCGCTCGGCACAGGGACCGTCATTTTGCAAAACCGAATCCATCTTCATCTGCTGTCCGATTCCACCGGCGAGACGCTGGAGAATATTGCCAAAGCTGCGCTCGCGCAATTTGATGAGGTTGAAACCCACAAACATTTCTGGCCGATGGTGCGCTCAGAGGCGCATCTTGATCGCATCCTTGTCGATATCGCCGCGCATCCGGGTCTGGTGCTGTTCACATTGGTCAATCTGTCGATCCGTCAGAAACTTGAAGAGCGCTGCAAGACATTGGGATTGCCTGCGGTTGCGGCGCTGGATGCGGTGACCGACGCCTTGTCGGGAATATTGGGGCAGCAGGCCAAGGCGCGACCGGGGCGACAACATGCTTTGGACGCCGCCTATTTTGCGCGGGTCGATGCGATTCAATATACCATCGCGCATGATGACGGGCTCAACCATCATGAGTGGGAAGAAGCCGACATTGTGCTTGCTGGCGTGTCGCGCACCTCGAAAACGCCGACAAGCATCTATCTCGCCAATCGCGGCTACAAAACCGCCAATATCCCGGTGGTTCCCGAATCGCCGCCGCCCGAGACGCTGTATCGGCTCAAGCATCCGCTGGTGGTCGGGCTGGTGACCAGCGCTGACCGGCTGATTCAGGTGCGGCGCAACCGGCTGCTTTCGCTCAATCAGGCACCCGATACCGATTATGTCGATGAGGAAAAGGTGAAGGCCGAAATTCTCTACGCCCGGCGCATCTATGCCGACAATGGCTGGCCGGTGATCGACGTCACCCGGCGCAGCATCGAGGAAAGTGCTGCTGCCATCATCAATTTGTACAACGAGCGCCGCACTGCGGGTGGCGATAAAGGGCAAACATTATGACCCCATTGATCCTTGCCTCAACCAGTGCCGCACGCAAATCGATGCTGACCGGTGCCGGCGTTGGCTTTAATGCTGTCGCGCCAGATCTTGATGAAGCGGACCTAAAACAACGACTGGTGACTGGCGGAATGGGCGCGCGTGACCTTGCCGAGGCTTTGGCCGAGGCCAAAGCGCTCGCCATTTCAGAGACCCAGCCAACAGCGTTGGTCATCGGTGCAGACCAGACATTGGCGGTCGAAGACGGCTTGTTGCTCGACAAACCCGAAACCCCCGACGATGCCAAAGCGCAATTGCGACAGCTGTCGGGCAAGGGACACCGGCTGTTCAGCGCGGCGGTGGTCGCGGCGGCGGGCGTTGCGGTGTGGAACCATGTCGGCATCGTTCGGCTGTCGATGCGACCGCTCAGCGATGCTTTCATCGATGATTATGTCGCGGCGCATTGGCACGATATCCGCCATTCGGTGGGGTGCTATCAGATCGAAGGCGCAGGCGCGCAATTGTTCACCAAGGTTGAAGGCGATTATTTCGACGTGATGGGGCTGCCGCTGCTGCCCTTACTCGCATTTTTGCGCGAGCGGAAGTTGATGGCGTCATGACAGTCATTTCCGCCAACACCCCCTATGCCGAGGTTATCGGCGACCCGATCAAGCACAGCAAATCGCCGCTTATTCATGGCTTCTGGCTGCAGAAGCTGGGGATAGTCGCGGAGTATCGCGCAAATCATGTCCTGGCTGAAGGACTGGGCGCCTATTTCGATGCGCGGCGCGATGACCCCGACTGGCGCGGGTGCAACATCACCATTCCGCACAAGGTGGCGGCGCTTGACCATGTGCTCGATCCCGGCGGCGTTCGCGATTCGATTGGCGCGATCAACACTGTGTTCCGCAACGAACAGGGCGTGGTGTGCGGCACCAACACCGATGCCGCCGGATTCTTTGCGCCAATTGCCGAGGAAGACTGGGCGGGGCGCAGCGCGGTGGTGATTGGCGCGGGCGGCGCGGCGCGGGCGATCCTCTTTGCGCTGGCTCAAGCCGACATAGGCCATATCACTTTGCTGGCACGCAGCCCGTTAAAGGCGACGGCGCTGCTCGCGCATTTCGGACTGAAGGGAAAAGTGCTGCCAATGGATGCGCGGATTCCGGCAGCCGACTTGCTGGTCAACACCAGCCCGCTCGGTATGACAGGGCAACCACCGCTCGACATCGATCTGGCACCCTTGCCCGAAGATGCGATTGTCTATGACATTGTCTACACCCCGCTCGAAACCGCTTTGCTGCGCGCTGCAGCACAACGCGAACTGGCAACCGTTGACGGGCTCGACATGCTCATCGGGCAGGCAGCCTTTGCCTTTGAATTGTTCTTCGGCAGCGCACCGCCCGCCGATTGCGAGGATGAACTGCGGAGCCTGTTGCTCAAATGACCAAAATGTCGAAGACCGGGCCGCTGATCATTGGCCTGACCGGATCGATTGCGATGGGCAAATCGACCGTCGCTGCCATGCTTGTTGAGGAGGGCATCCCGTTGTTCGACGCCGATGCCGAGGTGTACCGCTTGCAGGGACCAAAAGGCGCCTTGCTTCCAGCCATCGAAACGGCCTTTCCCGGAACCACTGGTCCAGAAGGCGTGCTGCGACAGAAATTGGGCGCGGCAGTGTTTGGCAATCCCGACCAGCTGAAAATATTGGAAGCGATTGTCCATCCGGCGGTGGCCGAGGCGCGGCGCCAATTCCTGGCGGAGCATGATGACGCGCCGATGGTGGTGTTCGATATCCCTTTGCTGTTTGAAAAGGGCGGATATCAAGGCGTAGACACAATCATCGTGGTCTCCGCCCCGCCCCGGTTCAGCGCGCTCGCGCGCTCGCGCGTGAAGGCATGACGGCAGAAAAGTTCGATCATATCCTGACGCTGCAAACACCAGACGCAGAAAAATGCGCGCGCGCCGACCATGTCATCGACACCGGAACCAGTCTGGCCGAGACCCGGGCGCAGGTGCGGGTATTGGTGAAAAATTTTGCAGCAAAGCCACTAGTGGCCTTGCGTAATCGGCGTGACACGCCGATATGACTCTGCAGAATGCGCGAGATTATATTCGATACCGAAACCACCGGATTCGATCCACTCAATGGGGACCGGATGGTTGAAATCGGATGTATTGAAATGGTCGGTCGGGTGATGACCGGCGCAACCTTCCACTGCTATTTCAATCCCGAACGCGGCATGCCCTCTGCGGCTGAAGCTGTGCACGGCCTGTCGGACACATTTCTGTCGGACAAAGCCTTTTTCGCCGCCAAGGCAGGCGAGCTGCTCGACTTTCTGGGTACGAGTCCGCTGGTGGCGCACAATGCCAGTTTCGACTTCGGCTTTCTCAACATGGAATTGCAGCGTTGCGGACGCGAACCTATCGATATGGGGCGAATGGTCGACACCATAGCACTTGCCCGCAACAAACATCCCGGCGCCAAAATGTCGCTCGATGCGCTGTGCACCCGTTATGGCATCGACCGCAGCCACCGCACCAAACATGGCGCGTTGCTTGATGCCGAATTGCTTGCCCAGCTTTATATCGAGCTTACCGGCGGTAAGCAGATCGGGCTGGTTCTTGGCGATACCGCAGCCGAGATCGAGGCAGCGGCGGGCGGATCGATTTCCATTCTACCGGTGGATCGCCCGTTTCGTGCTCCGCGCCCGCATGCCGCCAGCGCCGGCGAGCTGGAACGACACCGTGATTTTATCGCAGCGATCAAGGATGCGCTGTGGAACGAAGGCAGTTCTGCCAAAGGCCTGCCAACGCAATTTGAGTGACGTCCCGTTTTGGGGCAATTATTAGAGAAGGAGCAATGCCATGGACATTAGAGTTTCCGGCCACCAGATCGAAACCGGTGAAGCATTGCAAACTCATGTCGAAACCCGGCTAACTGCCATTGCCGACAAATATTTTTCCAAAGCACTTTCCGCCAGCGCAACCTTCAACCGCGCACCGCATGACCGGTTCAGCTGCGACATTGTCAAACATGTGATGCAGGGGCTGGTGCTCAAAGGCCGGGCAGAAGCCGCCGATGCGCACATCGCCTTTGATTCTGCTGCCGACAAGATCGAAAAGCAGCTGCGTCGCTATATGCGCCGCCTGCAAGACCGGCACAGCCAGACATCGCACGCCCTGCGTGAGGAAGAGGCAGCCTATACGGTTTTTGATGCGGGCGATGTCGAAGCCGATGCGCCGCCGCCCGACGCGCCGGTAATCGTTGCCGAAATGCGCGTCGATATCCCTGAATCGAGCGTATCAGATGCGGTGATGCTGATGGATTTGCGTAATACACCTGCATTGTTGTTCAAAAACAGTGGAACTGGCCGCCATAATATGGTTTACCGCCGCGAAGACGGCACGATCGGGTGGGTTGAACCAAAATCCTGACCCTGAATTCGGCCATTGGTGTCATTCTTTTTCTTTTATTCAGAAGATTGGAGTTTGCCTTTTGGCCAAAAGCCAAAGGCAATGGTTAGAACATGAATCATATTTCGACTCGCCTTGTTGATGGCGCAGTTTCGGCAAATGCCGTTTGCGACGACAAAAAGGCCTCATTTCGCTGCTCGCAGAGCTGGCGGCGGCACAATATGGAATCTCTGCATCCGCAGCGCACGAAGCGTTGGAGGAGCGCGAGCGGCTTGGCCCGACGGGCTTTGGTGGTGGCACCGCGATCCCGCATTGCAAGGTCGAAGGGTTGAGCGCGCCAGTGGGTGTTTTCCTGCGGCTGGCAAAGCCGGTGGACTATGATGCGGTTGATGATGAGCCGGTCGATCTGGTCTTCGCGCTGTTTTCGCCCCCGCAGGATGGTGCCGCGCATTTAAAGGCACTGGCCGAAGTGTCGCGCATGTTCCGCGACGAGAATAGCCGGTCACAATTGCGCGGAGCCAATGACAGCGCCGCGCTTTACGCCCTGCTCGCTCCGGTCGAGGAACGCGATGCCGCTTAGGCAACTTGTTTCGAAATATTACCGTAGTGCTGAGCCTGTCGAAGCACGCCTAGCCGATAAGCGCCCTTCGACAAGCTCAGGGCTACAGTTTAAATTGAGACGCTCAGTCCTCGAAAACGCTAGCCCATGACCGAACCCCGCCTCGCTTCGCATATGCTGGTGGCGGCACTGGTTCGCCAGACTTTTGCGTTGGGGGACTTTGCGGCGATCCTGCGCAAGGGCGATGAAAATGCGGGTGCGGTGCTGCTGATCGGGCGGATAAAAGGCGCAAATCCGCGGCTTTTTGAACGATTTCCCTCACTCGACAAAGGTCTGGAGTGGCAGGAAATATCGACACAAACCATTGATAATGAAGAACAAATACCAGAATATCTGGAGCGTCGCACGGCGCGCGACCCCGATATCTGGGTTATTGAACTGGACGTCGCATTTGATGAACGGTTGAGCGGACTTTTGGCCTCGACGGCTTGACTTTGCTGCATTGCACAATAATTACGCGCGCAGACAGCGAAGGTTGCAATGCCGTTTCAGGGGTGGATCGGTGCAAACACGCAAGTCGGACGTGGAAATTTTGGCGCATCTGGGTTTTTGTTGTGTCGCGCCTTAGGCTCCCCGGCCGCACAATGATCGATTATAATGTTTCCTTTTTTCAAGTCCGCCTCTGTTGCGGCGCTTTCGATTACCCTGCTGTCAGCAGCGAGCTTTTCTGACGCAGGTTTTGCTTTTGGCGCCGACGCCGGTGCCTCGCTCGGTTCAGACACCATCACTGTAGATCCCGCCGCCCTCGTTGCCGAGGCCGCCGAGCGTGAGGATGCAGCAGTGAAGGCCAAAATCCTCTTCACACCCGGTACCGGTGAAGCACAGGCCAAATTGCCTGCCGCTCCTGCTGCTGCAGCAGACGCCGATGACGGGCAAGCCACTCCCAAAAATGCCGCAAGCCTGGCTGAACTGGTCCGTCTGCACGGCGCGCCTAGCGAATTGAACGCTGAAGAGCGCTGCCTTGCAGGGGCTGTTTATTTCGAATCAAAGGGCGAATCGCTTGCCGGCCAGCTGGCCGTTGCCCGCGTTGTTCTTGCCCGCACCAAATCAGGCCGCTTCCCGACCTCGATCTGTGGTGTGGTTTTCCAGAAAAGCCAATTCTCCTTCGTACGCGGTGGTCGCATGCCGGCGATCAACACCGGCGGAGTCCACTGGCGCAACGCGGTTGCGATCAGCAAGATTGCACTAGACGGCAGCTGGAAAAGCCCGGTCGAAGGCGCGCTGTTCTTCCACGCACGCTATGTCTCCCCCGGCTGGAAACTGCGTCGCATCGGCTCGATCGACAATCACGTCTTCTACCGTTGATCGGTTAGACAATCGCAAACAAGATTGCCGTTTCCGCTACCGTGCGGGGACGGCATTTTTTGTATCATTCGCTTTCGGCGGCGAGTTCGACGCCGCGATCGCGCGCCGCACGCAGGGTGTTGGCGATCAATGTGCGCAATGCATCATCCTGATCGAGTATGGCCAATCCGGCAGCGGTGGTTCCGCCTTTGCTGGTAACGCGCGCAGCGAGAGCGTCGGGGTCAACCTCACTGCCTTCGGCAAGCGCCGTCGCGCCCGACACCATCGCCAGCGACAATTGCGTCGCCTGTTCGGCGGATAGTCCAATGTCTTCACCTGCCTTGGTCAGCGCCGACAGGAACCGATAGACAAAGGCCGGCCCTGATCCGGCAAGCGCGGTGACGGCGTCCATCTGCTCTTCGGCGTCGAGCCAGCAGCTCTGGCCCAAAGGTGCCAACAAGGATTCGATCCGGCTGCGCGAATCTGCACTGACGGTGTCGGCGAACAGTCCCAAGGGCGATTTGCCAAGCGCCGCCGCCAGATTGGGCATCAACCGCAAGATCATCCGCCTGGGCAAGGCCCTTTGCAGCGTGGCAATGCGGGTTCCGGCCAGCACCGAAAACACAGTTGCATCTCCCGTCAGCACCGATTCCACCGATGTCGCCAATTCGCCAAAGGCCTGCGGTTTGATTGCCAGGACCGCGATGTGATAGCGCGCGCCTGCTTCCTGGGCATCGGTGTAATGCGCGACGCCCGTAGGCAGATCGCTGGCAAAGGGATCGATCACCGCAAAACATTCGGGCGCTAGTCCACCGCGCAGCCAACCGTCGAGCAAGGCGCGCCCCATATTGCCGCATCCATAGAACAGCAAAGGCGTTTGGGGGGACGGCAATTGCATCGCATTCAACCTTTCTCGGGAGCCAACCGCAGATAGACGTTCAGCCCAGCAAGGCAATCGCCTTCAGGCGCGCCAGCCCGGCGCACCGCATCGGCACGCGCACGGTCGAGGATCGCTGGATCGACCTCGGTATCGAACCAGACAATGTCGGCGCGACCCAACAAGCGCGCTGCCTTCAAAGTCAGATCGTCGGGATCGTTTGAGAGCAAGTCGATGGTGATGAGGCCCGCCTCTGTCGGCCCCTCATTCGCTGCCAGCCAGTCATCGACTGCTCCGCCATCGGCCAACGGGTCAAGCACACCGCCATCCTCAAAAGCACAATCAATCGCGGCGCGGCGGTCGGTCGGGTCGGGCCAGCGCGTGCGGATTGCTTCGCGCGCCGACGCCATAGCCGACGCCAGTGCGCCCAGTCTTGCAGGCAACATCGCTTCGATTCTTTGCCGCAAGGCTTTGGCCATTCCGGCGGATGCTCCACCGGTGCTGATTGCAATCAGCACGGGCGACCGGTCGACGATTGCAGGGGTGGTGAAGTCGCAAAGCTCAGGCCGGTCAACGACATTGACCAACAGTCCGCGCGCACGCAATTGGTCCGCCAATGCTTCGGCTTCGCCCGGATTGTCGACAGCAACAAAGGCAATGCGGGCGTCGACATCATCCTCATCGACACAGACCCCGCCCGCGCGTTTAACCAGTCTGCGCTTGGCGTCGGCTGCCGCTCCGTCGCCTGCAACAATGACCTTGCGGCCATCGACGTTCACGAACAGCGGCAGTTGCTGCATGGTCTAGTCGAGCCAGTCGGGTACATGCTCGGCATCAAGGATCGTCGCCGGCATGATCCGTTCAGCCACCACGGCAAAGCGGTCGCCCGACACCAGCACCTCGGGGACAAGACCACGGCTGTTGTAAGTGCTCGCCATCGTCGCGCCATAGGCGCCTGCGGTGCGGAACACAGCAAGGTCGTTCGCGGCAACGGTGTCAATCTCGCGCCCCATAGCGAAGGTATCGCCGGTTTCGCAAACCGGGCCGACAATATGCGCCGCGCCGGTCTGGCCGGTGGGTGCGACGGCATCGAAATCGTGCCATGCATCGTAGAGCGCAGGGCGGGCGAGGTCGTTCATCGCGGCATCTACAATGACAAACGGAGTGTTGCTGGCACTTGCTTTCACGCGGATCACCCGCGTCAAAAGCACGCCCGCATTGCCGCAGATCACCCGGCCCGGTTCAAACATCAACCGCACGTCCCAGCCCTTGGTCGCGCGCGCAACCATTGCGCCATAATCGTCTGGTGGCGGCAGTACAGCATCCCGCTGATAGGGAACGCCAAGGCCACCGCCCAGGTCGGCATGGGTTACATTGTTACCGCTGGCGCGCACGTCTCGGATCAGCGCGCCGAGTTTGCCGATGGCGGCTTCCAGCGGCTCAAGGCTCGACATCTGGCTGCCGATGTGGATCGCCAGCCCGCGCATTTCCAGCCCCGGCAGATGCGCCAATCGGCCATAGATTCCCGCCGCGCGATCATAGGCGACGCCGAACTTGTTCTCGGCCTTGCCGGTCGAAATCTTGCCATGGGTCTTGGCATCGACATCGGGATTGACCCGCAACGCCGCTGTCGCGCGCAGCCCCATGGTCTCTGCAAACGCCGCCAACTCGCGGCCTTCCTCTTCGGATTCGATGTTGAACTGGCCGATCCCGCTTTTCAGCCCCTGGACCATTTCTTCGGCGGTCTTGCCGACTCCCGAAAAGACGATGTCTTCCGGCGCAATCCCTGCCGCCATCGCCCGGGTCAGCTCTCCACCCGAAACGACATCGGCGCCATAGCCTTCCTTCGCCAGCACGCGCAGCACGCCCAGATTGGGGTTGGCCTTGATGGCAAAGGCGATGTGCGGATTGTCCACGCCGGCATTCAAAAGCGCGTCGCGGAACACCTGTGCGTGGCGGACGAGGGTCGCTTGCGAATAGACATAGACGGGCGTGCCGACTTCGTCGGCAATACGCGGCAAGGGAACGTCCTCGACGTGAAGCACGCCATTGATAATCTGAAAATGGTCCATGAAATCAGTTTCGGTCTTTGGGAGGGGCGGGTTCTGGGTCGGCTTCCGCCGTATCGCTCGGATCGCTGCCGGGGGGCAGGTCGAACGGATCTTCGTTGCGCCTTTCGGATCGGCGCATCAATTCATCGCTGCGTCCGGGTCGCGCTTGGACCGATGGCTCCATCAGCGCTTCGGCACCCGGAGTTTCGGTCTGGCCATAGGCTTTTGCGGGACCGCTGCTTCCGGTCTTGGGCTCAAGCGGGCCGACCTTGCCGCAACCGGCAAGTGCGGTCAGCGCAAAGAGCGCGATAATGCCATGTCCTGCCTTCATGTCGAAAGCTCCTGTTTCGCCAGTGCCACGGCTTCCCCTACCCGAAGCGGAGCGGTTCCACCAGCGCTGGTGCGGCTGTTGACCGATCCATCAACCGACAGGTCGGGCAGGGTGCAGTCTTTCAACCGTGAATCGATGCTCGCCAGATCCTCGGGGGTCAGCGCCTCCAGCGCGATGCCGCGTTCTTCACACAGCTTGACCACCGCGCCGGTGATATGGTGCGCCTCGCGAAAGGGCAGGCCATGATCGCGCACCAGCCAGTCGGCCAAATCGGTTGCAGTCGAAAATCCGGTACCGGCAACGGCGCGCATCCGTTGGGGCAGGAAAGTGACGGTCGAGACCATGCCGGTCATCGCCGCGAGTGAAAGGTCCAGCAGGTCCCATGCCTCGAACAACGGGGCCTTATCGTCCTGCATATCCTTGGAATAGGTCAGTGGCAGCCCCTTCATCGTGATCATCAGCCCGGTGAAGGCCCCGATGATCCGCCCGGTATGGCCGCGCACCAGTTCGGCGGCATCGGGATTGCGCTTTTCCGGCATGATCGAGCTGCCGGTGGACCAGGCGTCTGGCAGTTTGACAAAGCCAAAGGGTTGCGACGACCAGAGGATCATTTCCTCCGCCAGCCGTGACAGGTGGATTGCCGCCTGCGCCACGCAGCCGAGAAATTCGACAGCAAAATCGCGGTCGGACACCCCGTCCATGCTGTTCGCGGTCGGTGCGTCAAAGCCCAATGCCTTGGCGGTTGCCGCACGGTCGATGGGGAATGAGGTTCCGGCCAATGCTGCCGATCCCAATGGCGACTGGTTCAACCGCCGTGCGCAGTCGGCAAAACGGCTGCGGTCGCGTTTCGCCATTTCATAATAAGCGAGCAGATGGTGGCCGAAGGTCACCGGCTGGGCGACCTGCAAATGGGTGAAGCCGGGCATCACGCTGTCGGCATGTTCCTCGGCGCGGGCGACCAGTGCCGCCTGCAACCCTTTGAGCGCAGTGTCGGCGGCGGTACAGGCGTCACGCACCCACAGGCGAAAATCAGTCGCGACCTGGTCGTTGCGCGACCGCGCGGTGTGCAGCCGCCCGGCAGGTTCGCCGATCAGCTCTTTCAGCCGGGTTTCGACCTGCATGTGGATGTCTTCAAGCTCGATATGCTCGGGAACGCCGCCCGCTTCATATTCGGCTTCGATCTGGTCCAGACCACTGAGAATCGCCTCGGCATCCGGCGCAGAAATAATCCCGCAATCGGCGAGCATCCGGGCGTGCGCGCGGCTTCCCGCCAGATCCTGTCGCCAAAGACGCTTGTCGACGGGGATCGACGCGTTTATCTCGCGCATGATTGCATCGGGGCCTGCACCAAAGCGGCCACCCCAAATGCTGCTGGAGTCTGATTTGCGCCCGCTAATAACCGCGTCCCTTCTTTGCCTGACACTATCGCTGTCGGGCGGTTGCGATAGGGAAAGTGCGCCAAAGGAGCAACCCCGCACGCCCGAAATCGCCGCGACACCGCAAGCGCAACCCCAAAAGGGTGGGTCGATGGGTCTGGAAAGCGCCAATGGGCTGAGGGCGACATTGACCTATGCCTATCGCGGCCGCCGCGCTCCCGCGGCAGCGTTTACCGGTGCCGATGGTCGCGATGTGTCGCTGTCGGACTATGCAGGGCGGCCGCTGCTGGTCAATTTGTGGGCGACATGGTGCGCGCCGTGCAAGGCGGAAATGCCGACGCTCGATGCGCTTGCTCAGCTGGAAGAAGGGCGGGTTTCGGTGATTGCCGTGTCGCAGGATCTGCAAGGCCGCAAACCGGTGAATGCCTTTTTCACCGCAGCGCAGATTGGCAATCTGGAACCCTTTACTGACCGCGACAATGCATTGCTCGGCGCGATTGGCGGCAATCCGGCGCTGCCGGTGACGATTCTTTATGATGCAGACGGTAAGGAAGTGTGGCGCGTAATCGGCGGGCTCGAATGGGACGATGCCGAAGTGTCCAAGTTGCTGGCTGAGGCCAGCTAACCCAAAATCACATCAAAATGCGGCGCGGGGGCGGGCAGTCGCGTTTGCGGGCAGTGGCCGATTCAGTCATCGATTGCACCACCGGCTTGCAGTTTTGCGCATAGCCTTCGGTAGAATCGGGCTTTTTGCGGGACTCTTTCGACTGCGCGAGCACCGCATGCGGCATGGCTAGCAGCGCCATTGCGGTAAAGATCGTCAGGGGTCTTGCCAATCGCATAGTCCTATCCTGCTCTCCAAAAGCTTTCACACCGATGAACGGCGAAAGCATTTTCGTGCGATGGTGGGCGCTAACGGGCTCGAACCGCTGACCCTCTCGGTGTAAACGAGATGCTCTACCAACTGAGCTAAGCGCCCGCACAACGACGAAAATATCCTCGTGCGAGCGCCTTTGCCAAAGCAAGCGTCGCGACGCAAGTCATATCGGCATCGATCCGCCTGCTTGCTGGTCAATGAAATAGGCAGTCAGGCTGGCTTCGCTGTCGTCGGACAAGCCAATAAACACCCGCCGTGCGTCGTTCGGGTCTTGCTCCCGCACCAGCAGGCCGTCCTCGGTCATCGCGGTGATCCAGCGCAATGCCGTGGTCGCCGGGACGGCGGCGGCGATGCACAGGCTTGATACCGAGACCTTTTTCGCTTCGAGCTTCGCGGCGAACAGATCGAGCAAAATGTCCCAGCCCGGATCGGCGAACAGTTGCGCGGAAAAATAGGAATCGCGCCGCCGCCGCGCCTTGATCAGTGCGCGGACATAGGCCGCATCCACCGCCTGAGTCGCCGGTTTTTCGCTGGCGGCAAAGCCGATGGGTGCGAAAAAATCCGCTGGGGCAGGGCGGAATGATACTGGCATGTCGTGCAATTGCTCGGCAACGGCCTCATCCTGATCGGCGATCCGTGCCAAGGTCCGGGCAAAGCCTGCCAGTTCGTCGCTGATTCGAGACAATGCGCCATAGTCGGTTGCCTTGTCGGTTTCGCCGACTGCATTGATTGCGGCTGGCTTGAGCATGCCGCTCAGCACCTGTGCAACGGCAAAATCGTCGCGGCCGGTGAAGAAATGGCAGCGCCCAGGTGGAAGGATGGCGAATGCGGCATCGAGCTGGTCCCCCTCGGCCCAGATCAGGGCCTCTGTTCCATATTCGTTCAAATATGCCGCAATTTTGGACAAAACATCTGCAGTCCGCTCTGAAACGGAGGGAATCGGCGCGAGCAAATAATCGGCAGCAGGAAATGCCCCGATCTCAGCGGATTCCAGCGCAGCATCTATGCTGATCTCCGCGACAAGGGTGCATCCGCATTGCTTTACAAGTGCGAACAGGGCCAAATCGGTGTTTTCGGGCACTGTCAGCACCAGACAAGTCGGCCTTCGGGTTTCATAGTCGACATCATTGGGCATTCGCACCCGTTCCCCATGCTGCTTCTCGCAATCGGTTCATATTGGATTATTTTCCTGTCTGCTTCCAGAGAATTGCCACGCCGCAATGCGCATTGTAAGCTGACCCCATCCTGCGCGCATAGTGTCGCGCAACCGGGCGTCCGCCCGAATCCTGATCGGAGACCTGAGGTGCAAAAATTATGGAAAGCCGGAAAATTGTCCACGCTGTTGCTTGCGGGGGTGGCTATGACCGTCGCGGTTGAAGCCAAGCCTGCCGCCAAGGCCGAAGCAATGCCGTTGATGTTGCAAGAATGGACAGGGCCTTATGATGGGGTTCCGCCTTGGGACAAGGTAAAGCCCGCTGATTTTCCGGCCGCATTCGAAGCCGCGATGAAACAGTCCAAGGCCGAATTCGAGGCGATTCTGAACAACAGGGCGGCGATCACCTTTGACAACACGATCAAGGCCAATGAGCTTTCCGGGGAGTCGATCAATCGGCTGTTCGCGATCTGGGGCGTGCACAGCTCCAACCTGTCCAATCCGGAAATCCGCGCGATTCAGGCTGAGTGGGAACCTAAGCTCAGTGCCTTCTTCAACGAATTGCAGCTCGATTCGCGTTGGTTTCAACGGGTCAAATATCTGCACGACATGCGCGACGAACTGGGTCTGGACACCGCACAGTTGCGCTTGCTTGAACGCACCTATGACGCGCTTGTGCGCAATGGCGCGCTGTTGAAGGCTGATCAAAAATCAGAATTGATCGCGCTGGAAACCGAGCTGGCGAAGCAATTCTCCAATTTCCAGAACAAGGTGCTGGCCGATGAAGAGACCTTCATCCTGCTCACCGACACTGCCGATGTTGCCGGGCTGCCCGAAAGCTTTGTCGCCTCGTTAAAGGCAGCGGCAGAGGCGAAGGGCAAGACCGGCTGGGCTGTGGCCAATACCCGCTCGGCAATCCAGCCCTTCCTCGAAAATTCGCCGCGTCGCGATCTGCGTGAAAAAATCTGGCGCGCCTTCATCAGCCGCGGAGACAATGGTGACGCCAACGACACCAATGCGACCATCGCCGAAATCCTGAAGCTGCGCCAGCAACGCGCCAAGCTGCTCGGTTTTGAAAACCATGCCTGGTACCGCATGGCCGACACGATGGCGAAAGAACCGGCGCGCGCGATGGACCTAATGATGAAGGTCTGGCCCGCTGCGGTTGCCCGCGTGAAGGAAGAAGTCGCCGACATGCAGGCGGTGGCCGACAAGGACAATGCCGGCATCACCATCGAGCCATGGGACTATCGCTATTATGCCGAAAAAGTCCGCAAGGCAAAATACGACCTCGACCAGAATGAGCTGAAACCCTATTTCCAATTGGACAATATGGTGTCGGCGATGTTCGACGCCGCAGGCCGCCTTTATGGCATGAGCTTCACCGAAAATACCGGCGTGGTGCCGGTGTTCGAACCCAAGGTTCGCACCTTTGAGGTGAAGCGCAACGGCAAGGTCATCGGGCTTTTCTATCTCGACAACTTCGCGCGCTCCGGAAAACGGTCAGGCGCGTGGATGACAACCTATCGCGACCAGAACCGGTTGAGTGGCAAGAACAACATCGTGCTTGCCTCTAACAACAACAATTTTGTCCCCGGCGCAAATGGCAAGCCGACGCTAATCAGCATCGACGACGCTTCGACGCTGTTCCACGAATTCGGCCATGCGATCCACTATCTGAATTCGGACGTCATGTGGCCGGGGCTTGCCAATGTGCCGCGCGATTTTGTCGAATTTCCCAGCCAGGTGAACGAGAATTGGCTGCTGACGCCTTATGTGCTCAACACCTACGCCAAACATGCAGAGACCGGCGAACCGATCCCCCAAGCGCTGGTCGACAAGATCAAGGCGAGCGACACTTTCATGCAAGGCTTTGCCACGGTCGAATATCTGTCGAGCTCGATCCTCGACATGATGATGCACAACCGCAGTGAACCGATCAGCGATGTGAAAGCATTTGAAAAATCGGCGCTCGCCGAAATCGGCATGCCGAAGGAAATGGTGATGCGGCACCGGCTGCCACAGTTCAACCATCTCTTTTCGGGCGACGGCTATTCGGCTGGCTATTACAGCTATCTCTGGTCGGAAACGATGGATGCCGACACTTGGGCGGCGTTTAACGAGGCGGGCGATGTCTGGGACAAGGAAACCGCCGAACGCTTCCGCTCGATGTTGCTTGCCACCGGCAATGAAACCGACCGGCTGGAGGCCTATCGCGCATTCCGCGGGCGTGATCCCGACGTCAAATATATCATGAAGAAGCGCGGCTTCCCAGTTCCTGGTGAAACGACAAACTAAGATGCAAAGGGCGGGGATTTCCCCGCCCTTTTTTCTCAACCTATTTGATGGCAGCCAGTTGATAGAGGAAATCGGCATAGCCCATTGTTGCCTCGACTAGTCCGGCAACTTTTGGATTGGTTGATTCGATTAGATAATATTCGTCCGGTGCATGCGCGCCCGATCCATGGCCCATGCCGAAATGACCCGCTGCGATCGACACCGGCGGTGCGGTAAAAGTTGCCCCGGGCCAACTTCCTGCAATACGCGGGTTGAGCGTCGCCTTGACGCCTGCACGGGCATAAGTGGCGAGCATCGTCTTGATCAGACGACTGTCTTCCGAAACCTCGGTCGGGTCATATCCACCGCTCACATTGACCTCGACATCGGCAAAGCCGTGCTTGTCGAGATGGGCGCGCAACTTGCGTTCGGCCTCGGCGCGGGTCTGATTGGGTACCAATCGTAAGTCCAGTTTGGCGACCGCCTTGCCGGGCAGCACCGTCTTGCCGCCGGGGCCAGTATAGCCTGCGACCAGTCCCTCGATATTGACCGTCGGCTCCTGCGCCAACCGCGTGAGAGCCTTGTCATAAGGCAGGCCATCAATCCAATGGGTGACGCCGAACAGCTTCTTTTGCTGGGCTTCGTCGGCTGATCGGGCGATCTCGCCAATCAAGACCTTTTCGCGCTCGGTCAGCGGCCGGACATTTTCGAACCAGCCGTCAATGACTGGAGTGTTGCCATCGGGCGTTACCAACGTTTGCAGGGCCTGCACCAGCCGCCAGCTGGGCGAATCGACCATTGCCTTAATGCTGCTGTGGATGTCTCCCTTCGGCCCCTTGCCCCATTTCTCCCCCGAGGCGACGAGTTCAAGCTCGACAATGCCCTTGGAGCCAAGGTTGACCTGCACATTGCCTTGCCCGTCCTGCCAGCTCGCCGGAATGAAGATGCCTTCGCATTTGCGCAAGGCGGCAAGGACATTGGGTTTGGTTGCGACCTGTTTGAAATGGGGAGAACCGATTTCCTCCTCTCCCTCACAGATCAGGACGATGTTGACCGGCAGCTTGCGACCAGCGGCACGGATGGCGTGCAATGCTGCCAAGAAGGTGGCCTCAGGCCCCTTCTGGTTCACCGCACCGCGTCCCACAATTGCTTTGCCCAAACCGGGCTTATCAACCATTCGGCTTTCTAAAGGTGGAGAGGTCCATTCGGCTGGATCATATTGCTTCACATCATACATGAAATAGATGCCCAGCGTGCGCTTGGCTCCGGCGTCCAGCGTTGCGAACACGCCCGGATGGCCATCGGTAGGGACAATCTCGACATGCTGGAACCCGGCATTGCGCGCGAGTTCTGCCATATATTCGGCACCTTCTTGCATGCTCCGATTCTCGGCAGCGATCGAGGGCAGAGCGATCCAGTCGCGGATGCGCTTCAGCGAGGCATCGCGCCCGCCTTCGACGGCCTTGCGGATTGTGGCCATGTTCGTATCGGCGGCAAGCACTGTGGTGGGCCGCATCAGCAACGCCCCGCCTGCCAGCATTGCGCCTCCGCGAATCATGTTTCTCCGGCTGGTGGCTGTTTTGAAATCCTGCATCATGGAGCCCCTTTCTCTGACCCGACTGTGCCGGGGATACAGACCGAAAACAAGCGATCATGGCAACTAGGACGGCGCCTTCCGTTTCCACTTGTGCAAAGGGCGAAATGATATAAATATGATATCATATTAAACTGGAGGACATCATGTCTGATCTGATTTCATTGAACGCCAGCCGCGAACGCAATGCCCGCACATTCAGCGGCTATTTGATGTTCGCACTCGCAATTGCGTTGCTCGGCCTTTTGGTCTGGTCGATTTTCCACGCGATTGAAGTCGAGGGAACGCCGGGTAGTATCGGTGCGTGTGTGGCGTGGTTTGTTGCACTCTCAATCGCCTCGTCGGGTTTCTATATGCTGCAACCCAATCAGGCGGCGTCGATCACGATGTTCGGATCCTATCAGGGAACCGACCGTAGGGAAGGATTGCGCTGGGTCTGGCCATGGATGAGCTCGACCAAGATTTCGGTACGTTCGAACAATCTGATTTCCGAAAAGATCAAGGTCAACGACCTGCGCGGCAACCCGATCGAAATGGCGGCGCAAGTGGTCTGGCGCGTCACCGATACGGCGCAGGCGCTGTTCGATGTTGATGACTATAAGGCATTTGTGATCGCCCAGATCGAAGCGGCGGTGCGCACAATCGGTGCGCGTTACCCCTATGACGATTTCGCGCATCAGGAAGTCACTTTGCGCGGCAATCATGACCAGGTCGGTGCCGAATTGCGTGCCGAGTTGATGGCGCGTCTCGCGGTTGCTGGCATCACTGTTGACGAATGCGGCTTCACTCACCTTGCCTATGCGCAGGAAATTGCCGGCGCGATGCTCCGACGCCAGCAGGCTGAGGCGGTGGTCGCCGCGCGCAAAACCTTGGTCGAAGGTGCAGTCGGCATGGTCGAAATGGCGCTCGAAATGTTGTCAGAGAAAAACGTTGTCGAGCTCGACGACGAACGCCGCGCGGCGATGGTATCGAACCTGATGGTGGTGCTCTGCGGTGAACGCGATACCCAGCCTGTGGTGAACACCGGAACCCTGTATCAATAGGTTTGCCGGTGTCCGTCCAACCCAAAAAAGCCTTCCCTCTCCGTCTCGATCCGGCGCTCTACGCCGCGATCGAGCGGACGGCGGCGGGCGATTTCCGCAGCGTCAATGCCGAGGTGGAAGTGTTGCTGCGTGAGGCGCTTGAACGGCGAGGGGTGAAGGTCGGGGTTAGTGAAGCACCCAAACGGGGCCGCCCGCCAGTTAAGGAGGGGTCTCGATATGAATAGTCGAAAAGGAGACATATAATGTTGCACCATTTCTTCGACAAAGGCCCCTGGTTCCGGGCCAAACGCTTTGGCTATGGCGCTGGCCTGCCGTTCAAATTGCAAGGCTGGGTTCTGTTGCTATCGCACATGGCGGTGATGATCGGCCTCGCATTTCTGCTGGCGACCCGTCCCTTGATTATGATGCCTTTGGTCCTTCTGATAGCGTTGGCGCCAATGCCGATCTACGCTGCACGTACCGAGGGTGGCTGGAAATGGCGGGGCAGGCCAGGCGACTAAGAGAAAAGGACGCACTTAATGCGCGACGAAGACAAACCGTTTGTCTGCTACTACAGAAGCTGGTGGAATTTTAACATTTTGCCCCGGAAGTTATCTGGCTGGCTAGCAATGCTACTGTGGAGTCTTCCGTCATTTGCATTGTTTCTGTGCTATAGTGAATTGATCCAGTTGCACACTTCCAACGCAGTCAAATGGCTAGCTACTACCGGTTTAGTTCTGGTGTTCTTACTGTGGCAATGGGCCATGATCCGGTGGATGAAGGCGAAGTCCCAGATGATCAAGGTTGACTAATTTGGCGTCGAACCCCCAGCTTCCCCCAAGCCAGCCCTGCAAATTCGCACAGCAAAGGCCTTGTGTCGCGCGGGTCGATAATGTCCTCGACATTGAACTTCTCGGCGGTGCGGAAGGGCGACGTGACTGCGTTCAGCCGCGCCTTGATCTCTTCAAGCTTGGCTGCAGGATCGTCGGCAGCGGCAATTTCGGACTTATAGGCGGCTTCCAGTCCGCCCGCGATGGGGAGTGAACCCCAGTCGCCGCTTGGCCAGGCAAAGCGGTATTGGAAGCGCTCGCCGTTCGACATCGCGCTGCCCGCAATTCCATAGGCGCGGCGCACGATCACGCTCGCCCAGGGGACGGTTGCCTTATACACCACGTTCATCGCCTCGACACCGTAACGGATTGTGCCGCTGCGTTCCGCCTCCAGCCCGATCATGAAGCCCGGATTGTCGACCAGATGGACAACGGGCAGGCGGAACTGCCCTGCCATTTCGACAAAGCGTTTCACCTTTTGCGACGTCAACGCTTCCCATGACCCACCCAGATAGCTTGGGTCCGATGCCAATACCGCTACGGGCCAACCATCGAGCCGGGCAAAAGCGGTGATCGCTGCACGGCCCCAACGCTTGCCCATTTCGAAAACCGATCCCCGGTCGAACACAGCCTCCATCACTGCACGCATCGAATAGACCTGCTTGTCCTCGCGCGGGACGATGGAGATCAATTTCTCATCACGCCGGTCTGTGGGATCGTTGCAAGCCGTCCGCGTCGCCAATGTGTCGACCGATGAAGGCAGGTATGACAGGAAACGCCTTGCAACCGCAAAGGCCTCATCCTCGCTTGCAACTTCCTCATCGACCACGCCGTTGCGGGTGTGGATGCCGCTACCGCCCAGCGCCTCTTTGGACAGCTCCTCGCCGATCTGCGCCGCGACCACCGGGCCTGCGGCGAACACTTGGCTCAGCCCCTTGACCATGATCGAATAATGGCTGGCAACGGTGCGCGCCGCACCCATCCCCGCCGTAGGCCCCAGCGCCAGCGCGACCACGGGAACGGTCTCCAGATTTTTGACAATATCCTCCCAGCCTGGCGAAACCGGCACATAGGTGAAGCCCATATCCTCAAGGCTTTTCACCGACCCGCCGCCGCCGGTGCCGTCGATCATGCGGATCAGCGGCAGCCCCATAGTGTGCGCCATCTTTTCGCACTGGATGAACTTGCGGTGCAGTGCGGCATCGGCGGCACCGCCGCGAACCGTAAAGTCATCTGCGCTGGCAACCACCGGGCGGCCATTGATATTGGCCCTGCCAAAGATGAAGTTGGAGGGCGCGAAATCCTCCAGACTCAAATTCGAGTCATAGCTTGCCTTGCCCGCAATCTTGCCAATTTCGCGGAAACTGCCGGGGTCGACCAGTCGCTTTATCCGTTCACGCGCGTCAAGCTTGCCCTGCCCATGCTGGCGCGCAACCTTCTCCTCGCCGCCCATTTTTTCGGCAAGCACTTCGCGAGCGCGCAGCTCTTCGAGCTCTTTCTCCCATCCCATGCTGTATGGCCTAACCTATCCGACGCGGCGCGTCACCGGTGAAAAATCTCTAGCCCATCGCAAGATAAAGCCGTTCGGCCTCGGTCATATAATCCCGATTGAGCTGCAAAGCACGCCGGTCCCGGACGAACTGATATTGGTGATTGCACATCCCGCCCGATTCAAACGCGGCGGTCGCACCCGCCAGATAGAAAATCCACATGCGGTAAAAGGACGGGTCCATCATCGCCTCTATTGCCGCGCGGCTATCAAACGCCCGCCGATACCATTGCCGCAGGGTCAATGCATAATGCACCCGCCAAGTCTCTATATCGCTTGCGATCAATTTGACCTTTTCGCTTGCTGCCAATGTCTCGGACAGCGAGGGAATATAGCCCCCGGGGAAGATATATTTGCGGGTAAAGGCATCGGTTGCCCCCGGCTTACCCATCCGCCCGATGGTGTGGAGCAGCATCACGCCATCATCCTTGAGCAAGTTGGCGCAGGCGCGAAAGAAAGTCTCATATTGCGGTACACCGACATGTTCGAACATGCCGACCGAAATAATGCGGTCAAAATAGCCGGGTGCCTTTGCAGCGAGGACGCGATAGTCGAGCAGCTCAAACTGCACCTTATCAGAAACACCCGCAGCCTCGGCGCGTTCGCGGGCAAGCTTTAACTGTTCTTCCGACAGGGTGATGCCTAAAACTTCAACATCGGCAACCCGACTAAGATACAGCGCCATCCCGCCCCAGCCACAGCCGATATCGAGCACTCGCTGCCCCGGCGACAGGCGAAGTTTCGCCGCGATATGCGCTTTTTTGGCGAGCTGGGCTTCGTCAAGCGAAAGCGCAGATTGCGCCGCGCCGCTTCCGGCGGTCACGGCATCAGGCCAATAGGCGCAGCTATATTGCATATCCTCATCGAGCCATAACCGATAGAAATCATTCGACAGGTCATAATGGTGCGCGACGTTGCGTTTTGAATTCGCCAAGCTGTTGAGTTGCTGAAACGGGCGGAGCATTTTCTTGACTGCACGTTTGAGCGGCTGTGGATCGCCAATCTCTCCACCCTTTTCCCAGGGATTGTTCCTTCGGACAAGCTCGACCAGGCCCATGATGTCGTCATTGTCGACAGTGACGCTGCCGTCGATAAACGCCTCACCCAATCCAAGCCGGGGGTTGAGCAAAATGCGTCGCGAAGCATTTCTGTTTTGCAGGTTCAAAACAACATCGGGCCAGCCGGGCGTCGAAACCCCGAATGCGCTGCGCCTGCCGTCGGGATCGACTATCGTTAATGTCCCGTTGCGAATGCGGCCGGAAAGCAGTCTGTCGAGCAATGCCATGGAATCCTCCAAGCAAATTTGCCCCTCGACTGACCTGACCCGATACGCTCAGGATTAGCAATTTAAATCGGATGGATAGGCTCGCTTGCCTTTACCCCAACGCCGCCTGCTTTTCCTCAGCTAGCCGGTCGAGCTCGGCGCGGCTTTTCTTTTCGCTGGCGGATTTCAGCTGACCGCAGGCGGCCATGATGTCGCGGCCGCGCGGGGTGCGGACCGGGGCGCTGATGCCGCTGTCAAAGATAATCGCGGAGAAGCGTTTGATCTGCTCTGGCGTGGAGCATTCATAATCTGCGCCGGGCCAAGGGTTGAAGGGAATGAGGTTCACCTTGGCCGGAAGCCCGTAGCGGCGGATCAGCTGCACCAATGCGCGCGCATCTTCGTCGCTGTCATTCTTGTCTTTCAGCATCACATATTCAAAGGTGATCCGCCGGGCATTATTGGCACCGGGATAATCGGCGCAGGCT
This sequence comes from Sphingomonadales bacterium, assembly GCA_016721875.1. Taxonomy (GTDB): domain Bacteria; phylum Pseudomonadota; class Alphaproteobacteria; order Sphingomonadales; family Sphingomonadaceae; genus Sphingorhabdus_B. The sequence goes on along the minus strand of JADKHG010000014.1, from coordinate 283,086 downwards.
TGCAACAGTTCATCGATGCCATATTTGCGGTTCAGGGGGACGATTTCGTCGCGGACTTCCTTGGTTACGGCGTGCAGCGACACCGCCAGATTGACGCCAATCTCCGCACCAGCCCGCTCCATCATCGGCACGACACCACTCGTTGACAACGTGATGCGCCGTTTTGACAGGGCAAGGCCGTCACCGTGCATCACCACTTTCAACGCGTCGCGGACATTGTCGAAATTGTACAGCGGCTCACCCATCCCCATCATCACGATGTTGGTCAGCATGCGGCCATCCTGCGTGTAATGCCCGCCTTCGTCGTCCTCATCGTCGTCATCGGCGGTACTGGCCATTGTGCCCTTTGGCCATTCACCCAGCGCATCGCGCGCGAGCATGACCTGACCGACAATCTCGCCCGGCGTCAGGTTGCGCACCAGCCGCATCGTGCCGGTGTGGCAGAAACGGCAGTTGAGCGTGCAGCCGACTTGTGAAGAAATGCAAAGCGTGCCGCGATCATCATCGGGGATGAAGACCATTTCATAATCCTGCGCGTCGTCGGTGCGCAGCAACCATTTGCGAGTGCCATCGCTCGAAAGCTGCGCCTCGACCACTTGCGGGCGGCCAATGACAAAACGCTGTGCCAGCCAGGGGCGCATGGTCTTGGCAATGTCGGTCATCATCTCGAAATCGGTGACGCCGCGATGATAGATCCAGTGAAACACCTGCTTCGACCGCAGCTTGGCCGCTTTCTCGTCGAGCTGGCTTTCCATGAACAGCTCGCGGATTTGCAAGTGCGACAGCCCGAGCAGATCAATCCGCCCATCGGCACGCGGCGTTATCGCGCGCGGGGTGACGACGGGGTCAATATGGCCGGGGATTTGCATGGTGGCGGGCATATAGGCGTGATTGGGTCGAATTGCCATAGAAGCGCTTGGTCATTATGAATGTGCAAAATCCTTTCGGTTTTGGAGTATGTTATGCGAAATATGTTGGTCTCATGTGCGGTGTCGGCGGCGATGCTGGCTGCGCTTGCAATGCCGCCCCAACCCGCCTCCGCGAAATCCATTGCCATCGTCAAACCGACCAACGCCTGCAATTTTCTGGTGATGTCGCTAGAGCGTGACCCCGCAGGCCTTAATGTTCGCGCGGGACCAAGTACGAAATATGCGGTGTTGGGTACGGTACCGCCGATTGTCGAGTCCGAAGGCGGAATGACTTCGGTCGCCGGGCCACAATTTCAGGTATTGGGCAGCCGGAAAGGTTGGCTCTATGTCGAAAGCATCGGAGAGGAATCGGATTTCACCGGCAAGCCCGAACGTCCGATGTACAAGGGTCGCGGCTGGATATCGGGCAAGAAGGTCTTCGCCAACATTCAGTCGACAAAAGGCTTCGTCAAACCCAGCGCAAAATCGGCTATCGCTTTGAACTGGGATGACGCAAAATGGGTTTCAGCCCAAGTACAGGACCGCCACATCCTCGCCTGTCAGGGCGTTTGGGCGCAGTTTCAGACCTTTTACAAGACGTTGGACCGAACCGGCAAAGTCTTGGGAAAGGAAGCGTCGGTAACGGCTTGGTTTCGGGGGCTTTGCGGTCATTTTGAAACGACCTGCGACGGACTTGTAAGCGACTATTAAAGTCAGTCTGCACACCCCAGCGCCGCCGCGTCAATCGCGCTTGCGGCTCCGCGCGTGGCATAGGCGTCGATGATCGCCCGTCCATCGCGGCCGGTGCTTTCCACGCTGAGCGCGGAGGAGGAACGGATCGCGGCGATGATTGCAAGGTCGGTCTGCCGGTTGGGCGACAGTCCGCTGTCTGAGCGCGCGACCAGCCGGAAACGCCGTCCACCAACATTCAGCGAAATCCCGCTATTGGGCGAGCGCGGTTTGGACAGGCGCACATAGACCTGATGGCCAATGCGTTTTTTGGGCCAGAATCCGACGGAGACATAGCCGCCGGTACCGCTCGATTCCTCGGGCGCGCCAATGGCATAACAGCGAGGAGTTTCCGGGTCCTCGAATGCGGCCCAGCTTTGCCAAGCACCCAGCCGCTCGCGCGCCCACAACGGGGTTGCGACCAGCAACAGCGCAAGGGCTACCGCTTTCCTCACGCCCTCTCCCTTGCCCCGGCACCCAGCGTGATAATTTCTTCCACCCCATCGCGGATCGCCACCATGCTTCCCTGCGGCAGCCCGTCGGCGATCGGTGCGTTGAAGCGTTCGAGCAGCGGCAGCCCCAGCAATATCCCGCGCATCACCCGCGCTGTCATGCCGTGGGTGATCACCAGCATGTCCTGTTCGAAGCTTTGCTCGGACAGCCATTCGCGCAGCCGTTCGGCAACATCGGCATAGTCTTCCCCGCCCGGTGCTTTGACGATGAACAGCCGGGTTTCGGGGTCCATCAGCTTGCGTGGATCAGGGGCGATGTCGTGATAAAATTGCCCTTCCCATTCGCCGATATCGATCTCGCGCAACCGCACGTCGGTGTCGTGCGCGTGCCAGTCGCGGTCGAGTTCCTCGGCTATCAACGCCAATGTCTGCAAGGTTCTGCCGGCTGGAGAGGCGACCAGCGAGAGCGGGGCATCGCGTTCAATATGGCGCAACAGCGCGACGCCCATGTCGGTCGCCTGATCACAGCCCTCGCGGGTCAACGGGGTGTGCGCGTACATGCCCTGCATTTTGCCCGCGACATTGAAGATTGTCTCACCATGCCGCGCGATAAACAGTCTTTTACCCTTGGTATCCAATTTTACGCCCAACCTAGCCGTTCATTACGATTTTTCGGCCTTCTTCCACAGATTTATCGGACACGCAAAGCCTATCGGCTTGCCCTTGGGCCTCAACTTGGTAAGGGGGAAAGGCCGAATTGCAGCCATATTCGGTGTTTCTTTTTGAAATGCGGTTTTTGACCGCAAGGGGATAGGCAAGAGAGATGAAAGCGACGATTGAGCGCGCGACACTGCTGAAGAGCCTTGGGCATGTCCAATCGGTGGTGGAACGGCGAAACACCATCCCCATCCTGTCCAATGTGCTGATCGAGGCAAGCGACAATGGCGCGATCAAACTGACCGCGACCGATCTGGATTTGCAGATTGTCGAGACGATTGCCGGCGATGTCGAAATTGCGGGCAGCACCACGGTATCTGCGCACACTTTGTTCGAAATCGCGCGCAAAATGCCCGATGGCAGCCAGGTGCAGCTGAATGCCGCCGATGGCCGCATGGCAGTGAATGCCGGTCGTGCGCGCTTCAGCCTCGCCACCTTGCCGCGCGACGATTTCCCGATGATTGCCGAGGGCGAATTGCCCACCAGTTTCGAACTGTCAGCGGCGTCGCTGGTGCAGATTATCGACAAGACCCGCTTTGCGATTTCGACCGAGGAAACCCGCTATTATCTGAACGGTATTTTCCTGCACGTGACCGATGATGGCGGCGCGTTGATGCGTGCAGCAGCGACCGATGGTCACCGGCTGGCACGTGTCTCCTTGCCTCGTCCGACAGGTGCGGAGGGGATGCCTGACGTGATCATCCCGCGCAAATGCGTCGCCGAAATCCGCAAGCTGCTCGACGAAAGCGGCGACAATAATATCCAGATCGACCTGTCGGCGTCGAAAATCCGTTTCACCTTCGACAATGCAATTCTGACGTCGAAGCTGATTGACGGCACTTTCCCCGATTATACCCGCGTCATCCCGACCGGCAATGACAAGCTGCTGCGGATCGACCCCAAGAGCCTGGCTGAAGGCGTTGACCGCGTCGCTACCATTGCCACCGAAAAGACCCGCGCGGTCAAAATGGCGCTTGATAAGGACAAGGTGACGCTCTCGGTCACGTCGCCCGAAAACGGCACTGCGGCGGAAGAGGTTCCAGGCAGCTATGCCAGCGACGGCTTCGAAATCGGCTTCAACGCCCGCTACCTGCTCGACATTTTGGGTGAGGTCGAAGGCGACACTGTCGAACTGCACCTCGCCGATGCCAGCGCGCCGACGCTGATCCGCGAAAACGACAAATCGCCTGCGCTTTATGTGTTAATGCCAATGCGGGTTTGATGGTGACCGAAGCGCCAGGAGAAATTCCTGATTTTCAATCGCTAATGTTGCCAGTTCTGATGGCAGCAAAGACGGTGAAGTCAGAATTGGTGACGTTGTTGAGTCTCTGGCAAATTCCTTCGCACTGTCATCTCAACAGCGTGCGCATCTTTTGCCATCCGGCAAACAATCAACTTTCGCGAATCGCGTCCATTGGGCGAAAAGCTATCTCGGTAAGGCAGCTCTTGTCGAATCGACGAAACGCGGGCACTTCAAGATCACCCAACGCGGAGCTGAACTACTTCTCAATCCCCCAAGCAGGATCAACATTGCTTTTTTGCAGCAGTATCCGGAATTTCAAATTTTCAAAGGTTCGCGCGAGGGAGTGTCAGTGGCCGTTCAGGATGAAAGTCCTGCACCTACGCTTACCCCTGATGAAGATATGCGAAGAGCACATGCTCAAATTGAACGCGATCTAGCTGAAGAGATGCTTGCAAAAATTCTCGCAGCATCACCGGCATTTTTTGAACAGGTGGTGGTAAATCTAGTAACGGCGATGGGGTACGGAGGATCGGTTGCCGACGCTGGGCAGGCGTTGGGTCAATCAGGCGATGGCGGTGTCGACGGCGTAATCAACGAAGATACGTTGGGACTCGACCGAATCTATGTTCAAGCGAAAAGATATAAAGCTGACAATGTTGTTGGACCCGGAGCAATTCGAGATTTTTTTGGGGCTCTAGACCAATTCAAAGCAGGCAAGGGTCTGTTTGTAACAACATCGACCTTTTCATCCTCCGCTACCAAAACAGCCGACGGCTTGAGTAAGCGGATTGTTCTGGTCGATGGGACGAGACTCACCAAATTAATGATCCAGCACAACGTCGGCTGCCGAATTGAAGAAACGATGGCCATCAAAAGGCTGGACGAAGATTTCTTCGAATATTGATGCATATAAAAAAAGGCCCGGGTCATTTCGGACCCGGGCTTGGTAAGTTGGACGTTCGCGGGAGGAACATCGGGAGGCGGTGGGATCTGGGAGAGGGTTAAACCCCACCGCCAAACTTTTGAAATTGGTGGGGAACGCCGCCTGATCCGGCCTCGTCCCCCGCAAAGCTTAGTAATTATAGGCACGCTCGCCATGTTCGGAGAGGTCGAGCCCTTCGCGTTCGGCTTCCTCGCTCGGACGCAGGCCGAGGGTGAATTTGAGCGCGTAGAAGAGAACAGCCGAGACAACGCCGGTCCAGATAACGGTAACGCCAACTGCCTTGAACTGGGTGACCAGCTGTGCGGCCATGTCATAGGTGCCCGGAACGGCCGGGAAGACTGTGTAGTCAAAGAAGCCCTGACCCCCTAGCGCCGGGTCGGCGACGATAGCGGTGCCGATGGCACCAACAATCCCGCCCACACCGTGCACGCCGAAGACGTCCAATGTGTCGTCATATTTCAGCTTGTTCTTGATGACCGCGACGAACAGGTAGCAGACGCCTGAGGCAACAAAGCCGAGGATGATCGAGGTCATCGGAGCAGCAAAACCGCTTGCCGGGGTGATTGCGACCAGACCGGCAACCGCACCAGTCACAGCGCCAAGCAGCGAAGGCTTGCCGTGGTGCAGCTGTTCGATGATGCACCAGGCAACCGCAGCAGCAGCGGTGGCGACGAAGGTGTTGATGAAGGCAAGTGCCGCAAGGCCGTTGGCTTCCAGGTTGGAGCCGGCGTTAAAGCCGAACCAGCCCACCCACAGAAGCGAAGCGCCGATCATGGTCATGGTCAGGCTGTGCGGAGGCGTGGCTTCCTTGCCATAGCCGACGCGCTTGCCAACAATCAGGCAGCCGACAAGTCCGGCTATACCAGCATTGATGTGGACAACGGTGCCGCCAGCAAAGTCCAGCGCTCCCCAGCCCCAGAGCAGGCCAAAGTCGGTCGGAGCGTCAACGAGGAAGTCCGGTCCGGCCCAGTACCACACCATGTGCGCGATCGGGAAGTAAGCGAGCGTCAACCACGCGACCGTGAACAGGATCAAGGGCGTGAATTTAATACGCTCGGCAAAGGCCCCGACGATCAATGCGGGCGTGATGCACGCAAAGGTCATCTGGAAAATGACAAAGGCATATTCGGGGATATAGACATTGTTGCTAAAGGTTGCGGCCATGGTGGTCGCGTCAACCCCGGCAAGAAATGCCTTGGAGAAGCCGCCAATGAACGGCCCGCCGCTGGTAAAGGCGAGGCTGTAGCCATAGCTGACCCAGACAAGCGCTGCGACCGAAACGATCATGAACACCTGCATCAGCAGGCTGAGCATATTCTTGGTTCGGACAAGTCCGCCGTAGAACAGCGCGAGCGCCGGGATCGACATCAGTAGCACCAGAGCCGAGCTGATCAGCATCCAGGTGGTGTCGCCCTTGTCGACCATGCCGGCCATCTGTTCGACGGTCGGGGCTTTGATCGGTCCATCGCTTGCGGCCACTGCCGCTGCGGCAGCCGGCGCCGCTTCCGCCGCCTTTTCGACGGCTTCCTGGGCAAAAGCGGGAAGTGCGGCAAATAATGCCGCTCCGCCTGCGGCCATCCATTTGCCCGCGCCCTTCCATTTGATTGTGTTTTTCATTCGCTTTCTTCCCTTGTTGAATCGCTGAACGTCGGATGGCTGAAGGTCACAGGGCCGCATCGTCGGTTTCGCCGGTGCGGATCCGCACGGCGCGTTCGATGTCGATCACGAAGATCTTGCCGTCGCCGATCGATCCGGTTTGTGCCGCTGCCTGAATGGCCTCGATCACCGAACCGGCAATCTTGGAATCGCAGGCGACTTCGACTTTCACCTTGGGCACCATGTTGGTGGTGTATTCGGCACCGCGATAGACTTCGGTCTGGCCTTTCTGCCGGCCAAAACCCTTTACCTCGGTCACCGTCATGCCCGACACGCCCAGATTGGCGAGTGCCTCCCGGACCTCATCGAGCTTGTGCGGCTTGATGATGGCTATGATATATTTCATGCAGGCCCCCTTTTGGTTGTGCAGTGCACAACGCAAAGAGCGTGCCAATTACGGATTCGCGTGGGTTCAGACGATCCAGATGCAAAATATGATTATAATCTAGGCAGAATAGGATTTACCATTCCCATGATTTGCCTTCATAATAGGCATATTATCTCGTAGCCTAATATTTAAGCATTTTTAAGTGTGGCCCAAAGCGGCAAATGGTCCGAGGCGACACGTGCGAGCGCGCTGCTATGCACCCCAGCCTCCTCGACGATCAGGTCGTGCGAGACAATGATTCGATCAAGCCGCGCGACCGGCCTGCGGCTGTGAAAGCTGGGCGGCGTGTGCACCAGCCGGTGGTGATGAAAAGCGAATTCGGACAGCGCGCCTCGGTTCGACCATTGGTTGAAATCACCCATGATCACTGTCGGCACTAAATGGGCGGCATTGTCGAGAAAGCCTAAAAGCGTGCGGATTTGCCGCCGCCGCCAAAGCCCCGACAGGTCCAGATGCGTGCCGATGATCCGCAGACTGTGATGGTTGACGGCGATTTCGGCCACCACTGCTCCCCGCGGCTCGAGTGCCGGCAATGGCAGCATCTGCGCATGGCGCACCTGCATCCCCTTACGCACCAAAATCGCATTGCCGTGCCAACCAACGCTGTGCACCGCTCCGCCGAACGATACCGGGACATAGGGGCTGTTTTCCAGAAACAGGTGAAAGGGGATGGCGCTGCTGCGCATGCCAAATCTCTTGTCGGCCTCTTGCAAGGCGACAATGTCGGCATCGATTTCGGCGAGCACCGCCAATATCCGTTCGGGCTGCCGACGCCGGTCGGTGCCAACACATTTGCGGATATTATAGGTCGCGACTTTCAGGGCAGGCATGTCGTCCGCATAGGAGAATATGCGTTTCTTTCCACCCTGTTTGTTTTTGGGCCGTCAAAACCTCTTTCCGCCGTTCCCATTTCGTTCTAGACCGCGATTCGACGAACAGGATGGGAATCGCAAAATGGATGGTGGGGCAGCGGCGGTCGCGCGCGGGGTGAGCAGGCTATTTCTGCGCAACCAGATCATGGTGCAGCCAGAAGTGTCGCTGCGCAACAACCGCCGGGCCGACCTGATGGGGGTAAACGCCAAGGGCGAAGTGATTGTGGTCGAGATCAAGGTCTCGCGCGCCGACCTGCTAGGAGATCAGAAATGGCCCGAATATCTCGACTATTGCGACCGCTTCTTTTGGGCCGTGCCTGCCGGTTTCGACTTCAGCCCGATTGCGGGTGAGGCCTTCATGCCCGAACGCACCGGGCTGATTGTCGCCGATGCCTATGATGCCGAAATTGTCCGCTCAGCCGCTCTGGTCCCGCTCGCCGCCGCCCGCCGCAAGGTCGAGGTTCAACGTCTCGCACGACTCGCGATGCGGCGGTTGATGGCGATTGCCGACCCCGATCCAGCACTGGCGGTAATCGAGGCGGAGTGATCAGCTTGTTGGCTGATACCAGATCGGCGAAGTATAGGCGCGTTCCTGCGACTTGAGTTCGGCATCAGCGGGCAGCTTTGCGCCATAACGCAGCATATCGAACAATACCCAACGCGGTGTCGGAATTTCGAGCACACGCACATAATAAAAGGCGCGTTGGCCGGCGTTGAATTCGGGATCGCTCCAAACGGTTCGCAGTTCGGGCGCACCGATGCTGTTCGAATAGCTTGCCTTGGCGATGTCGACTGTGTCGCCCACCGGCGTCAGCTTGCCGCTGGCTACCGTACGTTTGTCTGGTGATGACCAGACGACGTCGAAAATCTTCTCCTGCAATTTGCCGGACGCATCGACCCAGCCTTTAACAACTTGGACGCGATCAAGGTTCGCACCTTCGGGGTCCTTGAGCGCGGAAATCAGGAAGCTGGGTTTGCCGTTACCCGCCTTCAGGTCGGACCCCATGGGAACACCGCGCGCATAGCCGGTTTTTACCCAATCGCCTGTCCAGTCCTTGTCCGAAAAGTCCCAGCCGCCAAAGACCCGCACCTGCATCCGCGGGCCGGTTGTCGCAAAAACTTCGCGCCGCATCATCGCATCGAAAATTGCCGCGCGAGTGTTGGCAGTGGCCCAGACGGCGGCATAGCCGCCCGCGAGATAATGCCAGCCAATCCGGCCTACCCGTGTTCCCAGATTTTGCGGATCGCCTGCTCTTTTGGCATTGGGTTCGTTGCCCGAATGTTTGCCGAAGAAGTTGTTCTCGTCGGCTGTTGCCAGCGCAGTATGGCTGTCGGTCGAACCAATCAGGCCGAATTTATAAGGATTGACGCCGGTCTTGGCCTCAATCGCCAGACCGCGCTTCAATGCCTCGCGAACATAATCACCCGCTAGCATATCGGGCGTTTTCTTGCCCTGCATGGTCAGATTGCCAAGGTCCCATCCGGCGTCGCCAAAATTGGCAAATTCGTCATTGGGTGACAGGAAGGGATGGCTTTCGCTGTCGCCCTTGATCTGGGTAATCTCGACCAACGGTTCGCGCGCGGCACGGCGGCGCGCATAATCTGCGGTCATTGCTCCACCGCCGGGCTGCACCATTTCGAACATCAGTCCGTTGGACACATTGCTGTTGTGCGGGATCGCCAGCATCTTGCCGCCGGTGCTTTTCTCATAGGCGTCCATATAGTCCCACAGCTGGTCGGGCTTTTCGCTATTATCCGCTGTGGGGTCGAAAGGACGGACCTTATCAGCGCGCAATTTGCCATCGCGGAACATCACGACGCGGTGCAGATTGTCGCCATTGGGCATCAACGTATATTCAAAACCCACGAAGGCCGTGAATTTGCCGGGTTCATTATAACGCTCAACAATTCCGGTATGGCTTTGCCAGATTTTCATGGTGTTTTTGCGCGATTGTTCAGGTGGGAAGAGTTTGCCCAAACCGCCTTCACCGGCCATGTTGATCAACTCGGCGGTGACCTTTTGCATGCCTTCAGGCCCCTCGTGCATTTGGTCGTGCCAGCGCAGCAGCGTCTTGTCCTTGATCATGAAACGCGGTGCGTCATACAGTGCCTTGGTCGCACCCAGGCCACCGCTATGGTCAGCGATCACCAGGAAATCGAGCGGCCGATCAAGCTTGGCCTTCAACCCGCCGGTCGCGGTGACTTCCTCGCCACGGGCAAAGCGCAACGCCTCTTCAGGCCCCAGCTTTACGCCAAAGCCAAAGGCGTCGATCGAATTGGCGGTGTGCAAATGGGTGTCGCCCCAAAGCAATTTGGTCGCAATCCCGCTGGTGACTTCCTTGTCATTGGCTTCCTGAGTTTCAGCAGTTTTGCTGGCCACGCGGCTTTCACTGAACTTGCCCCAGCCCCAAAAGAGCCCTGCTCCGACAGCAATAGCCGCAACCGTGCCCAAAGCGATCTTGCGAATTGACGCCATTTTCTCTCTCCCTTGTGCCGAAAACTGCGCTTTTCCGGCGCTTTCGTCAATATGTTACCGCAGAAAAAAGGTGACGTTACGTCAAAGGGAGTTTGAGGAAGCGACAATGCGCGTTGGTGCCGCCGACTGCAATTCGGCAAGGCCAATTGTCTGCTTTTCGCGTCCCAGCGCTGATTCATTTTGATAGCTACCGAACAGCCTGTCCCACCATGTCAGAGCAAAGCCGTAATTGTGCTGCTGCTCGTCTATCAGGACGCTGTGATGGACAAGATGCATGTCTGGCGTGACGAGTAACCAGCGCAGTGGCCTGTCCAGCCAGCGCGGCAGTTCCAGATTCCCATGATTGAAGGCGGCGTTGGCGGCAAGCCAAGCTTCGAACGCGAGAATTATCGGCGCCGATGCACCCAGGGCAATCACCCAGCCGCATTTCCAGAGCAGCGAGAAGGCAATTTCGCCGGGATGAAAGCGAATTGCCGTCGAAACATCCATATCAGGGTCCGCATGGTGAACCTTATGGAACCGCCACAGCAGCGGAATTTTGTGCGTCAGCAGATGCTGCAACCATAAAGCGAAATCGAACAGCAGGAAGGTGGCAAGGATCTCACCCCATAGAGGTAGGGTGATCTGATTGAACAAACCGAAGCTTTGACTTTGAGCCCAAAGCGCAACCGATGGGATCGCAATGAACCAGGCGAGCAACCAGATTGTCGCGCGGTTGCTGGCGAATAGCGTGATGCCGGTGAGCCACCTTCGCCCTCGTCCGAATTGCAATCGCCGCCGTGGCCAAAACCATTCGGCGAGGGCGACAAGTGCAAAAGTGATGGCCGGTAACAGCGCCATCACTTTTGCACCCATGTCTGTCACGGCTCAGGCGTCTTCGGTCTGACGCGCCGGATAATTGGTATAGCCCTCGGGTCCGGGCGAATACCAAGTGCGGAAATTGTCCGGGGTCAGTTCGGCATTGTCGCGCAAACGTTCGACCAGATCGGGGTTGGAAATAAAGGGGCGGCCAAAGCTGATTGCGTCGGCAACACCGCTTGCCAGCGCGGCATCGGCGCGTTCGCGGGTGTAATCGCTGTTGAGCACCAGCGGACCGCTAAACACCTTGCGGATGTGAGGGCTGACCGGTGGGACATTGGTCGAACCGAATGTACCATCCTCGCCGGGCTCGCGCAGCTCGACAAAGGCCACTCCGATTTTCTCCATCGCCGCTGCGGCAGCGGTGAACAGAGCCACCGGATCGCTGTCATTGCATCCTTGCGAATCGCCATTGGGGGAAAAGCGGATTGAGGTGCGTTCGGCACCGATTACATCGGCTACGGCCTGCGTCACTTCGGTGGAAAGTCGGATTCGGTTTTCGATTGATCCACCATAATCATCATCGCGGAAATTGGCATTGTCGCGCAGAAATTGGTCGAGCAGATAGCCGTTGGCGCTGTGGATCTGTACGCCGTCAAACCCGGCGCGAAGCGCATTTTCAGCAGCCTTTACATATTCGCCGATCAGTCGGGGAATTTCGTCGAGCCGCAATGCGCGGGCTTCGACATAATCCTTCTTGCCTTCATAGGTATGGGCTTGGCCGGGAGCTGTGGTTGCCGAAGAAGACACGGGCTGCGCGCCGTTCAGGAAATCGGAATGGACAATCCGACCCATGTGCCAAAGCTGCAGGATAATGCGTCCATCCTTGGCATGGACCGCTTCGGTCACTGGCTTCCACGCTTCGATCTGCTCGTCAGACCAGATGCCGGGCGCGGACGGCCAGCCCAATCCTTCTTGCGTGATCCCGGTGGCTTCGGAAATGATCAGGCCAGCACCCGCGCGCTGCGCATAATAGTCTGCCTTCAATTCGCTGATCGGTACATGCCCTGCCGAACTGCGCCCACGGGTGAGTGGGGCCATCAATATGCGGTTGGGTGCGTCTATCGCGCCAAGGCGGATGGGATCGAAAAGGCTGGTTGTCATGGAATCTCCATTGGTGCAGGGGCTTATGTTCACGCGCAAGATGCGGACACAGGTTGCAAATTGCAACGGGGGTTTATGTCGGGAAACGAAATCTTTTCAGGATCAAGACCCGGACTGGCCTTTTCTGCGCTGGTCGCGGGCAATATTGCGATTGCTTTTGGCCCGATGCTGGTGCGCTATGCCGACACCGGCCCGATTGCCACAGGCTTCTGGCGGCTGGGGCTGGCGGCGCCTTTTTTGCTGTTCATCGGTTGGCGCAGTGGCACGCGCGGAATCAAGCTGTCGTCGGCAAGCTGGATGCTGTTGCTGTTCGCAGGCGTGTTTTTCGCCGCCGATATCATCGCCTGGCACATTTCGATTTTCCAGACCAAAGTCGGCAATGCGACCTTGCTTGCCAATTGTGCCAGTCTGATCCTTGCGATCTATGGGCTGGTCCTGGCGCGGCGGGCACCGAGGGTAAAGCAGCTGCTGGCGATTATATTGGCCTTTGGCGGCAGTGCTCTGTTGATGGCGCAAAGCTTCGAGATTAGCCCGCGCAACTTCCACGGCGACCTGCTCAGCCTGCTCGCTGGGCTGTTTTACACCGCCTATCTGCTGGTGATGATGCGGGTGCGCGAAGGGACCGACGCGTGGACGTCGCTGGGGCTGGCGAGCGCGGTGACGGCGATCATATTATTGCCGGTCGCTTTGCTCGCGGGCGAAAAAGTGATGCCAACCGACTGGACACCTTTGCTCATCCTTGCCTTTTCCAGCCAGTTTTTCGGGCAAGGGCTGCTGACCTATGCGCTGCCGCATTTCAGCCCGCTCATGATCGGGCTCGCCTTGCTGTTGCAACCCGCGCTTTCGGCGCTGGCAGGATGGCTTGCCTTTGGTGAGGCGATGACCGCTCTCGATATCTTCGGGGGGGCGATGGTGATGGCGGCATTGGTGCTCGTCCGGCTTGCCGACCGCGCGCCGCAGGTGTAGCAACGACTCATGGCTTCTGCACCGCTCCCCGCTGACCCGACTCTCGACGAAATCCGCGAGGGCGTTGCACCTTTGCTGGCGTCCAATGCGGCGTTTGATGGCTGGAATGACAAGGCGGTTTCGACCGCTGCGCAAAGTCTCGGCATCGACGAGGATATTGCCCGGCTGGCCTTCAAGGATGGCGCGCTGTCAATGATCGAGGCGTGGATTGGCGTGGTAGATGCCGAAATGGCCCGCCGCCTGCCGCCGGAAAAACTGGGCACAATGAAAATCCGCGAACGGATCACCGCTTTGGTCACCACCCGGCTGGAGATTATGGCGGCTGACCGCGAAGGTCTGCGCCGCGCGCAGGCGATCATGGCGATGCCGCAAAACCTGCCCCGTTCGTCCCGCATCGGCTGGCGCAGTGCCGACCGGATGTGGCGTCTCGCGGGCGATACCGCGACCGATTTCAATCATTATACAAAGCGCGTCACGCTGTCGGCGGTCTATCTTTCAACATTGGCGGTGTTCGTGAACGACGAAAGCGAAAACTTTTCCGATACCCGCGCCTTCCTTGACCGGCGGATCGAAAATGTGATGCAGTTTGAAAAATGGAAGGCAGGCAGCAAAGCCCGCCGCGACCATATGCCAAGCCTCGCCCGCTTTGTCGGGCGGTTGCGCTACCCGCCGCGCTGAAAACTCCGCTTGCGTTTATTGCGAATGATTTGCAAAAGACAGACGTGACACTCGACCAACTGCCTTTTGACATGCCTGCACGGATCAGCGCGATTAACTGGGACGCTATCGATGCGACCGAGGGTCATCGACTGCGTTCACTGGGCTTTGATTCGGGCATCATGATCGAGGTGCTGCACAAAGGCATATTGTTGTGGCACGACCCGCTTGCCGTCCGCATCGGCCGCATGACAGTGGCGTTGCGGCGCAAGGTTGCCGCCGCTGTTTCCTGCGAGTTGGACTATTGACCGCTTCCGTGCCTCTGGTCGCGCTGGTCGGCAATCCCAATGCGGGCAAGAGCGCGCTGTTCAACGCGTTGACCGGCGCACGGCAGAAAATTGCCAATTATCCCGGCGTTACCGTTGAGCGCAAATCGGGCCGTGCCGCGCTGCCCGATGGTCGCCCGGTGGAACTAATTGATCTGCCCGGCGCCTATAGCCTGCAGCCTGACAGTCTGGACGAATCGGTGACGCGCGATGTTGTACTCGGCCAGTTCGAAGGGCAAAGACGGCCTGACGCCTTGGTGATTGTCGTCGATGCCGGTAATCTCGACAACCATCTGCGTTTTGCGTTGGAACTAATCGGCTTGGGTCTGCCCACAGTGATCGCACTCAACATGATTGATCTGGCGCGTCGCGACGGGCTGGAGCTGGATGCTGACCGCTTACAAAGCGAACTCGGCGTGCCGGTGGTCCCGACGGTGGCTGTGCGCAAGCATGGCCTTGATCCGCTGCTCGAAACCTTGGGTGCGCAACTGGCGGCCCCTGAATCGGCGCGGTCGGTCAATCCACCGCTTGCTCGGGGTGCGATAACCCAAAGGGCGCATGCGATTGCACGCACAGCCATCGTCAGTGAAACCGCCGGGCGACAATGGACGCGGCGGCTCGATTCGGTGCTGCTCCACCCGCTCGCCGGGATCATCATCCTGCTCACTCTGCTGTTCGTGATGTTTCAGGCGGTCTATGCCTGGTCCGAGGCACCGATTGGCTGGATCGAGGCTGGATTCGCCATGCTGACCGAAGCGGTGAACGCCAATCTGCCCGACGGGCTGCTCCGTTCGCTGATTGCCGATGGCATCATCGCGGGGGTAGGCGCGGTGCTGGTTTTCCTGCCGCAGATTCTGATCCTGTTTTTGTTTATCCTATTGCTCGAATCAACTGGCTATATGACTCGCGCCGCCTTTGTGATGGACCGGATGATGGCTGCGGTGGGCCTGTCAGGACACAGTTTCATTCCGCTGCTCTCGTCCTTCGCCTGCGCGGTGCCCGGCATCATGGCAACGCGAACGATCATGGATGCAAAGGAACGGCTGGCGACGATCTTGATCGCGCCGCTGATGACCTGCTCGGCGCGGCTGCCGGTCTATACCCTGATCATCGGTGCCTTCATCCCGGCGCAAAGCGTTGGTCCCGGAATCGGCTTGCAGGGGCTCGTTCTCTTCTGCCTCTATATTGCCGGAATCATTGGTGCGATGCTGGCGGCGGCGGTGATCCAGCGGTTTGTGACGCATAGCCGGGGCAGCAGCTTCCTGATCGAAATGCCACGATACCAGATGCCGCGTGCGCACGACATTGCCTTGGGGCTGTGGCAACGCACGGTGGTGTTTCTGCAACGCGCAGGGACGATCATTTTTGCCTCGACGGTCATCCTCTGGGCATTGCTCAGTTTTCCCAAAGCGCCTGCCGATAGCGGCGTGGGGCAGGTTGAATATTCGATAGCCGGACGAATCGCCGACGGTATCGAAGTCGTGGTCCGCCCTATCGGTTTCAACCACGACATTGCGATCGCACTGATCCCGGCAATGGCGGCGCGCGAGGTTGCGGTTTCGGCACTGGCGACGGCCTATGCCATCGACGGCGATGAAGAGGCGCAAGCCCAGGGGCTGGGGATGCAGCTCGCGGGCAAATGGTCGCTGGCGACCGCGCTGGCATTTCTCGCCTGGTTCGTATTCGCGCCACAATGCATCTCGACCATTGCCGTCACGCGGCGCGAAACCGGCGGCTGGAAATGGCCGGGATTCATGGTCGGATATCTGTTTGGTCTTGCCTATATTGCGGCTGGCATAACCTATTGGACAGCCCGCTCCTTCGGCCTATAGCGGACAACAGCAACGGTAATTCAATTAGGCGAGGAACAGCATGGCGGGCAGCGTCAATAAGGTAATTTTGGTCGGCAATCTCGGCGCAGACCCCGAAGTCAAAAGCTTCCAAAATGGTGGCCGGATCTGCAATTTGCGTATCGCCACGTCGGAAGACTGGAAAGACCGTACCACCGGCGAAAAGAAAGAACGCACCGAATGGCATCAGGTGGTGCTGCAATCGGATGGTTTGGTCGGCGTCGCTGAACGCTTCCTGCGCAAGGGCAGCAAAGTCTATATTGAAGGCCAGCTGCGCACCCGCAAATGGCAGGACCAGTCAGGCAATGATCGCTACACAACCGAAATTTCGGTCGCCGGTTTCGATGGCAAGCTGGTGATGCTCGATGGTGCCAAAGGCGGCGGCGGTGGTCAGGGCGGCGGCTGGAGCGGTGGTTCCGGTGAAGCGCCCGCTGGCGGCGGTGGCGGCGGCCAATCCGGGGGCGGATGGCAGGGCGGATCGTCGGGCTTTGGCGGCGGCGATTTCGGCGGTGATGATCTTGACGACGATGTGCCGTTCTGATCCTCTATCGGCCTGACGCGGCTTCGGCATGACAAAGCGCCTTGCCCTTTTGGCATTGCTGATCGCAGGCATTGCGGCCTTTTTCTGGTTCGACCTCGGCCAATGGTTGAGCCTAGATGCCTTCAAGGCGAGCCAAAGCCGGATCGACGGCTATTATCAAAGCCATCCGGCGCTTGTCATTGGCGGCTTTTTCCTGATCTACATCGCGGTGACCGCCTTGTCGCTTCCGGGAGCGGCGATATTGTCGTTGGTTGCGGGCGCGTTATTCGGGGTGGTGACGGGGACGATTGTCGTCTCCTTCGCTTCATCAATTGGTGCGACACTGGCCTTTCTCTCAGCGCGCTTCCTCTTGCGCGACTGGGTGTCCTCCAAATTTGGCGACCGGTTGAAGGCGATTGACGAAGGCTTTGCCCGCGACGGCGCCTTTTACCTGTTCACGCTGCGGCTGATCCCGCTCTTCCCTTTCTTCATCGTCAACCTGCTGATGGGGCTGACGCGGATCAGGGTGCCGACCTATTATTGGGTCAGTCAGCTTGGGATGTTGCCTGCGACGGTGGTGTTCGTGAACGCCGGCACGCAGATCAGCAGGATAGAATCCACCGCAGGCTTGCTGTCGCCGACGCTGATTGGCTCGTTTGTGCTCCTTGGCTGCTTCCCGTGGATCGCGCGCGGATTGGTGGCTGCCGCAAAGAAATATAATGCCCGATAATTGGAAAAAGTCGAGCCGGTTTGATCGCAATCTGGTCGTGATTGGCGGCGGTGCAGCGGGGCTGGTCTCTGCCTATATTGCCGCAATGGTGCGCGCCAAAGTGACTTTGGTCGAGGCGCATCAGATGGGCGGCGATTGTCTCAACACCGGCTGCGTGCCGTCCAAGGCTTTGCTCAAAAGCGCCAAGGTCGCCCATGCCGTGCGTGATGGCGTACGCTTTGGCGTCGATGCTGGAGAGATTGCAGTCGATTTCCCGCAAGTCATGCGCCGGCTGCGCGACGTCATTGCCACCATAGAACCACATGACAGCATTGAACGCTATACTGCGTTAGGGGTCGAATGCGCGCAGGGCTATGCCCGTTTTGTTGATCCTTGGACGGTGGAAATCGAACGAGCCGACGGAACATCCACGCGGTTGACGTCAAAAGCCTTCATCATCGCCACTGGAGCGGAACCCGTGATCCCGGCAATCCCCGGCATTGAAGCGAGCGGTTTTCTGACCAGCGAAACCCTATGGGACGCCATGGCGTCGCGTGCGAAGGCGCCCGAAAAACTGGTGATATTGGGCGGTGGACCAATTGGCTGTGAACTCGCACAGGCGATTCAGCGTCTCGGCAGTCAGGTGACGCTGGTCGAAATGGCTGATCGTCTTTTGCTGAAGGAAGAAGCCGACGCGGCATCGGTTCTGACCGCAGCTTTGACCGCGGATGGCGTGCGCGTGCTGACCGGCCACAAGGCGGTGCGTTTCGAGGGTACGGCGTTGATCGCGGAGGGCAGTGATGGCGAAGTGCGGATCGATTTTGACGATATCATCATCGCCGTCGGCCGCCGCGCGCGCATATCCGGGTTCGGACTGGAGGAATTGGGGCTGGTCGACAATGGTAAGGTCGCCGTTGACGCCTATCTGCGCACCCGGCTACCGCACATATTTGTCGCGGGTGATGTTGCGGGCAACCAGCAACTGACCCACGGCGCGGCTCACGAGGCATGGTATGCCAGCGTCAACGCGCTGGCCCGACCCTTTAGGCGTTACCGCGCGGACTATCGTTTCCTGCCGCGGGTCACCTACACCGATCCCGAAGTCGCCAGTGTTGGGCTGAGTGAAGACTCCGCGCGTGCGCAAAGTGTCAGCTTTGAGGTCACCCGCTATAACCTCGACGATTTCGACCGCGCAATTGCCGATGGTGAAACAGAGGGCTTTGTAAAAATCTTGACCCAATCTGGTAATGACAAACTGCTCGGCGTCACTATTGTCGCGCCGCACGCAGGCGAAATGATCGCCGAATGGGTGCTCGCCATGCGCCAAGGGCTGCGCCTGCGCCATGTGATGCAGGCAATCCACAGCTATCCAACATGGAGCGAAGCCAACAAAATGGCGGCGGGCCGATATGGTCTGGCGCGGCAACCCGAAAGACTCCAGCGTCTTGCAAAACGCTGGTTCGATTGGGTTCGGGGGTGAGGTGAGAAGCCGCCCCTAAGCTCGTCGCTCAGTCAACAACGCTAAGCGAAAGGTTTTCCAAGCATCACTCTTTCGTGCAACCTATACTGTTCCTCGAGACCTCCCATTGCAGAATATGGTGACGACAAGCGCCATCTTTCAGCGCTTCCTTCGCGGACAAGGTCAATCCGTCAGCATCGTCAAACACGGCAAGCCGCCGTTGTTCGGTTCCGGTCATGTCGGGGTTGAGCGACATCGTAACGCTGTGCACCACCTCATCATCCTCAATTCGCCATGGTCCGGCATAGTGGAAATAGCTGTCGAACGCCTCGATCTTCTGGGCCGCGTTGGCATTGCGGGCGTTGGCGATGCCGAAGGGTGGGCGGGTGGCCTTTGCGATGCTCGCTGTCATCGTTCCGTCGGCTGAATAGATGATATAGCCATGCGCACCTTCGCCGAAAGGGCGCGTCACACTTCCGCCGAATATTCGATCCGCCAGTCCACAAGCTTCCAGGTGCCGACAAAGTTTTCGGGTTTATGCGACATGGGACAACGCCTCCTGAACGGCCGGGCGACGATGCTGAACGATGCGGAATCGGCCCGCGACAAAGGCCAGATCGGCCAAGCATGCATTTCCCGCGGGGTTCAGACCGGTCACATGATAATCGCTATAGGCCGCTGCGAAATTTGCCCACATCGCGCCGTGGAGATTGATCGAGAGGTTCATTCCGCTTTCTGCATAAGCATCGAGCGCATGATCGATAAAAGCCTCTTCTGTAGAGTAAAGATAGGAAGAAATCGCGCCATGTTCGCGCGCAAGGCGAGTGGCTTCCTCCACCGCTGCATCGCCGCTTTCTGCAGCGATTACGAACAGCACTGGGCCAAAATGCTCCTCGGCATAAAGCGCGGCATTATCGGCCGGAAGGGCGACCACCAGCGGAGTCATCGTTCGTGCATCGGGATAGTCGGGATGCGCATAGCCGACCGGTTGGCGCAAAATTCGCGCGCCGGGGCTTTGCGCGGCTCGATCGGCCAGAGCGTGGACAAGCGCACAGCTTGGCTCCGCCTGCACCGCACCCATGATGCCCGCTGCCACCGGTGGATTGTTCGCAATCACATCAATGGCCGCGACCAATGCCAAGGCGACTTGCTCAAATGTGGCGTGACCATCCGCCGTCCTGATCCCGTCTTTGGGCACATAAACATTCTGCGGGCTGGTGCACATTTGCGCCGAGAACAGGCAGGTGGCGCGCGCAATCGCCGTTGCAGTGGCCGCCAGCGAGTCACAGCTCTCGAGCACTACCGAATTAAGTCCGGCGGTTTCGGTAAACAGCAGCTTTCCGGTGACGGTGCGTTCGAGATGACCGCCATAGCGCGGGCTGCCGGTGAAATCGATGATCTGCACGGCCGGATCATCAATGAAACGCTGGGCAATTGGCGCCTCAAGCGTGTCGACGGCGAGCGTGACCAGATTGGGATCGCAGCCAAAATCCGCGAGGGTTTTCCGGCATTCCTGCATCGCAATGGCCATCGGCAGAATGGCGATGGGGTGCGGCTTGACGATCACGGGATTGCCGGTTGCCAGGCTCGCAAACATCGCCGGATAGGCGTTCCAGGTAGGGAAGGACGCGCAGCAGATGACAAGGCCGATCCCGCGTGGGACCAGTGTGTAGGTCTTGTCGAGCGAGACATCCTCCTTACCAAACGTCCGGTCCCAGCGCACTTCAGGCAACACATCCCGCATCGCTTTTGCAGCATAGGCCAGCGCTTCGATCCCGCGATCCAGCGCATTGGGGCCGCTGCCGCTGAACGCCTGCGTGTAGCTTTGCCCAGCGACATGCATCACGCCGTGCGCCATTTCGAAATTGCGGGCATAGAGCCGAGTTGCCATTTCCAGACATAGAGCTATCCTTGCCTCGGGTTGACCTTGCGCCATCCCGCCATCGCCTTTTGCGCGGAGGCAATCAGCGCGGCGGGATCGGTAAAAGGATAGTCGATGCCAAGCGGCTGCCGGGTGAATGGGGAAATCTCGGCGCCGCTGCGCCCGGTGATGCCGGGCTGATCGAGATCAAACGATTGCCCTAGCTGTGCTTCAAACGCCGCCTTGCCCGTTTCCGGTGCTCCCGGCGCATGGAATTTGGCGCTGGGGGAATCGCGAAACGGGCTCCAGCTTTTTCGGCTGTTGACGGCTTCAATCGCCGCTTCAAGGGTTGGGGCGTGACGGGCGTTCAGGTCTTCAAATGTTTCGGTCATTCTCTTTTCTCAGTTCAGTCGTTCGACGACCATCGCTGCGCCAACGCCAGAGGCTCCGCTGACCACGACAAGGCCCAGAGTACCATCCGCTTCATCCAGACAGTCGAGCAATGTTGAGGTCAGGATCGCACCACCGCGCCCATCGGATGCCCTTTGGCGATATGTCCGCCGGAGACGTTCACGCGCGCCTGATCGACATCGCGGTCGCGCAAAAATCGGGCGATGGTGACTGCGAAACTCTCCATGAACTCGATCCTGTCCATGTCAGCCAGCGTCAGACCTGCATGCGCCAAAGCTTTGTCCATTGCGGCAAAGCCGGCCGTCAGCGAAGCCACGGGATCGCCGCCACTTTCGGCAAAGGACAGGATACGCGCGCGCGGAGTCCCAAGCCCGGCTCCCCCCACCAGCGCGATGGCTGCCCCATCGCAGACGGGCGGCGCATGGCTCAGCGTGTGCAACGGCGCAAATGTCTCGCCGCCCAAGGCACCGGCATATTGGCCCTGCAACGCGCCGAATGCCGGAGACATAGACGCTAGTGAAGCGGCGTCGGTCTTTGGGCGGATGCACTCCTCTGCATCCAATCGCCCGGTTGGAATGCGCGATCGGGTAAGGCTGGGGTTGGTTTCTGCCGCCGCCGCCTTTTGCTGAGAGGCGAGTGCGACTGAGTCCAGTTCTGATCGACTAAAGCCTTCTGTGGCGGCGAGCCTGTCCGCTGCCAGCACAACCGGGATATAGCGCGTGCGTGTCGGGAAAGTCTCATCGCTGTAATAGCTTGCCTTGTCCCCCATGAAGGGGACGCGGCTCATACATTCAACACCGCCCGCAAACACGGACTGGGCCTGTCCTGACCCGACCATCGCCGCAGCCTGCCCAATGGCGGTCAGGCCCGATGCGCAATAATTGTTGATGCTCTGCGCCGCGCATGCATCGGGTAGGCCGGCATGCAGCTTCGATACCAGCGCGATGTGTCCGCCCTGGTCCCCGACCTGACCGATGCAGCCGAGCAGCAGCGCTTCAGGAGCATTTGCCGCAGCGTCGACGCGCAGCTGCAATGCGTCGATCTGTTGTTTGACCAGCTCATGCGGCGTCAGCGCGCCCAATCCTCCGTCCGGCTTGGCCTTGCCGCGCGGCGTGCGGACTGCATCGTACAGAAAAATATCAGCCATGCATTCAGACGCCCACCACGAAGCTGACCGAAGTGGTCGCGCTGCCGCCCACATTGAAGGTTGCAAAATTCCGGGCGCCTTCGACCTGATAGTCACCGGCCTTGCCCGTCACTTGCTTGGTAGCATCAAGCATCATGCGCACGCCCGTCGCGCCTACCGGATGCCCCAGCCCGATCAGCCCGCCAGACGGGTTGACTGGCAGCCGCCCGCCCAGCGCAATCGTGCCATCCTCCACCGCGCGCCAGCTTTCGCCCGGCGGGGTGATGCCGAAATGATCAATCGCCATATATTCGGTGATCGAAAAACAATCATGCACTTCAACGCCATCACAGGCGTAGATATCGGGCATGGCGGCCCGGCCCAGTGCGTCCATCATCGCCTTGCGCACCGTGGGGAAGACAAAAGGCTCGCCCCGGCTGCCGCTGACTTTGGTGGAGTAGAGAAGCGGCGCTGTGGAATGTCCCCAGCCCTTGATGCGCGGCAGGCTTTCCAGCGCGATGCCGCGCCGCTTGGCATAGACCTCTGCCACTTCGCGCGAGGCGAGGAAGATGGCCGCCGCGCCGTCAGTCACTTGCCCGCAATCAGCCTTACGAAGTGAACCCTCAATTGGCGGATTAACCTCATCATTGTCGGCGAAATGATCCGGTGTGATTGCCCAGCCGCGCGTCTGCGAATTGGGGTTGCGTTTGGCATTGGCGAAGGCAATTTCGGAAATGCCGCGCAGATGCGCGCGATCAAGGCCGTAACGCTCTTCATACTCCGCCGCGACATTGGAAAACATATAGGGCCAGAGGTAACGCGCCTCTTGCGCCTCGCGTCCCGCCCATGCGGCTGAGCCTAGATACTCCGCCGCACGCTGGCCGGGCACATTGCGCATCAATTCGATACCGAGCACAAGCGCAAGCCCATAGCGACCCGCTTCAATCTCGGCGCTCGCGGCCAATATGGCGATGCTGCCCGAGGCGCAGGCGGCTTCGTGGCGCGAGGTCGGGATGCCCGCCATATCGGGATGGACATGGCCGAAAAAGCCGCCCAGCTGGCCCTGACCTGCAAACAGCTCTCCCACGAAATTGCCAACATGGGCGGTTTCGACCTCTTTGGGCTCGATACCCGTCGCCGCGAACGCCGCCTCTGCCACATCGCGGAACAGCGCGAACATGTCGCCGCCTTCGCGGTCTATGTTGCGGGCGAAATCGGTCTGGGCACCACCCAGGATGAAAACCTCTGCAGACATTTCAGTCTCCTCTCTCAATCATCGCGAGCGCCATTTCGCGCACTTCGCTGCGCATCACCTTGTTGGTCACATTGCGCGGCAGGCTTTCAAAATGGAACAGGCGTTCAGGCAGTTTGAACACAGCCAGATCCTGTTCGCGTAAATAGGTCGTCACGGTATCGAGCGAGACCTCCGCCCCGTCGCGCGGCACCACAGCGACACCGATACGTTCGCCCATCACCGGATCAGGCAGCGCGAACACGCAGGCTTCGGCTAGCTGCGGATGCCCGGCAAGCACCTGATCAATCTCCTCCGGAGAGATATTGACGCCGCCGCGAATGATCAGATCCTTGCACCGACCCGTGAATTTCAGGAAGCGGCCACCTTGCACGATCTCGAACAGATCGCCGGTCTTGAACCAGCCATCATCGGTAAAAGCAGCTGCGGTCTGCTCGGGCGATTTCCAATAGCCTTCAAAGACTGTTGGGCCGCGTATCTGCAATTCGCCGGCAACGCCTTCATCTTCGATCACAGCACCGCCGTTCGGAGGAACGAGGCGCGATTCCAATATTCGCCTGGGGCTATTGCCATAATAGGGCGTCAGATCGAGACCGTTGGGAAAATAGCTAGCCCGCTCGACAGG
The DNA here is from genome assembly GCA_016721875.1 of Sphingomonadales bacterium. Lineage (GTDB taxonomy): Bacteria > Pseudomonadota > Alphaproteobacteria > Sphingomonadales > Sphingomonadaceae > Sphingorhabdus_B. Next base: position 258,978 of record JADKHG010000014.1, on the reverse strand, counting down.
ATCGGGAACGACATCGGGTGCCGTAATCAGCGACATGCCCTCATTCGATCCGAAGATGTTGATGACAGGCAAATCCAGTCGTTCCTGAAACCCCTGGACCATCGCAGGTGCAAGCGGTGCAGAGCCCGATCCAATGGTGCGCAGGCTCGACAAATCGACCTTGGCGAGCAGTTCCTCGTTCTGCAAAAGCATGTTGAGTATAGCGGGGGGCGCGATGGTAAAGCTGGGTCGTTCGGTCGCGATTTGCGCCAGATAGATTTGCGGATCGAAGGGATGATGCAGCACCATCGTACCCGCAATGCGCAGCCAGCTCATCGTAATGCCACCGATGGATGCCATATTGATGAGCGGAAACGGATTGAGCATCACATCGCCGTCCTGCAACCGTGATGCAATATAAGTTCCCGGTGCGATGCCGACCCAGTGATTATGACTTCGCGGGACGCCCTTGGGCACGCCCGTTGTCCCCGAAGTCCAGCAAATAGTGAAAACATCATCGGCGTCGATTTTCGTAGCGGCGCAATGCGATAAAAGCTGTTCGGGACGCGCGGGCTCCGTGTCCAGATTAATTGCGTCGACCGGAGCGTCGGGGCCGACCGTGAACAAGGTGATCCTATCACCCAGAAGCGGCCTGACGGTTCCGATATGATCCGCGCCTTTCATTTGCGTCGCGCAGATGAAGGCTTTGGGTTCGACGATACCAAACATCGCCGCCAATTCATGGCTGCGATATTGCACCGCGACCGGGCTGACGATGGCGCCAATGATTGCCGCTGCGAAATAGAGCGCTACAAACTCGCTGATATTGGGTAGCTGGATGATTATGATATCGTCTTTGCCGATGCCGGCGGCAACCAATGCCGCAGCATAGCGTTCGACCTCCGCCTGCAATTCTGCATAGGTCAGCCGTCTGGGTTCACCGAAGGCAAAATCCTTGCGGTTGGGCGCATCCACCAGCGCGATCCGGCTCAGGATGCGCCGTCACATTTGCGCAAAACAGGTCAGCAAGTGTTTGCTCGCCCCACCATCCCTGTTCGCGAAAACGCTGCCTTTTCTCCTCCGTTGCGACAATCATCTCAGGCCGCAAGCACACTGTTGGGTGGCATGCCGATATCATCGCCATTGGCCCAGACCGAATGGGTGCCCGAACAGAAACGTTCGGGCAGGATGATCCGGCACACTGGCCCAGCGCTGAAATTCTTTGCGTCGATCAACACGCATTCGCTGCGGTCATTCTCGACATCGGCAATAAACGAGACGAGATAGCCGTCATCTTCATCCTTGGCGTTGATGCGCGGGGCAAACGGTGTTTCGCTGCCATAGCGGCCGGGGCCAAAGTTGATTTCCTCGCTCGTCCCCGTTTCCAGATCATGCTTGATCAAACCGGTGAACAGGAACCAGTAAGGCTCCGGCACCGCCGAATAGGCATAGCGATATTTGCGCCCTGCATATTTCTGATTGAACATGCCGAATTCCAATATGCGGTCATCGAGCCGCTCTTCGCTGGTCGTGCCGGTCTTGAGGTTGAAGCGCCAGCGGTGGAGCTTGGGCTTCATCAACCCTTGCGAAAGATAGGCCATCATCCGCTCCAGCCCCTCAGGTGCATCGGGATGCGATTTGGGCTGTGGCTCTTCCTGATAATAGCCGTCGAGAATGATCTCGTCGCCTTCTTCCCACGCGTTCAGCCAGTGAAGCGTATAAGTCGGCTCGGCCTCGAACCAGCGAATGTCTTCGGGCTGGCCCATGCGCGGAATGATACCAAAGCGGGTCTTTTGGTCGGGGTGGAACTCTACCACATGCAACCTGCGTTCGAGCAGATCAGGGTTCCAGTAGAGCGGCATATCGTTGACAATGGCGTAGTTTTTGGTGAACGCCATATCGTGCGGCAGGCGCGGGCCGGCGAGCGGAACGGGGATATAATGCTTCAGCTTATTATCCGGCCCCACAACGCCATAATGCATATAGGGCGCATGCTTCGAATAGTTGAAGAACAGCAATTCGCCGGTCGCCTCATCAACCTTGGTGTGTGCCGAAATTCCGTCGAGTGGTACCCAGCTTTCGGTGCCAAATTGTTCGAGCGTGAAAGGATCAAGCCGATAGCCTTCGCCGCACTGGTAAAAGGTCGAAAGGATCTTGCCTGCATGGACAACAACATCAGTGGAACTGCTATCCTTCAGCCATTCCTGCGCACCCCAACCCGGGCGTGTTGACTTGTGCGGCGGCTCCATCAGCCCCGCCCACAATGCCTTGCCCGCTTCCTGTTCGGCCTGAAATCCCTTGGTACGGACAAAGCGGCTGCGATAGCTTGCCCTGCCGCCCTTGAAGCTGATGCTATGGATAAAGCCATCGCCGTCGAAGGGATGATAGCGGCCGATCGGCTCATGCACTGGAACTTCGCCGGTGCGCACATAAACGCCGTCTATGTCGTCGGGGATGGTGCCGATCACTTCCGCGTCACCATTGGCGAAAATGGCATTCCATTCGTTGAAGGTCGGCTTCCACGCCCCCTGCATATAGGGATGGTCGGTAGACTTTAGCGTTGACCGGACTTTGCCGACGAGTTCGATTGTCATGGCTTTACTCCTTCACATCAAAGCGCGGCAGATTGCATGCCGCATCATATTCCGATTTCAACCGCGCAACAATTTGCGCGACCGGTTCGATGGCGCGAACCGCGCCTACACCCTGCCCGGCCGACCAGACATTTTTCCACGCCTTGGCGTCATCCTGCGCGTTGGCAAAATCGGGCTTCTTGCCCTCATCCATTTGCGAAGGATCATGACCTGCTGCGATCAGGCTGGCGCGCAGCCAATTGGCGGTCACCCCGGTGATGCCCTTGGACGGCACGATATCCTCCGCCCCGGCACCAACAACCATATCCTTATAGGCAGGGTCCGCCATGCTTTCCGCGCATGCAATCAGCGCGGTGCCGACATAGGCGAGGTCAGCCCCCAGCACTTCCGCCGCGCGCACAGCCTGTCCGGTGGAAATAGCGCCGCCCAGCACGATCGGACCATCCCAGAACTGGCGCACCTCCTCGACAAAGGCGAAGCCGGCGGTCTGGCCGGTATGGCCTCCAGCACCCGAAGCCACAAGCACCAGACCATCAACCCCCGAAGCGGCAGCCTTGCGCGCAAAGCCGACCGAATTGACATCGGCAAATACGAGCCCGTCATAGCTATGGATCGCGTCCACAATCCGGCCCGGCGAGCCCAGCGCGGTGATGACAAGCGGTGGTTTATGCCGCAGCACGCACTCCAGATCAGCGGGCAGGCGATCATTGGAGGGATGCACCACCAGATTGGCCGCCCAATTGGCGGCCGCAGGGTCACCTGCCAACGCCTCGCTTATCTGCCGCATCCAGTCATCGAGTATCTCAGGTGTCCGCGCATTGGGCGTGGGGAAGCTGCCGATGATGCCTGCCTTGGCCTGTGCAATCACCATCTCCGGACCTGAAATCAGGAACATTGGCGCCCCGATTGCTGGAAGGACAAGATTATTTGATAGCTGTCTAGGCAAGCGCATTGCGAGTCAGGGCCTTTCGTTTCAACCATAGCTTGCATAAAGATACCCACTTGTATAGTCATACTTTGCCAGATGTGATTTTGGAACAGGAGAGGCGGTTTCAAGATTGGATACGCATCGCATTTTATGGGAGGATGATATGAAAAAATCGGTTCTTGGAATGATGGCCACAACGATGTTGGTTGCCCCAACAGCGGCCTGGGCGCAGGATGCTGCGACAGAGGAAGAGGGTGGCCTGGAAGAGATTGTCGTTACCGCCCAGAAGCGCGAGGAAGGCCTTTCGCGCGTTCCGATTTCCATCTCTGCCGTCGCGGGGGAGGCGATTGCCGAAAAGGGTACTGCAAATCTTGAGCAGCTTTCTGCCAGCGTGCCAAACCTGCGCATCACGCAGACTGGCATTGCCAACCGGATTGTTGTTCGCGGCATTTCATCGGGCGACAACAAGGGCTTCGAGCAATCGGCGGCGATGTTCGTCGACGGCATCTATTATGGCCGCGATCAGCATCATCAACAACAAGCCAACCGATGATTTCGGAGGATCACTCACCGGTTCTTACGAATTCAACCACAAGGAAACCCAATTGACCGGTGTGGTCAATGCGCCACTCGGCGATATGGCTGGGGTGCGGCTGGTCGGCTATTACCGCAAGCAGGGTGGCTATATCTTCAATACAACGCTCAATCGCAACGAACCGAAGGTCGATACCAAATTCTTCCGTGGAACGTTCAGCCTCGGCAACGATGGCCCCGTGACTGCGTCGCTGAAGGTCGAGCATGCCGATTTCGATGTTCTGGGCCAGGCGCGCGAAAACCTGTTGCCGCGCGGAACCTACAGCGCTTCGCCCTTCTTCACGACGGTTGATACCGTCTTGGATGGCCGCTCGCAAAACGGCGGCTTTGACAGCCGGACCAAGATATTCAATTCCACGCTCGACGTTGCGATTGAGGCCGGCGCACACACCGTCAACCTGATCTCCGGTTACGCACATTACAAATCACGCGAAATACTCGATGTCGACTACACGGCCTTGAAGATTCTCGACGGCACCAATCAGGGCGAGACCTATGACCAGCTGTCGCAGGAAATTCGCCTGACCTCGCCCAGCGACAGGCCATTCACCTATCTGGCGGGCATATATTACCAGACATCCAAATTGGCAGCGCGCGATACCGTTGTCTTTGGAGACTTTTTCAAAACACTGGCCGGTCCATTCGCCGGATTTCGGCCCTTGGGTGATTCTCGCAGTGAACGCCAGTTCCGGCAAACGTCGGATCTCTGGTCGGGCTTCGTACAGGGTACCTATGCCTTGACCGAGCAATTGCGGGTCACCGCGGGCGTGCGCTACAATCACGAAAACAAATCGGGCAAGCGCGATCTCGCTATCTTGGCGGGGCCTACCAATTTGACCCCAATCAACATTGTCAGGGCGGTGTGGGGTGCAGTGCGTGTGGTTGAGCATTCGATCAGCGGCGAGTTTACCGAAAACGTGACGACGCCGATGGCGAACATCCAGTATGACCTCACCCCCGAGCTGATGGCCTACGCATCTTATGCCAAGGGCGCGAAGGCAGGCGGGTTCGATATCCGCTCCAACTCGTTGCCCACCACTCCCGGCTTTCCCGGCGCTTTCCAGTTCCGGCCGGAAAAGGCGGACAATTACGAAGTTGGCCTGAAATATAAGAGCCGCAACCTCAGTTTTGCCATCAACTATTACAACACAAAATATAAGGATCTTCAGACGTCGACCTTTGATGGCGGCATCGGTTTCAACGTGGACAATGCATCAGCGGCGAAGGTGAGCGGCGTTGAGGCTGAAGGCCGGGTCGCGCTTGGCGACCATGTCCTGCTCAGTGGCTCTGTCGGATATCTGGACTTCAAATATACCGACTATCTGCGTGGGCAATGTCCGTTCGGCCAGGCACCCAATGTCCAGCCCGGCAATTTCTGTGACTATTCGGGCACAAGGGCTACCCTGGCTCCCAAATGGACCGGCAATTTGGCAGCGGATTTCGACTATCCGATGGGCGACAATCTGCAAATCGCGCTTAACGTCAACGCTGATTTCTCAAGCCGCTACCAGACCAGCGCCAATGTCCTTGACAGTTCGACCTTCCAGAAGGGCTATACCAAGATCGGTGCTCGTCTGTCTTTGGGAACGATCGACGATGGCTGGCAGATCGCGCTTGTCGGCCGCAACCTGACCAACAAGCGCATCATCCTCACCTCGGGTGCGCTGCCGCTGGCAACGACACTGACCGGAAACACCGGGGTTGCAAATACCGGCATCTTCGACCGGCCACGTAACATTGCATTGCAAGCAAGTTTGAAGTTCTGATCATAAAGGCGGAGCCGGATGGTAATGTCCGGCTCCGTTCCTTAAGAGGAAAGAGTTAGCGATGCTGGTACTTTTTGCCGCAGTTGCGATGGCAACAGGTTCAGCCCCGGAGACGGCTGTGCATGCTAATGCCTGCCAATCGCTTGCCGGTCGCCTCGACGCTGCAACTTTCGAATCGATCGAAGCAAAAACGGTCGAATCCAAAGGCGATATGCCCGCCTATTGTCGCGTCAAAGGCACGATCAAACCCAGCATCGGCTTCGAGATGCGGCTGCCGCTTTCCGGCTGGAACGGCAAATTCTATCAGGCCGGATGTGGCGGCTATTGCGGCATCATAAACCCCGATGTGCCAGGCTTCGCCAATGGTATCGCGGAAGCCACGCGGCGCGGCTGTGCCGCTATCCATACTGATAGCGGGCATCAGAGAGCGTCGGCCAATGATGCCAGTTGGGCGCTCGGCAACCGTGAGGCGCTGGAGCTATACGCCCACCGCTGGATTCCGCTAGCCTACGCAGCGGGAATTACCATCGCAACAACCTATTATGGGCAGGCTCCTCGCTACCGATATCTGGTGGGGTGCTCCAATGGTGGTCGTGTCGGATTGGTTGCTGCGCAACGCTATCCGACGCTCTTCAATGGCATCATCATCGGCTGCCCTCCGGCTGACTTCACGCAGGTCGGGAGTGCTTTTGGCGCTTGGAAGCTGAGAACCAACCGTGATGGACAAGCACCAATTCTCGGACCTGATTTTGCGCGTAAGCTGCCATTCCTGATTGAGTCTCTGAATGGTCAGTGCGATGGTCTGGACGGCAAGGTTGACGGACTTATAGCTCGACCCTCTTCCTGCAAAATCGACTATGCCCGAATTCGCACTTGCCCCGCAAATGAAGGCGGAACATCATCCCCCGCAGATTGCCTGACGGCGGAGGAAAAGCAAGTGGTGCGCCAATGGCATGAAGGCCCCAAAGATAGTAGGGGCCGCAAGCTGATTGGCGGCATGCCTGTTGGCAGCGAAGACGAGTGGCGCGTTTGGTATTTACCCGAACCATCCAATGCCGCTGGGACGCAAATGGCCGATGGTTTCACCCGCTACATCGTGGCCGATCCGAAATACCCCGGCTTCTCGGCAAAGAATTTTGATTTCGATCGCGATCCGCAGCGTCTGGCCCGCGACTTTGCCCTTCTGAATGCCAAAGACACCGACCTTTCGGCATTTCGTGCGGCTGGCGGCAAGATCATCATGTGGCACGGCATGGCTGATCCGCTTGTGGTGCCCTGGCAGACCATCAGCTATTACGAGCGCGTGATGAAGCGCATGGGTGGCAGAGCCAAGGTGCAGAAATTTTTTCGTTTCTTTGAAGCGCCGGGCCTCGGTCATTGCTGGATTTTGCCCTCAAGCAGTGCCCCGGAAGAATTTGATCCACTTGTGGCCATTGAAGACTGGGTGGAGCACGGCAAGGCACCAGACCAGATTCTCGCATCACCTTCCAAGCGTCAGGGTAGTGGTTTGACCGTCACCAAAATCCGTTACCAGCCATATCCCTTGCCGCCGCTGGTTGGCCAATGAAGGTGATAAGGATGAGACGCAGTGTCATGGCTATGGCACTCTTGCTGGCCTGTGCTTCGGCACAGGCCCAACAGACTGCTTTAAGTCCCGCCGACAGCGACCCCGCCAAAATGGGATGGATGCAGGGCAGCCCGCCGCCACCTGAAAAACGCGTGCAATTTCGCGATGGCAGTTTCTTTGTGTTTCCGAAGACACGCTGGTCATTCGCGCATATCCAGGAAGTCATCCCCACAGGCCGCATAGCGCGCGGCAACGGGCCGGTCTCACCCTTGCCAATGAAGCTGCGAAGCGATCTGGATGCAGTGACCTTCACGCCACTTGGTCGCAGCGATATAATGCGCTGGGATGAGGCGTTTGACGCTGTTTATGGTGATGCCGTTCTGATCCTGCACAAAGGCAAGATTGTATATGAGCGTTACAACGGAGCGATGGGGCCTGATCAACCGCATATCGCTTTTTCGGTCACCAAATCCTACTTTGGGACGCTGGCTGAGATGATGATCGCGGATGGTGTGCTTGACGAAGCAGCACTGATCACGCGCTATATTCCGGAACTGGCCGATAGCGGCTTTGGCGATGCAACGGTCCGGCAAGTGCTCGATATGACGACCGGTCTGGCTTATTCGGAAGACTATACTGATCCCAATGCTGACATTGCAAAATTCTCGCTGGCCGTGGGCGCAGGTCCGGCCCCTCCGGGCTATACCGGCCCCCGTGCCGCCTACGACTATTTGCCGACAGTGCCCAAGAAAGGCGCGCATGGCGAAGCCTTTACCTATAAGTCAGTCAACACGGAAGTTGTTGGCTGGCTCATCGCCCGCATCACCGGGAATCGACCGCATGAAGTGCTCAGCGACCGCATCTGGTCCAAAATGGGAATGGAGCATGACGCCTCGATCATCGTCGATAGCGCAGGCTCACCATTCACGGCAGGCGGCCTGAACCTCACACTTCGCGATATGGCACGCTTTGGTGAGATGATCCGCAACAATGGCCGTTTCAATGGGAGGCAAATCGTTCCTGCTTCCGTGGGAGCCCGGCCGATTTCGCCAAGGCAGGATATAAGCTGCTGCCTGGCTGGAGCTACAAAAGCCAATGGTGGGTGACCCATAACGCCCATGGAGCATTCTCTGCGCGTGGCATTCACGGCCAGACAATTTATGTCGATCCCAAAGCGGAAATGGTCATCGCCCGATTTGCATCAAACCCAAAAGCGACCAACGCCAGCTTTGATCCCATCTCGCTTCCCGCCTATCACGCCGTCGCAGAAAGGCTGTTGACCTCCAAGTGAAGCACGAAACGATCCGGGCCTGTTCAATCTGGCGCGCGCTAGAGGTTGTTGGCGACGTGCCCGTGCTGCTGCTTCTCGAACAGGCGTTTTTGGGCAAGCACCGCTTTGATGAATTTGTGCTGGAAACCGGCGTTGCAAGATCGGTGATCAGCAACCGGCTGGAAAAATTGGTCGAGGCCGATGTACTGACCAAATTGCCGGAGCGGAGGTCAGGATATCGCCTGACCGAAAAGGGCCGTGACCTGTTTCCCGTCGCCCTCATGATCCTGCGCTGGCAGCACCACTGGGAGGAGGGTGAGCGCGGCTTTTCAATCAATCTGGTCCATCGCGAATGTGGTCAGACCATGGTTCCGGTCGCAGCCTGCGATCATTGCGGCGCGGAAATTGATCCGCGCGAAGTGACCTGGGCACCCGGGCCCGGACTAAGCCAGGTGACACCAATTTATGGACGTCGCCGACGACAGACAGCGTCCGCAATTGCCAAGCGCGGGAACCGGACAATGGTCGATTCGGTGATTGGCTTGTTCGGAGATCGCTGGGCGACATTGGTCGTGCGCGCGTGTTTTACCGGTATCCATCGATTCGACGACATCCAGCGCGACTCTTTGATGGCCACAAACATATTGGCTGACCGGCTCGACCGGCTTCAGAAGCAGGGTATCATTTATGCCAAGCCCTATTCAGGCCATCAGGATAGATTCGAATATCGCCTCACCGAAAAGGGGCGCGATCTTTATCCGGTTCTGCTCGCCCTCCTGCAATGGGGTGATCGCTGGTACGCCGACGCAAAGGGGCCACCTCTGTTGCTGACCCACGAGAAGGGAGGGCATGCCTTGCGCATGAAACCAAGCTGCAGCGTTTGTTCCGGCAGGCTGCACTTGGCGAACACCAAATTTGATCGTTGATTGCCCATATTTGTCGAGCGTCACCTCAATTACTGGTTGCTGAAACCAGTCATATGCCAACACCCCAAGTGACCCCTAGGTGATAGCCACGAGGGAACGCTTCGACAGCAAATGAGCTTCGCCAAAGTGTTTAGCGCGGAAATATTGAGGGAAGACCATCATGCTGTCTAAAAAATGGCAGCAAAGCTGGTGACCCCTACGAGTGTAAAACTCAATTCTAAAGCAAGTTCGGGACGTACCTAAGTCCTCAGTAAAAATAAGCGATTTATGTTGTAAGCCGTTCGCGGTCGGTCGCCCTGATTTGCGCAAACTCCCTCCACTAAGCGGGAACGCAAATCAGGGAATCGAACTTGTGGCGCCGTCAGCATTAGAAGCGCACGGGGTTCGCGTTTCAACGATTCCGATCGGCAAGCCATCACGGTTGGAAATGGATATCCGACTTAAATCTAAAATTGGGGTGACAAGGGTTCCGTTTTTGAATGACCGTGCAAAATTCTAGGGAGAGAGCAGTTTGCATAACATGCACATTCCGCTTGCCCGAAGGCTACACTATCCGAAACACTGCACCTATTGCTGACACTGCGATGAGCGCCACAACCAGAACCCGCCATTGCCTCTCTGGAACCTTGCCAAAAAAGCGAGTGCCGAGCGCGTTTCCGCCCGCCAGCGGCAAAAAGCATGCAAGTGCAAGCCCTGCCAGTCGCCAATCAAGCTTGCCGAGCGCCAGAGCCAAAAGCGCCACGGCCAAGGGTGCCCAAAGGAATATCACAATCAGTGCATCGCGGGTTACCGCTGCTGGAACGCCCTTGCGGACGAAGTAAAAAATTACCGGTGGGCCGGGGATGGCCGCGAATGCTCCAATCAAGCCGGTAAGTAAACCTGTCAGAATCGCAGGCAGTTTACCCTGCGGCGGAAGGGGCGCACGAGGAGCGATCATCACGATGAACGCAAGCATGGCAATCGCAGCAATGGCCAGCCGTGCCACATCTTCAGGCGTGCTGAACAAAAGCAACAACCCGAGCGGAGTCGCGGCGATTGTCGCGACGGTGATCGTTAGAACCAAAGGGCGATCAACATTGCGCCACGCTGACCTGTACCCCATCAGCCCTGCAAGGCAGCCGATCAGCACGGCAAGGAGTACGGTTCGTTCGGGCGGCAAGACTAGGTTGATGAGTGGCACCAGTACCACTGCAAGACCGACGCCAGTTAGCCCCCTGACAAAGCCCGCCACAAAAACGATCCCCCAAATGGTGGCCAGTTGCAGCAGCGTGATGCCAGTCAGTGTTTCGATCACAGCAGCACCCGCTGCAGCAGCCACATCGAGGCGGTGGCGCCGATGCCATAGCTGCAGAAGCGGATCGCTGGTCGCATCCAGGCCGGGCGCTGATTGTGCAGGCCCCAGAGAAGGGCGAGCGTCGCAGCGACGATCAGCAGCTGCCCGGCTTCAACGCCCAGATTGAAAGTGAGGAGGGCAGTCGGCACATCGCTTTCGGGCAGGCCGATTTCCTTTAGGGCACCCGCAAAGCCAAAACCGTGAAGCAGGCCGAACAGGAAGGCGACCACCCAGGGAACACGTTCGGAGAGGCGCGGCTCACCCTCTTTCTTCTTCACTATCTCGACCGCGAGAAACACGATAGAGAGCGCAATTATCGCCTCCACCGGGCGTTGCGGTAGCCCAAGCAGGCCGAGCGTTGTGCCGATAAGCGTGATCGAGTGTGCAACTGTAAAGGCCGTGACCGCAATGGCAATGGTGCGGAAACCGGCGAGTAGCAACACCAGCGAAACGACGAACAGCAGATGGTCGTAGCCAAACACGATATGTTCGACGCCGATCACGAAATAGGTGCGCGCAACCTGCCATGCGTCTGGCTTCGCCGCGATTTCAACCGTGGGTTCGGACGCTGTCAGTCGCAAGGCCTGCACTGGCCTGCCCAGCGGGGCGACGCGGACGAGCACATCGGTTTGTGCTGCGGTGAAATTGGAAAGGCCGATGGTTTGCCCTGCTACTGTGCCGGTGCAAGCGATGTTGAAGGTGGAGATCAAGGCCATCTCCCCCATCTGCCGCTGAGGATCGCCCTTGGCGATGCAGCCCTTGGGCAGGATGGGCTGAGTCGCAGGAGTCACGCCGCCGCGCATCGGGGCCTTCCAGATGAGGGTCCAGTCAGACGCCGTCTTCTGCGTGAACTCCAGATAGCCGGGGCGCAGTTCGTCAGCGCGGGCGGGCTGCGCCATCAGGAAAAGCGTGGCGAGCGCCAGCCAGAGCAGCCTGATCACGGCTTGGCGATCCGGATCGTATAGCTGTCGAGCAAGGTCTGATACGCCTTGGCCTCGCGGTCCTTCACCGTTTGCGCGCGCCAGTCATTTTCCAGTTTCTGCCGCACCTCCGCGAGTTTGGGCTTGGCGCTCGCCTCCACCTTACGCATGCGGACCAGATGCAGGCCGAAACCGGACGGAACAGGCCCCGCCCATTGGCCGGGCTTGATCCCGGCCAGGCTGGCGGCAAAGTCCTCGCCGAATTCTGTCGCGATTCTTGTCCGGTCCACAGCTTCCGGACTGCGCGGTAGCGAAATGGCATCGCCCAGCTTTTGCCAGTCAGCGCCCTTGTTCAGCGCGGCAAGCATCTCTGCGGCGCCGGCGGCGGCGCCATCCTGCGCGGCCAGATAAATCTGGTCAAAGCTATAGCGCGCGTCTGCGGCATAGGCCTGCGGGTTCTTGTCGAGTAGCGCCTGCAACGTCGCGTCATCAGGCGCTTCATTCTCCAGCTCAGAACTGGCGAGAAATTCCATCTTGGACCGGATGCGGCGGCGGATGATCGTGTCATCCTGATCAAGGCCCATCCGCAACCCTTCGCGATAATAGACCTCTTCCTTCACATAGTCCCGGATCAGCCCGTCAATCTCGTCTTGCGCTGGCGGGCGCTGCCACGTCTGTGCCCAGCTTGCCGCCAGCCGCTCGACCTGCTGTTCGGTAATCGTGATCGTCCGGCTTTCCGGGTCAACAGCGTCGCCCCGCCATGCGAAGAACAGGAAGAGTGCCAACCCCGCCAGCAGGAAGTGAACCAAAGGCTCCTTCAATGCGGCACGGAGCCGCTCCCTCAGGCTCATGGCGCTACCTTTGGCGAATACCAAATGGGCGAGGTATAAGCGCGCTCCTGCGATTCTGCTTTGACGCCATCTGGCAGAGCAAATTGATACCGTGCCGCATCATAGGCTGGCCAGCGGGGCGTCGGAATTTCCAGAACGCGGGCATAGTAAAAGGCGCGAACGCCTGGCTTGAATTCAGGATCGCGCCAAACCGTGCGCAGTTCGACGGCACCGATGCTGTTGCTATAGGTCGCAGTCTTCAGATCAACAGTGTCTCCCACGGCGGTGAGGCGGCCATCCTTGCTGACTTTGCGCGTTTCCGGGCTGCTCCAGGCAACATTAAAAATGCGCTCATGCGTCTGGCCCGACGCATCGACCCAACCTTTAATGATCTGGATGCGGTCAAGGTTTGCGCCAGTGGCGTCCTTTAACGCCGAAATGATGAAGCTCGGTGCTTTCGATGTCGCGGGGCGCAGATCGCCACCCATTGGGACACCGCGCGCATAGCCTTGCTTGACCCAGTTACCCTTTAAATCGCGCTCGGAAAAATCCCAGCCGCCGAACAGGCGGACCTGAAGCCGGGTGCCGGTTGTGGCATAGACTTCGCGGCGGCGCATGGCATCGAAGATGGCCTCACGCGTGTTCTCTTTCGCCCAGACCGCTGCCAGCCCTGCCGCTAAAGATTGCCAACCAAAGCGCGTGATCGACCCGCGCTTTTCCGTACGCATCGCCCGTTCGGCAGAGGGTTCCAGAATGAAGGTTTCACCAAGGTGATTATTCTCTTCTGACGTCGATAGTCCGGTGTGGATATCACCGGCGCCGATCATGCCGAATTTGAACGGATTGATGCCCAGCTTCGCCTCCAGCATCAGCCCGCGCTTAAGGGCTTCCCGGGCATATTCGCTGGCGAACATATCGTTGGTTTTGGTCGCCGAGAGGTCGAGATTGCCAACATCCCACCCCGCTTTGCCAAAATTCGCAAATTCATCGTTGGGGGAGAGGAACGGGTGCGACTCGCTTTCGCCTTTGGCCTGGACGATTTCGGTCAGTGGTTCCCAATATTGCCGCCGCCGCGCATAGTCGGCGGTCAGCGGTCCGCCTTTGAAATCATTGAGTGCGAACATCATTCCGTTGGACAGATTGCCATTGTGTGGAATGCCCAGCACTTGGCCGCCCGTGGTTTGCTCGTAATTCGCAAACCATTTCCACAGGTCTTCCGGGTCTTTGCTATCCAGGGCGGTAAACGGCATAGTTTTGCCAAATTTTTCGACGCCATCACGGAACACCACAATGCGGTGCAGATTGTTGCCTTTGACCAATGAAGTGAACTCATAACCGATAAAGGCCGTGAATTTGCCGGGCTGATTATACCGCTCAACCGTGGCCACATGTTGCGCCCAGACTGATTCCACCAGCTTTGCTGTAATCACGCGGTCATAAAGGATGGGTGGCAGTTTTCCTTGAGAGAATCCAGAGATCAGCTCGCGTGCCGCGCTGCGACTTTGCTCCGGCGTGCCTTGCATCATCTCGGCCCAGCGTTTGACCGTAGGGGTCCGCCGTCAACAGTGGATTTCCGGTCAGTATTTCACGGCCCGTACCGATCTGTTCGGCATGGTCGGCGACCACCATGAAATCAAGCGGACGCGCCAGCTTTGCCTTAATGCCAGTGTTCGATACGACCGTTTCGCCGCTGCCGAAGCGCAGAGCATCTTCGGGCATCAGGCGTGTCCCCATCAGCACCGCGTCGGAACTGTTCGCCGTATGCAAATGGGTTTCGCCAAAAAAGACCCTCGTCTCTGAAGACGGAGCCGCTTTTTCCTCAAGGCGGGCCGTTGTCTGCGCACTAGGGCGTTCGGCAGGGACGGGTGGGCTGCAACTTGCCAAAGCAATTCCGCAGGCCAGCAGCGACGCGGTGTGGATGTGCAACCGGATATATTTCATCGTGATCCAACCCAAATTGGCGAGCCGTAGCCGCGTTCCTGATGAATCAACTTTGCATCCTTTGGCAAGCTGCGCTGGCCGATCTGCACCATGTCATACGCCAGCCATGTAGGTGTTGGAATTTCGAGCACGCGGGCATAATAGAAGGCGCGTTCACCGGCGCGGTGCGTTGGATCACGCCAATAGGCAGAGAGAACTGGCGCACCGATGGTGTTGGTGTAGGTTGCGCCCTTCACACTGTTGCCGACCGGCGGCAGCTTGCCGCCTTTGCCCACCTTGCGATTGCCGCTCCACGCGACGTCGAACACCCGCTCCTGCATTTTGCCCGCGCTATCGATCCAGCCTTTGACGATCTGGATGCGGTCGAGGTTTGCGCCATCGGGATCGCGCATCGCTTCAACCAGAAATGTGGGAGTAGCACCGCCACCCGTCAGGTCTGAGCCCATCGGCACGCCTTTGGCATAAGCAACACGCGCCAGATCAGGCGCATCCTTGTCGGCGGCGGTGAAATTCCAACTGGCAAACATTCGCAGACGGAGACGCGTTCCGGTTGTCGCGAAAACTTCGCGGCGCATCATCGCGTCGAAAATCTCTTCGCGGGTGTTGGCTCTGGCCCAGACGCCGACAAGCCCGGAGGCGAGCGATTCGTAGCCGAATTGCCGCGTGCCATCCATTTTTTCCAGTGGGACAATGATCGCCTCATCGTAACGGACGTCACCACCGCCCGGCTCCATCGGCGAGACTTTGCCGAAGAAGTTATCCTCCGCTGTTCCAGCAAGGCTGGTGTGGCTGTCCGACGATCCGATCATGCCGAATTTGAACGGGTTGACACCCAGTTTCGCTTCGTAGGCCAAGCCGCGCTGCAAGGCTTGCCGCGCATATTCACGCGGCAGCATCGCTGGGGTCTTTAGCTCGGTACCGAAATTGCCGCGATCCCAGCGGTAATAATCGGCGAACTCGTCGCGTGTGGAGAGCAGGGGGTGTGTCTCCCCATCGCCCTTGATCTGCGTGACTTCATACAGCGGCTCCCAGCGTTGCCGACGGCGCGCATAGTCGGCAGACAGCGGGGCGCCGGTGAAGGTCACATCGTCGAACATCCGTCCGTTGGAGAGATTGCCATTGTGCGGAATGGCCAGCGCGCGACCACCCGTCGTCTTTTCGTAATTCTCCAAATAGGCCCAAAGCTGTTCGGGATCAGACGATTCCACCGCAGAAAGCGGCAGCACTTGGCCAGTCTTGTCTCCGCCATCGCGGAACATCACCACGCGATGCAAATTGTTGCGGTTGGGGGCAGACGTATATTCGTAACCGATAAAGGCGGTGAATTTGCCGGGGTCATTGTAGCGATCAGCAGCCGACACAATCCGGTCCCAGATCGGGCGGCGGATTTCGTCTCTGTGCATCACCGGGCGTCCGGCATTACGCTCTTTGGACTGCAAGCGGTATGCCCCTGCAAAATCACCCTTGGCGACGAGATCGATCAATTGCCGACCTATTGGATCAGCCAGTGCGAGCGCGGATCGCGGCTGGCGACCAGAGGCCCCAGCCCCATCGATTCGGCATGATCTGCTACCACAAGGAAATCGAGCGGGCGGCGCAACTTCGCTTTGTGGCCAAGCGATGCGGTCACCGTCTCACCGCGCGCAAAGCGGTAGGCCTCGTCCGGCCCCAGACGGTCACCGACCATGCCCGCATCCACACTATAGCTCGTGTGGAGATGGGTATCGCCGAAATAGACGCGGTCCGGATATTCGGCGGCGAGATTGGGGAGTATTCGCGTGCTGGCTTAGCAGGCGCTGCGTGTTGCGCTGCGACGGCAGTCGCCACCGAAAGGACGATGGCCGTGCCGATCAGCCAGTTTTTCCTGTTCACCCGCGCACCCAGATCGGCGAGCTCCACGCCCGCTCCTGAATGGTCAGCGGCAGATCCTTGCGCACCGGCTTGCCAAGCAGATTGGCTTCATAGGTGGACCAGCGGCAAGTGGGATTTTCGAGCACGCGCACATAGTAAAAGGCTCGGCGCTTGGGATCGAAATCCGGATCACGCCAGGCGATTTTCAGTTCGGGCGCGCCAATATTCGGATTGATGCGACACGTCTTGGTATCAACATTGGCGGCGACTGCCGGGCAACGGTGCGTCCTTGCATCTGGAATGCCGGAAGCACAGGCAACGTCATATACTTTCTCTTTCAATTGTCCGCCCTCGCTCCAGCCCCGGATGATCTGCATCCGTTGCAATCCAGCGCTGTTGGCATCCTTCGTCGCCTGGGCAAGGAAGGTCGGCGCGCCGCGTCCGCTCAAGGCCAGATCACTGCCCATCGGCACGCCTTTGCCATAAGCAAGCGTTGCGAAATCCTTGCGGACGAAAACGCCCGCAGGATAATCATAGCCTGCGAACAGCCGTACCTTGATGCGCGGGCCGGATGTGGCGAAGGTTTCCTTGCGACGGAAGGCGGCGAAAATGTCTTCGCGGTTGTTCCGCTCCGCCCAGACACCGGCCAGTCCTGCCGCGCTCCACTTATAAAAGGGCGTGGCATTCGATCCTGTCAACTTTTCCTCGCCAGACCAATTCACCGCGCGGCGGCCTTCGGGGGTGCCGTCATTCAGGCCGGTTTTGCCGAAATAATGATCCTCCTCCACCGGGCCGCCAGCATTGTGCGTGTCTGATGATCCGATCAGCCCGAACTGATAGGGATTGCGTCCGGTCTTTTCTTCGATTGCCAGCCCGCGCTGCAGCGCTTGACGGATATAGCCGCCATCAGTCTTGCCCTTGATATCGGTGCCCAGCAACGTGTCATAGGTCTCGAAATCCGCCCATTCGTCATTGGGAGAGAGCAAGGGATGCGTGTCTGACGTGCCCTTGACCTGACTCATTTCGACAATCGGTTCATTGCGCATCCGCGTTTCGGCATAGGCATTGTCGATAGGCTTGCCGGCGAAGTCGGTGAACTGGAACATCCGGCCATCAGAGACATTGCTGTTATGCGGAATGGCGATGCCATCGATCCCTTTGGCGCGGTTGGCATCCAGCCATGCCCAGAGATCTTCCGGATTGAGTGAGTCCAGTGCGCCAAAGGGCTGATCGGGCACGCGTGCACCTTTGAACAGCACCACCCGGTGAAGATTTCCAAAACCGGGCTGCGCCGTATATTCATAGCCGGTGAAGGTCGTGAACTTTCCCGGTTGGTAATATCGGTCCGCCGCGCTCTTCAACTCCATCCAAGCCGACCCGACAACGTCACGATTGTCCATTTCGGGGATCGGTTTGCCTGAGGTGATCGACTGGAACACCTTGCCAAATGCCGCCGCAATCTTGTCGCGCGCGCTGGAGAACATGTCCTTGGCATAGTCGATGGCCGACATCGGGCTAGCGGCATCATCCATTGCTGGAAGCACGCCCAGATATTCACTGTGATCGGTGACTGCATAGAAATCCAGCGCGCCGCCTTTCAACTGAATGTCGTAGCCGCTGGCGTGGCGCACGCTCTCCCCCAGTGCGTAGCGATAGGCATCGTCGGGCGTGCGGCGGATACCAAAGATATAGGCATCGAAGGACAGGCCAGTGTGGACGTGAACGTCACCGAACAGTGCTTGCCGCCGATCAGCTTCATCGGCAGCGGCCGGGGAGGAGAGCGCCAGCAAGGCCGAGCCGGTCAGCCAATATGTCTTGATCGGTCGCGTCATCTTCTCTCTCCCAAACCCAACTTTATGATTTCGCCGATACCCAGATCGGCGAGGTATAGGCACGTTCCTGAATCGTCAGCGGCTTGCCTGTTGCACGCGGGTCGATGCCGAGTTTGATCGCGTCGTAAAGCGAATAGCGCGGCGTCGGGATTTGCAGCACACGGGCGTAGTAGAAGGCCTTTTGCCCCGCTTTATACTCCGGATCACGCCAGAAGGTTTTGAGCTGAACCGCGCCGACGCTGTTGATGTATTTCCCGGTCTTGAGATCGACGGTGTTCTTGACTGCCGGAACCTTCCCATCTTTGCCGCGCTTGCGTTCAGCGGACCAGACGACGTCGAAGATTTTCTCTTGGGCTACACCATTGGCGTCGATCCAGCCTTTGACGATCTGAATACGATCCAGGTTGCCACCATCAGGGTCTTTCAGTGCCTCAACAAGGAAGCTCGGTGCTTTGCCTTTTCCGGTCAGATCGCCGCCCATCGGAACGCCGCGTGCATAGCCAGAGGCGGGGAAGCGCGACGCATCCAGATCGCGCGCGCTAAAGTTCCAGCCAGCGAACATCCGCACCGCCATGCGCGGGCCGGTGGAGGCGTAAACCTCCTTGCGTTGAAACGCGTCATAGATGGAGCGCCGGTCATTGCGCGGCGCCCACACCGCGACGATCCCCGCCGCGCCCATGTCCCAGCCTTTGGCAGAACCCAGGCCTGTCGGGTTTTTCCGGAGTTCTGGCCGTGAATCCTTCTGGCCTTTTCCCGCGAAACGGTCTTCTTCAACCGCCGACATGCCCGTGTGCGCGTCAGTCGAGCCGATCAGGCCGAATTTATAGGGGTTCACGCCAGTATTCGCTTCAATCTCCAGCCCGCGTTTGAGCGCGGCACGGACATAATCCGCCTCCACCGGCTTGGCGATCGGGCCAGTGGGCACCATCACGAAGCTGTAGCGTTCATAATCGGCGAATTCATCGGTGGGGGACAGGGCGGGATGCGTTTCGCTATCGCCCTTGATCTGGGTGGTTTCCACCACACGTTCCCAGCGCATCCTCCGTTCGGCATAATCGGCGGTGATCGGATTGCCCTCACTATCCTCCACCTGAAACATCTTGCCCCAGCTGAGGTTTGAATTGTGCGGGATGGCGACAAAGTCTGCGCCGGTGCGTTTGTTGGTCGCGTCGAGCCAGGCCCAGAGTTTTTCCGGTTTGTCACTTTCCAATTGGCTAAAAGGCATAAACTGCTTCGCCTTATCCGCGCCGTCGGGCGTAAAAATAACGCGGTGCAAATTGCCGCCACCGGGTGCTGAGGTCCATTCCCATCCAATCAGCGCGGTAAACTTGCCGGGCTCGTTAAACTCTTCAGCGGTATCGATATAACTGTGCCAGGCCGCTTGTCTTTTGGTGCCGCCGTGGAGATCGACATAGGCCTGCTGCGGCGTGACCAAATCACCGCCCGTTTCTCCCGTTCCAATGCGGACGAGGTAATGATAGGCCTTGAGCATCTGTGCCGCGACGCTGTCTCCGATTTGCGCCAGCATGCCCTTGCCGGTCGCAGTGTCGGCATAGCCTTCTTCACCAGCATAGACCTTTCCCACGCTGCCCACCAATTCGGCATGGTCGGCAACAACGAGGAAATCGAGCGGTTTGGAGAGTTTCCAATTCTCCCCCGTTGTCGGGCTAACCACCGTCTCCCCGCGTGCGAACCGATAGGCGGTTTCGGGTGTGGAAGTCGGCGTATTGAACAGGAACACATCGAACGAATGCGACGTGTGCAAATGCGTATCGCCCCAATAAAGGTGCGTTGGCACGGTCTGCTTGACCGGTTTGGCGGCCGCCAAAGGCCCCGACAATGCCGTGAACGCCAGCAACAGCGCTGCCTGCTTGCACATCCTGTGCGCCATCTTCGCTCTCCCGCCCGTTCTTATGTTCACATGCCTTCGGGCATGCGTTGGTTCATCAGTTTGCCAGCGCTAAAGCCGCCGTCAATCACAATCGAAGTTCCAGTGACGAACGCAGATTCATCCGACGCCAAATAGACGATGCTGTGCGCAATCTCGGAGGGCAGGGCAAAGCGCGTTTGCGGTGTGTTGCGCAGATAATAGGCTGCCAATCCTTCGCCGCCACCGAGCAAGGCCACCATTGCCGGATCAACCTTGGGCAAAGCGGTTGCAAAGATGTTGGTCGCAACTGGCCCTGGATGGACCGAGTTGACGCGGACAGGCTCGCCAAATTCGCAGCATTCCATGGCGGCGGCTTTGGTGAAGGACTCAACGCCACCCTTTGATGCGCAATAGGGCACGCGCAGCGGAGCGCCCATCTTTGAATCTACGGACGAAATGTTGATGATCGAGCCATTGCCCGATTTTACCATCTCCGGGATTGCGTGTTTGGTCCCCAGAAACACGCCGTCGAGATTGACCGCCATGACACCGCGCCATTCGTCAAGCGAAGTTTCGGTAAGACGGCTGCCGTGGCCAATGCCCGCATTGTTCACGAGGATGTGCAGCCCGCCGAAGCGCGATACGGCCTCGGCAATCACGGCCTGCCACTGCGCTTCATTGGCGCTATCATGCGCCATCGCGTGCACAGCATCGCCCAATTCCGCCGCGAGCGCGGCCACGGCATCGCCATTGATGTCGGTTGCGATAACCTTTGCTCCCTGCGCCGCAAATGCGCGTACGGTCGCCTCGCCGATACCGCTACCAGCACCTGTTACGATGGCAATTTTGCCGCTCAGTCTGTTGCTCATAAAGCTATCTCTCCTCTTTTGCTTGGCTATCAACGCGGCCAAGAAGAAGGGCTTGTCATTTTCCGCCACAAGGTTGATGATATGCGCCATGAATGCGGTTCCACTCGCCAAAGACTATATGCTGCGCTCTGCCGGGCTGGAGGGCTTTGTGCCGTTGATGCACGAACTGGGGATTGACGGGGCAGCCCTTATTGCGAATGCGGGGATCAAGCTCGATGCCTTGGCCTCGCCTGACAGCACAATCTCTTATGCCGCTTTCCTCGATGTTCTCGCCGCCGCGCGCGAAGCCAGCGGTTTGCAGCATATCGGCCTGCTGATTGCTGAGCGGCAATCCATGTCGATGCTTGGTCCGCTAGGCTTTGCAATCGCACAGGCTCCGGACGTGCGCGAAGCGATTGGTGAGTTGAATCAGTTCATCCACCTGCACAATACTGGTATTGCTGCGCGGCTGGTGACTGAAGGCGACACCGCAATGTGGCGGTTGGAAGTATTGCTCTCCGGCCGCCCCGGTGTACGCCAGCAAGAGGATCTCGCCGTTTCCATCGGCGTTGGCATATTGCGCAGCCTGTTGGGGCGCGATTGGTCGCCTGAACTTGTCACCTTGCAACGCCGTGCGCCGATGAACACTACCCCCTACCGTCAGGCATTCCGCTGCCCGGTGGAGTTTGAAGCCGAGCATAACCAGGCCGTATTTGATTATGCCGTGCTCAATACACGCATTGCCCAATCGAACAGCCAGCTTCACGCGATATTGAACAATCATTTGCGCGGGCTCGATGCTAGCGGGAAGCTTGATTACGCCACTGAAGTGCAGCAGATCATCTTGCACGCGATGAAAGGCGGCGAATGCACGCTGCCACGCGTCGCGCAAATGCTCGGTACCAGCCAGCGCACCTTGCAACGCCGCCTGTCCGCCGAAGGCCGAACGTTCCGCGACGAGCTCGAGACCGTCCGTGCCCGTGTTGCCATGCGCTATCTAGAGGAAACCGCCATCCCGCTTACCAGTCTGTCGATGACGTTGGGCTATTCGGATTTAGCCGCCTTCAGCCACGCCTTCCGCCGGATGACGGGGGTCAGCCCGAGTGCCTGGCGTAAGGGGGGAAGGGCAAGCTAAAGCGCGCCGTGTTTGCGCATCACCTTTCGCACAATCCCCATCGTGATCCAATTGAACAGTCCCGGCATCCGCCGTGCGGCAAAGGCGGTCGCCTTGGCTTTGAAGCCCGGGATGATCATCCATGTTCCGGCTAGCAAGCCATCCAATATCTTGTCGCAGGCAAAATCGGGTTGGAGCGACCCTGCGACCTTTTTGATATCAAGGCTGATCTTGTTGCCTTTTGCGATTTCTTCCACGACCATCGGTGTCATGACTTCGGGCGGGCAGATCACGCTGATGTGGATACCGTGCGGTTCATATTCCATGCGCAAAGTCGATGCTAGGCCGAGCACCGCGAATTTCGATGTCGAATAGGACGTATAGCCATAATTGGCTGCGATTCCCGCCATCGACGCGGTCAGCGCCAGCCGGTCGCCTTTGCGCAAATGGGGCATGATCGCGCGGGCGAAATGGTATGTCCCGGTGACATTGATTTCCATCACGCGGTAAAATTCTGCATCCGCCATTTCAGCAAAGGAAGCCGATGCGCCAACGCCCGCAAAATTAACGGCGAGTTCTGCCGGACCAAAGGTGGCGATGGCGGCATCCACAGCTGCCTTTACGCTCTCCAGCTTGGTTACATCGCAAGCGTGGTGCTGCCATACTGATCCCGCGGCATTCAGCACCGTTGCGCGTTCATCGGAAATGCCGAGATCGAGCACCGAGACTTTGACGCCCCGTTTTAGCAGACGCTCGGCAATGCCGTGCCCAAGTCCGCTGCCTGCGCCCGTGATGATGGCGTGCTTCATTGTCAAATCCTCCCCCATAGCCCAGTCCAGTTTCAGGATGTGGCCTTCATGATTGCCATCAATATCCTGTCGAACAGATTGGCCTTTCGGAACCCGAATGCGCCTGCTGCGATCTTGCTGACGTAGAGCGTTTCAATGGAAAAGCCTTGTGGGTCTTGTGAATAGGTCAGCGCACACAAGCCGGGTGCGGTGACCAGCGGCGCATTGGGTTTTGTGCCGACTGCTTGCATTGCCGCCAGTGTCTTGCGAATATCATCAGCGCTTTCGAAGCCCAGCGCCACATTCAAGATACCGTGATCCGCAAGAGTGTAGCCGTCAGCCCAAGGCTGTGGCACGGGGCTGCGATACTGGTTTAGTTCCAGCGTCACTGTGCCGCCGTCGAGCAGCACCATGTCTTTGTCCGCTCCGGTTTCTCCCCAGAGTTGCCCCCAATCCGGGGCCGGAGCGGACAGCGGCGTACAGCCGCAACCCTCGACAAAGCTGCGCTTTGCGATCTCCAATTCAGGAACAGACAGGGCCACGCCTGTCAGCCGGGCTTGTGGCACATCGGCTTCGATGATCTGGACGGCTATGCCATCGGGATCGCGCAGATACAAAGTGCGCTTGCCGTGCAGTTCTAAAATCTCAACCCCGGCCCGCGCTGCTACGGGAGCAAGCGCGGGCACGGAGAAGATCAGCCGCGAATATCCGATATCCTGCGGCTGACGGTTCGATGCCAAAGTGCGACCCAAAGGGCAATCGAACTGGAAAATCTCAAACTGGAAATAGGGGCGGTCATCCATCAGCCAAGAGCAATTGGACGATGCACCTTTCATGCCCTGAACAGCTTCGGTGGCTTTGCCTGAAAAATGCGTGCCACCGACATGGTTGAGATCAAACAGGTCCCGATAAAAGGCCAGCGAAACCTCGCGGTCTGCTACGCTGATCGCAACCTGATTGAACCGTGCACTCATGCCGCTTTGCGCATCTCAGGCAGAAACTCGACATGGGCGAGGATATTGAAATCGGCCCAGTCCGCAGCACTCATGCCAACAATCTGCTTGAACAATGGCATGCCCATATGGAAACAGGTGCCATCGTCCAGTTGGTTGTCCAGATACTGGCCAGAAGGTGAATCGAAACAGATCACCATCTCGGTGCCTTCGTCGCTCCACGGCAGATGGTTGTTGCCGAGCGATTCAATCGCCATGTCTCCGGCGTAAAACGTGCCTTCGTCATAGGACCAACTGCCCGACACGGTGTAAGCAAAGGCCGTGCAGTGGTGGACATGGCGCGGCATCCGCGAATTGGGAGCAAATTTTGCAGCAAGCACGACGCGCCCACTTTCTTCGTCTGCCCGGTGCAGCTTGATGCTCACGCCTTCCGATCCGGGGACCTTGCCAGTCAGGTCCAACCAGTCACCCTCAGCGCCGCGTACGATGGTTACTTCGTCCAATGCCATGACAAATCCTCTCTTGGTTATGGCACGAGATATGGTGCACATATTCTTGGCGATCTTGTGATATAGCGCCATTAATTTGCGAATATACGCCACAATTAATGCCAGAAGTTTGATCATTTGGCATATATTCGCAATTATATGGCGCGCATTCACAAATAAGATCGCTGCAGGATCGCCAAAGCGGCGCTCATTAGAATCAGAAATGATCGTATTTCAGGGAGAGAGTTATGCAAACGGCAACACAATTTAAGTTGGCCGCCAGCCTGATTGCGCTGGCAATGACCGCTGGTACCGCGCACGCACAGGATGCGGCCGTGCCGGATGAAGCATTCGATGCCGGCAACGAAATCGTGGTGACGGCCCAAAAACGCTCGGAGCGCTTGCAAGATGTTCCGATTTCGATGGCAGCCGTCAGCGAAGAGACGATGACCAACAACAACGTCCTAACCGTACAAGATTTGGGTCGTGTCGCGACCAATTTCTCTGCCACACGCTCTGCCCAAGCTAGCAGCATCCGTCTCGCTGTGCGCGGCATTGGTGCGCCCGGCAATACGGCGACCGAGCCGAGTGTTGCTGCTTTTGTGGACGGTGTTTATGTACCGCGCCCCGGCTCGATCATCGGCAATTTCCTCGACATAGAAGGCGTTGAAGTGCTGCGCGGACCGCAAGGCACACTGTTTGGACGCAATGCCAGCGTTGGCGCCATCTCATTCCGCTCGGCTACGCCCAAGGATGAATTTTCCGGCCAGATCAGCGCCGAAGCGGGCAATGGCGATCGCTACAAAATGACCGGCCATGTCAACCTCCCGCTTGGCGAAAACGTCGCATTGCGCGTTGCAGGCCTTGGTTCGTGGTTCAAGGGTTATTGGCACAACCAGCTTGATGGTAAAACCTATGGCGGGTCGGATGACTATGCGGGTCGCGCGTCGATCAAGGCCGATCTTGGCAATGTCAGCTGGATCGTTCGTGCAGACTATTCCAAGTCGGATGGCGACGGCTTCGTGCCTGCGGAATTCCGCTTCGATTCGGTTTCCGCGGCGCAAGGAACGGCATTCCGGGCGCTGCAGACCAGTTTGACTGGTTCGGCAAACGACACTGTGTTGTTCGATCGCAATTTCAATCAGCGCGTAACGGCAGATTATAAGGATCGCAACTGGGGCCTGTCGAGCGATGCAACGCTTGATGTCGGCGGATACTCGCTGCGGCTGATCAACAGCTATCGCAACTGGCGCAGCACGCAGACCGATGGGGACACGATTTTCACCACAGTTCCACTGTCATCGCGTCAAGGCGGCTTCACCTCGAAAAGCCACAACCACGAATTACAGTTCATCTCGCCCAAGGATGAGCTGCTGGGCGGACGCCTCGATTTCGTCGCTGGCCTCTATTATTTCCAGGAAGACTACACGATTGACGAACGGCTTCAGGCCGATGCGCAATTCTGTAACGTTCTGGTGCCCGCAGGCGCGCAGCGCACCGCGTGTAACACCAGCCTTGCTGCGGGCGGCGGCGTAAACGCCACCGATCAGGATTTCAGCCAGTCGGTTGAAAGCTTTGCCGTCTATGGTCAGACGACCTTCAAGATTGCCGAGCCCCTGTCGCTGACGCTGGGTGGTCGTTGGTCCAAGGACGACAAGAGCGCAAGCTATGTGCAAAAGCGGGCCTTCCCCTTTGCTGCCACGCTCCGCGCCATCGAGAATGCCAATCTTGCGCTGAAGGATGATCGCTTCACATGGCGCGCCAGCTTGAACTATAAGCCCAACCGCGACATGTTATTCTTTTTGAACTATTCGACCGGCTATAAATCGGGCGGGTTCAACTCGGGCGCTGGTGCTGTCGCGCTCAATCAGGCGCGTATCTTCAACCGGGAAACGGTGAAGAATTACGAGCTCGGGGCCAAGACAACATGGCTGGATGGCGGGCTGATCGCCAACCTGACGTTCTACCGCATGGACATAGGCGGATTTCAGGATCGCGCTTTTGATGGCGTCAGCTTCCTTGTCCGCAATGCCGGCAGCTTGCGCCATCAGGGCTTTGAACTCGACACCACAATCCAGCCATCGGATAACTTTACCGTCAACGCCTCGCTCGCCTATCTGGATTCGAAGTTTACCGATTACCCAGGTGGCGCTGGCCTGCCGGGCTGCGCGGCAGGCCCGGCTATCTGCGCTGGCCTTCCCAACAATGGCCGTACGCAGGATCTGAAAGGCAAGCGCCTGAACTATGCGCCTGAGTTCACCGGTAATTTCGGCGCAACTTGGACAGGTGACATCGGCAGTTCAGGCCTTGGCTGGTCGTTGAATGGCAACGTGTCGCTGACGTCAGACAGCAACAACGGCGGCGTGAACGATGCAAACCCACAGACCGCGCAGGATGGCTATGCCCTTGTCGGCGCGCGCTTTGCGATCAACGGTCCCGATGACCGCTGGAATGTTGCGCTGTTCGGCAGCAACCTGACGAACCAGGGTTATTGCAGCGCCCAATTCTACCAGGTGCTGGATACTGCGTTCGGCCTGCGCAACGGCACATTCCCGGGCAGCACCGGCGTGCGCTGCAACGTCGCGACGCCGCGCACCTACGGCGTGTCAGGAACCTTCCGCTTCTGATAGATGGATTTTGAGGCGGGCGTCGTTCGAGGTGCCCGCCCTTGCCTTGCTCAGGAGGGATGGCGTTATGACGACCCTTGTTTCCAACGACGAGCCGGTTCGCACGATCATCATCAATCGGCCTGACTGCCGGAACGCGGTTGATCCCGAAACGGCGGCTACCCTGCGAACCGCCTTTTTGGATTTTGAAGCGGACGAATCTGCGCAAGTTGCGATCCTCGCCGGTGCAGGAGGCAATTTCTGTGCGGGTTTTGATCTCAAATCGGTGGGCTCGGGCAAGGATCGCTATGAACCCGAAGGCGCCGGGCCGATGGGACCGACGCGGATGCTGCTTACCAAACCCGTTATCGCCGCTGTTGAGGGTTATGCCGTAGCGGGTGGGCTGGAGTTGGCTTTGTGGTGTGATCTGCGGGTGGCGTCGGAAACTGCAATTTTCGGTGTGTTTTGCCGACGTTGGGGCGTACCCTTGATCGACGGTGGCACCGTGCGCTTGCCGCGCATCGTCGGCCAGGGCCGCGCGCTGGACATGATCCTGACCGGAAGGCCTGTGGCGGCCGACGAAGCGCTTTCAATCGGCCTTGCCAATCGAATTGTTCCCGCAGGAGAAGCGGTCGTAGCGGCCCAAACACTTGCGGCGGAAATTGCGCACTTCCCGGCGCTGTGCATGAAGACCGACCGGATGTCTGCCTATCGCCAATGGGATTGTGAACTCGCCGAAGCCCTGCGCTACGAAGGGCGCGAAGGGGCGAAGCCGCTGCGTGCCGAAGCGGTTAAAGGAGCGAAGCGCTTTGCCGAAGGCGAAGGACGCGGCGGAGCATTTTAGATTACACCCTTATACGGGATAGCGCCAATGCTTATACCTCTGGACCATGCCGATCGCTGTTGGCGCTTCGAGCACAACAGTGACGGCGACGGCGGGATTTTTGGGCGAACCGGAATGTCTGGTTTTAGGGTGTCGTGCGCTTAGCCACCGTTCAGCAATATTCCGCCTTGCGTTGATTTTTACCGGATAGAGCCTGCCCTATCTTCTTTACCCAGATAGAATAGCCTTTACCGTTCATATGCAGTCCATCTGAAATGAACAATTCGGAACGCGGTTGCCCTTTATCAAGCATTGTTTGGACAATATCCACAAACACCAAATCGTCACGCTCGCTAGCGAGACCGGAAATGCTGGCGTTCAATAATGTCTGCTCCGGAAAGTCGGCTTTCCGTGCAATGGAAGGTTTTGCTGAGACAAAGTAGACCGGCGTCGCACCAAGTAAGGCCGTCTTCAAATCCAGAAAACGGTTAAAATCTTGCAGCACCGTCGCAACTGGCGTGCCACTGTTGACGTCGTTTTCGCCTGCATAGAAAATTATCTCGCGGGGTCGATATCGGCCAACCACATTGTTAAAATGCAGGTTTATATCCGAAATCGATGCTCCGCCAAAACCACGTTTCAAGATTCTCCGCTTTGGAAAATCCTGCTGCAGGTGCGACCAGAAACGGAAACTCGAACTTCCTACAAACAGCGTTTCACATCCGGTTGGAGGGTAGATTTCATCTTCCACGGCAAATAGTCTTATTTCGTCGGCAAAGGGAACGGGCGAAGCAATCGCCGGATATATCGGAGTCAGCACAACAGCGCACAGCATTATTCCGCGAATTATCAACATTGCTACTTCTCCCTATCGCTAGCCACTAGTCATCCAAACGGCCCAACCTTGGTTTGCGCATTAGGATCGAGATTGGCAAGCAAGTCACGCTTCAACTGCGCGATGTCATCCGCTGAATCCCGATCCAATATCCCCTTTATATCGGGCGGTAAATGTGTGCCCGGGTTTTTGTTTTGCAAAAACACATAATGATCAAACGCCGCCTTCCATGCGCGACGCTGCTCCGCTGGAAGCCCGCGAAAAGCGATGACCCCGTGCAGCAACGCGTCCCATGGAGACCCCAGATCCTGCCGAGCCGGATCCCACCAATAATTCACCAATATGTTGATCGGATCAAACGCCTCCACATGATGATACCATTGATAGGGAATATAGAGCGCGTCCCCGGGCTCAAGCTCGGCCTCCTGTGCCACGTCCAGAGCTTGCGCATACCGTGGATAGCGTTCGAAATCCGGCGCACTAACATGCACCATGCTGATGGGGGTGCCGCCCGGCGTTAATTCGAACGGTCCCATATACAGATCGGCAACAGCCTCTGGCGGGAACAAGGTAAAGCGCCTGCGCCCAGCAGCCACGCAAGCGATATTTTCTAGCTCATCATTATGCGTGGCAACCTTTGCCGCATTGCAGATCCACATTCGTGGCATAACCGATGGCGGAAGCAGCGGGTTGGGATGGGCCACAGCAAAACCAGGAAGACAATTGTGCACAGCGACGCCCTGCGCTGCGAACGCTTGGCCGCTTGGCGATTTTGCGTCGGTCAGCAGCAACTCCAGAAAGGAGCGCAAAGTGGTTTGCTGGCGAACGAAATTGAGCTGTTTTGCGTCTTCGGTGTAATGAAAGCACCCGTTGATTTCGGCTTCGCCCAAAGCATAAACCAGCGGCACGTCTGCGGCATTTGAAAGGATTGCGGCGACAAGCGCTTCGTCGCTCAATCCAGCTGCCTGCACCATCGGCCAATCCGCTACAAAACCCCTCATCAACACGGGTTCGCTTGCGGCACGGACAGCTTGGTGGAATGTCTGACTGTCTGTTGATTCTAAAGTCGCGACATTTTTCATCGGCGATTCCTTATTTAGTCAACACGACAGCCCACGCAGTTTGGCGCTATCATATTCATATTGGAAGCGTTACCATTATCGGTATCAGACCCTTCAAAGGACATGCAATGCGAATATTGCACCTTCTCCTTCTTACCCTGTTTGCCCCTGCCTGCGTCGCGGCAAAACATCCGCAGACTGGAACGGTGTGCGAGCCTGCAATGCTGGTGATGACGTACAATATCCGGCTCGACACACCCGTGGACGGGGACAATGGCTGGGTGCATCGCAAGTCCTTTCTGACTCGGCAAATAATCACAATGCGTCCGCAAATTTTGTGCATGCAAGAGGTGCTGCCAAACCAGCGCGCCGATCTTGAGGCAGCTTTGAAAGGCTATGATTTTGTCGGTGCGGGACGCGATGACGGTAAAAATACGGGAGAAGCGTCTCCGCTAGCGATTGAGCGACGAGCATTCAAAATTTCATCGAGCGGCACATTCTGGCTATCGCCAACACCCTCGGTCCCTTCGCTGGGCTGGGACGCCGCTTATAAGCGCGTGGCAAGCTGGGCCCATATCATCCGGCGCAGCGACGGGGCCAAGCTACTGGCGATAAATACGCATTGGGATCATCTGGGGCAGCTTGCGCGCAAGGAAAGCGGTCGCCAGATCCTCGAATGGATCGAAAACAACCGCAGTAAAAACGAGCATTTGATACTGCTCGGAGATTTCAATGCCGATGAAACCGAAGAATCGGTTGTCCAACTTTCGCGCGCTAAGGACCCGCAGATTGCATTGGTCAATAGCCGTCGCGAAGCATCAAACAGCAGTGACAGGCCCATGGCCAGCTTCAACGCTTTCAATACAATTCCGGTCACCGGCAAGCTGATCGATCATATCTTCGTTAATGCCGGCGTTCATATTCAGGCACATGCGGTTGTTGCGCAGCATGAAAACGGG
This sequence comes from Sphingomonadales bacterium, assembly GCA_016721875.1. Classification (GTDB taxonomy): domain Bacteria; phylum Pseudomonadota; class Alphaproteobacteria; order Sphingomonadales; family Sphingomonadaceae; genus Sphingorhabdus_B. The sequence continues at coordinate 228,302 of JADKHG010000014.1, read as the reverse complement.
CGCGTCGCCTCTGATCATTTTCCGGTTGTGGCTTTACTCAATGTTCCTTCGCCACGCCGAACTTCGCGTTGTGGCGGGAAATGACCGCATCCTCAGACTAATCAATCGTCGATCGCAAATTTGGAAATCCGCTGGATCAACAACCGCTCCATACGGTCATATCCGGCGACGTCAGGATGAACGCCATCGGCACCCAATTGGGCGGGTAGCGCTCCCTCAGGCGAAGCCAATACATCATAATAATCTACTAAGCTAAAATGGTGCGTCTTACTGGCTGCTTTGAGCCTGCGGTTGATTTCCCGGATTTTTTCAACCGGCTTGATCTCTGGTCGCCAGAAGAAGGCGGCGGCAGGAGGAATGGTCCCGACGACAGGTTTTATACCATTGGCCTTTGCCAATTGCACCATCGCCAAAATGTTGTTGACCGTGGCCGCTTCGTCAATCGCTCCGGTGTTTCCGGCGACGTCATTGGTTCCGGCAAGAATGTGGACGATCTTCGGGCGATGCGCGATCACATCGGGCATCATCCTCAGCAGTATTTGCGGCGATGTTTGCCCACCAATTCCTCGATTGATGCGACTGTCAGGAAAAAAGCCGGGGCGTTTATGCTTCCATATTTCGGTGATCGAGTCGCCGATGAATACAATATCGACCTTGCGCCCTTCGCGTTTGATCCGTTCGTTGTCGCTGGCATAGCGACCAAGCCATGGCCAATCCGAAACCATGTCTTTGTCGCTACGCCCCGGTTCGGCGGCTTTGGCACCAGCGGATGCCAGCGTTAGCGCAGCAGCACCCGCAATTATTGATCGACGTGATGTGCCCAGTTCCATGATATCAGTGTCCTGCGATCGCAGCACCACCATCGGCATGATAGACCTTTGCACGCTGCGAAAGCAGGCCAAAGACCGCGATCACACCATAGGCCAGCATCGGAATGATGAACGACAAGGTCAGGCTGGACTGGTCCGCCATTTGGCCAACGACATAGGGCAAGATGGCACCGCCGACGATGGCGACACACAAAAGTCCGGAAGTCGAAGCCTGCGATACCCCGGCCCGTTCAAGCGTGATGGTAAAGATGGTGGGGAACATGATCGAGTTGAAGAGACCGACCGAAAGCGCTGCATAGCCAGCAAAGGGCCCACCACTAAAGGCCACGGTCAGACACAGCAAAGACGCGAAGCTCGCGGCAACAAGCAACAGTTTTGGTGCCGCGATACGTGTCAGCAGGTAGGAGCCAACGAACCGGCCGATCAACGCTCCCATCCAGTAAATATTGGCGAGATAGAATCCGGCGCTTTCCAGGGGTAGATTCATGATTTCGGGCTGGTTGAGGAAGTTGATCATGATGCTGCCAATCGAAACTTCCGCTCCGACATAAAGTCCGATGGCAAGCGCACCGAAAATCGCCCATTTCGACCGAAGTGCATCAAGCACCGAACCGCCGGCTGGTTTTTCAATCGCGGCGGCCGCATCGCCAATGCGTTTACGCGAAAACCAGATGAAGAGCATCAACCCGGCAAGCAGTGCGGCGATCAACAGAAAAGCGTGCGAAACAGCCTGTAACGCAAGGATACGATCCGCTTCGTTGGTGATCGGCGCATGACCGGATTTCAGAACCTCTTCGCCCAACATGATTTTCGAACCAAAATTCACGCCCAGAACGACACCCAAAGAATTGAACGCCTGTGCGAATGTAAGACGGAAATGGCTGCTTTCTGGCGGCCCGAGTGCTGCGGCAAGCGGGTTGGCCGCTACCTGCAATGTTGTGATGCCGATGCCCAAAATGAAAAGAGCTGCAAGGATCAGCACATAATCCTGATAACGGGTAATGAACTGCACCAACAAACAGCCCGTTATCATGATCGTCAAAGCGATCAGGATTGAGCGCACCGAGCCGACCTTGTTCAACAGCGCCGCCGCAGGAAATGACATGAAACCATAAGCGGCAAAGAAGACAAGCTGGGTCAACAACGCTTCGGTATAGCTCAAATGAAAGCTTGCCTTCAGCGAGGCGATCAACGGGTCGTTGTTGGAGGTGATGAAGCCCCAGGCGAAAAACAGCGTTGTCACCGACACAAAGGCTGCTGAAATTCCTGAAAAATATCTACCCATGACTTCTCCTCCGCCGGACGTGGCCGGTCACCAAATCAGTGTTGCAACGGCCCCTTTTGGAAGTGTCGCAGCATAGTTGCTTTTGCCGTCACCAAATGTGACCGTGCGTTCCGCCGGGCCGCCATTGTAAACGATCAATGTGGTCTGCCCGCGCTTGCCATATTGGAAAGCGACCGTTTCGAGATGCTTGTCACCACTGTAGCTCGCGACACGGTCGGCGCCGGAGCGGACAAATTTGCTGGCATGGGCGAATGCGTAATATTCTGGCTCGCGTGTGACGTCGCCATTTTTGGAATTGATCGTCACCAGTCCGCGACAATTGCCGCACCCCCCCAGATGCGGGCCGTTATTCTCATCAAGGGCAAGGTTCCACATCACCACCCCTTCGCCCAATTGCGGGTCGTGCCGATGATCAGATTGCGCACCGACCAGTTGAATGCCTTCTCCCAGTTGCCGCTCCATTGCCCGGCGGCGCATTCGGTGAACCAAGTTTCTTTCTTCGGGAAGCGGTCGCGCACCAATGATTGCGCAGCGACTTCACCAGCATAACAATGCCATGCCACACCGTCGATATAGCGGGCTGCCGTGTGATCAGACAAAACAGCAGTCGGGCTTTCAGGCTGGTCCCAATTATGGTCCCAATCGAGCAGCTTGGTCCCAGGAATTTCGCGGCGCATCTTGGGCCCCAAATGGCCGCTGATAAAGGCTGCGCGTTCGGCTGGCTCGACCCGCATTCCCGGATAGTTTTCCGGCTCGAAATGCGGTTCATTCTGGATTGTGAGCATGTCGATCGGCACACCCGCCTTGCGCATTGCAATGGTGTAGCTAACGAGATAGCGCGCAAAATCGCCATAGTTTTCCGGTTTCAACCGACCCTTGATCAGGCTACCGCTGGTCTTCATCCACGCCGGAGCGCTCCACGGTGTTGCGATGATTTTCAACTGAGGGTTGATCGCCCGCATGGTCTTCAATGTGGGGATCAGGTGTGTCCGTGCTGGTGCAATGTCCGCCAGCGGATTTCCGGGGACATCGGCATAGCTGTAATGGCTTTGCGAAAAATCGGATGCGCCGATGGTAATTCGCGTCACGCTAAACCCCAAACCGGCCGATCTGCTGAACAGTTCGCGCATCAATGCCTGCCGCGCGTTTTCCGACAATTTGGTTTGGATCAGATAGGCACTGGCATCGGTAATCGAAGCACCGAACCCGGCAATCTTCTGAAATCGTTTTTGCGTGTTGATGACAATGTCCGGGTTCTGCCCCTTGGCAATTTGGACAACTTTCACATCCTCCATCGGTGAGAGTTTTCGGCTTCCGTCAGCGGTGGTCAGCCATCCCTCAACCCCGGCTGGGTTTGCCGAGGCACTGACCGAGAGCAACGATAAGGCCGCCAGCAGGCAACCAATTGGACAGGTTTTTCCGGTCACACGGCGGCCTTGGCATCGCAATATTTGGCGACAAAGTCCGCATGGCTGGGCATCACGTCAACGCATTTGCCAATCACATTTTCAATATTGCCCAGATATTGCGCAATCTGTGCCTCGCTCCTGACATCGACCAACGGGTCATAGCCTTGCGGAATGACGCCCTGCCCCAGCATAACCTGAATCCAGCTTTCTTCACTGAACAATTCCTCATCTTCGCGGAAGATACGTCCGTTGGCGCGGAACAGGTCCATCTTGCGCTGGAGCGTCACTGGCACTTCCATATCGCGGCAATAACGCCAGAAAGCCGTGTCGTCGCGCTGAGTGGCTTTGTAGTGCAGGATTATGAAATCGCGGACGCGTTCATATTCAAAGTCGGTCTGACGGTTGAATTCGTCGATATTGGCTTGATCAAATCCGCCATCAGGGAACAGCCGGATTAGGCGGATCAGGGAGGACTGGATCAGGAATAATGATGTCGATTCAAGCGGCTCAAGGAAACCTGCGGCCAGACCCACGGCCACGCAATTCTTGTTCCACACCTTTTTGCGTTTGCCCGTGGTAAACCGGATCCGGTTGGGTTCAGCCAATTGCTCGCCATCCAGATTGGATAGCAGGATTTTCTCGGCTTCGGCCTCATCCATATATTGGCTCGAAAAGACATGACCATTGCCGGTGCGATGTTGCAGCGGGATCCGCCATTGCCAGCCTGCACCATGCGCGGTTGCCTTTGTATAAGGCGTAAAATTGTCCGAGCGTGCACAGGGAACGGCGAGTGCGCGATCGCAGGGCAGCCAGTGTGTCCAGTCTTCATAACCGGTCTGCATAGCCTGTTCGCTGATCAAGCTGCGGAAACCCGAGCAATCAATGAACAGGTCTGCTTCGATCCGTTCGCCGCTTTCCAACGTCACCGCTTCGACAAAACCATCCTCGGCGCGCAGCGACACATTGGTGATCTTGCCTTCGGTTCGCACGACCCCGCGATCTTCGGAATAGGTCCGCAGATAGCGCGCATAGAGTCCGGCATCAAAATGATAGGCGTGGGCAATATGCGCAATCGGAGAGTCGCCCATGTCAGGCCGCGCCGCCATGAACTTGTTGGTCGCGCAGGCGGCAGTGTTGATTGAAAAGTTGGCGAAGTCGGATGCTTCACCCATCAGCTTCATCTTCAGCCAATATTGGTGGCAGCGCAGCCAACCCAGATCCTGCCCGATGACGCCAAAGCCATGGATATAGCTCGATCCGATATGGTCCCAATTGTTGAACTGGATGCCAAGCTTGAACGTGCCTTGCGTCAGCCGCATGAAATGCACTTCATCGAGCTCGAGCAACTCGTTGAATTTCTTGATTGCCGGGATGGTCGCTTCACCAACGCCGATGGTGCCAATATCTTCCGATTCAACAAGCCGAATTTTATAAAGCCCCTGAAACAGGTGCGACAGTAGCGCCGCAGCCATCCAGCCCGACGAGCCGCCACCCACGATCAGGATCGATTTCATTCGCTCGCTCATGGCATCACTCCCGACACTGGCTTTGTACTTTATTCGGGCAGTGCGGGGCAGGTTGCAAGTTTGTCTTCAACCAGTTTACCCAGCTTTGATGTTTTGATTGCCGTCAGGCCAAAACCGCGTTTGAATAGTACCGGTTTTTTCGAAACCTCAGGACAAGCCGCCCCCGGCCAGTCGAAAGGCAAAGTGCCCCGAAATGCGCGATTGGGTTTTCCGTCAGCTGCGCGGAACAGAACGTCGGTAATCCCTTGGCCTTCGGTCCCCGGCAGCCATGCCGCGACAAAGGTATCGGACAGATTTATCAGGTTATTTGCATAGACCGGGCGGCCCGAAAACAGCACCGAAACCACCGGCACGCCTTTTCCAGATACCGCCTTCAGAACGGCCAAATCTTGCGGATAGCGATCCGAATGGCGCAATGTTTCGGGAATTCGGACGTCTCCCTTCATTTCGGCATAGGGCCGTTCGCTGAGCACCGCGATCACGACATCATAGGCTTTGACATCGACGCCCGCGGCATCTGCGCTGAAATCAACCTTGCCGCCATTGGCAACGGTTTTTTGCAGCGCGGACAGCATATCGTCAGCCAGCGGATAGTCGCTGTCATCGGTTTCGTCGCCCTGCCAGGTCAACGACCAGCCGCCAAGTTGTGAGCCGACTTTGTCGGCACCCTTACCAACGAGCAACACTTTAGACTTACGTGAAAGCGGGAGCAGGTTGCGCTTGCTGTTTTTCAGCAGCACCAACGATTTTGCGACCGCGTCGCGTGCCAGCGACCGCACCTTCGAATCCGCCATATGGGATGCCGCAGCAACCGTGGGCATTGGCGAGCCGTCGAACAGGCCCGAACGCATCTTGACGCGCAGGATGCGGGTTACGGCATCGTCGATCCGGCTCATTGGAATCTTTCCAGCCTCAACGTCTGCAACGGCTTCGTCGATGAATTTCTTCCAGTCGTCGGGAACCATGAACAAGTCTATTCCGGCGTTGACCGCCTGAACACAACGGGTGCGCGTGCATCCTTTGACCTGCTCAATGGCATTCCAGTCCGATACCACCAGCCCGTCAAAACCGAGCTTACCCTTCAGCACATCGGTGATCAATTCCCTGTTCCCGTGCATCTTACCATGCGCCACACCGGTGCCGCTATCGGTGTAGCTGCTGTACGAGATCATCACGGTCTGCACGCCAGCCTCGATTGCACCGTAATAGCCTTGACCATGGGTCTTGATCAGGTTCGCGCGGCTCGAGCGCGTTTCACCTTGATCAACCCCGCCATGCGTGCCGCCATCGCCCAGGAAGTGCTTGACGCTCGCTATCACAGCATCGGGCCCCTTCAGGTCGGCTTGCATGCCGCCGACAAACTCGCGTGCATAGCTGCGGACCAATTTGGGGTCGGATGAATAGCTCTCATAAGTGCGGCCCCAGCGCGGATTCTGGACCACAGCAACCGTCGGCGCAAAGGCCCAGGTGATCCCGGTTGCGCGCACCTGTTTCGCAGTCAGATGGGCGATCTCACGGATCATCTTTGGGTCGTGCGCCGCGCCCAGCCCGATATTGTGGGGGAATAATGTGGTTTTAAAAACATTATTATGCCCGTGCACAGCATCGGTGCCCCAGATCACCGGTACATTGACTGCCATGTCGGTCGCCATTGACGCCTTGTAATAGGCATCGGCAAGCGCCACCCAATCGGAGACCGCGGCTTGTTTTTTACCCTCTGGCCAGGCGCCACCGCCGTTGAGGATCGATCCGATATAATATTGGCGCACTTCATCCGGGGTGATTGATCGGATGTCGGGCTGCGTCATTTGCCCGATTTTCTGTCGCAACGTCATGCCGGCGATTATCTGCGCGATCCGCGCCTCCATCGCATCATCGCGTTTCACAGGGCTGGTAACGACGGGCCATTCGGCGGCAGCTGCCTTCTTCGCCTGCACAGCAGTGGGAGCACCAGAAACGAAAAGCGCGGCCAATGCAGCCCCGAGAAACAATTTGCGGAGCGATGTTGCGTTATGCACCTTGGCGAAACCTTTCCTATGACCTGAATACAGTCAGTCGAGAATAGAAAATAGTTCCGGCGCGGTGCGCGACCCACGTGCAGCCGCGCCGGAAGTTGGGAGGAGCTATATTCTCGTTGAGAGGCGAGATGTCAGCCAACCCGCCCCCCTGCCGTCAAAAGCGGTAATTGATTCCGAACAGGAACTGCCGCCCGTATTTTTCGTAGGTTTCCGGAAGGAAGCCGCCGTCCGCTGTACGGGTACCGCCGCCATCGGTGCCGATACGCGTGCGATAAGGCGAGTCGGTCAGATTGTTCACCTGGAACAATATGCCCAAACCTTCGAGCGACGATCCTTCCTGGAACGTATAGCCAACCTGCGCCGACACATCCTTGTCAGCCAATATTTCGGTCACGCCGCGCGTTGCGAAAAGCTGCGTTGTTTCGCCCTTGAATGCCGACCGGTAACGATAGGCACCGCGGAGCTGGAAACCGTTCTTTTCATAATAGCCAGTGATCGAATACACATGCCCGGACAGACCCGGTATGCGCGTTGCCTGCACAGTCGTCGCATTGGTGCTGTTGGTCGGATGCAGGTTCGATTTGGTGTAGGAATAGCCCGATCACACCAAAACCATCAAGGAAACTGGCCAGTTTGCCAAAGCCCAGTGCACCGCTGACTTCGATACCCTTAATCGAACCGCCCTTTCCGTTGGCAGGTTGATCAATCTGGCCGAGCGGACTGACAGGTACGCCAGCAGGCAAACCGTTAGGGTTGGTCGGTGTCTGGATCGACGATGGTGGAATGGGCAGTCCCGTGAAGTCGAATATCTGCCGCTGAGTATAGATGTAGCTGTCAAGTTTCTTATAGAAACCCGCGATACTGATGTAGCTAGTCTTGTCGATATACCATTCATAGGCGAGATCGAGTGCCTTCGCACGCCATGGTTCAAGCAGCGCGTTACCACCGGTTGCCGACCACAGCCCCGTCCGTTCAACACCGACAACGCAAGGGGTCGGCACCTGAGCTGTGGGTGTACAGGGCGTACGTGGGAAGCTTGGGATAAAGCTTGCGCGCATTTCGTCCATACGCGGACGTGCCATCACCTTTGCCGCCGCGAGGCGCAAACGATGTCCACCGCCCAGATCGTAAATCAGATTCAGGCTGGGCAGAGCGTCGGTATATTTTGCTGTGACATTGACTGGCGTAACAACACGCGGTGTCAGCGTTGCGTTGATCGCGCTTCCGGTTGACTGCTGTCGCTGGTTCACCACCTGCACGCCAATATTACCACGCAGATTGCCCGAATTGATAGTAGCCTTCGCCCGAAGTGTAAGGACTTCTTCATCAATGCCCCACGCCTTGTTGAACGTATCATTGTTGATGAACACGATCTTGTCATAATAAGCGGGGATGGCCGTACGCAGATCGACCGCAAGCACATTGCCAAATCCGGCAAAACCAAGCGAGGTCGCATCTACCAAATGGTCCGATCCCACCAGCGTCTGCAGACGGCCGTTTTTGAGCATGAGGTCAAATTCATCTACGCGCTTGGTCTTCTCACGCTTTGTGAAATTCATTCCAACATCGAATTTCTCGAAAAATCCGTCCATTTCATATTCAAAGCCAAGGTCGAGCGCATAGACGTTTTCTTTGACATGCGGCTCTTTGGTCTGGCCATCATGGCCCCAGCCGCCCCAAGGCGCACGGTCGCCCAGGGAAACGCGTGACGCATCGGCGTAATTCAAGCCGTTTCCATAGGTCGGAAAACCACCCGTCAGCATATCAGTGATATCCCAACTGATATTGTCGAACACCCGGTTGGCATTCTGCGTCAAATTGGTCGCGCAGCAACCAAAACCGGCATAGGTTTCAGTAATGCTCTCATCGCGCTTGTTCGATGAATACGAAAGATCAGCAATGAAACTCAACCGATCGGTAATGTCGAATTCACCGTTCAAGCCAGCCGAAAACAGCTCGTCATCGCGGGTGTTATAGTCGTTGCGCAGCTGCGGCGCGACACCCGTGGTGGTGCCTGCAAGTGCTACCAGTGACCCACCAACATCGGATGCTTGAACATTGGTAAATTGTTGGCTGTCGGCCCACACGTTCGAATACCATTGCGCACCACGCATGACTTCCCGCTGCTTGAACTTCGAATAATAAAGATCAGCGGTCAGATGGGTTACATCGCTCGGTTGCCATTCAAGAACACCAATCGCGGCCGCACGTTTGTTCTGACGTGACGTCGCGAAAACCTCTTGCCCGTTCAGAAAAACCGCCCGATCAGCACTGTCCGGCGAAATCAATGCTGCTCGACTGGCGTCTCCGCCAAAAACTTCATAAGCATATGCCTTGTAATGACGCGTCTGCGACGGTGCATCCAGATAGGCGACGCCTACCGCCCAGCCCAGAGTCCCGGCTTCATTCTGATCGATATAGCTTGCGCTCAGGCGGCCGCCATAATGGCGCATGTCGGCGTTTAGTTTGCCACCCGAATTGAGCTCGCCGCGCACATTTACCGCAATTGCCTGCTTGCCGTAAGCAAGCGGGCGCACGGTGCGCATGTCGGCGGTTCCCGAAAGGCCCATGCCGGAGATGCTGGCATCGGGAGTCTTGTAAACAACAACGCTTGAAAGCAGTTCGGAAGGATATTGGTCGAACTCGACCCCGCGATTGTCGCCCGAGCTCGCCTGCTGGCGACCGTTGAGCAAGGTAGTCGAAAAGTCGGGAGCCATGCCGCGGATCGAGATAACCTGCGCACGCCCGTTGACACGCTGCGTGGTCAGTCCAGGCAGACGCGAAATTGATTCTGCGATGGAAACGTCGGGCAGCTTGCCGATATCTTCTGCCGAAACCGCTTCGACAATCGACAGTTCTTCGCGTTTGGTGTTGAGCGAGGTCGCAAGGCCGTAGCGCAAACCGGTGACGACAATTGCGCCATCTTCTTCAATTGCGGCGGCATCTTCTTCAGCAGGCGCTTCGGCATCCTGCGCCATGGCTGCGCTCGATAGTGAAACCGCCAGGGCGAGCGCCGAGGCTGATGCTGCGATTCGCCGTGCACGATCTGCGGTTGTTCCCTGCTTCATTCTGTATGTCCTCTCCTGGCCCGGTTGGTCCCGAAGCCTTTGCGATTTGGCACTTTTCAATTTTTACCCAGACGCACCTGACTTACCTGCTCGCAAATCAATATGGTCAAAAATTGGAAGCGCTCCCAATTCTGATTGCCAAAAAGTGGTCGCAAAGTCAATCACAAATTGGGAGCGTTTCCAAATCGATGGACAACCGCTTTGTCAGCTGTTGCGGTTTGCCGCCGTCGACAGCCGCTCGACCACCCAGAACGCAACATAGGAATCGACCGACGCGCGCGGCTCGCCTGCCGACTGTATCCCGCCAACCAATTGCTCAACCGCGCGAGCGCCCAGTTGCCGGATCGGCTGGTGCACTGTGGTCAGAGGTGGCCAGACAATTTCGGACACAGGGGTATCGTCAAAACCGGTGATCGAAATATCCGCCGGAATTTGCAGTCCTAACGTGTGCGCGGTCAGCAAAGCACCCGCCGCCATATCGTCATTGGCACAGACCAATGCGGTCGGACGATCCTGTACGCCCAATATATCTGCCGCCAATTCGACCCCCGATTTGAAGGTGAAGTTGCCGCGAACGACGCGGATTGCTGTTGAATCAAGCCCTGTCTTTTCCAAGGCATCGGTAAAACCCTGCAAACGCATCCCTGCCGAGATATGCCCTTCGATACCGTCAATATAGGCAAAGTGGCGATGGCCAAGTTCGGTCAGCAAGGTCCCAAGCGCCTCCCCCGCCGCGCGATCGTCAATGCCAACCCAAGGAGCAAGTTGCTGCGATTCCGGGCCAGCCGAAACGCAAACCAGCGGACAGCCATGCCCGATGATCGCGCGCACCAGATCCAGCCTATCCGAATAGGGCGGTGTCAGGATCAGGCCATCATATTGGCCACCCCGAGCCAGATCGATTATGCGCCGGTCGTCCTCTTCCTTGACCGGGTTGGCGGTGTGGGTGACCAAAGTATAGCCCTTTTCCGCGCAGGCCCGAAGCGCGCCGAGCTCTAGCCCGGAATGGTAATAGCTGTTGGGTTCGGCCTCTGTGTCGGTTGCGTGGATCAGCGCGATCTGCCTGCTGCTGCCGCTTGCCAGATGCCGCGCCTGCGCATTGACCTGATAGCCAAGCTCGGCAACCGCCGTACGCACCTTGTCACGCACTTCATCACGCACATTGGGTCCATTGTTGAGCACGCGCGAAACCGTTGTGCGCGCTACTCCGGCACGCGCCGCGACATCATCAATTGTCGGCTTCTTCGTCAATCCGTTTCAACCCCCGTCGCGCATATTAGACAGCCCCGTTCATGCGCGACAATTGCTTAGCGGGCAAGCATGAAGGCAGCAATCGTCAGCCGTCCGAGGCGTGGGTCATCCGGATAGTCACAGTCATTGCGCGTCAACGAACAGTGGAGCAGATTTCCGGGATAGAGGACCGCGCGATTATAGGCATGATCGACCGCGCCGGTCTGCACGAACAAGTCGGTGTCGCCTTCGATATAGCCCGGTTCCGGTTCGCCTGTTCTCGCAAAATCTTGCTCAAGCTGATCGAGATACAAACGGTGACGGTCTGGCGTTACTGTTTCGAACCCACTCGCCTTGTGCCGGTAAAATCCGGTTCCGCCCAAATCCTGATGCGACAGATAATGTACCATCGCAAAACGGTCGGGTTCGCTATTGTCGATATGCGGCACACGCTGCGCGAGGTTCAACTGGACCGGCGGTGTGCTGACAATCGAATAGAGCGCACGGTCGACCGACATATGCGCCGAACAGCCAAAGGCCTTGCGAAAAATAGCGCCAAGCAATGGGCCGACATCGTCGAAATAGGCCTTTGGCGCATGGGCGCGGCGTCCGGGATAATAGTCACCCATGGTTCGATAATCAGCGGCCATAGCCGCCTCCCGCCAGCGCTCAGGATCGCGCGCGAAGCCGTCAATGACGACAACCGTCTGGCCCTTATCTCCGACGCTGCGCACTTCAATTTTGGGCTGCCATTCCATGGTGCCTCGCAATAGGCATTGCCAAGGCCAAAGGAAAGCGCGTAGCTCGCGACCGCTTTGATGGAGGCTGGGAGGTCGTGGTGAAGCCAGTTCGCGTCTGGGATGATGTAACCCCTGAAATCTTTGCAACAGAGATTCGGCCATTGGGCGAACCCGCACTTTTGCGCGGTATGGTGCGGAATTGGCCGATTGTTTCGGCAGCCATTGACGAACCTTTCGGCGCCGTGCGCTATCTCGAAAAACGCATGGCAAATGGTCCATTGGAATTCGCGCTTGCACCACCCGAAAGCGAAGGCATTCTGCATTATCGCCCCGATATGAAAGCCTTCACCTACAGCAAAAGGCAGGCACCTTTTGCCGAGATTGTCGCCGCGCTGGAGGCGTCAGCAAACGGCGCAAACCCCGCCACCATTGCCATCCAGAGCCTTGACATCGAAAGCCATTTAGCGGGTTTTTTGATCGACCATCCCATGCCGCTGTTGCCACAAGATGTCGCGCCGCGAATCTGGATCGGCAACAGGGCGAAGGTCGCAACCCACAACGATCCGCTCGACAATATTGCCTGCAACGTAGCTGGCCACCGTCGCTTTACGCTGTTCCCGCCAGAGCAGATTGGTAACCTTTATATGGGCCCATTGCACGTGACGCCTGCTGGAACTCCGATCAGCATGGTTCACTTGACCAATCCTGATCTGGAGCGCTTTCCCCGTTTTACCGATGCCCTGGAATCTGCCTCGGTTGCCGAACTGGAACCGGGCGATGCCTTGTTCATTCCCTACCAATGGTATCATCATGTCGAGGCGCTCGATCCGCTCAACATCCTGATCAACTATTGGTGGAACGATGCGCTCAAAGACGGCGGCTCTCCCTGGGATGCGATGCTCCACGCGATCATGGCGATCCGCCAGCTCCCTGCCGAGCAGCGAAGGGCATGGCGAGCCAATTTTGACCATTATGTGTTCTTGGAAAATGGCGATCCCGGCGAGCATTTGCCTGATTTTGCGCGCGGAATTTTGAAAAGTTCGAAGCCCGAAGATATAGATTCCATGCGTTCACAACTGTTGAAAGCACTATCCGGCCAGATACGGTAATTTCAAAAAACGCGGTAAGTAAGTTGAGATTTTGCAAACCAACATAAGCGTTTACCCGGTACGTAAGTCCCGCCACTTTTTTATGACGGCTTCAAGTCGGAAAAGGAGGCTGATTTCGAAAAAGCTTGGGGGTCCAAACAAAGCTGCTTTGTTGACATTACTGACCGAGATTCCAACGCACCCCATTATCAGCTTTGCCAATTTCTGAGCCGATATTCTGTCAGGCAGAAGACGGCCCACTTCCGGACAAAGTCCATAGCGGAAAGACCGACGGATTTCGCGCGGACGCGACGGAAGCAGCCCGTCGCGAGGCGGCGAGTTTATCAATCCGCCGATAGGTGAGGCGCTTGCCCTCCATACCCTTCACGATGACCCTAGCACGTTCGCTGTCGGTCAATTTGCGGGTGTTGTAGCGAAGGTCAAATTCGCGGCAGTACCGGCCAAGGTGCGCTTCGCTCATATGATGATATGTGCCGATCACGCCACGCTTGAAAATCGAAAAGAAGTTCTCAGCGGTGTTGCTGTGTCCATAGCCGCCGATCTTTGTGAACCGTTCGCTGGTTGCGAAGATAAATATCATCGACGGCACTGGCATCGGCATTTTTGATTTCATCAAGCATCTGCTGATGAACGCTATCCAGAATTGCCGCCCCGACATTCATATCCGCTGTTTTTGCGGCAGCTTTGATCTTGTCCGTCGATTGCTGGTGCTGATCGATCATCATCTGGGCGAATTTCTTCACATCGGCATTTGTCGATTTCGCCAGCAACACGCGTGACGATTCAATTTCCCACAGATCGCCTGCTCCCGCCGCAGCGACATAGCCGGAGGCATTGGTGGGTTGTACCGTCGAAGCTGCGGGCGTCATTGAGCCATCGGCGGTGTGCATTGTCGGCGAAGTCTCATCGCGCAAGTCTTCGGTCGTTTCGGTTCGATTGTCACAGGCCGACAGGAGCAACGCCATGCCTGCAAAATAGAGCATCTTCATTTTCATTGTCCTGATTGAGGTAAGGGCCCCAACGCCAGATCGCTCTACTTGTTCCGCGATATCGGATTTCATCTGCCCGGAACAACGCACCGGCTTCGTGCGTTGCATCGGATCAAGCTAAGAGGAAGAGACGATGCCACGGGGTGACAAAAGCAAATATACCGACAAGCAGAAACGCAAGGCAGAGCATATCGCCGACAGTTACGAGGATCGCGGCGTTTCAGAGAAAGAGGCGAAGAGCCGCGCTTGGGCGACGGTGAACAAGGAATCGGGCGGCGGCAACAAATCCGGTTCAGGCCGGGCAGACCCGACACATGTTTCCTCTTCCCGCGGTGGCAGAGCCCATAAATCCGGTTCGTATGAACAGCGTTCCGCCGCTGCCCGAAAAGGATGGGATACGCGGCGCAGTCGGTCGTCTGCGGGTGATTAGACGTGTTGGAGATTTCAGGAGGCGGCGGGAGGATCGTCTGCGATCGGCTTTAGCCAGCGGTTCTCGGCATATCCGATCAGCGTAACGATTGCCGATCCAAAAAGTGCTGCGACGACAACAAGCGGCCATTGCCCGGCGCCACAAGCAATGCCGATAACCGCCGCCAGCAGCAGATTGACGGCGGTTGTTAGATTGTGCACTTCGCCTTTAGTCACAACGATCAGGCCGGCAGCGGCAATGCCCACAAAGGCCCCCACAGCTTCAAAAATGCGCAACGGATCCATTTTCGAATCCGCTCCGCCCAGTTGGGCATAGAGCGAGATCAGCGATACCGTCATCACCGATGTGGCAAAACAGGTCAAACCATGCGTGCGCAACCCGGCGGCTTGCCCGCGCAATTCCCTGTCCAGCCCGAGAAGAAGGCCCAACATCGCAGCGCTTCCCACGCGCAGCAGGATATCGATATCAAAATAATGGATCGGCACCGAAGGCGTGAGCTGCATTGTCCATAATCCCTGGCTGGCAATGTTCCGGACGATCGCAATGATCGTTCAGAATAGAAGAAAACCGTTTGGTCGCATCCGGGTTCCATCTCTGAGCTCGGATTTGTCTGAGCACCCTCAAACCAACTGCAGTCAGAATTATGGGCTCTGGAGACGTGGCCCATATTTTTGGCGGCTTGCTCAGTCCACTGGCCGTCTACGACTGCAGCCTATCAAAGAGGTCTGCTGGAAGCGCCCGGTTTCGAGGGCTTTCGGCCCCCCGGTCTCCATCGAACGGCTTTTGGGGCATTCATTAGGACTGTCTGGTGCGGTCAAGAAGACTCGAACTTCCACGGCCTTTCGGCCACAACGACCTCAACGTTGCGCGTCTACCAATTCCGCCATGACCGCACGTCCCGACAGGTAGGAGCGCGCCCTTAGCAAAGGGTATCCCCCTGCGCAACAATCTTTCGGTTGGTAATATGCGACGCACAGCTGTCGCAATACGGGCCAGTTTCGCGCCAAAGCGAAGGAAAGCGGCAAAAGACTGCTCCACACTGGATGGTTAACCTTCTTTAACCCTTGCGGGCAGCTGTCGATCAAACGCTAATTCGGGTCCGATGGAACCGTTGCTGTTTGCCCTTCTGACACTGGCTGTCCCGCAAGCCCCAGCGCTGCGTCGCGAGGTCGTACAGGTGAGTGCGCAAATCATCAGCGGAGAAGAAGTCCGGTTTGAGGCAGGCAATCAACCCAGCGCCCGAGTCTCGATACCGCCCCGGGTGCGCCAGCAGCGGATGAGAGCCGATCTGCCGCTGATCGAATTTTACTAAATCCCACTGCCTCGGCTATTTCGGGTCGAGCGCCCAGACGATGCTGATGCGGGTGGCGGCTAGCGGTACGTCGCGGCGCAATTGGCTGAAATCTGCAGTCGCGCCCGGCGCGAGGTTCTTCACCGGAGCACGGATTTTCCAATTATACACCGAACGGCCATTGCTATCCTTCAATGTGACCAGCATGTCAGGAACCTTTTGCTGTTCGGCCGTCGGATTGACGATGGTTCCGCTGGCGATGAAATAGGGTGTGCCATCGGCGGCGCGGCCCTGTTCCAGATTGTCATGCAATATGATTTTGAGGTCGGGTTCCTGCATCGACAAACCGATACGACCATCGAGCCAGCCGCTATACCAGAGTGCACCGCCGCCCAAAGCCACCAGCAGCGCAAAAGCGACTGCGGCATAGGTCATCAACTTGGCGGGGTTGCGACGCGGCTTGAACGGTGGCTCGTGCGCGAATTGGCTGCGATCATCGGCACCATCGCTGCCATAGCTTGAAATCGGAACGGTCGGCGGCTCCGGTGGCGGCGGTGCCGAAACCGGTGGCCGGTCAAATACCGCAAAACCCGGCGACGGGTTGCTAGCCAGCCCAGCCTCTGGCGTCGTGGCCGGGGCGTTCTGTTCGGATGTTTTGGCTTCTGTGGGATCGGGTTCGGACGGCACAGGTGCTGGCGCAACGGCAGAAGGCAGGTCGAGCTGCGGCGGCGCGACCGACTTTGGTCCGTCCTGAAACCAGCTATGGCGGCAATTGGCGCAGCGCACTTGCCGACCGGCAGGGCCAATGGCGCTATCGGCGACGACATAGCGCGTCCGGCAAGAGGGGCAGACCAGCAGCATTGCCGCCATAAACAACAGCACCGCCATGCTTGCAACCCCGTGCGCGAAAAATAGCTGTGGACGGGCGTTATATTTGCGGCGTGCCGATGCGGCACAGCAATGCCGTCAAGACGTCTTTCGCTTTGCGCTGCTGCCATGAATATGCAATGCGCTTCCGCGATGCAAAGCGTTGCCGAATTTGACAATGTAGGCCTGCGATACGGCACCGATGCGGAAACGCTGTCGGATATCAGCTTCAAGCTGTTCCCCGGCAGTTTCTACTTCCTCACCGGTCCATCGGGCGCAGGCAAGACGTCATTGCTCAAACTGCTTTATCTTGCGCATCGCCCCAGCCGTGGTGCTATCCATATGTTCGGGCAGGACATTGTCACTATGCCGCGCGCGCGGTTGCCGGGTTTCCGCCGGCGGATCGGCGTTGTCTTTCAAGATTTCCGGCTGGTCCCGCATCTGTCGGCCTTTGACAATATCGCTCTTCCTCTGCGTATCGCGGGAATCGCCGAGCGCGATCTATTGGGGCCCGTTGGAGAGATGCTGTCATGGATCGGCCTCACCGAACGCGCCGATGCCCGTCCGGCGACGCTGTCGGGTGGAGAGCAGCAACGCGTAGCAATAGCCCGCGCAGTGATCGGGCGGCCTGAATTGCTGGTGGCGGACGAACCGACGGGCAATGTCGATCCGGATATGGCGGTGCGGCTGTTGCAGCTGTTCGCGGCCCTTAACCGGCTGGGGACGACTGTGGTTGTCGCTACTCACGACATCCATTTGCTGCAGGAAATCGAAGGCGCGCAGATGGTGCGGCTCGACAAGGGGCGGTTGTCCGATCCTACTGGTTCGCTCAAATATCCACCGCGCCCATTGGTTTTGCGGAGCTGAGGCGGAATGCGGCTTCCCTTTTCCATTCCCGACCATGATCGGCGCCTGATCCCCGATGGCAGGCTGGCCGGAATCATGCCGTGGATCATTGCGATCATGCTCTTCCTGACCGCCTTGTCGGCGGCGACCGCGGTCCGGTTGGGCTATTCGGTGCAAGCAAACAGCAGCGGGCTGGCGCGACAGGCGACGGTGCAGTTGCTCGAACCCGATCCCGCGGCGCGGGCAACCGATCAAAAGCGGATTGCTGCATGGCTTGAACGCTTCCCCGGTGTCAGTGCCGTGCGCGCGGTACCCGAAAGCGAGGCCCGCCAATTGCTTGAACCCTGGATCGGCTCGGCAGTTGAGGATGCTGGAATTCCCGTCCCGGCATTGATCGACATTGCCTTTGCCAGCCCCCCCGATAACGCCCAGTTGCGCGCGCTGCGCATTCAATTGGTGCGTCAGACATCCAATGCGCGGGTTGATACCCACAGCAGCTGGATAGCCCCTTTGCTCAGTTTCTTGCGCACGATTTTGTGGATCGCGCTATCGGTATTGCTGCTGTTGCTGGTGGCGACGGCGGCGACGGTCGCGCTTTCGGTGCGTGCGGCGCTCAACACCCATCGGTCGACGATCGAGATCATGCATATGATGGGATCAACCGATCTGCAGGTGGCACGGCTGTTCCAGCGTCGTATCGCGCTGGATTCATTGTTCGGCGGAGGACTCGGGCTTTCGGCGGCGATATTGGTGTTGGTGCTGGTTGGACAGCGTTTTTCGGCGCTGGGATCAGGATTGCTAGCGGGCGAGTCATTTCCGATTATTGGCTGGTTGCTCTTGGCACTGATCCCGCTAGCCGTTACGGGGCTTGCAATGCTGATGGCGCGGTGGACCGTGTTGTCGGCGTTAAAGAGAATGTTATAGGCCCGCACTCGATGGTCAAAAGATTTCTCGCATTTGCGATATTGCTATGGGTGCTGGGCTTTGCCTGGTTTGCCGTGCTGTTGCCGCAGCCCGCAGACCTGACTCGCACCGATGGCGTTGTGGTACTGACCGGCGGCGCCAACCGCATCGATCGGGCGCTCGAAATATTGGAAAAGGGCAAAGCACGGCGGATGTTGATTTCGGGCGTCGATCTGGACGTCAAGCCTCCTGAACTCGCCGCCGAATATGACCGACCGCAAAAATTGTTCGATTGCTGCATCGATCTGGGTTTCCGCTCGGTTGATACCCGCTCCAACGCGCTAGAGACGGCACGCTGGGCGGCGCGTAACAAGGTGAAGACGCTGCGCCTTGTGACTCATGACTGGCATATGCGGCGTGCCCGGCTGGAACTCGATCAGGTGCTGCCCGATTCGATTATAGTCACCAACGATGCGGTCCGAACCCAACCCAGTCTGTGGGTATTGTTCCTCGAATATAACAAATATTGGCTGCGCGGACTTGCTGCCCTGCTTGGGGCCTGAGCGGTGGCAGTCGTCCGTTCGATCCTGTTTGCGCTGGCCTTTTACATTGGCTCGATCCCTTTCGTCATCCACGCCTTCATCGCATCTCTGATTTCGGCCAACTATCTGCGAAAAGCAGTCTGGTTATGGAGCAGCTATCATCATTTCATTGCGCGTTGGGTGCTGGGAATCCGCACGCAGGTTGTTGGCAAAATGGCCGACAAGCCGGTAATCTATGCGGTGAAGCATGAAAGCATGTTCGAAACGATTGACATGCCGCGCATGTTCGGCTGGCCCGCCGTGATCGCCAAGAAGGAATTGTTCCGCATTCCTTTGTGGGGCCGCGCGGGCAAGACCTATGGCATGATGGCGGTGGACCGCGATGCGGGTTCTTCGGCGCTGCGGGCAATGGTTATCTGGGGAAAGGCAATGCGCGCTGCAGGGCGGCCCATCGTGATCTTTCCCGAAGGAACCCGCGTCCCGCATGGCGAGACCCGTCCACTGCAATCGGGCTTTGCCGGACTTTACAAATTGATCGGGCTGCCGGTGGTGCCGGTTGCGGTCAACAGCGGCATCCTGTGCCCGCGTGACCAAAAGATACGCTATTCGGGAACAATCACCTATCTCATCGGCGAGGAAATCCCCGCCGGCCTTCCGCGCGAGGAGATTGAGGCTCGGGTGATTGCGGCAATAAACGCGCTCAATAACTGAATTTCAGTGCTTGCGCCCAAAGTCTGGGGCGTCGTCATCCTGCCCCTGTTCGACAATTGAGCGGCGGATTGCGCGGGTGCGGCTGAACAGCGCTTCCAGCTCATCACCCTTGCTATAGCGGATCGCGCGTTGCAGCGCGGTCAGATCCTCTGAAAAACGCTGGAGCATTTCAAGCACCGCGTCCTTGTTGTTGAGGAACACATCGCGCCACATCACGGGGTCGGAGGCGGCAATGCGGGTAAAATCGCGGAAGCCACCAGCCGAATATTTGATCACTTCGCTTTGCGTGACTTCTTCCAGATCATCGGCGGTGCCGACAATGGTATAGGCGATCAGGTGCGGCAGGTGACTGGTGACAGCAAGCACAAGATCATGGTGCCGTGCGTCCATGATTTCAACATCCGCACCCAGCCGCTGCCAGAATGTCTGCAACGCCTCGACTGCCGCTTCGGGAGCGTCGGCGGGCGGAGTCAGGATGCACCAACGGCCTTGGAACAGGGTCGCAAAGCCGGCGTCGGGGCCGCTATTTTCGGTCCCAGCGACGGGGTGCGCGGGGATGATCGTCGCGCCCGGAAGTGCTGCCGCCAATGCCTCGGCAACGCTTTGTTTTGATGAACCCACATCGCTGACAATAGCTTCGGCGGGCAAGTCATCACGAATTGCTTCGCCGACCGAACCCATCGCGCCAACTGGCACACACAGCACCACCAGATCAGCATCGATGACGGCGGTTCCCGGCGTATCAGCAACATCGTCGCAAAAGCCCAGATCG
Source organism: Sphingomonadales bacterium (assembly GCA_016721875.1). GTDB lineage: Bacteria > Pseudomonadota > Alphaproteobacteria > Sphingomonadales > Sphingomonadaceae > Sphingorhabdus_B. The sequence continues at coordinate 207,736 of JADKHG010000014.1, read as the reverse complement.
CGCACCCGCTCACGCACGTGAGCTTCTGCATCATAGCCGGTGACCCGGACAGAAGGCATCGCCGCCTTCACCGCGCGCGCAACCGAAGAGCCAATCAGGCCCAAACCGATAATAGAGACGCGGGAGAAAGGCAGCATCAGCTATGCCGTTCCAATATCGTACGCAGCGCAGCCATCACGCCGCGATTTTCGTCTTCGCTGCCGATCGTGATGCGCAGGCCGTTTGCGAGGCCCTGTCCGGGGAGCCAGCGGACAATATAGCCTTCGTCCATCAACGCTTTGTACACGGTTTCGGCGCTGGTCTTGCCCTCAAATATCACCATCAGGAAGTTGGCCCAGCTTGGAATAGCCCGGAGGTCATGGTTCGACAGCGAAGCGATCTCGCTCGCCATCCACTCGCGCCATTGGAGATTGTGTTTGCGGCTGTGTGCGACAAAATCGGTGTCGGCGAGTGCTGCAATCGCCGCTGCCTGCCCGGCGCTGGTAACATTAAAGGGCGCGCGAATGCGGTTCAATGTCGCAATCAGCCCCGGCTGGCCATAGGCCCAGCCAATGCGTTCCGCCGCTAGTCCGTAAATTTTGGAGAAAGTGCGGGTGACAAGGACATTGGCGTGCTTGCGCGCCAGATCGAATGATGCTGGCCCATCACCCTCCAAATATTCGCCATAAGCCTGGTCGAGCACCAACACGCAGTTCGCCGGAAGACCAGCGTGGAGTCGCGCGATTTCGGCATCGTCCGAAAAGGTGCCGGTCGGGTTGTTCGGGTTGGCAATGAAAACAACTCGCGTCTTTTCATTCACCAGCGAAAGGAGCGCATCGACATCGGTGCCATAATCCTTATCGGGCGCAACAACGACGGTCGCGGCGCATTTGCGCGCGGCGATGTCGTAAACCGAAAAGCCATATTTGACATAGATGATCTCATCGCCTGCACCGGCATAGCCCATCGCGATCAGGTTGAGCAGTTCGTCTGATCCCGTGCCGCACACAATCTGGTCGGCCTCCAGATCATAGGCTTTGCCCAATGCTTCGCGCAGCGCGTTCGATGCCGGATCGGGATAGCGCGCTAGGCTGGATTTCGCCTCGACCAGCGCGGCGGTCGCATCGGGGCTGCACCCCAGCGCATTTTCATTCGCCGACAGCTTGATCAGCACACGACCATCATCGCTTTTCGCCTTGCCGGGCGTGTAGGCGTGAATGGCGTTGATCCAGGGTTTGGCTTCAGGCTGTGTCATGGAGCGCGCCATAGCGGTGGGGGGGATAGTGTGCAACTGGACCGTTTCACATACCTGCTCTCACGGTGCCATGATATTTCACGCGAAGAACGGGAAGATTTTGAAGATGGTGGTTCTAGAAGAAATCGCCCGTCGCGCAGCGACATTCATCATTTTATGCGCTGCGCGCGGCGGGTTTGAATCGCTACTGCCCTCTTGAAAATCTTCGCGTTCTTCGCGTGAAACAAAAAATATCGACGCTTGCCTCGCATGAAGAGGCTGATATGTCGCAGAGCCATGAGCGAAGATGGGCGTTTTGGCCTCGACAGGCGGACAAAGCTGCTGGGGCCGGTGCGGCTTGACAGCGGGGGGCAGTTTGCGCCCGTCGAATTCGCCTATGAAACCTATGGCGAATTGAACGCGGATAAGTCGAACGCCATCCTCGTCTGCCACGCGCTGACTGGCGATCAATATCTCGCCTCCACCCATCCGGTAACCGGAAAGCCCGGCTGGTGGCTGCGGCTGGTGGGCGAAGGCAAACCCGTTGATCCGGCGCGTCACTGCATCATCTGTATCAATGTATTGGGCAGCTGTATGGGCAGTTCCGGGCCTGCCAGTTTCGACCCCGGCACCGACGCTCCCTATGGTATGGAATTCCCTGTTATCACCATTGCCGACATGGTGCGGGCGCAGGCGATCTTGCTCGACCATCTGGGGATCGAACGTCTCGCTTGCGTGGTCGGCGGATCGATGGGCGGAATGCAGGCGCTGACCTGGGCCTCTTTGTTCCCAGACCGCGTCCAGTCCGCCATCGTCATCGCCTCAACCGCGCGACACAGCGCGCAGAACATCGCCTTTCATGAAGTCGGTCGGCAAGCAATCATGGCCGATCCCAATTGGCAGGGCGGTGCCTATTATGGCTCGCTCGATCAGCCCGATGCGGGTCTCGCAGTCGCGCGCATGGCGGCGCACATCACCTATTTGTCCGAAGAAGGGCTGACCGAAAAATTCGGGCGGCGCTTGCAGGACCGCGACGCAAAGACCTTTGGCTTTGACGCCGACTTTCAGGTCGAAAGCTATCTGCGCTATCAAGGGTTGAGCTTTGTCGAACGCTTCGACGCCAACTCCTATCTCTATATCACCCGCGCCATGGACTATTATGATCTGGCAGAAGAGCATGGCGGCGTGCTCGCCAACGCCTTTGCCGGAACCCGCACGCGTTTCTGTCTGGTCAGCTTCGACAGCGACTGGCTCTATCCGACGATTGAATCCAAACGCATTGTGAAGGCACTGAACGCAGCCGGGGCAGCGGCCAGCTTTGTCGAATTGTCGTCACCCTTCGGCCATGACAGCTTCCTGCTCGACGCTCCCGAGATGAACCGGATTGTTGATGGCTTTTTGAAAGCAGGCGGACTGTGATCGATTTGGATAACGGATATCGACTTTCGACCGATCCCAAGGCGATGCAGATTGAGGCTATCCATGCCTATCTGGCGCGCAGCTATTGGTCGACGGGCATCCCGCTTTCGACGGTGCGCATAGCGGTCGCCAATTCCATCGGCGTCGGTGTGTTCAACGATGGCGAACAAGTCGGTTTTGGTCGGGTGACGACAGACCGCGCGACCTTTGCCTATCTCGCGGACGTTTATGTGCTTGAGGATCATCAGGGGCAGGGATTGGCGCAGGCGATGGTCAAAGCACTGCATGACCATCCCGAACTGCAAGGGCTGCGTCGCTGGATGCTCGCGACCAGCGACGCGCACGGGGTTTACGAAAAACTGGGTTGGACCCAAGTCACCGACGCAGCGCCGTTCATGCAACGCCATTTCCCGGATGTGTATCGGTGAGCACGCTCCGTCCCGATCTGGCCATCATCGCCGGAACCATCCCGGCGGGTGCCCGCGTGCTCGATGTTGGCTGCGGCGACGGGGCTTTGATGGCGGCGCTGCGCGACGCAAAGGGCATTGATGCGCGTGGACTCGAAATTGAGTCTGCCAATGTTGCCAGCGCTGTCGCACGCGGGTTGGCGGTGGTGCAAGGCGATGCTGATACCGACCTTGCCGATTATCCCGATGACGGCTTCGACTATGCGATCCTCAGCCAGACCTTGCAGACGACGCGGCGACCTGATCTGGTGCTCGACCAATTGCTGCGCATCGGCAAGCAAGCCTTCGTCTCCTTTCCCAATTTCGCCCAATGGAAAATCCGTTTCGCCCATATGATTGGCGGGCGGATGCCGGTGACCAAGCAATTGCCGCATCGCTGGTACGACACCCCCAATATCCACCATGTCACCATCGACGATTTCAAAAGCTTCGTCGCCGAACGCGGCTTCACGATAGAAGGCGAATGGTATCTGTCGGGGGAAAAGGCGCGCGGTGCCGGGCTGGCCAACCTGCTCGCCGAACATGCTGTGTTTTTGCTCAGGCGCTAACGACTAGCCCAGCGTCATTTCGTCGGCGCTGATATTCACATTTTCGAGTTTCGACAGGAAGCTTTGCCCCAATAGCGAGACATGCAACCCGCGCGGGATGATCACTGCCTGTACATCGCGCACTTCAATATCGCCCAGCGTGACAGATGCCAACACCACCGGCTTGCCCATCACTTCGCCGTTGACCCCACGCCCGACCATGCGCAGTTCCTCGTCGCGCCAGTCGAGCCCCAGCGCATTGGCATCCGCCGCGCTCAGCGCGACGACGCTCGCTCCGGTATCGACCAGAAAGCGCATCTTTGTGCCGTCAACATCGCCCTCGGCATAAAAATGCCCGTCGCCCGACCGGGCCAGCGAAACATCGCCGCTTTCGCCCGGTTCAGCATCGGATTGCACCACGGCCAATTCACCTTCGGCATGGGCTTCGGCGATCGGCGGTGCAGCCACAGGCACGGCTTCAGGCTGCGGCATCAGCCACCCCGCCGAAACGGCCACGGCGAAAAGCAAGGCAATCGGTACCCAGCGCATGAGGGGCAGTGTAGCCTAGTTGGCTTAAGCGGGGGTAAACTCCGCAAAGTAGCGGTAGATCGCATCCTCGTCGCGGCTGGCGGCGTTGCGCCAGCTTGCGGCGTCTTTCTTGCTGTTGAGCAATTTGCCGTCCGCCGACAGCACCATCACCGTCGGCGTGCCTGTGACCTTTTTGATGCCAAAGCGCTTGGCAATATCGAGGTTGCGACCCTTGCCGGTTTGCGGGTGGCCGACATCGACAAAGAGGATGTCATAATCACGCGCCAGCATTTTCGAGAATTTCTGGCTTGTCAGCAGATTGGCTAACGCAGCGCTATCGTGACACCAGTTGGCGCCCAGCACGACAACCAGCTTTTGCCCGGTAAATTTCACGACAGTCAATTTGAAATCGAGCAACTTTGCGGCATCGGCTCTCGGATCATAGGCCTTTGTCACATAAAAGCTGTCGGGTCTTTCGCTGCCATTGGCGGGGGCTGCGGTTGCCGGCACACCGCCTGCCAGCAAGGCCGCAAAAATCAGCAAACACCGCATTATCAAGCCCCCTCTGCCAGTTCGCCCAGCGCATCACCATCGACGCGGTAGATCGTCCATTCGTCCATCGCCTTCGCGCCGAGCGCCTTGTAGAATTGGATCGACGGCTCGTTCCAGTCGAGCACCGACCATTCGAGCCGCGCGCAATCGCGCTCCACTGCCAGCGCCGCGAGCCGTTTGAGCAACGCCTTGCCCAACCCCGACCCGCGCGCCTCTGGCCGGACGAGCAGGTCTTCGAGATATATCCCCGGCTTGCCTTCAAAGGTCGAGAAATTGTGAAAGAAGAGGGCAAAGCCCTGCGGCGCGCCGTCGATTTCGCCGATCAGCACCTCGGCATAGGGGCGTGCGCCGAAGAGTCTGTCGCCCAGAACAACTTCGTCAAAGCGTACCTCATGTGCAAGGCGTTCATAGTCCGCCAGATCGCGGATAAATTGCGCAATCAGGGGGAGATCGGTGCGGGTTGCGGGGCGGATTGTCAGGGTCATATCTCGATCTTTTGCCGTCCCGCAACTAGAGCACCCGCAATCAGCAAGATCGCTGCTACCACAACCAGCGACGCGCCAAAGGCCAGCGCGAGATGACCGCGCTGTGCAACTGTAACCAGCTGATCCATTTGTTGCTCACCGAAGCGGAGCGGCATTTTCGGAAAAATGAGTGTCTTCATGGCCAGCCAATTGATGACCGCGAACATGATGGTGGCGCCTGACAGCGCGGCCCATGCAGCAATCCTTTGAAAGCGACCGGCAGTTTCGCCTTTGTTTGAAATCCACAAAACAATGCCAAGGCCGACTAGAATCAAAGGCACAACGGCAAGAAAATACTTCACGGATACAGTGATATAATAAGTGTCGTGCAAAACATCATCGATATTGCCTGAAGGGTTCACAAATCCGCACAGAAGAGCCGCGCACCACGCCCCTTCAACGACCGTGGTTGTCAGGACGGCTAACGCTATGATGCGGTCGAGCGTCAAGCCGCCTTCCCATGCAACGTGTCCATACTCACTGCACTCCCGGCATCAATCTCCGCCGCCTTCGCTTCAACCAACTTGACAATATGCCCGATCATGTCGCTATCCTCGACATGATGGTCAGTGACGCCGGACAGATAGACCATGTGCTTGCCGTTGCCGCCGCCGGTGATGCCGATGTCGGTCTCGCGCGCTTCGCCGGGGCCGTTGACGACGCAGCCGAGCACCGAAAGCGACATCGGGGTTTTGATGTGTTGGAGCGCGTCTTCGAGTTTCTGTACAGTGCGGATCACGTCAAAGCCTTGCCGCGCGCAGCTGGGGCAGCTGACCACGCGGACGCCGCGGGTGCGCAGGCCGAGCGATTTGAGGATCTCATAGCCAACGCGGACTTCCTCTTCGGGTTCCGCCGATAGCGAAACGCGGATGGTATCGCCAATCCCCGCCCAAAGCAGGTTGCCGATGCCAAGTGCGGATTTCACCGTGCCGCCGATCAGCCCGCCTGCCTCGGTAATGCCCAGATGCAGAGGGCAATCGACGGCTTCCGACAAGCCCATATAGGCAGCGACCGCGAGGAAAACGTCGGATGCCTTTACCGCGACCTTATAGTCGTGGAAATCGCGATCCTGCAGCAGCTTGATATGGTCGAGTGCGGATTCGATCAGCGCCTCGGGACAAGGCTCGCCGTATTTTTCGAGCAGGTCTTTCTCAAGGCTGCCGGCATTGACGCCGATGCGGATCGCGCAGCCATTGGCCTTTGCCGCATTGACCACTTCGTTGACGCGCTCCGCCGAACCGATATTGCCGGGGTTGATACGCAGGCAGGCTGCCCCCGCATCCGCCGCCTCCAACGCGCGTTTGTAATGGAAATGGATGTCCGCAACGATTGGCACTTGGGCCGCACGGACAATCTCTTTCAACGCAGCCGTCGATTCAACATCGGGGCAGGAGACACGGATGATATCAACCCCCGCATCCTCGCAACGCCTGATCTGGTCGATCGTCGCCTTGGCATCGCTGGTCAGCGTGTTGGTCATGGTCTGCACCGAAATCGGCGCATCGCCACCAACGGGGACTTTGCCAACCATGATCTGGCGGGACTGACGACGCGCGATATCGCGCCACGGACGGATTGAAGACATGGAGTGCGATATAGGCGAGCTTATCGCAGGCGGCAACGCTCTCAGGCGAAAATCGCCACTGCCTGCATTCCGGTCATCATCGGCTCACCCCGGCTGTTCCAGACGTGCATAGTCTGGCTGCTTGCGCCATGCGCGGCGAAGTGGGTTTCGCTTTGCAAATACCACCAGCCATTGTCGGTTTGCGGCTTTTCGCTCAGCAAGTTGACCTGCCAGTTGATCGAACTCACCATGCCTTGCTCGGTCATCAACCCCATCGCCGAGGGCGGCAGCGCGTCGCCTATGCATAAAAGGCTCGCCATGGGATCGAGCCCCTGATGCTCGCGGAAACGGTACCAGCCCGACAGGCTCGATGTGCCATTACCCTCGATCAACCGCTTTTCGGCATATTGCATATGATAGGTGAAAAATTCGGGCGGCCCGCTGCGGAGCCCTTCATCGTCTGGAATGGACGGAAAGTCAGGCGCGGCGATGTCCGAAAAATTCACATGGCTTTCTCGCGGAGCCATGAAGACAAAGGTGCCGCTGAACACGATATCCTCGCCAGAACGGATATCGCTGCGGATGAAGGCGCTGTTGCGACCACGGCGCAGAACTTTGGCCTCGATTGTCACATCACCCGCAACTGGACCGGCAAAGGCGATTTGCGCTGACAGCAGCGGTGGTAAATCAGGGGCAGCGAGAGCGGCTGCCTGATAGGCCAGTGTTGTGCTCAACCCGCCATAGGCCGTGCGCCCCTGATGCCATGTTGTCGGGATGCTTACCGCATGGATCGGATTGTCGGAGGAAAGGCTATTGAGCAGCGAAAACAGGTTCATGGCAAGCGCGCATAATGCGCGCTTTGCAATCGGGCAAGCACTGGAACGAATGGGTTAAAGCGGCTTGCCAGAATGGCTAGGCGCCGTCATCCTTCGAGTGGGGCTAAAAAGGGAGCAAAATCCATTCGCCACTGGGTCAGCGAAATCCTTCCCGATGTCGGAGCGATCCAGCCGGGAATGGTCGGAACCAATTTTGTGGGTCGCATACTGCGCGGTGCCGTAGATTTGGGAGCGAGCCGTCCGCGGTTGCTGGATGCGCTCGGATTAAGCGAGGCCTCGATCTGCAACCCGATCGGTCAATTATCCAGCATATTGCTCGCTCGTCTGTTCGAGGCAATTGAGCAACAATTATCCGAGCCGACGGCAGCTTTGATTTTGGGTGTCAGTGCGCGGCCATCCTGCTTTTCCGATCTGGGTTTTATAACAAGATTCGCCGAAACGCCACGACAGACAATTGCTGAAACCGTTTCGATGCAGACCTTTCGCCAGGCTGTTTGGAAAATCGAAGCTCAATTTGGCAACCGCGAAGCTAGCCTTGTGTGGAATGGCAAAGGGCTCGACGACCAATATCTGGCGCCCAGCCTCGAATTTTCGGCAGCCAGCTATTCCAATATGGCTCGAGAGGGTCCAACAGATGGTTTGCCGTTAAAAGAAGTGCATTTCCGTCATCTGCCACGATTTGATCCGGCGATTTATGATAGCCATTTCGGCGTTAAAGTTCGGTTCGGCGCTCTCAATACTGCATTGATTTTCGACAATGCGTCGCTCGATATGCCATCGCCCCGGGCCAATGCTGCCTTGCAGCAGGCGATTTTGGAACGTTTTTCCCAACCCCCTAAGTGGATCCGCGTCGGCAAACGCTACAGCGCTTTGTGCTTTGTTTATCTTGCTGCCGAATTGAACAAGTCGCCGCTGACACTCGACCGTATCGCCGCTTCTTATGGCACAACCGAACGAACGCTCCGCCGCCATTTGGCTGAAGAAGGCTGGCCCTTCCGGAAATTGCTCGACCATGTTCGAAAAAATATGTGCGACCTCTACCGGTTGGAAGGCGAGCGTTCATTGTCTCAGGTTGCAGAATTGCTTGGTTATTCGGAACTGAGCGCGTTCAGCCGCGCTTTTAGCCGTTGGTACGGCGTAGCGCCGCGCAAAACATGGAGTGAAATGTTGACTGAAGGGGAAAATGGTGGGCGTAGCAAGGATTGAACTTGCGACCCCTGCGATGTCAACACAGTGCTCTACCACTGAGCTATACGCCCACGCTGCGCGCCCTCTAGCCGCGCGATTGATTCCTTTCAAGCCTGAATCATGACGAAGAGGTGGCCGCCGCCAAATTCGCCTTAAAGTTGTCCGCTCGCAGCTTCCTTGTTGAACAGCCTTTCGACCTCGAGCACCAGGTCCTTGAGGTGGAAGGGTTTGGACAGAACTTTCGCCTGCGGCATTGACTGGCCGGCACGCAGCGCAACCCCGGAAAAACCGGTGATGAACATGACTTCGGTCTTGGGGGATACCCGCGCGCAATGGCGCGCCAGCTCGATTCCGTCCATTTCGGGCATCACGATGTCGGTCAGCAACAGGTCGAAATGGCTTTCTTCCAGCAAAGGGGCGGCGTCGGTGCCGCGGTCAACCGAAACCACTTCATAGCCCGATTTCTCAAGCGCACGCGCCAGATATTCGCGCATCGCCTGTTCGTCTTCTGCCAGCAAAATGCGAATCATCAATGCCTCTGTCGGTTGGTTTGGGTCACTTGAAAGTCGGTTATAACGCGATACATTTAATTTTTTGCACCTTTTCGACCCAATTTCTCCTACCATGTTGAGCGAAGAGAGGAAATGGTCTGAGCAGCGTGTCGAAAGAGCCTTCGTACAGCACCTTCAATACCGCTGATCCGGCCTTTCCGGTGCTGATTGCCGTTCCCCATGCCGGGCGGGACTATCCGCTTGAGTTGCTTTCGGCGTTGCGTGTCGATCCAGCGGAACTGGTCCGGCTCGAAGATCGCTATGCGGACCGCCTCGCGCAAAGAGCAATCGAAGCGGGAGTTCCCGCAATCATCATGCGCAAGGCGCGGGCGTGGATCGACTTGAACCGGGCCGAGGATGACTATGACGCGGCGATGTTCAGCGCCGGCGGCTCGCTCGCCAAGCCGCAATGCAGCGCGAAAACCCGGGGTGGTCTGGGGCTGGTCCCTCGCCGCCTGCATGGCTGCGGCGAGCTTTGGAAACAGCAGTTTGAGGCGGACGATCTGGCAGCGCGAATCGAACACGAGCATCGCCCCTATCATCTTGCGGTCGATTCGACGTTGGCGGCGATGCGCGACCGTTTTGGTTCGGCGTTGCTGATCGACCTGCATTCCATGCCTTCGCTGTTGCCGGGCAGCTATAATCCGCCGCCTCGCTGCGTGGTTGGTGACCGTTTCGGACAAAGCGCGGCCGGTCATGTCTCGGAAATGCTGATCGAATCGGTCCTGCGTGAAGGGATCCCCTGTGTGCTCAACAGCCCCTATCCGGGTGATTTTACGCTGCGCCGCCATGGTCAGGTGCGCCGCAACATCCATGCCGTGCAGCTGGAATTCGACCGCAGCCTGTATCTTGACGAAGCGCAGCGTGAACCCACTGCTGCCTTGCCTTTGCTATCCGACCTTGTGATGCGGATGGCGCTCGATATGGCTGACATGCTGCGCGGTTCTTATTGGGCAGAGGCAGCCGAATAAAAAACCACCCCGGATTGCTCCGGGGTGGCCAAGGTTCAGGGAGGTGGCGCTGACCTGCAGCGCCGAAGGACGGAAAAGGGAGGGGAGATTCCCGTCCTGACCCAAAGGTGGGCCTTCAATCCGATGAAATCAATAGGGAACAGTTCAATTTACGTCGGTAAACGATGGATCGAACGGTAATATCAGACAAATTGTTTATCATTGCACTGCAATGTCTCAGAAAACCGTCATTGAAGCACTAATGAACGAAAAGTACCGGTACTTTTCGACTCAGTCCTGATCAGCGCAAAATGCGTTGGATGAAGGGCAGTCGGTCGATAAACTGGTGCTTGAGCGCTGCAAGGACGTGCAGGATGATCAGCAGGAACAGCGGCTTGGTCAGAATTTCATGACCTTCATGGCCGATACCCGCCAATCCTTCATCCTTACCCACTGGTAATGTCGCATCGAAAAGCCCGAAAAATTCAACCGGAGGGGCCTTTGGATGCGCTGATGCCATCAGCCAGCCGGTAACCGGCACCGCAATCATCAGGAAATAGAATAGCCAGTGCACAGCCTTACCGAGGGCTGCTTGCCAACCGGAAATTGATGCGGGCAACGGCGGCGGCTTGTGTCCGAAACGCCAGAAAAGACGCAGCACCGACAGCGCCAATATCGAAATTCCCAACGCCTTGTGTGACGCCATATACGAACCGGCAATCGCTTTGGGCGCATCCTCTGCCATGCTGGCAAGGACGAAGTTGGAAACGATCAAAGCCGCAATCACCCAATGGAAGGCAATTGCGACTTTGCTGTAGCGGTTATTCATGGCGGCCCCTCTCTCAAGCGGCCGCCATTTCTGGATCAGTTGACGACCGGTGCGTTGGTTACTTGCGGCATCTTACCCTGTTGAACCTGCATTGCAAACAGGTCGCGCATCAGGCTCAAAGAGAAGAGATGCGCATAGATCAGCGGCAACATGCCGTTCTGATTCATCTTGCGCAATTCGTCGCCGCGCATGTCGCGCAATTTCTCTTCATTGATCATCATGAAGCCGCGATAGACGAACGGATTCTCGTTGCCTTCCTGCTGGATGGAAACTTCACCATCCATCAAAAGCTCATATTTTTTGAGCTCTTCGATGAAGGAATGAGTCTTTGCACCGGCCTGTTCAAATTCTTCGCAGAATTTGAGAATGGCTCTGGTGTGTTCGGTCGGCTCGGCATTTTCGAACAGGGCTTCACCACCCTTTTTGAATTCGCCCAATGCTTCGCAAGTTGGGTCGAAGCACAGCGACAATTCATCGCTGTCCGGACGCAGCCGCGCAAGCATGAAGGGATAGCGGCGGATATAGGCAGGAACATAGACCGCTTGGGTAAACTGACCCTTGTCGTCCATGAAGGTGTTGACGCCTTCGTTCAGCCCCATCAATGCCAGCGGAACCGGATTGTCACCAGCCGAAAAGATGATCGGATAGTGGCGCGATGCCATGATGAATTCCTCTACCGTCAATGGAACAGCATGCTGGTTGAGCATGAAAGTTGCATTGTCGAGCTGCTTGCTTTTCAGCTTTGCATGTTCGTTGCTGTTCAACGGAACAAGGTCATTGTAGAAAAGCGGAAGACCTTGTGCTTGGGGCGCAGTCGCCATGAGTTTACTCCAGTGTGGGATATTTGGATTCGAATGTTGGCCGCGCTTTAAGCAGCCGCGCCCGACTAGGCAAGAGGGACTGTTTTGCCCGGATTCATGATTCCAAGTGGGTCGAAAGCGGTTTTGATCGCGCGCATTGCCAAAAGCCGCGCCGGATCGGCGGTTCGCGCAAGTGTTTCAAGCTTTGCCAGACCAATGCCATGTTCCGCCGAAATCGATCCGTTATAGGCCAAGACCCGGTCATAGACGAAGTCGCTGATCGCCTTCTCATCGTTTTCATACCAGTCTGGCAGCCGCGAATCGGCGGGTGCTTTTACATGCAGGTGGATGTTGCCATCCCCCAAGTGGCCAAAAGCGACAACGCGCGTTCCGGGAAAGTGCGCTTCGATGGCGGGAGATTCTGTTGTAATGAAGCGTGCCATGTCTGCAACCGGCACGCTGATGTCATGCTGCAAGGCTGGCCCTTCCGCGCGCTCTGCCTCGGCAATGCTGTCGCGCAGTTTCCAGAAATCTTCGGCCTGCGCTTCGCTCGCGGACAATGCGGCATCACGCACGAGGCCCTTTTCCATTGCTGCAACCAGCAATGCCTCGCCAAGCGTGGCCGGCGCGATCTGATCCGGCCGATCATGCACCAGTTCGACCAGCACATACCATGGACTGCTGGCTTCCAGCGGCGCACGTGTCGCCGGAATATGGCGCAACACCGATTGCAGCGCGCGATCGGGAATGAGCTCAAAGCCCTCCAGCGCACCCGATGCGCGTCGCTCCAGTTCCAGAAACAGCGCATAGGCCATGGCGGGGCTGTCAACGCCAACCCACAAAACGCAGCGGTCAAGCAGGGCGGGTACGGTTTGCAGCGTCGCTGCGGTTACAATTCCCAACGTCCCTTCGGCACCGATCAGCAAATGGCGCAGATCATAGCCACGATTGTCCTTTTTGAGCGGAGCCAGGCTGTCAAGGATTGAACCGTCGGGCAGTACGGCCTGAATTCCGGCTACCAGTCCGCGCATTGTGCCGTGGCGCAACACTTGTGTCCCACCGGCATTGGTCGAAATCAGCCCGCCGACGGTGGCCGAACCTTTGCCGCCCAGTGTAAGCGGGAAGCGGCGCCCTTGTTTGGCGACATGCTCGTGCAGATTTTGCAGGATCACCCCGGCCTCGGCCTCGATCAACCCGCTTTCGGGGTCGAACCGGGTCATCCGGTTCATTCGCCGAAGCGACAACAGCACGGCCTTACCAGAGCCATCCGGGGTCGCACCCGCAACCATCCCGCTATTGCCACCTTGCGGGACCAGAGCGATCCGGTGCTTTGCAGCGATTTTGACGATAGCGCTCGCCTGTTCTGCGCTGACTGGAGACAGCATGGCAGCAGCGCTCCCGCTATGGCGCCCGCGCCAATCGGTCAGCCAAGGGGCGAGGTCGTCAGGGTCCTGGGTGTAACCCGTTTCCCCAACGACTGCCTGCATTTGCTTCAAAGCTGTTTCGATTGTCACTCTGGCCCTCGCTTGATCCTATAGGTTGTCCGCCTTGACACAGCAAAGCTTGCAACCCTAGTCCCAAATTAATGCCCCATTCAACCTACGGGCGTATAGCCCGCTCAAAGCCATTTTTGACCGGAACAGGAATTTGCGCAAACGCACGTTTGCCTTTTTGATCTTTATCATGGGTCTGGCCAGCAGCGTTGCGGCCGGGCCCGTCCTGATTCAGGGTACGCCGGGCATTGCCAGCATTGCCCATCTGATCTTTGGCGATGGCTGGTATCAGGCGCGGGTGGAACAACGTGTCATTATCCGCTTTCCTCGCCAGCAGGCAAGCCCAGCATCGGCACGCAAGGGCGCGACGGCAAGCGCCGCGACGCTGTTTCATGAAGAGAAGATTGGCAAATGCCTGCGCATGGATCGGCTGATCGCCTCACGCCCTGGACCGAAACAGAGCCTTGAACTGGTGACCCGCGAAGGCCAGTTGATCCGCGCGTATCTGGGCGACGGCTGTCTTGCGCGCGAATTTTATGCCGGGGCTTATGTCGAGCGCTCGTCCGACGGGAAATTGTGTGTCGACAGGGATTTGCTCCATGCCCGCACCGGTGCGCAGTGCGAAATCGACAAATTCCGGCTGCTTGTCCCTGACTGAGTTGCGGCTTTTCCGCCAAAATCCTTGACATTCGGGCGTTGCTCGGCCAAGCGCGCGGCAGCGTATCCGCCATATTGATGGCGGCACCTCTTACTCCGGAATATTTGCTGCTTATGCCCTTCGCCGCGCTCGGCCTGTCTGATGAATTGCTCAAAGCCATCCATGAAGCTGGCTATGACACCCCGACTCCCATCCAGGCGCAGGCGATACCGCCGGTTTTGATGATGAAGGACCTGATTGGCATTGCCCAGACAGGCACTGGCAAGACCGCCTCTTTCGTACTGCCGATGATCGATGTTCTGGCGCATGGCCGGGCACGGGCGCGCATGCCGCGCAGCCTGATCCTTGAGCCAACGCGCGAACTTGCCGCACAGGTTGCCGAGAATTTCGACAAATATGGCAAATATCACAAGCTATCGATGGCGCTGCTGATCGGTGGGGTTTCAATGGGCGACCAGATCAAGGCGCTCGAAAAGGGCGTTGACGTGCTGATCGCGACACCGGGTCGATTGATGGACCTGTTTGAACGCGGCAACATCTTGCTCAACGGCTGCGAATTGCTAGTGATCGACGAGGCTGACCGGATGCTCGATATGGGCTTCATTCCCGATATCGAGCATATCTGCACCAAACTTCCCGCCAACCGCCAGACCTTGCTTTTTTCGGCCACCATGCCGCCGCCAATCAAGAAACTGGCCGACAAATTCCTCACCAACCCCAAATATATCGAGGTTGCCCGCCCGGCGTCGTCCAACACCAATATCGAACAATTTCTGGTCGATGTTTCGCCGATGAAAAAGCGCGATGTGTTGCGCGATCTGATCCGCAAAGAAAATGTCTCGACCGCGATCATTTTCTGCAACCGCAAAACGACGGTGCGTGAACTGAACAAGAGCCTACAACGCCACGGCCTTGCCTCTGGCGAAATCCATGGCGACATCGATCAGGCTACGCGTCTGAAGGAACTGGACGCATTCAAGAGCGGCAAAATCAACCTGTTGGTCGCTTCCGACGTCGCCGCACGCGGGCTTGATGTCAAAGGCGTCAGCCATGTTTTCAACTTCGACGCACCCTGGCATCCCGATGACTATGTGCACCGCATTGGCCGCACCGGCCGTGCCGGGGCACAGGGCCGTGCCTTCACCTTTGTTACCAAGGCCGATGAAGAGGCTATCGACAATATCGAAAAGCTGATCGGCGTGAAAATAACCCGGATGGGCAAGGCGGCTCAGGCCGATGACGACCAGAGCGAGGACAAGCCCGAAAAATCGGCGTCTCGTTCGAGCCGTAGCGAAAAGCCTGCCGCAAGGGGCCGTAACGCTAAGCGGGAAGAACGCCCGGCCAAGGCGGTTGAAGCAAAGGGAACTGAAGCCACCAAGACTGCCGAACCCAAGAAAGCCGCGGCGAAGTCGGGACGATCATCTCCAGCCAAAGCCACCCGCACGCCGGAACCTGCCGAAGCGGACTGGAACGGACCGATGCCAGACTTCCTCAACTTCGGTTTTGGCGGCTGAAATTCAGCCGCGGGGGTAATCACTCCACCCCATGCCCCTGCGCGAGATATTCTTCCGATTGCATTTCGATCAGCCGTGACACTGTCCGGTCGAATTCGAACTTGCCGTCGCCTTCCGGATAGAGCGCATCGGGCGCGGCATCGGCGCTGGCGAGCAGTTTGACCCGATATTCGTACAACGCGTCGATCAGGGTGACAAAGCGCGCGGCCTCGTTGCGGTTGTGTGGGCCAAGCACCGGAATGCCGACAATGATCACCGTGTGAAAACGCCGCGCAATCGCCAGATAGTCGGCGGCCCCCCGTGCCTCCGCACACAGCCGCTTGAACGAAAACACCGCGACGCCTTTCAACGCCTTGGGCACATGCATCTGCCGCGCCCCGCCAACGTCTATTTCGGTCGAGGGAACATGCGCGCGGTCTTCGGGTGGATAATCGGTGAGGTGGAAGAAAGTTTCCGACAGCGCCTTGGTCGCTTCCGGCCCATTGGGCACCAGCCATGTCTTTGCCATACCCAACCGGTCGCGGCGATAATCGGTCGGACCATCGAGCGTCAAAATGTCGAGTTTGGCTTTGATCAGATCGATGAAGGGTAAGAAAAGCTGGCGGTTGAGGCCATTTTTGTAAAGATCGTCAGGATGGCGGTTTGATGTGGTCACCACGGTAACGCCGGCATCGATCAGCCCCGCAAACAGCCGCGACATGATCGCTGCATCGGCCATATTGTTGACGACCATCTCGTCAAAGCACAGCAGTCGCGCTTCATCGGCAAGCGCCACCACCACCGGGGGAATCGGGTCGCCAATCTCTTTCTTGCGCTCGACATTCAACCGCGCGTGGATGTCGAGCATGAATTCGTGGAAATGCGCGCGGCGCTTGCGGCCGATCTGCACGCTGTCAAAGAACAGGTCCATCAGCATCGATTTGCCGCGTCCCACTCCGCCCCACATATAGAGACCGCGCACTGGTTCGGGCTTTTTGCCGAAGAATTTCCAAAGCATGCTGCCGCGTGGCGGGACTGCCTGCAATGCAGACTGCATCCGTGCCAATTCGACGGCGGCACGGGCTTGATCAGGATCAGCTTTCAGTTCGCCCGCAGCAACAAGCGCGTGATAGCGCTCTTCGACTGTCATCCCACCGCCTTGCGGATTGTCCCGGTAAAGCTGGCGACGACATGCGAATCATCAGTGCCTTGCACCACCAGCCCGCGCATGAACAAAAGCCGCTTGGTTTCGCGCAACAGTTCGACCGTTGCATCCATCGGTTCGTCAATCCGGCCCGCGCTGATGAACTGGGTCGACAGGTCAAGCGTCACAGCAAAACCTGCGTCGAGCAGCCCGAACACCCGTGCCGCGCCAAATAGCGCAACGTCGATGAAACCCAATGTCGTTCCGCCATGCACCGCATCGGCGAGGTTGGAATGTTTGAGCTCGGGGAACATGCGCACCCGTGCATGGCCCGGTGTTTCCTCGCGGATAAGCATCTTGCCGATCACTTGCGCATTATAACGCCGTTCGTCGCGCATCTGCCACAGCCGCCAGCCCGGATGATCCGGGTCGGCGGCGTCGATAAAGCCGGTACGCTGGATGGCGTCGTTATCAATCATCGGCAGGATCAGATCTGCCGCTGTGCCATCATCTTCTTGGTTTCGGCAATCGCCTTGGCCGGGTTCAGCCCCTTGGGGCAGGTCTTGGCGCAGTTCATGATCGTGTGGCAGCGATAGAGGCGGAAGGGGTCTTCCAGATCATCGAGCCGCTCACCGGTCATTTCATCGCGGCTGTCGGCGAGCCAGCGATAGGCCTGCAGCAGGATCGCCGGGCCGAGAAACTTGTCGCTGTTCCACCAATAGGAAGGGCAGCTGGTCGAGCAACAGGCGCACAATATGCATTCATACAGACCGTCGAGCTTGGCGCGGTCTTCGGGCGATTGCAGCCGCTCCTTGCCCGAGGGGGTCGGGGTGACGGTCTGCAACCATGGCTTGATCGAGGCATATTGCGCGTAGAAATGCGACAGGTCGGGGACCAGATCCTTGACCACTTCCATATGCGGCAGCGGGGTGATGGTGACATCGCCTTTGCAATCCTCGATGGCGGTGGTGCAAGCGAGGCCATTTTTGCCATTCATGTTCATCGCGCACGAACCGCAAATCCCCTCGCGGCATGAGCGGCGGAAAGTCAGCGTGCTATCCTGCTCCGACTTCATCTTGATCAGCGCGTCGAGCACCATCGGACCACAAGCGTCGGTGTCGACCTCGAAGGTGTCGTAATGCGGATTCTCACCGCTGTCGGGATCGTAGCGATAGACCTTGAAATTGCGCGCCTTGCCATTGCTGGTCGCAGCATGTGTCTTGCCCTTTTGGACCTTACTGTTCTTGGGCAGGAAAAATTCGGCCATCAAACGTCCCCGATTTGCGTAGTTGCAGCGCCGATAGCGCACCGCGAAGCCATGCTCAATCGTCCTTTTTGGCTTTGTTCGATGATGAACGCGCTTGCAAGGACATAACGTGGCAGCGTAGCGGTGCGCGCGACCATGGCTGAAACCCTATCTCCGCCCGAAATTACTACTGCCGATGTCGCCAAAGGTGCAGGCACGACGCTGCTTGCGCGGCTGGGTGGCGTACTCGAAGTGGTTGCGCAGCCGCTCTATATCTGGCTTTTCGGGCTGGCAGGCTATGGTTTTTACGGCGCGCTATGGGCGGCGATCAATCTGACGCAGAATGTCGCGGACCTGGGCACAACCGGCGCGATGCAGCGGGTGATCCCGCAGGCGCAGTCACCAGAGGGTGAGGCAAAGGCCTTGCGCGCGGCGCTTTTGCTCGGGGTGGTTCCGTGCATATTGATCGCGATTGCGGTTTTCCTGCTCGCAGAACCGGTCTCCAAATTCTTCAACGCCGATGCCGCCGATTCGGCACAGGCAGCGGGGACGATCCGGTTGTTTGTCTGGGCCTTGCCACTGTGGTCGTTCGTCGAGGTCGCAACCTCGGCGCTGCGATCTCGCCGGGTATTTGGCGCGGAAATCCGGTTGCGGCTTTTCTGGGAGCAATTGATCCGGCTGTTGGTAGTGGTCGCGCTGTTTGTAGGCGGCTGGTCGACGCGAGCGCTGTTCATCGGCCATCTGATCTCGCTCGCAGCGGTGTGCCTGCTGTGTATTCGGCTGCTCGCACGCAATTTCGATCTGCGGCTGATGCTCAGTGGCCCGCTTTACGACGGTATGTTTGCGGCGACATTGAAGGCAGGTTTGGCAGTGCTGCCCACCAACATCGCGCTGAGGCTGTTTGGCGACGGACCGGCGATTGCCTTAAACGCAATATTACCGGGGGCGAGCGGAGCGATTGCCACCAGCCTTTATATCGTCGCGCGCAAGATTTCGAGCATTGTCCAGCTGGTGCGCACTGCCTTTGCTTATGTGCTCGCCCCGCTTGCTTCGGCGCTTTCGACTGGCGGTAAGGAAAAAGTGTCGTCGATCTACGGCTTTTCAACACGGATATTGATCGCGCTCGCGCTGCCGATGGCAGCGGTGTTGGGGGCGATGGGGCCGGCGATTCTGCCAGTGTTCGGCCCCGGAGCGGAAAATGCGCTAGTGGCACTGTGGATCATGCTTGGTGCCCGCGCGTTCGAGGCGCTGTGCGGAGCGGCTGCGCCGATCCAGCAAGTCGTCTCGGCACACCGGCAGCAACTGGTCGGCAGCGTGACCGGCGTGATCGTCGCCTGCGTGATTGGCGGCTATTTCACCCCGCAATATGGCCTCAACGCGATGGCCTGGGCCGTGGGGATCGGACTCGCGCTGGCCTCGGCAATTCCGATGCTCCAGCTCAACCTGCATGATGACCTGCACCCTTTTGAGGCACCCTTTGCTTCGGTAATGGCGCGCGCGGCGGGGGTTGCGGTGGTGGGTGCGTTTGTCACCTATCTGATCCCGATGATTCCGCTGTTGGGACAAAGGCTGATCTTTGCGCTGATGGTCTTGGCCGCTTTGCGCCTTTCATGGAAAGTCGCACTGGGTCTGGCTGTGCTGGGTGCTTCGGAATGGCTGTTGGAAAGTCAGGTTGCCGTCCCCGACCAATTGCGTGCGCGGTTGGTGACCATCATGTTGCTGCTTCCTATACTCGTCGCTTCGCTCTGGGCCTCGTTGCGACTGGCCTTGCCCAAGGCCGACCGCCTTGCCATCGGCGAAGAAACAGCGCGCAAATTAAGGCTGGCCTGAGGCCTTTCGCGCCTTCCAAATATCCAGCGCCTGCGCATGGTCATCGGGCTTATCGACATCAATCGCCGCCTCGGCCTGCGACAGCGGCACCAGCCTTGCCTTCAGCCCCAGCCGCGTCCCTGCGCGCTGCAAGGCATCGGCGAGCCCAATGGTCCGGGTCAATGCCCGCAGCGCCAGCCACGGACCGAAATGCAGGAACAGCTTCCACACCGTCTTGCGATCCTGCTCGGCGCGTGCCCATAGCTCGAGCGCAGGCAGGCAGCGTTCGCTTTGCAGCGCAAACAAATTGGCGCCCGACCAATGGCCGTCAGAAAATTTCAGCCAGGTGCGCCGGTTCTCGGGATGGCGCGCCAGCATCGTCGCGCGTTCGACCATCCCCACCGCAACATCGGCGTCGCCTGCCCCATTCAGAAATTCACCGATCATCGAAGGCAATAACAACGGGTGGTCCGCGGTGGTGACCAATATCGGAAAGGGCAGGGCATCGCTTCCGGCGAGGGCTGCGATGCTGGCTGAAATCCCACCGCCGCTGGTCCGCAATGTGGCGCCTCCGCCTTGCGCAACCGCTGCTTCAAGTTGCGTGGTTTGCTGGGCAATTACAACTACCCGGGCTATCTGTGGCGTAGCATTGAGCGTGGCCACCACATGCGCCAACATTGGCTTTCCGCCAAAGTCGATCAGCGCCTTGGCCTTTGCGCCAAAATGCTCGGCGAGCGGATCGCCAGCCGGTCTGCTGCCCGCCAGCACCAGCGCCGACCATTTGCTTTCTGTCCCGACTTCGGGGCCTGTCATGATTTTGCCCCATTGTTGTTCATAGGAGATCGCCACTTTAACGGCATAGAGATAGGATAGTCGATGTATCAACAGGAAATGGCCCGGAGCGGGAAGGCGCTGTTCTTCATCCGGGGCACCTATATTTACACGATCATCGCGATCTCGACGCTGATTGCCTATTGCACACGCGATATCGGCCCCTTTGCGACCGCTCAGGGTGACTGCTTCTGGTTCTGGCTGTCATTTGGCGTTGCCAGCGCGGGCGCAATCGTCCGAATCTTTACCAGCGGCTGGGCCGCGCTTGGCACATCGGGCCGGGCAAAGGTTGCCGCCGAAGCGTCCGAACTTAACACAACGGGCCCCTATTCATTGGTCCGCAACCCGCTCTATGTTGGTCGCATCCTGAATTTCACAGGCCTTGCGATGCTGTCGGGTAGTTGGGTATTCGGTGCGCTGGTCTTCCTGTTGGCAGTGCTCGTCTACGAACGCATCTCGGTTTACGAGGAAGAGTTTCTGCGCGGCAAATTTGGTGAAGCGCACGCCGAATGGGCGAAAAATGTCCCCGCTTTGCTTCCGCGCCTGCACGGCTGGATCGCCCCCAAATATCCCTTCTGGTGGAAACGCATGATCTGGCGCGAACAGAATAAGCTGTTCCTGCTTGCGACCGGCGTATTCCTGACTTGGTTTGCGCGCACCGGCTTCAATCTCGAGGCGCTAACGGGTCCGTGGGTGATGGTCTACGCCGCGCTGGTGGTAATTCGTTTCGCCATTGGCGGGCTGAAGATGATCGGGTTCTTCAAAGAGTTGAGCCGATGCCAATAGCCACCAGTGACGCACTCGCGCCGCTGGTTGCGGTGATCGGTTGCGACGGCTCGGGCAAATCGACCCTCGCTGAGGCTTTGCTTGCCGATTATGCCAAGCAGCGTCCGGTTGCGACCGTCTATCTGGGCCTCAAATCGGGCGCGATGGGGGAAGCGATCAAGCGCTGGCCGCTGATCGGTCCGGCCTTTGAACGCAAATTGTCAAAGCGCGCTTCGCAGGCGCGCGACAGCAAGGCAAAGATTCCCGGCGGCACCACTGCTTTGGTCATCTACCTGCTCTCGATCATCCGCAGGCGGCGTTTCCGGCAGGTTTTGGCGCACCGTGCGGCTGGCAGGCTGGTGATAACGGATCGCTATCCGCAAATTGAAATACCGGGCTTCTACGACGGTCCCGGTTTATCCGCGGCCAAACCCGACAGCCGTTTTGTCGCCTGGCTCGCGAAGCGCGAACGGGCGATGTATCAGGAAATGGCGTCGCATCTGCCAACGTTGGTCATCCGCCTTAATGTCGACATCGACACTGCCTTTGCTCGCAAGCCCGACCATGCGCGCGAACTGCTGGAACGGAAGATAGCCGTGACACCGCAACTGACGTTTGGCGGTGCACCGATTGTCGAACTCGACGGGCGCGAAGCGTTCGAGACGGTTAAAGCCAAGGCGAAGGCGGCTATTGCTGAGGCGCTGGCTTAGCGCCCAGCCTTTTCCATAAAGGCCAGCATATCCTCAATCACCGGGGCCTTGCTGCGGAACGGGCGGCTGACCGCCATAATGATGTCCGTATGGTCAACCCCCGTATAAAGCTTGACCTCTGCCTTCCCACCCTTCTCCGAAATTGCTTTGGCCAGAACCTTGCTGTTGCGCGGCTTGACCGTGGTGTCGGTATCGCCGCTCAATAACAGCATCGGCGGGGCATCGCCGCGCGCATAATGGATCGGCTGGGTTTCTTCGAGCTTAGGCCAATGGCCCAAAGCATCCTTTGCCGCATCCGAGGTAAAAGGCAGGAAGTCATAAGGCCCCGCCAGACCGATGACGCCATTCACAATGGAAGCATTGCTGTCATTTGCGGCCAACCATTGTGGGTCAAGAATGGCAAGCATCGCAATATGCGCGCCCGCGCTGTGGCCCGAAACGAAAAGCCGTTCTGCGTCCGCGCATGGATATTTGGGCAGGTCGCGGTGGATTGTCGCTATTGCTCGCGCTGCGTCGGCGACAAAGGCGGGATAGCGGTGCTGCGGGGCTTTGCGATAATCGACTATGAAAGTGACATAACCCCGCGCGGTAAAGGCACGGCCGACGAAGCCATAATTCCGGCGGTTGCCATCGCGCCACGAACCGCCGTGAAAGAAGATGAGTGCCGGATATTTGCGTCCGCTGCAGTCTTCGGGACTGCCCGGCAATCCAGCGCCTGCGGGGAAATAGACGTCATAGCTTTGCCGGTCATTGTCATAGTCAGCGTCGATCGAGCCGTAGCCGATATTGGTCGAGACCAGCTGTTTGCCCGTATCACCACCCGGCCACCAGCGATCTGCAAGGTCTAACTGCCCCGGCCCGCCCAGTCGATAAAACCAGACGCCAAAGCCGATCAGCGCCACCAACAACAATGCAATCAGAATTTTCCCCATAAAGCTTCGTAACCGCAATCGCGCAAAAGAAAAGGGCGAGCCGCAGGCCGCCCCATTCGAATTGCAAAAGCGTGAAAAATCAGCGCTTCGAGAACTGGAAGCTCTTGCGGGCTTTCGCCTTGCCGTATTTCTTACGTTCGACGGTACGGCTGTCGCGAGTCAGGAAGCCTTCGGCCTTGACCGCGCTGCGCAGCGCAGGCTCAAACTTTGTAAGGGCTTGCGAGATGCCGTGCTTGACGGCCCCTGCCTGACCCGACAGGCCACCGCCTTTGACGGTTGCGACAATGTCATACTGGCCGACACGGTCAGTAACCGTGAAGGGCTGGTTGATGACAAGACGCAGTGTCGGCCGCGCGAAATAGGTTTCCTGATCACGGCCATTTACCGTGATCTTGCCGGTGCCAGGCTTCAGCCAGACGCGGGCGACCGCGTCCTTGCGGCGGCCGGTTGCATAGGAACGACCCTGTGCATCGACTTCCTTTTCACGCAAAGGCGCGGCAGGAGCTGCCGGAGCGACGGTTTCCGCGCCCAGCGTTTCGAGATCGGAGAGAGAAGTAGCGGTGTCGGACATCATGCACCCACCTTGTTCTTGCGATTCATTGAAGCGACGTCGAGCACCTTAGGCTGCTGACCGTCATGCGGGTGTTCGGTGCCATTATAGAGGTGCAGGGCACGCATCTGGTTGCGACCGAGCGGACCGCGCGGGATCATACGCTCAACGGCCTTTTCCAGAACGCGCTCAGGAAAGCGGCCTTCCAATACCTTGGCAGCGGTGACGCCCTTGATGCCGCCGGCATAGCCGGTGTGGCGATAATAGACCTTATCACCCAGCTTCTTGCCGGTGAATTTCACCTTGTCGGCGTTGATCACGACAACATGGTCGCCGCAATCGACATGCGGGGTGTAGCTTGGCTTGTGCTTGCCGCGCAGGATATTGGCGATGATCGAGGCAACGCGGCCAACGACCAGACCTTCGGCATCAATGATATGCCATTCCTTTTCGACATCCTGCGGACGGATCGATTTGGTAACTTTGGACAGCGTTTTCATGACTGCTGTTCGAACCTCCGGATGGATAGGATTGCCGGGGCAGAATCGAATCTGACCCAGCGGACGGGCGCTATTGGATCGGATGGCTCAGATAGTCAAGCAAATGCAGGGCTTTTACGGCGGGTAAAATAATACCCTATGCCATTTTCGCTAGGCTTTATCCGAGCCAAGACGATGCGCGCCCCAAACCGCAGAGGCCACCACCAGCGCTCCGACTGCCTGATGCAGCACGGCAAGGATGATGTTCATTCCGGTCATCACCGTCGCTATTCCCAGCAAAATCTGCACGCCAAAGGCGCTGTGGATCGCCACCGAAATCCGCCGGTCGCCGGGTGCGCGCAGCTTTCGTGCCATCAGCACCAACGCCGCAACCGCGATCCACGCCCACCAACGGTGCAGGAAATGCAGCAGGAAGGGGTCGTGGGTCAGCGCATACCAGCCACCTTTGTTCCAATCGATGCCCTCGGGATAGAGCCGCCCGTTCATCAGCGGCCAGCTGTTCGAGACATAGCCGGCATTGAGCCCTGCCACCCATGCGCCGAGCAGAAGCTGGATGACGAGGACCGACAATATGGCGAGAGCATAGCCCGTGAGACGGGCGGGCCTTGCATTCGCGTCCTTGGTCAGCGAGAAAAGATCGAGCGCGGTCCACAGCATGCCTGCCATCGTCAGCAACGCGACCAGCAAATGTGTCGCCAACCGGAAATGGCTGACATCGGTACCGACAAGCAACCCCGAAGAGACCATCCACCAGCCGATTGTGGCCTGCAATGCGACCAGCATTCCCAACGCGAAGATACGCAGCAGATAGCCTGGAGGCAGGCGGAAGCCGCCTAGCCAGCCGCGCAAACCACCGTTCCCCGATTTACCGAGCAAGGCACAGGTTGCAAACCACAGCCAAGGCAGCAGCAGCGCATAACCGATCAGCCGCGCCCACAGCCGGTGCGCCCATTCCCAGAAATAGATGGTTTTGAATCCCGCCAATGTCATGCCCGCCGGGCCGTTTATCTCGGTATATTCGGGGATACGCTTATATTTCTCGAACGCGGCAACCCAATCGGCCTCGTTCAGCGGCGGGATTGCGCCGGTAATCGGTTTCCATTCGGTGATCGAAAGCCCCGATTCGGTCAGCCGCGTGATGCCTCCAATCACCACGATCACGAAGACCATGGTTGCCATTCCCAACATCCAAAGGGCGAGTGTTCGAATTTCTGGTTTTTGTGCGCTTGCCGGGGACGCTGTTGACGCTCATTCCATGCGCCCGCCTATGCGCGCAGCCATTGCGGCACGCAAGTCCGACCGTCGTACGGTTTCAAAAAGCGAAAATATCTCATTTCCAACAATAAGATACTACGCGTTACATTTGTTTACTCTGCGATACTCTTTTCAAGATGTAACATAGCTGTTATACAGAATTCGAAAAGTACGCGGCCATGTAATTTTATGACGCGCACAAAAACTCAAATTTCAGAGAAAAATATGGGCAGCGCGGTTGGCAGCTCGCATTCGAGTGTGCCGAATGGACAGATTATCGATTTTGAAAGGGCAGAGCTACGGCGTGTTCCCTTTCAGGACAGCCTCTACCTTTGGGTCAGGGGCAGCCGTCCGATGTCGGGTTGCGAAATCCGGCTGGCACCGCGCATTTATAACGGGCGACCCGATTACTGGGGCATAGAGGTCGCCGCCATCGCCAGCCGCCGTTCGGACAATGATCCGGGCGGGGCTGGCGATCATGGCACCGACAATTGGGGATTTGAACAATCGGTCCCGCTGGCTGGCATCACCGGAATCCGGGGCATTACGGTGATCGGGGCAAACCAGATCAAGCGGATCGAAATAGACGATAAGTCCTTTTAGGGGTCGCAACTTATCGTCAAGGGGCGGAGGCAGGCCGGGTTGTCCTTTCCGGGGCATCACCTCAACAACGGCCTGCCTCCAAACCCCAGAGGTCGCGCAATTGGATTTCGGTTCGCAGAAACACGAATCCAATGTCCGAAACGCATCGCCTTAGCGGGCCGCCGGTTATGATCGGCGGCCCGTTTTTACTGTGTGGCCTCGTCGATAATTGCAGGAGTCAGCAGCTGCGGCAGTTCGCGCGGATCGCCCGATTTGGGATAGAAGAGGTAAAACGGCACGCCTGACCGGCCGCGCGCCGCAAGGAAGCGAGCGATTTTGGGGTCATGCCGGGTGAAATCACCGACCATCACTGCAATGCCGCGCTGCTTGAACAGTCGCTGTGTTTCTGCGCGGTCGATTGCTGCTGCCTCATTGACCTTGCACGTCACGCACCAGTCGGCAGTGAAATAAAGGAAGACGGGTGTGCCGTTGGTGCGCAGTTTTGCGAGCTTTGTTTCATCAAAGGCGATACCATCGGTCTTGATTGCGGCATCCACTGATCCGGGAGCTTGGTCAGGCAGCCAGTCATTGGCGGCGAGATAGACACCAAGCAACGCTGCGATCAATCCCGCACCGGCAAAGCGCCAGGTTCTGCTAACGCGGCGATATCCCAAAAGCAGAAGCAAACACATGATTGCTGCTACCAATCCGATCCAAAGACCTTCATCCCCGCCTGCCGCCACAACAGCCACCCCAGCGCAAGCGCGGTCAGCGCCATTGGCACTGCCATCGCCTTGCGGAAGCCGTTTAACCACGGCCCCGGTCGCGGCAGCATCGAGCGCAGCCTGGGTACATAGGCGATCAGCAGGAATGGCAACGCAATGCCAAATCCCAGCGCGGCGAACAGCAGCAATGCTTCAAGCGTCGGCAACAACAAAGCCGCCCCCAGCGCCGCCGCCATGAACGGGCCCGTGCAGGGCGTCGCAACCAATGCGGCCAGCACACCGGTCCAGAAAGACCCCATCACCCCCGGTCGCCGCGTCAGCACTCCGCCAACTTCAAGCCCGCTCAATTCGAACAATCCGGCAAGATTTGCTGTCACCGCCACCATCAGCATCAGCAGGAACAATACGAAGGCTGGCGATTGCAACTGGAAGGCCCAGCCAATCTCTTGCCCTCCCGCGCGCAACAACAGCATCAGTCCGCCCAGCGCAATGCAGCTAAGGATAACGCCTGCCGAATAGGCCAGCGCATCGGCTCGCGCTTCGCTTTCAACGCCCCTGCCTTGGCGAGTGCAAAGGCCTTTAATCAAGTATGGGGAAAACGCAGGGCATCAGATTGAGCAGGAAGCCGCCGGCAATCGCCGCGAGCAACAACCAAGGCAGCGGCGGCGTGTCTGTATCAGCGGGGTTGGACATGCCATCGGGCGGAAGTGTCGCAACAGCGCTACCTCCCTTTGGAATGGTTCCTGCGACACTGCGCACCCACAACCCTTGTCCATCGCCAATGCGCAACAGGCCTTCGATCGGCCCGGGCTCGGTTCCCGCTTCGCTTTCGATCACCAGCCAGTCGCCGCTGCGCTTCGCCAATTGGGGCGCAGCGTAGCGGACTCGATTTTGGGTCAGCGCAAAGAAATAGGGGTGATCAAGCGGTGCCGAGTCCGGATAAGGAATGGCGATCTGCAAGCGCTTTCCCTCCACGGCGAAACGGCCCGCGCGGTCGAGCGGGACCGGCGTTTGCGCGCGCCAAGCGTCAAAGCGCTTGCGCTGTTCCGAGGAAATTGCACCGGACCCGATGGTCAGCATTGTTTCAAACTGGTCCTGTTGCGGAACGCAGATTTTGTCGGTGCAGGCGAGCCAATTGGCAGCAATGCTTACCGGTATTTGGGTGCCCGCCTTGATCGCTGCGGGAAGCTTGAGATCAATCAGTACCGCGTGCGGCGCTTCATAGACATGGTTCATCAACCCGCCGATCAGCAGCGGCTGCGGTACCGGAAAGCGCGGCTTGCCCGCCGCAATGCCCGCAGGCAGGCTCCATTCAAGTTGCAGTCCCAGCCCGGCATCGCCCGGATTTTCCCAATAGCCATGCCAGCCCGGTTCGGGGGTAAAGAACAGTGCCACGGTGACAGTGTCGCCCGGCTTCGGTGTGGCGGTCTCGACAAACAATTGCCCCTGCACGGTCAGGCGCGCACCCGGTGTCTGTGCCGGGACAGCCGTTGCGAACAACAGCGACAAGATAAGAAAGAGCCAGCGCAGCGGCATCGCTTATCCGACGATCGCTTTCACTGCCGCCAGAAACTGCGCCATGCCAACCGGTTTGGACAAATAGCCGCGAGCGCCAGCGCCCAAAATCCGCTCCTCGTCGCCCTTGCCCGCATAGGCCGTGACCGCAAGCACGGGGATCGTCGCTAGTACGGCATCGCCCTGCATCTGTTCGATCAGGTCAAGCCCGCTGACATGCGGCATCTGGATATCCATGATCACCATATCGGGGGCGAATTCGCGTGCCTTGGCCAGCGCCTCGCGCCCGTCGCGCAACGGTTCAATGGTATATCCATGCGCGCGCAGCAGGTCCGTAAACAATTTGAGGTTCAGCTCATTGTCCTCGACGATCAGCACCTTTTTGTTCACCGATTTGCTCACTTCCGTCTGCATTAAAAACCGTAGTGCTGATCCTGTCGAAACACGCCTCGCCGATTAGCGCCCTTCGACAGGCTCAGGGCTACGGTGAAATTTGTTCGCAAGGCTGGCAAGCCCTAGGCAGCTACAAGAGTTTCGCTTAAGCGAAAGCCATGTACGATACAAATGGCAAAAATTCCGCACTGGATTCGACGATGGCAGCACGGCTCGCCTTAGATGCACTGGCGTGGATCCTCACCGACGACATCCGCGCCGAGCGATTTCTTGCGCTTACCGGCCTCACCCCGGACCGATTGCGGACGCAAGTTGGGGATGCGGGAACACAAGCGGCAATACTTGGCTTTCTGGAGGCTTACCAGCCCGACCTTACCGCCTGTGCTGCCGCACTCGAGGTCGATCCCGCCCGGCTGGTCGCCGCGCGCATGGTGCTTGAATCATGAGCCGTCCCTTGCTGATCAGCGACTGTGACGAAGTGTTGCTGCACATGATCGTGCCGTTTCGCGACTGGCTCGACGAAATCCATCATATCGACTTTGACCTTGTCCATGGCGACTGGGGCGAGGCTTTGCGGCACAAGCATGATGGCACGCAGGTCGAACGCGGAACGGTGTGGAATCTGCTCAACGGCTTTTTCGAAACCGAAATGCACCGGCAGCAGCCGATTGATGGCGCGGTCGCGGCGATCAACCGCCTGTCTGAAATTGCGGATGTCGTGATCCTGACCAATTTGATGGACCAGTTCAATGCCAGCCGTGCCGAGCAATTGCGCGCGGTTGGCATCGACGCTCCGGTTTTCACCAACCAGGGCGGCAAGGGCGCCGCACTCGCGCAGATCGTCGAAAGCTATAATCCCAGCGTCACTGTTTTCATTGACGATCTTGGCCATCACCACGAATCGGTTGGCCAGATCATGCCCGATGTCTGGCGGCTGCATTTTGTCGGTGAGCCGGTACTATGGCCGCGCGTCCAGCCCAACCCGGCCGCCAATGCCCAGATCCACATCTGGAGCGAGGCCGAAAAGTGGATTTCCGAAAAGCTGCTTTCGGGCAACCCCGCCCCTGCATTTGAAAAGGTAGTATCATGATCGAAGCCAAACTCGCCGAACTGGGCATCACCCTTCCCGAACCTGCAGCCCCTGTCGCCGCTTATGTGCCGACAGTCGAAGTGGGCGGGCTGTTGTATATTTCGGGGCAGGTGTCGTTCGTGAACGGTCAATTGATGACCGGCAAGGTTGGCGACAGCCGCAGCGAGGAAGACGGCATTGCCGCCGCGCGCGGCTGCGGGTTGATGCTGATTGCGCAGATGAAAAAGGCGCTTGGCTCGCTCGACCGCGTAGAACGCATCGTCAAACTCGGTGCCTTTGTCGCCTCGACTCCTGATTTCTCCGGCCAGCCCAAAATCGCCAATGGCGCGTCGGACCTTATGGAGGCGGTGTTTGGCGATGCTGGCAAGCATGCGCGCAGTGCTGTCGGTGTTCCGGTGCTGCCATTGGATGCGACGGTCGAGATTGATGCGATTGTGAAGGTGAAGGGGTAGCCAAAAAGAAACCGTAGCCCTGAGCAGCAGCCGCGAAGTGGCTGCGTCCGTCGAAGGGCGGCGTGAGGCAAGGAGAGACGGCAATGACTAGCGATTTGATGTTTCATTGCTACATTTTGCGATGCGTCGACGGCAAGTTCTACACCGGCCATACGGATGACATTGATCGGCGTTTTGCTGAACATCAATCGGGAGTTTTCAAAGGCTTCACCCACAAGCGCCGACCCGTTGAGTTGGTTTGGAATGAGACTTTTCAATCTCGTGAAGATGCAAAAGCTGTTGAAAAGCAAATCAAAGGATGGAGCAGCGCTAAAAAAGAAGCTCTTATTAACCGTAACTGGGCAATTATTTCCGAGTTAGCCAAATGCCGCAGTCGAAACCTCTAGCCGTCCTTCGACAGACGCAGTCGCAAAACGACTGCTGCTCAGGACTACGGTACTTCCTTTGATGGATAATTTGACCGCCGAAATCGCCGAAGGCATTGTGCATCTCGATGCCGGACAATGGAATGCGCTGAACCCGTCTGGCAACCCTTTATTTGCCACGCCTTTCTGTCGGCATTGGAAGAATCAGGTAGCGTTGGCAGCGGGAGTGGCTGGTCGCCTGCACCGATTGTCATCCATGACGCCGGTGGCGATCTCAAAGGCGCTTTGCCAGCCTATCTGAAATCGCACAGCCAGGGCGAATATGTTTTCGATCATGGCTGGGCCGATGCCTATGAACGGGCTGGCGGGCGCTATTATCCGAAGCTCCAGATTGCTGCACCCTTCTCGCCAGTTCCCGGACCGCGTATATTGGCGACGGACGAGGCAACGGCGCTCAATCTGCTACGCGCGGCGGAAAATGTCGTCCGGCAGAACGGTCTGTCGTCGGCGCATGCGACCTTTGTTGACGAAGGCCAGCTTGCGCTGTTCCGCAAGGCTGGCTGGCTGATCCGTGCGGGGACGCAATTTCACTGGAGCAATGACGGCTATGCCAGCGTTGACGATTTTCTGGCGACGCTGTCATCCCGCAAGCGCCGCGCGATCCGCAAGGAACGGGCGGCGGCGCAGGCCAATGTCACGATCGAAATCCTGCGCGGTGACCAGATCCGGGCCGACCATTGGGATGCCTTCTGGACTTTCTATCAGGATACCGGCGCGCGCAAATGGGGGCGGCCCTATCTGACCCGCGCCTTTTTCGACCGGATTGCAGCGACCATGGGCGACAGCATTGCGCTGTTCCTCGCACACCGCGAAGGCAGCCCCGTTGCGGGCGCATTAAACCTTGTTGGTCCCGACTGCCTTTATGGCCGCTATTGGGGATGCACCGAGGATATCCCCTTCCTGCATTTCGAGCTTTGCTATTATCAGGCGATTGATTTCGCGATTGCGCACGGGCTGGCGCGGGTCGAGGCTGGGGCACAGGGCGAACATAAGCTGGCACGGGGTTATTTGCCGGTGAGCACATGGTCGGCGCATTACATCGCCGATCCCGGTTTCCGCTCCGCGGTTGAGGATTTTCTGGAACGCGAGCGGTTTGCGGTTGAACGCGAACAGGCGTTTCTGGAGGAATTGGGGCCGTTCAAGCGCGGCTAGTCGATCAGAACGCCCTCTTTCATCACAATCGGTCGTTTTTCCAGCAGCCAGATGTCCGCCAGCGGATTGCCCTCGACAGCGATCATGTCGGCGAGCAGACCTTTGGCGATTGCGCCAAACTGGCTTTCCCGCTGCAACAGCCTTGCGGCCTCGATCGTCGCCGACTGGATCGCCTGCATCGGGGTCATGCCATAACGCACCATATAGCCAAATTGCCGCGCATTGATCCCGTGCGGATAAACCCCGCTGTCGGTGCCATAGGCGATTTTGACGCCCAATTTTAACGCTTTGGCAAAGCCCTGCCGCTGGACCTCGGTGGTTTCGCGATTCTTGCGCAAATATTCTTCGGGCCAGCCTTCTTTGCTGCCGATGTCGTCGATATAGTCGCCATTATAGATGTCCATCACCAGCCAGACCCCGGCGGCCTTGGCCATGGCGAGGCCTTCGTCATCGATAAGGCTGGCATGTTCGATAGAACGCACTCCGGCGCGAATCGCATTTTTAATTCCCTGCGCGCCGTGGGCATGGGCGGTGGCAAAGCTGCCTCTGGATCGCGCGACTTCGACGGCGGCGCGCATTTCGTCATAGGTCAGTTCGGGCTCGCCCGGTTCGGTGCCGATTGCCAGCACCGCGCCGGTGCCCATCAGTTTCAGAAAATCCACTCCGCCTGCAAACAACGCCTCGGCCTTGGTCTTGGCTTCATCCGCGCTGCTCAGCACGCCTAGCCGCATATCAGGCGGTAACTGGTCGTTGGGGACGACGCCGTTCAATTCGCCACCGCCGCCGGGATGGGTCAGATAGGCGCCCGCAACAAACATCCGCGGCCCCGGCACATGGCCCGCGGCGATGGCATCGCGCAAGGCAACATCGGTCAGCCCGCGATAAGTACCGACATCGCGCACTGTGGTGAAGCCCGCACGCAATGTATCGCGCGCATTTTTCGCTCCGATCAGCGCGGTAGCGGCAGGCGAGGTTTTGATCGGCAAAGCCAAATCTGCCGACTGCCCGGCATCGGCCAGATGGGTGTGGAGGTCGATCAATCCGGGCAACACGGTATAGCGCGACCAGTCGATCCGCTTTGCGCCTTTTGGCGCTTTTGTGCATGGCTCAACCGATTGAATAATATTGCTTTTAATCAGGATGCACTGCTTTTCCAGCACGCGCCCCTGTTCGACATCCACCAGCTTGCCTGCCAAAACATAGGTCAGGTCCTGCGCTATGACAGGCGCAGTTGATCCAGCAAACAGGATAAAAAACACCGCCCGGAAAAGGCGGCGGAACATCAGCCCTTCTTGGTAATGCGCTCGACCTCGCGCGCAACCATGGCTTCGACGATATTGGGCAGATTGCTGTCGAGCCAGTCCTTCAGCATCGGGCGCAGCATGTCGCGCACCATCCCCTCAAGCGAGGTTTCACCCGACCGCACAATTTGCGGTGCAACGCCAGGCTCGGTCAAGGTTTGCAGCACTGAAAAACTTTGCCGCAGGCTTTGCGCTTTGCCGTCATCGAGCAATTCTTCTTCGGCTTCTTCGGCTTCGCTCTGGGTCAGTTCGAGTATATCGTTGGATTCTTCGGGGTCACGCACCGGGGCAGTGCGGGTCGCACGGCGCGGTGTGGCAGGAATGCCGCCGCGATCCTCATCGGCGATGATCTTTTTGATCGACTCCAAAATCGCCTCCATCGATGGTTC
The DNA here is from genome assembly GCA_016721875.1 of Sphingomonadales bacterium. Classification (GTDB taxonomy): domain Bacteria; phylum Pseudomonadota; class Alphaproteobacteria; order Sphingomonadales; family Sphingomonadaceae; genus Sphingorhabdus_B. Next base: position 174,379 of record JADKHG010000014.1, on the reverse strand, counting down.
GCTGCGCTGGTCAGCCATCATCTTGCCCCTTAACCTGCCCCTATGGCTTCCGCGAATAATCGGGAAGCGGTTCTATTTCGGCCTTTTGCGCCGGAGTGTCAACCGTGCGAGTGGCCACGACCGTGGGGTCAGGGTCCGACGACCAGTCGTTCCATTTGCCTTCGACACGTTCATATTCGGCGACTGGATCGTATAGCGCTCCGCTTTCAAGCCCCAGATCGCGCGCCTCTGCTCGCCCGATAGCGGCAAGCAAAGAGAAGCCCGCGACATAGGCATTGCGCCGTGCCGCCACCAGTTGCACCTTGCTGTTGAGCAATTCCTGCTCGGCATTCAATATGTCAAGAATGGTGCGATTGCCGACGCTGTTTTCAGCGCGCACACCTTCAAGCGACAATTCGTTTGCGGCCACCGCGCGTTCGGAAGCCGCAATCACGTCCTGAGACGCCCGCCAGCTGGCATAGGCCGCACGGGTCTGCGCAATTGCCTCGCGCTCGGCGGCGATTTGTTGCTCCATCGCTTGGCCCAGCCGCGCCTGTGCCTGCCGGATTTGTGCTGCAGGCTGTCCGCCCTGGTACAAGGGGATCGTTGCCCGAACACCAATTTGAGCGGAGGTTGAGCTTTTGTCGAACGTCAGACCGCTGCTGCCCGGATCGATGCTGCCCAAATTGTTCGAATAGCTGCCCCCACCAAAGCCCGAAACAAAGGGAAGCCGTGAAGACTCTGCCCCGCGCCGGTCAAACCGGGCTGCTTCGCTCAGTTCCTTGGCAACAATCAGGTCGGGATTATATTCCAGCGCAACACCGACAGCCTCTTCGGGTGTGGCCGGAAGATTGGGCAAAGGCGGTGGCGCCTCAAGATCGCCGGGCTCCTGGCCCACGAGCTGGATATAGATTTCCTTCGAGCGGATCAGATTGGCGCGCGCCGATTCCAGACTGCTGGTCGCAAGCGCCAGCCGTGCTTCGGATTGCGCGACATCGGTGCGGGTCAAGTCGCCGATCTGGAAACGATCGCGGGTTGCTTCGAGATTGACCTGCAACACGCCGACTTGCGCTCGGTTTAGATCAACAATCGACTCGTCGCGGATCACATCCATATAAGTGCCGACGACCGCGGAAAAAATCGCGCTTTCGGTCGCACGCAATCCGGCAAAGCCTGCTTCAACCCGGTTTTCTGCAGCACGGATCGAGTTTTTGACCGCGCCTCCGGTGTAAATCGGCACTGTTAAATCGATCCGTCCGGTCAATGTACGGTCGGGCGTGAAATTGGTGCCATTGGAGCGCGGCAACAATTCGGTATAGGTTGCCGTTCCGCTGGCATCGGGACGACCATTGGCCTTGGCCAGTGGCACGCCTTCGTTGGTCGCGCGTTGTCCGGCGCGAGCACCCGTCAGCGTAGGGTTGGTTTCATAGGCCGCCGCTAGCGCATCGCGCAGCGTCTCTGCATGCGCAGGCACAGCCATTGCTGTGGCAAGCAACGCTGCAATGATGGCACTATGCTGCATCAGAATGAAAATTCCCGCACGCGGGCAAAGCCCGGCAATGGAGCGATTTCGGTATCGGCGATTGTCCGCAACGCCACATGATCGCCGTGGCGATTAGCACTGGCCAACCGCCGCGCCGGTCCGTCGCACAGTCCGGTGACGATTCGTCCGCCTTCCTTCAACTGAGCCTTGATCGTATCGGGCAAAATTTCGACCGCACCATCGATGATGATCAGGTCATAAGGGCCTTTATCCGCTGCCCCAACATTCAAAGGTGCTTCGACCCATTCGACGCCGGCCACGCTTTGCTTTGCCGATACGAGCAATTCGGGCTGCTCCTCGACTGCAACCAATGAGCGCACACGCCCGACCAGCAAGGCCGCCAGATAACCCGTTCCCGCTCCAATCAGCAGTACATGATCCGAAGGTTCAGGCTCTGCCGCGGAAAGCATCAAACCCGCGGCCAATGGCGGATTGAGCATTCGCCCCGCGCCAATATCCACTGGCCGGTCGCGATAGGCAATCGCTGCCCGTTCGGCGGGCACAAAGGATTCGCGTTGCAGCTCCAGCATGGCCTGAATAATCCACGGCTGGCTGACGCCGCTGGTGCGCAACTGGCTGTCGACCATATGCCGACGCATATTAGAGGATTGAACTGTTTGCATTTTGAAACCCATTGCCTGCATAAACTTGGCATAACTGTATTGCAACTGCAATACAGTTGTTCTGCCACCTTCTAATCAGCGCAAACCCAAAGTCAAAGCGGGATTCCTACGAAAGACCGAATTTTACGGGGCGAACGGCATGGAGGAGGCTTTATCAGGCCAAATCCCGATTGCGCTGACGAAAATGAATCGCTAGGGACGCGCCTCACACCACCAATTGGCCCTTTGCGGGCCATTGCGCGAGGCCCGATGGCGGAGTGGTGACGCAGAGGACTGCAAATCCTTGCACGCCGGTTCGATTCCGGCTCGGGCCTCCAGACATTTTTCCTTGGAAAAACAATAACTTAGCTTGAAGCGGGGTGTCGCGGAAACGCGCCACTTTTGGCTCGAAAAAAGGCAGTTCTCCGGTCTCTGATGAGACTCTTTCCTGAGGAATTCTGCGGGTTTTTGGCCAGAGTCTCTGGTGCAGAATGAGCCGTGACGGTTTGGAGACTTTTGTTCGATATTTTCAATGCTGGAGAAACGAAACGGCGTGCAGTGTTTCAACTGCCTTTGAGCCGGGATCGATGACAATCTCAACAGGGGCGTTCGGTTGTCATAAGCTGAGCAACGAATGGTGGATCCGCAACTTTCAACTTAGCCCATGAGTGTGGCGGGTTGCGTGTGAATGGGGGCTTAAAAGCGGTCAGAAAATCACACTGTTTCCCCTGATTTTGTCACTTAAGTATTTAATTGTATTAAATAATTGCTCAACTTTGTACTGAGTGGCGATTCCGCTTTGGTCCTCCAAGCATATTGTCTCTAAATCGCAGAATTGGGTCTCCGGTCGGAATGTCCAACAAAGCAGCCATTCACCCCATCCCAAACATCCGCCGCTGCTCGTCCCAATCCATCGGAATGTCCGAATTCAACAGCACATCGGGCGTTATGTGCAGCGGCGCCTTACCCTGCAGCAACATCTTCTGAATATCTGGCGCCAGCAATCCAATCGTCACCCGCCTTCGCCCCATTCGTTGATGGGAGCTGTCATATGGGCGTTGTCCTCGGGATAGAGCGGCGACGCATGGAGCTTCTTGAGTTGCCCATGTGATTTGTGGATGAGGTCTGCCAGCAATCGCCGCCGCTCGGTATCGCTAGTTAGGTGGTCAGGTGCTGACAGCTCGCTCCCACGCCGCACAGCGCTGCTGGCGATGCTAACAATAAGATGATGCCCATCGATCGCTGCGGCTGGATCTATTTGCCGTGCTCGGTCAAGCACATCATCATCAATCTCGTCTTCGCCAAGGAGTGCGGCGAGTTCGAGCCTGACCCTCAGCTGCGTGTCTTTTACGCGGATACGAGCGATGGCCTTGAACACAGCCTCCGCATCGCCGCCTGTTGGCATAAGCGGCAGCAGACTAGCGCCCAGAACGCTCTCCAGCCGCGATGCTGAGAGCCTTGTGCCTTTTTGGTTGTGACTCTGGGCCGTCCGTCCAGCTGGAAGCAACGTCTCGCTCACATAATAGCGATAGATGCGCTTGCCCCGACCATGTCCAAAGGTTGGCCGCATAGGAAGATTGTCAGGATCGAACAATTTGCCGGTCAGTGGCGAGGCTGTGGCCTTCTCGTTGCGCTTTACCCGCTTGACGCGATTGCCAGCGAGGCTGGATGCCACCGCATCAAATAGTTCCTGCGATATGATGGGCTGATGCTCGCCCTTATGCGCTTTTCCTTTGTGGACTATTTCACCCAGATAGATGCGGTTGGAAAGAATGTGATAGATAGCCCCGCAGCTGAACCGGTATCCTCCCCGCACATTGCCTCGGCTTGAGGTCCAGCGCTTGGTGCGTTTGCCTGATGCATCAAGTTCTCTCACCAGTGGCAGAACCGATCCAAGTTCGATATAGCGCGAATAAATGTGCCGGACGAGCTCAGCCTCTTCCTCGACAATGAACAGCTTCCTGTCGTTGACATCATAGCCGAGTGGCAAATTGCCACCCATCCATATCCCGCGAGCTTTCGAGGCAGCAATCTTGTCTCTGATGCGCTCGCCGGTCACCTCGCGCTCAAACTGGGCAAAGGACAGCAGCACATTTAATGTAAGCCGCCCCATGCTGCTGGTGGTGTTGAACGCTTGGGTGACGCTCACAAACGACACCCCATGCCCATCAAATGTTTCTACAATACGGGCAAAGTCCATCAGGCTGCGGGTGAGGCGATCAACCTTATAGACCACAACAACATCAATACGCCCTTCTGAAATGGCTTTTAAAAGGCTTTTAAGGGCGGGACGTTCCATATTGCCGCCTGACCAACCGCCATCATCATAATGCTGGGGAAGCAATGTCCAGCCTTCGCCAGCCTGACTGAGAACATAGGCTTCACAAGATGCCCGTTGGGCATCAAGGCTGTTGAACTCCTGCTCCAGTCCTTCTTCGGTCGATTTCCTTGTATAGATAGCGCAGCGCAACGGTTTCATCGGACATTCTCGCGCCGCAGGCCAAAGAAGCGCGGTCCGTTCCAGCGCTGGCCGGTTATGATCCGCGCGACCTCCGACAGGCTGCCATAGCTCTCGCCATCATAAAGCACGCCCTCTTCAAGTATCACGACCTCATGACGCCGTCCGGCATAGTCGCGCGCCAATCTTGTGCCTGCTTGCTCGGCGACCATAATCAATGTCCGTTCGCTCCCCAACAATCGAACCGTGGCTGCATCCAGTCCGCCAAAAGCCTCGGCCTGTAATCGCCATGCAAGCACACGGCGCAGCAAATCTACCGATCGCTGTTTGGGCGGCGCGCCGAAGCGCGCCTCCCAGTATGTCCGAAGCTCGACCAGTGTCATCGATTGAAGGCTGGCGACTTCAGCTCGGACGCCAGCTTGCTTTTTAGCCTTGCTCATGCGGCAGGCTTCACTGACCAGACTGTCGTGTTACCCTCGACATGTTTGTTGATGATATGGCCCTTCTTGCGAAAGCCGGTCATCGCGGCGCGCACGGTGTGCGATTGCCAGCCGGTCACCTCGACCATCTCTTCAAGACTTGCGCCGGTTCCGGTTTGAAGGAGGGTGAGCAATTTCGTCGACTTGGTCTCGCGTGGCAAGCCAGCAGTTACAATGTCCGTACTTGCAGATTTGGATTTTGTCATTTCACTGTCCTTGGTTTTTGAGGTGCAGCACCATGCCGCCCCTACTGACCAAGGCCCGACCATCAACAATGGTCGGGTACTATACTACGCATCCATCCCCGCGAAGCGCAATGCGACCAATGCTTTATTTACAGTGGCAGTCGAGAGTAAAGTCAGTTAAGTGAAATACTATCATTTATGTCAGCAATAATTATCGCATCGATGACATGTAAAATGCACCGGTAGCAATTGACAATATTGTAATTTCATGATGCTTTCTCTTTCAGCAAGAGGAGGGGACATGCGTACCAATCGTAAACTCGCACTTGGCGTATCGGTGATTGCTTATGCAATGACGGCAGTACCGCTTCAGGCAGCCGAAACTGTGACCCACAAATATGATGCGCTGGGGCGTTTGAAACAGACGACCAAATCGGGTGGTCCGACCAACGGACAAGAAGTCAAAACCAACTATGATCCGGCGGGCAACCGGACCTGTCAGTCCACGACGGGTGCTGGCGGAACTCCCGGTACCGCATGTCCGCCTCCTCCGGGCTGAACTGGAGTGTCGACTAACAAGGACGTTGAATGATAAATCCGGAAATCGGGGATAATGAATGCCAGGCGGGGTCAATAATTTTCGAGCGACGTGTGCGGTTTCGGTCTTGGCTATGGTGGTCGGGACTGCAGCATCTCCGGTAAAGGCGCAAGTTGCGCCGACCGAGGTGAATGAACCTGCTGTTGATGAATTTGGTCTTGAGCGCAAAACAGGCCGGTTTCACTGGCAATCGCATGAAATAATTGCGGTTGGCGGTGGGGATTCCGACTTAAATGTGGTTGTAAATGATGTACGAAATCCAGCATGGGCAGAAACAAAATTGTCAGCTGATTTCACTTCCGAAAATACGAACGTGCCGCATTTGTTTTCATATCCGGTTGGCGATTATAATAACCCCTTGCCCGAAGCAATTAATCCAAATTTACAGAAAGTTACGATCAGCTATTTTGGAGGGTCTCAAACCTTTGAGTGTTCTTATAGTGCGTGCACGCCAGAATATTTTTTGGATACTAGTCCGGCCACATTACTAAAAACTCAGAGTCAGTATATCTTTATAGATAAGAATGGTATAAAAATTACGTTTGATGGAGCAAAAACAAAAATTGAGTTTCCGGATGGAAGAGAGACGGTTTTAGAAGGTCAAAAATATAGGAAAAATAATTTTGGATATATGCTTAAAATATCCGGACCTTCGATACAGGCTGTTAATTTGTCTATTGATTATTGTGATTCGAATACGACAGGCTCTTGCTCGAATTTGACTCAATTGCGTTCGGCAAACATTGTAAGCTCGCAAAGCTCAGGTACAACAAGCATTACAGATGCAAATGGTGGAATAACAACATTACGATGGATTCCGAAAACTGCGAAAAGAACAAGACCTCATCAAGGCTCAAATAACTCATCTAATATATTGAATTTGACAGAGAAATATATTGTTGGAGTCACTTATCCGGGCCATTCTGCCGAGTCATTAACATTAAACTATAATAATATCGATCCTAATGTAGATACGCATGATGATATAAGGGTTATTTCTATTACAAAATATGGAATAACATCTAATTATGAGTATACACAATATTATCCATATGGAAGAGAAATTGAACCGCCCGTAGAGCAACAGCTTGCAACAATAAGAGCTGGGTTTTTGTATTCTATTGAGCACTCATGGTTGAATTCAGACTGTCTGGGCGGGGACTATCTTGCTTGCATGCGGCTTGAGACACAACAGGCTTTGATGGATTCTGTAAATATGATGATTGAACAACGATCTAATATGCAGCCTCTCCCTCAAAACATCACGGGCGATCCAGATGCATCTCCGGGCGGGTCCTATTATCTTACTATCCAACAAACGATATCCGGACAAACTGGTATCAAATCATATACTCTGAAACCTGAAAGTACATTTGGTTCCAGTAGACGGAGATTGTTATATGTTTCCGATGCCTTGAATAGAAAAACAGAACTTATTTTCAATCCGTTAGAAGAGGCCGTGGGATCAATCTCTCCTGAAGGGAATATCGTTTACAACGAACATGATGCCCGATTCAATATCGTAAAAACCATCGTACGGCCCAAGCCCGGCTCCGGTCTCCCCGATCAAGAGACGCTTTACGAATATGAGCCGGAATGCACACCGGCAACGCAGGCGCGGTGCAACAAGCCTTTGAAGATAACCGACCCCAAGGGCAATATTACCGAATATAGTTACAATGATCGCGGACAAGTGTTGACCGAGACCAAGCCTGCACCGACTGTCGGTGCGCCACGTCCCAAAGTCACAAATACATATACGATGCGGACCGCTTATATAAAGGATCAGAATGGCGCGGTGGTAGCTGCAGGCCCGCCCATATCCTTGCTCACTCAGTCTTCCTCGTGCATCAGCACGACGGCCTGCGCAGGAACGCTCGATGAGGTTGTCACGACCTATGATTATGGGCCAACCACTGGCCTTAACAATCTCCGGTTGCGCGGTGTTGCCGTGACCGCAAAAACAACGCCGGACAGTTGGAGACTCTGCGCACCTGCTATCAGTATAATTATTTTGGCGAGCGCATATCGGAGACGAAGCCTTCGGCCAATGTGGCGGTGTGCCCATGATTAGGCGGTTGGGAAGGGTGGTGCGCGGGCTGGCGCTGGGTCTGGCTGCGATGGCGGCAGCGGGCGGGGCGGGAGCCGCCTTTGCGCAGAGCGCGGCGTCGCCCTTTACCTCTGCAACACGCTATGACGCGCTGGGTCGGACGGTCGGGACGATTTCGGCCGATCCGGATGGTGCGGGTGTGCTCAAATTTCTGGCGACCCGGACGACTTATGATGCGGCGGGCAGACCGACGTTGGTCGAGACAGGGACGCTGGATGCGTGGCAGGCAACCGAGGTTGCACCTTCTGCGTGGAGCGACTTTTCCGTCTTCAACAGCGAAGAATCGGTTTACGATGCGTTTGATCGCAAGATCAAGACGATTGCGAGGGGACGGGACGGGGCAGAAACCAGCCTGACACAATATAGCTATGACAGTCGGAACCGACTGGAATGTACCGCGCTAAGGATGAATCCGGCGGTCTATTTTACGAGCCTTCCCGCAAGCGCCTGCGATTTGGGGACAGAGGGGAATGACGGCCCGGACCGTATCACCAAAAATCATTATGATGCGGCAGGGCAGCTGTTGCGGGTGCAAAAGGCAGTGGGTACGCCACTGGTGCAAGACTATGTGACCTATACCTACACCGACAATGGCAAGCAGAAGACGGTGAAGGACGCCAATGGCAATCTCGCCACTTATGCCTATGACGGCTATGACCGGATGGTTGCCTGGCGCTTTCCGGGTAAGACCAATGGCACGGTCTCAGCCAACTGCACCATCGGTACCATTGCCGAGGTGAATGGCATGACCGGCCCCGTTGATGGGCGCAGTGCGGGCGATGATTGCGAAAAATACAGCTATGACCACAATGGCAACCGCGCCCGTCTGGTCAAACGCGACGGCACCGTCATTGCCTATGATTATGATGGGCTTAATCGCAACATAAGGAAGGACATTGATGCTACTGGTTTGCGCACCGATCTTGCGGCGACGCTCAAGCGCGATGTCTTTTATGGTTATGATCTGCGTGGGCTTCAGCTTTATGCGCGTTTTGACGGCCATGCCGCCACCAATGAAGGGGTAGAGAGCGACTATGACGGCTTCGGTCGGCTGAAAAGCACAACGCAGAAGCTTGACGGGGTGAGCCGCGCCATCAGCTATCTGCATGACAAGAATGGCAACCGTACACGGGTGACGCATCCCGACGGGGCCGAGTTCAACACTGTCTATGACGGGCTGGACCGCGCCACTGAAATCTGGCGTGCGAATGACGCGAAGATGGTTGTCTATGTCTATAACAAGCAGGGCAGCCTCTCACAGCAGCGCAACGGCACGACAACAAACTTTGTGTATGAGCCTTCGGGACGGCTGCAATCGCGCAGCAACGATCCCTATCTCGCGACCTATGATGTCAGCTATAGCTTTACCTATAACCCGTCGAACCAGATCGCAACGCGCACGACCAGCAACGATGCCTATGCCTGGACCAGTGCGGAAACGGTGCTGCGCAACTATACGGTCAATGGCCTCAACCAATATGAAAGCGCAGGTCCTGCGACATTCGCCTATGACCTGAACGGCAACCTGACCGGGGACGGCGTGAACAGCTATGTATATGATGTCGAAAACCGCCTGGTCAGTGCCGGTGGCGGCAGCAATGCGCAACTGCGCTATGATCCGCTGGGCCGCTTGTACCAGACCGGCGGCGGAACGCCGATTACGCGGTTCCTCTATGATGGTGACGAGCTGATCGCGGAGTATGACCTTACCGGTATAATGCAGCGCCGCTATGTGCATGGCCGCGATGTCGATGATCCGGTGGTGTGGTTCGAAGGCGCCTCAACCAGCAACATGGCCGCGCGGATGGTCAACCGCAACTGGCAGGGCAGCGTGGTATCGTACACGACCTGGAGCGGTCAGGTAATGACGTTCAACGCCGGACAGATTGTTGCGATCAACGCCTATGACGAATGGGGCATCCCCAAGGGCGCAAACACCCCGGCCAACGCCGCCGACGACAATATCGGACGGTTCCAATATACCGGGCAGGCGTGGATACCCGAGCTGGGCATGTATTATTACAAGGCGCGCATCTATTCACCCACGCTGGGCCGGTTTATGCAGACCGATCCGATCGGCTATGAGGATCAGGTCAATCTTTATGCTTATGTCGGGAATGATCCGGTCAATGCGGTGGATCCGAGTGGGAGGGAAACCTGTCGCGGGGACCCGGCGGGATGTTTAATAGTATCCGCTTACGTTACATTCGCGCATGACGCTGTTGCAAAGGCTGAACCGATGGATGTGGTTAATGCTCAGGCCGTCCTAGATTTCCTTGGACCGATTGGGAAGGGGCAGGCGTTCGTAGTAGACTACCAATTGAAGACTCCTGCCGCTTTTAATTCCGTTGAAAATACAAAATCGGGAGAATCCACTATCTCTATCAATCCAAATATAATTGGCAATATCGCAATGGGCGGAGAAGTCATAATTCACGATGGAGATCATGCTTTAAGAGATTCGATTTTTGGCCCTCTTAAAACGGGCGAGGAGAGAATGGCCCAGGAAATCAGTGCTTACGCAGCACAGAACGAGTATAGTCCCTTGGTTGGACGTGATCCTGTCGATCCGGTGACGCAAGCTAAAAGATCTTTCTCAGCGGCGTGTGATGGACAAACCTCGTCATCGTGCACCATGAGAGGCTCAAAATGAATAAAATTGGCGCTTTGGCAACTTTAGGCTCTGCATTGTTTTTGCTTTGTTGTAATAAGAGTGTAAATACCGCTCTTATTAAAAACGAATGTATTGAAATGCATGGCATACTTAGAGTATTTGAATATAGTTATTTTTTAGAAGATTCTGGTTCGTACTATTCTCTGAAAATGGAAAACGAATACGAAAACAATGTTTTGAATCGAATAATAAAAAATTATGACATTAGAGATAGTGTTTGCATTAAAATGCGTATTATTGGACTTGTAACTGATAACAAAAACAACGAAGGAAGAAATGTTGTTCTCGTTAAAAAATTGATTGAAGCGAAAAGCGTCGATTGCGTAGAATGAATTATTATTGTATTAACAGCTTATCAGCTTAAACATTTTTAATCCTGACATCTGTATTGTGTTGCTGTTGAATTCCCGTGACAGTTTACTTAACACCAAAATTATTCCAATCATTCAGCATATCAGTGCAGGCCCTGCGACGTTCAGCTATGATCTGAACGGCAACCTGACCGGGGACGGTGTCAACAGCTATGTCTAGATGCAAGAGAACCGCTTGGTGAGCGCCGGTGGCGGCAGCAATGCGCAACTGCGTTATGATCCGCTCGGTCGCTTGTACCAGACCGGCGGCGGAACGCCGATTACGCGGTTCCTCTATGATGGCGATGAGCTGATAGCGGAGTATGATGGCAGCGGCACGATGCAGCGCCGCTATGTGCATTGCCGTGATGTTGATGATCCGGTGGTGTGGTTCGAAGGCGCCTCAACCAGCAACATGGCCGCGCGGATGGTCAACCGCAACTGGCAGGGCAGCGTGGTATCGTACACGACCTGGAGCGGTCAGGTAATGACGTTCAACGCCGGACAGATTGTCGCGATCAACGCCTATGACGAATGGGGCATCCCCAAGGGAGCAAACACCCCGGCCAACGCTGTGGACGACAATATCGGGCGGTTCCAATATACCGGGCAGGCATGGATACCCGAGCTGGGCATGTATTATTACAAGGCCCGCATCTACTCCCCGACGCTGGGGCGGTTCCTGCAAACCGATCCGATTGGGTATGAGGAGCAGGTCAATTTCTATGCTTATGTCGGGAATGATCCGGTGAATGCCGTGGATCCGGATGGGCATAGCCGTCGTCGAGTTACACCTCCGGTTTCAGGACCAAGGTTGTCGGAATCTGAAATCGTTCGGGCTCGCCGAGCTGAAGAAGCGGAAGAAAATTTAAGAAGGATTGATCCTGAATATCGGGACCCTGGTACTCTTCGTGCTTTTGGTTCTGCAGGCTCAAGAGTTGCCTATTCTGAGTCATACTATGTGGAAGCAGCCGCTGCGAGAATTGCAATAGGTATGTCGGGTCAATCACCAGTCGGTGGAACTATAAGAAGCGATTTGATGCAAGTCGCGATAGGCAGGGCTACCTACATTGACACGACAGCCAATGGCCCCCATTTCACTCGCCAATACACAGGCAGCGGTAGCGGTTTAGATGCTCTCAGAGGTATTGTAGGGAATAACTACACTTCCGAGCAGAATGGCTCATTTCAAGCACGCAATGTAGAATTGGGCAATGGTTTGACAGCGAACATAAACCTCCATCGGGGAGGGGCAGGTGAAAGTGGTAGCGCGCGGTCTGGATATGTTTTGAACATTCAGATAGATGGTGTACAGAACCGAAGAGTTCTAAATGTTAAGATTGAGTACCCATCGCAATGACATGCAATATTCCAATAAAAAAAAATACAATCTCTAGCGATGGTACTTTTTTAAAATTGGATAATTTTGCAGATATCTATAATAAATTCGGATGGTATGGAATATACAATCCAGACTTTAACGAAAAATTTCTTAAATATCTAGAAGATAATGAATATTATATTTTACTATATGATTTAAATAGTGGATTTGGCGAACCGCTTAAATTTAAATGTTTCGATAAAGATATTTTATTTTTTGGATGCTACGTTTTTTACAACAAGAAATTATCGTTAATGTATAATTGGTTTAATGAAATATTGATCATAAATGATGCAGTGGATATTTTTTTACCTATATATGGAAAAAAAATTCGCGAATATTCCCAAGAAAATGGAGGTGTGTTCAATGATTTGCGAGCAGCTAGTGAGAGTGATTTTCTACTATCATTGTCAAATATAAAATCTTAAACAGCGTTTATGCATTGAGTCTTAAATTACGATCCCAGTTTGCCAATAAAGCAAATTTGAATCCGGGTTAACGTCCTAAATACAAAAGGGACCAAACATATGTGTCAGCGCAGGTCCTGCGACGTTCAGCTATGACCTGAACGGCAATCTGACCGGGGATGGCGTGAATAGCTATGTCTATGATGTCGAGAACAGGCTGGTCAGCGCTGATGGCGCTATGCAAAGGTAAAAACGCGGACCTGATCCGCTCTAAACACTCTATGCAGAGTGCTTCGCATTATCCAACGCCACTACCGTGGAACTGCCGCCCCTGCGTAAGGATCATAAACCGGCGCATTGGCTGGCACCTGTGGCGATGGCGGAATTGGTGTTGTCGCGACTTGCCCGACAGTTGATGCGTCTCCATCACGCGCCAGCGACATCAGCTCCTGCGCAATCATCGGCGCACCGAACAGGATGAACACACCCATCACCACTCGCGCTCCCGTTCGCCAATTCAGCCGTCCACCCAGCAAGCCAAATCCCACAAAGGCAACCGCCAGCACCGCGATGCCGGTTGCAACACTCCCCAACAATGTCCCCGCCAACCATTGCACAGCAGCAGGAATCGCTGAGTCAGATGATGCAATAAAGGCAAGGGACAAATGCAAAACGTGCTCCAATCAGATTGTTGCCAGCTTGGTCTTGGAGCTTCAAAATGTCCAGCCGCGCAAGCTTGCATAAATCGAGCAATCAATCGCGGGAAAGCCGCATCCCATTGTTCAAAATTGCCTTCACGCAACAAAGCGCTTCGGATGATCGACCAAAGATAAAGGGCCGCCGTCTGCGCCGTCAATGTGATTGCCCCAAGCCGCAGCCATCGGAAAACACCTCAAATGCGTTCGATCTCTAAGCTGGAGCTGCTGTAATGCGATCCGGACAGTGAGATTTTTGGACAGATCGATTTAGCAGCGCAAACATTGACTTATAACGTTTCTGTTCGGGTCACTTAAGCAATAAACGATTGCAAAATGAATTCTTTGAGATGTCCACGCAAGGAGAAGTGTTCGAGAATGAGAACGAATCAGCACATATGATACGTGGATTCATTGGGAACTGAATGCAAGCTGCGTCAGATCGAGGATTTGAGCGGTCGGCGCTGGTTCGTTTGCGGAGCCAGTCTTTGGAAGCAATACTTTCTTGCAATCCATTGCCTAAGACTAAAAAAAAGCATGTGATTGCCCATGTCTATACCTTGCATTTAATCATATAAAAATCACTCAGTGTATAGATTCATGCATTTCGTGGCGTCTGTGTATTATTAGAAAGAGATTTCATAAATGATGAAGAATCTTTCCTAATATTATTGAAAGGGCCGCCAAAATCTTCTGCATATTTATCAATTTCTACGCCAAAGATTTCAAGGAATATATCATGAGCGTCATTCACAATTAAAAACTCTGAAAACCAATTATACATCAATGATTTTTCATTATTAAATATAACGCAACAATTAAAAATAAAAATCATCTTCAAGATACAACAATCTTCGAGGTTCCGTAAACCCATTTTCTAAATCATACAGGCAAAAATAATAATCTTTAATTTCAAGGTATTTATAAAACTCCTTGGAATAATATGGCTCGAAAATACCAAACCATCGAAACTCATTGTACTCATTTTTAAAACTTTCTTGCAAAACAAAATTTCCGTCAAATTTTATTTTTGCGGCTAGGAATGGATTTTCGTTAGTCATTGGTAAGGATACTCAATTTTTAAATTTAATACCTGCGGGTTATTTGCTCCGTTTATTTGGATATTCATGACATAACCTGACCTTCCTGAGCCGCTTTCCCCGAAAGACCCTCTGTGCAAGTTAATATTTGCGGTAAGGCCATTGCCTATGTTCACATTTCTGGCTTGATAGGATCCATTTGCTTCAGATGTATAGTTACTGCCTACTAACCCCCGAAGTGCATCTAATCCACTGCCAGAGCCGGTATATTGGCGAGTAAATCTTGGGCCACTTGCCGTAGTTCTGACGTAGGTCGCGTTGCCAACTGTAATTTGCAAGCGTTCAGTTTGAATTGTCCCTCCTACGGGTGATTGCCCGGTCATTCCGATGGCAATTCGGGCGTTCGTAGCTTCTCGGTAATATGATTCGGAATAAGCTACTCGGGAGCTTTCTGAGCGAGGAGCCCTTAACGTGCCCGGATCTCGATATGTCGGATCAACTGATCGAAGTCGCGCTTCGGCACTTTCTGCTCGTCTCGCTTGTAAGCTCTCGGCTTGCGAAATTCGCGGACCCGCCGGTGGGGGTCTCACAGGACGCCGTTGATTTCCTTCAGGATCGGTTACATTGATGGGATCATTCCCAGCATATGCAAATAGATTGACCTGATCTTCATATCCAATCGGGTCGGTCTGCAAAAACCGTCCCAAAGTCGGCGAGTAGATCCGGGCCTTGTAGTGATACATGCCCAGTTCTGGTATCCAAGCTTGACCAGTATATTGGAAGCGACCGATATTGTCGTCCGATGTATTGCCAGGGGTATTGGCTCCCTTCGGGATGCCCCATTCGTCATAGCCGTTTAGCGCAATCGGGTTGCCCGACGTGTCGGTGACAGATACAACGCTTCCCTGATAGTCGGATTGCAGGTGACGCTTATTAGCAAGCGACGCCCCTTCATACCAGGCCACCGGGTCGTCGACATTTGCCCCATGGACATAACGTCGCAACAGATTGCCATAAACGTCATACTCACCGACCAGTTCATCGCCGTCATATAAGAACCGGGTGATGGCAGAGCTGCCGCCGGTTTCATACAGCCGGCCCAGCGGATCATAGCGCAAAAGTGCAGTAACGGCTCCATTTGCGCTGACCAGTCGGTTCTCGACATCGTATTGATAGTTGCTGGAACCATCGGAAGTCAGATTGCCATTCGCGTCATAGGCAAAAGTGGCGCTGCCGGCGCTGACATATTGGTTAAGGCCATTGACCGCATAACCGCGATTGACATTGTAGCGCCCGGCAAAGGCATAGCTGTCGTTTGAGATGACTTTTCTTACAATCTGGCTGGCTGGATTGAAGCTGAAACTATAGCTGACATCGCCGTTGGTGCCGACCAAATTCCGGTTTGCAGAATTCACCCGACCGCCATTATCATAACCAAAACTGGTGGAGACCACACCACCGCCGTCGCTGTCGCCCTCGAGAAGACCGCGCTGGTTATAGCTGTAACCCCGTAGCCAGGCGGAACTGTTTTCGCGGATCAGTGTCGCGCGGTTGGCCTTGTCATAAGTGGTCAGGAAATGATTGCCATCGGGATGGGTTACTTTGACCCGATTGCCATTTGCGTCAAAATCATAGGCCAGTGTTCGGCTGACGCCATCCATATTGTTGGTAGAATTGATCAGTCGGCCAAAACCATCATAATTTGTGGTAATGCCTTCTCCGCCGTGCCCATCGAACCGTGCGTAGGTCTGCAAATCCCGGTTATCATAACCGAAATAGACATCGCGACTGTGTGTGACGCTAAGGCCACTCCTTTCCGGAACAAGCTTTGCGATCTGGCGATCCAGTGCGTCATATTGCAGTGTGATCGTCGATCCGTCGCGCTTGCGGTGCGACGTCTTGTTGTTATTTGCGTCGTAGCCATATTCTTCATAGTCGGAATAATCCGAAGCGCCGACCGCGGTTTTGGAGGGGAATATCCAGCGCGATTGACGATCAAAGCCGTCATATTGAAATGTAGCCAGATTTCCATTGGCATCCCGCACGGTCTGTTGTTTGCCGTTGGGTGTATAGGTGTAGCTGGCATAATCCTGTACCAGCGGCGTTCCCACAGCCTTTTGTATGCGGACAAGCTCGCCAGCACTATTATAGTGGTTGCGCGTTATTCTGTCCGGACCTTGCGTTCCTTCGGCTCCCAGATAGCAGGCATTAGCAGGAACCGAAGCGAATGCCGCGCTGTTCATCCGCACCGCCTTGCACGCCTCACGTCCCGCACGGTCACGATTGGTTTGCACCATTGAAATGGTTGCGCCATCGCTGCCAGTTACCCAACTTTTCACGGGTTGGTTTAATGTGTCGTAGGCAAAATGTTCGGTTTGGAGAATGGTAAATCCCGACCAATTGGCCGGAGCGACACTTGTGGGCTGCCAGCTGGTCAAATAGCCGCTTTCGACACGAACGACCAATCCGGCAGCATCATAGCTGGTGCGCTTTGCGATAAAGCCGTTGGGGCCCGCGCCATCCGGGTCGGGCGCAATTTCACCAACAACACGTCCACGACCATCATAGCGCACGGCGGAGGAGTATTCAGTCGGCTGTGCCGATTGGGCAAGCGCTGCGCTGGCATTAGCGAACAGGCAAATTGTCATTGCACTGGCCGAGCATCCTTTCAGAACCGCAAGGCGGACGCTGAACTTCTTTTGGATCGGATGGCTGATCATATTCCCTCCAGATAAGCCGGAATTTTCATTTTTTCTACAGGTGCTTATTGGCAGATAATACCGCCGAAGCCGCATGGCGGATCGACAGGTTCATCGGGCGGCGGAGGCGCTCCCGTCCCGCCGTCCGGGAATGTCGGCGCGCTCGGCGCATAGGGAGCAACGGGCGCAGAGGCGCTTGGCGCAAGCGATGCGGTTGTCGCCGCAGCACCGGTAGGGCAAATGGCTATCCCGGCCAATGGCGGTGTCTCACTAATCCTGCGTCCCTGATCATCGTAGCCGTAGCAAGTCGTGATCGAAGTCGGCGTTTGTCCGGTCGACGTTACGGTGATCCCATAAAGCAGGTTGGTGGTACCCTGTGTGCCTCCATAATTATAGGTGGTTACGACTTCGTCGCTGGTTCCGGCGCAACTCGACAACGTCTTGCAAACAGAACTTCTGATAAGCAGGCCACCGGAATATTCATTCCTTACCTGGGGTCGGACCGCGCCCGATGTTGGCGCCGGAGACGTAATCGCAATCGGCTTGCCCTCTCCAAAAGCCGTGGGCCACAAAACATTGGAATTCCAGCCCATCGTTGTCCCGTTGGTTACAGGGCCGTAGGTGAAATCTGTGCGGTTGCCGTTGGCGTCGATTACATATTGCGGGCGGTTGCATGTTTTTTGATTGACGCACCCGGTCTCATATCCAGCACTTTGAGACTGTGTGGCGCCGTTGCCAGGCTTCGGGACAGTCAATTGCGAATATATGTTCCCGCGTGCATCATAAGTGAACTGAACATAGTTTTGTTCGGGATAGGTAACCCGGGTTAAACGGTCACCAGCGTCATACGCATAATAGGTCCAGCGGTTCAGCGCGTCACGGGATTCCGTTACATAACCCTTATCCCGGTGATATTTGACATAGATCTGCTCGCCGAGCGGATTGGTTACCGTAGTTGTCCCGTAATCGCCAGGGGTGGTATAGGCATAATTCCACGTGCCATATGCGTTCGTCAGCGTTTTGACCTTGTCGTTGTCATAATAGGTCAAAGTTACTGTGCCGCCATCTCCCGGTGGATCTATCATCGTGAGGCGCCGACTGCCGTCAAAATTATAGCGCCACTGCGTTCCATTATCTTCAGTAAATGTCTGCGTGGTGCTTTTCGGACGCAAATAATGCTCGTCACTGTTATTTGCATGGTTGGGTGTAGTGATTTTAAGAGACTGATTGCCATTGCGCAAAATGAAGTCGGTCTTGTAATAATTTGCTTCGCTAATCGCACCGCCAAAACCACCAATGGTTCGCGGACTGCCCCAAACCCTGTGTCCTTCGTCGCCCGAGCGCGATTCGACCGCGCTCATTCCCAAATTGCCATATCGCGAACTGGCCAGGCCATAAGCAGGCACATAGGGCGTATAAGGCGAATACATACCCCAGGAATGCAAAGTGTCGCCGTGGCGATTGGTGTAGAAACACTCAGCCGCTAGATTGCCCGGTTCATAAATCGAACAGCTCAACTTTGCTCCGGTTATGGGTTTCTTCTGTGCATAATTGTCCTGTCGGCTTTTGAACTCTTCGGACGATCCGTTATATGTGACCGTATATGTCCCGTCCTTGCGCCAAATTGTAGGCTGATCGATATAGGTCCAGGACTTGCCCGTCCAGGTCAGCCCGACCCGGCTCTTTTTCTGTTCCGATCCGGATTCAAGAATGGGGGTGTTTGCGCGTATTACACCGCGGACCAGATCAACTCCGTTTTGATCGACCTGCTCAAACACAGGCACCTGGAATGCATCGCCATAGGTTTTCGCGTCTTGGGCATGTGCCCCGGCTGGAAGCGATGCAAGGACCATTGACGAAGCTGAAAATAGCAGCGCTTTGGTAATACGCATATCAAGACCTCAATGAAATTCTGATCCAAAATGATCGTTATTGGTAAACTAGCGTAGATCGATACCACCGTCACAATATGCGATTGTGCCATTGGCTCTCACCGAAAGGCTTCCAACGCTGGTTGCGCCTCTCGAATCTCTCACCGTATAGGAAAATGTCGATGTCACGCCGCGAGCGCCGCCGAAAATATATACCGAGCTGGCATTAAGCAGAGACGCGGAGGAATCGCCGCTAAGTTGCGAAATCGACACCAAGGTCAGCGGCAAGTCACCATCCACGTCTGTGTCATTGGCTGTCAGATTGGCGGTAATTTCTCCGAAACAAAGCACGCTCACTGAATCAGCCACTGCAGTAGGCGCATTATTCCCAGGCGGTGGTGGAGGTGGAGGAGGTGGTGGGGGAGGAGGTGGAGGAGGTGGTGGGGGAGGAGGTGGAGGAGGTGGTGGGGGAGGAGGTGGAGGAGGAGGTGGGGGAGGAGGTGGCGGTGGTGGGGAGGGCGGAGTACCTCCGCCTGCGACACCCGAGACGGTTTGATTGCTACGGTTGCCAGCCGGATCATACGCAGTCGTGGTTTGTGCGCCGGAGGAAGGACCGCCGGCAACTGTTGACTGCTTCAGTCGACCGAGCGCGTCATATTGATAATCTGTGGTTTCGGTCGATTGCGCCGCATTAGGTAAAATGGAGTAAATAATCGCCGCTAAACCGCACGCAGCAACGCGAGATCTTGATTCAGACATGGAACCTCCCAATATTGCTTTAAGCGCAGCATTTGCTCTATCGCCTGTCAATTTCTTTTCTAAAAATTCTTGTGGATAAATTTTGAATTTCTCTATTTATTTCTGAATGATCGATCTGAAGAGCAGCTGTTTTGGCATAAATCACAACTACGCTGACTTTGATGCTTGAATTTTTGATTGTAATGCTTTGTTTAAGCAAAAGGCAGAACGCCGTCATTAAGCGTAGCTATATCTTTAGTCTTTACGCGCTCAATATTTCAAGCGAAGGACGCTATGCCTATTTGTGGCCAGATCATGTTGTTGCTCGACTCGATGGCGCTCAAACACGGTTCTTCAGGCCTCGCATAAGTTTCGCTGATGCTTTTGCGGCGAAAGGTTGCCCGAAAAAGCTGCTCGAAAAGTTGATTGAGGCATAGGGTGTCAATGTGCCTGCACTGCCCAGATCAATGTCATAGGATGCGTAAAATGCACCGGTGAACTCGGGTGAATAAGGAATGCGGTTCCCGCTGATATCGCATGGATCGCTTCGAAATCCATTTGCGCAACCTATTTGCGCAGGCCTTTGGGCAGAACTTCACGGCGGGAAAGTTAAAAATTGCCTTTCCCGAGGTGGCAGGAGTGGAAATCTGCCAGATCGATGTCAGTCCAGTCGATTCAGCAATCATCGTGTCCGGCAAGGACAAGAACGGCGTTGGCTATGAAAGGCTCTATGTTCGCAGCGGAAATTCGCCACCTGAGATGCCATTGAGCGAAATCCCTGCGCTCCTGTCAAAGCGGTTCCTACAGCCGTATGATAATATTTGGGCAGAGATTCATGCGATGATGTTCGTGCCCCGGCTCTGCTGACTTCCCAACTAACTGTAACTTCAAACTGGTCGCTCACAGAAATTTAGCCGGGGAAGGAAGAATTGCGGTTTGATGCCGCTTAACATGGCGGCTTTCTATTGGAAGGACCCGCGCTTTTCGATTGGCAAAGGTTTGTAGCTTAGCCAGTTGACCGCACTGCCACGTTAACTCCTTCCAGTCAGCAAGCGAAGGGTGCGAAAAGCGCTTTTTAGGGAAGTATTAGGGAAAAGCGCGATGCGACATCGCAAAAACCGCAGAAAAGCTGGTGACCCCTACGGGAATCGAACCCGTGTTTCAGCCGTGAAAGGGCCGCGTCCTAACCGCTAGACGAAGGGGCCATCTAAGATGGAAGCGCGCCTTTACGGATTCGTTTCGTGCGCGTCAAGGGCGGGATTTGCGCAAATTCAATCGGCAAAAGCGACATCGTCGATATGCAGTTCTGCCTTGGGCGTGGAACCCCAGTCATCGATCTTGGCACGACCTGCCAGCCAGTATTTGCGGCTACCCCCGCCGTGGAGTAATTGCTGGCCCAGCGTGCTTTCGCCCTGACGGAATGCCATGGCTTTGAACGACGCGCCATCGTCGCCCGCCACAATCGCGCGGACATGGTCTTTGCCTACAATATCGCATTTGACCACGCGCACTGGCCCCGTCACCACGCGCGGCCCTGGCCAACCTGTGCCATAGGGCCCTGCCCCCTCCATTGCCTCGACAAAGGCGGGTTGCAGCCCGCGCGGAGTGAGCACAGCATCGACCAGTAATGCCTTTTCGGCTGAGGCACGCGCGACATCGCCGGCCAAGCGCTCGTCGAGCCATTCGGTAAGCGCCTCCACCTTGTCAGCAGCAACAGTCAACCCAGCCGCCATCGCATGACCGCCGCCTGCCTGCAGCAATCCGGCCTCGCGGGCGGAGATGATAGCAGCGCCCAGATCGACCCCGCTGATCGAGCGGCCTGATCCCTTGCCAATGCCTTGCTCGTCGAGGGCAATGACAATGGCGGGCTTGCCAGCCTTTTCCTTCAACCGTCCCGCGACAATGCCAATCACCCCGGGATGCCATCCCTGCCCGGCGACCACTGCAACGGCACGGTTATGCTGTCCGCTGAGCAGAGCCTCGGCCTCTTCCTGCACATTGCCCTCAATGGCGCGGCGTTCCTCATTAAGCTGGTCGAGTTCTTGCGCGATCATCTGCGCCTCATCGGGGTCTTCGGTAGTCAGCAGGCGCACACCAAGATCCGATTTTCCGACCCGGCCCCCCGCGTTGATCCTTGGCCCCAAAGCAAAGCCAAGGTCGGAACAGACCGGTGCGCGGTTTAGCCGGGCAGCGGCGGCGAGAGCGTTCAGTCCGATGTTACGCCGTCCCGCCATGACCTTCAGCCCCTGCGCGACAAAAGCCCGGTTCAGGCCGCGCAACTGGGCAACATCGGCGACGGTGCCAAGCGCGACGATGTCGAGCAGTGCCATCAAATTGGGTTCGGCGCGGTCGGCAAAATAGCCGCGTCCGCGCAAAGTGCGGATGATCGCTGCTCCCAAAAGGAAAGCGACGCCGACGGCGGCCAGATGGCCGTGGCTGGCACCTTCATCGCTTTCGTCGAGGCGGTTTGGGTTTACCAGCGCAAAGGCCTGCGGCAATTCAACCCCGCATTTGTGGTGATCGACGACAATCACCTCTATGCCTGCCGCTTTGGCTTCAGCCAGCGCATCATAAGCCATCGCGCCGCAGTCGACGGTGACGATCAGCTTGTTGCCCGCATCACCCAGCCGCACCAATGCATCGCCCGACGGCCCATAACCTTCGAGCAGGCGGTCGGGGATATAGTAGCCTGCAGCCAGCCCGAGATCGCGCAGCAGCCGGATGAGCAAGGCAGCGCTGGTCGCGCCATCGACGTCATAGTCACCATAGACCGTGACGACCTCCCCTGCCTCTACAGCGCCGGCAAGCCGTTCGGCGGCGCTGTCCATATCCCGAAATATCGACGGATCGGGCATGAAGTTGCGGATAGTGGGGTTGCGGTGGCGCTCCAGATCATCGCGCGGCACGCCTCTGGCCAACAGCAATTGTGTCACCAGATCGTCGGGCGCGAAATCGGGATCACGCGCATCGGCGGCCCCTCCGCGCCACTGCCAGCTTTGGCCGAGGATGGAGGTGGGGATGTTGAGAAGGCTGGGCATGGCAAACGCCATAAGGACTGTTTGTGCTAATGGAAATCCCGCGATTTCGGCAAGATCCGCACATTGCGTGGATGGCCGCCTCTTGGCGGGCGGGGGTTTTGGGGGCGGTTGACCTCATCGGCGGGAGACAGTTCGGGTGTCGGATCATGCGTCGCCGACAACCGCGTCAGTTCGGACGTGCGGTCGATCACTGTATGCGCCATCAGGTGGACGACGCCTTCCTTGCTGCGCTGTACTTCGCCGTGAACCTCCATCAGCCGCGCCGCCATGACGGCACGGCGTTGGCGCTCCATTAGCCGCGTCCAGAGCAGGATGTTCACGATTCCGCCTTCATCCTCAATGGTGATGAAGACCGCATTGCCCTTTCCCGGCCGCTGCCGCATCAGCACCACGCCAGCGGCCTTCACCTGCGCGCCGTTTTTGGCGGCGTTGACCGCAGCGCAGCTGAGGATGCCTTCATGATCGAACGCCCCTCGTAAAAATTGTATTGGATGGCCTTTCAGCGACAGCCGCTGGGTCTGATAATCGGCGGCAACATGCTCGCTGAGCGGCATGGCGGGCAGGCAGGCATCGGGTTCTGCCGCCAGCTCTTTGGCGTCGGCAAAGGCGAACAGCGGTAGTGAGGGGCCGGGGCGGCGGTGCACTTCCCACAGACCCTGTCGCCGGTCGAGATTGAGCGAGCGCAAGGCATCGGCATCGGCGAGCAGTTTTAAAGCCTGATCGTTCAGCCCAGCGCGCGCGGCGAGGGTTTCAATGTCGGTGAAGGGACCATGCGCGCGAGCGGCCATGATGGCATCGGCCCAGTCTTCGCGAAAGCCATCTATCTGGCGCAGGCCAAGTCGGAGGGCGACAGAGTTTTGGGGATTATTACAAAACCGTAGTGCTGAGCTTGTCGAAGCACGCCCCTCAGGGCGGTGCTGTCCTTTGAGACGCCCTTCGACAGGCTCAGGGCTACGGTTAAAATTGGGCGATACGGTGTTTATATTCACTTCCACCGAAAGCACCCCATTATCCCACCCACTTTCATTCACATCAATCGGCAGCACCGGCACCCCATGTTCGCGCGCGTCGCGGACAATCTGGGCGGGAGCATAAAATCCCATGGGCTGCGAATTGAGCAAGGCCGCGGCAAACACCGCCGGATGGTGGGATTTGATCCAGGCCGAGACATAGACCAGATAGCCAAAGGCCTGCGCATGGCTTTCGGGGAAGCCAGGAACCAAAGCCCTCAATCTGTTTGAAGCAACGCGCGGCAAAATCCTGCGTGTATCCGCGTGCGACCATCCGCCCGACCATCTTCTCGCGAAACTGGTCGATGGTGCCCAGATTGCGGAAGGTTGCCATTGCGCGGCGCAGGCCATTGGCCTCGTCAGGAGTGAATTCGGCGGCAACAATGGCGAGCTTCATTGCCTGTTCCTGAAACAGCGGCACGCCAAAGGTGCGGCCCAGCACATCGTGCAGTTCATGCGGGTCATGCGGTGGGGCGGGCGACGGGAATTCGACCGGTTCAATCCCCTGCCGTCGCCGCAAATAAGGATGCACCATCTCGCCTTCGATCGGCCCCGGACGGACGATCGCGACCTGCACGACCAGATCGTAAAATTCACGCGGACGCAGACGCGGCAGCATGTTGATCTGTGCGCGGCTTTCCACCTGAAACACGCCGATGCTGTCGCCTTTGCAGAGCATGTCATAGACCGCCGGGTCTTCTGGGGGAATGGACTGGAGGTCGCGTTTATCGTCGCCCAGCCCTTCAATCATCCCCAACGCTTTGCGGATGCAGGTCAGCATCCCCAGCGCGAGCACATCGACCTTTAGCAGGCCCAGCGCATCGATATCGTCCTTGTCCCACTCGATGAAGGTGCGGTTGTCCATGGCCGCATTGAGGACTGGCACCGTTTCATCCAGCCGATCCTCGGTCAGCACAAAGCCGCCGACATGCTGCGACAAATGACGCGGAAAGTTGAGGATGCGCGCTACCACCTTGCGCATCCGGCGGATTTCGGGATTGTCGGGATCAAAGCCCGCCTCGCGGATACGCGCTTCCTCGACCTCGCCGCCCCAGCTGCCCCAGATCGTGCCTGATAGCCGCGCGGTCACATCTTCTGAAAAGCCCAACGCCTTGCCCACTTCGCGAAGCGTTGATTTTGGCCGGTAATGGATGACAGTCGCAACAATCCCGGCGCGGTGGCGGCCATAGCGTTTATAGACATATTGCATCACCTCCTCGCGCCGCTCATGTTCGAAATCGACGTCGATGTCTGGCGGCTCGGCGCGTTCTTCGGACAGGAAGCGTGAGAAGAGCAGGTTGTTCGACACCGGATCGACCGAGGTCACGCCCAGCAAATAGCACACCAAAGAATTGGCGGCACTTCCCCTTCCTTGGCACAAGATCGGGGGGTCCTGCGCGCGGGCAAATTTGACGATGTCGTACACGGTCAGGAAATAGGCGGCATAGTTCAATCGCCCGATCAGGCTGAGTTCCTCCGCAAGCAAATCGCGCCAGCGTTTGGGCGCGCCTTGCGGAAAGTCTTTGGCAGGGAAGCGTTCGTTGAGCGCGCTGGTGGTCAGTTCGGTCAGCCAGCCCTGCGGGGTCCAGCCCATCGGCACCGGCTCGTGCGGATATTCATAGGCGAGTTCATCGAGGGTGAAGGTGATGGCATTGAACAGGTCGGCGGCTACAGCGATGGCCTCTGGCGCATCGGCGAACAGCCGCGCCATTTCGGCAGGCGCTTTCAGATAGCGTTCGCCATTGGCGGCAAGGCGTGTTCCTGCTTCGTGGATCGTCACCTTCTCGCGGATACAGGTGAGAATGTCATGATAGGGCCGGTCCGCAGCGGTGGCGTAAAGCGCATCGTTGGTGGCGATGAGGGGGATTTGCGTGTCGCGGGAAAGCTGTTTGAGTGCCGCCAGACTGCGCTTGTCTGCACCCCCGCGGTGCATGGTAGCGCCAAGCCAGAGATATGGAACTCTCTCCCTCAATTGCCGCAGGTAATTGTCTCCGCGTCTCCGCGTCTCCGCGTGGATCGAATTTTGTTCACGCGGAGGCGCGGAGGCGCGGAGGATGATCAGGCACATCTCCTCCGCCCACTCGAGCAAATCCTCAAAGCGTAATATGCACTCGCCTTTTTTCGCGCGCAGATTGCCGGTGGAAAGCAACCGCGTCAGTCGTCCCCAGCCGCGCCTTGTGGTCGGATAGGCGACAATATCCGGCGTGCCGTCGGCAAAGACCAGCCGCGCGCCAACGATCAGTTTGAAATCTTCCACCCGCCCTTCCTTGCGCGCCGTCTTCCATGCGCTGTGCGCGCGCACCACCCCTGCGACGCTGTTGCGGTCAGCAATACCAATGCCGGCCATCCCCAGCGCGATGGCCTGCTCGACCATCTCGCCTGGATGCGAGGCACCGGTGAGGAAGGAGAAGTTGGTGGCAGCTATGGGTTCAGCAAACATCAGGCGAACAACCCATGCATATACCAGCGCGGATCGGGCTTTTCATCGTACAGCCCGTGGCGGAACAGCCAGAAACGGCGGCCGTCGCTATCCTCTACCCGGTAATAATCGCGCGTCAGCCGCGCCTCTTTGTGCCGTCCATCCCACCACGGCATGGCGATCCGCTCCGGCCCCTCATGCCGGGCGACACGGTGCTGGCTGCCGCGCCAGCGAAAACGATAGGGTGGGCCGTCGGGGACTTCGGCAATGGCCTCGACGCATTCTGGCGGGTCGAGGAGAAGGAGCGGGCGGCTATTCTCTATCCTCCCCATCGACTTGCGATGGGGAGGTGGCATTTGCGTAGCAAATGACGGAGGGGTGGCGGTTGTCAGACCGCCAGCTTTGCCCGCTACCCCTCCACCACGCTTCGCGCGGTCCCCCTCCCCATCGCAAGTCGATGGGGAGGATATGAACACCCCCTCAGGCACATGGCTGTCCACCGCTTGCCAGTGCGTCACCCGCTCCGGCCCCAGCCGCGTTGCCAACCGGGCAAGCAAGGCGGACAATTGCTCCCGCGCTTTTGCCGCGCTCGCTTCAAAATCACGCTGGTCGGCTGCAAGGGGTTCGGCAGCGCGTATCTCCAGCGTGATACTGTCATAGCCAAAGCCGGGGTCGAGCGGGTCGCGCAAGCCCTCTATCCGTTCGGCAAACAGCCGCATCAGCAATGCCGCGTCGCGCGTCGGTGCAGCGGTTTCAATGGCCAACTGCGACACCGCGCCGTCGCAACGGAACAGCTTCACCGCCACCGCGCGCGCGCCTTCGCCGCGTTCCTCCAGTTCGCGCACGGCCTGCCCCGTCAGTTCTGCCAACACCGCACGCACAGTCTCGCTATGGGCGATGGGTTCGGCAAAGCGCGCTTCGCACAGCACGGCCGGGCGCGAGCGGCGCGGGATGATCGGGCTATCGACCTCACCCAGCAGGCGGGCCAGCCGGTATGTCACATCCTCTCCAAAGCGCGAGGCGAGGATAGTGCGCGGGCGGCTGGCCAAGTCGCCAATATGGTTCAGCCCGGCGCGCTGGAGGGCATGATGGACAGCAGGTGCGCAGTCGAGCGCCACTACCGGTAGGCGGTGGACGGCATCCTCCTCCAGCCCGAAAGTGGCAAGCGCCAGCGCTGCGTCAGACGCGGTGGCGCAGGCGATGCGCACAGTCAGTCTGGTCTCTCCCAGGCGTCGAGCGAGGTCATCTGACAGCCATTTTTCGGCGCGACTCAAATTTGAGTCGTACAAATGATGGCAGCCGGAAATGTCGAGGATTAGCCCTTGTGGCGGTGCCACCATCACCCTTGGCGTATAACGCAAACAGGCCTCAGCCAGCCGTTCCAGCAACGCACTATCCGCCGCCGGATCATGGTCGAAGGCGAGCAGCCCCGGCACCCGCGCCCGCGCATCAGCAAGCGGCAGCCCGGGGGCAAGCCCCAGCAAATGCGCAGCCTGCGACAGTGCGACCAGCCGCATTGCCCCCTTTTGCTTTTCGACCAGCGCGAAAGGCGTGTCAGGCGGCGCGGTGTTGGCGCGGATCAGCCGCTCGGCGGGCAGCCAAGGAAAATAGGCGGCCAAATGTCGCCTCCCCTGCACTGTCCCGCTGCGGTGCGGGGGAGAAAGCCTGCTCATAAAATGTCCGTGTTTCTGTATTCCATGCCAGCCGGGCTGATTGTCCTGCCGCCATCCGGCGGTGACGCAGCAGGGTGACGGCGAAGGCGGGAGGGCCTGGCGCGTCGGCAAGCAAGGGTGTCGAAGCCGCACTCACCACGCCCCAACGGCTATAGGCTGCCCCCGGTTCCTCGTGCGCGGCGACGCGCAACAGCAGCACCGCCGTGCCCGATTTCTCCGCCGCCAGCGCCAGCCGCCTGCTTGCGGTCAGATCAAATAAGCGGGGGTTGCCCTCGATCTCGGCCAGCACTGCGCCAGCCGCACCGCTGCGCGCAATATCGGCGGTGGCACGGAGCAGGGCGAGCGTATCGGGTGCGTGCAGCTGAAAAAACAGCTCCGGATCCATCCCCAGCTCGGCCAGCCCGGGCGGATAAAGCTGCCCCTGCCCGCGTCGCCCCTGTCGCACGAAGAAAAGACTTCGCCCCGCTGCCAGCCGTGCCGCCAGCAACAATGCAAATCCCCAGCCGCTAGCGCGATCAATCGGCTTTGTGGCAAAAACCTCGTGCAGTGCGTCGGCAGGCAGTGTTTTGTTGAGCGCGTGGACAAGCGATCCGGCGCAGGGCGTTTCGCTGCGCGCAAAGGCACGGCTGCCGGTCGCCAGAGCAAGCCCCGGCGGCAGTTGTGCCGAATCGAATCGTTTAATGTTCATATTATGTTCTTATCCTGACTCCCCATCCTTCGCCAAGCCCCGATTGCATGCGCTTGCGACATGGCGCGCGCCATGGCAGGCATGCGGTCATGCAAAAGGACAAAAGCCTTCTGATTGTCTGGCAC
Source organism: Sphingomonadales bacterium (assembly GCA_016721875.1). Classification (GTDB taxonomy): domain Bacteria; phylum Pseudomonadota; class Alphaproteobacteria; order Sphingomonadales; family Sphingomonadaceae; genus Sphingorhabdus_B. The sequence continues at coordinate 145,617 of JADKHG010000014.1, read as the reverse complement.
AGTCAAACCGGCGGATCGAAGGTGCTGGCGGACGCCATGCTGGCAGGGGCAGCACAGACCAGCGGTTTGAAGGCCCGCGCCATTGCGGCAGAACTGGCAAGCGCACAGCATTTGTTCGACGCCAACGGTTACCTCTTCGCCTTCCCGGAAAATCTGGCGGCGATCAGCGGGGTGATGAAGGCCTTTTTCGACCGATGCTATTATCCCTGTCTCGGCAAGATCGAGGGTCGCCCCTATGCGTTGACCGTCTGTGCAGGGTCGGACGGCAGCAACGCCGTGCGACAGGCCGAACGCATTGCCACTGGCTGGCGGCTGAAAAAGGTCGCGGACAGCCGCATCGTCTGCACCCATGCACAGACGCCGGAAGCGATATTGGCGCCTAAAGTGATTGCCGAGGCCGAGCTTGCCGAGGCGCGCGAACTGGGTGCCGCGATGGCCGAGGGGCTGGCGCTTGGTATATTCTGATCAGTCGGGGTTATGCTCGCTTTTCACCCAGCGCACTGTGCCCGATGATGCGCGCATCACCACGCTTTCGGTGGTCAGCTTGCCGTCGCGCAACCGCTTGACCCCATCAAGCAGTGATCCGTTGGTCACACCGGTCGCGGCAAAGATGCAGTCGCCCTTGGCCAGCTCTTCCAGATCATAGACCTTGTCGAGATCCTCAATTCCCCATTTGCGCGCACGCAGCCGTTCATCATCGTTGCGGAACAGCAGGCGGCCCTTGAACTGGCCACCGACGCAGCGCAGCGCTGCTGCTGCCAGCACGCCTTCGGGCGCTCCGCCTGACCCCATATACAGGTCAATTGTGGTGTCGGGATTGGTGGTCGCAATCACGCCGGCAACGTCGCCATCGGGAATCAGCATGATTCCGCAGCCCAGCGCGCGCAATTCGGCAATCAGTTTCTCATGGCGCGGACGGTCGAGCACGCAGACGATGATGTCGCCCGGGGCAACGCCCTTTTCCTTTGCCACGGCCTGCACATTTTCGGTGGGCGATTTTTCCAGGCTGATGATACCGGGGGAATAGCCGGGGCCAACCGCAATCTTGTCCATATAGACATCCGGTGCGTTCAGCAGATTGCCTTCTTCGGCCACGGCGAGCACGGCGAGCGCATTCGGCCCAGCTTTGGCAGTGATCGTGGTGCCTTCGAGTGGATCGAGCGCGATGTCGATCTTGGGTCCGGTGCCGATGGCAGAACCAACCTTTTCACCGATGAAGAGCATGGGTGCTTCGTCGCGCTCGCCTTCGCCGATTACGACGGTTCCGTCCATCGGCAGTTCGTTCAATGCGGCGCGCATTGCCTCGACCGCTGCGGCATCGGCGGCTTTCTCATCGCCGCGTCCGATCATTGTGGCGGCGGCCATTGCCGCTGCTTCGGTTACCCGAACCATTTCAAGAACAAGGACACGATCAAGAATAGCGCTTGAGGGCTGCATATTTTCTTCCTAACTGCAATATATTGCACGTTTGGAGCGATGGGAACGCTCCGTCCGGCATCGGGGCTGGTTTCGAAGTTGGCGCTTCGATAGGGAAGGAGCACACCGATGTCGAGAGTGCAGTTGGCCATTGCTGTGGCCGCGATCCTGTGCGTTCCGCTTCAGGCTCAGCAACGCCTTAGCGATGCGCAGATTACTGCAATGATTGAAAAACAGCACCAGACGGTCGCCGCCGACCGCAAGGGCTGCCTGAAGCCCGACGAACCCGATATGATTGTTGTGTGTGGCGCTGACACCGAAAATGAAAGCCAGCGGCAATTTCGGGACCGCGTTCCCGATGAAAACCGGCCGCGTCGCGGGGAAGCGGTTTCAACCGTCCGCGCCGCCTGCTGCTCGCCGATTCCCAAACTTCCCGCGGGGGCGTCAGCGTCGTTCGGTTATGTCCCGCCACCCGTCATTCCGCTTGAGGAAGTCTATCGTGGATTGCCCGAACCCGACATGATTGTGCAGGAAGGGGACGGAGACGTTCCAAAGAGGGCATCCCAGAATGAATCTGGCCTCTATTCGCCCAAAATCGGCATCACCATCGGTTCGCCGGCAAGACTGGCAGACCCCGCCAATGTCGCGAGTGTGTCAGTGACCGCAAGCTCGGCGGCTTCATGGGTGACCATGCTGATTAGTGCTGTGCCATCGGCAACCTCGCGCTGGATCAGGCTTTCGATTGAAAGCCCGGCGTCGCGCATGGCGGCGGCAATCTCGGCGAGCACGCCTGCCCGGTCGGCGACCAGCATCCGCAAATAGGTTTTGTTGATCCGGTGTGCAGAGGATGCACGGGTCAGCGCTTCAAGTTCGCCGACAGGCATGGAGAAGGCTGGACCAGTTTCCTTGCGGGCGATATCGACCAGATCGGCAACCACGGCAGAGGCGGTCGGCCTGTCCCCCGCACCAGCGCCCTGGAATAGCAGCCGACCCGAGAAATTGCCTTCGGCCACAACGGCGTTGGTCGCCCCTGTCACATTGGCAAGCGGATGTTCGATCGGCACCAGTACTGGCTGGACGCGCTGGAACAATTGCGTGTGGCCGTTGCTGCCATCGATTTCAGCCAGCCCGATCAGGCGGATGCGATAGCCCAAAGCCTGTGCCTGCGCGATGTCAGCGGCGAGGATCTTGCGGATGCCGCCAATCTCGACCCCATCGAAATCAATCTGCGAACCAAAGCTCAAAGAGGCAAGGATCGAAAGCTTGTGTGCGGCATCAACTCCGTCAATGTCGAACGACGGGTCCGCCTCAGCATAGCCTTTGGCTTGTGCGTCGGCGAGCACATCGGCAAAGTCGCGCCCGTCGCGCTCCATGGCCGACAGGATGAAATTGCAGGTCCCGTTAAGGATACCATAAACCCGGTCGATACGATTGGCGGCAGCACCATCGCGCAGCCCCTGAATGACGGGAATGCCACCGGCAACCGCTGCTTCGAATTTCAACGCCGCTGATGTGTCCTCAGCCAGCGCCGCCAGTTCGGCGCCATGATGCGCAATCATCGCTTTGTTGGCGGTGACGAAGGGACGGCCAGCGCCCAGCGTCTCACGCGCCAGTGTCAAGGCGGGGCCATCCGATCCGCCGACCAGTTCTACCACGACATCGACATCGTCCGCGGTCGCCAGTTCGCCCATATCGTCGACCCAGCGATAGGGAGTCAGATCAACGCCACGATCCTTTGACCGTTCGCGCGCAGTGATTGCGGTAATGACAATCGGCCGCCCGGCACGACGCGCGACCAGCGCCCGGTTCTCGTCGAGCAGACGAATCACCCCGGTGCCAACGGTTCCCAATCCTGCGAGCGCAATGCGAAGCGGTTCTGCCATATTCCCTGTTCCGGTCTGATATTTGCGCCGCGCCTAAGCCAAAACAGCATGGAAAGCCAGTGCTGGCGTTTCAACAAGCAACAACATTCACCGCAAGGCCACCCTGGCTGGTTTCCTTATATTTCGATGACATGTCGATACCGGTCTGGCGCATTGTCTCGATCACTTGGTCAAGCGAAACGCGCGGGGTTTCATGGCTGTGCAGCGCCAGCCGCGCCGCGTTGACGGCCTTGACTGCGCCGATGGCATTGCGTTCGATGCAGGGTATTTGTACCAGCCCACCCACCGGATCGCAGGTTAGACCCAGATTATGCTCCATTGCGATTTCGGCGGCAGCGGCGACCTGTGCCGGGGTTCCGCCCCAGATCGCGGCCAGCCCGCCCGCTGCCATCGAACAGGCAACGCCGACTTCGCCCTGACAACCCATTTCCGCGCCAGAGATTGAGGCGCGCTGCTTGTAAAGCAAACCGATGCCGCCCGCAGTGAGCAAAAAGCGCCGTGCCTTGTCGGTTCCGGTTTCTTCGCACGAGCAATAATGCCGCAGCACCGCCGGGATGATTCCAGCGGCACCATTGGTTGGCGCGGTCACCACGCGGCCACCCGCTGCATTTTCCTCATTCACCGCCATGGCATAGACGTTCAGCCAATCGAAAAGACTTTCGGCCTCATTGGTGCCGGGCCGCGCTTGCATATCGCGCCAGATTTGCGGTGCACGTCGTCGCACTTGTAAACCGCCGGGCAAAACACCCTCGCGAACCAATCCGCGATCAATGCACTGGTTCATGGCTTCGGCAATGCGGTCGAGACCCGCGCAAGTTTCGTCCTCGCTGCGCCAGACGCACTCATTGGCGAGGAGGATTCCGGCTATACTGTGGCCTGTCTGTTCACACAGCGCGAGCAACTCCGCCGCTGAACCAAAAGCGAAAGGCACCGGTTTTCCAACAGCGATCCGGTCGGCAGGGGCTGGGGTTTCGAGCTGATGTTGCGAAGCAACAAAACCGCCGCCGGTCGAATACCACATTTCTTCTAGCAGACAGCAACCGGCCAAATCGGTTGCAACAAGACGCATGCCATTGGGATGCAGTTCGGGGAGAATATGGCAAGCCAGCAAAAGGTCGCGCTGCCGGTCGAAGGCAATGCTGTGCTTGCCGAGCAAAGCGATTTTACCGCCGCTCGCAACGCCGTCTATTTGCACTGCGACCGCATCCGGATCGACCGTTTCGGGATCAAGCCCCATCAGTCCCAACAGAACGGCATCGGGAGATCCATGCCCAACCCCTGTCAGCGCAAGAGAACCTTGCATTTCCACTTCAACACGCACGACAGAGACAAGCCGTCCAAGCTGGTCAAGATGTTCCAGGAAGCGTTTAGCAATACGCATCGGCCCCACAGTGTGAGAACTGGAGGGACCAATGCCAATACGGAATAGGTCTAGGACGGAAATCATGCAGATCTCACTGCCTGGTGCGCAGCGTAGTCCGTAGCGGACGGGTCTCTGTGTGTAAATTGCCTGTTATTAGGGAATTAGCAGGGAAATCGTCGTTTTTCGGCCATGTTCTGGGGCAGAATTCAGGCTGAATACCGCAGAAATCCTAGAGTTTTAGTCCAAATTCCTTGAAAAAAACGGGAAATTCGATTTGCGATAACAGGGAATATGTTTGCCCCGAACAGGAAATCGTTTTGCTGCAAACAGGGAATGCGGGTTGGTGGATCAGGGAATGCTCGCGCGCCTCATTGCTCCGGCGCAGCTACGATTGTTTCTGCCAAGCTTCCACAGAGTCTTCCACATTCTTGCGAAATGCCGTGCTTGAGCAGCGATAAATGTTTGCCTCATATTCTTATATTAATCCCTCTTCGTTCGCATACTGGTTTTGTTATTTTATAAAAAACAAAAGGAGAATGGCTATGCGTATAGTCTCAGGGGGGAGTTATGACCTGACCGGGGACGGCGCCAACAGCTTTGTCTATGAAGTCGAGAACAGGCTGGTCAGCACAGGTGGCGTTTTGCATAGGTAAAAACGCAGACTTGGTCCGTTCGAAACACTCCACGCAGGGTGCTGCGCATTATCCAACGCCACTACCGTGGAACCGCCGCCCTTGCATAAGGATCATAAACCGGCGCATTGGATGGTACCTGTGGTGAAGGCGGGATTGGTGTTGCGGCGACTTGCTCCGAAGCGGATGCCTCTCCATCCCGCGCCAGTAACATCAGCTTCTGCGCGATCATGGGCGCGCCGAACAGGATGAACACACCCATCACCACCACTGCTCCCGTTCGCCAATTCAGCCGCTCACCCAGCAAGCCAAATCCCACAAAGGCAACCGCCAGCACCGCGATGCCGGTAGCAACACTCCCCAACAACCATTGCACGGAAGCAGGAAGAACTGGGCTGCAATGTTAAAGCGGCGGCGAGCGAACGCAAAACCGTGTCTGAGCTACGCTGCGAACTCAGTAAATGGAAACGGCTGAGGTTTGCGGCCATTTTGCTCGGTGCAAGGCGGCAGGCCGCAGGCATAGTGGTTCTATGTCTAGATTTGCCAACGAAGCTCTGGGCAAAATGGGTCAAATCCGAAGGACGCCAAAATGTCTTAGACATCGAAGCGAAATACTCTTGCCGGTAGAATGACTATCGGCTGCAGATATTTCGCTCCGGTATCTTTGCCATTTTGACGCCGCAGCGTTTCTATAAACGAGTTCACTGACTAGTCAAGAGCTGCAATGAACCATCCAGTGAAAACCTGCCTTGCTTGTCCAGATAGCAACCGCATCACACGATGCTGGGACCGGGGGCTCACTTCAAAAATTACCAGATCACCAGCTGTGGCATTCGCATGGCGAAATAGCCGGTTTTTGGTGGCGACATCGCGCAGCTCAAATGCGCCACCCTCATAATGACATTGTCTTAGATGTAGCGACACGCCAAATTGCGCATTGGGTATCTGATCATCATGCCAATCGAGATGATCGACACCGCCGGGTCGCGTTTCGACAAGGCGCCCCTCTATGCGGCCGTTGGCGCAGCAAGCCGTTACGGACTGGAGCCACTTGTGCAAAATGGGCCGATTGAGAGCAAGCTCAATGGCTGCCCCACGCGTGAAGGCTGCTCTATCCAGCGATGTCCTAGCTTCTCGACAGGGTTCGAAACAAATTGGACGGCACTGGCGGCAGTGGCCAATTGGTCCAGCAGATCGGGATCGATGCTTGCGCGACACAGCAGCGCGCGTTTGCTCGCAAAGCTATCGGCCGCTAATTGTGGATTACCGACAATATTGGTGCCGGTTTTTCCAATTGTAAAAAAACGGTCAGCTGCTTTGCCCATAATCGCTTCTTAAGGGCGTAATTGCGAATCGGAAAAACAAATCCCGGGCACCCTCGCCTTGTCAACTAAACCAACCGCACACGTAAAGGCGCTGACGCCTATAAAGTCATCAGCGCCAGCTTAATTCAATCGCCCTCAAATCCTAGCACGCAGCCAGAACTTCAGAAGATCAAAATTACGAAGCCTGGCAATCGGGGAAGGGATTTCCGCCTACGTCAGCGCCGCCACCAGGCTGCGCATTGGTTTCTTGCACAGACAGCTCACGCACTTCAGGTTCGATCCAAAATTCGCGTTTACCAGAATCAATCATGTCGTTTCCCTTCATTTTTCGCACTCAAAAATAGCAACTCTTTGTAAAATGAGCAATAGGATAATGTTTAGAGTCAGGACCTAATTCGTCGAGCAATTTTTAATGCCTCACATGCCCAAAAATGCGTTGCTTGCAATTAACTGTGCTTTTCCGTGGACCCAGTCTGCCTGCTGTGTAAAATCATGGATATATGGCCGAGCCTTTGAAAATCTCCATTGAGCCTCCAAAAATGTTGTCGACGCTGGCTGAGCGGACCCTGTTGCAAGACGCCTTAATCCGTAACCCGCAATCTTCGGCGATCAAACTTCGCCTCGCCCGGCTTTTAAACAAGATCGATGCCCATGGCGAAACTATCGACTTGCTGACCGACGGTTTTGGCGATCGTCCCCGCGTGGACGCGTATTTTGCATTGATTAAGGCACTTTTTGCTCAAAACTCACGTGAAACCGACCTTATGGCGCAAAATATTGCTGAAAGCGCCCTTGCTGTGGCACAAACGGATTCCGACCTCGCACAGAGCCAGACCGAACTGGCAAAGGTCAAATTGCGAATTGGAGAGAGAGACGCTGCAATCAAACTGCTTAAGCAAGCACTTTCGCTCAATTCCGGCAACGTAAGTTCATTTAAACGTCTTGCGCTTGAATGGCTCCGTCAACATCAACCCGATCGCGTCATTGCGCTGACCGATGAACTGCAGCAGCGTGGCGTTGGTCATTCGCGACTTTGGGGCGCGCGCATGCTGGCATTGGCCGCTCTTGGCAAAACTGAAGCCGCACAGGCTTTACTCAATGCCTCAACTTTCATCTTGGAAACCACGGTCAAACCTCCTTCGGGCTGGACAAGCCTCGATGAATTCAACGCCGATCTTTCCAGAGAAATCACAAGCAACCGAGATTTGCGCTTTGAACGTTATGGGACGTCATCTGCCAAAGCATGGCGCGTAGATCATCCCGCCACCGACGAAAGCTCTGCTGTGCAGGCATTGCTTAAACAAATTGCCGAGATAGCTCAAAAACATGCCGGTCAAATTGCCGTAGGCGATCATTGCTGGCTCGCTGCAAGGCCAGCGAAGGCGGAATTGCGCAGTTGGTGCGTTATGACCGAAAGCGATGGGTATGAACGGTGGCACATGCATCCCGATGGGTGGATGAGTGGTGGCTATTATGTCGAGGTTCCTGATGGTTTGGCGGATACCCACGACAAAGCAGGATGCCTCGCCTTTGGCTTGCCCAACGGTCTGATCGGCGAAGCAGCAGCAGAGGCGTTCGGCGAACGACTGGTTCGACCGAAGCCGGGATTGCTGACTTTGTTTCCGTCTCATGCCTATCACCGAACCTATCCGCACGGCATGAACGCGCGGCGGATGTGCATCGCATTCGACCTTTGTCCGATCTGAATTCAGCTTTGCAGGCGCCACCACAACAGAAACTCTGCTGTCATTGCAGTGAACTGTACTTCATTGGCTTCATGAAAGCTCAACGCACCCCTCGCAGCGACATTTGCAAGCGCCGTATCGAGCCAGTCGATGTCTAACCAGTCACCCACTTCGGCCTTTCGGAAGTGCGGGATGCGCTGACGCGCTTCCCCCGCCTGCCGTTGCAAGCGCGCCATGTGATCGGGTGAAGCAGGCATTCCCCGACGTCGGAGACGAATTGAGTCGGGAATCCGCCGAGCCAGCATTTGCCGGGCAATGCCTCTGTCGGCGTTTCCCTCAACCAACATCTGCAACGGAAAGCCGGCAAACAAGCGTAGCAACCGGATATCGCGGTAGGGATAGTCCATACGCACCGCGCCAGCGCGGAATTCATTTGGAAGCCTCAAGGCTTTTTCAACGCCGGAAATATAGCCCAGCAATTCCGTACTCGAGGACTTCCGAACTGATCCGGCCGGACATGACAGCGCAGAACGAACAGGCTCAGGCAGGTTCGCTATCCGATGCGGAGCAAGGCGGACGTGAAAAGCACTTGCTTCGGATGTAGCAACATGGCGCGGGTAGACTGTATGTTTGAGGCGCGCGGCGATTGTACGCAGCCTTTGAAATGGGTTGGATGCAGGAAGCCGTGCGGTGAGGCTCATTTCACCATAGGTGCCGTTGACCAGCAGGCTCGCGCCAGCTTGTTTGGCTGCAATTTGAAATGCTTCAGTCAGACAGTGCCGGTTCGATTGCATAGGTCCGTTGCATCCGACGAAAATCGCTTCCGTTGGACGATAAATATTGGCTTCAAACGCTGGAAAAACATGATGACTAGCCAGCCCAAGATGATTCGCCACCAAGTCGGCAAAATGCGATTCGTCGGCAATCTCACTGCCGTCTGGGGCAACAGAAGTCATTGCCATCGTTCTGCACGTTGACCCGTGCTCTTCGGCGCAAAGCCATGCCAATAGAGAGGAATCGAGTCCTCCGCTGAGCAGCGATACGACACAGCCACTGCGTTCTATCCGCGTGCGCATGATACGGCGGAGCAACAATTCGGTTTCGACGACGGCATCAGAGAAATTGCCCGTCCAGCGTGGCTGTTCAATCAACGTCTGCGCGATTCGCCGGACTATTCGACCGTCTGGGTATATAGTGACTGTTGAACCAGATTCCAGCTGGCGAACGGCCTTGAACATGGTCCTGTCGCCGGTCTCTTTGCGCAACTTTGCACGCCCAAGTGGAAATAGCAAACCCGCCTCTTCGATCGCATTGTCGACCCAACCAATTTTACCCAGAACGAATAGATTGGGAGCAACAGCCAATCGCTTTCCGACTTTTGCATAGAAAAGCCGATCACGCTGCGCCGCAGAAATCATCAATGTCACGCTTCCGTCCACAGCGCGATGCAGCAGCGACCATTCTCCAATCAATATTGCGGGCAGATTGCTGCCAAATCGATCAAAAGCCGTCTGGGCTAGATATGCTGCTGGTGAACTCCGCCGGACGCCAAGCTCCAAAGCCAAGTCATCGGCTTCCTCAATCTCACCCACCAGAACCGTAAATCCCGCTGGTCCATCATGAAACGATACTGCATGAGAAAAATGCGCGTCATGCCCAGAGGCCAGCCATGATCGAATTTCGCTATCGGAATATTGTCCAAACCACTCAGCATCGGAAGCCTTGATCGGCGCTCCATCCAGATTGAATATCCCGTAAATTCCGCTTGCACGCGGTTGAGCGGAAATGCGGTCTTTCATAAGCTGGGCATGGCATTGACCGCGCGGAGACGGAAGCTTTTCTATTTGACCGCGTACTTTTGCCCACTAAACGCGGCGTATGGCCAATCCATTTGACGTTGATGCGCGGCGTGCAATCCGGATGGCAATCGCCCTTGACTGTTATGAAAATGATAAGGTCAGGATCGTCGATCCCGAAATATCTGGTCACGAGTGGCTAGTCGCAACACACAAGGGTCTGTTCGCGGTCGGGCACGGCTTAGCCAAGTTGTTATTGCATGGTTGGTTTTTCGGGATTTGCCGACATGGCGATGAACTGTTTCTGTTCGAAAACTGTTCGCTGCGTGATCGTTCCCGCACAAATGGCCGGATAGTCAGATTGCAACTTATGGATGGGAGGCTGGTCAATCCGGCGGTGCTGGCAAAGCACCTTGATGCCAATTGCCACCAGCTAAAAGTTATCGACGAGAGACTATGCCTAGTTGACACCGCAAATCAGGCAATATTGCGCTTTACACTTTATGGCGGGGCGGTCGATACCAAGACACCCTTCGCCATTGCTCCCGCAACCGACCGGAGTGGAGCCTATCTGCATATCAATTCCATTGCACAGATTGGCGAAAAAATTGCAATCTTACTTCACAACGGCAAGGCTATTCCAGAAAAGTGCAGCGAACTGGCCTGGCTTGATTCCGGATGGAATATTGTCGAACGCGTTCCCCTGGAAGGCCATTGCTGCCACGACATTCTAGAGGATGAATACGGTGTATTGTGGCATTCGGCCTCCATGACCGGCGAGATCATGACATCCGAAGGTCGCCGCGTGAAGGTCGATGCCCACCGGATGACTCGTGGGTTGGCAATATCGGCCACTTCCTTGTGTGTAGGGGTGTCAGGCTTTGGTCCGCGCCAAAATCGCGACGCGCTGCCAGGCGCTGTGGTGGTGTTCGACCGCAGCCTCAGCCGACTTTCGGAAATTGAACTGGGAGGGCCGCCTGCGGACATCATTGCCATTTGAACCCGGAATGCTAGGAAGTGTGACCTAAGGATCTCCTCGTCAACGGACGTAAATGATGTTTTCAACGACCATGAAAATTGAAACCGAGAGCGAAAAAACGCTGACAGTTGCGCAAGAGCTGGATCTGCTCCGCGTCGCCTATACAAAATCACCGTCCAGAGTTTTTCGTCGCCAACTGGCGAAAATGCTGCTGCTGGACGATCGGTTCGATGAAGCAATAGCAATCCTTGAGGATGCTGAGGGTCTTGATTACCGCGAAGAGATGCTGCTGGCGCAAGCTTATCTCTCGCGCGAGCAAGCGATTGATAACAGACGCTCCCGTGACGCAGCGGAACGCGCCTTGGCTCTTGCTGAAAGTGATGCCGAGCGCGCTGCGGCGCTGGCTGCACGAGGGAAGTGCGAAAAACGACTGGGCGATATTGATGGTGCAAAGGCTAGCCTTGCTTTGGCGCTATTGCTCGATCCACATAATAAGGATGCATGCAAACGGCTTGCAGCGATTGCACTGGAGCGCGGCCAAACTGATAATCTGCTCAAATTGACCGATGATTTGCTCACACAAGGAACCGGCCATGCAAGATTATTTGGTGCACGTGTGCTCGCATATGCGCAAGCCGGTGACATCGCCACGGCGCATCGAATAGATGGGTTCAAACAGTTGCATCGGAAAGAACAATTACCTCCGCCTCCGGGCTGGGATAATATCGAACAGTTCAATGCCGCATTGGCCGAAGAACTTTTGGCGCATCCTGGAATGCGATATGAACGCTACGGCAGCGCATCCGAGTTGACTTGGCGGGTGGAAAATCCCGCGCGACCCGATACGCCGCTTTTCAAGGCGCTTATATCAGGGATTATCGAAAAGCTTGGCAAACATATCGCAGCCGTCAGCAGCAGCGGTCATCCTTGGGCGGAGGCCCAACCTGACAGTGCATTTCTGCGCAACTGGTGCGTCATTACCGAAAGCACAGGATTTGAAACTTGGCATGTCCACCAGTTCGGCTGGTTAAGTGGTGTTTATTATGTCCAAGTACCGGAATCGATCGCAAATGGGACCAATCGCGATGGATGCCTTGCTTTTGGATTGCCCGATGATCTTGTTGGAGCAGATGTCAGCGCAAAATATGGCGAACATCTCGTGCGACCGCAGTCGGGCATGTTGATGACTTTTCCGTCGCACGCCTATCACCGTACATATCCACACGGATCGGGCGAAAAACGAATCTGCGTTGCATTTGATTTGCGTCCAATTTGAGAGGCATGTTTTGACTGACGTCGACGGGAGCATTGTTCTCAAGCACTTGCTGCTCGACCTGTTGTCAACCACACGTTCAGTTGAGCCTGACCGGCTTGCTGCGCTTGATGAAGCTGACTGGCTGCTTGTTAGCACGATGGCGCAGCAGCACAGGCTCAAGCCCTTGTTGCACCAGCGGATCCGAAGTCGGGGTTTGCAAGACTCAGTTCCGGCCGAAATAGTCGCAGAGTGGGCAAGCAGTTTTCGCCGCGCTTCTATGCGCTATCTTGCCTTTCGAAGGGTATTGTCAAAACTAGACCGCCTTTTAAATGAAGCATCTATTCCGTACGCGGCTTTGAAGGGTGCTTGGTTAGCGCAATATACCTATGCGACCCCAGCTGAACGACCGCTGCGCGACATTGACATTCTGGTAATGCCTGAGGCCGCATCGACAGTTTACACGATGCTGGAAAATGCTGGATTCGCCCGGCTGGAGCAATATTCAATGCCGCTCGGGGACGCATTGGAAAGGCAAAGCACCTTCCAACGATGCGTTGCACTGAAACCGGGATTGCGCTGGAAGTCCACACCCGTCTGATAGACACGCCCCGAAGGCAGCCCGATGCCGATACAATCGAAAATGTGCCGATGATTCTGGCTCGCCGGGAATTTCGTGGTGGCGTGCCCTATCTGTCGTCGACCGACACTATGCTGCACTTGATCGTCCATGCCGCTTATGATCATCAGTTGAACAGCGGCCCGCTGACATTTTCAGACGTTGCGCTGTTGATGCAAACAGCGCCGATTGATTGGGCCAAATTCTGGACGATGGCCAAGGTCGGTGAATGGGAAAGGGGATGCCTGTTGATACTTGAACTCGCGTCCTATTATCACAATTCCAATTCATGGCGTGCGTCGATTGCTGGAGCAGCTTGCCCTTCTACGGAGCAAATCGAAGCGGCGGCACTGTTGTCATTGCAGGATTTTACGGAGCGCGGGCTGATCGCGGTAGGGGCAGAGATTGCTGTAGCACCAGGCTGGACTGGAAAAACTCTTATTTTTTTTCGCAGAGCTTTTCCGCCATTGCATATATTGGCCAATTTCTCCGGGGAAAATTCCGCAAGTCGGTGGTCTGTTCTAAATTACCCGCGGTGGTTGCTCCATCAGGTCAGGCGCGTGCGGGGCGGCAACAGCAATTTGAAGCTGGCGCCAGAGGTCGAACGCGCAATCAGCGTGCGCGACTGGATCTACGAAGGCAATTCCAACGACAAAGGCCGATAGGCGGCCATTCCTGTAACAGCCAAGCCGGGTCTGCGTCTGTTCGCAGTTTGGAATAGGGGCCGGGGATTCATGACACCCATTCAATCCAGCCCATACCTAATTAGGCCGTGAACACATAAATCGAAACGCTGAGACATCAATATGTTGTCAAAAATGTGTCATTGCGCAATTTTTGCCATTAGACCGTCCTATTCACCAAAGCCTCATGCCACTATTTATGAGGAGGGATACGGTCAAAATTGAACCAAGACTCATCTTTTTCGCCGCCACCCGCTGGAGCTATTCGCGAAATGTTGCGTGGGATATCGGTAGGGCAATTGTCGGGACTGATCCTGCTGATGTCGATAAGCGCATTAACCGATGGCATTGGCATTGTGATGCTGGTTCCACTTTTGGGTGCCATGAACATGGGGAGTTTCGGCAGCATTGCTGATGGCTTGCTCGAAAAAATGGGAGTGCAGGATAATCTGGGGCTGTTGCTGGCCTTGTTCGTGACCCTGATTGCATTTCGCACTCTGCTTATGTTTGCACTTGGGCAAATACGACTGCGATTGCAGCATGGTTTGGTCGATAAACTGCGCAGGCGCTGCTATGCGGCCCTGCTAGGTGCTGAATGGCGCTGGCTTTCTGGGCAGCATGCCGGAGATCAGAACGCAACTCTGCTGACCAACATAGCGACTGTGGGCGTGGGTTTTGACCAATTGGTCGGATTGGCAGCCAATCTGTTGATGATCACCGCCTATATAATCGCGGCATTCTACCTGTCCTGGCCAACAACTTTGCTGGCGTTGGTTCTGGGTGGAACCGCGCTGATGGCATTGGCTGGATTCAGGAAGCGCGCGACGGCGTTTGGCGCAGGACTAACGCAGGCGAATAGGGAATTGCACCGGCATGTCCAGCAGGGTTTGTCTTCCATTCGGCTCGCAAAGATCTTTGCGAATGAACATAAGCTCGATGCCGGCTTTGCCGAAGCGATAGGTGCAGTTCGCCAAACCAAATTGGCCTACTCTCGCGACACCGCCAAAGCCTCTGCATTCATCCAAATCGGAGCCGCTCTATTGCTAGCAGCGCTTGCCTACACAGGGATTATATTGTGGGGAATGCCTGTTGCGGTGCTGCTGCCTTTACTTCTCGTTTTTGTCCGCCTTGCACCGATGCTTGCGATGATTCAGCAGGGGTGGAACCACATTCTGCATGCCATGTCGGCGCTTGACGATGTTCGAAGCATGATCGACGAAGCGCAGGGCAATTCGGAGCCGGCAGCAACCGCGAATGATGTCCATTTGCGAAATGCCATCGAATTGTCGGACGTTTCCGTTCGCTATCCCGCGCGTAAAAGGGCGGCGCGACAAGACGTTTCAATCCTGATACCGGCTAACACAACCACAGCAATAAGTGGCGAATCCGGCGCAGGTAAGAGCACATTGGCTGATCTCCTGATGGGTTTGCTTAAACCTGATGCAGGCACCCTTCGAATAGACGGCATTTTGCTCTCAGGCGAAAACCGCCGAAACTGGCGGCGGCAAGTGGCGTATGTTGAACAATTCCCGACCCTGTTCCACGATAGTATCCGAGCCAATTTGCTGTGGGGGAAAGCCAATGCCAGCGAAGCGGAACTGATCGAAGCATTGAAAGCGGCGTCCGCCGACTTTGTGTTGGCAAGTCCAGGTGGTTTGGACTCCATTGTGGGGGATGGAGGCATGCGCCTGTCGGGCGGAGAACGGCAACGCATTACGCTGGCGCGAGCTTTGCTGCGCCGTCCGGCGTTGCTCATCCTGGATGAAGCTACCAGTGCGCTTGATCCCGAAAATGAAGCCGCAATTCGTCGAGTCTTAGCAGAACTGCGTGGAAAATTGACAATCGTGCTGATTGGTCACCAGTCATCCATTCGTGAAGTCGCCGACCAGATCATAACACTTGCCGATGGACGCATTGTGTCGCGCTGAACAGCGCTGGTTTGGGCTAACCAAATGCTCCGGCTTTTTTGCTACAAGCGAACCACTTCAGAAAATTTTGCGCGTCCGGACTTGCCTGTGACCACAATAGAGGCAGCGACTAGCCAAGCATGCGCGACCATTGGTGTGGCAGCTGGATCGACGCCAAACGACAATTCTGAACCATAGCCTCGACGGGCAAACATCCTTTTTGCCGCGATTCCGCATATCAGGCAATTGGACCGTTCGGGCAATATTGGCGAAACCAGATTGACTATCCGGCGTATGTCGCGCGCCAGTTGCAGTGGTGGCGGGTTACTGTCGGCAATATCTTTAAGTTGGCGGCCATAATCTTTGAATGGAACAAAGCGGACAGTCCAAGCGGCTTTGCCAAGCTGAACGCACAACTCCGCACCCAATAGGAGGAAGTGGATGCCCCTTTTTCCCTTTCGAACTCTGTCCCTTAGAACGCACATAGCTTTGTGTAGCGGCAATCCGGATATTTCGAAAGTGGTTGCTTTGGCGCACTCGACAGCGTTGCTCCAACGCGTAGAAGGGTAAGTGTTATGACCAAAGTTTCAGGCTATCGCGCTTACAACATGAACATTACCTCGGAGCTGGACGTTCTGGGTGGAATTGCTTGCGAGCGGGCTCTTGCTAACCCTGAAATCAGCATTGCCTTAGGAAAGGTTACAACAAACACGTCAAACGTTGTGAAGGGACCCTATAGCCGAAGCGATAGCGGACTGCTTTTCGATGCGGCAGGGATAGCTCGCTATCTGGCGAGGTCTCCTCGTGAACTGATTGTTGAACCATATGCAGGCTCCGAAATGCAACGCATAAGCCAATTGTTGGTTGCGACCGCGCTACCGATGCTTATGTGGATGCGCGGTGGCATTGTGCTTCATGCAGCCGGTATAATACCCGCCGGCAGAACTGGAGCGATAGCAATTGCCGGCCCTTCCGGCATTGGCAAATCTACCCTGGCATACCGCTTGATTCAGGCAGGCGGGCAGATAGTAGGGGACGATACTCTTTGGTTGACCCAGCAAAATGGTGCAGCGGTTGTTTCTGGGATTTCGGGTTCGCTTTTTCTCGCCGATCGCAACGTCGATACGCGTTCAGAAATTGCGATTATGCCACAATCACGGCTCGAAACGGCGCATTTGAATGCGCTTTTCGTCCTCTATCCTTGCGTGGGCATGGATTCAGCCGAGCCAGAAAGGCTACGTGGGGGTGATGCCATTGAAGCATTTCTGCGTAACCGCCATCGTCCGAAAATACCTGCCATTTTGGGACAGGAAATGACGCTTTTGCCGCAATGCATATTGCATTGCCGCACTTTGCCGATATACCGAATCCCTGTTAAGTCGGGTGATATTGCCGGGTCGCAGCAGCATATCACTTCGATAGTTGCAACCGATATCGGAGTAGTTTGAATAATGAGCGCGACCATGTGGCAACGCAGCGACCATTGGGTCGGCACCCAAATTGATGATGCTTTTGTTATGCTGGATTTTGAGGGGGGCACATATGTCTCGCTCAACAAGACAGCAACGGACATCTGGAATGCTTTGGAGCAGCCGTCCAATGCGGAGAATATCGTTGAAGTCCTGATTGAACGCTATGAAATTTCTGCGGAACAATGTTCGACCGCAGTTGAGCGTGTGCTGGCCGATTTTCAGGCTAAGAGGCTAATCCAGCCGGTGGCATGAATATTGCGCGCAGTTCTTATCGCGCGCGAGCTTTCGGCCTTCACTGGCTTTCGGATATTGATCTGGAACATTTCGCTCCCGCCGTCGGGGAGAGGTCCAGTGTAATGTCATAGTGCGGTCTGTCGAACGGCTGCGCCCACGTCTAATTGTTGACAAGATAAACCGCGGGTTGGTCTATTCAGACGGCATCCGGTTTGGCTGGGAGGACATTGCCACTTTCGACATGTTCGATGGCAATCTGATCGAATATCGCGCAGGTCCAAGCTGGACTGGGACTTTACCATGGCCCTTTTACAGTACAGTGACGGCATTGTTGCTTGCATGGCGGGGATTGGTACCCATTCATGCATCGGCGGTAAGCATAAGCGGGCGCGGTATCATGATCTGTGGCGAAAGCGGTGCCGGCAAGTCCTCGTTGACCGCAGCGCTAGTTGCGCAAGGTGCGCAATTTATTTCGGATGATTTAACGGTGGTTACCCGCAGCAAGAGCGACGACACTTTTCAGATAATCGCAGGGCGGCCCGGCATACGGCTTTTTCCTGAAATTGCAGGTTGGTTTTTCGATGGTGAGAAAAGGGATGTGCCATTCGACCGACGTGGCAAAATTATTGTCGAGCCCATCGTTAACGGCTTCGGCGGTTCTGTGCCACTGGAACATATCATCATACTCGATGGCAAGTTCCAACAGACATCGCCGATAAGACGCTTCTTGTTACTGAAAAAAAATCTTTTTAGGCCTAAGTGGCTGGCAGCCTTGCCAAGCTTTGCAGCGAACAGGCTTACCATTCGCGATATTTCATCGGAAGTAAATTATATATCCTTTCCTTCAATAGGCAGAACTGAAGAAAAAGCGCTGCGCAGCAGCGCAGATGCGCTCATTGCCATGATCGATCGGCCAACGGTTGGCTGATCCTGACCAGTCAACGATCCGGATCTTACGCTGCTGCCCAAGTCGGGTAGACGTTAGCTTTGTTGACCAAGGGGTAGCCGTCCAAACACGCGGAAAAATAGTGGCCCGTACAAGCAGTTTCTCTGCGAACAGAAAAATTGCACTGACAGCTGATTCACACTAGAGCGCGCAACGCATGTTACAGGGACCTTCCGAGAAAATTCTGGGGTTGTCGCGGCCCGCAAAGCGGGCGTTTGCGCTGGCCATAGATACAGCCCTCTGTCTGATGACGGTGGCGATTGCCTATTGGTTGCGGCTGGGCGATTGGACTCCGCCGACCGGTAATCAGCTTTGGTCTTATGGATTACCTGTCGTTTTGGCGATTCCGCTTTTTGTAAGATTTGGCTTGTACCGTGCGATTTTTCGTTATGTTGGCTGGGGCGCTTTGTTCAGCGTCGTAAAAGCGTGCGCTATTTTTGGCTTCATCTACGCTGCAATCTTTACGGTAATCGGTTTCGATGGCGTTCCGCGTACCATAGGAATAATCCAGCCTATCCTGCTCTTTCTTGCAATCGGTGCGAGTAGGGTCACAGCACGATTCTGGCTGGGCGGGGGCTATCAAAGCCTTTTGCGACTGTCGCAACGCAAACGTGTGTTGATCTATGGCGCAGGGTCTGCGGGCCGACAATTGGCGGCAGGTCTGGCAAACAGCGAAGATATGAATGTGGTGGGTTTTGTCGACGATGACATCTCGCTTCATGCCAGTGTTCTGAACGGCAAAACAATCTATCCCTCGACCGACCTGCTGGGGTTGATTGAAAGCTTCGACATTGCAATCTTGCTACTCGCTATACCGTCAGCATCTCGTCAACGGCGAAACGAGATTATCGACAGCATGCGTGGCAGTCATGCAAGCATCCGCACTCTTCCTGGCATGACTGATCTTGCGCACGGTCGGGTCACGGTAAATGACTTGCGCGAGCTTGAGATCGAAGAGTTGCTTGGACGCGATCCGGTCGCGCCTGATCCCGCGCTTTTGGCACAGAATCTTTTTGAGCAGACAGTATTGGTCAGCGGAGCTGGCGGCTCGATAGGTTCCGAGCTGTGTCGGCAGATACTGCGCGAAAACCCCAAAAATTTGCTGTTGCTGGAGCGAAGCGAATATAATCTCTATACCATCCATCAGGAATTGGCTCAGAAAAATCTTGAGGACGGGATCACGACTAATATCGTGCCATTGCTCACTTCTGTGCTAAATGAACAGTCGTTAGAAGCTCTGGTTGGCGAATGGCGGCCTGACACCATCTTTCACGCAGCGGCTTATAAACATGTCCCGCTTGTAGAGCATAATGCCATCGAAGGCATAAGGAACAATGTGTTCGGTACACTTGCTCTCGCAAAAAGCGCAAGAAAGCACAAAGTAACCGATTTTGTATTGATCAGTACGGACAAGGCGGTGCGGCCGACCAATATCATGGGGGCCAGCAAGCGGCTGGCTGAATTGATTTTGCAGGCCTTTGCGCTCGAAAATCCGGCTACGCGTTTCTCGATGGTGCGCTTTGGCAATGTGCTTGGCTCGAGCGGGTCAGTCGTGCCCTTGTTTCGCCAGCAGATCAAACAAGGTGGCCCGGTCACGGTCACGCATGAAGAAATCACCCGCTATTTCATGACCATTCCCGAAGCCGCGCAGCTGGTGATTCAGGCTGGGACTATGGCAAGGGGCGGAGAGGTTTTCGTACTCGACATGGGCGAGCCGGTGAAAATCATTGAGCTCGCTCGCACCATGATTGAACTGTCGGGCCTGTCGGTGCGCGACGACACTAATCCCGAAGGTGACGTTGCAGTCGAAGTGACAGGCTTGCGCGACGGTGAAAAATTGTACGAGGAATTGCTGATCGGCGACAATCCTGAACCAACAGCGCACAGTCGGATCATGAAAGCCAATGAGGATTTCCTTGAATGGTGCGAACTTGAAACGATACTCGGCGCATTAGCCTCGGCAATGGCAGCAAATGACGCTGACACGTTGAGGACTACGATCAAAGCGGTCACGCAGGTCGGATGGCGGGAACCTGACGGCAATGGATCAGGGCGGTTGAACTAAGTACCTGCCGTAATCCTCACGAACATCCTGTTCAGGGAGTGGCAGTGAAGTAACATTTGAGGAAGGTTCCATTTTGCGCAGGATTATCGTTACGGGTTCGGCTGGCTTTATTGGCTTCCATCTTTGCCAGCTGTTGCTGGCTGAGGGTTTCGATGTGGTCGGGATTGATGCGCTGACCGACTATTACGACGTATCGCTGAAAGAAAGTCGGCACGCGATTTTGCAACAATCGAACCATTTCAAGGCGCATATCGTCAACATCGAGGATTTTGGCGCAATCTCGGAAGTGTTTGAAGACACCAAGCCCGAAGCTGTTGTACACCTCGCAGCGCAAGCCGGTGTCCGCTACAGCCTTGAAAATCCCAGAGCCTATATCGACACCAACATCACCGGCACTTTCAATGTCATGGAATGTGCACGAGCCCATGACGTGTCGCATCTGTTGATGGCATCGACTTCGTCGGTTTATGGCGCAAATGAGGAAATGCCGTTTACGGAAACCGAAAAGGCAGACACTCCGCTTACCATCTATGCCGCCACCAAGAAGGCGAATGAGATGATGGGCCATAGCTACGCCCATCTGTGGAATTTACCCGTTACTATGTTCCGTTTCTTCACCGTTTATGGACCCTATGGCCGACCCGACATGGCATTGTTCAAATTCACCAAGGGTATCATCGAAGGTACGCCGATCGAAATTTACAACAATGGTGATATGTGGCGCGACTTTACCTACGTTGAAGATCTGGTGCGCGGTATCCGCCTGCTCGTTGACGCTGTCCCAATACGTCCTGAAAGTGCAGCCACCATTCCCGAAGGAGATAGCCTATCGCCTGCCGCGCCATTCCGGGTGGTCAATATCGGTAATAGCGATAAAGTGCGGCTAAGCGATTTTGTCGAAGCAATTGAGCAGGAAATCGGCAAGCCAGCCATCCGCAATTATCTGGAAATGCAAAAAGGAGATGTTCCTGCAACCTGGGCCGATGCCTCATTGTTGCAACGGCTTACCGGGTTTCGGCCACAAACCGATGTGCGCGAAGGCGTGCGGCGGTTCGTCGCGTGGTATCGCGAATATTATTCGGTCTGACTAAAACAATGGCAAAGCGCGCCTTTGACCTGTTTGTATCGCTGACCGGCCTGATCGTCGCAGCACCGCTTTTGCTGGCGCTGGCGCTGCTGGTGCGGGTCTTCCTCGGTTCACCAGTGCTGTTCCGGCAAGTACGCCCGGGGCAGGGGACAAAGCCGTTCGAAATCCTCAAATTCCGAACCATGACTGATGCTACCGGGACCGGCGGAGTTTTGCTGCCGGACAGCGAACGGCTCACCCGCTTCGGTCGGTTCCTGCGCGCCTCCAGCCTCGATGAATTGCCGGAACTGTGGAACGTTTTGATCGGTGAAATGAGTCTTGTGGGGCCGCGCCCATTGTTGATGGAATATGTACCACTCTACAACGAACAGCAGATGCGTCGCCACGCCGTGCGCCCCGGCATCACCGGCTGGTCGCAGGTCAATGGCCGCAATGCGATCAGCTGGGACGAAAAATTCGCGCTCGACATCTGGTATGTCGACAACCAGTCGATGTTGCTTGATCTGAAAATCCTGTTCATGACAGTAGCATCGATAGTGAAGCGGGAAGGCATTAATGCATCGCAGGATGTTCCGATGCCCAAATTCACCGGGTCGAAAGGCGAGGGCTGATGGCGCTGTTCGGGGTTTATGGAGCGGGTGGTTGCGGACGCGGAGTATTGCCCATTGTTCGAGAACAGATCGGTGCGGATGATCGGTTGGTTTTCGTCGATGACTGCGGTGGAGCTTCGATTAACGGCCACGAGGTGCTGTCATTTGATAGCTTTATCGCAGACGCTGATGCAGGAAAGCATATCTGCATTGCAGTCGCAAACGGGCTGATCCGGATGAAGCTGGCGGTTCAATGCGAAGCAGTCGGCCTTGGCTTTTTTTCCGTCCGGCACGGCAACTGCGTTCAAATGGACAATGTCGAGATTGGTGAAGGTGCGCTGTTCTCTCCCTATACTACTGTGACCAGCAATGTTCGCATAGGGCGGCATTTCCACTGCAACCTGTACAGCTATGTCGAACATGACTGCGTGATCGGTGATTTCGTGACCTTCGCCCCTGCCGTGCGCTGCAATGGCAATGTTACCATCGGTGATGGCGCCTATATCGGCTCAGGCGCGATCATAAGGCAGGGACTGACCATTGGCGCGGGTGCAACGGTTGGTATGGGTGCGGTGGTGACCAAGAATGTCCCGCCAGGCGAAACCTGGGTAGGCAATCCGGCGGCACCAATCAGCGCGAAGCGTCGCTGAACACTTCCGCAGCCACGCGGCACGTCTTTTCGACTTCTTCGTCCGTCAGGGTCGGGTGAACCAAGAACATCAGGCTGGTTTCTCCCAGTTCGCGCGCCACTGGCAAAGATTCGGTCGGCCGATAGCCTGTGCCGTCAAAGGCCTTTTCCAGATAGACTTCAGAACAAGTGCCGTGGAGCAAAGGCACGCCCTTTTCATTGGCTTCGGCAACAATCCGGTCGCGGTCCCAGCCAGCGCGTAAGCCATCGGGGCGGACATAGGCATATTGCCGGTAATAGGCGTGGGTGAAGCCGGATTCAGGCACGGGCACGCGAACTGCCGCGCCAAAGGGCGCGAGAGCTTCTGCAATCCGACCGGCAATTTCGGTGCGGCGTGCGGTCCATTCTGCCATCCGTTTCAGCTGGATGCGCCCGATCACAGCCTGCATTTCCAGCATACGCCAGTTGGTGCCAATGCTTTCATGCACCCAGCGGAAGCCGGGGCGATGGTTGCGGTTGTAGATGGCGTCCCAGCTTTTGCCATGATCCTTGAACGACCACATGGCGGACCATAACGCCTCGTCATCGGTGGTCACCATGCCACCTTCGCCGCCGGTGGTCATGATCTTGTCCTGACAAAAGGACCATGCACCGGCATGACCCAGACCCCCGACACTCTTTCCGTTTACGGCGGCACCATGAGCCTGTGCGCAATCCTCTATCACTTTCAGTTGATGGTCAGCTGCAAGCGCCATCAGACCGTCCATGTCGGCAGGCCAGCCGCCAATATGGACAGGAATGATCGCGCGGCTTTTTCGGTGAGCACTGCGGCAACTGTCTGAGGGGAGATATTGCCGCTTTCAGCATCAACATCGGCAAAAACGGGCGTTGCCCCGGCGTTGATTACACAGGAAGCAGACGCAATAAATGTGCGCGGAGTAACGACGACCTCGTCACCAGCGCCAATACCAAGGCCCTTCAAGGCAAGGTCCAGTGCGAGCGTGCCGTTGGCAAGCGCAATGGCGTGTGATGTACCAACCCATTGCGCAAATTCCTTTTCAAATTGGCGGCATTCCTCTCCGGTCCAGTAATTGACCCGGTTCGACATCAGCACCTGCGCGACCGCATCGCGTTCTTCCTCGGTGAAGCTGGGCCAGTGGGAAAAGGGGGAGTTGAGCATCTTTTGGTCGATTCCGTCGGTTTGCTGCTGACAGCCTGTGATCGCGCCTGTAACAGCGCGCACCATGCGAAGTCCATCTGCCAAATGCATTGCACCCACAAGGCGCATATTGGTCAACGGGTCCTATGCCCCGTCGCTGATCAATTTTCGCGGGCCACTGTTGCGCGCAATGGTAGAAAAGGGACTGGAGGTGCATGCCAGCGCACCTGATATTCCGGCAGAGATTGCCGATGAATTGGCGGCGATTGGGGTGAAGGCGCACAGCCTGCCTTTGCAGCGCACAGGCAGAGGTTTGCTCGGCGACATTGGATATTTCCGCGCACTGCGCCGCTTGATGAGCAGCATTCGCCCCGATTGTGTGCTGGGCTATACGGTAAAGCCCAACATCTGGGGAAGCATTGCCGCCAAAGTGTCGGGCGTGCGCAGCTATAGCTGGGTGACCGGGCTTGGCTATGTCTTTATTGAAGGTGACGGATTAGGGCGCAAGGCTACACAATTCGTCGCTCGACAATTGTACCGCATTGCGACAGCCTGCAATCACAAGGTCATCTTCCAGAACCCCGACGATATGGCGGATTTTATCGCGCATCGCTGTCTGGCCGACACGAGCAAAACCGCGATGGTCAATGGATCAGGCGTCGATACCGCACATTTCAGTCCGGCTCCGCTCCCTGACGCCCCAATTTTCCTTCTGATCGCACGGCTGCTGCGCTCCAAGGGGCTGGCCGAATATGGCGATGCGGTGAAATTGTTAAAAGGGCGTTTGCCCGGTGGCCGCTTCCAGTTAGCGGGGATGCTTGATGAAGGTCCAGATGCAATCAGCCAGGCAGAACTTGATGCCTTGATTGCCAGCGGGATCGAATATCTGGGGCCATTGTCGGATGTCCGGCCGGCAATTGCCGCTGCTTCGGTTTATGTGTTGCCGTCATGGCGCGAAGGCACGCCGCGCACTGTGCTAGAGGCAATGGCGATGGGCCGGCCGATCATCACCAACGATGTTCCGGGATGCAGGCAAACGACGGTTGATGGTCACAACGGACTATTAGTTCAGCCGCACGACGCGCAGCTGTTAGCAGACGCCATGGAGCGGTTGGGACAAGACAGCGCAATGCGCGAACGCATGGGGCAGGCGTCGCTTGATCGGGTGCGCGAAATTTATGCCGTTGAACGGGTCAATGCGGCGATGATAGACATTATGGAAATCGAGGCAATATGAGCGGTCGGCATTTCATCCTGATTACCGATGGCGACACTGTCCACGAATGGCAGCGCCGGGCGCTCTTAACATTGCCTGCCAATGACAGGATTACCGTTTTTGCCTGCACCAACACCCGGCTGAAACGCCAATATGCCAAGCATTTCCTCTATTATGTGCTGAACTTCGCGACTGTGCGCAATCCGTTGACCCGTCAGGTGCCACTGGGTGACATTGACGGCCGTCTGGCGGAAATCCGCAGCTTTGACAGCGAATGGGAAGGAAATTGGCAGCGGCTGCCAGCCGACATAGCCCAGGCGATCAGCGCGAGCGGCGCCAATATCGTGCTGAAATTCGGCATGGGTCTGATGCGTGTACCCGAAGGCGTTTCAATGCCGATCCTGTCCTATCATCATGGCGATCCAGACCATTATCGCGGACGTCCGGCCGGGTTCTGGGAAATGGCCAATGGCACGTCGCTGATGGGGCAGATGATCCAAAGCATAACCAACAAGCTGGATGCCGGCGAAGTGCTGGCCTTTGCCGAAACGCGGGTCATCCGGCACAGCTGGCGCGCCACACTGATGGAATCGTTCCGCCATTCGCCGCTGCTTTTGAACATCGCGATTGATAATGCGCTATCCGGGCGTTCGGTTCCCAAAGCCCGCACAGGCAAGAACTACCGGCTGCCTAGCAACTGGACGGTGGTTCAACATGTCCTGCGCACCGGTTGGACTGCGGTGAAACGCCTCGCTTATGGCTTGCTGGCGGAGAAAAACTGGCGGGTTGCAGTGGTGCCGGTGGAGAGCGATGCGCTTGCTCTTGCGACGTCCGCCAGACCGTTTCCGCCTATTGGCAATTGGGACAACGCCAAAACGCCATCCGGTTACACATTTCTAGCCGATCCTTTTTTCGCACCCGATGGTGGTTTGCTGGTAGAGGCGCTGGAAGCCAATAGTGGACGCGGTGCCCTGTTGCACATCGGGCCGCATGGTTACAGCAAATTGAACTCCGCGACTGGCCATCACAGCTACCCTTGTGTCGTCGAAGAAGCGGGCAAGCCATATTGCGTGCCCGAGATCGCCGACTGGTCGCCGCCAATGATCTATCCCATTGAAGGCGAAGGCAGCGGACTGCGGCTGGGAACACCGGTTGCCCTTGCCATGGACAATGCAGCAGGCGTAACCGATCCCACCTTTGTGCGCCACGGTGGAAAGCTCTGGCTATTCGGCAACCGCAAGGTTGACGGTTCAAATATCTTGCGACTGTGGTCAGCAGATTCTCTGTTTGGCCATTTCACCGAACATCCGCAAAGTCCCATTCGCATCAGCCCCAATGGCGGCCGGATGGCAGGGAATTTCATCGTGTCGGATGGAAAGCTCTATCGCCTCGGCCAGACATTCGAAATCGATTATGGCGATGGCATTGCAGTGTTTGAGGTCGAGACTCTCGATGCGAACCGCTATTCCGAACGGCAAGTGGGCGGTTTGCGCTTTACCGGCGTCAAAGGTCCGCACAGCTTCAATGTTTCGGACGATGGCAAAAAGATCGTTTTTGATTGGTATTCCGAACGCTATACGCCAATGGCAGGGATCAGACGGCTGCGCAGCCGTTTGGGGATTTAGACTAGAGAAAGACACGCATGAAGGATTTCGCGCTCATCGGTGCGGCAGGCTATATCGCGCCCCGGCACATGAAAGCCATCAAGGACACCGGCAACCGGCTGGTCGCCGCGCTCGACGGTAATGATACAGTCGGCATACTCGACAGCTATTTCCCCGAAGCCAAATTCTTCACGGAATTTGAGCGGTTCGACCGTTATATCGACCTGCGCAAGCGCGACGGTCATCACATCGATTATGTAAGCGTGATGTCGCCCAATTATCTGCACGATTCGCATATCCGCTTTGCCCTGCGTGCGGGGGCCGATGCGATTTGCGAAAAGCCGCTGGTGGTCAATCCGTGGAATGTCGACAGCCTGCGTGATGTCGAAAAGGAAAGCGGCCAGAAGGTTAACACCATCCTGCAATTGCGACTGCATTCGAGCATCATCGCCGTGCGCGAGAAGGTTGCCGCTGCCCTGAAGGCCGACCCGGACAAGCGCTTTGTCGTCGACCTCAGCTATATCACCAGCCGCGGCGCCTGGTATTTTCAGTCGTGGAAGGGCGACGAGAAAAAATCGGGCGGGATTGCTGCCAATATCGGCATCCATTTTTACGACATGCTGATCTGGATTTTCGGCCCCGTTGCCGGAATGAGCGTCAATCACCGCGCCGAAGACAGCGCGAGTGGGCTTATCCAGTATGGCAATGCCGACGTGCGCTGGTTCCTGTCGATCAACAGCGAGCATTTGCCGGCCGATGTGCAGGCAAAGGGTCAGCGCACCTATCGCAGCATCACCATCGATGGTGAGGAAATCGAATTTTCCGACGGCTTTACCGATTTGCATACCGACAGCTATCGTCACATTTTGAACGATGGCGGCTTTGGGCTCGATGACGCGCAGCCCAGTATCGAACTGGTCTACAAAATCCGGCAGGCGGAAACCGTGGGCCGCAGCGGTGATTATCACCCGCTGGCAGCTGTTGCGATGGCGTGAGGGTGGCATGACTGTCCATCCGACTGCGATTGTCGATGAAGGCGCTGTCATCGGTGAAGGCACGCGCGTCTGGCACTGGGTGCATATCAGCGCTGGTGCAGTGATCGGCAAAGGCTGCTCGTTCGGGCAGAATGTCTATGTCGGCAACCGCGTGACCATTGGCGACAATGTGAAGGTACAGAACAATGTCTCCATCTATGACGATGTGCATCTGGAGGATGATGTTTTCTGCGGCCCGTCGATGGTATTCACCAATGTGTACAACCCGCGTTCGGCTGTTTCGCGCAAGGATGAGTATCGCAAAACGCTGATCCGCAGGGGCGCGACACTGGGCGCGAACTGCACCATTGTTTGTGGCTCCACTGTCGGCGCAGGCGCCTTTGTCGGCGCAGGCGCTGTCATCAACCGCGATGTACCGGATTATGCACTAATGGTCGGCGTTCCCGCCCGCCAGGTCGGCTGGATGAGCGCTTTCGG
This sequence comes from Sphingomonadales bacterium, assembly GCA_016721875.1. Taxonomy (GTDB): domain Bacteria; phylum Pseudomonadota; class Alphaproteobacteria; order Sphingomonadales; family Sphingomonadaceae; genus Sphingorhabdus_B. The sequence goes on along the minus strand of JADKHG010000014.1, from coordinate 117,604 downwards.
CGAACGGCTCGACCTGCCGCTATCGGGCGAAGGCGAGGCAGTGTGTCCGGGCGATGGCAGCCGCTATAGGCTGGAAGGGGAGCGGGTGGAGCGGTTCATATAAATGGATGTTTTGGACGCATCCATTCCTCTGCGTTTGTCCGGTAATAATATCTGCATCTACTGTAACGACAAATTCCGCCAAGTAGATGAGGTGCTGACTGATGAACATGTTGTGCCGGAATCGCTGGGAGGAAAATTGATTCTTGAGCAGTCCAGCTGCAGATCTTGCGCCGCGTCAACGTCAAAATTTGAGAGAACAATTGCACGGCAAGTGTTCGACGCTTTTAGAGTCCAGAATGGTATCGGTTCAAAACGACCGGCAAAACAAGCCAATCGAACCCAAGATGTATTCGCGAAAATTGGGCGGGAGTGGTTAGCAGTCGGCTTGCCGCTTAGCGAGTTTCCCGTGGTCGTCCAAATGCCTGCAATGGAGGAACCAAGGCTACTAGCTCGGCAGGTGTTTGACCGCGAGATACATCAGTTCCGTGTTTTTGGTTATGTACCACCGGAAAACATTGATCAGATCCGTGAACGATTAGGCGCTACTAGGCTTAACGTTCCTACCGCATTTTTTGACATTGATGCGTTTGGAAGTTTACTGCTAAAAGTGGCACACTGTTTTTCGATCATTTCAAGAAGCCACTATCCGGAATACGATCTGATCATTCCCACCGCACTTAGCTTGGCTGATGATCAGCTGTTTCCAAAAGACCATCTCATAGGCGGTTACTATCGATCTATTGAAAATTCGATCAACGACATGGACTCTGGGTTGAAACAATAGAAGCGAACGACAGAAAGTTTCTCTCTGTTATCGTTAGACTCTTTGGAGACCACGGTTTTCCCGCTTATCGGGTTATAGTTGGAGTTAAGGGACCGACGGACAGGCGGCGGTTATTCCGGAAGCTGACGCCAATCTCAAAAGCGAATGCTTTTCAAAGGAGGCAAACGCCACAAATTGTGCCTGGAGATTGGGACTACATGTGCGGAAAATGCACAAATATTGTAGTGCGAGGCTGCCTCGGAACAATATTAGCGCCAACATATTGTGGCAACTGTGGTTGGTTGTCAGTGCCGCTTAAAAAGGATCGGGCATATGCGACAACCATGCGAAACAAAGCAAAGCCTCCATGTGGCAAAGGCGTGTACGATTTTCCGATAGAACAAATCCAGATGTTCGGCACTTCGCAGAAATCTTTGTGCACGTTGTTTCCGTTTCGGACGAAGACGACGGCAATCAATTTAACTATCGACTGTTGACCAGTCGTTGAGCGAACATAAATTCCTCTCTATGATAGGACGGAATTTTAATCACCTACAAAGACCAATATGTCTGGCCGCTGCCAACCTGTTCGGGGGACAGCGCTGATTTGATGTCGATTATCACGCCATCGGGCTTTACCCGCGCAACGATGTCGGCCAGATTGTCCAGATAGTCCTTGTGAGGAACGGCGAATACCGCGCCGTCCAGATCGCTCAGCTTTGAAAGGTCAGACAGCGATAGCCCATATTCATGCTCTGCGCCTGCAGTGTCGGCATGGGGATCGTGGATCAAGGCTTCGACGCCATATTCCTTCAGCTCGGCGACAATGTCGGGTACCTTGCTGTTGCGCAGGTCCGGCACGTCTTCCTTGAAGGTCAGGCCGAAAATGCCGACTTTGGCAGCTGACGGATTGCCGCCGCGCTGGATCAACAGCTTCATCAGCTTGCGCGCGACATGTGCACCCATGCCATCATTGATCCGCCGTCCGGCGAGGATGACATCGGGGCGATAGCCAAGACGTTCAGCAGCGCTGGTCAGATAATAGGGGTCAACGCCGATGCAGTGGCCGCCCACCAGCCCGGGGGTGAATTTCAGGAAATTCCACTTGGTTCCCGCTGCCGCCAGAACGTCGCTGGTGCGGATGCCCATCAGGTCAAAAATCAGCGAAATCTCGTTCATCAGCGCGATGTTCAGATCGCGCTGGGTGTTTTCGATGACCTTGGCAGCCTCTGCCACCTTGATTGTGGGGGCAATGTGCAGGCCGGCTTCGATGATTGCGCCGTAAACCGCTTTGACACGCTCCAGCGACGTATCGTCTTCAGCCGACACGATTTTGGTGATTGTTTCCAGCCGGTGGATCTTGTCGCCCGGATTGATCCGTTCAGGGCTATAGCCCAGCCAGAAATCGGTTCCGCGCTTCAGCCCCGAATAGCTTTCGAGCAATGGTGCGCATATATCATCGGTCACGCCGGGATAGACCGTCGATTCAAACACCACGATAGCACCTTTGCGCAGGCGCTTGCCGATCAGCTCGCAGGCCGAACGGATGGGAGAAAGGTCAGGGCGGTTTTCGTCGTCAATCGGGTTGGCACGGTCACGATCAGAAGCTGGCCTCTGCCAGTTTTGCAGGATCTGCTGTGATTGCCAGCGTCGATGCTGCGAGGTCTTCATCGGAAATCTCGCCAGTCCAGTCGGTCCCGGAATTCAGCGAATCCACCCGCCGTTCGGAAACGTCAAAGCCGATCACACCATCAAATTTCCGCGCCAGCGCGACTGCCACCGGCAAGCCGACATAGCCAAGGCCGATAACTGCAATTTTCTCATTCATGGGGAATTTCCTGTGGTTGATCGGCTTCCTGTGGTTGACTGGTAAGGGCCGCACGGCGGCGGGCCTTAATCGGAAAGTTTTGATAAGGCAATGCTTGAGAGGCTCTGCTCAGGCGGCTTTGGCCAATGTGTCGGTCTGAACATGCTCGCGCAACCACGCCTGCAGCATCAGCACATTCCAAAGGCCATATTGCGCGTTGACCTTCCCCGCCAGATGCGCCTGCCAGATGGCGCGCAGTCTGTTGGTGTTAACCAGACACAATGCGTCAAGCGCCGCGGGCGAAAGCAGTTCCTCTGCCCAGTCGCGCAAGGGCCGCGCAGCCAATCGCCAATCGGCACGCCAAATCCGCTCTTTGGTCGTTCAAACAGCGCGCGCGGAACATGTTTTTCCAACATCGCGCGCAGCACCTGCTTGCCCTTGCCGTTGCTGACATTGACGTGGGAAGGGATTTGCCAGCTAAGATCGACCAGCCGGTAATCGAGCAAAGGTGCGCGTGCTTCCAGCCCATAGGCCATTGTCGCACGGTCGACCTTGGTCAGCACATCACCGGGAAGGTAAGTGATCAGATCCATATAGCGCAGCCGCTCAACCGGGTCGCCAAGGGTGCGGAAGGTTTCGTGGATCAACGCCGATTCCTCGGTTCTTCTCCTGTCCCGATTTCATCATAACTGTCCCACTGGCTGGTATATTGGCGGTACCGATCCCACGCTTCCAGCCCCAGCAGCGCCGCCAGCTTGTGCATTTTCTCCCGGCTGACGCGGGCCGATATTGCCCGGGGCAAGATCGAATAGCTTGTCCCAGGCGGCTGGCGAAAGTGCGCGCATTGTGCCGGTCAGCGCGCCTTGCGCGAAGCCCGGCAACGCATCGAGTTTCGCCATCAGCCCTGCAGAGGCAATGTGGCGGTTATAGCCGGCAAAAACTTCGTCGCCGCCGTCACCAGTCAAAACCAGCGTCACATGCTCGCGGGCCATGCGCGAGATCACGCAGGTCGGGATTTGCGACGGATCGGCAAAGGGCTCGCTATACAGACGCGGCAGATTGTGGATGGTGTCGATCGCATCTTCGGCATTGAGGATGAAAGTGCGGTGGTCCGTGCCCAGATGCTTTGCCACCATTTCCGCATCTTCGGATTCGTCGAGCGAGCTGTTGGCATATCCGATGGAGAAGGTTTTCACCGGTTCGCGCAGCTGTTGCTGCATCAATGCAACCACCAGCGAGGAATCGATCCCGCCTGACAGGAATGCGCCATAAGGGACGTCGGCAATCATGCGTTGTGCGACCGCATCGTTGAGTACTATCTCGGTGGCGGCAACGGCGCTGTCGAGTGTGTCAAGGCGCGGTTTGTCACGGGCAGCGGCAATCGAGGCTTCGACTGACCAATAACGCGTCGTCGAACGCAGTTCGAGATCCGGACCAAAGGCCAGAATTTCACCCCCGCCGACCTTTTTGACCTTTTCGTAGATCGACAGTGGCTCTGGCACATGGCCGGTGCGTAGGAAGCTCGCAGCCGCTTTGCGATCTATGCTGCGGTCCAGCCCGGGGACGCAGTGCAAAGCGGCCAGTTCGCTGGCAAAGGCAAGGCCGCCATTCGCCATTTTGGTCCAGTAAAGAGGTTTCTTGCCTAGCCGGTCGCGGACGAGAAAGAACATCCGATCCGCAGGTATCCAAACCGCAATCGCAAACATGCCGCCAATCCGCTTGCACAGCCCCTCTATCCCCCAATGGGCGATCCCATTGGCGATCACTTCGGTATCCGAATGCCCGCGAAAGCGCCGTCCTGCTGCCTCCAGCTCGGCGCGCAGCTCTGCAAAATGATAGATTTCGCCATTATAGGTCACAATGACTGAGCCATCATCGCTCGCCATCGGCTGGGCGCCTGCGCTAGAAAGATCGATAATCGCCAGCCGCAAATGACCGAAGCAGATGCCATTGTCGGCATCGTCCCAAATCCCGGATCCGTCAGGTCCGCGATGGGCGATGGCGTCGCACATGGTGCGGACAACAGTCTGCCTTTGGTCGGCTGCCATATTGTTCGCGCCAGTCAAAAGGCCCGCAATTCCGCACATTGATCCAGTTGCTCCAATTTTCAGCCTTAGCCGACACTTGCGGATCGCCTTAGGGCAGCATGGCGTGAATTTACAGCCACTATCTGCGCCAAAGATGTGCGTTGTCACGCAAGCCAAGCGGCGATAGAGGAAGCGCGTTACCGGAGGACGAATGTGACCATCGCGATTGTTGCTGCCGGACTCGGCAATGTGAAATCGGTCAAACGGATGATCGACTATATCGGCGGCGAAGCTGATCTGGTTGATACACCCTCGCGCCTCAAAGATTATTCTCACATCATCCTGCCCGGTGTCGGGGCATTCGACCATGGCATGGACTTGCTGGGGCAACAGGGATGGGACGCTGAAATCATCAGGGCTGCGCGCGAGCGGGGGCAGATTGTCATGGGCATTTGCCTGGGGATGCAATTGCTTTGCCGGGGCAGCGAAGAGGGCGTGAAGCCCGGTCTTGGCCTGATGGGTGGCGATGTGAAGATTCTCGAATCGCAGGATGGCAGTCGGATAAAGATACCGCATATCGGCTGGTCGGTGACGACGCCAACGCAGGCGTCACCCTTGTTCGATGTGGGCGGAGAGGAACTCCGCTATTATTTCGTGCACAAATATAGCGCGCATTGCGACCATGAATCCGACGTTTATGCCCGCGTGGATTATGGTGGCCCGGTGGTCGCCTCGATCGGCCGCGACAATGTGATGGGCGCGCAATTCCACCCGGAAAAAAGCCACCGCTTCGGCATGGCGCTGTTCACCAAATTCATGAAGCTGAGCTGAGCCATGCTGCGCCACCGTGTCATCCCCTCTTTGCTGCTGCGCAATGAAGGCCTCGTCAAAACCACGCAATTTGGCAAGGCGAGCTATGTCGGCGATCCGATCAATGCGGTTAAAATCTTCAACGAAAAAGAAGTCGATGAACTGATTGTTCTCGACATTGATGCGACCCGCGAAGGCCGTCCACCCAATTTTGCGATGGCGGAGGAACTGGCCGACGAATGTTTCATGCCGCTGTGCTGGGGCGGCGGCATCAGGTCAGTCGAGGATGCAAAAACGCTGTTCTCTCTGGGCATCGAAAAAGTCGCAATCCGCAGCGCTGCGGTTGATAATCCCGGCATTTTGCGCGCCATCGCTGACCGTGCGGGTGAGCAGGCCGTCGTTGCCTCCATCGACGTCAAGAAAGGCGGATTTTTTGGCGGCACGCAATTGCTTAACGGTAATGGTGTGAAGGACAAACGCAGCTGGCAACAGGCCATCCAGACCGCCGTCGCCCATGGCGCGGGTGAAATCATGCTGATGTCCGCCGATCATGACGGGATGCGCAGCGGCATGAATTTGGAACTGATCCGCGAAGCCAGCAAACTGGTCGAAGTGCCACTGATCGCCGCAGGCGGGATCGGCAAAACCGAACATATCCGCGAAGCCGTCGACGCCGGTGCCGATGCGGTAGCCGCAGGGGCGTGGTGTGTGTGGCAAGGGCCGCAAAAAGCGGTACTGATCACCTACCCCAGATATGAGGAACTGACTGCGTTGTGGGATTGATTACCCCCGAACCCGTCCAATTTTCAGCCCTAGCTTCCGGTACAGCCCCAGCAACCGTTCAAAAAAGGCCCATTCGCTAGGGTATGCATCATGCCGCACTTCGGGACGGCTGAGATAGGCTTCGAACTTCTCTTCGCTCCAGCCCATTTTCTTCAGGAAATAGGCTTTGTCCGCGTCAAGATCGCGCTGCGACGGATAGGCGATTTCGCCCATTTTCTGTATTGCTTCGTCGCGGGTCATTTGGCCGGTCATCACCAGCGTCGAAAGATGCGGCTTGCGTTTGTCATAGCCGAATTTGCGCGGCAACATGTAACCCTGCCAGAAACGTGTGAAGACCGATTCATAATGCTTATAGGCATAGGGTTTATAGCCATAGTCGCGTTGTAATTCGGCTATGGCATCGTCCTTGCGGTAATCGATATAGTCGAGGAAAGCGATCCAGTGCGCTTTGTCCAACATTATATGCTTTGCATATTTCAGCGTGCCGATCAGCGGAAAGGTCTTGATTTTAGGACCGCCGAATTTTTTCGAAATACCCGTGATATTGCGACCATCCAGCTTGTGCCATGTCCATTCGCCGGGCATCCGCATGCCTTCGGTCGCCATATTTGATCCCGCGAGGATATAGTGCAGCTTATATTTCGCAGCCTGTGAATAGACCACCCCGGCCAACGCATTGTCGTAGAGCACTTCGACGTCGCGCACGTCGGCGGCGAACATCGATTCCATCAATCCCCGGATCTCAGGCCATTCGATGACATGGGTGTAAAGCTCGACATCCAGTCCGCGGACCAGATTGGCGATATTGTTGGCTGCAACTTCGGCATTCCAGCCGCTATCCATATGGACAGCCAGCGGGCGCAATCCCAGTTGTTTGGCCTTGATCAACGTATAGCTGCTGTCCACACCGCCCGATACGCCGATGATACAGTCATAGGGCTTGCCCCGACCGTTTTCCTTTACTTTCGCTACCAGATCATCGAGCTTGCGTTGCCGCTCAACGGGGTCGGGGATGACATATTGGTCGAGCCGCTCCAGAAATTCTGTGCAGTAATTGCAGACGCCATCTTCATCAAAGCTGATATCAGCGGCGGTGTCGTCCATAACGCAACGTGTGCAGATGCGGTGATTTCCGGGATACATTCCTGTTTTTCCTCAAATAGGGGCCTCTTCGGGCGCGCCGCCCCTACACCATTGAACGCGCGTGGCCAAGCTGCTATCGGCGCCGTCGCGTCAAGGGCTTCAAAGGCCCTATCTCTATCAAACAGGCAGCAAGCCTGACTGAGTTATAGGAATCCCATGATCCCCTTTATCGATCTGCAAAGCCAATTTGCCCGCATCCAGCCCGAAGTTGAAGCGGCGATGCTTGCGGTAGTGCGCAGCGGCCAGTTCATTCTCGGCCCCGAAGTGGCAAAGCTGGAGGAACGGCTTGCTGACTATGTTGGCGTGAAGCATTGCATCAGCTGCGCATCGGGCACAGACGCGCTGGTGATGGCGTTGATGGCAAAGGGCGTTGGCCCCGGCGATGCCGTATTCACCGTTCCCTTCACGTTCATGGCCAGTGCAGAGGCAATTGCCACGGTTGGCGCAACGCCGGTGTTCGTCGATGTTGAGGCCGGCAGCTTCAACATGGATGTTGCCGCACTTGAACGCGCAATCGAAGCGCTGGCAAAGGCTGACGCCTCTATCCACCCGCTTCCGCGTTTGCCCGAGGCTGAGCTTAAGGCACTGAAGCCCAAGGGTGTCATCGCTGTCGATCTGTTTGGCTTGACTGCCGACTATGCCGCAATCAACACTATTGCCGCTGCCAACGGACTGTTCGTCATCGAAGATGCGGCGCAGAGCTTTGGCGCAAGCGCCAACAATGCCCGTGCCGGTTCGCTTGCCGAAATCGGCTGCACATCTTTCTTCCCCGCAAAGCCGCTGGGTTGCTATGGCGATGGCGGAGCGATTTTCGTCAATGACAGCGAGCTGGACACCATCCTCCGCTCGATCCGCGTGCACGGTCAGGGCGAAGACAAATATGAAAATGTCCGCATGGGGATCACCGGGCGGTTAGATGCAGTGCAAGCTGCAGTACTGCAAAAGAAGCTCGATATTTTTGATGACGAAATGGACAATCGCCAGCGGGTTGCGGCTGGCTATGCAGAAGCGCTGGCAAGCGAAGGGATTGACGTCGTCGCGCCAGCAATTCCCGCTCACCATATCAGCGCCTGGGCGCAATATACGGTTACTGCGCGCGATGCCGTCGCCCGCACGGAGTTTCAGCAGCGGCTGAATGCCGCAGGTATTCCGACGATGATCTACTATCCAAAGGCGCTTCATCAGCAGAAAGCCTTTGCCAATCTGGGCTATCAGACCGGCGACTTTGCGGTGTCGGAAGACCTTACATCGCGTGTCTTCAGCCTGCCGATGCATCCCTATCTTGCGGATGAGCAGATTGTCGAAATCGTCGCTGCCATGAAGGCCTGATCATGGCGGACGATGTCATCATCCACCCCACGGCCACCGTCGATCCGCGCGCCGCAATCGGTTCCGGCAGCCGCATCTGGATCAACGTCCAGATTCGAGAAAATGCCAAAATCGGCAGCGGATGCATCCTGTCGAAGGACGTCTATATCGATCATGCCGTCACCATCGGCAACGCTTGCAAGATACAGAACTCGGTATCGATCTATAATGGTGTGACCATCGGCGATGAGGTGTTTGTCGGCCCCAATGCCTGCTTCACCAATGACAAGGTTCCGCGCGCGAACAATCCGGACTGGTCCGTGACACCGACGCATGTGCAGAGCGGAGCGAGCATTGGCGCTAATGCAACCATTGTCTGCGGCATCACCATCGGCGAATTTGCTATGGTCGCGGCCGGTTCAGTGGTGACGAAGGATGTCGAACCCTATTCACTGGTGATGGGCAATCCGGCGCGCCATGTCGGCTATGTCGACAAGGCGGGCAACCGCGTGGAGAAACCGTAAATGACTGCGCCTGTAAAGATTGGCATTATCGGCCTTGGCCGCATGGGGCAAAACCATCTGCGCGTGCTTTCGCTGCTGGCGGCGGCGGACCTGCGCTTCATTTATGATCTGGATGCTGACAATGTCGCGCGGTTATCCGCATCGTCCGGCGTGCCTGCGGCAAGCGATCTGGAAGCCGCACTGGCAGGGGTGGATGCAGTCGTCATTGCCAGCCCGACAACGACCCATGCCGACTATATCGCACTGGCGGCCAAGCATGTGAAAAACATCTTTGTTGAAAAGCCGATTACCGAGAAACTCGACAGCTCCGTCGCGATTGCAAAAATGGCGAAGGAACATGGCCTTAACCTGCAGGTCGGCCTGATCGACGTTTCAACCCTGCGGTTGAACAGATGAAGCGCCTGCTTGATCGGTCAGAACAGGTCGTCAGCGTCGATTTTGTCCGCACCAACAAGATTTCGGCGCGGATTACCGATGTCGATGTCGTCACTGACCTGATGATCCATGACATTGATCTTGCAAGGACATGTTCGTCGATTGCGAACTGCTGCGCAAGGAAATCACCCTCAGCAGCCGCCAGTCAGAGGTCGAGCAGCGTCCCGGCGAACCCTACCGGATTTCCGCGGTCGAGGAAAAGATCGAGTTGTTCCGCGCGAAGCATTACAGTTGGAATTGCAGGCATTCCTGGCATCGTGCAACGGTGAGCATGGCCCCGGCATTCCCGGTGTCGAAGCAGGCGTTACCGCTATGGCGGTTTGCGAACAGATATTGACTGCGATTTTGGGCGAATCCGCCTGACCAGCGCGTCGCTTTCGCCCATGAAAATCACGCATCTCAACCCCGCGCTGACCAAGGGGGGAGCCGAAAAGTATTGGTGGACCTCGCCAATCTGTCGGTCCGCCGTGGGCATGACGTCAGCATTGTGTCGGCAATCGCAGTCGATCCGGCGCTGTTGCAGGATCAGGTTGATCCGCGCGTCAAACTGCACTTCGTCTGCCCGTTGGGCAGCAATAAATGGGCCGCCTATCGCGCGATGCTGCCCTGGATGTTGCGCAACTGGCATTGGCTAGCGGGACAGGATGTCGTCCATTGCCACATGACTTACGGTGCGCTGCTGGGTAGCGCGCTGCGCTTGCGCCGTGGTGGGGGTACCAAGCCGAAAATCATCGAAACCTTCCACGGAGTGGGAATGCCCATCCGCCCCTGGCAAAGGACTTTGGCCGCGATCCAAGCGGCTCGGCGTGATGGCTATGCCTTGATGGCCGAAAGATGATTATTGGTCCAACTTTGCCCGCACGCACCCATTGCTGCCGCTGGCGATCATTCCCAACGGTATTGCCATCGACCAACCCGATAGTAGCGAGGCGGAGCGGCTGGCTTATCGGCGCGATGCAGGAATTCCCGATGGAGCGCCGGTTATCGGCACGGTCGGTCGGTTGCGGGCTGAACGCAATCCCTTCGCGACAGTCGCCGTTTTTGCCGAAGCATCGCGGCTGCTGGGTCCGAACGTGCATTTCCTGATGGCTGGTGACGGCCCGATGGCAGAGGCTGTCCGTCAGGAAGGCAATCGGCTGGGCTTGGGGGAACGGCTGCATTTGCCTGGGCTTGCGGTTAGGCCGTGGGTCGCGGCGGCGGTGATCGATGTCTATGTCAGCATGAATGTCGGCCCGATCACCGGCATTGCCGGACTGGAGGCCGCAGCGGCGGGCGTTCCGGTTATCGCCTTGCAGGCAACAGCCGACTATGCCGACGGCAATGCTGACTGGATATGGTCCGACCCAGATCCGCTTCGCGTCGGAGCGGAGGCCGCACGGCTGTTACACGACCCCGCCGAACGGCAGGGAATCGCCACGCAGCAGGCCGCCCATGTCCGCTCGCATCACAGCGCAGACGCCATGCTCGATGCCTATATGGCGCTTTACAAGCGGGCCGGTGCGGAGAACTGATCCTTAGCGGACCGCAAATCGTGCCATTAGCTTGGCATATTCCGCCCGCTCATGTGCATCCACAACCTCCGGATCAAGCATTTCGCGCGCCCGTTCGCGTGCCCCCATCCCCATTTTCCGCGCATAATCCTTGTCAGTCAGCAAACGGCAAACCGCCGCACCAAAGGCATCAACATCGCGGAACAGCACTAACTCGCCGGTCCTGCCGGTTTCGACCAGATCGCTTTGCCAGTCGAGATCATAGGCGGCGATTGGTGCGCCTCCCAATGCAGCCTCCGACAAGGCTCGACCGGTTAACGGTGAAATGACGCAGGCTGTGTGGGCGTTCAGCTGCGACAGCGATTTTTGGTTCTGGTTGCCACCGAAAACAATACGGTCGCCAACGCCCAGTTCCTTGCCCAACGCCAGCAGATCCGCACGCATGTCTCCATCGCCAGCGAAGAAAGCTTTACATCATGCCCGGCTTTGATCGCCGCCGACAGGATTCGAACTGCGTCATCGGGGAATTTGACTGGCTCCAGCCGTCCGATGCATAGTAGGAATTTGCCCGGTTCAATCCCCAGTCGTTCGAACAGAGCTTGGTCCGTGCCCCGCTCTGCCGGCAACTGCAAATGTTCTGGCGCCAGCAAATTGCCATAGCGGAAAATGGTGGTGAATTCCGGATTGGCTCCGCCTGCGACAGCAAAATCGACATTGTCCTGATTGGGCGCGGCAATCATGTCCGCCCGCGGCAGGACAAAACGCTTCAACCTTTTCTCGACCGCTGCCGTGCAAAAAAGCGAGGGTACATGGCGCGCCCGGTATTTTCGCGCACCTTGTCATTATTGCCTTGCTGATGCGGATCAGCATGGGAACCCCGGTCACAGCCTTCAGTGCCAGCCCGAACAGCCCGAGATAAAGCGGATCGCCGACCCGTATTACGCGGATATCCTCGCGCTTGATCAATGCCCATAGTGACAGGAACAAACCGATCTGGCCGATCAGGAAGTTGACCGGGAACAGGAAGGACAACCAGCTGAAACGGCCGACTTTGCCCTCGATAAATGTGTGGCGCGGGCCCATATCGTGCCACACGGGCTTGCCGGAAAGATCGCGACAGGTGACGGAATTTTCCATGCCCCGTTCCTTGATCATCTCCAGCGTATAGGAGGCGTCCAGAACCAGCAGTGAAGCTTTGCCATTTTCGGTCATGCCGCTCCTTTAAGCCGCATCGTGCGCCATGCAAGCCGGTTGACCTTGCTGTTCTGATGCCGCAAAGGCGCGGCGAATATCTCAATTCCAAATCCCAAGGACATCCATGACTCAGGAGCTCTTCAATACGCTTGCCGGACGCAAGGTCATTGTTACTTGCGGCGCCGGTTTCATCGGCTCGCATCTGTGTGAGGAGTTGGTAAAGGTCGGGGCCGATGTGGTGTGCATGGACGATCTGTCCGCAGGCAAGCGTGGCAATGTCGACCTGTTCAAAGGCCGCAACAATTTCACCTTCGCGCACAAGGATATTTGCGACACCGATGAGGAGATGAAGGCGCTGTTCAAGGGCGTCGACACGGTCTTTCACAATGCCGCATCGAAAAAGAATATCTGCCTCGACAAGCCCGAGCGCGATCTGGAAGTGAATGCCGGTGGTGCGCTGAACCTGTTGCGCCATGCCATGGATGCGGGCGTTCGCAAGTTCGTCCAAGCCTCGACCGGCTCGGTCTATGGTGAGCCGCAGATATTCCCCACCACAGAAAGCCATCCGTTCGAACCGGTATCCTATTATGGCGTCTCAAAACTGGCGGGTGAACGCTATGTCGATGTGTTCCACAAACTCTATGGTCTCGACACGACCATCCTGCGCTATTTCCATGTTTATGGACCGCGGCAGGAATCGAACGAATTTGGCGGCGTAGTTTCGATCTTCCTGCGCCGGATTACCGAAGGCAAGAACCCGGTGGTGTTCGGGCATGGCGAGCAGGTGCGCAGCTTCACCTATGTAAAGGATCTGGTCGCCGCCAATCTTGCCGCTGCGACCAACCCGGCCGCGACAGGTCAAGCCTATAATGCGGCATCGGGCATTCGCGTGACAATCAACGATCTTGCCAAGGGCATGCTTGAAATCTCGATCCTGAAGGCAATCTGTCCGTCGAACATGGGGACCCGCTGATCGGCGACATCATGGAATTTGATGTTTCCAACGAAAAAATCCGCAGCGAACTGGGCCTCAGCTTCAACCAGGATTTCTGGGGCACATTGCGCTCCGCGCTGGAAGACAAGGATGCGTTTCTAGGCGCGATCGAAAATTAGGTTCTGATCCTAGGTTCAGCCGCAGCGTATACATACTGCCACCGCCAGACCGGCCTCATGACTGATCGATAGCAGGCAGCCCGGAAATGCAGGCGCTCCAGATGCGTCGTGGATGACTTCGATGCCAGCAAGTTCGCCGGTGTCGGATTGGGTCGCGGCACCTGCCTTCAATATCGCCTCTTTCGCCGCCCAGATGCCCGCAAGCGATTCGAGCGGATCGGCTTTTTCAATGCAATGCGCGAGTTCGTGGCCTGTGAAATTGCGTTTGTAAAAAGCGTCGGCCCTGAAGTCGGAGGTTTCGGGCATCTTTGAACGCGGCTGGATATCGATTCCCAAGCCGAGCGGCGCCGGTGCCGATGCGACCGCATATTTCTTTGGCGGCGTTGTGCGTTTCGGCGCTGTGGGCGAAGCTGCGGGGGCGGCCGAAACGGCAGGCGATTCCGTTCCAGCCAATATCTGATCGATGCGGATCAGGTTTGATTTGAACCGGTTGATATCGGTTGCAATGCCATTGCTGTTCAGCCACGAAACCAGCTGCACACGCTGCGTTGAGCTGAGCGCAACTTGCGCCCCGGCCGCGACCGGCTCACCCAAAATTTTTGACAGATAGGCCAACAGCCGCTCTTCCATCACCAACTCCAACAGGTGGCGAGCAGAGGACTTCCTCACCACGTTCGTCGACGATCTTCAGCAGGCCGCGCCGGCGAAAATCGGTAATTTCAGTTTCAACGCCGCGTTTCGCAATAGGCACAGATTGCCGGTGCCTCGGCCGCATCATCGCCATTCGCCACAGGCGACACTGAGTAGGAACGCAGGCGCTTGATCAACTCCTGCGCGAAGGCGGCGACGGTCAACCCCTCGGTTATCCGGTGGTCGTAGCTGATGCTCAGCATATAGCCCTGCGCTGGATCACGGATTGCCACGATGATGATGCTCTGCCCGCGCGGCAGCAGCGGGACACTCAAATTCAGATCGGTGGTTGTCACGTCAGAGATTGTGAAAGTCGCCGTCGAAACCTCTTTCAGCGCAAGCCTTCGTCCAACATAGCGCATCAGACCATCGACCAGTTGGTCCTGCGTTTCGGGGAGCGTCAATGTGTCGGCATTGGAAATGGCATAAAGTGTCAGCCGGCCGCCCTCATCAAAACTGACGCCCGGAGAGACATGGTCATGCGCACACACCCGGCCATCCTCAAAATAGCTGTTGAGAATGCGGAACTTCTTTGTCGTGAGCAACCGCGAGGATTCGTAGACAAGCAAATCTGTGATCTTGTCCTGAAAGAAATTGGCAGTGGCTTCGCTCCGCCAAATGGGCCCGATGGCAGCCCCCAAAGTTGCCTGCAGGCTTTGCCCAGCACCATTGCCCAGCACGGCAATTTCTGTTGCCTTTGCGATGCTGACGGGGCATCCGGCATCAGGCAGTCCGATCGGGCAGGCTCCGACCACCAAGGACCAGTCAGCATCTGCCGCTGCCTTGCCGCGCCGTGCTTCGTCCAACAGGTCAGTGGTTTGTTCTTTGTCGCTTGCAACAAATGCGACAGGTGCATCGAGATAGACAAAATCCCCGTGCCGTTCGTGCACAAATATGCCTGCTACGGGCTTTCACTTCCTGCACAACTTTGTGGTTCTCCACCTCGAAAAGGAGCTGCCCTGCTTCCACGATGGTGCCGCTGGCCAACGGCGCAGCGGGCAACACGGGCTATGTTTGCCCCCATCATCGCTTCTATCCGTATCGCCACTGCCACGGTTGGTTCCACTTCACTTCGGTTGTCCGGTTGCACTGATCAAACGGTCGGCGCTTCGCATAGCTGTGCGTTCATATCGACGCAACCGCCGATAGTGGCGTGAAATTCTGGACAAAACAATTTCCAGCCGATAACGGCTCAGCGCAAATCTTGAAGCGAGTCTATGCACCTTTATGCTCCATTAGCCTGGTTGTTGCCGGCCCCAGAAAATTTCAGCGACCGTGTGAAAGCGATCCGGGCAGCGTCTGGCGATGTCACGGACGAACTTCGCGCGCTCGCTGGCCATGCGCTAAATGCCAACCAACTGCTTCGCCTCGGCAAATTGGTGGATAAAGCCGCTGCATTGCAACCCTTCAAACTGGGGATCATTTCCAACGCAACCACCGATTTCCTGACTCCGGCCATATGCGGCACAGGCTTGCGTTATGGGTTGGCAATCGAATGCATCACAGCAGATTATGGTCAGTTCATGCAGGCGGCGCTGGACCCAGACTCAGCCGTGAACACAGCCGGTTGCGACGCCATATTGCTGGCGCTTGACGCACATGCTTTTGCACTTTCAACACCGCCCGGCGACGAGGGTGCCGCTGCTCAGGCGGTTGAGCGCGCACTTGCCATGGTTGAATCGATGCGCGCAGGCGTTGCCCAAAGCGGCGCTGCCATCATTGTGCACACAATCGCGCCGCCTGCCGAAACGCTGCTGGGCGGCTTCGATGCCGTGTTGGCCGGATCGGAACGGAGCCAGATCGCAGCGTTCAATCGCATCCTTTTAGAGCGATGCCATCAAAGCAGTAGTGCTATGCTGGATGTTGCCGGAATGGCTGACACCGTCGGTCTGGCGAATTGGCATGATCCTATCGCATGGAACATGGCTAAACAGCCCGTCGCCCATGCGCTGATCCCCTATTTTGCCGACCATTTGTGGCTGGCTGATCGCCGCAATGCGCGGAAAAAGCCGCAAAGGCGCTGGTTCTGGATCTGGACAATACAGTGTGGGCTGGCGTGATCGGCGATGACGGAATGGCCGGGATCAACATTGCACAGGGCGACGCGACCGGAGAAGCGCATCTCGCGCTGCAAAGCTATGCCCTCGCCCTTCGCGAGCGCGGCGTGGTTCTGGCGGTATCGTCAAAAAACACAGACGAAATTGCGCGTCAGGTGTTTCGCGAACATCCCGACATGCTGCTGCGCGAGGAGCATATCGCCGTTTTCCAGGCCAATTGGAATGACAAGGCAAGCAATCTGGAAGCCATTGCCAAGGCGCTAAACATTTGCTTGGATGCGCTGGTATTTGTCGATGACAATCCGGCCGAACGCGCGCTGGTACGGCAACGTCTTCCGCAAGTGGCTGTGCCGGAGTTGCCCGAAAGATCCGGCATTTTATGTCAGAACCATAGCCGCCGCGGGTTATTTCAAGCGGTCGGCTTTGCCGATGAAGACCGCAAACGCGCGCAATTTTACAGTGACAATGCAAAGCGTGTGGCGCTGCAGGCCAATATCGGCTCGATCGATGATTATCTGCGCTCGCTGGAAATGCGGATCAGCTTTGCGGCCTTTGACGAAAGCGGGCGTGCGCGCATTGCCCAGCTGATAAACAAATCCAATCAGTTCAACCTGACAACGCGCCGCTATAGCGAGACAGACGTTGATGCATTGATCAGCGACCCTGCTGTTTTCACCATGCAAATCAGACTGGAAGATGTTTTCGGCGACAATGGCATGATTTCAACGATCATCTGCCGCCTAGCCGGTGAAGATTGGCTCATCGACACTTGGTTGATGAGTTGCCGTGTGAATTGACAATACCAATCAGATTTTTGCTGCTATCAGCAGCCAGTTTTCAAAGGACCAATCCCATGAATCAGAGTGAAATTATCGCCAATATGGCGGAGATTTTTGACGAAGTGTTTGAATATGAAGGGGCGCTTTCGGCTGAAACAACCTCTGCCGATGTCGAGGAGTGGGACAGCCTTGGCCACATAAGGCTGGTTCTGGCAGTCGAAAACAAGTTTGGCATCCGTTTTCAACCGAGCGAAGTCGTTGGCCTGAAAAATCTGGGTGAACTGGCCGATCTTGTTGCCCAAAAGGCAGGCTGAACGGTCCGCGCATTTTCCATGCCCGCTCTCCCCGAAAACCGCATCCACAATTGGCTCGATTGCCGCGCCTTCATGGCGGCTGATTATTATAGCCGTTCGGGTCGCAGGCCCGTGATCGAATTTGTGATGAACCCGGTTGTGCGCTTTCTTGTGCTGCTGCGGATTGCCGAGTGGTTGCTGAACATTGGCGCGCCCTTCATCGTCCGTGCGCCCCTGATGTTCTGGTTTCGCAGGCTTTCGATGCGCTGCGGCTTTTCTATCAGCCTCAATGTATTTGGCCCAGGCATCGCGCTGCCGCATTACGGGCCGCTGATGGTGCATCAGGATGCGTGCATCGGCCGCAATTGCCAATCCATATCGGCACCGTAATCGCCGGTTCGGCCGTCATTATGGACCCAGCCGAAGTGCCCGAATTTGATGCGCCGATCATTGGCGACAATGTCTATATCGGTCCGGGTGTTAAAATGAGCGGCCCACTGCGCATTGCCAGCGATTGCGCTATTGGCGCTAATTCTGTGGTCACCCACAGTTTCAACCGCCCCGGGGTAATGATCTCCGGCTTTCCGGCCAAGATTGTCGGCCTGCAAGGCTCGCAGGACATGCTTGTGCGCGGCTGCGATTTTGTGCCTGCGCTGCGTGCAACGGAATCCATCATTGATGATTTACAGGCCGCCGGTTAATCGCGCAGCCACAACCCCATTGGACAGGAATGATAATGAGCGAACTCTCCCAGAAACTTAGCAGCTATCCAGCCATAGCCACTGTTGCCAACGCCATTATTGCCGACTGGCCCGAACATGAGCGCTATATTGATGCGCGGTTCAAGGATGATACGCCCGAATTCTTCGCGCGGACTGAAGAATTCGCCAAACTCGCGCTCACCGGCATGCAGGACGATTTGGCGCTTTACTGCGCCGACTATCGCTGGATGTGAGGAGTTCTGGAAAGAGGAGTTCCATTTCCGCCGCGAAGGCAGCTACCGGTTAAGCACCTTCGAAGACGCCTATCGCGAAGTATATAAGCAATGCAGATTATATGTCGCGTTATGTCCGCGGCATCCTGATCTCGCAAATCATCTGGGATCCCCATGCCCGCGCCTTTGACCTGTTCCGAACCCGCTTTTACCATCCATTCCCGAAGGCGGATCCTATCTGGAAGTGGGGCCGGGCCACGGCTTTTTCCTGTGCTTTGCGTCCAATGAAGCGAAGCTGGGCCGGATGGAAGCCTGGGACGTCAGCCCTTCGAGCATTGCAGAGGCCAAACAAGCGCTGTCCAGACTCGGCGTGACGCGCGAGATTTCCATTGTCGAGCAGGATGTATTGGCTGCCCCGGCGCGGCATGATGAGTTTGATGCGGCAGTGATCAGTGAGGTCTTGGAGCATCTGGAACGGCCCGATCTGGCGCTGCAGTCGCTGTGTGCCGCGCTGAAACCTGGCGGCCGCATCTTCATTAACGCGCCGATCAACAGCCCCGCGCCCGATCACATCTATCTGTGGCGCTCGCCAGAAGAATTTTCGGAATTTGTGAAGGCACAAGGTTTTGAAATTGATGAAGCCTATGATTTGCCCCAAACCGGCGTCAAACTGGACCGCGCACTCAAACTAAATCTAAGCGTGTCCTGCATTGTGATTGGGCGCAAACCCGGCTGAATTGTGGCGAATTTGGCAATCAAACCCAAACATAAAGACGCATAGCCTCGACGCTCAACCCTTTGCGAAGGGTTTGAGCGCCTGGAGCGTTTCATCCTCAGGACTGTGACAAATTGTTACGGGATTAATTTGGCGTCGGACTCGCTTTAGTGTAGGTTTGTCATAAATATGACGAATATTGTTCACATTTCGGCCAATGCCGGTCCTAACTTGGCGGCTATCATCAACGCCGCGTTGGCGGAGCCCAATGTTTCGACCGTCATATTGGAACCGGGCCTGTTCCTGATTGAATCCCCGATCTTTGTTCCGTCCAACAAAACATTGATGGGCAGCGGGCGCAATGACACCATCATCCGTGCCGATAGCGATTTTGCCATTCCCTCTGCGCAGTTCAACGCTGTCATCATGTCAGAGGAGCATAGCAGCGGGATAACGCTGAGCGACTTCACCGTCGACGCCGCCAAAATTTCCCCAGCGGCCTGCGGCTGAATGGCATTTTCATGCGCTTCTCCGCCGATTTTGATATAGCCCGGATCGATGTGATGAATGCCACCGGCTATGCCAATTATGCCGCTGGCAACCTTGGCGCCTTTTTCAATGGCGGTCCCACGGGCGTTCCGGCCAGCGGCCGCTATGAAGATGTGAACACATATAATTCACAGGTGCATTTCGAGCAGTTTTTTGCGGATGGCATCACTCTGACCAATGTCCATGCGCGCGATGGCGATGGTGATATCCCGACCGAGGCCTATTTCCACCCCATCGTTGGTTCGCGCAACATCACCTATGAAAATTCTTCGGCAATCGGTCGAGCGTTTTTGGGCTTCAGTCTGATATCGTCTGTCCTGCCGCTGGAAAATATCCAGATCATCAACACCCATATCGAGATTATGGACCCCTCGACCGGATCGGCGCTAATCTCGCTCGGTTCGTTGCCGGTCAATGGTCTCTTTATCCAGGATTCGTCTTTCATCGCCTATAATTACATCGCGTTCCGCATTGGCGGTGTCAGCGGCACCGCCACGAACAGCTATTTTCAGGGCGGCCTCTTCGCGCTTGAGGTGACGACATCGGGCAATGGCACGCCATCTGATTTTGATGTGACGGACAGCGATGCATTGGCCGTGCGTGATGGCACATCGGGCGTCGGCGTTGCCGGTGTGCATTCCGATCAGGCGGGCTATTTGAGCTGGACCGGCGGATCGATTGAAGCACGGGGCGGGCTGAATTTTCCGGTCTCTGGCACTGCGACGATTTCTCCGACGACGCAGCTGATCGGCTCCGGGCATGATCTGATTCTCACCTATACAGAGGGCAGTTCGGACCTGAAGCTGTTTGCGACAACGGATTTCGGACTGGCCGGAATGCCGATCTGAACGGAGCGGTGTTGCGAGTGGAGTATCTGTCCCATTTTTCCACCGCTGACGCTGGCGCTTGCCTCAACAAGCCCGATCAGCCTGTCGGGCGCAATTGTCCGGTATAATGGCCAGACCATCGGGACAATCAGCGGCGGTGCTAATGGCAGTGATTTGCAGATCATACTGAATTCTGCAGCCAGCCCTGCAATGGTCGAGGCATTGCTGGATAACATCTATTTCCGCAACCAATCCGAAGCGCCTTTTACCACCGCCCGTCTGCTGGCAGCCGAACTGACGCTAATCAATGGCAGTCAGTATGCCGTAACAGCATCGCTGACTGTGATTGATGTCCATGACGCTGCAAGCGCCGTGGATGACATGGCAACAGTAACCGAGAGCAGTTTGTTACTATCGATGTTTTGGCGAATGAAGCTGACGTCGATCAGCGTCTCGATCAGGTTGCGATGATCGACGGAACAGCTGTACTGTTTGGAGATACGGTGACGTTGGCAAGTGGGGCGCGGGTTACGCTGCAGACAGACGGGCAGTTGCTGTATGATCCAAATGGGGCATTCAACGCGCTTACCGATGCACTGAACGGCTATGGTTTCCATAGCGCGACCGACAATTTTTCCTATAGCCTTTCAGGCGGCAGCGCTGCGACGGTCACGGTTACTATCAACGGTGAAACGTCTGCGGACGACATACTTTTAGGCGATGCAAACGCCAATGATCTAAAGCCGGCACTGCAATGGCAAACGCTATTGGGATTGGCCGGAACAGACAGTCTTGACGACAATGGACTGGTGGCAGACCTTAGGGGCGGCACGGACAATGATGTGTATTTCGTTAGCAATTTGGCGACCCTAGTGTCTGAAGATGCGGGGGGAAGGTACCGATAGTGTTAACTCTGCGCTGGCTAGTTTCACGCTGCCCCCAATGTCGAAAATCTCTATTTTACGGTCAAAGACGCGCGACTTTACGGCTATGGCAATGCGCAGAACAATGTCATTGAAGGCGGTGCGCTCGGTGATTTCCTTATTGGCTATCAAGGCAACGATATTTTGCGTGGCGGTGCAGGAGCAGATGTCCTCAATGGCGGCGTGGATCATGACATTTTGGATGGCGGCACCGGAAATGATGTGATGGTTGGCGGCGGTGGCAATGACATTTTCTATGTCGACAGTGCCAGTGATGTTGTGATCGAGGGGGCTGACCCGGGCTATGACACGGTATTCACTTCATTGCAGAATTATACACTTGCGGCATGGGTGGAAAATCTCAGCTTTTCCGGCACGGCCGCTTATACTGGAACGGGCAATGCCGTAGGCAACCAGATGCGAGGCTCGATAAACGGAGACACGCTGCTTGGCCTAGGTGGCAATGACCGGCTGATCGGCTTTGGCGGAAACGACCTATTGGACGGCGGCGAAGGCAATGATCTGTTACAAGGCGGAATCGGATCTGACCAACTGACGGGAGGGGTAGGCGCAGACCAATTCCGGTTTGATACCGCGCTGTCTGCAAGCAACGTTGATACGATTTCTGATTTCGAATTTGGTGTGGATCAAGTTCAGCTTGCTCTAGCCGTGTTTTCAGCGCTTGACTTGGGTTCGTTACCCACATCTGCATATTTCGAGGGAACTGCAGCGCAAAATGGAGGTCACAGGATCATTTATGATGCCGAGACCGGTTCCCTTTATTACGACCCTGACGGCAATGGTGGTTTGGCGCAAATATTGTTCGCGACATTGGCGCCATATACCGTGCTTGGTCCCGACAGTTTTGTCATAATCTGACGACCGCCAAAGGCAGAAGATTTGGCATACCGGTGCTGGCCTTTTTCCTGCACGGCTGTTAGGCGCTATTCCAGATGTTTGCCATTTTGCCTTTACCGTTGAAAAACGCGCACCGCGACAAATGCAGGTTGGTGCCGCTGTGACTTTTCTCGGCATTTTCGGCATATTGCTGAGCTTGGTTGCCTTCGCCTGGTTTTCTCCGCGCAAAGATAATAGCCGTCTTGCTTTGTTTCTGATCATTGCCATTTTGCATGTTGTGTCGGCCTATATTTATTACCGCTTTGTCCAGACCAGCGATGCTGACACAAAGCTCTATTATTACGATGTTTACGGTTTTTTTGAGAGAGGCTTTGGCCTTGGAACGATGTTTATCGTCCATGTAACGCAATCGATGCGCAATGTATTTGGTGGCAGCTATCTCGACTATTTCTTTGTTTATCAGGCCCTGGGGGTTTGGGGCCTAGCTTTGGTCATGCGGACGATGGAAGAGACAGCGCAAGCACTTAATACCGCATTACCACCGCTAATGATGGGCCTGATGTTTCTGCCGGGCATGTATTTCTGGACCGCTGCGATCGGCAAGGATGCCCCCTTGTTTCTGGCATGCGCGCTCGCGGTATGGAGCTGTTTTCACATATCGAGCCGCTGGTACTGGTTCGGGTTGGCGATCGGTATCATGGTGCTGATTCGCGCCCATGTCGCCTTGCTTTCGGTGGTCGCATTGGCATTGGCACTGGTCGCTGGCCGCGGGGTTCCTACGATTGCGCGGCTTGTGCTCATAGTCGCAGCTGCGGCCAGCGGATTTATATTGTTCGGAACTTTGCAATCAGAATTGCAAGTTGACCTGTCCAGCGTGGATTCGATCGCCAGCTATGTCGAACAACAGACCACAGCGGCAACCCGCGGAGTAGACAACACACTTGCCACATCATCCTTTCCGGTGAAACTGATCAGTCTATTGTACCGACCATTTTTCATCGATATGAACGGCGTCTTCGGTCTTATCGCCTCATTCCAGAATGTCGCAATGGTCGCGTTTACGGTCTTGCTGTTGCGCAACTTCCGCCTTTGGGGGAACTTTTCGTGGTTCGCTCGCCATCCGGTTTGCAACCATCCATTTCTTGCTACTCTATCTCATGCTGGCCTTCATGTACTATAATGTGGGTTTGGGTCTTCGACAGCGCGAAATGGCGACGCCGGCACTGCTTGTCGTCATCGGTGCGATTGTAATGGTAGGGCAGTTGCGCAAACGCAAAGGGTCATCGTCGGCGCCAGCTGGCTATGATACAGAACCCAAGCAACCGCTTGTGGGTCAAATTTAGCGTTTTCCTTCATGAATCGCAGCCAGTTTTCCCACCAATTTCTAGCGCTTTTTTCAGGCACAGTTCTGGCGCAGGTTTTTAACCTTGCGAGTTACCCATTGCTCACGCGACTCTATTCACCGGCGGATTTTGGTCTGTTCGGCACCTTTATCGCGGCTTCGGCAATACCGGGGGCTATCGCCTGTGGCCGATTTGAACTGGCCATAACAACGGCACCGGACGAAGGAAAGCGCGCCACATTGTGGCTGTGTTTTTCTGTTGCCCTGATCATGTCGATATTTTCCACTTCCCTGGTTGCGCTTTGGTGGTGGCATGCCAGCCTGCCGTCGCTGGGTTGGCTGGCGCCGATGTTCTTTCTCGCCGTACTGCTTACGGGAGTCACCAATGCCTCCACCATGTTTCTGATGCGACATGAAAATTTTCGTTTTGCTTCTGTAGGAGTGGTGGTGCGGACAGCGACTACTGTGCTACTGCAGCTCGGCTTGGCGCTTCTTTGGCGGTCACCATTGGGGCTTATAGTCGGATTTTGTCTGGGACTGGCAGCGCAAGCATTGACGGGGCTGTTCATTTCGGGCCGGACTTATGGCATCGGCCGACCAATTAAAGATGACATGCGTGCGATGTTCCGTCGCTTTCGCACCCAAGTTAGCGTTGATTTGCCTGGTACACTGCTCGCTGCCCTATCCTTCAACCTGATACCCTTTTTTATGCAATATCTTTACGGGATAAAGGCTGTCGGCCATTTTTCCGTTGGTCAACGGATTGCGGTGCTGCCGCTCCAGCTGTTCAATGATTCGCTGAGCCAGGTGTTCTTCCAGCGCGCCGCACGCGCCTTTGAAGAACGTGGGGAGTTTTGGCAGGAATATCGCTTCACCTTGCTCTGGTCAGGCCTGATCAGCTTGGCGATGCTTGCCGGTATGCTGTTTCTCGCCCGGCCGGTGCTCACCATCTATCTGGGTGAAGGCTGGGATCTGGCAGCAACGATCCTGATCATCATGGCACCGATGCTCGCAATCCGCAGCGTGACAATGTCGCTGGCGACAACGGTGTTCGTGTTGCAGCGCCCCGCTTGGCTGCTCTATCACAATATGGCGGGCGTAGTGGCCATTGTTCTGGCTTTTGCGTTTGCCTGGACGGTTAGGGCGAGCTTGGAGCAATTTTTAGCGACGCTTGCCATTTTGCAGGGGCTGGAATTGCTGATATTTTTTGCCGTGCTGACGATTTCATCCAGACGGCAATATTTTCGGCAACAATCGATAGTGCAGGGAATCCATTCAGAATGAAGGATGTTGCTGACGTGATAAAACTCGGATTTCTGGAAAAAATATATGTTCGCCTTTATATTGTCTTCATGCGCTTCGAGGGCATGTGGGCGCTATCAATTCGTAGACGTCTGATCGCAGCGATAACAGGCAAGCGCGTGGACCATCTCAACATTTTTGCCAATGTCTTCATCGAAGGTTTTGAAGGATTGGTGGTGGGTGAGCATGTCTCGATCAATCGGGATTCGAATTTGAGCTGTGTTGGCGGGGTAACGATTGGCGATCATGTGGCGATAGGACATGGTACATCAATCATCTCCACCAATCACGGCATAGACGACCTCGAGACACCCATAAAATATCAATCAGTTTTGAAAGCCCCGGTGCAGATTGGTCGCAATGTCTGGATTGGAGCGCGGGTTACGATCTTGGCAGGCGTGAGCATTGCGGAAGGCACCGTAATTGCTGCCGGTGCTGTTGTATCTAAGTCAATCATCGAACCCAATATGGTTGTAGGTGGCGTTCCCGCCAAGACGATCAAATCTCGGTTTGGTTAAACCAGTTCTACCTTCCTGACACCGTCGGTGGCCGAGATAACAACCCAATCATCGCTGCAAACAAGGCTGCCATTGCGGCGGTGCGCAGCGGATAATCGACAATGCTGTGCAGCAACATGAAGCTACCCGATAACCATGCTGCTTGTGCGAAAAGCATGTTGGGGTCATCGCGTTGTTGCCAGATGCGATAGCCTTGCAGCAAAAACCAAACGAGGAAAATTGCGACCAGAATTAATCCGGGAAAACCCAGTTCAAGATAGAGCTCTGCATAATCATTATGGGCGTGGTTGACCCATGTCGTGGTGGTAAAACGATCCGGCTGATGCATGGCATAGACTTGAGCGAAGCTGCCTAGACCCGATCCGGTAGGCGCCATATCTGTGCCAGCTGCAATGGTTACCGGGGTCAGGTTGCTTCGGCTGGTGGGTGCGTTTTCGAACTTCGCGCCTAATGTTCCCGTCCCGATAGCGGTAAGCGCAGCCACCGCGATCAGCGCGGCTGTGATGACCCCAGTGACAAATACCAGCTTATGACGTCCAGATGCAAATCGGCTCCACAATATGTGGGCCGTACCGATCAATCCCAAAACCAAGAATGCCAACCCGGCAACCGATTTCCCTACGATAAGTGCAGTGGCCACCAGCGCGGCAAATATGCATAGCCCCAGGAGCAATTTGCGCTTCGCAGGTTTTCTTGTGTCAACGGTTGCAACCCAAGCGGCAGCCAGAGGAAGGCTGCACGCCAAAAACAGCGAAAAATGGTTGGTGTTGGCAAAAAAACCGACGGGAGAATCTTGGTTTGTCGGCGAGTAAAGTCGCAGTACCGAATTTGGTCCGGTTGACATTTGCAGCAGGCCGATTGCTGCGGATATTGCCGCGATGACGGCGATCCCCATGGCCATGCGCCGTCGGCTGGTCTGATCCATGCGCCGAACCAGCAGCCATGTGGCTATCGGTACCAGCAGCACCAGCGCGCTGCGAAGCGCGCGATCCGGCGCCATCGCCATGGAAAGCCAAGGCAATTTCATTCCCAAAAGCCGATAGCCTTCAGCAACAAAATCCCGGCCCGGTAGCAGCTGCCAAATCGTTGGGGGTAAAGGAACGAACATGATTGCGATCCACACCAAGGCCGCGATCAATAGGTAAAATGGTATATGCTCATCCTGCCGAATGTTCAGGCGTGTGCCGTTCCACAGCCACAAGGCAATCAGTGCAGCGCCGCCGACCTGCAACACCGAATTGGCTATCGCTCCACCTTGGCTAGCTCCACCAAGCAGCAGACATAACCAAAGCCAAAGCGGCAGCATCGATTCGACCCGTTTCTCACGACTATTGTGGAAATCAAGCAGCCTCAGCATCACTTTGCCTCCACCGAACGAATTTCGATTTCGCTCTCCTCATCGTCGTTATTCTCTGCTTCGAGCAGTAAATGCTGCATTGCGCATCCGCTGTCGGGTACAGTCACCTTTATGCGCAGCTTTTGCCAGTCAGGCCCCAGTTTAGCGAGCGATCGGCTTACAAGATTTTCGGACGAGCCAATACAACGCAGTCGCCAATACATCGCCTCGGGCTCACCCAGTCCGCCATCACGCATTGTGAAAACCAATTCATGGGTACCCGGTTTGAGTGCAACCAGTTGTGTCAGCAGGGCTGCCTTGCGGTCTCCGCTATGATGCGCGCGGACCATAGAAGGGGAGCCTTCGGTGGCCGGAACCTTCTCCGAAAAACTATAATCCTCCGACGCGAGCTGCCAGGCAAAAGGGTGAAGCGGATATTTGTCGGCGAAATTGCCATCGGCAACGCCATTGTTACCGCCCTTTGGAAAATAGCCTTGCCAAAGTCGAAAGGCGCGTTCGCCTTCACCGCGCTCGACCAGATTTCGTAAATAGACAGACCGCTCCGCCGCTATTGATGCTGCTCCGGATTGTGGCACCTGATGTTGCAAAATTCGTTCAATTTCGCGATCAAACTCCCCCGCTTTGACAGCCTCTACAATAAAGCCGGTGCGCCAGATCGGAAATTCTTTCAACTTTTTTTCAAGCAAGGTGCGCGCCTTTTCTTCGGCAAGCAGGGGCACCAAAATGGGAATGAGCAATTTGCGGAATTCGCCGTTTAATCGCATAACGGCATCTGCACCGTCGATTGCCTCGGCATAGCGTCCTTTCCGGATATCATCGGCGGTCAGCCAAATGCGCGGAGCGGCCAATGAAGGTTGCCGCCGCGCAGCTTCTGCGATCAGATAGCGATGTTTTGCGGAAAGCGGGGTTTTGTCTTTATCAAGCGCCAGCAATTCCAGGAAAAAGCCAATAGCATGCATTGGATCGTCACGGGCGATGTGATGAGCATATCTCGGCAACTCCAAGGCGTTCATGTCAGTCGACACAGCGTGCAGAAGGGCGATATCCGACCTCTTACGAGGCGACAGGGCTGCGAGACTTTCGTAGCGCGCTGAAACAACGGCCAACGATGTCAAAATCGCAAACAGAATAATCGCCGCAAGACGGCGCAGATGAACGCTTGGAATGGCCATGATCAGTTTTTGGCGTTTAGCACAATCCTGCGATCACTGTCTGCGCTATCGCTGCTCTTCTCATCATAATCATAGCTATACCCATAGCCATAACCGCCATTCTTGCGATCAAATCTGTTAAGAACGGCGCCAACGATATGCAAATTCGCCGAACGCAGGCGATTTACCGCGTTTAGGACCTGCGATCGGCGGATGGTGCTGGCTTCAACAATCATGATCACAGCTTCGTTCTGGGCTCCGAGCAACAAGGCGTCAGCCAGCCCCAAAACCGGCGGTCCATCGGCAATAACGATATCAAATTTGGTCAAAGCCCGTGCCAGCATTTCAGCATAGGCATTTGTTGACAGCAGGTCAGCCGGATTTGGCACGGTCGGTCCTGCGGTCATCAGCCACATATTCGCAATTCCCGTTTTGCGCACCGGAAGATCACCTTCCAACTGGCCGGTCAGGACATTTGATAATCCGGCTTCATCGTCGCGCGATTCCAGATTGGGGTAGAAGGTCGGGCGACGCATATCGGCGTCAACTAGCAGCACTTTCTTGCCCTGCCGGGCAAAAGCCAGCGCCAAGGCAAACGACACACTGCTCTTGCCTTCGGCTGGGCGCGAACTGGTTAGCAATATGGATCGTGGCGCGCCATGTGTCGTTGTGAATTGCAGGGCTGTTCGTAAAGAATAGGCTGCCTCGGCAACTTCCGATTTAGGATCGATAGCCTCGTCGCTGATTCGCAATCCCTTGTCGGTGCTGGGCATCACTCCCAGCAACGACAGATGCAATTTGCGCTCAACCTCTTCGGGCAGATTGATCGAGTCGCCGACAAATTCAATCAGAAATGCGCCGCCCAGTCCCAATATGACACCGCCCATCAATCCCATGAGCAGGTTCAATGGTATGTTGGGGGATATCGGCCCGCCAGGAGCCTGGGCCTTGTCTACAATAGCGACGTCATTTTGACCTACGCCGTCGCTGACACCCACTTCTTTATATTTTTGCAACAGGCCTTCATAAAGTACGCGATTGGTATCCACTTCGCGCTGCAATATTGTATATTCGATGCTGCGATTGCGGAGTTTCAGAAGGTCCTGCTTTAGGGCATCGACTTTGCTGACCAGTTCATTCTCTTTATCGACTGCAGCACGATAGGCGGCTCTCAAGGCGTCGCCCTGTGTTGACTTGGAAGAACTCTGCTCCCCATTGATCGCCCGCTCGAGCGATCGGATCTGTTCGCGTAGCGCCTTCATCTCGGGATAGTCAGGCAGGAAAATGGCGCTCTTTTGTTGATACTCGGCTTCAAGCTGCGCCTTTTGTGTTCGCAGTGCCAGTACCGATGAACCATCAACCGCATTTTGCATGCCTGCGTTGCCAGCTTTCATATCCTGTGCGGCAGAAATTCTCTCGACACGGGCATCAGCCAAGGCATCATTCAGACGGACCAGATTGTTGGCATCAAGCGAGCGGCTGGCATTTCCATCCTTGTCGGCGCCGAGTTCGATGATCCTCTGTTCAGACGCATAGCCGACCAGTTGTCGTTCGGAATCTTCCAGTTTTTGGCGGGTGGACTCGAGTTGCTTTTCAAGAAACTCGCGTGAATAGGATGTCCGTTGAAAACTGCGATCCAGATTGCTTGCGATAAATTCTTCGGCATAGATATTCGCCAGATTCGCCGAGACGGCAGCAGACGGAGACGTGATCGTGATATTGATCAGGCGGCTGTCCCGGACATTTTCAACATTCAATTGCGAACGTACTCTTGAAGCAGCCTGATCGGCGCGCTTTTTGGCGTTGCCAGCTTGGTTGGCATAGGCTGGATTTTGGGCAAGCCTTGCTCTTGTAACCACACGTTTAGCCTGCGAGTCGCTTTTTATCAGACCAAGCTGTGTGGATATGAATTGGCTGTTGTTCACCATAATGGGCGCTGACTCACCCTTTCGCGGCAGCAATTGAGTCGAATCATTCATGATCAGTTGCGAAGTCGCAGAGTAAAGCGGGGTCCGCGTGTAGGAATATAGCAAAGCCAGCAACACGCATGCGATTATCGATGCGATAACAAAATTTTTCCACTTAACGATTGTGCGAAGATATTCGGCAATATCGAAACTGCTCGCTTGCCCAGCATTGACAGCGCCTCCGCCAGCAAAATTCGCCAACCCAGAGTCGTAAGCGCTCGCAATTTGCGACGTGCTCTGATTGTTTGGGAGGGGGTTGGAAACGGTATTCATTACAGTGATGCCTCTGATCCTCTAGTTCCTGCAACCATTCCGCCTTCATTTGGCTGCGGACGCGCGTTGCATTCGAAGCCGAGCAAAGGCCGCTCTCCAGCCACCCATGTAGTTCGGGGAAAGTGGGGCGCGAAGTGCAGGATGGCGAATGCTTTTTTGGTCATGATTTACAGACTTTGGCGACTAGACCACTGGAGCCGCAAGGTCTATCATTTTTAGCCGAACTGCGTGTTCTTGACTGTAAATTGGCTGTCTGATGCTGAATGCGACGGGTTATGGATTGCCCCTTTGTCGGCAAAGTGCGTTTTGAAGGTCTCGCGTCAAAATCGATCGCAATCCCTTTCTTCTCCCAATCGCCATAACGCACGGGATCGGGTCGGCCGTCTTTTTCGGGTAGCGGTTTGTGCTCAACCGCTTTTGGTTCAGGAACCGGCGGGCTCTTTGACAGATGGGCCGGGGGTTTCACATGCGGCGGGCGCTTGCCCATGGTTGTCTCCGATTGCGTCTTGAAAGCGGTTGCGTGGCCCCCACATTGGACGCGTATTGGAGGATATCAAGATGAATATGCTCAAGACGACGATGTTGCTGGCGGCGCTGACCGCCTTGTTCATGGCGTTGGGCTATACGCTGGGCGGATCAAGTGGTGCCGTCCTCTCGCTGCTGGTCGCGGCGGGGATGAACCTGTTTACCTATTGGAACGCCGACAAGATCGTCCTCAAAATGCACAATGCGCGCGAAGTCGATGCGCAAAGCGAGCCTAGCTTTCATGGCCTTGTTGCCAATTTGGCGCGGCGTGCGAATATGCCTATGCCAAAAGTCTATCTGATCGACAGTCCGCACCCCAATGCCTTCGCCACCGGGCGCAATCCCGAAAATGCAGCTGTTGCGGCGACCACCGGGCTGATGGCGATGCTCAGCCGCGACGAGGTTGAAGGGGTTATGGCGCACGAATTGGCGCATGTGAAAAACCGGGACACGCTGATCATGACGATGGTCGCGACCATTGCTGGTGCGCTGTCGATGCTGGCAAATTTTGGGATGTTTTTCAGAAGTGAGCGTAACGGCATGGCGACAATCCTCGCCGTGCTGATAGCGCCCTTCGCCGCGATGATTGTGCAATTGGCGATCAGCCGCACCCGCGAATATGGTGCCGACCGCACCGGTGCCGAAATGTCGGGCAAGCCGCTGGCGCTGGCGTCTGCCTTGGCAAAAATTTCGCGCGGGGCGGCTGCCATCCCGAACCCGGTGGCAGAGCGTAATCCTTCGGCGGCGCAGCTCTACATTGTGCCGACGCATGTGTCAGAAATGTTTTCGACTCATCCGGCCACCGAAAACCGGATTGCGGAGCTTGAGGCGCTGGCCGAACAAATGGGAGCTGCCAGCGGCGTAGCGCCACGGCGTAGCGCGCTCGATCCATTGGGGCGTCAGTGAACAAATTGCAGTGACAATTGGTTGTTATTGACCCCGCCCGCGCCTAAGCGCCGGGCATGAACACACGGCCTACCAATGTCCCTGGATTGCCCACACGCCGGGCAGCGTTGCAAATTCTCGATGCGGTAACGCGCACCGGACAGCCGCTTGACCAAGCCGTCATTCCGGCAACGCGCGGATTGGAATCGGCTGACCGGGCGCTTGCCATTGCCATTGCGCAAGAGGTGCTGCGTTGGGGCCCCGACCTTGATCTGCTGATCGACAGCCAGACGCAATTGCCATTGGCTAAAGATGCCAAGGCGCGGATGGTCTTGCGGATGGCGCTGGCTCAGATACTGCGGTTAGGCACGCCGCCGCATGCGGCGATTTCAACGGCACTGCCCTTGGTCGATAAGGGGCCGAGGCGATTGGTGCACGGCGTGCTTGGATCATTATGGCGGTTGCAGCCAAAGCTGGCGGACGCGCCGACTTTGCTCCCCGAAGTGGCGCTGCGGTGGGAGGCGGCCTGGGGCAAGGATATGGTTGCGGCATCAAGGACCGCGCTCGCCGAACCGCCGATGCTCGATCTGACGCTGAAAAACCCTGCCGATACAGCAAAATGGGTGAGCGAACTGGGTGGGGACAGTCTGGCATCGGGCCACGTCCGCTTGCCGCGCGGTCAGGCGGTCGAAACGCTACCCGGCTATGCCGAGGGTGAATGGTGGGTGCAGGACCTCGCCGCCAGCCTGCCGGTGCGCGCAATGGGTGAAGGCAAAGGGCGCACGGTGCTCGATCTGTGCGCGGCACCCGGCGGAAAGACCATGCAGCTTGCGGCGCAGGGCTGGGCGGTCACCGCGCTCGACCTGTCAGCGAAGCGGCTCGCACGGCTTTCGGATAATATGGAACGCACCGGTTTTGCTGTGGAAACGGTCACCGCCGATCTGCGCAAATGGGACAGCGAGCAGCAATTTGACGCGGTGCTCCTCGACGCACCATGCAGCGCGACCGGAACCTTTCGCCGCCACCCGGATGTTTTGCACCGCATCGGTCCGAAACAGATTGCCGAACTGACCATGCTGCAATCGTCGATGCTCGACCGCGCGACACAGTGGGTGAAACCCGGTGGAATGTTGGTCTATGCGACCTGCTCGCTCGAACCGGAGGAGGGCGAGGCGCAGGCTGCCGATTTCCGCGCACGCCACCCCGAATTTGTGCCACAGGAATGCGATCGCAACGCGCTGCCCGATGGCATAGCGTCCACCGATGGCATGATCCGTACACTTCCAACGCTGTTGATGCAGAACGGCGGGCTCGACGGATTTTTCATTGCCTGCTGGAAACGCGCGGAATAGTTTGGCTGCGATGATCGCACCCACCCTTACCACCCAACGGATGACGCTGACCGCGCTTACCGTCGACCATTGGGAGGCCAATGCAGAAATGTGGGCCGACCCGCGCACCACCGAATTTATTGGCGGAAAGCCTAGGCCGCGCAACGAAAGTTGGATTCGCTTTGTTGCTGGGGCGGGTCTGTGGAGCCTGCTGGGCTATGGTTATTGGGCCTTTCTTGACGGCGATACCGGCAGCTTGCTGGGCATCGGCGGCCTGTCGCAATGGGAGCGCGGGATTGCCGAACTGGAGGGTTATCCCGAAACCGGCTGGGCGTTCACCCCCGATGCCTGGGGTCGTGGCTATGCGACCGAGGCGATGATCGCCGTGCTCGATTGGGCCGATCATGTCGCGCGGATACCCGAAACCCGTTGCATTATCGATCCCGGCAATGCGGCGTCGCACCGCGTGGCGGCAAAACTTGGCTATGTCCAGTTCGCCCATTCGGAAGGCGCAATTGGTCCGGTCCATGTTTATGCGCGCAAATTCGGGGATAAAGCGGGGGATTAGCTGTGTATAAGCGGGGTGCCCCGCTTGCCCCTTTTGTCAACTAGGGTTAAGCGCCAACCATGACGCACCCGGTCCGCATAGCACCTTCGATCTTGTCTGCCGATTTCGCCCGATTGGGCGAGGAAGTCCGCGCGATTGACGCGGCGGGATGCGACTGGATCCATGTCGATGTCATGGACGGTCATTTCGTCCCTAACATCACCATTGGCTCCGCAGTGGTAAAGGCGCTGCGTCCGCACAGTGCAAAGCCGTTTGACGTCCATCTGATGATTTCGCCGGTGGACCAATATGTGCAGGATTTTGCCGAAGCCGGTGCCGACATCATTTCCTTCCACCCCGAGGCCGGGCCGCATCCGGACCGCACGGTGCAGCTGATCAAGTCGCTGGGCAAGCAGGCGGGGATTGTGCTCAATCCGCACACGCCGGCCAAGATGCTCGACTATCTGATCGACGAGGTTGATCTGGTGCTGGTGATGAGCGTCAACCCTGGCTTTGGTGGGCAAAGCTTTATCTCGAGCCAGTTGCGCAAGATTGAGGCGATCCGCAAAATGATCGACAAGACCGGGCGCGACATCAGGCTGGAGGTCGATGGCGGCATCACCACCGACACAGCGCCAATGGCAATCGCAGCGGGTGCCGACACGCTGGTCGCAGGGACGGCCACGTTCAAGGGTGGCCCTAGTGCCTACGCCGCCAACATCGCCGCGCTGAGGGGATAATGGCCAAGGCGGGCGAACAAGCGGACGGAAAATTGTCATCCGCGCTCGCCCTGCGCCCGACCGGAAAAATGCACGATCTGGCCGCGCGAATGTCATTGATGCTCTATCAGCTTAGCTGGCGGACGCCGCTGCACAATATGCGGATCACCGGCAAGTTGCCGTTGAAGCTGCTCGCGGTTCCCACCGATCCGCTTCCCGGCGACGAGGCACGCGGCAAGGCCGTGCGCATCGGGCAGTTCCACTTTCAAGGCATGGCCCAGCAAATCGATGCAATCGATTATGACAAGCTGCCTTTGCCGCCGGGCTTTGCCGATTATATCCACCGTTTTGACTGGCTGCGCGATCTGGCGGCGTCGGCCAATCGGGTCGATGGAGCGCCGCTTGCGGCATCGATTACCGACCAGTGGCTGATCGCCAATGCCGAAAAGCCCCGAATTCCGGCGTGGCGGATCGACAATTGCGCATGGCGTTTCATCAACATGGCGTGCTGGGCACCTTATTTGCTGTCCAGCGCCGATCTGGTTTACCGGTCCAAAATCCTCAACCATTTTGCCCGCACCGCGCGTCATCTGGACCAATCGGCGATCCGTGCGACCCAGCCCTTTGACAAGGTCTGCGGCTGGGCAGGGGTGACGGCGGCTTCGCTGCTGCTGCCAGAGGGCAAGGCGCGGCGCACCATGGGTGAGCATGGGCTCGCGCTGGCGCTGGATGAGCTGGTCTTTCCCGATGGTGGGGTGTTGTCGCGGTCGCCAATCCAGCTGATGGAGCTGGTCGCGCTGCTGTCCACATTGCGTCAATGCTATCTGGCGCGCGACGAGGATATCCCCGAATTCCTGCTCGATACGCTGGGCCGCAACATCCCGGCTTTGCTCGGTCTGACCCATGCCGATGGCGGGCTTGGGGCGTGGCAGGGTTCGGGGCATGTCAGCGCCGAGCGCATTGAGGCGCTGGTGGCGGCAAGCGGCGTGCGTGCACGGCCGCAGCGTCAGGCGCTTGACTGGGGCTATCAGCGGGTGA
This sequence comes from Sphingomonadales bacterium, assembly GCA_016721875.1. GTDB lineage: Bacteria > Pseudomonadota > Alphaproteobacteria > Sphingomonadales > Sphingomonadaceae > Sphingorhabdus_B. Next base: position 82,585 of record JADKHG010000014.1, on the reverse strand, counting down.
GTGCAGGGCAAGCTGTGCTGCTGGTTGATGCCGGGCCACCACCGCACGCGAAACAGGCGATGGTGGGTTGCGCCTCAACGCTGGCGTTCGAATTCGGTTTTGGCAAACAGCGGATCATCGTCAATTGCGGCGGGGCCGGGCTGGTCGGGGCCAATATCCCGGCAAGCCTCGCGCGCGGCCTGCGAACCACGGCGGCCCATTCCACCTTGTGCGTCGATGATAGCAATTCGACCGCGCTGCTGTCGGGCGGGCAATTGGGTCGCGGCGTGATGGAGGTCGGGCTCGAACGGCGTGACATTGAAAAGGCAACGCGGATCGAGTCCAGCCATGACGGCTATGCCCGCGCCTATGGCTTCACCCATTCGCGGCTGCTGATCCTGCGTTCTGACGGGATGGAGCTGCGCGGCGAAGATACGCTGTTGCCGCATGATAAGTTCAAGGTGCGCGAAGAGGTCGAGGCGCATCTGCGGTTCCACCTTGGCCCCGATATCGAATTGCTCGTGGCCGAGGACCGGCGCAGTGCGTCGCTGCGGATGGAGGACGGCAGCAACTGGTTCTTCGTGGTCGCGCTCGGAACGATTGAGGTCGAAGACAGTTTGTGGGTCGACGAACAAGGCCGCCCGCACCCGACGCGCCAGCTGGTCGTTGGCGTCACCGCGCCCAAGGGCGGGCTGACCATCGGCTGGACATTGCGTTTTCAAGGATGAGTGAAACATGGATGTGAAGATCAAACGGGCATTGCTTTCGGTGTCTGACAAAACGGGCTTGGTCGAACTGGGTCACGCTCTGGCGAAGCGCGATGTCGAACTGGTATCGACTGGCGGCACAGCCAAGACGCTGCGTGAGGCAGGCCTGCAGGTGAAGGACATTAGCGAACTGACTGGCTTTCCCGAGATGATGGACGGCCGCGTCAAAACGCTCCATCCTAAGGTGCATGGCGGGTTGCTCGCGGTCCGAGACAACGCCGAGCATGTCGCGTCGATGAAGGAACATGACATTGCCGGCATCGACCTTGTCGTGGTCAATCTCTACCCCTTTGCGCAGACCGTGGCGAAGGGTGCATCGCGCGACGAGATTATCGAAAATATCGATATTGGTGGTCCCTCAATGGTGCGCAGCGCGGCCAAGAACCATGCCTTTGTCACCATCGTCACCGATCCCTCCGATTATGACAATCTGATTGCCGAGCTGGAAGAATCGGGTGGCGCTACCAGCTATGACTTCCGCCGCAAATGTGCGGCCAAGGCCTATTCGGCAACCGCTGCCTATGACAGCATGATCAGCCAATGGTTCGCCTTTGCCGATCAGCAACAGCTTTTCCCGGATATGCTGGCGATCAACGGCAACCGCGCGGAGGAGTTGCGTTATGGCGAAAATCCGCACCAGCGCGCGGCATTATATCTGCCTATCGGTCCGCACGGATCGGGGATCGCTCAGGCCGAACAGGTGCAGGGCAAGGAACTGAGCTATAACAATTACAACGACGCCGATGCCGCGCTCGAGCTGGTCAGCGAATTTCGCGACGGCCCGCCGACAGTGGTGATTGTCAAGCACGCCAACCCGTGCGGCGTTGCTTCGGGTGAAACGCTGATCGACGCCTATCGCAAGGCGCTGGAATGCGACAGCGTCTCGGCCTTTGGCGGGATTGTCGCGGTCAACCGGCCATTGGATGGCGCGACGGCGGAGGCAATCACCGAAATCTTCACCGAAGTCGTGGCTGCCCCCGATGCCGATGATGCGGCCAAGGCGGTGTTTGCCAAGAAAAAGAATCTGCGTTTGTTGCTGACCGGCAATCTGCCCGATCCGATGCGGGGCGGGTTGATGGTCAAGCCGATCACCGGCGGGCTACTCGTCCAGTCGCGCGACAATGGCTATGTCGCTGACAGCGACCTGCGCGTCGTCACCAAACGTGCACCGACCACACAGGAACTGGCCGATTGCCGCTTTGCCTGGACCGTCGCCAAGCATGTGAAGTCGAACGCAATTGTCTATGCAAAGGACGGCGCGACCGCAGGCATTGGTGCAGGCCAGATGAACCGCCGCGACAGCGCACGCATTGCCGCGATCAAGGCGCGTGAGGCGGCGGAGACTTATGGCTGGGATGCTGCCCGCACCGTCGGTTCAGCGGTGGCATCAGATGCCTTCTTTCCCTTCGCCGATGGTTTGCTGGCGGCGGTCGAGGCTGGCGCAACAGCGGTCATCCAACCCGGCGGATCGATGCGTGATGAGGAAGTGATCGCCGCCGCTGATGAGGCAGGGCTGGCGATGGTCTTCACCGGAATGCGGCATTTCCGGCACTAAGAGATGCTTTTCGCGTGGCTCTTTGCGTTGTCCATTTTGCTGGCTTTGACAGGAACCGCAACGGCCTTGAGCATCGCACTGTTCCGCTGGTTCAAAAAGCCTGCTGATGGGAAAGCGGGAAGACATTGGGTAGGCGTGCCGTTGGGCTGCGGCTTTGCACCGCTTGTCCTGCTAGGGTCATTGCTCGGCATTTCATGGCTTGTACAAACCATGCAACCCGCAAGCTCCCTTTTTGAAGAAGCATTAGGGACCAAACCAACACCGTCAGATCAAAGCCAGTGTCCAGCCCGGCTTTGATTCGCGTGCGGTTTATCTTGCCTTCGACCGATCCGATGCTGCCTGGTCGGAGGTCATGCGGATTAGCGGGAATCGAGTCAGCCGTCCCCACACCGATCTAATCGATTCCGATGTGTTTCTGGGTAACGCGCCCGTCTGGTGGCACGCGGGGTCGCCAAATTTTGACAAATTGGGTTGCCGCAATCGCAAGATGCACAGCCTTACCGACATTAACGGCTGGAATGATTTGGTTTTCATCGATTGTGTGAGCGATGGACGAATCTACGTCCTCGCTCACACCATCGACTGATGCTTAGCGCGCCCGCTTCACCGCACCTTTGAACTTGCCGACACCGGCAGGCTTGGGGCCGTAATTGCGGGGGCGTTCGCCGTCGCCTTTGGGTTTGGCGCCCGCAAAAGCCGGGCCGCCACGTTTGTGACCGACACCACGCGGGGCGTCGGTGCGCTGGCCATCACGGTGCGGGCGGTCGCCTTGCGGGCGATCACCACGGAGGCGATCTCCCTGCGGACGGTCGCCGCGCGGGCGGTCACCAAAGGCGCGTTCACCCTGAGGGCGGTCGCCACGGGGTCGATCCCCATAAGTGCGCTCACCCTGTGGACGGTCACTGCGGGGACGGTCGCCATAGCTGCGCTCACCCTGCGGGCGTTCACCACGCGGACGATCGCCATAAGCACGTTCGCCACCCTGTGGACGATCGCCACGCGGGCGATTGTCGTTGCGCGGTGCACGATCCGAAACCGGTATTTCATCACGGCCATAGCCGTCGCGGCTCATCAGCGGGCTGCCATAATCGGGGCGGCTACGGCCACTACCCTGCCGACCGCCGGGGCGTCCCTGACGGTTGCGGTCACCCTCGGGGCGACCACCACCGCGACGCGGCGCTTCTTCGCGCACCTGAACCGGTGCAGGCAAATTGGCGACCAGCTGACGGAAACCTTCGGGCAGGCTTTCGGGTAGCAGTTTGATCTTGGTCAGACGTTCGATGTCCCGCAAATGGCCGCGCTCGTCATTGGCGACAAAACTATACGCCAGGCCGTCGGCACCAGCACGGGCAGTACGGCCAATTCGGTGGACATATTGTTCGGGAACATTGGGCAGTTCGTAATTGAACACATGGCTGACGCCGGGGACGTCAATGCCGCGTGCGGCGATATCGGTCGCGACCAGCACCTTCAACTGACCGCTGCGGAATGCCTGCATCGCGGCGGTACGTTGACCCTGCGACTTGTTGCCATGGATGGCAGCGGCCTTAATTCCGGCACCGGCCAGATGGCGGACAACGCGGTCGGCACCATGTTTGGTGCGGGTAAAGACCAATGCGCGGTCAATTGCTTCATCCTGCAAGCGATAGTTGAGCAAGGCCTGCTTTTCGGCCCTGCGTGACAAAAGTCACATATTGCTCGACGCGTTCTGCGGTGGTCGCCTGCGGGGTTACCGAAACGCGGACCGGATTGTTGAGGAAACGGTTGCCCAGTTCAGCAATCGCCTTTGGCATGGTCGCTGAAAAGAACAGGCTCTGGCGCTGTTTGGGCAGCAACAGGTCGATGCGCTTCAACGCCTGAATGAAGCCAAGGTCCATCATCTGGTCGGCCTCGTCGAGAACGAAAATCTCGACATCCTTCAGCGTTACCGCGCGCTGTTCGATCAGGTCGAGCAAACGGCCGGGGGTGGCGACAAGGATGTCGGCACCGCTCTGCAGCTTCTTCTTCTGGCTGTAGATCGGCATACCGCCGAACACGCACTGGATGTTCAGTCCCAGATATTTGCCATAGTCGCGGAACTTTTCGGCAATCTGTGCCGCGAGTTCGCGCGTCGGTGACAGCACCAGCATCCGGCATCCGCCCAAGGGGCGCGGTTTGATGTCGGTGGCAAAACGGTGCAGCGAGGGCAGCGCGAAGGCTGCGGTCTTGCCGGTGCCGGTCTGCGCAACGCCGCAAAGGTCGCGACCTTCGAGCAGCGGCGGGATCGCCTGAGTCTGGATGGGGGTTGGGGTATCATATCCCGAATTGGCAAGCGCCTTCAGGATTGGCTGGGCAAGGCCCAGTTCTTCAAAATAGGACATAAGTCACTTTCAAATGTGCATCAAACCACGCGCGCAACTGCGCGGGCGGTGGAAGCGGGTGTAAAGGTCGGGCAACATTGCCGGACCCTTTGAAACAACCCCGCGTGAATTGGGTGGCCTCTTGGGCGTCGCATCTCGTTCGTTTGGCGGAGGTTTTATTCAACCTCTCACGCTGCCAAATCTGCGTACGGTTTCTCCGCTCGCCTCATGCGCTTGGCGGCCATATGGGCGTGTCGCTTGCAGAAAGCAAGGAAATATTGCGTTGCAGCAATTTTATGGCGCGATTCAACCGCGGGCGGTGCGCGTTAACTTTTCATTATCCAATTTCGTTCAGAGATTTGGGGCAAGCAGAATTCGCTGGAGGAAAAGCGGCAATGACGGGGCAAAAACAGGGTTTGGTGGATGTAGCAATCATTGGCGCGGGGCCCGCTGGGCTGACCGCCGCCTATTTGCTGTCCAAAAAGGGCTATCGCGTTTCGGTCATCGAAAAGGATGAACGCTATGTCGGCGGCATCAGCCGCACCGTAGAGGTTGATGGCTATCGTTTTGACATTGGCGGCCACCGCTTCTTTTCGAAATCGAAGGAAGTCGTCGATCTGTGGAACGAAATCCTGCCCAATGATTTCATCCAGCGCCCGCGCATGAGCCGCATCTATTATGAAGGCAAATTCTACAGCTATCCGCTGCGCGCCTTCGAGGCGCTGTTCAATCTGGGCATTGTCCGTTCGACTTTGTGTATGGCAAGCTATGCAAAGGCGAAGGTTTTCCCGAACACCAAAGTGCGCAGTTTCGAAGACTGGACGGTCAACCAGTTCGGTCACAAGCTTTATTCGATCTTTTTCAAGACCTATACCGAAAAGGTATGGGGTATGCCGTGCGACGAAAATGTCGGCCGACTGGGCGGCGCAGCGCATCAAAGCGCTTAGCCTTGGTGCAGCCGTTATGGACGGGCTGAAGCGCAGCCTTGGCCTCAACAAGAAGCCCAATGACGGCATGGAAACCAAAACCCTGCTTGAAACCTTCCGCTATCCGCGGCTTGGGCCGGGCATGATGTGGGATGCAGCGCGCGATTTCGTGGTCGCCAAGGGCAATGAAGTCCGCATGGGCCACAGCTTCAAGCAATTGGCGCAGGATGCCAATGGCAACTGGCGGCTGTCGGCGACCAAGGCCGATGGCAGCGAAACGGTAATCGAGGCCCGCGACGTGATCAGCAGCGCGCCGATGCGCGAATTGTCGGCACGCATCCACCCGCTGCCGCAAACCTCTTTGCAGGCATCGGATCTGAAATATCGTGACTTCCTGACCGTCGCGCTGATGATCCAATCGGACGACCTGTTCCCTGACAACTGGATCTATATCCACGACAGCAAGGTGAAGGTCGGCCGGGTACAGAATTTCCGCAGCTGGTCACCCGAAATGGTCCCCGATCCTTCTATCGCTTGCGTCGGCCTCGAATATTTCTGCTTCGAAGGCGACGGCCTCTGGTCGTCGAGCGATGCCGATCTGGTCGAACTGGCAAAGAAGGAAATGGCGATCCTCGGCCTGTGCAACCCTGACGATGTCATCGGTGGTGCAGTGGTCCGTCAGGAAAAGCCTATCCGGTTTATGACGACAGCTATGCCGCCAATGTTGAGGCAATGCGCAGCGAACTGGAAGGCAAGTATCCGACACTGCACATGGTGGGTCGCAACGGCATGCACCGTTACAACAACCAGGATCATGCAATGATGACCGCGATGCTGACCGTCGAGAATATCGACGCCGGTAGCCGCATCTACAATATCTGGAACGTCAACGAAGACGCCGAATATCATGAGGCCGGCGACGAAGGCGAACAGCAGGTTCTCGCTACCAAGGTTGCCGTTACCGAGGATCAGGCCGCAGCGCTCTCTTCCGAACGTGACGTGCCTGCGCGCATTGCCCCTGCCGCGTCGAGCGGCGAGGATATCAGCAAGGCGGCCTGATAACCATGGACCGCGCTCTGACATCGGCCCGGACACTGTGGGAGAGGTTTACCTTCACCCGCTATCTGGGCGCCAGCGTGGTCGCGCTGGGTTTCGACACCAGCTGCTTCTGGCTGCTGGTTGTCGCCGGGATGGACGCCACGCTGGCGTCCGGTATCGGCTATAGTCTGGGTATCATCATCCACTGGCTGGTCAGCGCCAATATCGTCTTTCCGGGCAAGACACGCGAAGGCGCGGCTTTGTTGCTGCAACGCGCGCTATTTGCTGGCTCTGCGTTGATGGGGCTTGCCATCACTGTTGCCATTGTAGCGCTGATGAGCGCGGCAGGTTTCCACGCTATCGCTGCCAAGGGGGTTGCGGTCGGTGTCAGTTTCTTCGCGGTCTATGCCGCACGCAAATGGGGGGTTTTCCGTTGAACGCCATAGCGATTGCACAGCGTGTGGGCATCACTCTTGATGAAGAGATGAAGCGCTTTCTGAACTGGGTCCTGATCTGGATATTGATGGCCAATATCGGTTTTATGGCGCTTTGGTTCATCGGCGCACCACAACGTTGGTGGGAAATCGGTGTTATCGGTTTCACCGGACTGATCGCGAAACGCTTTCCCTTCTGGCTGCGCTATTTCGCGTTTTTGGGAGTGATGACCTATTCGGTGTTGGTGTTCATTGGCGGTTTGTTCAATTTGAACATTTCATCGCTGATGCATTCGGTGCGCTTCTTCCTCGAGCTAAAGCCGGCCAATTCTTACGAATATATCGGCGTAGGGATCGCTCTGCTGTTCATCCTTGGCATGGCTTTCCAACTGATGAAACGAGACCAGAATTTTTCGCGGCCGATCTTAATTGTTGCGGCGGGGGGCCTTTTCTTGGGCCTCGCGCTGGCAGATATTCAGATGGGGCAGGGCATGCGCGGCCATTACAAACGCACAGCCCCAAATGGCGCTGAGTTTACGTCAGCGACCAGTGCTACTGGTTTTGCCGCTCGCGCCGATGGCAAGCGGCATCTGGTTCTAATCCTTGTCGAATCGCTTGGTGCACCGAACGGGAACAAGGAAATCCAGCGGCTGATGTTCAAGCCATATAAGGATAGCGATGCGATCGCCGCTCGCTATGAAATGAGTGAGGGCAAGACGCTCTATTATAACAGCACCACCGCTGGCGAAGTCCGCGAATTGTGCGGCCGCTGGGGCGACTATTATGATCTGGTCGACAAGAAAGATGATGGTTGCATGCCCGCTCAAATGGCCAAAAAAGGCTATGCGACAATCGCCATGCACAGCTTTACCGAAACCTTTTTCAAGCGCGGCCTATGGTATCCCAATATCGGCTTCGAAAAGCGTGAGTTTGAAAAGGATTTGCGCCAAGCCGGTGCGCGTCGTTGCGGTGGTGTGTTTGCCGGGGCCTGCGACCGGGATATTCCAGCGCATATCGGCAACACATTGCGGGCCGCGGAAAAGCCGACCTTTCTCTATTGGTTGACACTCAACTCGCATTTGCCGGTGCCGCCGGGGTTGAATCTCGATGTCGACAATTGCGAGCGTGTCTCTCCGGTATTGGCGCGCGACTTTCCGCAAATTTGCCGTCAGTTCACTATCTATCACGATATCGATATTGCTTTGATCAAGAAATAACCGCTAAGGACTTCCCTGAATCGGACATATTGCTGGTAGGCGACCATATGCCGCCATATTTCGACCGTCATCACCGCACGCAGTTTGATCCGGAACATGTTCCCTGGCTCTATCTGCGCCACAAGGACAGTGCTGCCGTTGCTGAAACCCGCTAACAGGCAATCCTGATGAGCGAGCAACGCGCGGACAGATTTCCATTCGGACCGGCGATCCTGATCGGGATCGCCGTTTCGCTCTTCCTGATCTGGTCGGGTTGGGCGCAGATTTCGACGCGCAGTGGCTGGGACCCCGATGACCAGTTACGGCTGGTGCAATTGCGCGATTTCCTGGGCGGACAAAGCTGGTTTGATACCACCCAATACCGCATGAATGCGCCGCAGGGCGCGCCGATGCACTGGTCGCGGCTGATTGAACTGCCACTGGCGTTGATCGTGACGCTGGCCTCGCCTTTGGTGGGGGTGCCACGGGCGGAAATGCTCGCCGGGACCATCGTTCCGCTGTCGATCCTGACGGCTATTGCCTTCCTGCTCGCGGCTATCACCCGGCGTTTTGGCGGGAACCGGGCGGCGCTGATCGCGCTGGTGCTCGCCTATATGGCGCCTGCCATTTTGATGCAGAACCGGCCAATGCGGATAGACCACCATGGCTGGCAGATCGCGATGGCGGTGCTGGCATTATGGTCGCTGTTCCGGGAAAATCGCAAAACCGGCGGACTGGTGCTTGGTTTGGCGCTTTCGGTCTGGCTCCATATCTCGCTTGAAGGCGCGCCGTTGACCGCTGCCTTCTTCCTGCTGCTCGGCTGGCGCTGGATTACCGAAAAGGGTGAGGGTGTTCGGCTATTCTGGACGCTGGTTGCGTTCAGCATAGCGAGCTTTGCCCTGTTCTTTGGAACACAGGCGCAAGGGCTTTGGGCGGCGCAATATTGCGACACGATTTCGCCGGTGCATATCGTGGCGATCGGAGCAGCAACCGCTATCCTTTTGCCCGTCATCCATTTGAGACCGGCGCACAAGCGCTGGCGGATTGCAGCGGTGCTGGTTGCAGGGGGAGCCGTGCTTGGCGCAATGCTGGCGATGGCACCACAATGCGCGACCGGGGCCTTTGCGGAAATGGACCCTGTGGTGCGCGATTACTGGTATGTCAGTGTGCGCGAGGGACTGCCAGTGTGGAGGCAAAGCAGCAACGCGGCTTGGTCGTTGCTTGCCGGGCCTCTGGTCGGACTGTTCGCCATTGGCTGGCTGTGGCGCAGCAGGCGCACTGCCGATTTTGCAACGCTTGCCTTTCTCGTTGGCTATGCTGTGCTGCTCTCGCTCTTGGTGTTCCGTACCGTATCGGTGGCTTCGGCTTTCGCCGTTGTTCCGGCTGCTCTCGCCATCTCGGCGCTATTTGATCGTTGGCAAAATGGAAAACGTCCGCTGGTCCGTGTAGGGCTGGTCGCTGTCATGCTGGTGGCGGCTTTACCCGGTGCTTTTGCCGGGTCAGCGATAAAGGCCTTTGCCGCGAAACAGCCTGAGGAAAAAACGGCGCGAAAGGCATCGTCCAAGGCGTGCGAAGCGGTGACCTCACTCGCTCATCTTAACTTGCTGCCCGACTCCTCGTTTGTTGCGCCCTTTGACATGGGTCCCGCCATGCTGATGACAACGCGGCACCGCGTGCTTGCCTCGAGCCACCACCGCAATCAGGACGCGATGCGCGACCAGATCGACATTTTTCGACTGCCCGAGGCGCAGGCCCACAAGATCATCCAGCGGCGCGGGATCACTCGCATTGCGGCGTGCTTTGGCGAGGCCGAGCTTGAACTTTATGCAAGGCGCGATCTCGATGGACTTTGGGCGCAACTCGCCAAGGCTGACCCGCCTGAATGGCTGGTGCCCGACGGCATTTATGGCGAGGGAATCATGGTCTGGCGCGTGAAGCGCTAAAGATGCAGAAAGTCGCGGGGGTAGCTCTTCAAATGCGCGCCGCCATCGACATAGAGTATCTGCCCGGTCACATCGCGCGCGCGCGCCAGATAGAGCACAGCTTCGGCGACATTTTCGGGATCGGGTAGCTGCCCCAGAGGCATTGCTGCATTCAGCCGCCCCATTTGCGCGTCGCTATAGTCTTCGGTCGGGATAACCAGCCCTGGCGCGACACCATTGACTCGCGCCCGCAAGCCAAAAGCCGAGGCCAATGAACGCACCGATTCCGCCAGCGCCTGTTTGGAAAGCGTATAGCTCAATTGATCGCCATTGGGGTTGCGTATCCGTTGATCGACAATGTGGACGATTGCCGGTTGAAAGGAGTCCCCGGCAGCAGACACCAACGCCTTTGCCAGCAGCACCGGAGCAAACAGGTTGAGCCGGAAATGCGCTTCAAGGCTGGCCGCATCCATCGCGCTCCAGCCATCTTGCCCGAATATAGCGGCGTTGTTGACGAGCAAGTCAGGCGCGCGGCCAAAATGTGCGCACACAGACAGCATCAATGCTTCGGCTTGTGCTGTATCGGACAGGTCCGCCGCAAAATGATGCCACTGCACTGCTGATTCCTCAATCGCCTGCGCCAGTGCCGGATCGGGCTGGCCATCGCCATGACTACTCAAAGCCAGATCATAGCCCGCGCCTGCAAGCTTTGCCGCGATCACCGCGCCCAGCCGCCTTACGCCACCGGTGACGAGAGCCAGCGGGCGTGTCATTTGCCTGACCCCGTCATTTGCGTTGCCGGGTCATGGTGATGCCAATCGATTCACCGTCCTCGGCAATGGCGAGCTTGATGATCTTCACCGTGATCGCCGAAAAGCGCGGGTCCGATGCAAATAGACGGTCGATGATATGATCGGCCACGGCCTCGATCAGCGTGAAATGCACGCCCTCCGGAAATTCGGTCGCTGCCGCCTTGATCGCCATATAGTTTTTGGACGCCGCCAGCGGCGTGTCGGGCGCATAATGGTCGGCGATGCTCAGATCGGCGCTGACCGAAATGTGCAGCGGTTGCGGCAGGTGGGTTTCCTGACTGTAAATGCCGGTCAGAACATTGACGTGCAGGTCGTGCACTTCGAGGGTGAGAAGGTCAGTCATTTCAATCCTGTTTCGACCAGCGGGCAAAGATAGCGGTGGGGAGCAATAGCCCGCGCGCCTGTTCGCGAACAGCCAGTTCACCAAATTCCACGGTGCCGCCCAGATCGGCGAAATGCGCATTGAGCAGATTGCCAAGCGATAGGGCCGACATGCGCACGGCATAAACGGTCAGGAATAGGAAGCGCGACTGTGCATCGAGCAGTTGGCGGCAATTGGCGATCAGGCCGGGCAGGTCTTCCTCAAGCTTCCACACCTCGCCATCGGGACCGCGGCCATATTTGGGCGGGTCGAGCAAAATGCCATCATAGCGTTTTTCGCGGCGAACTTCGCGCGCGACAAACTTTGCCGCGTCGTCGACAATCCAGCGTATAGGGCGCTCGCTCATCCCCGACAGCGCGGCATTGTCGCGCGCCTGCGCCACCGATTTTTAGAGGCATCGACATGCACCATTTGCGCTCCTGCCGCTGACAAAGCCAACGTGCCGACGCCGGTATAGCCGAACAGGTTCATGGCCGTCGGTTCGGCAACGCCGTCAAGCCGCCCGCGCATCCAGCGCCAGACCGGGTCCATGTCGGGAAAAAATCCCAAATGGCGGAACGGGGTGCAACTGGCGGTGAAGCGCACTTCGTCATTCCAGCTGAGCGGCCAGCCCTCGGCCGGGACCTTGCCGGCATGATACCAGCGCCCGCCGCCATCATCGTCCGATCCGGGGATGAATTCGCCGTCAGCCTGCCAGTCGGCGGTCGCGGGCTCCCACAGCGCCTGCGGCTCGGGACGAATGAAGCGGCGGCTGCCATAGGATTCGTATTTGCGTCCGCTGCCGCTGTCGATCAGCGTATAATCCTCGCGCGGTTCGCTGACGAGGGTCACGAATTCAGGCGCGAGCGGCATGGCCCAGCACATAGTCGCGCACCGCCGCATAGTCGCCGGGCAGCACGTCGAAACGCTCTTCGCGGTCGAACAGATTGCCGATCCGGTGCGGCAGCGCAGGGCGCAATCCGGTTGCGCGTTCGACGGCATCGCGGAATTTGGCCGGGTGCGCGGTCGCCAGCGTCACCACCGGAATATCCGCCGCCACATTGGCCTTGCGCGCGGCGTGCAGCGCAATCGCCGTGTGCGGATCGATCACTTCATTGCACTGTTCATGGGCCCAACGCATCGCGCCCGCCATTTCATCGGCATCGGCGCGCGCTGAATGGAACAAAGCGGCCTTGCGGCGCATGTCGGATGACAGCACCATCTTACCCATCTGCTCGAACCATTTCATCCGCGCCGCCGTGGTCGATCCGTCGCGGCCCTCAAGGTCGAATAGCAATCGTTCGAAATTGCTCGACACCTGAATGTCCATCGACGGCGCAGCGGTCGGGGTGACAGCGCCAATCGAATAATCGCCCTTGGAAAGCGCCCGGTGGAGGATGTCGTTGACATTGGTCGCGACGATCAGCCGTTCGATCGGTAGACCCATTTGGGCGGCAACATAGCCCGCAAAGACATCGCCGAAATTGCCAGTGGGGACCGAAAAGGCAACCTGCCGTTCAGGCGCGCCCAGATGAAGCGCGGCACGGAAATAATAGACCACCTGCGCCATCAGTCGCGCCCAGTTGATCGAATTGACCGCCGACAGCGTCAGTGCCTGGGTCACTTCGGCGTCGCCGAACATCCGCTTCACCATAGCCTGCGCATCGTCAAAGCTGCCATCAATGGCAATATTGTGGACATTGGGGGCAAGCACGGTGGTCATCTGCCGCCGCTGCACATCCGACACGCGGTTGTGCGGGTGGAGCATGAATATTTCGATATTCTCACGCCCCGCCACTGCATGGATCGCGGCGGATCCGGTGTCACCCGACGTCGCGCCGACAATCGTCAGCGCAGTGTTGCCGCCGCTTAAAAAGCGTTCGAACAAATGGCCGAGCAGTTGCAGCGCCACATCCTTGAACGCCAATGTCGGTCCATGGAACAGCTCCAGCAACCAGTTCTGGTCATCGAGCTGGGTCAGCGGCGTAATCGCGGCATGCGAAAAACTGCCATAGGCGGCCGCGCAAAGCAATTTTAGTTCGTCCTCGCTCAGCACGCCTGCGGTAAAGGGCGCCATCACCCGCGCAGCGAGTTCGACATAGGTCAACCCACGCATCGCGGCGATCTGTTCGGTGCTGAAACGCGGCCATGTGCTCGGCACATATAGCCCGCCGTCGCTGGCAAGCCCCGCCAGCGTCACCCCTGCAAAGTCGAGGTTGGACGCATTTCCCCTGGTGCTGATATAGTTCATCGCGCCGAGCGCGTTAGCGGTGGTAGGCGAGCGGTGCAACCCTGCTGCCGGTCGCCCATGCAAGCAGATGCGCGAAACAGGCCCTGCAATTGTAAAACAGTCGCTTGCACGGGCAGCACCTGTATTGCGCTTGTTAATATTTTGCCGCTACTGGAAACCGGTATCAACAGCTGGTCAGTTACAGTCGCTAAAATGTCAACGTCGCCCGCAATTTCGGTCATCATGCCGATGTATAACAGCGCACGCTATGTCGGCGAGGCGGTGGAAAGCGTGCTTGCGCAGCGATTTACAGATTTTGAATTTCTGATCGTCGATGATGGCTCGACCGATGGCTCGGGAGCGATCATCCGACGATATGCCGCGCGCGACCCACGCATCCAGCTGTTCACGCAGGAAAACAGCGGAATTGTTGCCAGTGTCAACTTCCTGCTCGGCAAATCCCGCGCCCCCTATATCGCGCGCATGGACAGCGACGACATCTGTCTGCCCGACCGGCTCGGCGAACAGAAAAAGGCGCTTGATTCGCGTCCTGAACTGGGCGCGCTGGGCACGCAATTCATCGAAATCGATGGTGAAGGGCAGATAACCGATGATGCTTTCCGGCATCCGGTCGGGGTCGACGCAATCCGGGCGCGATTGCTGGAGACCCAGCCGGTTTGCAATCCGTCGGTCATGCTGCGCAAGGACATGGTGCTGCAAACTGGCGGCTATCGCCCGGCTTTCCGCTATTGCGAGGATTATGACCTGTTTCTGCGGCTGTCGCGTCTTGCAGAAATCGACAATCTCAACGCTGTGCTTTTCAAATATCGACGCACCGACACCCAGCTAACCGTGCGTCACAATGATCGGCAAAACGAACAAGCCGTGCTGGCGAGATTTGCGCATAATGAAGTGCTCGCCGGACGACCCGACCCATTTGCCAATGTCGAGACGCTGCCTACGGTCGGAACGCTCGATGCACTCATGGGCAGGAATGGGATTGATGCCCAGTTGCGCGAAGAAATTGTCCGGCACGCCTGTTATAGCCGCGTGGCATTGTCGGGTGACCAGTTCGAGCTGATCCGGGCCCATGCCGCGAGCGGAAGGCCATTTCCCGGTGCTTGGCGGACCGTCCTGCGGTGCATCCGACTGGGGTTGCCAAAACAGGCAGCACTTCTGGCTTTGGCGTTGATCGGCGATCAGGTCGGAATGTTCTGACAGTTCCGCTCTAAATATGGCTGTGCTTGCGCAGACAAGCTTCAGTCGGTAGTCCTCTGCTCCATGAAAAACTCGCTATTGCTTACCACTGCGTCGCTGCTGTTGTGTGTCACCTTACCCAACGCCGCCAATGCCCGCCCGATGACCGAAACCGATCTTGCTTCGATGAAGCGGCTGGCCTCGCCTTCCGCCTCGCCCGATGGCAAGATGGTGGTGTATCAAGTGCAGGAAACCGACCTGCCCGCAAACAAAAGGCGCAGCGACCTATGGCTGCTTCGCATTGATGGCAAGGAAGGCGGCCCTTGGAAAGTCGGGTCGAAGCCCGGGTTTAACGAACACAGCCCTGCCTTTTCCGCCGACGGCAAGGCGATCTATTATCTGAGCAATGAAAGCGGGTCGGACCAGCTTTGGCGTTATGACCTGGGCAGCCAGACCAGCGTAGCGGCAAGCGCATTCAAAACCGACATTTCGGGTTTCAAATTCGCGCCCGATGGCAAGAAGGTTGCGGTCTGGGGCGATATCGCGCGGGATTGCGAAGAGTTTGGCTGCGACAAGGATGGCGACCGTTCAAAGCCCGGCCCCGGCACTGGCCGCGAATATGATCAGCTGTTTGTGCGTCACTGGGACAGCTGGGAAACCCCGGGCAATTACAGTCGTATCTTCAGCTTTGAAATCGGACCCGACGGCAAATTGGCGGGCGGCCTCAACATGGACGGCGATGGGGCGGAGACGCTGGTGGGCGATTCGCCGTCAAAGCCCATGGGCGGCGGAGACGAAATCGCGTGGAGTGCCGACAGCAAGACGGTCTATTTCGCGTTGCGCAAGGCCGATGCGCAGGAACCACTGTCGACCAATCTCGATATTTACGCGTCCGATCATGCGCTGGGCGACCCAAAAAATTGGACCAGCGATAACGCCGGCACCGATACCGCGCCCGCACCCTCGCCCGACGGCAAATATCTGGCATGGGCAGCCATGGCACGCGCCGGATATGAGGCCGATCGGCAAGTGCTGATGCTACGCGACCTGAAAAGCGGCAAAGTGACCGCGCTCAGCGAGAAATGGGACCGCTCGGTTGGCTCGATTGCTTGGGCGCCCGATGGCAAGAGCCTGTATGTCACCGCGCAGGATATTCTCGATCAACCCATTTTCCGCCTCGATCTTAAGGGCAAGGTGACGCGACTGACCGCAGGCGGTACGGCAAATGATGTCATCCCATTGGCGGGTGGATCGCTGCTCTACACGCTGAACAGCGTTAGCACCGCCAACGACCTTTATCTGCGCGATGCCAAGGGCGTCGTCAGCAAGCTGACCGACGTCAACCAGGCTGTGGAGGCGGAGGTTGACGATGTCTTCGTCCAGCGTTTCGACTTTGCCGGGGCGAATGGCGATCAGGTCTGGGGGCAGATCACCAAGCCGGTGGGCGTAAAGGGCAAGCTGCCGGTTGCCTTCATCGTCCATGGTGGTCCGCAAGGGTCATTTGGCAATGGCTGGTCGTTCCGCTGGAACCCACGCGTGATGGCATCGCAAGGCTATGCCGTGGTCAGTATCGATTTTCATGGGTCAACCGGTTACGGCCAGAAATTCACCGATGCGATCAACAAGAATTGGGGTGGCTGGCCGCTTGAGGATCTGCAAAAGGGACTGGCCGCCGCTGGCAAGGTCGATGCCCAGATCGACATCACCAATGCCTGTGCGTTGGGCGGCTCCTATGGCGGCTATATGATGAACTGGATCGCGGGCAACTGGCCCGACGGCTTCAAATGTCTGGTCAACCATGCCGGGATTTTCGACCTGCGCGCAATGGCGTTTGAAACCGAAGAATTGTGGTTCGACCAATGGGACCATGGCGGTTCGTGGTGGCAGCGCAAGGATGCCGAGAAATGGAATCCGGTCAACCATGTCACCAAATGGAAAACCCCGACGCTCGTGATCCACGGCGAAAAGGATTACCGCATCCCCTATTCGCAAAGCCTCGCCACCTTCACCGCGCTGCAGCAGCAGAAGGTCGAATCGAAACTGCTGGTTTTCCCCGATGAAAACCACTGGGTGCTGAAGCCGCAAAATTCGATCCAGTGGCACCGCACGGTGTTCGACTGGCTCGGCAAGCATTTGAAGGGCAAATAAGCAGCTCAAGGGGGAGAGGAATAGAATGACCGACATAGCCCATAGCGTCGCCAGCGACATCAGCGGCGGCGCGGAGCTCTCGCGCAGTCTGAAATCGCGACATGTTTCAATGATCGCAATTGGCGGGATCATCGGGGCGGGGCTGTTTGTGGGTTCCTCGACCACCATCCATGCGGCGGGGCCAGCGGCGGTTTTCTCCTTTGCCATAGCGGGGTTCATCATCCTGCTGGTGATGCGGATGCTGTCGGAAATGGCGATTGCGCTGGAGGGGGTGCAGACCTTCCCCGATTTTGCCCGCGCGGGGTTGGGCCATCTACCGGGTTTCATTTCGGGCTGGCTTTACTGGTATTTCTGGGTGGTGGTGGTCGCGATCGAGGCGATTGCGGGCGCGTAGATCATCCATGGCTGGTTCCCCGGCATTCCGGAACTGGCGATTGGCATCGCGCTGATGGCGGTGCTGACCGCAGTCAACCTGATGTCCGCGCGCCTATGGCGAGTTTGAATTCTGGTTCAGCTCAATCAAGGTCGCGGCGATCATCGTCTTCATCCTGCTGTGCGCGGCCTGGGCCTTTGGCTTTACCTCTGGCAGCGGCGCGACCTTTGGCAATCTGACCCAGCATGGCGGCTTTGTCCCCAATGGCTGGGGCGTGGTGATTGCGGCCGCCACCTCGACCATTTTCAGTCTTGTCGGCGCAGAGATTGCAACGATTGCGGCGGCGGAATCAGAGGAGCCCGCAAAGGTGATCAGCAAGATGACCGTGTCGGTGACGCTGCGCATCCTGATCTTCTACATCCTCTCGATCCTGCTAATCGTCGCCGTGGTGCCTTGGACTGAAATTGTGCCGAAGCAGTCGCCCTTTGCCGCGACCTTGGGCTTTATGGGCGTTCCCGGCGGAAAGCTGATCATGGAGGCGGTGGTGCTGGTGGCAGTGCTGTCATGCCTGAATTCGGGCATGTATGTCACCTCGCGCGCGCTGTTCGGCCTTGCCAAGCACAATGATGCGCCGCAATGGCTGGTGCAGGTCAACGCGCGCAAAGTGCCCGCGCGCGCGATCCTGATCGGCAGCCTGTTCAGCTATTTCGCGCTCGCCGCAGATGCGGTGTCGCGCGACGTGGTGTTCAGCTTTCTGATCAACAGTTGCGGCGTCACGATGCTGCTGCTCTATCTGATGACCGCAGGCGCCCAGCTGAAACTGCGCCGCAAATTTGAAGCCGACGCACCAGAGCGGTTGCAGATCAAGATGTGGTTCCACCCCTTCGGCACCTATGTCGCGATTGCCGCGATGCTGGGGATTTTGGTGGCCAAGGGTATGGATCAGGGGTGCGTCACAGGAATTGTGGCTCAGCCTGCTGGTCGCATTGGCCTTTGTGGGTGGCTTTTTCGTGTTCCGACGGGGAAGAGTAGCGCAGCCTAAAGGCGCCGCGGCATTTTGTGCAGAGGCCGTTAGATTTTCGCTATAAGGAAGAAGGAAAAAAGGAAGAAGCAGATTTTGTGAAGACAAAGAGTTTGATCGGAATCTGACCCCTTTTTACTTCTTTCCTTCTTCCTTCTAGCGAATCCATTGGCACAGCCTCTCCATTTGCATTGCCGGGCGGTTAAGCTCCGCCAAAGCCTTGCTGAATCGGCCCCGCGCTGGCAAAGGCCTCCCCCATGACTATCGACAAGACATTCGACTTTGCGACCATAGAGGCCAAATGGGGCCAGCATTGGGAATCGACCGGTGCCTATCGCCCTGAACGCCCCGATGCGGAACCTTATACCATCGTCAACCCGCCGCCCAATGTTACCGGCAGCCTGCATATCGGCCATGCGCTCGATAACACCTTGCAGGACATCCTCATCCGCCATGCGCGGTTGCAGGGCAAGGATGCGCTGTGGGTGGTCGGCACTGACCATGCGGGGATTGCCACGCAGATGGTGGTCGAACGCCAGCTGGAGGCGAAGCAAGACAAGCGCACCAATTATAGCCGCGAGCAATTTGTCGAGAAAGTCTGGGAGTGGAAGGCCGAAAGCGGCGGGGTGATCACCACCCAGCTGCGCCGCCTGGGCTGCTCGATGGACTGGGCCAATGAACGCTTCACCATGGACCCCGGCTTCAACAAGGCCGTGATCAAGGTCTTTGTCGACCTGTATAACCAAGGCCTCATCTACCGCGACAAAAGGCTGGTCAATTGGGACCCGAAGCTGAAGACTGCGATATCCGACCTTGAAGTCGAAACCCGCGAGATGAAGGGGCATTTCTGGCACTTCCGCTATCCGCTCGCCGATGGCGTGAAACTCGATAGTGGCGCGGACCATATTGTCGTTGCCACCACCCGGCCTGAAACGATGCTCGCCGATATGGCGGTTGCGGTGAATGCCGAGGACCCGCGCTATAAGAGCGTGATTGGCAAATATGTAGAACTGCCGATCACTGGACGGCGGGTGCCGATTGTCGCGGACGAACATGCTGATCCCGAACTGGGTTCGGGCGCGGTGAAGATCACGCCCGGACATGATTTCAATGACTTTGAAGTCGGCAAGCGGGCTGGGTTCAAGCCTGCCGAAATGCTCAACATGTTCGACGCCGAGGCCAATGTTGTGCAGACATCGGACGGGCTGATCCCCGCCGATCTAATTGGCATGGAACGCTTCGCCGCACGCGCGGCGGTGGTTAAACAGATGAAGGCGCTTGGTTTCCTCGTCCCGCATATCATCAAGAATAAGGACGGCGAGGAAGAAGCACTCGACGCTGAACCGCGCACCATCCAGACCCCCTTTGGCGATCGCGGCGGCGTGGTGATCGAGCCCTGGCTGACCGACCAGTGGTATGTGAATGCCGAGGAACTCGCTAAAGCGCCAATGGCCGCCGTGCGCGATGGCCGGATCGATATTGTCCCCAAGGCTTGGGAGAAGACCTTCTTCAACTGGATGGAGAATATCCAGCCCTGGTGTGTGTCGCGGCAGCTGTGGTGGGGGCATCGGATACCGGCTTAGTGGCAATGGCGCGATTGTCGACCCTGCAACAGCCGCCGGCGAAGGAGCCTGGAAGAATGCTCGCAATTCAGATGTTCGCTGAAGGCTGATTACTATGGTACGGATCTGGACACGATTTTAATTGCGGACGACTTGGAGGACGAGCTCGAGTTAATCGGCTCTAACCCCGGCTCGATCATACTATCTCAGGATAAAGACGTTCTCGACACATGGTTCTCCTCGGCGCTTTGGCCCTTTGGGACATTGGGTTGGCCGGAGGGTGAAGCAAGTCAGCAAAACACGCCGTTCGCATCGAGCGAAGTCGAGATGCCCATCGGTCGCGCGCAAACTCCCGGTGTCTCGACTTCGCTCGACACGAACGGGAAGGGGGGCGCGGTTTCGAGTTCATTGCTCGCTCGCCATTACCCCAACGACGTCCTCATCTCTGGCTTTGACATCCTCTTCTTCTGGGATGCGCGGATGGCGATGCAGGGGATGCATTTCATGGGGGATGTGCCTTGGAGGACGCTTTATCTCCACGGGCTGGTGCGCGCCGCCGACGGGCAGAAAATGTCCAAGTCGAAGGGCAATGTCGTCGATCCGCTGATCCTGATGGACCAATATGGCGCCGATGCGTTGCGCTTCTTCATGGCGGCGATGGAAAGCCAGGGCCGCGATGTCAAAATGGATGAGCGCCGCGTAGAGGGCTATCGCAACTTCGCGACCAAGCTCTGGAACGCTGCGCGTTTTTGCCAGTCCAATGGCATCGGTGCATCGACCACATTGCGCGCGCCCGAAGCGACGCTAGCAGTCAACAAATGGATCATCGGCGAAGTGGTCGAGACCTTGGCGAAGCTCGACAAGGCGTTCGCCGAGTTTCGTTTCGACGGCATGGCCGATACCATTTATCACTTCACCTGGGGCACTTTCTGCGACTGGTATCTTGAACTTATCAAGCCGGTTCTTTCAAATCCTCCCCTTCTGGGGGAGGTGGCAGCCGCGCCAGCGGCTGACGGTGGGGGAATGACTCAGGCCCCCTCCGCCTCACTCCGTTCGGCACCTCCCCCAGAGGGGGAGAATTTTGAAGCCGCCGAAACCCGCGCCGTTGCAGGCTGGGTGCTCGACCAGATCCTGGTCATGCTCCACCCCTTCATGCCCTTTGTCACCGAAGAATTGTGGCATGCATTGGCTGGCCCCACCCACCCACGCAAATATGACCTGATACTTGCAAAATGGCCCGAGCCAAAGGCGAACGTCGATGCAGCGGCGGTTGCCGAGATCAACTGGCTGATCAGCCTTGTCAGCGAAGTGCGCAGCGCGAAGAATGAGCTGGGCATAGCTCCCGGCGCGCGGCTGAACGCCTTTGTCCGTGATGCTTCGCCCGAAACGCTTGCGCGGATCGACCGGCAGCAGGCGGCAATTGCCCGGCAGGCGCGGCTCGACTCGATTTCGAGTCAAGCGGCTCCCGATGGCGGTGCGGTGCAGATTGTCGTTGATGAAGCCACCTTCATCATCCCGCTCGAAGGCGTGGTAGATCTCGACGCCGAACGCGCACGGATCAGCAAAGCCATCGAGGCAGTGTCGAAGGAAGCCAAATCCTTAGAAGGTCGCCTGTCAAACCCAGCCTTTGTCGAAAAGGCAAAGCCTGAGGCCGTCGAAAAAGCCCGCGCCGACCATGCCGAGAAGGCCGCCGAAGTCGAACGGCTGAGCGCAGCGCTGGCGCGGTTGGGGTGACCTAGCCATAATTGCCGTAGCCCTGAGCTTGTCGAAGGGCGCTTCGCAGCCCCACGCTGTCCTTTGAAGCGTGGTTGGCCTCAGGCCGACTTCGGCCCGACAAGCTCAGCACTAAGGTGTGTTCAGTTTGATGCCTCCACCGCCCCGCGCTCACCCGCTCCAACGTGAGAAAGTACTTTCCTACATCGGTATTGCCGTGCCAAGCGAGTGGTATGTGCTGCGATTGCGCCTCTTCGTACCTTGATCCCCAGCAACGCGGCGCTTCGGTTCGTCTATCTTCGCACGTGACATATGCTTACCTTTATTACCTTATGCCAATGATTGGTGCTGGAGGGCCGCCATCATGAGCCGTCCGTTCGAAATGCCCAAAGCATGAGCGCGCCCTTTATCGCGCCGCAAAATGGGGTTAGGGTCATTCTCCAGACGTCCTATCACGGGCGTTCACGGGAAGGATTTTAAAGCGCCGCCATGGATATCTACCTGCCCATCGCCGGTCTGTCGGTCAATGTGCTGGTCATCATCCTGCTGGGTGGAGCCGTCGGGATGCTGTCCGGGATGTTCGGCGTCGGCGGTGGCTTCCTGACCACGCCGTTGCTCATTTTCTATGGCATTCCGCCAACAGTGGCGGCGGCCTCGGCCTCGACACAGGTGACTGGGGCCAGCGTATCGGGCGTGTTTGCTCATCTTCGCCGTGGCGGGGTCGATTTCCACATGGGTGCGGTATTGGTAGCAGGTGGCATGCTGGGCACGCTGTTCGGCGCACTCCTTTTCTCGCTGCTCGAACAATGGGGGCAGATCGATACCGTCATCAACATCCTCTACGTGCTGATGCTCGGCGGCATTGGCGGGATGATGGCGAAGGAAAGCTGGCAATCGGTGCGGGCGCGGCGAACCGGAACGACGCTGCCGCCGCGCAAAAGGCGGCACCATCCGCTGGTGGCAAACCTGCCGGGGCGCTGGCGCTTTTACCGCTCGGGGCTCTATATTTCGCCGCTAGCACCGCTGATCCTAGGCTTTGTCACTGGCATATTGACGATGCTGCTGGGCGTGGGTGGCGGCTTCATCATGATCCCGGCAATGCTCTATCTGCTGGGGATGAGCGCGAATGTCGTGGTGGGCACATCGCTGTTCCAGATATTGTTCGTGACGATTTCCTCGACGATGGTGCACAGCCTGACGACCAAGGCGGTGGACATTGTGCTCGCACTATTCCTGCTGATCGGCAGCGTGACTGGCGCGCAAATTGGTGCACGCTTTGCCCAGCGGTTGCAGCCTGACTATCTGCGGTTGCTGTTGTCGGCAATCGTGTTGCTGGTCGCGCTGCGCATGATAGTTGGACTGGGATGGCAGCCTGACGAGATTTACACGGTGCAATTGCTGTGACCCTTATGCGTGCCATCACGTTGATTGCGGCGTTGCTGTTCGCGCAAGCTGCAAGTGCGCAGGAGCCTGTGCCGCAACTGGTTCCCGACGTGTCGCAGCGCGACATCAACATCCAATCACGCTTTACCGGGGCAGAGCTGCTGTTGTTCGGCGCGATCCTGTTCCCACGCGGGGTCGTTCCCGATGAGCAGGTCGATGTCGCGGTGGTGCTGCGTGGCCCCACCCGACCGATCATCGTGCGTGAAAAGCAGAAGGTGGCAGGGATATGGGTCAACGCACAAAGCGTCGATTTCCGGTCGGCGCCGACCTATTACGCAATTGCCTCATCGCGGCCGCTCGGCAAAATTGTCGATGCGAAAACGGCGGCGATTTACGAGCTCGGGCTCGATCAGCTGCAATTGTCGCCCAGTGGGGAAATCAATACCGGCGAACTGCGCCGGTTTACGCGTGGACTGGTTGATCTCAACAATCGCGATGGCCTTTATGGCGAATCGTCGGGTTCTGTCGATATCACCGGGCAAGTGCTGTACCGCGCCCGGTTGAAAATCCCTTCGAGCGTTCCCGAAGGCAAATATGTCGCTGAAACCCTGCTGATCCGCAATGGCCGGGTGATTGTGGCCGACGACAGCGTGACTGTGTCGATCAGCAAAACCGGGTTTGAGCGCTTTATCACCATAATGGCGCAACGCTATTCGCTGCTTTACGGCGCGCTGGCGGTGATGTTGTCGCTGCTTCTCGGTTGGCTCGCGGGATGGGCCTTTGGCCGACAATGACCGGCATTTGGTTATTAATTGTTTACGCTATGTAGCTAGGACTTGCCTGAACCTAACAGGAAAGTCGCCATGACTGACGCATATTCAGGCCGGGGATACGCCCCTATTCAGCCCGATCAGCTGCCCAATCAATATGAGCAGGCAGCCGTACCTCCTGTTGCAGCAGAATCCGCGGCTGTTCGCCCTACGCCTACTCCGGCCCAGCCATCCGCCGCACCGCGCGCCGCCATGCTGACTGCGATAGGCGCGGTGATCGAGATTGCCGGGTCCGGATCGCAGGTCAGTCTGGATGCCCAGATTTTGGGTGAATTGATGGGCCACAGCGATCCCAGCATTGCGATGGCAGGACAAGTCGGCAGCCAGATCAAGATCCGCGTTGCCAACACCTGGTTGCTCGCCAGCATTCGCACCCAACGCCTGCATCCCCGCGAAGCCGGGATCATCGTTGCGCAGGTCGACTTCCTCGGTGAAGGCGATGAGGAGCGGCTAACCGGCAAAATCTACAATTTCCGTCGCGGTGTGACGCGCTATCCGGTCCCGGGATCAGAGGTTTATGCGGTGTCGAGCGCCGACATGAAGCAAGTCTATGCCGCTGATGGCCGCGCCAATGTTGAAATCGGTACGGTTTTTCCGACCAAGGATATTCGCGGCTCGCTCTATATCGACGCGATGCTGGGCAAGCATTTTGCGCTGCTGGGTTCGACCGGTACCGGTAAATCAACGAGCGCGGCTTTGATCCTGCACAAGATTTGCGACATGGCCCCCGAAGGCCATATTGTGATGATTGATCCGCACGGCGAATATAGCGCCGCGTTCAAAAACAATGGTGCGCTTTACGACGTCAACAATCTGGCCATGCCCTATTGGTTGATGAATTTCGAGGAGCATTGCGAAGTCTTTGTCACCTCGAACGGGGACGAACGCCAGGTTGATTGCGACATTCTCGCGCGGTGCCTGTTGCAGGCGCGCGGTAAAAACCGGATCGCCGAAACCAACGGCAAGCTCACCGTCGATGCACCGATTCCCTATCTGTTGTCCGACCTGACCAACATCATCCAGAATGAAATGGGCAAGCTCGATAAGGCGACGTCTTCGGCACCCTTCATGCGACTGCGCGGCAAGATCGAGGAAATGAAGGCCGCCCCGCGCTATAACTTCATGTTCTCGGGCATGCTGGTGGGCGACACCATGGCCGAATTCCTGGCGAAAGTGTTCCGCCTGCCGGCGCGCGGCAAGCCGATCGCCATCGTCGACGTGTCGGGCGTGCCGTCGGACATCACTTCAACCGTGGTAGCAGTGCTGTCGCGCATGGTGTTCGACTTTGCCATCTGGTCGCGCAACGAGCCGCAACGTCCGATCCTACTGGTTTGCGAAGAAGCGCACCGTTATATCCCGTCAGACCGTGTCGCGGGCAGAAGCACCGTGCGCACAATCCTCGAACGGATTGCCAAGGAAGGCCGCAAATATGGCGTTTCGCTGGGCCTGATCACGCAGCGTCCGTCGGATCTGGCCGAAGGCGTGCTGTCGCAGTGCGGCACGATCATTTCGATGCGTCTGAACAATGACCGCGACCAGGCCTATGTCCGCGCGGCGATGCCTGAAGGCGCGCGTGGCTTTCTCGATTCAATCCCTGCGCTTCGCAACCGCGAATGCATCATCTGCGGTGAGGGCGTTTCGATCCCGATCCGCGTGGCGCTCGATACGCTGGAAGAAGACAAGCGACCGGCTTCGGAAGATCCGCTATTCTCGCAGCTATGGCAGGAAACCGGCGGAGAGGAGCAAATCCTCGAACGCGTGGTGCGTCGCTGGCGTTCGCAGGGGCGTTAAGGATTTGCAAACTGTGCTAACCGACATTTGCCGTTCGTCCTGAGCTTGTCGAAGGACGTAGCCAGCAGGCCTCAGTTGTGCCGTGCTTCGATAAGCTCAGGACGAACGGTTTGATTGTGAGTGCGTTACGATCGAACACACTCCATGCCTCAGCGCTTCTCAAAAGGCGTCAGCCCGCGTCCTAGGCGGTTGGCGCCCAGCGACAACGGGTCACCTGACCAGTCGGCAACGAAGGCCGATGTCCGGTTGATACCTAGCGCGATGCTCGCATCATTGCCGCTGATCGCCAGACCGCCCGAACTGTGCGTTTTGCCTTCCGCCGCGATGGTGATGAAGGCGGTGAAATTGTCCTTGCTGGCCCCCTGTACGAACATGTTGCCGTTGATCATGCCGCTGGCACCATTGGGCAGGTCGATCATATAGTTGGTTGCCTTGCCGCGGCTGTCATCAAAGGCGTTGTTCTGAATGATCGCGCGGGCGGCGCGGCTTTTGACATAATGGCCGCCATTGCCGCGTTCAAAACGGCTGCGCGTGACGGTCAGCGACCCATAACCACCGACATAGATGCTGTGCGCGCAGCTTGCTTCGCCGTCGCAGCGGCCAAGACCGGAAAAGCTCGACTGATCGACCACGACTTCACCTGACGGATCGCCTCCGGTCAAAATCCCCTCTTCGCTGTCGCGAAAGATTGATCGGGTGACGGTCAGATTGCCTTTTTCCAGATGGATTCCGGCGCCGTTGCGGTCAGGCACTTTCATCCGTTGGAAGACAATGCCGTCTATTGCCGCAGAGCGTCCGCGCAGCACCAGTGCAGCCTTGCTTTCGCAAATGCCGCCGTCAAAGATGGTCTGTCCTGGGACTTGGGCCTTGTAAGAAATATGCCCGGCGGTCTGCACCGCGCATTCGCCGTAAGTGCCCGGCGCGATCAGGATTGTGCCCTGTTTGTCGCCTATCGCGGCCACTGCATCGGACAGGCGGGCAAAGCTCTGCCCGGTTTCTGCCACCTGAAACGGCGTACCACCGTCCTGTGCTATGGCGGTGCCGGCAATTGCGGTCAGGGCAAGGACAAGTGTCAGGCGCATTGGGCTACCTCTGGCATTGGCTGTTCGCGCATCGGGATAGAGCTAGGCCGGGATAAGCACCAGCCGATTAACCACGGCTGTAACCGCCCGTCCGGTTCAGGGACATCGGGGCGGGGATTGGTTATGGCCGCGATTTTGGCGCTGAGTTGACCAAGTCGACGCTAAGTCGCGTCATTTTGCTCCACTCGAGCGACAAAAATGTGAAAGAGGCAGGAGGGAGTGAGGGGGCAGCTCTGGCCTAAGCCCCTCTTTCCTTCTTGCCTCCTTCACCTGTTTCTCAGCGGGGTCGCTGATGCCCGATCGGATTTGGTTCGCACGGGTTCAAGCCGTCATAAGCGACGCATCCTTTATATCAAAAAGCGAAATCGAGCTTTTTGCAGGCCCTCTTAGCTAATAGGGCGGTTGCCGATGTGGTGCCGGATGATGGTCGGAAATGTCCTGCATTGCAATTGGGACGTGGTGTTTGGGTTGGGCTTGCGCGTTGCGGGCCTCTAGTCACTCGCGCTCAGGTTTTGCTGAAGGGCGGTGCCAGTTTTTTCGTTAGAAGAAAGAAGGAAAAAAGGAAAAAGGGCGTCAGCCCATTCCCTTAGTCCCGTGTAAATGGGGAGAGCGAAGGGCCAGCCAAGGCCAACCCTCTTCTTCCTTGTTTCCTTATTCCTTTTAGCGAATCTCTGGAATGGCGGTTGGTTTTGCGCTTAGTTTAGTATTGCGTCCCCGGAACTCACGATCTGCTTGTTATTTGCACTATGGATACTAAGTCTGAATCTGGGTCAGGAAGAGGACGATGATACACCGGAAAAGTGGTGGACCACGCCATACGGGCGAAGCGTGTCCGACTTCGGCTTTATTTGCGATAGAGAACCGGCCTTTTTTCGGAGCCTCCAAACCGTCGAAGGTCTGGCATTAGAACGTCAAAGGTTGGGAAAGCGTGCCGATTTACTGCTGCTGCTGTCGCTGTTTGGTGCCGCAGTCATGCTAGCCGGGGGCTTACCGCAAGGCGCAAAATTTTCGTTTATGGGGATTGAAGGTCCGGGTAAGCTGATTTCATTGCAAATACTCGGAGTGGGCGTTGCTGGAGTGTTTTCTCGATACTGGCAGATAATCATTTCTTTGACCATTCTGTCACAGATGATCGATAGGATATTATCGCCATTGGTGGGAAATGCACATGTCGATTTTGTGGTTGCTCGGCATGACTCAGCGTTTTTGTGGACAAACTTGGTGCGCAAGAGAGACGTCGGATATCAGTCGCCGATCGCGCACAAGGTGACAGCATTAACTATCCCAATTTTTGGATTGCTGGTGATGCTTTTACACAGCACGGTCGTTCTGGCGGCCCTTTGGTTTTCTGCTGCATCGGTGCTGCAAGCAGCAACGCCAAGCTTGCTTGTTATAGCCTTGGCTGTTGTGAGTTTCGGTTTAGCAGTCTTATCAATATTTTTGTTCTTGGTAGGCTTTCTGACGCCACTTCCATTTAGGATGAGCAATGAAATGAAAGAGTTCCTTGCTTCGGAGAAAGAAGCAAAGTCCAAAGCTGAAACAAGAGCACCGACGGGCAGCCTAGACGACCTTGGGATAGGTAATAGCTAGCAAAATAACTGATATTTAGATCCGGCCTGTTATTTTTGACAGCGTATGCCCACTCACTCATTCAAATTCGGCCGCAAATATTGCCGTGCCTTATCCAACTCCAGTCCGCGCCGTTCGGCATAGTCCGCGACCTGATCCTCGCCAATCCGAGCCACACCGAAATATTCGGCTTGCGGGTGGCCGAAATAGAAGCCTGATACCGCTGCCGTCGGCAGCATCGCGAAGCTTTCGGTCAGGGTGATGCCGGTGCGGTGGGTTGCGTCGAGCAGGTTGAACAGCACTGGCTTCAAACTGTGGTCGGGGCAAGCGGGATAGCCGGGCGCGGGGCGGATGCCGCGATATTCTTCCTTGATCAGCGCTTCATTGGTCAACTGCTCGTCAGGCGCGTAGCCCCACAGCTCCTTGCGCACATGCAGGTGCATCCGTTCGGCAAAGGCTTCGGCGAGGCGGTCGGCGAGTGCCTTCAACATGATGTCCGAATAATCGTCGATATGCGCCTTGAACTCGGCCAGCTTGGTGCCAATGCCATGACCGGTCGTGACCGCAAAGCCGCCAATCCAGTCGCCATCGGGGCTGATGAAATCGGCGAGGCACATATTGGCCTTGCCCTCGCGTTTGGCGATTTGCTGGCGCAGGAAGGGGAGGCGGATATGATCGTAATCCTCCCTCTGGGGGGGTGCCGGTGGTGAGGCGGGTTCGTTCCCCCTCCGGCAGCTGTGCTGCCTCCTCCCCCAAGGGGGGAGGATTTTTGGACATACACCACCACATCATCGCCCTCCCGCGCGCAGGGCCAAAGCCCCGCCACACCGCGTGCGCGCAGCCATTTTTCCGAAATGATCTTGTCGAGCATTGCCTGCGCATCGTTGAACAGGTTGGTGGCGCTTTCGCCCACCACGGGATCGGTCAGGATGCCCGGATAGACGCCGTGCAATTCCCATGCGCGGAAGAAGGGGGTCCAGTCGATATAGTTGCGCAGATCGGCAAGGTCCCAGTCATCATAAACATGCACGCCGGGTTGCAATGGCGCAGCTGGTTTCAAACTCTCGTCGATTTCGAAAGCATTGGCGCGGGCTTCCTCCAGCGTGGCGAGCGGCTTCGCGGTCTTGCCCGCGCGCGCATCGCGGATATGGCCATAGTCGGCGCGGGTGTCCGCGACGAACTTCTCGGCGAGTGTGTCGCTGACCAATGTCGAGGCGACGCCCACCGCACGGCTGGCGTCGAGTACATGCACAGTCGGGCCCGCATAGGCCGGCTCGATGCGCAGCGCGGTGTGTGTCTTTGACGTCGTGGCCCCGCCGATAAGGAGGGGCATCGTCATCCCCGCACGCTGCATTTCCTCCGCCACTGTCACCATTTCGTCGAGCGAAGGCGTGATCAGCCCGGACAGCCCAATCATGTCGGCGTCGTTTTCTACCGCTGCCTTCAATATCTCCTGCCAAGGCACCATGACGCCCAGATCGACGACTTCAAAGCCGTTGCATTGCAGCACCACGCCGACGATATTCTTGCCGATATCATGGACGTCGCCCTTGACCGTGGCCATGATGATCCGGCCCTTACCCTTGCTGTTCTCGTCCTTCTCGGCCTCGATATAGGGGAAGAGGTGGGCGACGGCTTTCTTCATCACACGCGCCGATTTCACGACTTGTGGTAAGAACATCTTGCCGCTGCCGAACAGGTCGCCGACGACATTCATGCCGTCCATCAACGGGCCTTCGATCACTTCGATCGGCCGGCCGCCGCGTTCCTTGATCGCAAGACGCGCTTCTTCGGTATCCTCGACCACATGCAGGTCGATACCCTTGACCAATGCATGTTCGATGCGGCGTTCGACGCTCCAGCCACGCCACTCGGCGGCGGCCTTTTCCTGCGCGGCGTCGGTGCCTTTGTACCGTTCGGCGAGTGCGATCAGGCGTTCGGTGGCGTCGGGGTCGCGGTTGAGGATCACATCTTCGCAGGCGGTGCGCAATTCGGGGTCGATCGTGTCATAGACATCCAGCTGCCCGGCATTGACGATCGCCATGTCGAGCCCGGCGGGAATGGCGTGATAGAGGAAGATGCTGTGCATCGCGCGGCGGACGGGTTCGTTACCGCGGAAGGAGAAAGAGAGGTTCGAGAGGCCGCCCGAATAATGCGCATGCGGGCAGAGTAGGCGCAGTTCCTTGACCGCCTCGATAAAGTCGACGCCGTAATTGTTATGCTCTTCGATGCCGGTCGCGACCGCGAAGATATTTGGATCGAAGATGATGTCTTCGGGCGGAAAGCCGATGCCGACCAGCAGGTCATACGCCCGCTTGCAGATCGAAACCTTGCGCTCCTTGGTGTCTGCCTGCCCCGTCTCGTCGAACGCCATCACAACCACAGCCGCGCCATAGGCCATGCACAGGCGGGCGTGGTGCAGGAAGGCTTCCTCGCCCTCTTTCATCGAGATCGAATTGACCACAGGTTTGCCCGACACGCATTTCAACCCCGCCTCGATAACGCTCCATTTGCTGCTGTCGATCATCACCGGGACGCGGGCGATGTCGGGTTCGGCAGCGATGCGCTTGAGGAAAGTCGTCATCGCATGCTTCGGAATCGAGCAGCCCCTCGTCCATATTCACGTCGATAATTTGCGCGCCATTTTCGACCTGATCGCGCGCGACCTCGACCGCGGCTTCATAGTCGTCGGCGAGGATCAGCTTCTTGAACTTGGCGCTGCCGGTGACGTTGGTGCGCTCGCCGATGTTGACGAACGAGGAACCGGTCTGGCGGGTGGTATTGGGTTGCTGGTTCATTTTCACTCTATCATTGTGATTCCCGCGAAAGCGGGAATCCATGGCCTGACATGGCGGTTTAAACTTCGGCGTTAGACCATGGACCCCCTCCGTCTAGCTCGGGGGTGCCACGTCTTGTTCTGCAAGTTCAAGCCGCCATTACAAACGGCTCCAGCCCGGCCAACCGGGTATGCACGGGCGCGGTGGGCACTGTCCTCGGCGCGCGGTCGGCAACCACCGTGGCAATCGCGGCGATATGCGCAGGCGTGGTGCCGCAGCAGCCGCCGACGATATTGACCAGACCATCGTCGAGCCATTGTTCGATCAGCTTTGCCGTCTGTTCGGGCAGTTCGTCATATTGGCCGAGCTCGTTGGGCAGGCCGGCATTGGGATAGGCCATGATCAACGCGTCGGCCTGCTTTGCCAACGGCGCAAGATAGGGGCGCAGCAAGTCGGCACCGAACGAGCAGTTCAACCCGATGGTCAGCGGCTTTACATGGCGGATGGTGTGCCAAAATCCTTCTACCGTATGGCCCGACAGATTGCGGCCCGCCATATCGGTGATCGTCATGCTGATCATCAAAGGCACATCGCGGCCGCAGGCGTCGGCGGCCTCTTGTGCTGCCATCGCCGCGCATTTGGCATTCAGCGTGTCGAAGATCGTCTCGACCAGCAGGAAATCGACCCCGCCTTCGATCAGCGCATCACATTGTTCGCGGTAGTCGGCCTTGAGCGTATCAAAATCGACTTCGCGAAATCCGGGGTCGTTGACGTCGGGGGAAAGCGACAGTGTTTTGTTGGTCGGGCCGATGGCGCCAGCGACGAAACGGCGCTAGCCATCCTTCGCCCCTGCCTTGTCGGCGCAGGCGCGCGCCAGCTTAGCGCTTTCGATATTGATCTGCCGCACCAGATGCTCGCAACCATAATCGGCCATCGCCACGCGGGTCGAGCTAAAGGTGTTGGTTTCGATCATGTCCGCGCCCGCAACGAGATAGGCATCGTGGATATCGCCGATGATATCTGGACGGGTGAGCGAGAGCAGATCGTTATTGCCTTTCTGGTCCTTCGCCAGATCCAGGCTGCCGCGATAGTCGGCTTCCTGCAGCTTATGCTGCTGGATCGAAGTGCCATAGCCGCCGTCAAAGACGAGTATCTGCTGGGCTGCCCGTTCGATAAATGCCTGTCGCGCGCTCATGCCGCTTCTTCTTTCAATTCGGTTTGGGGTCGCTTGCCGAGCAAATGGCAAATCGCATAGCTCAACTCCGCCCGATTCAATGTGTAGAAATGGAATGGCGCACGCCGCCTGCGTATAAACGACGGCACATTTCGGCGGCGACGGTTGCTGCGACCAATTGGCGCGCGGCGGGGTGATCGTCGAGCCCGTCGAACAGATGCGCCATCCACTCAGGGATCGCCGTCCCGGTCATTTTCGACATGCGCTGGATTGCGGCGAAGTTCGACACCGGCATGATGCCGGGGACGATTTCAGGATCGATCCCCGCCGCCGCGACCGCATCGCGGAAACGGAAGAAGGTTTCGGGCTCAAAGAAGAATTGCGTGATCGCCCGGCTGGCCCCGGCATCGAGCTTGCGTTTCAGGAAGTCGATATCCTTCGCCGCTGACAGCGCCTCGGGATGGGTTTCGGGATAGGCGCTCACCGATATCTCGAACGGATGCAGCTTGCGCAGGCCCTCGACCAGTTCCGCCGCGCTGGCATAGCCGTCCGGATGAGGCACGAACGCCCCACCGGCATTGGGCGGATCGCCGCGCAAGGCCACGATATGGCGCACGCCAGCTTCCCAATAAGCACTGGCGATCTCGGCGATTTCCGTTTTGCTGGCATCGACACAGGTCAGATGCGCGGCGGCGGGAATGCGGGTTTCCCTGGCGATACGGGCAACAGTGTTGTGCGTGCGTTCTCGGGTGGTGCCGCCTGCGCCGTAGGTTACCGAGACGAAACGCGGCTTGAGCGGATCGAGCGTAACGATCGAGTCCCACAATTGCTCTTCCATCTTCTCGGTCTTGGGTGGGAAGAATTCGAAGCTGATCTCGGCATCGCCCGACAGTCCGGCAAAAAGCGGTGTGGCCAGCGCCCGGTGCGGCTCGAGCATTTGGTCGCGCGAAATGGTCATTATACGATCCTGAGTTTGGGAGAATAGGGTTGCGACTGGCTGACCTTTGCGCTGCCACGCCGACCAATCCAGATTTTAACTTCCAACTTGCCACCCGCGAGCGAGTGATTTTGCTCAAGGCTGACGCCGCACGCCGCAAAGGCCCGCTGGATCGCATCGTCGGAAAAGCCAAGGCGGGCATGCGCGTGAGCGCTGCGCAATTCCTCAAGGTCGTGCGAGGCGAAATCGACAATGACCATCCGGCCGTCAGGCGCAAGCACCCGCGCGGCCTCGGCAATGACCCGTTCGGGGTGCAGCGCATAGTGCAGCACCTGGTGGAACAGCACAGTGTCGAACTGGCTGTCTTCAAATGGCATCACATTGAAATCGCCAAGCACGATCTCGGTTTTTGCCTGAAGCGCGGTTGCATCAGGCAGGCCTGCAATCTTGGCGCGGGCCAGACGCAGCATCTCCACGCTGTTGTCGAGCGCAGTGAAACGGGCTGCATCGCGCGCGAACAGTTCGATCATCCGCCCGGTACCAGTGCCGATGTCGAGGGTGCGGCCAAGCGGCGCATCGTTCAGCAACGCGGTCATCGCGGTTTCGACTTCGGCTTCGGCCACATGCAGCGACCGCAGGCTGTCCCATTCGGCGGCGTGCTTGTCGAAATAGCGCGTGGCCATTTCAGCGCGAGCTTCACGGACTTCGGACAGGCGGGACAAGTCGCGTTTTACCGGCCGCGATTCTCCGGTTCCGGGCAGCGCGAAAAGCGGCGCGATCGACGGATGGGCGAGCATTGGCCCCGGGCGCAGGAATACCCAACTGCCTTCCTTGTGCCGCTCGACGATGCCTGCCTCATTCAATATGCGGATATGGCGCGAAACCCGTGGCTGGCTCTGTTCGAGAATCAGCACCATTTCGCTGACCGACAGTTCGAGTTGCCGCACCAAAAGCGTGATTCGCAGCCGCGTCGGATCGGCAAGCGCACGCATTATGTTGAGCAACGGGGTCATGACAAAAGGATATAAAGAAATCTTTATATGAAGTCAATTGGCGCAAATGTGACAATTTCTACCTTTAAGGTTATCATAATGATCCCACGCAGCGACCGCTTCGCCGATTCACTGAAAAAAGCCGATTGCCATGGCTTTTAGGTTTAGCTACCAGAATGCGCCGCAAGCCCAGTTTGCCTTGTGCAGGCTGCTTGTAAGGTTCTTTTGAAGTTTTTGTTAGGGGGTTTACCCAAATGAAAAAGATTGCTGTATCTCTTGTTCTCGCCGCTTCGCTCGGTCTGGCTGCATGCTCAGGCGCTGAAGAAGCAACCGAAAATGCCGCTGAAGCCGGTGCAGAAGCTGCTGAAGCTGGTGCCGAAGCTGCTGCTGAAGGCGCTGAAGCTGCTGCTGAAGGCGCTGAAGCCGCTGCTGGCGAAGCTAAGGACGCTGCTGGCGACGCCGCTGCCAAGGCTGGTGAAGCCGCTGGTGACGCCGCTGCCGCTGCTGGCGACGCTGCCAAGGGCGCTGCTGCCGCTGCTGGCGACGCTGCTGCCAAGGCTGGCGACGCTGCCAAGGCTGCTGGCGACGCTGCCAAGGAAGCCACGAAGTAATCTTCGCGCTTCGGCATAAGCCAAGTATAAAAGGGGCTGCCTCTCTCGTAGAGGCAGCCCTTTTTCTTTGTCACCTGCCAAGGTTGAACGCATGTCGCACCGCCTTTTGCATTTAACGCCCCTGCTCGCCGGGACTTTGGTTCTGGCTTCTTGCGGTGCCGATGATTCAGACCCCGGCCCTGGCGGAGTCAGCATGGAAGATGCGCGCGCACTGGATAAAGCCGCCGCAAAACTCGATGCCGAGCAGGCAAATCCTGAAAAGCCTGACGCAAAAGCGGACTGATGGCGGGTCATTCCCGTGCAGATTGGATTTGGACGAACAGAGACGACCGCAAAATCAAGTGTCGCTGAGATCTTGTGCGATTTTTTGCTCAGAAGAAAAAGATATATAAGAAAGAAGGGCGTTAGCCTTCGTTAAATCCGCTGCTCCCGCAATGCGATGCAACGGTTTTTGATGGCGCTGCGCGCCTTCTTTCTTCTGAACGAATCTTTGGCATGCCCCATCAACAAGGCCACGCCTTAAAGCCGTGCCTGCCGCTTCAGCCAAGCTCAGCGATGTGTTTCGGCCACGCTTCTGGAAATTGCCTGCATCATCTGCATGCGCTGGGGTACTGTCGCGGTGGTATCGGCGATCATCACCGTAACCGCATAGCGGGTGCCATCGGGTGCGGTCATGATCCCGATGTCATTATAGCCCGTCGAGACCGCTTCAAGTTCCTGCCCGGTGCCGGTCTTGTGCCCGAATTTCCATCCCGCTGGCACCCCGGCCTTCAACCGGTTTGGCCCGCTTTTCACCCGTTCGAGCAAAGAAAGCATCAACCGGGTGGAGGCAGGCGACAACAGGTCGCCGATTGCCAGTTTGCCCAGTGCGCGGGCGATGGCGGCGGGCTTGCACCGTCGATCGGATCGGCGAGATAACGATCGAGCGCAACCTTGCGCTGGTCGGGCGGCAATTTGGCGCGTGCCGCCTGAAACGCCCGGCCAAGCGAATATTCCTGTTTCCAGACCATGCCAGCGATCTGGCTTTGCAACAACCGCTCGC
The DNA here is from genome assembly GCA_016721875.1 of Sphingomonadales bacterium. GTDB lineage: Bacteria > Pseudomonadota > Alphaproteobacteria > Sphingomonadales > Sphingomonadaceae > Sphingorhabdus_B. The sequence goes on along the minus strand of JADKHG010000014.1, from coordinate 46,824 downwards.
CAGGGCCAAAGCGGATCCGGTCCAGATTTTTGCGTTTCAGAAAGTCGCGCACTGCCTCCGGTCCGCCAATGGTGCGCAACAGGCTATCATTGGCGGTATTGTCGCTGGCGGTGATCGCCTGCTCCATCAACGACAAGACTGATTCTTCGAGCACACCATTCGCCAGCACCCGTTCGCGGATCGGTTGGTGAAAAACCGCCAGATCGTTGCTGGTGATTTTCACCATCTGGTCGAGCCGCAGCTGTCCGCGATCCACCTGATCGAGCGCCGCCAGCGACACCCACATTTTTGATACGCTTTGCTGGGGGAAGAGTTCATCCTGCCGCTTGCCCACCATCCAGTCGCCGTCGATGCGATACACCGCAATCCCGGTCCGGCCCGGGAAAGTGCGCCATGTTTCGTGAATCCGGTTTTCGAGTTCGGCGGGGGCTACCCGGCGCGATGGTACGGGTTCGGGCATCGGTTGCGGATTTGGGCTGGCAGAAGGCGCAGGCAATTGTTGCGCAGGTCGGGCAGGGGGTAGGGTTTGCGACGGCTGCGGCTTGGGTAATGCGGTTGGTCGACGCGGCTCGCTAGCCGGTGCGCTTGCGCAGGCTGACACCAGCATCGCCAGCATCAGGGCAGAAAACGCAGCTTTTTTGCCACTGTGGAGCTGTGTCATAAACGAAGGAAATCCTGTCATCGCAAGGCCTTTGCCGCTAAACCGAACCGGCCACCATGGAAAGCCCGACAGCATTGCTTTGCGATGAACGATTCTTGTGCGGCGACAGAACGTTGTCGCGGGGCGATCAGACGAAATAAGGGGGATGGCAAGGATTTGACTTGACCTGACAACCGTCCCGTAGTTGTCCCATGTCACGAGCAAAAATCTAGTCACGCACACAGATAAGGTTGGGGTATATGGAAAACGAAAACGGAATCTTCATCGGCGCGGCCGTGGACGTGAAAGATGCCGAGCGGGCGCAATATCTCAATTTGAAACGCGCCAATCGGCACGGCCTGATTGCAGGGGCAACGGGCACGGGTAAAACCGTAACGCTTCAGGGGCTGGTCGACAGTTTTTCGGCAATTGGTGTTCCGGTATTCGTATCTGACGTGAAAGGCGATCTTGCCGGACTTGCAATGGCGGGGTCACCCACCGGCAAATTGCACGATATCTTCACCGCGCGCGCGAGTGAGATCGGCTATGAAGGTTATGCCTATTCCGACAATCCGGTGGTTTTCTGGGATCTTTATGGCGAGCAAGGTCATCCGATCCGCACCACCATTTCCGAAATGGGGCCATTGCTGCTGTCGCGCATCCTCGACCTAAACGAAACGCAAGAGGGCGTGCTCAATATCGCCTTCCGCGTTGCCGATGACGAAGGCATGTTGCTGCTCAATCTGGAAGATTTGCAGGCCATGCTGATCTGGTGCGCTGAGAATACCGCGCTGATCGGTACCAAATATGGCAATGTTACCAAGGCGTCGGTTGGTTCGATCCAGCGGCAATTGCTGACGCTGGAGGGGCAAGGCGGCGCGCGCTTCTTCGGCGAACCGGCGCTCGAGATCAGCGATTTTCTGAAAGTCGATGAAAAAGGGCGTGGCCATGTCAATGTGCTGGCGGCAGACAAGCTGATGGCCAGCCCGAAGCTCTATGCGACTTTCCTGTTGTGGCTGCTTTCCGAATTGTTCGAGGCGCTTCCAGAAGTGGGCGATGCCGAAAAGCCCAAGCTGGTCTTCTTCTTTGATGAAGCACATCTGTTGTTTGACGAAGCGCCCGATGCCTTGATGGACAAGGTTGAACAGGTTGTGCGCCTGATCCGATCAAAAGGGGTCGGCGTCTATTTCATCACCCAAAACCCAATCGACATTCCCGAAAAGGTCGCTGGGCAATTGGGCAACCGGGTGCAACACGCACTGCGCGCCTTCACTCCGCGCGACCAAAAGGCGATCAAGGCAGCGGCGGAAACATTTCGCATCAACCCCGATCTCGACGTTGCAACCGCGATAACCGAACTGAAAGTCGGCGAGGCGCTGGTTTCGACCCTGATGGCCGATGGTGCGCCTTCGGTTGTCCAACGCACGCTCATCAAACCCCCGCGCTCGCGGGTAGGCCCGCTTGACGCCAAGGAACGCGCCATCATCCAGTCGATTTCGCCGTTTCAGGAAAAATATGACGCAGAGGTCAACCGCGAGTCCGCTTTTGAAGTGCTCCAGCAAAAGGCAGCCGATGCTGCGGCTGTCGCCCAGCAGGTCGAAGAACAGGGCGAGGAAGAAGTGCGCAAGCAGCCGCGCCAGTCCGAATCGCTTTGGGGCAAGATTGGAAAGGCGGCTGCTGGTGCCGCCGCTGCTTCTGCCGGAACTATGATTGCGCGTCAGATGACCGGGCGCAAATCAAGTGCTTCGCCGACAAAAAGTGCTGCAGGCGCTATTGCTGGAACACTGGGCACCGAAATCGGCAAGTCCATCGGATTCCCGGGACTTGGCCGTTTTGCGCGCGGATTATTGGGTGGTTTGCTGCGTTAGCTATCGCTGAAAAGCGTGACGCGGTCATGCTTTTGGCATGACCGCGCCGATTCCCGCCAGTTTTTGCAGATGGGTCGCTATTGCATGGTTCCGGCGAGAACCCCCGTTGCTGGAACGAATCATCCTTCCGGGGCAACGAGTTCAAACTATGGCAGTCCGAACTTGTTTAATTGTAAAAAAACGACGCTTTGTAAAAATAACAGGACCTGATCCTATCACGCGTTTTTATTGCAAATCTTCGACCGTCACCCAGCCGCTTGTGCCGAAATTGTCGCTGACTTCGACGAACAGGCCTTCGCGATTGCCGGTCGGATTCAGCTTGGTACCGCTGCGAAGCGCGCGGACGACGGTGCTTTCTTTCGACGCGGCACTGTAAAGCTGGGTGTCGACGGCAACGGTCGCGGCGGCGGTTTCGGGAGCCGCTGCGGCGGGCGGTGTCGATGCCAATACCGATCCTTGGGCGCTTACGGCGTTAAAGGCCTTAACAAAGGCCTCTACCAGCATTTTGCCATCCTTGCTCGAGGCATAGCCCGAATTTGCGGCGCCGGCTGCCCAGCCGACAGGGTTGCCCCCACCAAAGGTCAGGCTGGACTTTTTGACCTCTCCCGACCCGCTGACCAAAGTCATACCATTCGCGGGACTGATCACACGGATGCCAGCTGCGACCGTCTTTTTCTTGCCGCCAAGACCACCGAACATGCCAAGCAGCGGACCTGCGAGCGGGATATTGCCCGCGAGACTGCCTACCGCGCCCGAGCGGACCAGCCCTTCGGTGACGGCGGCTTTGGCAATGTTGATGCTTTTGTCGACTTCTTCCTTGTCACCGGCGATGACATTCAAAAGATAGTTTGCAGCTGTTCCGCTCGACGGATTGTGGAGCGTGAAGCAGCCCGATTCGACCGCCAGCGAATTGATCAGCTCGCGCGGGCTGCCAAGGCCGGCTCCACCGCCGCTTCCTTGTCCGCAGCAAAACCCGGGCTCGCCATTAGCAAAACGGCAGCGGCGGCACCGCTCCATTCAATATGTTTCATAATCCCATCCCCTGATAGTTTCGATACCAGCGAAATATTGGATCCTGTCCGCTCGGGATTGAATAAATCCGACGCTGTCAGGCAATTAGGCTGAGCGCGGAAGCATGGCGGATGGTGCGGCGTGAAAGGATGGTATGCAGCAACAGCGGCTGTGCGCCCTTGGCAAAGGCGCCTGGAGTGCAGCCGATGAAGGTTGAAAACTCGCGGATGAAATGCGCCTGATCGCAATAGCCTTCGCCAGCAACATCGCGCCAGTCGGCCTGATTGTCCCACGCCATGCGGTTGCACGCGATCAGCGCGCGATATTTGCGTTGCAGCTTTTTGGGCGGCGCACCCAGATAGTCGCGGCACATCCGTTCGACCTGCCGCGTTGACCGGTCGCTTTGTTCCACCAGCTGGTCTATGCCCGACCGGTCGGCGCGGGTGACCCAGTGCGATGCCAGTTTCATGAAATTCTGGTCGCCTTGTTGCCGCCGTTCAATCAATATCCGGGTGAACAGTGCGTCGAGTATCTTCACCATCGATGCCGGGTCATGGCATTCGCGCACCCGCTCGGCTTCGCGGCTGTAGTGATGCGACAGCACGTCATCGAGCAACAGCCGTTGATTGGTGACTTCGTGCATCGGGATCCCGAAAAATTGCTGCCAGCCTTCAGGTGTAATTGACAGCCCGAACACGCTCGATCCGGGTGTGAAGTCGAGTCCGATCGAATGAAATCGCGGTCCGAACAGCACCATGTCACCTGCGGTATAAAGCTGCGGTGTATCGTCATGAATGGTCGTCTGGCCCGACAACAATATCCGCAAATTGGGCATTTCGGCGCGCAGCTTGTCGCTGAACGCGATGGGCGTTTCGAAATGATAATAGCTACCGATCAGCCCCTGAAGCTGTGGTGCAGGTTCGAAATAGGCAAAAGCCATGCGCGCCTCCCCAATGCGCAACCGACCCGACCGGAGAGATAGCGCGAACCGGAGCCGCTGACTTGTAAGAATGCAACAGCCGGTAAAACGGAAAAGTGCCATTGCATTTCCCGATTTAATCGCGCAATTAAATCGGCGAGAGGAATCGTGATATGAACCAGACCGCGTCTGTGCCAACCGCCGCCGAACTCGTCGATTTCGAAACCCAATGCGAGGCGTGGTTTCGCGAAAACACCGTGTCCGACCCCGGCTTCATGCTGCCGCTGACCTTCATGGAAGTGTCAACTGATCAGCAGTTCGATTTCCTGCAAAACTGGCAGAACAAGGTTTATGAGGCAGGTTATCTGGGGATGAGCTGGCCCGCCGAATATGGCGGTCGCGGGATGCACCCGGAGTATCAGCGGACCGCAACGCGGATCATGCGCGAACATGACGCGCCGATCATGATCAACGCCATCGGCAATGGCTGGGCGGGGCCGCTGATCATGGACATCGGCAGCGAGGAGCAGAAAAAACGCTATATCAAGCCGATGCTGGCGGCGGAGGAAATCTGGTGCCAGGGCTTTTCCGAACCCGACAATGGCTCCGACCTTGGCAATGCGCAGACGCGCGCGGTGCGGGATGGTGACGACTATGTCATCAATGGCTCCAAGATATGGACGTCACTGGGGGACCGCGCGCACCAGATGATCCTGCTTGCGCGCACCAACCCCGAAGCTGCCAACAAATATGCTGGACTCAGCTTCTTTCTTGCGCCGATGAAAATCCCCGGCGTCGAAACCCGCCGCATCCAGAAACTCACCGGCGAATATGGCTTCGTTCAATGCTTCTTCGACAATGCCCGCATCCCCGCCGACGGCTTGATGGGCGAAGAGGGGCAGGGCTGGCTGGTCGCGATGAAGACGCTCGAATATGAGCGCGGGGCGAAGGTCAATTTGGCGGGTGGATCGTTCGTCAAGGAAATGGACGTGATGGCGATTGTCGATCTCGCGCGCACCGCACAGCGCGGCGGCAAGCCGGTGCTGGACGATCCCGTGATCCGCGACCGGCTGGTCGATTATCTGATCGATATTCAGGCCTTGAACCTCAACAACAGCCGCAGGCGGATGGCTCCGCTCAACCGCGACCGGCCGATGGGGTTGGCGCTGATGAACAAGCTGGCGCGGACCGAACTGGTGCGCGAACTCACCGAATTCGCTTTGCAGTTTCAGGGCAGCAATGCCGGCTATTATGTTGGCGACGACAATGCCGTCGATGGCGGTTATTGGCACCGCGCCTATCTCAACAGTTTCTCCGCAACCATTGGCGGAGGCACCAGCGAAATCCAGAAAAATATCATTGGCGAACATGTGCTTGGGCTGCCCAAGACCAAATGATCCATGCTGACAGGAGTGAATAATGAGCGAAGTATTGACCGAAGTCCGCGACGGCATATTGATCATCACGATCAACCGCCCCGAAGCGAAAAATGCGATGTCGAAAGCTGCAGCCGAAGGGATTGCAGCGGCGCTTGAACAACTGGATGCCGACAATGATCTGCGCGTCGGGATTGTTACCGGTGCGGGTGGCACATTCTGCTCGGGGATGGACCTGAAAGGCTTTCTGCGCGGCGAAGTCCCCTATGCGCCGGGGCGCGGTTTTGGCGGGATTACGCAGAAATCGGCGGCCAAACCCTTAATCGCCGCCGTTGATGGCTTTGCGCTTGCCGGGGGGCTGGAAGTGGCAATTGCCTGCGACATGATCGTTGCCAACGAAAATGCCAAATTTGGCATTCCCGAGGTGAAGCGCGGGCTGGCAGCCGCCGCCGGCGGCCTGATGCGCCTGCCCAAGAAAATTCCGCCGCACATCGCGATGGAGCTGGCGCTGACCGGCGATTTCATCGACGCCAAGCGCGCGCATGAACTGGGGCTGGTCAACCGGCTCACCTCTGGCCCGGCACTCGACGCCGCGCTGGAGCTGGCACAGATCGTTGCTGGCAATGGACCGCTCGCGGTGAAGAAATCGAAGCAGGTCATGGTCGAATCTGCCGAATGGAGCGAAGCCGAAATGTGGCAGAAGCAGAATGACACACTCGGCAATCTGTTCGCATCCAACGATGCGCGCGAAGGCGCGGCTGCCTTTGCCGAAAAAGCGCAAGCCCAACTGGACGGGCAGCTGAATTTGACAGGGTTTTTTTGCAACCGTAGCCCTGAGCCTGTCGAAGGGCGCTTCGCAATTGTAGCGATGCACTGAGAGGCGTGCTTCGACAGGCTCAGCACTACGGTTTCTCAATCAAGGATCAGAACTTACATGAGCCACCCTTACCTCCACGCCGCATCCCACCCCGACAAGCCTGCCGTCATCATGGCTGGATCGGGCGAAACCGTCAGCTATGCCCAACTCGACCGTCGTTCCAATCAGGCGGCACAACTGTTCCGGTCGTTGGGTCTTGGGCATGGCGACACTATTGCGATCTGCATGGACAATCGGGCGGTGTTCTTTGACCTTGTTTGGGGTGCCCAGCGCGCAGGGCTTGTGTTTGTCGCAGTCAGCAGTCGCCTGACTGCTGCGGAAATTGATTTTATCCTGAAAGACAGCGGTTCGCGGGCGTTGTTCGCGTCGGCTTATCTCGGCGAAACACTGGATGCGCTCACAGTCGATGTTGGTCGCTATATCACCGGCGGCGCTCGTGACGGCTGGCAGGACATTGAAACCGTGCTGGCCGGGATGCCCGATGCAGCTGTGGCTGACGAGCGGGCGGGAACCGACATGCTCTACAGTTCCGGGACCACGGGCCAGCCAAAAGGTGTTCGGCTACCGCTTCCGGATGAACCCGAGATTGATGGCCCCAATATGCTGGCAATGATCGCGGCCGGGGCCTTTGGCTTTACCGCTGACAGCATCTATCTGTCGCCAGCCCCGCTCTATCATGCCGCTCCTCTGCGCTGGTGCATGTCCGTCCATCGGCTTGGCGGAACCGTCGTCGTCATGGAGCATTTCGACGGTGAAGCTGCGCTCGCGGCAATTGAGAAATACCGCATTACCGACAGCCAGTGGGTGCCGACGCACTTCACGCGAATGCTGAAACTGCCCGAGGATGTCCGTGCGCGTTACGACCACAGCACGCTGAAATGCGCGGTCCACGCCGCCGCCCCCTGCCCTGTCCCGATCAAGGAAGCGATGATTGCCTGGTGGGGACCCGTGATCCGCGAATATTATGCAGGAACCGAAGGCAATGGCTTTACCTTCATCTCGAGCGAAGACTGGCTGACGCACAAGGGTTCGGTCGGGCGCGCGCTCAATGCCATCATTCATATCTGCGACGAAAACGGACGGGAATTGCCGGTGGGCGAGGAAGGCATTGTCTATTTCGAAAGCGAAAGCCGATCGATGCTCGGCGATGTCGGCCGGGTGGATGAAGAAGGCTTTCTCTATCTGACTGACCGCAAGAGCTTCATGATCATTTCGGGCGGGGTCAATATCTATCCGCAAGAAATCGAGAATCTGCTGGTCAGCCACCCCAAAGTTGCCGATGCAGCAGTCATCGGTGCACCGGATGAAGATATGGGCGAACGCGTGGTCGCGGTGGTCCAGCCGCTCGACATGGCCGAGGCCGGCGATGCGCTGGCCGCAGAACTGATCGCCTATTTGCGGCAGTCGCTGTCTGGGGTGAAAGTGCCGCGCCAGATCGATTTTCGTGCAGAGCTTCGGCGCCATCCCACGGGCAAACGCTACAAACGGCTGTTGCGCGACGAATATTGGGCAAAATCGGAAAGCCGTATCGTTTAGGAGAGTGTGATGAGCGTGCCAGTTGCGTCAAAGGAAGTTGCACAAACCCTGGTCGATCCGGTTGCCTATGGCGAATGGGACGGGCTGCTCGATATTTTCAGCGCGCTGCGCAGCGAAATGCCGGTCGCGAAGGTGGAGGCAGAGGGATTCCGCCCTTTCTGGGCGATCACAAGACACGAAGACATTTTGCGGGTGTCAAAGGACAACAGCACCTTTCTCAACGGAACAACTTCGACTGTGCTGGGTCCGATCATGTCGGAAATGTTTGTCGCGCATTTGACCGGAGGCAGCCCGCATCTGGTCAAGTCGCTGGTGCAGATGGATGCGCCTGAACATTCCAAATATCGCCGACTGACGCAGGACTGGTTCATGCCGGCGAACCTCAAAAAGGTGGAGGCGATGATCCGCGCGATTGCGCGCGACAGCATCGACCGGATGGCAGAAATGGGCGGCGAATGCGATTTTGCCCGCGAAGTCGCCTCCGATTATCCGCTGCATGTAGTGATGCAGATTTTGGGCGTTCCGCCGGAGGATGAATCCTTCATGTTGCGGCTGACGCAGGAAATGTTCGGCAGCCAGGACCCCGATCTGAACCGGTTGCATACCGTGCAGTTGCCGGTCGAGGAAATGACCCAGATGATGGCACAGACGGTTGCCGACTTTAACGCCTATTTCGAGGCGCTGGCCGCTGACCGGCGCGCCAATCCGCGCGATGATCTTGCAACGGTTATTGCCAACGGGTTGATCGATGGCGCGCCGATGCCGCTCAGGGAATCGGCCGGCTATTATACGATTACCGCCTCGGCGGGCCACGATACCACGGCTGCTTCGACGGCAGGGGCGATGTGGGCGCTGGCACAGGATCCAGCACAGTTTGAGCGGCTGAAGGCAGACCGCTCGTTGCTCCCCGGCCTGATCGAAGAGGCGATCCGCTGGACCACCCCGGTCCAGCATTTCATGCGCACGGCAATTGCCGACAGCGAAGTCGGCGGCGTTCCGGTCAAGGCCGGTGACTGGATGATGCTTTGCTATATTTCGGGCAATTATGACGAGAGCGTCTTTCCCAATCCCACGCGCTTTGATGCGGCGCGCTCGCCCAACCGCCATGTCGCCTTTGGTTCAGGTGCGCACCAATGCCTTGGGCTGCATCTCGCGCGGCTGGAAATGCGGATTTTCTATGAGGAAATGCTCGACCGGGTCGCCTCGGTTGAACTGGCGGGAACGCCTTCGCGGATCAAATCGACCTTTGTCGGCGGACCGAAGAATTTGCCGATCCGTTTCCGGATGAACTGACGCCGATCAAACCCCGCTTGCCAGTCGTCGCAAAAGGCCGCAAAAGGGTGCCATGCTCAACATTCTCGCTTTCCTCTTCGGCCTCATCGCGCTGGTACTGGCGCTTCCTGCCATGATCCCGCTGCTCGGCTGGATGAACTGGATCATCATCATCATCGCGGGTGTCGGGGTCGCTTTCGGCTTTGCCTCTGACAAGAATAGCGGGCGGAATTTCTGCCTTGTCGTCGTTGCGATTTGCGCCATCCGGCTGTGGATCGGCGGCGGGCTGATCTGACCGGACCGATACCGTAATGAGTGAAGCCGAAAAAGCCGTGCACAGCGGCGGATTGCCCTATGCTTTCGGCGCGTATCTGCTGTGGGGATTTTTCCCGATTTATTTCATGTTCCTGAAAGGGATAGCGGCAGGGGAAATCCTTGCGCATCGGATCATCTGGTCGGTGCCGGTGGTTATGGTGATCCTTTTGCTGCGCGGCCAATGGCAGGAATTCCGTTCGGCATGGTCCAGCCCGCGCGCACTTGGCACGATGTTGCTGTCGGCAATCTTCATCGCCATCAACTGGTTATTCTATGTCGCGGCGATTGTCGAAGGACATGTGCTGGCGACCAGCATCGGCTATTATCTCAACCCGTTGGTCAATGTCTTGCTGGGTCGGATTTTCCTGAAAGAGCGGCTGACACGCTTGCAGGCTGTGGCGGTTGCCGTCGCCATGATCGGGGTGGCCATATTGATGTTCGAGGCGATCGACACGCTTTGGATCAGCCTGATATTGGCGTTTTCTTTTGGCTCTTACGGGCTTGTGCGCAAAATGGCTCCGCTGGGTTCGGTCCCCGGGCTGGCGGTTGAAGTTACGATTTTGGCGCCCATCGCACTCACCGCTGCTGTAGTTTTTTGCTCAGGGCCGCGCCGAGGCGCTGCCAATGCAATCGGAGGCGTTGCTTGCGATTAGCGGGTTTCTCACTGTGATCCCGCTGCTGCTGTTCGCCACCGCTGCGCGCAAGATGAGCTACACCGCCTTGGGCTTTGTCCAATATCTGGCACCTAGCATCGTCTTTCTGCTCGGTGTGTTCCTTTTTCACGAACCGCTCGATTGGGCGAAGCTCGCCTGCTTTGGCCTGATCTGGACCGCGATTGCGATTTTCAGTTGGGATGCGCTGCGCCGGATGCGGGCTTAGCCCATATACTCCCAGCCAATTTCTTCACCCGCGTGGAAGGGCACGACCGGCGTTCCATTGGCGTCGACCGAAGCAGGAACCGAGATCGATTTGCGCCGTAATGTGATTCTGCCTTCATTGACTGGCAGTCCGTAAAAGGCCGGACCGTTGAGTGAAGCAAAGCCTTCAAACCGGCCGAGCGCGCCTTCTTCGTCAAACATAGCGGCATAGCTTTCCAGCGCAAAGGGTGCGTTGAAAATGCCCGCGCAACCGCAGGCTGATTCCTTTGCGGATACCGCGTGCGGCGCGCTGTCGGTGCCAAGGAAATATTTGGGGTTGCCGCTGGTCGCCGCTTTGCGCAGCGCCAACCGGTGCATTTCGCGCTTGGCGACGGGCAGGCAATAGGCATGCGGGCGGATGCCGCCGACCAGCATCGCGTTGCGGTTGATATGCAGATGCTGCGGGGTGATGGTCGCGGCCACATTGGGACCTGCAGCGGCCACAAAATCAGCAGCCTCTTGCGTGGTGATATGTTCGAAAACCACCTTCAACCCCGGCATGTCGCGCACCAGCGGTGCCAATGTGCGCTCGATGAATACGGCTTCGCGGTCAAATATGTCGACATGGGCATCGGTGACCTCGCCGTGCACCAGCAAGGGCATGCCGATTGCCTCCATCGCCTCCAGCACCGAACGGATATTGGCGATATCAGTCACGCCATGCGCGCTGTTGGTGGTCGCATGGGCAGGATAGAGCTTGGCGGCGATGAAGACGCCCTCGGCATGACCGCGCCTGATCTCGTCCGGATCAGTGCCATCAGTGAGGTAGCACGTCATCAACGGCGTGAAGTCCATTCCCGCCGGCAGCGCCGCCATGATCCGGTCGCGATAGGCGGCGACACCAACCACATCGGTCATCGGCGGAGTCAGGTTTGGCATCACGATGGCACGGGCAAATTGCCGCGCGGTATAGGGCAAGACTCCCGACAGCATCGCGCCATCGCGCAGATGGACGTGCCAGTCGTCGGGACGGCGGATGGTGATTTGGTCGGTCATCGCTTCCCTTTAGGCAATCCGCACCCTATCTGTCACCCATGTCTGCACCCCGCTTGTTTGATCGCGCCGTCATCCGCCTGTCCCCGACCGAGCCGGGTGAGGATGTGCGCGGCTTTTTGCAGGGACTGGTGACGCAGGATATGAACGCCGAGCTGCCGCTATGGGCGGGTCTGCTGACGCCGCAGGGGAAGGCGCTGTTCGATTTTCTTTTATGGAGCGACCCTTCGATAGGCTCAGGGCAAATGGATGTGCTGATCGATTGCGAAGCCGAACAGGCAGAGGCGCTGGTGCGGCGGCTTTCCATCTACCGGCTGCGCCGCAAAATTTCGGTTGCGGTCGATGCGTCGCTTGCCGTGTATTGGGCGCTGGAGGGGGGTGAAGGCACGACAGATCCTCGCTTGCCCGGCTTGGGCAATCGCTGGCTGGCCGCGTCTGCTGCGGACTACCGAGATGTCAGTCAGGAATGGCGTGCCCACCGGCTCTCAATGGGTGTTACAGAAGGCATAGCCGAACTGGGCAGCGACGCGACGCTGTGGCTAGAGGCGAATGCCGCCGAACTGAACGGCGTATCGTTCACCAAGGGCTGTTATGTCGGGCAGGAAAATACCGCGCGGATGAACTGGCGGCAAAAGGTCAACCGGCGGCTGGCTGTGGTGCCGTTGGCGGAGGCCGATCCAGCAAGGCTGCGCATCGCCTACCCTGACCTTGGGTTGGCCGTTGTGCATGCTCGGGTTGAAAATCTCGCCAAGCTGTCGCTGCCCGGATGGCTGGCGCAAGCCATTGCCGATTGAGGCCATGCGTTCAGCGGGCATCCATCTCCAGAAAGGCATTGGCCGTTTATGTTGATTCCCTTTCTCATGCTGTTCGCCGCGCCTGAATTTACCGATACTGATCGGGAAGATGCAGTTGCATCGCATATCCAATGCGCGGCCTTCCACACGATCGAAGCGGATATTGGAACTGCCACGGAGAAATCCCCTGACGCGCATCGGGCGGTCGCACGCGACTTTCTGGATGTAGCACTCCACCTTGCCGGAAGCGCCAAGGCCGATGCGGTCCAGACCGACCTGACAGCCGTCGAAGCCGACTATCGCGAAGAGCTGAAAAAGGGCGATGCCCGCGCCATGGCCGAAGGCTGGACCGAACTCGAATCCGCCTGCGCCGAATTACATAAGGTCAAGGACGCGCTGCTCAGCCGAACCGGCGGGGATGAAAATTCGCGTTGATCCGCCTATGCGGGCTTTGACTTCCCCTGCCATTCGGGCATCACGCTTCCCATAGAGAATCAGGAGGAAGTGATGCCCAAGGAATCCCGCGAATTTGATGTCATCGTCTATGGCGCAACCGGCTATACCGGGCGTCTGGTCGCCGAATATCTGAAGGACAAGGCCGGGCTGAAATGGGCAATGGCAGGGCGCAGCTTGCCAAGCTGGAGGAAGTGCGCGACCTGATCGGTGCCTCCGCCGACACGCCGCTAGTCATCGCTGATGCGTCTGATCCGGCTTCGCTCGACGCGATGGCAAAGCGCACCAAGGTGGTGCTCACCACCGTAGGGCCCTATCAGCTTTATGGCAATGAACTGGTCGCCGCCTGCGTTGCCAATGGCACGGACTATACCGATTTATGCGGCGAACCGGCGTGGATGCGGCAGAAAATCGATCAGCATCATGTAGCGGCCAAGGCGTCAGGCGCGCGGATCGTGTTTTCCTCAGGCTTTGACTCTATTCCCTTCGATTTGGGTGTGTTGATGCTGCAGAAGCACTGCACCGAAAAATTCGGTAGCCCCGCGCCGCGCGTCAAAGGGCGCGTACGTGCGATGCAGGGCGGATTTTCGGGCGGCACAGCGGCGAGTCTGAAGGCGACTATGGCAGCCGCTGCCAAAGACCCGGCGATCATTGGCTATTTGACCAATCCGTTCAGTCTGGCTGGTGGTTTTGAAGGACCCGCGCAACCACCCGCAAACCAGCCCGAATTTGATGAGGTGCTGGGCAGTTGGGCGACCAATTTCATCATGGCACCGATCAACACCAAAAATGTCCACCGCACCAACGCGCTGCTCGGCCATGCTTTTGGCAAGGAGCTGGTCTATGACGAAATGATGCTGACCGGGCCCGGAGACGCTGGCCAGCAAGCCGCCGAATTTGTCGCTAAAACCCCGATGATCGGCACGGCGAATGATCCCAAACCCGGCCAAGGCCCCACCAAGGAAGAACGCGACAACGGCTTTTACGACGTGCTGTTTGTCGGCGAAGATCCTGACGGAAAGCGTGCTTTTTATGCGGTCAAGGGTGACCGCGACCCCGGCTATGGCTCGACCTCCAAGATGATCGCGGAAACCGCGCTGTGTCTGGCGGAGACCGAAGGCGAAGGCGGCGTCACCACACCGGGCGCTGCGTTGGGAGAAAAGCTGGTCGCGCGATTGCAGGCAAATGCCGGGCTGAGTTTTGCTGTCGAGGGGTAGGCTGAGCAGTCACTGTCTCCGGTTTCCTGCCCAAATCAGGCCATTCCGGAGCAGATTTTACAACTCACTGGCAAAGCATTAACCCTTGTCTGGCAGGCCTTTTTGCCATGATCCAGGGTCCGCCAGCAACGACAACAATGACCAGCATTTGGATGGCCAGCGCGGCGCGTGGGCTGTTCATGGCATTTGTTTATGCGCTCAATTCCTGGGCTGTTCTCAATGCGGCGCAGCTGTCAGACGGCATAGCTGCGATCTGGTCGGCCAACGCAATTCTGATGTTTGCCGTTATTGGCCGCTCGTTTAGGCAAGCGCTGCCATATTATTTGGGGGCTGCAGCGGCCAGTCTGTTTGCCAACGCACTCGCGAGTTTCGATACAGCCACGGTCGTGATGTTCACGATCGCCAATATGAGCGAAGTGGCGATCGGCAGCTGGACAATTGCGCGTTTGCGAGATTCCTCACAAGAGCTTTATGCGCCGACCAATTTGCTCCGCTTCGTTGGCATAGCTGCAGGGATAACCGCATTATCAGCTAGCATTGCGGTAACGGGTGTTGACACCGGAAGGGCAGAGGTCTGGTTATCCTGGTTCCTGTCTGATTGGCTTGGATTGCTGCTTGTCGTTCCCAGCCTGTTGGTGTTGCGCGACCGTTTCTCCGGTTTCGCTTTAGCCAAGGAAAATCCGAAGATTTTGCTCAACCGCGTTGCCGTTTATGTCTTGGTTTTAGCATCGGCTCTGTTGGTATTCGGGCAAAATCATTATCCGCTTATGTTTGCAATTGCGGTTCCGGTTTTGCTCGCCGTCTTTGTTGCCGGGCGTATCGGCGCCGTCATATCAACCGCGATCGTAGCGCTGGTCGCCATTATCGCGACGCTTGATGCGACTGGGCCGGTGATAATGGCGACGACCACGGCGGAAGACAGAATGCTGCTTCTGCAGACTTTTCTCGCCTGCCAGTTACTTATTTCTCTGCCTGTTGCATCGATCCTTGAGGATCGTGCAAGCCAAGCAGCCAATGCTCTGCACCGCGAGCAGACGCTGCGAAGCGAAGCGGAAAAAGCGCGACGGCAGGCAGAATTGGCGAATCGGAAATTGTCGATTGCGGCGGCAAGGGATGATCTGACCGGGCTGTTCACACGCACGCGCATCATTCAAAAGCTGGAAAAGCTGATCGAGCGTCATGCCGACAAAGACACGCCGCTGACCGTTGCGATATTCGACATTGATCATTTCAAGATGGTCAACGACCGTTTCGGTCATATCGCTGGAGACGAAGTGTTACGCGCCATTGGACAAATTGCGCGCGACGCCATGCCTCGCCGCTTCGAAATCGGGAGAATTGGTGGCGAGGAATTCATGTTGTTGCTGCCCGGCCAAGCTGTGGAAACCGCAGCCGGCTATGCCGAGCAGTTGCGTCTTGCCGTCATGACATTGTCGGGACAACAGGCCCAATGCGGCGTAACGATAAGTGTCGGCATGACCGAGGCCCGCATGGGTGACACTGTCAAAACCATGATGCGGGCAGCCGATCTTGCCCTTTATGCTGCAAAGTCGTCGGGGCGCAACCAGCTAAAGCGGGCGGCCTGACGCAATAAAGATTGTCGGGCCTTCCCAAGACCCGATCGCGTTTCTATATGGCGCGCATCATGCTGGGTCGTCTTTTCAAACGCACCGGGGACAATCGCCCCGCTGACCGGGCGCGGGTGCCCGATGGCGTGCGTGTTTATGCGATTGGTGACATCCATGGACGATATGATCTTTTAACCCGGCTGCTGGCGCAAATCGACGCTGACAATGCCGCGCGCGGATTTGCACAAACCCAGCTGATTTTCCTGGGCGATCTGGTCGATCGCGGGCCTGACAGTGCCAGTGTGATTGAAACCGCAATGGCCCTGCGGGCGTCGGGGCGCGCGGTCCGTTTCCTGATGGGCAATCATGAAGAGGTGTTCCGCGACGTTTGCCGCAATCGCGACCCCAAAACGCTACGCTTTTTCCTCAAAATCGGCGGCGATGCGACACTGCAATCCTATCCGATCACCCGCGCCGAATATATCGATCTTGATCTTGAACAGCTCGCGGAGCGTCTCGAAACGCTGGTGCCAAAGGCGCATCTGGACTTCATCGAAAGTTTCGAGAGCCTGATTGTCATTGGCGACTATGCCTTTGCCCATGCCGGCATCCGTCCTGGCGTCGCGCTGGATGAACAAAAGCGCAGCGATCTGCGCTGGATCCGCGAAGATTTTACCGCGCATCGCGGCGATCTGGAAAAGGTCGTGGTCTATGGCCACACCATCTATGACGACATTGAAGAGCGCGGATCACGGATCGGGATTGATACCGGTGCCTATGCAACCGGGAAATTGACCGCCGTCGGGCTGGAAGGTAGCGATCGCTGGTTTCTGCAGACCTAGACCATGATGGTCAAAAAAAGGGCGCGACCAATGCGGTCACGCCCCTTTAATACTGCCGGGTGTATTCGTTCAGGCGACTTGCGCTTCTTCCATATCGTCGAGATCGCGCAGCACATAGCCACGGCCCCAGACGGTTTCGATGTAATTTTCGCCACCACAGGCCAGCGCGAGTTTCTTGCGCAGCTTGCAGATGAAAACGTCGATGATCTTGAGTTCGGGTTCGTCCATCCCGCCATAAAGGTGGTTGAGGAACATTTCCTTGGTCAGCGTCGTGCCCTTGCGCAGCGAAAGCAGCTCGAGCATCGCATATTCTTTTCCGGTCAGGTGGACGCGGGCGCCATCGACTTCAACGGTCTTGGCATCCAGATTGACCGCCAGCTTGCCGGTGCGGATGACCGACTGCGAGTGACCCTTTGAACGGCGCACAACCGCATGAATGCGGGCGACGAGTTCTTCGCGGTGGAAGGGCTTGGTGACATAATCATCGGCACCAAAGCCGAATGAGCGCACCTTTGAATCCATTTCGCTGATACCCGAAAGGATCAGCACCGGCGTTTGCACCTTGGCGACGCGCAGCTTCTTCAGCACATCATAGCCGTGCATGTCCGGCAGGTTGAGGTCGAGCAGGATGATATCATAATCATACAGCTTGCCCAGATCGAGGCCTTCTTCGCCGAGATCGGTAGAATAGACATTGAACCCTTCGGTCGCGAGCATCATCTCGATGGCTTTCGCGGTGGTTGGTTCGTCTTCAATCAGCAATACGCGCATGGCAAGCTGGCCCCTTTTCGCTTTAGCAACCCCCGATGACCCTGCTGCGAACCGACGCAGCACTGTCAACGGCATTCATTAACCATAAGGGAAATGAACTGAAAAGGTTAATTTCGTCTTAACGCGCAGGAATCCGCGAGTCGCATAGGGTGTTTTTGGCAAAAGTGACTCAATTCTGCGGGTTTGCCGCCAAACGGCACGGATGATATTTTTTTGTCACACCAGACCAAAAAGCGGAATTTTCCTGCTTCTAGTGGTTTACAAACAGCATTTTGCATCGCTAGCGTGTCAAATAGAGGGAAACCGTGTGCCGGGAGGGTAATGCCGGCTAGACAAAGGGGTAATAAAATGAAGCTTCACAAACTGGCATTATTTGCAACGGTCGCAAGCCTTGCCTTTCCGGCGATGGCGCAGGAAACAAGTGCACCCGAAGACGCCGATACCGCATCTTCAGAAGCTGCGATCATTGTTACCGGCTCGCGGATCAAGCGCGACCCGAACAACAGCCCCCTGCCTCTGACGATCATCACGCCTGACGATCTTACGCGTGAAGGTATCAACAGCCCTGAACAGCTGATTTCCTTTTTGACGGCCAATGGTAACGGCGCCGACAATCTGGCTTCGAACTCGGATGTGGTATCGGGTGCTGCGCGCGGCGGTAACAATGGCCTGTCTGCTGCCAACTTGCGCGGACAAGGCGCTGGCTCGACGCTCGTGCTGCTTAACGGTCGTCGCGTTGCTTCGCACGGCATTGGTGGTGGTGCGGTTGACGTCAACCAGATTCCCTTTGCAGCAATCGAACGCATCGAAGTGCTCGAAGACGGTGCATCAGCAATTTACGGTACCGACGCAATCGGCGGTGTGATCAACTTCATCACCAAATCCAGCTTTCAGGGAGTTGCCCTGAACGGCTTTGTCGACATCACGCAGGAAGGGGACAGCCCGATCTATCGCCTCTCTGGTACTGCTGGTTATGGCGACCTTGACGAGCAAGGCTTCAACATCATGGGTGCGGTCAGCAAAAGCTGGAATGGCGTACTCTATGGACGGGACCGCGATTTCGTAAACGGCAACCAGCCCAATCGTGGGCTTTCGGTCGATACGCGTGGCACGCCGATTGCGACGATGTTTGCCCAGGGCGTGAATTCCCTGTTCGCGCCTAGCGGTTCTTTGCTGAGCGGCGTTTCGCTGATTGAAGCCGGTGCCACGACTGCGGCGAGTGGCGGGATTAACATACTTGACCTCCCCGGTGGCGCGGGCTGCGATTCAATGGATGGCGGCATGGCCTATGATGAAGTGCTATGGTCGATTCCTGGCGCGCGCTATGCTTGCGCATGGGACACTGGGCGTGCAGCGACATTGCAACAGCCGCTCGAAACACTGACCTATTACGGCAAGGCGACGGTGGCACTTGGCGATCACAAAATCTCAGCTGAGGTAACAGGATCGAATGCCGATTCAGCGAAGCGTTTTTCGAACAACCAATATACCGGCAATACAGGAACATTGCCGCTCTATTATCCGCTCAACGCAACGACCGCAGCAACCTATAATGATATTTACAACCGCCTCTTGGCTGTGTTCCCGGGGGTTGCCGCGAATTATGGCCGTCCCATTGCCTATCGCTTTCGCTGTATCGCTTGCGGGCCACGCGAATATGAAACCAACTCGAAGACGTTCCGCGCGGGATTGAACATCGAAGGTCCGCTGGGCGGAACTTGGGACTATCGTGCTGGTGGTTCCTACGCCAAGAGCGAAACCAGCTCGGTTCTGGGTTCGGGCTATCACTATCGTGGCATTAGGACGTTCAACGATCCCGCAACCGCAATCAATGAAATTGGTACGCTTGATACACGCGCACCGACGGCACCCGGTGCAACCGCACCCGGCATTGTTGGTTTACTCAACAGCGGAATTCTCAATCCCTTCTCGCTTGTGCAAAGCGATGCCGCCTTGGCTGCCCTCGATGCCATTTCAGCAGAAGGCGTGACGCTTTACGGCGGGCAGTATGAAGTGAAGCAATTTGACGCGTCTATTTCGGGCTCGCTTTTCGACCTTCCCGGCGGCGCAGTTCAGGTGGCTATTGGCGCCGACTATCGCCGCGAAACCTACAGCTTCAACGGGTCCGCTGCGGCAGTGGCCGGTCAGCCGGACATTTTTAACGTTGCATTTGACAATGTGAACGCGCTGACGCCGAAAAATCGCACTGTTAAAGCACTGTATGGCGAAGTGCTGATTCCAGTGTTTGAACCACTGGAATTCACCGCAGCTGTCCGTCTCGACGATTATAGCGGCTTTGGCACGACGATTAACCCGAAATTCTCTGCCAAATTCCGTCCGTTCGACTGGTTGATGTTCCGTGGATCATACAATACGGGTTTCCGCGTCCCTGCTTTCAACCAGATTTTCAACGGCGTCACCCAGGCGGTCAATCCGGGCAACACATTGACCGATCCGACTACCTGTCCAGCGGGTGGTGTCATCAACGTGACGCCGGGCTGTAACCAGATCAATCCGGACTCGCTCACCGGCGGCAACCTGAACCTTGGCCCTGAAACATCCGAACAATTCTCGGTTGGCGTGGTGCTGCAACCTTCGTCGCGCTTCAGTGCTTCGGCAGATTTCTGGTCGATTGCGGTCGATGACACCATCGGTTCGCTGAGCATTCGCCAGTTGCTCGACAATATCGCCGACTTCCCGGATCGCGTCGTTCGCACTGGCGGCATTATCACTCTGCTTGATTTGCGTGCCGACAATATCGGTTCGCGCCGGACCAAGGGCATGAGCATCAACCTGAAGGGCGGCTTTGATGCCTTGGGTGGTTCGATTTCGATGGGCCTGAACGGTACCTATCTGATCAAGAAGCGGGAGAAATTCCTGCCCGCGTCGCCCTATGGGCCGTCGCTGGTCGGCGTGTTCACCTATGGCGGCGATCTTGGTCTCAAGTGGAAGCACAACGCCTATATCAACTATGTGAAGGACGACTTCACCTTCACCCTGTCGCAAATCTACCGCAACGGGTACAAGAACAACACGGCCATTCCGGGATCGACTGCACGCCCTGATTTTAATGAGCGCGTAAAGGCCTATGTGATTTACAACATGTCGTTGAGCAAAGCGATCAACGAGAAGTTCAAGATCACCGGCGGTATTAAAAATGTGTTCAACACCGACCCGCCATTTGCGATCACCTATGACAGTAACAGCGGTGCTGGCAGCAGCTGGGAGCCGCGTGTTGCCGATCCGCGTGGACGTTCGTTCACGCTGGCGGTCGAGGCAAAGTTCTGACGCCCTCGCGTCGATCAATCATGACGGGGCTGGCGGCGCTGATGGCGTCGCCAGCCCTGCCTGTTGGAGTTGGGTCAGCCTTTGCGGCAGCTTCACCCACGACCGGCGCCCGACCCAAAGGGCCGCGGCTGCGTCCCGGCGACACCATTGGCTTGATCGAGCCCGCCTCGCGCAGCGACGAGGCGTTTGACATCACGCTGGTCGAGGAAGCCATTATCGCAATGGGGCTGAAACCCATGCGCGGCCAGCATGTCCTCAACGAATTTGGCTATCTTGCCGGACAGGATAAGGATCGTGCAGCCGACCTGACCGCGATGTTCGCTGACAAGGATGTTCGCGCGATTTTCGCGGTGCGTGGCGGTTGGGGCAGCGCGCGTTTGCTACCTTTTGTTGATTGGGATGTGGTACGCGCCAACCCCAAATTCGTGCTTGGCTATAGCGACATCACCGCGTTGCACATGGCCATTGCCGCCAAAGGTGGAGCCATCACGCTGCACGGCCCCAATGCGAGCAGCGCCTGGGGCAAGGCTTCACTCGAAAGTTTCCGCCCGATCGCCTTTGACGGTGCGACACTTTTCTACAAAAATCCGGTGACCAATGACGACCGGCTGGTGCAGCGCCGCTGGCGTACGCAGACGCTGACCCCGGGCAAGGCGCAGGGGCATCTGCTCGGTGGCAATCTCACCGTGCTGACCGCGCTCGCTGGCACCCCCTATCTGCCCAGTTTCGACGGTGCGATCCTCTTTCTTGAGGATGTGGACGAGGCCGAATATCGCATCGACCGGATGCTCACCCAATTGGGGCAGGCGGGCGTATTCAAAAATCTGGCAGGCGTCGTGTTTGGCCAATGCACGTCATGCGTCGCCTCCAACGGCAGCACCAGCCCCTTCACTCTGTCCGACATTTTGCGCCAGCATCTCGCTTCTCTGGGTGTCCCTGCCTATCAGGGTGCATGGTTCGGCCATATCAGCGACCAGTTTACTCTGCCGGTAGGCGCGCGCGCCGAGATAGACGCCGATGCGGGTACGCTCAGGTTACTCGAAGCAGCTGTTGTTTGACCGGTGGTCCGGTCAGGGCTCCGCCTTCTACTCGCTCTGTTTTACGCTATTGCGGGAATCGCACATTTGCGCAGCCCTATTGGCTTTATGGCAATAACCCCGGACTGGGTGCCCTATCCGGCAGAGGTCGTCGCGTTCACAGGCGTTGCCGAGCTGTTGGGAGCGGCAGGCCTGCTGGTGCCGCGCACCCTGTTGCCATGGGCACGACCGGCAGCGGGCATTGGCCTTGCGCTTTATGCCTTGTGTGTCTGGCCCGCCAATTTCAATCACGCGCTGAACGCAATCCCCTTGGGCGGAGAGACATTAGGCTGGTGGTATCATGGCCCCCGACTGGCCGGGCAGCCGTTGATCATCTGGCTGGCTTTGTGGGTAGGGGAGGTCGTCGACTGGCCCTTCAAACGCAAGTCTTGAATCCCCTGCCAGCATCCCTATCTTCGCTCCAATCCCGGCGGACAACTTCCCCGCCGATGTGGAATATCCCATGACAGAAACGCGTACCGCGATCGAGCATCGCCCCTTTGCCTCGCTTGGCAAGGCCGACCATGGCTGGCTGAAGGCCAATCACCATTTCTCCTTTGCCAGCTACCATGATCCGGCGCGCATGCACTGGGGCGCCATTCGTGTCTGGAACGATGACGAAATCGGCGCGCAAACCGGCTTTCCGCCGCATCCTCACGACAATATGGAAATCATCACCTATGTCCGCGAAGGTGCGATTACCCATCGTGACAGCATGGGCAATGTCGGTCGTACCGAGGCAGGCGACGTGCAGGTTATGAGCGCGGGAACGGGCGTCACACACAGCGAATATAATCTGGAAGATGGCCTGTGCCGGCTGTTCCAGATCTGGATCATGCCGCGCGAACGCGGGGTGGCACCTAGCTGGAGCCAGCGCAAATTCCCCAAGGTCGACCGATCGGGACGCTTCACTGTGCTCGCGAGCGGCTATGCCGAGGACGATGCTTTGCCGATTAACGCCGATGCAAGAGTGCTTGGAGCAACGCTGGCTTCTGGCGAAAGTCTGACCTACTCGCTGGAGGCTGGCCGCCATGCCTATCTGGTACCCGCAACCGGGCGGATCGCGATTGCTGGACAGGCGTTTAATGCGCGCGACGGCATTGCTTTGACTGGCGGGAGTGAAATCCGCATCGATGCGCTCGAAGATGCCGAACTGGTGATGGTTGATAGCATCTGATGAAACCGTCTAAGGGCAGGCATGGCCTATGACCTGCCCGAAGACGCAATCAGCGAAACCTTTCTCGCCTCGACAGGGCCGGGTGGGCAGAATGTCAACAAGGTGGCGACTGCGTGCCAGTTGCGCGTCGATGTCTTTGCGCTCGGTCTGCCGATCTACGCTTTCCGCAAGTTGAAGGAGCTGGCAGGCACCAAAATGACCGTAGCGGGCGAACTGGTCGTGACCGCGCGCAGCCACCGAACCCGCGAAGCCAATCGGGAGGAAGCGCGGGAACGGGTATCGGCGCTCATCGAAAAGGCGCTGGTGCGCGAAGTCCGCCGGATCAAGACCAAGCCCAGCAAGGCGGCAAAGGCGAGGCGTGTGGATAGCAAAAAGGGACGCGGCGAAATCAAAAAGGCGCGTGGCAAAGTGCAGCTGGACTGAGTAGGGTTTGTGCAATGTATGCATTCGATATCCATCCCGCCGCTGGCAAAAGCGAACTTTACGCAGAGCTTTTGAAGGCCGCCGACGCGCTGACGGCTGACGAACCCGATGGCATCGCCAATATGGCGAATGTTGCGGCGTTGCTCTGGCAATTCTTGCCTGATCTAAACTGGGCCGGATTTTACCGCATGGTCGGTAATGAGCTGGTACTTGGGCCGTTTCAGGGCAAGGCAGCGTGCATCCGCATTCCGCTCGACAAAGGCGTGTGCGGCGTAGCTGCGCGGACCGCAACCAGCCAACGTATTGAAGATGTCCACGCCTTCCCCGGTCATATCGCTTGCGACGCCGACAGCCGTTCAGAACTGGTTGTGCCGGTTTTGGACGAAGGAAGAGTGATCGCTGTCATCGATCTCGACAGCCCGAGTCCCGCCCGTTTCGACCTGGACGACCAGTCGGGGGTTGAGGCGTTGGCAGCTTTACTGGCGTCGCGTCTGGGATAGTAAAACGCCGCAACTGCTTCATTTTGGAACAAAGCCCGCAAATTGCAGGTAATTTACATTCGCCGCATTGGCGTGTGCGGACAAAAAATGTTAAAGACTTCTTAACCATTGAAAAAGGCGCAACGTCTTGGCGACGATGCTTAGGGAGTCGTTAACCATGAAGAATCTTGTATTTGCTGGCATAGCGAGTGTTGCAGTGTTGGTCGCCAGCCCGGCGATGGCGAGCGACTCGTTCGCAAACGCGACGGCTGAAATGCAGACCGAGCTTGCGCCGGTTGCAAATTTTGGCCGGAAAGGTGGCGGTGTAACGCCGATGCCGCATGTTGGCGGCGGGCATAATTTCGGCAATCATCGCTGGGGTCCGCGGATGAACGGTCGCTGGTGGGTCGGTTTCTATGCACCCGGTGGTTGGGGTGGTTATCGCCCTGCTTATCGCGGTTTCGTTCTGCCCAGCTATTGGACCAATGCCAGCTATGCGATTGGCAATTATAATGCCTATGGCCTGTACCCACCGATGACCGGCTATGGCTGGTCGCGTTATTATGACGATGCGGTGCTGCGCGATCAGCGTGGTTATGTGCATGACATGCGTCAGGGTATCGACTGGAGCCGTTATGAAGGTGGTTATGCGCCCGAAGGCAGCTATCAGCAGCCACAATATGGTCCTTCAATGCGCCCCGACGGATCGGTTTATGACATGAGCGGCGCTTATCAGCCGCAGCCTTATGTCGAGCCGCAGGTCGTGTATCAGAGCGGAACCGGCGCACCTTATGCTGCTCCGCCGATGCCGCACTCAGCGCCTGTCGCTGCACCCTATCCGGCGCAGCCGCCGATGCAGGGATATCCGCAAGGCTATCAGCAGGACTATCGCACGCCTTATGGCTATGAACGCTATGAAAGCTGCCTGCGTAGCCGTGGTGTCGCTGGCGGCGTGATCGGCGCAGTCGTTGGTGGCGTTGCCGGCAACCGCATCGCTGGCCGTGGAGACCGGCTGGGCGGGACCTTGCTAGGCCTTGGCCTTGGCGGGCTTGCCGGTGCCGCGATCGAAAAGGCAACCAACAAGTGCCGCAAATATCTGCCGCAGCAAAGCTATATGCCGGCACCCCAGCCGCAATATCATCCGGCGCCCCAACCCTATCCGCAGCAACAGCCATATCCGGGTGGATATTATTATTACCCCCAGCCTGCGCCGATGGTCACGACTATCACGGTCAGCCCGGCGGTGGTGACCACCACCACTTATGTGACCGAGGAAGTTGAATATGTGTCGGTCCCGGTAAAAAAGCGCGTGGTTCGCAAAAAGGCCTACAGGCCCAAACGCAAGCCCCGCTGCGTTTGCCGCTAAGGCACAAAAGGAACCCCGCTTCGGCGGGGTTTTCTTTTGTTTGAAACAGTTAAAAACGAAGGCCGGAATCAATCTACAGCAGGGGCCGGCTCGCCAGTTTCAAAATCGACCCAGCCCTCGGGCGTCAGCTTTTCGAGCGGGCGGTAGCGGGTCTTATATTGCATCCGCACCGCCCCTTCGACCCAATAGCCCAGATAGACATAAGGGAGGCCAGCGGCGCGGGCGCGCAGGATATGGTCCATGATGATGAAATTGCCCAGTCCCGGGCGACCCTAGGCTTCGGCTTCGTAAAAACTGTAAACCATTGACAGCCCATCGGACTGCTGATCGGTGATACAGGCGCCAATCAAGTCACCGGGCCGTCCATATTGACCCGGCAGGCGATATTCGACGACATGGGTTTCAACCGGGGTCTGTTCGACCATATCGGCATAGTCGAAATCATCCATTCCCGTCATCCCGCCTTCGGGATGGCGCTGGTCGAGATAACGGCGCAGCAAGGCGAATTGTTCGCTTGTTGACCAAGGGCGGCAGGCGCCCACAGACAGATCCGAATTGCGCCGGATCGTGCGTCTTTGCGTTGCATTGGGTTCAAACCCGTTGGTGCGGATGCGAACCGCGACACAGGCCTTGCAATCAGCACAACTCGGCCGATAAGCGACATTCTGGCTTCGGCGAAAACCGATACGGCCCAGCGCCTCGTTCAGTTCGGGCGCATGCACGCCGTTGAGTTCGGTAAAAACCTTGCGCTCGGTCTTTCCCGGCAAGTAGGGACAGGGCGCAGGATTGGTGACGAAGAAACGCGGAAATCTTACGGGTGCGCTCATATTGCCACGAACTTTCAGGGTGCCTAAAATTTCCCCTGTTATGACGGGCTTCGGCCACGGTGAAAAGAGCGTTTACCAACAATAATCAACGCGCCGATCAGTGGACTAATTGAGCTCAACCCTTTCGACCTTATAGCCGTCTTTCCGCAGCGCATCGACAAGGCCCTGCAACTGTTCGGCATCGCGCGCTTCGCATTCGATATCGGTGATCAGACCTTTGGCCGGCAGCGTCGTGAAAATCCGCTGATGATAGATTTCAGAGATCGCGCAACAGCACATTGGCGAGCAGCCGCGTATCGATATTGCCACCGCTCAAGACGATGCCGATATTCTTGCCTTTGAATTTCTCGGGATGCGCCATCACCGCCGCAAGTCCTGCGGCACCCGCACCTTCGACTACGGTTTTCTCGATCTGGAGAAGCAGGCTCAATGCGCTTTCCAACTGGGGTTCGGACACCAGCAAAATCTCATCGACCAGCCCGCGCAATACCTCAGAAGTGAACTCGCCTGGCACCTTGACTGCAATACCCTCGGCCAGCGTATCGCCCTCACACGGCATCTGCTTGTCGTTAAGCAGCGCGTACATGGATGGATAAAGCTCGGCCTGCACGCCAACCAGACCAATATCGGGTTTCAGTCCGCGTGCCGCCGTCCCCATTCCCGAAAGCAACCCGCCGCCGCCAATGGGTACCACCAGCATGTCGAGTTGGGGAATATCTTCGAGCATTTCGAGTACCACTGTGCCCTGTCCCGCCGCGACATCGGGGTCGTCAAAGGGGTGGACAAAGGTCAGCCCCAGCTCCTTTTCGAGCAGCCGGGCATGTTTATAGGCGTCGTCAAACTTTTCACCCTCCAGCACAACCTTGCCACCCACTGCCTCGGTCTGCATGACTTTGACCGTGGGCGTGGTCTTGGGCATCACGATGGTCACCGGAATACCAAGGCGGGTGCCATGGTAGCTCAACCCTTGCGCATGGTTGCCTGCCGAGGCGGCAATCACGCCCCGGGCGCGCGCTTCCTCTGGCATCAGCAGCAATGCGTTCAATGCACCACGTTCTTTATACGCCGCAGTAAATTGCAGATTTTCGAACTTCAGATAGATATTAGCGCCGGTAATCTGCGACAATGTCTTGCTGTAGAGCGTGGGTGTGGCAACCACAGCGTCGCGAATCCGCGCATGCGCGGACTGGACATCGGACAGGGTAAGGCGTTCAGACATGGTCGCGCGCCCTATCGCATCTGGCGCTGCATGAAAACAGGCATTAAGGCGAGGGCATGGCACATATCGCATTTATTGGCTTGGGGGTGATGGGCGGACCCATTGCGCGCCACCTGTCCACCGCAGGTCATAGCATGACCGTCTATAACCGTTCGCGAAGCAAGGCCGAAAAATGGGCGGAGGCGCATGGCGGGGTCATTGCTGCCTCTCCGGCAGAGGCCGCGCGCGATGCCGATGCGGTGGTCAGCTGCGTTGGCACCGATGATGACCTTGCCAGCATCACATTGGGCCGCGATGGTGCCTTTGCCGCGATGCGCAAGGGAACGCTATTTATAGATCACACCACTGTCTCAGCCCGGATCGCACGGCAGCTGGCGGTGGAAGCCAAGGGGCGCGGGCTGCTGTGCGTTGATGCCCCGATGACCGGCGGGCAAGCGGGTGCCGAAGGCGGAACGCTGGCGATCATGTGCGGCGGTAGCGATGCGGCGGTCGAGGCTGCGCGCCCGATCATGCAGGCTTATTCAAAACGCATTGTCCATGTCGGTGGCGCTGGCGACGGACAAACGGCTAAGATGGTAAACCAGATCTGTATTGCCGGGGTGTTGCAGGGATTGTCCGAAGCGATGCATTTCGCCCAATGCGCCGAACTCGACCTCGACACCGTTTTTGAGGCAATTTCGGGGGGGGCTGCGCAAAGCTGGCAGATGGACAATCGCTGGCACACGATGGCCAAGGGGGAATTCGACTTCGGCTTTGCGGTGGACTGGATGCGAAAGGATCTGGGTCTCGCCATCGACGAAGCACGAGCCAACGGCGCGACCATCCCGCTCGCGGCAATGGTCGATCAATATTTTTCCGACGTTCAGTTCATGGACGGCGGCCGGCAGGATACCAGTGCGCTGGTGCGGAGGCTCCCCAAAAGATGAAGATTGCAAGCGCATGGGTTGCGGCTCTGGCGATGGTCGCTGGCGCTTCGGCGGCACTGGCCGATGGGCTGGTTGATAATGTCAACGGCATCACCCTGGATGCCGAAGGTAAGGTGGTTCGCTTTCGCGGGTTGCTGATCGACCGGGAGGGCAAAGTCGCACAATTGCTGACTGCGAAAGACAAGCCGCCCAAGCAGCTCGATTTCCGCATGGACGGGCGCGGGATGACAATGCTGCCCGGGCTGATCGACGCGCACGCCCATGTACACGCGCTGGGCTTCACCGCGATGACCCTTGATCTGGCCAACACGACATCGCTGGACGAGGCGCTTTCGGCAATTCGCGACTATGCCGCCAAACATCCCGAACGCCGCTGGATTATAGGGCGCGGCTGGAATCAGGAGAAATGGGGCCTTGGGCGTTTCCCAACCGCTGCCGAGCTCGACAGCGCCGTGCCGGACCGCCCCGTTTGGCTGCAGCGCATTGATGGCCATGCCGGTTGGGCGAACAGCAAGGCGATGGAGCTTGCAGGCATAGTGCCAGCAACAAAATCTCCCCCCGGCGGCCGGATCGAGGCAGTCGGCGGCAAGCCCAGCGGACTGTTTGTCGATGGCGCGATGGAATTGGTCGATCGCCATGTGCCCGCACCAAGGGCTGCCGAACGCGATGTCGCCCTGGGTGAAGCGCAAAAGGCATTGCACGCGCGCGGGGTAACGGCGGTTGCTGATATGGGAACAACCATCGACGAATGGCAGAGCTTCCGCCGCGCTGGTGACGAAGGCTGGCTGACCATGCGCATCTTTTCTTATGCGGGTGGCGTCGACAATATGGTCGCGATTGCGGGGCCAAAACCGACGCCGTGGCTCTATGGCGACCGGTTGCGCATGGGCGGGGTGAAGCTCTATCTGGATGGCGCGCTTGGAAGCCGGGGGGCCTGGCTCAAAAAACCTTATGCCGATGCACCAGGCCAATTCGGCCTGCCCTTTCTTGCTAACGCCCAGTTGCGCAACCTGATGGTGCGTGCGGCGATGGACGGGTTCCAGACTGCGGTCCACGCCATTGGCGATGCGGCCAATGACGACGCGATCAGCGCAGTTGAGGAATTGGCCGACACCTATCCGCAGGATCGCCGATGGCGTATCGAGCATGTCCAGATCGTTGACCCGGCTGATATTCCAAGGCTGGCAAAGCATGGCATCATCGCCTCGATGCAACCGGTGCACCAGACGTCTGATCGTTTGATGGCAGAGGCACGGCTGGGGCCGGACCGGCTGGCAGGTGCCTATGCGTGGAATTCGATATTGAAAGCCGGCGGGCGTCTGGCATTCGGGTCGGACGCACCGGTTGAATTGCCCGATCCTTTTGCCGGTCTGGCGGCCGCGATCAGTCGCGAAGATGAGAAAGGGCAACCCTTTGGCGGCTGGCTTCCCGCTGAACGGATCACGCGCGAAGCGGCACTCGCCGCCTATACCAGCGGTGCGGCGCGCGCGTCTTTTGCCGAAACCAAAGTCGGGGCGTTGCAGCCGGGGCTGCGCGCTGATTTCATCCTTATTGACACTGACCCGATGCTGTCATCGCCTTCACAGATCAGGAACACCATTGTCGAAGAAACATGGGTGGGCGGGCAACGCGCCTATAAAGGGGCGGCACAAGCGCCGCTCAAGACCGATCAACGGGCGAGAGCCGCTAAATAGTGCGGAGAATTGGAACCGATTCCAATCCGACATCATTGTCGCATATATGTCTGCCAATTGTTGCAGATTTGCCGCAGTCTGCGATTTTCGCTCAAAAATAGGTTTTACCCGCGTGACCTATTTGGAGAACTGTCCTAGCTTAATGCCTCACCATAAGAGTGAACAGGAGAGTTTAGATGCCCAAATCCCGTTGTCGCGGTCACCATTTGCTTGCGCTTTCCGCGAGCGTCAGCGCGCTGATGCTGTCGTCCACTGCTTTCGCACAGGAAGCCGCCGAAGACGAAGCCGCAGCTGAAAGCACCGAAATCGTCGTTGTCGCACAGGGTCGTGCTCAGGCATTGTCCGAAGTGCCCGTTGCTGTTTCGGCAGTCAGTGCCGATGTCATGCAGAACAGCGGAGCCAACGATATCCGCCAGCTCAATCAGGTTGCCCCTTCGCTACTCGTGTCTTCTACGGGTTCGGAAGCGAATGGCTCTGCGCGTATTCGCGGTATTGGCACCGTTGGCGACAATCCGGGTCTGGAAAGCTCGGTTGCGGTGTTCATCGACGGCGTCTATCGCTCGCGTTCGGGCATCGGCCTTAACGAACTTGGCGAACTCGACCGCGTCGAAGTGCTGCGTGGTCCACAAGGGACGCTCGGCGGACGCAACGCCTCGGCAGGTCTGATCAGCATTTTCTCCAAAAAGCCGTCATTCAATTTTGGCGCGACCGGCGAAATCACCTATGGCAATTACGATTTCATGCGCGTCTCGGGCAGCGTTACCGGCCCGCTCGCGGAAACCCTCGCCGCTCGTCTGGACGGTGTTTATGTCAAGCGTGACGGCTTCTACAATGACGCCGCCAACAACACCGACGTCAATGACCGCGACCGTTATTTCCTGCGCGGGCAATTGCTTTGGGAACCCAGCGATGTGGTTTCGGTCCGCCTGATCGGCGATTACACTCGCCGTACCGAAAAATGCTGCGGCGCGATTTATGTCGATTCGTCGGTCAACGAATATATCGGCAATCTGAACACTCCTGGGATCGGCGCGACGCTGCCCAACGGCAACAATATCATCAATGTGTTGCGCGATCTCGGACAGCCGCTGGCGGCATTCAACCCCGGCTATACGCGGGAGATTTCTTCTTCGGTCGGTCGCAGCTTTGCCGGCAAGACCACCGATGGCGGTATCTCGGCGCAGATCGACTATGATCTGGGCGGTGCAAAGCTGACCTCAATTACCGGTTATCGCAAGTATCGTAGCGGCCAGGGGTCGGATACCGACTATAGCGCGGTCGATATCCTGTATCGCACACCCAGCGATGATGCCTACCGCCAGTTCAAGACCTTCAGTCAGGAACTGCGTTTGCAGGGAGAGGCCTTTGACGGCAAGCTCGACTGGCTCGTCGGCGGCTTTTTTGCCGATGAAAAGCTGACCCTTCGAGACAATCTGCGTTTTGGTAGCCAATATGGCCGCTTTGCAACGTGCCGTATCATTTCAGGCGGTGGCCTTGCTGGGCTTTATTCGCCAACGACGCCGGGCTGTGCGGCTGCGCAGCCTGCGGCTTTCGGTGCAGCTTCGCCAACCGTCTGGGCTGCGATCATGCGCCTCGACGGCATGAACAATGTTGGCTCTACGATCGACCAATATAACCAGAGCAGCCGCAACTGGGCATTGTTCACCCACAATATTGTCCATATCACTGACAAGCTCGATCTGACCTTGGGTCTGCGTTACACCAACGAACGCAAGCGGTTCAACGCGACCTTCGGCAACGACAACACCGTCTGCACCGCAAACCAGGCCGCGTTGACACCGTTGCTTTCGACCTCTTTGGCGGCAACTGTTGGCGGCATAATCGGCCTGTCGTGTCAGGGCAATTCGACCGCAGAGCTCAACGGCGTGTCGATCAACGACCGCAAGAGCGAAGATGAATTCAGCGGAACCGGCATCCTGTCGTACAAGCCTAATGATGACCTGATGCTCTATGCCAGCTATTCGCGCGGTTATAAGGCTGGCGGCTTCAACCTCGACCGTTCGGCGCTGAAGGCTCCCACACTTCCGTTTGCGGCCACCACCGGTGGAGCGCAAGCGCTTGTCGGCAATCTGCGGTTCGATTCCGAAATCGTCGATTCGATGGAATTGGGCGCCAAATATGCGACTGGCCCATTCAGCCTGAGCGTTGCGGCGTTCCAGCAGGATTTCCAGAATTTCCAGCTGAACACCTTCAACGGCACGGTCTTCTTGGTGCAGACGGTCAATGGTTGCTCGGCCAGCCTCGCTGGAGCGGATCGTGACACCAGCGCCACGACCGGTGCCTGTGCCGCCAACGATGTCACTTATGGTGTGCGTTCCAAGGGTGTCGAACTGGAGGCCGTCTTGTCGCCGTCCTCCTATTTCCGCATGTCGGCAGGTCTAACCTGGGCTGAAACCAAATATAATGCCAATCTGGTCGGCAACAAAGCGGGTGCGCCGCTCGACCCCGCGCTGCGCAAGCTGCCCGGTGACAATATGTCGAACGCACCCGAAGTCGTGGCAACAGGCTCGATCACCTGGACCCCGCCGATTGGCGGCAATGGCATGACCGGGCTGTTCTACCTCGATGGCCGTATGACCGGCGATTATAACACCGGCTCTGACCTGTTCCCGCAAAAGGAACAGGATGGTTTCGCCGTGTTCAACGCGCGTATCGGTGTACGCGGTGCCGACGACAAATGGGCTGTGGAATTCTGGGGACAGAATATCTTCAACAAGGCCTATTCGCAGGTCGCCTTCAACACCCCCTTCCAAGCGGGTGGCGCAGGTGCTCCTTTTGTCGATCCGCAATATCCCGACGGTCGCCAGATCTTCTCGCAATTCCTTGCCGAACCTCGCACCTACGGTGTCACGCTACGCGGCAAGTTCTGAGTTTCGTCACGAAGAAAAAGAAGGGGCCGGTTTTTCCGGCCCCTTTTTTGTTCGGCTGAGGACAATTCAGCGAACCGATGATGTTGTTTTGACTTCAGCATCCCATATCAGGGTTTGGCACTAACCTTTTCCAGCATTGCCTTGGCCATCGCCAGCACCTTGTCGAGATCGCCCTGTGATGAGGGGATGCCGCGCCGGTAGGTGGCAAAGCCGTGGATATTGCCTTGCGCCTCATAATAGGCGACGGGGGTACCCGTCTGGATCAATTTCGCAGCGAATGCCCGCCCGCCATCGCGCAGTGGATCGAGTGCGGCGGTTACCAATACCGTCGGCGGTAATCCTGTTAGATCGCGATATAGCGTTGTGTGCCGCGGGTTTTTCAAGTCGGCAGCATAGGCCTTGCCATAATAGACCATATCCTTGGTCGATAGCCCATAACCATCGGAAAAAGCGATGGAAGACGGATAGGCTTTGGTTGCATCGGTCATCGGATAGAGGGGAATCATCATCCGCAACGGCACGCTTGCCGGTTTGTCGCGCAGCGCCAGCGCGGTTACCAGTGTCAACGTACCGCCAGCGCTGTCGCCAGACAGGATCAGCCCATCAAATTCGCGTCCCATCGCTGCGCCATTGCTGGCAATCCAGCGCGCAGCGGCCTCGGCATCGTCAGGAGCAGCAGGAAATTTATTTTCCGGCGACAGCCGATATTCGACCGATACCACTGGAATATCAATCTGCCGCGCCATTTCCGCCGCCAGCGGTGCGTGGGTGACAATGCCGCCGGAAATGAAACCGCCGCCATGATAAAAGACCAACACGGGGCCAGCAGGCCTTTCGGCACGCGCGTCGAACAGACGCAATTCGATCGGTCCACCCGGCCCGGGCATGGTCAGCGTCTTGTCTACCGCAAGCGCTCCCAAAGGTGCTTCGATGACGGACATCATCTGCGCCATCATTTCGGGCGGGATTTTGCGCATCTGCTTGACGCCTTCGTCGGTCATCGGCGGACGCGCTCGGCTTTGCATCATTTTCAGGAAATTCTGTACATCGGGGCGCACATAGGGCGCGGCTACCGTCTCGCCTTTTGCTGAAAGCGGTGCCGCCAACGGCACGATGCCGCTCACGGC
This sequence comes from Sphingomonadales bacterium, assembly GCA_016721875.1. Lineage (GTDB taxonomy): Bacteria > Pseudomonadota > Alphaproteobacteria > Sphingomonadales > Sphingomonadaceae > Sphingorhabdus_B. Next base: position 12,962 of record JADKHG010000014.1, on the reverse strand, counting down.
AAAGGCTGCCGCCAATAAAGCTGTCTTCAACCGAGCCATATATGTCCTTCCCGCACCTGTGCCTGATGGCATTTATGCGGGATGGTCTGTCCTTATCACCAAGCTGTCAACGCTGCATTTTCGACACTTGCGTTTATCGCACCTGCGGCAACTGGTCAGACGTCGAGATTGGCCACGTTCAAAGCATTTTCCTGAATGAAGTCGCGCCGTGGTTCGACGACATCGCCCATAAGCTTCTCGAAAATCTCGCCTTCTTCCTGCGTATCCTCAATTGTTACTTGTAGCAACGAGCGGTGGTTGGGGTCGAGGGTCGTTTCCCAAAGCTGTTCGGCGTTCATTTCGCCAAGACCCTTATAACGCGAAATCGACAGACCCTTGCGGCCAGCCGCCAATATTGCATCGAGCAGTTCGGACGGGCGGGTGATCGACTTGTCCGCACTCGCTTTGCGCGCAGCCGGGCTTTGCACCTCTTCACCCTCGGCGGTTTCGGTTTCCGGTTCGGGCTCAACGGGTGCTGCTGCCGATTTGACCAACCGAGCCGGCGTCAGATAGCTTTCGGCCTCCTCCATCGCCAGCCGGTGCAATTTGCGCGCCTCTGCACTGATCAGGAAACTGCGTTCGATGATGTGGTGGTCTGAAACCCCGCGCCAGCGTTTCTCAAAATGATAGCCACCTTCTTCAGCAACGCGGCCTGTCCACACGCTTTCGCTGTCTTGTGCGTCCATCCATGCAACGGCTTTTGCAACAGCAGCCTCGCGTTCCGCCCCGTCCAGTTCTGGAGCCAAAGCGCCGTTCAGCGCCAATCCTTCGATGATCGTCGGATCATAGCGGCGCGGGACATAAGCCATCAGGCTGCGCATCCGCCGTGAATGTTCAACCAGCGCCGTCAGATCATTGCCGCTGCGCTGTCCAGCGGCACCTTCCAACATCATTCCGCCAATTCCGGCGTCGACAAGATAATTGTCGAGCGCGGTATCGTCTTTCAGATAGAGTTCGTTGCGGCCTTTTGCGACTTTATACAGCGGCGGCTGCGCGATGTAGAGATGCCCAGCCTCGATGATCGGCTTCATCTGCCGGTAGAAGAAGGTGAGCAAAAGCGTGCGGATATGGCTGCCGTCGACATCAGCGTCGGTCATGATCACAATCTTGTGATAGCGCAGCTTTTCAAGGTTGAAATCGTCGCGGATGCCAGTGCCCATTGCCTGGATCAACGTGCCGACTTCCTTCGAGCCAATCACCCGGTCAAAACGCGCGCGCTCGACGTTCAGGATCTTGCCCTTCAATGGCAGGATTGCCTGATAATGGCGGTCGCGGCCCTGTTTGGCCGAGCCGCCTGCCGAATCGCCTTCAACCAGGAAGAGTTCTGATTTACTCGGGTCTTTTTCCTGACAATCAGCGAGTTTGCCGGGGAGCGAGGCGATGCCCATCACCGATTTTCGGCTCGCTTCGCGCGCCTTTCGCGCCGCTTCCCGCGCGGCGGCTGCGTCGATGATCTTGGAGATCAGTGTCTTGGCATGGCCCGGATTTTCCTCAAGCCATTCGACCATTTTGTCCGCCATCAGGCTTTCAAGCGGCTGGCGCACTTCGGACGAAACCAGCTTATCCTTGGTCTGTGACGAAAATTTGGGATCGGGCAGTTTGACCGACACAATCGCGGTCAAGCCTTCGCGCATATCCTCACCGGTCAGCGAAACGCGCTCCTTTTTCAGGATACCCGACTTCTCGCCATAATTGTTGATCGTGCGGGTCAGCGCCGCGCGGAAGGCAGCGAGGTGCGTGCCGCCATCGCGCTGCGGGATGTTGTTGGTGAAGCAGAGGACGTTTTCGTAATAGGAATCGTTCCATTCCAGCGCGACATCGATGCCAATACCGTCGCGTTCAGACGAAATCGCAATTGGTTCGGGAATGATCGCTGCTTTGTTGCGATCCAGATATTTTACGAAAGCCGCGATGCCGCCTTCATAGTAAAGATCGTGCTCCTTGACATCGGCATGGCGCTTGTCACGCAACAGGATGCGCACGCCTGAATTCAGGAAGGCAAGCTCGCGATAACGATGTTCGAGCTTGTCGAAATCAAATTCAGTGACGTTCTTGAACGTATCGGTCGATGCCATGAAGGTGACGCGCGTGCCCTTTTTGGGCTTACCATCGACCACCGGCGCATCACATTTGACGATCAGCGGCGCGACGGCATCGCCATGCTCAAAGCGCATCCAATGCTCTTTGCCTTCGCGCCAGATGGTGAGTTCGAGGAATTCGGACAGTGCGTTAACCACCGAAACACCCACGCCGTGAAGACCGCCCGAGACCTTATACGCATTATCATCGCTGGTATTCTCGAACTTCCCGCCGGCGTGCAGCTGGGTCATGATGACCTCTGCGGCAGAGACGCCTTCTTCCTTGTGCATGCCCGTCGGAATTCCGCGGCCATTGTCCTCGACCGAAACCGATCCATCTGGGTTGAGCTCGATCAGTACAAGATCGCAATGCCCCGCGAGCGCCTCGTCAATCGCGTTGTCCGACACCTCGAACACCATGTGATGCAGGCCCGATCCATCGTCGGTGTCGCCGATATACATGCCCGGCCGCTTACGCACGGCATCGAGGCCCTTCAGCACCTTGATGCTGTCGGCACCATATTCATTCTGGTTGGGATTGGCGGCGCTGTCGCCGGTGCGTTCTTCGTTGCTGTCGCTCATCGTGCGACCATAGGGGATGGCCAGCAGAAACCCAAGCTTTAGGGGCCGTTTTCCACATCTATTTGCCTAGGCAATTGCCGGGTTTGGCTGCTTTGCGCGAATGTGCCAATTTTTCCTCAGAAGGAAGAAGGAAATAAGGAAGAAGGAGATTGTGAATTGACGAAAAATCAGGCGCAAGAGCAACATATATCCCAAGTCATTGATGCGGGATTTCACTTGCACAAGGAACTGGGGCCGGGGCTGCTGGAATCTGTGTACGAAACGATTTTGGCGAGCCGTTTGAAACGCATTGGCTTTCAAGTCGCCCGGCAAATGCCGGTGAACATCACGATAGATGGTGTGGAATTTTATGACGCGTACCGCGTCGATCTGTTCGTTAATGGCTGGCGTGTTGTTGAGATTAAGGCGCTGGAAAAGCTTGCTGGTGTCCATATTCGCCAAGCCCAAACCTATGTGAAGTTGCTCAATCAGCCCAGCGGGCTGATTTTGAATTTTGGAACCGAGACATTTGGTCAGGGTGTCCGCCGCATTCACAACAACCGCCAATCGCAATCTTGACTCCTTCTTCCTTATTTCCTTCTTCCTTCTGAGGAAAAATGTGGCACGATTTGGAAGACACCAACAGTTCCAGAGGAACAAAATGACATTCGATCCAAACACCGAACTCGAAAAACCCTTCGGCGATTACAGCGCCCTCATCTCCGCATGGGGGAGGGAGCGGCCTGGGCGGGTCGCGCTGGATGACGGCGGTGAGAGCTTGACCTGGGCGCAGGTTGCAGCGCTGGTCGAGCGGATTGCTGCGCAGTTGCAGGCCGATGGGCTGAAAAAGGGGCAGGCGGTTGCCATCCTTGGAACGACCTCGGTGCGCTATGCGCTGGCCTATCTGGGGGCAGTGCGTGCAGGCGGCTGTGCTGCGCCGCTGACCACATCGGCAACGCCGGCACAGCTCGAGGCGATGCTGAAGGATTCGGGTGCCGCGCATCTGTTTGTCGACGCGCCAAAGCTGGCGGATCTGTCGGGTCGTGACCTGCCGCCGCTTAAAACCATCATGCTCGATGCACCATTGGGCGACCATCCCGACATCTATCAGTGGATGGCCGCAGAAGGCAGTGAGGCAGCGCCGCACAATTGCGGTCCCGCTGACCCGTTTAACATCATCTATTCCAGCGGTACCACTGGTACGCCCAAAGGGATCATCCATTCGCGCCAGATGCGCTGGTTGCACGCGACCGTGGGCGAAGCGACCGGCTATGGAGCGCCACAGGCTGCATCGCTCGCCTCGACCCCGCTTTATTCGAACACCACATTGGCGCTGGTCATCCCGACATTGGCCTATGGCGGCACGCTGCACCTGATGCCCAAATTCGACGTCGTCGGCTATCTGGAGCGTGCGCAAAAGCATCGCATCACTCACACCATGCTGGTGCCCGTCCAGTACAAAAGGCTGATGGAATATGAGCAGTTCGATGACTATGACCTGTCGAGCTATTGGCTGAAATATTGCACCAGCGCCCCCTTCGCCCCTGCGTTGAAGGCCGATGTGCTGAAACGATGGCCCGGCGGCTTGGTCGAGATTTATTCGATGACCGAAGGCGGCGTGGTCTGCCTGTTGCAGGCGCACGAACATCCCGACAAATTGCACACCGTTGGCATTCCGTGGAAAGGCAGCGAGGTTTTCACCATCGATGAGGCAGGTAACCGTCTGCCCCCCGGCGAAGTGGGCGAGTTGGTCGGGCGTTCGGCAACCATGATGTCGGGCTATCAGAACCAGCCCGACAAGACCCGTGAAGCCAGCTGGTTCGATGCCGACGGCAGCCGCTGGCAACGCATGGGCGACATTGGCCGGGTCGATGCCGACGGTTTTGTCGAACTGCTCGGCCGGTCGAAGGACATGATCATTTCGGGCGGCTTCAACATCTATCCGGTTGACCTCGAGGGCGTGTTGCTCGGCCTTCCCGGCGTAGAGGAAGCCGCGGTCATCGGCGTGCCCAGCGACCGCTGGGGCGAAACGCCGGTTGGTTTTGTGACCGGCGCGAAAGGCGCGGTACTCGACACCGATGCTTTGCTGTCGGCGGCGAATGAGCAGCTCGGCAAGACCCAACGGCTATCGGCGCTTTACGCGATTGAAGAGATGCCGAGGAGCCATATCGGGAAGTTGTTGAAGACGGAGTTGCGGGAGTTGGTGGAGGCGAGGGCTTAACCGCCCGAAGCCTTTTCGGGGTTTTCCTCCGCCACCCTCGCCATCACTTCTTCGCGCACCTTTGGCGTTACGAATTTCCCGATCTCGCCGCCATAAAGCGCGATTTCCTTGACCAGGCGGCTGGCAATGGGTTGCAGCGCGACGTCGGCCATCAGGAACACGGTTTCGATCCGGTCGTTCAACTGTCGGTTCATGCCGGTCAACTGATACTCATATTCGAAGTCGGTCACGCCGCGGATGCCGCGGATCACCACTGACGCGCCCTGTGCCTCGGCAAAGTCCATCAGCAACGAGTTGAAACCGACCACGCGCACCTTGATATTGCCGACCGACGCGACTTCGCGTTCGACCATCGCGATGCGTTCGTCGTCGTTGAACATCGGTGATTTGGCGATATTGGTGGTGACGCCGATGATCAGCTCATCAACCAGCTTCGCCCCGCGTTCGATTATGTCCATATGGCCCAGCGTGATGGGATCGAAAGTCCCCGGATAAACGCCTATCCTCTTGGTCATCGTCTTCCCCTGTCAGCGCCTCGTCAACGGTCGCGTTCGAGCACATAGTCGGCAATGGCACGCAGCAGGTCTGCCTCGGCACCATAGCTTGCCAAATGGTTCTTGGCCTGTTCGACCAGCATTGCCGCCTGTTGTTTGGCGCGATCCAGCCCCATCAGCGAGACGAAAGTCGCCTTGCCGGCGGCTGCATCTTTTTGCAGGGCCTTGCCCGCCAGTGCTGCGTCGCCTTCCACATCCATGATGTCATCGACAATCTGGAAGGCGAGGCCGACATCACGGGCATAGCCGCGCAAATGAATGCGGCCTTCGTGCGCGACATGGCCAAGGATCGCTCCCATTTCGACACTTGCGGCAATCAATGCGCCGGTCTTCAGCGCCTGCAGACGGGTGACAGTGGGCAGGTCGAATTCGCTCTTTTCGGCCTCCAGATCCATCATTTGCCCGCCGGCCATGCCTTCGGGGCCGCTTGCTTTGGCAAGGGCGGCCATCAACTCGGCGCGGATGAACGGGTCGGCATGGGTTCCCGAATTGGCCAATATCTCGAACGCCAGCGCATGCAGCGAATCGCCCGCCAGCACGGCCGTCGCCTCATCAAAGGCGCGGTGGACAGTGGGCTTGCCACGACGCAAATCATCATCGTCCATGCACGGCAGATCGTCGTGGATCAGCGAATAGACATGAATCGCCTCTATCGCCGCACCAACGCGAAGCGCGGCTTCGCGGTCGACGTTGAACAATTCGGCAGTTGCGCAAACCAGCAAGGGGCGCAGCCTTTTGCCGCCACCAATCGCTGCATGGCGCATCGCCGCATAAAGCGGATCGCGTGCGTCGCCGGGTAGTTGCAGCAATTGATCGAACTGGGCGTCAATCCCGTCGGCGACGGTCTGGATTGCCTTGTCGAGATCCACACGGTCAGCCATGTCGGTGGGCGACATCATTCGGACTCAAAGGGGCGGGTGCCCTGTGGCGATCCATCGGGGGCGAGCACGATCGACTCGATCCGCGCTTGCGCTGCATCAAGCCTCGCCTGACAAAGCGCCCGCAATTGCTGGCCTTTTTCATAGAGACCAATCGATTCATCCAGCGGCGCCTCGCCGCTTTCCAGCTTGTGGACGATTTCCTCAAGCGCCTTCAGCGCCTCTTCAAAACTGGGTTGGTTCGGGTCGGTTGCCATGCGGATAGCTTTGGCGCGCAGCGGTTGCCGGGTCAAGCGTTTCGCAAGCGCGTTACGGCCTTGCAATTTTCCTTTTCGATTGGCTGCGTTTGCTGCAAAGCGTCAGGCCTCATGAAAAGCAAACTTCTCCTGATCGCCCCGTTGTCCATGCTTGCGTTAGCGGCATGCAACAAAACCGAAACCCCCGCCGCCGAAGGCGATGCTGCACAGACTGCCGAAGCGCCCGCCGCTCCGGTCGAATTGCCGCCGTCGATTACGGCATCGGCAACCTATCGTTGCGCTGACAACACTATCCTGCACGTCGATTTCCTCGGCAAGAATGAAGCAGCTGACATCCGCGTTGGCGAAAAGTCGGCGACCGCTGTGCGCGTAACAGCGCCTAAGGTTGAAGCGCCTGCAGAAGGCGCCGCACCTGCCGCCGATGCTGAAGCAGCGCCAACCGGTCCGATGAAGTCGGCTGACGGCACCACAACGCTTGCTGGCAACGGCAAGCAGATCAACGTCAAGCTCGCCGACAAAGGCGCGCAGACCTGCAAAAGCAACTGACCATGAAACGGGTCGCCGCCGCGCTGATTATGGCGCTTTTCGCCACAGGCGCGGCGGCGAGTTCGCCCGAACCCCCAGCTGCACCGACACAGGTGCAGGATCGCCCCGCGCTTGAAAGGCTGCTCGGCGCGAGTGGCATGACGTTGCAATGGCTAAGCTGGACCAGCAGCGAGCGCGGCCAAGTAGACCTGTCGTGGCAGGACAACGCTTTGTTCTTGAAGGGCGAGCAACGCGGCACCGATGGAACAGGCCGCGTTTCGGTCAACGGTCATGTTGTGCGAATCTCCGCCGACGAATTCATCCTCAACGGCACTATCATCATCGAAGACACGCCTGACGCCGGTCGCCGCTGTGAAAAAAGTGGCGAATGGCGCTTCGCCGTGACGCAGAACCGCAAATATTGGCGGCTGCGGCAGTTTGAATGGTGCGACTATCTGACTGACTATATCGACATTTACTTCTGAGCCCGCTCGGTTAGGCTATCCTCCGTCACGGGGAGGGATTTCATGTTCATCGGCCATTTCGCGCCTGCGCTTATCGCTGCAACCCACAAGGACGCGCCGCGTCTGCCGGTGTTGATGATCGCCGGTCAATTGGTCGATTGGGCGTTTTTCGCGCTGCTGCTCATAGGCGTCGAAAAGATGCGGATAACGCCGGGCATTTCGGTGATGAACCCGATGGACCTTTACCACATGCCCTATACGCACAGCCTGCTGGAGGTCGGCGATCTTTCGCGGTGGGTTTTGGCACATTGGTTTGGCTGGCGACGCGAAACCGGGCAGGCGCGATTGACAGCTTGCTGGTGTTGTCGCCACTGGTTTCTTGACCTGTTGGTGCATGTTCCTGACCTGACGATTGCCGGACAACCGCCCAAGTTGGGGCGAGGTCTATGGAATTATCCCGCTATTGAAATGCCGCTGGAACTGCTGCTGACATTTGGTGCGCTGTGGATTTATGCCCGCAAAAGCAGCGCAAAGGTCGTGCCACTTTGGGCCTTTGCCGGGATCATGGCGGTGTTTCAGGCTATTAACTGGTTTGGTCCTAAAGAGACAGAGGTGACGACCGGGACCAGCATGCTGGCCTTTGCTGCATTCGGCCTGATCACGCTTGCCGCGTGGTGGGCCGAACAATCGGGGCTAGCCGGAAGCAAAGCGGCCCGCTAAAGCGCCGCGCATGACCCAGACCGCTTCACAGATCACCCCGCAAGTCGTCGCCGATCACGGCCTTTCGCAAGAAGAATATGCGCGCATCCTGAACGCGATGGGGCGGGAGCCCAATCTGGTCGAGCTCGGCATATTTTCGGTCATGTGGTCGGAGCATTGCAGCTATAAAAGCTCGCGTATCCATTTGAAAAAGCTGCCGACTGAAGCACCCTGGGTGATCTGCGGCCCGGGAGAAAATGCCGGGGTGATCGACATTGGCGACGGGCAAGCCGCGATCTTCAAGATGGAGTCGCACAACCACCCCTCCTATATCGAACCCTATCAGGGTGCGGCGACCGGCGTCGGCGGCATCTTGCGCGATGTCTTCACCATGGGCGCGCGGCCGGTGGCGAATATGAACGCGCTGCGCTTTGGCAACCCCGACCACCCCAAGATGAAGCATTTGGTGCAGGGCGTTGTCGCGGGCATTGGCGGCTATGGCAATTGCGTCGGCGTGCCGACCGTCGGCGGTGAAACCAATTTCCATTCGGCCTATGATGGCAATATCCTGGTCAACGCGATGACCGTGGGTGTCGCCGATCAGGACAAGATTTTCTATTCTGCGGCCACCGGTATCGGCAATCCGATTGTCTATGTCGGCAGCAAGACCGGACGCGATGGCATCCACGGCGCGACGATGGCGAGTGCCGATTTCGCCGATGACACCGATGAAAAACGCCCGACGGTGCAGGTGGGTGATCCTTTTACCGAAAAGCTGCTGATTGAGGCCTGCCTCGAACTGATGGCGACCGACGCGATTGTAGCGATTCAGGATATGGGCGCGGCAGGGCTTACCAGCTCAAGCGTCGAAATGGCGTCGAAAGGCGGCTGCGGAATTCGGCTTAACATGAACGCGGTGCCGCAGCGCGAAACCGGCATGACGCCCTATGAAATGATGCTCTCCGAATCGCAGGAACGCATGCTGATGGTGTTGAAACCCGGCAAGGAGCCAATGGCTCAGGCGATTTTCGAAAAATGGGAACTGGATTTCGCAGTGATCGGTGAAGTTACCGATACTGGCCATATGGTGCTCGAATGGAATGGCGATGTGGTCTGCGACATCCCGCTCGGCCCGCTTGCCGATGATGCCCGCAATATGACCGACCAGCGATGAGCCGCGAGGAATATAAGGCATGGGCCAAGGTTCCCCCGCTGGGCGATTTGCCATTGGGCAGCGACATCGGCAGGGATTTGCTTAAGATGATGGCCTCCCCCGATTTCGCGTCACGGGCATGGATCTGGCAACAATGTGATGCACAGGTTGGTGCCGACACCGCGCAAAAATCGGGCGGCGATGCCGCTGTCGTGCGCGTGCACGGTTCGGATAAGGCGCTGGCGATCACCACCGACTGCACCCCGCGCTATTGCTATGCCGATCCCTATGAAGGGGGCAAACAGGCAATTGCAGAGGCCTATCGCAACCTGTCATCGGTGGGGGCTCTTCCGCTTGCCGTGACCAATTGCCTCAACTTTGCCAATCCGCAGCGCCCCGAAATCATGGCGCAGTTCACAGGCTGCCTGTCGGGCATGGGTGATGCCTGCCGCGCCTTGGACTTCCCGATCGTCTCGGGCAATGTCAGCCTGTACAACGAAAGCAAGGCAACCGGTGGTGGTAGTGCGATCCTGCCCACGCCGGCAATTGGCGGAGTCGGATTGCTGGATGATGTCGCGAAAATGGCGACGATTGCCTTCAAGGACGGTGCGCACAAAATCGTGCTGATCGGTGCGGATCACAAGGCACGTCCTGAACTCGGCCAGTCGAAATGGCTCGAAATCTGCCACGGTCGTTCGGCAGGGCAGCCACCCAAAGTCGATCTGGCGGCGGAAAAGCGGCACGGCGAATTTGTCCGCAAACTTGTCGCTGATGGAATCGCGACGGCAGTGCATGATGTCTCCGACGGCGGCATATTGGTTGCTGTTGCGGAAATGGCGCTTGCTGGGGATATTGGTGCGCGGCTGGAAACAAAGGCGTTTGAAAACCGGGTGGACAGCGAAAAGCAGCAGCATGCCTGGTCGCTTTTTGCCGAAAATCAGGGGCGCTATATCGTCACGGAACGTTTTGATTCCGAGGCAATCGAAAAACTGGCAAGCGATGCTGGCATTTCCTGCTGCTTCATTGGTTGGACCGGCGGTGACACCATTTCAATCTGCAAGGGCGAAGATGCGATCTATCCCGAGCTTTCACTAAGCGAACTGCGGACCGCGCATGAAAGCTTTTTCAAGGAATGGATGGAGGGCTGATGCCCACGGCTTCGGGCTATTCCGGCACGCCGCTTGCCAAAAAGCTGAGCCTGAAGGATGGCATGCGCGTCTGGTTTGATAGCATGCCTTATAGTGTCCGCGCCGAGATTGACTGCTATGGTTTGCAGTTGGTTGAGGAACCCATGCCCGCCAAGGGCATCGACGCCGCACATATTTTCGTGAGCGATAAGTCCGCGTTGGCAGATCGCCTCACAGCACTCCGCCACACGATCAACCCCACCGGTCAACTGTGGATCAGCTGGCCCAAAAAGGCGTCCAAAGTACCGACCGATATCACCGAAAACACCATCCGCGAACTCGCATTGCCTATGGGGTGGGTCGATGTGAAGGTGTGCGCCGTCGATACCGTCTGGTCCGGCCTCAAACTGATGATCCGCAAGGAATTGCGTTAGGCAGCCGCGGTGTTTTGACCCAGCAGGTCGTAGGGATCGATCCCGCCTGCGCGCATCATTTCATGCGCCTTATTGTAGACCACCGGTTCACCGATACCCAAACGTTTGCGGGCATCGGCCAACGGCTCGGCGAGCATTGCGCGGACATCCTGATGCGCGATTTTCTGGGCTACCTTGCCAGCCTTTTGCGCTTCGCGGATCGCCGAATAAATGGGGACGTGCTTCAACCCCTTTTTGATTTCGCGGCCGCCAGCCCAGGCAATGAACAGGATTCCCCAATTGGGGTTCTGGCTGTAGGTAAAGGCGAGCACGCATTGTTCGCCCAGCGCATCACGGCCATAGCCAGTCAGCACATGATAGAGATCGTGCGTGTCGCGCTGACGATTGCCGTATAGTTCAAGCAGGTCGTCATGCCGCTCGGTCTTGTCGGCGAATTTCTCATATTCGTCGGCCAATCCCTGTGCGGTCAGACCTTCTTTTTCCATGAAGTCGCAATAGGCATGGGCGACTGTTCCCATCGGCAATTTGCGCAATGCCGCATGGTCGTCGAGAATATCGATCAGCGTTTCGGGCTCGGCAAGCACCTTGCGGCCGGCGCTGCTGGTCCAGAATTCGCGGGCGCGATCGACAAAACGGTTGTCCGACAACGCGCGGATGATGTGGAACACCTGTTCGGTGTCTTCCTTATCGGCGATCAGGTTGCGAAAATGGCGCAGTGCCTTCATCGGCTGAAAACGTGCCATCTGGCGGTCAGGATGGACAAAGGGGAGATTTGTCATAGGGAACTCCGAATCAGAACCAGCATCTTATCTACAAGAGTGTTAATAATCATTCTCATCTGCCGTTGCAAGTGGCGATGGACGGCCGTGCATCGCTGACCTATCAAATCCCGAATTGGAATGGGATGCAGAATGGCAGATATGCACACGAGCACGCAAGACAACGTTACCCGCTATCTTAGCCTCGACGCGCTGCGTGGTTTTGCGGTGATGGGCATTTTGGCGATGAACATCATTGCCTTTGCCATGCCCGAATGGGCCTATATCACACCCTTGGCCTATGGCGGAGACGGCGTTGCCGATCAGACTAGCTGGCTGTTCTCTTTCATATTCATCGATGGCAAGATGCGTGGGCTGTTCAGCCTGTTGTTCGGAGCAAGCATGCTGCTGGTTATCGAGCGGGCCGAGGCAGCGGGGCGCAGCGGAATGCGGACCCATTACGCGCGGATGTTCTGGCTGTTGATATTCGGCCTGATCCATTTCTATTTTATCTGGTTCGGCGACATATTGGTCACCTATGCGCTGATCGCGCTGCTAGCGGTGCAGTTCAGGCAATGGGAACCTGAACGGCTGATCAAATGGGCGCTGATCGTCTATGCGTTGGGCTTTGTGATGTGGGCATTGCAATTTGGCGGGCTGCAATTTCTGCAATGGGCAGCCACGCAACCCGGCGCCGATGCCGATCTGGCCCGGCAATTTCGCGAGGTTGTGAATAGCCCGGAATTGCAATTCAATGTGACGCAGGAGCTGACGGTTCATCGCGGCGGCTATACGGAAATTGTGGCAGATAAGCTGACAGACTGGACCCAGCCTTTCACCGCAGCCTTGCAGGCGCTGACCGAAACGCTGCCGCTAATGATGCTGGGCATGGCCTTGTTCAAAAATGGATTCCTGACCGGATCATGGGCAGCGGCAGACTATCGTCGCTGGGCGCTGCGACTGGCGGTGACGGGGCTGGCATTGAATGCACTGGTAGGGTTGGGGTGGCGCTGTCGGGATTTGACAAAATTACCGCGCTGGCCGGATTCCTGGCCTGGTCATTGTTCCCGCGTTTGTTGGTCACGCTTGGCTATGTCGCAGGCTTGCTGTTGCTGATCGGGAAATATGCGTCCAGCCCGTTGATTGCGCGTGTCGCGGCGGCGGGCAAAGCGGCGTTCACCAACTATCTGGGCACCAGCATCGCGATGACCACG
>JADKHG010000013.1 GCA_016721875.1 Sphingomonadales bacterium | reverse complement strand
AAAAATATCGAGCATTTCGACTGGACTGGCTGGGATATGGCGTTGTTCGCCATCGGATCGGACGCGACTGCAATTTACGCACCCAAGGCCGCGGCCGCTGGGTGTGTGGTGATCGACAACAGCTCGCTCTATCGCATGGACCCTGATGTTCCACTCATCGTTCCCGAAGTGAATCCTGACGCCATTGACGGCTATAAAAAGCGCAACATCATCGCCAATCCCAATTGCTCGACCGCGCAGATGGTGGTCGCCCTGAAGCCTTTGCACGACGCCGCCAAGATCCTGCGCGTGGTCGTCTCCACCTATCAGTCGGTGTCTGGCGCGGGCAAGGAGGGGATGGACGAACTGTTTGAACAGTCGCGCAATATCTTCGTCGGCGATCCGGCGGTACCGTCCAAATTCACCAAGCAGATCGCCTTCAACGTCATTCCGCACATCGACAAGTTCCTTGAGGATGGCTCGACCAAGGAAGAATGGAAGATGGTGGTCGAAACCAAGAAGATCCTCGATCCCACGATCAAGGTCACCGCCACTTGCGTGCGTGTTCCGGTGTTTGTCGGCCATAGTGAATCGATCAATATCGAGTTTGAAAATGAACTGTGCGCAGAAGATGCGCAGAAAATTTTGCGCGAAGCCCCTGGCGTTATGCTGATCGATAAACGCGAAGACGGCGGCTATGTCACCCCGGTTGAATGTGTCGGTGACTATGCAACCTTCATCAGCCGCGTGCGCGACGACTCCACTGTCGACAACGGCCTGAACCTGTGGTGCGTTTCTGACAATCTGCGCAAAGGTGCAGCATTGAACGCGGTGCAGATTGCAGAATTGCTTGGCCGCAGGCACTTGAAGAAGGCTGATAGACGTTCAAGATGGTCGGCATGACACTTCATGCCGACCTCTACTTCTCTTTCCGCTCACCCTATAGCTATCTCGCTCTTGGCCGTTATCGGGCGATTGCGGAGGAGTGGGATATCGATATCGCTTTGCGCCCGGTCTATCCGCTGGCGATCCGCGAGCCCGCATTTTTTGAACGCAACCATCCCAACTGGTTGCGCTACACTTTCACCGACATGTTTCGCGTAGCGCAGTTTTACGGCATTCCTTTGGGCCGCCGCGTCCTGACCTGATTGTGCAAATGTGATGACACGACAGATCGCCGAGGAGCAGCCCTATATCTATCGACTGACCAGATTGGGGCAGGCGGCAGCACGGCGCGGCAAGGGTTTGGCCTTCGCGCACGAAGCCGGAAGCTGATCTGGGGAGGTGCCGAAAATTGGCACGAGGGCGATCATTTGGCAGGCGCTGCGATGCGTGCCGGACTGGACCTTTCAGAACTTGATGCTGAAGCTATAGCCGATGCAGAAGCGCTGGACGCTGAAATCCACGCCAATCAAGCCGCGCTCGAAGCAGGCGGGCATTGGGGTGTGCCGACATTGGTGTTCGACGGCGAACCATTTTTTGGTCAGGACCGGATCGAGATGGTGCTGTGGCGCATGCAACAAAAGGGGCTGGAAAAGCGCTCGGCCTAATCCGGCATTTGTGGTGTGGGGTCGATCCCCGGCTTTGCCGGTCTCAGAATCAGCACTAAAGGTAGAAACGCTAGAACCATATAGAATAACAGTTGGAAATCGCTGAGGTAGGCGATCATTGCGGCCTGACGGTTTATTTCCAAATCCATCACCTGCAACATTGCTTCACCAAGCGAGCCAAAACGATCTGCGGTTGACGGGTCGACGACGGTAAAGCTTGAAGCCGTTATCCGTCCTGCCAGTTCCTCATGGCTTATCTGCATATTTCGCGTCAGCATTGTGACGAATATTGATATTCCCAAACTGCCACCCAAGCTTCGGGCGAGATAGAGCAGGCTTGATGCATCGGTCCGTACAGCAGGCGATAATGTGGAAAAGGCGATGACATTGGTGGGCATGAAGGTCATTCCCATTCCCAGTCCCTGCACAAGGCCAACGGTGATGAAATGCGAGGTGCCCATTTCGATGGCCCATCCGGTCATCATCCAGATCGACAAAGCCACCAGTGAAAATCCCGTAAATATGATCCCGCGAATGTCGACCTTGGTTATCAGTCGGCCCGCTATTACCATGCCAAACAAAATCCCGATGCCACGCGGCGCCAAAAGCGCGCCGGAATCGAATACTGTGTAGCCGTAGATATTTTGCAGCATTGGCGGCAATAGCGCGAAAAGCCCGATCATCGTCAATCCGATGAGCATTCCGAATAGCAAAGCTGTCAGAAAATTACGGTTCGCGATCATCTTCGGATCGAACAAAGGTTTTTTCGTGCTCATGCTGTGAATGGTAAACATCCAAAATGCAGAGATTGCTAAACCCAGCTCGATGATGATCTCCCAGCTTTCGAACCAATCTTCATGCTGCCCGCGATCGAGCATCAACTGCAAGGATGCCAGTCCTAATGCCAACATTGCAAAACCGAATATGTCCAATTTTCGGTCGGTTATCGGACGCGTTGGCAAAAGCCACCAAAGCAGAGCAAGAGTGGGAATGCCAATCGGGAGATTGATGTAGAAAACCCAGCGCCAATTATAGCTTTCGGTCAACCAGCCACCGATCATAGGACCGAAAATGGGAGCGATCATGATGCCCATGCCCCAGATTTGCATAGCGCGCGGCGCGCGTTGAGGAGGATTGATGTCGAGCAATATGGTTTGCGATAATGGGCCAATAAATGCAGCTGAAATGCCCTGTAAAATCCGGAACAGGACCATCTGAACCAGGCTGGTTGCGACCCCGCACAGCATTGAAGAGAGGATGAAACCTGAGACTGCGAAAAGGAACAGGCGGCGCGAACCGATCCTATCCGAAAGCCACCCAGCGGCGGGCATGGCGACTGCACTGGCGAGGATATAGCTGGTGAGCACCCAGGTTACGCTGTCAATCGTAGCGCCAAGACTGGTTTGCATATCCGGTATGGCAACATTGGCGATGGTTGAATCGAGTATCTGAACTATGGAAGCGCCCATCACCGCGAGCGTTAGCAGCCCGCGATGTTTTACAGGCAATGCTGCCTGAGTTTGCGCGGCGCTATTTGCTGGTATCGATGCGGACATGAACTGACAGTCCTGCAATCATCTTGCGGCGCGGTTTGTCGAGAATTTCGATCCGTACTGGCACGCGTTGCGTTACTTTTACCCAGTTGCCGCTGGCATTTTGGGCAGGCAGCACGGAGAATTCTGATCCGGTCCCCGCACCTATGCTTGCAACGCGACCCTTCAGCGTCAATCCCGGATAGGCGTCAAACCGGATTTCGGCCGGCTGACCAAGACGCATGTCGGCAAGATCGGTTTCCTTGAAATTAGCCTCAATCCATCCTCTGCCGTCAGTAACAATGGTCAACGCCGGAAGGCCTTGCACCATCATCTGCCCCACCTGCAAGCGATCGGCTTGGCTGACTGTCCCACTCGTCGATGCCCGGATTTCGGTTCTGGACAGGTCCAGCAAGGCTTTGTCGCGCTGAACTTGACCTGCCAGCACACCCGGATTGACGCCAGGCGCAGCCGCCCCGCTTGCCAAGGCAGCTTTGGCCATTCGGGCATCGGCCTCTGCACGCGAAACCTTGCTGCGGGCGTCTGATAATGCGTGTTCCGCAGCTTGTAATCGCGCTTTGGTAGTAAAGCCCCGCTCCATCAACGCCGATTGGCGCTGATATTCCTGTGTGTAAAAGGCCACATCCTCACGAGCGCTGGCAATATCGACGCCACTATTGCCCAAATCGGTCTGCAAAGTGACAACTTTGACCTGTGCTGCGGCAATCGAAGCTTCGGCTTGAGCAATGGCAATCTTGAACGGTTCCGGATCGATCTGGAACAGCAAGTCGCCTGCATCGACATGCTGGTTTTCATGCACGGAAACGTTGACAATTCGACCACCTACTTCACTTGCAATCGACACCTTGTCTTGCTGCACATAGGCATTGTCAGTGGATACATAATGGTCGTTCGCCAGATAATAGGCGATGCCTCCACCGATCAACAGCAAAGGCACCGACAGCAAGACAAGCAATTTCAGCCACTTACGCTTTGGCCGTGAACGAGCTACATCGCTTGCCATTTGTTGTTCAATTTTTGGATCGGCTTCAGCCATGGGTAAATTCCGCAGGATGTCTGGTAAGGTTGGACCGCATGACATTTAACATCTGTTCCAGCTTTTCCTGCTGGTCGGCATCAAGACCTGAGACAGCATCTGCGAACAATTCTGCGGCCATTGGTTTCAACTCTGCCAATCGGATATCACCTTTTGGCGTTAGAAAGACCCGCCATGCGCGCCGATCCGACGGGTCGGCCCGACGTTCGACCAATTCCGCTTCCTGCAATCGATCTATCATTCGACCAAGAGTGATCGGTTCGACATCCATCATATCGGCGAGTGCAATTTGCGTGCTGCCGCCAAATCGTTTGAGTAAGCCAAGAACACGCCACTGCGGGCGAGTAACGCCCTGAGTGCGAACTCTTTCGTCAAAGGCACGACGCATCAGCCGAGCCGTGTCACCAATCAGAAAACCCAAATCTTCACTCATAACCAAGAGAAGTAATAGCAATGCTTATTATAAGCAAGACAAATGCTCATCAGGTTTCGACCATGATGCACGGAGCGGTTGACGTGCGACACCAAAATGATAGCCCGATAACAGCTATTAAGGAGCGATGAGCATGCCGCACGGTTGATTTGATCCTGAAAAATGGACGGGCGCGGAAATTCGGGAAACTGAGTGAAATAAGCGGCGGCTCCCGATTGGTATCGGTAGCAGCCAAAACGGAATCAAAAGGTTATAGATATGGAAACGCTTCAAGGCGGCTGTACGTGCGGTACTGTTCGCTATTCCGTGAAACCCGGTTTCCGTTTCAAACTTTATGCCTGCCATTGTACTGACTGTCAGACCCGCACTGGTAGCGCCTTCGGGTTGCAACTCGCCGTTTTTCCGGCCGATATTTCGGTCTCAGGTGATACGTCCTGCGGAGAATATAGCGCGCCTTCTGGTGCGCAAGTGAAGGTTTTTGGCTGCTCCAAATGTTTGACTCGCCTTTATACCACCAATGACAGAAATCCGTTGGCAGCGATCCGCGCCGGAACGTTGGATAATAGCAATGAGCTGGTGCCATTCGCGCATTTCTGGGTAGGAAGCAAACAGCCATGGGTCATCATTCCTGAAGACGCCGCAGCGCTCGAAACGCAGCCGAGGTCTCCGGAGGATTGGGTTAAGCTCTTAGGGCCGCAATCGTGACTGAAATTCATGAAGGCGGCTGCCAATGCGGTCGGGTGCGTTATCGGCTGAGCCTTGAGAACCGCGAAGCCTATTTGTGCCATTGCCGTATGTGCCAACGCGCGACGGGCGGTGTTGCTGCAGCATTTATCAATTTGCAAAAAGATCAGCGGACTTGGCTGAGCGAGCCCGACTGGTATGCGAGTTCGCAGATCGCCAGGCGCCCCTATTGCCGCGAATGCGGGACGCCGCTTGGCTTTGAATATCCAGATTCAGAACGCTGCGACAATACCGTCGGCAGTCTGGACGATCCGACAGGCTTTTTCCCCACCAGCCATTTTGGCGCGGAAGCAATCCTTGAAGAATGGCTCGATACAAGGCATTTGGATCGGATGCGCAGCGACGAACATCCACCACTGGTCGAACGCTGGGAAAAAGCTAAAAGGCCGAAATGAAACACTGGTTTATTGAAGCAAGCGACGGAATCCGGCTTGCGGTGCATGAAGTGGGCGAGGGACGCCCGTTGATCCTGATCCACGGCTTCGTTTCTGATGCTGCTACCAACTGGATCAAATATGGGCATGCCGCCTTGCTGGCCGATGCCGGTTTCCGCGTGATCATGCCTGATCTGCGTGCGCATGGTGACAGCGCAAAGCCGCACGATCCGATGCATTATCCAGTCGACATATTGGCAGATGATCAGTTCACTTTGCTGGCGGAACTGGGTGTCAAGGATTTCGACCTTGGCGGCTACTCCCTCGGCGGTCGGACAGTGTCGCGAATGCTTGCGAGGGGGTGCGTCCCACGCCGTGCTGTGATTGCCGGAATGGGGCTGGAAGGTCTGACGCAAACCGGTAAGCGCAAGGCACATTTCCGAAGTGTATTCGAAAATCTTGATGGTCACGAGCGTGGTTCACCCGAATTTATGGCGGCGGCATTTGTGAAAACCACAGGAGCCGATCCTATCGCGCTGAACCTGCTGCTCGACAGCTTTGCCGACACGTCAGAAGACGCGATTCGTGGTTTTGATATGCCCGTAGCAGTCGTGTGTGGCGAGCAGGACGACGATAATGGCTCGGCAGCAGCCTTGGTTGCGGCATTGCCGCAGGGCAGGCATTTTAGGGTGCCGGGAAATCATATGAGCGCAGTGGTAAAGCCCGAAATGGGGCAGGCCATTGCCGAATTTTTACTGGAGGACATTTGACCGATGGAAGAGTCAAAGTTTGAAAAGACATTCTGGTGGTTCTGGCTGGCCGGACTGCTGCTTCTGGCCTTGCAGATTTTTCTCAATGTGTGGCTGAGTAATCCTATCTCGCCTATGGGAATTGGTGACCATCAGTCAGCGGGTACGGCTATCCGGGTGGACCAGATTCACTTGGGCTGGAAAGCGGCAGGTGTGCTTGATTTGGCCCGGATCAGCATGGTGATTGACCTTATTTTCATCGGAACCTACGCCTTTGGCGCGTGGCAAGGCGGTCGGGCAATGCGGGCGGAAGGCACATATGTTCTCAGCGCATTGGGCGGATTGATCATGGCGGCGGCGGTTGTGTTTTTGCTCACCGATTATACCGAAACCATTTGCCAATTCATTCAAGTGATGTTCGATCAGGGGGACAATCTGCTCGCGGACACAGCAGCAACCGTGAAACCCTTTAAGACTGTAGCGTTCCTTGTAACCTTCATTGGTCTGCTAGTGGCGCTCCTGTTTCGACGAATGGCGCGTCAGGCGGGTTGACGGTTTCGTTTGAAACTACCATCGTCTGCGCCATTGCAGATTTATGCCGGGGAGCTAGCCGCATGAGAAAATATGTTTCGATCGTCGCTTTGGCGATTGCCACTGTGTCGACACCCGCTTGGGCCCAGACCACACCCACGGTTTCAGATGCCGAGGCCTTTATCGCCAAGGCGGAAAAAGACCTGTACGACTTCACGGTCGAGGCTGGGCGCGTACAATGGGTCAACGCGACCTATATCACCGACGATACCGATGCGCTCGCCGCCAAATATGGTGAAATAGGCACTGAAAAATCGGTGCAATATGCGCTCGAAGCCGCGAAATATCAGAGTGTTGCCGGGCTTTCGGCTGAAACCAAGCGCAAGCTTGACATATTGCGCGGCGGTCTGGTTTTGCCTGCGCCGACCAAAGAAGGTGCCGCCGCTGAACTCAGCACCATCGCGACTAAGCTCAACTCTGCCTATGGCAAAGGCAGGGGCACGCTCAGGGGTAAGGAAATTAACGGCTCCGATATCGAAGCTGAGATGGGCACCAATCGCAATCCTGAAGAGCTGAAGGAAATGTGGGCGAGCTGGCACGACAATGTCGGCAAACCGATGGGCAAAGACTATGCTCGCATGGTCGAGATCGCCAATGAGGGCGCTGAAGAGCTTGGATTCAAGGATGTCGGCGCGATGTGGCGCTCGGGCTATGACATGCCTGCCGATGATTTTGCAGCGCTGACTGACAAATTGTGGCTTGAGGTCAAACCGCTTTATGACGAACTGCACACCTATACGCGTAACAAGCTGAACGCGAAATATGGCGATGCAGTGCAATCCAAGACCGGCCCGATCCGTGCCGACTTGCTCGGCAATATGTGGGCGCAGGAATGGGGCGGCATTTACGATGTCGTCGCTCCTGCCGGTGCTGGCGATATCGGTTATGACATTGGCGAATTGCTCAAGGCCAAGGGTGTCGATGAAATCGGCATGGTGAAGATTGGCGAAGGTTTTTTCTCGTCGCTCGGCTTCGACCCGCTGCCCAAAACATTCTACGAGCGCGCGCAGTTCCTCAAGCCCCGTGACCGCGAAGTTGTCTGCCATGCGTCGGCATGGGATATCGACAATGTCGATGATCTGCGCATCAAAATGTGCATCAAGGTCAACACCGATGATTTTGTGACCATCCACCACGAGCTTGGCCACAATTATTATCAGCGCGCCTATAACAAACAGAGCCTGCTGCATCTGAATGGTGCGAATGACGGTTTCCACGAAGCGATTGGCGATGCCATCGCACTGTCGATCACCCCCGAATATCTGGTACAGATCGGTCTGCTCGATAAAGACAAGGTGCCGAGTGCCGACAAGGATACCGGACTGCTATTGCGTCAGGCAATGGACAAGGTTGCCTTCCTGCCTTTTGGCCTGCTGGTCGACAAATGGCGCTGGGGTGTGTTCAGCGGTGCGATTACACCAGCCAATTACAACAAGGGTTGGACCGATTTGCGTCGCCAATATCAAGGGATCACTCCACCAGTGGACCGTCCGGCAGGCGCATTCGATCCTGGTGCAAAATATCACATTCCGGGCAACACACCCTACACCCGTTATTTCCTCGCGCGCATCCTGCAGTTCCAGTTCTACAAGGCTGCGTGTGACGCCGCTGGCTGGAAGGGACCGCTGCACCGCTGTTCGTTTTACGGCAACAAGGAAGTCGGCGCGAAAATGAATGCCATGCTGGCAATGGGCGCTTCGAAGCCCTGGCCCGATGCGCTGCAGGCCTTTACCGGCAGCCGTGAAATGTCGGGCACGGCAATGATTGAATATTTCAAGCCGCTTATGGAATGGCTCAAGAAGCAGAATAAGGGCGCAAAAAAGGGGTGGTAACACCCCTTTCGCAGACGAAATTTTCTGTTACCCTCAGATAAGGGTCTTCGATCGACCATTTCTGAGGGTGACATGAAATTTTCGGCTTTCACAACTGCTATGGCTATATTTGCTGCTGCTCCTTCCGCTGCGCAGACAGCCTATAACCCGACAGCGTTAATCGGCGATTTCACCGAAGCTGCTATTGCTCCTGTGTTGGCCGAACGCAAGATAAGCGTGCTTGGTCGCTATAGTGGGCAGGATATATCCTACCTAGACATCAAATTTGCGGATGGGACACTTGGGGTCGCTAACTTAACCGCGAAACAGCCCAATTCGGAACGACGGATCGGACTGGCAATATTGATCGTCATCACGCCGCGACCTGACTGGACTCTCCAACGCAAAGCCGAGTTGGTCATCAATTTCAACCGACAAAATTTGCTGACGCAAGTCGGACTTTACGACAACGGCCAGCTTTACATCCAGCGCTACTCGATCTGCGACTTTGGTTTGCCGCAGGGCAATCTTGCGGCTGAATTACAGATACTCGAACTGGCAGCCAAGAAGCTAAAAGACGAGCTCGCCAAACCCTAATCACGCATTGCGTGCAGTCAGTCCTCCATCGACAGGGATGATGGCTCCGGTGATATAGCTGGCTGCAGGAAGCACCAGACTGAGCGTGATATGCGCGACTTCTTCGGGATAGCCATATCGGCGCAGGGCTGTCCGCCGTTTGGCGAATATCACCTTATCTTCGTCTGGTAGGGCCGCAGTCATCGCGGTATGGATCGGACCGGGGCAAATGCAGTTGACGGTAATGCTTTCTTTTCCCAGATCGACCGCAAGTCCACGCGTCAGGCCGATGACACCGGTTTTTGCTGCGACATAAGGAGTGTCTCCGGGAGTGGCTCCCAATCCCTCAGTTGAGGCAATGTTGACGATCCGTGCTGCGTCGCTGTTGCGTAACCATGGCAAAGCAGCTCGCACCAGCCGCTGTTGCCCGGTCAACATTACCGAGAGCGCACGATCCCAGATTGCATCATATTCGCTGCCGCCATCGAGTGGAGCAAAGCTCGAAACACCGGCGTTGTTGACCAATATGTCTATCTGACCGAATTTGCAGCCAATTTCGTCAACAACCGTCTTGATCTGCTGTGCATCGGCGACGTTAAGTGCGAGGGCAATTGCCGTTCCGCCGCGGGCTTCGATCTCCTCGACGACTATATCGCAAGCGGATTGGTCGAGGTCAGTGACGACAACTTTTGCGCCTTCGCTGGCGAACAACAATGCCGTCGCCCGCCCCATACCGCTCGCCGCTCCTGTCACTATGGCAATGCGGCCAGCGATTGAACGCGACAGGGCAGGGCGGTCTTCCATTATCGGAACGGCGGTTCGTTAAAGGCGCGCAGCTTGCGGCTGTGCAGG
Source organism: Sphingomonadales bacterium (assembly GCA_016721875.1). Taxonomy (GTDB): domain Bacteria; phylum Pseudomonadota; class Alphaproteobacteria; order Sphingomonadales; family Sphingomonadaceae; genus Sphingorhabdus_B. The sequence goes on along the minus strand of JADKHG010000013.1, from coordinate 85,999 downwards.
CTGTTGCCTGCCTCGCGCAGCAATTCGCAAGTCTGGATACCGATCTGCAAGTGCGCAGCGATCGCCTCTTCGTAAAAACGATTGGCCTGCCCGGGCAGTTTGATTTCGCCGTGTAGCGGCTTGTCCGATACGCACAGCAACGTGCCATAGGGTACGCGAAAGCGATAACCCTGCGCGGCAATTGTTGCCGATTCCATATCAATGGCAATGGCGCGACTCTGCGAAAATCTCAGCGCGCTGTCGGTGTAGCGCAACTCCCAGTTGCGATCGTCGGTGGTGACAACGGTGCCGGTGCGCATCCGCCTTTTGAGATTGGCACCGCTGGTTCCCGACACCTGCACCGTCGCGGTTTCCAACGCCTGTTGCACCTCGGCAATTGGCGGGATGGGGATTTCTGGCGGCAAAACCCGATCGAGAATATTGTCATCGCGCAGATAGGCGTGAGCGAGAACATAGTCGCCAATCCGTTGTGTCTCGCGCAGGCCGCCACAATGGCCGATCATTAGCCATGCTTCAGGACGCAAAACCGCAAGATGGTCGCAGATATTCTTGGCGTTCGAAGGCCCCACTCCGATATTGACCAAAGTGATACCCGTCCCGTCCGCTGCCATCAGGTGATAGGCTGGCATCTGATGCTTGCGCCAGGTGCTGTCTGCCACCAACTGTTCATGTTCGTCGGTCGCTTCATCAACATAAAGCCCGCCAGCACCCGACAAAGCCGTGTAGCGACCCTTACCAACCTGTTGGCAGGCCCATGCGACAAATTCGTCGACATATCGATTGTAGTTGGTGAACAATATGTAGCGTTGAAAATGGTCGGCAGGCGTGCCGGTATAGTGCTTCAAACGAGCAAGCGAGAAATCGGTGCGAAGGCCGTCGAACAGCGACAGTGGCGCGCCATTTTCTGCGGCAATCAGCAGCCCGTCTGCGGCTTCGTCACCAATATCGGCGAGCTCGGTTGCGGGGAAATATTTCGATAATTCGGTCGGTGAAACATCGCCCAGTTCCAGCCCGTCGAGAACATAGGGAAAGGGGATTTCCTGTTTTCCCGGGCGAACTTCCATTTCGATGTGATATTGCTGTACCAGCAGTTCAAGCTGGGATTCAAGATATTCGGCATAGATTGCCGGACGCGTCAAAGTTGTGCGGTAAATACCCGGCTTTTCCAATCGGCCGAACGCTAGGTTGAAAACATTGTCGCGCTCGACACCAGCATAGCGGATGATCAATTCCGGATAGCAATAGCTACCGTTGCTGCGCAGCGGGATCAGGTGTCGTTCGGTCATGGAGGAATTTGGATAGCGAGAGCCGCAAATTATCGACGGCGGCGTCATAATGTTTGTGAATGAGATGGATTATATCTTGTGTCTGTTTTGTAGCCATGACGGCGGATTCCTGATTTTCGCACTGTTGGCAAGCAAAAAGGGCGAGGATGACCCCGCCCTTGATACTTTGACCGGTCTGAATGACCGCCGCATGACAAGCTGACAATCAAAGCTGCGAAAGCATATGCTCGGCAGAACTGACCTTGAAATCACCCGGGGCTTCGACGTTCAACTGTTCGACAACGCCATCATTGACCACCATCGAGAAACGCTGTCCGCGCTTGCCCATGCCAAAGCCCGAACCGTCCATGGTCAGGCCAACGGCCTCGGCGAAATCGGCATTGCCGTCCGCTAGCATAGTCACATCTTCGGAGCCGCCCGACTTGTTCCAGGCACCCATGACGAAGGCGTCATTGACAGCGGTACAGGCGATTTCGTCGATGCCCTTGGCTTTGAGGTCGGCGGCTTTTTCAACAAAACCGGGAAGATGCTTGGCCGAACAGGTCGGCGTGAATGCGCCGGGGACTGAAAACAGCGCCACACGTTTGCCTGCAAAATAGTCGGCTGACTGCACTGGCTGCGGGCCATCGGGAGTGGCCTTCACCAATTTGGTGTCGGGAATCTTGTCGCCTACTGAAATGGCCATGTCGCTATCCTTTCCTCGGGGGTCTTGTTTGGCTTTGCGCAAAGTGCGAAAGCTGACCCGGACAAGGTAGGCGGGCGATGCGACAATTCCAAGACCAACCGGCCAAGAATTTTCACCAGCCCAATGCAGCAACTTATATGCTTAATTTTGCTTCACCGTGCAGGTTGAAAATTCGGTAAACACAATGGTCCAGTTCTGGCCGTCCAAAGATAATTTGGAAGGGGACTAGAACATGAAAATATCAGGGAAAGTGGCAGCTTTTGCAGCTGTCACGTCGATAATGGCTGCGCAACCGGCTCAGGCTTGCTGGTCGGACAGCGAAGCAAAGGCCGCGAGCGTTGCCAATCTCAATATGATGATGATGGTGACGGCTTTGCGTTGCCGCAACGGGCAGCACAATTTTCTCGCCGACTATAACCGTTTCGTCCGGCTCAACAATCCCGTGATTGGTGCGAACAATGCCCATGTCAAAGCGCGATTTGCACGCATTGTGGGCGGGCAAGGCGCGGAAAGGGCAATGGACAAGTTCACCATCAGCCTCGCTAACCATTACGGGATCGGCCATGAAAGCATGGGCTGTGCAGAACTGAAACTGTTAGCGTCTGAATTGGGATCAAAGACACATGACAGACTGAGCCTTGCCGATATTGCCGAACGCAATGCCGGTATTCCCGAGCTTGCGGGCGGCCGCTGTAGCGTTCGGATTGCTGCAAAATGAAGTGATATAAAGATTTCTTTATATAGTAATTGCGTTTGAGACCAGACCCGGCTAGGAGCGGCGCCAATCCAACCCTAGCCGGAGTACCATCGTGACCGACTATGTCGTAGCTGACCTTGCGCTTGCCGAATTTGGCCGCGCGGAAATTAAGATTGCCGAAACCGAAATGCCGGGCCTTATGGCGCTGCGTGCCGAATATGGCGCATCGCAGCCTTTGAAGGGTGCGCGCATCACCGGTTCGCTGCACATGACGATCCAGACTGCTGTGTTGATCGAAACGCTGGTCCACCTTGGTGCCGATGTGCGCTGGGCAACCTGCAACATCTTCTCCACCCAGGATCACGCCGCCGCCGCGATCGCCGCTGCCGGTATCCCGGTGTTCGCCATCAAGGGCGAAACGCTGGCCGATTACTGGGACTATGTCGGCTCGATCTTTGATTGGGACGACGGCACGGGCCGCACCGCCAACATGATCCTCGACGATGGCGGCGACGCCACCATGTTTGCGCTGTGGGGTGCGCGGCTTGAAGCGGGGGACACCATGCCCGAGCCCAGCAATGCCGAGGAAATCGAATTTCAGCGCGCGCTCAAGGCCTTCATCAAGGCGCAAGCCCGGCTACCTCACCATGTCGGTCGCCCATATCAAGGGCGTTTCTGAAGAAACCACGACGGGCGTCCACCGCCTGTATCAGATCGCCAAGGACGGCAAATTGCCTTTCCCGGCGATCAATGTGAATGACAGCGTCACCAAATCGAAATTCGACAACCTCTATGGCTGCAAGGAATCGCTAGTCGATGCGATCCGCCGCGCAACCGACGTGATGCTGGCCGGCAAGGTCGCCTGCGTTGCCGGGTTCGGCGATGTCGGCAAGGGTTCGGCCGCTTCGCTGCGCCAGGGCGGCGCGCGGGTGATGGTGACGGAAATCGATCCGATCTGCGCGCTGCAGGCCGCCATGGAAGGCTATGAAGTCGTCACCATGGAAGAAGCCGTGACCCGCTGCGACATCTTCGTCACTGCCACCGGCAACGAAGACGTGATCACTGCCGAGCATATGAAAGCAATGAAACCGATGAGCATTGTCTGCAACATCGGCCACTTCGACAGCGAAATCCAGATTTCGGCACTCGATAACTATAAATGGACCGAGGTGAAGCCGGGTACAGATCTGGTTGAATTCCCCGATGGCAAGCAGATCATCATCCTCGCCAAGGGTCGCTTGGTCAATCTGGGTTGCGCCACCGGTCACCCCAGCTTTGTCATGTCGTCAAGCTTCACCAATCAGACGCTGGCGCAGATCGAACTCTACACCAACCCTGGCCAGTATAAGAACGAAGTCTATGTCCTGCCCAAGCACCTCGATGAAAAGGTTGCAGCATTGCACCTTGAAAAGCTGGGCGTGAAGCTGACCAAGCTTTCTGACAAGCAGGCAAGCTACATTGGCGTTCCGACCGAAGGTCCGTTCAAGCCTGAGCATTATCGCTACTGATCTGAAATCAGTGCAAACAAAAGGCAGTGCGCTGTTGAGGCGCGCTGCCTTTTTTGTTGCGTATTTTACGCATTCGCGGCACGCGCAATTGTGCATTCGGCGTTGGCAGCAATTTTCGACAGGATCCGATTTAAGTGACCGGTGACAATACCATGCTTGCGATCGTGGGCCTGCTCGTCGGTGCATGGTTGGTTGCGGCGGTTGCTATCATCTGGACCGGTTTGACGATGCGGCAGAAGGCGCGGCTCAGCCTGCGCCAGACATCAAGACTGTCCAGACTTCTAGAGACCGCCCCCGCGGTGCCACTGGTTGTGCGCAGCGATGGCAAGCTGGAGAGCTCGGAAAAACTGGCGCGGCTGTTGGGGGCGTCCAATTCGCTAAACCAGTTGATTGATATGTCCTCGTTGCTGCGCAATGCCTCTGAATGGAACGAACTGGAGCGCAATGTCCGCGAGGCGCAACGCTCGGGCAAGTCCTTCCAGAAGACCATTGCCCTGAACGGAAGCGACAAGCGCTTTCTCGTCCGGGGCAATCTTGCCGACCGGCAAATTTATCCCAATGGAGGTGCACTGCTCTGGTTCTTCGATCTATCGGATTCGGCCCGAGAAAATGAGCTACTGTCGGAGCAATATCAAACGGCACGTTCGGCCTTTGAAGCGCTCGCGGGTTTGATCGAAGCGGCACCCATCCCGATGTGGCACCGCGGCCGTGACTTTCACCTGACATTTGTCAACAAGGCCTATGTCGATGCGGTTGGCGCCGAAAGCGGCGACGCGGTTATTGAGCAGGGCATTGAGCTGATCGAGCCGGTCAACGGCGAAACAGCGATGAGCCATGCTGCAAAGGCAATCAATGCGGGCGAGGCGGTTGAACGGACGGTTTCAACGACGGTTGCACAACAGCGGCGGCAGGTGCGGGCCTTTGACATTCCGTTGGGGAAAATCGGCGTCGCCGGGATCGCAATCGATGCAGGAGTTGATCGACGCAAGGGCGGATTTTCGGAGGCTCGCCAACGCCCAGCGCGAATTGCTCGACAAGATGACCGCGAGTGTGGCTCAGTTTGGCCCCGATCATACGCTGACCTTTGCAAACCTTCCCTTTCAGCGCACATTTGAATTGCGCGAAGACTGGATTGCCTCGCGTCCGGAATTCGCGCGCGTGCTCGACAGGATGCGCGAGAACAACAAATTGCCCGAAGTGCGCGATTTTCCCTTGTGGCGCAGCGAGAAGGAAAACTGGTTCGTCAGCGCCGCTCCAGTCGAGGACAACTGGTTGTTGCCGACAGGCATGCATCTGCGACTGCTCGTGCAACCTACGCCCGATGGCGGAATGTGGCTCATCTTCGAAGATCGCACCGAGCAAGCGCAATTGGCAAGCGCGCGCGACACCCTGTTGCGGGTCCGCACAGCGACCTTTGACAATCTGTTCGAGGCGATTGCAGTTTTCGCCGGGGATGGGAAGCTGAGCATCTGGAACCGTCGCTTTGCCGAAAACTGGGGATTGAACGAAGAGGTTCTTGCCCGGCATCCGCGATTTGACGACCTGCTCTCGACTTTGGCTGAACGTCTAAAAAAGGCGTCGCAGATTTCGATCCTTCGCGAATTGCTGCAAATGACGATTGCGAACCGGGAACCAAGACGCAGCAAACTCGAATTCGCCACAGGTCATGTGTTCGAACTGTCCACTGTGCCGCTGCCCGATGGCAATGCGCTGCTGACGATGTTTGATGTCACCGATAGCGTGCAGATCGAGCAGGCTCTGCGCGAACGAAACACGGCGCTGGCCGAGGCGGATTCGGTGAAAGGCCGCTTCCTTGCCAATATGAGCTATGAATTCCGCACGCCCTTGACGTCCATTTCGGGTTTTGCCGATCTGCTTAAGCAGGGAATTGCCGGCGAACTGACACCGCAAGCAATCGAATATGTCGATGCCATTGCCAAGTCGGCCGACCGGTTGTCGCAACAGATCAACACCGTGCTCGATTTCAGCCAAAGCGACGCGGGTGCCTTGCCGCCGTCGCGCAAACCCGTCGAAATCGCGGCGCTGGTTCAATCGGTTGCGAAAAGCCAGTTGCAAACCGCATTGGAAGACGGCGCGTCCTGGCGGAGCTGACAAAAGGATAACGATCCACGCCAGCGGCGACCGCAGCAAAGCTGTTATCATGGTGTCGGACAATGGGCAGGGAATGAGCGTTTCGGAACAGGCCGCCGCCCTCGACGGCTTTGACAAAAACGGCAAGGATGCGAAGGGACTGGGGCTGCCACTCGCGCGGCAATTGGTTGAGGCGCACGGTGGACGACTGACTTTGGAATCCTCACCCGGCAAGGGCACCCGCGTATCGTTGCACCTGCCCAGGAACAGTGTTGCCCAGAAATGAGTGATCGACACTATGTCATCGCTTCAGAGGCAAAAATGCTGGAGTTCGGGCACGCGATTGTTGCCTGCCTCAAACCGGGGATGGTGGTGGCAATCGACGGCAATCTGGGGGCAGGCAAAACCGTCTTGTCCAAGGGCATTTTGCGTTCGCTGGGATTTGAAGGCGAAGTATCCAGTCCGACTTTCACAATCGTCAATCAATATGACCCGCCCGCGACACGCCTGACCGTATTGCACGCTGATCTCTACCGGATCGAAAATGTCGCTGAACTCGAAGAATTGGGTCTGTTCGACGCGGAAGACGCAGGTGCGGTGTCGTTGATCGAGTGGGCAGGGCGATTTGAAGCTGTTTTGCGGATAGCAGCGATAAAAATCCGGATCGAAACCATGGCTGGCAATTCGCGGTCAGTTTCGATAACGGGCGATCAACATTGTCTGGATGGTCTCGATGGATTTGGTATTGCCCACAGCGCTTGATGGATTTCTGGCATCGCTGGATTGGAACAATTGTATAGTCTCGCCCATTCCGGGAGACGCTTCGTTTCGTCGCTATTTTCGCATTGCAAACGACCGTGGCCAGCGGGCGATCCTAATGGATGCACCACCGCCAGAAGAGGACCCGGGACCGTTCCTGCATGTCGCCAAATATCTGTTAAGCCATGGGTTCAGGGCACCTGAAATATTTGGGTCCGATCTGCATCATGGGCTGGTGCTGATCGAAGATTTTGGTGATCAGCGGATGCGCGAACATCTTGATGCCAATCCGGAGGACGAAACGGCCATTTACAGCCGCGCCGTCGACACGCTTGTTGCGCTTGAGCAAGCGCCGTGTGCAACGCTCGCTGCTTATGACGAGGCGACTTATATGCGCGAGGTTGATTTGCTCGCCGATTGGTATCTGCCGGCGATGAAGATCGATTTTGATCGCGACGAATGGGCCGGGCTATGGTCCGAGGCACTGGCATCGGTGACCCACAATGGCTTTCAAAAGACGACTGTCCTGCGCGATTACCATGCCGAGAATATCATGCTTCTGGAGGATGGCGCGCAAGGGTTAATCGATTTTCAAGACGCGCTTGTCGGGCATCCGGCCTATGATCTGGTGTCGATTTTGCAGGATGCGCGTAGAGATGTCAGCGTGCCGCTGGAGGCTGCGATGCTCTCGCTCTATCGTGAGAAAGCCAGACCTGATTATGACTTTGACCTGCATTACGCGCTGCTCGGCGCGCAACGGAACACCAAGATAATCGGCATCTTTACGCGCTTGTGGAAACGTGACGGCAAGGCGCGCTATCTCGATTTCCTGCCACGCATGTGGCGTTTGCTCGAGCGTGATCTTGCGCATCCCGGCCTGGCACCACTCCGCCATTGGTTTGACCGGACAATAACCGCCGATATTCGCGCCACCTCGCCGCTGGTGCTTGAAAAGGCGGCCTGATGTCCGGTCTTCACGCTATGCTGATGACAGCCGGTCTGGGTACACGGATGCGTCCATTGACCAATGACAAGCCCAAGCCTTTGGTGTTTGTCGGTGGCAAACCACTATTGGCCTATACGCTTGATAAATTGCGCGAGGCAGGGATCAGCGACTGCGTCGCCAATGTCCATTATCTACCCGAGCAGATTGAGGCCTATATGGCCAGCGATGCTAGAGATCTGAATGTGACTATTTCTGACGAACGCGCGTTGTTACTTGAAACCGGTGGCGGTCTGGTCAAGGCGCAAAAGCACCTGAAATCCGATCCGTTTTACTGCATCAACAGCGACTCAATCTGGACCGATGGGGCGGTTGACGCGCTTACCCGACTTGCCAAAGCATGGAATGCTGACACCATGGATTGCCTCATGCTGGTTGTTCCGCGTGAGCGCGCACATCAACATCCAGGTAAAGGCGATTTTTTCCTTGATGATGCAATGCTCCCGGTGCGTCGGGGAAGTGCTGATCATGCGCCCTACGTTTATATTGGCATTCAATTGTTGAGTCATGCCTTTCTCGACAACCCGCCGGAAGGTGCGTTTTCTACCAATATTTTGTGGGACCGCGCACTGGCCGACGGGCGCATGTTCGCGTTAATCCATGACGGTGACTGGTACGATATCGGCTCGCCGCAAGCGATTGCACCGACCGAAGAAGCGCTGCTGGTTCGTGGTTGAGGGCAGGCCGCAGCATCTGTTCACAATCCCGGTCGGGACCGACATTTCATCGGCGGTCGCCAGTCAACTGATCAGCGAGTTCAAGGATGATCCGCTCGCATTGACCGATGTGACGCTGTTGCTGTCAAACAACCGTGCGATCACGGCAATGACCAAGGCCTTTGTGGTTCATTCGGACAAAGGGCTGTTGCTGCCAAAGATGGTCGCAATCGGTGACCTTGCGCTTGATGAAAAACTCAGCGTGTGGCTCGATCCTATCGTCGAAGCGGAAGCTGCTCCTTGGCCGGTCATCGAACCTGTTGAGCGGCAAATAGTCTTGGCCAATCTCATCCGACGCCAGCGTCCGCAATTGACGCCGGTCGAAGTCCTCAAGCTTTCTCGGAGAATTGCGGAAGCGATCGACCAGCTTGAAGTTGAAGAAATTGCCCTCGACCGTTTTGACGATGGCTTTGTCGAGCCTGATCTCGCCTTGCATTGGAGCGACGCATATCGCGATTTTCGTGCGATCTTAACTGCCTATGGCGCCCAGCTTGAACAGCGGAAACTGTTAAGCCCGGCGGTACGAAGGAAGCTGCTGCTCAATCGACTGGCAAAGCGCCTTGAGGAGCATCCGCTGGCAACTCCGGTTTGGGCTGTCGGCATTTCGACCGCAGCCCCCGCCGTCGTTCGCGTGTTGAAGGCGATCGCCCAATCACCCTGTGGAGCGGTGATTTTGCCCAATCTGGATATCGGAATGCCGGACTTCGAATGGGATGCAATCGGTTCTGTCGATCCTTCAGGCGACGAGATGCGACGAACCGGCGATGAAACTCATCCGCAATTCCATCAGAAGTTGCTCCTTCACCGCATGGCAATTATGCGGAGCGAATTTGCTTTATTTCCCGGCTGCAAAGACAATGCGCGGGCCAAAACCATCAGTCAGGCCTTTTGCACCGCGCCAGCCACCGCCGATTGGCGCGAACTGCCTGCTGCGCTGAAGAAACTTGGCGGTTGCAGGACGATGCTTTGTGCCGACAGTGCCGAAGAAGCGCGCGCGATTGCCTTATTGGTAAGGCAGGCACTTGAAACGTCCGAGCGAACCGTCGCGATTATCACTCCTGACCGCGAACTTGCAAAACGGGTTGCTGCACAATTGCTGCGCTGGGGTGTTGCGGTCGATGATTCCGCCGGTAATCCCTTACTTAAAACGGTACCCGGCTCTTTGCTCGTTTCAGTCGCCACTATGCTCGAGACCCATTTTGGTCCGGTGCCTCTACTGTCCGTCTTGAAGCATCCCCGGTCAAGGCAGGGGAGCCTCGCGCTGAATGGCTCCGTTATGTGCGACAACTCGACCTTGTTTTTCGCGGGCCGCGTTTGGGTATCGGCTGTGACGGCATAACCCAGGCTATTGATAGCGAGCAAAAGGTCTTGATCGAATGGTGGCAAGCCGTTGTCGACCAAATGCCGACAAAGCATCTGCCCGACAGTTTCGCCATTTCGCACGCGCTTGCGCTCATTTCCGATACCATGACGGCGCTGACCGATGGAGAGGTTTGGAAGGGTGTCGAAGGGCGCGCATTGGCCTCTGCACTTGAGGCATTGCAGCGCTCTGAAATCGACACAATAGGCCCGGTGCAAGGCAACAATCTCTCTGCGCTGATCACCCAGTTGCTGAACAGGGAGGTTGTCCGCTCGGTTTATGGCACCCACCCGCGCGTTGCGATCTACGGTTTGCTCGAAGCACGATTGCAGCAGGCCGATCTGGTGATTTGCGGCGGGCTCAATGAAGGAACTTGGCCCCAAATCGCGCAGCCCGATCCCTGGTTGGCACCCCGGGTGCGGCGTGAATTGGGCTTGCCCGGACTAGAACGATCGATTGGGCTTTCCGCGCATGACTTGCAAACCCTGCTAGGCGGAACCGAGGTCGTCCTTAGTCGCAGTGAACGCGACCGGACAGGGCCGACAATCGCGTCGCGGTTTCTGCTAAGGCTACAGGCGCTGCTGGGCAGCAATTTGCAAATTGAGAGCGAAGCGCTCCGCCTTGCCAGGGCGTTGGACAGCGGATTGCGACTGGACCCGATTGAGCCGCCATCGGTGTCGCCCGACGCACAACAAAGGCTCGTTCCGGTCTCGGTCACGCAAATCGACACACTTCGCGCTGATCCCTTTGCCTTTTACGCCTCCAAAATCTTGAATTTGCGTGTGCTGCGCGATGTCGATAGCGAACCGGATGCAGCATGGCGCGGAACGGCGATCCACGCGGTTATCGAAGAATGGACGCTTTCCGACAAATTGGAGCCGACAAAACTGATCGAGCGGGCCGATGCTTTACTGACCAGTCCGGCAGTGAGCCCAGTTGTTCGCGCTTTGTGGCAGCCCCGGATTACTGCCGCGCTTAAGTGGTTGGCCGAAGAGACGCTCTATCAATTTGGTGAGGGCGGCAGGACATTACTGAGCGCTGAAAGCTTCGGGTCCATACCTCTCGCCGGCGTCAGATTGAGTGCAAAGGCCGATCGCATCGACCGCGATGCCGATGGTGGTTTAGTCGTGATCGACTATAAAACCGGATCCGCTCCGCCAACAAAGAAAAGGGCTGCCGGATACGCGCTCCAACTAGGCTTGGCGGGGGCGATTGCCGAGCAGGGCGGCTTTGCCGGGATCTCGGGCAAGGCAAGCGGATTTGAATATTGGACACTTAACAAACGCAGCAAAGGCGATGGCTTTGGCGAGATTAAGCGCCCGCTCACGCTGAGAGGCAAGGACATAGACCTAGCCGCTGATTTCACTGGCTTTGCCATAGAAATTGCCGAGAAAGCGATTTCGGACTGGATTACCGGCACCCGGCCGTTCACGTCACAACTGACCCCTGAATATGCCGTTGGTACCGACTACAACCATCTCGCGCGTGTACGTGAATGGTATGGGCGCCGTCAGGAGGATCAGCGATGAGCGATCCGGAGCCGAAAAAGGTTCATCAACTGACCAATGCCCAACAGGCGGCGGTCGAACCGGCAGACAATATCTGGCTGAGCGCGTCGGCGGGTTCCGGCAAAACCCAGGTGCTTTCCGCAAGGGTCATCCGGTTGATGCTCAGCCCACAGGTTCGACCCGAAAATCTGCTTTGCCTTACTTTTACCAAAGCAGCCGCCGCCGAAATGGCCGATCGAATCAATCGCAAATTGGCAAGCTGGGTGCAAATGAAGGATGGCGATCTCGCCGCCGAATTGCGCGCCATCGGTGCGGATTATTCCAAGCAGAAATTGCCGGCTGCCCGCAAGTTATTTGCCGAAGTTCTTGATGCGCCGGGCGGCGGGCTGCAGATCATGACGATCCACAGTTTTTGCCAGTCTTTGCTGGAGTCGTTTCCCGAAGAAGCCGGTTTGTTGCCGGGGTTTGAAGCGATAGAAGGGCGGGCGAAAGACAAGCTACTTTCGGACACGTTGGCGGAATTGCTTTCCGATGCCCCCGCAGAAGAGCCAGACGGCCTTATCGCTAAAATCCAGCAGCTTAGCCTTGATATGGGCGAGGCAGGGGCTTTTGCTTTCTTGTGCCGATGTGCGGATAGACCTGCCGTTTTGCGTAGCCTGCCAGACGGGCAGGGTATGCTTGTCGCCGCGCAGCGGATCGTCGGTTTATCACTCGACACTGATATCGAAACAGCCCTCGCCGCGCTATGCAGCGATGATGTAATTGACCGGACGCTGATTTCGCAAATTGCTCAGAGCAACCGCGCATGGAACACGTCCACCGGTACGAAACGCGCAGACCAGATTGCAATCTGGTTGAGCCGAGATCCCGAGAATCGTGCCGCGACGCTGGATGATCTGCATTTGTGCTGGTCAACCAAGTCAGGCACGCTGGCGCAGCAATATGACAAAAAAGATCCTTCCTATTTACGGCTCGCGCAGGAAGCGTTTGACTGGACGACATCGCTTGTCGAGATGCGGATTTTGGCAAAATATGCCGAACGTCTCGCCTCGGCCTTGATCGCTGGCAAGGCATTTGCCGCGCGGTTTGAACGAGCAAAACATGAACGTGGTCTTGTCGATTTCGACGATCTGATTTCCAATGCGGCTGCGCTTCTCAGCCGTCCTGGAATGGGTGAATGGGTGCGCTACAAGCTCGATCAGCGGATCGATCATATCCTTGTCGATGAGGCGCAGGACACCAATGCTGCGCAGTGGGATATTATCAAGGCGCTGACAGCGGACTATTATTCAGGGCTGGCTGCAAAGGAAGGCAGGCCGCGCACGCTGTTTGCGGTCGGCGATTACAAACAGGCCATATACGGTTTTCAGGGCACAGACCCTGAACGATATGAAGAAGCCGGCAATGATTTCAAGGAGCGCATCGCAAATGGGGACAGCGAACTCAAACGGCTGACCCTTGCGCAATCATTCCGCTCAACGCGCCCTATTCTCGATTTCGTCAATGCAGTGCTTGACGGTCTGGGTCCGGCAGTGCTGGGGATCAATGGCGATATTGCGCAGCATTTCAGCGAACTGCCAGACATTGGTTCGATCAGCCTGATGAAACTGGTTTCTCCGAAGCAGTTTGACAGCGACGGCGAGAAGGACGACGATGCGGACGAAAACTGGTTGAGCGAGGAGAAGCTTGTCCTTGCCGATCGGATTGCCAATCATGTTCGAGAACTGATCGACCACAGCCCTTATTTAGCTTCGAAAAAGCGGCGGTTGGTGCCGGGTGATATCCTGATCTTGTTGCGCAAACGTACCGATCTGGCCGGATTGATCGTCGCGCGACTTCATGCACTGAATGTCCCGGTCGCCGGTATCGACCGGCTGCAGATCAGCGAGCCGATCGCTGTTCAGGATTTGTTGGCGGCGATCCGGTTTGCACTGCAGCCTGATGATGATTTAAGTCTGTCCGCGTTGCTTGTTTCGCCGCTGATCGGGTGGAGCCAGCAGGATTTGCTCGATTACGGCTATCGCCCCAAGGGCGAACCCTTGTGGAAGCATTTGCGCGAACAAGATGCACTGGCAGCAGATCTAGCGCCTCTGCATGCGATACTGGCATCGGTGGATTTTTCGACGCCATATGCCTTTCTTGAGCAGATATTATCAGGGCCGACGCAGGGCAGGCGGAAGCTGCAAGGGCGGCTTGGAAGCGAGACGCTGGTTCCCGTCGAAGAGTTGCTCAATCAGACGCTGCAGTTCCAACAAGAAGGCGGTGTTTCGTTGCAAGGATTTCTCGACTGGTTCGAGAAAGGCAGCACCATCATCAAACGCGAAGGGCTGGCGCAAAGCAGCGACGTTCGGGTGATGACCGTTTATGGCGCGAAGGGCCTTGAGGTACCTGTAGTGATATTGGCGGATATTGCCGTCGATCCTTTGAAGAGTGGTGATCGTTCGAGCGGCATGGATCTTTTATCAGACGACGACGTGCGGTTTCCGCTATTACCGATCCGCAACCATGAACGGGTTGGGCAGTTGGCTGAAGCCCCGGAGCGTCAAAAAAAGCGTGAATTGAAAGAGCAGTTCCGCTTGCTCTATGTCGCACTGACCCGCGCGGCCGAGCATTTGATCCTTGCGGGTTCTTTGGGAGCCCGGGCAAAGGGTAAGGCGTGCGAGAATAGCTGGTATCCCGCCTTGGCAACAGCAATGCAGCAAATGGGCTGCGAGTGGCAGAACGATCCGCTGTGGGGCGAAGTGATGCGGATTGAAGGTTACGGTAAAGCACAAGAAGAGGGATCGACCTCAGTTTCTGTGCATGCCGGGTTTGACGCCGAAAGTGAGCCGCAGTGGTTGCGAACTGCCGCACCGCAAGAACAAACACCTCCCCGGCCATTGTCACCGTCCAATCTCGACGATGATAGCTATGGCGACCCGCCTTCCAGCGGCCATATGAAGCTGGCTGCTGAGCGGGGACGTTTGCTGCACGGTTTGTTTGAGCGTTTCGTAGGTGGCGATTTGGAACCGTTCAAAGCAGATGCATTGCGTTGGGTTACCGACAATCGGCGTGATTTCGCGATCGACGCTGCTTCTATTGTCGAAACAGCGCTTACCGTGATTGAAAATTCAGAATGGCAGATGTGGTTCTCATACACCGCAAAGCCCGAAGTTCCGATTGCAGCAACGGTGGGTCAAGCCGTGATATCCGGTCGCATTGACCGGTTGTTGATTGAAGGCGAATGCGTTCGGTTACTGGACTTCAAGACCAGCCGCAGCGTTCCTGTTAGCGCAGCCACTGTTCCGCTGCCTTATTTGCGGCAGATGGCGCATTATGTCGCAGCACTGGAGACGATATTCCCATCGCACAAGATCGAAGCAGCTTTGCTATTCACTCATGCGCCAAAGCTGATCGAACTTCCGGCTGAATTGCTCAAGCCACACAGGCCTGCAATATAGGCTGATACAAAATCTTTTTCGCCATACGCTTGCGTCAGGCATTTCCCAGCCATACATTCCATTTCAAACGAAGGAGAAATTTCATGGCAACCAAAGCCGTAGGTGACGACAATTTTGCAAGCGAAGTGCTCGGCGCGGATAAGCCGGTAGTGGTCGATTTCTGGGCGGAATGGTGTGGTCCGTGCAAGATGATTGGGCCGAGCCTGGAAGAATTGAGCGCCGAATTGGGCGATCTGGTAACCATTGCCAAGCTCAACATTGATGACCACCCCGACACTCCCGGCAAATATGGCGTGCGTGGAATCCCGACGATGATCCTCTTCAAGGACGGCCAAGTTGTGGACACCAAAGTCGGCGCCGCGCCTAAGGCAGCGATCAAAAGCTGGATCGAAGCCGCGCTCTAACTGCGATAATCAGCGTTGATGCTGATATAGCCGTGGGTCAGGTCACAGGTCCAGATTGTGGCTGTACCTGACCCAAGGCCAATATCGACACCGATACGGATTTCCTGTCCTTTCAGATGTTCCGCAACCGGGGCTTCGTCATAGCTGTCTGCCGCGAGGCCTGCCTGTGCGACCCATTTATCGGCAAAACGGATGGCGAGCTTGTCACGGTCAGCGGGTTCGCCAGCCTTGCCGACGGCCATGACAACGCGGCCCCAATTCGCGTCCTCTCCCGCAATCGCGGTTTTCACCAGAGGCGAGTTGGCAATGGCAAGGCCAATGCGATGCGCGCTATCATCCGACACCGCACCGGTCACTTCGATCTCGATAAATTTCTGTGCGCCTTCGCCGTCGCGCACCACCAGATGCGCGAGTTGGCGGCAGACATCGTGCAGCGCCGCGGCAAAGGCATCTGCGCCTGCATCATCGAAGCTGTGCAAAGGCGCATTCTCGGCTTTGCCGGTCGCAAAAGCCAAAATTGTGTCCGATGTCGAGGTGTCGCTATCGACTGTGATGCAATTGAAGGTCTTGCGGTTCGCTTCTGACAACAATTGCTGCAGGAAAGCTGGCTCGATTGCCGCGTCTGTGAAAATATAGCCCAGCATTGTTGCCATATCGGGCGCGATCATGCCGCTGCCCTTGATGATACCCACCAGTTCGACACGCTTGCCATCAACCATCGCGCTTGCGACTGCGCCCTTGGCAAAAGTGTCTGTGGTTCCGATCGTGTTGGTGGCATCTTCCCAACTGCAGGGCTCGGCGTTGAAAACCGCATGCAAGCCAGCCTGCGCCTTGTCCTTCGGCAAGGGCACGCCAATCACGCCAGTGGAGGAAACAAACACTTCGCTGTGCGGGCAGCCTAGATGCGCAGCGACTTGCGACGTTATTGCGTCCACCGCCTCGCGCCCGCGAAAGCCGGTAAAGGCATTGCTGTTCCCGGCATTGACGACCAACGCACGTGCGCGGCCACCCTTTACATTCTCACGGCACAATTCGACTTCGGTTGAGCAGCAGACGTTGCGCGTAGTCACCCCCGCAACCGTCGTGCCTTCAGTGAGTTCGACAAAGGTCAGATCGCAGCGATCCCATTCCTTGTAATGCGCCCGCGCGATACGCGGCGTCACCCCCGCAATGGCTGGCATGGCGGGGAATGGGACGGCGAGGGGAGATTTTGCTGACAAAGCCAAACTTTCCTTTTAAAACATAACGGTAATATCGGAAGGGGTCGATCCAATGCGGACTTACGCTTACTTTGCCCTGGCTGCAATCGCTGGTGGTTTTTCGGGACATTCGGTTGCGATGGAGCGGATTGATAAAACGCCTGTCGTGACAATCGCGGCGCCTCCTCCGCCCGTTATGACTGAAGTTTTTGCACCGCCTCCGCCCGGCGAAAGACCAAACCCCATCCCCAGCGGAAATCCTGGTAATTGGGCGGGCACAATGGATTATCCTGTGCGTGCGTTGGCCGAACAGCGTGAAGGGACTACAAAATTCAGGCTGGATGTTGATGCTTCGGGAAAAGTTACGGCTTGCCAGATTACAGGATCGAGTGGTCATGCCGACCTTGATGAGGCAACCTGCAAAAATATAACGCGTAGAGGCCGCTTTTATCCGGCGCAGGACAAAAAGGGTAATGCCATTGCGGGCAATTGGGGCAGCAGCGTACGCTGGGTTATTCCGGAAACCGTCTCTATGGTCATGCCCACGCAGGCGAACCTCAGTTTTCCACGTTCGCCGCAATTGCTGAAACCTTGGAGCCTCAAAATTGCCAAGGAAGACTATCCGGCCACCGCGCTGGCAAATGTAGAGCAAGGCATTGCACGTTTTATCGTGGATATCGACCAGACAGGCAAAGCAATCGGATGTACTATTACGACCAGCAGCGGTTTCGCTTCGCTTGACTCCAAAAGCTGTGATCTGGCCAGAAGCTGGGAATATGAGCCGGCTCGCAATTTGCAAGGTGAGCCTGCCTTTGGCAAGTCGGCCAACGGTATCAATTGGCGTCTGCCAAAAGGATCGCCGGCAGTTGCAAACACTCTGGCAAAACCCAGAATCAATCCATTCGCAGATGAAGGAACCGTCAAACTTACCTTGGATTTTGACAAGTCCGGAAAGCTGACAAATTGTGTGACCGAAACGAAAGGACTGACCGGCCTTTTTACACCTAATATGCCTAGCCCTAACAAGCTCTGCGAAACACCCCCGCCAATGGATTTGAAGCCGTTTACTGACGCGGAAGGGAATAGCGTGCCTCGTCGTGTTATCCTGAAAATCTCGGTTGAACATGGTGACATTGCGGAAACCCCTGTGTCGGAGCCAGCTCCGAAAGAATAATCGCAATGTTCAGGGATGGACCTTTAACCATTCCATCCCTATATGCCCGCAATCCAAGAGGGGCTTGAATGCGTTTTCTGATTACCTTGCTTGCGCTCATCACCGGCTTTTCCGCCGCTGACGCCGCGCGAGTGCGGGATTGCGAAGCGCAAGCGGCGGTCGCTCTCGATGCGGCGATTGTACTCGAAACTGCTGAAGTCGCGCAGGTTTCGGCAAAGGCTTTGCCTGCGAACCCGGCAATATCCGCCCCCGCCGTTGTTGATCGCACCGTTGATCTGACAATCGCCACAGAAACACCGGTTTCACGCGCTGATATCGCGCACAAATAGGCTGCCGCCTGTTTCTGGCGGTGCTCCGCCACCATTCCAAAAATAACAAAGACCTGCAGGCGCGAAGCGCCGCATCCAGATTCCAAGGATTCCACCATGCTCGGCACTATCGCCAAATCCATTTTCGGATCGTCCAACGACCGCTATGTCAAATCGGTCAGCAAAATTGTGACCAAAATCAACGCGCTGGAGGATGAAATCTCTGCGCTGTCCGATGAAGATCTAAAGGCGCAGACACAAAAATTCCGTGACCGGCTTGAGGCGGGTGAGACGCTCGACGATATCCTTCCCGAAGCCTTTGCCACGGTGCGTGAAGCCTCCAAGCGCACTTTGGGAATGCGTCATTTTGACGTGCAGATGATCGGCGGCATTGTCCTCCACCGCGGTGAAATTGCTGAAATGCGCACCGGTGAAGGCAAGACACTCGTTGCAACCCTTGCGACCTATTTGAACGCCATCGAAGGCAAGGGCGTGCATGTCGTGACCGTCAACGACTATCTGGCCCGACGTGACTCCGAATGGATGGGTCGCATCCATACATTTCTGGGACTGACAATTGGCGTGGTTGTCCCTGATCTGTCAGAAAGCGAACGCCGCGCTGCCTATAATTGCGACGTTACCTATGCGACGAACAACGAACTGGGCTTCGACTATCTGCGCGACAACATGAAGCATGAGCGCGCCGACATGGTGCAGCGTGCCTTCAACTACGCGATTGTCGATGAAGTCGACTCGATCCTTGTGGATGAAGCGCGGACTCCGCTCATCATTTCCGGTCCGACCGATGACAAATCCGAACTGTACAAAGCCGTCCACGATATCGTCATCCAGTTGGAAGAAGGCGATTATGACAAGGACGAAAAGGCGCGCAGCGTCATCCTGACCGAAGACGGCACCGAAAAAGCTGAACGTCTGCTGGAGGCTGCCGGGCTGATCGTTGGCACCAATTTATATGATTTCGAAAACACGCAAGTCGTCCACCATCTTGATCAGGCATTGAAAGCCAATGTCATGTTCAAGCGTGACACCGACTATATCGTGAAAGACGGCAAGGTAATCATCATCGATGAATTCACCGGCCGAATGATGGATGGCCGTCGCTGGTCGAACGGTCTGCACCAGGCAGTCGAGGCCAAGGAAGGCGTCAAGATCCAGCCTGAAAATCAAACGTTGGCGACGATCACCTTCCAGAATTATTTCCGCATGTATCCAAAGATTTCGGGGATGACCGGTACCGCCGCGACCGAAGCTTCGGAATTTTTCGACATTTACAAACTGAATGTCGTCGAGATCCCGACCAATGTTGACGTCAAGCGGATCGATGAAAATGACGAGTTCTACAAGAACACCACTGATAAATTTGCGGCGATCGCAAAAACCGTCAAAGAAGCGCAGCAGCGCGGACAGCCGGTGTTGGTCGGTACCGTATCCATCGAAAAATCCGAGCTGCTCTCAGAATTTTTGAACAAAGAAGGTGTCGAGCACGCGGTGCTCAACGCACGCTTCCACGAACGCGAAGCGCATATCGTGGCGCAGGCGGGTCGCTTGGGCACAGTGACGATTGCCACCAACATGGCTGGTCGCGGTACCGATATTCAGCTGGGTGGTAACCTTGAATTCCGTATCGAGGATGAACTGAGCGAATTGGAAGATGGTCCGGAAAAGGACGCAGCCATTGAGGCAATCAAGGCTGAAATTGCGGCTGAAAAAGAAAAGGTGCGCGAAGCCGGCGGTCTGTTTGTCCTTGCCACGGAACGTCACGAAAGCCGCCGTATCGACAACCAGCTGCGCGGACGTTCGGGTCGTCAGGGTGACCCCGGCCTGTCGCGTTTCTACCTCTGTCTCGAAGATGATCTGCTGCGCATTTTTGGATCGGAAACGCTGTTTTCGCGGATGATGAACAACAGTCTAGAAGATGGCGAGGCGATTGGCGGCAAATGGTTGTCCAAGGCTATCGAAACCGCGCAGAAAAAGGTTGAAGCGCGCAACTATGACATCCGCAAACAACTGGTTGAGTATGACAATGTCATGAATGATCAGCGCAAGGTGATCTACGAGCAGCGCAGCGACATCATGGATGCTGACGCGGTCGATGATGTCATGGACGATATGTTGCAGGAAACCGTCAACAGCGTGGTCGCCGACCATTGCCCGCCGGAAACCTATCCTGAACAATGGGATATTGAAGGCCTGAAGAAAAGCTGTGCCGAAACGCTGGGTATTCAGCCCGATATCGATGTTTGGTTGCAGGAAGAAGCGATCGATCCTGAAACTGTCGAAACGCGCATTTCAGAGTTGATGACGGCGAAATTTGCAGAAAAGCGCGCTTCGCTTGATCCTGAAATTTTCAAGCAGATCGAAAAGCAGATTTTGCTGCAAACGCTTGATCACCACTGGAAAGAGCATCTTTCGACGCTCGATGCACTGCGGCAGGTCATCTATCTGCGGGCTTATGCGCAGAAAAACCCGATCAACGAATATAAGCAGGAGAGCTTTGGCCTGTTTGAACGCATGCTGGCAGCAATCCGCGAGGGCGTTACCAAGACGATTGCGACCAACGAATTCGCGTCGAACAACAAATGCCCGATGGCGATTTGCCCGAGCTGCCTGACTTTCTGACCCAGCATTTCGATCCGTTTACCGGAGAGGATGACAGCGACGATGAGGATGGTGGCACCGCCGGGCTTGTCACGACGACCATACCTGCACGCCAGGTTGCCGTTGATCCGTCCGAAGGCAATCCATGGGCGGACAATCCCGACATTCGCCGCAACGATCCTTGTCCCTGCGGTTCCGGGCAGAAATATAAGCACTGCCACGGCGCGCTCTAAAGCGGTGATGTGATGGGCGCGATCCTTCCGATCCTCTTCGGTCTGGTCGCGCTGATCTACGCATCGGTGGGGTTTGGCGGCGGTTCGTCCTACACCGCATTGCTGACTTTATCGGGGATCGAGCATCGGCTGATCCCGATAATTTCGCTTGCCTGCAATATTGTAGTGGTCAGCGGCGGCTCGTTCCGTTTTGCTATGGCGCGGCTGATCGTTTGGCGACGTTTTCTGCCGCTGTTACTGGTGTCGGCGCCTTTGGCTTTTGTCGGTGGATTGGTGCCGTTGAAGGAGCAGGCATTTCTGCTGATTCTGGGAGGCGCTTTGCTTTTGTCAGCGGCGGCTTTGCTGGTACCAACCGATCGCCTGCCAAAACGGACTTTGCCGCAATGGGTGGTGCTGACGCTATCTGGGCTGGTCGGTTTGGTGGCGGCTTGTCGGGAATTGGCGGAGGTATTTTCATGGCGCCGGTGCTGCACTTGATCCGATGGGCAGAAGCGCGTCGGATAGCGGCCTTTGCCTCACTCTACATCTTGGTCAATTCGATCACCGGCCTGACTGGACAGTTGGCCAAAGGTGGCTGGAGCGCGATTGCGGAACCTCTTGCAAGCTATTGGCCACTGGTCGCCGCTGTGTTCATCGGCGGGCAACTGGGCAGTTGGTTGGGCCTCAAAATCCTGTCGCCTTCATGGCTACGCAGGCTGACGGCATTGCTGGTCGGCTACGCCGCTTTGCGGCTGCTTTGGCAGGGGATTTCGATGTGAGGAAAACTGGCTCCCCGGGAGGGATTCGAACCCCCGACCGATCGGTTAACAGCCGATTGCTCTGCCACTGAGCTACCGAGGAGCAGCCCGGTTTTGCCGGGCGAGCCGGGCCTATGGCGCGGCTTCAAACAAAATGCAAGAGCACTTTCGACGCTTCAGGTGATAAATTGTTCCATCGCTATGCGATCATCAAGCGCATGTTCGGGATCGAATAAAAGTGTCAGGTTACGGTTGCGATCCAGGGCCACCTCGACCCAGGATATATCGCGGATTTCGCGCTGGTCCGCCACCGCGCTCACGGGACGCTTATCCGATTCCAAAATGTTGATGCGCACCAGATAGCGATCCGGCAAAATCGCTCCTTTCCATCGGCGCGGCCTGAATGGGCTTATCGGCGTCAAAGCAAGCAGTGGCGAATCGAGCGGCAGGATCGGGCCATTGGCCGAGAGATTATAGGCTGTCGAACCAGCAGGCGTTGCGACCAGTGCGCCGTCGCAAATTAGTTCCTCGATCACCGTGCGGCCATTGACGATGATCTCCAGCTTTGCCGCCTGACGCGTTTCGCGCAGCAGCGAAACCTCGTTGATCGCGGGCAGGGTGAAGCTCTGCCCGGCAGCGGTCTCGATTTTGGCACATAGCGGGTGACTGAAAAGGACTTCGCCTTTCAAGTCGTATGAGCAAATCATCAGCATGCCAGTTGTTCATCAAAAATCCGACTGTGCCGCGATTCATCCCGTAAACGGGCAAGTTCCGGTTTTGTTCGAGCAAGCGGTGCAACACCTGCAACATGAACCCATCCCCGCCAAGCACGATCGCGGCTTGCGCATCGTCGAGCGAGACAAAGTTGTAGCGGCTACGCATCAGCGCTTCGGATTCACGCGCTTGCGCGCCGGGTGACGCAAGTAGGGCCAGACGCTCGAACATTTTATCCCCCGGTCGCATTCATATGGCGTGACAGTCGCGATGTGCTGTCGTTCAGCTGGTTTTCGAAATCATGCCTTTCGGGCTTTAGGCGTAAGGCTGTTTCAAGCAACCTATCGACTTCTCCAACGCCCCCCTCGCGGATGGCTTGCCGCAGATCGACGTTCAGGTTTGAGCCAAGGCACATGAAGATTTTGCCGTCGGTTGTCAGGCGAAGGCGGTTGCAATTATCACAGAAATTCTGACTGAGCGGCGTGATCATACCGAGCCTGAGGCCCAGCGGTTCGACCTGCCAATAGCGCGCAGGACCAGATGTCCGATGCGCGAGTGGGATAAACTTTGCTATCTCACGGAGCGGCGATACAAATTCGTCGAGCGCGATATAATCATTTTGCCTGCCCGATACGCCTTCACCCAGCGGCATGGTTTCGATCAGGGCAAGGTCGAAGTCGTTTTCGGCGCAATATTGTGCGACGGGCAACAGATCCATCTGGTTGATATCGCGCAGCGCCACCATATTGATTCGGATGGCAATACCAACGGCTTTGGCGGCGGAAATACCTGCCAACACCTCTTTGAGCCGACCGCCCCGGCTGATGCTGGCAAAGCGGTCCGAATCCAGGCTGTCGAGGCTGACATTGATCCGATGGACATTGGCCTTTGCCAGCATCTGTGCATGGTCAGCAAGCAGGCTGCCGTTGGTCGTCAGGGTCAATTCTTCCAGCCGACCTGATGTCACATATTTGCCCAGATGAGCGATCAACACGCCAATGTCGCGGCGCACGAGCGGCTCACCGCCGGTTAAGCGGATGCGCCGTACGCCGTGATCCATAAAGCGCTCGGCAATCAACGCGATTTCGGAATAGTCGAGCAATTCGCGGCGGGGCAGAAACCGCTGTTGCTCGGGCATGCAATAGTGGCAGCGAAAATTGCACCGGTCGGTCACCGATATTCGCAGATAATCTATTGTCCGTCCGAAACCATCGCGCATAAGCCACACCTATCGGTCCTGTTGTCCGCTGGCAATGGTTGCGAAAGACTTTGCTGTTAAGGGACTATCGATGAGTATTGTGACTATCGCCCCTACGCTGCAACTTTCGAGCGCCCGCAAGGCGCGCGAATTTGTGGCGCAATATGATCAGGGGCGCGACGGAGCGGTAACATTGTTCCTGGTCGGAATACGCGACCTCAAACATATCAACGAACGCTATGGCCGTGAAACAGGCGATGTGGTGATCCGCAAAACCGGCGCCCGGCTATTGACCTATTTCCGCGAAAGCCTGGCAACCGTACCGGTTTTGGCGCGCCTTCCGGGGCGCGAATTTCTGATTGCCGTTGCCGGGGAGCACAGTGCCACCGAGTTGGAAGCCGCTGCTCGACGGCTTGTCAGTCTGTTGTCCGATGAACTTGGCGGTATGAGCGCGCCATTGCACATCAGCCCACGTGTCGGCATCGCTATCGCAGGAGAAGCAGAATCCGGAGCAGACCTGCTGCAGCGTGCGCATGAAGCACTGGCGCAAGCCTATTCGCGCAAAGGGCGAAAATATTCCTTTGCTGGGCCTGCGATTCGCGGAGGGTCACAACAGGCTGCCTTACTCGACAAAGGTCTGCGGTCGGCGATTGCTTCAGGCGAGATCATCATCCTGTTGCAGCCACAATTTGAGGTGGCATCGGGGAGGCTATCAGGTGCGGAGGCGCTCGCACGTTGGCATCATCCCGAAATAGGCGAAGTCGGTGCAGGTCGGTTGTTTGCATCGGCCGATCGTTGCGATTTGCGCGAGGAATTGTCGGCGCTGATCCAGCAGGAAGCAGTGTCCATTGCCTCGCGATGGACGGGCGGACTTGCCGATTTGCGACTTGCGGTCAATCTGGGTGCTGAGGAATTGGGTGAAGGCTATGCCGACCGCATGGCAGCGATACTGCGCGATTCAGGATTTTCGGCCAAGCGGCTGACGCTCGAATTGACCGAAGAAAGCTTGGTACGCGATATTGATCTGGCTGCCGCCGAACTCAACAAATTGCGTGCACAGGGCATTCGTATCGCGGTTGACGATTTCGGCACAGGCTATTCGAGTCCTGTCCTATTTGTCCGCACTCCCGCTCGATTATCTGAAGCTCGACAAGGGTATGACACCCGCAATTACCGGCGCCTCACGCGACCGGGTGGTGCTGCGCGCCATCATCGCAATGGCCAAGGCATTGGAACTGAAGATCATTGCCGAAGGGGTGGAGCGCGAAGAGGAATTGGAAATGCTGCGGCTAGAAGGCTGTGACTATTTCCAGGGATTCCTAAGGTCGAAGCCATTGTCGCCAAGTGACTTTGAACGCTTTGCTCTGCTCAACGGTTAGACCGCCTTGCGCGCCAGTGCCGCAAGCCCCTTAGACAATTGCAGACAGCCATTGAGTTTTGACGCTGGGTCGGGCCAGTTGCGGGTGATCACCAGCTTGCTGTCGGGCCGCAATTTGGCGGTCGCACCGATTTTCTCGACATAGGCGAGCAGACCCGGGACATTGGGTGGGCTGTCCTGATGAAAACTGACCAGCGCCCCACGTGGTCCTGCCTCGATCTTGGAAACCCCTGCAACCAGCGCATTCTGCTTTATTTCGATCAGCCGCAGCAAATTTTGTGCGGGCGATGGGATCGTACCAAAGCGGTCAGTCATTTCGGCGGCAAAACCTTCAATGTCGCCAGCTTCCTCGAGGTCGTTCAATCGGCGGTAAAGCGCCATGCGGACCGCGAGGTCGGGTACATAATCATCAGGGATCATGATCGGCGCATCGATAGTGATCTGCGGGCTATAGCTTTCGCGGGGTTTGGCAAGGCCATGTGCTTCGGCGCGCAGCGCAAGGATCGCGTCTTCAAGCATCGACTGATACAGTTCGAAACCGACCTCACGGATATGCCCGGATTGTTCATCGCCCACGAGATTACCGGCACCGCGAATATCCAAGTCATGGCTGGCGAGCTGGAAGCCCGCACCAAGACTGTCGAGATCGGACAAGACCTTCAGTCGCTTCTCCGCCGCTTCGCCCAGCAAGCGGTCCTCAGGCGATGTCAGATAAGCATAAGCCCGAGTCTTTGAGCGACCCACGCGCCCGCGCAATTGGTAAAGTTGCGCCAGCCCGAACCGATCAGCACGGTGGATGATCAATGTGTTGGCGCTAGGAATATCGAGTCCGCTTTCGACAATGGTGGTCGATAGCAGCACATCATAGCGTTTGTCGTAAAAGGCGCTCATCCGCTCTTCGATTTCGCCCGCACCCATCTGGCCATGCGCGGTGACGAATTTTACTTCGGGCACTTGTTCGCGCAGATAGTCCTCGATTTCGGGCAAATCGGCGATGCGTGGAGCGACGAAAAGCTCTGCCCGCCGCGATAATGTTCGCGCAGCAATGCTTCGCGGACCACAACTTCGTCCCACGGCATCACATAGGTTCTGACCGCTAACCGGTCGACTGGAGGCGTCTGGATTACTGATAGGTCGCGCAACCCCGACATCGCCATTTGCAGCGTGCGCGGAATGGGTGTTGCCGTCAGCGTCAGCATGTGAACGTCGCTTTTCAGCGCCTTCAACTGCTCCTTGTGAGTCACACCAAAGCGCTGTTCCTCGTCGACCACCACCAGCCCGAGACGTTTGAATTTCAGCGATTTGGCGAGCACTGCATGCGTGCCGACGACGATGTCGACAGTTCCGTCTGCCAATCCGTCCCGCGTCTTCGTTGCTTCACCAGCAGGGACAAGCCGCGACAGCCGCCCGACCTTCAATGGCGTATCGGCAAAGCGTTCGGTGAAATTGGTATAATGTTGGCGCGCGAGCAAGGTCGTTGGTGCGATCACCGCAACCTGATGGCCGGTCATTGCCGCAGCAAAGGCCGCGCGCATTGCAACCTCGGTTTTGCCAAATCCAACATCACCGCAAACCAGTCGGTCCATCGGCTGGCCACTTGCAAGATCTTCCAGCACTTCGGCAATGACGCGTTCCTGATCCTCGGTTTCGGCATAGGGGAACCGGTCGGCAAAGGCAGCGTATGCGTGTGAATCGAGCTCCATCGTTACACCGGGTCGCAAAGCGCGTTCGGCGGCTGTCCGGATCAATTCATGCGCAATTGCAGTAATGCGTTCCTTCAGCTTCGCTTTGCGCCGTTGCCATGCTTCGCCACCCAGACGATCAAGCGTGACATTGCCGTCATTCGCGCCATAGCGCGACAGCACGTCGATATTTTCAACCGGTACATACAGCTTGTCGCCACCCGCATAGGACAAGGACACACAGTCGTGCGGGCTTTGGCCAACGGGGATAGAGGCCAAGCCTTCATAGCGGCCAATGCCATGTTCGATATGGACGACATAATCGCCCACCTGAAGCACTGCCATTTCGGCGAGAAAGGCTTCCGCACTTTTCTTCGATCGGCGACGACGGACAAGGCGGTCGCCCAATATATCCTGTTCGGACAGCACGACGACATCGGGAGAGGCGAAGCCGTGGTCGAGCGGCAGCACGACCATTGCGGCCTTGCCAGAGGCTGCAGTGCCCAGCGCCTGTTGCCATCCCTCGACAAAGGTCAGTTTTGGTGCACCATGATCGGCAAGAAGACCGTGTAACCGGTCGCGCGCGCCAGCCGAATAGCTGGCGATTACGGCTTTGCGACCGGCCTTGATTTCGGCTTTCAGATACTTACCAACAGCCTCATAGACATTGTCTTTGCGTGCGCGTTCGGGTGCAAAGTCGCGGCCCGCGGATATGCCAAAATCGACTATATTGTCCGAAACTGGCGCAGCAAAAGGCGTGACAAGATGCGCGGCGCTGTCGGCGAAATGTTGCTCCAGTTCATCCGCAGTCAGATAAAGCGCATCTGGCGCCAGCGGGCGATAACTGCCGGGCTCGCTGGTCTGCGCTTTTTCCCGATTGGCGTGATAGTCGATGATCGAATCGTACCGCTGCTCGGCTGCGGCGACCGTACCCGCATCGCGCAGAATCAAGGCATCATCGCCAACATGGTCGAACAGCGTCGCCAGCCGCTCCTCGAAAAGAGGCAGCCAGTGATCCATCCCTGACAAGCGCCTACCGTCTGACACCGCCTGATAGAGCGGATCACCGGTCGCGGTAGTGCCATGCAATTCGCGATAGTTGGTGCGAAAACGGCGGATGGCGTCTTCGTCCATCAGTGTCTCGACCGCAGGCAGCAGCCCGAACTCCTTGATCGTGCCTGCGCTGCGCTGATGGTGAGGATCGAAAACGCGGATTGTTTCAATCTCGTCGCCGAAAAAATCGAGCCTCAACCCGCTTTCGCTTCCTGCGGGCATTAAATCGACAAGACTGCCGCGTATCGCATATTCGCCTGCCTCGGCAACAGTA
Organism: Sphingomonadales bacterium; assembly: GCA_016721875.1. Lineage (GTDB taxonomy): Bacteria > Pseudomonadota > Alphaproteobacteria > Sphingomonadales > Sphingomonadaceae > Sphingorhabdus_B. The sequence goes on along the minus strand of JADKHG010000013.1, from coordinate 57,973 downwards.
TCGACGCGGAAATAGCCATTGGCTTGCAACAGTGCGGCGAGCTTTTCGCGGCTGATCGATACGCCAGAAGCGAGCATCGCGCCGGTCTGACGGATGCGGAACGGGGTGATGACACGTTGTAGTACCGCACCGATTGTCGTCAGCAGCAATTGCTTGCCTTGCCCCGGTTTCTGCAGGGCATTGAGCGTCGCCATACGCTGGCTGGTTATTGGAACCGACGGCGAAGCCCGGTCGTAGGGGAGGCAATCCCACGACGGGAATTGCAGGATTTCCAGCTCCGGTGCGAAAAAAGGTATGGTATCGGCGAGCGCGCGCAGCGCTGTATCATCGGACGCAATGAACACCGTCCGCCGCTTGGCCGCGCGCGCAAGGTCGGCGAGCAGCAATGGTTCGAAACCCGCCGGTATCGAAGACAGCGTCAGCGATCGCTGCGCTTTGATGATCTGTTGAAGGTCGGGCACTTTGGCGTTCAATCGGCAGACGTGAGTCCGGCCGGTAATTTCACAAAATCCAGCTTCGCCATTTCTGACATCATCGGTCCAAGCCATTGTTCCGGAATCGGGATCGTTCCCAATGCCCAACCCATGATATCGACATCCTGCTCCTCAAGTAGAGCTTCAAACCAGGCGAAATCGGCTTCGCCCCATCGTTTATGCGCAACATCAAAGAAGCCGCCGACAATGGCGTCGGCTTCGCGTGTGCCACGGTGGTGCGCACGAAAGTGCAATTTGCGCAAATAGGCTTCGCGATCCATAAACTGAGCTTTTCGAATATCGTGGATAAGCGGACATGCCGCGCTATAACGGCCCTAGTCATGCGGCCCGATATTCTCAATCCGTTATTTGCCGAAGTGTCGTCGCTAAAGGGCGTCGGGCCGGGTCTGGCCAAGCCGCTCGACCGTTTGGGGCTGGAGCGGGTCAAGGATCTTGCCTATCATTTCCCGGCTAACTGGACCTATCGCAAAACGGTTTCGCGGGTTGATGAGGCCGATGTAGGTCAGAATATCATCGTTACCCTGACCATTGTCGATCAACGCAGCGGTGGCAGCGCGCGGGCACCAACGCGGATTTATGGAGCCGATACAGAGGGGCAATATGTTGCCCTGACCTATTTCGGGCGCAACGGGGCATGGGCGCGTAAACAATTGCCAATGGGCGCAACCCGGATCGTTTCGGGAAAGCTCGAACGCTATGGCGACACGTTGCAAATCGTGCATCCTGACCATGTTGCCGAACCCGGGCATGGCCATGCGCCGGCGGCCATCGAACCGGTCTATCCTTTGTCCGAAGGTTTGACCAATGGCCGGTTGGGGCAATTGGTGGTGCAGGCGGTCGAGCGGCTACCCGAATTGCCCGAATGGATCGAACCAAGCTTGCTCGAACAGCGTAAATGGTTGGGATGGCGCGAGGCACTGTCGGCTGTACACTGCAAAGACAGTGCGGAGGTCCGGGATCGGCTCGCCTATGATGAATTGTTCGCAAATCAGTTGGCGATGCGACTCGTGCGCGCGGCGATGGACAAAAGGCGCGGCACGCCGGTGCAGGGCGATGGGCGGCTTACCGGCCAGTTGCGGATGCCTTTTGATCTTACTGGCGCTCAGAAAAGGGTGATTGGCGAGATTGAGGGCGATTTGATCCAGCCCCGCCCGATGCTGCGCCTCTTGCAGGGCGATGTTGGGTCGGGGAAAACCATGGTCGCATTGTACGCTTTATTGCGCGCAGTAGAGGCCGGATTTCAGGGCGCTTTGCTCGCCCCGACCGAAATTTTGGCGCGCCAACATTTCGCCAATCTACAAGCCTCTCTCTCTGGATTGCCGGTCAACGTTGCGATCCTCACCGGACGTGACAAAGGCCGAGTGCGCGAATCGGTGCTGATGGGTCTGGCGGATGGTTCGATCGACATCTTGGTCGGCACGCATGCTATTTTTCAAGAGGCAGTGACCTATAAGGCACTGGCGCTGGCGGTTATTGATGAACAGCACCGCTTTGGCGTGTCGCAACGGTTGATGCTGTCAAAAAAGGGCAGTGGCGTTCCGCACCTGTTGGTGATGACCGCGACGCCTATTCCACGAACCCTGGCCCTTGCGGCCTATGGCGAAATGGACGTGTCGCAGATCGACGAAATGCCTCCGGGGCGAACGCCAGTGGACACAAGGGTGTTGTCACAAGGCCGGCTGCCCGAATTGATCGATGGCGTTGCCCGTCATCTGGCGAGCGGCAAGCAAGCTTATTGGGTTTGTCCGCTGGTCGAAGAAAGCGAAGTCAGCGATTTGGCGGCCGCCGAGCAACGCGCCGCCGAACTGAAGCTTCGCTTTGGCGATCAAGTGGCTGTGATCCACGGAAGGATGAAGGGGCCTGAAAAAGATGCCGTGATGGAGGCCTTTTCCAGCGGAAAGACGCGGTTGCTTGTAGCGACCACGGTGATCGAAGTCGGGGTCGATGTCCCTAATGCCAGCTTGATGATTATCGAGGCTGCTGACCGCTTTGGCTTAGCACAATTGCATCAGTTGCGCGGACGAGTGGGAAGGGGCACCGAACAATCAGTTTGTATATTGGTGCGCGGCGAAAGCGTCAGCGAAACTGCGCGCGCGCGACTGGCGCTGATGCGTGAAACCAATGATGGATTCCGTATTGCCGAAGAGGATTTGAAGTTGCGCGGTGCTGGCGAATTACTGGGGACGCGGCAATCGGGCGAAACGCCCTTCCGCGTTGCAACCAACGAACAGGTGCGCGAGCTAATCGGAGCCGCGTCTGCTGATGCGCGCCTGTTGTTGGAACGCGACGGCGGGCTCGATAGCCCGCGCGGTTCAGCGGCAAGAATTGCGTTATATTTGTTTGAGCGCGACGCTGGTGTGGCGACGCTCAGGGGCGGTTAGCGCAGCTTAGCGCCCACAGCGTCGATCAGGGCCAGAAAATCGGGCAGACGGATGACGCGTTCGAACTGGAATCCCGCGCGACCATCCACAGTCCAGATCAGGTGCGCATCAATACGGCCGACCACCGGCAGGCGCATTTCGATGCGGTCGCCATGTTCGAAAACTTCATTATTGTCGATCATGAAGCCATGCGCCGAGATATTCGAAATGTGGATGCGATTGTCCCCATGCCGACGGCTTTCCGCAATCGTCGCATAATCCGCGCGGTGCCTTGCAGCGCGGCGCATATCATAAATCGGTTCAGCGGCATTTTGCGCCATAAACAAGCCTGTCCTTTACCCATAAGGGATCGCATTTTCGCTTTTGACAGACTTTTACAAATATTTGGTAAATCACCCGAACGAGCGTATTAGCCAAAGTGCAGCAGGCCATGTTTCTTTTTACCTGCCGATAGCCGAACAGGTTGGCCCGCAGGTTCAATGATAACCGCATCGCTATCCACTGCGACCCCATCAATGCGCGCTCCACCGCCTGCAATCAAACGCCGTGCCTCACCTTTTGAGGCAACAAGTCCGAGTGCCAGCATGGCGTCCAAGAGTGCAATCGGCCCATTTGATGTGTGCGTGGGCAATTGATCGCCAGCGCCGCCTTGCTCAAAGGTTTTGCGCGCGGTTTCGGCGGCATCAACCGCTGCCTGTTCGCCATGCGCCATCGTCGTTGCGGCATCGGCGAGAACTTTCTTCGCCTCGTTGATATCCGCGCCCTGCAATCCCTCGAGTCTTTCGATTTCAGCAAGATCGATATCAGTGAACAACCGCAGAAACTTTCCGACATCGGCATCCTGCGTGTTCCGCCAGAATTGCCAATAATCATAGGGATTGAGCGCATCAGCATTCAGCCAAATCGCACCCGACACAGATTTACCCATCTTGCTGCCATCAGCCTTGGTGATCAATGGCGTGGTCAGGCCAAAAACCTCGACCCCATCCATGCGGCGCGACAGTTCGACACCGTTGACGATATTGCCCCATTGGTCTGACCCGCCCATTTGCAGGCGAACGCCCATGGTATCGCTCAGATGGCGGAAGTCATAGCCTTGCAGGATCATGTAGTTAAATTCGAGGAAGGTCATCGGCTGTTCGCGTTCCAGCCGCAATTTGACCGAATCAAAACTCAGCATGCGGTTGACAGTGAAATGCGTGCCGACCTTTTGCAGCATTTCGATATAGCCAATCTTGCCCAGCCAATCATGGTTGTTGACCATGACTGCGTCGGTCGGGCCATCGCCGAAGGTCAAAAATTGTTCGAAGGCGCGGCGGATTGAAGCAATGTTGGCTTCAATCGCATCGTCGCTGAGCATTTTACGCACTTCATCCTTGCCGGTTGGATCGCCAATGCGCGTCGTGCCACCCCCATCACCACCACCGGTTTGTGCCCGGCCTGTTGCAAGCGGCGTAGCAGCATGATCGACACCAGATTGCCGACATGCAGCGACGGTGCCGTCGCATCAAATCCGATATAACCCGGCACCACCTGCTTTTGCGCAAGGGCATCAAGCCCATCAGCGTCGGTCATCTGGTGGATATAGCCTCGTTCATCGAGAAGGCGCAGCAAATCGGATTTATAGCTTGTCATAGCGCGTCGCGCCTAGCAGTTGTAGCAGCGATGAACAATATGATGACGCTCCATCCATTTGGCGAAACAGATCGCGGCGCCGTACGGCAGTTTGAAGCCAGGGTGGAGGCTACCGACGAAGGCGGCCTTTGGGTGCAATACATCGTCGATATTGCGGCAGAGGATGTATTTCTGCCCGATGATGCTCCTCCTGAACGCACCGATGACCTTTGGAAAACCACCTGTTTCGAGCTGTTTGTGCGCCGAGCAGGGAAACCCGGATATATCGAGTTTAATTTCTCACCCTCATCGCGCTGGGCTGCTTATCATTTTAGCGATTACCGCAATTGCGTTAGCAATTTGCCGATTGAGGAAGCGCCAGCGATTCATATGGATTTCGGGGACTATTGGTTTTCGGTTGAGACAAACGTGACACTGCCGCCAAATTGGGTGGGGATCTCGCTTGAAGCAAACCTGACGGCTGTTATCGAATCAAGCGATGGAAAGCTGGGCTATTGGGCCGTGAAACATGCGATTGAGAAGCCGGATTTTCATCATCCCGATTGCTTTGTTCTGTCAGTTACGGCACCAGCGCGACCATGATTGCATTTGGAATTGATCGCCTGTTGGCAGACGCGGAACTGCGCAAGCCGCTGTTGGGAAAACGCGTTGCGTTGGTTGCGCATCCGGCATCGGTGACCGCAGATCTGACCCATTCGCTTGATGCGCTCGTTGCGTTGGGTGATCTGAACATCTCAGCCGCCTTTGGACCACAGCACGGGATAAGGGGCGACAAGCAGGATAATATGGTGGAGTCGGAAGATTTCACTGACCCCATCTACAACATCCCGATGTTCAGCCTTTATGGCGAGGTGCGCCGTCCCTCGGGACAGATGATGAGCGCTTTCGATGTTGTGCTGGTCGATCTGCAGGATTTGGGCTGCCGCATCTACACCTTCATTACCACCTTGCTCTATGTGCTCGAAGAAGCCGCCAAGCATGGCAAATCGGTTTGGGTGCTGGACCGTCCCAATCCTGCCGGCCGCCCGGTCGAGGGGCTCACATTGCGTGAAGGATGGGAGAGTTTTGTCGGGGCAGGTCCAATACCTATGCGCCATGGGCTGACCTTGGGTGAACTCGGTCACTGGTTTGTCGACCATTATAAACTCGATGTTGACTACCGCGTTATCGAAATGTCGAGCTATGCGCCCGATGCCGCGCCCGGATATGGCTGGCCGCTTGATGACCGCGTCTGGATTAACCCCAGCCCCAATGCGCCCAATTTGAATATGGCACGCGCCTATGCCGGGACTGTCATGCTCGAAGGTGCGACGCTCAGCGAGGGTAGGGGGACGACCCGCCCGCTCGAAATCTTTGGCGCGCCCGACATTGATGCCCGCGCTGTGATTGCCAAAATGCGGGCGTTTGCACCGCAATGGCTGGACGGCTGTACGCTGCGCGAAATCTGGTTTGAGCCCACTTTTCACAAACATGCGGGCACAGCCTGTCATGGCGTCCATATCCATGCCGAGGGCGCGGCCTATGACCATGAGGCATTCAAGCCGTGGCGGTTGCAGGCACTGGCCTTCAAGGCGATTCGTCTGCTGTACCCGGAATATCCAATCTGGCGCGGGCTTGAGTTCAAATATGAATATACCGACGATGTGCTTGCGATTGATGTAATCAACGGCGGTCCGTTGTTGCGCGAATGGGTGGATGACCCGGAATCAACACCTGCCGATCTGGATGCTCTGACGCTTCCAGACGAAGCTGCCTGGATCGAAGCACGAAAGCCTTATCTGCTTTACTAAGAAGGTATCGCAAGGTCGCGGTGGTCAAGCACCATTGCTGCTGATCGTTCGCATGGCCAGGAACATCGTGTCGCCACGATCGGTCTGGCCGACCACCATTGACGCCGTCACTCCCATGAGGAAGCCTGCAATGGCAGAGCGGCGATAATCGTCCCATGCGGTTGCGATACCCAGATTAGTGACGCCGTTTGCTTTCAGGCTATCGAGATAGATATCGAACAAAGCTCTTTCCTGCACCTTGCGCGTTTCGGGATCGAGCGCGGTGCCGAGATAATAAGCTATATCGCCTGCACCTGTCCCTACTCCAACTGTTTGCCAGTCAACAATGACGATCGGTTTCGCCGGATCATCAAGATGATAGAGCATGTTGTCGGGGCGGAAATCATTGTGGGTCAGGCAGCGTTCGCCGGTGCGGCTTTCTGACCATTGGTTGATCCGGCCGACAAAGGCTTCGCCGACGGTGCGCATATTTTCGGTTACGCGTTCGCCGTAGCGGTCGCAGAAAGCAGGCCAAAACATGGCATAGATTGCTTCTATATCGAGTTGGGGCGGCACCGCGCGTGTTCCGCTGAGCCAATCGAGCTTATCCAGCATCGGATCGCCCCACCAGCCTGCATGGAAAGTGGCAGCGGCCTCCATTGCCAATGCGGCCTCACGCAGTGTTGCCGCAACCAACTGGTTGCCTGCACGGTGTTGTGGCAGATCGTGCATCAGCAGCGTGAAGGCGTGGCTGTCTTCGTCAAAGGCAATGTACAGATGGCTTGGAACGGCCATAGGCTTTCGTCCGGCGAAAAGCTGATAAAAACGGCTTTCACGGATATAGGTCATGTGCGACTTGCCCGTCGCGCGGCTCAACGGATCGTTTGACGGCAATTTGATGACCAGTGTGCTTGGACCCGAACCCGATCCATAATCCAGTGTCAGCCTATAGGTCGCGCCGACCTGCCCGGTGCCTATGGGCGTTGCCGTGACTGAAACAACCCGAGCTTGCAAAATCTCGGACAACCAGTCGGCGGTGATTTCTTCCAGCGTCAAAACCGGCAGTTGCGTCATTTCGCACCATCGTTGATTGCGGCAAATCCGCTTGGTGTGTGCGGTCCGATCACCAATTGCTCGACCAGGCCAATGCCATCCGATGCTAGGCCGCCGCCTTCATGCCGCGCCTTTGCAACATGCTGGATGTGGAGATTGTGAATTTCGAGCGGATCTAGGTCAGACGGGCGAAAATCCTCACGCTCGACGACCAACTCACCCTTATAGCCGCCATGCACCCACGATGGATGGCCATAGCCAATACCCTTCATCATGAAGAGATCGATGGGTGTCCATTGTACCTGATGGTCACGACCTTCCGCATCGCGCACCGCAAGCGTCGCAGCGGAAGCATGGCGTTTGCCGCTTTGCCAATCGATGCTGAACCGGTCATCAACCAGATGGATTGTCTGATCCTGATCAGCGCCGTCCATTACCAGACTGGCACGCCGATTCCACGGCGCTCCGGTCGCATCCTCGTTGACATGCGCGTAAAGCGACAGGTTTGGAAAATTGGTTGGAGCCCATAACCAGTAGAATTGCGGCAATACCGCTGGAACAATTGGCTGGGCATCGGCGGCACCGATTTGACGGACGCCCCAGCTGCGGTCACGCGTGCCCAGTGCGCCGGTATAGTCCTGACGCTTGCCATCGACCTCCACCCAGCCGCTGACACGACAATTCACCGTGAAGCGTGTCAGGTCCATGAAGAGCCGCGTCACTATCCGTCGGGTGAAGCGTGGTTCCTGCACCGGTGCAGAGCGTCCTTCAAAGACCAATTCTGCAGCGACGCCTTCATGGTTCTCAACAATCAAGCGGATCGATTTCAATGCCTCGACGACTTCGATCTTTATCGGTCCGCACTGGATATCCATCCGTTCAAAGCCCAGTGCACGCGAGGCATGAACGCAATGCTGTATGCCATCACGAATCACCGAGAAATGGGCATCGGCAATGTTTAGATGTGGATAAACGCCAAATGCCGCTGCACAATATCCGCTGCCATCGGGCAGGTAAGCGCAGAAAAAATAGCGGTCATAGAAATTCCGGTCAGTCCCCGAAAAGGCAATGGGTTCAGGTGTCTGGTGGATTGGATATTCATCGCCCTTGGTCAGCATGCCGGTCTCTCCTCCGCAAACTATCGACCTTGGCTAAACCGCCTATGGGGACTTGGCAACTGGTGGCTTGAATGCTGCATCATTCGCACTAAGACACGTCCGAGACATTTTCGCGGGGAAGGAATAGCGATGGCATCGGCAAAGGCTGAGCGAGAGCCAAGTGCGAAAGAAATTCGGTTGGTCATTGCCGCTTCATCGGCAGGGACTGTTTTCGAATGGTATGATTTCTTCATCTATGGAACGCTTGCCGCAATCATTGGAAAAACCTTCTTCCCCAGCGGCAATGCGACGCTTGAGACTCTGCTGGTATGGGCGGGCTTTGCAGTTGGCTTTGGTTTCCGGCCTTTGGGGGCGATCTTGTTCGGCTATTTGGGCGATAAATTGGGGCGCAAATACACCTTTCTGGTCACTGTTACACTGATGGGTATCGCGACCGCCGGGGTGGGACTCATCCCGTCGGCTGCCTCGATTGGTATGGCCGCGCCGATATTGGTGATTTTCCTTCGCGTGCTGCAAGGCCTGGCGTTGGGGGGCGAATATGGCGGCGCGGCGATTTATGTCTCCGAACATTCCCCTCCGCAAAAACGCGGCTTTTTTACCAGTTTCATACAAGCCAGCGTTGTTGGCGGCTTTGTCCTCAGTCTGGTCGTTGTGCTAGGCTGCAAGGCCGTGTTTTCCGATGCGATATGGAATGAATGGGGCTGGCGCGTGCCTTTCCTGCTTTCGCTTGCCCTGCTCGCAATTTCGCTGTGGATGCGATTGAAACTGTCGGAAAGCCCGGTGTTTGAAGCAATGAAGGCCGAAGGCGAAATCGCCGGCAATCCGTTTGTCGAAAGTTTCACTTACCCTAAGAACAAACGCCGCATCTTCATTGCGCTTTTCGGCGTTGCGGCCGGACTGACCGTGATATGGTACACCGCTATGTTCTCCGGCCTATCTTTCCTTAAAGGGCCAATGCGCGTCGATGATACCGCCGCCGAAATCATAGTGGGCGTGTCGGCTTTTGTCGGGATGATTTTTTTCATCTGGTTCGGAAAAATGTCCGACCGCCTTGGCCGCAAGCTGCCTATTGTCTGGGGTTATGCGCTGACGTTGCTCACGCTATTCCCGCTGTTCTGGCTGATGGGGTCCGCTGCCAATCCCGGCCTGGCACTGGCGGCAGAACGCGCACCAGTGACGGTGTCGGGTGATCTTTGCGATTTTGATCCGTTCGCCAAAAAACAATTGGGCGCGTGCGGAGCAGTGCTTGGACAGCTCTCGCAATTGGGCGTGAGCTATAGCCGTGGGAACGAAATGCCCGTTGGCGCTCCGACCGACTGGGTCATCGTGAAGGCGGGTTCTGAAACTCTGGATCCTGAAAACGTCCAGAAGGGACTGGAAGCGGCGGATTATGACTTTGCCAAGCAAATACCACCTGCGGGCAATATCGCATTGATCATGCTTGCGCTGCTTGGCCTCTGCGCCTTGTCCGGCGCGACCTATGGGCCGGTCGCAGCGTTATTGTCAGAGATGTTCCCGCCCCGCGTGCGCTACAGCTCGATGTCGATTCCCTATCATATAGGTACGGGCTATTTTGGCGGCTTCCTGCCTTTTATCGCGAGCTATATCGTCGCAACAACAGGTAATCCCTATTCGGGACTGTGGTACACAATGGCCGTGGTTGCGGTCGCGCTAGTCGTTGCCGCTTGGGGACTGAAGGGCGGAATGCCGACCGATTTTGCCGATGATTGAGAATAGCGAGGCGTTCGCTGCTCCTCTGCGCCTGAGGCTCGACGGCGAGGCGCTGGTTGCAAATTGGCGCACGCTATCCAAGCTGAGCGGTTCCGGTGCTACAGGAGCAGCGGTAAAGGCCGATGGTTATGGTGTCGGTGCTAGCGAAGTTTCCCGCCGACTATGGGAGGCAGGGTGTCGGGATTTCTTTGTCGCGCACTGGTCCGAAGCCGTCGCGCTTTCAAAAGTCATTCCCGCACAAAATATCGCGGTGCTAAATGGCATCCAGCTGCAGGATATTCCGGCAATCCGCGCGCTGGATGCTGTTCCAGTGCTGAACACCCCCCTACAGATCGAGCATTGGAAGACATCGGGGGAGGGCGCTGTCATGTCATGCTCGACAGCGGTATCAATCGCTTGGGCATTGGCCCCGGGCAGATTTCATCGGATTTGTTCAACGGTCTGGATATCGATATGCTTTGCAGCCATCTGGCCTCCGCCGACGAAGACGTCCCGCAGAACGACGCACAATTGCGATTGTTCACGGATATGAGCACGGGAATAGCCTGCCGCCGCCGCAGCTTTGCCAACAGCGCCGGCATAGTCCTAGGCAAAGACTTTCATTTCGACCTGACCCGTCCGGGATTGAGCCTGTATGGAGGTATCGCCCGCGCGGAACTGGCTGGGAACATCCGGCAAGTGGTGTTTCCTTCGGCGCGTGTGTTGCAAATCCGCGAGCATGAAGCGGGTGCGCCGATTGGCTATAACGCCACCTATAGAACTACAGGCTCGAAAAGGATTGCAACCCTCGCGATCGGTTATGCCGACGGCTACTTCCGAGCATTTTCGGCAATTGGTTATGTCGAGATCGGCGGCGAGAAGCATCCGGTGTTGGGTCGCGTGTCGATGGACCTCGTGACGGTTGATATCACCCACGTTCAGGATGTAGCGGAGGGCGATTGGATCGATATCGGCTTCGAATTACACGAAGCATCCTACGCGACTGGAACCTCGCAATATGAATTATTGACGGGAATCGGTAGCCGGGCTGATCGGGTTTGGAGCTAATATCCAAGCTATCCAATTCCGTTGAGCGTGGATAATTGCTCAAAATGACAGGATTTTGTAATTCTCTAAGCATGAACGGCTGTTCATAGTTGCCCGATTGCAACAGATTGAAGGAATGCGACCATATTGCAAGGCAGCACTTGAAATCCTGCTCTGCAATCGCCTAACCGTCTTTCATCTGTCATTTTATGACAAAATAGATAACTGGGGAAACTTCTATGAAAAAACGTGCATTGATGATCGCCGGCTCGTCGATCAGCCTGGCGCTGAGCATTGCTTCGCCTGCGTTCGCTCAAACTGAGCCCGAAGAAAAAACTGCAGAAGAAGTCGCCGTTCCTGAAGAGGAAAAGGCAGAGACAGCAGCAAATACCGGCGGTATCGTTGTTACGGGTTCGCGCCTGAAGCAAAATACGTTCAGCAGCATCTCGCCGCTACAGGTGATCACGAACAGCGATTCGCAAGACACCGGCCTTTTTGATGCTGCTACCATTTTGCAGCGTTCGGAAGCTGCATCGGGTCAACAGATTGACGCGACCTTTAGCGGCTTCGTATTGGACAACGGCCCCGGTTCGAAAACCCTTAATCTGCGCGGCTTGGGTGCGGACCGTGTTCTCATCTTGATCAATGGTCGCCGCATGGCTCCTGCGGGTGCTGAAGGTGCGCCTACAAACCCTTCGATCAATCTTCTTCCGTCTTCGTTAATTGATCGTGTCGAGCTTTTGACTGACGGCGCTTCGTCGATCTACGGTTCAGACGCCGTCGCTGGCGTTGCCAACGTTATTATGAAAAAGAATTTCGACGGTCTGACACTTTTTGCCAGTGGCGATATCAATCCGCAAGGTGGTGGCGACGATTATCAGGTTAGCGGCACATGGGGTGTCAACAATGACCGTGGGTTCTTCGGTATCGGTGCAGAATATTCCTATCAGGATTATATTCGCCTCAATGACCGCGACTTCCTTCGTGGCTGCGACAAACACTATGAAATCGATCAGAACGGCAATATTCGAACGTTGGGCCTTGCCGACAACGCGCTTGTTCGTAACCGGACTCCTGGAGTTCGGGTATCTGACAATGAATGTAAGGTTGGCGGCCTGAGTGATCGTATTTTTATTCCGAACGCAACTTATGGTTCGGTTTACTATACGCCGGGCGCAGGCAATACGGGCATTCCGCATTTCAATGAAAACACATGCCGAGGTGTTGAACTTGACCGCAACGGAGACGGCCTGCGCGATGTCGATTTCCAAGACGTAAACACCAATGGTTGCAATCAGGAACAGGTATTTCAAAGCCAAGCGAAGCTGATCAACGTTATGGCGTTTGGCGAATATACCTTTGAAGGTGCAGCCAATATCACGCCTTTCTTTGAATTGAGCTACAGCAACGCAAGACTGCGAGCTGATAATACTGGAACACCTCAGCTTTTCCCGATGGTTCCTGCAACCAACGCATTCAATCCCTGCAACCGTTTTGCGGTTGGCGGCGTTGATTGTCGCCGGGCTCAGAATATTGCAATGGGCCCACCGGAATCTTTCGACTGGGTTTGACCTTCCGGTTCAGCCAATCGTGTCGGTTGTGGGCGATCGCAACAACTTTGATGTCAAGCAGGAACAATATCGTGGCGTTCTGGGTGTAAAGGGTGATTTGCCTTTCATCGGATCGACTTGGGATTTTGAAATCGCTGGCGTATATTCAAAGGCAATCGGTAAATCCAAGCGTTACGGAATCCGCGAGGACAAACTAGCATTTGCTTTGGGTCTCGATCCCACAGCCGATTATGACGGTGACGGTGTTTTCGACAACAACGGCGACGGCATTGCGGATGATTATGACAATGAATTGTCAACCGGCGGTGTGTTCGGTGGTCCGGTTTTGGCGGCTCCTTGCAGTGCAGCTGGTTTGTCCAATCCCGGAGCCGCAATGTCGGATTTGACTGCGGGCTGTGTTCCAGTCAACGTGTTTGCCCCCAGCCTGCTGGGTGCCCCTATTGGTGACTTTGCTACTGCCGCTGAACGCAATTATCTGTTCGGAGTCCGCAGCTTCAAGACCACCTATGAACAGCTCTTGATCAACGCCTTTGCTGGCGGCAGCCTTTTCACTCTGCCAGCTGGTGACGTGACATTTGGTGTTGGTGCCGAATATCGGAAGGATACGATCAAGTCGGCTCCTTCAGACGTTGCGTCGAACGGTCTGTTCTTTGGCTTCTTTGGTGACAGCGGTGCCGTTGGCAGCAAAGATATCAAGGAAGTCTTCGGTGAATTGAGTATTCCTTTGAAAGCTGACGAGGAATTGGTCCGCGAATTGACGCTGAACATTTCTGGTCGTTATACTGACGAGAAGTATTATGGCTCTGCTGGAACCTATTCGATTAAGGGCCTGTGGCGTCCTTTCGATCCGCTATCGTTCAAGTTCAGCTATGGTACGTCGTTCCGTGCGCCGAACCTGCGTGAAAACTTCCTCGCCGGTCAATCTGGTTTCAACACGCTATTTGATCCCTGCGCTGTTCCTGACGCTGCTTACAACCCTCTGACAGGTTATGTAGCGGCTAATGATACGCGCGAAGCAACTACTCTTGCGAATTGCCGCGCAGAGGGCCGCGATCCGACTCGCGTTGGTGTCGATCCGACTGTTGGCAATACGATCCAAACATCCAGCACGGAAATCACCAGTGGTGGTAGTCTTGATCTGAATGAAGAAACGTCGCGTGCCATTACCGCAGGTTTTGCTTTTGAGCAGACCTTTGGTGACGGATTTGATGTCAGCTTGGCAGCAAGCTATTTCGACATTAAGGTAAAGGGTGCGATTACCGAACCTTCTGCGCAGTTCATCTTGAACGATTGCTACACGCGACAGGATGGAATTCGTAGCCAATTCTGTGACCGCATCACAGCAAGCAACGTTCAGGCTAACCGCTTCCTGGTGACCGATATTGCCGCAGGTTTTATCAACCTTAATCGGGAATCTGTCCGCGGTATCGACATCAACGCCAACTTCGGCAAGGAAGTTCGCATGTTCGGTACGAATGTCGATTTCGGCCTTGATGTGCGTGCCAATCATCTGATCGAACGCAGCACCTTGTTTATTGACGACAATGGTGTTGGTACGCTTGACGAAGATGTCGGTGAATTCGGCCTGCCGAAGTGGACAGGTCAGTTGACGTTTACCGCCGATATCGACAAGTTCCGCTTCACTTGGCAGACTAACTACATCGGCCCCGTTGAACAACAGGCTGATGGTATCGATCCGCTATCCAGCGCATTTGGTATTGGTCCGGATGGCACAGCAACCGGATTTGTGGGCGACACCTGCCTTGGTGCTGGTACAGCTAATGTCCCGGGTGACGGTATCTACTGCCGCGACGTAGGCTTTGCAGGCAAATACTTCACACACCGTGGCCGTTCGTTATCGCGATGACTCATGGACGCTTCGTGCGGGTATCACCAACCTGTTCGATCGCGCGCCGCCGCTGGTTGACAGCAACGAAGTCTTTGCCATTGCAAATACCGCAATCGGCAACGGCTATGATTATAACGGCCGGGAATTCTTCATGTCGGTCGAGAAGAAATTCTGATTTCTTTCAACCGTTTGGAATGTTAATAAAGCGGCCTCACAGATTTGCTGTGGGGCCGCTTTATGCTATGGTCGCAACAGTAATTTCATTCTGGATTGTCACATCATGAAAAATCAAAAACTTTCCTTGCTCGCTCTGGGATCGAGCTTTTTGTCACTTTCGTTTGCCTCACCCTTGTTTGCGTCAGAAACGATTGTTGTCACGGGTGCTGACACACAGATTAACACCGTTAACCCGACTCCCATTCCAATTGAAGTTTGGGCGCAACGCGATGCGGTGAGCGCGGTTGAGGTTTCACCCGACGGAAAACATCTGCTCATCCTGAAAATGGAAGGCGGAAATATGGGCGAGAATGTGCTCGAAATTTACAGTACCAGCGATTTTTCCAAGCCTGCAAAAAGGCTGAAAGGCGATAAGATGGAATTCATCACCGCCCGTTGGGTTTCAGACAAACATATTTTTGGTTCTGCTTGGGATGTTGTACGGAGCAAGGTTACCGGCCCTGAAGATGATGTTCGCGAATATCTGGCATTCTCGTACAATCTTGAAAAGAACAAGTTCGCCAATGCTGATGGTACCTATAGTTTGGTTACTACATTGCCCAAAGAACCGGGCAACATAATCGTGCAAGAGCGGAATATTAATGCAAGTGCCGGTGGCGTTGATCCCTTCGCCGCATTCCGACCGCGTAACTATTATAAATATAATCTTGAAACCGGCGGCAGATCTTTGATCCTCAAAGGAAACGAGAAATATCCGACCGCTGAATTCGATGATGAAGGCAACCCGCGCTTCACAACAGGTTCTAGCGGGGATTCACAGGTCTTTTACTATCGCGCTCCCGGCGACGGAACATGGAAAGAGCTCAGCGAAAAATTCGACATCAGCAAACATGAGAATCTTTACCGTATTCTTGGTGGATTCCAAGGCTTTGCCGGGATCAACGGAGAAGATCCTTCCAAAGGCTATTTTATCGACAGCCGCAATGGAGAAGACAAGGCTGGTGTTTACGAATTTGATTTCAAAACCGGCGCTATCGGAAACAAGATCTATTCGAACCCGGACGCTGATGTAATGGGACTACAAAGCCATTCGATGCGTTGGGCGGGTAACAACAAGATCGTTGCAGCCATGTATCCCGGTGCCAAGATGGAACGCCACTGGTTCGATATGGAAGAAAAGGCGCTGTACGAATCGCTGGAGAAGAAAATTCAGTATGCCCATCAAATCAATATCACCAGTCGTTCACGCGACGGGAATATCATGATCGTTTATAACAGTGGGCCAAAAGACCCTGGTTCCTACTGGCTGGTCAAAGATGGTAAGGCGATGAAGCTTGCTAGCGAAAATCCTGGCGTGAAATCCGCCGATCTGAACAATGTGGAATTTATCAAATATAAGGCGCGCGATGGCCGGATGATCCCTGCTTATATCACGGTGCCAAAGGGTAAGGCACCGTTCCCGCTAGTTGTTTTGCCGCATGGTGGACCGCATGTAAACGAAGTCATAGGATATGACGAATGGGGTCAGGTCCTCGCCAATTCTGGCTATATGGTTCTCCAGCCACAATATCGTATGTCGGTGGGTTGGGGCAAAAAGCCATTTCGACGCTGGCTATGGTGAACATGGTGGGGCGATGGTGATGACAGGGATGACGGCGCGTTGGCGCTGGTCAAGGATGGTTTGGTTGACAAAGACCGGATCGCAATGTTTGGCTGGTCATACGGCGGTTATGCCGCGCTTGTTGCGACGCAGCGTACGCCTCAAATCTACCAATGCGCAATCGCTGGTGCAGCCGTCGCTGACCCCGAAAAATCCTATTACGGTCGTCGCGGCACCGATACACCCAAGGCACTGGATGATTGGGCAAAGCGTCGTGGCATGATTGGCTGGAACCCGATCAAGAATGTCGAAAAGGCAAATATTCCTTTGCTGATGGTGCGCATGGCGACGTCGATGCGCGTGTAGAATATTACCACTACACCGATTATAAAGCGGCGATGGAAAAGGCCGGAAAACCAACGCGCAATATCTGACATTGAAGGTGCCGACCACTTCTCCGCACCTTGATGTTCGATCACCAGCAATCGCTTTATTCGAAGATGCTCGATTATCTGAAGAACGATTGTGGTCCCGGCGGCCTTTAACAGCGCTCGGTTCGTTTGATGACAAGCCTCGACAAATAACAAAAGCCCGCTCGGAGCGACTTTCGAGCGGGCTTTTTTTGGATTGGACAATGTGAAATTTATGCCCATGTTGCGACGCACTATGTTTGGGTGCTAAGCAGCAACCAGTCTGGAAAATCGGGGTGATCAAATAATGGCAAAAGCAAACAGGAATGGTGGCGACGGTGGACCCGTCATCATTAAAAAATATGCCAATCGTCGCCTCTACAACACGCAGTCATCCAAATATATCACGCTTGATTTTCTTGCCGAATTGACCCGCAAAGATGTTGAGTTTCAAGTCCTTGATGCGAAAACCGGTGACGATATCACGCATAGCGTGCTGACCCAGATCATCATGGAGGAAGAGACCGGCGGGCAGGGGATGCTTCCGGTCAGCTTCCTGCGGCAAATTATCTCGCTCTATGGCGACTCGATGCAGGGGATGGTTCCGCAATTCCTTGAAGGGGCGATGGACAATTTCCGGAAAAACCAGCGCCAGTTTCAGGACGCGATCGAAACCGCGATTACCGCCGGGCCTTTTGGAGGCATTGCCAAGCAAAATCTGGAAATGATGCGTGCTGCGCGTGATGCCTTGATCCCAGGCTTGTCTGGTTCCAAAAAGGCGCTCAGAGGAAATTGATGCGCTCAAAAGCAAATCGCCGAGTTGCAGGCAAAGTTGGATAAACTCAGCGGCGATTGATCGGGCCTGACTATTCGCTGGACTTCCGTCCGGTTATCGCAATCCCAGGGTCGGAAAATCGCCTAGTGTTGTTGAGCTGAATATCGACAGGAGCGACGCCTGCCGGGAATGAAAACTGGCCATATTTCAAAAGCGCTGAAAGTCGGCAAAATCCGCCGCCGACTTCTACAATATAACCTCGTTTCAAACCGACCTCGACCGCTTCAAATTCGGCTTGCAAGGTCAGTGTGAGTTTTACCGGCTCCGCTGTAAACCCAAGGACGGACACTGACAGGATTGGATACAAATCCAGATTTTGCTCAAACTTTCCCAGTCGAACAAATTTTGGCTGGCCGTTGTCTGGCGCAGTGTCGGCTTCCTTTTTCAATTCATCGGACTCGCCCCACCCTTTGGCAAACAGCGGTAGCAGGTCGATTTCGCGAAATTTTTCCGCCATCGCGGCGGCCAGTTTTGATCCACCCAAAGCCGCAAAGGCGCGGCGCATGCGGCCGCTGTTTTCGCCTGATTGCTCTTGCGCGACTATGTTAGCCGCCTCGTCAAACGACTCAACGGGAACCAACTGGTTCAGTTCTATAACAAACTGGTCTGCCAACATGGCTTAGATCCCCGTTCTAATCGTTGGAATTGTGGCAAAACCCGATTCAAAGCGCACATCAATCCGGCTGTCTGGAGCTTCTACGGCAAGCTTTGGCAGCATCGAAACCGCGTGTTCGCTCTGTATGTCGAACGCATATTTGGGTTTGGGAAACAGGAAAATGCGTGTCGCTGTCGCTGCGATCGCCGCTGCCAGAGCTACAACTGCAACCCACATCCAGTTACTACCGTTATCAGATACCGGTTTTGAAGCGGTTACGATCGACGATGTTGACGAAGAGGATGGCATTGTTTCGACAGGAGGGGGTGACGTCGGTATAGTGACATTGACTTCCGGCGATGGTGATAATGGTTTGGGAGCAGCGGGCGGAGTAGCGCGCTGGATGGGGGTAGCAACACGGGTTGGTGAGACCGTAGGAACGGTAGGCCTAACGGTGGTTGGCGTTGGGCGATTTGCCTTGCTGTCAGCAGGCGTCGTCACTTTGGGTGCCGGGGATGGCTTTGGAACCGGAGCGGGTTCTGGCATATTAGCGACGGGAGGCACAGCGGCAGGAGCAGGCTGATTGGCCTGCTTTTTTGCTTTTTGTCGCGCTCTTTCCTTTGAGAATATGTCGAAAATGGCTTTGGCTGTTTCCAGCGTCCGGTCATCTTTCTTTGGCTTTGTCGCAGGCTGTGTGGGTGACGGCGTGTTTGACGGAGCTGTTGTCTGGCCTGTGGGCGCGGTTTGCTGGCCATTATTGGTGGTGGTAGGCATTTTGTCCGCTGTCTGCGCGCGACTTTCAACCGTCGCTCCGGCCAACAGCATCAGACCGATCGCAAAAGCCGTAGTCGCAAATCTCTCGATGACACCCCGCATTACTGCTCCTCCCGTGGGTCTGTCGCTCATTTTACATTATATCAGTCGCCGCCAGAAAGGATAGGATGGATTCGACAGCGCGGCCTTGCCCGAAACCAGCACCTCGTCTATCGCCGGGCGCTATGAAACATGCATTGTCCGTTACCCGTCAACAAAATTTCGCAGCTTGGTATCAAGAGGTTATTTCCGAAGCCGACCTTGCCGAGGAATCGGGGGTGCGCGGCTGTATGGTCATTCGCCCATGGGGCTATGGTATCTGGGAACGTATCCAGAAATTGCTCGATGCGCGGATCAAGGAAGCTGGCGTAGATAATTGTTATTTCCCGCTTTTTATACCGCTGTCCTTTTTTGAAAAAGAAGCGGACCATGTCGATGGCTTTGCCAAGGAAATGGCGGTTGTCACCCATCACCGATTGGTGAAAGGGCCAAAAGGCGGGTTGGTTCCTGATCCGGAATCGAAACTTGAAGAGCCGCTGATTGTGCGACCGACGTCGGAAACTGTCATCGGTGCCGCCCTGTCGCGCTGGGTGCAGAGCTGGCGCGATCTGCCGCTAATGGTCAACCAATGGGCCACTGTCGTACGTTGGGAAATGCGGACGCGGATGTTCCTGCGCACGTCGGAATTTCTGTGGCAGGAAGGTCATACCGCGCATGTCGATCGCGACGATGCGATGCGGGAAACCTTGCGCGCGCTGGAAATGTACCGGCAAATGGCAGAAGATGACTGCGCCATGCCGGTGATTATCGGTGAAAAGCCCGAAAATGAACGCTTCCCCGGTGCTGTTGCGACCTATTCTATCGAAGCGATGATGCAGGATGGAAAGGCGCTGCAGGCTGGCACTTCGCATTATCTGGGCACGGGCTTTGCTGAGGCTGCAGGCATCAAATATCAGGACAAAGAGGGCAGCCAGCAATTTGCCCATACCACCAGTTGGGGCATGTCTACCCGCATGATCGGCGGCGTTATCATGACCCATGGTGATGATGACGGAATGCGTTGCCCGCCCAGAATTGCGCCTTGGCAGATCGTGATTGTGCCGATGTTGCGCGACGATGATGGCGACGCGGCGGTGCTCGATTATTGCCGCGATCTTTGGAAAGAATTGGGCGCGCTCTCGGCCTTTGGTGAACCGGTGCGTGTTCTGCTCGACGCCAAGGCGGCCAAGGCATCCAACAAACGTTGGGCTTGGGTCAAAAAGGGAGCGCCGATCATCGTCGAGGTTGGCCCGCGCGACGTCGCCGACGGCAAAGCCGCCGTGCTGCGCCGCGACCGGCTTTACAAGGATGATGGCAAGCTCAACACCTCCTTTACGGTGCGTGCAGAATTTGTTGGTCAGGCAACGGCGATGCTGGAGGAAATCCAAGTCGCGCTTTATGCCGAGGCAAAGGCTAGACTGGATGCGAATATTGCCCGTGATGTGATTGATCTGGAATCGCATTTCAAGGGTGACGAAGCCAAATTTGTGGGCTGGGTGGAAGTACAATGGTCTCGCCCGAGTGGCGCAGCGCTCGACAAGATTGTCGAGCAGTTAAAAGCGCTCAAGTTGACCATGCGCAACGCCCCGCTGGATGCGGCACCGGCGGATGGTGTTTGTTTCTTCACCGGTGACGCTGCGGTTGAGCGGATATTGGTCGGGCGGACGTACTAGTGAACAAAATCGCCGCGGCTATCGCAAGAGGATTCAAAGGTCTGCTGCGCTTCAGCGGGAGGAGCAGCCGCACCGACTTTTGGAGTTTTGCCATCTTCGTTTTTTTGATCGTTTTCGGCATCTGGATGTCTGTGATGAGCGTGGAGATGTCACGTGCACTTGGTGAAGCCCATCAATATGCGGGTCAGCATCCGGAAGATGTTACGATTACGACAAGCGCTACTCAATATTCGATCAAGGTCAAAAATCCTCCGCCAGGAATGGGGCCTGACTTTGGATTCTGATGAAATGGCTCGCTGGCATTGCAGTTTTTGCAATAGCAATGCTGGCGGCTTCGGTCACGCGACGTTTGCACGATACAAACAGGACAGGTTTTTGGGGTCTTCTGCCAATTCCTTTTTTGTTCAGCGGTCTTTGGCTAATGTCCGGCGTATTTAAGGATGTAGGCAGGACCGCAGAGCCTGATATGTCCGCTTTCTTTCTGCTGTTTGCAAACAACTTGATTTATTTGGTTTGTATCGGCGTTTTGGGTTTCCTGCTTCTTCGATCTGGGACTGCCGGCGATAACCGGTTTGGCGATAGAGACGGTCAAAGCCCAAGTTGACCAAAAAACGCTTTCAAGGCTTGCCGACCCGCGAGCAAATCCTCGAATTTATCGAGCAATCGCGTGAGCCCGCTGGCAAGCGCGAGATCGCGCGCGCCTTTGGTTTGCATGGCAGCGATAAGATTGCGCTGAAAGCGCTGCTCAAGGATATGACCGATGAGGGGATCGTCGATCTCGCTCCCGGACGGGCTTTCCATAAGATGGGCGGCGTGCCCAAGGTTACAGTGCTGAAAATCGTCGATGTCAGCGGCAACCAGCTGGTCGCGATCCCTGAGCGGTGGGAAGCGGAAGGCATTCCCGTTCCCAAATTGCGCGTTGTCGAACGCGGAAGGAAAGGCGCGCTGGGGATTGGTGACCGCATATTGGCGCGCACCGAAGAGGCTGGGAAGGGCTGGCTCGCCCATCCGATGAAAAAGCTGCCCAAGGCCAGTGAGCAGATATTGGGCGTGGTCGAAGACGGCGGCAATGGCCGGTTCTGGCTAAAATCAACCGACAAGAAGGCGCGCTTTGATACGCCGCTGTTTGAACTCGGAGACGCGCAGGCTGGCGATCTGGTCCTCGCCGAACTGGGCGGTCGCATCGGGCAAAAGAAAGCGCGCGTAACCGAAGTGCTGGGCGATCCCTATGCTCCGCGCAGCTTCAGCCTGATTGCGATCCACAAATTCGGCATCCCCTTTGAAATGCCGGATGAGGTAGAGGGTGAGGCAGTAACGGTAAGCAAACTGCCGGTCACCGCCGAACATCGAGAAGACCTGCGCCACCTGCCGATCATCGCTATCGATCCGCGTGATGCGCGTGATTTTGACGATGCGATCTGGGCGACGCCCGATGACGACCCAAAAAACCCGGGCGGCTTCAAGGCCATCGTCGCCATTGCCGATGTCAGTTACTATGTCCGTCCCGGCAGCGCGCTTGATCGTGAAGCGACGAAGCGCGGCAACAGCGTATATTTCCCCGACCGTGTGGTTCCGATGCTGCCACATGCGTTGTCGTCCGACAAATGCTCGCTTCGCGCGGGTGAGAATCGCGCTGTGCTTGCCTGCCACTTACAAGTCGATGCCGGCGGCAATGTGACGTCATGGCGTTTCGCGCGTGCCATCGCCCGCATTGCGGCCAATATTCCGTATGAAGATGCGCAGGCGGCAATCGATGGAGGAAAGCCGCATAACCTTACAGAAACCGGCCTAAAGCCGCTTTGGGCCTGCTGGGCATTGCTCAAAAAGGCACGCGACCGTCGCAATCCGCTAGCCATAGACATGCCCGAACGGCGGATCACGCTAGACGAGCAAGGCAGGGTGACCGGCGTTGCGGTGCGCGAGCATCTCGATGCGCATCAGGTGGTCGAGGATTTCATGATCGCCGCCAATGTCGCGGCAGCAAAGGCGCTTGAGGAGAAGAAATCGGCGCTGATTTACCGCATCCATGAAACCCCGAGCCGGGAAAAGCTGGTGTCGTTGAAGGATTATCTCAAAACCTTCGACCTGGAATTCGCGCTGGGGCAGGTGGTCCGTCCGTCAACCTTCAATGCCATCATCGACAAGGTGCGCGAGCATCCAGAAATCCTGCCGCAGATTATGGAAGCCGTTTTGCGCAGTCAGACGCAGGCTTATTACACCCCGCAAAACGCCGGTCATTTCGGGCTGGCGCTGGGGAGCTATGCGCATTTCACCTCGCCGATCCGCCGCTATGCTGACCTGATCGTCCATCGCGCGCTGGTTAGTGCCTATGATCTCGAAATGCCCGCGCCTAAAAACGGCGATATCAAGCCGACGACCGGTCTGTCGGCCAAGGATTTCGAACGGCTCGACGTCACCTCCGAAATGATCAGCAAGGCCGAACGCCGCGCGATGGAGGCCGAGCGTGAAACCGTCGATCGCTATGTCGCCGCCTATCTCGCTGCGCATGTTGGCGAGATAGTCGATGCGCGCATCACCGGTGTGCAGAATTTCGGATTTTTCGCGACAGTAGAGTCGATTGGCGGCGATGGTTTGGTTCCGGTCTCAACCTTGGGCGCGGAGCGCTTTCATTACGATGAAGCGCGACAAGCGCTGACCGGTGAGGATAGCGGCGACGAATATCGCCCGGGTATGCGCCTGAAATTGCGCCTTGCTGAAGCCAACCCGGTATCAGGCGCGCTGCGCTTTGAATTGCCCGAGGGTGGCGGCCATGCACAGTCACGCATGCAGCGGCCGTCTGGCGTCAGGCATAAGGGCAAGCATATGGCTGGAAAGCGCGGGCGTCCGAGCAATATCCGCCATCAGGGGCGCAAGCGCTAGCTCAACTCATCCAATGCGGTTTCTGACAAAGACCCTGGAATGACCATCACCGGGCAGTGCAAAGACCCCGCATTGGTCCCGGTAAAGTGCGCCACAAGCGGACCCGGCGTCCCTTGCGCTGCGGCACCCAGCACAAGTGCCGCGATCTCAGGATGTTCATCGAGCATTTCGCGGACGACATCGACGCCTTCGCCCTTGCGGATGGTGATGCTGGGTTGCAGCCCCAATTCCTCAAAAATCGAACCTGCGGCTGTTCGCACCAGTTCTTCCGCCTTTTCGTGCGCTTCGGCCTCCATCGTTGCCTGCACGCCGCCCCAGGCGACAAAATCAGCCTCAGGAACCAGCGCCAATATATGCACGGCACCCCCGGTTTTCGCGGCGCGACGCGAAGCAAAACGCAGCGCAAGGCGAGCCTCATCGGTCTCATCAATGACCACCAGATATGTCCGCATAACGACCCCCGCACATGCGATATGCATGTATTCGTATAAACCTGCGCCAAAACTTATAGTCACGCAAGTGATAGCGGCTTGACGCTGGGGAAAGGCTAACCCTATGCGGTTGATACCAGATTACCCAAGCGACAGGAACATCGCATGCCCATCGAGCTGAAAATGCCGGCCCTATCCCCGACTATGGAAGAGGGCACTTTGGCCCGCTGGTTGGTCAAGGAGGGCGACAGCGTTTCGTCCGGTGACCTGATCGCCGAAATCGAGACCGACAAGGCGACGATGGAATTTGAGGCGGTCGATGAAGGTGTCATCTCCAAGATCATGGTCGCTGAAGGCAGTGAGGGCGTGAAAGTCGGCACGGTGATTGCCTTGATTCAGGGCGAGGATGAGGGAGAGGCGCCAAAGGCCGATGTCAAACTCTCCTCACCCCCTGTGGGTGAGGATCAAGGTGGGGGGCGTGCCGCGTCTGCGGCGCCAATGACATCTGAGCCAGCAGCACAAACAACAATTTCAACAGTCGCAGACGCGACTGGCCCCCACCCCAACCCCTCCCCACAGGGGGGAGGGGCTAGAATCAAAGCAAGCCCGCTTGCAAAACGCATTGCCAGCGACAAAGGCATCGACCTTTCCTCGGTCAGTGGCACCGGCCCCGGCGGACGCATTGTGAAGGCCGACCTTGAAGGGGCCAAGGAAGGGGTTGCAGTTAAGACCGTTAGTGCTGAGCCTGTCGAAGCACGCCCCACAGCCGAGAGCCGGGCTTCGACAAGCTCAGCCCTTCCGGTCGAAAAATCAACAGCACTCACCACCGCCATCCCCGATTTCGGCATCCCGTTCGAGGACGCCAAATTGTCCGGTATGCGCAAGACGATTGCCAAGCGGCTGACGCAATCGATGGTCGAGGCACCGCATATCTATCTGACGGTCGATATTCGCCTCGATGCGCTGCTCAAACTGCGCGGTGAATTGAACGAAATGCTCGCGGATCGCGGCATCAAGTTGTCGGTCAACGATATGCTGATCAAGGCGCTGGGACTGGCACTGATCAAGGTTCCGGCGTGCAACGTCAGCTTCGGCGGCGACGTGCTGCGCAGCTACAAACGCGCCGACGTGTCGGTCGCGGTCAGCATTCCGGGAGGACTGATCACACCGATTGTGATCGATGCGGCGGGTAAATCGCTCTCCACTATTGCGACCGAGGCCAAGGATCTTGCCAACCGCGCCAAGGAAGGCAAGTTGCAACCGACCGAATATCAGGGCGGCACCGCGAGCATTTCCAATATGGGGATGATGGGGATCAAGCAATTCACCGCCGTCATCAACCCGCCGCAAGCGATGATCATGGCGGTCGGCGCAGGCGAAAAGCGGCCTTATGTGATGGACGACGGCTCGCTGGGTGTGGCGACGGTGATGTGCTGCACCGGTTCGTTCGACCACCGGGCGATTGACGGCGCGGATGGCGCGCAACTGATGGCGGCGTTCAAGACGCTGGTGGAGAAACCGCTGGGGTTGGTGGCTTGAGTTTTAGCGATCCACCTGAGGTTCTTAGAAGCAAAAATTGCTCACATTTTTGGGCTTGATTCTGATTTTGCAGGTCGGTGGATGTGTATTTACCGGTGGCGATGATTTTTTGCTGATGCCAATTTTTTGCACGGTCGGATTAGCGGATTGGGTACCTAACATTTTACCAGTAATTCTCGCGCTTATGCTCGTTTCAAATCCTTTGGTGATTTTGGCTGGCCTAGCGATGCGTCGATTGACCCCTTTTGCCGTAGCTTTTGCAGTTGTAACTCTCATAGCGATAATATTGCAGGCAGTGGCACTCGGTAATGGTTGGTTGGGATGCGATGGCCCTTAATGAATATCATCTTATTCCTCCCTCTCCTGCGAGGGGAGAGGGAAATAGTTCTGGAGTAAATTTGTGAGCACTTATGACCTCATCGTCCTCGGCTCCGGCCCCGGTGGCTATGTTGCCGCCATTCGCGCCGCGCAGCTGGGCCTAAAACCGCAATTGTCGAGCGCGAAAATCTGGGCGGTATCTGTCTCAACTGGGGGTGCATTCCGACCAAGGCCTTACTGCGTTCGGCGGAAATCTATCATTATATGCAGCATGCGGGTGATTATGGGCTGACGGCGGCGAATATCAGCGCGGATATCGATGCGGTGGTGAAGCGGTCGCGCGGCGTTGCCAAACAGCTCAACCAGGGCGTCACGCATCTGATGAAGAAAAACAAGATCACCGTGCATTTGGGTGAGGGCAGGTTGACTGCTCCGGGCAAACTGTCTGTCACCAAGGATGGCAAGACGGAAGAACTGACCGCAAAAAACATCATCATAGCCACCGGTGCCCGCGCCCGCGATCTGCCCTTTGCGCCCGCCGACGGCAAACGCATCTGGACCTATCGTCACGCGATGACTCCGCCCGAAATGCCTAAGAAATTGCTCGTGATCGGTAGCGGCGCGATCGGTATCGAATTTGCCAGTTTCTATAACGATATGGGCGCCGAAGTGACCGTCGTCGAAATGATGGACCGCATCGTGCCTGTTGAAGATGCGGATATCTCCACCTTCCTCGAAAAAGCACTGAAGAAGCAGGGCATGACGATCCTGACTGGGGCAGGAGTGCAGTCGCTAAAGGCCAGCGCCACAAGCGTCACCGCCGAAATCAAGGACAAGGACGGCAAGGTCGCCAAATCCGACTTCACCCACTGCATCGTCGCCATCGGCATCGTTCCCAATACCGAAAATATCGGGCTGGAGGCGCTGGGTGTGAAGACGACCAAGGGCCATATCGATACCGACCCCATGTGCCGCACCAATGTGCCCGGCCTTTGGGCGATTGGCGATGTGACAGCGCCGCCATGGCTCGCGCACAAGGCGAGCCATGAAGGCGTGATCGCCGCTGAAGCCATAGCCGGTGGCCATCCACACGCGATGGACCCGAAAAACATCCCCGGCTGCACCTATTGCCACCCACAAGTCGCCTCTGTTGGCCTGACCGAAGCCAAGGCGAAGGAAGCGGGCTATGAGGTCAAAGTCGGCAGCTTTCCCTTCATGGGCAATGGCAAGGCGATTGCGCTGGGCGAGGCCGAAGGTTTCATCAAGACGGTGTTCGACGCCAAAACTGGCGAACTGCTCGGTGCGCATATGGTGGGGGCCGAAGTCACCGAACTGATCCAGGGCTATACCGTCGGCAAGACCGCCGAACTGGTCGAGGCCGATTTCATGCACACCGTCTTCCCGCACCCGACGCTATCTGAAATGATGCACGAAAGCGTGCTGGGCGCTTATGGAAAGGCGCTGCATATTTGACGGCATAATTATGAATGGGGGTATCATGGCTGACCTGAAAGTTTCACTCCCAAAGCCTTGCGGCGAACAATGGGAGGCAATGGCGCCACAGGGTTGCAACCGGCACTGTGCTGTGTGCGATACGACCATTCACGATCTTTCATCGATGACTGTCGATGAAACCGCGGCGTTGCTTTTGTCGGGTGAGGAGGTTTGCGTCCTTGCGGAAGTCGCTCGCAACGGCACCGTGCGCACCGCCCATCCTGCCATACCGGGCTCACGACGTATTGTTGCGGCAATTGGTGCATCGGTTTCGCTAGCGGCGGCGGCATGCCAGCCCGCCACGATTTCGCACGTCACACCCCGATATGAGATTAATGGCCATTTCAATTACCTTTCAATGACAACCCAAGCGACGCTGACTTCGAGTACCGGTAAGACCTATAAATCGCGGATTAATGGCGATCAGCAATTCCGTTTTACGAACCTACCGGCGGGTACATACAAACTGTCATTTGATGACTGCGGCGAAATGAAGGAAATTCCCGACATAGTGGTGTTTGATGATGTCGATATGGGTGAAGTCAAAGGATTCAATGATGGAAACTGCATCATCATCGGCAAGTTGAAACTGGATGACGGGGTTCAAAACGGATGAGACCCGCTCAACACCGAAGACTGGGTTCGGTTTGAACATTCCGACCATTCGAATGCTGTCCATTGTGCTGCTGGCCGCAGTGGTTGCACTGGGCTTTGCGGTGATGCTTCCTTCGGTAACAGAGCTGGATCAGGCGCTTCATCACCTCTGGACACTTGACGCGCAGCACAGCCCGCCTGCGATGTTGGCCTTCGCCAAAGCAGTCAGCTGGATCGGCGGAGGCGCGCAACGATACGTCATTGTTGCGTTACTAGCGCTGGCGCTTTGGCGTTGGCGGAGGAGGGCAGAGGCTTTGGTGCTTGCAGGTGCGTCAGTGTTTTCTAGCCAAGCGTCAAACATGCTCAAATATGCCTATGCGCGCCCACGCCCCGACGATCTGCCGCATTTAGATCTGGTGGACAGTCCATCCTTCCCCAGCGGTCATGCAACCAGCGCCGCCGCGGTCTATCTGTTGCTGATCTGGTTGTTGCCTCCCGAATGGCGAAAATACAGCGCACCCTTACTGGTCGCCCTGACGCTTGCGACCGGCATTTCGCGCATTCAACTTGGCGTTCACTATCCAACGGACGTCGTAGCGGGCTGGATGCTAGGCTCAGCCTTCGCCCTTTTGGCGTGGTCATTCGTGCCGAAACGCGCAACATAACTTTACATTTGCCGCCAATTCTTTGCGCTTGCATCTTTTTTGCGAAGGCCCAAGCTGCCGACTCGGGTAGGTAAGGGGGATTGTTATGTCGGAGGACACGGGACTCGCAAAAGGCGCGATCGGCGTCGTTGAATCAGCCATCATGGGAATTGCGGGGACTGCCCCTGCCTATAGCATCGCTGTAACCACCGCAGCCATAGTCGCGGCCGTTGGCACATTGGCTGTCGGCAGCATATTGTTTGCCGGTCTGATCATGTTTGGCATGATGCTGGCCTTTATCAACCTTAACAAAATGTCGCCCGATGCTGGCGCCAGCTTTGCATGGGTAAAAGAGGTTTTTGGCCCGACCTGGGGCTTTTTCGCTGGCTGGGGGCTGATTGTCGCCTCCGTGGTGTTCATGGTATCTGCCACTATACCTGCGGCCACTTCGACGCTGCTGATCCTGTCTCCTGAAAAAGGTGGAAAGCACCGGCTGGGTTACCTTTACCGCAGCGGTATGGCTGTCTTTGATCACCGCAGTGGTCATGAAAGGGATCAAGCATGCCAGCTATGCTCAGGTCACCTTCACCATCATCGAAACCGTCATCATCTTCGCGCTGATTATCGCCGCCTTTATCGAATATGGCGGAAAACCGGCGCATGTTCCCAGCTGGGAATGGTTTTCACCCTTCTCTTTCACCCCCGCAACATTCGCGACCGGTGCACTGGTAGCCGTATTCTTCTATTGGGGCTGGGACGTGACGATGAACCTGGGTGAGGAAACGGTGGACGGCAAACCCCAACCCGCCGGACGCGGTGCCTTTTGGGCAATGGTCAACGGATCCTGTTTTTCATCATCATGCTGATCGTGGTGTTGATCGTTCTCACCGATGCGGAAATTGAGGCAGCAAACACCAATGTGCTTTACGCCATCGCCGAAAAACTGTTCCCGCATCCTTGGGGTTATCTGGCGGTGCTATCGACCATTCTCAGCACCATCGGAACCATCGAAACGCAGATATTGTGTTTCACGCGCAGCATGTTTTCCATGTCGCGCGCCAATATGCTGCATCCGCGCTGGGCCAAAATTCATCCTGAATGGCAGACGCCTTGGTTCGCAACCGTAGGCATCTGGGCAATGGGTCTTGTGCTGTTATTCATGTCGTCTTACCTGCCTACCGTCAGCAAAATATTGGAAAGCTCGATCTTGGCCATCGGTTTGCAGATCTGCTTTTACATGAGCCTCGCGGGTCTTGCGAGCGTCTGGTACTATCGAGGCATGCTGAAAAGCGATCCCAAGGGTGCGCTGACCCATGTCGTCTGGCCGGGGCTGGCAACCGCCTTCATGATCTTCATCGGTGTCTATGGCGCGCTAGAATTTGATAGGCTAACCATGGCCGTGGGTGTCGGAGGGCTGGCACTCGGCTTCCTGCCATTGGCGCTGAGTTATCTGCGTAACCGCAAGACAGCTGCCGTAGTCAAGGCGTAATGGCGTCCATTAATAGGCAGGACTGACGAAGGACGATTTGAATGGCCGGTGGCTCAACCCGGGTGATCCTAACTGCGCTTGCCGCAAATGTTGGTATCGCGATTGCCAAATTTGTAGCGGCGGGGATCACCGGATCGTCAGCGATGCTGACCGAAGGCGTCCACAGTCTGGTCGACAGTGCCAATCACGGCATCCTGCTTTACGGCACCAAAAGGTCGCATAAGCCAGCGGATGGGATTCATCCATTGGGCTATGGCCGCGAACTGTATTTCTGGAGCTTTGTCGTCGCCATATTGGTTTTCGCATTGGGGGCAGGGGTCGCGCTTTACGAAGGCATATTGCACATCTTGCACCCCGAACATGGTACCGACCCTATGGTTGCCTATATCGTCCTTGGAGTAGCATTTGCGCTCGAAAGCTGGTCGACATGGGAGGCGATGAAATCGTTTAACGGAGCGCGTGGAACCCAATCTTTCTGGCAGGCGTTACGCAATTCAAAGGACGCCCCGACAATTATCGTCTTGCTTCGAAAAATGGCGGTGCGCTGTCGGGTTTGGCAATTGCTGCGGTTGGCATCGCTCTAAGCCAGTGGACCCACAATCCTGTCTGGGATGGTGTCGCATCGGTGTTGATGGGTCTGGTGCTGGCTGCGGTCGCGATCCTGCTATGCATAGAGGCCAAAGGCCTGCTGATCGGGGAGAGCGCCGATGTGGACATGGTTGAGGCGCTTAGGTTATCGGCAGCATCCCATGCTGGAGTAACCAAAGTGCACGAAGTACTGACCGTTCATCATGCGCCCGACCAGATTGTGTCGGTGATCAGCGCAGATTTTGACGACGATATAAGCGCCGCCGATGTCGAACGCATCATCCGCGATATCGAAGCCAAGGTGGCAAAGGAGTTTCCAGTGGTGACGCGGCTCTATGTCCGTCCGATGAGCGCCTAAATCGTGGCACAGGGTACACAGGATTTCACCCCCGACCCGCGCAATGAGCGCATCTTGATCAACGTCAACGGCGTGCTAACGCCCCGCGCGGAGGCTGTTGTTTCGGTCTTCGACAGCGGTTTCATGCTCGGTGACGGAGTGTGGGAGGGTATTCGCGTCTACAAGGGACGGATGGCCTTTTTGGCAGAGCATCTCGACCGGCTGTGGGAAGGTGCGAAGGCCATTGCGATGGACATTGGCATATCGCGTGAAGAAATGGTCAGCCGACTCTACGAAACCATCGATGCGAACGCGATGGATGCCTGCCATATCCGTTTGATGGTGACGCGCGGTGTACGCTCAACCCCTTATCAAGACCCGCGCGTGGTTGTTTCGCCTGCGACGATCGTCATCATCGCCGAACATAAAGAGCCCCACGCTGAGGTCATTGAAAAGGGTATAAGCCTGTTCACTGTGCATGTCCGACGCGGCGATCCGGCAGTGCAGGACCCCAAACTGAATTCGCACAGCAAACTCAACTGCATCACCGCCTGCATTCAGGCGACCGAGGCGGGAGCAAATGAGGGGCTGATGCTAGATCCGCACGGTTTTGTCGCGACCTGCAACTCCACCCATTTTTTCATTGTGCGAAAGGGTGAGGTCTGGACCTCGACCGGCGATTATTGCCTGGGTGGAATTACGCGCGGCAATGTCATCCGCATTTGCAAGGAAGCCGGAATTCCGGTTTTCGAAAAGAATTTCTCGCTGACCGAAGTTTATGGTGCAGAGGAAGCCTTTGTCACGGGGACGTTTGCGGGTGTCGTGCCGGCGCACACCATCGACGGTCGAATCATCAGCGAAGGCCGCGGACCAATGGTCGAGCGTTTGCAAGGTCTCTACAAACAGCTGGTCGAGCGCGACATTTCTGGCGGAGCAGGGCGGTGACCATCCGTATTGCGATGTGGAGCGGTCCCCGCAACATATCGACCGCAATGATGCGCAGCTTTTCATCGCGTTCCGACTGCGCCGTTAGCGATGAACCCTTTACGGAGCCTATCTCAAGCAGACCGAGAGCCGCACGCGATGGCGAACGAAATCATCGCGGACATGGATTGCGATTGGCAATCGGTCGCGCGGACGATGCGCGGGCCCGTACCCAACGGTAAAGCAGTCTGGTATCAGAAACATATGACCCATCATATGGAAGGCCCGGTGAGTGTTGCCGATTTTCCCGACCACATCCATTTATTCCTGATCCGCGATCCCAATTTGATGGTCGCTAGCTACCGTCACAAGAATGAACTGGTCGATGCCCGGCAATTGGGTTTTGAACGTCTGGTTGAATATCACATGCGTGTTTCCGATCGATTGGGAAAGGCTGCCCCGGTCATCGACGGCAACTCGGTGCTGGCTGATCCCGAAACAAAGTTGACGGCTTTGTGCGAAGCAATCGGGATTGAATGGGACCCTGCCATGCTGGGTTGGGCAAAGGGACCGCATCCCGCCGACGGCATTTGGGCAAAGCATTGGTATAATGCAGTGTGGAACAGCGAGGGCTTTGGCCCGCCGACAGCACCGTCCAAATTATCGACAAATGAGCAACGCATTGCCGATGCTTGTCGCGCGAGTTACGATGCATTGGCGGTGCATTGCATTTAGCGCTTATTTGCGACTGTCCAACTCCACCGCATTTTGCCATCGTAGCATGATGACGATTCTAAAAGGATGGACGACCATGGCGATAGCTTTCAACTTTCTGAGAAATGCTGGGGTTTTGGGGGTCGCTCTTACCGCCGCAGCGATGCCTGCCGCCGCGCAAAACAGTGTCATCACTGGCGCACGCATGCTTGATGTGCTGACTGGAAAGATTGTCGAGCATCCTGCGATTTTCGTCGGAGAGGATGGCCGTATCACCAGCATTGCCGATGCGCGGGTGGTGCGCTGGACCAGTGACACCAAACATATCGACCTGGGCGACCGCACCTTGCTTCCCGGGTTGATCGACATGCATGTCCATCTCGACAGCCCTGCCGATATTGGCGGCTATCGCGGACTCGAATTTACCGACAGCTTCTGGGGAATGACGGCGGTTGGCAATGCACGCGCGATGCTTGATGCGGGGTTCACCACCGTGCGCAATGTCGGATCCGACAACCGCAACGATGTCGGGCTGAAACAGGCGATCGACAATGGCTATGCTGTCGGCCCGCGTGTCGTACCCGCTGGCTATGCACTGGGCGCAACCGGCGGGCATTGCGACTCAACGTTTTTGCCGCCCAGCCTGGAAGGACCGAAGAAAGAAGAGGGTATTGCCGACAGCCCTGATGAGCTGCGCTATCAGGTGCGTCGTCAGCGCAAATATGGATCGGAAGTAATCAAGGTCTGCGCCACCGGTGGTGTTTTCTCACGCAATACCGAACCGGGGCAGCAGCAATTGTCCGAAGAGCATTTGCGCATCATAGCTGATGAAGCACATCAATGGGGATTGAAAGTCGCCGCCCACGCCCATGGCGCAGAAGGGATCAAGGCTGCGGTCAAGGCAGGGATTGATACTATCGAACATGCCAGCCTTGCCGATGATGAAGGGATCAAACTCGCAGCCGCCAAAGGCACATTTTTCGGCATGGATATTTTCAACACCGATTACACCCAGTCCGAGGGCGCTAAAAATGGCGTTCTGGAGGATAATTTGCGCAAGGACCGCGAAATCGCGCAGGCCCAGCGCGATAACTTCCGCAAGGCGCATAAGGCTGGCGTGCGGATGATCTTTTCCTCCGACGCGGGCATCATGCCACACGGTTCTGCTGGTGGGCAATTCCGCTATATGGTCGAATATGGTATGACACCGCTCGAGGCAATTCAGGCCGCGACGCGCAACGGCGCAATTGCTCTGGGGCGTGAAAAGGATGTCGGGGCGATAGCTGTCGGACGGTTCGCGGATATTATTGCTGTCGATGGCGATCCGTTGGCGAATGTGCGCGAACTGGAAAGTGTGGATGCTGTGGTAAAAGGCGGTGTATTGATCAAGTGACAGACCCTTGTAAAAGGTAGTAAACCAATTGATCCGGGTCAAAGTTTCAGGCTCTATTCAGTCTTAAATTGCCACTGTTGCGATAACGCAGCCGATTATGGTATTCCGCTGTTGTGAAGCCCTGAAGGGCAAACTGGGGAGCAGAACGATGATGAACATGGCCATCGCCATGATGTTGACATTGGCAGCCGCAAAAGCCGATCCGCAAGACGAAGCGCGTCGCGCTTTCAACAATTGCCTGTTTGAAACGCACAACACAGCCGTTGAAGCGAAGAAATCGGCATCATCCTTCAACGACGATATCCAGAAAGCCTGCACCGATACACGCAAGGCCTATTTCGATATCATTGTGAAAAACGAACGGGGTTATGGCTCTTCGCAGAAAGATGCCGAAGCTTATGCCAATGAGGAAGTCCAGTCGGTAGTCGACGCAGTGACCAGCGCATATGGTGAAAATCTGTCATCGGGCGCGACACTGATCCTTGAGAAATAGATCGCATCTTCAATAAAAGGGGAAGTGGCGGACAGGGTGGGATTCGAACCCACGGTGAGCTTGCACCCACGCCGGTTTTCAAGACCGGTGCCTTAAACCACTCGGCCACCTGTCCGCGTGCAGAGCCGCTTAGTGATGCTGCGATTGTTCTGCAAGAGTGTTCCATGCAAATTGCGCCAAGCTTTTTGGCTTACAGCGCAGAAAATTGCAGCAGTTGGCGATAAAATCATGCTAGGGACTGACGTCATGACTGGCAATATGGTTCTAACAGCATGAAAATTGGCGCGACTTTTTTAGGGTTTTTCGCCACAGGCCTGCTGGCTTTGTCAGCTCCGCCAGCAGCGGTAATCGCGCAATCGAATGAGCCTGTCGGGTTTCGTGACTATCTCCAAACCGTTCGCAATCGTGCCGCCAGCGAAGGCGTGACGCAGGCGACGCTCGACCGTGTCATGCCCGGTCTGACCTATAACGCACGCGTGGTGCAGCTCGATCGCGCGCAGCCCGAGGGCGATCCCAACGCACCCATTCCGAAATTTGATCCTTATCGCCGCAAACATGTCGATGCCGCACGCATTGGCCGTGGCAGGACAAAATATACCGAATTGCGTCCACTGCTCGGGCGGATAGAACGCGAAACCGGGGTTCCCGAAGAAGTCATGCTCGCTATTTACGGGCATGAAACCAATTATGGTACAGTGACCGGAAATTATAATGCCCCGCAGGCGCTGGCATCGCTGGCCTTTGAAGGCCGCAGACGCCCCTTGTTTGAGGGCGAACTGATCGCGGTCCTTAAAATGATCGACCGCGGTGTTCCGCAATATGCGATCACTGGAAGTTGGGCAGGGGCCCTGGGTAAGCCGCAGTTCTTGCCATCGGTCTATCTCAGGCTGGCGCGCGATGGCGACGGTGATGGCTATGCCGATATCTGGAACAGCGAAGTCGATGCGATGACCTCAATCGCCAACTATCTGCTCAATGCGGGCTGGCGACGCGATGAACCCTGGGGTTTTGCCGTAAATGTTCCGGCATCGCTTGATCGCAATGCAATCCGATCAAACCTAGTTCCCAATCGTTGCGCGCGGGTTTTTTCGCGTCACAGCCGCTGGATGAGCATCGGTGAATGGCGGAAAATGGGATTCAGTATCCAAAGCGGTGTGTGGCCGCAGGACTCGATGATGGCGACGTTGATCGAGCCCGATGGCGAGGGCGCTACCGGCTATTTACTAGGTAGCAACTATCGCGCGATATTGGATTATAATTGCTCGAATTTTTACGCTCTTTCGGTGGGGTTGCTTGCGGATGCGGTACGAAACTAAACTGACGGTCCTGTTCGCAGGCTTGGCACTGCTGTCCAGTTGTGGAAGCGATAATGGCGAGAAAGCGCCAGAGTCGCTGCCCGCGCCCCAAGAGGGAGCTGTGTCGGATACGCCCATCAAATTGGGCGCGCCTTACACAGTGGGCAACGCGACTTACAAACCTGAGGATGTCGCCGGTTATGACGAAGTCGGCTATGCCAGCTGGTATGGTCAGGAACTGAGCGGTCGGCCAACGGCCAATGGTGAGCGCTTCAATCCGATGGCGATTACCGCTGCGCACAAGACGCTGCCCATGCCAAGTTATGTCGAGGTAACCGCGCTTGACACTGGCAAGACCATTTTGGTGCGGATTAATGACCGAGGCCCCTTTGCCAACGACCGGTTGATTGACCTGTCCGAAGGGGCGGCGCGTCAATTGGGGATAACCTCACAAGGCAGCACGGGCGTTCGCGTCCGTCGGGTCAATCCGCCTGAACAGGAAAAGTCGGTACTGCGTTCGGGGAATGCCGCGCCGTCGAGGCTGGAAACACCCGAATCGCTGCTGAAAATTTTGCGTGAAAAGCTGATGAAGCTGCCAAAACCCAGCGGTGCTGTGGCGATTGCGCCCAGGCCGCCTGCGCCACAACCGGGCTGGCCTGCGCCGGTTGCAAGCGGCAATGACGGCCGATTCGTGCGCGAAGGTGGCGGAACCACTGTGTCTCGTCCCGCGCCAGCCCCCCGCCCGGTGGCGGCTCCGGTCGCAAGCGGTAGTTTTGTCGTGCAGATCGGTTCCTTCTCATCACGCGCGCATGCAGATCAGCTCGCGCGCAAGGCTGGAGCTAAGGTTTTCGTCAGCTCGGACGGCCGCCTCTATCGGGTTCGTTTCGGCCCGTTTGCGACTACAGCTGAAGCCGAAAAGTCGCTGGGCGATGCCCGGCGCAAGGGTTATACGCAGGCAAAGCTGGTCCGCGAATAGTCAGGACTGGCCAATCCAATCTCGCCCCGTTAACAGGCGGGGATGAGGGTGTTTGTTCCATCAATTTTAGTCGCCTTGCTGGCTTCTCCGGCGCTGGCTAAACCCGTTTATGAGGGGCAGGCACCGGTAGCCTATTTGGAGGATGTGGCATCGGGCGCGATATTGTACGACCGCGATAGCCGCCGGAAAATTCCGACTGCCTCAATGGCAAAGATGATGACTGCCTATGTCGTTTTCGAAAAGATCAAAGCCGGCAAGTTGAAGCTTGATCAGAAATTTGTCGTGAAGCCTGAAACCGGCGAAAAATGGGGCAGCGTCGGTTCGACCATGTATTTGAAGTCCGGCGAGAAGGTTCCGTTGGAAGCCCTTGTTGACGGCTTGATCACCTTGTCCGGCAATGATGCTGCGGTCGTCATTGCTGAAGGCGTGAGCGGTACTGTTCCAGCATTTTTGAAAGAAATGAACGCGGCGGCAAAGAAACTGGGGATGAAAGACAGCCATTTCGCCACGCCCAATGGCTGGCCCGATGGTGGCAAAACCTATTCGACCGCACGCGACCTCTCGTTGCTCTCACGGGCAATAATCTCGGGCCACCCCGCCTATTTTCGACGCTTCTTTTCAAAACGCAGCTTCACTTGGGATGGAGTGACCCAGACCAATCGTAATCCGTTATTGGGCGTGATTGACGGTGCGGACGGGTTGAAGACGGGTCATAGCGACGAAGCAGGGTATTGCCTCACTGGCACCGCAAGCCGCAATGGCCGCCGTCTGTTGATGGTCATTGCTGGCCTGCCCACCATGCAAGGCCGGGTCGACGAAGCGCGGGCATTTCTCAATTGGGGCTATGATGCTTGGGCTATCAAGCCACTTTTCGCTGCCAAGACGAGGATCACACGCATCCCGGTGCAGCTTGGAAGCGAGCTTTCGGTTCCTGCCGTCGCATTGGGGAATGTCGGCGCGCTTTATCCTAAAGGCGAAAAGCCAAGCTTCAAGCTGAGTACGCGCTATAATGGCCCGTTAAAGGCCCCGGTAAGAAGCGGCCAGCCTGTCGGAGAGTTGATCGTGAAGCACCGCGATGGACGGATACAGACCGTGCCGCTGGTTGCGCAAGCTGCGGTTGAACGCACAGGCTATTTTGGCCGCGCGTGGAACGGTTTGCGGTTGCTGGTGGGGGCATCGTGATGCGGGGCTGTTTCATTTCGGTTGAAGGCGGTGAGGGGGTTGGCAAATCGACCCAGATGAAGGCACTCGCCGCCGCCATTACAGCTGCGGGTAAGCAACTGGTGGTTACGCGCGAACCGGGTGGCACGCCCGGCGCCGAAACGATCCGTAATTTGGTACTGTCAGCCGAAGGCGAGGGGTGGACTTCCCATAGCGAAGCCCTGTTGTTCGCGGCCGCGCGTGCCGACCATGTCCGGCGATTGATCCTGCCGGCCCTAGAGCAAGAAAAATGGGTGCTGTGCGATCGCTTCATCGACAGCAGTCGCGCTTATCAGGGATTTGCGCTGGGTATGGGCGACGCCGAAATCATGGCGCTGCATGCATTTGGCAGCGGTGGCTTGCTGCCAGATCGAACACTGGTACTCGATCTGCCGCCTGACGAAGCAACGCGAAGGGCATTGGTTCGGGATGCCGGTCAAAGCGACCGCATCGGTGGTCGCGACAACAGTTTTCACATGGCGGTGTGCGCTGCGTTTCGGCAAATTTCGTCGCAGGAACCCGACCGCGTCCGTTTGGTGGATGCGTCAGGCAGTGCCGAAATCGTCACCGCGCGCTTGCTCGATCAGTTGCAGGATTTGCTCGATCAATGAGCCGTCTGATCGGACATGACGCCCAGCTGCGGCAATTTGAACAGGCTTGTGCCAGCGGACGGCTGCACCATGGCTGGATATTGTCGGGGCCGCGCGGCGTGGGGAAAGCACGCTTTGCGCTGGCGGCTGCGCGAATGCTCGTTGATCCTGAAAACCGGCATTCTGACTGGATCGAGCATCGCACCCATCCCGATATCGTCTGGGTCGAACGATTGGCCAAAGACAGCGACGTTGAAAATAGCGAACTCGCGCGCAGCATCGGGGTCGATCAGGTTCGTGGATTGCAGCAAAAGCTGACCATGCAACCTTCGATGGGACCAAAGCGCGCGGTGATCATCGATTCTGCTGATGATTTTGAACGGTCAGCGGCCAATGCGTTGCTCAAATCGCTGGAAGAACCGCCGGTTGGCACAATATTCCTGTTGGTGAGCCACAGCAGCGAACGGCTGCTTCCCACCATCCGCTCGCGCTGCCAGATGCTGCGTTTCAATCCGCTTTCACCGCAACAGATGACTGCGATTCTTGCCGAAGAAGCGCCGGAATTGGCTGGCAATGCGTTGGAAAGGCTTATTGCGTCGAGCAACGGTTCGCCCGGGCAGGCGATTGCGCATGCCGCGCTTGATCTGGCGGCAGTCGAGGCATCGATGGATTTGATTATTGATCGCGCGCAGCCGGGCCATGCCGAAACCCACAAGCTCGCCGATGCCCTTTCCGCCAAATCTGCGCAGATGCGTTACGAAGCGTTTTTGCGTCGCGTGCCGTCTAAAATTGCTGAATTTTCGCGATCGCAACCCTTGCCGGTCGCCGCAGCAGGGGCTGAGGCCTATCATGCTGCCGAAACACTGGCTGCACGCGCGTTGGCGCTTTCGCTCGACAAGCAAGCGGTGGTGATGCAAATGGGCAACTTGCTGTTATCGCTGCGTGCAAATGCGGCCGACGCCTGAGATCCTGCCTTTTCCTTTTCAGAACTGAACGATGTCAGAACCCTTTTATATCACCACTGCAATCGCTTACCCCAATGGCCGCCCGCATATCGGCCATGCCTATGAGTTTATCGCCACCGATGCGATTGCCCGTTTTCAGCGGATGATGGGGCGCGATGTCCGCATGGTGACCGGGACCGACGAACACGGCCTGAAAATGGCGCAAACCGCGCGCAATGCAGGGCGTGAGACGCTCGAATTTGCTGACGAAATGTCATCCTATTTCAGGGAAATGGCTGCGGCTCTTGATATTTCTTATGACACATTTATGCGCACCAGCGAGCCGCGCCACCATGCAGCAAGCCAAGCATTGTGGAAGGCAATGGAGGCGAGCGACGACCTGTATCTCGACCGCTATGAAGGTTGGTATTCGGTGCGCGATGAGGCGTTTTACGGCGAAGAGGAACTGGTCGAAGGGGAAGGGGGGCAGAAACTGTCTCCGCAAGGAACTCCCGTCGAGTGGACCGTTGAGGAAAGCTGGTTCTTCCGCCTTTCAAAATATCAGGAGCCGCTGCTAGCATTGTTCCGCGACAAACCAGACTTCATTCGCCCGGAAAGCCGCCGCAACGAAGTGTTGCGCTTTGTCGAAGGCGGATTGAAGGATTTGAGCGTTTCGCGCACCAGTTTCGATTGGGGCGTTCCGGTACCGGGCTCGCCGGGGCATGTGATGTATGTCTGGGTCGATGCGCTGACCACTTATTTGTCGGGCATCGGCTTCCCTGAGCGTAGCGGCGATTTTGACCGATTTTGGCCTGCCAATGTGCATATCATTGGTAAGGATATTGTCCGCTTCCACGCCGTGTATTGGCCTGCCTTCCTGATGTCCGCGGGCCTGCCACTGCCGCAGCAGGTATTTGGTCACGGCTTCATCCTAGCGCGCGACGGTGCGAAGATGGGGAAATCCGCAGGCAATGCTGCCGATCCGCTGGAGCTGGCGGCCAAATATGGTGTTGATCAATTCCGCTATTTCCTGCTGCGCGAGGTCAATTTCGGGCAGGATGGCAGCTGGAGCGAAGAAGCCATTGTCACGCGGAGCAATGCCGAACTGGCAAACAGCTTTGGTAATCTGGCGCAGCGGACGTTGAGCCAGATTTTCAAGAATTGCGACGCCTATTTGCCGGCCATCCACGGCCATAATGACGAGGATGCAGCGCTGTTCGCTACGGTCGGTAAAACGGTCAACAAAGCCATTCCAGCGGCGTTTGAGGATTTGGCCTTGTCGCAGGTGGTTGAGGCGTGGATCACCGCCGTGCATGCGTGCAATGCCTATATCGATGCGCAGGCTCCGTGGGGCCTGAAAAAGACTGATCCCGAGCGCATGGAAACGGTGCTCGCAACGCTTTATATTTGCATCGCGCAACTCGCAGTGGGGATCGCGCCGATCATTCCCAAAAGTGCCAACCTGTTGCTCGACCGGATGGGAATCGCTCCCGAATTGCGGACCTTTGCAGGCATTGGCAACCATTGGTACTCGCCGCTAGCCGAAGCAGACTTTCGTCTGGAACAGCCTCAAGGGCTATTCCCGCGGCTCGAAATGCCGACCGAAGACTGATGTTTGTCGATTCCCATTGTCACCTGAATTACAAAGGGCTGGTTGAGCAGCAGCAGGATATTTTGGCCCGCGCGCGTGGTGCTGGGGTGTCGGCGATGCTCAACATATCAACCCGCGAAAGCGAGTGGGACGCGGTTATCGCGCTTGCCGATCAAGAAGCTGATGTCTGGGCATCGGTTGGCATCCATCCGCACGAGGCCGATGCGCATGTCGGCGTTGACACTGCAAAACTGGTCGCCAAGGCCGCGCATCCTCGTGTTGTCGGAATTGGCGAAACCGGGCTCGACTATTATTACGACCATAGCGACCGCGAGCAGCAACGCGCTGCGTTTCGTGAACATATCGCGGCCTCGCGAGATTCCGGCCTGCCTTTGATCGTCCACACCCGCGATGCCGAGCAGGACACGGCGGAGATTCTGTCCGACGAAATGGGGAAGGGGGCCTTCCCCGGCGTGATTCACTGCTTCACCGCGAGCGCTGATTTTGCGCGGATTGCGTTGGATTTGGGGCTGTATATTTCGATTTCGGGCATCGTGACTTTCAAAAACGCCAAGGATTTGCAGGCGGTGGCGAAGGATATACCTTCGGATCGGCTTTTGATCGAAACTGATTCCCCCTTCCTTGCCCCTGTCCCGCATCGCGGGAAAAGCTGCGAGCCCGGATTTGTCGCCGATACTGCAGCTTTTTTGGCCAATTTGCGCGGGTTGATGGTTGAAAAACTGGGCGATCAAAGCAGCGACAATTTCTACCGGCTGTTTAGCAAAGCCCAAAGATGATGCTTGTAAGAGGTTGAATTGGCATGACTTCGGATGACAATGCTCGACTGATTTATGGCCTGATGCTGATCGGGTTGATGGTCGCATCCTTGGCCGCGCGGCGTTTGCCATTGAAGCAATATGCCAAGATGATCCTTGCCTGGATCGCCATTTTTGCAGTCGCTTTTGCAATTATGAGTTTTCGCCCTGAAATGAAGATGGCGTGGAACCGCATCAGCGGCGAGCTGACCGGCGCGCCACGGCAAACAATGCAAGGTGACGCCATTCAGTTGGTGCGACAGGACGACGGCCATTTCTGGATGCGCGCGCAATTGAACGGTCATCAGACAGACTTAATGATCGACAGTGGCGCGACCACGACTGCGATCAACAGCGATACTGCGCGCGGTGCCATGCTGACGCTTGATCCAGTCGAAGAGTCGGTTGAACTCAGTACCGCCAACGGCATCGTCAAGGCACGCACGGCATCGGTTGAAGTTGTGTCGATTGGTGAACTTGCGATTGATGATCTCGACGTCGTTGTCTCTGATGGTTTTGGTGACACCAATGTCGCGGGAATGAATTTCCTTGATCTTTTCGATAGCTGGAACGTCAAAGGTGACGTCATGACGTTAAAACCCTGAGGGGGCTTTCCCCTGCTATACAAATATATCACTTAACATAATATATATTATCGTACTTAAAGCAAGGTGCCCCTATGGACAGCGCAGACCTCTCCCCACTGGTGGAAATCATGAACCGTTTGCGCGATCCCGAGAGTGGTTGCCCGTGGGATGTCGAGCAGAGCTTCGCGACCATTGCGCCATACACCATTGAGGAAGCCTATGAGGTTTCAGACGCGATTGAGCGCAATGATATGGATGCGCTGTGCGACGAACTTGGTGATCTGTTGCTGCAAGTGATCTTCCACAGCCGCATGGCGTCCGAACTAGGCGCGTTCGACATCGCTGCCGTTATCCAAGGCATTTGTGACAAGATGATCCGCCGCCATCCGCATATCTTTAGCGATGTTGAAGCTACGCAGGCTCAGACCGTATTGGTAAATTGGGAAACGATCAAAGCCAATGAGCGCGCTGCACAATTCGAAAAGGATCCGAGCGCATTATCCGGTGTCGCCAAAGCCTTGCCTGCATTGATGCGTGCAGAAAAATTGCAGAAACGCGCTGCGCGAACAGGCTTTGACTGGCCCGACGTTTCGGGTGCGATTGATAAGCTGCAAGAAGAGATATTGGAGGTTCAGGAAGCACAATCCGAGGCAGAACGTCATGACGAGATCGGCGATTTGCTTTTGCTGCCGTCAATGTCGCGCGCCACAAGCGTGTCG
Organism: Sphingomonadales bacterium; assembly: GCA_016721875.1. Lineage (GTDB taxonomy): Bacteria > Pseudomonadota > Alphaproteobacteria > Sphingomonadales > Sphingomonadaceae > Sphingorhabdus_B. The sequence goes on along the minus strand of JADKHG010000013.1, from coordinate 14,649 downwards.
ACCCTGAACAGGCGTTGCGTGATGCCAGTGCAAAATTTGAAAGGCGTTTCCGTGCGATGGAAACTGCTGCTGGTCAGAAATTCCCTGATTTGTCGCTGATGGAGAAAGAGCAATTGTGGCTCGATGCCAAGCTTAGCACCGCGCCAGCTCAATAATAAGCCGGAATTCCAAAGCGTTTTTCGAACTTGCCCCATTGCGCGCTGTTCAGGCGCGCTTCGCAGGCCGTGAAGCCATCATCCTGCACCCGATCTTGCACATCGCCTTGATCATGAAGCCAAGCCAACGCCGCGCCGTTGCTAGACGCCAGTATGAACCGCCTTGTTTCACTGTCTTTATCAAGAAGCGATGCCAAGTGACTCAAAAACTGATCTATCCCCTCCCCGGACAGAGCGGATATCGCCAGACAATGCTCGTTTCGGGTAAGCTGTTGATCCAGTTCCTCGCGCTGCTCCGGGTCAAGCAAGTCGATCTTGTTCCAAACTTCCACAATCGGCACCGGATGCTTGCCGTCGGCGCCAATGCCTATCTCCGCCAACACCGCCAGCACATCGCGTTTCTGGATATCGGACGCCGGATGCGCAATGTCGCGGACATGCACGATGACGTCGGCCGTCACAACTTCTTCAAGCGTTGCACGGAATGCGGCGACCAACTGCGTGGGCAGGTCGGAGACAAAACCGACCGTGTCCGACAAGATCGCTTTGGCAATGCCTGGTAGCGATACTTCGCGGATTGTCGGGTCCAGAGTCGCAAACAGCATATCTTCGGCCAGCACCGTTGCCCGTGTCAGCCGGTTGAACAGCGTCGATTTTCCCGCATTGGTGTAACCCACCAACGCAATTGTTGGCCAAGGAGCCTTTTTCCGCCTTGAGCGATGCAGACCGCGTGTGCGTTGCACCTGATCGAGCTCACGCCGCAACCGCGCCATGCGGTCGCGGATCATGCGCCGGTCGGCCTCGATCTGGGTTTCGCCGGGGCCGCCAAGAAAGCCGAAGCCGCCGCGCTGGCGTTCGAGGTGGGTCCAGCTGCGCACCAGCCTGCCCGCCTGATAATCAAGATGCGCCAGTTCGACCTGCAACCGCCCCTCTGCGGTCGCGGCACGTTCACCGAATATTTCGAGGATCAACCCGGTCCGGTCGATGACCTTTACGCCGACCTTGTCCTCCAGATTGCGTTGCTGGATTGCGGTCAAGCCGCCGTCGACGATCAAAAGCTCCGCGCCCAGCTGTTCAATCAGTTCTGCAATTTCTTCCAATTGGCCGCTGCCGAAAAGCGTTGCCGCCTTGGGAGCTCGCACTCGGAAAGCAACCGATTTGCGGACATCAACACCGATTGCCAACGCAAGTCCCTCGGCCTCTTCCAGACGCAACGCGCTGTCGCCGGCGGCCCTACCCGGCAGATCAGGATAGGCAATGACAGCAGGGGTGCCGCGCGAGAAACCGTCATCGTCACTCCGGTTGAAAAGGCTCAATCCCCTTCCCCGTCGGCTTCCTTGTTATATTCGGCCAGATTGACCGACCGCGAAGGCTGGATTGTCGACACCGCATGTTTGTAGACGAGCTGAAGCGAACCATCGCGTTCGAGCATCATCGAAAACAGGTCATAGGCAGCAATAACGCCCTGCAACATCACGCCGTTGACGAGGAAAGCGGTGACGTATTCCTTGCGGTCGCACATCGCGTACAAGAAAACATCCTGCAAAAGCCCGGGCTTTAAGGCGACTTTGGCCATCATCTCATCAAAGGGAGCCTTGTCGGGCGAATGCGACGGCATGATCGTCGAAATGCTATGCTTATAGACCAACTGCGATTGGCCATCGCGCCGGAGCAGCACCGAAAAATTGTCAAACCAAGTCACAACACCCTGTAATTTAACGCCTTTTACAAGGAACATAGTCACGGGAGTTTTGGATTTGCGCAGCGAATTCAGGAACAAGTCCTGCAAGCCGTTGTTCTTTTCAGTCATTATGTTTTATCCTTTTTTGCTTTTGCCCGTGGGAGCGGGGTGCCTTGCACGGCTTGTTATATCACGGAAAAGCACGAAGGCGAACAGGGTTTTACATAAAGCCTGACCAAAGCAACTGTCACAGGTTGTTACTCGTCCTCATCGCCCATTTTGCGCACGGCTATTCCCAATAACTTGAGTTTGCGGTGCAATGCTGATCGTTCCATGCCGACGAAGGACGCGGTTTTGGAAATATTGCCGGAAAAACGCTTCACCTGCATGTTGAGATATTCGCGCTCAAAGGCTTCGCGCGCTTCGCGCAACGGCGCACCCATAAAGGCATTGACGCTGCCGCCGGTTTCGCCTCCCCCGCCGCGCACTTCGGATGGAAGCATGTCCACTTCGATGCATTTCAGGCGGTCGGTTGGTGCCAATATGATGGTGCGCTCAATGATGTTGCGCAACTGGCGCACATTGCCCGGCCATTCGCATGACTGCATCGATGCCAGCGCTTCATCCGAAAAGTCGGGGGGAGAAATGCGATGTTCGTTTGCGAACAATGCCGCATAATGCAGAGCAAGAACCGGGATATCTTCGCGGCGATCAGCCAAAGGCGGAATACCAACCGGGACGACGTTGAGCCGATAGTAGAGATCTTCGCGGAACCGCCCTGCCTCAATTTCCGCAACCAGATTGCTGCCGGTCGCGGATACAATGCGGACATCGACCCTGACCGGACGATTGCCGCCAACGCGGGCAAAGCTTTGGTCGGTCAACACGCGCAATATCTTGCCCTGCGTCGTCCAGGGCATGTCACCAACCTCATCAAGGAACAGCGTACCACCATGCGCGCGTTCGAGCATCCCGGCGTGCAGCAACTGGCCATTTTCCTCGATACCGAACAGCTCTTCTTCAAAGCGGTCTGGTGCAAGCCGGGCCGAGCTGACGGAGACGAAGGGCGCATCGGCGCGCTGGCTCCAGCTGTGCAGCAACCGGGCGGCAACTTCTTTGCCCACCCCGGCCGGCCCAGTGATCATCACCCTGCTCCCCGTATTGGCCACTTTCTTCAATGTGGCACGCACGGCGTTGATCGAAGGCGAGTTTCCACCCAGCTCATTGGCGTGACCCACCATCGCTCGCAACGTTGCGTTTTCCGCGCGCAGCCTTTCGGTTTCCGTACCGCGCGACACGAGGTGCAGCAGTTTTTCGGCTTCAAACGGTTTCTCGATGAAATCGACGGCCCCGTGTGAAATTGCGGCGACAGCGGTGTCGATATTGCCATGTCCCGAAAAGACGATGACCGGCATCGCTGGGTCTCGTTCCTTGATCAGCTTTAGCAATTCCAGCCCATCCATCGACGAACCGCGCAACCAAACGTCTAGCAACATCAACGATGGGCGACGCTCATCATAGGCCTGCAAAGCCTCGTCGGCGGTGGCAGCGGTTCGTGTTTCATAACCGTCGTCGGAAAGCACTCCGGCGACCAGATCTCTTATGTCCTGTTCATCGTCAACAATGAGGATATCTAGAGCCATATGCTGTCCTGCTTACTCGTCCGCCGCGGCGGGAAAAGGGGCTGAGCTGCTGTGAATGTCGGTCGCAAACAGTGTTTCGGGGAAAACAGTGGTCACCACCGTTCCGCCGCCCGGATTGTCCGCAAATTCGATAGTGGCACCATGTTCCTCAAGGATTTTCTTGACGATCGCCAAGCCTAGCCCCGATCCGGTTTTGCGGGTGGTGACATAGGGTTCAAAATCCGCTCGCGTTGTTCGGGCAGGCCGGTGCCATTGTCGGCGATCCGCAGCACCAATTCGCTGGCGTTTTGGGTAAGCGATACGGCGATTACACCCGCATGTTCCGCACCGGATTTTTCGATCCGCTCGCCAATCGCTTCGACCGCATTCTTCAACATGTTGGTCACTGCCTGACCGATTTGGCGGCGGTCGCAATTGAGATGGATCGGCCCCTTGGCGCTGTTTTCGAGCGAAAAGCGGATGTCGCCATGGGCGACTTCGAACAGGAAAATAGCGTGACCGACGATGTCGGCCATATCTTCTTCGCGAAACACCGGCTTCGGCATCCGCGCGAATGAGGAGAATTCGTCGACAATATTTCTGAGGTCGCCGACCTGGCGGATGATCGTTCCGGTCAGCTGGTTGAATATCTCGGAATCGTCGGTGACAGATTTGCCAAAGCGGCGTTGCAACCGTTCGGCGGCCAGTTGGATCGGGGTGAGCGGGTTTTGATTTCGTGCGCGATCCGCCGGGCAACATCTGACCAAGCGGCGCGGCGCTGATCCGATAGTTGACGGGTGATATCTTCGAACGTGACAACAACCCCGTCTTCCTGCTCTGCAATTTTGACCGCCAATGTGGTAGGCTCTGTGCCGTCGCCAATCTGCACGACGGCATGGTCTTTGCCCTCGCTGACGAGCTCGGCAAGATGTGGGGCCAGATCCAGCAACGGGCTTCCTACGATCGAAATGCCATCGCTGCTGAGCAATTTTTCGGCGGTGGCATTTGCCAATTGGATATTGCCCGCCGAATCGACGCTGATGATCGCAGCGGTCACTGATTCAAGCACAGCTTCGATAAAGGTGCGCCTCTCGTCGAGTTGACGGTTTGCGGTTTTCAGATTGCTCGTCTGATCCTCTAGCCGCTCGCTCATGCGGTTAAAACTTCGGGCGAGGAAGCCGACTTCATCACGGCCGATCAGTTTTTCATCAACCCGCGAAGCGAAATCGCCATCGGCAATGCGCTGCGCGGCTTCAACAAGGCTGTTGACCGGACGCACCAGCCTATCTGCGACCAGCAAAGCCACCCATACAGCAATGCCGATGATGAACAGCGACAGGACATAAAGCAGCGCGTTGAACTGCAATTGCAGCTTTCGCGATCGCTCCACCATATCGCGATAGTCGGCCAGCACCGCTTCGGCACGCTCGCCCAAGGTGAACGACGGCACAGTGATCGCGCGGCTCGCGTAAAGATAAGTATTCTCGTTGGGGATGAGCGGCACAATCGCGGCTATCCGGTCGCGCTTGGCTGACACCACCATATTTTCTCCGCTGGAAAGCCGCTTCAGTTCGGTGGCATCAATCCAGGTATTTCGCTCTTTCTCATCGGGTGAGACCACCGCTGCTGTGCGCTGCACCCGTCTTGCCCGATGACGACAATCGCCGACTCGCTTAACTTGCGGCGAAACACCTGATCGAAATAGCCGTTGAGAAAGTCGGGGCTGGTCGCCTTTGTCCGGCCGAGCATATAGCGCAAGTCGCCCGCCATGGTGACGGTTTCATCACCCACATCGCGCAACTTTTCTTCATAATAGCCCTTGGCCAGTTCGCCTGCATTTTCGAGCATTCCGCGTGCGGAATTTGAAAACCAGAATTGCACGCCGCTTTGAAATAACACCGACGCAAAAATCGCCAGGAACAGTGCCGGGATTGCCGCCAATAACGAAAAGATGACCACCAGGCGCACATGCAGGCGCCCTTCGCTTTCGCCAATAGCCCCTTCCGCTCGCCCGATGGCCAAACGGCGGCCGATCAATGTCAGCAACGCCGTAGCAGGAAGCAAATTTGCAACGAGTAGCGCCGCGGCCGCCGGTGGCGACAAGGGTTCGGCGTCTTGTCCTTGCTTTAACAGCACAAAGGCCGTGATGCAGGCGGTGATCACCAGAGTGATTATGGTCGCTGCTTCAACCAGCCTTATCCGCCGCGAATTGCCCATCCAATCGATCAGGTTCGACAACGGGCTTTGCGCGCGGCTGCCAACCGAAGATTGCAGATCGGATATGACTGTTGCCATTCAGCAACTATCGCAGCGCAAACGTTGCAGGAAAAGCACAAAATGCAGATTTACTAGGATGGGGATTCGGACCGTCGCATTACCCGCGCGTTTCGCCGCCGCGCCCGCCCGCCAATCCATATTCGGTCAGCTTTTTGCGCAGTGTGTTGCGGTTGATCCCCAATATCGCTGCTGCCTGCAACTGGTTGCCCTTGGCTTGGCTCAATATCATTTGGAGCAACGGTCGCTCGAACGCCGCCAGCGCGCGGGCATAGACGCGTTCGCGTCCATGGTTGCGTTGGCGGTGGTCTTGCAAAAACTGGCTGACTGCCGACTCGAAACTGCAGCCGCCAGCAACCATCTCCGCTGCGATCTCACTACTCGCGTTTAACGATGAGATTGTGACAGCCGAAATCCTGTCTTCACGCGACGTCAGGACCAACCGGCAGATGAAATTCTTCAGTTCGCGAACATTGCCGCGCCACTGCATCGCGCGCAGCAGCATGATCGCATCGTCCTCAATCGTCTTCGTCGGCAAGCCCTCCTTGACCGCAAGTTGCAGGAAATGCCGCGCCAACAGGCCGACATCATCTGGCCGTGCGCGCAATGGCGGCATCAACACGGGAACGACATTGAGCCGGTAGTAAAGGTCTTCGCGGAATTTGCCTTCGCCGATCAGAGCCTCAAGGTCCTGGTTGGTGGCAGCAATGATGCGCACATCAAGCCTGATATTGGCCTTGCCCCCTACCCGGCTGATCGATCCGCTTTGCAGCGCCCGCAACAGCCGCGTTTGCGCGTGCATCGGCATATCACCAATTTCATCGAGGAAAAGCGTGCCGCCCTGCGCCTGTTCAAAGCGGCCAATCCCTTGCCCGACAGCTCCGGTGAACGCGCCTTTCTCATGACCAAACAGTTCGGCCTCGATCAGTTCAGACGGGATCGCCGCCATGTTGACAGCGACAAAGGGGCCGGTTTTGCGGTGGCCCAGATTGTGGATCGCCTCGGCTACCAACTCTTTACCGGTGCCTGACTCTCCGCGAATTAGCGCCGTCAAATCGTTGCGGAGCAGTCGCGCGACCATGCGATACACATCCTGCATCGCCGGGCTGCGTCCAACCATCGGCATATTCGCCTCAAACGACGTCTCATGATCGCCATCGACATGTTCGCGGCTGCGGGCATTGGCTTGCTTGACCGCAAGAACCAGCTCATCGAGGTCAAACGGCTTGGGAAAATATTCGAAGGCGTTGATTTCACTCGCGCGCACCGCAGTGTCGAGCGTGTTCTGCGCCGACATGACGATCACCGGCATATGCGCTATTTTGTCGAGTACCGGTGCCAACCTGGCCAATCCGTCCTGATCGCGCAGCACAACGTCGGTCAGCATCACATCATAGCTTGCCGACGCCAGTGCGGAATCGCGTGCGCCAATGGTTTCGCAAATATCGACTTCAAACTCCTCGGCCTCAAGCGCGGCGCGAACGACCATGCCGATTGAACTGTCGTCCTCGACAATCAATATCCTGCCGATTTTGGTCATGCTGACCGTTCCTTTCTGGCGACGGGCAGATAGAGTTGAAATATTGTGCGGTTTTCAGCTGTGTCCCGATCAACGGTGATCCGTCCGTGCATTTGCAAGACAAGCTTGCGAACAATGGCGAGGCCAAGCCCCTGCCCGTCCCGCTTGGTCGTAACAAAAGGCGAGAATAGTTCTTTTTCGATATGCGCGGCGATGCCAGGACCGTTGTCGCTAATCGACACCTCAACCGGCAATTTGATCGCGCGTGCACCGCCTTCGACATGCGCGGCATCGCGCAAAGCACCCCCCAGAACGAAGCGGGTGGCGATCCCTATTTCCGGATCGACGGAGTCTTTGACGGCATCAATGGCATTTTGCAGCAGGTTGATCAGCACCTGCACCATTGAGTCGGGGTCGATCCAGACATCGGGCAGTGACGGGTCATAGTTGATCGCAATCGATGGAATGAAGCTGTTGGCAGCGCGGATCGAACGGATGGCCTTTTCAATCAACTCGTGGATATTGCACGCTTCGAGCTGCGCGGAACCAACGCTCCCCAAATTCTGCATCTGGTCGAGCAGCTTGCTGATCCGGTCAACCTCGGTCACAATCAGACTGGTCAGCGCGGTGTCCGCTGGATTGACCCGTTTCGACAGCAATTGCGCCGCGCCTTTGATCCCCGCTAGCGGGTTTTTGATTTCGTGACCCAATATCGCGGGCGCACCCATAGCCTGTTGACTACCGCTCTCATTCTGTTCGCCAAGATGATCACGGTCGTGCAAGCGTGGAACAAGCAGTAAAGTCCGCCAGCCAATATGCGACGCGCTGGCGGTTAGATAGACGTCAACAGAGCGGTTTATACCGTCGCGCAACTGAACTTCCATATTCTGCGCGGTGATATCCGATTCATTGCTGGCAAGCGCCGCGTTCAGACGCTGGCTTTTGAAATTCAACGCGGTTTTGACGTGCGATCCAAGCAATCTTTTGTTGCTGCGGCCGAAAAAGGCCTCGGACGCGTCATTCGCCGAATTGATCCGACCTTCCTCGTCAAGCAGCAATATCGGCAACGGAATCGAAGCCGCCAACTGCCCTTGGCCTGCTTCATCCGACGCGGTCATCGCCTCAGGCTGCCTTGCGGTCGAAATGGGGTTCGTAAAAGCGCGCAAGCGCGTCGAGCACGTCCTGGCCTTTATCGATGCGGTTTACCGCGTTGCGGAATTCGGCAGATCCCGGAAGTCCGCGCACATACCAGCCCAGATGCTTGCGCGCGCAACGCACGCCGACATCTTCTCCATAATGGTCGAGCATGGAGCGATAATGTTCGATGATGATGTCATATTGCTGTTCAAGGTCCGGGTCGGCGATTGTGATCCCCTTTTGGAACCACTGCATCATTTGCCCGAGCAACCAGGGTTTGCCGTATGCGCCGCGCCCGACCATGAATCCGTCAGCGCCACTTTGCTCCATTGCGGTGCGCGCATCCTCGATGGTGCAAATGTCTCCGTTGACGATAACCGGAATCGAAACCGTATCCTTGACCTTGCGCACGAAAGCCCAGTCGGCATGGCCTTTATACATCTGGTTGCGGGTGCGACCATGCACGGTAACCAGCTTTGCCCCCAGATCCTCTGCAATATGCGCAAGTTCGGGCGCGTTCAGGCTGCCATGGTCCCAGCCCATCCGCATTTTGACGGTGACCGGAACCGACACCGCCTTGACTGTTGCCTGAATCAAGCTGGCGGCGAGCGGCAGATCGCGCATCAGCGCAGAGCCGGCATCGCCGTTGACGACCTTCTTCACCGGACAGCCCATATTGAGTGTCGATAATCGCCGCCCCTGCGATCTTCATTGAGCTTGGCCGCTTCGCCCATTTCATAGGGAGTGCACCCTGCAAGCTGCATCGACACCGGCTCTTCGCTGGCGTGCCACTCGCATTTTTGTAAGCTCTGCCGGGTTTCACGGATCATTGCCTGACTGGCGATCATCTCGGTGACGTTCAACCCCGAGCCAAAACGCCGCACAATCGTGCGGAACGGCATATCGGTAACACCGGTCATCGGTGCGAGCACGATCGGGCAGTCAATGGTCACAGGACCGATTTGAATGGGTGCCAGTTTCATTAGCAAAGTTCAGCCGAAATATCGTTTAGCAACCCCTTCACCGGGTGCCCAAAATTTAGGCAGCCGGTTAGCTGCATTTGTCTTGGCGCGCAAGATTGCAGCGTTTAGGAGCGTCGCATGACCCCGGTTCCGCGTATTGCCGCCATCATCGTTGCCGCTGGCTCAGGAACCCGGGCCGGAACCGATATCCCCAAACAATATTGCCCTGTGGCGGGTAAGCCGATGGTCTGGCACAGCGTCCAGGCACTTGCGGCGCATCTATCGGTTGGATCGGTTGTGGTGGTGATCGGCAGCGGTCAGCAGGAAATGGCCGCGCAAAGCCTGGTCGATTTTCCGGCTGTCATATTTGTCGAAGGCGGTGCAACACGTCGTGATAGCGTGAACGCTGGCCTCAACGCGCTGCAAGGCCAGTGCGATCTGGTGCTGATCCATGATGCAGCGCGCCCGTTTTTGCCTGCAAAGGTCATCGACGATCTGATCGAAGCGCTTGGCGGATCGAGTGGTGCCGTGCCTGCCCTCCCCGTCGTCGACAGCCTATCGCGTGGGAGCGAAGGCAAGCTGGAGGCTGCAGTCGCCCGTCAGGATCTATGGCGAATCCAAACTCCACAGGCGTTTCACTATTCGGCCATCTGCGACGCGCATGAAAAATGGTCAATAGATAAGGAAGCGACCGATGATGCGAGCATGGCTTTGGCCGCAGGCTTTGATGTCACGCTGGTCGCCGGCGCGGAAAGTCTTGGCAAAATTACCTTTGCCGATGATTTTGTGACAATTGGCGGATCAAGGCATGCGCAAATGACGACACGAATGGGAAGTGGCTACGACGTCCACCGGCTCGAAGCGGGCGAAGATTTGTGGTTGTGCGGGATCAAGCTCGATCACGACAAGGGGCTCGCGGGGCATAGCGATGCCGATGTTGCGCTCCACGCTTTGACCGACGCAATATTGGGAGCAGTGGCGCTGGGAGACATCGGCCAGCATTTCCCGCCGAGCGATCGGCAATGGCGCGGGGCGTCGTCAGACCGGTTCCTCGCCCATGCTGCAAAACTGGTGCGGGATCGTCATTATGAAATCGGCAATGTCGATCTGACGATCATTTGTGAAGCGCCAAAGATAGGCCCGCACCGGGATGCCATGCGGGCGCGTGTCGCTGAAATATTATCGGTTGCCGTCGATCAGGTTTCGATTAAGGCGACCACCACCGAAGGATTGGGTTTTACAGGTCGGGGCGAAGGTATTGCGGCGCAAGCAACCGCTATTCTGACCCGCAACCAGGAAGGATAATGCTCGTGAAAATGCTCCATTCGACCGCCATATTGGCACTGCTTTCTATCGCAAATCTGCCCGCAGCCGCCATCGCCAAGGATCAACAGGATTGTCTAACCGCAGAGCAATTGGGCAATGTCAGTGTCGCACTGTTGCCCGGAATGGTCACGCGCCTTTCGGCTTTCTGTGCAACAAGCCTGCCCGCGAACGCCAGCCTTTCGGTATCGGGCGCCAACAGCGCCGCACAACATGCCGATGCTATCGCTGCCGCACGCCCTTCCGCCTTTGAAACGATCAAGCTGATCGCGGGGGATGATTTCAATCTGCCCTCGACCATGACCGCAGACGCGCTGTTTCCCTTTGTCGAAGCCATGGCTGCGGGCGAGATGGAAAAAATGAACAAGGAGGAAGTTTGCCCGGTCGCGAATAATGTCTGGTCGGCGATCAAGGATGTGCCGATGGACAAATGGGGCATGCTTGTTGCAACTCTCGTGGGGTCGGACAAGGGTTCGAAAAAGGCCGTCGAAGACGATTCGGACAAGGAATCATCGAAAAAGCGCGGATCATTTGAAGACAAAATCCGACCCTGCCCTTTCATCGCGACCGAAGAGCTACCGGTCGAAAACGCCAAATGAAATATAGCTTACCCAAAAGCATTGCGACACTCGCTGAGCAGGTCGTCCGCGAGAATACTGCGGCAGGCCGTTTGATTGCGACTGCGGAAAGCTGCACTGGCGGCATGGTGGCGGCAGCAATCACGGAGGTTCCGGGCAGCAGCGCGGTCCTGCACGCCGGTTTTGTGACCTATTCGAACGAGGCCAAAACCAAGATATTGAAGGTCAGCGATGAATTGATCGACACCTTTGGGGCGGTTTCGATTGCTGTGGTTTGGGCGATGGCGCAGGGTGCGCTGAAGGTGAGTAATGCAGACATTGCTGTCGCGATCAGCGGAATTGCTGGCCCTGACGGCGGCACCGAGCAAAAACCGGTAGGAACTGTCGTATTCGCCGTTGCCGAACGCGGTCAGGATCCCGAACAGGTGGTCGCTGACAAGGTGCAGTTCGGATCCGACAAAAGCCGCGCGGATATTCGCGTCGCAGCAACACTGCACGCGCTGAATTTGCTGCTGCCAACTCAGCCGTAAAGCGTGTCGGCGCGGGTCACGAATGCGCCGGTCATTTTGGAAAGCGCAGTGTTGAAATAGGTTCCCGCCAGCGCTTCGAAGACGCGGTTGTGGAACGAGAAATCAACTGTGAAATCGACAGTGCACCCGCCGTCGTCATTGGGTTCAAACAACCATTGATTGTGCAAATGCCGCATCGGTCCATCGAGATAGTCGACAACAACCGATAATTTGGGTGTCTTGATTACCCGCGAACTGAAGGTTTTTCGGCACAGGTTAAAACCGACCACAGATCGGCGAGCGTTTCGGTTTCGCTGTCAGAACTCACGCGAACGGCGGCGATCAGGGCAAAAACTCTCGGCATGGCGGCGCATCGGTGACCAGATCGTACATCTGCTCAGCGCTGCATGGCAATATTCGGCGTTCGTGATGGTGCGGCATGCCTGCCCTATACAACTGCGCTGCTCTAACGCTGCTTTGCGTTGCGCCTCACGCGCAGTGCGCATTTTAGCGAAATCGTCACCAGCATGATAGCTCGCCCGGGTCAGCGTTCGCCCCAACAAGCGGGAGAATTGGCACGCGCAATCACTGCATAGGCATCAAGGCCTGAGGGTTACAAATTCCCATGATTTTACAATGCTTTGGCGTCGGCTGCAGATATTGTCCCATCGTCAGGAAATCGATATCTGCACTGCGCGTGTCGTCCATCACCTGATGCACTTCCGTCGCTCCTCGCCCAGCCCGACCATCACGACTTGGTAAAAATCGACGGATCATTGCCGCTTCGCTTTCGAGCAAACGTAACGAAGCATAATGGCGCGCGCAGGGACGGATTGTCGGATACAGTCTTGGCACGGTTTCGGGGTTTGTGATTGTAAACATCTGGACGTCTTCGATAATCCGTTCAACTGCGCTTTCCACTTTGTTGCGGAAATCGGGGTCAAAATCTCGATCGTCGTCTTGGGCGTATTGCGACGCAGCGCCGATCACCTTCACAAACTGGCTACTTTACCATCTGGCAAGTCGTCGCGATCGACCAGTGATCCACAATATGTTTCAGCCCCATACCAGCGGCAGCAACCGCCACATTTCAGGCTCCATCGCGTCGACCGCGCGCAACATCCAGTCTTGACGTTGCAAAGGCGCAGGCGCGAGTGCAGGTGTCCGCCAATATCCTCACCGTTGCATGCTTCTTCATCCAGCATTCGCCGATATTCCGGACAGGCCCGCTTCCTCGCACACGGTCGCAGATTGAGGTCAGCGCATTAACGCAGGTTTCGTTGAAACCGGCGCTGGTCAGGGCCTTAACACCAGATCAGTCAGGCTTGCTCGCGTGGTGCGGTGCAGAATAGGCGTGATATCATTCATGCGCGCTGTCGGGTAGGCTCTTCAGCGGCAAGAATCACCGCACCCCCAAATTAACACGCTATTGAGCCGCTATGACCTTGTTTTCTGACGCTGCTCGAAGGCTAACTGCGATTTTCGCAGAATTCCGACTGGAAGGGGAAAGGACGCAGGCATTCAGAAATATTGGGCGAAGGCAAAACCCCAGTGATATGGTAATCCACCTGCTCCGACTAGCCGTGTTGACCCACCCAGATATTCGACACGCCCCCCGGCGAAATTTTGTCGTCACGAATGTGGCCGCTTGTCCCACCTTTGAAACCACGCCGGGTTGGCACGGCGTTTCCGTAACGCTCGAATTTGCGGGTGCTGGTGCTCCAAAGTAGAAGAAATATTGGTGATGGGCACGGCCTGTGCCGGTGGCTGTCAGGCGGCGCTCAACAAGTCGCTGGAAAGCGCACCGCTTAGTGAAGGGGCTTTGTCGCCAACTGGATCAGCCTCCTCGACGAAGCGGAAAGCCGTGTTGCTGCACTATGGCACGCATGGCGCTGAAGCCGAACGGGCTATGGAGAAAGCGCGGTAAAGGTCAGTCTGCACAATTTGCGCCCTTTCATAACCATCAGCGAAAAGAAGCCTCTGGTGAATTGACCTTGCACGGAGCGGTGTTTGCTATTCCCGACGGCGCGTTGCATGTGTTGAACGAGGGAAGTGGAGAGTTTTCCACGGTTTTAGGCTGAAGGGAATGAAGATGCCGATTTTGTTGTCATTGGCGCTGGCTACCGGAACAAGCCTCCTCGCTGTCCCGATCATGCCGACATACCGATGAAAGCACTTTCCACGGTGCTCTGCTAATCAGGATGCAGCCAAGCTGATGCTGGATCGATACCACATGAAACGTCAAACCTGCGCCGAACAACCGCACTTCCCCGAATATCAGGCTGTTTTTGCCGGGTTTGAAGCGGCCAGTACGATCAGGCGGTGTCGAAATGAAGGTACCGATACCATTACTCAGGTGATGCAACGCAAAACGCTGCCGCTTGCTTCGGGTGAAGAATTGTTAATCCGTTATTCAGGCATCGATCCGCAGAAACCGGTTGCCGGTATTATCAATGAAGACAGCAATAATAGCCAAACTGCACGCACCGATCTCGCCAGAATGGACGTCGCAGCGCGCTACCGATGGTTGGCTAAATGCCCGCGGCACTGATCCGCAAAGATGCTGATTTTCTACCGCTGTTCAGCCGCGGCCGCTGCTCAATGTTATCAGCGCGGGCGAGCAAGGGCAAGACCGAAAAGCGTTTCGTTCGCTTAGCAAACAGGGGCTCGAAAGGAAAATGCCGCCCCGCAAGGAATCGTTCTTTTATTGCTCGCACGTCTGCAAACTGCCGACATGGAGTGCGTTGACGAATGCGTGATCGAGTTGGATGCTCGAGGCGCAAGACCAGTCAGGGCTGAAAGTCGGATTGGTTTTCGACGGTTCGCTGAAGTCTATGATCAAAATCTAAAGCCCCGTTCATTCATGCTGAGCTTGTCGAAGCACGATGC
>JADKHG010000012.1 GCA_016721875.1 Sphingomonadales bacterium | reverse complement strand
CAGGAAGGATAATGCTCGTGAAAATGCTCCATTCGACCGCCATAATGGCACTGCTTTCTATCGCCGATCTGCCCGCAGCCGCCATCGCCCAGGATCCAACAGGATTGTCTAACCGCAGAGCAATTGGGCAATGTCAGTGTCACACTGTTGCCCGGAATGGTCACGCGCCTTTCGGCTTTCTGTGCATGAAGCCTGCCCGCGAACGCCAGCCTTTCGGTATCGGGCGCCAACAGCGCCGCACAACATGCCGATGCTATCGCTGCCGCACGCCCTTCCGCCTTTGAAACGATCAGAAAGCTGATCGCGGGGGATGATTTCAATCTGCCACCGACCATGACCGCAGACGCGCTGTTTCCCTTCATCAGAAGCCATGGCTGCGGGCGAGATGGAAAAAGTGAACAAGGAGGAAGTTTGCCCGGTCGCGAATAATGTCTGGTCAGCGATCAGAAGGATGTGCCGATGGACAAATGCGAACATGCTTGTTTGCAACTCTCGTGGGGTCAGTTGAGGGTTCGAAAAAGGCCGTCGAAGACGATTCGGACAAGGAATCATCGAAAAAGCGCGGATCATTTGAAGACAAAATCCGACCCTGCCCTTTCATCGCGACCGAAGAGCTACCGGTCGAAAACGCCAAATGAAATATAAACACCCAAGAAAGCATTGCGACACTCGCTGAGCAGGTCGTCCGCGAGAATACTGCGGCAGGCCGTTTGATTGCGACTGCGGAAAGCTGCACTGGCGGCATGGTGGCGGCAGCAATCACGGAGGTTCCGGGCAGCAGCGCGGTCCTGCACGCCGGTTTTGTGACCTATTCGAACGAAATTGAAACCAAGATGTTGAAGGTCAGCGATGAATTGATCGACACCTTTGGGGCGGTTTCGGTAGCTGTGGTTTGGGCGATGGCGCAGGGTGCGCTGAAGGTGAGTAATGCAGACGTAGCTGTCGCGATCAGCCAGGTGCTGGCCCTGACGGCCCCACCGAGCAAAACCGGCGGGAACTACCGTATTCGCCGTTGCCGAACGCGGTCAGGATCCCGAACAGGTGGTCGCTGACAAGGTGCAGTTCGGATCCGACAAAAGCCGCGCGGATATTCGCGTCGCAGCAACACTGCACGCGCTGAATTTGCTGCTGCCAACTCAGCCGTAAAGCGTGTCGGCGCGGGTCACGAATGCGCCGGTCATTTTGGAAAGCGCAGTGTTGAAATAGGTTCCCGCCAGCGAGACGAAGACGCGGTTGTGGAACGAGAAATCAACTGTGAAATCGACAGTGCACCCGCCGTCGTCATTGGGTTCAAACAACCATTGATTGTGCAAATGCCGCATCGGTCCATCGAGATAGTCGACAACAACCGATAATTTGGGTGTCTTGATTACCCGCGAACTGAAGGTTTCGCGCAAGGATTTGAAACCGACCACCAGATCGGCGAGCATTTCGGTTTCGCTGTCAGAACGCACGCGAACGGCGGCGATCAGGGCAAAAACTCGGCATAGCGGCGCACATCGGTGACCAGATCATACATCTGCTCAGCGCTATATGGCAATATTCGGCGTTCGTGATGGTGCGGCATGCCCCTGCCCCCTATGCTGCTTGCACGCTGCTCTAACGCTGCTTTGCCAGTTGCGCCTCACGCGCAGTGCGCATTTTGGCGAAATCGTCACCAGCATGATAGCTCGACCGGGTCAGCGGAGTCGCCGCAACAAGCAGGAAGCCCTTGGCACTGAAGTCGCTGCATGAGCATCAAAGGCCTGAGGGTTACAAATTCGCGTTTACAATGCTTTGGCGTCGAGCTGCAGATTTATTGGTCCCATCGTCAGAAATCCCATTATCGGCGCTGCGCATGTCGTCCATCACCTGATGCACTTCCATCCGCTCTCGCCGAGGCCGACCATCACGCGACCTGACTTAGTAAGAATCAGAGGATCGTGGCGCTTCCCCCTTTGGAGCAGGCGTAGCGAGGCATAGTAGCGTGCACCGGGCGGATTGTCGGATGAGTCGTGCGTGGTTTCGGGGATTGTGGTTGTAAACGTCTGGCGCGAACGATCGCTTAACTCGCGCTTTCCAGTTTGTTTGCGGAAGTCGGGGTCAGGATCTCGATCGTCGTCTTGCGGGGTATTGCGGCGCAGCACTTCGATCACCTTCCACAAACTCCGGCTCGCACCGCCGTCTGGCAAGTGTCGCGATCGACCGAGGTGATCACAATATGACCCAGCCCCATTTTCGCCGCCTCAATCGCGGCAAGTCCCAGGCTCCATCGGGTCGACCGCGCGCGGCATCCGGTCTTGACGTTGCAGAAGGCACAGGCGCGAAAGTGCAAGTGTCGCCCAAGATCATCACCGTTGCGTGCTTCTTCGTCCAGCATTCATGGCGATGTTCGGGCAGGCCTCTTCTCGCACAGACGGTAAAATTGAGGTCGCGCATTAGCTTGCGGGTTTCGGTAGAGCCTGGCTGCTGGGGCCTTGACGCGGATCCAGTCCGGCTTGCGCTGGCGTGGTGGGCGTGGCGGAGGCGTGCTGGATCGTTCATTCCTGTCCACATGGTCGCATCGGCGAAGTCTGGCCTCTTCCCAAATTGCTTGCTATTAAGCCGCTCATGACCTTGTTTGCATGACATGCTCGAAGGCTATCCCGTTTCCGAACGGCGCGGCTGGCAGGAACAGCGCGAGCGTTGGAAATATTGGGCCGAGGGGCGAGCGCCGGTGATGGTGATCGCCTGCTCGATAGCCGTGTTGAACCCTCCCAGATTTTCGACTCCACTCCAGCGAAATTTTTGTCGTCCGCAATGTCGCCCGCTGGTGCCGCCGTTGGAACCACGCCGGGTCTGCACGGCGTGTCAGCGGCGCCGAATTTGCGGTCCGGTTCCTCGAGAAATGACGAAATACAGTGGGGCCACGGCCTGTGCGGTGGCTGTCAGGCCGCGCTCCACCGTTCGCTGGCGGGCGCACCGGTGGTGCGGGGGCTTTATCGCCGACTGGATCAGCCTCCTCGACGAAGCCCCGAGCCATGTTGCTGCGACTATAGCGACACGACAAGCGCGAAGCCGGACGGGCGATGGAAATGGCCATGCGTGCGGGTCAGTCTCCACAATTTTCGCACGTTTCCTTGTATCAGCGAAGGGCTGCGCGGGTGCGGTGCCCTTGCGCGGGCAGCGTATTTGCGCCTTTCGCGACGGCGCGTTGCACCTGTTGAACGAAGCGAGTGGAGAATTTTGCCACGCGTTTGGAACGCGAGAGGGGATAAGTGCCAAATTTGTAGGCAATGGCTTTGGCTACCGCGGCGGGCCTCGCCGCGTTCCTGCGACCATCGCCGGCGTGCCCGTGTCGCCGGGAACCTTGCTCGTCCTATTCGGGGTGCAGCCAAGCTGATCGGCGGATCGCATCTTGCGTCTGACCGCGCGAGCAAACACGACCGGGTTAAGGTGTTTTTACCCGAGATTAGCCGAAGCGCGAACCAGGTGCGCCGACCGGCCGGTGTCGAAATGAAAGTACCATTACCATTACTCAGGTGATGCAACGCAAAACGCTGCCGCTTGCTTCGGGTGAAGAATTGTTAATCCGTTATTCGGGCATCGATCCGCGAAACCGGTTGCCGGTATTGTCAATGAAGACGGCCATAATGGCTTTGCACGCACCGATCTCGCCGAATGGACGTCGCAGCGCGCCATGCCTTGGTTGGCTAAATGCACGCGGCACTAGATCCGGCAAAATCTGATTTTCTACCGCTGTTCAACCGCAGCCACAGCGCAATGTTGTCGCGCAGGCGAGCAAGGGCAAGATCGAAAACGTTTCGTTCGCTTGTGAAACAGGGGCTCGAAAAGGAAAATGCCCCCCGCAAGGGATCGTTATTTTGTGCTCGCACGTCTGCAAACTGCCGACATGGAGGCGGTGACGAATGCGTGATCGAGTTGAATGCGCTCGAGGCGGGAGACCGGTCGAGGGTGAAAGTCGGATGTTTTCGACGGTTCGCTGATGTAATCTGTAAATCTAAAGCCCCGTTCATTCATGCTGAGCTTGTCGAAGCACGATGCGCGCGATGGCATCGGGGATGTCCTTCGACAGGCTCAAAGACGAACGGACAAGGTGCTTTAAGAGCAATTGATCACAGCGAAACCGTTCAGCAGTTTTTGAGATAGGCATCCACCATCAACGCATGTTTCTCCGCTGCAATCGACAGGTCGCTGTCAGCGCGCGCTTCGGCGTTAAAATAGTCGATTTCAGGGCGGTAAAGCGCCGGGATAATTGGAAAGTGAACCATCGCTTTACGCACCACGCGCTCGTGCGAAATGCACTCGGACTGGTTGAGCGCAATTCTACAACGGTTGACGGTTCTCATCAGTTATGCCGTTGCTGGCTAACCGCG
Organism: Sphingomonadales bacterium; assembly: GCA_016721875.1. Classification (GTDB taxonomy): domain Bacteria; phylum Pseudomonadota; class Alphaproteobacteria; order Sphingomonadales; family Sphingomonadaceae; genus Sphingorhabdus_B. Next base: position 136,868 of record JADKHG010000012.1, on the reverse strand, counting down.
ACCAGCCCAAAGTGTCATAGTCCACAAGTTTCGTGTTGCCCCTTTACACCGGAAATGCCCCCAAACGCGCGGGCTTAATCCGGCCAATGCCAAAGGGCCGATGCGTCAAGAATGTGATATCGCCCCTGCCCCTTTTGCCATCGCCAGAAAGCCATCGGCCATTGGTGTGGATGCGATGATCGCTACCCGGTACGATCTGGTCGAGAATGCGGCGGTGAACAGCGGCGCATCAGCCCCAAAATTGCGATTTGGATCGCAGGCTGAAATAATACCGCTTCTGACTGGCCCAACGCCCGCTTCCCTCTGCCGGCGGAGACTTCCGCGCTGTTGACGACAATCGCACGTCCACCTTGCGCAGGCGCAGGAGCTGCGATTACCGCTTCAAATGCTGCATTCTCGTCATCATGCGGGACAACCCACAACGGCCCATCGGGCTTGGCTAGGTTGTCGAAACGCAGCAATTGCCATGCGAAACCGTTTTCGCTGAAAGACAGACTGGTGAGCGCCAAGCCGTCGGGATAGGCTGGATCTTGTGAATGGCGCGCCAGATCGTCATCAGCTGGGCCGCAGACGTAGTGGCCGTCCAGACAGGCCGGAGTGCCTGACGCCGATGTTGCGAGCATCAAAAGCGCAACAGGCCGCCAGCCAGCGTATCACCGGGTCATCTTCTTATAGCTGGTGTGCGGTGAGGACGTGTGGCTTCGTCACCCAGACGTCGGATCTTGTCTTCTTCGTAAGACTCGAAATTCCCTTCGAACCACTCCGAATGGCTGTCGCCTTCAAAAGCCAGAATGTACGTTGCCAGACGATCGAGGAAGAAGCGATCGTGCGAAAGACCACGGCGCAACCGGCGAAGCTTTCCAGTGCTTCTTCGAGGCGCGGCCAGCGTTTCGGTGTCGAGATCGTTGGTCGGTTCGTCGAGCAGGAGGACGTTGCCACCCTCCTTCAACATCTTTGCCATATGCACGCGGTTGCGTTCACCGCCAGAGAGTTGGCCGACCTTTTTCTGCTGGTCGGTGCCCTGAAGTTGAAAGCGCCGACATAGGCCCGGGTCGGGGTTTCCTGGCGCCGACCTTCATAAAGTCAGCGCCGCCCGAAACCTTGCTTCCCAGACATTCTTGTTCGGGTCGAGCGCATCGCGGCTTCTGGTCTACATAGCCAGAGTGGACGGTTTCACCGATGACAATCTCGCCATTGTCTGGCTGTTCCTGCCCGCTGATCAGCCGGAACAGCGTCGATTTTACTCCGCGCCATTGGGGCCGATCACGCCGACGATGCCACCCGGTGGATGCTGAAGGACAGGTTTTCGAACAGCAATTTATCACCATAGGCCTTGGTCACATTATTGACCTCAATCACCTTGCTGCCAAGGCGTTCGGGGTTCTGGATGACAATCTGTGCCTTGCCGATTGTGCGGTTTTCGGCGGCTTCGACAAGTTGCTCAAAGCTTTTGATACGCGCCTTGGATTTTGTCTGGCGAGCCCTGGGGCTTTGCCTGATCCAACCAGCTCGTCCTGATCGCTTTTTGGCGACCGGCATCCTCGCGCCTTCCTGCTCGAGGCCTTTTTCTTTTCCAAGATAGGTCGAATAATTGCCTTCATAGGGAAAGTAACGACCGCGGTCGAGCTCGAGAATCCAGTTCACGACATTGTCGAGAAAGTAGCGGTCGTGGGTAACGAGGATGACATTGCCCTTATAATCAACCAGGTGCTTTTCGAGCCATGCGACCGATTCCGCATCAAGGTGGGTTGGTCGGTTCGTCAAGCAGCAATATGTCTGGCTTTTCGAGCAACAGGTGGGTCACGATACGACGTTTTTCACCGCCCGACGATTTTCGACTGACCAGTCGCCCGGCGGGCAACGCAGCGCGTCCATTGCGATCTCGGGCTGGTTGTCGAGCGTCCAGGGCATCAACCGCGTCGATCTTTTCCTGCAGCGGACCCATTTCTTCCATCAGCGCGTCGAAATCGACGCGTCTTCCGGTGCGGGTCGGCCATGATCATGCTGATTTCGTTAAACCGTTCGACCATGTCTGCGGTTTCGCGAACGCCGTCCATGACATTTTCTTTGACCGTCTTGGTCGGGTCAAGTTCGGGTTCCTGCCAGATAACCCACAGTGATATTTCGCCCGGCCATGCTTCACCAGGTGAAATCGGTATCGATCCCCGCCATGATCTTCATCAGTGTGATTTACCGGTACCATTGGGGCCAACTATGCCAATCTTTTGCATCCTGATAGAATTGCAAATGGATATTGTTGAGCACAGGTTTCTGCGCCGGGAAGGTCTCGGTCATCCCCTTCGTGACGAAGGCGTATTGGGCGGCCATTGGCTGTCTGCTTTCGGTTAAATGCTGTTTGAATTTACGCGCGTCCTAGCGGTGCGGCGCGATGCTCGCAAGCCGGGATTGGCAGCAGGTGTAAAGCCGGTTAAGCAAGCGGCATGAAGATAAACATCGTCCCGGTCGCCACTGCCCTGCTCGCCATTTCACAGCAAAGCGGGCCATACCTCCACCGCCACCGCCAACAGCTGCGCAAATTCTGGGAAAAGACACCTTAGCTTAGCAACCGAAGGTCTGACCACTGAAGTCGGCCCCGCCAGGCTGGGACCGAAGCTGAGCAACGCGCGCGACTGGGCAGTGAACAAACTGAAATCGCCAGGCCAATGTCCGCGAAGAAAAGTTTGAGATGCCGACATGGGTGCGCGGCGAAGAAAAGGCCTGGGTGGTCAGCCCTTTCCTTACGCCAATGGCTATAACCTGCCGGGTAACTCGGCCTCTACCGGCGACGCGCCTTTGGAAGGCGAAATTGTTTATTTTCCGACCTATGATGCGCTTGGTCGACGCGCCTGGCAGATGGTCGCGGCAAAATCGTTTTTATCGATCACCAGATGAAAGCCGCGCAAGACGGCAGCGGCTACGCATATTTCGGACGCGCACGCTTTACCGGGCCCAACGCGGCCAAAAGGGTGCGAAAGCGATCATCATTCGCTCAATTGGTACCGACAACCACCGATCCGCACACCGGCAACACCAATTTCGAAGCAGGTGTTGCGCCGATACCTTCGGGCGCGATTTCCAATCCCGATGCAGACAATCTGGTTCGGCAGGTCAAGCGTGGGCAATCCCTTCCCGGAAGCCAAAGCGAATTGGGCTACCGACCAACACCGGTCATAGTCCGGCTACTGTTGACGCCCCATAATCTGGGGCAGCAAAGGTCGCGCAATATTATCGCTGAGGTTCCGGGGATCGAACGCTTCCCTGCCCCCTGTCGTCATCGCCTGCCATTTAGACAGCTGGGATCTTGGCACTGGGGCTATCGATGATGCTTCGGGATGCGGGATCGTTACCGCCGCAGCCAGCTATCTGAAAAAGGGCCCGCCCCTAAACGCACTGTCCGCTTGCTATGGGCGGCGCGGAAGAAGTCGGCATCTGGGGCGGCAAGGCTTATGGTGAGGCCTACAAGGCGCAACCCCATGCCCTGGCGATGGGATCCGACTTTGGTGCCGACCGCGTCTGGCGCGTCGATTTCAAACTGCCCGAAAGCGCAAAACCGCTCGAGGACAAGATTGCCGTGCGCTCGCGCCGCTGGGGATCACCCGCGGCAAAGACCCGGCAACCGGCGGGGCAGATGTCGGCGCGATCATTGCAGCACAAGGCTTAGCAATCGTTGACCTGCAACAGGACGGAACCCGTTATTTCGATCTGCACCACACGCCCGATGACACCCTCGACAAGGTGGACCCCGAGCAAATGCGGCAGAATGTCATTGCCTGGACCACAGTGCTTGAAAATGTAGCAAATTATGAAGGCGAATTGGCGTTGGGGTTAAGCCATGAGACGAGCAGCTTTATTGTTTGCGGCACTGGTGCTGTCGGCCTGTGTTGAAGAGCCAAGCAAAAAGGCGCGGGAAAAGCCGCCGAACAGGTGGTAGCTAAAAGGTGGAGCCGCCGCGCTCAAATCCAAGCGAAGAATATTGAAGCTGCCGCCGACGCTGCGGCGGCGGTGGTTGAAGAAGAAACCAATCAGGAAATTGAGGGACTGGAAGGCAACCAGATACAAGGCGCCGATCAATAATAAGAAATGGTCGGGGAGACAGGATTCGAACCTGCGACCCTCTGCTCCCAAAGCAGATGCGCTACCAGGCTGCGCTACTCCCCGACATGGAGCATGTACTTTCCGTTCGCCCTAAGGCCTTCCGGTTGGCTTGCCAGCCAAAACCCGAAAGGGCGAAGGCTGGTGGGCCCGGAGGGACTCGAACCCCCGACCTAGCCGTTATGAGCGGCCAGCTCTAACCAACTGAGCTACAGGCCCATACCGGACGCGCCGATAGCGGAAGGGTATGAGACTTGGCAAGCGCCAAATGTGTATTCTTCCATTCGGTTGTTAAGCTACGCTAAATGCAGCATTGGAAATCTCGGTAACGGTCGTCGGTTCCACACCGCGTGCACGCAAATGCGCAAAGACCGAAGTCCACCATGTATAGAATGTCTCAAGGTCCCGTTCATTGCGGACATAGGGGGTATGGCCAACCGCCAGTGACGGCGTGTGGAACGAGAAATTGAGCAAAGGCAGCCCCATATCCAGCGCAATGTCGATCGCTTCCAGTGCACGTTCGACAGGGATACCCTCGGGTGTGAGAGCCACCCGTTCCAGCAGCCTTGAGCGCGCCATCAACGATCGCGGCAACAATCTGGACAGGGATTTTTGAAACAGGCGGGGGCCATCTTTTCGTAAGGCCCCGGCAAAGACTGTGGTCAGCGGCAGTTCTGCAAGCTCACCCGGGTAAATCCAGTAGGGGTAAAGCGAGCTATGGCTGTAATCCGGCCCCTGTTCGTGTGAATAATCGAACAAGGCACGCACCGAGGTGTCGATTCCGATGCCCAATTCGCGCAGGCATTGCATCGCATTGGGCCCAGCGCCATAGCGTCCGGCCCGATAGGCCAACGGACGGGTATGGAAAGCGCGTCGGACCTGCTCATCAAGATTGCGGATTTTGGCACGTTCCAGATCGTCGGGCAAATTGCAGGCGAAGCTGTTAGTCCGGTTAACCTCTTCCTCAAATGGCGGCGTAACCCAGGATGCAGTTGCAGACCGATTTCAGCCCTTTGCGTTTCGACATATTGGCCAAGCTAGGTCAATTGCGCGGGCATCGGTCGCGATCGGATAATCCACCATATAAATGGAACGGTGCCGTTCGATCGCAAAGATACTGAAAGCGAGCAATGGCTGGAACATGGGTGGTTCCCAGATTCTGCCGAGAGAAATCGCCTGCCCAATCAAATTCCTCTTCTGCGTCCACCGTCACCAGAAAGCGGGGTTTGCTGAAAAGCGGGAGGTTGAGCGGTATCAGCTCTTTGGGAGTTCCGGGCAAACAGTTCATGCTATTGCCCTCCCCAATTCATTATTCGCTCCGTCGATCCTTATACAGAAAACGGTCATTTTCTGCTGCTGGTAGCTGTACTAGCAGACGATCCTTTTGAAACTGTAAACTGCCGCCTGCGCTGTTGGCAAGATTTCGTACCAGCCGCAGCGAAAATCCCAGCCCAAGCAGCGGCGTGGCAACCGCGGTCGAAGCCGAACCAAGCATTTCGTCTTCGGACAGTGCGCAATTGTTCGGGCAGAGTCAGCGCGAATTGATTGACGACAGGCGTACCCAATTCGGTGCTGAAGCGCCCAACCAGGTCCTCTCCTGCGCTGCATCCAAGGATTACCGCTGACAAAAGACGCGAAAACAGGCGTTCGGCAAATTCATTGTCGATGGCAAAGGCGCGCACCGGATCGGCAATCCGCAGGTGAACCTGCGCGCCGATATTGTCGCTCACGGGACGGAGCTTTTCCGCCAGCCGCGCCGCCAGCCAGTTGCATTCTGTCGATTGATCGCCGTCGCTGCGCCCCGAACCCCCAAGCCTTGCCGCCGCTGAAATATCGTCGAACCCGGCGAGCAGCAATTGAGCGTCAGCGACAATCGCCTGTGCCAATTCGCGATATTCCCGCGAAACCGGACCGAACAATTGCTGCTCGATTATCTCGGCAAAACCGGCAATCGCCCCCAGCGGTGTGCGCAATTCGTGCACCACCTGCTGCATCTGATCCCATTGGGCCGGAGCCTGCGTCGCGGGTAGCGCGATTTCCGCGATATTGGGCCGCCGCATAATCCCCCGAAACCGCGGAACCGGCCCGAAGCCGGATCGAAAAAGGGTGCCGCGGTCACTCTCCATTCGCCTTCGACTATTGACGCTCCACGCAGACGCATCCGGGCGCCATTCATTGACATGCGCTGACGAAAGGCTGCCGCACCATAAGCATCGGGGCCAGGGCCATTGTCATAGGCTGCTTCGCTGATGCTGATACCGACTATCGCACCGCGTGGAGCACCCTCGACCCAGACAATTGTGCCGTCATCATTGGTTTCGAAACGAATTTCGTCGATCTGATCCGCAGACAAATCTTCGGGTGCCGGTTCAAAGGCAATTGCAGGGCCAACCGGTTTCCCGGTCGCGCCGCCAGCTTTGATTCTGGCAACTACTGCGCCAATCGACATGTCATCGGGCTGTTCGATGTCGCCAGCCAATTTTATGGCATCGCCCGTTTCAACAAGCGCAACACCGGCATCAACGGCGGGCCTCGGCAGCGCAAAATCTCCACTGCTCCAATAGGCAAGAGAGCGCATCGCCAATGGGCCAAGATCGCTACGGTTGCGTAAAAACCCGCGCGCCCTGACCGGTAGGGTCGGGACAATATCAGCCCATTCCTCATCACGCAGACTGGCCGACGCGATAACTGCAGCCGCCACTTGCGGTTCATCGCCCGATAGCAATTGCACAAGCGGTGCTGATTTCAGTCGACCCGCCAGCATTTCCACGGTTTTGCGGCGATCAATTGCCGGCACGCGGTCGCGCATCTGACGCACTCTGACGAGTCCTGACGCAACCTCTGTCGCTTTGAAATGTTCGGGGTTTTGCGCAAGCAGATCAACCAGTTGTTGCCATTGACCGACAAGCCTCTCCGTCCCTTCGGAAAGGCTGTTTTGCAACGCAGTGCCTAGTCGATCGTCGATATGCAAGGGTGGTAAAACCTGTATTTAGCGCGTGGTCCAGTCGATGCGATACATTGCACCACTTGGGGAAGGAAGGCGCATTTTTCACGCGTCACACTATGGGACAATTGCATATCCGTATAATAATATTATATGATTGCAGCATGTATGCACAGGGATGTAACAAAAACCATGGCAGCGGTGAATTTTGACGCGATAGACCTCAGATTGCTTGCAGAATTGCAGGACAATGGACGGATCACCAATGTGGAATTGGCGACCAAAGTCGGCTTGACTGCCCCACCCTGCCTGCGCCGGATGCGCACATTGGAACAGTCAGGAGCAATCAAAGGCTATCATGCCGTCGTTGATCCCGCCTCGCTCGGCTATTCGATCATGGTTTTTGCGATGGTCAGTTTGAAAAGCCAGGCAGAGGCCGACCTGAAAGCGTTTGAGACCCATGTTCGATCGCTTCCCGAAATTCGGGAATGCCATGCTCAATGGTGAAATAGACTTTATTTTGAAGATCGTAGCGCACGATCTTCAGTCGTTTCAGGAATTTCTAACGTCGAAGTTGACTGCTGCCCCCAATGTGTCGAGCGTAAAAACTTCGTTGACCATCCGCACTGCAAAAGACGAACCCGGCGTGCCAATCGAACTGCCCTGACAGGTTTTAAACCGTCAGGGCAGCGACAATTCCAAATTTAGGCTACAGGTTTCGCCAGTTGTTGGTCGATATAGATCATCCAATAATCGGCGACCCTTGCGCTTGGGCGTTGTGATTTTGGCAAAAGTCGCTTTCGCCCCTGCAAGATCATTCAAGTTATATTGCGCAATCGCCATGTTGGTCAAAGCACGATCGGTTTGATCAAGACCTTCCTTGTCGATGAGGCCACCTTTTGCCAGTGCAGCTTCGTATAGCTTTTTGCGCGGGCAAAATCGCCGGTCGACAATATGATGTCTCCCTGCAGCAACGCCTGATAACCCTTGGCGCTGGCAAGTGCGGCTTTTTCGTCGGCGTCCCAGTTGGTGCCCATTTCAACGCGACGCGCTTCTGCCTGTTTTTTGAATTCCGAAAAAGTCAGGTTGTTTTCCGAGATAACTTTTTTGGCAAATCCTTCGCCCAGAACAGCCAGAACCTCAACCGGGTAGCGTTTCAGATCAGCGGATTCGACATAAGAGCGATACTCATGTTCAAACAGGATCGCATCTGTCTTACGGGCAAGTCGGAGTAGCGAAAGCGCCTCGAGATTGTCGAGGTCTGCATAAACAATATAGTTGAAAATGGCGTCGTGATAGGACTCTTTGCGGGGATCAAATTTCACCAGTTCCTTACCCCAATAGACGATTGCCTGCTTGTCCTTCAGTTTGTTGGCGAAGTTCGCAGCGCGCGCGAACCATTGCTTTTCAGGAGTTTGCCCCTTGGCAATGGTATCCTCAATGCCACGTTTCAACCAATTCAGCGCTTCAGCTGTATTGTTCTGAAGGCTGAAGGTGTTTGAAATCTGGATCGCGGCGCTGTTGTCGCGATAGCCTAGATTATAAGCCTCAACGAAGCTATTTTGAGCAGTCGGATAATCCTTGGCATTATATGCGATCAGGCCTTTTTGGAAATGGTAAGGCGGGCGCAATTCTGCGGGCGTGCTGGTGCTCTGCAGGATCAGATCGATACCCTGCAACTGAAGTGCAGTGTCGCTGGTCGCGCGACCCACGGCAAAAGCATAAACGCCCGCTTCGTTGCGATCGTCCTCATTCATGATGGCAGCGATCAGCGTAGGGATAGCAGCCTTAGATGCAGCCATATCCTTTTTGGTGTTGAAGGCGTCGACTGCAGGCGCATAGGCCTTGGTGAACTCCTTGGAAAAGTTCTTCTTGGCAACAGCGGCCTCTTCCTTACCCTTTTTGTCTTTCTTGGCTTTTTTCTCTGCTTTCGGTTTGTCCTCGAACGCATAAGCAGAAGAACTGCCCATTGCGGCTCCCAAAGCGATTGCCAGGACGATCTTTGAAACTGCCTTCATTTCACTCTCCAGTTTGACGGCCGGGTGCAACATTGCCCCAACGCCGTCGCCAAACCATGCAAATGCATCTTTACGGAGACAATTTGCCCCGCGCAATCAACTATCCGCTGCCAGATGAATTGGCATTGAACGATTTACATGCGCTTGCATGACCGAATCTGTGGAAAAGCTGTAGAAAAGGCGGATTGAGGGCCCTGTGCGGGTGGCCAGATGGCAGCCTATGGTCTAAGCATTTTTCACATAAGACATAATAAGGAAGTGCGCGGAGTGAGCGACAAGATCGAACCGATCGAACCCACCGATATTTCTCCCGTCGACATCGTCGACGAAATGAAATCGAGTTACCTCGACTATGCCATGTCGGTCATTGTCGCGCGGGCATTACCCGATGTGCGCGATGGCTTGAAACCTGTTCACCGCCGTATCCTTTTCGCGTCGCAAGAGGGCGGCATGGTCGCCGGGCGGCCTTATCGTAAATCGGCAAAGATCGTCGGCGACGTCATGGGCAATTACCACCCGCACGGCGACAGCGCGATTTACGACGCCCTCGTCCGAATGACCCAACCCTTTTCCATGCGCGTCCCACTGATCGACGGCCAGGGCAATTTCGGCTCGATGGATCCCGATCCGCCAGCGTCGATGCGTTATACCGAGGCGCGGCTGAAAAAGGTCGCCAACGCGCTGCTTGACGATCTCGACAAGGATACTGTCGATTTCCAGCCCAATTATGACGGCAGCCGCGAGGAACCTTCTGTCCTCCCTGCCCGCTTCCCCAATCTGTTGGTCAATGGCGCGGGCGGTATTGCCGTCGGCATGGCGACCAACATCCCGCCGCACAATCTGGGCGAAGTCATTCGCGCTTGCCTCGCCTATATCGAAAATCCGGCGATCACCGTTGACGAGCTGATCGAGATTATCCCTGCCCTGATTTCCCCACAGGGCCGTTGATCCTGGGTCAGGGTGGTGCGCGCAATGCCTATCGTGATGGCAAGGGCTCGATCATGATGCGGGCACGCCATGAGATTGAAGAGGGCAAAGGCGACCGCCGGTCGATCGTGCTCACCTCGATCCCTTTCCAGGTCGGCAAAAACGGTCTGGTCGAAAAAATTGCCGAGGCCGCGAAGGACAAGCGGATCGAGGGCGTTGCCGACATTCGCGACGAATCAAGCCGCAAGGGCGTGCGCGTGGTCATCGACCTGAAACGCGATGCCACCCCCGATGTGGTGCTGAACCAGCTGTGGCGGCACACCCCGGCACAATCCAATTTCCCCGCCAATATGCTCGCCATCCGTGGTGGACGGCCCGAAGTATTGACCCTGCGCGACTTTATCGAGGCGTTTATCCGCTTCCGCGAAGAAGTGATCACCCGTCGCACCAAATTCCTGCTGAACAAGGCCCGCGACCGCGCGCATATCCTGCTCGGTCTGGTTGTTGCGGTCACCAATCTGGACGAGGTGGTAAAGATCATCCGCGCCTCATCCGACCCGGCTGCCGCGCGCACCGCGCTGATGGCGCAGCATTGGCCGATTGGCGAAATCCTGCCCTATATCAAGCTGGTCGAGGCGATTGAGACCGAGATTGAGGGCGACAGCTATCAGCTGTCCGAGATACAGGCGCGCGCCATCCTCGAACTGCGCCTCAACCGCCTGACCGCACTGGGTCGCGATGAAATCGGTGATGAGTTGAAAGAACTGGCGGTCGAGATTGAGGAATATCTGGCGATCCTCGGCGACCGGGTGAAGCTCTACGCGGTGATGCGTGAAGAGCTGGAGGCGATTGACCGCGAATTCTCCACCCCGCGCATCTGCGAAATCGCGCCCAGCTGGGATGGTCTTGACGATGAAGACCTGATGGAACGCGAGGAAATGGTCGTTACCGTCACCCATGGCGGCTATATCAAGCGTACCGCTCTCGCCACCTTCCGCGCGCAAAACCGGGGTGGCAAGGGCCGAGCCGGCATGGCGACCAAGGATGAAGACGCCGTCACCGAATTGTTCGTGACCTCAACACACACCCCGGTGCTGTTCTTCAGCAATATCGGCAAGGTTTACCGGCTCAAGGTCTGGAAACTGCCCGAAGGCGGGCCCTCCACCAAGGGGCGCCCGATGGTCAACCTGTTGCCGCTGGGTGAAAGCGAAGTCATTTCCAACGTCTTGACCCTGCCCGAGGATGAGGCCGAATGGGGCGGGTTGAGCGTCGTCTTTGCCACCGCAAAGGGCTATGCCCGCCGCAACAGCATGGATGCCTTTGCCAATGTGCCGTCGAACGGCAAAATCGCGATGAAGTTTGAGGGCGAGGATGCCGATGACCGACTGATCGGCGTCGAATTGCTGACCGCAGACGACGATGTGCTGCTGGCAAGCCGCGCGGGCAAGGCGATCCGCTTTGCCGCCGACGACATCCGCGAATTCCAGAGCCGCGCCTCCACCGGCGTGCGCGCGATGAAGCTCGCGAAAGGCGACGAGGTGATTTCGCTATCGATCCTCACCCGCGTTGGCACCACGCCCGAGGAACGCGAGGATTACCTCCGCTTCGCGCCGTGGAAACCCGAAAAGGAAGGCGAACCCACGCTGTCGGCAGAACGCATCGCCGATATGGCGGAGAAGGAACAATTCATCCTCACTGTCTGCGCCAATGGCTATGGCAAATTGTCATCGGCTTATGGCTACCGCCGGACGGGCCGCGGTGGTCAGGGGATCACCAATATCGACAATATCGAACGCAACGGCCCGGTTGTGGCGAGCTTCCCCGCGACCAAGGGGGATCAGCTGATGCTGGTCACCGATCAGGCGAAACTGATCCGTATGCCTTTGGATTCCTTACGCGTGCTCGGCCGTGGGACGGCTGGTGTGCGGTTGTTCAATGTCGATGATAATGAGCATGTTGTGGGGGCTGCGAAGATTGAGGAGAGCGATGAGGGGGACGTTGAAGACAACATTGGTCTGCAAGGTGACGAGGGAAATACTCAGTGAGTAACTGTCCTGTTTGTCTCTCCATCGACGGATTTCCACTCAAACGCCCTCCTTCAAGGAATATGTGGACCCTATACTTTGATTGTCCGGTGTGTGGCTATTTTGGGATTGATGACGATCTTGCGGGTGATTTTTTAGGGGAGAATTCGAAAGGAGCGACGCGTCGTATTCGAGCCGCCCTCAGTCATTGGATTAGGCAGAATCAAAACAAATCTCGCGACACTCTCAATGTGCACTTAGAAACTTACAAGGAAGTGGCCGACGGAAAAATCGGCTTACCTACCCCGGCCAAAGCAGCACTTTCAATACTACGCTATATTGGAGATAAAGTTCAAGAAACTGGCGAAAAGCTCGACGGTTTGCCTGCAGAATTTCCAGCCGAAATCGGCACCACGTCCCGCCAAACGGCAATCGAGATTATCGGTCAACTCGAGAGCCGAGGCTTGATATCATGTCATGATGCAAACACTTTAAACCAATATGACGTAATCGATATTGATCTGACGTTAGAAGGCTGGGAGCTTTACCAATCTGAGCAATCTGAAAACAATCCGCCGGATATGGTTTCCTTGCTATGAAGTTTAATGACGAGCAATTGGAAGAATCTAACACAGAACCACTTAAAGCCGGCTGTCTTGGAGTTAGGTTTTCCTCTTGTCGATATGCGTGACGTTGCAGAACCTGGTCTGATCGACAACATCATGAGGATGCGGATTAGAGACGCAAATTTTGTTATTGTTGATCTAACGCATGATAATTCCGGAGCCTACTGGGAGGCTGGTTTTGCCGAGGGTTTAGGAAAGCCAGTTTTGTATATTTGTGAAGAGCAAAAATTCTCAGAAAAGCAAACCCATTTTGACACCAACCACTGCACAACGGTGATGTGGTCTTCAAATGATCCAGACAGCTTTTGTAAAGAGCTGATTGCTACGCTGCGCCGCGCTATGCCGACCCGGAAATAGCCCAATTCCGGGGAAACGAAATTCCGGGGACACAATACTAATTAAATCCCCTCTCTCCTTCAGGGGAGAGGAGCGAGATTTTGCAGCTTGCTGCCTAGTCGCAGCGGAGAGGGGATGAACGGCAGAGGTAGCGCAATACTTCCCCTCTCAACTGCGCCTAAGCGCCTTTGGCGCTAACGCTTGTATCTCTCCCCTAAAGGAGAGCGAGTTTTGGAAATTCCGATTGCACAAGAAATTCTGCAAAGCCGGCACTCTCTCTGCCATCTTTGCCAAGGGTAAAGCTGAAAGGCTGCGTCGCGCTAACCAGAGATAGGAGGACTCGCATTGGTTTCGCCGTTCCAGTGCGTAATGGCAAAAATTCCAGTCAATGCAGCGCTTGCGATAGAATTCTCATTTGGCTAGCATGGACGAATGTAAACAAGTCTAAGGCGTGAAATTGCTATGGGCCGATCACTGTCCCTTCGCCGGAAGTGTTATGCACTGTTGTTAGCATTGCCTCTGCTCGCAGCAAACCAGTCGGCGGGAGAAGATGAAGGCGTTCGGCGGATCGATTTTAGTGCACCTGCTGCGAAACCGCCTCCACCTCCGAAGGTCGCGCCCTATACCGCTGGCCCAGTGCAGCGTTTCGATTTCTCGGCGGTGAGCCCCAAACCCCCACCACCCCCTGTGGTCGAACCTTATATTGCCGGCCCTGTGCGCCGGATCGACTTTTCTGCAAGGAGACCCCGATGAAAAAACGTTCGTTTTTGGCTCTCGCAGCGCTTTGCCTGTCCGGAACGGGAAGCGTTCAGGCGCAGACCGATGGCAAGAGCTGGTTCCCCAAAGAGATCAACCCCAAGGCACTGCTAAAGGTCCTGAACAACCGTTGTTCGAACAATCCCGATCCTTCTTATATCAACGGCTATATGGCCTTCGAGGATCCGGCGACTGGCGAGACTTGGGTGCCCAATAATGAACTCGAAGGCGGCCAAACTCAATGGGTCGTTAATTATGACGTCATATTCCGGTCGCGCACCAATCCGGAAGAGACATTTACGGCACCTGCTAGGAATGGTGCTGGAATTATGACCACCAATTCGACAGGAATCATTTATGTCGTCCGCCTGAATGCTGACCGCAATGCAGGTGCTCCGTCGGGTCGGGAAGCGCGAAATTTCGTTGTCCGCTATAATCCAGACCAATGGTGCTTTGACCGTATTGAAGTTCATCCGCATATTAATCAGCACGGATTTAATAATCTTCAGCAACGCTCGAGCAATTTCCCCACTCTGCCCGATCGACCCATTTGTCGTACGGATGGCATCTGCATGACGCGTTAGGCGTGTACGCATAGCAACCAGTTCGCAGACAACGACGTTTACGGTGGATTACGGTGGATTGCGGGGACGGTTTACCTAAACCCCATATTCTCCAGCCACATCACCCTCTAATGGGAAAGCGGCGCTAAGGCTTCGTATCTCTCCCCTGAACAGAATAGTGTATGGTCCGCGCAACTTATCGTTCGGCCGGCAAAAAAGGGGACGCAGCGCTGCGCCCCTTTCCTTTGCGCACCACCCGCTGGCGTTTCGGTCAATCAACGGGGTAGTGTCGAGCCGTTACGGGCTGGTTGGTTTGTCGTCGTCGTTCCCCGCCACAAGGACAATAGCAGCGACCAACGCCGCAATTCCAAGCCCCAATTGGACGAAGTGTATCGACTTGTGGGGCCATCTTGGACCTTTATCCCACATCTGCCCCCCCTTATGCTCAATCGCCGCAGCGCTCGATATGGCTCCGGGGACTGCTCCCGAAACCACCGCCAGAGCCAACACAGCCCGCCGATTTTTTTGTACAACTTCATTTTATGTCCTTTCAAAATGCGCATTTAAAAGACCGGAAAAATTATCCGGCACGCATCGGTCGTTGCCAGGGTTTGAAAGGTTCAAATGGGTTGCAATTAAATTTGCGTATGTCGGAGGCGCACCCTCTGCGAAACGCAAGCTGTCGGCTTGGAAATTTGGCTTCCGATTCTATTCTTCGGCGAAATGCCCGCGTTTGACCAAGGTCGTCACCACGCCGGTCGCAATCGCCAGCACGCCGCCATAATAGAGATACCAGATCGCAATACTGACCCAGTTCGCTTCTGCCAATGGACCAAAGCGCGCGAAGATCAGCAGGTCGGAAGCGACAAAGGCCATCGCGCCAAGGCCGACGCGGTAGCGCGGGAAATTGCTGTTCCACGCGCATCCCGCCATACCGGCAACAAACAGCGTATAGACAGCCGCCTGCATCCCGCCGGTCGAATCTCCGGGCAAGAAATAGGCAATGTCGGGGGCAAGCACGAAGACCGCCATCGCGAGCAGCATTTGGCTGCGCGTTGGCTTTACGCGGCGGTGGCGCAGGAACAGGACGATAGCGATGACATGGCCGATGGCAAAGGCAATCGCGCCCCAGATCATGTCGAGTTCGAGCAAGCCGTCACCCAGCGCCCAAAATGCCATGACGCCGGCAAGCAGCAGGAATTCTCCTGTATGGTGTTTGCGCAAGGCGTAAAAGGTCAGCAGTCCGACGCCCGCCATCTTCCATACAATTGCTGCAAATTCCGGCAAAGCCAGTTGCCATGACAGTGGATAGGTCAATCCAAACAACAGGCTGGCGAACAGCCATGGGCGTTTATGCGCGAGATCTTGGGTCATCGACTTTCCCCTTTGCCGAGACATCCCGCCAAGACAAGCGGAATCCAGCCCGCCATTGTGTCCGCCGTCAGCCCCGGCCCGGCACGCACGCCAATGTCGCCGTGCAACCAAGCGGCGATGCAGGCGGCTTCGAACGCCTCGTTGCCTTGCGCCAGCAATCCGCAGATCAGCCCGGTCAGCACATCGCCCGATCCAGCGGTCGCCAGCCAGGGCGAGGCGTGGCAGTTGATCGCGATGCGACCATCGGGCGATGCGACCAGCGTCTCAGCACCTTTGAGCAAGACCACCGATCCGCTTTTCATCGCGGCACGACCGACCGCGTGGTGGCGCTGGCTCAGATCCAGATCAGGAAACAGCCGCCGAAACTCGCCTTCATGCGGGGTCAGCACGCATTGCAAGTGCAGCGCGGCAAAAAGCGTTTCGGAGTCGTCGGCAAAGCTGGTCAAAGCATCGGCATCGAGTACCATTGCTTTCCCTGTGCTGAGGATCGCGAGCGCCGTGTCGCGCGTCGCCTGCGATACTCCCGCCGCTGGACCAATGGCAAAGGCGCTGATCCGTTCATCAAAACCATCCGTCGCCGGATCGCCTTCGCGCAGCATGATTGCGGTAACATGCGCCGCCTGCTCAGTGAGCGCTTGAGCGTCTCCGACGAGCGTCACCAGCCCTGCCCCAACCGCCAAAGCCGCCTGCGCCGCCAAACGCGAGGCACCAGTGCGCAGCGTCGGTCCGCTGACAACCACCGCACTGCCGCGTGTATATTTGTGCGTGTCGGCGGGCGGTGGCGACAGCGCGGGCTGCTGGATGATGCCGTCTGAATCAAGGTGGAGCTTGAAGGTCATGCGAACTCGATATAGGCAAATCGCAATCCTACCAACCCGTTCGTGTCGAGCGAAGTCGAGACACCCCTCGTTGGCTCTCCGCCTAGAGGCATCTCGACTTCGCTCGATGCGAACGGAATTTGAATGAGCAATGCGCGTGTCTCACAAAGTCCATATCATCGGCGGCGGTCTCGCGGGGAGCGAGGCGGCTTGGCAACTCGCGCGGCGCGGCATAGCTGTGCGGCTGTCGGAAATGCGTGGAAGTGGTGAAATGACACCCGCGCATCAGACTGAGGCACTCGCGGAGCTCGTCTGCTCGAACAGCTTCCGCTCGGATGATGCCGACAACAACGCCGTCGGCTTGCTGCATCAGGAAATGCGCAGGCTGGATTCGGTGGTGATGGCGGCCGCCGAGGTGGCCAAAGTCCCGGCAGGCTCCGCACTCGCGGTGGATCGCGATGTCTTTTCGGCAGAGGTGACCAAACGGCTGCTCTCGCTCGGCAAAGTAGAGATTGTCCGCGAGCGTGTCGACGCCCTGCCCGACGAAGGCCTGACCATCGTCGCCACCGGTCCGCTGACGGCCTTGTCATTTGCGGAAAATATCCGGCAGCGAACCGGAGAAACCAGCCTTGCCTTCTTCGATGCCATCGCCCCTATCGTCTATCATGACAGCATCGATATGGATGTAGCGTGGTATGCGTCGCGCTGGGACAAAGGCGACGGCAAGGACTATATCAATTGCCCGATGGACAAGGAGCAATATCTGGCCTTCCACCAAGGCCTGCTCGACGCGCCCAAGGCCGATTTCAAGGAATGGGAAAAGGACACGCCCTATTTCGAAGGCTGTATGCCGATCGAAGTGATGGCCGAACGCGGGCTCGACACGCTGCGCTTCGGGCCGATGAAGCCTGTTGGGCTCGACAATCCCAAAACCGG
Organism: Sphingomonadales bacterium; assembly: GCA_016721875.1. Lineage (GTDB taxonomy): Bacteria > Pseudomonadota > Alphaproteobacteria > Sphingomonadales > Sphingomonadaceae > Sphingorhabdus_B. The sequence goes on along the minus strand of JADKHG010000012.1, from coordinate 119,454 downwards.
GCGCTGGCCGCATGCGGTGGTGCAGTTGCGGCAGGATAACAAACAGGGCAGCATCTGGAACATGGTCGGATTCCAGACCAAGATGAAACATGCCGCCCAGGTTGAACTGTTCCGTACGATACCGGGTTTGGAAAAGGCCGAATTTGCGCGTTTGGGCGGATTGCACCGCAACACCTTCATCCGATCCCCGATTTTGCTCGATCGGCAGTTGCGGCTGAAGTCAGCGCCACATATCCGTTTTGCCGGGCAGATTACCGGCTGCGAAGGCTATGTCGAAAGCTCGGCTGTCGGTTTGATGGCGGGGATAATGGCGGCGCATGAATTGGCGGCGCAGGAATTTGTTCCGCCGCCCGAAACCACTGCTTTCGGCGCATTGCTACATCACATCACTGGCGATGCCGAGGCCGACAGCTATCAGCCGATGAACATCAATTTCGGCCTCTTCCCCCCGCCCGAAGGCAAGGTGCACAAAAAGGAACGCAAAGCCTTTCTGACTGATCGTGCGCGGGCGGATCTCGCACAATGGATGGGCGAAATGGGGCTTAGCAACGGCAGCGCGGCTTGACCTCACGCTTCGGCCGAGTCGAAGAAAATTCCTTACGGGTCAGCAACCGGTCGCGATCAGCATCAGCCTTGGCAAAACGCTCACCAGTCGCCGCCGCCCATTCCTCGAATGTCAGCAAATTATTGCCGTCTTTGTCGAGTTTCTTGAAATCTTTCGTCCGGCTCGACATCATTTCAAGCCGTGAAACCAGATCGTCGCGGTTGCGGTCATAGCGGTTGAAGCGCTGTTCCTCGCGGCTAGCCTTGGGTGCTTGCGGAGGTGTTGGTGGAGCGGGACCAAATTTCGGTGCACTGGCGTCAGGTTCAGGAAGCGACAATTGTTGCGGAAGCGCCGGTGGTGGTTGGGGGATCGGGACTTCGGTCCCTGCCTGCGACTGCCAAAACCACAGTCCGCCAGACACCATCAAAAGCGCAATCCCAGCGCCAGCCAAAAGCTTTCGCACAGCATTCTCCGCCGGTTTAACGCAAACCGGCGCTACGCCCTGCCTAGCTTCCGCTCAGGCTATGCCAGAGCAGACGGAAAGGCAAGACGATGCGCGATGCACTTCCTGCTTTTTTCCGTTGCCGATCAATCAATGCCGATAGCGCCAGTATGGAAAGCGGGCGCAAGCGCTTGGGAGTTCTGGATGACGGCCAGTCGTCGGACTCGCCAAGCCAAATCTGAGCCAGTCGCGCGGCATGGAGTCTGTCGCTATTGGACGCTCCGAGCCAATCGCAATAACCAGAAAACACCACCGGTGTCGGCATCGGCGAACTGGAGCCATCAATGACATCGACCGCTCTAGCTTCCCATTGATCGACCAATTGTGATGCCAGTTCGGCGAGCGATGGTGTCATGACGTCAAGGCCCGCCAAGCTTTGCAACATTGGCTCTCCCTTCGCCCTTTGAGGTGCGGGCCTCGCCAATTGTTCGCGCCACCAGGCCAGACGCATTTGTGCCATGATTGGCTCGGCTCTTGCCAACACGGCTTGCGAAAGCCTTCGATCAAATTCCAGCAACCATTGCATGGGTAGCCGCAAATCGGGCCGACAATGCGCCAGTCCGAGTCGTTCGGGAGGCGTTAGCTCAACTGCGGAATTTTTTTCAACGGACATGCCACCGCCTTCTGGACCGAAACACAGTTAATGTCACGGTAACCATGCCTCTTCGCACACTGCTTACTATGCGTGGCTTAGGGAGAGCCTGAATTTCTGTAATTTTCAGGGGGCATGGCCACATCATGGCACGCAAATTTCAGGCAAATGACAGTAAAGGTGTACTGGCGCGTCTGCTGAAAGACCAGAGCGGTAACACGCTTGCGCTGGTGGCAGCATCGCTGATTCCCTTGACCGCAATCATCGGCGGCAGCGTCGATATTTCGCGCATATACATGGCAAAGAGCCGATTGCAGGCAGCATGTGACGCTGGTGCACTGGCCGGCAGGCGTATTATGAGCGAGCAGGGTTGGACATTGGACAATGCCGGCAATGCCAATCGCGACTCTAGCGCGGAACGTCAGGCGAAAAACTATTTTTACGCCAATTTCGAACAAGGCCGTTTTGATTCGAAAAATCTGTCGGTCCAATATGGCGAAGAAGACGGCCTGGTAACAGGTTCTGCGTCGGTAGAATTGCCGATGGCGGTCATGGCCTTGTTCGACAAATCGCAAAGCGAAATCACAGTCAATTGCGACGCTGAAATCAATCTTTCGAACACGGATATCATGTTCGTTCTCGACGTTACAGGTTCGATGGCGGACTGTCCGAATGGTAGCAATTGCAACAGCAATTCCAGTTCCAAAATTGTCGGCCTTCGCAATGCGGTGATGGATTTTTACGATGAGCTTGAGCCGACCGTGTCCGATGATGCGCAACTGCGTTATGGGTTCGTTCCCTACGCGGCAAATGTCAATGTTGGCAATTTGCTGTACGACGCAAACCCATCCTGGATCGCCGCGAATAACACTTATCAGTCACGCGTCTGGCGCACCACCACGCTGACTCCGACTGAATGGGACACTCCTTCTACTACATGGGGCTCTGCATCTGGGGAAAGAAATATTTCTTATCCTAGCGGATCAAGCTACTTAACGATAACCTCCGCACCGTCGGGCTATTTGGCTGTCACTACGCACACTAAGAAGAGCGATTGTGAAAGCACGAGTAAAAATCCAGTACCTCCCAAATCCACGCCTGTTCAGTGGAAAGCAGACACTAGCGTTATCGATAGCGATAATGTCAGCACGACGACTGGTATAAGGACCACGGTCTATGACGTGACCTCCTATTATGAGCGTTATCAGTATAAATATACCTGGACCGGGTCACCCAGCAAATGCCGACTGCAGAGGCGTACCTACCGATACGAAATTGAAAGAACCAGGACCGATGTATCCAATCCGACAGTTTGGGAAGAAGAAACAGTTCCCGGTTATTGGGTTTACCGTCCACTGACCTACCCCACAGCGACCTATGCTGCGACAATCAACGGTGGTGCTGCGGCTGTAACACAAACCGGCGATAACGGAACTAACGTCAGCTCGACATGGAATGGTTGTATCGAAGAACGGCAGACTGTTGCTGACAGTTCGTTTGACCCCATTTCCGCAAATGCGTTGGACCTTGACATCGATATGGTACCAACCAGCGATGAAGCGACCAAATGGAAGCCTTCTTGGCCTAACATCCTGTATGAGCGCCCGAACACCGCAAATACCAACGTGGCGGCGTCGATGCAGACCAACTCAAGCTATGACCGGGCGAGCCATTCTTGCGTGGCCGCTGCATGGCGATTGAGCAATTATGATCGCGACGCCGTACAAGGCTATGTCAATGGGCTGGTCGCTAATGGCAACACTTATCATGACATCGGTATGTTATGGGGTGCGCGATTACTGTCGCCAACCGGATTGTTTGCCTCGGACAATGATATGACACCCGAAGGTGCGCCAATCGACCGTCACATCATTTTCATGACCGACGGTTTGCTGGTCCCCAACACATCGGCCTACGGGACCTATGGCTACGAAAGACTGGACAAGCGTGTCACCGGATCAGCCGGTACCGGATCGGCATTTGACCGCCATACCGCGCGATTCGAGGCCATTTGCCGTGCTGCCCGCAACAAAAGCATAACAATCTGGTCTATCGGATTTGGTGTTGATGTGCCCGATACGATGTACCGTTGCGCAAATGACGATCCCAACAACAAAGAAAGCGCAACGCATACCTTTCAGGCAGACAGCTCTGAACAGCTCGCTGATGTTTTTAAAGGCATCGCCGGTAAAATTGGCGAATTGCGGCTCAAGAAATGAGGATGCCTGTCATGCGCCTGCGAAATATTTTGAAACTGCGAAGGAACCAACGGGGATCGACGGTTGTTGAATTTGCAATTGTCGCCCCGGTCTTGCTCACCATGATTTTGGGATCGCTGGACGTTGGCTATGCGCTTTATGCGCGCTCGATTCTGGGCGGTGCAATTCAAAAAGCAGCGCGTGATTCCGGTCTGGAAACAGGCGCCGGTCGAGGGTGCGAAATTGACTATGGCGTACTCCAGCATATCTCTGGGCTGTTGAAGGTCAATGTGCTGAAAACGCACACGATGGAATCCTTTTGCGATTTGACCGACACACAACGCCAGGCATTGTTCAACTCCGCGGAAAACAAGGAAAACTCGATCCTTTTCCTGCGCAGAAACTATGTCAGTTTTTCCGATGTTGGTGAAATGGAAGAATTCACCGATTCTGACGATGATGGTGTTTGTGATCGTGGCGAACCGTTCGAAGACCTGAGTGGCGACGATGAATGGGGCGAACGCGGAGCGAACGGACAGGGCGGCGCTAGAGCGACGGTTCTATATAGCGCAGGCCTGCATTTCCGTCGAATTTTCCCGGCTTATAAGTTGATCGGCGGCAAGGAATTCATGACCGTCGAGGCGACCACAATTTTGCGCAATCAGCCTTATTCGCAAAACCAGAACCCAGCCGCGCTTATCAAAAATTGCACGATGGATGATCTTTGACATGATAAACCAGCTGACTTCCATGGCCAAATATACGCGTCCTTTTCGCAACTTGCTTCGCGATCAAAGCGGACTTGCGCTTATCGAATTTGCCTATGCCATGCCGTTGTTGATGGTGTTGGGATTCACCGGAACAGAGACTGCAAACCTGATTCAAACACAACAAAAAGTGAGTCAGACTGTTCTCGCCTCTGCTGATAACGCTGCACGTGTTGGCACCAACACAGGTCTGCCGGGTAAAGTTGTCTACGAATCCGACATCAACGACATTTTTGCTGGCGTGCCCAAGCAGATGGAAGACGAAGAATTTTGGAGCCACAGTCGCATCATAATGTCGAGTGTTGAGGTAAATTCAGATGGGGACCCGTTTATCGCTTGGCAAAGATGCATGGGCGATAAGGACTTTGAATCAACACACGGTACAATGGACACAGAACCTGGCGAAGACGAGTTGGAAGGCGGTGTCGGCGAAGAAGGCCAAAAAATGCTTCCGCTCACCGGAAATGCTTTAATTTACGTCGAACTCTCAACAGACTATCAACCGATCTTTGAGCAGTCGATCGTCGGCGTAAAAGATTTCATGAACACCGAACTGACGCAAAAGGCGGCTTTCATGGTTCGCGACCTTCGTCAAATGGGTGCTCTTGATAACCGCACAGGCAGCGATCCTGTCGCCAGCTGCAGCTGATTAGCGTCCCAGCATTTTCTTAGCTGCTACAACAATTTTGTCCGCGTTGATCAAGGTCGCGCGTTCAAGATTGGCGGCGTAGGGCATCGGGACATCTTCGTTCGCAACGCGCATAACCGGTGCGTCGAGATCGTCAAAGCCTTCTTCCATGCAGATTGCGGCTATTTCGCTGCCGATTGAGCAGGTCGCCCAGCCCTCTTCGGCGACCAGCAAGCGGTTGGTTTTGGCAAGACTTGCCAATATCGTTGCTTTGTCGAGCGGACGCAACGAGCGCAGGTCGATGACCTCTGCTTCTATCCCCTCACCCGCCAGTTTCTCTGCTGCTTCAAGCGCGAAACCGACGCCGATGGAATATGACACAATCGTCAGATCGCTGCCCTCACGCACAATGCGCGCCTTGCCAATCGGCAGGACATAATCGTCGACCGCAGGCACCTCAAAATTGCGACCGTAAAGCAGCTCGTTTTCTAGGAAAACCACCGGGTCTTCGCTGCGGATCGCGGCTTTCAGCAATCCCTTGGCATCTGCCGCGTCATATGGAGAAAGCACAATCAGACCGGGAACGCTCGCATACCAAGGCGCGTAATTCTGGCTGTGCTGCGCCCCTACCCGCGCTGCTGCGCCATTGGGTCCGCGGAAGACAATCGGACAGCGCATCTGGCCGCCAGACATATAATTGGTCTTGGCCGCCGAGTTGATGATGTGGTCAATCGCTTGCATCGCGAAGTTGAAGGTCATGAACTCGATAATTGGACGCAAGCCACCCATCGCGGCACCAGTGCCAACCCCGGCAAAGCCATATTCGGTAATCGGCGTGTCGATGACCCGGCGCGGACCGAATTCATCGAGTAAACCTTGGGTGACCTTGTAGGCACCCTGATATTCAGCAACTTCCTCACCCATCACAAACACGCGATCATCGCGGCGCATTTCCTCTGCCATTGCGTCACGCAGAGCTTCACGGACTGTGACGGTTGCCATGGTTGTGCCAGCCAGGATCGCGGGATCGGCAACCGTTTTCGGTGTTGAAACGGGTTTAGGCGTTTCAGCGACAGGCTCTACTGTTGCAGGAGCAACTGGCTCCGGATCAGCGGCAGGAGTTGGGGTAGCGGGCATAGGTGCTTCATCCTCACCCGCAATCAGCGCAATCACTGTCCCGACCTTCACATTCTCGGTTCCCTCTGGAACAGCAATCGAGGTGATAACACCCTCATCGACTGCTTCGAATTCCATTGTCGCCTTGTCGGTTTCAATCTCTGCGAGAATGTCACCCGACGACACGCTGTCGCCTTCCTTCACCAACCAGCGCGCGAGCGTGCCTTCTTCCATGGTGGGGGACAACGCAGGCATTTTCAGCTCGATAGCCATTAATAGGTCTCCACCAGGACGTCGGTATGCAGTTCGGAAAGGTCGGGCTCGGGCGCCTGCTCGGCAAATTCCGCCGAAGCATTAACGATAGCGCGGATTTCCTTTTCGATTGCCTTCAATTCATCTTCGCCGACGCCCATCGCCAGTAAGTCGTCCTTGCAACCATCGATCGGGTCTGATTTTTCGCGCACCGCCTGCACTTCTTCCCGGCTACGATATTTGGCCGGATCAGACATCGAATGGCCACGATAACGGTAAGTTTTCATCTCCAGCAAGATCGGTCCTTTGCCGCTGCGCACCCAATCAAGCGCGACTTCGGCGGCACCGCGCACGGCAAGCACATCCATGCCATCGACCTGCAACCCCGGGATGCGGAAACTTTCGCCGCGACGGTATAGCTGGTCCTCGGCCGAAGCCCGGTTGACGCTGGTGCCCATCGCATATTGGTTGTTCTCGATCACGAAGATGATCGGCAGCTTCCATAGCTCTGCCATGTTGAAGCTCTCATAGACCTGACCCTGGTTAGAGGCACCGTCGCCGAAATAGGCCAAGCAAACACCGCCATCGCCTGAATATTTGTGACCAAAGGCCAACCCGGTACCCAGCGAAACCTGCGCACCCACAATGCCGTGGCCGCCGTAGAATTTATGTTCGGTCGAAAACATATGCATCGACCCGCCTTTGCCGCGCGATATGCCTGCAGCGCGGCCGGTCAGTTCCGCCATGATCACATTGGGATCGATGCCATAAGCGAGCATATGACCGTGATCACGATAGCCGGTGATCACACTGTCCTTGCCTGGCGTCAGCGCCGATTGCAGGCCAATGGCAACAGCTTCCTGACCGATATAGAGGTGGCAGAAACCGCCGATCAGGCCCAGTCCATATAACTGCCCCGCCTTTTCTTCAAAACGGCGGATCAACAGCATATCCTTGTAGAATTTGAGCAGCTCGTCCTTGCTTGCCTTGTAAGGTACCGGGGTTTCTGGCCGTTCGCGGTTGGCGATGACATCACCCGATGCGGATGCGCTTTTACCGGTTTTCTTTGCGGGAGTTTTAGCCAAGACTTCGTCCTCTCAGGCGGTCGAATATTGTGACGCTACGGCTTTTCCGCCTAATCAATCGCGGGGGCGGATAAAAGGCATATTTTGCGATTGGGCTATAAGAACATAGCTATTCATTACCCTTGAGCGGGACCACAACCTCATCGGGAGCAACCACATTCAACTCTTTGCGCATGATTTCGCCAGCAAGGTCAGGATCAACATTGGCTGGATCAAGCAGCTTCTGCCGATTGCGCAACGCGTCGCGTCGCTTTTCAAGCTGAGCCAGTTCTTCGGTGCGTTCGTTGAGCGCCTGTTTATAGTCAGTCCAGGCAATGATGCCGGTTGGCCCAAGCAAGGCATAGGCCGCAATCAGCAACAGGGCGAGCAAGGCCAGCCCTGAGCCGAACATCGACTTCAGATAATCCGGATTCTTTTTACGCCGCGCCCTTGCCATCGGATAAACATAGCACTGCTCTATCCGATGCTCAATTGCCGTTAAATTTTAACGAAAAATGCCGCGTCCGGCATAGATTGCCGCCATTCCCCAGTTCTTCCTCAATGCGGATCAACTGATTATACTTCGCCAACCGGTCAGAACGGGCAAGGCTGCCGGTCTTGATCTGACCGCAATTGGTGGCGACCGCGAGGTCGGCGATGGTGGCGTCTTCGGTTTCGCCCGAACGGTGCGACATGACGGCAGTGTAACGCGCATTTTGTGCCATCGAAACCGCCGCCAATGTTTCGGACAGGGTGCCAATCTGGTTGACCTTTACCAGCAAGGAGTTGGCCAGCCCCTGCTCAATCCCCATCGAAAGCCGCTTCGGGTTGGTCACGAACAGGTCGTCGCCCACGAGTTGGACCTTGCCACCAATCATGTCGGTAACGGCTTTCCAACCTTCAAAATCATCCTCGGCCATGCCGTCTTCAATTGATTTGATTGGATAGTCCGCGCACAGGTCAGCCAGATATTGCGCCATTGTCTGCGGATCGAGCGACAGGCCTTCGCCCGAAATTTCATATTTGCCGTTCTTGAAGAATTCGGTCGCCGCACAATCGAGTGCAAGCACGACTTCGTCACCCGCCTTAAAGCCAGCCTTGTCAATCGACGCCATGATGAAGTCGAGCGCGGCTCGTGTTGAGGACAGATTGGGGGCGAAACCGCCTTCATCACCCACAGCGGTAGCAAGACCTTTTTCGTGCAGTCCCTTTTTCAGCGTGTGAAAGATTTCCGACCCCCAACGCACGGCCTCTGCTATTGAGTCCGCGCCTACGGGCATGATCATGAATTCCTGAAAATCGATCGGGTTGTCGGCATGTTCACCGCCATTGATGATGTTCATCATCGGCACAGGCAGTACCTTGGCGTTCACACCGCCCACATAACGATAGAGCGGAAGACCGCGCGCTTCAGCGGCGGCCTTTGAAACCGCAAGACTGACACCCAATATGGCATTGGCACCAAGTCTCGACTTGTTCTCTGTGCCATCGAGCGCGATCATGGCGGCATCGATGTCTTCCTGATCTTCTGCGTCATAATCTGCAAGCAGCGGAGCGATTTCATTAACGACGGCTTCAACCGCCTGCTGAACGCCCTTGCCCATATAGCGGTTTTTGTCGCCATCACGCTTTTCGACCGCCTCATGCGCCCCGGTCGACGCGCCAGAGGGAACGGCGGCGCGGCCAAAGCTGCCATCTTCCAGCACGACATCGACTTCAACGGTAGGATTGCCTCGGCTATCGAGAATTTCTCGCGCATGGATGTTGATGATGGCGGTCATGATAGTGCTCCCAAGCTCTGGATTTGGCGCGGCTCTAGGCAGAATTGGCCGATATTGCAACGGCCCAACCATGTATTCGGATGCTGAATGGAATGTCAGCATTGCAAAATCTTGGCTGTTTTAGTTGACTAAGGCACCTGCGATACCAATATGGGTTTCAACTGGTCCTGAAAGGAGGATTGAAATGGCAACTGCAAAGAAACCCGCTGCCGCAGCAGCGAAGACTACCAAAGCCAAAGCAGCCCCTGCAAAGGCTGCCAAGCCCAAGGCTGCAGCAAGTGCTGCAAAGAATAGCGTTGCAAAGGCCAAGCCCAGCCCGGGCAAGGTTGAGACGGAGGTTAAGGCTACCGTGAAAGATGATTTCGCAAACTTCAAAGACAAGGCGGCTGACGGCGCTCGTGCTGCTGCCGACCGTGGCAAGGAACGCGCCGCCGATGCGCTCGGTGGCATTGGCAAAATCTTGCGCGAAAGCGCGGACACCATCGACGAAAAGTTGGCAGCCAATATGGCGAATATGCCCGTAAGGCAGCCGATGCTGTTGATGGCTTTGCTGGCAAGGTCGATGCCAAGGATGTCGACGATATTGTCGAAGATGCTCGCCAGTTTGTCCGCAAAAGCCCGGCGATTGCGATCGGTGCGGCAGCGGCGATCGGCTTCATCCTTGCACGCATAGTTCGCTCGGGCCGCGACGCCTGACGCCAAGGTCCGCAACACCGATTAAGGCGCTTCCCGAAAGTGCCCAGGACGACTAAGAGCGGGGCAATGGAAAACAACATTGCCCCCTCTCCTCTAAAAGATGACGAACCACCACGTCCGGCCGAGCAATTGCGCGGGCTTTTGGACGATGTGAAGGCGCTTGCCGGTGCCGAGATAGACTATGCCAAGGCGCGTCTTGGCTATAGCGGCGGCATATTACGCAAAGCCGGCATTTTGGCGGTTATTTCGCTGGTGCTGATGTCGAGTGCGCTGATTGCGTTGATTCTCGGATTGTTATTGATCACCATTACTTTTGTCGGACCGATTGCTGCAACGGCGCTGGTGGTAGGAATATCCGCGCTTGGAGCGATTCTGTTTGGTCTGGCTGCGCGCAACACGGCGCGCAACCTGACGTTCAAGGAGCCGCTAGACGATGCCTGATTTCTCCCGTGACGATGTGTTAAAACGCGATGCGGCGCGCCATAATTTGCGTCGTCAATTGCGCGGCGATACCGATGCGGCAAAGCATGATCTGCATCCAAAGACCATCGCAAGCCGTTGGACAGACAAACAAAAGACACGGTTGCTGGGTGTAACAGGCAACGCGAAGCAAAAAGTTGCAAATAATGCACCACTGATCGGATTGGCGGGGCTTGGCATCTTGCTATTTACCGCGCGCAAACCCATTTTGAAGTTGATAGGCAAGCTTCGCAACCGGCGAAGTCCAAATAGGGACGTTGTAGAATGAGCAAATTGGGTGAAAATCTGAAGGGCGCTTCTTCGGCAGCGCGCGAAAGCCTTGCCAATGCAGGGGCCAAGGCACGCAATGCCAGTGCCACTGCTCGTAAAAGTGCCGCTGAAGGCGTTGAAAAAGTAAAGCGGCAGCCGCGCGCAGCGTCGCCAGTTCTAAGGCGCTGGCCAAAAAGGCGGGTGAAGCTTCGACCGAAACCATCGACCGCAATCCGCTGGCGATTGTTGCCGGCGGCATTGCCCTTGGTGCAATCGTCGGCATGTTGCTTCCCAAGACCGAGCGCGAAACCAAAGCGTTGGGTAAGGCTGGAAAGGCGATCAACGACACCGCCAAACGGGCTGCTGAAGCTGCCAAAGGCGCGGGCAAAGCGCGCATCGACGAATTGGGCTTGAACGCCGATAGCATTCGCGACCAGTTCCGCGATCTTGTCGGCAAGGCTACGGATGCCGTAAAGGCAGCTGGTCAGGCTGCGGCGGACGAAACACGCAAACGGGACTAGCCATATCACCAAACTGCCGCTAATGCGCGCTTCGCAACAGCGATGCGGCATCGCACAATCAATTAGCGGCAAGAGGCAAATCATGGCAGCTCCCCAAACTGCATCTCGTTTTCGGCGGCCGGGTCAAGGATCCGCAGACCTTGGAATTCACCGAACTCGACAAGCTTGATATTGTTGGCATTTTTGCTGACTATGACGAGGCAGAAGATGCCTGGCGCAGTTCTGCGCAACGCACAGTTGACGATGCAGAAATGAAATATGTGGTGGTGCACTTGCACAAATTGCTCGAGCCACACGCCTGAGCATTATCCGTTAGGCTTGGCGGTATTTCCAATGCAATAACGGCCAGGTCAGCAGCAAGCCGGCGACAAAACCGCCGACATGTGCCCATACCGCCAATGTTACACCCAGCGACGGACCGACAAAACCGAGCATCAGGTTGAGTATCGTCCAACCAATCAGCAATTTCAGCGCATGCGCCCACCGCCCTGGAATCGGTCCTATCGCCTTAGGTACCTCACGCGGAAACAGCATGGCGTGCGCGGCAATCAGCGCCGAAATCGCACCACTCGCCCCAACGATAGGCACCATTCCTGATGGCTTTGCGATCACCTCGGCGACAGCTGACAAGATTATGCCAGCTCCATAAAGCACCGCTACCGAACGCCAGCCAAGCACTCGCTCCAAATTTGGCCCGATCATCAGCAGCATCAGCATATTAAGCCCGACGTGCAAAATTCCGCCGTGCAAAAATGCAGACGTGACGGGCGTCAACCAGACGGGCAGGACAAAATAGCCCTGAAACGCAGCATCACCCGCAGTGAAACGCGCAGGGAATAGTGCGCCCGCGACCATCACAGGCTCCCACAGTGCAGGAATCAACATGATTGCCGCGACCAGCAAATTGATGCCGGCAATCGCCTTGATAAAAGGGCCGGCAGCTACACGCATCGGCTATCCACGACCAATCGGGGTCAAATGAACTCAATCTTTTGGACCAGATAATATTTGTCGCCCGACGGAACCGTCACTTCGACTTCGTCATCGACCAGACGACCAATCAGCGCGCGGCCTAGTGGCGAATTGTAGCTGATCCGGCCCACCTTGGCATCAGCCTCGGCTTCACCAACCACCTGATAGCGAACCGGCTTGTCATCTTCATCAAGCAAGGTCACGGTCGCACCAAACACGATCTTGTTGCCCGAAAGCGTCGTAGGGTCGATAATTTGCGCGCGGCTAATCTTGTCTTCCAGATCGGCAATCGTTGCCTCGACTTGACCTTGGCGCTCCTTGGCAGCGTGATATTCCGCATTTTCAGACAGATCGCCATGCGCACGCGCTTCTTCGATCGCGTCGATAATGGTTGGGCGTTCTTCGCGCAGGCGCCTTAGATCACCTGTCAGCTTTTCAAAACCCTCGGCCAGCATTGGCATTTTATCGAAACTTGCCATTATCAGCTTACGTCCTTCGCGGTAAAAAGTTCCTCGCGGGCTGGTGGGCCAGCCCTTCGTTGTTCAGCAATTCGGGGAGTGCTGTTTGACTAATAATAATCCTGAAGCGGCGAAACTTCAAGTTTTCGTTGCCGCAGCGCAGCAATTGCCTGTGTTGCTGCCACAGATCCGCTCGCTGTGGTGAAATAACTGACCTTTTGAACTAGCGAGGAACGACGGATATCCTCGCTGTCTTTCAGCGATTGCCAGCCTTCAGTGGTGTTGAAGCCCAATGCGATTTCACCGTCGATAATCTTGTCGACAACATGCGGTCGTCCCTGCGCTACCTTATTAACGCGCTCGACTTCCAAACCCTGCGCTTGCAAATAATCCGCGGTGCCGCCGGTTGCGCAGGCGGTGAAACCCATCGCCAGCAGGTCTCGCACGGCATCGACAATCTGCGGTTTGTCGCTGTCTTTGACCGAAACGAACAATTTGCCGCCATTGGGCAAGGTCATCCCTGCCCCCAATTGTGCCTTGGCAAAGGCGGTGGCAAAATCGCGGTCGATCCCCATGACTTCGCCGGTGGACTTCATTTCAGGGCTTAACACCGGATCGACGCCGGGGAAGCGGTTGAAGGGGAAGACGGCTTCCTTCACTGCGATATAGTCTATGTCGAGGTTGATCGGTGGTAAGTCCTTCAACTTCTCACCCGCCATCACGCGCGCGGCAATTTTGGCAATCGGCGCGCCGATCGCTTTGGCAACAAAGGGAACTGTGCGCGAGGCGCGCGGGTTGACTTCGATCAAATAGACTTGCCCGTCTTTGACCGCGAACTGCGCGTTCATCAGGCCTTTCACCTTCAACGCCCGCGCCAATACTTCGGCCTGACGGCGGATTTCGGTAACGATATCGTCGGGCAGGCTATAGGGCGGAATGGTGCAGGCGCTGTCACCGCTGTGCACGCCAGCTTCTTCGATATGCTGTAAAATTCCGGCAACGACGACATCATCGCCGTCGCAAATGGCGTCAACATCAACCTCGATTGCATCGCGCAAATAGCTGTCGATCAACACCGGTGAGTCGCCCGAGACAACCACTGCAGTCTGGATATAATTTTCCAGCTGCGCCTGTGTATCGACAATCTCCATTGCTCGGCCGCCAAGGACATAGCTGGGCCGCATCAGCACAGGATAGCCGATGGTTTCAGCGACCTTGATTGCTTCCTCTCGGCTGCGCGCAATGCCGTTTTCGGGCTGCTTGAGCTTGAGCTTGTTGATCAGCGCGGCAAAGCGTTCGCGGTCTTCGGCCAAGTCAATTGCGTCGGGTGAGGTGCCGAGGATCGGGATGCCTGCATCCTCCAACGCCTTGGCCAGATTGAGCGGGGTCTGCCCGCCAAATTGCACGATCACACCCTTTAACGTGCCGCGCGACTGCTCGACATGCGGATTTCCAGCACATCCTCCGCGGTCAACGGCTCGAAATAGAGCCGGTCTGACGTGTCATAATCGGTCGAAACCGTCTCCGGATTGCAGTTGACCATGATCGTTTCATAGCCCGCCTCGGCCAGCGCAAAGCAGGCGTGGACGCAGCAATAGTCAAACTCGATCCCCTGCCCGATCCGGTTTGGTCCGCCACCAAGGATGACGACTTTCTCGCGGTCGCTGGGCTGCGCTTCGCATTCGGGTTCGCCGAAGCTGGGGGCTTCGTATGGTGAATACATAGAGGGCGTTTTCGCCCCAAATTCCGCCGCACATGTATCGATGCGCTTATACACCGGGCGCACACCCAATTTGTGGCGATGCTTGCGCACTTCGCCTTCGGTTATGCCGCCGGTCATCGCGACTATCGCCTCGCGGATCAGGCCAGAACCGCGACGGATCGCCGATTCCATGCCCGGGCGGACATGCGCGGATTCGAGCGCGAGGAACGCCAAGCGCTTGTCCGAAAAGCCCATCGCTTTCAAGCGACGCATACCTTCGGCATCCTGAGGCAGGCCGCCCGCTTTGACCTCGCCTTCGGCGGTAATGATTTCGGCAAGCCGCTCAAGAAACCACGGGTCGAATTTCGAATAGGTATGAATGTCGGCAACCGACATGCCTTCGCGCAGGGCTTGCGCTGCAACCAGCAAACGATCAGGCGTGGCGCGGGTCAGCGCGGCGGACAGTTCATCCTCCGATGCACCCTTCAGCTCATCAACATAGTTGAAGCCCACCAGCCCGGTTTCCAGACCGCGCAGCGCCTTTTGCAAGGACTCGTGGATGTTACGGCCAATCGCCATGACCTCACCCACCGATTTCATCGCAGTGGACAATATCGGCTCGGCCCCTTTGAACTTTTCAAAGGCAAAACGCGGGATTTTGGTGACGACATAGTCAATCGTCGGTTCGAACGACGCCGGGGTCGCGCCGGTAATGTCGTTGTCGATTTCGTCGAGCGTATAGCCCACCGCCAGTTTTGCTGCGACCTTGGCAATCGGGAAGCCAGTGGCTTTGGATGCCAGAGCCGAGCTCCGCGATACACGCGGGTTCATTTCGATCACGATCAGTCGGCCGTCCTTGGGATTGACTGCGAACTGTACGTTCGAACCGCCTGTTTCGACTCCGATTTCGCGCAAGCAAGCGATGCTCGCATTGCGCATGATCTGATATTCCTTGTCGGTCAGGGTCAGTGCGGGCGCTGCAGTAATGCTGTCGCCGGTATGCACGCCCATCGGGTCGACATTCTCGATCGAGCAGATGATGATGGCATTGTCAGCACGGTCGCGCACGACCTCCATCTCATATTCTTTCCAACCGAGCAGCGATTCCTCGATCAAAACTTCAGTGGTGGGTGAAGCATCAAGCCCGCCAGTGACGATGCGGATAAACTCTTCGCGATTATACGCGACCCCACCGCCGGTGCCGCCCATGGTGAAGCTGGGGCGGATGATCGAAGGCAGGCCGGTCTTTTCCAACACCGCCAGTGCCTCTTCCATGCTGTGCGCAATGCCGGAACGCGCCGATTCCAGCCCGATCTTGCTCATCGCCTCGCGGAATTTCAGCCGGTCTTCGGCTTTGTCGATGGCCTCGGCAGTCGCGCCAATCATTTCGACATCAAATTTCGCCAGCGTGCCATCCGCCTCGAGCGCCAGCGCGGTGTTCAGCGCGGTTTGCCCACCCATAGTGGGGAGGACGGCCATTTTTTCATCCGGATATTTGGCGCGCTCTTTTTCGATGATCTTGGCGACAATCTCGGGCGTAATCGGCTCGACATAAGTGGAGCCATTGTCCCCGACCATATCCGGGTCAGTCATG
The DNA here is from genome assembly GCA_016721875.1 of Sphingomonadales bacterium. Taxonomy (GTDB): domain Bacteria; phylum Pseudomonadota; class Alphaproteobacteria; order Sphingomonadales; family Sphingomonadaceae; genus Sphingorhabdus_B. The sequence continues at coordinate 103,338 of JADKHG010000012.1, read as the reverse complement.
ATCGTCGCCGGGTTGGAGTTGACGAGGATGATGCGATAACCCTCCTCACGCAGCGCCTTGCAAGCCTGCGTCCCCGAATAGTCAAATTCGCACGCCTGGCCGATAATGATCGGGCCAGCGCCGATGATGAGGATGGATTGGATGTCAGTGCGTTTGGGCATTATGGTGCAAATCCGAAAAAGGCGGCAATCAAAGCCAACAAGCCTAAAGCAGCAGCGCCTATAACCGCTTCCGCTGCTTTTGTTCCGATCCACTCGAGCGTACTTTTCGCCCGTTGATAAGTAGATGTCGGCCTCAAAAAATCGGTTTCGAACGCTTCCCTTATCAGGCGAACTTCAGTCGCAGCGGTTTTCACTTCTTCCTCGGTGAGTGATCCAAAATCATTTACCTTGGAAAGTAGCGTTTCGAGGTTATTGGCTTCATCAACTATTTGCCTGACCTCTGGCGCATTGTGATTTAACGAAACTATCCTGTCCGAGGCAGGCACGCCACCGACCAAAGTTTGCTCAGAGACCAGAATGCCTTCTTCCGTTATTTCATAACTTCCAACCCGATGAACCACCAAGCCTTCCGCTTCGAGTGAAGCTAGCGCCTTAAGAAGATACTGATTTCCGTCTTTCCAACCCATCAAATTGGCGATTTCCGGTCCAGAATAGCGAGCTAAACCCTTAGGATCGTTCAAACTGCGATATAGCGAAATCAGAGCGTCTGCTTTTACGCCCTTAAAGTCGCGAGTTATTACAAGTTCCGTCACCCCATCATCCCCGCAAATTTCTCAAAGAGATAATGGCTGTCCTGCGGGCCGAGATCCGCTCCGGGGTGGTTTAACGCATTAAAGTTGGAAGCTACTCCCACCTTCAAAACTCCAACCCATCGGTCTCGTTCAAAATATCCACCAGATCGGCGCGTTTGATTTCGTGGGCGATGTCCAGTTGCGGGTCTTTGCATTTCTTGATGATCTTCGACACCGCGCCGCGCATCAGCGTCTCTAACCGCTCTGCGCGGTTTTTGGCCGCCAAGGCCTTATTATTCATCTTTACCGAAACCGTTTTGTTGCAGCCCTCGGCAGCGGTGGTGACGGTCAATCCCTTATACGTCCGGCCAAGGCGGATTTCAACCGCGCCGTCCAATTGCGCGCCGCAGCTTTCCTGTTGGCACCTGCCAGCCAGCCATCGCGGCGGCAGCGGCCGCCCCAGTCGCCGACCTTGAACGCGCCGATCATCGGGCCGTCCTCGTCGCGGATCACCTCGGCATTTGCCGGAGTGAAAGCAATGGAAATTAGGGCAAAAGTTGAAACAAGGCGCGCGCTCATCATGTCATCATCCCCGCAAATTTTTCAAACAGATAGTGGCTGTCCTGCGGCCCTGGCGATGCCTCGGGGTGGTATTGCACGCTGAATGCCGGTTGCCCGGTCAGCTCGAACCCGCAATTGCTGCCGTCGAACAGGCTGATATGCGTCGCCCGCGTGCCTTCGGGTAGCGTTTCGGCATCGACGGCAAAGCCGTGGTTCATGCTGGTGATCTCGACCGCGCCATCGGACAGACGCTTGACCGGATGGTTCGCGCCACGATGCCCTTGATGCATCTTCTCGGTCTTCGCCCCAACCGCCAGCGCCAGCATCTGGTGACCCAGACAGATTCCGAACAGCGGCTTTTTGGTTGCCAGCCATTGCTGGATCACCGGCACCGCATATTCGCCAGTCGCGGCAGGATCGCCCGGGCCGTTGGATAGGAACAAGCCATCGGGATTGTGCGCCATCATCGTCGAATGATGCGGATGCAGTTACGACCTGAACTTCACAGCCTAAATCAACTAAGTTGCGCAAAATATTGCGTTTTATGCCATAATCGATTGCGACGACTTTCGGATGCTTTCCGTTCTTGGTGTCAACTTTGTCACCTTGATCATATCCTTGCCCAAGCGACCAAAGCCCAGCGTCCCAACCATAGCTTTGCAGCGTCGTCACGTCTTTGGCTAGGTCCATCCCCTCAAGCCCCGGCCAGCCTTGCGCCTGTGCTAGCAAGGCGGGGATGTCGAACTCGCCTGCGGTATTGTGCGCAATCACGGCATTGGGTGCACCATTGATGCGGATCAGCCGGGTCAGCGCGCGGGTATCGATGCCCGACAGCCCTACCCGCCCGTTCGCCGCCATCCAGTCGGTGAAATGCCGGTTGCTGCGGAAATTGGACGGGTTGGTCACATCCTCACGCACAATCGCGCCCAAGGCATGCGGGCTGTTCGCCTCTATATCCTCTGCATTAGTGCCGACATTGCCGATGTGCGGGAAGGTGAAATTGATGATCTGCCCGGCATAGCTGGGGTCGGTCATGACTTCCTGATAGCCGGTCATCGCGGTGTTGAAGCAGACTTCGCCAACTGCGCTGCCTTCTGCGCCGAAGCCCCTGCCCCAGACCACTTGCCCCGACGCCAAAACCAATACGCCTGTCGCTCCAGAGGGCGCGCGCGTAGTGGTCGGGTCAGCCATTTTGGCGGTCCTTTTGGTAAAAGTTTCTGGCGATGTCGCTAAGGCACCGCGCCTAGAGATGGACCCGTGCAACGTCAATCTATTAAAATCGGAAAACTGTGGCTAAGTTGCCGTCTTTCCCAATTTACGGACACAGACACATGATTCGCGATACCATCAAGGCTGCCCAAATTAGCGCAATGAAAGCGGGCGAAAAGGACAAGCTTGCCGCCGTCCGCCTGATCCTAGCCAAGTTGAAGGACCGCGATATCGAACTGCGTACTGCGTCACAAACCCCGGATGATGACGCGATTGTGGTCGAAGTCCTTCAGAAAATGGTCAAGCAACGCCGCGAGTCAATTGCGCTGTATGAACAGGGTGACGTCAGAACTGGCCGATGTCGAAAAAGGCGAACTCGCGGTGATCGAGGAATTCCTGCCTGCGCAAATGAGCGAGGAAGAAACCAGCGCCGCGATTGAAACAATCAAGGCAGAACTGGGCGCGTCCACAATCAAGGATATGGGCCGCGTCATGGCCGAACTCAAAGCCCGCCACGCCGCCAGCCTCGACATGAGCAAGGCAAGCGGGCTGGTGAAGGCGGCGCTTTCCTGACATAGATCGGGAATGTCACTCACCCCCCAATGGCTCGATGAACTGCGCGCGCGGACCACGTTGTCCGCGCTGATCGGGCGCAGCATGAAACTGACCAAAGCGGGCCGTGAGTTTAAGGGTTGTTGTCCTTTTCATAACGAGAAAACCCCCAGCTTTTACGTCAATGACGAAAGGGCTTTACCACTGTTTTGGCTGTTCCGCGCACGGTGACGCGATCCGCTGGATGACTGATCAGCGCGGGCTGGGCTTTATGGATGCGGTCAAGGAATTGGCCGATGCGGCGGGAATGCAGGTTCCGGCAGCTGACCCGCGAGCTGCTGCCAAGGCCGAGCGGGCAAACACATTGTATGACGTCATGACGGCGGCGCAGGACTGGTTTGTTACGCAGTTTCAAGGGCTGGAGGGTGCTGAAGCGCGGGCCTATTGCGAGAAACGCGGGCTGAAGCCCGAGACGAACAAGGCATTCGGCATTGGTTATGCGCCAGACAGTCGAGGAAAGCTGAAGGAGGCGCTCAAGCATTTTGGCGAGGAAAAGTTGGTCGAGGCAGGCCTGCTGATCTCGGTCGATGACAAGGAACCTTATGATCGCTTTCGAGGTCGGCTGATGATCCCGATCCGCGATCCGCGGGGCCGCGTGATTGCCTTTGGCGGGCGGATTTTGGGGGCGGGCGAACCCAAATATTTGAACTCTCCGGACACGCCTTTATTCGACAAGGGCCGTACGCTCTACAATCTGGACAAGGCATCAGCGGCGTCGCGCGCCTCGGGACGGGTCATCGTCGTCGAAGGCTATATGGATGTCATTGCGCTAGCACAGGCTGGTTTCGGAAGCTGTCGCTCCGCTCGGGACCGCCTTGACCGAGCAGCAAATCATCATGCTGTGGCGAATGGTGCCCAAACCTTTGCTGTGTTTTGATGGCGACAGTGCCGGACAAAAAGCGGCGTTCCGTGCCGCGCAACGCGCGCTTGGCGGGTTGAAGCCTGGACACAGTCTGGAATTTGTAACTCTGCCAGAAGGTATGGACCCGGACGATCTTGTCAAAAAGTCGGGAGCACGTGCCTTCGGCGCATTGCTCGATCAGGCAGAGCCGCTCGTTGAGCGCATCTGGAAAGCCGAATTGGCGGCCGGACCTACCTCTGCGCCCGAAGACCGCGCGGGTTTGAAGCAAAGGCTGGGTACCCAATTGGCCAATATCGCCGATACCGAAATCCGCAGACACTATGCCGATGCCTTTGCCGAGCGCTTTGATATGCTGTTCGCGCGCAAAACCCGGCAGCCGCAGAATGCTGCGCAAAGAAAAGGTCCATGGCGCCCCAACAGCAACGCCCCTGCCCCTCCCACTGGAGATGCGAAGGCAATCGGCTCACGCGGACCCGATCTGCTGATGCAGGGTATATTGACAGCCTTGCTAAGCGAACCCGCCCTATTGATGCGACATCAAGAGGTTTTAAGCCACAGTGTTCCACGCGATTCTGGCCATGCACGGTTGCTTTCAGCGATGCTTGACGCAGTTGCATTACATAGCGGCAAAGAAACACTTGATAGTGCGGCCTTGCTTACCATATTAGGGCCTGATCTGTATAATATGGCTCAAGCTTTGTTACAGGGCGATGGAACAGCCTTCGGGTTCGTTCGTAAACGCGCTGATAACGGGGAAATGGCTAGGGGTGATGCCTTTGGTCAGCTGGATGAAGCAATCCGGTTGATGAAGCAACGACCCGAGCTTGAAGCGGCTTTGCAGCGCGCAACCGAAGCGGCAGGATTCGATCTGACCGAAGAAAGTTTCGCGGAGCAACAGCGGCTGAGAGCAGAAAAACAGGCTTTTGATGCCCGCCTGTCGGCGCTGTTACAGCGCGACGATTTGGGTTGAATGGAAATTGGGGACTAAGATTTTGGCAACACAACCCGACATGGACGAAGGCAGCACCGGCGGCGACGCTCCACTGATCGATCTCAATGACGCGCAGGTCAAGAAGCTGCTGGCGAAGGCGAAACGCCGTGGCTACCTGACCTATGACGAGTTGAACGCAGCACTGCCGCAGGATCAGATGTCGTCTGAACAGATTGAAGACGTGATGTCAGCAATCAACGATATGGGCGTTCAGATCGTCGAATCGGATGAAGCCGGCGAAGATGGTGAGGAACGCGAGGAAGAGGAAGACGTTGAAACCGTCGACCATATTTCCGAAAACGATCCCCGCTCGCTGACATCAACAGTCAAAAAAACCGGCACCGGTGACCGCACCGATGACCCTGTGCGCATGTATCTGCGCGAAATGGGTGCGGTCGAGTTGCTTAGCCGCGAGGGCGAAATCGCCATCGCCAAGCGCATCGAGGCTGGCCGCGACATGATGATCCTGGGCCTGTGCGAAAGCCCGATCACCTTCCACGCGATCATTGACTGGTCGAATGCGCTCAACAACGGCGAAATGCAGTTGCGCGAAATCCTCGATCTTGACGCGATGCTCTCAAAAGAACCTGCGCCTGAAAGCCTGACCGAAGACGGTGAGGAAGAGGATGACGGCGAAATCAGCGAAAAGACCGCTGGTCCTTCCTACAAAGAAGAGGAAGATGTTGAGGAAGAGCCGGCCGCTGCAAGCGACGATGAGGACGAGGATTATACCGAACGCCGCGCCCGCCCTGTCGAGGAGGAAGAGGAAGACAACACCCTCAGCCTTGCCCAGATGGAAGAGGCACTCAAGCCCGGCGCGCTCGAAAAATTCGCGACGATTGCAAGCCTGTTCAAGCAGTTTTCGAAAGTTCAAAATGACCGCATGATCGCGATGAGCGCCAGCGGTGAATTTTCGAAAAATGCCGAGAATAAATATCAGAAACTGCGCGAAGACCTGACTGCGGGAAGTCGAAAGCGTTCAGTTTCACGCGAACAAGATCGAATATCTGGTCGATCAGCTCTATTCGTTCAACCGCCGTTTGACTGCCCTTGGCGGCCAAATGCTGCGACTTGCCGAACGGCACAAAGTTCCACGCAAGGATTTCCTTGATCGGTATGTCGACCATGAGCTTGACGAAAACTGGATGGAGAGCGTTTCCAGCCTCGACAAGAAATGGGCAAAATTTGCCGAAACTGAGGCTGAAGCGGTCGAGCGTATTCGCGGCGAGGTTTCTGACATTGCCGGGGCAACGGGCATGAGCCTGAAAGAGTTCCGCCGGATCGTCAACATGGTGCAAAAGGGTGAGCGCGAAGCACGCATCGCCAAAAAGGAACTGGTTGAGGCGAACCTGCGCCTCGTCATCTCCATCGCCAAAAAATACACCAATCGCGGTCTGCAATTTCTCGACCTGATCCAGGAAGGCAATATCGGCCTGATGAAGGCCGTCGACAAATTCGAATATCGCCGCGGTTACAAGTTCAGCACCTATGCGACCTGGTGGATCCGTCAGGCAATAACCCGCTCGATCGCGGATCAGGCGCGCACCATTCGTATTCCGGTGCACATGATCGAAACGATCAACAAGCTGGTGCGTTGTAGCCGTCAGTTCCTTCACGAACAGGGCCGCGAACCGACACCGGAAGAAATGGCCGAGCGACTGTCGATGCCGCTCGAAAAGGTTCGCAAGGTGATGAAAATCGCCAAGGAACCGATCAGTCTTGAAACGCCAATTGGCGACGACGACGACAGCCATCTGGGTGACTTCATCGAAGATAAAAACGCAATCATCCCAGTGGATGCGGCTATTCAGGCGAACCTGAAAGAAACCGTTACCCGCGTACTTGCTTCGCTTACTCCGCGCGAAGAACGCGTGCTGCGCATGCGTTTCGGCATCGGCATGAACACGGATCACACGCTGGAAGAAGTCGGGCAGCAGTTTAGCGTGACCCGCGAACGTATCCGTCAGATCGAGGCAAAGGCGCTGCGCAAGTTGAAGCACCCGAGCCGCAGTCGGAAAATGCGCTCCTTCCTCGATCAATAGGCGCTGTAAACCTGTCGTTTACCCCTTTGCGTTAATCCGACAGCAGGAGAATCCTTATGGTTCGCCTGCTGTCGGAGTTTTGAATGGAAGCCATTGCAACACCCCATCGCTTTGATGGCGAGGCTTTTGTGGCCAGCGTCGCCGAGCGAGGAAGTGCGCCTGTTGTTGCGCCATTAGGGGTTTTCCTTGATCGCTGCTCGACCATGCCCGACTTGCGAAAACAAGTACGCGACAGCCTGCCCGCGTTGCTCGCTGACGTCGCGCACTTCATGGCCATTACGCATGGTCGTCACCCGGGCATCATCGAACAGGCGGCGACGCGGATTGTCGAGCAAGATGCGCGTGGCTGGATCATCGCAGCGAGCGATGCATTTGCAGCCGAACGCATGTTCCTGAACCGTTTGACCGTGGTGGCAGGCCCCATCCGTCGGCATTTTGACCAAGACAAGGTCAATGCAACGCTTGCCGGGCAACATCGCAGCTTTGAAATGCTCGCCACTTCTGACCGACGCGGCTGTGCGGCTGGTGCGGTTACAGCTTTCGTCGTCGATTGGCTGGAAACCCGCCCGGTGCTTGAACGGGTCGCATTGATGCTTGGTGTTGAGGTTCCATCCTGCACACTGCCTTCAAAGGGCCATTGTGCAGCACTCGCGTCGCTATTGGCAGCAACGACTTCACAAGAACGCGCCTTGAACTTTGGGGCCGAACAGGTCCTCGCCCAGCAAAAGGGTATCTGGCAGCTCATTGCAGCACGCCACGCAGTAACCAGCCACAGCTGATTTTCACTGCCATCCCCTCAGCCGGGGTTGCATTCAATCCATCCGCCGCTTAACGGATTAATCAGACGATTAAACCGGACAGGAACGGCCGATGCGCTTTGATGGTACCCAGAATTATGTTGCCACCGATGATCTGAAGGTAGCGGTTAACGCCGCAGTCAAACTGCGTAGGCCGTTGTTGGTCAAGGGAGAACCGGGCACCGGCAAAACCGTTCTGGCACAGGAAATTGCCAAGGCAATGGACGCGCCTCTGATCGAATGGAACATCAAATCAACGACCAAAGCGCATCAGGGTCTGTATGAATATGACGCCGTTGCCCGTTTGCGCGACAGCCAGTTGGGCGACGAACGCGTCCATGACATTCGCAATTACATCAAGCGCGGTAAATTGTGGGAGGCCTTCACCTCAGAAAAGCTCCCTGTCCTGCTAATCGACGAAATCGACAAGGCCGACATCGAATTTCCGAATGACCTGTTGCAGGAACTCGACCGGATGGAGTTCTTCGTTTACGAAACCCATGAAACAATCAAAGCCATCGAACGGCCGATTGTTGTCATCACCTCGAACAACGAAAAAGAACTGCCGGACGCCTTCCTGCGCCGCTGTTTCTTCCACTATATCAAATTCCCTGATCGCGAGACGATGCAAGCGATCATCGACGTACATTTTCCCGACATTCAGAAAATACTGGTGTCGAAGGCAATGGATATTTTCTACGAAATCCGTGAAGTGCCGGGGCTGAAAAAGAAACCCAGCACCAGCGAATTGCTCGACTGGCTCAAGCTGTTGTTGCACGAGGATATGCCGCTGGATGTCTTGCAAAACCGCGATCCGACCAAGGCAATCCCGCCTCTGCATGGCGCGCTGTTGAAGAACGAACAGGATGTGATGCTTTTCGAACGGCTCGCCTTCATGGCGCGGCGTCAGGGTGGCTGATTAGGCGTGGGTGACGGCGAAGGACGGATCGACGCCACCCGCTTTGCCTCGGTCAGAAAGCGACTTGAGGCCTTTGAACCAAGAGCGGGCTGGCGCAGCTGGCTCTATGAGTTTCTGCTTTTCGGTTTCAAACAAGGTTGGGCCTGCCTTTATGGCGGGTTGATGCTTGCGCTGTTGCTGGGTACGCATCTGTTCTATCCACCAGACGCCGCACTGGCGCGCTATGACTTTCTTACTCTGTCTGCATTGGCCATTCAGGCGGCAATGCTGCTCTTCCGCCTGGAGACGCTGGAGGAAGCTAAAGTCATACTTGTTTTCCACATCACCGGAACAGTCATGGAACTGTTCAAAACCGCACATGGTTCGTGGCTCTATCCGGAACTAAGCCTGCTGCGTATAGGTGAGGTGCCGCTATTCTCAGGCTTCATGTATGCCGCAGTCGGCAGTTATATTGCGCGGATCTGGCGCATTTTCGAAATGCGCTTTACCGCTTATCCCAACGCCGTAATTGCCATCGCTTTGGCCTTTGCTATCTATGTAAACTTTTTCGCGCACCACTGGCTGCCCGATGTGCGTTTGGTCCTGTTTGCGCTGTTGTTCTTCTTTTTCTTGAAAACGCGCGTGCATTTTACAGTCTGGCGGGAGCAGCGCTGGATGCCCTTGCTTTTTGGGTGGTTTTTGGTTGCAGGCTTTATTTGGTTTGCCGAGAATATCGGAACTTTTGCTCGCGCTTGGAGCTACCCCGAACAACGGCAGGGATGGCAAATGGTATCAACCTCAAAATTAGGCGCTTGGTACTTGCTTATGTACATTTCATTCGTCCTCGTTGCTGCTGTTCACAAACCGCAACGGCCCAATGATCATAGGATATAGGCGATTTCCAGATCGCCCCAGCGACGGCCATTGAAGCGTAGCGGGACATAGACGTTGCGGACAACGGCATTGCTGTTCGCGCCAGAGTGTCGATAGACCGCCATTGTATAGTCCTGCTCGCTCGCCTTTGCGATAACATCGACGCCTTCGAAAAAGACCCGGCCGTTGCGGCAATAGCGGGTGTCATGCGCGACATCGCCGGTAGGTTGGCGCGAAAATTCTGACATGTGGGTTGGAAGAAATCCCGTCGAGCTTGTGCAAACAACCGTCAATATTTCCGGTGCCAACTGCTTGGCCCGATCATATTCAGGTCGCCAGTGCGCATCTGCCCAGGCTGATAGTTTCGTCCTGAAACGCGCAGGATTGCTGCCTTCGATCTCGACCAGTTGTGCATCGAACAACGACTCTAGAGAAAGAGCGCCCTCATTCAGTGCCGCCTCGGTCAGCCGTTCGAAATTTCGCGCTTGTTCGATCGCCAATTCGACAAAGGGCATATCTTGATGCGACAATCCGCTGTGTACCAACTTGTCGAACATGCGGTTGGCTTGCATTTCGAGGCCGTCTATTTCGCGCTGCGCCCCAGACAATTGATTCTGGACCTGAGCATTGGATGCTGACACATCCTGACGCACTGTCCTTGATGCTTCCAGACCGTCGTAAAGTTTGGCGGCGTTGGTGGCGATTGCCGCATTGTGATCGTCAACCTTTGAAACCAGATCGGTAACCCCGCCCACCAGTGCTTCCAGACTGCCAAATTGCGCGCGCGCATTGCCGCTCTTTTCGATGCCGCTGCCAATTTCGCCGGCAAGCTTGCTAGCCTCGGTCGAAAGTGAATTGACTGTGCCCGTGATCTCCACTGCCGCTGCACGTGAATCGAGGGCCAGCTTTTTGACCTCGGCAGCAACAACCGAAAATGTCTTGCCAGCCTCACCTGCCTTTTGTGCTTCGATCTCAGCGTTGAGCGCCAGCATATTGGTTGTACGCGCGATTTGGTCAATGGCCTGACTCGCGCGCCTTACCTGTTCCATCGCAGCAGCAAAGCCCGCAATATGCGTTCCAAGTCGATTGATGAGCTCCACCATGTCGGAAAAACCGTTCATCGAATCCACGATTGTCAGGCTGCCCGCTTCCAGTCGATCGCGTGCGGTATCGGACAGTTTTCGAGCATCGGCGGTAGCATGGGCAACGTTTTCGATTTCAATCGCCAACTTTTCGCTGATCGCTTCAAGTTCGCTATGATCGCGCTGCAGTTGATCGGCAGCATCGAGTGCCGCACTGATCGTTCCGCCTGCCTCGGCGCAGCCAACAGTAACTTCACCGCAAATTTTCGCAGTGTCTTCAATCCAGCGTCCCGATTGTATCGGCGTCATATCCATAAGAGTGCGACCCTATAAGTTTGGACCATAGCCTAGCTTTGAATGGTTATCGCCGCGTTAATGATAAATCGAACCGCTGAACGTTCGATTGCTTGTCGACCGCACCAAGTTCGGTTAATCAGGCAGTTAAATAATGCTGGGAAAGCTGAATGTTTTTCAATTTCATGGATGAGTTGCGTGCTGCGGGCATACCGGCGTCGCTGAAGGAGCATCTGGCGTTGCTGGAGGCTCTCGATGCCGAAGTGATAGAGCAGCAGCCCGAACAATTTTATTATCTGTCGCGTGCTGTTCTGGTGAAAGATGAAGCCCTGCTTGACCGGTTCGATCAGGTGTTCAACAAAGTCTTCAAAGGCCTATTCAGCGAATATGGCACCAAGGAAAATGAAATCCCGTCGGACTGGTTGAAAGCCATTGCCGAGAAGTTCCTGACGCCGGAAGAAATGGAAAAGATTGAGTCCCTTGGATCATGGGACGAGATCATGGAAACACTGAAAAAGCGGCTCGAGGAACAGCAAAAGCGCCATGAGGGCGGCAATAAATGGATAGGCACCGGCGGCACTTCTCCATTCGGCAACAACGGTTACAACCCTGAAGGTGTGCGGATCGGTGGCGAATCCAAACATAAACGCGCGCTGAAGGTTTGGGAAAAGCGCGAGTTCGCCAATCTCGATAACACCAGGAACTCGGCACCCGCAACATCAAGATCGCGCTGCGTCGCCTGCGTCGCTTTGCCCGCGACGGAGCAGCGGAAGAGCTGGATATTGATGGCACGATCAAGGGAACCGCGCGGCAAGGCTGGCTCGACATCCAGATGCGACCGGAACGGCGCAACGCCATCAAGGTGTTGTTGTGCCTGGACGTTGGTGGATCAATGGACCCGTTCATAAAACTGTGTGAGGAATTGTTCAGCGCGGCCACCGCCGAATTCAAAAACCTCGAATTCTTCTACTTCCACAATTGCGTTTATGAAGGCGTTTGGAAGGACAACCGTCGCCGCTTCGCCGAGCGCACCCCGACTTGGGAATTGATGCACAAATTCCCGCATGATTATAAGCTGATCTTTGTCGGCGATGCCGCAATGAGCCCCTATGAAATCAGCCATCCCGGCGGATCGGTTGAGCATTTCAATGAAGAATCGGGCGCAGTCTGGATGCAACGCATGACCAACACCTACCCGGCCTCTATCTGGCTCAATCCCACGCCGAGGCACATTGGGGCTATTCGCAATCCACCAAGATCATCAAGGAACTGATGAACGACCGCATGTACCCGCTGACGCTTGAAGGGCTGGACGATGCCATGCGTGAATTGACGCGGAAACAGTGATGGCCTCGTTCACGCGCTTCATTGATCTGTCGATTCCTATCACCAATGACGTCGTGTCCGACCCGCCGGTCATGCGCCCGCAAATTACCTATATGACCCATGAAAATACATGGGAGCAGATCGCGATGTTTTTCCCCGGTCTGGCTCGCGAGGACCTTCCCGATGGAGAAGGCTGGGCGGTGGAGAGTTTGACGCTCAGCACGCATAATGGCACGCATATGGACGCGCCTTGGCATTTCCATTCGACCACCGACAGTGGCGCGACTCCTGCCCCTTCAATTGATGAAGCTCCACTAGATCTGTTTTTCCGTCCCGGCGTAAAGCTCGATTTTTCTAATAAGCCCCACGGCCATGTTATCAGCGCTGCCGAAGTAGAATCTGAGTTGCAACGCATCGGCTATGAACTGCAACTGCTGGATATCGTGCTTGTTCAATCAGGAGCGGTTTATGGCACCGAAAACTTTACCGATCAGGGCTGCGGAATGGGAGCAGAAGCGACGCTCTATTTGACCGAGCGAGGGATAAAGGTCGTCGGCACTGATGCCTGGAGTTGGGATGCTCCGTTCAGCCACACTGCTAAACGGTGGGTGGAAACGCGTGATCCCTCCATCATTTGGGAAGGGCATAAGGCCGGACGCATCCAGCCTTACTACCAGATCGAAAAGCTGACGAATCTGGCAGACCTGCCGCCCTTCGGCTGGACGCTCAGTTGCTTTCCCGTGAAGATTGAGCGGGCCAGTGCCGGATGGATCAGAGCAGTGGCGTTGATTGACTGAAGGATTTGCTAGTCGGGCATGTTGAGGAGAATCGGCTCAACATTGCCAGACTCATCTGGCTTTGCGTGACGTCAATCTAGAGCGAAACCGTCGACTTAGTTTTTATCGTACGAACGGTCTCAAGATTTGTCTCACGCGCCTTAGTTGAAAAACTTTCAAAAAAGGCATGACCTAGGCATCGCAACTCGCTCACAATGCTCAGAGCATTCCGAGATTAATCGCTCGGTTTCAATCGTCGAAATTCACTAGCAAAGCGAGGATGAGCGGTTAAAGCATCAGCAACAATATGTCTCGGGGGAGATACAGAATGACGATAGCCGAAGCCACGCCCGATTTCGAAGATCGTGGCCCATCCGACCGCGCATTTCTGGGGCACCCCAAGGGATTAGGCTATCTTGCATTTGTCGAGGGTTGCGAGCGATTCTCCTATTATTCCATGCAGACTCTGCTCATGCTTTATATGGTCAGATATCTGTTGCTGCCGGAAAATGCTTCTGGCGTGATCGGTCTTGACTGGTTGAAGGGCTATTATGGCTTCGATGGTCAGCCGCTCGCTTCGAAGATTTTCGGGGACTATACGTCGCTGGTCTATCTTACGCCCATTGCAGGTGGATTCATCGCGGACCGCTGGCTGGGGCGTCGAATGACGCTGATCCTCGGTGGGCTGCTTATGACGCTGGGCCATTTTCTGATGGCGTTTGAAAGCAGCTTCCTGTTCGCGTTGATCGCGTTGATTGTTGGGGTTGGTTTGTTCAAGGGCAATATCGCAAGCCAAGTCGGCGAACTCTACAAACCCGAGGATCTGCGCCGCGCAATGGCGTTCCAGATATTCTACATCGCAATCAATGTCAGCGTGATTGTTGCACCGCTGGTGGCTGGCACGCTAGGCGAAAAGGTGGGTTGGCACTGGGGCTTTGGCACCGCCGGTGTTGTGATGGTCATCGGCCTGATACTCTACATCATGGCCGGACCATGGCTGCCTACCGAGAAACGGACACCCAAAGTTGCGGGTGCAAACGCCGCAAAAGAACCGCTAGTCCGGCAAGACTGGCTACGGATCGTCGCGGTTGTCGCGCTGGTTCCCATTCTCGCGGTTGCCCTTTTAACAAATCAGCAGATTTTCAACGCCTATATTGTTTGGGCTGACACAGAATTCGACCTGTCCTTACCAGCTGCGTTAGCAAACCTCAGTTTTCAAATGTGGCTCCCCTTCCTTGGAGAACGCGTTATTGGACTTCCAAACCCTTTACCTACAAGCTGGATGATCACCATCGATGCGATAGCCAGTTTCTTGATGCTGGCAGCGGTCGCGGCCTTTTATATCTGGTATGGCAAAAAGCGGCAGGAGCCCGATGAACTTGGCAAAATGATCATCGGCAGCTTCTTCACTATCGCGGGCGGGCTATGCCTTTACATGGCCGCTGTGACGCAAGGGAGCGGCAAAATCGGACTGTTCTGGCCGCTGATGTTCCATCTGTTCAACAGCATTGGCTTTGCGCACATATTGCCAGTCAGCCTGGCATTCTTCACCAAACTGGCACCCAAAGCGATCAATGCGACGATTGTCGGCATCTACTACCTGTCCTTTTTCGGTGCAAACAAGATCGTTGGCGAAGTTGGTACATGGTACGAAACCATGGCGACGCCAACATTCTGGCTGTTCCATGTGGGCACTGCGGTTGTCGGACTGATTGCCTTTGTAATCTTCAAGCTGTTCCTCGCCAAGCGCCTGCTCGGGGGGTGAGCGATGTCGCTCGCTGCTGAACTTCGCATGCGACTGCTGGCGAAGGCAGATGCTTCCCGGGCACCGGCGATGCAATCCTATATGAAGTCAGCCATGCCCTATATGGGTGTGCAATCTGGCGATATGCGCGCGGTATCAAAGGCGTTGTTTGCGGAATTATCTTATGAATCCCCCGCCCCTTGGCGCGCGGACATATTGGAAATCTGGCGCGGCGCTCAGTTTCGTGAGGAATATTATGCAGCGATAGAATTGGCTGGAATGCGCTTTGCACGTCCATTCCAGACAATGGATGCCCTGCCCATGTATCGCGAAATAATCATCGGTGGTGGCTGGTGGGATACGACCGATGCCATCGCCCCCAATCGGCTGTTCGACATTTTGGTTGGCAACCGCGCAAAAATGTCGCGCGTGTTACTTGACTGGGCGGTGGACGACAATATTTGGATCCGTCGCAGCGCGATCCTTTGCCAGATGAAGGCGAAGGAACAAATGGACCTAGATCTACTTTATGCCTGCATTGAACCCTCGATTGGCTCAAAAGAATTCTTCCTGCGCAAAGCGATTGGCTGGGTGCTGCGCCATTATGCGCGAACCAACCCGGATGAGGTCAAACGCTATGTGTCGATCAATGAGCGGCGCTTGAGTTCTTTGAGTAAGCGGGAAGCCATGAAGCATCTTAAATGAATTACGTAGCCTTACCGTAGCCCTGAGCCTGTCGAAGGGCGCTTCAAAGATTGGCAACAACCTTGAGGCGTGCTTCGACAGGCTCAGCACTACGGTTACCAACGTCGGTGGGATTACTCCATCTCCAAAATAATCGCATCCACCGCCAAACTGTCCCCGGCCTTGGCATTAACCAGCTTCACCGTCCCCGATTTTTCGGCGCGCAGGATATTCTCCATCTTCATTGCTTCGACGATCGCCAGCGGCTGTCCTGCCTCGACCTTGTCGCCTGCCTCGACATGAACGGCAGTGATCAGCCCGGGCATCGGGCAGATCAGATATTTGGAAAGATCGGGCGGAATTTTTTCGATCATGTGCGCCGACAGATGCGCGACATGCGCAGGCAAGCAACTCACGCTGTGCGATGCTCCACGCGTCGTCATTTTAAAGCCCGACCCGGATTTGGCGATCTTTACCGCCAGATACTCACCATCGGCTTTGGCCAGAACCATGCGTGCGCCGGGTACATAATCGGTGTCGAGTTCCATAGCGGTGCCATCGACGGTGATGGTGCCATTGTGGACGACAACGTCATGTTTCTGCTGGTCGATCGATACCTGCCATGCGCGGATTGCGGGCAGATTGTCACCCAATTGGCCATCGACATAACGGGCACGCTCCGAATTGACCGTCGCAACCACGCCCGCAACCGCGCATAGCTTACGGATCAAATCTTCTGAGGCAGAGGCGCCGTGGAAGCCATCGGGATATTCCTCCGCGATAAAGCCCGTGGTCAACTCGCCCGAACGGAAGCGCGGGTGCTGCATGATGGCGCTGACGAAATCAATGTTATGGCCAAGGCCTTCAAGCTCAAACCGGTCCAGCGCTGCAATCTGTTTGTCCGCCGCTTCGTCGCGCGTCTTGCCCCAGGTGATCAATTTGGCGATCATCGGGTCGTAGAACATCGACACTTCGCCGCCATCATAGACGCCGTCATCGACGCGGACGCCATCGACCCCGCGACGGCCGTTTTCGGCACCATCATCGGTCCAGCCTTCAACCGGTGGTTTATAGCTCGTCAGGCGGCCCGTGGAGGGCAGGAAGCCGCGATAGGGGTCTTCGGCATAGACGCGGTTCTCGATCGCCCAGCCATCAATCTTCACATCCTCCTGAGTGATGCTGAGCTTTTCTCCATAAGCGACGCGGATCATCTGTTCGACCAGATCGATGCCGGTGATCGCTTCGGTGACGGGGTGTTCGACCTGCAGGCGCGTGTTCATTTCAAGGAAGTAGAAGCTCTCGCCGCTCGGGTCCGCGCCCGAGACGATCAGCTCGACTGTGCCCGCGGAATAATAGCCCACCGCCTTGGACAAAGCGACGCATTGTTCGCCCATAGCCTTGCGCATCTTGGGCGTGACGAAGGGTGACGGCGCTTCCTCGACAACCTTTTGGTGGCGGCGCTGGATCGAACATTCGCGCTCGTTGAGGTAGAGAACGTTGCCGTGCTGATCGCCCAAAATCTGGATTTCGATATGGCGCGGGTTGAGAATGAATTTCTCGATGAACACGCGGTCATCGCCAAAGCTGTTTAGCCCTTCGCGCTTGACGGCTTCGAACCCCTCGCGGACATCCTTTTCGTCATAGGCAAGCCGCATGCCCTTGCCGCCGCCGCCGGCGGAGGCCTTCATCATCACCGGATAGCCGATCTCGTTCGAGATGCGCACCGCGTGTTCGGTATCCTCGATCTCGCCGACGAAACCGGGGACGACATTGACCCCTGCTTCCTTGGCGAGCTTCTTCGACTCGATCTTGTCGCCCATTGCCGCAATGGCATTCACCGGCGGGCCGATGAAAGCGATGCCCTCGGCAGCCAGCGCCTCGGCAAAGCTGGTGCGTTCGGACAGGAAGCCATAGCCCGGATGGACGGCTTCCGCGCCAGTCGCTTTGCACGCCTCGATGATCTTCTCGGCGATCAGATAGGACTGCGCAGCGGGCGAAGGCCCGATATGCACCGCCTCGTCGGCATCCAGCACAAAGGGCGCGCGCGCATCGGCATCGGAATAGACGGCGACCGTCTGGATACCCATTCGGCGGGCGGTTTTGATAACCCGGCGAGCAATTTCGCCCCGGTTTGCGATTAGGATTTTTTTAAACATTCAGGAACCTTCCGGCTTCGCTCGCACAGCCCGGATCGCAAATACATATCCGAGAGTTGAGATGCAAAAAATGGCAAGGCTAACCGGCCAGAACATTGTCGGTAGGCCATGCCCATCAGTGAAAAACATAAAGAGCGTGAGCATTGCGGCAACGGGGCCAGTAACTAACCATTGAACGGTCAGCCAAGCGAGCAAATAGCGCCTACCAACGTTCACGCCGCGGCCTCCAACGCCTTACACGCCCTAAGCGGCTCCTCTGCCGCCATCGGCACCAGCCCCAGCTTCGCCAGCATAGCCGCATCCTTGTCGTCGCCTGCATTGGCGGCGGTGAGCAGCTTGTCACCGGTGAAAATGCTGTTCGCGCCGGCCATGAAGCACAGAGCTTGCGTCGCCTCGCTCATGCTCTCACGGCCAGCGCTCAGGCGGACCATGCTCATCGGCATGGTGATCCGCGCTACGGCAATGGTGCGGACGAACTCTATGTCGTCGATCTTGGCGAGCGGCGTGTCCGCGAGCATGTCGCCCAGCACCGTGCCCTTCACCGGCACCAGCGCGTTGACTGGCACGCTTTCCGGATGCTGCGGCAGCGTCACCAGCGTGTGGATGAAGCCAACCCTGTCGGCGCGGGTTTCGCCCATCCCGACAATCCCGCCGCTGCACACATTGATGCCCGCGCGGCGCACCTCGGCCAGCGTGTCGAGCCGATCCTCCATCGTTCGCGTGGTGATGATCTCGTTATAACGCTCAGGCGAGGTGTCGATATTGTGGTTGTAGTAATCGAGCCCTGCCTCGGCCAGCATGTCCGCCTGTTTGGGCGGGAGTCAGCATGCCCAAGGTCATACAGGTTTCCATGCCCATCTGCCGCACGCCTTTGACGATTTCGACAATCGCGGGCATGTCGCGGTCCTTGGGGTTACGCCACGCGGCACCCATGCAGAAACGGCGTGATCCGGCATCTGCCGCCTGAGCGGCCTTTTGCAGCACCGCCTGCACATCCATCAGTTTGGTCGCCTCGACGCCGCTGTCGGCCTTCACGCTTTGCGAGCAATAGCCGCAATCTTCAGGACAACCGCCGGTCTTGATCGAAAGCAAGGTGCAAAGCTGGATCTGCCCCACCGCATGATGCGCGCGGTGTACGGTGGCTGCCTGATAGACCAGTTCGTCAAACGGCAGGTCGAACAGCGCAGCGATTTCATCGCGCGTCCAGTCGGTGCGAACTTCCTTCAATTTACATCTCCCGTATTTGAAGGATCATCGTAATTCGCTGCGATTTCTTCACACATGCTCGAGAATCTATCAAAATAGCTCCTTTCGAGCTGGCGGCGATTAAGACCAAAAGCTTGTGCAGTTGCAGTCAGGTCAAGTTTTTGCGCGAGTTTCAAACCCTCGATTTGGAAATCAGGATAGAGGTCTTTGGAGGTTCGAAGATCACCGGCGTTAGTCATACCATAGTCGGCAACCCACAAGCAGTAGGTCAGGCGCTCCATATCGGTTAGCGCCTCTGCCCCTCGTTCAGACTTTTTCTCTATAATCGCATGGCCGGTTTCGATCAGCCATGTTTCCCAATCAGGTTTGGCCATATTCAACTTTCTCCCAAAGGCGGCATATTGTGGCCCAACAGCGTCAGCACATCCGCCGCGCATTCGACGACGTTTGACCCAGGGCCATAAATCCCCTGAATGCCGGCATTGCGCAGAAATTCATAATCCTGCGGCGGGATGACGCCGCCTGCTATGACTTTGATGTCACTGCGGCCTTCCTTCTTCAGGCGGTCAATCAGCTCGGGGATCAAAGTCTTGTGACCTGCAGCGAGGCTTGACGCGCCTACGACATCGACGCCACTTTCAAGTGCCAGCACCACCGTTTCCTCTGGCGTCTGGAACAGCGGCCCGCTGACCACGTCGAAGCCCATATCGCCAAAGGCCGAGGCAATCACGTTCGCGCCGCGATCATGCCCGTCCTGCCCCATTTTGGCGACGAGCAGCTTAGGTTTGCGGCCCAGACGGCGCTCGACAGCAGCAACGCCGTCCACCACCTGCGCCCATCGTGCATCGCCTTCATAGGGTGCGGCATAAACGCCCTTCACCGGCGTCGGCTGCGTGCCGTAGCGGCCGAAGACCGCTTCCATCGCGGAAGAGATTTCGCCCAATGTCGCCCGTTCGCGGGCGGCATCCACGGCGAGCGCGAGGAGGTTGCCTTCCGTCTTTGCCCCCTCGGTCAACGCAGCCAACGCCGCCTGACACTTGGCTTCATCGCGCGTTGCCTTCATCGCCTTGATGCGGGCGATCTGGCCTTCGCGGACCTTGGCATTGTCGACATCAAGCGTTTTGAGATGCGCCTCTTCGGCCAAGCGGTATTTGTTTACGCCCACCACCACATCTTCGGCGCGATCCACGCGGGCCTGACGGCCAGCAGCGGCTTCCTCGATCATCGCTTTGGGCCAGCCCGCCGCCACGGCCTTCGCCATGCCGCCTTCGCTTTCGACGCGTTCGATAATCTCCCATGCCTTGTCGACCAGTTCCTGCGTCAGGCTTTCGATATAATAGCTGCCGCCCAGCGGATCGACGACATTGCACATGCCGGTCTCTTCCTGGATGACGATCTGCGTGTTGCGGGCGATGCGTGCGGAGAAATCGGTCGGCAGCGCAATCGCTTCATCGAGCGCATTGGTGTGGAGCGACTGGGTGCCGCCGAGCATTGCCGCCATCGCCTCGATAGTGGTGCGGATGACGTTGTTATAGGGGTCTTGCTCGGTGAGCGAGACGCCCGACGTCTGGCAGTGCGTGCGCAGCATCTTTGAGCGTTCGTCCTGCGCGCCCAGCTTGGTCATCACCCGGTGCCACAGCACGCGCGCCGCGCGCAGCTTGGCCACTTCCATGAAGAAGTTCATGCCGATGGCGAAGAAGAAGCTCAGACGGCCTGCGAACTTGTCGATATCAAGGCCCGAGGCCACGCCATATTTCACATATTCCATGCCGTCGGCGATGGTGAAGGCGAGTTCCTGCACCTGCGTCGCTCCGGCTTCCTGCATGTGATAGCCGGAGATGGAGATGGAGTTGAACTTCGGCATGTTCTGGGAGGTGAAGGAGAAGATGTCCGAAATGATCCGCATCGAGGGTTCGGGCGGATAGATGTATGTGTTGCGGACCATGAACTCCTTGAGGATGTCGTTCTGGATGGTGCCGTCGAGCGCCTCCACGGGAACGCCCTGCTCTTCGCCTGCCACAATGAAGAAAGCGAGGATCGGGATCACCGCGCCGTTCATCGTCATCGAAACGCTCATCTTGTCGAGCGGAATGCCGTCGAACAGGATCTTCATATCCTCGACGCTGTCGATGGCCACGCCTGCCTTGCCCACGTCACCCACTACACGCGGGTGATCTGAATCATAACCGCGATGCGTTGCCAGATCGAACGCGACCGACAGCCCCTTCTGCCCTGCCGCGAGGTTGCGGCGATAGAAAGCGTTCGCTTCCTCGGCGGTGGAAAAGCCCGCATATTGCCGGATCGTCCAGGGACGGCCCGCATACATGGAAGCCCGCACGCCGCGCGTGAACGGCGCGAAACCGGGAAGGCCGGGATCAACCGTTGCATCGTCCGCCGTGTAGAGCGGCTTCACGGTGATGCCCTCGGGGGTTTCCCAGTTCAGATCCTTGCCTTTGACTTCCTTGTCAGCGGTGGCTTTCCAGTCGTTATAATCGGTCATTACTCAGTCCAATTTAATTCACGCGTCATGCTGAACTTGTTTCAGCATCCATTTATCAGCCGAGGCCACCGGTTGTTTCGGCACGATGGACCCTGAAACAAGTTCAGGGTGACGGCTGTTTTGAAAAGCTATTGCCCCGTAAACTCCGCCTTCCGCTTTTGCAGGAACGCCAAAATCCCCTCTCTCGCATCGGCGGAAGAACCGGCGATCCGTTGTCCTTCGGCCTCGGCGAGCAATTGTTCGGAATAGCTGTTTTCCATCGCGATCAGGATATTCTTGCGCATGGTCGCATAGGCGGCAGTCGGGCCATTGGCCAAACGGGATGCCAGCGCATGCGCCTCCGCCGCCAACGCGTCATCCTCGACACATTTATAGATCATGCCCCAATCGACGGCTTTTTCCGCACCGATTTTTTCGCCGAGCATCATCATTTCGGTCGCGCGTGCCTTGCCGACCATGCGGGGTAGCATCCAGCTTGCGCCGCCATCGGGAACCAGCCCGATATTGACGAAGGCTTGCAGGAAATAGGCGGATTTTGCGGCGAGCACGAAATCGCCTGCCAAGGCAATCGAACAACCGACACCCGCCGCCGCGCCATTGACCGCGCAAATGATCGGCATATTGAGCCGGGCGAGGCTGATCATCAGCGGATTATAATGCCGCGTCAGCGCGATATAGCTGCCCTCGCCGCCGGTGATCGAGCGCTCGCCGGTTGATTGCAAATCGGCGCCGGAACAAAACCCCCTGCCCGCGCCGGTAATCACCAGCGCCCGCGCGTCTTTCAGCGTCGAAACCGCGTCATTAATCTCATCCGCCATTTCCAGCGAACAGGCGTTCATCCGGTCCGGCCGGTTGAGCGTCACTGTTGCAATGGCGTCTGTGACGTCGAGGGTTATTGTGGTGTAGGTCATTCAAAAGCCTCCCTTTATATACCGTAGCCCTGAGCCTGTCGAAGGGCGCTTTTCAGATGTAGCGCGACCTTTTGAAGCGTGCTTCGACAGGCTCAGCACTACGGTTTTGTAATCAGTGCGCACCTTCCTTAGGCGTCTCCATAATCTCGGTTAGCACCCCACCCATATCCTTGGGGTGGACAAAGAAAATCAGTGTGCCATGCGCGCCGATGCGCGGTTCGCCCAGCACGCGTTTGCCCATTGCTTCAAACTCGGCCTTGGCGGCTATGATGTCGGGCACTTCGTAACAGACATGGTGCTGCCCACCCTGCGGGTTCTTCTCAAGGAAGCTGGCAATGCTGGCGTTGCCCGGCAGCGGTTCGATCAGTTCGATCTGCGTGCCGTTGAGCGCACCATCCGCACCCGGCGTATCGACAAAGCACACTTTCACCCCCTGTTCGGGCAGGTCGAACGGATCATGGATCTTGGTCGCACCCATCACATCGCGGTAAAAGTCGATGCTGTCCGCGATGGAGGGCGTAGCGACGCCGATATGGTTGAGACGGCCTAGTTTCATCAAAGCATCTCCAAAAGCTGAAAAATGACTGATAAGATACATAGTGCCGCAAAGAACCAAGCAACTACGCCCATCGTTTTTTGCCAAGTCACGGCAGCGTGAAATCCGGGTTCGCCTTTCAAAACTGGCTTTGGCTCTATTGCTTCAACCCAATCTTTTGGGATTTCGCCCTGCCGTTTCCAGCCTTCCCCCTGCTGCCAAAGACCAAAGCCCAAAAGGCCAAAAACAATCGCGCCACAAACCGTTACGAAGATCATCATTCGGTCCTACAACGGAATATTGTCATGCTTCTTCCAAGGGTTCTCCAACTGCTTGTTGCGCAGTTTGCGAAGCCCCAGCGCGATCCGTCGCCGCGTCGAATGCGGGTGGATTACCTCGTCGATAAAGCCCTTGCTCGCCGCAACGAACGGATTGGCGAAGCGGTCTTCATATTCCTTGGTGCGCTCGGCAATCTTTTCGGGATCACCAATGTCCGAACGGAAGATGATTTCCACCGCGCCCTTCGCGCCCATCACCGCGATTTCGGCGGTGGGCCAAGCGTAGTTCAGGTCGCCGCGCAGATGCTTTGACGCCATCACGTCGTACGCGCCGCCATAGGCCTTGCGGGTGATGACGGTGATCTTGGGCACAGTCGCCTCTGCATAGGCAAAGAGCAGCTTTGCGCCATGCTTGATGATGCCATTATATTCCTGCGCCGTGCCGGGCAGGAAGCCGGGCACGTCGACAAAGGTGATGATCGGAATTTCAAAGGCATCGCAGAAACGGACAAAGCGCGCGGCCTTGCGGCTGCTGTTGATGTCGAGCACGCCCGCCAGCACCATCGGCTGATTGGCAACGATGCCCACGGTGCGGCCTTCGACGCGGCCGAAACCGATCAGGATATTGCCCGCATGGTTCGGCTGCACTTCAAAGAATTCGCCTTCGTCGACCGTTTTGCGGATTAGCTCCTTCATGTCATAGGGCTGGTTCGCATTTGGCGGGATCAGCGTGTCGAGGCTATGCTCTATCCGATCCCACGGATCATTGGTCGGCCGTTCGGGAACGCCGCTGCGGTTATTCTCGGGCAGGTAATCGAAGAAATCGCGCACCGCGAGCAGCGCCTCGATGTCATTTTCAAACGCATTGTCGGCGACGCCTGATTTGGTGGTGTGTGTGGTCGCGCCACCCAGTTCTTCCTGCGTGACGACTTCATTGGTCACCGTTTTGACTACATCGGGGCCAGTGACGAACATATAGCTGCTGTCTTTCACCATGAAGATGAAGTCGGTCATCGCTGGCGAGTAAACCGCACCACCCGCGCAGGGGCCCATGATCAGGCTGATCTGCGGAATGACGCCCGAAGCCAGCGTATTGCGCTGGAATACCTCGGCATAGCCGCCCAGAGAGGCCACGCCTTCCTGGATGCGCGCACCGCCACTGTCATTGAGGCCGATGACTGGAGCACCCACCTTCATCGCCATATCCATCACCTTGCACATTTTCTGCGCAAAGCGTTCGGAAAGCGAGCCGCCAAACACGGTGAAATCCTGGCTGAAGACATAGACGAGGCGACCGTTGATCGTACCGCTGCCGGTAACCACGCCGTCGCCGGGGATCTTCTGTTCCTCCATGCCGAAATCGGTGCAGTTATGTTCGACATACATGTCGATCTCTTCAAAACTGCCTTCGTCGAGCAAAATATCCAACCGCTCCCGCGCCGTCAGCCGGCCCTTGGCGTGCTGCGCATCGATACGCTTTTGCCCGCCACCCATTTGCGAAGCCGCGCGGCGGCGTTCGAGTTCTGCAATGTTCGCTGACATAGCGCTCCCCTGAAATATCAAGCCTGTGATTTGCGACAGCTTTGCGGCAATGTCCAATGTGAATTTGCAAAGTTGCAAATTTCCATTTTGCAAAATATACTGACCGTCACGATCGCAATCCTTGGTGTCAACTTTGTCAACTTAGAAGGTATTGGGCGATTTAGGAACGATAGCATGACCAAACGCCGGATTTTTGCTGGAGCGAAATTGCGAAGTCTCCGCGACGGACGCGGTTTGCGCCAAACTGAAATGGCGCAGCGGCTCGGCATTTCGGTCTCTTACCTCTCGCAGATCGAACATGACGACAGGCCGCTGACCCCTGCCCTGATCGAAACGCTGGCGCGCGATTTTCCGCTTGATTGGCAGGATTTTGAGGAGGATGCCGCAACCCGTCGCTTTGCCGCCTTGCGTGAAGCCGCGGCCGATCCGCTGTTTGCACAGTCGCTTTCGGCCGATCAACTGGCGCGGGTGGCTGAACAGCAGCCGGCCTTTGCCGACCAGTTCATTGCCATGCACGCCGCCTATCGACGGGCCGGACAGCGACTGGAGATTGTTGATGAAGCGCTTGATGCCGATACCGTGCAGGGCAGCCGCCTGCCTTGGGAAGAGGTTCGCGACTGGTTCCACGAAGCAGGCAATTATGTCGGCGTGCTAGATGAGGCATCAGAGCGGTTGGGTAATACCCTTCGCGGAGCGGCGCTGACTCCTGCGATTGAGGGGCTGGAACTCTATCTGCGCAACTCCCTGTCGGTATCGATTGTCTATGCGGCCAGTGCCGGAGTTCGTGATTTTGATGCGCAAATGGGGCATCTGGTGATCGACCAGGGGCAGCCGGTTGAAAGCCAGCGGTTTCAATTGGCGCATCAGTTGGTCGCACTCGCCTTACGTAGCGAGATCAGCGCAATCGTCGAAGGCGCAAAGCTGCGAACGGCGGCCTCGCGCCAATTGCTGTCGGTCGGTCTCGCCAATTATGCCGCGGGTGCTTTGCTGATGCCCTATGCCCGCTTTCGTGAAGAAGCGCGCAGCGTGCGGCACGATATTGACCGTTTGCGCCAGATGTTCGGGGTCAGTTTCGAACAGGCCTGCCATCGTCTTTCGACCCTACAAAGGCCGGGACAACGCGGCGTGCCCTTCTTCTTTTGCCGCGTCGATATGGCCGGCAACATCACCAAGCGCCACAGCGCAACGCGGCTGCAATTCGCGCGCTTTGGTGGCGCTTGCCCCTTGTGGATCGTGCATGAGGCAGTGGCGATCCCAGACCGTATATTGGTGCAATTAGCCGAAACTCCCGATGGCGTGCGCTATGTCTCAATGGCCAAGGGGCTCGTAAAACCGTCAGGAAGCTACGACCGCGCGCCACGCCGCTATGCCGTCGCCCTTGGCTGCGAAATCGACCATGCGCGCGAATTTATCTATGCCGACGGGCTGGATCATAAATCGGAGCGCGCCGCGACAAAAATAGGCGTAAGTTGCCGTCTATGCCCACGTCCGGATTGTGATCAACGCGCCTTCCCCCCATCCGACCGCGAAATCATTGTCGATCCGGACCGGCGCAACATCGTCCCTTACCGGCTGAAAGAGCCTCAATAGCCTTTGGGCAGTTTTGCCGTGCATTTGACCAGTTTGCGGACGAATGGCTGCTTGTCGTTGGCATGCGTTTCCGTGACCGTCAGTCGCGCACCCTTCAATGCAAATGTCATGGGAACAGCCGACGCCAAGCGATCATCCCCATCGCCATCAAGTGTTAGTGCTGTTTTGGCCTTCCACTTGCCCTTGCCGGTCGCGGCAATTGACTGCAACGCATAGAAATTGCCTTCGCCATATTCGCTTACGGAGTGAATCTGCTTGCGCGAAATCACCACTGAGCCAACCAGCGCATTGATGCGCGCGTCACCATCGGCATTGGATTTCAATGCAAGATAGGTTTTGCACAAAGGGGCAGCGTTGGCGTCATCGGGGAACCAAACGCCCTGCACCATCTGCGGCATTGCCGGAGAAACAGACTTGGCCGATATTTGCACTGAGGCAAACAGGCTGAGAGCCAATGCCGAAGCCGCCAAAGTTGCACGCATTATTTTCTCCGTAAATTCAAACTGATGTTGGGCATTATAGCCAAACAGCATGTCCAATGTCGAGCGTCGTAATGTACCGGTTACTTCATCAAAACCAGTTCTTCTGCCATACTGGGATGCAGCGCTACAGTATCGTCAAACGCTTGCTTGGTGAGTCCCGCCTTCACCGCTACCGCCGCCGCCTGCAATATCTCCGCGCTGTCGGGACCGATCAGGTGCAACCCGACGACCTTGTCTGTCGCGCCATCGACTATCATTTTGTACAATGCACGTTCGTGGCGGTCGGCGAGGACATTTTTCATTGCGCGAAAATCGCTCTTGTAAACCTTGACGTCGGACAGCATGGCGCGCGCCTCTTCCTCGGTCAAACCCACGCCCGCAATCGGTGGATTGGCGAAAACGGCGGTCGGGATCGAGCCATAATCGATTGTGCGCGGATTATTTCCGAATACGGTGTCTGCAAAGGCATGGCCTTCGCGGATCGCTACCGGGGTCAATTGCACGCGATTGGTGACGTCCCCTACAGCGTAAATGCTCGGGATATTGGTGCGGTTATAATCATCGACAATAATCGCTCCATCCTTGTCCATCGCGACACCGACCTCGTCCAGTCCCAAATCGATGGTCTTGGGAACACGGCCAATGGCGAACAGCACAAGGTCGGTTTCAACTGCGTCGCCTGCCCCACTCTCGACGAGTAACGAACCGTCGGTCTGCTTGTGGATTGCCGGACATTGGAAATTGAACCGTATATCAATGCCCTTCTCGCGGCTGATTCCGACGAGTTTCTCGACAATCTCCTGATCATAGCTGCGCAGCATCTTGTCACCGCGCGTGACCAGCGTGACCTCGACTCCGAGTTCGTTGAAGATGCCCGCAAATTCATTGGCGATATATCCGGCGCCTGCGATCACCGCGCGCTTGGGCAGTTTATCGAGATGAAACACCTCGTTCGAGGTGATGCCATACTCCGCACCGGGAATATCGGGTATGGATGGCCATGCGCCGGTTGCAATCAGGATATTGGCTGCGCTTACTTCAGAGCCATCTGCTAGCCGGACAAGATTAGGTCCCGCGACAACGGCACGCTGGCGGATGATTTCGACCTTCGCATTGCCCAATGTCTGGCCGTACAAACCTTCGAGCCGATCCACTTCGGCAGCCACATTGTCTCGCAAAATCGCCCAGTCGAAGGTCGCACCCTCGGTGCGCCAGCCAAAGCGTTTGGCATCAGCCAGATCTTCAGCAAAATGCGAGCCGTAAACGAGAAGTTTTTTGGGCACACAGCCGCGAATGACGCAGGTTCCGCCGACGCGATACTCCTCTGCCACCGCTACCCGCGCACCGTGCGATGAGGCGATCCGCGCCGCACGCACGCCGCCCGATCCAGCGCCGATAACAAACAGGTCATAGTCAAAAGCCATGTCATATTCCTTTGCGGATCAAATGACCGCACGTCCCGAAAATTACCAATCGAAAATGCAGTTCAGGCTGAATGAGCGGATAGTTACAGCCCTGCCGCTGCGATCAGGGCGGTCGTCGACGGATCAAAGCCCTCTGCACCATTTTCCGCAATGCCGCGCGCGATTTCCTTGCCCAGTTCGACGCCAAACTGGTCAAAGGGTTTATCCCCAGCATCACGGCATTGGCAAATGTGCGGTGTTCATAGAACGCAATCAGCGCCCCCAGCGTTGACGGCGTGACGTCATCGACCAGGATTGTCGTTGATGGCCGGTCGCCGGGATAATTGCGCGCACCATCCTCGCTTGCCCTGCCCGCCATCAGTGCAGCGCCTTGCGCAAAGCAATTGATCAGCAAGGTTTCATGGTGTTGCGGATCAAGATCGTGTCCTGGCATATTGCTGACGATGAATTCCACAGGGATCAGATGCGTCCCCTGATGCAACAACTGGAACACCGCATGCTGCGCGTCGGTGCCCACGCCGCCCCAAGTCACCGGCGCGGTGGGGTAGTCGAGCGGCTCGCCATCTGCTGTCACAGACTTGCCGTTCGACTCCATTTCCAATTGCTGCAGATAGTCGGGAAGCAACCGTAACCGTTCGTCATAGGCGAATACTGCGCGGGTCTGACAACCGCGAGCTTGCGTATAATAAAGGTCGGCAAAGGCAGCGAGGACAGGCGCATTGCGCTCAAGTGGCGTGGTGCGAAAATGCCGGTCCATCGCAGCGGCGCCCTCCAACAGCTCTTCATAGGCAGCCCAACCCAAGGCCGCGGCGAAAGGAAATCCGATCGAGCACCAAAGCGAATAGCGCCCGCCAACGCTTTCTGAAAAAGGCAGGATGCGGCTTTCATCGATACCCCATTCAATCGCCTTTTCGGGCTTTGCGGTCAGCGCAATCAGCTGGCCATAAGGGTCTTCGACACCGCCTTCGCGCAACCAGGAAATGGCGCTTTCGGCGTTGAGCAAGGTCTCGGTGGTGGTGAAGGTTTTCGACGCAATCGCGATTAGCGTCTTGTGCGGATCGAGGCCTTCAACGGCTTCAGCCAACGCTGCGCCATCGATGTTGGAAACGATGCGGGTGCGATAGCGTGAATTGGATCGACCAAGTGCATCCATCACCAGTTTCGGACCCAGCGCCGAACCGCCAATACCGATATGCAGGATATTCTCGATTTCGCCAAAGGCGCCTGCGTCGATAACATCGATAAAGGCACGCATCCGGGCTTGAAGCCCGCGCGCCAGCGAGACTGCCTCGGCATTGCCCTCCCCGCGTTCGGCGGTGTGTTCTGCAGCGCGGTTCTCGGTGACATTGATCGGCGCACCTGCGAACAAAGCGTCGCGTTTCGCCGCCAAGCCTTGCGCTCTGGCAATATACGAAAGCTTCGAAACCAATTCGCCGGTCAGATGGGTTTTGCTGAAATCAAAGCGCAATCCGTCGATTAGCACGGACAGTTGGTCGACCCGTGTTGGATCATCCGCAAACAATCTGTTCAACGGCTTATTGCCCAAAGCATGTAAGGACGCCCAATCTGTCATGTCCATTTTTGACCCTTTTAACGCGGCTGATTCTGAAGCTGGCCAATAGCGCCGACTGCGTCTAGAAGGCCAGCGATTGTGCGCTGGCGCATGCGAATACATCAACAAAGAGACTATAATGAGCCCTGAAAACAGCGACGCGCAACAGCCAAAATCCGAATGGCGCGAATATGGCACATTCCTGATCAAACTGGCTTTGATCGTGGTGATTTTCCGCAGCTTGATCCTGTCACCATTCAATATCCCGTCGGAATCGATGCAGCCAAGGCTGTTGATCGGCGATTATCTGCTCGTTGCCAAATGGCCTTATGGCTATTCAAAATACAGCCTTCCCTTCGCGCCTGACCTTTTTTCAGGCCGCATTTTTGGCTCGCTGCCTGAGCGCGGCGATGTGGTGGTGTTCCGTGGCCCCGGTGAACGCGACAATGTCGATTTCATCAAACGCGCCATCGGTCTGCCCGGCGACGTCATTTCGATGAAAGAAGGCGTATTGCAGATCAACGGCACACCTGTGAAACGCGAGAAAATGGCTGATTGGCTGCTCCCGGTTACCGAAAATATGCGTGATGCAACCGCGCTCGAAGGTGGATCAAGCCCCTGCTGGCGTGCGGAATTTGAAGAGAAACTGGCAGGTGGCGATGTCCGTTGCCGCTACCGCCGTTTCAAGGAAACACTGCCCAATGGGCGCAGCTATGAATCGCTCGACATTGCCGATGGCCAGCAGGTTGATGATATAGAACCGATTGTCGTTCCCGAAGGCCAGTTGCTAATGATGGGCGACAATCGCGACCGCAGCGCCGACAGCCGCCAACCCGATAATGGCGTATGGATTGGCCTCATCCCAATCGAAAATGTCGTTGGACGGGCACAGGTTATGATGTTCTCGACCGATGGTACGGCGCGCTGGTTGCTCCCCTGGACCTGGCTCAGTGCCACGCGCTGGGATCGCATCGGCGGAGGTTTCTGATTTGTCGCTGGATAGAGATTGGCTGGAGTCAACGCTTGGCGCACACCCAACTGATCCCGCTTTATACGAGCGCGCGCTAACCCACGGCAGCACCGGTAAGGAAGATTATCAGCGACTGGAGTTTCTTGGCGACCGGGTTTTGGGGCTTGCCATCGCCGACTTGCTCTATCGCAAATTTCCCGATGAGGCTGAAGGAAGGCTGTCGCACCGCTTGAACAGTCTGGTGTCGCGTCAGGTTTGTGCCGAAGTAGGCCGTGCAATTGGCGTCTCAGACCAGATCAAGCTGGGCAAGCAAGCGCGCGATGATGGCGCGCGTGACAGTGACAATGTACTGGGTGATGTGGTCGAAGCCATGATCGGCGCAATCTATGTCGATCTGGGCATCGACGCCGCCTTTGCCTTTGTCAGCCGCAACTGGATGCACCGCATCGACGCTGCGCAAACCGCGCCCAAACACCCAAAATCCGAGCTGCAGGAATGGTGTGCTGCCAAAGGCCGCAAAATGCCACATTATGAAATCACCTCTAAAGAAGGCCCTCCACACGCCATGCGTTTTGAAATCACTGTAACTATCAAGGGCTTCGATCCCGTCACCGCGACCGGCACAAGCAAACAGACTGCTGAGACGGCTGCGGCCGAAAAGTTTCTGGAGTTGAACGCATGACCCAGCGTTGTGGCCATGTTGCCGTCATCGGAGCGCCCAATGCGGGTAAATCCACGCTGGTCAACGCACTGGTTGGTCAGAAGGTCGCCATTGTCAGTCCCAAGGCGCAGACGACGCGGGTACGGCTGATGGGGATTGCGCTGGAGGGCGATGCGCAGATCATCCTCGTTGATACTCCTGGAATTTTCGATCCGAACCGCCGGCTTGATCGTGCAATGGTGTCCGCTGCATGGGAGGGCGCTAGCGATGCTGACCTAATCCTGATGGTGGTCGATGGCAAAAAAGGTGCTGGAGCCAAGGTCGAGAAGATCCTTGAGGGATTAAAGCACCGGCCCGAACGCAAATGGCTTATCCTCAACAAGGTGGACATTTCGGCGAAGGAAAAACTGCTCGCATTGACGCAGAAACTGACCGAACTGTGTGCGTTTGAGGAAATTTTCTATATCAGCGCAACAACGGCCGATGGTCTCCCTGACCTGAAAGTTGCGATTGCCGCCGCGATGCCGGAAGGTGCTTGGCACTTCCCCGAGGATCAGGTTTCGGACGCAACCGAGCGCCTGGTCGCTGCTGAAATCACGCGCGAGCAGCTCTATTTGCAACTGCACGATGAACTGCCTTACGCCAGCACAGTCGAGACCGAAAAATATGTCGAACGCCCCGATGGCAGCGTCGAAATCTATCAGCAGATATTGGTCGAACGCGACAGCCAACGCGCCATTGTCCTTGGCAAGGGCGGCAGCCGGATCAAGTTGATTGGCGCCACTGCGCGCAAGGAACTGGCCGAACTCATGGGCGTACAGGTCCATCTCTACCTGCACGTAAAGGTCAAGGCCGGTTGGGACGAAGACCGGTCGGTGTATCGCGATATGGGGCTCGACTGGGTCGAATAGCCCCTATTTCTTGGCAGCTTTCTTCTTCGGAGCAGCCTTTTTAGCGGGAGCCTTGCGCTTTGCTTTGCCCTTGGCTGGTCCCTTCGCCGCACGCTCGTCAATCAGTTGCGCAGCTTCCTCTAGGGTCAGTTGGTCTGGAGCGACGGTTTTGGGCAGTGTCGCGTTGGTTGTGCCGTCGGTTACATACGCACCATAGCGGCCATCCATCAGCTTGATTTCCGCCTCTGTCCGGGGATGCGCACCCAATATCTTCAATGGCTCGCGCGACGCGCCGCCGCGTGCGCGGCCAGCGCCATTGGCGGCTTCGGCCAGCTTGACGACCGCCGCATTCATGCCGGTTTCGAAAACCTCTGCGGTCGATTGCAGCCGAGCATATTTGCCCTGATGCGCGAGATAGGGGCCGTAGCGCCCGATGCTGGCGGTGACCGGCTCGCCACTTTCGGGATGCATGCCAACGGTGCGGGGAAGCGACAACAATTTAACCGCCCAATCGATGCCAAAATCTTCAGCCAATATGTCTTTGGGGATCGATGAGCGCACCGCTTCCTTGCCTTCACCCATCTCAACATAGGGGCCAAAACGCCCGGATTTGCGCGATATTTCAAGCCCTGTTTCCGGATGTGCGCCCAATATTTCGGGGCCGTCTGACGTCATGCCGTCACTGCCGCCCGGTTGTCCAAATTTACGGGTGAATTTGCACTCAGGGTAATTGGAACAAGCAACAAAGGCCCCAAAGCGCCCACCGCGAAGCGCCAGTTTGCCGGTGCTGCATTTCGGACAAATGCGCGGGTCCGTGCCGTCTTCACGTTCCGGGAAAAGATAGGGCGCAAGAAATAGGTCGAGCTCTGCAGTGATCTCGGAAGGTTTCTGCTCCATCACTTCAGCGGTCTTGGGTTTGAAATCGCGCCAGAAATCGGTCAGCACCGCCTGCCACTGGGCATCGCCACCGCTGATTTCGTCAAGCTGGTCTTCCAGCCCTGCCGTGAAATCATAGGCGACATAACGGTCGAAGAAACGTTCGAGAAATGCTGTCAATAATCGCCCGGATTCTTCTGCAAAGAATCGATTTTTTTCGATCCGAACATAAGTGCGGTCCTTCAAAACCTGAATGATCGAGGCGTAGGTCGAAGGGCGACCGATCCCCAATTCCTCAAGCCGTTTGACAAGACTGGCTTCGGAAAAGCGCGGTGGGGGCTGGGTAAAATGCTGGATCTTTTCGACGGCTTTCTTCGCCGGCACATCGCCTTTGTCCATCGCCGGCAACAGCGCGCCGTTTTCGTCATCCTTGTCGTCGATGCCTTCTTCGTAAAGCGCAAGGAATCCGGGGAATTTCATCACCTGGCCCGTCGCGCGCAGCCCCATTTGTCCTGTGCCATCAAGAAGATCGATGGTGGTTCGTTCCATCCGTGCCGACGCCATCTGGCTGGCAAGTGCGCGTTTGTATATCAGGTCGTACAGCTTGGCATGGTCGCCCGAGCCTGCCTTGTCACGGCCAAAGTCGGTCGGGCGGATCGCTTCATGTGCCTCCTGAGCGTTTTTGGCTTTGGTCTGATACACACGCGGTTTGTCAGGCAGATAGCCCGCATCATAGCGATTAGCGATGGCTCCGCGCGCCGCAGAAATCGCGCTGTGGTCCATCTGTACACCATCGGTGCGCATATAGGTGATCGCCCCGGCCTCATACAGCGTCTGCGCCACGCGCATGGTGTGGCTGGCGGAAAAGCCCAGCTTGCGCGCGGCCTCTTGTTGCAAAGTCGAGGTGGTGAAGGGCGGTTGCGGATTGCGAGTGACGGGTTTGGTTTCGACCGAATCCACGCTGAAATTTGCGGCTTCGACGGCTGATCGAGCTACCTCGGCGTCGCCTTCCATACCAAGCGCCATCTTGTCGAGCTTTTCGCCCTGATAGCGCACAAGCCGGGCATCAAAACCCTGCCCTTTATGCTCGCACTTGGCTGTAACCGACCAATATTCCTGCGCACGAAAAGCCTCAATCTCACGTTCGCGCTCGACGATCAGCCGCAATGC
This sequence comes from Sphingomonadales bacterium, assembly GCA_016721875.1. Classification (GTDB taxonomy): domain Bacteria; phylum Pseudomonadota; class Alphaproteobacteria; order Sphingomonadales; family Sphingomonadaceae; genus Sphingorhabdus_B. The sequence goes on along the minus strand of JADKHG010000012.1, from coordinate 69,111 downwards.
CACAGATTGCACGCGCCCTGCCGATTTTGCCCCCGGTAATTTTCGCCACAGCACCGGCGACAGCGTGAATCCGACCAGATAATCCAATGCGCGACGCGCGCGATAGGCATCGATCAGATCTTCGTCCAAGGCACGCGGATGCGCCATTGCCTGCGTCACTGCGTCTTTGGTGATCGCGTTGAAGGTTACCCGTTCAACCTTTTGAGGAAGAACTTTTTTCTTCGCCAACACCTCTTGCACATGCCAGCTGATCGCTTCCCCTTCACGATCAGGGTCAGTCGCGAGAATCAGCGTGTCAGCTTTCTTGGCTTCGTCGGCGATGGCTTTCAGCTGCTTGGCCTTGTCAGGATAATTGTCCCACAGCATGGCAAAGCCGTTATCCGGATCAACCGAACCATCTTTGGGCGGTAGATCGCGGATATGACCATAGGAGGCCAGCACCTTATATCCGGGGCCTAGATATTTCTCGATAGTCTTGGCTTTTGCGGGTGATTCGACGACAACTAACTGCATGTTTTTCAGTTCTTTTTCTAAAGGTCTCGCGTACGCGTACAAATTGGGGGTGGTTTCAGCTTATCGTCAAGCCAAGAAAATTCAGCCAGTAACACGCACTTTTCCGCCCGCCCCGCGTTCGAGTTTTCCGGCGAGTTCGAGTTCGAGCAGCACCATCTGAACTTGAGCCGATGGCATCAACGATTGCCGCACCAATTCATCGACTGTCACGAAATTTGATCCAAGCAAAGAGATCACCGCGCCTCGTTCGCTATCGCCAGCCTCGGCCAACGGCGCAGTGTGCGAGGCGGCTTTTTGAAAAGGCAGATTGCGCTGGTCGATCGGTCGCACCAGTTCGGCAATGTCACCTGCGTCCTGCACCAGCGTCGCACCTTCGCGGATGAGCTGGTTACAACCACGCGAACGCGGGTCGAGCGGTGATCCGGGAATCGCCATCACTTCTCGGCCCGCTTCTCCGGCCAAACGCGCGGTGATCAGCGAACCCGATTTGGGCACGGCCTCGACCACCACCGTGCCGAGCGCCATCCCTGCGATAATCCGGTTGCGATGCGGAAAGTGACGCGCACGCGGTTCGACACCTGGAGGCATTTCCGCAATCAGCAAGCCACGTTCAGCGATTTCCGCCTGCAGCTTTGCATGTTCGGGCGGGTAGATATTGTCGATGCCACCAGCGATAACCGCTATCGTGCCACAGGATAGCGCGCCTTGATGCGCCGCAGCGTCGATACCGCGCGCTAGCCCTGAAACCACGACAATGCCCTGTCCGCCCAGATCCTGCGCCAGACCGCGCGCGAATCGGCATCCCGCCGCAGAGGCGTTGCGCGCGCCGACAATTGCAACCGAAGGTTGGGAAGCAAGTTCAATCCTTCCTTTCACCGTCAGGCACGCCGGGCCATTGTCGATTTCGGCCAGCAATGGCGGATAGTCGTCGCCATCGAGGAATATGTGGCGTGCACCAAAGGATGCAACTGCCGCAATTTCCATTTCGACCAATTCCGCCTTTGCCAATGCAAAGCGTGCGGAACCACCGCGGCGTGCGAGATCGGGCAACGCCTCCAGCGCCGCTGCGGCGCTGCCAAAACGGGCAATCAACTGCCGATAGGTGACCGGCCCGACCGAGGGCGAGCGGATCAACCGCAATTTGTCGAAAGTGGAATTGCCCCCCGACATGGCCGTCCTATTTTGCGCCAATTTTCGGTTCGGTGCGATTGAGCAAGCGGCCGATATTCTCACGATGTTTCCAGCAGACGATTACACTGCAGGCAACCAATACCGGTACATAGTTTTGCTGCCCCATGCCCCATGCCGCAACCGGAGCGATCAAGGCTGCCGCAAGCCCGCCTGCCGAGGATATGCGCGTAACCAGGAGCACAGCGATCCAGGCTACGCCATAGGCGAGCCCCAAAGGCCAATGCAGCCCGAACAATATGCCAGCATAGGTCGCGACGCCTTTGCCGCCCCTGAAGCCCAGCCAGACCGGGTACAGATGGCCAAAAAAAAGCTGCGGCCGCCGCAAATATCTCACTGCCTGGAAAGAAATGTCGCGCTAGCAAAACTGCTGCGGTACCTTTGAGTAAGTCTAGAATCAGCGTCAGCGCGGCCAGCGATTTCTTCCCCGTCCGCAACACATTGGTGGCACCGATATTGCCTGGAGCCAATCTCACGCAAATTTCCTGCGCCGGTGCCGCTGGTGAGGATCAGGCCAAAGGGAATCGAACCCAGAGCATAGCCCATCAGCGCCGCCCAGACCGCCTCAATTCCCACCATCCGCTCGTTCCTTTCCTGATTTGTTCCAGCCTTACGCGCTTTGTCGCATCGGCTCAAGGGCGGTTGCTAGCAGGGTTTTACGTCCCTATCAGCGGTTTATGACTGAAGCATCACAGCCCCTGTTGTTTTTCGATACCGGTGTGGGGGGACTATCAGTTTTCGCAAAGGCTCGAGAATTTTTGCCGCAGTCCCCGGTGATTTACGCCGCTGATTATGCTGGCATTCCCTATGGCGAGAAAAGCGAGATGGAGGTGGCGACGCGGGTCTGCGCGCTGCTGGGGCGGCTGAGCGAACGCTATCGCCCGCGTCTGGCGGTGATAGCCTGTAACACCGCATCGGTTATCGCGCTCGCCCATGTCCGCGCGGTGCTTGGCATACCCATTGTCGGTACCGTTCCTGCAATCAAACCTGCAAGCCTTGCGACCAAGACAGGCGTGTTCGGATTGCTGGGGACCAAAGCGACAATCCGCCAGCCCTATGTCGACAGGCTTGAAGCCGAGTTTGCGCAAGGGATGACGATGCTGCGCCATGCGGCTCCTGAATTGGTTGCCCCTGCCGAAGCAAAAATGCGCGGTGAAGTTCCCGATCCAGCGGCATTTCGGTCAGCAATGGCCGGTTTGCTATACCAACCGCAAGGCGACCAGATCGATACGGTGGTGCTTGGCTGCACGCATTTCCCGCTTGTCGAAACAGAGTTGGCACAGGCGGCACGCGATCTGGGTCATGTCCGCGAAATCCGCTTCGTCGATGGTGCAGAAGGGATAGCGCACCGGATTGTCCATTTGACCGAAGGGCAGGCTTGGCCAGAAAAACCTGCACCCGGGCTATTCGTCACAACCGGTGCGTCGGAGCAAATTTTGGCCTATCGACCTGCGCTTGCCGAATATGGCCTGACCGAATTCGCGACACTCTAACTCTTATTGCGAATCGTTCGCGCTGGATATTTGATTCCGGCAGTCGTAATGGGCGGCAAAAGGGCGACAGCCAAACGACAGAGCGGGGGCACCCGGTGAATTACGACGCAATATTCGACAAGGCGATTGACCGGCTTCATGCCGAGGGACGCTACCGTGTTTTCATCGACATTTTGCGCAACAAAGGGAAATTTCCCAATGCGCGCTGCTTTGCCGGGCATAACGGACCAAAGCCCATCACGGTATGGTGCTCGAACGACTATCTGTGCATGGGCCAGCATCCCAAGGTAATCGCCGCGATGGAAGAGGCGCTGCACGATGTCGGCGCGGGATCGGGCGGCACGCGGAACATTGGCGGCAACACCCATTATCATGTCGAACTCGAGTCCGAACTGGCTGGTCTGCACGCGAAGACCGGGGCGTTGCTGTTCACAAGCGGCTATGTTTCGAATGAAGCGACACTCTCAACACTCGCCAAAATCCTGCCCGGCTGCATCATCTATTCGGATGAGCTCAACCACGCTTCAATGATTGCGGGTATTCGCAATTCGGGCTGTGAGAAGCGTGTGTGGCGGCACAATGATCTGGTGCATCTCGAAGAGTTGCTTGCCAATGATGAACCCGAAGCACCTAAGCTGATCGCCTTTGAAAGCGTCTATTCGATGGACGGTGACATCGCGCCGATTGCAGCGATCTGTGATCTGGCGGACAAGTACAACGCGCTCACCTATTGCGATGAAGTCCATGCCGTTGGCATGTATGGCGATCATGGTGGCGGCATTACCGAGCGCGACGAAGTTGCCGAACGGGTGACGATCATCGAAGGCACGCTGGGCAAGGCCTTTGGCGTGATGGGTGGTTATATCGCGGCCGAACTGAAGATTGTCGATGTAATCCGCAGCTATGCGCCGGGCTTCATCTTCACCACGTCGCTATCACCGGTGCTGGTCGCGGGCGTGCTGGCGTCGGTGAAGCATTTGAAGGAATCGGGCGAAGAACGCGCCGCTCAACAGGCCAATGCCGCGCGGCTCAAGCAACTCTTCGCCGAGGCTGGCTTGCCGGTGATGCAAAGCGTGACTCATATTGTGCCGTTGATGGTGGGTGATCCGGTGAAGGCAAAGAAAATCGCCGACACCTTGCTCGCCGAATATGGCGCCTATGTGCAGCCGATCAACTACCCCACCGTTCCGCGCGGCACAGAACGCCTACGCTTCACCCCAGGTCCGCAGCATGACGAAGCGATGATGCAGGATCTGACCAACGCCTTGGTAGAGATTTGGGGACGGATGGAGTTGAGGTTGGCTCAGGCAGCCTAAGCTGCTGGCCGCATCATCCCCCAAAAATGTGGGCCGCCTTTGGGGATGTCCCATTCGACCTGCGTGACAAAACCCAGTCTTTGGTAGAGTGGAACATTTGCAGGAGTTGCTGTTTCCAGCCAGCTGGGCAGCCCTTCCGCATCGGCGCGCGCCAAGCCTTCGCGAATGATTGCACCGCCCCAGCCCTTGCCCTGATACGCGCTTCTCACGCCCACAAAATGCAGATAGTGATAGCGACCGCCGGGTAGGTGCGCGGCAAGGGCATCGGCCACTGTGCTTGCTCGGGCGATGGAGAGACCGAATATCCGGAGCATATTCCACATTAGGCCAAAGCTGGTTCCGCCCGCGTCCTTGGCCATGCCGGGGTTGCGCCACAGCGCAGCGGCCTCATCCTTTTCCGAGCGCATGACCGTACCAGCTTTCGCATCATCGGAAACCAGAAGCGCAAACAACTTTGGTAACATCTTGGCGCGCGCCGATTCATCAGGAACGATGAAACTGAGTGCAGGATCAGTCATGAACGCATCCGAAAGCGTATCGATTACCACTTGATGCTGTGTGGCCATGGCTTGGAGGATGGCTCGCTCAATCATCTTAATTCTCCGATCATGCGGACAAATGTTCCCCAATCTACATTGCCGCCCGACAGCGTTACCACCGCAGTCCCCTCGGGAACGACTTTCCCCGACAGCACCGCTGCCAATGCCGCCGCTCCGCCCGGTTCGACTACAAGGCGAAGCCTTTCGAACACGAGCCGCATTGCAGCTGCAATATCAGCGGGAGTCACAACGGCGCTGTTGTAAATACGGCCATTCAAAACATCGAAATTGATTGGAAATGTGCTCGGCGTTTGCAGGGCATCGCAGGGAGTGTGGAAGCTCTGGTCGGTGACAGAAACGATCTTGCCTGCTTCCAGTGAACGAATGACATCATCCCAACCCTCTGGCTCCGCAATCGAGATTTTGGCTTCAGGACAGGCAAGTGACAGCCCCGCGGATAAGCCCCCACCACCGCAGCAGGCAATGATATGCAGCAGGCCTTCAACACCCCGCGCTTTCAATTGCGCCTCCGCCTCCAATCCCAAAGTTCCCTGCCCCTCAATCACCCACGGGTTGGCAAAGGCGTGGACCAGCGTCGCACCGGTGCGCTCCACCAGTTCGGCAGCAATTGCATCCCGATCCTGTCCCGGGCGTTGATAGAAAACAACATCTGCCCCCAAGGCGCGGGTAGCCTCGATCTTGGCCTTAGGCGCATTGTCGGGCATCACGATGGTCGCGGAAATGCCGAGCCGCTTGGCTGCCCAAGCGACTCCTTGCGCATGGTTGCCGCTCGAAACGCCGACGACACCCCGAGCGCGTTCTTCGGGCGTCATATCCGATAAACGGTGCCACGCCCCGCGAATCTTGAATGCGCCAATAGGCTGCAGCATTTCCGCTTTGCACCAAAGCGTCCGTCCATCGACCTCAAGCGGCAGCAAAGGTGTTGGCGGCAGGATGTCGGCGATTTTGGCCATCGCCCGCAACACGCCTTCACGGCAGGGCTTGCGATTGGGGTCGCGCAATTCTTGTTCTGTCATCAAAGCCCTCTATATGCCGTCGCCATAACGAATCTTTGTCGAAGGACGTAACAGATGAGCAGGGTTTTGGTAATCGGCGCAGGTGGCGTCGGCTCGGTCGCGGTGCACAAGATGGCGATGAACGCCGATATTTTCTCGCACATCAGCCTTGCGAGCCGCACAAAATCGAAATGTGATGCGATTGCCGCGTCGGTAAAACAGCGCACCGGCGTAACCGTGGATACGTATGAGATTGACGCCGAAGAAGTCCCCGCGCTCACTCTGCTGATCGAAGCAATCAAGCCCGCGTTGGTGGTCAACCTTGCGCTGCCCTATCAGGATTTGGCGATCATGGACGCCTGCCTAGCCGCTGGCGTGCATTATATGGACACCGCGAACTACGAGCCCAAGGATGAGGCCAAGTTCGAATATCACTGGCAATGGGCTTATCAGGATCGCTTTAAGGATGCCGGGCTTATGGCGCTGCTCGGTTCGGGCTTTGACCCCGGCGTGACCAGCGTATTTACCACTTACCTGAAGAAACATCATTTCGACCGTATCGACACGCTCGACATTCTCGACTGCAATGGCGGCGACCATGGGCAAGCCTTTGCCACCAACTTCAACCCCGAAATCAACATCCGCGAAGTGACTGCAGTCGCGCGCCATTGGGAAAATGGCGACTGGGTCGAAACCCCGCCGATGTCAGTAAAGCAAAGCTTCGATTTCGAGGCCGTCGGCCCCAAGAACATGTACCTGATGTATCATGAGGAAATCGAAAGCCTGAAGACGCATTTGCCCGAAATCAAGCGTATCCGGTTCTGGATGACCTTTGGTGATGAATATATCAAGCATCTGACCGTCTTGCAGAATGTCGGCATGACGCGGATTGATCCGGTCAAATATCAGGGCGTCGAGATTATTCCTCTGCAGTTCCTGAAGGCGGTGCTTCCCGAACCCGCTTCACTTGGCCCCACGACCAAAGGCAAGACCAATATCGGCTGCATCGCCACCGGCCTTGGCCGCGATGGCAAGGAAAAGACGCTCTACATCTATAACATCTGCGACCATGAAGATGCCTATGAAGAAACCGGCAATCAGGCCGTGAGCTACACGACAGGCGTGCCAGCAATGATCGGCGCGGCTTTGGTGGTTAAAGGCCTGTGGCGCGGCCACGGTGTGTTCAACATGGAGCAATTCAACCCCGATCCCTTCATGGACATGCTCAACCAGCATGGACTGCCGTGGCAGGTTAAGGAACTGGATGGGCCGCTGTCCTTCTAATGGAAACCAAAGCCGGCGATCCCGGGGCTTTTGCCCGATTTGACCTGAACCGCGTGCCGACGCCTGCCTTTGTGGTGGACGAGGTTGCGGTGCGGCGGAACCTTGCCGTGCTGGCTGACGTCAAGGCGCGTTCTGGGGCTAAAGTGTTGTCGGCGCTGAAAGCCTTTTCGATGTGGTCGCTCGCTGATGTAGTGGGTGAATATCTTGATGGCGTTTGTACCAGCGGGCTGTGGGAGGCGCGGCTGGCGCGCGACCATTATAAGGGCGAGATTGCGACCTATTGCGCAGGCTATAAGGCTGCGGACATGGCGGAGATTGTGGCCATTTCTGACCATGTCATTTTCAATTCGCCTGCGCAGCATAGCCGGTTCGCCAGCTTCCTCGATGAGTCAACCGATGTCGGCCTGCGCATTAATCCCGAACATGCCGAGGGCGAGGTCGCGAAATATGACCCCTGTTCACCACACTCGCGATTGGGTTTTCCAGTCAGCCTGTTGAAGGCGGAGCATCTTGAGGGTGTATCGGGCCTCCATTTCCACACATTGTGCGAACAGGATTTCGAGCCGCTCCAGCGCACATGGGAAAGCCTGAAACCCAAGATCGCGCCTTATTTCGGCCAACTGAAATGGCTCAACTTCGGTGGGGGACACCATATCACACGCGCCGATTATCAGCGTGACCAGTTGATTGCCTTCATTCAGCAAGTGCGCGGCGAAACCGGCCTCGAAATCTATCTCGAACCCGGTGAGGCCATCGCGCTCGACGCCGGGATATTGGTGGGCGAACTGCTCGACGTCATCGACAACGGCATGCCCGTCGCTGTCACCGACATCAGCGCCACATGCCACATGCCCGACGTGATCGAAGCCCCCTACCGCCCTGCTATGCTCGACGAACGCGATGATGGCCCCGCCGTCCGCCTCGGCGGCCCCAGCTGTCTCGCAGGTGACATTATCGGCGATTACCGCCTTCCCGTTCCCGCCGAACCCGGCCAGCGCTTCGCCTTCCTCGATCAGGCGCATTATTCGATGGTGAAGACCAACACCTTTAACGGTGTCCCCCTGCCCTCCATTTGGTTGTGGAACAGTGACACAGATGCACTGCGCTGCGTCAAGGCATTTGGATGGGAAGAGTTTCGCGACCGACTCAGCTAGGTTTGACCCGATGTTACGTTGCTAGCCGCAATTGCAGCCGCTATTCACCCTCTATGGGGGGCTTATGCTGATAAATCGACGGACAATGATGCAGGGCAGTGCGGGTTTGACGCTCGCGTCGCTTTTGCCCGGTTGCACCGAAGCGGCATTGAAGGAGGCTGCAATGCCAGACGGATTTGAAATGCCGCTGGAATCGGAGCCGCATGAACGCACTTTCATGCAGTGGCCGGTGAATCTGGATGTCTATGACAAAAAATCACTCGCCAAAGTGCAGGCCAGCATCGCGTTGATCGCCAACACCATTGCAAAATACGAACCGATTACCCTTCTTGCCTCTGCCGAACATCACGAAACCGCGCGCAAGCTGTTATCGACCGATGTCGAACTGTGGGACATTCCGACCGACGATCTATGGTGCCGCGATTCAGGGCCGACCTTTGTCAAAAATGCCAAGGGTGAGCTTGCAGTCGCGCATATCCGCTTCAACGGCTGGGGCGACAAGCAACCGCATGGCAACGACGCACTGGTTGCGGAACGCGTCGCCGAAAGGCTTAGCCTGCCGTTGCTGGATACCGGATTGGTCGGTGAGCAAGGCGGGGTGGAACATGACGGCGCAGGCACGCTCCTCGCCCATGCCAGTTGCTGGGCGAACGACAACCGCAATTCAGCCAGCGAAGCTGAAATAGGCGAGAAGCTACTTAAGGCCTTGGGCGGCGAAAAGATGATCTGGGCTCCCGGCATCGCGGGCAAGGATATCACCGATTATCACATCGATGCCCTCGCGCGTTTTGTCGGACCGGGCAAAGTGCTGATCCAATTGGGCGACGAAATTGACCCCGATGACCCCTGGTCGGTCTCAGGCCATGAAACGCTGGAAATACTGCAACCGGCAACCGATGCACGCGGCAAAAAGCTGGAGATCATCCGCCTTCCCGATCCGGTCAACATCCGCTCGCGTAAAGCCGATTTTGTCGCCAGCTATGTGAATTATTATGTCTGCAACGATGCGGTGATTGCCGCGCAATTTGGTGACAAGGCCGCTGATGGCCAAGCAAAGGAATTGCTGCAATCGCTCTATCCGGGGCGGACGATCGAGATGTTGAATGTTGATCCAATTGGAGATTCAGGCGGCGGCATCCACTGCGCGACGCAGCAACAGCCAAAAATGGGGTAAACAATGAAAAAATGGCTCGAAGCAAATTTTCAGGCGCTGCAAGCACTGGGTGCAATTTTGACGATTGTAGCCGCGGTTGTGGCGCTGGTGGGCGTTAAAATGCAGATTGACGCAAGCGCGCGGCAACAGCGCGAGCAATCCGCGCGTGACATCTACCGCGAATATCTGAACCTCTCGATATCCAAACCCGAATTTGCCAACCCGGATTATTGCGCCATTGAAGGCACGGCGAATGAAGGCGCTTATGAGGATTATGTCGAATATCTGCTCTACACATCAGAGCAGGTGCTGGCCGCAATGCCCGACTGGGAGCCGACGCTGTCTGCCCGACTGACCCCGCACAAGGAACTGCTGTGCAGCGAAGCGGACTGGAGCGAGGAGACTCCGGCGGTGCAGGGTATGATCCGGCGGTTTAAGGTAAAGCAGTGCAAGGGGTTTGTTTCGGGGTGCGGGTGAGCCGCATTATTCGATGGTGAAGACCACCCCTTCATCGGCTTTCTCCTGCCCTCAATCTGGCTGTGGAACAGTGAGACGGACGAACTGCGCTGCGTGCAGGAGTTTGACTGGGAGGAGTTCAGGGATCGGTTGAGTTAGCGACACTACATCACCGGAATCAGTGGTTAGTCTATTTTTTGCATTCGCTCAGATGAAATATCATCACGAAGAGCCGTCTTTAGCTTCTCGAAATCTAACTCGCTGGTTTCAAGAAATTTTATCAGCTTGTTGCCATCGCAAGGAAGCTCCATATCACTCAAAAGGCTATTGATACAATTTAAGGCATTCGATTGATTTTTGGTGTAGATCATCGCTAGACGGTCAATTTTTTCAGGCATGTAGAATCGCGCCGATTCTAATGATGTTAAATAAGAGCCTGCATGAGTTTTTATTACACTCTGAACCCCCGGAATATCTTTTTTTTCAAATACATTTTTGTCCATCATTGCAAAAAATGATAAGATTGTTACTCTGAGGTGACTGGAATCAGTAGTATATTTGCTATATGATTCAACTTTAGATTGATAAAAACCTGATTTCATACCGTCAATTTTTGAACCTTTTTGCTGCTCTAACTGTTGCCACATCATATAGGTTGTAGCCATAGATGTTAGTGCAACAAGCACTGAAGCCCAAACGCTAATTTTTGCGACTAGCATCTGCTTCCGCGAAACTACGATTTCATCATTTTCAATTTTTTTCTTATTTGCTCGCTCTTTCGCCCTATCAGTATAACTGCTTTCATCGCCTTGCCCCGCACTTCATCAACTTCGATACCTTAAGCTGGTTACCCAAATTTGGAAACAACTTCGTGCTACCGATTAGCAAGGCCGGGTAGCCAAATCCCCTTTACAAATCCCCCCACTCGCCATATAGGCGCACTCCGCTGCCCCAGGGGGACTTCCAATAACCGCAAGGCAGCCTTGTTGTTTACCGTTTATTTTTTGGGGGTCCCTTGAGTTGCACAACTATCCTGATGCTGCGTCCCTAGTCCGCGCCCTTCGCCCGGACGAGCCCGTAACTCTCCTTCGCCCGCATGCTGCGACGCGCGCCGCCCGCTTCTTTGTCGAGAAGTTTCCGGGCAAATCGCTCTATGCGGTAAAGGCCAATCCTTCGCCCGCTTTGCTGGAAACGCTGTGGGCGGCGGGAATAACACACTATGACGTTGCCTCGCTTGGCGAAGTTCGGCTGGTGCACAAATTCCTGCCTGAGGCGAAACTGTGCTTCATGCATCCAGTGAAGTCGGAGCGTGCGATTGCGCAGGCATATCACAATCATGGCGTGAAGACCTTCAGCCTCGATAGCCGCGAAGAGCTTAACAAAATTGTCCGCGCAACAGCGAAAGACGGCGTGTTGGCGACCGACCTTGAGCTGTGCGTGCGCATCCGCGTTTCGTCGGATCATGCCAAGCTGAGCCTTGCAGCAAAGTTTGGCGCAGAGCCTTCCGAAGTTGCGGACCTGTTGGTTGCGACCCGTCAGGCGGCGGATAGCCTTGGCATTGCTTTTCATGTCGGCAGCCAAGCCATGACGCCGCTTGCCTATGCAGAGGCTATGGAGCAGGTGCGAGCGGCGATTGTTGCGGCGTCTGTAACCGTCGATATCGTCGATGTTGGCGGTGGCTTTCCGTCGGTCTATCCCGGAATGGAACCGCCGCCGCTCGAAGCCTATTTCGAAACCATCCACCGCACTTTCGAAGACCTGCCGATCAGCTATTCGGCAGAACTCTGGTGCGAACCCGGTCGCGCGCTGTGCGCCGAATATGCCTCACTGCTGGTGAAGGTCGAAAAGCGCCGCGACAATGAATTGTATATCAACGACGGAGCCTATGGCGCGTTGTTTGATGCGGCGCATGTTGGCTGGCGCTTCCCGGTCGCATTGCAGCGAGAAAGCACGTGTGGTGAAAGCGCGGAATTCGCTTTCTACGGCCCGACCTGTGACGATATGGACTATATGGCAGGTCCATTCGTCCTACCCGCCGATATCAAGGCTGGCGACTATATCGAGGTCGGCATGCTGGGCGCCTATGGCTGCGCGATGCGCACCGAGTTTAACGGCTTTGGCGAAACCGAGGACTTTACCGTCGAGGATGAACCGATGGCGAGCCTATACACGCGGATCGCCGCCAACGATGTGGGCAATGTTGTTGCCTTTGGCAAAAGATCGGCAAATTAAGTTGCATTTGACAATCTAATTTTCCTGACGCACCCTTCCTTCTGAAAAACAGGAGGAAGGGTCTTTATTATGGAAAATCCGATTTTGGCGCCGGCAGCGGTACTTGTTGCATGGTCACTTGTCATGCTGCTTTGGATGGCGGGAACGCGCTTTCCGGCGATATTTAAGTCTGGCATGGATCTTAAGGCGTCGCCACCAGGCGGTCGCGGACAGGATCTGGAAGGAATTTTGCCCGCCAATGTGAATTGGAAATCGCACAATTATACCCATTTGATGGAGCAACCGACGATCTTCTACGCAGCCGTTCTAATCCTAGCGGTCGCGGGCGCAGCCACACCTATGCTCGTGAATGTAGCCTGGGGCTACACGATCCTGAGGATCATCCATTCTGTCTATCAGGCAACAATCAACGTCGTAATGGTGAGGTTCACGATTTTTGTTCTGGCAACAATTTGCCTTGCCGTTTTGGCCGTTAATGCCGTTCTGGCAACAATCTAGGGAACGAAAAATCATGGAACATGCAGAAATACTGAAACCCGTCGTCGCGCTTGCGGCATGGACGATGCTGATGTGGGCGTGGATGTATATTACCCGTATTCCCGCGATGCAGAAAGCTGAGGGCTCGACGTCAACAATATGGTGGGCGGTGTCGGTGGTGATCTTGACAAGGTTTTGCCGAACAAAATTCAGTGGAAGGCGCAGAATTACAACCATCTGCACGAAGCACCGACGGTGTTTTACGCAGTGGCGCTGGTGCTGGCGATCACTGGTTGGGGTGATGGCATGAATGCGACGATTGCCTGGGCCTATGTCGGCCTGCGCATTGCTCACAGTCTTGTGCAGGCATTGTGGAACCGCATCATGGTGCGCTTCACACTGTTCCTTCTATCCAGCCTCGCGCTGATCGCATTGATCGTGCACGCTGCAATGGTGGTCTTTCATTAACGCGTGAATTCAGCGGCCAGTTCCACATGGGTTGACCAGCGGAACTGGCCCACGGGCCAGACGCGGCCAAGCCGATAGCCGCCAGCGACCAAGGTTTTTGCGTCGCGGGCGAAACTTGACGGGTTACAACTGACATAGGCGATTGCGGGAATTTTCGACGCCGCGAGTTGCGCCACCTGCTCACGAGCCCCTGCCCTTGGTGGATCGAGGACGGCAGCTGAAAAGCGGTCTAGCTCCACACTGGTCAGCGGCCTGCGGAACAGGTCGCGATGCTCGGCAAACAGCGTGCGCTGCGCCCTGCCCGCTGCGGCCTTCAGCGCCATGATCGCGGTGCGATCAGCCTCTCCTGCATAGACCTTGGTCTTGGCGTCGAACGATAATGCAAATGTCCCAAGCCCTGCGAAAAGGTCGGCGACTATGGTCGCATTGCCGCAAATTGTGCGCACGGCATGCACCAGTGCGGCTTCACCATCGTCGGTTGCTTGCAGGAAGCCGAAAGGCGGATAGCTGACCGCAACGCTACCCAGCGTCACCGTCACGGGATCGGGCTCCCACTGCGTCGTCGGGCCATAGCCATCATCGAGCGACAATCGCGCCAGCCCTTGCGTGCGAGCAAAATCGGTCAGCGCCTCATGCGCTTCCAACCCTTCTGGCATCCAGTTTTCAATCACCAGATCGACACCCTGGTCAACCAGCGCGAGTTTGACCGAAACATTGCGCCGTCGGTCGATACGCGGCGCAAGGAAAGCGCGCAGCGGCTCAACCAGCGCGAACAGGTCGGGGTGCATCACTTCGCATTGTTTCAGATCGATGATGCGGTGGCTTTTCTCGGTGCTGAAACCCAGCTGGAATTGCTTTCCCGCCCATGCCGAACGCAACGACACACGGCGGCGACTGTGCGGTGGGGAGAGGTGTGCGGGCATGACTTCCCCGGCTTCCAGTCCCTGCCCGGTCAGTCCGCCGACAACTCGGTCGCGGACAAAGACGCGCAACGCGCCATCGTCAACTTGCTGGATTTGGCAACCGCCGCATAGCGGAAAATGACGGCAGACCGGTTCCACATGATGCGGGCCGTGGATCAGACCGCCTTCGGGATTCAAACGGTCGCCGGGCGCAGCCAAAGGCACATGCCGTCCATCGGCAGTCACGCCATCGCCGCGTGCAGCAATGCGGATAATTTCGTCAATTTCGGTCACTGCGGTGCGTTGCCCGTTCGGGGCGCTACAATCAACCCGCCTTCGACGTTTTGTCGCCTCGACCTAGGATTTACCACCAGAGCCAGCTTTGATCGCCGCAGGCAGGCGGTAGCTATCGTCGCCCGAGGTTACCTCGATCATGCCGTCGCTCAGCAGCTTGACTTTGGTTTCGTCAAAACCGTCAGCAGGTGCCAACCCGCGCCCATCGGTCAGGATGTTGAACCGCCGAAATCCACCATCGGGATGGCGCACCACCAGAATGCGCGCTTCGTCGCCCGATACCGTTTCGGTAGTGCAATTGCGTTCAAAGGTCGTGCTTCCAGCCAGCGCACATTCGATTTTTCCGCCGAGTGCTGCGTCTTCCGCAGCCTCGCTTTCGGCCTGTTCGAGCGATGACTTGCTGCCGCACGCCGCCAAAGCAAGCGCCGCGCCGCCCAGTATCGCGATCCGGATAGTCATAATGGACATGGTTGTTCGTAGTTGCCCCATTGGAATTTTGTCACGCTATAACGCCACTCGACGCGCGGTGCAAAGTGCCTGCAACGCCGCGCCCCAATTTCGGACATTGTTGCTATAGGGCGTTATCGCTTTTGCAACTGGCTGATATCGCGAACCGCGCCTTTGGCCGCGCTGGTGGTCATCGCGGCATAGGCCTGAAGCGCAACCGAGACCTTGCGCGGGCGTTCTTTTTCAGGCTGCCAGCCCTTGGCATCCTGAGCCGCACGGCGACGTTGCAGTTCTTCCTCGCTCACTGCCAAGTGAATTGTGCGGTTGGGGATATCGATTTCGATCCGGTCACCGGGTTCGACCAAGCCAATCTCGCCACCTTCGGCCGCTTCGGGTGAGGCATGGCCAATCGACAGCCCTGACGTGCCGCCCGAAAAGCGCCCGTCAGTCAAAAGCGCGCACGCCTTGCCCAGACCTTTCGATTTCAGATAGCTGGTCGGGTACAACATTTCCTGCATCCCCGGCCCGCCCTTTGGCCCTTCATAGCGGATGACGACTACGTCTCCTTCAACAACCTGCCCGGTCAGGATCGCGGTGACGGCGGCGTCCTGGCTTTCATAAACCTTGGCGGGGCCAGCAAATTTCAGGATGCTGTCATCGACGCCGGCGGTCTTCACGATGCAGCCATCGCGCGCGATATTGCCGAAAAGCACAGCCAATCCCCCGTCTTGCGAAAAGGCATGTTCTTTCGATCGGATAACACCATTTTCGCGATCGAGATCAAGCTCATCCCAGCGCCGTGACTGGCTGAACGCGGTCTGCGTCGGCACGCCTCCGGGGGCAGCCTTGAAGAATTTCTGCACTTCGGGATCGTTGGTGCGGCTGATATCCCATGCATTCAACGCATCGCCCAAGGTGCGGCTGTGTACCGTCGGCAGATCGCTGTGCAGCAAACCGGCCCTGTCGAGTTGCCCAAGGATCGACATGATGCCGCCCGCGCGGTGGACATCTTCCATATGCACATCGGCTTTGGCTGGGGCGACCTTGGACAGGCACGGCACCTTGCGGCTCAGCCGGTCGATATCGGCCATAGTAAAGTCAACGCCCGCCTCCTGAGCCGCGGCAAGCAAATGCAGCACTGTGTTGGTCGATCCTCCCATCGCAATGTCAAGGCTCATCGCATTTTCAAACGCCTCAAAACTGGCAATCGAGCGCGGCAAGGCGCTTTCGTCTTCTTGCAAATAATAGCGCTCGCACAGCTCGACAGCGAGGCGTCCGGCGCGGAGGAAAAGCTGTTGCCGGTCCGAATGCGTAGCGAGCTGCGATCCATTGCCCGGCAGCGAAAGCCCCAACGCTTCGGTGAGGCAGTTCATCGAATTGGCGGTGAACATGCCGCTGCAAGAACCGCAAGTCGGGCAAGCACTGCGCTCAATGGTCTGGACTTCCTCGTCGGTATAGCTTTCATCGCCTGCGGCAATCATCGCATCGATCAGATCGAGTGCAACTTCCTTGCCCTTCAGCACGACCTTGCCAGCTTCCATCGGTCCACCCGAGACGAACACCACCGGTATGTTGATCCGCATCGCCGCCATTAGCATCCCCGGCGTGATCTTGTCGCAATTGGAGATGCACACCATGGCATCGGCGCAGTGGGCGTTCACCATATATTCGACGCTGTCAGCGATCAGATCGCGGCTGGGCAGCGAATAGAGCATGCCATCATGGCCCATGGCGATACCGTCATCGACCGCGATGGTGTTGAATTCCTTGGCAACACCGCCCGCTGCCTCAATCTCGCGCGCAACCAGTTGGCCCAGATCCTTAAGGTGGACATGGCCGGGGACGAACTGAGTGAAGCTGTTCACGACGGCGATGATCGGCTTGCCGAAATCGCTGTCCTTCATCCCCGTTGCGCGCCAAAGCCCGCGCGCACCGGCCATATTGCGGCCATGGGTAGAGGTTCTGGAACGGTAAACGGGCATCGATCAATCCTTTGGAGAGGGTTGCGCGCCTCTATTCACGACAAAGCTTCGGACGCAAGCCTTTCGACGACATATTGCGCCATTTCACCCAATATTGCAGCAAATCTTTCCTGGCCCGCCGCATCACCGATCAAATCTTGCCGGATTTCGATGCCGACATAGGGGATTTCGTTGGCTTCAGCATGGCGGTTCATCGTCGCGTTGAGCTGCCTACCCGAATAGGGAAGCTGGTCGCCAACGATCAGCCCCTCCCCCTCCAGCCTTTCGATAGCCATGCTCGAAGGCAGTTCCTGTTCGTTGTACAACACTCCGATTTCCCAAGGTCGCTCGGCCGACGGATCGGTTTCAAGCCGAGGCGTGAAGCTGTGTACCGACAGTATCAATGCCGGCCTATGTCGGTTGAGCGAATCGGCGAGCGCGGCGTGATAGGGCGTGAAATAGCGGGCTAGCCGCGCCTGCCGTCCAGCGGCATCGAGGTGATTGCCGACAATGTCGTAGCCATCACTGGCCACCGGTATCGCGCTGGCATCGTCCGGATAGCGGTTGAGATCAACCACAAGTCGCGAATTGGTCGCAAGAAAGGCGGCGCAGAAGGTCAGTTCGACCATAAAGGATGCTACCCCCGTCACGCCAATGTCATATGCGATGTGCTGAGACATTAGCTGCCGATCAATCCCAAGGTCGATCTCGTCTGGCACATGGTTTGATGCATGGTCGCACACGACCAATATGCCGCCGGCCTTAGGTGTCCCGAGGATGATCCATGGATCTTTCACCGGATAGACGATGCCATTGTCCACCAGTCAGGGCAAGCCGTGCTGATTTGCCTTAGCGCAGCGTCTCGCCTCGACGAGGATTCGAAAATCGCAAAGCATGTCGCGCCGGAGCCAGACATACGAGCAATGCGCGGCTGCATTTCGCGCAAACACGCTAGGACATCTGCGATTTCAGGATGCAGTGTTATTGCTGGCAGTTCCAGATCGTTGCGGCCCGCGACCCAGCTTTCCGGATCCAGTGGCCCAAGATCAAAGCCGTTCCATGCCTGAAAAACAGGGCCGGTCGGACAGGCTATCAGTGGATTGACCAGCAGCAAAGGCAATCCTGCCAATTCGTTGCCATCAATCCGGTGCAACTGGTCCCCGACACCGGTTCCAAAGCAGGTTTGGGAAATAATGCATGCTGGAACATCCGCCCCTAATTCCGCCGCTACATCGGACGGCCGAGTGCTATCGAGGTCAATATTCCACAACCGCGTAGCCAGCCTCAATGCCGCTGCTGCATCGGCAGAACCGCCGCCAATGCCAGCGGCGACTGGCAGCCGCTTTTCGAGGTGGAAACGCGCGCCAGCCGAAATTCCGTTTCGTTCGGCCAAAATTGCTGCTGCGCGAATTATCAGGTTGTCGCTGCCCGCCGACAGACCATCGGCAAAGCGACCGGCAATGGTCAGCGACAAAGCATCCGCCGCCTCGACAGACAGCCTGTCACCATCCTCTGCGAAGGCGAACAGGGTTTCGATCTCATGATAGCCATCATCCCGCCGCTTTCGAACATGCAGCGCGAGGTTGATCTTGGCGTAGGCAGTCTCGAAATCGGTGGGCATCAGGGGCGGCGTTGCTGGCGGTGAGGCCGATCGCAAGCTTCGACTCCAATCGCTCAACCACCTTGTCCTCTGCCTGTAAGGCAGCCGCGCGCCATGCATAGCGGGCATCAATCTTGCGTCCGGCGTGCCAATAGGCGTCGCCCAGATGTTCGTTGATCGTCACATCGTTGAGCGAACCCTGCACGGCGCTTTCGAGCAGCGGGATGGCATTCTCGACATCATTCGCGAGAAAATAGCCCCAGCCCAGAGAATCAGCGATTTCGGGAGAATCGGGAACCAGCGTATGCGCACGCGATACCAGTTCGAACCCGCGTTTGATTTCCTGACGCCGCTCCAGCAGCGAATAACCGAGGAAATTCAACAGTTGCGGGTTTTGCGGATCGAGAACCATCGCCGCTTCGAGTTCGACCTTTGCCTCCGCCCATTTATCCTGTCGGTCGAACAATTGCGCAAGCAACATCTTGAACACTGCCTTTTGCCGGGGCGACGCTTTTATCGTTTCGTTCAAAGTGCGATAACTGGCTTCTGCTGCGGCAAAATCGGATTGTTCCTCATGCAATTGCGCGAGTTGCAAACGAAGTTCAATCGAATCGGGCGCTTTGGCGACTGCATCATTGGTCAGTCGCAAAGCATTGGCGGGATCGCCTGCTGCGCTCAACATCCGGGCCTGTTGCAAAACGGCCGCGCGCCAGTGAAGCGAATCAGCCGGGATTGAGGCCAAAAGCGGCTGCGCTTTTGCAGAGGCCCCGACATCGTCCAATGCTCGTGCCAAAGTGATGCGGGCGGCGGCATCTTCGGGCGCTATCCATTGTCCCAAACGGGCGAAATAGAGCGCGTCGTTTTCCGCATCCTGTGATCGCAATTGCGCCGAGAGCCGCCCAAACAAAGCGGCAATCGCTGTTTCCGGCGACAGTCCCTTGCCCGATTTGGGTGCGGGCTGCCAGTTGCTGGCCCCGCCCACATGCGTCAGCATCTGTTGTGCAAATGGCAAATCACCCTTTGCCGCAAGCACTGGCGCCGCTTCATAAGCAAGCTGGCGTCCATAGTCCGAACCAAATCCGCTAAAAGCGTTCAACCGTTTTTTGGCCAATTCGATGTCGCCACTCGCCAGCGCGAGATAGACCAGCTGATCGTCCGCATAAAAGCCCAGCAGCGGTTGTTCGCGGAGCAGTGCAGGATCGATGCTTGATGGCTTTCCCTGCGCACGCTCGACCCATGCCGCCAAAATCGGTGCAACAAAGGCAAAGTCCTTACGCTGTTTCAGATCATCAATTGCATTGTCAGCATCGGTCCAGTTTTTGCGCCTCCAGGCATCAACAAAAAACAACAGCGGGCTGTGGCTCTCTGCCGTTTCCTTGAGTTGCAGCGTCCGCAAAGCCTGCAAAGCCGTCGCATAGTCACCCTCTTGCACCGCGAGCGACAATGTCTGCCGCGCCGCAACGCTGCTATCAGGAGCAGTTGCCAGCAGCTTGCGATAGCCCTTCAGCGCTTCGACCGGCCTTTCGGACAATTCCAATCGAACTGCCTGCCAATAGAGGTCAACATTGGACTTTGAATCCGAAGCGCCTGCTCCCGCCGGAGCGAACAACGCTAGCGCCAACACCCAAGTCTTACATGTTCGGATAATTAGGTCCACCGCCACCCTCCGGCGTCACCCAGTTGATATTCTGGGTCGGGTCTTTGATGTCGCAAGTCTTGCAATGCACGCAATTCTGTGCGTTGATCTGCAGGCGCGGATTGCCATCTTCCTTGCCGACAATCTCATAAACACCGGCCGGGCAATAGCGTTGCTCGGGCGCGTCATATAGTTCGAGATTGACCGTGATCGGAATATCCGCATCTTTCAGCTGCAAATGGCAGGGCTGGTCTTCCTCGTGATTGGTGTTCGACAGGAACACCGAGGACAATCGGTCAAAACTGATCACACCGTCTGGCTTGGGATAATTGATGGGCGTGTATAGATCCTTGCGCCGGATCGCTTCATTGTCGGGATGATGTTTCATGGTGATCGGCAAACCGATTTTCAGCGTGCGCATCCACATATCGATTCCGGCGAGAACCGTGCCGTAATCACCGCCAAATTTGGCAACCGCCGGTTCGGCGTTCTTGACCAGTTTTAGTTCGGTCGCGATCCAGCTGTCGTTGAGATTGGCCTGATAATCCGCCACTTCATCATGCTCGCGTCCGGATGCCAATGCCGCAGCAAGGCTTTCTGCGGCCAACATGCCAGATTTCATCGCGGTGTGGGTGCCTTTGATCCTAGGCACGTTGACGAAGCCCGCCGAGCAACCAATCAGCGCGCCGCCTGGGAAAGCAAGTTTTGGAATCGACTGCCATCCGCCTTCATTAATCGCGCGCGCGCCATAGGAAATGCGCCTTCCACCTTCGAGTATCTTGCGGATTTCGGGATGCTGTTTCCAACGCTGGAATTCTTCAAACGGGTAAACATAGGGGTTGGCATAATCGAGCGCGACCACGAAGCCGAGTGCGACCTGCCCATTTGCCTGATGATAGAGGAAGCCACCGCCCCAGCTATCGCTTTCGTTCAAAGGCCAGCCCTGCGTGTGAATGACGCGGCCGGGAACATGCTTGTCGGGATCGATGTCCCACAATTCTTTCATGCCAATGCCGTAAACCTGCGGCTCGCAATCGGCCTCCAGATCATATTTGGCTTTGAGCTGCTTGGTCAGATGTCCGCGCGCACCCTCAGCAAACAGCGTGTATTTGGCGTGCAATTCCATGCCCGGCATATAGTCAGGCTTGTGACTTCCATCACGGGCAACACCCATATCGCCGGTTGCCACGCCCTTTACCGAACCATTATCGTTGAAGAGAATTTCAGCAGCGGGAAATCCGGGGAAAATCTCGACACCCAGATTTTCCGCCTGCGTCGCCAGCCAGCGGCACAGATTGCCAAGGCTGCCGGTAAAGGTGCCCTTATTGTGCATGAAGCCGGGGGTGAGGATGTGCGGCACGGCGATGTGGCCCTTGCGGCTTAGCATCCAGTGGTGATTTTCGGTCACCGCAACTTCGGCCATCGGGCAGCCCTGATCTTTCCAGTCGGGAATCAGTTCATCGATCGCCTTGGGATCGAACACAGCGCCCGATAGGATATGCGCGCCAATTTCTGATCCTTTTTCAAGGATGCAGACCGAGATTTCCGGGTTGATCCGTTTCAACCGGATCGCTGCCGACAAGCCCGCAGGTCCACCGCCTACAATGACGACGTCATAAGGCATCGATTCCCGTTCGCTCATTCCCCAAGGTCCTTCTGTTTGCTGCCCGGTTCGGGCTGCCTTGTAATATGCTCGCTTTGCAGAATTCGCCATGCCAAGCAATTGACCGTTCCGTCAACCGGTGACTGTAAGGTGGGATGCAACAATCGCTTGCGCATGCACCCGAAACGCTGGTGCGATCCTATATGGAATGGTGGAGCCTCGCCGGGGTCGAGACCCTGTGCGCCGACGCGCCAACCGACTG
Organism: Sphingomonadales bacterium; assembly: GCA_016721875.1. Classification (GTDB taxonomy): domain Bacteria; phylum Pseudomonadota; class Alphaproteobacteria; order Sphingomonadales; family Sphingomonadaceae; genus Sphingorhabdus_B. The sequence continues at coordinate 47,117 of JADKHG010000012.1, read as the reverse complement.
GATGCAGCAACCGGTTGCTGCAGAAGCGCCGACGCAGCCGGCAAAAGCGAAACCAACGATTGCTGCACCATCGGTCCCAATAGCTCCTCCCACTGTTCCGGTCGCAGCATGGCCATCTGATCTTGCCACGTTGCAGTCCCAGATTGTTGGAGAAGCGCGTTTACCCGGAACAGGCTATTCAAGCAGACGTGCTGGCCCGGTTGGCGCTTCCAACGCTCAACTGATGCTCATCGGCGATATTCCTGAGGGCGACGAGATCGAAGCGGGGTATTTCGGCACCGGTGCCACCGGTCGGCTGATCGACGCCATGATGCGCGCAATCGGCTTTGATCGCGCTTCCATCTATCAAACGGCATTGGCACATAGTCAGCCGGCAACTGGCGCAATACCGCCTGGCGATCTGGCAAATCTGGCACAATTCGGGCGGCATCACGCCGCGTTGGTCGCCCCGACGCGGATATTGCTGCTTGGCAACGCTGCATGCGAAGCCTTTTTGGGGCGGAATTTGATGGATGCGCGCGGACGTTTACACGATTTTAACCATGATGGCGGAAAACTGGCGGCAGTAGCAACCTATCATCCGCGAACCCTGATCGCACGACCGGCCCTGAAGGCGCAGGCGTGGCAAGATTTGCAGATGCTGGCGAACAAGGAATGACCGTGCAGGCCAGTTTGCGTTTCGGGGCACTTGCCCTTTTTGCCTCTGTTTCGACCGCAGCTTTTGCGGGAACCACGACGAGCGATGATTTTCGCGTTCCAAGCGATCCCTTTGCCGCGATTCCCGGCCAGTTATCGGCTAAGGAAAAGCAGGAATTTGGCACCATTTTCAGCGCGATCCGCAACAAGCAGTGGAGCGAAGCGACCAAATTGATCGACGCCGCACCCAAAAATCCTATGGCCGCAGTCGCACGGGCCGAACTGTTCGTTGCCCCTGACAGCCCAAAGGTCAGCGCCCAGCAGATCGAAGCTTTGCTCAATCAGGCACCTTGGTTGCCGCAAGCCGAACAGCTTGCAACCATGGCGCAAAAGCGTGGCGCCGCTTCCCTGCCTGATCGTCCGGGCACGCGGAAATTTTCTTGGCGCGGCAGTGCCGCCCGCCGCGAACTGCCTGAAACGACCAGTGGTGCCGCCAATCTGCGTGCGCAGATTCAACAGCATATCAAAAATGACGCGCCTTCGGAGGCCGAACGCGTGCTTGAAGCCGGTGCGGCCGGGCTTTCGGACGCGGCGCTCACGGAACTGCGCTACCGCGTTGCATGGTCCTTCTATATCGAAAATGACGATGCCAATGCGCGCCGGGTCGCGGCCACAGCGCGTGCTGGTGGCGGCGAATGGGGCGTGCAGTCCGAATGGGTTCACGGCCTTGCCAGCTGGCGGCTTGGGGATCGCAACGACGCTTTCCGCTCGTTCGACCGAGTTGCGCAACGTGCCGAAAATGAAGAACTGCGTGCCGCTGGCTGGTATTGGAGCGCGCGCGCGGCAATGGCAGCAAAGCAACCTGCACAAGTCCAAACCCGCCTGCAACAAGCGGCACAATTTGACGAAAGCTTTTACGGCCTGATCGCCAGCGAAGCCTTGGGCATGACTCCAATCGCTGCCCGATCAAAGCCAGAGCGCAAGGCTGGATGGGACATACTTGCGCGCGAGGACAATGTGCGCGCCGCAATCGGTCTAGCCCAAATCGGCCATACCGACCTTGCGGAAGAAGCTGTGCGCCATCAAGCGAAAATTTGTGATTCCCGGCAGCATGATTCGCTTGCGCGGCTTGCCGGTGCAATCAACCTGCCTTCGACGCAATTGTGGCTGGGCCATTATGGCCCCTCGCGCGAAGCAGGCGAATGGACCGTGCGCTACCCACGCCCGCAATGGACACCGTCGGGTGGCTGGCGTGTCGATTCCAGCCTGGTTTATGCGCACACATTGCAGGAATCACAGTTCAAGACGTCGGTTGTCAGTCCGGCGGGCGCGCGTGGCCTGATGCAGGTTCGCCCCGGCACCGCTCAGGATATGGCGCGCGATCGCGGCATCAGTTTCGCCGCATCGGAGCTTGATCGTCCGACAACCAATCTGGAATATGGCCAAAGCTATCTCGAAAAGCTGCGCGATATGAACGCGACCGGCGGACTACTTCCCAAGGTCATCGCAGCCTATAATGCAGGCCCCGCTCCAGTAACGCGTTGGAACAGCGAAGTGCGCGACAATGGTGATCCGCTGCTGTTCATCGAATCGATCCCCTATTGGGAAACGCGCGGCTATGTCTCGACTGTGTTGCGCAATTACTGGATGTACGAAATCGAAGCAGGCAAAAGCGGCGGCAGCACTGCTGGTCTCGCCCAGCTTATGTGGCCAAAATTCCCGGATGGGACACGCAGCGTTGCGGTGCGGTTGAATGGAAACAACGGCAGGCTGGCCAGCAATGCTCAAACCCCTGGCCCCGCAATTGGAGTATCCAGCGTTGCCGCTCGATGAAAGCCGCATCTTCAAGCCGATCAATATCGCGCTGCTGACGGTTTCCGATACCCGGACCTTTGCCGATGACACCAGCGGCGACATATTGGCGGACCGCATTGTCGAGGCAGGCCATAAGCTGGTCGATCGCGCGATTGAACGGGATGATGCTTCCAGGCTGGTTGCGCGCCTGCATGGCTGGATAGACAATGATGATGTTGACTGCGGCATTTCAACTGGTGGTACTGGCCTGACTGGACGCGACATCACCCCAGAGGCATTTGACCGGGTCAAGACCAAGGACATTCCAGGCTTTGGCGAACTGTTCCGCTGGCTCAGTTATGACAGCATCGGCACCAGCACGCTGCAAAGCCGCGCCTGCGCTGTGCTTGCACGGGGCACTTATATCTTCGCCCTGCCCGGTTCGAACGGCGGGGTGAAGGATGGCTGGGACAAAATATTGGTCCACCAGCTCGACAGCAGACACAAGCCTTGCAATTTCGTTGAATTAATGCCGCGGTTGCGAGAGCAATAATGTTCTTTATATGTTCCGTTCTTTTGTCTAGAATGAAACAATGGCCAAAAGCTGCTATCCCGACTTTACCTTTGGACGCGGAGCACCCGCAAACGCGACGCCTTCCCGCTTCAATCTGAAGCAGCGAACGGCCGATGGTGATTGGCTGGATGATCGCGCGGACATCGACGGAAACGCTGCCCCTCTAAAGACCGTCGTCACGATAGAGCGACCCAAATCCATATTGGCGCGCAACACCTCCCCTGACATCCCTTTTGACCAGTCGATCAACCCTTATCGCGGCTGTGAACATGGCTGTGTCTATTGCTATGCGCGGCCAAGCCATGCCTTTCACGACCTATCCCCCGGACTGGATTTCGAAAGTCGGCTTTTTGCCAAACCCGATGCCGCAAAATTGTTGCGGCAAACGTTGGCGAAAAAGGGGCATATCCCAACACCCATCGCCTTTGGCACCAACACTGATGCCTATCAGCCAATCGAGAGTGAATGGCGGATCATGCGGCAGTGCCTTGAGGTACTGGCGGAAACTGGCCATCCGCTGACGATAACAACAAAGTCAGACCGGATAATTCGTGATCTTGATCTGCTGGCGCCAATGGCGGCAAAGGGATTGGTTGCAGTGGCTGTGTCGGTCACAATGCTTGACCCTGTGCTTCACCGCCAGCTTGAGCCGCGCGCGCCAAGACAGGAAAAGCGCCTCGCCGCGATTAAGGCTTTGGCGGCTGCAGGCATCCCGACCCACGTCAATGTCGCGCCAATCATCCCGGCGATCAACGATCATGAGATCGAAGCAATCCTCGAACGCGCGGCAGAGGCTGGAGCCAAAACCGCGAGCTGGATTCCCATCCGCTTGCCCCACGAAGTTGCGCCATTATTCCAGCAATGGCTTGATGTGCATTATCCGGACCGGGCATCCAAAGTCATGTCGATCATCCGTTCGATACGTGAAGGCCGCGACAATGATCCCGGTTTTTTCAGCCGGATGCGCGGAAGCGGGCCTTGGGCTGACCTAATCCGCACCCGTTTCAAGATTGCGGCGCGAAAATATGGTCTCAACCAGCATGGAATTAAGCTGCGCAGCGACCTGTTTGTTCCACCATCTCTCGATGGCCAGATGACGCTTTTCTAAGCGAAGCCGTCGCTGTTTCCGTCGCCAGGATGAAAACGGATCAAACGGCTGGTTAAGACCGCTGCCTGACGGTTGACCACAGCAATGCGGTAATCGGGGTCAGTCACCATTTCAAGAAACGCACCCGCATTGGGGTAATAAGCGATGAAGGCCGCATCCCAATGTTCGTCTTCAGGCCCGGTAACAACGCATTGAAAATCGCCGCGCCAGATGATGTTCCCACCCACCCTGCGGAATATCGGACCGCTGGTTGTGCCATATTCCTGATAGGCGCGCTCACCATTCCAGCCCTTGCCCGCATGTTCATGCCCATCAGGATAAGTGGCTTTATCACGGTAGCGAATCAGGTTGAGCATGTTGATCGGCACGTCACGCGGCAAGGTCTTGAATGCGTCAAAAGCAGCGCGGGTGGGATCGACATGCGCTTCCTGAGTCATCAGCCAAGGCTCCGCAGTTTATAATCCTTATACTGCTTACGCAGTTCCGCCTTCTGAATCTTGCCGGTTCCAGTGATCGGCATGGCATCAACGAAATGGACCTCATCGGGCAGCCAACATTTGGCAATTTTTTCTTTCAGATAAGACTGCACATCGCCTTCGGACAGTTCAGGCGCGTCGGGCTTGCGCACCGCGACGATGATCGGCCGCTCGTCCCATTTCGGGTGATAGACCCCGATTGCCGCCGCCTGTGCAACGCCGGGGCAGCCCACCGCTGCATTTTCCAGCTCGACAGAACTGATCCATTCGCCGCCCGATTTGATCACATCCTTGACCCGGTCGGTGATTTGCATCGTGCCGTTCGGATGGATTACCGAGACGTCGCCGGTATCGAACCATTGATCCGCATCGGTCGCGTCGGCCTCTGCCTTAAAATAGCGTTTGATCACCCCTGGCCCGCGAATTTGCAGCGCGCCTTCGGTCGTGCCATCGCGCGGGGCGACATTGCCGTCCTTGTCGATCACCCGCAGTTCGACGCCAAAGGGGATTTTGCCCTGCTTCGATACGACTTCAATCTGCGCGTCCAGGCTCATTTCATCCCATCCCGGAATGGGCGATCCCATGGTTCCGATAGGCGAAGTTTCGGTCATCCCCCAGGCGTGCGACACCCGCACGCCTTGGCTCATCAGCCTTTCAATCATCATGCGTGGAGCAGCGGTGCCACCAATGGTAACAAGCCGCAATTTGCCCAAACCACTCTCGCGTCCCGCAGCCTTTTCCGCGTCAAGATGCTGAAACATCGCAAGCCAGACGGTAGGCACACCAGCGCTGTGGGTAATGCCTTCCTTCAGCATAAGGTCGTGCAGCACTGCAGCTTCATTGGTTGCGGAAAAAACAAACTTCACCCCCGCCATCGCTCCAGCAAAGGGCAATCCCCAGCTTGCAGCATGGAACATCGGAACAATCGGTAGCAACGCAGCGGTGCAATCGCGGTCGAAGATCGAAGGCGCTATTTCCGCCATGGCGTGCAGCATCGTCGAGCGGTGCTGATAGAGTACACCCTTAGGATTGCCGGTAGTGCCGCTGGTATAGCAAAGCATGCAGGGATCGCGCTCATCGCCCCAAACCCAGTCAAAATTGCCATCCTGGCCACCGATCAAAGCGGCATATTCGTCGCTGTCAAAAACGACATAATGCTCGACTGTCTTCAGATGCGGTTTCAGCCGTTCGATGACCGGCGCGAATTGCGCGTCGTATAGCAGCACTTTGTCTTCGGCATGGTTCATGATGTAGATCAGGTCTTCATCGAATAGCCGGACATTGACGGTGTGGATCACCCCACCCGCGCCAATCGCACCATACCATGCGGCCAAGTGCCGGTGGTGGTTCATTGCGAAGGTGGCGACGCGTTCGCCTGGCTTTAGCCCCAATCCGACAAAAGCCTGCGCCATCCGCCGGGCTTCCGACGCTACGCCAGACCAGTTAGAGCGTTCGATACTGCCATCGGCCCAGCGGGTCACAATCTCGCGGCTGCCATGTTCGCGTGCGGCATAGTCGATTAAATGGGTAACGCGCAGATCCCAATCCTGCATGGTGCCGGAATACATTCTCTCTCTCCTGTCCCCGTTCGCGTTGTCCGCGAACTTGCTCACATTGACTGATTGCCAAGCACATAAGCGCTTTGCAACCACGAAGGCTGATTCCGGGGGAGTTAATCGGTGATCCGGCGCTTTTGGCTCAAATCAGTGAACGCTTGCCAGTTGCGGCTTTATCGGAGCCATCTCGACCTTCGCGATCCCTTCGATTGCCTTTATCTTTTCAACAAGTTCAAGGTCAAGCCGGTAGCGGCGCCTGAGCATAATCTGCGCAGCTTTGCCATCAGCGGTCGTCGCATTGGCAACAATCTCCCCGCGCCCACCGGTCAGTGGCAGAATCAGATGCTGCAAATGGTGAAATGCCTCGGCCCGGTCAATATCCAGCATCATTCGGAAGCTGCTATTGGCGACCAGCCCTGCGAGCCGTTTGGCGCTGCGGATTGCAATGCGCGGAATTTCCTCGCCAGCTGGCAGGTCCATTTCGACATTGATCAACAGGCATTCGTTGGTTTTGGCCCATTCGGCGAGTTCAGCGCAGACCGCTTCGTCAAAACAACTGGCTTGGAATTGACCGCTGGCATCGGAAAATTCGGCCTGAACGAAGCGATTGCCGCGCTTTGATTGTCGCCATTTTACCGCCTGCACCATCGCCGCCAGCGAACCTGATTTGCGGCTACCCTCCGGTATTGGCCCGCAGTCGATGGTTTCAAGATAGGTTTTCGCGCCATGGCTGGCGGCGATCTGTCCGAATTGTGAGATTGGGTGCGAGGAGAAATAGAAACCAAAGGCTTCGTTCTCATGCGCCATTTGTTCGGACAGGTTCCAAACGGCAACGGTGGGCAGCCGCAATTCGCCAGCACCGCCGCCTGACGCAGCATCGCCGAACAAACCGCCCTGCCCACTTACCCGTTGGTCGCGTGCGGCTTGGGCTGCCGACAGAATCAGTTCCGCCCCGGCATATACTGCTGCGCGGTTGGGTGACAGATCGTCAAAGGCACCCGACGATGCCAGATTTTCCAGGCTGCGCCGATTGATCTGCGCGGGATCGACCCGGTCAGCAAAGTCGTCGAGCGAGGTGAAGGCACCGTTGGCCAGCGCTCGACAATCGCCTCCATCGCCTTTTTCGCCGACATTCTGATACCCGCCAAGGCATAGCGCACCGCGAGCCCGTTTTCGCCTGCCTCGACGCTATATTCAGCCTCGCTGTGGTTGATTGACGGCGGCAGGCATGCGACCTCCAGCCTCGCATATCATCGACGAAAATCGCCAACTTGTCGGTCTGATGCATGTCGAAGCACATCGATGCGGCAAAGAAATCCTCGGGATGATGCGCCTTCAGCCAGCCTGTGTGATAGGCGAGCAACGCATAGGCCGCCGCATGGCTCTTGTTAAAGCCGTAGCCAGCGAACTTGTCGATCAAGTCGAACAACTCGTTCGCCTTTGCCGCCTCGATCTGGTTATGCTTTGCACAGCCTTCGACAAAAATTGCGCGCTGCTCGTCCATCTCGGACTGAATCTTCTTGCCCATAGCGCGGCGGAGCAAATCTGCGCCGCCCAGCGAATAACCCGCGAGTATCTGTGCGGCCTGCATCACCTGTTCCTGATAGACGAAAATCCCGTAGGTTTCGGACAATATGCCTTCGAGCAAGGCGTGCGGATATTCGATTGTTTCCTCGCCATTTTTGCGGCGACCGAACATCGGGATATTGTCCATAGGGCCGGGACGATAGAGCGAAACCAGCGCGATGATGTCGCCGAAATTGGTTGGGCGAACTGCCGCCAGAGTGCGCCGCATGCCTTCGGATTCGAGCTGGAACACGCCAACGGTGTCGCCGCGCTGGAGCAGTTCATAGACGGCCGGGATCGTTCGCAGACCCAATCGGCTGAAATTTACCTGATCCCCCGCTTGGCCAACATTTGCTGCGCTTTTTGCAGCACTGACAAGGTTTTCAAGCCCAGAAAGTCGAATTTCACCAGCCCGGCTGCCTCGACAAATTTCATGTCGAATTGAGTCACTGGAATGTCCGAACGCGGGTCGCGATAGAGCGGCACCAACTCTGACAGGTGTCGGTCGCCGATCACCACGCCAGCGGCATGGGTCGAGCTGTGCCGCGGCAGCCCTTCCAGCTTTGAGGCAAGGTCAAACAGCCGCTTCACATCCTCGTCGCGGCGATATTCCTCGCGTAATTCGGGCACACCGCCCAGTGCGCGCTCAAGGTCCCACGGGTCGGTCGGGTGGTTGGGCACCAGCTTGCAGAGCTTATCGACCTGCCCATAGCTCATCTGCAACACACGCCCGGTATCGCGCAGCACCGCCCGCGCCTTCAGCTTACCAAAGGTGATGATCTGCGCGACCTGTCCGTTACCATATTTTTCCTGCACATAGCGGATCACTTCACCGCGCCGCGTTTCGCAGAAATCGATATCGAAGTCGGGCATCGACACACGTTCGGGGTTCAGAAAGCGTTCGAACAGCAACCCCAATTGCAACGGATCAAGATCGGTAATCGTCAATGCCCAGGCAACCAACGAGCCCGCACCCGATCCGCGACCCGGCCCCACTGCAATATCCTGTGCCTTCGCCCATTTGATGAAGTCGGCAACGATCAGGAAGTAACCCGAAAAGCCCATCGAGGTGATTATGTCGGATTCGAATTTTAGCCGCTCATAATAGGGTTTGCGGTCTGCTTCCGAAACGATCCCCGCGGCATCCAATCGGCCTTCGAGACCTGCCTTTGCGTCTTTACGCAGTTGCTCGTCTTCCGCGTCTCTGTTGCCCGCCAGACTTGGCAATATGGGATCGCGATAGGGTGCAACCGCTGCGCAACGCTGGGCGACGACCAGAGTGTTGGCGAGTGCCTCGGGCAGATCAGAAAACAACTCCGCCATTTGCACTTGGGTCTTGATCCACGCGTGCGGAGAGCTTTTGCGGCGGTCATCGCTGTCGACATAGGCACCTTCGGCAATGCACAGCATCGCATCATGTGCGGCAAAGAAACCGGGTTCGGCAAAGCAGGCGGGGTTGGTTGCGACCAGCGGCAAATCGCGTTCATAGGCAAGCGCGATCAATGCCTGTTCGGCCTCTTGCTCGGTTGCGTCGCCGCGCCGCGACAATTCGATATAGAGCCGGTCGGGAAATAACGACTGCAAACGTGTTGCATATTCGGCTGCGGCATCAAGCTGGCCATTGGCAAACAATCGCGCCAACGCGCCCTCGCCTCCAGCGGTCAGTGCGATCAGACTATCAGTATGTCCTGCCAGCTGCGCAAAGCTAACCTGCGCGTCGTCGCCTTCCGGATGATCAAGATGCGCCATCGACACCAGACGGCATAGATTGACATAGCCGATTTCATCCTGCGCATAGACCGCAAGCCAATCGCGTTCGCTTTGCCCGCCATTGAGTTCTGGGGGCCGCGCCACGCCGAGCATGATTCCGATGATCGGTTGCACGCCAACGCCCTTGCAACCATCCTGAAACGGCATCACGCCGTACAAGCCGTTGCGGTCGCTGATCGCTATCGCTGGAAAACCAAGATTTTTCGCATATTTGCCGATAGCCTTGGGCTCGATCGCGCCTTCCAGCATAGTGTAGGCGGAAAAAACCCGCAGGGGAACGAACGGCGCGAACGACATGGTCGCACGCTAAGCCAGTGAGGCCCGATTCGGAAAGCGGTTTTCAGGTCAAAGCTGTGGACAGTCAGCCCAGCAGCTTTTCAATATCCTTTCGAGCGCTCCCGGCTTCACTTGCGGACCAAAGCGACCGACGACCTTGCCGTCGCGATCCACCAGAAATTTGGTGAAATTCCATTTGATCGCGCGGCTGCCGAGCAAGCCCGCCTGCTTCGATTTCAGATGATCCCACAGTGGATCGGCATTGTCGCCGTTGACGTCGATCTTTTTAGCTAGCGGAAAGGAGACGTCATAAGTCAATGAACAAAAGTTCTTGATCTCCTCCTCATCACCCGGCTCCTGCGCGCCGAACTGGTTGCAGGGGAATGCCATGACAACCAGTCCCTTGTCTGCATATTTGCGGTGCAGCTCCTCCAGCCCCTCATATTGCGGCGTGAAGCCGCATTTCGACGCAGTGTTGACGAGCAGCATTGGCTTGCCCTTAAAGTCTGCCATGTCCTGTATTTTGCTACCCGGCAAAGCGACTTTGAAATCATGGACATTCATAGCTTGCTCCTTATTGCGCCTGTTTGCTGCTCAGGGTTTGGCGTTTGCGATAGATGAAGTCGAAACTGGTGGTCCAAGTCAAACCATGGTCGATCGATTGTTCGCCATGCTGCCTGACCGAGCCATCTGTTTGCGGGGAATATATCATGCGGATAAGCGCATCCTGATTGGGTCCGTTAACATTCGCCCACATGCCAGTGAGCACCATATTGCCTCCGGTATAGCCTCCCTCAAATTCAACACGACCGGGTGCCGATCCCACCCATGTCTGGTGCCAACGCTCGGTCTCGGGGTCGTAACTGTTCAGACTACCGCCGCCTAACCCCTTTAACGGCATCCAGTTTTCACGGATTGCACAGCCGCCATAGAGCTTTTCGATCTTGCTGTGAGCGATAAGTGTGTTCGTACCATTTGGATAAACATCCCATTCGCCAATCCAGAAATCAAATTGGCTGAAATTGGAGCCTGCACAGGCAATCGGCGGCGGGATTGTGGTTGGCGTCGACTGCAACGCCAAAACAAAAGCGGCGATCAGATTGGACATGCGATTCCTCCTCAAATCGTCGGGATATTACGCCTTTGTCAGCCCAAAGTACCATCGTGCAGCCGAACAATTCGATCCATCTTGGCCGCGAGCCGTTCATTGTGGGTCGCGACCAAGGCTGCCGAACCTTGGCTGCGCACCAGATTAAAGTTGGGACGGCCGGTGTACCAACCTTTCGCCCAACCCCAATGTGGACAGCAGCAAGGATGCCCGGTCACGCGCGCCGTCTGGATCGATTCCCATGATCAACTGCGGCAACATCACATTTTCGAGCGCATCGAAATCGGGCAGCAAATGGTGAAACTGATAAACAAATCCCAGCTTTTCACGACGGACCACCGTGCTTTTGTCGGGGCCAAGCCCAAAGGTTTCCTCACCATCGATCATGATCGAACCGGTAAAGCCGCCTTCGAGCAAACCCAGCGCCTGCAGCAATGTTGACTTGCCAGTGCCTGATGGCCCTAGCAATGCAACAAGTTCGCCCTCGCCAATGGCCAGGTTGACCCCGCGCAGCACTTCGATCGTGACGTCACCTTGCGTGAAGCTGCGGCGTACATCGGTCATCCGGGCGATAATCTTACTCATAGCGCAACACCTGTACCGGATCGGTCCCCGCCGCCTTAAAGGCCGGATACAGCGTAGCCAAGAAGCTGAACAGCACGGCAAGCGAGCAGATTGCCAACACTTCGAAAGGATCGGTTCGCGATGGCAGTTCGGTTAGGAAACGGATCGACGGGTCCCACAATTCCAGACCGGTCACATATTGGATCGCGGTCACAATTCCTTGGCGGAAGAATAGGAAGACAAAGCCCAAAATGACCCCGGCCACCATCCCCGCTGTGCCGATCAACAGACCGACGGTTACGAAAATCTTTAAAAGCGATTGCCGTGAGGCGCCCATCGTCCGCAGGATCGCGATATCGCGTGTCTTGGCGCGTACGAGCATGATCAGTGATGACAGGATGTTGAAAACCGCGACCAGTACAATGATCGAGAGTACGACAAACATCGCCACTCGCTCAATCGCCAGCGCCTCGAACAATGAGGCGTTCATGCTTTTCCAATCGACAATCAGCGCCTTGTCGGCGATTTTGGGAGCAAGCGGAGCGAGGATGCGGTTCACATCATCGGCATCCTCTGTCGTCAACTCGATCATCCCGATCTCGTCATCCATCAGCATGAGCAGCTGTGCATCCTCGATCGGCATGATGACAAAGGCCTTGTCATAGTCGTAGACGCCAACCTCAAAGATCGCAGAGATTTCGTAGGATATTTCACGCGGGACATTGCCAAAGGGCGTTGCCCGGCCCTGCGGATTTATGATCGTCAATTGCTGTCCAACCCGCGCACCCAAATTTTGCGCGAGCCGCGAACCAATTGCCACCCGCCCGCTTCCCGGCCGCAACAGGCGCAAATCACCGTCGATGGTCTTGCCCTTCAGTGTCGGGTTCTCAGGATATCGGAAACCAGCATGCCTCGGGTCATGATTGCTTCCACCCGGCCATTATGCGTGGCAAGCAGCGGCTGCTCGATCAGGGGCGATGCCTCGGTCACGCCGGGTGTTGCCTTCACATCCTTCAGCACATTGCGCCAGTCGGCGAGCCGCCCGTTATAGCCTTGCACCACGGCATGGCCGTTCAGCCCGACAATCTTGTCAAACAACTCAGCGCGAAAGCCGTTCATCACGCTCATCACAATGATCAGGGCTGCAACCCCCAAGGCAACAGCAACCAGACTGATCGTAGCAACAAGGAAAATGAACCCCTCGCCTTTGCCCGGCAGCAGATAGCGGCGGGCGACCATGCGTTCATAACGGTTCAGGATCATATAACTCTGGTCTCGACGGGCATCGCGTTGCCGCTCTTAGGGTTTTGGCGGGTGACTAGCAAGGCGCGATGATTATTACATTATTGTTGCTGCATTGTCACAGTGCGCAAGAAAGCGTCGAAGCGAGCGGCATCGCGATTGCATTGCTACCCGCAAAGGGCGAACAGGAGCCGCTGATTCTGGCACATTTTGAAAATGGCCAAGGGTTCAGGGGGTTTGCGAAACCAGCAGCAAGGCTGAAGCCTGCGCCGGTCGCATCAAATAAAAAGCAATCTCGGGGCCGCGCGGATATATCCGGCGGCCTTGAACTTTTGCGCAAAGCCCCCATCTGGTTTTTCGGAAACGCCGAGAGGGTTTCCAGACAACCACCGAAGCGCCGTTTTGCGGGCTTCCTATTGTAGATTGCTCAAAGGAGAATTTGCCATGAACCGTTTTGATTTCACCCCCTATCGCCGCACCACTGTGGGCTTCGACCGTCTGTTCGATCTGCTCGAAAATGCTGGCCGTTCTGCGCAGGGCGACAATTATCCTCCGTTCAACATCGAACGTATCGAGGAAAACACATATCTGGTGACGATTGCCGTCGCAGGCTTCAAGCCCGAGGAAATCGACATCACCGCACAGCAGAATTTGCTGATCGTTTCCGGCGCAAAGGCGACCGAAGGCAATGATAACCGCGATTTCCTGCACCTTGGCATTGCCAACCGCAATTTCGAACGCCGCTTCCAGCTCGCGGACCATGTCTTCGTGAAGGATGCCGACCTCGCCGATGGTTTGCTGTCGGTAACGCTTGAGCGTCAGATCCCCGAAGAACTGAAACCGCGCAAGATCATGATCGGCGGCAACACCGGACCGACCGTGATCGAGCATGACGAAGCGAAGAAAAAGGGCGGCAAGGCCGCTTAAGCGCTACCGTTAACACCATGATATTCGTCATCCCCGCTTCCGCGGGGGTGGCGAGTGTTTTTGATCCTATTATTTGGAATTAAACCAACCGGCTCTGCTCGACCGCAGCTTCAATGAAGCTCGCAAATAAAGGGTGCGGGTCGAAGGGTTTTGATTTCAGCTCAGGGTGGAACTGCACGCCGATGAACCATGGATGGTCAGGGGCGTTCGACGATTTCGGGTAACAGCCCGTCAGGCGACATACCTGAGAATATCAATCCGCCCTTTTCCAGCGGCTCCTTATAGGCACCGTTGACTTCATAGCGGTGGCGGTGGCGTTCCGAAATCACATTGGCGCCATAGACTCCCGCGACATGGCTGTTGCCCGTCAGCCGCGCTTCATATGCCCCCAAGCGCATTGTGCCGCCAAGGTCGCCGCCAGCTTCGCGGGTTTGCAATCCTTCTTCGGTCATCCATTCGGTGATGATGCCGACAACGGGTTCGTTGGTCGGGCCAAATTCGGTCGAGGAGGCATCGGCGATCCCTGCAGTATTCCGCGCGCCTTCGATACACGCCATCTGCATTCCCAGACAAATACCAAAGAACGGCACTTTACGTTCACGGGCAAAGCGCACTGCGGCAATCTTGCCCTCCGATCCCCGTTCGCCAAAACCACCGGGGACAAGGATTGCGTGCATCGGTTCCAGTGCTGCGGTTATATCGCTGTCACCCTGTTCAAACAGTTCCGCGTCGATCCATTTGACGTTAACCTTTACCCGGTTGGCGAAGCCACCATGCGCGAGCGCTTCGTTCAATGACTTATAGGCATCGGCGAGCCCGACATATTTGCCGACCACGCCGATGGTGACTTCGCCCTCGGGATTTTGCTGGCGGTCGAGAATATCCTCCCACCGGCGTAGATCAGGTGCGACACCGGGGGTAATACCAAAGGCGCGCAACACCTCATAGTCCAACCCCTCGGCGTGATATTGCAGCGGGACGGCATAGATTGATTTCGCATCAAGCGCCGGAATGACCGCCTCTTTGCGTACATTGCAGAAGGCCGCGATTTTCGCGCGTTCACCTTCGGGCAGCGGATGCTCGCAGCGGCAAAGCAATATGTCAGGCTGCACGCCCAGCGCGGTCAGTTCCTTTACGCTGTGCTGGGTCGGCTTGGTCTTCAACTCACCAGCAGCCGCAATATAGGGCACCAAAGTCACATGGATGAACACCGTGCGGTCACGACCCAGATCGTTGCGCATCTGACGGATCGCCTCGATAAAGGGCAGCGATTCGATATCGCCCACGGTGCCGCCGATTTCGCACAGAACGAAATCCAGATCATCGACATCGGTCTGGGCGAATTCCTTGATCTCGTTGGTGACGTGCGGGATGACCTGCACCGTCGCGCCCAGATAGTCGCCACGCCGTTCCTTGGCGATGATATCGCGGTAAATGCGCCCAGAGGTTACATTGTCCGATTGCCGCGCCGACACGCCGGTGAAGCGTTCATAATGGCCAAGGTCGAGATCGGTTTCCGCACCATCGTCGGTCACATAGACTTCGCCATGCTGATAGGGCGACATCGTACCCGGATCGACATTGAGATAGGGATCGAATTTCCGGATACGGACCTTATAGCCACGCGCCTGCAAAAGAGCAGCCAGTGAAGCTGCCATAAGACCTTTGCCAAGCGAGGAGACCACGCCGCCGGTTATGAATATGTACCGCGCCATGGGAGAAAAGGCCTAAGCTACCTTTGCCGGATTCGGCAAGGGGCCGACTCCGCAAAAGCGAAATTTATTTTGGGATAAGTCGCTATCCGACGCGAATGCGTCGCTTATTTATCGAGCGGAACTTCGTCACCCTTGGGTGCAGTTGCCGGAGCGGCGGCGGGCGCGGCCCCTTCCGCAGCGGCAGGGGCCGTCTGTGCTGGGGCTTGTGCAGGCGCGGTGCGTTGCAGACTGTCGTCAATCTTCGACGGGCTGCCCTCACGCGCGGCGACGAAAGCAAGCGAGATCGACAGCAGGATGAACAGTGTCGCCAGCACCGTGGTGGTGCGGGTCAAAAAGTCTGCGGCACCGCGTGCCGACAACAGGCCAGCAGGGCTTCCACCCATGCCAAGGCCACCACCTTTGGAACGCTGCATCAGGATGACACCGACCAATGCGGCGGCAATGATGCCCTGGACGACGATAAGGAAGTGGAAAAGACCCATTTTGAAAACCTGCTTTATGTTTCAGCGAGCATGCTGCTCTTCGCGGCCCACATAGGGGGGCTTCAGCAATAATTCAAGCCGCAGCCGCTGCCTCAACAATCGGCAAAAACTTCTCCGCACTCAAGCTCGCCCCGCCGATTAGCCCGCCATCGACATTGGCCACCGTCAGCAAGACGGCTGCATTGTCGCCGTTCATCGATCCTCCATAAAGAATACGGATCGCCGCCCCGCCTTCGCCAAAGCGTGCGACCAGCGCATTCCGGATCGCGTCATGCATGGCCGTGACATCGTCGATCGAGGGGATCCGCCCGGTGCCGATCGCCCAGACGGGTTCATAGGCAACCGAGAGCCAGCTGCCATTGGCATCATCGGGAAGCGAGCCTTGCAATTGGCCAAGCACAACGCTTTCGGCTTGCCCTGCGTCGCGTTCTGCCTCGGTCTCGCCAACGCAGACGATGGCATTGAGCCCCGCTGCGCGTGCCGCACTGGCCTTGCCGCGCACATCGGCATCGCTTTCACCCTGTGCCGCACGGCGTTCGCTATGGCCGACAATGGTCAGCTTTGCGCCAGCATCGGCGAGCATGGCTGCGGAAACACACCCGGTATGCGCGCCAGACACCGCCATGTGGCAATCTTGCCCACCAATCGCATAGCCGGGCAGACGTGTGGCCGCTGGTCCAACCAGAGTCGCAGGCAGGCACAGCGCGGTATCAACTCCGCTATGCCCGGCAACCGCCGAGGCAATCGCCTCAATCGCGCCCAGGTCCGCCGATAGCCCGTTCATTTTCCAGTTTCCCGCGATCAGTTTGCGCATGGCGTGCTTGTCCCTATTTTTCGAATCTATGTGTTGGCGCTTCGCTAGCAAATCGCAGCGCAGGTGCCAAATCGGCTAGCGGCAACCGCGCGGCTTGCGTCCTATCGCTTTGCCGCACGCCGCGCTCAAACCATCCGCAAAACCGCCGCTTTTGCTGCACTCGTTCATCTGCCAGCAAGGTTCGGGGGCAAAGGCGTTTCCTCGCGGGGGCAGCTTGAAGGAGTAGCTCTATGCACAAAATTTCCAGAAGGACCGGCGCGGCCCTGCTGCTCGCCAGCATCGCCGTTACCGCACCCGTCAGCGTCACTGCCCAGCAGGATCAGGACAATCCCAATATCGTAGTCGAAGGCACGCCTTTGGTTCCTGATCCTTCAACGATGACCAAGGGTCCCGAAATCAAAGGCATCATTTCCGGACGCAGCGAAGACAAGATCAAGGTCGTCACTCCCGACGGCGGCAGCACGCTTATCAATTACAACCAGACGACCAAGGTAAAGACCAGCAGCGGCCTGTTCGGCGGGCGCAGCAAGCTGGGAAGTGCAGCCTTGCTCAACGGCCTGCCTGTGACCGTCAAAACCCTGCAATGGAGCGACGGTCTGCTCGCCAGCCAGATCAGTTTCCGCAATGGCGACCTGAAAACCGCGAACATGATCCGCACTGGCACCGAAGAGCAATTTGCCCAACAAACCGCCGCGACCGAGGCATTGCGCGGACGCATGGGCGACATCGACAAATATAATATCAAGGGCACAACCAACGTCTATTTCGACACTGGCAAGACTGTGCTGTCGCCCGGTGCCAAATCCGAATTGTGCGCCACCGCCGCACAGGCCGAGGCCACTGACAACGCGCTGATGCTGGTCGTCGGCTATACCGATTCCGTCGGCAGCGAGGAGTATAACCAGACGCTAAGCGAAAAGCGCGCCAGCAGCGTGATCAACCATCTGCAACAGGCCTGCCGCTGGAAACCATATCGCATGCTGACCCCCACCGGCATGGCCGAATCCGACCCGCTGGCGAGCAACGACACCGAAGAAGGCAAAGCCCAAAACCGCCGCGTTTCGGTGAATGTGCTGGTTAGCAAGAGTGTGGATGGGTTGTAGGAAGGCAATTTAGTTGGAAACTTGAAGCCCTCCCTGTTTTAGGGGAGGGTTTTGGTGGGAAGGCGCCAACCAATGTTTCTTCGCTCAATGGCTCTAATGTATTGCAAAGTGGAAATTAGCGTTGGATGCCATTGCGCTCAAAATCGAACTTAAACGCGCGCTATCCGGTACGAAGAAACTCGGTCAACCGATCGCGCCAGACGCTATAGCCGTCGCGGCTTGGATGTAAGCTATCATTGAAAAGGTTGCGCCGCTGTGCGCCGTCATCATCGACGAACGATGGATAAAGATCGAGATATTCGATCCCCTCGGCATTTGCCGCAAAGCTGCTTAGCAGGTCGTTTACGGGAATAACCAGATTACGGTTTTTCAAATCGTCGTCGGTCGGCAGCAGGGACTGAATAACGATTCGCGCTTTTGGCTTTCGTTCGTGAATGCGTGCCACCACTGCCAGCACACCTTTGTAGAGACTCGTAGTTGCAGGGTCTTCGCTATCGAACGAGTTGTTGATGCCAAGCATGACGAAAATCGTGTCGGGCTGCAAATCGTGCCTGTCCAGCCATCCTTCGCCGCCTTGAGCAATAGGCAACAGCCGGTGGAGGACGTGCTCGATGCGGTCTCCCGAAACACCTAGGTTGAGCGCCGTCTGCGCCGGCACCGCCCCATCGAAGCTCTCATTCCATATCGCTTGTCCACAATATTTCCCATGAAACCAAGGATTGGCGTCGAGGTGCCAGAAATCGGTAATCGAATCTCCAACGAAGACCAGCCGGACTGGCTTCAGACTCTGTTTGCTGGCCAGTTGCTGATCGATTTCGGCCGCTCGCTTTTGCCAATAGTCGAGCCTTTCAGTCGGAATTTCGGAGTTAAAGTGAGTTGGTGCTAATGCCGCTGGGTTTGAAAGAGCAGGTGTTGCGATGCCGATGCCCAGCATCACGCCGAAAGGCCAAAGTCTGCGATGTGTCATAGCGGTCGCTCCCCCTGTTTTAACCCCGACGGGACAGTATCATGGAGCATGGAAGTTGGGCAGTCTGAATTGGACGTATACGTATGTAGTAAGACTCTATGGTCGGTTTGGACTACGTCAGCAGCAAAGAAAGGATTTTGGCGTCGATGTTGCACAAGTGGTGGGCCTTTGTGCCAGCTTGGCTTGCAGCGGTTGTTTCATCATCGTTTGTTGCGCAAGCGGCCGATAAGGGGCGTTTTGTCGAATATGAGCATGTCGCTGCGACTGGTCTAACAGAACAGCGCCTGACAATCTGGCTCCCTCCCGGTTATGACCGAGCTACGCGCCGCTACCCGGTGGTTTACATGCACGATGCACAGAACCTTTTCGACCCAACCAAATCGGGATTCAACAAAGTATGGGCGGCGGACAAGGCGATGTTAGCAGTGATGGCCACCGGCAAGGTGGAACCGCACATCATCGTTGGAATCTGGGCGCCTGGGGCAGCGCGTTACCGACAGTATCTGCCGCTCGATGTCTATTTGGCTACGCCCGCCGAGTTGCGTACGCAGATGGATGCGATGGCCGGTGGACCAATCGCTTCGGAAGCGTATCTCACTTGGTTATCAGGTCCGCTGAAGCGGTGGGTCGATAGGAAATTCCGGACCAAGACTAGCCGTGACGACACCACGATCATCGGTTCAAGTATGGGGGGGCTGATGAGTTGCTACGCCTTCCTAAAACGGCCTAGGGTCTATGGAAGGGCAGGCTGCGTCAGTTCGCACTGGCCAGCGATAGACCCACGTACGGTTGATATACAGAACCCGGCAATGACCGCCATCTGGGATCATTGGTTCGCGTCACACCTCGGCACGCCCAATGGCCGGCGCCTTTGGATGGATCACGGAACTGAGACTCTGGACGCATTTTACGCTCCCTATCAGCAAGTGGTCGACACTCGCCTCGCCGTTAGTGGCTGGCAGAAGGGCACCGACTGGGAGAGCCGAGTTTACGCTGGCGCGGCGCATGAGGAGAATTCATGGGCAACACGCCTACCCGAGATATTTATTTGGCTGTTGGAAGATCGGGTGACCATCGGCAATTGACAAGAGTTTGGCTGTGCTCGCATCCGAAATGTTGTCGCAAACCGATATTTCAACAACCGTTACTACCCCCACCCCATCCCCCCGCTTGATCCCCACTGCAATGCCGCCTAAAGCGGCTGCCGTTCTGGCCGGTCTGGCCCAATAACTTATGGGAATGCCATGATTACTGCGATCCGAAATCTGATCAACTCACGCTGGGGTGTGGTCATTGCCATTGCATTTGTCGGGTTGATCGGCGTTGCCTTTGCTTTGGGCGATGTCACCGGATCGGGCAGTTTTGGCGGGCTTGGTGGCGCGAATGTGGCCAAGGTTGGCGATCAGGATGTCAGCCTGGGCGAGCTCGATCAGGCACTCGACAACCGGCTGGAGGCGGAGCGTAAGGACAATCCCACGCTCGACATGGCCAAATTTGTCGAAAGCGGCGGGTATGATTCCACGCTGAACGCGCTGCTCAACCGCTATGCGCTTGCCACTTATGGCGCAGACAACGGTATTGCGGTCAGCAAGCGGCTGGTCGATTCCGAAATCTTGCAATTCCCCGGCGTCAAAGGCGTCGATGGCAAATTCAGCCGTCCTGCGTTTGAAGGCTTTTTGCGGCAGATGGGGTTGACCGAAAAAATGGTCCGCGATGACCTGACGCAGAATTTTTACGCGCGGCAAATGCTAGGGATTGCGGGCAAGGCTGGCAAAGCACCCGAATCGCTGGTGCTGCCTTATGCTTCACTCCTGCTCGAAAAGCGCAGTGGACAGGTAGGCGTGGTTCCGGCGGCAGCTTTTGTGCCGACAACGCCACCGAGCGAAACCGTGCTGGCCCAATTCTACAAGACCAACGCTAGCCGCTACACCATTCCTGAAAAGCGTTCGGTCAGCTATGCGATATTCGACGCATCGGTGGTCAACGCCAAGGCAGAACCGACCGAAAAAGACATTGCCGATTATTACAAGACCAATGCCGCGCAATATGCCGCGACCGAAACACGCGATTTTACGCAGGTGGTCTTCCCGACCGAAGCCGCTGCGAAGGCTGCGGCTGATCGCATAACAGCGGGCGAAAACATTGGCGCGGTTGCCAGCGCGGTTGGGCTGTCGGCCTCGACCAAATCGGGCATGACTCGCGATGCGCTGACCAAGGAAACCACAAAGGCGGTTGCCGATGCGATCTTCGCGGCCTCGGCCAATGGCGTTTCGCGGCCGGCCAAGGGTGCGGTGGGCTGGCATCTGGCGCGGGTCAGTGCGGTCAAACAGCTTGGCGCGAAGCCGCTGGCTGCGGTCCGCGATGAAATTTCCAAGACAATTGCAGGTGAAAAGCGCGGCGAATTGCTCGCCGATCTGACCACCGAGATTGAAAGTGAATTCGACAGCGGCGCGACGATTGCCGACATGGCAAAGGCGCAAGGGCTGACGGTGGAAACCACGCCGATGCTGTTCGCCACTGGGCAGAACCCGGACAACCCCGCTTACAAGCCGATCCCGGAAATGGCGCGTATTCTGCCTGCGGCTTTTGACCTTGAAACCGACAGTTCGGCGCAGCTGATTGAAATCGTTCCCGGCGAAAAATTTGCGATGATTGCGGTTGCCGAGGCGGTCGAAGCTGCCCCTGCCCCGCTCAAGGAAATCCGCGACGTCGTTGCCAAGCAATGGGCGCTGGCGGAAGGCGACAAGAAGGCGAAAGCCGTGGCAGAGCAGGTTCGCAAAGCCATTGCCGGTGGCAAGTCGCTAAATGAAGCGCTCGCCGCAACAGGCGTGCGTCTTCCTGCTCCTGAAACCGTATCGGGCACACGCGGCCAGATGTCGACGGGTCAGCAGATACCGCCGCCGCTGATGATGCTGTTCGCGATGAAAAAGGGCACTGCCAAGACGCTGAGTGCTGGCGGGGATCGTGGCTGGTTTATCGTTCAGCTGAACGAGGTGATCAAGGGCGATGCCAGCAAGGAAACCGAAATGCTCGCCGCCCGACGTCAGGAAATGGAAGGCTTGCTCGCGCAGGAATATATTGCGCAGATGATCAACGCCGCCGCCAAGGAATCGGGCGTGACCCGTAACGAAGAACTGATTGCGCGCCGCAAGAAGGAACTCACCACACGCGGCACCAACGGGCAATAGGCGCGGCAGCTTGGGCGGATGGCGGATAGCGACAACAGGGACGCGCAGGCACTTGAAGCGCTGAACAATGGCCGCGCGGCGCTGGTATGGCGCGACTATGTCGCCGACACCGAAACCCCGGTTTCCGCAACACTCAAATTGTTCGAACCCGGACGCGGTGATTTCATCCTGGAATCGGTCGAGGGCGGCGCGGTGCGCGGGCGTTACAGCCTGATCGGGATTGCGCCGGATCTGGTCTTCCGCGCCAATGGCGATGCGCCTGAAATCAACCGGAACTGGGCAACTGACCCTGCGGCGTTTGCACCTGCAGGAGAAAGCGCGCTTGATGCACTCCGCGCGTTGGTGAACCAGTGCCGTATCGACATGCCGCCCGAACTGCCGCCTGCCTTTGCCTGTCTGGTGGGGCATTTCGGATATGAAACCGTCGGGCTGGTCGAAAAACTCCCCCGCCCGCCGGAAAACCCGATTGGCGTGCCCGATATGATGTTCGTGCGGCCCACGGTGATCTTGGTGTTCGACCGTCTCGCCGACCGGCTCTACATCGCTTCACCGGTGTGGGAGGCTGGGGCCGATGCTGCCATAGCAGTCGCGCGAGCGCAGGAGCGGATTGAGGAGGCGGCGGCGCGGCTGGCAGGGCCAATCCCTCAACATACACACGCAGCAGACTTGCCTTTGCTGCCCGATCCGACACCCGTGGTTCCACGCGAACGCTATGCCGACATGGTCCTGAGGGCGAAGGATTATATCGCAGCAGGCGACATCTTTCAGGTGGTGCTCGCCCAGCGCTTCACCCTGCCCTTCACCTTGCCACCAGTAAATCTCTACCGCGCGTTGCGGCGGATCAATCCCTCGCCCTTCCTCTATTTCCTCGACATGCCCGGCTTTGCCCTGATCGGATCGAGCCCCGAAATTCTCGTCCGGCTGCGCGACGGCGAAGTCACCATCCGTCCGATTGCTGGAACCCGCCCGCGCGGCAAAACCGCGCTGGAGGATGCCGAAAACCGCGATAGCTTGCTCGCCGATCCCAAGGAACGCGCCGAGCATCTGATGCTGCTCGATCTCGGCCGCAACGATGTCGGCCGCGTCACCGAAGGCGGCAGCGTGACGGTGACCGACAGCTATATGGTCGAATTTTACAGCCATGTGATGCACATTGTCTCCAACGTCGTCGGTCGCCTGGCGAAGGGCAAAGACGCGCTCGACGCGCTGTTCGCAGGCTTTCCGGCAGGCACCGTTTCGGGAGCACCCAAGGTCCGCGCTTGTGAAATCATCGCGGAGCTCGAACCCGAAACCCGTGGAGCCTATGCAGGCGGCGTCGGCTATTTTTCGCCCGACGGCAATATGGACAGCTGCATCGTATTGCGCACCGGCATCGTCAAGGATGGCATGCTGCACGTACAAGCAGGTGCGGGCATCGTCGCGGATAGCGACCCGGCCTATGAACAGCGCGAGTGCGAGGCGAAGGCTGGGGCCTTGATGGCAGCAGCCCGCGAAGCCGTTCGCGTGGCCGGAGAGGCAGGGTTCGGGCAATGAGCAACAACCGCATCCTCGTCATCGACAATTATGACAGCTTCACCTTCAACCTGGTGCATTATCTTCAGGAATTGGGGGCGGAGGTCGAGGTTGTGCGCAACGATGCAATTTCTGCCGGACAGGCTTTGTCGAGCGGCGCGCAGGCATTCTTGCTATCACCCGGCCCTTGCACGCCCAATGAAGCGGGTATCTGTCTCGATATGGTTGCGGCCTGTGCGGAGGCGAGGAAGCCTTTGCTCGGCGTCTGCCTAGGTCACCAGACTATCGGCCAGCATTTCGGCGGCCAAGTGGTGCGCGGGGGGTTGATGCATGGCAAGACTTCGCCGGTTAGCCATGACGGCAGCGGGCTGTTTGCGGGCCTGCCCTCGCCCTTCACCGCGACGCGTTATCACTCGCTGATTGTCGAAAACATACCCGACGCGTTGATCGTCAACGCGACCAGCGACGACGGCAATGTCATGGGATTCCGGCACAAGGAATTGCCGATCCATGGCGTCCAATTCCACCCCGAAAGCATCGCCACAGAACATGGCCATGCGATACTCGCAAACTTCATGCGACTGGCGGGAATGCCCGTCAAGGAACGGGTATGAGCGGAGAAATCAGTTTAGCGCCGACCGAGGAAATGCTGCAATCGGCGTATCGCACACATTATTCCGCTCTGCGGAAAAAGCAGATCGTCTTCTATCTGGTTTTTGGCGGCCTAGTAGGATTGGTGCTGGCGGCGGTCGATGGTTTTTCAAGCGCTTCTCACGCTTTGAAGTTAATCTTGGCCATGCTCCTTTGGGCGTTGGTCGTATTGGTCGTGATTATTTTGCTGACCCGTTATTGGTGGCTCCCGCGCTTCACCCGCCGGGTATTCCAGCAGCAAAGCGATCTGCGCCACCCCTTCATCGTCCGGTGGAATGATGATGCCTATGAAACCGAAATTCCCTCGGGCAAAATCACGACTCCTTGGTCCGATTTTTACCAGTGGAGGCGAGGGAAAGACATTTTGCTGCTGTATCGTTCGGAAGCTTTGTTCAATTTTTCCCGACCACTGGTGAAGGAATGGCTGAAATTGCCGATGCTATTCAGGGGCATTTGATCGTGGCAGGCGTGAAGGAAAAGACATGAACGCCGTTGAAGCAGAGCAACTGTTCGGCAAAATGCTCGACGGCGAAATGTCCGACGATGCGATCAAGGCCACCTTGATCGAAATGGCCGAGCGCGACGAGACGTCTGAGGAGATCGCAGGCGCCATCCGGGCCATGCGCGCGCGGATGATCCGGGTGACGGCTCCTGAAGGCGCAATCGACGTCTGCGGCACCGGCGGCGACGGAGCGCACAGCCTGAATGTCTCCACTGCCGTCGCGATTGTCGTTGCCGCTTGCGACGTGCCGGTCGCCAAACATGGCAACCGCGCAGCGTCGAGTAAGGCAGGCGGTGCCGATACGCTGGAGGCGCTGGGATTGAATCTGGACCGCGCGGCAGAGACCGCAGAGGCAACGCTGGCCGACCTGGGCATCGCATTCCTGTTCGCACAGAAATACCACCCCGCCCTGGGTCGCCTCGCCCCAATACGTAAGGAAATCGGGCGGCGCACCATCTTCAACCTGACTGGCCCCGCTTGTAATCCGGCGGGCGTCAAGCGCCAGTTGATCGGTGTGGCGCGACCTGATTTCATGCCGGTTTATGCGGCTGCGCTGGAATTGCTTGGTTATGAAGATGCAATGCTGGTTGCGGGCGACGAGCCGCTGGACGAGCTGTCGATTTCGGGAGCGAGCAGTTTTGTGCGGGTTGGGTCATCGGTTTCCAACATAACAAAACCGTTCGTGTCGAGCGAAGTCGAGACACCGCAAAGCAGCGCGCAACCGAAAGGCATCTCGACTACGCTCGATGCGAACGGGATAGGTCAGATAGGTAGAATCACCCCCGAAACGGCAAACCTCCCCCGTCATCCGAGCGAAGCCCTGAAAGGCGGCGACGCGCACTATAACGCCGCTGCCCTGCGCCGCCTGCTCGTTGGCACACAGGAATCCGCCCAAGACCGCGCCTATCGCGACGCTGTCCTCTTCAACCCGCCGGAGCGCTGATTGTGGCGGGACATGCCCAAGACTGGCATTCAGGCGTTGAGGAAGCTGCGGAAGCCATCGACAAGGGGTTGGCCAAGGCTTTGCTGGAGTGCTGGATCAGCTTCTAAAGCTCCGCAACGCCGCTATTTTCCCATTTTGCCAAAATCAAAATCCGCTTTGGTTGCCTCGTTCCTTTTGACCAAGTCCGCCATAAGTGCATCTAGCGCGGCGCGGTCTAGCCAGCGTCCATTTACAAAAACGCCAGCGATTTTGCGGATGTTGGAAATGTTCGCCAGCGGGTTGGCATCAAGCAACACAAGATCAGCACGCTTGCCGACCTCGACCGTGCCTCGATCACCATCAACACCCAACCAAATTGCCGGAAGTCGCGTTGCCGATGCCAGCGCCTCTTCATTGGTCATCCCCGCACCGACCAACAATTCCAGTTCTTCGTGCAACGAAAATCCACCGACGACACCTGACGTCATCGCATCGGTTCCAGCGACCATCGGCACGCCTTCCGCTTTCAGCGCCTTTACCAAACGGCGATGGAATTCGACCATCCGGTCAAAATGGGCGATCAGCTCGGGCGATGAATTGCGGTTATAGCGGTTTGCGGTCGTCCATTTGCTTTGCAGCAAAGGGTGCATATATTTCAGGTCGGGGTTCGCTTTCATTTCGTCGAGCGAACGGGTCTCGCTAGCAATCCAGCGCATAACGACCAGCGTAGGCGAAACCCATGTCCCGTTCTGCTTTGCCAACCGCGCAAAGCGCGCTGCATCTGCATCGCTGAAGTCAGCAGATTGTTTTGAGAATTCTTCGGCATGCGCGACCATCGCGAACCCCGGCATAAATGCCTTTTCCAACTGGCCTTCAAAGGCTTCTGGAATATGGCCCAGCACCTTCATGCCTTGCGAATTGGCCTCATCAACAATTGCGGTAAATGTCGCGACATCAAGGTCGGAATAGACTTTGACGAAATCATAGCCCTCGGCCTTGATATTGCGAACGGTCTGACGACCATCGGCGGGAGTATTGGCAATGCGTCCCCGGCCATCGCCGCCGTTGATTACCGCGGCAAGCGCGATGTTCGGTCCCAAAACGTTTCCCGATGCGATCTCATTTCGTTGTCCCACTGACGCCGCAACGGCATCCAGATTGACCAACTGAGTCACCCCATTTGCGATATAGGGCGTCATGATATCCTGCGTGTCGAAGAACATCGTCGGCGCTTCGGTCGGGTATTTCGGCGGGCGCGGCGATCCGTCGGATAGTAAGTGGACATGCATGTCCGCCAAACCGGGGATCAACCATTTGCCTTTGCCGTTAAGTCGCCTTGCCCCCTTTGGCACAATGCCGCCAAGCGAGGTTATTCGCCCATTTTCGATCACCACTGTTGTGTCGGCCATGACATCGCCTTTTTCAGTCATCGGCAAGACATTGACATGCTCAATCACCGTCACCGACGGATCATTTTTTGCGGGCTTGGTCGGCGCGGCCAACACCTGAGCAGATGTCAGGCCAATTGCAAAAACCACCGCCGATTTGGCGAATATTTTGGCAATTTGACGATATTTCAGAAGATCAGGTCTCATTTCATTTTCCCGTGTTGCCGCCAATCAAGGCCACTATCAACGCAACAATAGTGTATCAGTGGCGCAAAATCTCTGCTAATTTGGCACAATTGGCGCAGGATTATTGCGTACTGGCAGGAAGACACACAATGGAGCATCTAGACCGCTTCGATCGCGCGATTTTGAAGCTGATGCAGGAAAATGCCTCTCTGAGCTACGCCGAAATTGGAAGCC
This sequence comes from Sphingomonadales bacterium, assembly GCA_016721875.1. Lineage (GTDB taxonomy): Bacteria > Pseudomonadota > Alphaproteobacteria > Sphingomonadales > Sphingomonadaceae > Sphingorhabdus_B. The sequence continues at coordinate 19,856 of JADKHG010000012.1, read as the reverse complement.
GAGTGAATCTTTCGGCGTCTGCGACACTTCGTCGGGTGCAGCGCATGAAGGACAATGGCACCATCCTCGCCGTTCGTGCGATTGTCGATCCAGATAAAGTCGGCCATCCTTTGACGATAATTGCCGAGATTTCGTTGGAAAGCGAAAGCACCGCACAGCTGGAAAGCATCAAAGAGCGATTGATTGGCGATCCCTTTGTCCAACAATGCTATTATGTGACGGGCGATGCCGATTTGATTTCAGTTATCCTGGTCCCGAATATGGCGGACTATAAGGCATTTACAGAAAGGCACTTCACCGGAAATGCCAATATCAAGCGCTTTAAGACAACGGTGGTCATGGATCGCTTGAAGGTAACAAGCGTGATACCTGTGTAAGGCTCACTGGAAACCGCCCAAGACCGCGCCTATCGCGACGCTGTCCTCTTCAACTCCGCTGCTGCGTTGATGGTTGCGGGACATGCGAGTGACTGGCGTTCAGGCGTGGAGGAAGCCGCCGAGGCTATTGATAAGGGGCTGGCGAAGGCTTTGTTGGATTGTTGGGTTGGGTTTTAGCCAAATTGCTAATTTTGATTATTAGAGAAATCGCTTAGTAGCTTTATCTGTTCTCTAACTTCCTGATATTCATGAATTGCACTCCGAACTGCCGCTAAGGCACCTCGCCTCTCTTCATTTCCTTCCGATTCATCTTCGTCCGGATCATCGCCATCAGTATCTGGGGCGACAAAATCGACGTTGCCTCCTTTTTCGTTAAACGTCAGAAGCTTTTTGATCGAACTTTCGACGGCAGTGACTTGTTCACCGTCGAGGCCTGGCGTCTGCTTTTTGATCAGTGATATGATTTCTTTGAGAGCTTGATCTTTTTTTGTTGTTTCCTGCTTTTTCAATTCTTTTTCGATAACAGTCGTCAACAGCTTCTGCTGTCGAAGCGTCTCAATTTGATTTCTAATTCCGATGATGTCCTTCGCAACCGAAGCAATATTCTTCGATATGAGAGCCAGCAGGGTTGTTACCGATAAAGTTCCAGCCAAAATCAGGATGATCGAGCCAGTTGAAGCGCCAACTATTTTTGTATCCTCTGGAGCCTCATTAGCGGCTAGGGCAAGCCCACGGATGATGTCGTACCAATCCTGCGCCGAAACTTTCCAATCAGTAATGTTCTCAATCGACGCGTCACTCTGAAAACCAACTCTAACCGTAATCGTGTCAGTGAGGCTTTTAGGTTCCGAATCCGCTATTTTTAGCGCTTCAATGGCTTTGCGGTACGATGAGAAGCCAGAATGCGCCTCGCTTAATGTGCTCAATGCTTGATTAATTTTTGTAGCTGCTGTGGCCGGATCATAGTCCGAAGTTCGAATTATTGCTTCGATGAAATCGGATCCTGTTGAACCAACAAAACGGTCGACACCCAAAGTTGACAGCATCCGTAATTGTTGCAGCGACAATTCATCAAATTTCATAGTTCGCAAATAACTCAGTAGTGAATCCAACTGGTTTTCCACCGGTTGTTTTCCCGGTTGGTTGGCGTTGTGCTGTATGGGAGACAGCACTGCATTATATAGTGAATTCAAATTGGTATAGTGATCGATATACCAGTCTGCTAGATGATGCAGTTCACTTACATCCATGATGTACCTCTGTTTTTACAATAATTGCCGACATTTTGTCGCATAGAACCCAAAAGTCCATAGGGCAACACGACTGAAACACGATTTGCCATTGAACGATCCATTTTTCGGTACCTTCTATTGTTGACCGACCTGCTGTCCGCTAACGACATTAGACGATGACCGACAAACTCACCGAAATCTGCGCCACTAAGCGCATCGAAGTCGCCACTCGTAAGCCTCAGGGCATATCCCACTGGCCCGCGCCCTCCCCCGTGCGCGGGTTTGAGGCCGCACTGCGCGCTAAGGCAGAAAACGGCTATGCGCTGATTGCCGAAATCAAAAAGGCCAGTCCGTCCAAGGGCCTGATCCGTTCCGATTTCGATCCGCCTTCCCATGCGCGGGCTTATGCGGCGGGTGGGGCGGCGTGCCTTTCGGTTTTGACTGACGCGCCCTATTTTCAGGGGCATGAGGATTATCTGATCGCCGCGCGCGCGGCGTGCGACCTGCCTGTAATCCGCAAGGACTTCATGGTCGATCCCTGGCAATGCGCCGAGGCGCGGGCAATGGGTGCGGATGCGATATTGATCATCGTCGCGGCGCTGGAGGATAGCGAAATGGCCGAGATCGAGGCGGCTGCGCGCGAACAGGGTCTTGACGTTTTGGTCGAGGTGCATGACGAGGCCGAAATGGAGCGTGCGCTGACGAAGCTGCAATCGCGGCTGATCGGTGTCAACAACCGCAACCTCAAGACTTTCGAGGTCGATCTGGCCACCACCGAGCGGCTGTCGGGCATGGTGCCCGATGATGTATTGCTGGTGTGCGAAAGCGGTATCGGTTCCTATGCCGATTGCTTGCGGATGGCCCAAAGCGGGGTGCGGACTTTCCTCGTTGGGGAAAGCCTGATGCGGCAGGATGATGTCGAGGCGGCGACGCGGGTCTTGCTGACGGGGGCTTAGTTCCGCTCCGATCGGTTGTGAGAATTATTTCACACGAAGACACGAAGATTTTGAAGAGGGTGGTTGAAACCGATCCCGCAGGGATCAACAAAGTCGCCACCCTATTGAATGGCGCTACGCACCGTATGCAAGCTTACATCTTTCAAACCTTCGTGTCTTCGTGTGAAGCCAAACAAGCACAACCTCTCGACACTCAGCCTCGCCCGAGGCATTACTCAAGCCCATGACCAAACTCACCCATCTCGACGATGCCGGCAACGCCGCGATGGTCGATATTACCGCCAAGGATGCGACAGTACGCGAGGCGGTCGCCGAGGGCCGGATAAGCATGTCGGCAGAGGCGCTGGCGGCGATCAAGCAAGGCGTGGTTAAAAAGGGCGATGTGCTGGCCACTGCGCGGATTGCGGGCATTATGGCAGCAAAGAAGACCAGCGAGCTTATTCCGCTGTGCCACCCGCTCGCGCTTTCCAAGGCTGCTGTCGATTTTGACTTTGAGGGCGACGGCATCCGCGTCACCGCACTCGCCCGCCTCACCGGGCAGACCGGGGTGGAAATGGAAGCGATGACGGCGGCTTCAGTGGCGCTGCTCGCCATCTATGACATGGCGAAAGCGCTCGACAAGGGCATGGTGATTTCGGGTGTGCGGTTGCTTTCAAAAAGCGGGGGCAAGTCGGGCGATTGGCGCACGCCGTGATTGGCATAGAGGAAGCACAAGCGCGGATTTTTGCGCTGAAAGAGCCGGTTGAGTCTGAGATGGTTACGCTTGCCGAAGCCGTAGGCCGCTGGTCGGCGCAGGATGTGGTTGCTCTACGCACCCAGCCTGCGCGCAATCTGTCCGCGATGGATGGCTATGCGGTGCGCTTTGCCGACGGTGCTGGGCCATGGACAGTGATCGGAGAGAGTGCTGCCGGGCGACGGTTTGCAGGCACAGTTGGCGCGGGCGAAGCAGTGCGGATTTTCACTGGTGCGGTGGTTCCCGATGGCGCAGACACGGTGATCATTCAGGAAAATGTTTCGCGCGATGAAGATCGTGTGACACTCTCCGACGATGCACCCAAATTGGCCGGGCATAATGTACGCTCGGCTGGCGGCGATTTTCGCGAAGGCACAGTGGTAGTGCCCAAAGGTGCGGAGTTGCATGCGCGGCACATCGCGTTGGCGGCAATGGCAGGACATGGTGCGTTGCTGGTGCGGCGGCGGTTGAGGGTTGCGCTGGTTTCGACCGGCGATGAGCTGGTCGCACCGGGACAACCCTGTGCGGACGACCAGATTCCTTCATCCAATGGCGTCATGCTCGCGGCAATGCTGCGCGGCCTTCCGGTAGAGTTGACCGAGTTTCCAGCGGTTGCCGATGATCTTGATGTGCTGACCGCGCAGTTTCATGCGCTTGCCGATCACGACATCATTGTAACCACCGGCGGGGCTTCGGTGGGTGACCATGACCTGATCGTACCTGCGCTACAGTCTGCCGGCGGAGTGATCGATTTCTGGAAAATCGCAATGCGCCCCGGAAAGCCCGTGATTGCGGGAACGATTGGAGGCGCGGTGGTGCTTGGGCTGCCGGGAAATCCGGTGTCAGCCTTTGTCACTGCCTTATTGTTTTTAAAACCGCTGATCGCGCATCTGGGCGGCGCATCCGACCCGCTCCCTGGACGACTCACCGCCAGGCTCGGCAGCGATTTGCCCGCAAACGGCGCGCGCACTGACCATCTGCGGGCCAGCGTCGACAAAGGGATTATCACTCCGGTCGGGACGAATGACAGCGCCATGCTGGCGTCCCTATCCATATCTAATGCATTGATAATACGCAATATAAATGCAACTCCCATATCCAAAGGTGCAGAAATTTCCTATTACGCTCTGACGTAAGTCCGGTATTTCTGGATGAATGGCTTGACAATCACCCTCTTTGTTTCCTAACTGTTCCGTATCTGTTCAACAGCATTGGAACAAACTATGTTGACCGCCAAACAACATTCGCTCCTCATGTTCATCCACGAACGCCTTGAGGCGACAGGTATTTCGCCTTCTTTCGAGGAAATGAAGGAAGCGCTCGACCTCAAAAGCAAGTCGGGCGTGCACCGTCTGATGGGTGCTTTGGAAGAACGCGGATTTCTCCGTCGTCTTGCCAATCGTGCTCGCGCTTTGGAAGTGGTCAAAATGCCCGATGGCGGATCAGCGCGCGGCCTCGCGAAAGACGAAGCGGTCAACAACAAGGTGGTCACGCTTTCCGATCACCGTCCCGCTGCACCAAAGTCTCTGCCAGTGGCCGCGAACGACGTTATCGAAATTCCGCTGCACGGCCGCATCGCTGCGGGCGTTCCGATTGAGGCCATGGAAGGCCAGACCTCGCTTTCGGTGCCAATGGCACTGCTTGGCGCCGGCGAACATTATGCGTTGGAAGTGTCCGGAGACTCGATGGTCGAAGCAGGCATTTTTGATGGGGACTATGCGCTAATCCGCAAAACCCAGACCGCGCGTGATGGTGAGATTATCGTTGCACTGGTTCGCGGCGAAGAAGCGACGCTCAAATATCTGCGCCGCGAAAACGGCCGCATCCGGCTTGATCCGGCCAATGCTTCCTATGATCCGCAATATTATGACGCGGCTGAGGTAGAGGTGCAGGGTAAACTCGCCGGATTGCTGCGCCGCTATAATTGATCATTTAGTTAGCCACGTCATCTCTTGGCTGCGACTTCGATACGGGGTTGCGACCAAGGCTGGTGGCGGGTTGTTTGGCCGACTGTTTTGAGGCGCTGATCTGACAGATAGAAGGCGAGCCCCCCATTGGCCTGCAGGAATGCGCGATCCGCCTTTATCCATCGGGGTTTGCAACTATAGGGCAAATAGCGTTCGCTCACGACGATATCAGCCCTTTTGCAAGCCGCCGCGAGTTCCATTGCCGGAACCAGATAGGGTGATCGCGCAGCAAGAACGTTCCATCGTCGCCCATTCGATTCAATCGCAAAGCTGCAAAAATCTGCACTGCATTGCGCGTCAGGCCAATCGTCCAGTGCAATCGGCGGTGTTTGGATCGCTGCATTTTCGCTTAGCATCGACAAAGCATATTCCCCTACTTTTGGGCGTAGCAGTATGATCTTTCCGTCAGAAACCAATGCCAGATGACGTCCATCGCCAGTTACGAGCAAATCAGGATGCGGTGCAAAAAAGGCCCCCAAAGTCCCCGCAGCAAAAAGTGACATCGCGAATGCCTTCGCGCGGCCTGCAAATACTGCCAACCAGAGTCCACCAACAACCATGAATGCAAAGGCCCAGCGTGGCATCGAGGGCAGCGCCATCACTGCCCCCGGCGCAGAATCTACGAAATGCGCCAGCCACAGGATCAGTGCGACGCCTTTTCCAGCCAACCACCAAAAAGGTTGCCCCATTCCAAACGCGTCCATCACCAATGCCAATATCTGCATTGGCATGATCAAAAATGTCGTGAGCGGGATAGCGATGATATTCGCCAAGGCACCGTAAACGCCACTTTTGTGGAAATGGAATAGCGCAATCGGCGCAAGGACAATCTCAATCGCCAGACCGGTCAAAAGCAAAGAGACAACGGCTATACCGACCCTTCGGAACAACCCATCATCGCGGCGTGCTACCAATCGTCTCATCCAAGCCGATTCGTGCAAGCTGATGATCGTAGCCACAGCGGCAAAACTAAGTTGAAAGCTTGGACCGGCAAGCGATTCTGGCCAGAATATCAAAACGAAAAGTGCACCAGCGGCCAAGAGTCGCAAAGATAGCGGCTCTCGCCCGGATGCCAATGCGACCAAAACCAGCAAGGCGGCAATGCAGGCTCTAACGGTCGGAACCTCAGCGCCCGTTAGCAACGTGTACCCGACCGCCACCAATGCAGCCCCTGCACCCGCAACCAGTGGCACCCGAAAACGCAACGCAAACCAAGGAAAAAGGGCAAGCAATTTCGCAATTACGAAAAACGTTCCTCCGACAATTGCAGTCACGTGCAACCCGCTCACCGAAAGCAGATGCGCCATTCCGCTGTTGCGCAGTGCTTCTGCATCGGCTTCAGCAATGGCGCCTCGGCTACCAACGAGCAACGCCGCTCCGATCGGTCCAGTCGCTTCACCCATGGAGCCATATACATGCGTCGCAATCCGGTCCCGCCAGCCTTTCCAAAAAGGGCCTTCCGCAGTGGTCGGTGCGCGCACATTCGGCTGTCCCAAAACGCTGCCCGTGGCGCCAAGTTCATCGAACCAGGCCTGGCGCGCAAAATCATATCCTCCGGGCAAAGCCGGACCCGGTGGTGGCATTAATCGCACTTTTGCCTCAATGACTGTTCCGGGACGAAACTGCGCATTGTTGCGTTCTATGGGTAGATTGACTCTGATCTTCTCTGGCAAACCCTGATGCCCGCCGGTCGCCAGCCACAAACGAACAGCACCTCGCGCAGAAATATCCTCAACCCGCTCTATCCGGGCGGATATTGTCCCTACCCAAGGCTTGGCAAGTGGCGGGGATGCAACCAACATGGATTTGAAAACAATTGTCGCAAAGCCTGCAAGCAGCAACACTGCTGTCAACAAAACTATTCGCGAAATGCGAAAATTCAGGCCAAGTGCAAAAGTCAAAAACGCCAGCCCCAGACAGGCGACTACCAGCATTAGAAGCGCCGAATCTCCATTCAGATTCCAAATGGCAATTCCTGCAGCAAATCCGATCGGAACGAGCAGCGGCAACCTTTCATGCTCGCTCTCTAACCATGCCTCAATCCTGTCTATTATCGGCCATCTGCCCTCATTGACGCGATACTCAGGACTGAGCCCAATATGTTCGGTGGCAGACAAGCTCATCGGCGACCAAAACCCATGCAGAACGCACCTAAATCTGGGCCGTTTCTGACATACTTCGCACGCGCGCCTTCCCCTTGACGCGCGAAGGAAAACTGCGCAAGGAAGCGGCTCGTAATGGGGTTAAGGGACATGACTAGATCACCCCTATCCTGTTGCGACACACATCGTCTCCCAACCGGCGGCAAGAAGCAATAGTCGTTCGATAAGAAAAGCTTCTGCTGAGCGGTTCATCACAATCGGCTGCCCCGGCCAAAGATCGAATGGAATGCAAATGGCGAATAAGGCTGCAACGCTCAATATTGGCGATCAAAGCATCGAAATGCCTGTTTTGTCGGGTTCAGTTGGCCCGGATGTTATCGATATCCGTAAATTATACGCGCAAACCAGTTGCTTCACTTTTGATCCCGGCTTCACTTCGACAGCGAGTTGCGAATCGCAGCTGACCTATATCGATGGCGATGAGGGCATTTTGCTACACCGCGGCTATTCGATCGAAGAGCTTTCGGAAGAATCGAGCTTTATGGAAGTGTCATACCTGCTTCTCAATGGCGAATTGCCGTCGAAGCAGGAATTGGATGACTTCAGCTACACCATTTCGCGCCACACGATGTTGCACGAACAGCTTGCGACTTTTTATCGTGGGTTCCGCCGCGATGCACATCCAATGGCGATCATGTGCGGCGTCGTAGGTGCCTTGTCAGCCTTTTACCATGACTCAACCGATATCGCAGACCCTGAACAGCGCCGAATTGCCAGCCACCGCCTGATCGCGAAGATGCCGACCATTGCCGCGATGGCGTATAAATATTCGGTCGGTCAGCCGTTCGTCTATCCGGACAACAAGCTCAGCTACACTGGCAATTTCCTGCGCATGACCTTTGGCGTTCCGGCCGAGGAATATGAGGTTCACCCGGCAGTTGAACAGGCGCTCGACCGCATATTCATTTTGCATGCGGATCATGAGCAGAACGCTTCCACCTCCACGGTGCGGCTGGCCGGTTCGTCGGGTGCCAATCCCTTTGCGTGCATCGCCGCTGGCATTGCCTGCTTGTGGGGGCCTGCGCATGGCGGTGCCAACGAAGCCGCGCTCAATATGCTGCGCGAAATCGGTACGCCCGACAAGATTCCGCACTATATCGCCCGCGCCAAGGACAAGAATGATCCGTTCCGCCTGATGGGCTTTGGCCACCGCGTGTATAAAAATTATGATCCGCGCGCGACTGTGATGCAAAAGACTGTCCGCGAAGTGCTGACTGCGCTGAAGGTCAACGATCCGATTTTCGAAGTGGCGATGCAACTTGAGGAAATGGCGCTTAACGATCCCTATTTCATCGAGAAAAAGCTGTTCCCGAACGTGGATTTCTATTCGGGCATCATCTTGTCGGCGATCGGCTTCCCGACCACGATGTTCACTGTGCTGTTCGCACTCGCCCGCACCGTCGGCTGGGTTGCGCAGTGGAACGAAATGATTTCGGATCCCGGCCAGAAAATCGGTCGCCCGCGTCAGCTTTACACTGGCCCTGCAGCGCGCGATTACATTCCGGTTGGCAAACGCTAAACTGTTTTTGCGGGCAGGGTCAGCCGGAAGCGGGTGCCCTGCCCCACCGAAGACACAATTGCCAGATCGCCCTGCATGAAGCGGGCAAGTCGGCGAGAAATATACAGACCAAGACCGCTACCGCCGTCACCTGTTCGGCCCAAACGTTCGAATTTTTCGAAAATCCGTTCTTGGTCAGTAGGTTCGATCCCGGCTCCCTGATCGGCAACTTCGATCCAGCCATTTCTTCCGTCCAGCCCGGTCATGATGCTGACCGTCGATCCTCCGGGAGCGTAGCGGATAGCATTGGTAACGAGGTTAAGGACGATCTGCAAAATTCGGCGGAACTCACCGTTCACCAATGTCGGATCGCTTAACGCTTCGACATGGATTTCCATTAGATTGTCAGATGCTTTCAGCGCAAGCAAACCCGCGACACGCCGTGCGATATCGACCAGATCGACAGTATCGACTGCAACCGAGAAATCGGACCGATCAATCGCTTCAAGGTCCTCCAGATCGGAGACCAGCTCGGACAGGTGCCGCGCAGCATTGGCTATATCCTGCGCATAACCGGCATAGGATTCACGCAAAGGCCCACGCAGGCGAGAATGTATGGTTTCGGCGTTGGCGATAATTCTGCTTAACGGATGGCGCAAAATGGGTGCGAATTGCCTTCCGAAAACGAGGCTGCTGTTGTCAGAAACTACATTTTCGTTGGGCCCATTATCGGGTGCCGTGTCGAGCCGTCCCGAATAGCCAAGAAAATGACCATCCTTTGACGTTAATGGGCATAGCGAAAGGCTAAACTGGGACGATCCGGAAATCGACGATATCTTCAAATCTTCCAAGCTTTGCCTGCGGGCTAGCAAATCCAACATGGGCACTTCGCCGACTGCGATGTCGCGAAGTTCAACCACTGTTGCGAAATGTTTTCCAATAACTTGATCGGCCCCTTCCAGATCGTGGGGCATCCGCACGATATGATAATGCTCGTTTAATACCAAATTGGGACCGTCTGATTGAGGCTCGACCGTAAGTGGCTCACTCGGCGCGCGCTCGTGCCAACCGGTTATCTGGATAAGCACCGCATCTGCCTGCGGCATAGCTTCAACCCAAAGGTCTATGTCGGCATCAAAATCGCCGACGCGCACATGGCGCTCAACACGCATGCCGGTGCGAGCAACGATCGCGGCGACAGCCCTCAATCCTGGGATAGCAATCGGACCATGTTCGTCTCCGGCGGCGTTAAATTGCAACTGCAAAAGCCGGGAGTCAGCCTTGAGCAAATTCCCGCTTGCAGAAACGAGGCCCTCAACCGGGACGGAAAGAAACGCGGTGTTGTTCACGGCGTTATGACTTCCGCGCTGGACCACGCTGACAATAGATCGAGCGTATCGGCAGGGTCGATCCGCTCAACCCGGGACCATCGGTTTTCGAAGTCGCCATTGATCGCTAGCTCAGGGAAGATTTCACGAGCGGCGCCAAAGGCTTCGACTTTGCTGAAACCCGCAGCGCGCAAAAGCATTGCAAACGGGTCGCCAAAATTGTGCCCGATCAAAATCAAAATCCGGTCATAGGCAATTCCGGTGACATATTCGAGCGAAGCCAAGAAGATGGGAATGCCCGACAACGCCGGACTGCGCGTTTGGGCCCTGCTTTCGATGTCTAGGCAGAAAGAAAGTTTGCGCGCCAATCCGGCAACAGACTGCGCCTCGTCATGCCCGACGCACAGCGCATTCAAGGCTACATCAACGTCATCTGATTGGGCAACATATGCCATCATCTGGGAAATTTGAAACAGCAATTCGACCGGCATTTCGCTCCAAAGTGCCGCTGAGGGATCGTGGATTTTGTGCTGCGCCACCAACAATGCGCGGGCAAGCTCTGCGATTTTCTTGTCCGGGTGCGCCAGCAAACTGGCTGGCAATTGCTCCAGATCGCCCCGCATATCCTTACCGACCAATTGCGACTGCAACTCAGCCTCAATGCACCGCGCCCAGGCGAATTCGATCAAAGCGGGATTGCGCAAGCTGCCGTTTTCAACAAGTGGTTCCCAAAAACGCGAATGCACAATTAATGACGCATTTTCGCCCGCCAAGGCCTTCTCGAGCGACAATATCGTCTCGAATAATTTCATCCGCACCATCGACTGGGTACGCTCATCCGGAAGATGACCAGAAAGCGGGAAAAGCAAATGTGCAAGATCGTCCCGCGACGCCAAGGTCGCAAGATAATGACGGCGCGCCGCCTCGATCGACAGAGCGGTTTCTTCGCTGGTCAATTGGGCATCCGTTTGCAGCCTGTCTGCAGCGGCCTTTTTAGCCTTATCGAGGTTAATTTGCGTTTAAGCCTGAATGCCCGCCCGCCTCAGCGGGATGAGCCACGAGGCAATGAGCAGCAATATGACAAACATGATCACAAATTCCAGATATCCCGCGAGTTGGCCGATCAACAGCAAGACTGTCACAAACAGCAATGAAACACGATAGGGACGAGTCTCAGGCTTTTCACCAGCACGGCCAGCAGAACCAAGCAATATCCCCGCCAAAGCCAGCGTCAGAAAGCCCGCCTGGATCGGTGCGGCACCAAAGCCCGCAAGACAAAAATACAGCGCAACCAACAAGGCCACATTGGTGATTGCCTGCACGGGATCAACACCGCTCGTGCGATAGCCAATCATCCTCAAAAATTTGCGTATGGGCTGCGACAAAACGGAAAGGCAGGCAAAGCCAAAAGCGGCGCTTTGATAACCGGAAAATGCCAAAACCGCAGATATTCCAGCAGATGCAAGGGGCGTCCACAGCCCTGCGAGATGCGACCAGTGCTGAGGATCACCCCATCCCCGCAGCCGCCGAAACGCGTTGATAACCAGATGAGAATCGATAGTGTCCGCTGACGCTGTCAACGCATCGGAAACCGCATTTTCAATCGCCAAGCTGCCTTTGATCGCATCGATTTTTCGCAATTCACCCACGGTCAGCACCGAATGCGGCAGCATCAGATTTTCAAAGCCCGCTTGTTGGGCCTGCCGAAGCAGGAGGGAAGACAAATCCCATCCTTCGGGAATGTCTCCAAGCGCAGGCAAAATGCGGGCATCGCAAAGCACCAAACCCGACCAACGGCTGTTCAAATCGATGCGTTCGAACGCCTCAATTCCGGTTTGCTCCGCTAGGACGAATACCGTGTTTCGCTTTCCTTTTATGATACCGGCCAGCCATTCGGCTTGCCACCAGAGGTCGCTTTGCAACACGAGCAGCTGGCTACCTTCGCCCAATGTTGCTGTCAGTTCATCGACCGATCGCACGGCTCGCACGTCGAAACCCTGGAATCGGAGTAGGTCTATGGTTGTAAGGAGAACGCCCGAAACCGCTTCGACATAGATCCTTACCGAATGGATACCCGCCCGCTGCAACGCCATAATTTGGTGATAAATGAGCGGTTTGCCAAGGCAGGGTGCGAAGGCCACTTCGCTGGCATCGCCGGTTGCCAGACACAGCAGGGCCGTGATCACCTTGTCGCCGGTATTTGATTGGGGAAGTTCGGACATCGCCCGAAGGGAATTAGGCTTCGCCTTGCAATTGGCCAAGCAAAATTCTCGCATCCATTACCGAATCAATGCGTGATAATGACATCCAACGCTTGCGAAAGCTTACGCAAAACCACCGGATCATGCGGCGCGCCGCTTATTGCCTCATCGGCCAGTTCGAGTAAATCGATGGCACCAAAACTGGCCGCAAGACCTTTAAGCCGCATGGCGCTATACTGCCAATTCGCATCACAACGCGACCGCACCATCAGGCTTATTTGGCGCTGGGCGCTCTCGACAAACGCCGTGCGAAGCTCCGACGCCAATACGACGTCATCGCCAGCGGCTGCATTCAATGCACTGTCCAGAGCTCCATAGTCCATCGCCATGAAAACAGCTTAAACCAAACAGAGTTAACTTTGCGTTTCTCTTGTGGAAAAAGCTGATAAGATACCTCCGTTATGGCAGCTCGTTCAAAATCGTCGAAATCGGTCGCAATTCGGTCAACGAAGGCGACACTGAATCCACTTCAACTGGCACCGATGTCGAAATTGGCGCTGTAGAGCCGATGATCGCACGCGGTATTGATGCGGGAATTGACGACTCCACACTAGAAATGGACAGTGAAGCAGACGTCGACTGGTCCGAATATGAAGAACCGCAGCAACGCCGAAACTGGAAGGCCATCTTCGCAATTTCCGTCGCCATATTGAGCGTGGTCGGATGGAGTGGTTTTTTTGTCTGGGCAAATTTGGCGGAATTTCAATCATTCCCTCCGCTCAACCGGTGGGTCGAAATGATATCGTCCTGGTCAATACCGGTTGCTCTTATTGCAATGCTTTGGCTGCTAGCCCAGCGCAACAGCCATGCCGAAGCGCGCCGTTTTGGCGATGTTTCACAATCGATGCGTCAAGAAAGCGACCGGCTGAACACCCGCATGCAAACAGTGAATGGCGAAATCGCCCTTGCGCGATCCTTCCTTGCTGAAAATGCCCGCGAAATTGATTCCGTGGGGCGGCAGTCGGCTGATCGTTTGACCGAGGCAGCTTCAAAACTGGGTAGCGCCTTGTCAGACGCCGATGAAAAGGCGCGGTTGCTCGCACAGGTCAGCGAGGCAGCTATCGCAAATCTTGAGCAGCTCCGCAATCATCTGCCTGTCGTCACCAGCGCGGCAAAAGATGCAACGAACAACATCGCAGTCGCAGGCAATAATGCTCAGAGCCAAATTCAATCGATGGCAACGGCGCTGGAAGAACTCAGCTCCAAGGCGGTCAACGCGCGCACCGAAGTCGATGCAATGGCGGAGCGTTCCGCGGAAACCACCGGCCAAATTGCCAGTTTTGCTGAAAAATCGGGTACAGCTCTCGACGCTGTGTTGAATCGTGCTGAAACCGTTGCGCAAGAAATAATGAACTCGCTTGAAAAGCGCAGCGAAAAGGTGATGACCGAGTTCACCGATGCAAACTCACTGATCAACACGCAGATCGAAAGCAGCGACGCCCGGCTTTCGCCACGACTGGCAGACCTAAGATCAACGATCGAACGGCTGTCCGCAACGAGTTCAAGCGAAGACGAAAGATTATCGTCGATTGTCGCGCGCTTGGGAGGCTCACTCGACGAATGCGAAATGCGCATCACGAACCTGAATGACGATGCCACCGATCGCATCGCAAAGCTGGCATTTGCCGTGAGCAGTCTTTCTACAAGCAACGAAGAACTGCAGAAGCGGCTGTCAGGCAACCGCACTGAGACCGATGCTCTTTTGTCGCGCGTCGAACAGTTGATGCTTGGCCTCGATACCGCATCGCGTGAAATGGACGAAGGTCTGCCAGCGGCCCTTTTCGCGAATGCAGGAAAAATATGAAACCTGCCAAAATGCATTCCGTACAATGGAACAGGAAACGGTCAAAGCTGACCAATTGGCGGCTCAATTGCTTGGAAAAATTGACAAGGTCGACGGCTTGGTGCGGACACAAGCCGCCGAACTCGATCGGTTGCTGGCAGACAGCGAAACGCAATTTTCAAAGCGTCATGAACAGTCTGATGCACTCGCCGCATCGCTTTCACAAACCCGTGCCCTCATCGATGAGATGACGGGTTCTCCAAACGAACAGCTAGTCACATCTTTGCTGAGAGTTCGTGAAACTACGCGGCAGGCAGCGGAAAGCAGCAAGCAGATTCTCGATGAAGAATTGGCCGGTGTAGCCAGAAAAATGAGCGAGCAGAATCAGACGGTGTTGTCGGAGGCGGTGCAAGCTCAGATCACTGACATCAATGCGCTGATGCGAGACTCGGTAGAACGCAACCTCGACTTCACGGCCGATGCTTCGAAGCAGATCAGTGCGCAGCTTCGGTCGCTCGATGACATGACCGCCAATTTGGAACGCCGCATCGCTGACGCGCGCGGCCAGTTTGATGGCCTTGACGAAGAAACTTTCACTCGGCGGATGGCGCTGCTCACTGAGTCGCTCAATTCCTCATCAATCGACGTCGCCAAAATCCTGTCGAACGAAGTAACCGACACATCCTGGGCCGCCTATCTGAAGGGCGATCGCGGCGTCTTTACCCGGCGCGCGGTACGACTGCTCGATAGTGGTGAAACCAAGATCATTGCCAATCATTACGACAATGACAGTGAATTCCGCGATCATGTGAACCGCTATATCCATGATTTTGAATCGATGATGAGGGTTCTTCTAAGCACCCGCGACGGCAATTCCATCGGCGTCACGCTGCTGTCATCGGACGTCGGCAAACTCTATGTTGCGCTGGCGCAGGCTATTGAGCGGCTGCGCAGGTTAAGCGCGCTATTGCTGCCCTTTTGCAGCAAGAAATCAAAGCTGTGGCGGTCGATCCAACCATTGACATAATTGGCGTAAAACAGGCCGAACAGAAGGCTCGCCACGATCGTCGTTCGATAGATGACACGTCCGGGACGAAAATTGCCGGGGGCGCTGTCAGCCTGCCCTGCAACCTTCGGGATTCCCAGTTCGTCATGCGTCTTGACGCCGAAAGGCAAAACCAGAAACGCGCTCAATATCCAAAACAGGAAATAGATTGCGATAATCGACGACCAGTTCATGCAGTCTCCACCACAAGCACATCAACAATCGGTTTCTTGCCAGTCCAGCTTGTCGCGACGCGACGCACCGCGAGACGCACTTTTTCGCGCAAATCATCCAGATCACCACGCCAGTCTTTGACCGCCTTAACAGCTGCATTGCTCGCTTCATCGAAGAAGGAATCGATTTCATCCTCGATCGGTACGCCGTGCAGTCGGATATAAGGATCGCCAAGCAGATTGTTGTCGCCGTCCAATGCAAGCGCGATGTTGATAATCCCATACCACGACAGGCGGCGGCGCTGGTTGATGGTGTCTCCGTCCGCGGGAATAATCACGTCACCGTCCAAGATAAGCCGCCCGGTGCGTTCCTCGCCAATTTTGACGGGTCCTTTGGGTGCAAGCCGAATTACATCGCCGTTAGACTGGACAATGGCCTGCGGGATTCCCTCAGACAGCCCGAACCGCGCCTGTTCAGCCATATGACGCCGCTCGCCATGCACTGGCAGCAGGATTTGCGGACGGATATAGTCATAAAGTTCCGCAAGCTCTGGTCGACCGGGGTGGCCCGAAACATGCACATGCGCCTGCTTTTCGGTAACAGTCAGGATATTTTGCCGCGCAAGACGGTTCATGATCCGGCCAATGGCGACTTCGTTGCCGGGTATCTGCTTTGACGAGAAGATGACGGTGTCGCCTTCTTCCAGTTTCACCGGATGATTGCCTTCGGCGATCCGCGCGAGCGCCGCTCGTGCTTCTCCCTGCCCGCCGGTTGCCAACACCATCACCTGATTGCGCGGGTGGGCGTCAACCGCCTCCATATCAACCAGTTCAGGAATGTTTTTCAGATAACCCGTGGCCTGTGAAGCCTGAATGATGCGGTTGAGCGAGCGCCCCGCGATACACAATTTGCGTCCCGCCTCGTGCGCGACTTCGGCCAGCGTCTGCAATCGTGCGGCGTTGGATGCAAAGGTGGTGACGACAACCCTACCCCGCGCTGCATTGACCGCTTTCAACAAATCAGCCTTTACGCTGCCTTCGCTGCCGCTGTCTTCATTGTTAAAGGCATTAGTCGAATCGCAGACCAGCGCCAATATGCCTTCATCTCCGACCGCCTTTAACTGCGCAGCAGTCGATGGTTTGCCAATCACCGGCTGCTCGTCGAGCTTCCAGTCACCGGTGTGGAAAATCTTGCCATAGGGCGTGTCGATAACAAGGGCGCTCATTTCTGGAATGGAATGCGCCAGCGGCATGAAGCGGAAATGGAAAGGCGCAAGGTCAAGCTCGCCTTCCATCGGGATGATGCGCAGATCGACTTCGTCGGCGATCCCCTGCTCCTCCAGCTTCCCTCTAATTAGCTGAGCCGTGAAAGGGGTGGCGTAAAGTGGAACACCGAGGTCGGCGGCTAGGTATGGCACTGCGCCAATATGATCTTCGTGCCCATGAGTCAGCACGATGCCGAGCAAATCATCCGCGCGGTCTTCGATAAATTCCAGATCGGGCAGAACCAGTTCGGTGCCGGGATAATCGGCGCTGCCAAAGGTCAGGCCAAGGTCAACCATGACCCATTTGCCCTGGCAGCCATAGAGATTGACGTTCATTCCAATCTCGTCCGACCCGCCAAGGGCGAGGAAAAGCAATTCGTTACCAGGTTTTGTCATGCCCCGCCTTCGCGGTTTGCATAGAGCTTGGCAAGCCCGCGCAGTGTCAAATCGGGTTCAACACTGTCAAATAGATGGCTATGCTGCTGAAACAGTGGTGCTAATCCGCCGGTTGCGATGATTTTGACTGAACTGGCGATTTCGGCCTTCATTCGCCCAAGCAATCCTTCGATCAACCCGACATAGCCCCAATAGATACCAATCTGCATCTGGCCTACGGTGTCGCGCCCGATCACGCTGTCGGTTGGCGGCGGTTCAATCGCAATCCGGGGGAGCATCGCTGCTGCATTGTACAGCGCATCGAGCGACAGGTTGATCCCGGGCAATGCTGCCGCCCAGATAGGCTCCGTCGGCGCCAATATGGTCAAATGTCGTTGCCGTGCCAAAACTGACCACGATTTTTGCGCTATCGGGGATCAACTCCTGAGCGGCAATCGCGTTGACGGCGCGGTCCGCACCCAAAGCCCGTGGCTCATCAACCTTCAGAGATATCCCCCATTCAACCGGAGCCTTGCCAGCGATCAACGCGTCGGTTCCGAAATATTTCTGCGACAATAGTTGGAGATTGTGAAGCGCGCGCGGAACAACGGTAGCAATGATCACGTCATGAACATCGCCGCGGCTATACCCCTCCATGCGCGCAGCAACTGATCGAGCCAGACTGCATATTCGTCCGCTGTCCGCCGGGTATCGGTCGCAATCCGCCAACGCTGCAGGATCACCCCATCGTTACCGACCAGCGCGAATTTGACATTGGTGTTCCCGTTATCGATTGCGAGTAACATTCAATCATACTCCGTTCGATCCGCGTCTGTTGACGGTTCAGATCAGAAAAACATCCGCAGCGTGGATGGCACGGATTTGTCCGTCCGCCAAGCGCAGCCGCAGCGCACCGTCCGGTTCCAGACCAACATAAAGTCCATCCAACTTGCCACCATCAGGCTGATGCACCGACAGCGCCGACCCATGACGATGCGCCGCTGCATCCCATGCACGCAACACATTGTCCAACGGCGTGTTGCGCCAAAGATGCAGCCAACGTGCAAAATTATCGGCAAGCATTTCGGTTACTGCTTGAGCCTCTGGCGGATTCGCTCCCAAAGCTGCGCAAATCGGACACTGGTCTGTCAAGTGTATCCGGGTGGTGTGCCAGATTGATGCCGAAGCCTGCAATGACCGCGTCGCCAATTCTCTCAAGCAAGATGCCGCACAATTTCGCACCATTCGCTGTCAAAATGTCGTTGGGCCATTTAAGTTGGATTGCGAATTCCGGTGCGATCTGGCGCAGCGTTTCATGTGCAGCCAATCCAGCGACAAAGGCTAGCGTTGAGGAGGCCGGATCGGTCGGACGCAGTCGGACGATGGTGCTGGCGAATACATTGCCCGGTTCGCTCATCCATCGCCGGCCCAACCGACCCCGTCCGCTATCCTGCGCATCGGCACGCAGCCACAATCCTTCGGGTGCAGATTGCGCAGCACGGATCAACAGGTCGGCGTTGGTCGACCCGGTCAATGCAACCTGTTCGATCAAATGGTTCAGAACAGCGACCTTGCCGCCTGCAATGTCACAGCAGACAGGAATGGTATGGAGAGATAACCAAGCGGCGAAACCGCCAAAGCCAGCGCTCCGCCGATCCAGCCCAACGCCTTGTCGTCGGCCTCTACAATCATGTCGTCATCACCGTCGTCGAAATACATCGTCTTGACGACCTTCAGATAATAGAAAGCGCCAATGACCGATGCGGCAATACCGATCACCGCCAATGGAAACAGCCCTGCGGCAACCGCGGCGTTGAACACAACCAGCTTTCCCCAGAAACCGAATAATGGCGGAATACCGGCAAGGCTGAACATGAAAACCGCAAAAGCCGCTGCCAAGGCGGGACGGGTTTTCGATAGCCCGGCGATATCGGACATATTTTCCTTCATCGTGCCGTCGCTGCCTTTCAATTGCATCAGGCAGATGAAGCCGCCGAGCGTCATCAACACATAGATGGCAAGATAGACCAGCATTCCAGCGATGCCCTGTTCGGTACCGGTCGCCAAACCTATCAGCATGAAGCCGACATTGTTGATCGAACTATAGGCGAGCAGCCGCTTCAGATTTTGCTGACCGATTGCGCCAACGGCACCGATGATAATCGACATCAGCGAGACGACAATGATGATCTGCTGCCACGCAGCGATCTGATTGCCGAATGCTTCGATGGTAATGCGGATCAAAAGTGCAGTTGCAGCGACCTTGGGTGCGCTGGCAAAAAATGCTGTGACTGGCGTAGGCGCGCCTTCGTAAACGTCGGGGGTCCACATATGGAACGGGGCGGCGCTGATCTTGAATGCTAGGCCTGACAGCACGAAGATAAGGCCGAGCAACAGACCGATGCCTATTTCGCCGCTCATTGCATTGCCAATTGCGTGGAAATCGGTCGAACCTGTAAAGCCGTAAATTAGTGACATGCCGTACAACAAAATGCCGCTGGCAAGCGCGCCAAGTACGAAATATTTCAGCCCCGCTTCTGCAGAACGCCCATCGGTACGAGCAAAGCTAGCAAGCACGTAGGCCGCAAGACTGTTGAGTTCGAGCCCGACATAAAGCGTCAGCAGATCGGTTGCCGAAACCATGATCCCCATGCCGACTGCAGCAAGCAGGACCAATACCGGATATTCGGCACGCATGGCG
>JADKHG010000011.1 GCA_016721875.1 Sphingomonadales bacterium | reverse complement strand
CCGTCGGGCTTCGAAGTCTGGCGCGTATCCGCCAATCGCTGGGAACTGGTCCGCACGGACGGCGGCTGGCGTGTCGAGCGGCGCGTGAACGCCCCGCTCGACGGCAGCGAAGGTGCACAGGCTTTGCTCGGGTTCAGTGGATAGGCACGCCGTCGATCGTAATCCGGTGCATCAGCCGCCGGTGGCCATGATAATCGTTGAGCGCATAATGCCAGGTCGATCGGTTGTCCCACATGGCAACCGTGCCCTGCTGCCATTTCAGGCGGCACTGGAATTCATCCTGTATTCCAACCGAGTAAAGATAGTTGAGGAGTGCAAGGCTTTCGTCGCGGCTCCAGCCTTCGATATGCGTCGTGAAGGCGGAATTGACATAGAGCAGTTTCTGCCCCGTATCTGGATGGCGGATCACCAGAGGGTGCACCACATGTGTCTTGAGTTCCCGGCCTTTAAGATCAGATCCTTGATCAGAATTGCTGAGGAAGCCCTGCGGCCCGTAAATATGGTCTGCGGTGTGCACCGCACGCAAAGTTTCCAGCGTCGCCTTCAACCCGTCTGAAAGTGATTCATAAGCAGCCGCCATGCTGGAAAATAGCGTATCGCCACCCACAGGTGGGAGCTCGCGCGCAACCAGGATCGATCCCATCGCGGGAATCTGGTCGTAACTGTGGTCAGTGTGCCAGCCGCCGCCGATATTCGCCAATTGCGTCTCTGCCTTGCGGACTTCGGCAATTTCCGGGAATTTGCCATTCTCCGGAAAATAGTTGTTCACGACGATTGGTCCGATCTTGCGCGCGAAATCGATGTGCCCCTGTTCATCAATCTGCTGGTCGCGAAACACTACAAGACCGCGTGCCGCAAGCTCTGCCTTGATTGCCGCGACGTCGCCGTCGGTTAGATTGTTCAGATCGGTCCCAGCATCTCGGTGCCGACATGCTCTGACATCTTCTCCAACTGTATCGTCGTCATTTCCTCTCTCCTTATCCTTGTCCCAATGCCTATCCCGCCAGCTGCCCGCCGTCGATGGTGAACAGTGATCAGTGATCTTGCGTGCCTCTTCGCTTGCCAGATAGGCAAAGAGTGCAGCGATATCCTCCGGCTCGCAACTGCCGTTTTCGAGCTTGGGCGCGTTGCGCATCACCAGATCCCAATTGACGTCGCCCCTGGCGGGGCCGAATTGCCCATCGGCGTGTTGACATGTCCTGGGCAGATAGCGTTGATGCGGACACCTTTTGCCGCAAACTCGACTGCCAGCCCCTTGGTGATCGCGGCGACGCCATGCTTCGATGCCGAATAGGCGATGGTGTAAGCGATGCCCTGCAAGGCAGCGGTCGACGCGGTGTTGACGATATTGCCCTTACTCTTGATCAGGTGGGGGAGCGCGGCCTGACACAATACGAAGACGCTTGTGGTGTTGATCTTCAATATGCGTTCGAAGTCTTCGACGGCAAAATCGATGCTCGGTCCCCATTTGAGCATGCCCGATATGTTGCAGAGCACGTCGAGGCCGTCGGTCGTAGCAGCGGCGACCAGCGCGCGGCAACTTTCAAAGTCGGTCGCATCGAATGGCTGGATACGCGGGCGCTGTCCATCATCTCTGCGGTTTTCTGCAAGCCCGCTTCGTTGACATCGCCGATGGTCACCGAGGCGCCTTCGCTGGCGAAGCGGATTGCGGTTGCCCTGCCAATCCCCAAAGCCGCGCCAGTTACCAAAACCTGCTTACCCTGAAAGCGCATCTGTTCCTCCATTAAACCTTGATTTGCGTAATAACTGACTTCATTCTCTACGCAAAGGAGAAAGCGGGATGGGAATCGAAGAAAGATTGCAGAGATTGGAGGATGATCGCGCTATCCGCGACCTCAAGGCGCGCTACCTTCGCGCCTGCGACAGCAAGGATCCTGAATCCGTTCGCGACTGCCTGCTGCCGACTGGCGCGGTGATTGCCTATGACGGCTTCCCGCCGTTCGACAATCGTGACGATTTTGTCGCCATCTATTCCCAAATGGGCTGCGCCGGGGATATTCGATATCCACCATGGTGCGAACGGCATCGTGACTTTCGAAAGCGATATCCGCGCGACGGGGCAGTGGTCGCTATTCTTTCATAACATCAACTTGGCGACCAAGACGCTGACGCAGATGGGCGTAGAATATGACGATGTCTATGTGAAGCAGGATGGCCGCTGGTGGATCGCCGAAACGCGTTCGCGGCGGCTTTCCTGCCTGATCCATTCGGTCGATGATGCGGGTGCCACAACGGTCGCCGTGATGGGCGATCCCCCCGCCAGTTTCGGGGAGGCCGCATAATGCCCTTCACCCTCCAGCAACTCTCTGACGTTGAGGATATCAAACAACTCAAGCACCGCTATTTCCGTTCGATCGATACCGGAAACGAGCTTGAATTGGCCAGCGTGTTCACTGAGGATGTGACGATTGACTATCGCGGAGGCGGCTACCGCGCGAAGCTTCAGGGGCGGCAGAACATGGTCGATTTTATCGGCAGTGCATTCAACAGCGATATTGTTGCCCAGCATCCCGGCCATTGCCCGGAGATCGGCTTTACCGGACCCGACAGTGCCGAGGGCACATGGTATCTCGAGGATCGGTTCATCGATCCGATTCGGCAGGAAGACACGATCGGAACCGCGATCTACCGCGATCGCTACGTGCGGACTGCGGACGGCTGGAAAATCGCCCATAGCGAATATGACCGGGTTTACGAAATCGCCCGCCCGATCCCTGCGGACGAGCGGCTGAGCTTTCACCTATTGGCGAAAACGGGACGCAAACCGGAAGCGCGGATCGACACAGCAAATGGCTGGAATGGTATTGAGGGGCACTAGGCCCCTGTTTTATACCATATCGAAAGCATCAAAATCGGGCTTTGCCATGGCGTCGGCAAAGGCATCATAATCCCAGGGCCAGGTGATCAGGAACGCCGGTCTTGTCTAGGTACCAGCTTGTGCAGCCTGATCCAAAGATCGTTGCCTTTGCGGCCTTTATCCGACGATCTTCATAATCGTCAAGGCTGCCTTGCTGGCAACAATGCCGCTGGCGTTGCTGCTCGACACCGATCCAGAAGTTGCGCGACATATCCCCATTGCCGTTCGGCTACGTCGATCAACGAGAAGTTTCCTACAGGCGAACTTGGCCCGTTGAAGAGAAGGTTCGGGAAATCGGGGATGGAGATGGCCATAGGCGGCACAGCGTTCCGCCCAAGCATCCTCAATATCGCGGCCGTTCAGGCCCTTGATCGAGATCAGGCGGACAAAGCGATCGGTATGGAAGCCGGTTGCCAGCGCCAATATGTCGAGCGGGTGCAATATACCGTCATTGTCGATCACTCCTTCGGGTACGATCTCCTTGATACCGGAAACGATGGTTTCGACATTGGGCATCTGGGCGACGCTGTAATAATCGTAAGAATAGATAAGCCGCTTGCACGCGGCCTTATAGGTGGGGCGCAACTTCTCACGCAGCACCGGATCGACGACCGCGTTTTCCAGGAAATTGCGGCAAATCTCCTCAATCTCATGGATCTGCGGGCTATCAAAATCGGTGATGCCCGAAGTAAAAACGGCGGATATTGGCTCAATAGGTCTCGTCATAGCGAATGGCATCATGGCCTCGACGCTGGCGCGGAACCTCGCCTTGTCTTCTTCGCTATATTCGAAATTGGGGTGTGGCATGATCCATTGCGGAGACCGCTGGAAATGGACAATATCATGGCCATGCTTGCCGAGATGGGTAACCATCTGCACGCCGGTCGACCCGTTTCCAATCACGCCTATGCTCTTACCGGTCAGATCGATGGCAGTATCCCACTGGGCTGTATGCATCGCGCGACCGGCGAAGCTTTCGAGCCCCTTTATATCGGGAATCTTTGGATGATGCAGCACGCCTGTCGCCATGATCGCGACATGAGCGCTGTCCTTGTGCCCGTCCTTGGTCTCGATATCCCAATGATCGCCAGACCAGACCATGCTGGCGATTTCGCTGTTGAGGGCAGAGCGTTGATGGTACGCTAAACAACGCTAAGAGAGAACGAAAGTCGAACGATTAAGCTGCGCGAGCATCCTTTGGGAGATTGAGTGTTTTTCTGCCGACAGAAGCAGCTGCGCGTTCCCAAAGAAAATCGCCGGAGAATGCGATATGCTCCCACATCGGGTATAAGGCAGCCTGTCGATAATGAAAGCGCATCCAAGCGCCGCATTCAGGGCAAGGGCTTCGGCGATTGATGAGGGAATATTGTTCCCCTACCCTCGCGGACAGTTGCTCAATGTCAATCTGCCGCTGCAGCCCACATTCGTGACACCAAGCAAAAGCCTCCCTGCCGGACACCAACATCTCTGCGAGCGTCTCGCAGTTTGACAATGGCAGGGGCCGAATCGACGACATTCCCATCGTTTGGAACAAAATATGGTACACGTTGCAACAATGAAAGGGGCAACCAAGACCGGATACGATTGCCCCAACATATTAG
Organism: Sphingomonadales bacterium; assembly: GCA_016721875.1. Taxonomy (GTDB): domain Bacteria; phylum Pseudomonadota; class Alphaproteobacteria; order Sphingomonadales; family Sphingomonadaceae; genus Sphingorhabdus_B. The sequence goes on along the minus strand of JADKHG010000011.1, from coordinate 3,534 downwards.
AATTGCGATCGTTAGCCGGTCTTAGTACTCTCGACAAATTCTTGCATTCGGGCCAGATCGTGCGCCCAAAACAGTGTAAGGCCGCCAGTCTGTGCTTGCTTCAGATTACGGACCTTGAATACGCCGGACAACATCGCAACAGGTACGATCTGGTTGGTACCGAACTCTCGATGCCAAATTCCGGCTTTCACGGCTGCATCATTGTTGATGCGTTTAACACTGTTGGTGGCGCTGTTGGAGACCTTGCACTCTATCGGCATAAGGCGACCATCGAACAAACGAACCGGAATATCTGCCTTCCTACTTCCTACCAACGCTTCCCCACAGAATTCGCCCTTTTCGGGGGCATCAGCGAGAGTGTTAATGACCCGCGTACCCGCATTCTTGAACCCCATATCGGTAAGAAACGCCTTCACTGCCGATTCCTGCGCTTCCTTTCCAAGGTTACGCCGATCAGTAGACACACGCTGCGCTGTGATTAGGGCTGCGCTCGCTACAATCGCCACTGTCCGCTCTTCAGCCGTTGGCTCGCGATCCTCAGCAATCCACGGAAAGCGCAAAGGATCGACTGCGATCAATATCGTATCGAGTATTCGCTGTGCCTGGTCTGGGTTTGCTGCGATCACGCCGGGGGCGAGCGACGCGTCCGCAAGGACTTTTAAGTCATCGGCTGAGATTGGCGGCCCAGCCAAATAACGCAGCGCGTCGCCAAGCTGATCCCTGAAAACTGCCGCTAGCTGTTCGGGAGTTAACGATGACGGATTAGCGACACCATATTCATTAAAAAGGCGCTGAAATTGCATCTCATATTTTGCAAAGGTAGAGATCCAGCGTTCCAAAGGTTCCTTCAATCGCTCGTCAATAAAAAGCTGACGCGATTTGCTGGCCTCGACAGTCAGCTCGGCCTCCGTCCATTGAGGCGGTGATTTCATATTGGCATATTTTCAAGTCTAGGCACAGCAATCCGCTCAATTTCCTTGGGCTCGAACTTCGTCAAACCACCTGCATAGGTTCGCCCACTTTCGACGCTGACATTTTTGCGGAGCCATCCAGCTAACAGATCGAGCTGCGAAGCCGTCGCAGGATCACGCGGGTAGGCCATGAGCAATATTGATGTGCCGTGCCTCACAGAGATTTCGGACGAAGGCAGGTGAACGGCGCGCCATATAGGTGCATATGATCGGCGCCGGAGCTTTAAGTCCTATCGACCACCAAGCACGGCGGTTGCGCGCCGTATAGGATTTATCGGCACCGTGTTTCTTAGCCCAAACCAGAAATTTTTTGACACTGGCACGCGTCGCCGCAGGCAACTCGTCAAGATCCGCCGGAAGGTCCACAACCTTACGAAGTTCCATATCATCGATGAGGTTGTCTCCCGCACGAATAAGGTCACGAGCTTTGGTGACTGTGGGGGTGAGCACGTCCAACGGAAGTGCAGTGGTATGGTCTCCGGCGATCCATATGTCATTGTGTCCTGTGACGCTGCCTCGATGTACCTGACAAAGTTCGCCCAGTTCGATATAGCCCGCAGGGGACCGCTGGCCCCGGACGGATAATAATGGACCATCGATTGGCAGCTTCAACCGTCGCCCAAGGCACCAATCGTCCAGACGAAAGCCCATTAAGCTGGTCCAGCGATTCTACCGCTCGAACCCTGAATTGTTTTGGACGCCGACCAACGCGAAAACAAGTTATCGCGCCTGTGGTTATTGCGTCGGCAAAAGGCATGGCTGCGGGATCAAGAACGTGAAGCGCGACGCCCCCTAGTTCGCTTGCGAGCAACTTTCGCAGAGCTGATCCATAGTTCACATCGAGCCATTCAGAGGAGGTAATAAATACCCCGTAATCACCGGGCTGGGCGAGCTGGAGTGTGCGAAGATAAAAGTGGATATGCAGCCCTGCGAGCTTGCTAGCTTTCACGCCATAACTCGCAGCTACCTCGCCGAACCACTGTTTGGCACTTTCGTCGATCAGATGGTGCCGAACATAAGGCGGGTTGCCGATGAATAGCGTCTTGCCCTCAATTTTTGGAACCGATGCAAGTCGATAATCTTCAACCATAATAGTCGACCGACAAATCAACCCGAGAAGAGTCAGATGGGCGCGAAGGAGTAAGGCGGCAACTGGATCATATTCGATAGCCACCATGCGCCTTGGGAACAGCAGACCTGCAGCAAGTAAAAGCGTCCAGACCCAGCACCAGCGTCAACAACGCGAGTTGGCTCACCTTCTGAGGCCGCCCATGCGGTCATAGAAGCAATTATGGGGGCTGGCGTGTAAGTCGCCCCATCTGCCCGGCGAACGGCTGCTGATCTAACGCGCGCAAAAGCATCTCCCTAGCGGATCATTGCCGCTTAAGATACTGGCGCGAACTTCGTTCGTGACGCTAACATTTCGATATGGCCGTATGCCCCTGCAAGCAGCCTGCTCCACTGCCGTTATTGTTAATCGCGGCGGCAAAAGCGCCAGCGCCAAGGCGATCAGGTCGCGTTCCGTCTGGATAATCATTTCTTTGGCACAGCCTTGGCCTGCTTCTCGTAACCGGCCCACAGCTCTTCAAACAAAACGTTCAAACGAATACCTCGACGGCCTGCCTCTGCCTTCACTTTGCGTGCAAGTTCAGTGTCGAGCCTAAAACCGACAATTTGTGAACCCTGACCTTCCGGCATTAACTCTTCCTTCGAGTCGACTCAGTGTTCGCAACATGTGTCGACACGTCGACACAATGTCAAGCCGCTGGCTCACTGAGCGAAACGCTTTGCCATCCTCGCACTCGCCCCTCCGCGCACCGCAAGCTTCTCTCCATAGCGGAGCACTGTTCGAGGATCCTTCCACCGGTAGGCTTGCATGATGGCCCCTAAACTTTCCTCGGCCGCAAAATTGTCCTGTGCGACACCTACACGGATCGAATGACTTGATATGCTCTTGACCACCCGCTCAAGCTCAACTTCTCCCATCTGCCCCAACAAACCGCGCTCATGCGCGGTGCGAACGAGCCGTTTATAGATCTCGCCAACCGAATTCGGATGCAGCGCATTTTTGCAGATCATGGCAATTGAGCCATCAAAATGCGTTTTGATCTGGCAAAAGACCGGACCGGTTTTGAGACGCCCTTCGCTTAGCCAGTCTTTGAGCGCCGACATCGTCGCCGGCGAGAGAAAGGCATAATCCCCTTCCCCCTCCTGGTCAGTCTTGCTGAACGGAATGAACAACCGCCCTGCCCCATCGGAATCTGGTCCCTCGATGTGCGCCACTTCGACCCGCACCAGCTCCGATCGGCGTAGCCCGGTATCATAGGCAACACGCAGCATGGCAATGTTCCGGAGGGCCAAAGCATCCAAACGGCCGTAGCTGCCACGCCTGCACGCCTTAAGGAGGGTTTTGAGCGACAAGGCAGCCTCCGGCCCATCCAGATCGACGACATCGCCCTTGAACCGCAAACCGAGCGCCTGGCGCTGCTTAGAGCCAACCTTTTTGCGGGCAGCCTTCAGCTCATAAGCAACCAGCTCGTCATCGGTCGGATCAACAAGACGG
>JADKHG010000010.1 GCA_016721875.1 Sphingomonadales bacterium | reverse complement strand
AAAATGGTGCCCAGAAGAGGCGTAGAACTTTCGTCTCAGGCAATGCCGGTGCGTCTCTACCTACCCTGTAAAATCAGCGATTTGTCTTGTAAGGTGTTCGCGGTCGGTCGCTCCCATTTGCCTGAAATCCCGCCGAAATGTGGGAACGAATGTGGGACCGTTTCAGGCGTCAGAATGTGGGAACAGACGCCTGAAATTCCCTGACAGGGACTCGAACCAATGGCACTTACGACGTTGAAGGTGAAAAATGCAAAACCCGGTCGCCATGTCGATGGCCGGGGCTTGTGCTTGCTGGTGAAAGACAGCGGCGCGCGAACCTGGGTGCTACGAATGCAGCGCAACGGCAGGCGGCGTGACTACGGCCTGGGATCAGCGCTGGAGGTATCGCTGGCAGAGGCCCGCGATGCGGCAGCGGCATTGCGTCGTCAGGTGCGCGAGGGGACCGATCCAGTCGCCGAACGGCGCAAGGCACGCAAAGTCATGCCGAGCTTCGAGACCGCTGCCCGCGACTGCTACGATGCACTGAAGGAGGGGTGGAAAAATCGGCGCTATGCAAACTGGATTTCCAGCTTTGAAAATCATGTCTTCCCACAGATTGGAACCAAGCCGGTCGATCAAGTGGACAGCGCGTGCGTGGTCGAGGTCCTGTCGCCCATCTGGCTCGAAATACCAGAAACGGCCCGCCGCCTTCTTCAGCGCATCGGCTCAGTGCTGGACTTCGCGCATATCAAGGGCTGGCGGGAGGAAGAAGCGTCCTTGCGTTCGGTTCGCAAGGGCTTGCCGCGCCAGACCGGCAAGAGCGTCCATCTAGAAGCCATGCCCTTTGCCGACGTGCCCGCGCTCATGGAAACGCTGGCGACCGCATCACCGACGACTGGCCGGGATGCGCTGCGCTTCACCATCTACAACGCTGTGCGGTCAAACGAGACTCGCTTTGCGGTGTGGACCGAGTTCGATCTGGACAAAGCCATCTGGACCATTCCCGGCGAGCGGATGAAGGCAAAAGAAACCCACGTCGTGCCATTGTCAGCACCAGCCTTAGCATTGCTGCGCAGGCGCTGGAATGAACGCGCCAACGATACCGGACTGGTATTTTCCCCTGACGGCGAAAAGCCCATGAGCGATATGACCATGACCAAATTGTTGCGTGATGGCGGCATCAAGGGTGTGACCGTTCACGGCTTCCGTTCCGCCTTCACCGATTGGGCGGCAGAGAAAACCGATTTCCCGAAGGAAGTTGCAGACAAAGCGCTGGCGCATAAATTGACCAATCAGGTCGAGGCCGCCTATCGCCGGACGGATTTTCTGGAAAAGCGCCGTGATCTGATGGCGCGGTGGGCACGGCATTTGGATGGTGGGCCGACCAGCATAGCCCATCATACAGCCGAAGCAGCAGGCGAGCCTACTCCGGCCCGCGCTGCTGCATGACGAGACGGTGGAGGCTGGCGGTGATGACACGGGTGGATTTGCCCAGCTTCACCGTCTCGACCTCACCCCCCGCGATCAGTTCGTAGAGCTTGGTGCGCCCGACGCCGATCATGCGAGCGGCGTCGTTGATCCTGACGCAAATTGGGTCAACTGGCGGTGACGTTGTCACCGCGCAACGCCTTCGTCACGGAATGCTACCGGATCATCGATCCAGCGGTTCACAGCGGACTCCCGCCAGCCGGTGCCATGAACGCTGATTTTGACCTGGTGGGGGAAAGTGCCCTCGGCGATCTTGCGATACACGGTGGAGCGGGACAGCCCAGTGCGGGCCAATACGGTTTTCAGGCGGATGATTCTTTCAAGGTTCGACATGGGATTTGCTTCCATTCTCTGACAGTCGTTGGCACCCCCTTGGAAGAACAATTGGCAAACAAAATGAGCGTTGCAAGTGCATTTTACGGTCATCTGGCTCTAGCGTTCAATCGGATACAATGACCGTGATAAGGATAGAGACGGCTACGGAAGCATAGAGAAGGCTCCGCACGCCAACATCAGGCGGTTTATTGCGGTGAGATATTTTCCATTTCACCGAGAATGAGACGGGCACGCCGAAATCACCGCCACTAGAAGCGGAGAATTCCGCCGCATGCGGCGGAATTTGCGCGAGATCACCCACTTCGCCAAACGCTCGCACCTGGGCACCTCCAACAACCCTCGACATTTGCGGCCTGATTGATTCAGTCTTCCTGGCGGGAGACAGCGATGCGTCAGGCGATTCGCGGTTGTAAATGCCACAACTGTCGCGGCCGACGACGGCGATGCGTGATAATCGCGCCGCAGGAATTGTTGGGGGTAATTGCTGAGGTTGTCAGCCCAATACTCATTACAGACTTCACCTCAAAAAATTTCTAGCGGCAACCGCGCACTGCGCGGCACCGTCTGGTGCGCTCGAAGAAACTGGCCGCTGCGTCGCCGAGTTGGCTTGCCGGGTGCGCCCGGCAATAAGTCAGAACATCACGTGCAATGCCCTCGGGACCTGCAAATGGACGATGCCATGCATTCGGCGCGGTCGCGCGACCGGCGAGATAGCCCATCACCCATTGCAGCGACGCCGGATCGGCGATGCCATTCGACCGGCCTGCTGGATGAAGCTGGCGCAAGTCTTTGCGCCAGCGCCGGTCACATATTGCTGAGACGACCACTCGTGGCTTGCACTGACGGAGCACGGGATGCCCGCCAGAATAATCGCCAGGATGCGTTTTGAAAGATTCATCTGGCAGCCCTTCCAGCGATTGAACTGAGTAATGGATCGACCGCCTAAACGCTGTTTTCACTTCGTATTCCGGGCGCGATCAGCTCTTTCTAAAACGAAATCGTCTTGTTCACGGGTTGAAAATCTATGCCATTGTCGGAGATTGACTCCAACAAGAACGCGCCGCGACTGCTGGTGGTCTTCTGGCGAACCAGTTGCCCCCGAGCCGCCTTCCATTTACTGATTCCATCCCGTTTCAGGTTAACATTCACAGGAAGGTTAATCGGGAGGTTGTTATCGACAACTATATCAATATTAGCGCTGTAAATCTTGCCTGATCTTTCATCCCTTGTCGGAACACTTGTGCTGACGGTAATCAAGTTGTTTGGCGGCACCCGTCTGGTGTTGGCGCTGGTGTTTCCGTTCAGGCGAACGGGCGGCTGCGGGTTGGCGGAGAGCGCGCCCTTGCAGCGGTGGGGGAGGGTTTGTCGTAGCGCGGATCCGCAGCGCCGTCCGATGGGACTGCCGGTCTGCCAACGTTCCGGTTCGTTGCCACTCCTCCTGAAGCACCGTGCCGCTGCCGCCTGGTGTGTTATAGCCAGCGCAGGCACTGCTCCCAGCGGCTGACCCTGGCCGTATTGGTATTGTGTCCTGCGCCTGCGCAATTATCCCAATGCATGCCGGTTCGCGGCGATTGTCATTGCAGTAGCCGGTAGCGCGGTCGGACAGGCAAGAGGGAAAACCACCGAAGTTGCCTTTCTGCTGGTAGACCGTGCCGCACCTGCCCACTAACGCTGCGTCGTCCTGTCGGCGCATGGCGGCCAGTTCGGGATCAGAATCACCCCGGCCTGTTGACCGGCCACTGTCATAGCCTGGTCTTTCACCATAGGTTCCGCCGCTGTTTGATCCAGCAGGAGGGCGCCCGCCCGCCGAGCTGGCGAAATAGTCGTTGGTCACATCGTCCACCATGGCAACCTTGGCATTATCGATGAACATCACCAGCGCGTTGGGTTTGCCCCGGCAAACACCCGTATGTTCGACCAGCCCCCTGGCCTCCAGCGCGCCGCCAAGTTCGCCACTAGCAGTGCCCGAGGCCCGATAATCGAAAACCCTGGCCTGGGTTCCCGTCTCCTGCTCGATTCTGGCAATCTGGGGGTCACGGCAAGCCGCAGCATCGGTTTGCGCCGGTGCCGCTCTGGATGCGCTGAAAACGTCACCTCCACCTCGTGGCGGCGCGCTGACAGCGATTGACGACGAGAGCAGGGCAAAGGCGACCAACAGGACCGCAGCTGCCCTTTGCGCCAGTCGATCGCCTGGTTTTTGGCTGTTCATCGATCACATCCTTCTGACGATATGAATCCTGTTCAGCTTGCCCATAGCGAAAGCATTTGCTTTTGACAAGATAATTGTTATTAGATTGCTCAATCGAGCTATGCCGCCGATTCGCGGCCTGCTCTGCGAAAGATCGGACGGAGGTGGATCATGACAATCGATTGCAGGAATCAACATTCCATTGCTCGACATTTCATCCCGCAGGCCGGCGTCGCGCGAAACTGGCTGATGGCAATCTGCGCTTCGTTCGCGCTGTCTACAGGCGGAACGGCCATGGCCGAGCGCCGGACAAGCGCAGACGCGGCACCTGCCGCAACGGCCATACAGGCCAACAATGCCGGCGATGACGCTATCGACCGCAATGATTTTGCCACGGCACTGCGCCAATACACTTGCTGCAGGACGGCGCATGCCGAGGTGCTCAGCTCGGGCGTTGTACAGCAATGGCAATGGGGTCACGCAGGACAAGGTTCGTGCGGCCGGCCTCTATCGCATGGCTGCGACAGGGGCAGCATCCGCGCCTGCTTCAACCTTGGGCAGCTCTATCAACCCGACACCGGGTCGCACAAAATATCGGTACTGCAATTTCGCATTGGACCAAGGCCTGCAATGGCGGACATGCTGCCGCCTGCTACAATATCGGAGCGATGTATAAGAACGGCACCGGAGTGGCGCCGAATCCCGCCACCGCCGCTTCCTATTTCGGCAAGGCTTGCGATGCCCGTGATGCGGACGGGTGCATCAATCTGGGAACAGCCTATGCCAGGGGTAGTGGCGTGAGGCAGAATATTGCCACTGGCGTTTCCTACTTTGTCAGGGCTTGCGATGCCGGAAACGGCAATGGCTGTTATAACGCGGGCATCTATTACCACAGCGGTAACGGCGTCGCGCAAAGCAATGATCTGGCGATCGGCTATTTTCGCCGGGCGCTTTCGATTAATCCGAATGACAAGGAAGCACAGGCCGGTCTGGCAAGCGCACGGCGGCATCAGTCCGCCGGACACTGACCTTCAAAGGCCCGTGCCTGTGCCCCTTCTTTGGAAGCCTCGTTCGCTGGACGTTCGCAACAAGAGGCGGGCAGCCAGACAGTAATTCGTTAGGCAACGCGATGAGACAAGGAGGTGGGCCGTGGCACATTTCAAGATAAAGCTAGTGCTGACAATTGGACCGTCCGTTTTCGCCCGTGCCATGCTCAGAAACCTTGAATTGGCGATAGCCGCGATATCAGCCGCGCTGTTCATCAGCAGCGCAGCAATCGCAGAGACGCAACCGCCGTCAGCCGCCGCGCAGACAGCCTATAAGCTTGGGATTGACGCCTTGAGCAAGAAAGATTTTCCGCCGCTTTGCGCCAGTTGACCATCGCGTGCGACAGGACTGTCGCGGGGATGTTTCCATCTGGCAGGTATTTATTTAATCGGCAAAGGAAGGCCCAAAGACTCTGTGCTGGCCGCCAAATTCCATGCCAGATCCTGCGAACTGGGCGATGATGACGGCTGCAATAACGTCGGCCTACAGTATCAGATGGGGCAAGGTGTGCCGCAAAGCTATGAGCAAGCGATTGTTTATTTCAAGCGCGCGCTGGTGATAAACCCGAAGCATCCTAACGCCGGGACCAATCTGCGTGAGACAGAACAGGCATTGGCCCTGCGCAAGGATCTTGCCAAAGCTGGGATGCAAACGCCCAATCAGGCCGCCTCGGCCGCCATTGCCGCACGCAGCCGCAAGGATTACGCTGCGGCGCTGCGGCTCTATACGATTGCCTGCAACGGCGCTGCCGCCGATGGCTGCTTTGGGTTAGGCAATGCCTACGAACTTGGAGAAGGCGTGCCGATAGACAAAGTTCGCGCGGCCAGATTTTACGATAATGCATGCACCCTTCGGGATGCCTATGGCTGCACTAATCTGGGCGCGATGTATCACGATGGCGACGGGATTGTGCAAAGCTTTGATCGGGCGATTGCGTCCTATCGCCGGGCGCTGGCGATTGATCCGCAAAATGAAGTTGCGGTCGATAGCGTGCGTTGTCTGAACAAAAGCAGGCGCAAGCACCCATCGCCATCCGCCGCTGCCTCACCGGCAGCGCAGAAGGCATATGAAGCAGGCGCATAGCCGCTTATGGCGCCAACGATTTTACCCCTCCGCGTCAATTTGTGCCGCGTGTGATGCACGACGGCCAGTGGCTGTGCCAACCTTGGTGTGCTGGTCAGCGGCGGTAAAGGTGCAGCGCCGGACAAGGCCCGTGCGGCGCAGTTTTTCTACCGCATGCGCTGGTAACGCCAACGGCTGCTATAATCTGGGCTTGTTCTGTGACGATGGCACCGGCGTTCCCGGCGCAACCTGACCACTGCGGCGGCATACTATATCAAGGCATGCGATGCAGGCGGTGTGAACGGCTGTTATAATGCTGGGGTTGCCTATGATCGGGGCGACGGCGTTGCACAAAGCACAGACCGCGCGCTGGGCTTTTACCGCCGCGCGCTGGTGATCGATCCCAAATTTGTGGCCGCCGACAAGGCTATCGCCAGCGCCGAGCGGAGGCGAGCTGCCAGACAGTAATTCGCCTGACAACGATTAGACGAGGAGGCTTCCAGTGGCACATTTCAAGATCAAGCGGGTGCTGACATTTGGACTGGCGCTGATTGCCTCCGCTGCCAGCGCGGACACAAACATCAATTCGTCGTCGATTGGCGAGGATGCGCGCGTATATGAAATTACGTCCACTGAACCGCCAGCAACCGGGCCGGACATAGGCCCTCTTGAAAGCAGATTGTTGGCCCAGAGCGCAGCCGAAATGCGCGTTTCTGCAGGGGATGTCGAGCTCTTGCGCGTTGCCGAAGGAACCCGAACCGTTCGCCGTCGGGCAGTGCGATGGTCACAACAACCTGCCAAAATGGCGGGTTTACCGTTGCTACCTTCGGTGAATTACTCCCGAATGTCTGCGGGATTCTGGGTCGTTATCCCGAAACGCCCGGTACCTATCGCATCGTTGTGATAAAGCCGGTTAACATCGATAATTTTGGTGGCTTTTATCAATCGGAGCGAACTGGGTCCAACTGGTCTTTGCCCAAACCTCAAAGCGCCCTGGGGCAGTTCGCTTACATTGGAAAAACCAAGAGCGTTACGAAAGTACTAATGTAGACGGCACGATGACTCTGCGTAGTCCATTTCTTGGACCGTTGATGGACAGCGATACAAAAACCGAGTCTGGCCTATCAGCAACGGCGTGGCGGCGAGTTACCGCGAAGGCGCACGCGCACTTTGCCGCCGGGATGGAAGATAGTGACGTCGACGGGCTTTGCACGCAGATCAAAACCTATATGGATCCGCTCACCATTATCCTTCTTGACCGGCTAGAAGGCACCTTCGACCCCAGAGAAAGTTGGGCGTCGTTCAAGGAATTTGGCGTCCGACAAAAGACCGGTCGGTTCCCATCGTTGGGCTGCTGTTGCTGTTCGGCCTGCCGCTTGCCCTCATTGCGGGGATTGTCTTTGGGGTTCGGCGCTTCCTTCGCCGCCGCCGTGGCGCGGTTCCTGCAACGGTGCTCCAACCGCGCACTATGGCAATTGCCCCGGCCGATATTCCCGTCGGGATGAGTTATGCTGAGGCCGTTGCCAAATCTGGCCCTGCGTTAGCCCCAACGCCGACAGAAGGCTTGCCGGTGCAACCCATCCCGGTTCCCCGCGAGCCAATAGACCATCTGCGGGCCTGGCGCGCGCTTGAACCCGGTCAGCGTTATCGCATTATCGGCGGCGTGGCGGTACTGCTGCTGTTTCTGCTGTTCGTGATCTTGCGGCCATCCACCGACCCGGCAACGATCTTGCGCGGTTGGCGTCGGACGCAAAATCGCGGGCTGCGACATCGGAAGAGCGAGTTCTCAGCGAGGAAACGTTGACGGGCGAGCTGCCGCGTGACGGCGATTTTGTCTCTCCGGCAGCCGGCCATAAGGCCCGGTTTGCCTGGTATCGTGCTGGCGACGCCAAGGTTATCTTCGACATCTCTTTTTCCTCGCGCGCTGATGCCGATCAGGCACTGGCTAAAATACGGTCGGGTGGCGGTAGAGGAGAACTGCTGTTGCCGCGTTAGCTCGCGGTGCGGCAACCGGCTTTGCCGACAGAAGCGTAGTGCCATTCAAGCCACAGATGGTTTTTGAATGCCGCAGCGCCGCATACTATCTACTGCATGACCCAGCCTGAAAAAACAGCCTTGCTGCTAACTGTGCGCGTGCCTGCCGATACTGTCATCCCGATATCCGGCGTTGCCGATGCCAAGACGCATGCTGAGACCGAGGCGCGCTATGCCATCGACCGGCTGCTTGAAGTAGGCATCGGGGCAAAGTGATCTAGTTGATACAGTCGTTCGCATGCCTGCCCGTCGCTGGGCAATGTCGTTTCGAAAGAGAAGTGATGAGAAACTTTTCGACAAACTGACGAGCTTCGGCGTGATGTGCATCTTCGCCGTTTATATCTGATTTCACTGATGTTAGGAATTGCGAAACACCCCGAACCTGGCGCTCCCCGCTCTGGTACTATTGCCACGATAATTGAAGGAGCCGCCTGGCCGATAACCTTGCTTATCGATGCCATGCAGCGGAAATGAAGATCAGTTTCCGCAACAATGTCATCGGCCTGTCGGCAGAATCGCCCGAGGAACGGGCGATTTGCGCCTTGCTGGCGGCGGCGGACGGCCATGTCTTCCAGCTTCACGCCGCGACGGATCGCGGCATTGCGTTCAGTGAGATCGGGCCGGAAGACGATGCGCGCCGCGCGCCGCTCAATATCGTCCAAAGCATCGCGCCGCGTTTTGCTCCGATTTCGAACCTGGCGCACACGCCGCCGAGTTGGGCGGCCAACGCTATGCCAGCATTGAAGGGTTCTGGCAGGG
>JADKHG010000009.1 GCA_016721875.1 Sphingomonadales bacterium | reverse complement strand
CGTCTGTCCGCCATTTTTTCGCGTTATTGAATGCCAACCAGAAAGTTGGTTCCATCTTCATGTTCAAATCGCGCGGTTCGACGTGTAGGATCGTTTTCTGCAAGCGATTGGGCCAGTTGCTGGTCGCCATTGCGAATGCGGCCAAGAATACGACCCTTTTCGTTACGCGCGATGATATAGGCGCGCTGTGGTACGCCTTTGGTATAGGTGACGGTGTAGGTTTCAACCTGCGCGTCACAGCTTTCTTCAAGCAATTGCGGGGCGGCGAGCGCGTCGATTTCGGGTTGCAGATCAACTGTCGACGGCTGCCAGTTTTCAACCGGCTGTGCGGAATAGATGCCCGCGGCCTCTTTCGACAAAAATCCGCCATTGGCCAGCACCAATCCATACGCTTGCCGATCAGCGCGGAGCTTTTCGACCATGGAAACGATGGCATGCATCGAATAATTGTTCCCCGCTCCTCCAAAAAAAGGCAGGCCGCCCGTGACTGTCAGTGGAACCCGACCGGCATCAAGCGCCAAAGCCTCAGCCGCCAGAAAAACCGCGCAAGGAAAGCAGCTGTAAAGATCAAAATATTGCATATCGGAAGGCGACTTCCCAGCCATTTCCAGTGCTGTTGGAATAACAAGTTCGATCGCTTTTGACCGCGAAAGATCCTGCCGTTCGGTTACAAAGCGGTCGCGCGCCTGGGCATAGCCATTCAGGAAAATCCACTTCTCGGGCGAAATACCGAGTCTTTCCGCTTCGCCCACACTGGTCAAGATTACCGCCGCGCCTTGATTTACCGCATCCTGAGCGACATGCCATTTGAGGTATGGATCGGCGACGGGGTAGTTTTCAGCTGACGGAGCTGCGAGAAATTCGGCTGACCGCGCTTCTGGAAATTGCGCGTAAGCATTGCCCGCCGCAACTTTTGAAAAACCGGACCAAAGCGATGACATCGCTATTAGATGCGCCTCGCGGCTGCGACCTAATCGCATCCTTAGGGCATGCTCGAAAGCGGGATAGGTTTGCGTTGGAGAACCAAGGCCGTTTCGCAGCTCATAGGCGGTCAGTAAAGGATAGCCGAGCCCGCGATCAATTTCTTCGCCTGCAGCCGATTCCGACCAGTCGAGCATGGTTTGTGCGCGAGCGGCTTGCTTCATCGCCAGCGTCGCTTCAGCACCCACCAACAACACGGTTCGCACCTCGCCACGACAGATTGCCTCTGCCATTTCATTGACCAATGTCTGCGGCTGATCGCCACCGACATGCGAATATTTGCATTGGGCGCGATCAATCCCCAGAGCAGCGGCAATCGTGCTGGCGGGCTTTTCGCATCGGCCAAAAGGTTGCGGAACGCCGGGGACTGAATCGAGCATGGTGCGAACGGCAACGACACAATCTATGCTTTGCGAAATCGCTTCACGGCATCCACTGTCCAACAAAGCGTTTTGCGCCGCAATCAGCCTCAATGATTGTGGACTGGGGGCTGTCGTGGCATCGAAATCAAGCCGGCGGTCGACGCACTGTCCAATACCGACAATGATGGGCGTTTTCGGGTGGATGCGCATGATCGATTTGTCTCCGCGTGTCTGTTGCAAGCCATCATTACGGGATGAAAAAACCAATGCAACTTCACAAAACTGTCGGTTGACGCTACGGAAGTTGCAATATTTTACTGAAATTTATAGATATATATCAGTGTTTAAGCGCCCCATTCTGGCACGTGTGCAAAACTGGCTATATTTTCCGCTTGTCTTTCAACAGAGTGTGATAAGAAATCCAAGTCTGGTTGGGGTGGCCAGTTGCTGTACTGCGCATGAGGGCTACATGGCTTTGCATACCCGAGTTACCGACGATAATTTGCGTTTTCAATAGCTGGCGGTCCTGTATCCTTTGGTTCCGGGCAGCAGCTTGGTGCGCCGATTACCGGTCGCCATTTTGACGAAATCATCGTCCGGCATGACAAGGCCGACAAGATTTTCTGGTGTTTCATGAACCAGAAGGGGCGGCCCAGCTATACCTACAGCCTTGGCGCGGAAATTCAGGAAGTTCAGGATTGGCTGGCCGACAATTATGCGGTTCCCGCAAATGGTGGTCCCGAAGATCTGCGCTATTTCGTTTGCGGGTCTAAAACCCCCGGTGTTTACAATCTCGGCGGGGATTTACGCCATTTCGCTGAATGCATTCGCAATCGCGATCTGGGCGCGATGCGCAAATATGCCGAGACATGTGTGCGGATGCAATTTGCAAATTCGCACGGTTTCGGCGCTCCGATCATTACCATAGCCTTGGTGCAGGGAGACGCGCTGGGGGGAGGTTTCGAACACGCCTTGGCGTTCGACATATTGGTTGCCGAACGTCGCGCAAAACTTGGCCTGCCGGAAATCGTGTTCAACCTTTTTCCAGGCATGGGGGCATACAGCTTCCTGTTACGTAAAGTCGGCCGCCGCGTCGCCGAGGACTTCATCCTCAAAGGCAAAATCTACCCCGCTGAAGAGCTTTACGACATGGGTATCGTCGACATCTTGGTCGAAGATGGCGAGGGCGAAGCCGCTATTGTCGATTATTGCACACGAAATGCGTCGCGATTTGCAGCAGAACGCGCGGTTTATCTGGCGCGTAGGGCATCCAATCCCGTCGAATTTGATGAACTGATGCGGATTACCAACATCTGGGCGGAAACGGCGATGATGTTGTCCGACGCCGATGTCAGGAAAATGGAACGACTGGCCGATGCGCAAGAGCGTAAGATCAAGCGGACATTGCGGCCGGTCGGTTAGAGTCCCTTGATCCGGGACGTAGCTCGTTCAATGCCAGATTTAACTCAGCTTCGACTTTTGCCGCCAAGTTCTCGCCGTTGCAGTTGAAATCGGGTTCAGTGATTTTTTCGAGTTTCGCGCAAAGCGCCGCCAAAATATTTGCACCAATATTATTCGAACAGCTTTTCAGAGCATGGGCTGCAAAGCGGAATTGCCCAATATCTTTGATCAGTGCCGAGCTTTTCAAAAGCGCAATACTTTCAGTCACATCTTCGATGAAGCTGTCGATCATGCTGTCGACGAACTTCTGGTCGCCGATTGAATGCAAATAGGCGATGTGTTCCTGATTGATCACACTGTCTTTGGCAGTGGCAGCATCGCTCTTCAACGCTACTACGGTTTGCAATGGGTCGGCAACGCGATCTGGTAACGGCGCCGCATCGCTATCGGAACATAGTCGGTCAATTGCCGCCAACAGTTCCGCCCCTTTAACAGGCTTGGTCAGTCGCAGGTCCATTCCGGCGGCAAGGCATCGTTCTTCGGTTTCGCTAGTGGCGTCGGCTGTAACCCCAATGATCGGCATGCGTTTGCCATTGGCTTCCATCTGTCGCCACATCCGACAGGCATCAATGCCATTCATGCGCGGCATGTTGACGTCAAGGAGTAGGATATCAAACGTATTGGTTTCCAGAGCATCGAGTGTTTCGTCGCCATCGCATACCTGGGCCACAATATGCCCTGTGGCTTCCAGTATCGCCGCTAAAATATGTCGGTTGGTGCGATTGTCGTCTGCTATCAGGATAGATCGCGGTGCATATCCTGTTGGGTCCACTGATGGAACATCGCGCACAAGACTTGGGTGACGGGCAAAAGAGCAGCCAATGCGGATGGCGCTGCGTAACTCATCAAAGCCTGAGCTTGGCGGAATAACCGTCGCAAACGCGGCCCTGAGTTCGATTTCTTCTAGATCAAGCGCATTCGTATCGGAAACTAGAACAGGCGCCACTTTGGCTTGTGCAAAGCGACCCCAGAGCGGATCAGATGACTCGATTTCACGCGCCAGAATGTCGTCAATCATCACGATGTGGAATTCGCTCAAGTCAATCTGGGCCAGACCGTGCGTCATCTCGTCGATCGCGGAGCAGGGCAATTTGCGGACAAGATAATTGCCCGCAGCTTGTGCGCGGGTCAGCAATTCATTTTCAAATTGACCTATTGCAAGTACTCGGATGACAGGCTGTGCCTCCTGCTCGGTCTCTGCTGTGGTTGTTTCTGTGTCGCCTTTAGGCAGTGTAACCGGAATGCTGACCGAAAAACGGCTACCTTTGCCCAATTCGCTTTTTACCGCGAGTGAGCCGCCAACCTGCTCGACCAATTGTTTGCATATAGCCAATCCCAGACCAGTTCCACCAAAGCGATTCAGAACAGTTTCGTCGGCCTGCTGAAAGGGCAGGAATATGCGCTCCAATGCCTCGGACGCAATCCCAATGCCGCTGTCCTCTACTGTGAAGCGAATTTCGCATTTGCCGTCAGTTTCGAACAGGCCTCCAGAAATGGAGACACTCCCCGCTTCGGTGAACTTGATTGCATTCCCTGTAAGGTTAAGCAGAATGTTGCGGATGATGTCAGTCGGACCGTCCACAAGCCGGTCGGATAAAGGCTCAGCTTGTAAACGCAGAGCAACGCCCTTTTCCTCTGATCGCACAACCATGATGTCGCGCACTTCGGCAAACAATTCGGTTATACGCATGGGTTTGCGCTGGACCGCAATCGTCGCTGCGGAGTCGGTGCGTGCGATCTGGATTAGCTGTTCGATCAAATGCAACAGATGTTCGCCTGCAAGCACGCTAGCGTCGATCATTTCGTGCCGGGCCTTGGGCAGGCCCATCTGCTTCATGTGGTTGCCGTAACCGATAATGGCATTCAGCGGCGTACGCAGTTCGTGGCTGACGCTAGCTAGAAAATAACTTTTCGCGCGGCTCGCCGATTCAGCCTGTTCTTTGGCATCCGACAGTTTCCGGATCAGTTTCGAACAATAGGCCGGGATAATAATCAGCGCGATTGTCAGCGAAATGCCAAGGCCGATGTTTTGTTCCCAAAAATCGCTCGTCGCAACGACCAGACCGAAACCGAATGTCGAAACAAGCGATGCGATGAAGAGATATTTCAAGCCAAAGCGGAAGCCATTGCCCAATATCATCCACAAAAAAATCGGATAAAAAATCGACGAGGTTTCCGGCGCGTGAAGCATCACCGACACACCCATGACCGTATCTAGGCATATCGCAGCGATCCATCGCCGCTCGGGCGCAACGATGTGGTGTCGCCGCATGAAGAACAGAACGGCGTTCAGCGCCAGATAAATTGCGAATGCCGAAAAAGTGAACGGGTCGAATGCGATCAGAGCATTACCTAGACCCGCAAGACAGCCGCCAACCAGTCGGTTTAGCAGTATTTCCTGTTCGGGATCGAGGTCGAGCCCGCGCAAGGCGCGCCGGATTTTCACGCAACTGCCCCGAAATAAGCTCGACCGTTACCGAACAATGCCCGCATCTGTTCGATAGACAATGCGCGACCGAACAAATATCCCTGCAATTCGTCGCAACCCGCCGCGCGTAACAGAGCCCGTTGTGCCTCTGTTTCGACACCCTCAGCGACGACGCGCATCGACAATGCATGTGCAAGATGCGCTACGGTCGAGATTATAGCACGGTCGGCAGTGGACCGCTCAATGCGGGCGACAAATGTCTGATCGATTTTCAATCGGCTCGCAGGCAAGTCGCGCAGATATTGCAGCGAGGAATAGCCGGTGCCGAAATCATCAATCGAAATCTCTACGCCATTTGAGCGCAATTTCTGTAACTGATGGATTAGATGCGGACTCTGGTCGAGCAGCAGTTCTTCGGTAATTTCGATTGCGACCTGTCCCGGACGGACATTGTGGCAGGCAATGGCATCCAGAATATCATCGCACATTCCGGGCGACTGAAACTGGCGAGGCGAGACATTTACGGCAATGTGCGGGAGTTCTATTCCCTCTTCGGCAAAATCGGCGATCTGCCGGCAAACGGCACGAACTACCCATTGGCCGATACGATCGATTAGACCGGAATCATTTGCCACCCTGATGAACTCATTGGGCATCAAGCGACCACGGACCGGATGCTGCCAGCGAAGCAACGCCTCAAGCCCGACATATTCGGAACTTGCGGCGTCAACAATGGGCTGGAACTCGAGAAAAAATTCGTTTCGATCGAGCGCTGAACGCAGATCGGTTTCAACACCCGCGTTGAACTGAGCAATCTGGTTGAGCTGCGGCGAAAAAAAGCAATGACAGTTGCGACCATTGGATTTTGCTTCGTACATGGCCATGTCGGCCAACCTCAGCAGTTCGTCCGACGAATTGCCGTCATTGGGGATCAAAGCAATGCCGATGCTGGCACCAATCATCTGCTCAGACCCACCAATACGATAGGGTCGGCCTATTTGCGAAAGCAGGTTTAGACAGCGTCGGCTAAGTTCCGAGGCATTTTCAAAATTGCGGAGGATGATTGCAAATTCATCGCCACCAATGCGCGCGGCGAAATCGTCAGGGGCCAGAAAATTAATGATCCGCTCTGAAACTTGCCTCAGCAGCATGTCGCCAGCCTGGTGACCTCGGGTGTCATTGATCACTTTGAAGCGATCCAGATCAACCAAAAGCAACGCAGCTTGGCTTCCAGTTTCCAGACAGTGATCAAGCGTCTGTTGCATATGGTCGGCAAGCAGTACGCGATTGGGCAATCCGGTCAGCATATCGTGCAAAGCAAGATGCGTGCGGTGCTGCTCGGCGAATTTGCGCGCAGTAATATCGACTGCTGAAGTCAACACGCCGATCACCTGACCATCTTTGTTGCACAAGGGCGACTTGTTGCAATGGAAAGTCAGCTCAACGCCGTCTGTGATATAGACTTCTTCGTAATTGGGGATCGACTGACCGGTTTCGATGATCACAACATTGCGCCGCATTTCGCGTTCGGCCAGCATGGGTTCAAGGATATCGGATATCGATTTTCCGACAAGGTGGTCGGGATCGCCACCAAATAATGCCGAATGATAATTGTTCATAAACAGGAATTTTCCGTTCCTGTCGGTTGCGTTGATCATAATCGGGGTGGTGTCGATGATCTGTTCGAGCATCGTCTTCGAAGCTGGCTGCTCTTCTTGCTCGCTGCGCGCTTCAGTCGAGGTGCTGCGTTCAAGATCGATCCGTTTGCGATGTTGGCCAATCAGTAACAGCGCGCGCTCACGAAACTCAGCATCAGTCACCGGGCTCTGCAGGAAGTCGGTGGCACCGGCATCAAGCGCTGCGATGCGGCACTCGCGGTCTTGTCGCGCGGTGATCACAATCGCTGGAACATGGCGGATATGCGGGAGCTCGCGGACTTTGCGAATGAAATCCGCGCCGTTCATTTCGGGCATCCGATAGTCAACAATCAGCAGGTCGGCGCTTTCGGTCGCCAGCCATTCGAGGGCTTTGGACACGCTTTGGAAGCTGATGGATGTGAAATCATCACCCATCATTGCAACAAACTGCGAATAAATCCGCAGGTTGGTGGCCCGGTCGTCGACAATGGCAATGCGCGCTTGCATCTGGCTGCGGTAGCCAGCCAACATCAAAGAATGGTTAACTTGACGAAAATAATCCGGCCAAAGGCAGAAAAATGGTCGGGGAAAGAGGATTCGAACCTCCGGCCCCTGCCTCCCGAAGACAGTGCTCTACCAGGCTGAGCTATTCCCCGACCGATGCTTAAAGCGGGCAGAAGCCCGCAAGGCAGGCGGTGCCTATAGAAGCGGGCTGCGCTGCTTTCAAGCGCAAAGATAAGGTTTCTGGCAGTTGCCCTTCGGGCGAAGCATCCCTAGCTTCCCAGTTCAGGATTCGCAGCTGAAAGAAGGTCCGTGCACTACGAACAGCAATATCTTGACCTGATGCGGCGTGTCTGGACCGAAGGTGCCGTGCAAAAAGACCGGACCGGGGTGGGGACGCGCTCGCTATTTGGTGCGATGATGCGCTTCGATCTTTCCAATGACGCAATCCCGCTGCTCACAACCAAAAGGATTTACTGGAAAACCGCTGCGCGTGAAATGCTGTGGTTTCTTACCGGAGATACCAACATCAGGTCGCTGGTGTCGCAGGGTGTAAAGATATGGACCGACTGGCCATTGGATCGTTATCGGCGTGAAACGGGCGATCAGATATCGCATAATGAATTTGAAGAACTGGTCATAAATAATTCAGAATTTGCGGAAAAATGGGGAAATCTAGGGCCGGTCTACGGTGCGCAATGGGTCAATTGGCCGCGTTATGAAGATGCCGGGAAGGGCCTTTATCGCCGCGCAGATAAGGGCATCAACCAGATCGAACTGCTTGTTGAAAGCCTGAAGACCAATCCCGGTTCGCGGCGCCATATATTTGAGGGCTGGAATGTCGCCGAACTGGATCAAATGGCTCTGCCGCCCTGTCACAAAACCTATCAGTTTCACGTCGCCGACGGCGTTTTGAGCGGTTTGCTATTCCAGCGGTCGTGCGACCTAGGGCTCGGTTTCGGCTTTAATGTGTTTTCAGCTGCGATGCTGATCCGCATGCTTGCACAGCAATGCGGCTATCAACCCGGTGAGCTGATATGGCAGGGAGGGGATGTTCACCTGTACCTCAATCATGAGGCGCTCGTGACCGAACAATTGGCACGAACGCCGGCAGGTGCACCGAAAATGCGTCTCGTCAGAAAACCGGAATCGATCTTCGATTACCGGATCGACGATTTCGAAGTTATCGACTACCAGCCACAGGCGCATATTGCAGCGCCGGTCGCGGTCTGAGCATGTTTGTCAAGCGGCAAGGCGTTCGATTTTGGTATAGCCTTTTTCCGATAACTCTTCTTTTTCAGATTCTTGAATGAAATTATTGAGCATTGGCGTGAGCATTTCGACGAGCGCCTCAGCCTGACACCATAAAGGCCAGCGTTCCGGGTCGAGCGTTGCGCGGGTGCCGATTCCTTCAAGCGCCGCCACGACAGCCTCGGCACAACGATGGACTTGGCGCGGGTAAGTCAGTTTTACCGTTTTACCAGGCATCGGACGCACCGGCACTGCAAGAACGGCAATTGTACTGTCGCGCAAGGAAAAGCGCAGTGGCGTGTCGTTGTCCGGCGCATTGCCTTCATTGCCGTTGGCGGCACCGCCGGTGCGCAAGCGATGAAGATAGATCATGACCCGACTGACAATCTTGCGATAGTGCCGACGGTGGATATTCAGCAATTCTGGATCAGCGATGGCCGCGCCGCAAAACGCCAGCCATACCCGCCATTCCACGCGGTTCGCGTCGTTGATTGGCAACTGATAGATGGCTTCGTTAATGAAGCCGGTGATGGTTGCCGATGATGCCTTCACATGGCTTTGCTGCATCCGCGCGACGGTCCTGCCGACAATGTCGTCGAGAACAGCTACCAGCATGGCCTGCTTGCTGTCGAAATAATGCATGATCGTTCCGGTGGTGACACGGGCGGCGCGCGCCACGTCGCGTAGTTTTGCGCCGTCAATGCCTTTAACATCGATCACCGCGATTGCGGCCGTGGTGATCATTTTGCGTTGAGCGATGGGATCGACTATCTTTGGCATAACGGCAATGTGGCCAAAAATGGTTAACAAAGCGCTAACCCTGTTTTTGCATAACGGTTGTGATCTCGCAAAGTTAGGGCAGGGATATTGACCTATTTGCCGATTGTAATAAAATAACAGCAGTCGATAATAATCAACCGATTCGCGGTTCGGCGGAAACGCCCTGAGAGGAGACCGGGAGTAGCATATGGTTAAAACCAAAACCAACCTGCCGCCATTGCGGCTGCACATCCCGGAACCAAAGTTCCGACCCGGCGACGAAGCCGACTTTAGCGACGTTGTCGTTCCGGAAATCGACGAAATTGCGCGGCCCGATGAGGGTAGTGCGCCAGCCGCCATTCAAAACCTTGCTTTCGGATTGATCCGCGTTTTGGATAACAACGGTAATGCAACCGGTAGCTGGAACCCCGGACTTGAGCCAGATCAGTTGCGACTGATGCTGAGTAACATGATGCTGACGCGGGCCTTTGATGATCGCATGTTCCGCGCACAAAGGCAGGGCAAGACCAGTTTCTACATGAAGTGCACCGGCGAGGAGGCAACTTCGGTTGCAACCGCGATGGCGCTGGCGAGCGATGATATGTGCTTTCCCAGCTATCGCCAGCAGGGCATTTTGATCACGCGCGGCTATCCGCTGGTCAAGATGATGAACCAGATCTATTCGAACCGGGCAGACCATCTGAAAGGGAGGCAGTTGCCGATCATGTATTCGGCGCCTGACCATAGTTTTTTCAGTATTTCGGGCAATCTGGCGACGCAATATCCGCAGGCCGTGGGCTGGGCGATGGCGAGTGCGTCGCGCGGCGATACGCGCATTTCCGCCTGCTGGTGCGGGGAGGGATCGACGGCAGAGGGCGACTTCCACAGCGCGATGACCTTTGCTGCGGTTTATAACACACCGGTTATATTACAGGTGGTCAACAACCAGTGGGCGATCTCGTCTTTCTCAGGGATTGCAGGCGGTGAACGCACCACCTTTGCCGCCCGCGGTCTCGGTTATGGCATTGCATCGCTGCGCGTCGATGGCAATGATCCGCTGGCGGTTTATGCAGCGATGCGCTGGGCGGCTGACCGGGCACGGACCAACAACGGCCCCACTTTCATCGAATATTTCACCTACCGTGCCGAGGGACATTCAACCTCGGACGATCCTGAAGCCTATCGTGCGGCGAAAGAATTTGAAAAATGGCCGTTGGGTGATCCGGTCGGTCGGCTGAAGCAGCATCTGATCCGCATTGGCGAGTGGAGCGAAGAGCAGCATGACGCGCAAGCGGCCGAACTGACCGATCTCGTTAAAAAGACCCAGAAAGAGGCGGAGGCCAACGGCATTTTGGGCCATGGCTTGCATCAGCCGTTTGAATCGATGTTCGACGACGTCTTCGAACATCTACCCTGGCACCTGAAAGAACAGGTTGAGCAGGTTCTCGAAGAACAGGAAGCCAAATTCGGCCCCGACTGGGAGCCACGATAACATGACCGTTGTTACGCAAAAAATGAACATGATCGAAGCGATCAACAGCGCGCTCGACAATATGTTGACACGCGATCCTGATATTGTGTTGCTCGGCGAGGATATCGGCTTTTTTGGCGGCGTGTTCCGCGCGACCGCTGGCTTGCAGAAAAAACACGGAAAAACCCGGGTTTTTGATACACCGATCAGCGAGTGCGGGATAATTGGTGCGGCAGTCGGCATGGCAGCCTATGGCTTGCGCCCGGTCCCTGAAATCCAGTTTGCCGATTATATCTATCCCGGTCTTGACCAGTTGGTCAGCGAAGCCGCGCGGCTGCGTTACCGGTCGGCAAATGACTTCATCTGCCCAATGACAGTGCGCTCACCCTTTGGCGGAGGGATTTTTGGCGGGCAGACACACAGCCAGTCACCCGAGAGCCTGTTTACCCATGTCTGCGGGATCAAGACGGTCATTCCGTCCAATCCCTATGATGCCAAGGGACTGTTGATCGCGGCGATCGAAGACAATGACCCTGTGGTCTTTTTCGAACCCAAGCGCATCTATAACGGCCCGTTCAGCGGCTTTTACGACCGACCGGTCGAGCCCTGGTCGAAACATGCTGGCAGCGATGTGCCGCAGGATTATTACCGAATCGAACTCGGCAAAGCCGCGACCGTTCGCGAGGGCGAGGCGCTGACCATATTGACCTATGGAACGATGGTCCATGTTTGCGTAGCGGTTGTTATGGAAACCGGGATCGACGCCGAAGTGATCGATTTGCGCACGTTGTTGCCGCTCGACATTGAAACCGTTGAAGCCTCGGTCAAGAAAACCGGACGCTGCATGGTGGTGCACGAGGCAACCCGCACCAGCGGTTTTGGCGCGGAACTGGCGGCGCTGGTGCAGGAGCGTTGCTTCTATCATCTTGAGGCACCGGTGGAACGCGTCACCGGTTTTGACACACCCTATCCGCATAGCCTCGAATGGGCCTATTTCCCCGGCCCGGTTCGCATAACACGCGCTATGCAAAAGCTGATTCAGGAGTAGGACGATGGGCAAATTCACTTTCAAGCTGCCCGATATCGGCGAAGGCATTGCCGAGGCCGAGATTGTTGCCTGGCATATCAAGGTCGGTGACCGAATCGAGGAAGACCAGCCGATCGCCGACATGATGACCGACAAGGCGACCGTCGAAATGGAAAGCCCAGTGTCTGGTGTCGTGACAGCTGTTGCCGGAGAAGCGGGCGATGTGGTCTCGATTGGCGCAATGCTGGTCGAAAGAGAGATTGAAGGCGCGGGAAATGAAGTGGAGGAGGCGCCGAAACCGGTTGAGCAGGCAAAAACGCCCGTAGAAGCCGCCGCGACGCCATCTGACGTCTCGCCGGCGTCCCGTGGCGTTGAGTCCGAAAAAGTGGCTGAGAAGCCGTCGGAGGAAGCCAAAATTGAATTGGTCACTGCTCAGTCCGATAAAGTCACCGCTTCGCCTGCCGTTCGCGCCCGTGCCAAGGCGCTGGGGGTCGATCTGGGGCAGGTGAAGGCTTCGGGCGGGCATGTCCGCCATGCCGACCTAGACGCCTATTTGAATTACGGGTCGGGGCAGGGCTATCGCGCGCCCGGCGTTTCGACGGCGCGACCCGACGAAAGCGTCAAGGTCATCGGCATGCGTCGCCGCATTGCCGAAAATATGGCTGCGTCCAAACGCAACATTCCGCATTTCAGCTATGTCGAGGAATTCGACGTCACCGCGCTGGAGGCGATGCGTGCCGATCTAAACGCCAATCGCGGTCAGCGGCCCAAGCTGACGATGCTGCCGTTCCTGATCGTTGCGATCTGCAAGACCTTGCCCGATTTTCCGATGATCAATGCCCGCTATGATGACGAAGCGGGCATTGTGACACGCCATGGTGCGGTGCATCTGGGGATGGCGACGCAGACCGATGCCGGGCTGATGGTGCCAGTGATCCGCAATGCGCAGGATTTGAATGTCTGGCAGCTCGCAAGCGAGATTTCCCGGCTAGCCGCCGCTGCGCGTGATGGCACAGCCAAGAGTGAGGAGCTATCGGGATCAACACTGACCGTAACTTCGCTGGGGCCATTGGGAGGCATCGCGACAACGCCGGTGATCAACCGACCAGAAGTCGCAATCATCGGTCCGAACAAGATTGTCGAAAGGCCGATGTTTGTCGGTGATACGATCGAGGCGCGGAAGTTGATGAACCTGTCGATCAGTTGCGATCACCGCGTCGTCGATGGCTGGGATGCGGCGAGCTATGTGCAGGCGCTCAAGAAGCTGGTGGAGACGCCGGTCTTGCTGTTCGCAGACTGACCGGCGGGCTGGGGCTTAGAGCCCCAGGCCGGCCAGTGAGTTCTGATCGAACTTCAGCTTAAAGGTCAGGAAAGGCCCGCTGCGGGTGTAGCGGCTTTCCTCAAAGTCGCGGTCTTCAAAGCCAACGACATTGTAACCCAACGTGATATTGGCGTTTTCATAGGGTGACACAGTCAGCGTCGGGCCGCTTGACCAGGCGATATTCTTGCCATTGGTGCCGATACGCGCGGTTCCGGAAACACCGACATCTGCCACGTCCGATATATCGAATTTCAGATCCGCCCCAACCACATTGCTCCAGCCCTTAACATCATCAAGTCCGAAACGGTCGCTGTTGTACCGGGTACCCCAGAAGAAGCCATATTCACCGCGTTCAAGGAACAGGCCGTCATCCTCGCCGATCGGTGTATAGTTGACCGACAGACTGTTGATGACGCGGGTTGATTTCACATTGCCATCGACGAGAAAGGGTGCGCCGCCAATCGGACCAGGAAGACCTGCAACTGCGTTCTTCACTGAGTCATAGCGATATTCGGTCTTGTTCAGGAACGACCATTGGCTGTTGGCAGGGCGGTGCGCCCAACTGACTTCCGCTTGCGCCGTCGTGGTGGTGGCACCTGCTTCTTGCTTGGCGCGGAACCAGTTGATCTGGCCACCGACAGCTTTGCCTTCGCCAATCTGGCGCAGGATCGAGCTTGTAAGGCCGTAGCGACGCGTGGTGTCGCCATCGCGCCATTCGGCACGGCCGGTCCAGCTCCAGCGATCACCGCGATATGTCGCACCGGTTGTGACTGCGATGAAGTCTTCGGTCAGCGTGCCATCGCTCCCTAGGAAGCCACCCGAGGCGACCGGATGAAGCGGATCAAGCACATCGTTGCGGCTGAAGCCACCGATAGTCTGGTTGCCGTCAAGCGTGACGTCGATTGACCATTTGTCGCTGACGCGGAACGATTGTGAAAGGCCGTAGGCAGCAAAGGAACGCGCGCCAAATTCGCTGATATCCTGCTGGTTTGCGCTGGCAACCATGCGACCACCGGCCCAAGGCGTCAGATCGAAACCGAGCCGTGCGGTGCGAGCATCGATATTCTCGCCCTTGGCAATTTCATAAGCGCCGACCAGCGCAATATCCGGACGGATTGCATAGCGCGCACCCAGGCGATGACGCGCTGGGAAGTCGATGCTTTCATCCTGTCCACCCAGTGCGAATTCGGTCTGAGCGTCGAGTTCCAACTTGCTGTTGAAGAATTTGCGCGAACCGCCGAGACGCACCAGTGTCGAGACATTGTTGGTTCCATCGGCCAGCAGATCGTCGGCATGGGTGATGCCAGCGCGCAACGACGTCTTCTCGTCGCGATATTCGATTTCACCCGAACCTGCACGACGACGCGCGCCTGTTTCCAGTTGCTCTTCCTGATAGCCAAGCGCTGAGAAGGACAGCTTGTCGGTGAGGCGATAGCGGGTGTCGATCCCGAATTTTTGCGTCGATGCCTGGCCCGCACTAATCTGGCCAACGCCAAAACCGCTCGATTGACGACGGTAATACGCAAGCGCGTCGATTTTCGCGCCATGATGTTCGGCTTCGACCAGTGCGGCATAGGCACCACCGGCATCTGTCGTACCCGTTCCGCGTGCCTGACCGTTGCTGCCGGCGAATTCGGCGCGCAATTCGGTGCCGACGGTCGGGCGATAGCGTATGTCGGCACCAACAAGGTTGGTTTTCGAGGTATCGGTCTCGTCATGGATCGCGGTCGCTGCAATCTGCAGTTTCTGGTCGGGTGACTGCCATTTGACGCGGCCACCAGCGTTGTTGACACGTTCGCCTATACCATCGACCTCATATTCGGCGACGATGAATTGCGGATCCAGCGCACTTGAGCGCGACAGGATCGGCTCGCGGAAACGCAGCGTTCCTGCCAGATAATCAATATCATAATCGATGTTGCGGATCAGCGAACGGCGTTCGATGATGCGGTCAGAACGCAACCGGTCGCGCGTCTCAATGCTGATCCGCTCGCTGTTTGCGATGATGTCGCGAGCGCCCAAAGCATAGGGACCGGACAGACCCGTGCCCTGGATTTCCTCACGACGAAAGCGATAGGGTGTATCCGCCGCAAATGCCTGAGCATGCACAGAATCGTTGCGATATTCGGCTTTTATACCGTTGAAACTACGCTGATATCGCGCCAGTTCAGGCTCATCAATTCCGGTTTGATAGTCGCCAAATAGTGCATAGAATTGCGGGCGCTCAAGCTTCAGATACAGCTTGCGGATCGACGATGCATCATAACGCTGTTCGCTGCGATCGGCATAGACGGTGTAATAGCGACGCGGGTCAATTGTTCCGGCAAAGCGGGCGTCGTCGCTCTTCTTGTCACTGTCATAGGCAAGCGTCATCAACCACTTACCGCTCACTCGTCCTTTGGCGTAGAGCGCAACCCGGCCGTCGACGTTCAACTGATCATCGTCGTCGACGAGGTCTTCCAGACCCGCTTCCAGCTTGTTGAAACCCATGGTTCCTGCGGCAAAGCCGACGACAGTCCAAGGGCGATCACCCGGATCAAGCCAGGTTTCGATGCGCTGGGTGCGCTCGACTTCGCCATCACGGAAATTGAATCCAACAGCGACTGTACCCGACGCGGTGGTGGGTTCGAGTTCGATATAGGCAACGCCGTCGTCCCCCTGAACGCGCCAAACCGGTGCCGCACGCTCGAGGCCGGACAACTGATTTGCCTGCTGTGCGTCAATTTCAACCGCAGGACGATAGGGATCGGTAAGCGTGAAGTCACCAATGGCGCTATGCGGGATCGGATTGCCGTTACGATCGGTCAATCGCACTGCTATTCTGGGACGGGTTACCCCGTCGGCGAGCAACAAAGACCGTTCTTTCAGCATTTGAGCGTTGATAGGAGCGCCTGCGACAATAACTTTTTGATCGAGCGATTCGATCATTTTTCCGTCTTGATCGAATACTTTAGCCGTCAGAATATTGACGCCGGGATCGATGGTAATGCCGCGCCAGATCGCAGCACGCATTTTTCCTTCGGGACTTTTCTTGCTGCCGTCGAAATTCAGCGGGTCAACAGGTTTGCCATTGACCAACAGCTCGATTTTTTGGCGAGGCAGATGCTTGAACACGACGCGAATGGCACGCGAGCGCGGGTTGTGGCCGGTTTCGGGGAAGAGGAAGCCTGTTCCCGGCGTCTGACCGGCAAACCAGTCACGATCGGCACCAGCTGCCTCGGAATCGCTGGAAATTGACGGCAGAGGAGCGGCTTTCGCGCGCAAATCTTCGCGCGGAGCTGTCTGCACAGCCCTAAAATCAGCACGTTTCAGGCTGCCGCCGCGTCCTTCGACAAAACGCGAGATCGGGTTTCCGGCGCTGCGCGTATTTTTCGCGCAATCGACAGGTTTCTGGTCGAGCGGAAACGACATCGGATCGACCTGCACGACATGAATTCCGGGAATCACGCCTTCAAAATGATAGCGGCCGTCAATATCGGTGACGGTATAGGTGCCGTCCTCCAGCATGACCCGGATTCCCTGAAGGCCTTTGGCTTTTCTGGGGTCTACGGAGCATCCGCCGTCTGTGATCCGACCGATAATTGTGTAGCGTTCGCTGATGCCGTCGCGCAAAATACGAATAGCTGCGTCGGTTGTGCCGCTTGCCGCTCCGCGATTGTCGCGCGCGCTGGCCAAATTAATCGCGTTGCCCGGACGAGCATCCTGACGAACTTCGGTCAGATAGGTCAAAACGCCGGATTGCCCGCCCGAAAGCGGCGGAACCGCGACGGAAAATTCTTTGCCGTCCGCTGAGACGGTTGGTGTGACCGCAGTTCCTTGCCAACGCATTGAATTCAGACGCAAACGCATTGCTTCGGGCAAGATATCAGTGACGGTAACCGGTCCACTGTTGCGGGTCCGGTCAGGATTGCGCACTTCGATGCGATATTGCACGACATCACCCGGCATTGCGGTGACGGCCGACGTTTCCTTGTGGATAGACAAAGCGCCGCCAGGGCGATCCAGCGGCACGTCAATGCGAACCGGGGCAGGGTCGGAAAGCGTTATGATTCCGCCATAAGACCCATCGGCGATGATGAATTGGCCGCCATCGGGGCGCGTCAACATCGCAATTTCAGCAGGTGTTGCTGCTGAGGGATGCCGATATGGTGCTACCGGCTCAATTACGAGCCGATATTGGCCCGGGCGGAGGAAAGGAAAGCGATAAAAGCCGTTGTCGAAATTATATACCGCGCCCGAACTGTCGGTTACCGTCGATCCGGCGATCAGACTGTTGG
This sequence comes from Sphingomonadales bacterium, assembly GCA_016721875.1. Lineage (GTDB taxonomy): Bacteria > Pseudomonadota > Alphaproteobacteria > Sphingomonadales > Sphingomonadaceae > Sphingorhabdus_B. Next base: position 17,804 of record JADKHG010000009.1, on the reverse strand, counting down.
GGAATGTGGAAACGCCATCGTCTCCGAACACTTGCGCGGGTGTTCCGGTTGCCGCGTCAACAATGGTAACGCGCGTGCCCGACACCGGAACGCCATCGGCGCTGTCAAATGTCAGACCGAACGGATCGACAAGGACATCAACCGAAGCAGTAGCGATGCTGGTACCGGTTGAGCTGTTACCCAGATCGAAGTTGAGTTCGTCTCCGGGGCGGACAGTCAGTACGCAATCGCCGATAACGGGATTGGCTGGGGTAGCGGCAGTATTGATGATGCCGAGGAAAATACCGCTATTGGCAGCGGTTTCGGTCAGTGTAATCCGTTCGCGGTCGCCATTTTGCGTGGTAATCGTTGCTTCAAAGCTATCAACTGCGCCAGCATTGACGTTTTGCGCTGCAGCCGAGACTCGCAACAACAAGGGTTCACCTGCGCGAATTGCGTTGGCTTGCAAAGCTGGTGCGGCGCCATTGGCAAATTGCGAAAATGCACCTTGCAGATGGACGGGACGCGGGCCGCCCGATCCCTGACATATTGTCTGCGGCAGATTGAAAGGCTGTGCACCCGGCTGGTTGGTGAAATGAAACAGTTGCAGCGTGGCTGGCTGAGGTGTCGTTCGCTGAACCTGGATATCAACCTGATTTGAAGGTTGCGACAAGCGTTGCGGACCAGAATCCCATTCAACGGTGGCGGTATTGCTTACCAAGTCCGTGGTGCTCTGTGCACGCGCGGGAAGGCTGGCGACGGTTACCACTGGCACCGCCGTCGCTAGCGCACCTGCGCATTTCAAAAGAGACTTGGTTAATGAGATCATAACGAAAAGGGGCGGCGACGCCGAAGCGCCACCGCCCAGCTTTCATCAATCGATGGTTACTTGGAATACAAGTGTGCGGGTTTCACCCGGCGCAATGTCGGTCAGCGTGCCCGAAACGATACCGTTGGCACCGCCGGTATAGCTGGCATTGGTCGTACCTGGGGTACAGGTGCTTCCGCTGACAACAGTACCGTCGATTTTGCCGGAGCTGGCAACGTAGGTAACGTCAGTCAGCGTAGCCAGGTCATCCGATACCACCACCGAACTTGCTGTGCCGGTTGCGGTTCCAGCGTTGCTGACCACGATGCAATATTCGACAACTGCACCGGGAATGGCCTTCGGATTGGTAACGCTGACGCCATCGGACACAACACGGCTGAGCTTGGTGACCGTCAGGTCAGCAGCAGTTACCGTATAATCGTCGCCGTCCGATTCGATGCCATCGCGACCTGCGTCAGCAAAGATTGTCTGCTCTGCGCTGGTGTTAGCGTCGCTGTCGGTTGCAGCAGTGATCGCCGATCCATCGTCGTTCTTTGCGGTTCCGGTAAGCGTTACCCCAGCGACAGCGCCGGAAGGCGCGGTTAAAGCGATATCGCCAATTACGAACACGAAAATGTCGTCATCCGGTGCAAGATTGTCGATCGTGGTTGCCGTGTCGATACCTGCGTCATAGACACCGATCGTTCCTGACGATTGATTGTCGACAAAATATTGCACACCGGGCGTGCAGCTTACGGGCGTTGTGCAAATCTGGACATCTAGATTGTCGGTGCCACCATGCTCAGCGGTTCCGCCAGCCAATTGCGCGACAGCAAGATCGAAATCGAGCGTGTCGTTCGAATCATTGTCCACCTGGAAACGCGTGACAGCATTTTGCTGTCCCGGAACGACTGAAGTTGTCCCCGTCGTGGCTGCTTCAGCGACGGTGAAAATAACCTTGCGGTCAACCTTGAAGGTATCCGAAGCGGTTTCCGCCGTTTGTGGCACTGCGCCAACATTATAGTTGACTGTTGCCTGGTTGAGAATGTCGGTGCCGGTAAGCGTCCCGACCGCATAAGCAGAGTTTGAACTCATCAATGCGACCGAAATCGTGCTAGCGGCAACGAGAAATTTCAGCTTACTGGTCATGCTGTTGCTCCTGTTGCTCTTTGTTTTGATTGCCTCATTTCCGCAGCAATCATTGCGGTTTCCGAAGAAGTTCATTTTACTACCCCACGAAAGATGAGCTTACCGGCCGCACCGGCCGCAAGCGTTTGATTCAAAGTCCAGCGGATGTGCGTCACATCCGCCATTCCAGCGGCGCGGCTGGAGCCGTCGCTATTGGAAACCCGAAGCTGGTTGATTTTCCCCCAGCTTTTGCCGCCATCGACAGAAACAATTTCGTTTCCATCAGATGTGCCGCTGAATGAAATTGCGCGCGGGATAGGGTTCGTCACCGCGATGTTGCTGGCTGGAATGGTGCCCGCATTCTTATAGTGAACAACGAACACCAGTCGGTCGCCCGGGATGATCAGATTGGGCGTTACCAGCTTCGTCGCCAGCGTTCCGTCAGGCCGTTTTTGCTGCTTCTCGACGAAAATGTCGCTTTTCAGTTCAAGCGGAGCACCAGCCCAAGCCGCTGGAGCAGCACTGGCTGCAGCAACAGCAACTAGCGAAAAAATCAGCTTTTTCATTGGATCGTTACCTTGAAAGTGACGGTTCGTGTCTGGCCTGCGGCAACATTGCCCAAAGCAACTGCTATTCGCGTACCGTTAAAATTGCCTTGATCGGCATCGCTGGCATCGGTCAGCGGAGAGCCTTCAAGCGTCATGCTGCTCGCGACATATTGCGTGCTGGCGGGGATCGGGTCGGTGATGGCGACATTTGCCAAAGTGCCCGCGCCGCTGATCGTTGCCACCAAAGTATAGGTGACGGTCGCGCCCGGAACTGGGTTGGTACCGCCAAACGGATCAGCAACTACGGCAGACTTAACGAGAGCAATCGAAGCGGCTTCGACAAGAAGAAATCCGCCCGCCTGTCCTGTGGCGCTGGTCGAGCCAACAACAGCATTGCCTCCACCTTCGCCTGCTCCCGCAAATGTCGTGCCAGGCGCGCCCGTACCGGTCGTTGCAGTTGCAGCCAGTGTGACGTTGGCGCGATCGCCGTTGTTTTGGCTGGCCGGAATATTGTTCAGAACAAATACGGTCAGACTTTGATCGGGGGTAAGCAGCGGATCATTTGAACCCGCGACATAAACCGTATCCACACCCGGATCGTAAACGCCGTTATTGTTGGTATCGAGAACCACCTGTGACAGGGCAGGGTCGAAATCATCACCACCATTCACAACATTGGGGGTCAGGGTGAAATATTCGGGGCCGTTGCCATTGTTGGTAATGCGGAATGTCAACGGCGCATCGGTTGCACCATTGGTGGTTGTGACGTCACCGGGGTCGGAGCTGACGACCACCACATCCAGAAGCTCGTCAACCTTGATGACAACAGGGTTGGACTGTATTTCGACAGTGCTCCCACCGCTATCATAGGAAGCGGTCGCGATATTCTGGATGTCGGTTCCCGCGAGCGTACCCGCCGCATATGCTGCAGGTGACGCACTGAGTGCCGCAAGGAAAAGCACGGCTTGCACGCCATAACGACGTGTTTTCGCGCCTGAAAATTGGCTTGAGCCTGATATGTGGTTTCTCAACATGCTGACAGTTATGCCAGAAGAGGGTCAAAAAAAGGTTAAGGGTCTCGATTGCCCGTTAATCCTTCAACATATTGATAAATAACGTTATAATTGAGAAATATTTGTCTTTTCGTGTAAAATGAACAGCAATGTTAATAGGTCCAAACTGGCGGAAATTCACCGTATTGCAGTCTGGCTCGCTATCAATCAGGGTAAATATTGCCTCGCCCTCATACAGGCTGTTGACAGCGGAACAGCCGCCTACTAGAGGCCTGCCACCGCATCTAAGCGGGTGTAGCTCAGTTGGTTAGAGCGCCGGCCTGTCACGCCGGAGGTCGCGGGTTCGAGCCCCGTCACTCGCGCCACTTTCCTGTTTCCATCCAGCGCAAAAGTGGCTTGAGCGGAGCAATCCAGATAATCCCGGCACCGACATAGACAATGCCCTGCAACCATGCGGGCAATGCGGCAATTTCTGCCGAAAAACTGCCCACCAGCCACGCAAGCAGAACAATTAACCCCAGGATGATCGCCATACCGGCGGGTTTGCGCATTGTGGGTTGCGGACGGTCAGAGGGATTGTTCATGGCTCGATCCATGCCTTTTCTGTCAGAATGGCGTCAAGGGGAATGTCCCACGGGTCGTGTGGAAGAATCTCGGCCTGTTGTACCGACCAGGCAATGCCCACCGCTGTCGAGCCATCGAGCAGGCTGAGTGCACGGTCGTAATGGCCGGCGCCTTGACCCAATCTTACGCCACCGTCAGTAAATGCCAGCAAAGGCACAAGGACAATATCGGGTTTGCATCGTTCGGCGTCAATGTCTGGCTGCATCAGGCCAAAAGGTCCTGGAACCAGCGGGTCGCCATGTCCCCAGCGCAAGAATTGCATGGGTGCTGCCCGGCTTGTCACATGCGGAAGCGCCGTTATGCAACCTGCCTCTGCCGCTTGTGCAAGCAAACGCATTGGATCTGCTTCAGACCCTGTGGGTTGATAAGCCGAAACAACAATATTGGGCGTGAATAGCTTCCTCAGCGGAGAGGGAGCGACCGAAAATGCGCGCAATCGGTCGGCATCGGACAGGTCTTCGACAAACCGGTCGCGTTCGGACCTGAAACGGGCGCGCAGTTGAGATTTATCAGGCAGCAAATTCAGCCTTTTCGCCGAGAAAAAGTGACGGAACCACCATGGGTCGTTTCCCGGAATATCCTCTGACGCCAAAACGTCAGGTGGGCACCGTATATCCCAAGCCAGGGCTTGAGTAGGGACAGCTCCCAAGGAATGATTATCGCCTCAGGGATGTTCGCTATAAGGTCGTGCCGGGCAGTTCCGCCAACAGTCTATGTAGGCGTTCGGGCTGTTGTCCTCAAGCCCCGTTCGCCAGCGTTTCCAGTCGTTCGGCTATTTTTTCCAATGTTTCAGCAATATTATTCAAATTGGCTGATGGCGCTTGCATTTCAGAAGCAGGTTTTGTGGCACCCATTTCCCCCATTTTGTCTGCCATCAACAGAGCGGCAAACAGCAACTGCCGATTTTCGCTCATTCCGGCGGCAATACCGCCGGCTTCACGGGCACTTGCATCCACTTGTTCTGCCAGTTTCAGCAATTGTGCTTCTTCGCCATCGCGACAAGCGACCAGATAGTCTCGACCGGCAATCGAAAGTTTGACGTCAGCCATCTGCGCGGTCCAATTCTCCAAGTAGCCCGTCAATTTGGCGGATGGCTGCGGTGGTGGCAGATTTCAAACCCGCATGGCGTGCTTCCAAATCTGCCAAATCCGTGCGCGGTTGAGCTGCCGCAGGGCGCTGTTCCAAGCGCACCAGTGCCTGTTCAATTCTGGTTATAGCAGCGCTGATTCTTTCTTGCGACATGTCCCGCCCCGTTTTCAAGCCCCGTCTAGCTCCGCAGCCTAGCAAAATAAGCAAGGCTGGCAAATCGGCTTTTGGCGGAAAATACGAGCATTAACCGGGGGCTTGGGTTGACGCTGGCGATTTGGCTCCGCAAAGAGCGCGCGAGCCGACTCGCCCGTAAAGACCTTGTTTCCATATTCGGGCATTGCATGATGCTATCGACCAAGGGGATTTTCGCATGACCGCCAGTTTGAACGAGATGGCAAATGCGATCCGTTTTTTGTCGATGGATGCTGTTCAGGCCGCGAACAGTGGCCACCCCGGAATGCCGATGGGAATGGCAGATGTTGCAACAGTCCTTTACACCAAATATCTGAAATATGATGCGTCTGCGCCGCGTTGGGCCGACCGCGACCGGTTTGTGTTGTCAGCAGGGCATGGCTCGATGCTTGCCTATTCCACACTGTATCTTAGCGGCTATGCCAGCCCGACGATCGACGACATCCGCAATTTCCGCCAGTTGCACAGCCCGTGCGCCGGGCATCCTGAGAATTTTGAATTGGAAGGCGTCGAATCGACGACGGGGCCGCTGGGGCAGGGACTTGCAATGGCGGTCGGCATGGCGCTTGCCGAACGGCATTTAAATGCTGAATTTGGCGATGATCTGGTGGATCACCGGACCTGGGTGATCGCAGGTGATGGCTGCCTGATGGAGGGGATCAACCACGAAGCGATTGGTTTGGCAGGGCATCTGGGCCTTGGCCGCATGATCGTGTTTTGGGACGATAACCGCATCACCATCGACGGGTCGACAGCACTGTCGACCAGCGAAGATATTCCAGCGCGTTTCGCGGCAACCGGATGGCACACGGAAGAGTGTGACGGGCATGATTTTGCTGATATTTCGCGAGCCATAGATGCGGCACTGGCTGACAATCGCCCGTCATTGATTGCTTGCCGCACCGTTATCGGCAAGGGTTCGCCGAACAAGCAAGGCACGCATAACGTTCACGGAGCGCCTTTGGGTGCGGACGAAATTGCGGCTGCGCGCGCTGAGCTGGGTTGGGATTATCCGCCCTTTGTCGTGCCCGACGATGTTCTGGCGCAATGGCGTGAAGCAGGAAAGCGGGGTACGGAAGTCCGCTATGCGTGGGAAGCCCGGGTTGCAGCAAACGCCAAGGGCACGCAGTTGCTCGACCGCATGGCCGGCAAAGTCGATGCTTCGTCCGCAATTCAGGATTATCTGGCGGCGCTGATTGCCAAGCCCGAAAAGGTTGCGACACGCAAAGCTTCGGAAATGGCGCTGGAAGTGTTGACTGCCGCAATTCCGGCAATGGTTGGCGGTTCTGCGGACCTCACTGGTTCAAACAATACCAAAACAAAGGCGACCAACCCTTTGTCAAAAGAGGATTATTCCGGGCGCTATGTCTATTATGGCATTCGCGAATTCGGAATGTCGGCGGCGATGAACGGCATGGCGCTGCACGGTGGGATCATTCCCTATGGCGGTACGTTTCTGGTCTTCTCGGACTATTGCCGTAACGCAATCCGGCTTTCCGCCATCCAGCGGCAACGCGTCGTCTATGTGATGACGCATGACAGCATCGGACTGGGCGAAGACGGTCCTACCCACCAACCGGTCGAGCATGTCATGTCGCTGCGCATGATCCCCAATCTGGATGTATTTCGACCTTGCGACACCATCGAAACCGCCGAATGCTGGGCGTTGGCGCTGGAAAGCGAAGATCGTCCTTCTCTGCTGGCGCTGTCACGACAGAATTTACCGCAACTGCGCACCGACATCAGTAAAAACTGGTCAGCGCGTGGAGCGTACCGAATGCGTGCAGCCAATGCCGCGCGCCGGGTTGTGCTGATCGCGACAGGCTCGGAAGTCGCGTTGGCCATTTCAGTCGCCGACCGGCTTGAACAACATGGGATTGGCGCCGATGTCGTCTCAATGCCGTGCTGGGAGCGGTTTGCAGCACAGGACGACGCTTATAGGGCAGAGGTTCTGCCTGAAGGTCCGTTGAAAGTTTCGATCGAGGCAGGCGTGACCCTAGGTTGGGAGCGTTATACCAGTGACGGCATCCGTATCGGTATCGACAGCTTTGGCGCGTCGGCTCCGGCCGAAACCCTGTACGATCATTTCGGTTTTTCGATCGATACCATTTTTCACAAAATTCAATCAAAACTCGATAATTAAGCGGAGTTATTCATATGGCTACTAAAGTTGCAATCAACGGATTTGGTCGCATTGGTCGCAATGTAGCGCGCGCCATCCTCGAACGTCCTGACTGCGGTCTGGAACTGGTTTCGATTAACGATCTGGCCGATGCCAAAGCAAATGCGCTGTTGTTCAAGCGCGACAGCGTGCATGGTGCCTTTTCAGGCTCTGTCGAAGTCGACGGCAATGACCTGATTGTCAACGGCAAGCGTATTCACGTTACCGCTGAACGCGATCCCGCCAATTTGCCGCACGCTGACAATGGCGTTGATATCGCGCTGGAATGCACCGGCTTTTTCACCACCCGTGCAGGCGGACAGAAGCATCTGGACGCCGGTGCCAAGCGGGTTTTGATTTCGGCACCGGGCAAGGAAGTCGATTTGACCGTCGTTTATGGCGTCAATCATGAAAAACTGACGTCAGAACACAAGATCGTTTCCAATGCGTCGTGCACGACCAACTGCCTCGCACCTTGGCCAAGGTGTTAAATGACGCCATTGGCATCGAACGCGGGCTGATGACCACTGTGCACGCCTATACCAACGACCAGAAAATCCTCGACCAGATCCACGAAGATCCGCGCCGTTCGCGCGCTGCTGCGATGTCGATGATCCCGACCACCACTGGTGCCGCGCGCGCCGTGGGTGAGGTTTTGCCGGAATTGAAGGGCAAGCTCGACGGCTCTGCAATCCGCGTCCCGACCCCCAATGTGTCGGTTGTTGATCTGACCTTCCAGCCGAAGCGCGATACCACCAAGGAAGAAGTCAACGCCTTGTTGAAAGCTGCTTCTGAGGGCGCTTTGAAGGGGGTATTGGGCTATTCGGACGAGCCGCTGGTGTCGATCGATTATAACCACGATTCACACAGCTCGACCATCGACAGCCTCGAAACGTCGGTGATCGACGGCAAGCTGGTCCGCGTCCTGTCCTGGTATGACAATGAATGGGGCTTCTCCAATCGTATGGTTGACACAGCCGGTGTCATGGGCGGCTTGCTGTAAGGAGGGCTTGACGCCATGGCATTCCGCACATTGGACGATCTGGGTGACGTCAAAGGCAAACGCGCGCTGGTGCGGGTGGACCTGAACGTTCCAATGGCGGATGGCCGGGTGACAGACCTAACCCGCATTCACGCGCTTGCGCCGACCGTCAATGAACTGTCGGAAAGGGGTGCCAAGGTGCTGTTGCTGGCACATTTCGGTCGCCCTAAAGGTGCCAAGCATAGTGAAATGTCGGTGTCGATGACGCTCGACGCGCTTCAGGAAGTGCTGGATCGCGAAATCATGTTCGTTCCCGAAATTGCTGGCGACATCGTTGCCCAATCGGTGGCGATGATGGTCGATGGCGACGTTGCACTGCTTGAAAACAGCCGTTTCTGGCCGGGTGAGGAAAAGAACGATCCTGATATGGCGAAGGCAGTGGCTGCCAATGGTGACCTTTACGTCAATGATGCCTTCTCCGCAGCACACCGCGCGCATGTGACCACCGAAGGGCTTGCGCATTTGCTGCCCGCCTATGCCGGTCGCTCGATGGAAGCCGAACTGAAAGCGCTGGAAGCAGCGCTTGGCGCGCCAGAGCATCCGGTTGCAGCGGTTGTGGGCGGCGCCAAAGTGTCTTCAAAACTGGATGTTCTCAACAATCTTGTTACCAAAGTTGATCACCTGATCATTGGCGGCGGGATGGCAAACACCTTCCTTGCGGCGCGTGAGGTCAATGTCGGCAAATCGCTGTGCGAACATGATCTGGCCGATACCGCCAATGCCATTCTCGACGCCGCTGACGCCAGCGGTTGCACGGTTCATTTGCCTTATGACGTCGTGGTGGCAAAGGAATTCAAAGCGAATGCCGCAAGTCGCACCGTAAACGTCCATGAAGTTGCCGAAGACGACATGATCCTCGACGTCGGTCCCGCCGCGGTCGAGGCATTGGGTGACGTTTTGAAGACGTGCCGCACATTGGTTTGGAACGGACCGATGGGGGCGTTTGAAATTGAACCTTTTGATGCCGCAACCGTCGCCTTGGCACGCATTGCGGCGGCGCTCACCAAAGACGGCTCGCTGGTTTCGGTGGCAGGGGGTGGCGATACCGTCGCGGCGCTTGCCCATGCTGGTGTCACACAGGATTTCACTTTCATTTCAACAGCAGGCGGTGCCTTCCTTGAATGGATGGAAGGCAAGGAACTGCCGGGTGTGAAAGCGTTGCAGGTCTCATAATACAGGCATGTCTTCGCAGTTGCGGAATCGCGGCGCGATGGCTATTGGCCGCCAATACATTCGAATGCACAGCTACAGGGAGCTTCCATGAACACCGCTGACATGACCGCCAAAATCGCCGCTGGACAAGGCTTCATCGCCGCGCTCGACCAGAGCGGTGGTTCGACGCCAAAGGCACTGGCAGGCTATGGCGTCGCCGCCGATGCATGGTCGAACGAAGAGGAAATGTACGGCCTGATCCATGATATGCGCAGCCGGATCATCCGCTCCAAAGCCTTCACAGGCGACAAGGTGATTGGCGCCATATTGTTCGAACGAACGATGGACGGCAGCGTCGATGGCAAGCCGACGCCGACAGCGCTAATCGAAAAGGGCGTGGTTCCCTTCATCAAGATCGACAAGGGCCTCGAAGACGAAGCCAATGGTGTTCAGCTGATGAAGCCGATGCCCGATCTCGACGCATTGCTGACCAAGTCGAAGGCTTTGGGTGTTTATGGCACCAAAGAACGTTCGGTCATCAACTCGCCAACCGCGAAGGCATCGCGGCTATCGTCAAACAGCAGTTTGAAGTTGGCAAGCAGGTGCTCAGCCACGGCATGATGCCGATGATCGAGCCCGAAGTGAACATCAAGAGCGAGTCCCGTGCCGAATGCGATGCGATTTTGCTCGAAGAGTTGCTGAAAGCGCTCGATACGCTTCCCGCCGCCAGCAAGTCATGCTGAAATTGTCGCTGCCGGTTGAATCGGGGAAATTCGAGCCATTGGTCAACCACCCCAAAGTTCTTCGCGTTGTTGCGCTCTCCGGTGGTTACAAGCGGCCTGAAGCGTGCGTCGAACTGGCCAAGAATAAAGGCATCATTGCTTCGTTCAGCCGGGCATTGCTCGAAGACCTGCGTCACCAGATGAGCGATGCCGAATTTGACGCCTCGCTGGGTGCGGCGATTAACGAAATCCACGCAGCCTCGGTTGCCTGATCGAGACGACATTCTGCAGAGTTCGTTAGCAGTTGACGCTTATATAGAAGCGCAACTGCTGAGGGATGATGCAGCAATCGATGCGGCTTTGGCTCACAACGCCGCACATAATCTACCCGCGATTGATGTCTCTCCTGCGCAGGGTAAGATGCTCTACTTGCTGGCGCGGATGGCAGGTGCGAAACATATTCTCGAAGTCGGCACCTTGGGCGGTTATTCGACGATATGGCTAGCAAAAGCACTGCCTGACGATGGCAAACTGGTTTCGCTTGAGATTGACAGCGAATATGCCGAGGTGGCGCGAGAGAATATTGCGCGGGCTGGCCTGAGTGGCAAGGTTCAAGTGCAAATCGGAGCTGCCGTCGACCTGCTCGCGGCCATGCCAAGGGGTAATCCGTTCGACTTTGTTTTCATCGATGCCGACAAGGCAGGCAATGTCCAATATGTTCGCGAAGCCGTGCGCTTGGGCCGACCGGGAACAACAATCATTGTCGACAATGTCGTTCGGGGCGGCAAGATTCTCGATATCGAAAGCGATGATCCGTCGGTCCTGGGGACGCGCGCGCTTTATGAGATGCTCGCAAATGAGCCGGGAATTGATGCGACGGCAATTCAGACGGTGGGTTCAAAAGGCTGGGATGGCTTTATTCTGGCGCTCGTCAGCTGAAAGGCGTCATAGCCCGCCAGCAAATTTGAAGCCAAAACGATAGTCTTTTGGCGCAATTTTTTCAGAGGTCATCCGAACCGGTCGAACATCGGTAAGCGTTAGCATTCCGTCCGCCAATTGTAGCGGATGGCCAGAGGTCAATTCGATAATCTGGTCGGGGCCTTCGCGCACCCACTCAGCTCGTAACCGCACTTGCCCGGGCCAGACGCATCGCGCATTTGCCGGGCAACGGCTATCCTCAATAACTACTAACGGTCGAATGACAAGTCCATCGACATTGACCGCTTGCCCCAACTTTACATCGGCAGGACTGGGAGGAGGCTCAGCGGACATGGCGCATGCTGTCGTGGCCGACAGTGCAAGCGCAGAGAACAGAAAGCTTATTTGCATTTACAGACTTTTATGCCGCCCGCTATGAACCCGGCATGACCAAACCGAATTGCCAGCTCTATCTGATTTCGCCGCTTGATGTTTCGGGCGATTTTCCTGTCCATTTGGAGGAGGCTCTTTCTGCGGGTCCCGTAGCGGCTTTTCAAATGCGGGTGAAGGGCATCGACCAGCATGAGGCGGCGCGGCTCGCCGAGCCTTTACAGGCTATTTGCGCGCGCCACGATGTCGCCTTCATCGTCAATGATAGCATCGCCTTGGCCAAAAGAGTGAAGGCGGACGGCGTGCATTTGGGCCAGGAGGATGGCGATCCTAGCGAGGCTCGTCGTGAATTGGGGGTAGAAGCACAGATAGGCGTTACCTGCCACAACAGCCGCCATTTGGCGATGGAGGCGGTTGAAGCCGGTGCGGATTATGTGGCCTTTGGCGCATTTTATCCGACCACGACCAAAGAGGTTAAGCATCTGGCGGAGATTGAAACCCTCGAAATGTGGTCGCAATTTATCGAGGTTCCCTGCGTGGCCATTGGTGGAATAACCCCTGACAATGCAAAGCCTCTAATCGATGCTGGCGCGGATTTTCTGGCCGTGTCCGGTGCGGTCTGGAACTGTCCCGATGGACCGGCAGCAGCCGTGAAGGCGTTCAACGCGCTGCTTGCCTAAAATGTTATGTCCCGCTAAAGGCCGCGCCCAATGGCGCAGTTTCTGCGCATTGCTCTTTCCATTTGTTAGCGAGTTCGACATGAGAAAATCAACGCGGTTGAAATCAAGCCGGGTAACATCCTTGAATATGAAAACGGGCTGTGGCGTGTCGTCAAAACCGCGCATACGCAACCGGGCAAGGGTGGCGCTTATATGCAGGTCGAACTCAAAAACCTGCGCGATGGCCGCAAGAACAACATTCGTTTCCGTTCGGCTGAAAGCGTCGAAAAGGTGCGTCTCGATCAGAAAGATTTTCAGTTTCTCTATGCAGAGGGTGACAATCTGGTGTTCATGGACACTGAAACTTATGATCAGGTGACCTTGCCTACCGATCTGCTCGGTGACGCCGCTGCTTTCCTTCAGGACGGTATGGCGGTGACGCTGGAGATGTATGAAGACGAAGCGCTTTCGGTCGCCTTGCCTGACACAATCGAGGCGGAAATCGTCGAGGCTGATGCCGTGGTGAAGGGGCAGACCGCATCGTCGAGCTACAAACCTGCAATTCTCGACAACGGCGTCCGGGTCATGGTTCCGCCATTCATCTCGGCGGGAACGCGCATCGTCGTTGACGTTTATGCCCGGGAATATGTCCGCAAGGCTGATTAAATGCTCTTCGAAGCAACACACCATTTACCGTTCGTCCTGAGCTTGTCGAAGGACGAAGCCCACCGCCGCAGCGTGCATCGACAAGCTTAGCACTGACGGTTTGCGTGAGTTTTTACGAAAGTTGATTGAAGCCATATGCCCGCATTATCAGGCCTGATGTCCGTGATGGAAAAAGCCGCCCGTAAAGCGGGAGGCAAGCTGCGCCGTGACTTTAACGAAATCGAACAATTGCAGGTGTCGATGAAAGGCCCCGCCGATTTCGTAACCAAGGCGGACCAGAAGTCCGAGGATGTCATCTTTCGCGAACTCGAAAATGCCCGTCCTGACTGGGGCTTCCTTATGGAAGAAGGCGGCGAGATCGCTGGCAAGGAAGGCAAGCCGCGCTTCATCGTCGATCCGCTCGACGGCACCAGCAACTTTCTCCACGGCATTCCCCATTTCGCGATTTCGATCGCGGTGCAGGATCCGAAGCCCGATGGATCGGGTTGGGGTGACCTGTATATGGGGCTGGTCTATAATCCGATCACCGACGAAAGTTTCTGGGCTGAGCGCGGCAAGGGGGCATGGCTTGGCCACAAACGCTTGCGTGTTTCCGCGCGGCGCAGCCTCAATGAGGCGCTGATTGCCACGGGCACACCCTATAAAGGCCATGGCGATTTTGAGGAATGGACCAAGATCTGCAATGCAATCGGGCCAGAGGTTGCCGGTTTCCGTCGCTACGGCGCGGCCAGCCTTGATCTCGCTTGGCTCGCCGCAGGACGGTATGATGGGTTTTGGGAAAGCGACCTGTCGCCTTGGGATACGGCTGCGGGTTGCCTGCTGGTGCGCGAGGCAGGTGGCTTTGTCACCGACTATCGCGGACGATCACCGTTGATCGCCGATACGCAGGTGCTGGCGGCGAACGACCATTTGCACAGCAAGCTGCACAAGTTGCTGGTCGGGGCGCTGCGCGCTGACAAATAGCGCGATTATTAAGAACGTTTCGCAATAATAATTTCTGCGGAAAACTAGCCTTTTTGAATGCCTTTGGGCTTGCCACTGCGCACGCTCAAGTCTAGGGCGCGGACGAAAGAATAGTGGGGTTCCATCCGCGTGACCGATCTGTCGCAATATCTGCCGATCCTGATCTTCCTAGTGATCGCATTGGGCCTTTCGAGCCTGTTCGTTTTCCTGCCCATGGGGATCGGTCGCCTGACCGGCGCACACCAGCCAACCGAAGCAAAATTGGCGGAATATGAATGCGGTTTTCCGGCATTCGAAGACTCGCGCAGCCAGTTTGACGTTCGTTTTTACCTCGTCGCAATTCTCTTTATCATTTTCGACCTCGAAGCCGCGTTTCTGTTCCCTTGGGCAGTCAGCCTTGGTGATACCGGATGGGTGGGATGGGGCACTATGATGCTGTTCCTGTTCGAACTGGTAATCGGCTTCATCTATGCCTGGAAAGTGGGAGCGCTGGAATGGGAGTGATCGCAAAAACTCCGGCTGATGCTGTTCCGGCTGACGGTGAATTTTTCAAGGATCTGTCGTCCGAAGTGAGCGACAAGGGCTTTGTCGTCACCTCGACCGAAGACTTGTTCACCTGGGCGCGCACGGGTTCTTTATGGCCCATGACCTTCGGTCTGGCTTGCTGTGCGGTAGAGATGATCCACGGCTATATGCCGCGCTATGACTTTGAAAGGTTCGGCATTGCTCCACGCGCCAGCCCACGTCAGTCCGATGTAATGATCGTCGCAGGCACATTGTGCAACAAAATGGCTCCGGCGCTGCGCAAGGTTTACGACCAGATGTCCGAACCCAAATATGTGATTTCGATGGGCAGCTGCGCCAATGGTGGCGGCTATTATCACTACAGCTACAGCGTCGTTCGCGGTTGCGACCGGATTGTGCCGGTGGATATTTATGTCCCCGGTTGCCCGCCGACTGCGGAAGCCTTGCTCTATGGCATCATGCAGTTGCAGCGCAAAATCCGCCGGACTGGGACTTTTGAACGGTGATGAACCAGACCTTACCTATCGGGGCCTTTGCGGCACTGACACTGTTGATGACGGCGTGCACGCCTTCTGCGGGCGGGCCGGTCGTGGGCGACGTTGCGTTGACCAAAGCGACGTCTGCCGATGGAAAATTCAATGTCATGTTGCCCTGCGCTGGCAATTCTATGGCAATGGATGGTGATGCCACCAGCAAAATCACCAAGGCCTATTTGATCGGATGCACGGACGGCAATGCGCTGAAATATACGGTGCTAAGATCGGTTTATAAGGGCGGCAAGTCGGGGTCCGACGCAATGTTTGCTGAGTTGAAAACTAACGGCACCTGGCCCGGGGCTAAATTGTCGGTTGCGGAAGGCGGAAAGATTCTGAAATCGTCGATTATGCAAGGCGGCAATTGCGCTTGGTCGCAAACGCGCGCGGCAGCGGACGATTTGATTATCCTTATGATCGAAGGCAGTGGCATGAGCTGTTTCGGCAGTGCTGTGCCGCAGCTGGTCGACAAAATCTTTGCGTCTGTGGAGTTCAGCTGAGATGAACTGGATCCATTCAGCCCCCCATATCGCCACGCCCAAAGGCACAGTCGCTGCGATCAAAAAGGCGCTCGGCAAGGATTTGGTCGCCGTCGAGGAAGCGCATGGTGAAGTAGCGCTCCATGTGAAGCGCGACAAGCTGATCGGTGTCATGATGCAGTTGCGCGACACCTGCGATTACCAGCAATTAATGGAAATTGCGGGCGTCGACTGGCCCGACCGCGATCCGCGCTTCGAGGTGGTGTACTGCCTGCTTAGCGTCACCAAGAATCACCGCATTCGCGTGCATGTGGCGACCAACGAAGACGTGCCGGTGCCTTCGGTGACGGACATCTGGCCGGTTGCCGGATGGCTCGAACGCGAAGTGTTCGACATGTATGGCGTCACCTTTGCAGGCAATGAAGATCTGCGCCGCATTCTTACTGATTATGGCTTTGTCGGTCACCCGCAGCGTAAGGATTTCCCGCTAACCGGCTATGTTGAGCTGCGCTATTCCGAAGAAGAAAAGCGCGTGAAATATGAGGCGGTAGAGCTGGCACAGGATTTCCGTTCATTCGACTTCATGTCGCCTTGGGAAGGTGCAGACTATGTGCTGCCGGGCGATGAGAAGGGAGCTGGCAAATGAGCCTCCAGAAAGATCTCGCGCCGACCACGGGCGATGAAGTCATCCAGAATTACACCATCAATTTCGGTCCGCAGCACCCGGCGGCACACGGCGTTCTGCGTCTTGTCATGGAACTGGACGGCGAAATCGTCGAGCGGCTCGACCCGCATATCGGCCTGCTGCATCGCGGCACCGAAAAGCTGATTGAGCATAAGACCTATTTGCAGGCACTGCCCTATTTCGACCGGCTCGATTATGCCTCGCCATTGGCGATGGAGCATAGCTATGTGCTGGCAATCGAAAAGCTGCTGAACATCGACGTGCCGCTCCGCGCGCAATATCTGCGTGTGCTGTTTGCGGAAATGACGCGGATTTCAAACCATCTGCTCAACCTCGCGCACCATGCGCTTGACGTAGGTGCGATGACCCCCGGTCTGTGGCTGTATGAAGCGCGCGAAGATTGCATGGTGTTTTTCGAACGCGCATCGGGCGCGCGGATGCACACCGCATGGTTCCGCCCCGGCGGTGTGCATCAGGATGTGCCGCTGAAGTTGCTGACCGATATTGGCGAATGGCTCGACGATCGCCTGCCGCGCCTGTTCGAGGATGGCATGGCGCTGGTCGTGGACAACCGCATTTTCAAACAGCGCAATGTCGATATCGCGATTGTATCCAAAGAAGACGCGCTGAAATGGGGCTTTTCCGGCCCAATGATCCGTGGCGCGGGCATCCCGTGGGATTTGCGCAAGTCGCAGCCCTATGATGTTTATGACCGGATGGAGTTTGACATTCCCGTCGGCACGCGCGGCGATTGCTATGACCGTTTCATGGTCCGTGTCGAGGAAGTGCGCCAGTCGATCCGCATCATGAAGCAATGTCTGCAACAAATGCCCGAAGGCCCGGTTGCCAGTGACGACCGCAAGGTGGTGCCGCCCAAGCGCGCTGAGATGAAGCAGTCGATGGAAGCGCTGATCCATCACTTCAAGCTTTACACCGAAGGCTTCAAGGTCCCCGAAGGCAGCGTCTATGTCGCCACCGAAAGCCCCAAGGGCGAATTCGGCGTATATCTGGTGTCTGACGGCAGCAACAAACCCCTATCGCTGCAAAATCCGTCCCACGGCGTTCAGCCATTTGCAGGCGATGGATTTCAGGAGCCGGGTCATATGCTGGCCGATACCACCGCGATTATCGGTGCGCTCGACATTGTGTTTGGGGAGTGTGACCGGTGATCGGGTTTTTGGATTTCATCTACAAGCTCGGTCTTGGTGCTGCACTGGGAATCGTTGCGGCTCAGTATATTGGAGACATCGATGGATTGGGAGATTTCGGCGATATTCTCTTTAACGTGGAGCATTTCGTTTTTTGCAAAGCTCTTTCTTGAGAAAAGGCAGTCAGGTTTAATGAGCAATGGCTGACGCACCCACCATCCCTGATGAATCCGAAGCCCGCGCGAAATGGGGAGATTTTGCCTGGACGCCGGCGAACAAGAAAACCGCCGATATGTATGTCGGCCGCTACCCCGCCGGGCGTCAGCAGTCGGCCGTGATGGCATTGCTCGATCTGGCGCAGCGGCAGGTGGGTGAGGAGA
>JADKHG010000008.1 GCA_016721875.1 Sphingomonadales bacterium | reverse complement strand
CTGCAACGAATAGGCGCGTAATTTGTTGACCAGTCCGATGCCGCGCCCTTCCTGCCGCAAATAGAGCAGGATGCCCCATCCAGCATCGGCGATCTGGTGCAGCGCTTCGTGCAATTGCGGGCCGCAATCGCATTTCAGGCTGCCTAGCACATCGCCGGTCAGGCATTCGCTGTGCAGCCGCACGACGGGAGCGCTGCCATCGCGTTGACCGACCACCAGTGCAACATGGTCTGCGGCGTCGGCATCCGACCGGAAGGCAACCAGTTCGGCATTACTGGCCGCTGCTACAGGCAATCGCGCGCGCGCGGCAATGCGCAGCGTTCCTGCGTCCTGAAAGGCAGCGATGTCATCCGGGGCCAATGTGACTTCAGCCTCTACCCCCTCGAGCAACACAAAGGCCGGCAACAGCCCCGCCTCGCGCGCCAGTTCCATCGCTGCGCGCGCCGCCATGGCATCGCCCAGCGGACGGGCGACAAATGGCCCTTTCATCGGATAACGCAGATCAAGCGAGGGGTCGGCTATGGCAAGCGCTAGCCCCGCGTCGCAATCAGACGGCACAGCAATCGCCACGGGAAGCGCAGCATCGGCGGCGGCCAGCTGGTTTCCAAGTTTCAAAGTCGCCGCCCGCGCTGCCGAAATCAGCAGGCCCTTGGCCGAGCCGTCACTCAACACAGCGGCGGTTGCACCAGTTTCAATTGCCATCAACGAAAGGGCATCGCCACCCTCGCCAATGGCAACCACCCAGCCACGGCGCAGCGAATCGATGGCGCGCGCCGTCCGCCGGGCTGCGGCTTCGCTCAAAGGCGAAACTCCGTGACGATGGGAACATGGTCCGACGGCTTGCCCCAACTGCGGCAAGGGCGGTGGACGATGTGCGCATGCGCCTTGTCGGCCAGATCTGGCGTTACCCACATATGGTCGAGCCGCCGACCCCGGTCCGACGCATCCCAATCCTGCGCGCGGTAGCTCCACCAAGTGTATAGCTTTTCACTCGGCGGGACGAATTGGCGCGCGAGATCGACCCACTTCCCGGCCGCCTGCAGCTCCGACAGCGCCTCTATCTCGATTGCAGTATGGCTGACAACGTTGACGAGCTGCTTATGGCTCCACACATCGGTTTCCAGCGGCGCGACATTAAAGTCACCGGTGAGAATGGTTGGGACCGCAACCCCACCTGACCATTCGGTCATGCGCGCCAGAAAATCCATCTTCTGCCCGAATTTAATATTTTGCTCGCGATCCGGAATATCGCCGCCTGCGGGCACATAGACATTTTCCAGCCGCACGCCGCCCGCGATTTCCACACCGACATGCCGCGCTTCGCCATTGGCTTGCCAATCATGCGTGCTGCGCCCTGAAATCGGAACCTTGCTGAGGATCGCGACACCGTGGTGCATCGGCTGCCCATTGATCGCCATATGGTTATAGCCCAGCTGGCGGAACACCCCTTCGGGGAATTGCGGGTCCGCCACCTTGGTTTCCTGCAGGCACAATATGTCGGGCGCTTCTTCGCGCAGAAAGCGTTCGACAATGTCGATCCGCGCGCGGACCGAGTTGATGTTCCAGGAAGCGATGCTAAGGGTGGTTGCCATGCCGCGCTGCTTAGGGATGTGGGCTAATCGGAGCAAGAGCTTTGCAAAGCCACAAAAGCAAAGCCCCCATCCCGGGGGCATTTGGGATGAGGGCCAAGCTTGCGTTCGTCACGCTAATATCAAAGGCCCACTTTCTGGGTGCCACGGGCAACAGGGGGAAAACCGCGCAGCCTGTGAGCCTTTGATGTGTTTAAACTAGCCAATTTTCCTGTCGCCAACATGAACAGCCCGGTTCAGCTTCTCGTCTCGACGGGCATCAGGCTCAACTCGTCGTCCACTCGTAAAATTACTTGCGACGAGTCGGGCGCGGGTCTTTCCAGGTGAAGGCTGACTGTGCGACGGCGGTGTTGAATTTGACGCCGCTGAGACGGATCGAGGTGCGGTTATTTTTCGAATCGAGTGAAACCCAGCCATTCAGCGTCAACCCGCCGGGCGCGCCTGCCTGTTTCACGAACACCATGGTGATCGTACCATATTCAGGCCGCTTGGGATCGCGCACCTCGACGCTGACCACATTGGGGTCGGCGGTGGCAACGCGTTTGCCAAATCGCGCCAGATCCTTGCCGGGGTCAAGCAGCGCGGCAAGCGGGCTGTTCTTGATCGGCCAGCGCTGGACCTGCTTCACTTCATAATCGATCAGCGTCAGCGCCTTGCCATCGGCAACAATCAGCAAGGGCACACCTTTTTGATATTCAAACCGGATATGGCCGGGGCGCTTGAGCAGCAATTTGCCCGACACCGCCTTGCCGCTGCGATCAGTCTGGGTAAAGCTTGCGGTCATTGTCGAAACCGCCTGCATGTGCGCAACCACGGCCGACAAATCGTTGGTCGATTGCGCGGGTGCTGCCGCGCTGGTGGCAAGCAGCACCGGGGAGAGCGCGAGAGCAGCGAGGGTATATTTCATAGTTTATCCTTGTTCCTTTTGCAGCGCATTTAGGAATTGGCCGTTGAATGGGGTGTTAATGTGCGGATGCCCGCGGTTCAGATCGGTTCACCATTGCGGTCGCGCAGCACCTCGCGCCTGCCGATATGGTTGGGAGCTGAGATAAAGCCATCCTCTTCCATCCGGTCGATCAGACGTGCGGCGCTGTTATAGCCGATGCGCAATTGGCGCTGGATCCAGCTGGTCGAAGCCTTCTGGCTTTCGAACACGATCTGGCAGGCTTTGCGGTACATCGCGTCTTCGGGGCTGTCGTCGCCGCCCAACCCGTCAAGCGCGAAACTGCCTTCTTCAGGTTCCTCGGTCACCGACTGAATATAGTCGGGCTGCCCCTGCCCGCGCCAATGGTCGGCCACGCGGCGGACTTCATCGTCTGACACAAAGGGGCCGTGAATACGGGTCAGTCCTTTGCCGCCTGCCATATAGAGCATGTCGCCTTTTCCGAGCAGCTGCTCGGCCCCCTGTTCACCCAATATCGTGCGGCTGTCGATCTTGCTGGTGACATGGAAGCTGATGCGGGTTGGCAAATTGGCCTTGATCACGCCGGTGATGACATCGACCGAAGGGCGCTGTGTCGCCATGATCAGGTGAATGCCCGCAGCGCGCCTTTTGCGCCAAACGCTGGATCAGGAATTCGACCTCTTTGCCCGCTGTCATCATCAGGTCGGCAAGCTCGTCGACGATGATCACGATCTGCGGCAGCAGCTGATAATCAAGCTGCTCTTCTTCATATTGCGGAAGTCCGGTCATCGGATCATAGCCGACCTGCACCTTGTGCCCCAATGGCGCGCCCTTGGCTTTTGCCGCCTGCACCTTTTCGTTGAAACCGCCCAGATTGCGCACGCCGATTGACGACATCATTCGGTAGCGGTCTTCCATCTGTTCGACCGCCCATTTCAGTGCGCGGATCGCCTTGGCAGGCTCGGTCACCACGGGCGAAAGCAGATGCGGGATGTCGTCATAGATCGACAATTCGAGCATCTTTGGGTCGATCATAATCATCCGGCACTGGTCGGGCGTCAGCCGGTAGAGCAGCGACAAGATCATGCAGTTGAGGCCGACCGATTTGCCCGAGCCGGTGGTGCCAGCCACCAGCAAGTGCGGCATCGGCTGCAAATCGGCAATCACCGGATCGCCAGAGATATTCTTGCCAAGGATGATCGGCAATTGCCCCTTTTGATCGGCAAAGGCAGTCGAACCCACCATTTCATGAAAGACCACTGCTTCGCGATTATGGTTGGGCAGTTCGATCCCCATCACCGTGCGACCGGGAATGGTCGAGACGCGCGCTGATAGCGCCGACATATTGCGCGCAATGTCCTCGGCGAGCTGGATCACACGCGAAGCCTTGACACCGGGGGCGGGTTCGAGTTCGTACATGGTGACCACGGGCCCGGGGCGAACAGCTGTGACTTCGCCCTTCACGCTGAAATCATCGAGTACCGATTCGAGGAAGCGCGCATTTTGTTCGAGCGCTGCCTTGTCGAGCTTGGGTGCGGTACTTGGCTGCGGCGGATCAAGCAGGTCGATCGAAGGCAGTTTGTAACTGCCAAAGAAATCATCCTGCCGCGCACCAGTGCCAAAGCTCGCCTTGGGCGCTGCCGTCGGGCGATCCTTAATTTCCAGCGGAGTGCGGGTTTTGGGCTCGACCGTCGGACGCGCCGGGGGCTCTGGTGCTGGTTTGGGAGCAGGCTTTGCAGTATCGATCGCCCCATCATCGGCTGCCTTTTGCCCTCCGCCAAAGTTGGGGAACGGGATCGCCGGAATGCGGAACAGCGGGCGTTCCAATTCCAGTGAGCGCAGTACAAGCGCAAAACCGCCCAATATGCTGCCGACAATCAACAATACCCGCAACAGCCCGCGCCAGCTTTCGCTCACCTTTTCGAGCAACGCCACCGCGCCATTGTCTGCGAGCAGCGAGACGATTCCGCCCCAGCCAGCGGGCAGGCCAACCACTGTACCATGTTGCCAATGCGACATACCAAAACCGAGCAGCAACATGCCGAGCAGGCAAATCAACACCTGCCGCTTCCACGTTGGCTGCGGCACATCGCGCCACAGCCGCCGTGCGAATACCAGCAGCAAAGGCACCAGGAATATCGCCGGCACACCAAATAGAAACAGGCTGCCATCGGCGAAATAAGCGCCCAATTGCCCCATCCAGTTTCCCGAAACGCTGTCCGATGCGCTGTTAAAAGCACGATCCACCGCCGTGTAGCTGAGCAGCGAAACCGCATAGAATAAGGCGAACAGCGCAAGCGCCCCTGCCGCGATCAAGGCGCCGCTGCGAATCAGCGAAAGGCGCATCATCTGCCGCCAATCGGCCACCGGTGTTTTCGAAAGGCGCGTCGCCATATTGGGAGTCCTGTTTGGTTAATACAGCCCTTTTGCGGCAAAGGGTGACTCCCCGTCAAGAGTCCGCAGAAAATCGGCACTTTTCAGTCGCTATTGATCGGCCTAGAAGCGACTCCATGAGCATCGAACAGCATGACATCATCATTATCGGCGGCGGGTTGGCCGGGCTGACCCAAGCCGCCGCGCTTGCCGCCCATGGCATCAGCTGCGCCATTATCGACCGCGCCGATCCGGCGGCCTTGCTGAAACCCGGCTTTGACGGCCGCACCTTTGCGGTTTCGTCCTCCAGTGTCGCAATGTACGAGGCCATTGGGCTGGGCGATGCGCTGGCTGGCAAAGGTTGCCCGATTACCAAAATCCATGTCAGCGACGGTTTGAAGCGCGGCAATCTGGATTTTGTGCCCGCATCCGATGACGGCTTTCTGGGGCAGATGTTTGAAAGCCGGGTGTTGCGCGAGGCCATTTACACCCACATCACGAAGCAAGAGCTTATTACGCTGCACATGCCAGCGCAAATCACCGCCAAGCATCGCGGACCGGACGGCGTGTCTGTTACGCTCGACAACGGCACCGAATTGCGCGCGCGGCTTCTGGTTGTTGCCGAAGGTCGGCAGAGCGCGACGCGCGACGAAGCAGGCATCCGTTTCGCCCATTGGCAATATGATCATAACGCTCTGGTCGGCGCGATCACCCATGAGCGTCCGCACGGCCATATTGCCTATGAAATCTTCTATGCGGCAGGCCCCTTTGCGGTGCTGCCGATGCTCGACAATTCCCAAGGACGGCACCGCTCGGCGATCGTCTGGTCGGTGCCGCGCGCCGATGCCCCGGCCTATCTGAAACTGTCAAAACGCGCCTTCGCCGCTGAAATGGAAAAGGCGATGGGCGGGATGCTCGGCAAGGTCGAAATGGCGACCGATCTGATGAGCTATCCGTTGGGTTTTCACCATTGTGCGAAAATCACTGCCGAACGCATCGTGCTGGTCGGCGATACCGCGCATGGCATTCACCCGATTGCCGGACAGGGCCTCAATCTCGGCCTGCGCGATGTCGCGGCATTGACCGAAGTGTTGGTCGATGGCGCGCGACTGGGACTCGATTATGGCGACGCGCAACTGCTCGATCGCTATAGCCGCTGGCGCAGTGTGGATACGCTAATGGTGGTGACCGCATCCGACACGGTCAACCGCGTCTTCGCCATCCCCGGCAAAACCGCCTCCGCCGTCCGCCGCTTCGGCATGGGCCTGATCCAGCGCAGCGGCCCGGTCAAATCGCTGCTAATGGCCGAAGCGCGTGGGGAGGCAGGCGCACTCCCCAAGCTGCTTGAGGGTGTAGCCGTCTAGCTTTCCGTCACCGGAACCAGCCGGATTTCAACCCGCCGGTTAGAGGCACGGCCATCTTCGGTGGTGTTTGACGCGCGTGGCTGGCTTTCGCCAAAGCCTTTGGTGGCGAGTCGCGCGCGCTGGACACCCTTGAGCCCGAGATAATCGGCAACCGTCCCGGCACGCTGTTCGGACAAGGTCTGGTTATAGGCATCAGAACCGACTGAGTCGGTGTGGCCGAGAACATCGACATAGGTTTTTTCATATTGCGTCAGTGTCGATGCGACTTTGTCGAGCGTGGCCCGGAAGGCCGGATCAAGATTGGCGCTGCCAGTCGCGAAGGTGACTTCCGACGGCATATCGAGCACCAGTTGATCGCCATCGCGGATTACCTCTACACCCGTCCCTGCAGTCTGCTGGCGCAGCTTCTTTTCCTGCTGGTCCATATAATAGCCGACACCAGCGCCCGCGACTGCCCCGATCCCGGCACCTAATATCTTTTCAGTCCGGTCGCGTTTGCCGCCGATCAGGTCGCCAAGCAAATAGCCACCAAGCGCGCCTCCGAGCCCGCCGATCGCGGCCTTGGAAATGCTCTTTTTGCCTGTTTCGGGATTGGTCGTGCACGCCGCCAAAGGCAATGCGCCGATCAACAGGGCTGGAAGAATTTTGGTCCGAAAAGTCATGGCTTGGCTCCTTTTGTTGAGCCTATCCCACCATATTGATCATGAACCGCGACTGACGCAGCGCGTAAAATCATCCTCGTCCGCGATAGGAAGGAACACCCTGATCGGGCAGCCAAAGCCCTTCGGGTGGCGCGCCTGATTGCCAGAAAACATCGATCGGGATCCCTCCGCGCGGATACCAGTAGCCGCCAATACGCAGCCAATGCGGTTGCATTTCGGCGAAGAGGCGCTGGCCAATGCCCACCGTGCAATCTTCATGAAATGCCGCATGGTTGCGGAAAGCACCAAGAAACAGCTTCAACGATTTCGATTCAACGATGCTCGCATCGGGCGCATAATCGATCACCAGATGCGCGAAATCGGGCTGGCCGGTCACCGGGCAAAGCGAGGTGAACTCTGGCGCGGCAAAGCGCACGCAATACAGCGCGCCTGCGCGCGGGTTGGCGACATAGTCCAGTTCGGCTTCATCCGGGTTGGCTGGCAGTGCCGATGCCTGACCGAGAAATTTGGGTTGAGAAACGCTATCCATGCGCCTTATCTAGCGCCTTGCACGCTCCGTGTCATTCCCTGCTGCCATTCAGAACCAATTCATTGAAGTCAGGCCTGTCGCAAACCATGCTGAAGAAATGCCTTTCCTTGTGCTTGATGATTGTCGCTCATGCGGCGATTGTCGCGCCCGCAAGCGGTCAGGATGTCGGCACCCAGACCACGCCAGAGGTCCGGGATTTCCGGCTTGATACCACTCCGCCGCAACCAAGTCCGCAACCCGAGCCGAACTCGGAGCCAAAACCGGCCGCGCCCGTGGACACTGCCCCACCCAGCGCGGGCCCGCAGACACCGGCTTCGGCAGCTCGGCAACCCGCACCAACCCTCACGCGTCCGTCAGCGGCAACGACGCGACCACGGACCGGAGCAAACACGCCAACGGGTGCAGCACAACAACCGGCTTTGCCTGATGCTGCAACGGAATCCCTGACGACACCTGACAGCGCCGAAAGTGCGGCAACGGAATCGCCGCTACCCGTTGGCGGAACGGCGGCAGCGCCGGTTGACAGTGCGAAACCGGCTGGTGCAGCAACCAGCCTCCCGGCGGATTGGATGTGGTGGGCCGCTGGATTGATCGCATTGCTGGCCGTACTGGCATTGGGATGGAAAATACGTTCGCGCAAAGAAGACGAACCCTATCGAGAAACCGATATCGCATTGGAAAATGCAGACGAGGCCGATTTACAGCCCCTCGTAGCGGCACCAGAAAAGCCGACAAATCCTGTCCGATTGGCTGAACCCGCCCCACGTGACCAACAAAAAGCTGCGCCTAGCCTATCGGTGAGTTTCACGCCTGAAACCGCGCAACTCAGTCTCGCCAATCTGACCGTGAATGGCAAATTGTCGATTCGCAATTTGGGAACCAACCCGGTCGAGCAATTAAAAATCCGGACGGCGATGATCTCCGCAATGGAAGGGCAGCAATCGCGGATTGCAGAATTTCATAAAGACCCGGCGCGCGGACATAGCGAAAATATCGGCGATGCTGCCGCCGGCGAAGAAATTGCGTTGGCGCTGGAAATCCAGATTCCACGCGGCGAACTCAACACCTTCGACTGGCGCGAGCGACAATTTCTGGCGCCGATCGTTCTCGCCAATATCAGCGGTGTCAGCGCAGATGGCCGTTCCGAGGAATGTCACCTTTCGTGTGTGGTCGGACGCGAATCGCAGCCCCCAGCGCCCAAGTTGAAGCCATTGCACGTTGATCGCGAGCCGCGTCGTTTCGACAATCTCGGATTTCGACCCATTTCTGTCTGATGCCATCCCTTTTGGCTCGACGTCGCGCCGGAACCGTTTTATCTTGCACCGCACAAGAATCGCAAAACGCGGGTTAGGGAACGGAACAACATGGATTTGCTGGTAAGCACCGATTGGCTCGCCAAGGAATTGGGCGCGTCGGACCTTCGTATCGTAGACGCTACCTGGCATATGCCGGATGCTGGACGGAATGCCGCTGCCGAATTTGAAGGCGGGCATATTCCTGGTGCCGTATTCATGGACCTCGCCGAACTGGCGGACGCGAACAACAGCCTCCCCAACATGCTCCCGCCTCCTGAAAAATTTGCCAGTCGCATGCAGTCGCTGGGCTTGGGCGACGGCAGCCGCATTGTGGTTTATGATGACAGTCCGTTCAAATCGGCGACGCGCGCATGGTGGATGCTAACGCTGTTCGGCGCACATGATGTCGCCATTCTCGACGGCGGGCTTGCCAAGTGGAAGGCCGAAGGCCGGGCATTGGAGACTGGTAAACCAGCGATACGCCACCGCCATTTCACCGTCTGGAAAGACGATAGCGGCGTGAAGTCGAAGGCTGACATGCTCGCCAATTTACACAGCAAGGCCGCACATGTCGTCGATGCGCGCGGTGCGGGCCGCTTCACCGGCGAAGAAACCGAACCGCGTGCCGATATGGCATCAGGCCATATTCCGGGCAGCCGCAACCTGCCCTATTCGAACCTGTTCAACGCCGATGGCACCTGGAAACAAGGCGATGCGCTGATCGCAGCATTCAAGGATGCAGGCGTCGATCTTGACCAGCCGATGATCACCACTTGCGGATCGGGTATGACTGCCGCTGCCGCCTTGTTTGCCGCGCGGCTGACCGGAAAGACCGACGTGTCGCTCTATGATGGCAGCTGGAGCGAATGGGGCCTCGACCCCGATACGCCCAGGAAACCGGCGCCGCTTAAGCGCTTTCGGCGGCTCTGTTCTAGGGGCTTGCGACCGGCATCGATTCGTTGCATCCTGTCTGCGGGGAAGACAGACGGGAGAGACGAATATGGCTACTGTCGGCCAAAGCCCCATTGCGCCCTATACGGTCGCAAATAATCTGACATTTGGAGATCTTCGTGCCGCGCTGGCTGCAGGCTGGCGTGACTTTATAGCGCGCCCGGCATTCGGCCTGTTCTTCGCCGCAATTTATGCAGTTGGCGGCGCGGCGCTGGTTTATGGTTTGGTTAAGCTGGGCGAAGGCGCCTGGTCGATCCCGGTGATTGCCGGTTTTCCGATCATCGCCCCCTTTGCTGCGGTCGGGCTCTACGAAGTCAGCCGCAGACGGCAAGCGGGTCTGCCGATCAACTGGCGCTCGATCCTTTGGGCATTGCGCGGTCGCGGCGATGATCAGGTGATGATGGTGGCTGGGATCGTCTTCGTCGCCTTCAGTTTCTGGATGATATTGGCGCACGGTATCTTCGCGATTTTCATGGCGGAGTCGGGAATTGGGTCCGAAACAATGGAGTTGATGACATCGCTTTCGGCGATCGCAATGCTTGTTGTCGGAACCGTGATCGGGGCGTTATTTGCCTTTGCGCTCTATGCGATCACCGTGATCAGCCTGCCCATGCTGGTTGACAAGGACGTCGATTTCATCACCGCGATTATCGTCAGTCTGGGCACGATCCGCTGCAACAAAATGGTGATGTTCGGCTGGGCAGTGATCATTGCCGTGACACTGACGCTGGCGATGCTTCCGGCTTTTCTCGGCCTGTTTGTGGTTTTGCCGGTACTTGGCCATGCCACCTGGCATGTGTATCGGCGCGCAGTCGATGGAACAGCCACGGCATAATCTTGCGGAACGAGGGGTTTAGCGGCTAACGTGGATTATGGCTGATCCCGAATATCCGCAAAAAACCGACACAAAAATCGTCACCGGTGGGCGTCGCAAGGCGCTGACTGGGGCGGTGGTCAATCCACCTGTGTGGCGCGCGAGCACGCATCTCTATGAAAATGTCGCGGCACTTGAAGCGGGTGGTGACAAGAATGAGGATGGACGCTTCTTCTATGGTCGAAGGGGAGCGCCAACCCAGTGGTCACTGGCCGAGGCGCTAACCGAACTCGAGCCCGGCGCGCATGGCACGATGCTCTATCCGTCGGGTGTTGCCGCAATTTCCTGCGCACTGCTGTCGATATTGCAGCCGGGCGATGTGTTGCTGATGAGCGACAATGCCTATGACCCAAGCCGCAGTTTTGCCGAGGGCTTTCTGAAAAAATGGGGTGTGGAGACGCGCTATTTTGATCCGATGATCGGTGCGGGCATTGCCGACCTGTTCTGCGACCGCACCCGCGCGATCCTGATCGAAAGCCCGGGCAGCCTGACCTTTGAAGTGTCCGACATCCCCGCCATTTGCGCCGCAGCCAAGGCGCATAAGGGCAAGCGCGAGATTGTCACGCTGCTCGATAACACTTGGGCCACGCCCTATTTCTTCACCGCGCTCGACAAGGGTGTCGACCTGACGATCCTTGCCGCGACCAAATATGTCGTCGGCCATAGCGACGTGATGGCAGGCAGCGTGACCGCCACCAAACGCCATTGGCAGACGCTGCGTTCGACAGCGCAGACGCTGGGGCAAGTGCTGTCACCCGACGATGCCTATCTTGCCGCGCGCGGCCTGCGCACAATGGCGGTGCGGCTGAAGGCGCACGACGCCGCGGCACTGGATATTGCCCAATGGCTGGCGACACGGCCGGAAGTGTCAACCGTATTGCATCCCGCTTTGCCATCATGCCCCGGCCACGCAATCTGGAAGCGCGATTTTGCCGGTTCGTCAGGGCTGTTTTCCTTCGTGCTCAAAGGTGATTGGGATCAGGCGGCAAAATTTGTCGATGCGCTGGAACTTTTTGGCATTGGCTATAGCTGGGGCGGTTTTGAAAGCCTTGCTTGCCCCAAACGGCCTGAACAGTATCGCAGCGCGGTGGCGTGGGCCTGTGATGGCACGGTTATCCGGTTGCAGATTGGGCTTGAAAATGTCGATGATCTGAAGGCCGATCTGGAGCGCGGATTTGCGGCGATACTTTAGTGTACAGCTTTGGACCGGACGCTGAGTGCTGGTGGTTTCAAAGGAAACGAAAGGGCCCGCCCCCGCGCCCCAAAACCCCCCCCGCCCTGCTCACAAAAATGGCTGAAGGGGGGGCTCGCCCCTTCGCCCCCCCCCCCCTTTTTCCCCCCGAGGAAAGGGGCCGGCCCCACCAATAAATCCGCCCTAACCGCTCGCTGCAATCAGCCTTTTGGTCGCTTCTGCCCGCGGACTGGTAAACAACTCCTCACGCGACGCACATTCCACAATCCGCCCAGCCTCCATCACCGCAATCCGGTGCGCAGCACGGCGGGCAAGCGCGAGGTCGTGGGTGATAAACAGCAATGACAGCCCGCGCTCGCGCTGCAACCGCCCAAATAATTCGACCACACCGTCTGCCACCAGCGGATCGAGCGCCGACGTCGCTTCGTCGAGCAAAAGCATATCCGGATTAGCCGAAAGCGCTCGGGCTATAGCAACGCGCTGCGCCTGTCCCCCGGAGAGAGAGGCAGGTTTGCGGATCGCAAAATCGGGTGGAAGGCCGACTTCTTGCAACAGCTTCTCTACATATCCGTTCGCTTCGGGCGGAGACGCGATAGTCGCCAAAAACTTCACCGGTTCCAATATGATGTCCGTGACGCTCCAACGCGGGTCTAGGCTCGCAACCGGATCCTGAAAAACCGGCTGAATCAGGCGGCGATGCTCGGTACTGCGATGTTCGCGCTGGGGCAGCGCGTCGCCCTGCCAGCGGATTGTGCCCGATGCCATCGGCCCCAATCCGGCAATTGCCCGCCCCAGCGTCGATTTGCCCGAACCCGAACCACCGACGAGCGCCAGCGTTTCTCCTCGGGCCAGACTCAGATCGGCATCTACGACCGCACCAATCCGCCCACGTTGCCAGCCGGGCTTGGGGAAAGTGACCGTTACCTTTTCCGTTTCAAGGATGATTTCACCAGTGACCGGCAATTCGGCCAAGGGTTCGGACAATCGCGGCGTCGCGGCCATTAGCCGCTTGCCATAATCGGTGGCAGGCGCGGTGGCGATTTGTCTGGCGGATCCAGACTCGATCACCCGCCCCTGATCCAGCAGCAGCAGCCGGTCGGCATGATGTTCGATGCCCGCTAGGTCATGGCTTACGAGCAGCATCGCCATATCCCGCTCGCGACACAGCCGGACCAGCAACGCCATGATTTCCCCACGCAATGCCGCGTCGAGCGCGCTCACCGGTTCATCGGCGACGAGATAGCGCGGATTGTGCCGAGCGCGGCAGCAATCAAAACACGTTGCCGCTCACCACCCGAAAGCCGATGTGGATATTGCGCCAGCCTTTCGTCGGGCCGCGTCAGGCCGACAGCCTCCAGCATCGCGACCATCGCTGCTTTGTCAGGGCTGGCACCGCCTGCCTGCATCGCGGCTTCGCTCAAATGCTGACGCACGGTGCGGTGCGGAGTGAGCGCGGTCAGCGGTTGCTGGAAGACGAAGCCAACCTTTTCCGCGCGAACCTTGCTCAACTCGCTTTCTGAAAGGCCGACCAGCTCGGTCCCGTCAAACATCGCCGAGCCACTGGCTTTACCCGCGCTTAGGCCAAAGGGCGTCATCGCGCTCATGCTCTTGCCCGCGCCCGAAGCGCCTGCCAGCGCGACGATTTCGCCGGGCGCAAGGGAGAAACTTATATCGTCAACAATCTGCCGCTCACCGATACGAATCGAGAGATTCTGAAGTAAATAGCCGTCGCTCATTTCGCCGCATCCGCCAGCCGGTCACGAAAGCGCTCACCGGCAATGGTGAGGCAGGCAATCAAAGCCACCAAAACACCGCCAGGCAACAACAGCGCTGCCGGATGCATATCCATCTCCTCTGCGCCTTCGTTAACGAGGATACCGAGCGAGGTAAGCGGCTCCTGCACGCCAAGTCCTAGGAACGACAGGAAGCTCTCGATCATCACCACTTGCGGCACGGTGAGCATCAGATAAGCGACCGCCACCCCCGCGACATTGGGCAATATATGGCGCAACAGCGTCGCGCGTGCCGGGGAACCGGCCGCCTCTGCCGCCAGAACAAAGGGACGTTGTTTGAGTGCAATCACTTGCCCCCTCACCACCCGCGCCATCGTCAACCACTCGACAAAACCGATTCCGAGAAACACCAGCAGAATCGACCGCCCGAACACTACCATCAGCAAGATGACAACGAACATGAAGGGCAGCGCGTAAAGCCCGTCAACGATGCGCATCATCAACTCGTCCGTGCGACCGCCAACCCAGCCGGCAATCGCGCCCCAGGTAACGCCGATCACCAATGCGACCAACGCAGCGGCGAGCGCAACCGACACAGTCACCCGTGTCCCCACCAGCAACCGCGCCAGACGGTCCCGCCCCAGATCATCGGTGCCGAGTAGATGACCATCGGTGAACAGACCGGCACGCACGCTGTCCCAATCAATCGCGATATGATCGTAAGGGAGTAAGGGCGGGACGAGCAACGCCGCAAGCGCGATTAGGGCAACGATGATGAGTGCGGGTTTCATCGCACGCGCCTTGTCAGACCCGAAAGGTCAGGATTTTTTAGTTTCGCACGAAGACACGAAGACATGAAGGGGTTTACTTTGGCCCGAAGGGCCATTTCCTCAACCACCGATACCCTAAATTTTGACAAAGGGTTCGCGAATGGCGCTGCGCACCGGAACAAGATTGCGCTTTTCGTGTCTTCGTGTCTTCGTGCGAAACAAATTCTCACACCCTCGCCCAAAAGCGCTACACCATTTGTGTGAACCATAGCGCTCATCCCTCGCGCATCCTTGGGTCGAGCCAGCCATAGATGAGGTCAGCGAACAGGTTGAACAGGATGATCAGCGCGGCATAAAGCGTCACTACCCCCAGCACGAGTGGATAGTCGCGGTTGAGTGCACCTTGTACGAAATAGCGACCCATTCCGGGCAGACCAAAGACGGTTTCGATCACCACCGCACCGGTCAACAGCGCAGCCGCCGCTGGCCCCAAATAGCTCGCGACTGGAACCAGTGCGGGGCGCAATGCATGACGGCGCAAGATGGTCAGCGGAGCAATCCCACGCGCCCGCGCCGCACGGATATGGTCCGCGCCGAGTTCACCCGCCAGCCCCGCGCGCGCCAGCTTGGCGACGGCGCCTGTTACCGGCAGTGCCAATGCGATGACCGGCAGTATCAGCCAACTCAACCCGTCATTCTGCCCCGATACTGGCAGCCAGCCCAACCACAGCCCAAAGACCAGCGCCAGCAAAGGTCCGGTCACAAAAGTCGGCAACGCCGTGAGCAAAGTCGCGCCGAGCATCAATGCTTCGTCCTGCCACTTGCCCGCGCGCAATGCCGCCCACAATCCGATTGAAATCCCCAGCACAGCCGCCAGCATCAGCGCACATCCGCCGATCAACAGCGACACCGGCAATGCCTCTGCAATCAGTCCGCTGACGGTGAAATCGCGATAGACCATGCTCGGTCCGAAGTCGCCATGCGCCAAGCGGCCGAGATACATCCACACCTGTTCGGATAGTGACTTGTCCAGGCCATAAGCAGCCTCAAGTGCGGCACGAACTTCGGGCGCTAGTGGCCGTTCGCCATCGAAAGGCCCGCCCGGTGCGATACGCATCAGAACAAATGACAGGATGATAATCGCAAGCAGCGTCGGAATCGCCGTCAAAAGCCGCCGTGCAATCAATCTGCCCATGGCATTGGTTTAAAGGCTCATCCCGCCAAAGCAATTGCGGAGTTCGTCAACAAACAGTTCGGGCTGCTCCATTGCGGCGAAGTGGCCGCCTTTGTCGATCTCGTTCCAATAGCTGATATTCTTGAACCGGGTTTCTGCCCAGCGCCGCGATGGCCGGAAGATTTCCTGTTTGAACAGGCTGCACCCGGTCGGGACATGCACTTCAGGGCGGTTCTGTTCGTCAAAACTGTGCCAATAAAGCCGAGCGGATGATGCCGCAGATGCGGTCAGCCAGTACAGCATCACATTGTCGAGCAACTGGTCCTTGCTGAAGATATTTTCAGGATGGCCATCGCAATCGGCCCAACCGTGGAATTTTTCCACAATCCACGCCATCTGTCCGACAGGAGAGTCTGTCAGTCCATAGCCGATTGTTTGCGGTCGCGTGGACTGGATACGCGCATAGCCATTGTCTTTGTCCCTGTACCAGCCAAGCCGCACCAGAGCCTCGCGTTCATAATCAGTCGGATCGGCTAACACCTCCGCAGGAGGTGCAGCGACGGGCATGTTCACATGAATCCCGGCGCAGGCGCCGAGATTTTGTGAGCCAATCGCTGCGGTTACCATCGCGCCCCAATCGCCGCCTTGGGCAAAATAGCGGTCATAACCCAGCGCGCGCATCAAGCTATCCCAGGCGGTCGCGGTTTTCTCCACAGACCAGCCTGTCTTGGGAGGCTTTCCTGAAAATGCGTAACCGGGAAGCGAGGGGATGATGAGGTGAAAGGCGGGAGCATCCGGTGTGGCCGGTTCGATCAGTGCGGTTATGCAGTCCATGAACTCGAGGATAGAGCCCGGCCAGCCATGCGTCATAATCAAAGGCCGAGCATCCTTCCGCGAACTGCGGATATGTACGAAGTGAATATTGAGGCCATCAATCGTTGCCAGAAAATGGGGCAGACAATTTAACGCCGTTTCACAACGCCTCCAGTCATATTGCGATTTCCAATAATCCAGAAGTTCCTGCGCATATTGGAGAGGCAGGCCTTGATCCCAATCCTCGGCAGTTTCGCTTTCCGGGAGCCTTGTATTGTTCAACCTGACATACAGATCATCCAGGTGAGATTGATCGAAAGTTATAGAAAAAGGCTTTATAGCAATAGTCACACGACCCCCATGCTGAAATCAGCCAGAATGTTTGGATGGTCCCGCAGCTATTGTTTGCCGCGTGGCGCCTATTTTGGTTGCGACCATTATCTTTGTGTTAAAGAACGCAAAACCGAATGCAAGGTTGTTTCGGAAAATTTGGGTAAGTGTCGATAAATTTTACAATATTCGCCACGCACTTAGTGCCATTGCCACCCCTAGAGCGAGCATTAACGCGCCTGCGGTCAACCGCAAAGCCTTGAGCGGGAGGAGTTCGGCGAGCCTTTGTTTGAGAATGATCGCGGCAATCCCCGCAACCAGCATCCCGAGCCATCCGCCGAGCGCCGCCAATAGCCAATGTTGCCCGGCGGCGCCTTCGACGGCAATGATGAATTGCGATTTGTCGCCGAATTGCAGAATGAACAGCCCAAGCAATGACGTCCAGAACGGGCCGGTTTTCCATCCTGCCAACAGGTCTATTGCTTTGCGTGGAGCAAGCATAGCGACGCCTGCAAACAGATAGGCGAGCGAGCGGAATAAAAGCAGCGGATCTTCGCTGATCCAGTCTTTGATGAACGATCCGGCATAGGCCGAGACTAGGGCGTTAATCAGGCTCGCGATCACAAGGCCTGCGATCACCGGACCATTACGTCCGAACCGCGAGGCCAAAGCGGCCGCCAGCAATTGCGGCCTGTCACCCATTTCGGCGAATGCAACCGCAATGAAGGCAATAAGGAAAGTTTCCATGACGAGCGGCGATAGCCGACTACGGCGCTGCCGTCAGCCGCCGAGACGAATGGCGACGGAAGCGAGCAATGCCTCAGACGCTTTCGGGTGAACATGCGCCACGCCGATTGCATCATCGAGGATCGCAACGAAGCTCTCGACAATTGACGTCGATTGCCGACGTGCGCCAACGCGTTGCAGCGCAGCTTCGAATGTTGCGGCGATCTCGGCAATGGCGGTCAAACCACGTCCTTGCGCAAAGTCACGAATATGTTCGAGCCGCAGCAGGAACTGCAAAGGGCTGGCATCAAAGGCAGTGGCTCGCAAAGCATCGAGCAGTTCTGCCAGTTCCTTACGGACCAACAGCAGATTGTCGTGCGAATAGTTCATGCCCCGATTGCCTTTCCCTGCTTCGTGGCGACACTATCGCCCAAACAGGGTTAATGCCGCGTAAAGACATTTGATTCGTGCAACGGCAGTTGACTTTTGTCGGCCCAGCGTGCATTGGCCCGCCTGTTTCGGGGCGGCTGCGCGCTGCCCCATTTCTTTTTACCTGATTGATTCGAAGGATAGGGCCATGGCCAAGCCAGCCACAGTGAAAATCAAACTCGTCAGCAGCGCTGACACCGGATTTTTCTATGTCACCAAGAAAAACCCGCGCAACATCACCGAAAAGCTGAGCTTTCGCAAATATGATCCTGTCGTGCGCAAGCATGTCGAGTTCAAGGAAGCCAAGATCAAATAAGGCTGAAAACCAGTCAATCTGCCCAATGTGCAGAGTAAAAGGGGCGCTCGTCGCCCCTTTATTTTTGCCGAATCGGTGGACGGGCAAAACGCAACACAGCAGCGCCTGCCAATGCAGAGAGCAGAGAGCCCATCAAGACCCCGATCTTGACCGCTTCAGCTCGGGTCGGGTCGGGGAAAGCAAGGCCGCCGATAAACAAGCTCATCGTGAAGCCGATTCCGCAAAGCAACGAGACGCCGTAAATCTGCACCCAGCTGGCATTTTTGGGTCGTGCTGCCCATTTCAGTTTTGCGCAAAGCCAGACGGCGGCGAAAATCCCCAACTGCTTTCCGACGAACAGCCCAAGCGCAATTCCCAATGGAAGCGGCAAAAACAGATCGGCCAGCCCCAGCCCGGCCACAGACACCCCGGCATTGGCAAATCCGAACAGCGGGACAATCACGAAAGCAACAGGCTTTGCCAGCAAATGCTCCAACCGGTGCAGCAGCGAATCCTCGGCATCGGGTCCGGCTTTGGTCCGGCGCAAAGGAATTGCAAAGGCAGCGAGCACGCCGGCAATCGTCGCGTGCACGCCCGAAAGCAGAATGGCATACCATAACAAAGCCGCAAGAATCAGGAACGGCCACATCCGCTCCGCGCGCCACCGACCGAGACCCAGCATTGCAAACCAGAGGATCGCGGCACAAGCGAGGGCAACGAAATTGATCTCATGCGAATAGAATATCGCTATGATCGCAACCGCCCCCATGTCATCGACGATCGCTACGGTCGTTAGGAATAATTTTAACGACGCAGGGGCGCGGCTGCCGAGCAGCGCCAGCACACCAATGGCAAAGGCAATGTCGGTCGCCGCCGGAATTGCCCAGCCGCGAAACAATGTCGGGTCCGCTTGGGTAACCGCGATGTAAATCGCGGCGGGCACCGCCATCCCGGCAATGGCGGCGACAATCGGCAAGCGCCTATCCGACCAGCTCGACAAATGGCCGTCGACAAATTCGCGCTTGATCTCGAGCCCGACCAGCAGGAAAAATATCGCCATCAACCCGTCGTTGATCCATAGATGGATTGACATCGCGCCTAGCTTGGGCGTCAGCACCGGTCCCGTCTGAAAATGCAGAATGTCGTTATAGGCTTGCGCCCATCCCGAATTGGCAATGATAATTGCGAGACAAGCCGTGGCGATCAAGATCAGCCCACCAGCGGCCTCGCTGTCAAGAAACGCTCGCAGTGCTGAAACAGGTTTGATTGCCATCATCCCGATGCCTTAATCAGCAGGCCTCCAACTTGTCACCTAAAACCGCACTGATAGAAAATGGCATTCAATTGAGAGCAGCAAATTTGTTGCGTGATTGCGAGCAAGTCCGCTAATGTTGTAACATCGTGTGGCAGAATGACATATGATGTTTTGCCAGTGGAAGGGGGCTTGGCCGTGATGCAGGCAGGATTAAGTATAGGCTGTCGCATCGCAAGGCGCATACTGTCTGGCATCAACTCTGATGGTCGTGCCATTGCTGCCATTACATTTGGCCGCATGGCATTTCGTGATTCAATAGGACGCTCCAGTGTCATCTGACCGGGTCGAGCGCCTGACGGATCGCCAGCGTGACTGTCTGATGCTTGTCGCTCAGGGCTATACGTCAAAAGAAATCGGACGCTTGCTGGAGCTCTCTCCATCGACCGTAGACAATCATATACTGGCCGCTGTCCAGACGTTGGATGCCCCATCACGGGCGGCGGCAGGGCGCATTTTGGCGACGCATGCAGATGGGCAGAAACTGCCTAGTCAATCTGAAAGCCTTGTCGAACACAGCTTTTCTGCCACTGTTCCATCAGACGCGCCGACATGGAGCTGGTCGCGTCTCGGAAGGCAGGCCCTTACCCTGCCCCCGATCGGAGGGCAAAGAAATGAACTGGACTGGACCGAAAAGACAATCCGCATCATCCATATCGCAACCGTGTCGTTGGCGATGGTGGTAACTTTGGCGCTGGTGGTCGCAGGGGTCATCAAAGCGTTTAGCTGAGCTGGCGAAACAGCAAATTTGCAATTGGCATATCTATCGAACGCAAGACGGTGCTCGCTTGCGAAGGAGGGCTGTGTTACAAATTGACGAACAAATTGGCGCGGTTGTCGCCGCGGATACCAAAGGAGCGATTGGCGCGCTCGATAATGCGATATTGTCCGAGCTGCGACTATGCACAACGGTGGTCGAAGTCATTCAGCAGAGCGGTGTTCCAATCGGCTCAAGTCAGAAATTGCTGCAAAGTCTGACTTCGGGTCTCAGCCAGATCGTCGCCGGGCGTGCCGATATTGCCCAGACCGTCCGGCACTTGAACGCGATAAAGGGACGCAGCAGTCTGGCACCATTCAATTTCGGCTGCCCCGACGGTTGGACGCAGGCCAATCTGGGCCAAACCTTACCGACAATGCACACCGAGTCGGCTGATGGCTGCTAAGCTGACCTGGACCATGGATTCGCCCATGAAGCCGAGATATGCAGGACACCACGATGCTGATCGAGATATTATTCTGGTTGTTCCTGGTTCTCACCTGTCTGTTTTGCGCTCTGGCGGGCGGAAAGGCCGGAAGAGCGGGGGTCGCTCTGATTATCGCAGCGACGATCGCGACCGACATTGCGCAAAACACGACCAATTGGTCGCACACGGCTTGGCCAATAGCAGCGATCGACGCCGCTTTGCTGGTGGGACTTTACATTCTCGCGTTGAAAAGCCGGGCCTATTGGCCGTTATGGGCAACCGGATTTCATCTGATCACCGTTATCACCCACATCGCCACCATCATTGCCCCCGGCTTCCGCTTTGGAGTCTATTTCGGCTTCAGCGGTATCTGGTCACTGCTGACGTTGCTGGCAATGGTAATCGGGGTGGCCGCGGACCACCGCGCATCGCATAATCGAAGAGCGGAACCGGCCCCGACCGAATAGGCCCTCCGTAGAACCAACAACATGAGTGTTCTGATTTTCCAAAAGGGGTTGATTCCCTGAACGGGAGACTATTGCGTGCTTATAGACCCGCCAAAATTGCAGATCTTCTGGCAAATCATGCTTGATTGCCAGACCGAGCTGTTGCTGTTCAGTGCGGTCTGGTTCCTCGTCGGCGCATTGGATGACCTGCTCGTTGACCTGATCTGGATTGGCAGGACGGCGTATCGCTGGGCCGCGCGCTACCGCAACAAGCCGCCGATGCGCGCGCACGAGCTGTCGCGGCCCAAAAACCCCGGCATGATGGCCGTTTTTGTCGCCGCTTGGCAAGAAGCCGAAGTTATCGGCGCTATGATCGGGCAGTGCCGCAACAGCTGGTCTGACAAAGACACCATATTCCGAATCTATGTCGGCTGTTATCCGAATGATGCGGCGTCTATCCGTTCGGCGTTGAAGGCAGCTAAGGGATCGGACTCGATACGACTGGTCTTGTGCGATAAGCCGGGGCCAACCACCAAGGCTGACTGCCTGAACCGGCTGTGGCGCGCACTGCTGTCCGATGAGCTCGCCGGAGGTTACAAGTTCAAAGCTCTCATCCTGCACGATGCCGAAGACTGCGTTCATCCGGACGAACTGCAGCTTTATGATTATCTTATCGAGAAAGGATCGGCGGTTCAATTGCCGGTCGTTCCAGTCAGCCTGAAATCCTCGGCATGGATCAGCGGGCATTATGCCGATGAATTTGCCGAAGCGCATGGCAAGTCGCTGGTGGTGCGAGAGGCCATCGGTGCAGCGGTTCCGCTGGCTGGCGTCGGCTGCGCCATCGAACGCAACCAGATCGGGCGTATCGCCTTGGCGCGCGGCGGCAACCCCTTTGATCCGGAAAGCCTGACCGAGGATTATGAGCTGGGCCTCGCCATTGGTCGCGACCGGGGCAAGGTGATTTTTGCAGCGATCCACGACGAATGTGGTGACCTTGTCGCAACGCGAGCCTGTTTTCCGGACCGGCTCGACACTGCCGTCCGGCAAAAGGCGCGCTGGACCATCGGGATTGCGTTGGCTGGCTGGGATCGGCTGGGTTGGGAAGGCGGATGGGCCGAGTTCTGGATGCGACTGCGCGACCGCAAAGCTCCGCTCGCGGCGCTTGTGTTGCTGACCGCCTATCTGTGCATCATACTGACTGCCTTGCTGATGCTCGGCAAAGCTGCCGGGCAAGTTGTGTTTCCCGCCTATTCCCCACTCATCCGAGGTCTGTTGCTGGCCAATGGCTGCATGCTGCTTTGGCGACTGGCGGTCCGCGCTGCTTTTGTCGGTCGGCTATATGGCTCGCGCGAAGCGTTGCGATCCATTCCGCGCACCATCATCGCCAACATCATCGCGATCATGGCCGCGCGCCGTGCCTGCTGGCAATATCTGCTGCACATGAAAGGCGGAGTATTGGCGTGGGACAAGACCAACCACAGCAACTTCCCAAGTCAGGTGGCGCGCGATGGCTAGGCATCGCGGCAAAGCATTGGGATTTATCGGGCTGGTGGTCGCCGGTTGGATCGCGGCGCGGATTGTTCCGGTAACCAACAATGGTGTCGAGACTGCACACGCCACAAACCGTGATCCCGTACCGCGAGCACAACCGCAGTCGAACGCGCACATCGCAGCGCATTTGCCAGAGCTAGGCATAGCGCAGACCACACCTCGCTTCGCCCTGCGATCTCTCGATGGTCCGTCCACGCACCATCGCTTGATCGCACCTTTCACCCCTTCTCTGGCCGTACGACCCTGGACGGCCGGGGACCCGCCTTCCGGGTTTCAACCGCCGCCTTGGGTCGCAGCGGCGGAAAACTCCTTGAGCGCTTCAGAGGCCACCCTGCCCAGCCGCGCTCTTGCCCTTGAGGGGAAGGTCGGGTCCGGGGGGAGTTTCGCACCTGCCGCCACCGCTGCTCCCGCCGCTACCCCTGCAACCCAAAGGCGATATTCGCTGTATGGCTACAGCTTCTGGCGCGCAGGCAGCGGCAGTGCCGCACTGGCACCCGAAGGCCAATATGGAGGCAGCCAAAGCGCACTGATCGCCGGTTATGATCTGGCAGGAGCGGTCGATCGAGGCCTTGCGCTGTTCACCCGTTTTTCGATCACCCCCGACGGAAACGAAAAGGAAGCGGCCTTCGGGCTGCGCTGGCAACGCATTGCGGGCAGCCCTGTGATGCTGGCGGCGGAACGTCGTGTCCGTTTGGGTGGCCCTGACCGCTTTGCCGCATTTGCAGCGGCGGGGGTTGACGACAAGCCTCTGCCAGCGGGTTTCGCTCTTTATGCGTATGGTCAGGCAGGCTGGGTCAGTGGTAAGGACGGTGGCGACTTTTTCGATGCGCAAACGCGCGTGACTCATGCCCTGCCAAGCCCCCAACCCGCACCACTGCGCGGTGGCATCGGCGCATGGGCGGGCGGGCAGAGCGAAAGCTATCGGCTCGACATCGGCCCGACGCTGACCACAAAGATCGACACAGGCCTGGCCAATTTCGACCTCCGCCTCGACTGGCGGCAACGTGTCGCCGGAAAGGTCGAGCCGGGAAGTGGGCTGGCGCTGACGGTGTCGACAGGGTTTTGACGCGCCAAAGCAAAAAGGGCGATCATCTCTGGCCGCCCTTTGCATTGGATCGAACGTGCTCGTTTAGAGCTTTGAAGTCAGCTCCGGCACGGCGTTGAACAAGTCAGCCACCAGACCGATATCGGCGACCTGGAAGATCGGGGCGTCTTCGTCCTTGTTGATGGCGATGATGGTTTTGGAATCCTTCATGCCTGCCAAGTGCTGGATCGCGCCCGAGATGCCGACCGCGATATAGACTTCGGGGGCGACGATCTTGCCGGTCTGGCCGACCTGATAGTCGTTGGGCACATAGCCCGCATCGACCGCAGCGCGCGATGCGCCGACGGCGGCGCCGAGCTTGTCGGCCAGCGGGAAGATCGTGGCTTCGAAGGTCGGCCCGTCCTTGAGCGCGCGACCACCCGAGACGATGATCTTGGCGCTGGTCAGTTCGGGACGCTCCAGCTTGACGATCTCGGCGCCAACGAAGCTGGATGTGCCGGCATCGCCCGGGCCGCTGACGGCTTCGATGGCAGCACTGCCACCATTGGGGTCGGCCTTGGCAAAGGCGGTGCCGCGAACGGTGATCACCTTCTTCGCATCCGACGATTGCACGGTCGCAATCGCGTTACCGGCATAGATCGGGCGGGTGAAGGTGTCAGCGCTTTCAACCGACAGGATATCACTGATCTGCATCACGTCGAGCTGGGCTGCGACGCGCGGGGCGATATTCTTGCCATGCGCGGTTGCCGGGAACAGCACCGCATCATGATGACCCATCAGGCCAGCGACCAACGGGCCGACATTTTCGGCGAGCTGGTTGGCATAAGCGGCATCATCGGCAACGTGCACTTTCGCTACGCCGGCGATCTTTGCAGCGGCATCGGCGACAGCACCGCAATTATGGCCGGCAACCAGTGCATGGACTTCGCCAAGCTGCGAAGCGGCAGTCACGACAGCAAGCGTCGCATCCTTCATCGATGCATTGTCATGTTCGACATAAACGAGCGTCTTCATCATGCGACTCCCATTTCTTTAAGCTTGGCAACAAGCGCATCCACATCGGCAACCTTGATCCCGGCGCTGCGCACTGGTGGTTCGGCGACTTTCAGCGTTTTAAGACGCGGGCTGACGTCCACGCCATAATCGGCAGGGGTTTTCTGCGCCAACGGCTTCGACTTTGCCTTCATGATGTTGGGCAAGCTCGCATAGCGCGGTTCGTTCAAACGCAAGTCAGTGGTGATGATCGCCGGGGTCTTCAGCGACACCGTTTCCAGACCACCATCGACTTCGCGGGTCACCGCAACACTGTCGCCAGAGACTTCGACCTTCGAAGCAAAAGTGCCCTGCGGACGGCCGGTCAGCGCGGCGAGCATCTGACCCACCTGATTGCTGTCGTCGTCAATCGCCTGCTTGCCCAAAATGACAAGACCGGGGGCTTCTTCCTCGACAATCTTCGCCAGCAGCTTGGCCACGCCCAGCGGCTCAACATCTTCGGCAACCACAAGGATCGCACGGTCCGCACCCATGGCGAGCGCGGTGCGCAGCGTTTCCTGCGCCTTTTCCGGACCAACCGAAACCGCAATGATCTCGCTCGCTGCACCCTTTTCCTTCAGGCGGATCGCTTCTTCGACCGCAATCTCGTCAAAGGGGTTCATCGACATTTTCACATTGGCCAGATCGACGCCTGTGCCATCCGGCTTTACCCGCGGCTTCACATTGTAATCGATCACCCTTTTTACGGGGACGAGGATCTTCATTGTGCTTTCCTTCCTACTCGACTCGATCAGCGGGCAAACCCGCCGGAAAACTGTTGCGCCTATGCTTGACGTTTACGTGAACGTCAAGTGCGACGCGCCTCTCCTGTGGGAGAGGATATGGAAGCTTGGCGGCTTTGCCGCCTAGCTGGAGTTGGTGAGGGATTTTTCCCCATTGACGGCGCATCCCCTCACCCAGCTAGGACTAGGCAACAAGTTGCCAAGTCTGCGCAACCCTCTCCCAAAGGAGAGGGATAATCCTCACGCCGCCTTCCTC
The DNA here is from genome assembly GCA_016721875.1 of Sphingomonadales bacterium. Classification (GTDB taxonomy): domain Bacteria; phylum Pseudomonadota; class Alphaproteobacteria; order Sphingomonadales; family Sphingomonadaceae; genus Sphingorhabdus_B. The sequence goes on along the minus strand of JADKHG010000008.1, from coordinate 109,827 downwards.
ACTTCGGCCACAATCTTTGCGGCTGCATCGCCAAGGTCGTTGGCGGCAACAATCGGCAGGCCGCTATTGGCGAGGATGTCCTTGCCCTGCTGCACATTGGTGCCTTCCAGTCGGACCACCAAGGGAACCGACAGGTTCACTTCCTTCGCCGCCGCGACGATCCCGTCGGCGATGATGTCGCACTTCATGATCCCGCCGAAGATGTTGACGAGAATGCCCTTCACCGCAGGATCCTTGAGGATGATCTTGAACGCGGCGGTGACCTTTTCCTTGTTGGCGCCGCCGCCGACGTCGAGGAAGTTGGCGGGGAATTCGCCGTTCAGCTTGATGATGTCCATCGTAGCCATGGCAAGGCCGGCACCGTTGACCATGCAGCCGATATTGCCGTCGAGCTTGATGTAGGCGAGGTCATATTCGCTGGCTTCGATTTCGGCGGGGTCTTCTTCGGTCAGGTCGCGCAGCTCGGCCAGATCCTTGTGGCGGAACATGGCGTTGCCGTCGAAGCCGACTTTGGCGTCGAGCACCAGCAGTTCGTCGCCATTAGCCCCTTCGCACACCGCGAGCGGATTGATTTCAATCTGTTCGGCGTCGGTGCCAAGGAAGGCAGAATAGAGACCCGAAAGCACCTTTGCCGCCTGCTTAGCCAGATCACCGCTCAGACCCAGCGCCTTGGCAACGCTGCGGCCATGATGCGGTTGCAGGCCGGTTGCGGGGTCGATGGTGATGGTGTGAATTTTCTCAGGGGTGTCGTGGGCGACATCCTCGATATTCATCCCGCCTTCGGTCGAGGCGACAACCGCGATCCGGCTGGTTGCGCGGTCGACGAGGAGCGCGAGGTAGAATTCCTGCTTAATGTCGGCGCCGTCAGTGATGTAAAGACGGTTGACCTGCTTTCCTTCAGGACCAGTCTGGATCGTTACCAGCGTGTTGCCGAGCATTTCGGTGGCATGGGCTTCGACTTCCTCGATGCTCTTGGCAAGACGAACGCCGCCTTTTGCATCGGGGCCCAGTTCCTTGAACTTGCCCTTGCCACGACCACCAGCATGAATCTGCGATTTCACCACATAAAGCGGTCCGGGCAATTGCTTGGCAGCGGCAACGGCTTCCTCAACGCTCAACGCGGCAATGCCTTTGGGCACGGCAACGCCGAATTTTGCGAGCAATTCTTTCGCCTGATATTCATGGATATTCATGGGAGAGCGCGTCCTTTCGCTTGTGCCGGATTCGCACGCGGCCTAAGCACAATCTGGCGCGCATGGGAAGGGGCTGGGGCGCGCTTTTTGTCAGAGAAGCCCGAGTATCGCCAGTTCGCTGCGTAAGCTGCCCGCATCGGTGAAATGATGGCTGTGAAAGCCATTGGCTCGTGCGGCTTCCACATTGGCCAGATTGTCGTCGATAAAGATCGCCTCACCTTCGGCCAGACCAAAACGCGAAAGCGCGAGTTGATAGATAGCCGGATCGGGCTTCACCAGTTTCTCAACGCCCGAGACAATGATGTCAGTGAAATGGTCGAAGATCGGCTGGGTCGGGCGAAAAGCCGCCCAGAACTCCGCACCGAAATTGGTGATGGCAAATAACGGCACGCCGTGCGCGGCCAGTTCTTCGACAATCTCGAATGACCCCGGTACCGGTCCAGGGATCGTTTCGTTAAACCGCGTCGCATAGGCGTCGATCAACGCTGCATAGGCAGGGTATTCGGCTTTCAATTCCGACAACATCTCGGCCAACGGCCGACCGGCATCATGCTGGAAATGCCATTCTGGCGTTACAACATTGGCAAGAAACCAGTCCAGTTCGTTTCTGTCATCAATGAGCTTCGCGAACAGGTGCCGCAAATTCCATTGCACCAGCACTTTGCCAACATCGAAAACGACAGATGTAATTTCGCTCACAATAGAAGCACCCTAGCGTAAAACGCAAAAAACCGCCCGCGGAAATCCGGGGCGGTTGCTGCTGGCGCGCATGCGCCGATCAATCCGGCGAATCAGCCCTGGCGGGCTTTGAAGCGACGGTTGGTCTTGTTGATCACATAAACGCGACCACGACGGCGAATCACGCGATTGTCGCGGTGGCGGCCCTTAAGGGACTTCAAGGAATTGACGATCTTCATCGGTTTGGCCCGTTTTATCTGTGCATGATGCTGGAAATGAAGGCGCGCCGATATGGGAGACGTCAAATAAAGTCAAGCGCCATTGCGGCTTTTGCCCCACCGGTTTAGAGAGAGTTTATGAATTTACGCAGCCTTTTCGCCACCGCAGCGCTCGCGCTCTCCCTGTCCGCCTGCATGGTGCCGACCGGCCCTGTCGAAGTCACCCGTTTTCATCGCGCAGCCGAAGGCGTGGTCTATGGCAATGGCAGCTATATGGTTACCCCTGCAGGCGACGCAAAGGCAGGCGATGGCCTTGCGCTTTCACCCTATCTGGCGGCAGTCGGGCGCGAGATGCAGCGGGTTGGCTACAAGGACAAGCTCGACAGCAGCGACATCATCGCTGAAGTCAATGTCGATGTGCGCAAATCTGCAGCACCGCAACGCTCGCCGGTTTCGGTCGGGGTTGGCGGATCGACCGGCAGCTACGGATCGGGCCTGGGCGTCGGGCTGGGCTTTGATCTTGGCGCTTTGGGCAACAAGGATCGCGTCGATACCACATTGAACGTCCGCCTGATTCGCCGCAGCGACAATCTGGTGATTTGGGAAGGCAAGGCACAGCAAAGCGCAGGTGCCGCCTCCCCCGCCGCGCAACCGGGAATTGCCGCTTCAAAACTGGCTGCGGCCCTGTTCAAGGATTTTCCGGGCGAATCGGGGCAGACGGTTACGGTGCCTTAAGCCCGCTTTTCGTTCACACACCGGTTTATTTATTTGCCCACGCCGCTAAAACGCGCGGCATGGCTATTTTCGACATCAACGCCGCGTTCGACAGCGGCAATATTATTGTCCACGAAATCAATGGGACAGAGGCAAAACTGGCGATCCGCAAGGACCGCGAATCGGAATTTGCGCAATGGTTCCATTTCCGCGTCGCAGCAGAACCGGGCAGCGACCTCACCCTTCGCATCACCGGATTGGAGGGCAGCGCCTATCCCGGCGGCTGGCCCGATTACCGCGCCTGCGTCTCCGAAGACCGCGACAGCTGGGGCCGGGCCGATAGCCGCTATGACAAGGATGCCGACGGCGGCACGCTGACCATAAGCTATACCTGCACCAGCGGCCTTGTCTGGTTTGCCTATTTCGCGCCCTACAGCATGGAACGGCACCACGACCTTGTTTCCGAAGTCGCAGGAATTGAGGGCGTCGATTATCGCTGCCTTGGCCACAGCATCGAAGGGCAACCCATTGACTGCCTAGAATTGGGCGAGGGCGAAACGCAGTTGTGGCTCTATGCGCGCCAACATCCCGGCGAAAGTCAGGCTGAATGGTGGATGGAAGGCGCGCTCGATATGCTCACCGACCCCAGCGACCCGCATACGCGGGTGCTGCTGCAGAAATGCCGGTTGCACATCGTCCCCAACGTCAACCCCGACGGCAGCTGCCGCGGGCACCTGCGAACCAACTATGCGGGCGTCAACCTCAACCGCGAATGGGCCGAACCCAGCGCCGAACGCAGCCCTGAAGTTTTGGCGATCCGCAACGCCATGGATGCGACCGGCGTGCATTGGGCAATGGACGTCCACGCCGACGAAGCCATTCCCGCCGCCTTCATGGCAGGGTTCGAAGGCATCCCGTCCTGGACCGACGCGCAAGGCGACCGCTACACCGCGTTCATCAATCGCCTGTCAGAACGCACCCCCGATTTCCAGACCAAGCTGGGCTATGGGATTTCCGGCCCCGGCAAAGCGAACCTCGCCATGTCCACCAACCAGTTGGCAGAACGCTTTGGCCCGTCACACGGCTGCGTGAGCATGACTCTGGAAATGCCCTTCAAGGACACAATCAACAACAACGACCCCGACGCCGGCTGGTCACCAGAGCGCTGCAAACTGCTGGCGCGCGAATGTCTGGCGGTGTTGGCGGAGATGGTTTGATGAGGGTACTTCTCTACAGCGTAATTCTGGTCAGCTTGATGCAAGCCGGACCGGGACTTGCTGCAGAGAAGAAAAAGCCAAAGGGCGAAATGGGCAGCGAATGGATCGACAAAAAGGGTAATAGTCGCCGTGCCCAAATGGGGCTGGACCTAGAGAGAGAACGCGGTGCGGAGCCAGGAATTTATCGGCCGGTGATGTTTGATTGGCCAGCAGGCGACCTGCAAAAGGGACGTTACCCGGGTAATTTTGTTACAGGCGAGGAAGCCGACGTCCGGCTTCGCCTTACAATTGCCTTGGACGGTAAACTGTCCGCATGCAAGATTATCGAGCCAGCCAAAATCGAGGCATTCAATCAGCATGTTTGTCCGCATCTGATCCGTTATGCGCGCTTTATACCAGCCCTCTCTGAAAATGGTGAGCGAGTAAGCAAAAGTTATGACGCTTGGGCCAGCTATGAACTTGCCCCCAGATTTTACACGGCCTTGCCGCCTAGCGCGGAAGTATCCATTCCTATTCGTCAAGCATCGCTTGCCGTTCAGCCGACATTGGCAACTGCGGGGATCGATTCAACCATCAAAAGGCCGCCCGATATTCGCTATATCGCAGCCGCTATCGGGGTTAGCCCGGAAGGTGCCGCAACTGGATGCACGCTGCATTCGCCAACAAAGGACGACACGCTGGACAAGCTAATTTGCGACTCGCTTAAGAAAAATCTGGCAGTCCGGCCTGCAATTAATCTTCTGACCAAGAAAGCAGTCGAAGGTTCCCTTACCGTCTCATTATATTGGGACTAGACCATAGCATGTCTCAGCAATTCTCCATCACCCAAGACGACCTAACCGGCCCAGAAATCCGCGCACTGCTCGAAATCCATTTCGCAGGCATGCTGGCCAATTCGCCGAAGGACAGTTGCCATTTCCTCGATTTTGAAGGGCTGAAAGGACCAGGGGTGACTTTCTGGTCGGTGTGGACCGATGATAGCGCACAGGCCGAGCTGATGGGGTGCGGTGCGCTGAAGGAACTTGACCCGGCGCATGGCGAGATCAAATCGATGCGCACGCATGAAGCGCATCTCCGCAAAGGAGCGGCGGCGGCGATGCTCGAGCATATTATCGTGACGGCAAAGACGCGCGGTTACCAGCGGCTGAGTTTGGAAACCGGTTCAGGTCCCGTCTTCGACGCCGCGCATGGGCTCTATCTGCGCTATGGCTTCGATTATTGCCCGCCCTTTGGCGATTACAGGGAAGACCCGTTCAGCCGGTTCATGACTCTGGCGCTTTAGCCACTTTTAGCAGGCAACACCGTCACATTGTCCTGATACCAGCCGACAATGTCGGCCAAATGCTGCGCACTCGCATGGCCGCTGACGTCGGCCATTAGGTCCACGAGCGAGATGGAGCATAGCAAGTCCCGATAGGCGGTTTCGGCGCGGGCGAAGGCGGCGGCGATGGCGCAAGGGGCTTTGCAATCCTTGCGCGGCACCGCACATGGCCCTTGCTGGCGGATTTCGGTGCAGCGGAAGGCGGGGGTGGCTCCATCGACCGCTTGCTTGATATCCCACAGGCTGATCTCGGCGGGGGCTTTGGCCAGCGTGTAGCCGCCGGTCTGACCGCGGCTGGTGCTGACGATTCCGGCCTTACTGAGCAGCTGCATCTGCTTGGCCATATAGGGCACCGGCACGCCGTGATAGTCGGCGAGCGCGGACAGGCTCAGCCCCCTGCCCTGCCCCAGGGGCGCAAGCAAGGTGCAGGCATGGACCGCCCATTCGACTCCCTTGTTCATCTTCATCCAGAACCACCTGACTTATGCTGACTGCCTCGACTTGCCGCGCGCATTCAATTCGGATATTTAATATCTATATTGATTCGTTTTGGCAATGATAATTGAAGGGGAAAAGGCGCATGACCCGCAAATTGCACCGCATCACCGGAAGTCTGATCGCGCTGTTCCTGTTCAGCCATCTGGCCATTCACCTGTTCGCGCTAGCCGGGCCAGAATCACACAATGCAGCGCTCAAATCTGTGCAATGGATTTACCGCAACCCGTTTATCGAACCCCTGCTGATCGCGGCGCTTTTGTTTCAGGTCGGCCTTGGCATTCGCCTCGCCATCCGCCGATGGCGCGAGCCGGGGAAAAGCGGCTGGGCAAAGCTGCAACTGGCGAGCGGATTCTACCTTGCCTATTTCATCATCAACCACAGCACTGCTGCGCTTTACACCCGTTATGGCGCAGGGCTTGATACCAATTTCTGGTGGGTTTCGGGGCCGCTGCTCCACCCGAAAATGGCGTGGTGGTTCTACCCCTATTACGCATTCGCAGTCCTGGCGGTTGGCGCGCATCTGGGGGCAATCCTGCATTTTCGCGGGCAAGACCGCGCCGCACGCATCGCCGCATGGGGTGCAGTGCCGGTAGTCTTGACCTATTGGGCGAGTTTCGGCGGCTGGCTTTATCCTGTGTCGATCAAGCCTGAATATCGCGCCTATTATGACGGCCTGCTTGCGATGCTGGGACTGGCCTGAGACTTGCGCAGCGCAGCGACGCGCCCTAAGCGCGCTCGCAACGTTAAGCTACAAGGACTCTCCCATGCCCAAGCTCATCCTCATCCGTCACGGCCAGTCACAATGGAATCTGGAAAACCGCTTTACTGGTTGGTGGGATGTCAATGTCACGGAAAAGGGCGCGGCCGAGGCTTGGGCTGCGGGCGAACTGATGAAAGAAAAGGGCATCGCTCCCGATATCGGCTTCACCAGCGTGCAGACCCGCGCGATCAAAACGCTCAATCTTGCGTTAGAGGCGATGGGCCGCCTCTGGTTGCCGGTGACCAAGAACTGGCAGCTCAACGAACGCCATTATGGCGGGCTTACCGGACTCGACAAGGCAGAGACAGCGGCCAAACATGGCGAAGACCAGGTCAAAATCTGGCGCCGCAGCTTTGATATTCCGCCGCCGCCGCTGGAGGCCGATTCGCCCTATGACCTGTCATCCGACCCGCGCTATGCCGGGATCGCGATCCCCAGCAGCGAAAGTTTGAAAGACACGATTGCCCGTGTGCTGCCTTATTATGAAAGCACGATTGCGCCGGAATTAAGGGCCGGGAAGACTGTGATCATCGCCGCCCACGGCAACAGCCTGCGCGCGCTGGTCAAGCATTTGTCGGGGATTTCGGACGCGGATATAACCGGGCTGGAAATCCCGACCGGCCAGCCGATTGTCTATGAACTGGATGATGTCCTGAACGCGGTGGAGCGCTATTATCTGTCGGAGCGGTGAGGGGAAACACCCCTCCCGGCCATCAAGTGGAATCCCCTCCCCCTTGTGGGGAGGGTTAGGGAGGGGGCGCGGCGCGCAGCGACGCAACAACTATTCAGCCGCCGACGCGGCTGGCCCCCACCCCAACCCCTCCCCACGAGGGGGAGGGGCGAAGACTACCTCACTCAGGATATTTCGCGCGTTTCTCCAGATACATCGCGCTGTCGGCGATGTTGAGAATCTGCGCCGGGGTCATTCCTTTTTCAATCACCGCATGACCGACCGAGGCCGACACCGTGAAGCGGTTGTCGCCTGCCTCGACTGGCAGTTCAGTTAGCAATGCGCGAACAGCCTCTGCCTTTTGCACGACGGTTTCAGCATCAATCGTATCGAGCAATATGGCGAATTCGTCGCCGCCCACGCGCGCCGCAATGTCGGATTTGCGGATCGCACTTGCCAGCGCGTTGGCGACCGCGACCAGCACGGCGTCGCCTGCACAATGGCCATATTGGTCATTGATAAGCTTGAATCGATCGACATCACAAAACACCAAACCATAGCTGCCGCCATAGCGCTCCACCCGCCCACACCAGCGATCGAGCGTCTCGAAAAAATGGCGGCGATTGTACAGCGGCGTCAGCGTGTCCGCTGTCACCAACTGTTCAAGCTCTGCAAGCCTTGCCTTAAGCAACTGGTTCTCGTGCTCCAGTTCCTCATGCGAGGCGCCGGATCGCTCGTCGTCATTCTGATTCATCGTCGCCCCGGTTTCCAACATGCGACCCGGTTAGCGCTCTATTTTTTTGGCCTTCAACAACAATTGGCGTAATGAAGCAACTGTTTACCTATTTTGACATATTGGACGCTGCGTCATGAGAATTTGCTCACCGGCAATTGCAGCACAGGAAACCCGCCGCTAGAGAACCTTCTCATATCATTGCAACAGGGACAGAGTGTGACCGATCAGACCCCGATAGTCGGCATCATCATGGGCAGTCGTTCCGACTGGGAAACGATGCGCGATGCGTCGGCGGTGCTAGCAGAATTGCATGTGCCGCACGAATGTAAGGTGGTGTCGGCGCACCGCACGCCCGACCGGCTGTATGATTATGCCAAAGGCGCTGCAGAACGTGGGCTGAAATGCATCATTGCGGGTGCTGGCGGTGCCGCGCATTTGCCGGGCATGACTGCCTCGATGACGCGGCTGCCGGTGCTGGGCGTGCCTGTGCAATCCAAGGCACTGGACGGAATGGACAGCCTGTTGTCGATTGTGCAGATGCCCGCAGGCATTCCCGTTGGCACGCTGGCGATTGGCAAGGCAGGCGCGGTGAACGCTGCTTTGCTTGCAGCGGCCATGCTCGCCAACAACGATCCCGCACTTGCTGAGCGGCTTGATGCATGGCGTGCGAAACAGACTGCTGCGGTTGGTGAGACACCCGAATGAAGGCGCTCGCGCCCGGTGCGACCATCGGCATTGTTGGCGGCGGCCAATTGGGCCGGATGCTCGCCATTGCCGCCGCGCAAATGGGCTATCGCTGCCATATCTACGCGCCTGAGTCCGATTCGGTGGCCGCCGAAGTCGCAGCCGACTTCACTTGCGCCGCCTATGACGACATGGATGCGCTGATGGCATTTGCCAAGGCATGCGATGTCGTGACCTATGAATTTGAAAATGTGCCTGTCGGGCCGCTGAAGGTTATTGGATCGCAGGTGCCGATCCGCCCCGGCCTGCGTGCGCTGGAAATTGCGCAAGACCGTGTTGAGGAAAAATTGTTCGCGGTTCGGCTTGGCGGACGCACGGCACCTTTTGAAATTGCAGGTGATCGTCAGGAAGTCGGCGGCGCGCTGGAGAAGGTTGGTTTTCCTGCAATCCTGAAGACGATCCGCATGGGCTATGATGGAAAAGGTCAGGTCCGGGTCAATGATCCGGCTGACATTTCCGAAGCCTGGCATCAGCTGGGCCGCAATGCGGTCATCGCCGAACGGATGATCCAGTTCGATACCGAATTCTCGGTCATTCTAGTGCGCAGCGGCAATGGCGAAATCCGCAGCTGGGATTGCCCGCGCAACCGGCACGAAGGCGGCATATTGGCGCGGTCCAGCCTGCCTGCGGGTCCGCTAATCGAAAGCCAATGCGCCGAGGCGCGCACCCTGGCCGCAGCAATTGCCGACGAACTTGAATATGTCGGCGTACTGACCTGCGAATTTTTCGCGACCGCCGACGGCCCGATTTTCAACGAAATGGCCCCGCGCGTCCACAATAGCGGCCATTGGACCATCGAAGGTGCGGTCACCAGCCAGTTTGAAAATCATATCCGCGCGGTCTGTGAATTGCCGCTGGGCGCCACTGCCACGGTTTATGACCGGGTAGAGATGGACAATCTGATCGGCGAAGATTCCGCCAACTGGCGCGCGCTGTTCGACGACGATGACGCCCATGTCCATCTCTATGGAAAGGGCTCGCCAAAGCCGGGGCGCAAGATGGGGCATGTCACCAGACTATATCGCTGACTTGTATAGCGCGCGGCAATAAGGCATCGGGTTAGCCATGAATCACCCCGAAATCATCATGATACTCGCACGTGCCGCAAATGGGGTTATTGGCAGCGGCGCCGGCATGCCTTGGCACCTGCCCGCAGACCTTCGCCATTTCAAGCAATTGACCAAGGGTCGCCCGATGATAATGGGGCGCAAAACCTTTGACAGCCTGCCCGGGCTGCTCGACGGACGGCGGCATATTGTGTTGACCCGCGACCCCGACTGGGCCGAGGAAGGCGCAGAAATCGCACATTCGCCAGAAGCCGCACTGAAGCTGGCCAACGCGCCGCATGTCTGCATTATCGGTGGCGCGGAAATCTACCGGCTGTTCCTGCCGCTCGCCGACCGGATCGAAATCACCGAAATCGCGGCAGAACCTGAAGGCGACACCGTGCTGGAAGCGTTTGATCGCGAACAGTGGCACGAAGAAACGCGCGAAGAGCATCCGGCGGAAAATGGCCAGCCAGCTTTTGCCTTTGTGACGCTGCTGCGCAAATAGGAGGGATTATGCGCAAATTTCTTTACGCTCTGGTGCTGCTGCTGATCGTGGGTGCCGTGGGCTTTTTTACCCTCGGCCCCGGCATGATCGAGAAATCGATGAACAAGGTCGATGGCAAGCCGCTGCCCAAGGTGAGCGCCGAGGCCATCGCACTGCACAAGACGCTGACGATTGTCGATCTGCATTCGGACACGCTGATGTGGAAGCGTGATTTGACGGAACGTGCGACACGCGGACATGTAGACTTCGAGCGTTTGGCAGAGGGGAATGTGGCAATTCAATTATTCTCTTCGGTTACAAAGACGCCGAAAGGCCAGAATTACGATAGCAATGGCGATGACACCGATAACATCACACTTCTGACAATCGCACAGTTACAGCCAATAAAGACATGGAATTCGTTGCTGGAGCGCTCACTGTTTCATGCTGAAAAACTGAAACAGGCCGCGCTCAAAATTCAAAATCGGTATCAGGACAATGGCTACGAGCCGGGATGGAACGTTATTTCAACTTCCAAAGATCTGGTCTGGGTCGCTGATCACAGTCAGAATATCGCACCGCATGAAGGAATTCGAGGCGCCCTGCTGACGATCGAAGGCCTGCAAAACCTGGAAGGCAAGGCCGAAAATCTCGACAAGCTTTACAAAGCCGGCTTCCGCATGGCGGGCCTCACCCATTTTTTTGACAATGAGCTCGCCGGATCGATGCACGGTCTGAAAAAGGGCGGTCTCACCCCCTTTGGTCGCGACATCATCCAGCGGATGGAAACGAAGGGCATGATCGTCGATATCGCGCATTGCAGCCGCCAATGCGTGACCGAGATTTTGGCCATGGCTCGCCGCCCAGTCGTCTCCAGCCATGGAGGCGTGCAGGCGACTTGTAAGGTCAACCGCAACCTGTCTGACGAGCATATCCGCGGCGTCGCGGCGACCGGCGGAATTATCGGCATCGGCTATTGGGATGCTGCGGTGTGCGACACCTCGCCCAAAGCGATTGCCGCCGCGATGAAGCATGTGCGTGATTTGGTCGGCATCCAGCATGTCGCGCTGGGCAGCGACTATGACGGCGCGACCACGGTGCGGTTCGACACGTCGAAGCTGGTGCAGGTGACGCAGGCTTTGCTCGATGCCGGATTCACGCCGGATGAAATTCGGGCGGCGATGGGTGGCAATGCGGTGAGGGTTTTGCGCGATGGGTTGCAGCCGATGGCGGCCCGACCTAGCGCATGACCATCCCAATCCTCAACGCCCGCGATCCCATCCCTGCCCATCTACACGGAGGGATTGCCGCATTGGGCAATTTCGACGGCTTCCACCTTGGTCATCAAGCAGTGGCCGGGGAAGCCATCGCCCAGGCAAAGGCAGCAGGCAAGCCGGCGATTATTGCGACGTTCGATCCGCACCCAGTCCGCTATTTTGCGCCACATGTACCGCCCTTTCGCCTGACCACGCTCAACCAGCGGCAACGGTTGTTCGAGGCAGCGGGTGCCGATGCGATGCTGGTGTTTGAATTTGACGCTGAACTCGCCAACACCACGGCGGAGGATTTCATTGCCAAGCTGCTCGTTGAACGGCTTGGTCTGTCGGGCGTGGTGACGGGCGAAGACTTCACCTTTGGTAAGGGTCGCGGCGGCAACATATCCGTTTTGCAGGAACGCGGCGCCGAAGTAGGGCTAACTTCGACCGCAGTAGGTCCGGTGCGTGATGAAGGAGGCGTTATCTCCTCCAGCCGAATTCGTGACGCACTGAAAGCGGGCGACTGCGCAACCGCCAACCAACTGCTCACCCGCCCCTTTGCGGTCGAAGGCGTGGTCCAGCATGGCGACAAAAATGGCCGCAAATTGGGTTTTCCCACTGCCAATATCGACATGGGCCATTACCTCCGCCCGCGCTACGGCGTCTATGCCGTGCGCGGAAAAATGCCAGATGGCCGCGTGCTCGATGGCGCCGCCAACCTCGGCATCCGTCCGCAATTCGATCCGCCCAAGGAATTGCTCGAACCGCATTTCTTTGACTTTGACGGTGACCTGTATGGCCAGAGCATCGAAGTCGAATTCCACGCCTTCCTGCGGCCCGAGGCGAAATATGACGGCCTCGACGCGTTGATGGAACAGATCGGGCGCGATTGCGAAGATGCGAAGGTCGCACTTGCCGGACTGGGGTAATATAAACTGGATTATTTCACACGAAGACACGAAGATTTTTAAGAGCGCCGTTTTGAAAAAAGAGAGTGTTTCGCGCAGCGATTTTTCGGACAAATTGCGCTGCGCGCATGCAGATTTTAATCTCGATCCAACTTCTTAAAAATCTTCGTGTCTTCGTGTGAAACCAAAAAACGCAAAAGGCGAAAATGAAACTCTCCAAACGCATCACCCGCATCGGCATAGCGCTGATCATTATCCTCGCCGCATTGTCGCTGCTCAACGCCAATTGGCTCGCGCCGACGCCGAAGGGGAAACCCAAGCTGATCGCGCATCGCGGCATGTATCATCTCTATGACAAGCGCGCCGCCTTTGGTCGTGACACCTGCACTGCGCGGCATATCAAGCCGCCGCATCACGATGTGTTCGAAAACACCGTCAAATCGATGAAAATGGCAGTCGGCTATGGTGCCGATATGGTCGAGGTTGATGTCGCCCCGACCAAGGACGGCCGCATGGTGCTGTTCCACGACTGGGGCGTCGATTGCCGTACCGAAGGCAAGGGCGACACGCGCGACCTGACGCTGGCGGAGTTGCAGGCGCTTGATGTCGGCTATGGTTATAGCGCCGATGGCGGCAAAACCTTCCCCTTGCGTGGCAAGGGCGTGGGGCAGATCCCGACGGTTGAGGAAGGGTTGGCAGCCCTTCCCGTCCACCCGATATTGTTCAACTTCAAATCGAAAAGCCGAAAGGAAGCAGAACAGCTGTACGCTATCCTCAAGGCATCCGGCCGCGACAGCGCGAAGATTGGCGATGCCTTTTATGGCGGGCCTGACGTAGGCCCGGTGGGCCGCATCCGCGAATTGATGCCCAACAACTGGGCCTTTGCCACCAAGGGCCGTGCGATGGACTGCACCAAGGCCTATGTCGCTTATGGCTGGACCGGCATCATCCCCAAGGCCTGCCACAAGGGCACGCTGATCATCCCCATCAATTACCAGTTCCTGTTCTGGGGCTGGCCCAACCGCCTGATCGCCCGCATGGAAAGCGTCGGCGCGCGGGTGATTGTGATGGGGCCGTATGAAAGCGGCAAGTCGAACGAAGGGCTGACTGAACCGAAGCAATTGGGCAAAATACCAGCGAGCTTTAACGGCTATATCTGGGTTGAGGATATTGAGGCGGTGGGGCCGAGTTTGAAGCGGTAACATATTCCTCCCCGAAACGGGGAGGGGGACCGCCGCCGAAGGCGGGGGTGGAGGGGTACGTGCCAGTTCTCCCTCGCTATCGACGGCAGGAAAACTCTCGCGTGCCCCTCCACCATCCTTTGGATGGTCCCCCTCCCCGTTAGAGGAGAGGAATGAGCCTTATCCTTTGCGGCGTAATCCCCTAAGCACCCGCGCGACATGACTGAAGCCAAAGACTATAAAGACACCGTCTTCTTACCCAAGACCGATTTCCCCATGAAGGCCGGGCTGCCGCAGAAGGAGCCGGGTATCCTTGCGCGTTGGGAAGAGCAGGGCCTGTACCACAAGCTGCGCGAAGCCCGCGCGGGGCGCGAAAAGTTCATCCTCCACGATGGCCCGCCTTATGCCAATGGTGACATGCATATCGGCCATGCGCTCAACCATATCCTGAAAGACATGGTCTGCCGCACCCAGAGCCTGCTTGGCAAGGACGCGCCCTATGTACCCGGCTGGGATTGCCACGGCCTGCCCATCGAATGGAAGGTCGAGGAGCAGTATCGCAAGAAAAAGCTCAACAAGGATGAAGTGCCGGTCAAGGAATTCCGCGCCGAATGCCGCGCCTATGCGCAACATTGGGTGAATGTGCAGCGCGAGCAGGTGAAGCGGCTCGGCGTGCTCGGCAATTGGGACAAGCCCTATCTGACGATGGATTTCGACAGCGAGGCGACGATTGTTTCGGAGCTGTTGAAATTTGCCGAAAGCGGCCAGCTGTATCGCGGTGCCAAGCCGGTGATGTGGTCGCCAGTGGAAAAGACTGCCTTGGCCGAGGCTGAGGTCGAATATGAGGATATCACCTCAACGCAGATCGATGTGGCGTTTGAAATAACCGAAAGCCCCATCCCCGAACTGGTCGGTGCCTATGCGGTGATCTGGACGACGACGCCCTGGACGATCCCGGTCAACCAGGCGATCGCTTATGGGCCGGATGTTGAGTATGTGCTTCTTTCAATCACCGCTGACACACCTCCGGGTTGGCGGGGAAGTCGAACGGCCGTCAACGAGCGCTTGCACCATTTCCCGTTCGATGACCTCTACATCGGTAAAGTTCTTATCGCGAAGCAGCTGGTCGAACCCTTCATGGATCGCTTGATCCGAGAGGTTCAAAAAGTTGACTTCTCAGATCTCGGCTTCGAAACAATTGGTGTTCAGGAATATTTTGAAGACGGCTCCGGCGACAGCTTCACCTACAAAGGCTCCGACCTAGCCGGAACCATCGCCCGCCACCCGATGCACCATCTGGGCGGTTTCTTTGCCAAGCCCCGTCCCTTCCTGCCCGGCGATTTTGTCACCACCGACAGCGGCACCGGGCTTGTCCATATGGCACCCGACCATGGCGAAGACGATTTTGACCTGTGCAAGGCGCACGGCATCGAGCCGCAATTCGCGGTTGAAGGCGACGGAAAATACCGCGCCGATTGGGGCTGGCTCGGCGGACAGGGGAGCGTCATCAACCCCAAATTCAACGCGCCCGATGGCCCGATCTGTTCGGACCTGCGCGAAGCAGGCGGCCTGCTCGCCGCGAGCGCGGATTACAAGCACAGCTATCCGCACAGCTGGCGGTCGAAGGCCAAGGTCATTTACCGGTGTACGCCACAATGGTTTGTGCCGATGGATAACTAATCTCCTCCCCTTGTGGGGAGGATCAGGGGGGCGCCGCGTCTGCGGCACAAAAGATTCGCGACGATGAGGAATATTCAGCCGCAGACGCGGCTGGCCCCCACCCCAACCCCTCCCCACAAGGGGGAGGGGCTTCAACTCTCCGCCAACGCGCGCTATCCGAAATCAATCGCGTCCGCTTCGTCCCCGAAAAGGGCCGCAACCGCATCGGCTCGATGGTCGAGGGCCGGCCGGACTGGGTGCTCAGCCGCCAGCGCGCCTGGGGCGTGCCGATCACGCTGTTTGTCGATCGCAAGACCGGGCAATATCTAAACGATCCTGCCGTCAACGCGCGCATTGTAGAAGCCATCAAGGCCGAAGGCGTCGATGCATGGGAGGCCGCGCGCGCGCAGGAATATCTGGGCAGTGGCTATAAGGCCGAGGATTATGAACAAGTGTTCGACATCCTCGACGTTTGGTTCGATTCGGGCTGCACCCATGTCTTCACGCTGGAAAGCGGCAAATGGCCCGAACTGAGCTGGCCCGCTGACCTCTACCTCGAAGGCAGTGACCAGCATCGCGGCTGGTTCCAGTCCTCACTGCTGCAAAGCTGCGGCACGCGTGGTCGCGCGCCCTATGATGCGGTGCTGACCCACGGCTTCACGATGGACCAAAAGGGCATGAAAATGTCCAAGTCGCTTGGCAACACCATCGATCCGATCAAGGTGATGGAAACCAACGGCGCGGATATCATCCGGCTGTGGGCGCTGTCGGTCGATTTCACCGAGGATCACCGGATCGGCGACGAAATCCTCAAGGGCGTGGCCGACCAGTACCGCAAGCTGCGCAACACCTTCCGCTACCTGCTCGGCGCGCTCGATGGCTTTTCCGAGGCGGAGAAGGTGGATGTGGCGGATATGCCAGAGCTGGAGCGCTATGTGCTCCATCTGCTGGCGGACATGGACGCGAAGCTGAAGACGGCGGTCGATGATTTCGACTTCAACACTTACGTCCGCCTGTTGGCGGATTTCGCCAATGAAGACCTTTCGGCCTTCTTCTTCGATATTCGCAAGGATTGCCTCTATTGCGACGCGCCGGAGAGCCTGAAGCGGCGGGCGTACCGCACGGTGCTCGACATATTGTTACACGCAATGGTCCGTTATGCCGCGCCGGTGCTGGTGTTCACGGCGGAGGAAGTGTGGGGGACGCGATTCCCGGATGCGGGTTCGGTGCATTTGCTGGAATGGCCAGAGGTTGATCGGGCGTGGTTGAATGAATCACTTGAAGACCAATGGCAAACGCTCCGTCGCCTGCGGAGCGAAGTTACCACTCAAATCGAACCGATGCGGCGAGAAAAAATAGTGGGATCTAGTCTCGAAGCAGACGTAGTTGTCGCGCTGCATAATGAGTTTGCGCCGGCTTCCATCGCCCATATCGACCTCGGCGAATTATTTATCACATCATCAGCTAGATGTATTTATATCGGCGATCTGGCGACGGATGCCGCAAATGGGTCATTTGCAGCAACCGAAGGCGTTGTCGGTGCTACTCCAATCTCCGTAGTTCGAACCACCAACCACAAATGCGGCCGTTGCTGGCGTCACCTCCCCGAAGTCACCGAAGACGGCGCACTGTGCGGGCGGTGTGAGGATGTGTTGAATGGTGAGCTTCTTCGCGGCTTCTGCGGCTTCGCGCGAACAAAATTTGATTCACGCGAAGACGCGAAGGCGCGAAGGGGTTTGGTTTGCGCAATACAGTCAGTATCACGTCATGCTGAACTTGGTTCATCCATTTTCTCAAACAAGCCGAAGAGCAGAGAGGCAAATGGACCCTGAAACAAGTTCAGGGTGACGCGTTTGGATTTGGCGGTTAACTGGCAACCATGACATCGACCCCCAACCCCAAATTCCGCCTCCAGGGCATCATGCTCGCCAGCTTTGTGTTCATAGCTGATCAGGCGGTGAAATATGCGATGATCGGGCCGCTGGCGCTGCAAAGCCGCAAGCAGATCCATATCATGCCGCAATTCGACCTGACCTGGGCCGAAAATTACGGCGTTTCGATGGGTTTCCTTGAGGCACAAAGCGAGACGCAGCGCTGGATGCTGGTCGGGCTGACCGCCGCCATCGCGCTGATCGTTGCGGTGTGGATGTGGCGCGAAAAACTCAAGGGCGATGTGCTTGCGTTGTCGCTGATTCTTGGCGGGGCGCTGGGCAATATCGTTGACCGGGTGCGCTATGGCTATGTCGTTGACTATGCTGATCTGCATTTCGGCGCGTTCCGGCCATTCTACATTTTCAACCTTGCCGACGCCTGCATCACCATAGGCGTGCTGATATTGCTTGCCCGCGCCTTCCTTATCCGCGAAAAGAAGGATGATAGCGCAGCCGACGTTCAGCAACCGGCAAGCGAAGCAGAGATAGCGGAGTGAGCATGACACGAAAATTGATCGTTAGCGGCGGGTTGTTGCTTGCCTTGACCGCCTTGTCGGGTTGCGGCAGCACGGGAGTGTTCGACCGCGACCGCCCCGATGAATTTGCGGTAACGCGCAATGCCCCGCTCGCGGTTCCTGCCGACCTCAACACCCTGCCCGCGCCGCAGCCGGGTGCAGAACGGCCACAGGCCACCAACACCAAAGATGCGATGCTGGATGCGATGTTCAGCGATTCCGCCCCCAAATGAGCCCGAATGGCCAAATGACCCCGACTGGAATGACCAAGATGAAAAAGACGTCTGCTGTCGCAACGGCATCGCTGTTGCTGCTATCACTTTCGGGCTGTGCGTCGGTGGGCAATGTCTATCAGGAACTGTACGACTGGGATATTCGCGGCAATCAGGCGTCTGACCAGCCGATCACCAGCCGCGCCGCGCCCCTGATGGTGCCGCCTGATTATCCGCTGATGCCCGCGCAGACCGGCACCGTCCGTACGCAGGAAGGCAGCACGCAAGAACAGACGCTGGAAGCGATGTTCGGCGGGCCGGCGCAGCGTTCAACCGCAGAAACCGCAATCACCCGCTCAGCCGGCAGCGCCGACCCCGGTATCCGCTCAACGGTGGGCGACCCGGAAACGTTGACCGTTAACAAGGGCAGCGTGACCCGCGACGTGATTGCAGCACCAGAAGGTGACGGCCAGAACGCGCAGGCAGCGGTTCCGGAGTAAAATTCAGCAGTCGCCGAGGCGACGACCTCGCTCTTGCGTTACGACCGTTCGCAAAGTGCGACCGGACTGTGGGTCGATTTTTTTGACTTCGATACGAAAATCATAGTCATTCGATGAGCGCACGCCTGTCCAAGTCACAGTATCCTGACCTGTGCAAACTGCCTCTCGCTGGACCCGACTGCCTTCATCGGCTATTTTGGAATAACGGCACGGCAAGTTAAAAGCGGTTTCTCCAATTTTGGAACGGTCCCGCTTACACAGATGCTTTCGACTTGCGGTTCTCTCAATTTATCGATTGCAGCTTTTGCTTCGCCTTGTAGTTCGGGCACCACTGAAATCAGTGTAGTCGTAGTTTGCCACAGTCCCGGTTTTGGGTTGGCGTTTTGTGCAGCCGTCAATTCGCTTGTCGCCCCACGTCCACATCCACCGATGGAGACGAATGCTATCGGCAGCCAACGGAATAAAGCGAAACTCAAGCCCGAACCCCCGCTTCCTCCACGCCAGCGCTGTTGTGGCGCAGTGCCTTTAGCACGGTGTCGACAATTTGCGGCGCGTTAAGGCCGGCGTCGTCATATTGTTTTTGCGGCGAGTCCTGATCTTGAAACACATCGGGCAGGCGCAGCGTGCGGATTTTGAGACCGGCATCGGTCAGACCCAAATCGCTCGCCAGCGTCAGCACATGCGCGCCAAGGCCGCCGATCGCGGCTTCCTCAACCGTCACCACAACCTCATGTGTCGCCATCAAGCGACGGATCAGATCCTCATCGAGCGGCTTGGCAAAGCGCAGGTCGGCGACGGTGGTCGAAAGCCCTTTGGCATCGAGCGTGTCGGCTGCTTTCATCGCCTCCGCCAGACGCGTGCCGAGCGAGAGGATGGCGACCGCCTTGCCCTCACGCACCACCCGGCCTTTGCCGATTTCCAGCTGTTGCGGCACTTCTGGCATCGCAACGCCGGTGCCATTGCCGCGCGGATAGCGGAAGGCAATCGGGCCGCTGTCGTGGCGTGCAGCGGTATAGGTCATGTGCACCAGCTCCGCCTCGTCGGCAGGCGACATCACCACCATATTGGGCAAAGTCGCCAGATAGGTGATATCAAACGACCCGGCATGGGTGCTGCCATCGGCCCCGACCAGCCCGGCACGATCAATCGCAAAGCGCACCGGCAGGTTCTGGATCGCGACATCGTGCACCACTTGGTCGTAGGCGCGCTGCAGGAAGGTCGAATAGATCGCGCAGAAGGGGCGCATGCCTTGCGCGGCCAAACCTGCGGCAAAGGTCACCGCATGCTGTTCTGCAATGCCGACGTCGAAGGCGCGGGTCGGGTGCGCTTTTGCGAATTTGTCGACGCCGGTGCCGCTGGGCATGGCGGCGGTAATGGCAACGATGCGGTTGTCTGTGTCCGCCAGCTTTGCCAGCGTTTCACCGAAGACATTCTGATAGGCAGGCGGGCCACCGCCCGGCCCCTTGTCCTGTTTGCCGGTGATGACGTCGAATTTTACCACGCCATGATATTTGTCCGCCGCCGCCTCGGCCGGGGCATAGCCATGGCCTTTTTTGGTGACGACATGGATCAGGCATGGCCCTTCGGCTGCGTCACGGACATTTTCGAGCACCGGGATAAGATGCTCCAGATTGTGCCCGTCAATCGGGCCGACATAGTAGAAGCCGAGTTCTTCGAACAAGGTGCCGCCCATCGCCATCCCGCGCGCAAATTCGTCGGTCTTGCGCGCGGCAATGTGCAAAGGCTCAGGCAATTTGCGCGAGATGCGTTTGGCGACTTCGCGCAAAGTCAGGAACGGCCGCGATGATACCAGCCGCGCCAGATAGGCCGACAGCCCACCCACCGGCGGCGCAATCGACATGTCATTGTCGTTCAAAATGACCACCAGCCGGTTGCCCGCCGCCTGCGCGTTGTTCATCGCCTCATAGGCCATGCCCGCCGACATCGAGCCATCGCCGATTACCGCAATACCCTTGCCCGGCTTGTCCGCCAGCTTGTTTGCAATCGCAAAGCCGAGCGCCGCCGAGATCGAGGTCGAACTGTTCGCCGCGCCGAAGGGATCATATTCGCTCTCGGTCCGCTTGGTAAAGCCCGACAGCCCTCCGCCCATACGCAATGTGCGGATGCGGTCGCGGCGTCCGGTCAAAATCTTGTGCGGATAGCATTGATGGCCGACGTCCCAGACCAGCCGGTCTTCGGGGGTATTAAACACATAATGGATCGCTGTGGTCAGTTCGACCACCCCTAAGCCAGCGCCCAGATGGCCGCCGGTCACCGACACCGCAGCGATGGTTTCGGTGCGCAGTTCGTCGGCAAGCTGACGGAGCTGCGATGGTTCAAGCTTGCGGAGATCGGCCGGCACATTGACCTTGTCGAGCAAGGGCGTCGAAGGCGTATTAGTCATGCAGTGCAGCTTTAACGGGAAAATTCTGTGCTGTCAGTCACAATCGGCGCATTTGCCGCGGACTTCGACAACGGGCCGCGCGACGTGGAATCCGGTGGCTTCAGCGGCCTTGCGGACATTGCCGGTCAGGCTGTCATTGTCGATGTGCGTCGCGGTGCCGCAGCTGTCGCAGATCAGGAAGATGCAGTCGTGCAGGCAACCGGGGTGCGCATTGGCGAGATAGGCGTTGGCACTTTCCACCCGGCTCGCGAGATTGTTGGCCACGAACAGGTCCAGAATGCGATAGACGCTGTTGGGGGCGACGCGTTTGCCGCGCTTTTGCGAGACGAGGTCGGCAATGTCATAGGCCGAGGCGGGTTTGTCAAAGGTCGCCAGCACCGCAAAAATATCGGCGCGCATGTCGGTCCATTGCTCGCCAGCCGCTGTCAGCGCCGCCTGTGCGGCATCGGCCAAATCGTGGCCATGATGCTCATGATGATGATGTGCGCTTGCCATGATGCAAATCTAGGCGCTTTGCCCGGCAAGGGCAAGGCAGGCTGTTGCGAAAAGCGTCAGCGCGAAGCGCGCAGGTTCAGGTCGTGGCCAAGCGCGAGGATCGATACGCCGAAAATCGTGTAGACTATCTCACCACCGCCATGCGGCAACGTCAGCGCTCCCGCCATCACGCCAATGCCCAATGCGCCGATCGCGGCAGGCATGATAAAGCCATGCTGAAACACACCCTTAATCAGTGCGAGCGAGCCAAAAATGATCGCCAGCCCCAATCCGATTTCATGCACAATCGGGTCAAACAGCAAAACGCCCGCCGACGCGACCAGTGCCAATATCACTGACGTAGCAAGGCAATGCACCAGGCACAGACCGGCAAGCCCGATTCCAAGCCCATCCCAGCGCCAAGTGCGCCACCCTGATGCGATCAATGCCGTCATGTGATTCTCTAACATCTCATTTGGCACAGCGCTCGACAGGTTACAACATATCATTTCAGCAATTTCGACAAATCGATCACCGCCGCCCCATCAAATGCCGTAAAAACGCGGATGAAATGCTTACCCCGCCGTTAACCACAGCGCTTAGCCGGGGCTTGACCGATGGACATTATCAACACCGTCATGCGAATGGCGATCCTTGCACTGCTATTGTTGGCAAGCCCGGCGGCGGCCCTGAACGAAGGGCTGCAATGCGTCCCCTATGCGCGTGCGCTGTCGGGGGTCGAAATCCGTGGCGATGCGCACACATGGTGGGGGCAGGCCGAAGGGCGCTATGTCAGAGGTAACACGCCGCGAGCAGGCGCAGTGCTCGCCTTCCGCCCGCATGGCGCTATGCGGCTGGGCCATGTCGCAGCGGTGCGGCGCATCCTCGACAAGCGCACGATCTTGGTCAGCCATGCCAACTGGTCAACGATCAATGGCATTCGCGGTCATATCGAAAATGACGTGCGCGTGGTCGATGTGTCCGAAGCCAATGACTGGAGCCGGGTGCGTGTATGGTACACCCCCAATGCAGCGCTTGGCACGACCGAGTGGCCGGCGCATGGCTTCATCTATCCTGCAAAAGCCCGCCCCGAAAAGGACATGCGCATGGCCGTCGCATCGCTGGTGAAGCCGGGCGCGGTGGTGCAGGCGCTGACTCCGGCCAAGGCGAACCTGCCCGCACCCGCAAAGGCCAAAGCCGCCGCTCCTGCCTTCCGTCTGTCGGGCAGACTGCTCGCCGAGCTTGATCGCACTGCCAAAAAAGAAGCGAAGCGCAAGGCCAGCTAGGGTCGGGGCTTTAACGCTATCAAAATGGCAAAAAGCCCGCTTGCCTCCTCCTTTCAAAAATGCCATTCGCAGGGCGGGTCAACTGCTGCCGAAAGGTAATTTTGTGACGATCCGCTTTTCCATTTCCGCATCCATGCTGTTCGCTTTTTCCGCCGCTGTGACAGTTTCGGCGCCTGCATCTGCCCAGACCAAAACCGTTGCATCGGGCACCACCACACTGCCGATGAGCGGACTGGTCATCAACCTGCCAGCCGACAAGACGCTGCAATATAAGGTCAGCGGCAGCTTCTCCTTGAACGATGCAGGCACCGTCTACGAAGGCCGCGATGTGATTGATGATTTCGATCCCAAGACCGGCAAATTGCACAATGGCTATTGGATACTCACCGGTTATTATGATGCGAAAGGCTGCGACGCAGTGCTGGCAACCGTCAGCTTGTTGCAACCCTGGGCCGCCGACGCCAATTTCTGGGGCAAGAGCTGGAAGCTACGCGGCGGTATGTTTGATTTCAAAAATACGCTGGGGCAAAAACCGACAGTCGTGATGTGCCGCACCGAAGACGACGGGCGCGCCTTTCTGCTTTACCGTTTCATGATCGAAAACCCGCCCGCTAACAGCCGCGAGAATGGATTAAAGGCGATCACCAGCGCAAAGGTTCTCGCCGCTGCCTCACGCGCCTATGACGCCAAAACCTATGACCGTAGCGGCGTATCGCAAAAAGCGATCATCAAGAATCGCGGCAAGCTGTCGGCTGTTCGAAAGCTGAAACTGGCAAAGGTCGGATTTGAAATCATGCTGCCCGACGACGGCACGGTGTGGTTGACCAACACCACTGAACATGCCGACATGCTCAACCGCCTTGCTCCTTCGCTGCCCTCTGCCGACATGGAACTGGCTTACGGCGCGAATATCGACTGCAAGATGATGTTCGATGCGCTGAACAAGCAACCGCGAAACGCCGCCGAGGAAGCCAAACCGGCGATCAACGTAGCCAGCGGCTGGCAGGTCGGCCCGGTCATATTGGCAGGCAAAGACCCCGAACGGACATTATGCCTGAAAACGCCAAAAGGGGCGGCAATGGCGGGGTTGTTCCTTGATCCGGGCGATAACAATGCCGCACCCTATCGCAATATTCTCGACGCGATAAAGGCGGCTGCGCCCTGAAACGGATTTCGAAAGCTATTTCGGCTTTCGGAATTTGTAGACGAAACGGTCGGTCTTGCCGCGAAGCGCCGGGTCGAACACGCTTTTGCTCAAGTCATCGCCCGCCGTTCGCAGATGCTGGCTTTCGGCAACCAGCTTGAAGCCTGCTCGGGCGAAATCGGCCTTGACCACTTCGGGGTCGATGCGGTGCGTCTTGTCGACGGTTTCGCGGGTATCACCCTTTGCGCCAAAATGGTCGATCACGCCGACAATCCCGCCCGGCTTCATCGCAGCATAGAGTTTTTTCAGCACCGCATCGGGATCGGTCCTGGGCACCTTATACTCTTCGGACTGCCAATAAAGGTCGTGATAGACGAGGTGAAACAGAGCGAAATCATAGCTTTTGGCTGGTGCCGCAAAACCGTCAAAGGCGGCCTTGTTGTGGACCAGATTGGGCGTGCGGGCAGATAGCGCGACCCATTTTTCCTTCGCCTTGTCGCTGCTGACAAAGGCTTCGGGGTTCCACGCGGTCACCTTGCCCTTAGGCCCGACGGCTTTCGCCAAAATCTCCGCATAATAGCCACCACCCGCCATATAATCGAGCGCCTTCATGCCTTTTTTGAGGCCAAGGAATTGCAGCGTTGCGACGGGCTTACGGCCTTCGTCCTGCTTGCTGTCGGCCTCCGCCCTGCCCTCGATCGCAAGCCAACTCGGCTGGGTCTTTGCGGCAAGCATGACCGGAGTTGCAACCAAAGCCGCGATCAGGATCCATTTGCGCATAAACAGTCTCCCATTGTCCTTCCGCACAAAGATGCGCCCATCGCCTGTGAAAGGCAATCTCTCTGGTCGAAGCCAACACGGGCTTGGTCGTATTGATGGCCGTCAATGACATTGGGAACATGCCGGATCAAACTTGGTTTTTAATGCCAAGGAGACGAGTCATGCTGAAAGTCCATGCCGATGCCAAGACCGGTTATCTCGAACTGACCGTCGACGGTGCGATCAAAAAAGCGGATTTCGAGGCGGTGATTGCGGCGGTCGATGAACTGATCAAGAGCAACGAAACAGTCAATGTCGTCGAGGTGGTGGGTGAAATAGGCTGGGTCGATGTCGAAATCTGGTGGAAGGACATCCTGTTCCAGCTGACCCACCACAAATGGCTCGGCCGCATCGCAGTGGTCAGCGACAAGGGCTGGGTCGGGCCGTTAACGCGGTTTTTTGCACCGCTCTATCCGGCGGAAATCAGGGTGTTCGGGTTGAAACAGCTGGACGACGCGCGCCATTGGGCGAAGATGGAGGATGTGGGGATGAGGGCGGATTAGGGTCTGCGCTTTGCAGATAGGGTCCAACCATTGCCGCCGATTGATCGCGCAATTTGCCTTGGTCAGGCTGCTAGCGGCAATATACGTTCGAGTTCACCGTTAAGAGCACGTTTGGCTGCCAGCGTGTCATGCCGGGTCTGAATGCGAAGGAAATAACCTTCGCTGAGCCGGAAATAGCGTGTCAAGCGAAGGTCGAGATCGGCATCGACTGGCGAGATTCCGGAAATCATGGCCGAAATTCGAGCGGGTTCCACATGAACGGCTTCGGCCACTTTGGCTTCGGTTAGCTCAAGCGGCTCGATAAATTCGGACAGCAGAATATCCCCGGCATGGACGAGCTCCAGCCAGTCGGGATTAGTGGTAGTCGACGATTTCGACATCGTAGGCATCTCCGTTGTTCCAGACGAAGCATATACGATATTTTCTGTTAATGGAAATTGCATGTTGACCGCGCCGGTCATCTTTCAACTCGTGCAAGCCGTTGCTGGGCGGAAATTTGAGATCGTCGAGCGTGGTTGCGGCATCGAGCATTAGCAGCTTGACCAAGGCTCGCTGTTGCACATCCGGCGGCAACTTCGGACTGCGCAAACCATTCCAGATGCGCTCGGTCTTGGTTGGCGTTTTGGCGAAGGAGCGGATCATTGCTTTAGAGCATCCATCCGCTGCCAGTCTTCATCATATGGACGCCGAACAAACCAGAATCGCCACCCGTTGACATTCGTTTTGGAGATCGCGCTAGCCGCATCTGAGGGGCTACTTCTCACTTGTCCAAGTTCGTCAATCCACTGGGAATTTCGAATTTGGGCACGATGCGTCTTACCCTTGTATGTGGCTCGAAACAGGGTTCCATTAGGGAAAAAAACATTGGACAGCCAGATACCGCTTGCCTGACCAGCAACGGTAGCGACGGCGGGAAGCCCGGGATTGTCGACCTCCCCCGGCAAAGCGCTGGCTTGCGCATCTGGCAAGTTGAGCATTCGTCTGATTACATCATTGTAGGTATCCGCCTCGCTCAGCAGGCCGGCGGTAAGCCCCTTGAACACCTCAAAGTCGATCTCTATGGTTTTCATACCGAATCTCCAATTCGGCTAATCTATGTTAGTGAGAATAATTAGTCAATGAGTTTTAACGCCCGAACTTCCGCTGCGTCTTGCCAAACCTTAATTTCCGCGTCCCCGGTTTGCCCTCTTGCGCCCGCCCCCTTGGTGCCGCCACCCGCTGTTCATGCGGCAGGCCAAGCTCCTCCGCCTCCAGCGCTCGGATTTCGTCGCGCAGCCGGCCTGCTTCTTCGAATTCCAGATCGGCCGCGGCGGCGCGCATTTTCTTCTCCAGCTCTTCGATATAGGCGCGCAGGTTGTGGCCGACGAGGTTGTTGGCGCCTTCTGCATCGATCTCCACCAGCACGCCGTCACGCGACGCGGTGTCGGCGACGATATTGTGGATGTCGCGCTTGATCGACTCCGGCGTGATGCCATGTTCGAGGTTATAGGCGGTCTGTTTTTCACGGCGCCGGTCGGTCTCGCGGATCGCGCGTTCCATGCTGCCGGTGATGTGATCGGCGTAGAGGATGACGCGGCCATCGACATTGCGCGCGGCCCGCCCAATCGTCTGGATCAGCGAGGTTTCGCTACGCAAAAAGCCCTCCTTGTCGGCATCCAAAATCGCCACCAGCCCGCATTCGGGGATATCGAGCCCCTCGCGCAGCAGGTTGATGCCGACGAGCACATCATAGACCCCCAGCCGCAGGTCGCGGATCAGCTCGATACGCTCCAGCGTCTCTACATCGCTGTGCATATAACGCACGCGCAAGCCAGCCTCGTGCATGAACTCGGTCAAATCCTCTGCCATCCGCTTGGTCAGCGTGGTGACGAGGGTGCGGTATCCGGCCTCGGCGGTCTTGCGGCACTCGTTGATGCAATCCTGCACCTGATCCTCGACCGGTTTGATCACGACCGGCGGATCGATCAGGCCGGTGGGGCGGATGACCTGCTCGGCAAAAACGCCGCCGGTCTGCTCCATCTCCCACGCGCCCGGGGTGGCGGAGACGAACACCGTCTGCGGCCGCATCGCCTCCCACTCGTTGAAGCGCAGCGGGCGGTTGTCGATGCAGCTCGGCAGGCGAAAGCCATATTCGGCGAGGGTCAGTTTGCGCCGATGGTCTCCGCGCGACATGCCATTGACCTGGCCGATAGTCTGGTGGCTTTCATCGACAAAGAGCAAAGCATTGTCGGGCAGATATTCAAACAAGGTCGGGGGCGGTTCACCCGGCAAACGCCCTGTCAGGAAGCGTGAGTAGTTCTCGATGCCCGCGCAACTGCCCGTCGCCGCGATCATCTCCAAGTCAAAGTTCGTGCGCTGCTCCAGCCGCTGCGCCTCCAGCAGCTTCCCCTCCGCGACCAGCTCCTCCAGCCGGTGGACGAGCTCGAATTTGATCGCCTCGGTCGCCTGCTTCATCGTCGGCCCGGGGGTGACATAGTGGCTGTTGGCATAGACGCGCACGCTGTTGAGCTTCACCCCGGTCTTGCCGGTCAGCGGGTCGAATTCGGCAATCTCCTCCACCTCATCGCCAAAGAAGGAAATGCGCCACGCCATATCCTCAAGGTGGCTGGGGAAGAGCTCCAGATTGTCGCCACGCACGCGGAAATTGCCGCGCGCAAAGGCGGCGTCGTTGCGTTTATACTGGAGCGCCACCAGCTTGCGGATCAGCTCGCGCTGATCAACGCTTTCTTGCCTTTTCAGGTCAAAGATCATCGCCGAATAGGTTTCGACCGAGCCGATACCATAGAGGCAGGAGACCGAGGCGACGATCAGCACATCGTCGCGTTCGAGCAAGGAGCGGGTGGCCGAATGCCGCATCCGGTCTATCGCCTCATTTACCGAGCTTTCCTTCTCGATATAGGTGTCGCTGCGCGGCACATAGGCCTCTGGCTGGTAATAGTCATAGTAACTGACGAAATATTCGACCGCATTATCGGGGAAGAAGCTTTTGAACTCACCATATAACTGCGCCGCGAGGATCTTGTTGGGCGCGAGCACCAAGGCAGGCCGCTGCAGCGCCTCGATCATCTTCGCCATGGTAAAGGTCTTGCCCGAACCGGTGACGCCGAGCAGCACCTGGTTCTTCTCACCCATCAGCGCAGTATCGACCAGCTCGCGGATCGCGGTGGGCTGATCGCCCGCGGGTTCATAATCCGACTGTATGCGGAAAGCCTTCCCCCCCTCGACCTTGGGCGGCCGCGCAGGGCGGTGGGGGACGAAGGAGCCATCGGTCTCCGGCTCTTCGAGTCCCCGGCGGATGATGAGGCCTTTTTGAGCGGAATCTGTCATGTTCGCTATATGTGCTGGTTTTTTGAAAGGAGCAAGGGGCGAAGCCCAAAAGACCCCGCCCCCTACATAATCAACCCTTGACGCATACAACTTGCTTCAGCGTGTGCATCACCTCCACAAGGTCGGCCTGCGCGGCCATTACGGCGTCGATATCCTTGTAGGCCGCGGGGGTTTCGTCGATTACCCCTTCGTCCTTGCGGCATTCGACGCCGGCGGTTGCCGCGGCGTGGTCGGCTAGCGTGAAGCGCTTCTTCGCTTCGTTACGCGACATCGCGCGTCCTGCCCCGTGAGAGCAGGAGCAGAAGGAGTCCCGGTTGCCCTTCCCGCGCACGATGAACGACTTGGCGCCCATCGATCCGGGAATGATCCCCATTTCGCCTTCCTTCGCCGACACCGCCCCCTTGCGGGTCACCAGAACATTGTCCCCGAAATGCGCTTCACGGGTGACATAGTTGTGGTGGCAGTTCACCGCCTCGCAATCGGTAGTGAATGGCTTGGGTACCGCCTTGCTGAGCGCCGCCATCGCCGCGTCCATCATCAGTTCGCGGTTCAACCGTGCCCAGCCCTGCGCCCAGCCCACAGCCTCCCAATAATCGTCGAACAGGCCCGACCCTTCGGGGAAGTAAGCAAGGTCCTCATCGGGAAGATTGATGTACCAGCGCCGCATTTCGGCCTTGGCCTTCTCGATGAAGTAGGTGCCAATCTTGTTGCCGATGCCGCGCGATCCCGAATGGAGCATCACCCACACCCGCTCCTCCTCGTCGAGACAGATCTCGACGAAATGATTCCCGGTGCCGAGCGTACCCGCATGGGTCGGTGCGCGTTCACTGGCTTGCGCGATCTTGGGATGCTTTTCAGCCAACCCCTTCAGCGCCTCGACATGCGGGCGGATGCGATCGACATTGGCGTCGGGTACGCTGCCCCACGCGCCGCGATCCCCGGGACCACCATTATTGGTGCGCCCATGCGGTACCGCCGCCTCGATTGCAGAACGAATGCCGGCGAGGCTATCGGGCAAATCCGATGCGTTCAGCGAGGTCCGGTGCGCCATCATGCCGCAGCCGATATCCACGCCCACAGCCGCGGGGATAATCGCCCCTTTAGTGGGAATCACCGAGCCAACGGTTGCGCCCATGCCCCAATGCACGTCGGGCATGATCGCCACATGCTTGTGGACGAAAGGCATGGCGGCGATGTTGTCAAGCTGGGCGCGTGCCTGCGCCTCGACACCAACGCCGTCGATCCAAGCCTTGATCAGGCCGCCCTTGTTTCCTTGTATGATCTGCATAATCTGTCTCCTGGATAAATCTTTGTCCGGGTGACAGGGATCGAACCTGCTTGGCTTAGGTTTTAAGGAAAAACCTGACGCTATTACCATACCGCGCCGCACCCGAATGTCGGGCGCAACGAAACGCCCGTGTCAGCTCCAGCTGACGGGTCGATTGACTAGTTGGTATAGTTTGGTCGTCTTCATAAGGTGGTGGCCGTTAGGCTTACCGATCAGCAATGTCAACCGGGGCGTCAATTTGCCCCACTCACCTTTTTACTCAAATCCCGCACCGGGCCAAAGCCGATCAGTGCCGCCCCCACAAACGGCAGCGCCACCACCCACAACCTCACGCCCGTCACACCCTCTGGACTTGCGATGCTGATTGCGGCGGTGAAGGCCAATCCGGCGCAGGTCAGGATCAGGCCGGTGACCAGCCGCCAGTGCGGCACGGGGGCTTCGCGGTCGGGCATGCCACGCGCTGCCTCAAACCGCGCAAAGAGGGCGATCAGCGGGAGGAGCATCGCGATGTACAGCGCGAACCAGATCGGTCGGGCGAGCCACCATGCGCCGCTGCCGGGCGCGCTGTGCAGACCGATGCCACCCAGCAACCACGCCGCAACCATCACAAAGACAAAGGCGGTCAGGTGCCAGAGATAGACCGTCATGATCATGCCGTTGAGGAGGACGGTCGCGGTCCAGATGCGCATAGTATCCAGCATCCGCCGTCCGGCCTTTTCCAGCGCCAGCGCCAGCCCCGCCTGTGCCACACCCAGCGCGAACAGCGCGAGCGTGGGCGGCATCGAGTTGCTCAGCTCGCTGCCCGGAACGCCGATCATCGCTACCGGATAGGGGCCGAAATAGACGAGCATTTCGAGCGCAATCGCGCCGAACACCGCCCAGACCCAGGGATTGCGGATACGCCCCGCGCCCCAGGCATAGCCCAGCTGGTGCACGCCCAGCCAGACGAAGAGGAAGTTCGCGAAATTGATATAGGGCACGCCGAAATGGATGCTGAGCACATCAACGGCAATTGCGCCCACGACAAAGCCCCAGAAAGAGCCAAGGCCAAAACGCTGCCACAGGTTCCAGGTCAGCGGCACCAGTGCCGAGACCATCAGATAGACCGAGAGGAACCACACTGGCACCAGCGCCAATTGCGCCGCCATCTTCACAACCCCGCGCTCCACGCCCAGCGCGGTGCCAAAGGCGGCGAACAGCGTCCAGATCAGGAACAGCGGCAGGACGGGATTGATCAGGCGTTGCACCCGGCTGCCGAACCAGTCGGCATAATGGCCGCTCCTTCGACCAGGCTCAGGACAGGCTTTACGCTGGGTCGCCGCCCAGCTCATACCGTTGGAAAAGCCGCCGACGAGGAAGAAGAGCGGCATCACCTGAAAGCCCCAGGTCAGCCATTGCGTCCAGGGGATGATCCCCAGCAAATGCCCGCCAACCACGGCGCCATCCTGCATATAGGGCGCCGCCACCAGCCAATGGCCGACCACTACCGCCATGATCGACAAAGCACGCAGGAAATCGACATAGCGGTTGCGTTCGGGCGGGGCCTTTTCCGCCATGTCACGCGCACGGCTCCACAGGGTCTTTTTTGCCATATCCTACCTTTTGAAAAGAACGCGGTCTTCCGGCCCGAAACCCCAGCGCCAGATGACCCACAGATACACGCCCAAAATCGCCGGAATGCCCAGCGCCAGTTCGGCCCATTCGGGAAGCTGCGTCGCGCCCACGCCGATCAGGATTGCGGTGGCGACGGCGGGGAGCAGGGTCCAGCGCCAGATGTTGATCGGTTCGCCCAGCAGCTTTGCCAGCAACAGCACTTTGGCCACCGATGCCACGCCCAGCGCGAGCATCAGCGCGGCGGCGACCGCTGCGGCCTGAGCAAGGCCCAGATATTGCGGCTTGATCGGCAGCATCGGCACCAGCTCGATCAGGATCAGGCTGAGCACAACTTGCAACGCCAGCATGAACATCGAGATCATCAGGTTGCGGTGCCGCGCCATATAAACGAGCGCGCTTTCGCTGACCACGGCCGTGGCGGCGGCAACCTCTGCCGCGAGCAGGAAGGCCATGGCGCCGTCCCGCCGACAAATTCGGGCCCGATCAGCCCCATCACCGCTTCACCGGGGATGCCGAGCGCGAGAGCTATCCCCGCCTGTGCAGCGAGAATCCAGAACCCCACCTGGCTCACCTGCCGTGCGATCGCCGCATAGTTATGATCGGCGAGGTTGCGGGTGATGACCGGGCCGAGGATCGGCTCGAAGCTGCTCTTCAGTTTCTGCGGCAGGCTGGCGACCTGTTGCGCGACATAGTAAATCCCGACCACAGCAGGGCTGGCGAACAGGCCGAGGATGGCGAGATCGAGCCGCCTGCTGCCCCATTCGGCGGCGTCGGCGGCGGCGAGTGGCAGGTTGATTCGGGCCAGTCCGCCAAGCTCGTATCGGGCGCGGGCGCCACGCCTGCGGCAAGCCATAGCTTTTGACGAGCGGCCAGATCGCCGCCAGCATCGCTGCGACAATCGAGGCGACATAGGACAGGATCAGACCGTCGCGGGTCGAGTAGAACACCAGCAACCCCGCCGCGATGCTGATCGTCCATGGCTCGACAATCGCCCGCGCGCGGACGGTGGCGGCGATATCGAAACGGTAGGCGAGCGCGGACAGCGCAATCTCCGTACAGGCAATCGCGATAATGATCAGCGGCAGGAAGCGGTCCATGCCGTTGAACGGGCTGTTGGGGAACATCGCATGCGGAAGGGCGATCAGCACGCCGGCCGCGATCAGCGAAAAGACTAAAGCCACCACCATCGCGTCGGCGACGACATGGGCCTCATGCCGGTCTGGTTTCGCCAGCGCGTCCGCCAGCCCGCGCCGCAGACGCTGTCGCCAGCTGGGCCGCGAACTCGACGATGAGGATGGCATAGGCGAAACGGCCCAGCACTTCCGGCCCGTAGATCCGCCCGGCGATGAACAGGAACGGGATGCGCGGCAAGCCGCAGGACAAAGCCGCCACATTGGTGCGCCCGCCCTTGGCGAGCGCGGCATTCGATCGGCTTCGCGGTCCCTCGCGCCGGAGGTTGAACTGCCCGTAGCCGAGCTGGTTCCCTCGCCGCGTTGCTGCCCCGGTCAGGTGACATAGCGCAGTGGCGCCCGCTGTCACCTTTCGGCCTAGCGGCCGGGATAGCAGGGCGTCGATCATCGCGGCAGCGCTGGCCTTGCCCGACAGCAGCGCGCACACGCCTTCGACAATCGGCATTTCTACCCCAGCCTGGCGTGCGACATCGCGCAATACCGGTGCGGTAAACGCACCTTCCGCCACCGTGCGGCGGTTGGAAAGAAGTTCTGTCGCCCTTTGCCCTTGCCCCAAACCTTTACCGAGGGAGAAGTTGCGCGAATTGGTGGACGAGCAGGTGAGCACCAGATCGCCCAGGCCGGAAAGGCCAGATAGCGTTTCCGCCCGCGCGCCCAACGCCAGGCCGAAGCGCGTCATCTCGGCGAAGCCCCGGCTGCGCGAAGGTCGGGCCGGAAACGACCGCGATCGGTGCCGCGGCGCACCGCGGCCACTACTTCGGACATTAGCATCTAGTGCCGGCTTCAATCCCCTTGGCGCAGAGAATGAGCGGCGCGTCGGGAGGCGGCAGGCGGCCAGCGTGCGCGCAGGTGCTGCGCCGGGTGCGATGAGCAAGAGGCCTAGCATTCGGCCATGTCCTGCGATGTCATGGTGGCGCGGATGGCGGGGGGCAGCGGCAGTCAGGCAGATAGAGCGGATTCAGATGGCCCTGGTTGATCGCGGCGGCCACTTCGTGCTCCAGCGCCCAGAGCCGCACTTCGGCTGGTCCTTGCGCCATCACCTGTGCCAGCGCCGTGCCCCTGGCGCCTCGCCGCCGATTATGCCGATGTCGATCATGCTTTCACCCTGGCTCCGCGTGCTGCCTCGGCATCGGGATCGAGCGGCCAGCGCGGGCCGGCGGCGACATCCAGCCGGTCGACCAACCCGCAGCGCAAGCGTTCTGCGCCCGGCCCAGGCGATCATCGCGCCGTTATCGGTGCACAGCCAGTGTGGTGGCGCGACAAAAGGCAGGCCGTGCCGGACCGCCAGCGTCGGAGCAGCGCACGCACCGCGTCATTGGCAGCAACGCCGCCTGCGACCACCAGCGCCGCCAAAGGATCGATCCGCGCCAGGCGCTGCTAGTCCGGTCCACCAGGCAATCGACCACCGCTTGCGGGAAAGAGGCCGCAATATCCTCTGCCCGGTATCTGGCGCGATGCGGCGCGCAGCACCGCGCTTTTCAACCCGGCAAAGAGAAATGCGGTTCTGCGCTGCCCTTTCAACGGGCGCGGCAATGGCACGGCCTGGGGGTCGCCGGTCGGTGCCGCCCGCTCCACCGCTGGCCCGCCGGGAAAGCCCAGACCTAGCAGCTTCGCGGTCTTGTCGAATGCCTCGCCCGCGGCGTCGTCGATGGTGGTGGCAAGGCGGTCATAACGCCCGACGCCGTTGACGCGCAGCAACTGGCAATGCCCACCGGAGATAAGCAGCAGCAGATAGGGAAAGCCAGCTCAGGCTCCGTCAGCCGGGGCGACAGCGCATGGCCTTCCAGATGGTTGACCGCAATCAGCGGCTTGTCCGCTGCCATCGCCAGTGCCTTGGCTGTCACCAGCCCGACCATCACCCCGCCGATCAGCCCCGGTCCTGCGGTGGCAGCAATGGCATCGACCTGATCGAGCGTCATCCCGGCATCGGCAAGCGCGGTTTCGACCAAAGGCGTCATCAATTCGGCATGGGCGCGCGCGGCAATTTCGGGTACGACGCCGCCAAAGGCACGGTGGTGATCCTCCTGCCCCGCCAGCGCGTGGCTCAATATTGTGCGGTCCGACCGCACCAATGCCGCAGCGGTTTCGTCGCAACTCGATTCAAGACCCAATATGATCGCCATCCCCTTCCCCATAGGCAGCGCTCTCGCTATGGACAAGCCGCATGACCCCGACCGTTGATCATCCGTTCCGCCTCGGCACCCGTTCCTCCCCGCTCGCCTTGGCGCAGGCGGAGATGGTGAAGGCCACTTTGCTGGCGGCACATGGCTGGAACGAAGATGCAGTTCAACTGGTCCCAATGCTGTCGAGCGGCGACAAGGACCAGAGCCGTCCGCTTGCCGAAATTGGCGGCAAGGCGCTGTGGACCAAGGAGCTCGAACGCGCCTTGATCGAACGCGAAATCGACATTGCGGTGCATTCGATGAAGGATGTCGAGACGGTGCGCCCCGACCATTTCGCCATCGCCGCAATGCTGCCGCGCGCCGATGTGCGCGATCGGCTTATCGGCGCGAACTCGATTTTGAGTCTGCCGGAAAATGCGCTTGTCGGCACCTCCAGCCCGCGCCGTGCTGCGCAGTTGAGGGCGATCCGACCCGACCTGCGCACTGCACCGATCCGCGGCAATGTCGCAACGCGATTGGCAAAAGTCGCCAATGGCGAATTTGACGCAACGCTGCTTGCGGCGGCGGGGCTTGACCGTTTGGGGCAGGGCAATATCGGTGTCGCAATTGCGCCCGAGGAAATGCTGCCAGCGGCATCACAGGGTGCCATCGGCATAGATTGTTTGAGCGCACGCGCAGAAATCGCTGCATTGCTTGCGCCCGTAAACCACGCACCAACCTTTGCCTGCGTGATGGCCGAGCGAGCGTTTCTTGAGGCGCTGGGCGGCACCTGCCATTCGCCGGTCGCGGCGCAAGCGACTGTCGATGGCGCAACGCTGCAACTGCAAGCCGAGATATTGAGCGAAAACGGCAGTGAGTGCCAAAAAGGGTTTATCAGTTTTGCTGCGACCGATGGCGATGCCCCCGCACGGCTTGCGCACCAGTTGCTCGATCAGG
Organism: Sphingomonadales bacterium; assembly: GCA_016721875.1. Taxonomy (GTDB): domain Bacteria; phylum Pseudomonadota; class Alphaproteobacteria; order Sphingomonadales; family Sphingomonadaceae; genus Sphingorhabdus_B. Next base: position 74,275 of record JADKHG010000008.1, on the reverse strand, counting down.
CCAGCCCGGCGCTGCGCGCATTGTTCGAAGGATGAGGTTGCTGATCATCCGCCCGCAACCGGGCAATGATGCCAGTGCCAGCCGTGTGCAGGCCGCAGGGTTTGAGCCAGTGCAACTGCCGCTGTTTCAGGTCGAACCGGTCGACTGGTCCGTGCCCGATCCTTCGCACTATGACGCGCTGTTGATCACCAGCGCCAACGCCATCCGGCAGGGTGACGATGCACTTTCGGCGCTGCTGTCGTTGCCGGTCCACGCAGTTGGCGCGCACAGTGCGGGCATCGCTGCCAAGGCGGGCTTCACCATTGCCACGACAAGCACGTCGGGCGCTAACGAAGCTGTCGCCGCTGCGGGCTCTGCCGGGCACACAAACTTGCTGTGGCTGGCGGGCGAAGATCGCAGCGCGCTTGAATCCATAAGCGATGTTCAGGTCGAACCCGTAACGGTCTATCGCTCGGCAACACTGCAGCCCGCCGGCGACGCCCGCGCTACGGTTGCAAGCTGCGAAGCAGTGGCGCTGCATTCGATCCGCGCTGCACAGTATTTTGGCACATGCTGCGATAGCTGGCAGCTTGATCGCGCGGCATTCAGCATAGCCGCTTTCTCCCCCGCCATTGCCGCAGCCGCAGGCGAAGGCTGGCGCGCGGTTGCGGTCGCGGCTGCACCCAATGACGATGCGTTGTTGTCGGCGCTGGCGGCACTTGGTAAGCTTGGCGCTACAGGGTCGGACAAGGAGTACAGAATTTGAACTGGCGCGCTGGATTGGTGCTTTCGATTGCAGCCTTTGCTGGCGGCGTTTTGGCCTATGGCTGGCTGGGCGATTCCGGGCTGATCCCTTGGGAAAGCAGCTCGACCGCGGTTGAGGACGGGGTGATGCCGCAAGCGAACTCCGATGCAACTACATCCGCGATCCCCGAAGCCGCGCCGATGCTCGCAGCCCCGGTTTCGCCGCAGCTTGTGGTTCCTGTCGCCGATTCCGCACGAACCGAAGCGATGCTGGTGGCGCTTGCCACCCGCCGTGCGATCACCGCCGGCACGCCATTGGGCGATAATGAAGCCCGGCTGAAGGCCGCCTTTGGTACTACCCAGCCCGGAGCGGTCGAGCAAATATTGTCGGCCCAGCGCGACAAGCTGACTCCAGCACTCCTGCTAAGTGAATTTGACAAAATCGCGCCGACACTGACGCAAAAGCAGGGCACATTGTGGGAAAAAGCACAGAAGGAAATGGCAACGCTGTTCGTGCTCCGTCGCTCGGACACAAAGCCAGCCGGACCCGACGCAGCGCTTGACCGGGTTCGTACATTATTAGCCACCGGCAATGTCCGGGCAGCGGTTCGCAGCGTTTCCACCATGCCAGGAAGCAACGGAGCCAAAAGCTGGCTCGCACTCGCGGCACGTTATCAGAAGACCGAAGAGGCGCTTGAGATATTGGAACGCAGCGCGCTGACGCAGGCACCCGCAGCACCGGTTGTCCCTGCGCCTCCAGCTGATGCCCCCGCCCAGCCTCCCGTCCAGTCCGAAGCCGCACCTCTGGAAAGCCCGACTGACATTTGATTCTTGCGCCGCCTCCTTCAAAGCGGCTGCTGCTGCGCGAGTCCACATCGTTCGCTTTCATGCGGGCGCGGGCCAGCTTTGCGCCTGCGGTGCCGATGGATGTCGACGGTGGAGGTCGTAGGGTCCTTGTTTTTCCCGGCTTTATGGCATCGGATCGTACCACTGCACGCTTGCGCCGGTCGCTCGACGCCGCCGGTTTTCAGTCGCATGGCTGGGGTCTTGGCCGTAATGGCGGGGTGCGTTCAGACACGCTTGATCGGATTCGCAACCGGATCGACCTGCTTGCTCCTGACGAGCAGGTAACTTTGGTCGGCTGGAGCCTTGGCGGATTGCTCGCGCGCGAATATGCAAAGATTGACCCCGACCGCGTGGCCAAAGTTATCACGCTCGGCAGCCCGTTTTCAGCGCACCCGCGTGCCAATAATGCGTGGCGGGTATATCAGCTGATCGCCCGACACCGTGTCGATGCGCCACCCATCGAGGTGCGCCTGCACGAAAAGCCACCTGTGCCCACCATCGCATTCTGGTCGCCGCGTGATGGCGTCGTCGCTCCTGCCGCAGCGCGCGGCCAGCCGGGAGAGGCCGATGCACATGTCGAACTCAGCTGCACCCACATGGCCTTTGTCGCCAATCCGGATGCTATTCGCGCAATTGCGCGGGCGATTGTGGGGTGAAAGCTCAACAATCGAGCAAGTCTTTCACCGAAGTGCTGAGCCTGTCGAAGCACGCCTTCAAGGAACGCACAAACTTTGAAGCGCCGTTCACCTCTGGTGGCCTTCGGCTCGACAAGCTCAGGGCTACGGTGTCTTTTTAACCGTCATTGAAAACAGTTTTACCGCCCCACAGCCTCAACTGCTTCAGCCGTGTTGTCACTGAAAAACCCGTCCACTCCTGCCGCTAGAAACGCCTTGATCTCGGCCACCAGATCACCATGCCCCGCCGGGTTCAGCCCCGAACGCTGCCCCAATGGCAGGAAATAATTCTCCCGCCGAAAGGTCCAGGGGTGGACCGCAAGCCCAACTGCATGGGCATCGCGCACCAGCGCAGTCGGCTCGCCCAAATTGCCCAGCATCGTGCGCGGGATCACCATTGCCTTGTTAGGGCCGATGCCGTCGGCATATTGCGCAACCGCCTTCAGCCCATCGGCGGTCGCCATCTGCGGATAGCTGAGATCGGCACGATCAGCGGGGCTGCCTTTCTCATCCATCAACTGGATCAGTCGGAGCTTGGTCTTGCCGCGTAGCGCCTTCAGATTTTCGACCTCGAACGACTGGATGAACAGCGGATCGGCCTTTTCGGTATAGCCCTGTTTTTCCAGCATCGCGAGCAAAGGGGCTTCGTGCGGCAGCCCTATGGAGGCAAAATAGCTGGGATGCTTGGTTTCGGGATAAATGCCGATCACCCGCCCCGTCTCCTTCGACTTGGCCTGCGCAAGCTCTATAATCTCTTCAAACGTCGGGATTTCAAATTGGCCGTCAAACGCCATATTCGCTTTGCGCAATTGCGGCAGCCGCTCCTTCGCGCGCAGCGTTTTAAGTTCGGCGAGCGTGAAATCCTCGGTGAACCAGCCGGTCTTTTTCTCGCCGTCGATGGTCTTGGTCGTCTTGCGGTAGGCAAATTCGGGGTGTGCCGCGACATTTGTGGTTTCGGAAATCTCATTCTCATGCCGCGCCACCAGCACGCCGTCCTTGGTCAACACCAGATCGGGCTCGATAAAATCCGCGCCTTGCTCAATGGCAAGCGTATAGCTGGCGATTGTATGTTCGGGCCGTTCGCCGCTGGCACCGCGATGGGCGATGATGATGGGTTCTTTCACAGGTAATTTCCTTTCCTGCACCGCGCCCGAACAGGCCGACAGTATGAGTAACGAGAGTGTGCATAGAAGCCGGATCACACAAGCGTCTCCACCGAGAGGACATTGCGCCCCTCATCCAGCCTTATTGTTACATCCGCGCGACCAGGCATCTCGTCCATGATCCAACGCGTCAGCCGCTCATAATGGGCAATGAAGCGCGCGACCTGCTCGTCGGTCATCGCCGCCGCCGCGCGTTCGCCCTCTTGCGCCTGATAGCGTCGCTCTTGCTCGCTGCGCCAAATCCGGACAATCTCGAATGATGGCGGGCGCAGATAGGCTAGTCGGTCAATCCGTGCGAAAAGCGCTGCGGTCTCATCCGCCAGATGTGTGTTCCAGCTATGCCGCCAGATACCATCCGGGTCCTTCTCGCGTTCGAGTGCATTGACCGGTTCGGCCAGCATTGCGTCCGGCACCGACACCGCGCCGACGCACCAGCCTTCGAAGATCAGCAGGTCGCACGGACCATCGAGCAACGGCCATTCGCGCGACGGCAGCGGCTCGTCGGCGCGTTTGTCGAAACGCGGCAGCATGACCGGATCGCCGCGCTTCACTGCATCGAGTGTGGCAATGCCAATCGCAGTATCGTGCGTCCCCGGGGGCCCGCGCGTCGCAAACAGCGGATGCGCTACCTTTGCCATTTCCGCTCGCACCGTCCGCCCCAGATAGAGATCGTCGAGTGACAGCACCCCGACGTTCAGCCCCTGCCCGCCAAAATGCTCCGCCAATTGTGCAGCCGCTGTGGACTTTCCCGACGCCTGCGTCCCGCACAGCCCTAGCACCAGCGGCTTGCCCGGTGTCAGCCAACCGGTAACCGCTTCGGCAAGCGCAGTGGCAATCGGGTTCATTTGCCGAACGCAGCCTCCCATTCGGGCAGCTTGAAACCGACGAGCAAGCCGCCGGGATATTCAACCACCGGTCGCTTGATCATGCTCGGCTGGTCGAGCATCAACTTGATAGCCTTGGCTTGCGTCAAGTCGGCCTTGTCAGCATCAGGCAGTTTCTTGAAGGTCGTACCCGCGCGGTTGAGGATTGTCTCCCACCCCTTGGCGTCACACCACGCGGCAAGCTTGCCTGCGTCGGCACCGGCTTTCTTATAATCGTGGAAATCATAGCCGATCCCTTGCGCGTCGAGCCAGACGCGGGCCTTTTTCACCGTATCGCAATTGGGGATGCCATAAAGGGTCACATTCATTCGCTGCCTCCTTCTGCCGAAGTTCCAGCGAGCACGAAACTCATCTTGTTGCCATCGGGATCGCGGACATAACCGCCGTAAAATTCGGGGCCATAAATCGGCCTCGGACCGGGAGCACCTTCGTTGGTTCCTCCGTTCGCCAAAGCGGCGGCATGCGCGGCATCGACCGCCTCGCGGGTCGCACAACCAAAGCCGGGCATAGATCCATTGCCGGGTACCGCAGCCCCGCGATCATGCGGGCGCGCAACCCACACCGTCACCCCATGCTCCATCGCATAGCCAAAGGTGATCCCTTCATAATCATGCGCCAGCGTGCCGCCCAAATGCGGCATTACTGCGTCGTAAAAGGCGCGTGATCGCCCGAGGTCGTTCGACCCGATCATGATATAGTCGATGGACATTGGCCGCTCCTTGTAGTTGGTATCCGCTCTAGCAATTACGGTTGGGGAGGCAAATATGCGAGTGCATTTCGGATGGACGTTGGCCACCGCCTTATTGGCGGCAGCAGGCGGTTATGCGGCGGCAAAGCCAGCGAAATCCCCTAAAGCCTATATCATCGCAGAGGTTCAAGTCACCGACGCTGAGGCCTATAAAGCCTATGTGCCGGGCGCGACCGCTGCTGTGGCCAAATATGGCGGCAAATATCTCGCGCGAGGTGGCAGGGTTGAACAGCTTGAGGGTCCGCCACCTGCGGGACGGATCGCAATAGTCGCCTTCCCCAGCTTTGATCAGGCAAAGGCTTTCTACAATTCCCCTGAATATCAGGCAGTAGCCCCGATCCGCCGGCGCGCTTCGCAGGCACGATTTTGGCTTGTGGAAGGATTACCGCGATAGCACCGGCCATCACAGCTTGCCTTTTGCGAAATTTAGGGTATTTACCCTAAAATGAACATCAGGAGAGTGTGATGAACGAAATGTCCCCTGTCACCGCAGCTGCGCCCGCCATTGACCCGTTCGATGTCACGCGGTCCGAACTCTATTCCGAAGACCGCTGGCAGGAACCCTTTCGCAAGCTGCGTGCGGAATCGCCGATCCATTATGTCGCCGATTCCAAATTCGGCCCCTATTGGTCGGTCACCACGCACAAGCCGATCATTTACATCGAATCGCTACCCAAAATATTCTCATCCAGTTGGGAATATGGCGGCATTACCGTTGCCTTCGATCCGGAAAAGCTGATGGAAGGCGAAATCCGGATGCCGATGTTCATCGCGATGGACCCGCCACGCCACACCGGCCAGCGTCGGACCGTCGCCCCGTCCTTCGGCCCGAGCGAAGTTGCGGCGATGAAAGCGGAAGTGCAACAGCGCACCGGTGAACTGCTCGATTCGCTGCCCATTGGTGAACGCTTTGACTGGGTGGAAAAGGTTTCGATCGAACTCACCACCGGCATGCTTGCCAAATTGTTCGATTTTCCATGGGCGGAACGGCACAAGCTGACCCATTGGTCCGATACCAGCGGCGATATTGAATTGCTATTTCGCCCCAACGGTATTGAGACGCGCCAGACACTGCTGTTCGAAATGGGAGCCAAATTTGCCGAACTTTGGCAACAGCGGATTGCCAATCCCGGCAAGGACCTGATTTCGGTCATGCTGCAATCGGACGCGATGAGCCAGATGGCGCAGGAAGAATTTATCGGCAATCTGATCCTGCTGATCGTGGGCGGCAATGACACCACACGCAACACCATGTCGGCCTATGCCTATGCCCTGTCGCAATTCCCGGAGGAACGGGCCAAGCTGGAGGCAAACCCCGATCTGATCCCCAATGCGGTGCAGGAAATCATCCGTTGGCAAACCCCGCTCGCCCATATGCGCCGCACCGTGCAGGAGGATACCGAGGTGGATGGTGTGTCGATGAAAAAGGGCGACAAGGTGGTACTCTGGTATATCTCCGCCAATCGCGACGAAAGCGTGTTTGACGATGCCGACAGCATCCGCGTTGACCGGGAAAATGCCCGCCGACACCTGTCATTCGGCTATGGCATCCACCGCTGTGTCGGCGCGCGTGTCGCCGAGCTGCAATTGCACATTTTGCTTGAGGAAATGGCCAAAAGGCGGCTGCGCGTCAATGTGATCGGCGAGCCCGAACGCGTCGAGCAATGCTTCGTCCATGGCTTTAAATCGATGCAGGTTGAGCTATCGCATTACTGATGGCAACCCCGGTCTTAAAAACGCGGGATCGCATTGTCGAAGCCGCTCGACGGCTGTTCAACGAACGCGGCTATGGCGAAGTCACCACCGCCGCGCTCGCTTCTCATCTCGGCATGGCAGAGGGCAATCTCTGGTATCATTTCAAGACCAAGCGAGCGCTGCTCGAGGCGATCGCAGCGCATTATGCGGACAGTATAGCAGCGCGGTTGCGACTGCATCCAGGAATGGCGACGGACTGTGTTGAAGATTATGTCGCGCTGCTTAAGACGTGCATGCACGAATTCCGCACCTTCCGTTTCCTGTTTCGTGATCAGGCCACCTATGGCGAGCATGTTGAAAGCATCTCTGCGCAAGCGCCGCATTGGCTGGAAGCAAGCTTCGTCCAGTTTGAGGAACATCTTGCCGCTCTGGTCGATCACCGTCTGCTCGACTGGCCGCGCGGGCAGCTGCGCGATCTGGCGATCAATGCGACGATCATCCTGCGTTATGGGCTGGAGCATTTTCGCGAAATGGGTGAACCAACCGCTGAAGGGACGGGTGCGGTGCGCAAGACGTTGTTGCGACATTTGACCCTGTTCGATCACGCACTGGAGCCCGTCACCGCAGATCGGTTGCGCACGGCCATCGGGCGGATGGAGTTGGAGGCATTGGCCGAAGCTGCTTGAGGGATCGGAGTCAGACGCTGGCCTTTGCCTGATGCGCTGCATCGGCTATGCGCGTTGCCATGGCAGACACTGGTATCCTCATCCTCACCACCGGCGGCACGATCGACAAAAATTATTTCGACGCGCTGTCCGAATATCAGATTGTCGACAGCGGCATTCCGGCATTGCTCAAGGAAGCGCGGGTGGCGCTGCCCTTCCGCCTTGTCGAGCTGATGCGCAAGGACAGCCTTGAGCTGACCGATGCCGACCGGCTTTCCGTCGCCAGTGCCGCGCGCGAGGCACCTGAAAACCGCATCGTCATCACCCATGGCACCGACACCATGACCGAAACCGCGAAGGTGCTGGCCGCCGCAGTGCCGGGCAAACCATCGTCCTGACCGGAGCGCTATCCCCCGCCCGCTTTGCCGAGACCGACGCCAATTTCAACCTCGGCATGGCCTTTGCAACGGCGCAGGTCGCCCCGGCGGGCGTGTGGATCGCGATGAGCGGGCAGGTATTTGACGGGCTGAAGGTGCGCAAAGATAGGGACGCTGGGAAGTTTGTCGCTTTGCCGTGAGAGAGTTGCGCGAGCGGTTTTGGCAAATTAGGCAGGCGAGCAGCCGCCCGTCGATTCGCGGATGACCGTCATTTTGCAAGAACGATTTAGGGAACCAGTTCGCCATTACTGCCTCCTCTGTCAAAGAAGGAGAGGAATTATGGTATGCAAACCAAAGCGTGCAAGAACCCATAATGCATAGCGATTTAACGATGGCAACGGCGGACGTGCCAATACTCGCGCTGGTCCAGCGACGGTGCTATCTGGGCTGACTCAAACGATCAGGTGGCACGAACTTCGGTTGATAGTGCCGCTTGCTGCCCGGACGGCCTTCGAGATGCAAAAACGAGGCGAGTTCTCGCACCGCTTCAATCTTTCCCCGCGCTGCTTGGATTGGGATTTGGCGGAAGTTGAAGAATGGCTCAAAGATCGCTGAAGCACATATTTTGAAGGTCGCGCCAGAATCGCACCGCCTCCCAACCTTAGTCGCCGATGGATTATTTTGCCCGGTGGCGAGCATCGCAGCCATAGCAGACCTTCGCAGCGCTTCGCTTGGCTTTCGAAAACGGCCGCACATTCGCGCAACGATACATATTCCGACTGGGGCCGGTTGTGCACTGCCCGCTTTGCGCAATCGAAAAGCAATTACCGACCGCCCGGAATTCCCGCTGTCAACGGAATGGAACCAAAATTGTCGCCGACAAATCTATTTGGATCCAGCAATTGCAACGTGTAACCGCAATTCTAAGCCAACAGACCACCCAACACACGATAGCACCAGAATGGTTCTTCATCGAGACGGCGATAGAGCGCCCTTGGCGTGAATCCCGTGAGGCGTTTTGTGTCACGGATCATGTGCGACTGATCCGAAAATCACAAGTCATGGGCAACCCCGACCAAGGCGGTTCTTGCGATCCCGCCAAGAGCGCCTGTTCGAAGAATTGCTCCGCGCGCAAGTACATTGCGAGGCCGCGCCGTGCATGTCCGGTCCATTGCTTGATGCGGCGCTCGATCTGGCGCTTGCTCCTTGTGCCAGGCGGTCCTGCGGCTTCGAGCGCGATGGCCGGTTCCCACGCGCGGACGCGGTCTGCCTCGCCCGGTAATGAGATTGGAGGCGACATGGTTGCCCGCTGGACAAGTTCGTCCTGCAATAGCGCGAAAGCGACTTCCGGGTCGGCGGCTTTTGCGACGCTGGCACAGATTGCGGCAATATCCTTTCCCAAGATTGCACTGGCAGGCGCTGTTACGTCGACAAGCTCGGCCACGTCACTGTGTGTCAACGCTGCAATCGCATGAGGGTAAAATCCAACGGACAGGACGACAGTCTTGCCCGGGTTCCAGAGGATCGCCGGCTTCGTCCGGGGGCCACAAAAATAGACTTTCGGCAGAGGCTGAACCGTGCCCAGGTCAACATCTGCGTCGCATCCAGCAACTTCGTAAGCAGCGCCATCGAAGATCCAGTTGACAACGCAGAACGGAAAAGCGGGGTAGAAGCTGAACCTTTGCCGGGGCTGCAAATCCAGCTTGCGTGTGTCGCGAATGAAGGCCGCAAAGATTTCATTGCCGAGCGAAGGGCGCGGTCGCAGCGCATACGCCGAGTGATCGCGACCTCTATCTATGGCAAATGCGCCGACTTTGCTCAGGTCAGTCATGTCGTTTCAATTCTATTCTTATCCGCCACGCCAGTGCAGGACTGGCGCGGGTCGGGGTTTGCGAGAAGCGCGAGCTTGCAGGACATATCGATTTCTACAGGACTCGTCAGAATGACCAAAGATGTTTTCATGCTTGTCGCCACTGCGCTGCTGTGCCTTGGCATCCCCCTCATATACGGCGCGGGTCGCTTCATGCAGCCCGGAGGATTTGCATGGGCAGCCGGCAATCGCGAGACCCCGCTGGATGTTCCGGCGTGGACGCAAAGGGCGGTTCAGGCCCATGCCAATCTGGTTGAAAACCTTATACCTTTCGCAATTCTGGTGCTGGCTGCGCAAATCTCGGGCAGCGCCAACGCGGAGACCGCTCTGGGGGCTTCCATCTTCTTCTGGGGGAGAGTGATCCACCTGGGTGCCTATGTCGCGGGCGTGAAATACTTCCGGACACTCGCTTGGTTCGGTGCCTGGGGCGGCGGCGCGCTGATTTTGGTCCAGCTCTTCAACTGACACCTGTTGGGAATACTGGAACGAAAGAGGTCGATTGGGAATGCAAATGACCATCAAGAAATACAACGAAATGGATGGTGCCCGGACTACGCATTTTGGGTTTGAAACGGTCGGCGTCGATGAAAAGGCCGAACGGATCGCCGAGGTCTTCGATGCCATTTCGGCGAAATATGACATGATGAACGATGTCATGTCGCTGGGTACCCATCGGCTCGTTAAATGGTATGCGATCCAGGCGAGCAACATCAAGCCGGGGTCCAAGGTGCTTGATATTGCGGCGGGCACTGGCGACTTGTCTCGCCTGATCAGCAGACGTGTCGGCCCGCAGGGTATTGTCGTTCATAGTGATATCAACGAACAGATGCTGAAGGCAGGGCGCGCACGCCTTTCAAAGGCTGACATACCCAATAATATGACGTTTCTTCAGGCAGACGCTGAGAATTTGCAGTTTGCGGACAATAGCTTTGACGCCGTTACCATCGGCTATGGAATCCGTAACTTCACAGACAAGGAGCAAGCCCAGCGGGAGATATTGCGGGTGCTAAAACCCGGTGGACAGCTGACGATCATCGAGTTTTCAAGGCCCACGTCTAGGCCATTGCAAATGATGGCGAATGCCTATTCGAGGCTATGGCCGACCTTTGGGCAGATCCTCGTCGGGAATTGTAAGCCCTATCGTTACCTTGTCGAATCGATAAAAATGCACCCTGACCAGGTAACGTTCAAATCGATGATGCAGGATGCCGTGTACGCGCATGTGACTTACGAAAACCTGATGGGCGGGATCGCGGCGCTACATATCGGCCTGAAGCCGAAGGTCTAGCGGTGATAGTGCAGAGGTTTGCCAACGACATTTGCGACCTTGCGATAAGCCATGGGAGGAAGGCAATATCTTGACGAACACATGTGCAGAATCGTGCGTTTCAGCCATGATCGCGCGCGACGACATAGAACACGCATTCTGGAGCCGGTCTCGAGACTCGACTATTTCGCTTCTCAGACCGTATAGCTACCGCATGTGATCGCGAATTTGGAGGCGCGGACTCTCACAATGAAAGAACCTCGTCCGGTCGTGAAAGCTGTCTCCTAGTCTGTGATGCGATTTCGAAGCCATTCGGAGAAAAAGCGATGAGGGCGCGCAGCGGACGTGCCAGTTCACCTTTCAGAATGTCCGCAATCCCAATCGGCGCCCCTGAAAGAGGCCGTTCGGGGGGCTCCAGTTGATTGATCATAAGCGGCCGTTCATTTGGCCGTGTCTATTGCAGCTGCTGGCCGCTTTCTGAAACCTTGCTCGATGATTGTTGAACGAATTTGTGAGGGAATTGATGTCTGTAGAAACGGCTAAGATCGGTTTGGCGTGCGATGCAGGCAGTCGGCATAGCCAGCATTGACCTCGCCAAATGCGTTTCATTAGCAGCCCAAATTGGCTATCTGCTTGGAGTGGCCGAAACTTGATATCGAATGGCAATTAGCGCGATTTTTAGCTCACTTTACCGCGTTGCCACCAAAGCGCGTTCAGCGGATAAATCGGCATTCTGACGATGCGGCAATCTGAGAGCCTGAAGGTTATAGGTTCAATTCCTACTATCGGGATCAATGATTTGAGATAAATGCAGTACGGTTACAGCGTTTCATCAACCAATTATAATCAGATCCTAATCTTCCCGAAAAGCGCCACTGCTGTTGCTTTTGCGCTTTCATTGGAGGCGCTGCTGATGGTCAGGATGGCAAAGCGTTTGTCGTCGATGAAGACATTCAGCTGGTTGATACCGGGAACAAAGAAGGCCGCCTTGCCAAGCCCCGGTATATCCTCGACCTTTTTGTCGGTGAATGCCGAAACTGATTCCTGAGTAGCGTTGTGTGCCAATTTTATTGCTTCGTCCGTGTTATCGGCAATAGGTGAGTTGCGTGTCATCAGTGAAGCCCTGCCGCCGCTTTCCAGCATATAGGTGCATTCCGAGGTAGCAGCATTTGCCCCCGATGCATGATTTACGAGGGCAACGGTCGCCTCTGTCACTTTGTCGTTCAACGCGGCACCGACGGCATCTTTGTCGAGCAAAGCGCAGGCATTGGTCGCGTCCCAGCCAGCGATCGCTACCGTGCCTTCGTTGGAAGCGCCAGCGTCGCTGCTATCACCCGTTCCGCCGCATCCAGCCAGCATCAGCGTAGTGGTGGAAACAAGGATCAATAGGGTTAGGTTTTTCATCGCAATTCTCCGTTTCGTGGGTTCAGGTGCAAGGCGCATTTACTTTGGTGATATTCTGCAACGGGACGCGCTCACCATTGCTTTTCAGCGCTGTGTTAAGGTCCAACGTGCCATTCGTGCCGATTGTTCTGCCTTCTTTGGTAACATCTTCCATACCCCCTGGGCCGTACCTATCGGCCGGGTTAATTACCTGTTCGCCGGTTTTGGTTACTTCCACTGCGCGCCCGTAGGTTATTGTGACACTTTTCTCGGTCACGATCCCCGCCCAGGAAGCAAGATAGCAAGCGCCCTTAACCTTACCGCGATCTTGCGCCGCAACTTTACCGGGGAGCAATGTGTATCCGATTTTTCGCGTATGGCAGACAGTGGTGGTGACGTCATAATAGCGGACATATTTTGACAGTTGTCCGCCCGCGCCGTCATATCCCCAATGCTTGTCGTCATAAACGGGTGCCGTTTCTGACGAACATTTCGGTGCCGACAATTTGCCAATCTGCGCTCTTACGCTTGGCAGACTATGCGCGAGATAAGTTGTCACCACACCATTGATGGGGTCTGTCGTACAATACAGGCTGCCGGCATCGGTACCGTTCAGTTTGCAGGTCGCATAAGTGGTTCCACCGCCAATAATTGATCGCATAAGAAACGGTCCTGCTTCGCTGGTTCCCGTACTGCCTTCATATTGAACAACTTTTGTATTGCTGCCATATTCTCTGGGCTTTTGTGTGCTATCAGAAACCGGTGGACCCAATGAAACTTTGCCGGTGTTGGCTGGCATCAGCCAATTGTTGATTTGAAATGAACGCTCTGAAATCGTCGTTCCGTCGCTGCACCAGAATGTCGCGACAATACCCGGATCGTGATCACCAAAACCGGCTTTCCTTTGCAGCCCTTCATCAGGATCGATGCAATAGGTCGTCCGACGGCCATCCTCACCTTTGGCAAGGCTAACGAGCTTATATACTTGCCTGCCTGTCTGGTCGGTTTCAACCGGATCGATTTCGTAGGTGATCAGCGATGCCAATCCCTCATTGTCGATTTGCGTGGCTTGCAAAAGTGGAGACGAGGTATTTTTGTCGGTCGGAACGTCATAGCGGAACCCGGTAAGAGTCGGTACTCCCGCGCGTATGCAGACCATTTCGAGGATAGCCGTGCTGCCAGGGGTAGGTGGCTTTTTTCTGTAATTCAGATTTGCATCCGGGCGAAACAGACAATTCGCCTGGGTCGATCCTATGGAGTGGACCGTCCCGCCAGGAATCCCGACAGGAAGCGCGCTGCCGACCTGTGTGTCGCCCGGGCGATAAAGCCTGCGGGGAGCCTGCTCTTCGCCTTTGACATCGGGCGTCGCCACGCGCGTACGACTGCGCGGGGTATTTTCGACTTCTGGTGATGCTTCGGTGGGTGCAGGTACGCGTGTACGAATTTTGGGCGATGTTTCCAACGTGGCAGGCGTCGATGTGTCAACCCGCGGTATGCGAACGCGGACAGGCGGTGCTGGCGTAACCTCGGCATGATCGACCCTCACCGCTTCTTCGTCAGAAGGTGCCGCGACAGGGTTGCGAATTCGGGGGTTGTTTTCAATTTTTGCGGGCTCATCGGTTTCCAGCTTTGCCGGAACGCGCGTTCGAACCACCGGCTTCGGCGCTTCTTCGACGGCAGGGACCGTTGCCGGAATTCGCAATTTGGGCGCTGCAACGCTTTGCGTCGGCACCGTCATCATCCCCAATACCACCAAGGAGGCTGTACCGGACAGCAATCGACTCCAATTCGTCATCACAAATTCCCTTCCAATCGGGCCTATTTTGGGCGCTCGTTTCCCCTTGCCTAAATTCCGGCACCGCTTCATAAATTGGGCGTCGGAACGTCCGGCATAGGGTAAGACGGAGAATTGCCATCGAACCGGACATTCCGCCTGAAACAATTTATTCAGGTCCTACCGATGCGCTGATCGAAAGCCTTTATGGGGAATTGCGGGCAATCGCCCGGCGAGAGCATTATCGCGCGGGTTCACCGCAGACCTTGCAGACCACCGCGCTGATCAACGAAGCCTATATGAAGTTGCGGAAACGCGACGCGTGGGAAAGCCAGTCGCATTTTCTGGGATGCGCCGCGACCGCAATCCGCCATATCCTGATCGATGCAGCACGCGCGCGCTTGGCATCAAAACGCGATGCTCCGACCTATAGCTACACGCAAAGTCTGGATTCACTCGCCGCCGCAGTGCCTGAAGACGAACAGGTTGTCCGGCTGGGGGACGCGCTGGGCAATTTGTCGAAACTCGATCCAAACCTCGCCAAGGTTGTCGATTGCCGCTTCTTTGCCGGGATGGATGAACGCGAGACCGCCGATATCCTTGGCGTTACCGACCGCACCGTGCGGCGCTGGTGGGTGCAGGCGCGGGCGTGGATCCACAACGAGATGGAAGCGGCCTAACTGCCTTTGGCGATTCTTGCGCGCAAGGCAGGGAAGGACTGCAGATAAGGTTCGGCTTGCGGACCCAGAGTCTTGAAGATCGCTTCGGATTGATCGGCTTCGGCCTTGGCTTGTGCCAATTTGCCACTTTTCAGAAAAGCAACGGCCTTAGCCCGCTTCAACAACGCATGCGGGAAGCCTGGAGGTGCGGGTGGTAACCGCTGCTCCAGCCCTGCGATTGTCCTGCTTGCTGCTGCGGCATTGCCGCTTTCGGCTTGTGCTTCGATCAGCGTCGATCCCGACACAAATGCCGGCAACGCGGCAGGGCCGATAAATTTTGCAACAGACCATAGGCCTCACCCAGATTTCGCTCGGCCTCGGCGAATTTGCCTTGCAGCAATTTGGCGCGTCCAAGATGCATCAAATCAACGCCCAACCCTGCCGACGCACCAAATGCAGCGCGTCGCTTTACCACGATCTCTTCGAGTACGGGTTCGGCAGCCTCTGGTTGCTTTAGCTTGATCAGACGGACGGCTTTCAATTGCCTGATCGCCAATGCCGTGGGCGTCGAACCCAGCCCGTTTGTTTCGATGAATTTATCGGCGCGGCCAAAAATGGGGACCATGGCATCGAACCGATTGGCTTCGGCCATATTGACCAGCACATTATTATATATCGTCAGCAACTCGCGCGGCTTGCCGGCAAAGATCCTTTCCGCATCGGGCAGGTTCTCAACCAAAAGCGCAAACGCCTGATCCGCCTTTCCAGTGCGACGCAGGACCTGCGCCCGGGTCAAGCTAACATCGAGCAATTCGTTGCGATAGCGCATCGGGTCTGCACGAAATATTGGCTGCACTTTGTCCAGCAATGGTCCGGCTTCATCAATGCGGTCGAGCGACGCAGCAATCGTCGCTGCCCGCAACTGTAAACGGGCAAAGGCCACTGGATCATCCTTGCCGATATTTCGTTTGAGCGCTTTCTGGATCAGAGCGTCGGCACCTGCCAAATCCTCTATGCTTTGGTGGAGATCGAACACCGTTGCGATCAGCGCACCCGATTTCGAACTGGAATCGAGCGTGTTAACCAGCCGTGTCGAAGTCTGGTCGAGCATTTTTTTGACGGTTACCTCTTCGCCGTCATTGGCGGACACGCTGTCGCTCAGCATAACGCCGAGCATATTGTTGATCGCTTCCGAACGCTTCGCTTCGGCCACCGCGATATCGCGTTCGACCGCGGTCTGCCGTGCCTGCCAAGCAATTCCCCCTGCGCCGATCAACAATGCAGCAATGGCTGCGGTGCTGGCGGCGACTGCCCAGCGGTAACGCCGAACAAAACGTCCGACCATATAGCGTGTCGAGCCGTCACGCGCATGCACGGGCTTTAATTCCTGATGTCGCCGGACATCGGTCGCTAGATCCGCCACGCTGCTATAGCGCTCGGTCGGGTTGCGCCGCATGGCCTTCATGATGATGGCATCAAGGTCGCCTGCAATCCTGTTGGCAGGAATAGGCGCGCCGACTTCTGCCGCTACCTTGCTTGGCATCGCCGGGTCTTCATACAGCACGCGCCGAATGATTGCCGGAACCGATGCGCCGTCGCGCCGCCATGGTCCTTTTCCGCAAATCAGCTCGTACAACACAATCCCCAACGCATAGACATCGGCGGTCACCGTTGGTTCGTCGCCGTCAAGTTGTTCGGGTGCGGCATAATCGGGGGTCAGCATCGCCTGGGTTGTCGCGGGAACAAGCGATGTATCGTCGAGCAATTTGGCGATACCGAAATCGAGCAAGCGAACCTTGCCGCTTTTATCGATCATGATGTTCGACGGCTTGATATCGCGGTGGATGATCAGCTTTGCATGCGCATAGCTGACCGCATCGCAAACATCGCGGAACAGGTCGAGCCGCTGCTCCAGACTGCACTGTTGATCTCGGCAATATTGGTCAATCGATTGTCCCTCGATATATTCCATCGCCATATAGGGACGACCGTCAGGCGCGATGCCCGCGTCGATCAGTCGTGCGATACCGGGATGCTCAAGCCGCGCCAGCAGCCGCCTTTCGCGCAGGAAGGCATCGCCACGATCCGCTGCTTCGGCACGGAGCAGTTTGAGCGCAACGAGTTGCGTAAAATCCGCCGACGTCCGGTGGGCGAGATACACCTCGCCCATGCCGCCACGGCCGATAAGGTGCTCGATCGTAAAACCGCCAATCTCCTGACCCTCGCCCAGCGATGAATAGCTTGTCGGCTTTGCGGCGTCGGGTTCCATCGACGGCGCGGCCATGTCCAATATGCCTTCGCTGCGCGTCGCGGTTAGCAGCGCTGCCGCCTGACCCCCTCGCACCAACGACCCACAGCGAAGCTAACGAAACGCCTCGTTTCTGCAATGGAAATAACTTGAGTCGGCAATGTCCGCTTTGATCAAAACCTCCCGTCTTGTTTGGTGAGGGCTTTCGAAAGCCACAAGCAATGGAGGAGTTATCATGACCAGAATTTCATTCCGCAGCAAAACCCTGCTTTCCGTTTTTGCCGTTGCGGCAATGTCGGCTCCAGCAATAGCCAAGGAATCCGGGTCGCCCGATCTGCTGGCGTTCGCAGCAGGCGGGCGCGTTCTGGAACATCCGGACTTTCCCGCGATCAGCTCGATGTCGGCGGGTCCGCTCAACCTTATCGATGGCTCTGCGGCGACCGACTGGGAAGGTGAAGCAGGCGAAAGCGTATTCGTGTTCGAACTGGCCGAAACAACCGAAATCCATGGCTTTGCGTTCGATACCGCCGGGCTCAATCGTGACACGAAATCAGCAAAGGACTTTGTTGTCGAAGTGTCCGAAACCTCAGCAACCAAGGGCTTTTCAGAAGTGATGGGTGGAACGCTGAAAATGGCGAAGAACGGCCAATCCTTTTCCTTCAAACCCGAGGAACGCCCGACGGCGCAATGGGTGCGGCTGACCATACTCAACAATTATGGCGACGATTACACCGCGTTCACCGGCTTTCACGCCTATGGCAAGCAGCTGACGCAGGAAGCGACGATGCCTGACCTTACCGGCAAATATATGGGCGGTAACGGCTGGGGTCGGCTCAATATAACCGACAGCGATGATGGCGTTGCCGGTTGCTACGCCTATCAACAGGGCGAATTCGAAGGTGTCGTTGATGGCCGCGTTCTCAAGATCAAGATGCACCAGCGCGCAGACGACCAGATGCTCGATGGCCTGTTCCAACTGATGGATTCGGGCGAACTGGTCGGCCTGGTGCGCAATGAAGGCAAGAGCAACCTCGCCTTTTACGCCGCCTACTACAGCGCCGAAAAGGAAAGCGGCAAGCCGAACAGCTGCTGAGGACAGGGAAGGCGGTAAGCGGCGGCACGAATATGGCGTGAACCGACCAGGCCATTTCACCTGCCTTTGCCCCTCTCCCATGACCGTTTGAATTAAGTTGTCTTGCACATTGGCAAGCGTTGCGAAGGAGGAGATTGACATGACAAAACGAAATTTCATTAACTGGAGCCTGGCATTGCTCGCCAGCGCATCTTCGTTCACTGCCACACTAGGTCTGGCGCAAGCTAGCCCGACTGGCACCGCTGCACCTCGCGGTTCCTATCTGCAATCATGCCAGAATATCAAATTTTCAGGTGGTGTGCTGACTGCGCAGTGCAAAAATACGAATGGCGGCTTAAACGTGTCGGCCTTGGAGCCTGCTTTTTGCGCAAAGCGGAGCGATATCGCAAATGTGGACGGTACTTTAGGTTGCATTGCTACGCCGGGCACATGGGGCAAAGGCGGCGCGACGCCCAATGGCAGCTACAAAGCGAGTTGTAGAAATATCCGCGTTGAATTGACGCCCAGTCCGGTGTTGTGGGCAAGTTGCGACCGACCGGATTCCAACGACAATCGCACCATCAAATTCCCTGTAAAAGGCGACAAGTTTTACAGTCCAAGCTCGCTGAATTTGGACCAATGCGAGGTTGGCAAAGAGATAACTAACGTCAACGGCCAACTGATCTGCACGCCGCGCAAAGGCCCCCCGCCTATCAGAAGGATGTAGGTTTGGTTCTGCCCCTATTTGAGCGCGGCTTAGGACAGCAGCACGCAGGCCGAGACCTGTGGGTTACGCGAACGGCAACAATCCAATATTCTGGAAGGATACATTGTGATCAAGATTTTGAAGCAAGGAATGATAGCCAGCCTCCTCGCTGCGTCCTCCGCCACAGCTCCAGCGGCCGCGCGAACCGGTGCCGACGGGCAACAGATTCGGACAAGGACGAGTACTGTACCCGCCCGCGTTCCGTCCAATCGACCAGTGCAATCCACAGAGCCCGACAAGCTGAAGCAAGGTCCGCCGGAAGTATCCCAGGTGAAGGTACCAAAATCGATCAAGGCGGCCTATTATTGCACTGTCGATGTGACGCGTAAGATGATCGGCAGCCCGGCCACAACAGAGCAGCGGCAGTTCACGATTTCGGCGCTGGACGACGGATCTTTGGTCTATGGAGGCAACGGTGCGATCGATAGGCAGCACAGGTTTAGCCTCGTCGACGAGGGCGATTGGCGGGTAATGACAATTGTTGGCTGGATTGAAGGCATCGATCCTAGCAAATCTACTTCTTTTGGGAAGCAGTGGGAATGGAGCGCTTCCCCACGTATCCACAGGAATACCGGTGAGTTCAGCGCCAGCTCAACCAAATCGTTTGGCGGTATGAAGGCGACCACCGACTATGCGGGGACGTGCACCGGCGGTGTGTAATGGCTCCGGCGCACCGGTTTAACGCAACCTTAAATGGCTATTTAATTCAATGCTCCGCGGAGAACGTCGGATTTTGACAATTTGCCATCAGCTGGCGAAAAACAGAAAGTCAGTGGCCGTCTTGCCGCACGTGTGAGAGGTAGTCATCAATCACTCAAAGTCAGCAATTCGGCGTTTGCCTCACCTAATGCGTGCTATCATCCATATGCATATCATTATGCAGTTCGAATTCGCATTTTACATCGCCAAAAACGATCAGCGCAAACTTCTTCGTGCTAGCGCGGTTGCTTGCGCTCGGGTGGGATGGCGAGGGCTCCGGGGCGCCTGGGATCCGCAGCTCCCAAAAACAGTCCGTTTTCAATCATGATCGATTGTGCGCTGCCCATGGTTTCGTCCGATGTAATGGTGTGGCCTTTGGCTTGCAAAATGCGAACCGTGTCGGGGTTAAAGTTCGGTTCAACGCGCAACTTGTCGCTGCTATCCTGAAATATCCGCGGCTGATGCGTTGCTTCTTCAACATTGAGGTTGAAATCGACGACGTTGACGATCACCTGCAAAACCGTGTCGATTATCGTGCTGCCTCCCGGCGTACCGGTAACGAGCCATGGCTTGCCATTTTTCAACACGATCGTTGGCATCATCGTCGACAACATTCTTTTGCCCGGTGCCATTGCATTGGGCGGCGGAGGTGCGCCTTCGCGCAGAGCCTTCGCGGTTTGCTCATGCGAGAAATTGTTCATCTGGTTGTTGAGCAATATTCCCGTTCCGGCAATCATCACGCCGGAGCCAAAATCCGCACCCAGCGTATAGGTAGTCGAAACAACATTGCCCTGCGCATCGGCAACGGAGAAATGTGTGGTCGAAGGACTTTCAAATTTCAACGGATCACCAGCGCCCATTTGGTCGACCGGCTTGGCTTTTTCAGGATCGATCAGCTTGGCGCGCGACGCAGCATAGGATTTGGAAATGAAGCCTTGCACCGGGGTGGTAACGAAATCGGTGTCACCCAATATGCGGTAGCGATCTGCATATCCCAGCTTCATCGCCTCTGCCATGATGTGCAGCGATTGCGCCGAACCGACGCCATTTGGTTTGAGGTCAAAGCCCTCCAAGATGTTTAGCATGTTGAGCAAGGTTGCGCCGCCTGCGCTTGCGGGGGGTGCAGTCACAACCTCAAGCCCGCGATAGGATCCCCGCAACGGCTTTCGCTCAACCGCGCGATAGGCAGCGAGATCGTCTTTGGTTATGAACCCGCCATTGGCCTTCATATCCGCTGCAAAGCGCTCTGCAACCGGTCCCTTGTAAAAGCCATCGGCCCCGTGCTTCGCAATCTGGGTCAGGGTCCAGGCGAGATCGGGCTGTTTCAGCTTTTCTCCGGCACGATACAGCGAACCATCGGATTTATAATAGGCGGCCTTGGCGGCGGTGCTGGTCGAAAGCCGCTCCTTGCCCCAATCAAAAACGAACGCCTCATCGGGGGTCAAGGCAACGCCGTTGCGTGCCAATGTGATTGAGGGGGCAACGACATCGGCCCAAGGCAGTTTGCCAAATTTCTTGTGCGCCATGTCGAGACCCGCGACGGTGCCGGGAACCGACGGTGCCAGATAGCCTCGACCAGCGACCTTGGATTCTTCCCCCTTATTGTCAACATACATCGCCAATGTAGCGGCTTTGGGTGCGACCGACCGGAAATCGAAAAAGACCTGTTCGCCGCTTTTGGCATCGTGGACGAGCATGAACCCGTCACCCCCGATATTGCCCGCGCGAGGCAGCGTGACGGCAAGGGCAAAGCCGATTGCGACAGCCGCATCAACGGCATTGCCGCCACGACGCAGAATGTCTGCGCCGACATCCGAGGCAATGGCATTTTGCGAGACGACCATGCCCTTTGCACCAACCACCGGCGAATGGATGCTGGGATATTCGAGCAGTTGTTTCTTTTGCGCGATGGCCGGGGATGCAGTCAGTATAATGGCCGTTAGCAAGGCGAAAACCGCGTGCCTGCATTTTTCAATTATTCCAGTCATTCCAGTCCCCCCATCAATCGAGCAACCCGTTCGGCTGATCCCATCGCATATGTCCAGCCCAGCATGCCATGGCCAACATTGATTGTAACCCTTGGCGCTACTTTTCGAATGAGGGGAAGCGAATTTGCGGTCATCGGACGAATGCCGGCCCACCCCCCGTTCGATGCTTTATAATCTGCCGCTTCTGGCAACGCATCGGCGGCTATTGATTTCAATTTTTCAACACGCCGTGGGTCGATCAGGGCGTTACGCACTCCCAATTCTGCGAGGCCGGCGATGCGAACCTTGCCATCAAGAGGACAGAAAACGACTTTTCTGGCGACGTCGGTAATGCTCATTGTCGGTGCGGCTTGTCCGCGTGGAGCCGTAATCGAATAGCCCTTCATCGGCATCAAAGCGCTTCCCAAGCGGTGCTTTTTCAAAAGTGACCCAGCTTCAATCCCAGCACAAATCACAATCTGGCTGGAAACAATCTGCT
This sequence comes from Sphingomonadales bacterium, assembly GCA_016721875.1. Lineage (GTDB taxonomy): Bacteria > Pseudomonadota > Alphaproteobacteria > Sphingomonadales > Sphingomonadaceae > Sphingorhabdus_B. The sequence continues at coordinate 52,296 of JADKHG010000008.1, read as the reverse complement.
CGCCAGCTTTAGTCTCAACAATCACCGATTCATTTTCGATTTTCCAGCTTTCAACCATAGTTTCCAGTTTCACCTGCACACCATAGTCTTGCTGCAAAAGGGCCAGTAGCGCACAGCAAAATCTGTTAGGATCTCCCAACTCCTCTTGTGGGGAATAAATTGCTCCGACAAATTTTTGCCGTTGGTCGGTCAGCGGAGATTCTGTCCGGACGGCCTCGTCGGGCGACAATATCTCCTGTTCGGCGCCATGGCGCTGTCTTATTTCAACCAACTCGCACGCCGAACGAAACGCTTCACGATCCTGATAAATCAATATTTTGCCCGCTGCCTTGTGGCCGAAGTCTACAGAATGCCGCGACAGTAATGCTTGCATCGCCAAGCGCGATTCCAAGCCAAGTTCCATGCCCGCCAAGGTGTTTGCCAGAAACCGGCGTTGCGTACAATTACGCAGAAATTGTAACAACCACCGGATCTGACAAGGATCGTATACGGGCCTCAAGCGAAATCCGCTATCGAGACCCAGGGCCAGCGCGGGCAATCGTTTCAAAAGAGTGCTGTTTGCCAATGCCTCGGTGTAAATATAGCTGAGCTGTGCGCCATTTGCGAATGACGCTCCGCTACCGGGCGCGTCACCTTTGTCGAGGATTGTCACTTCTGCGCCGCGTCGTGCCAAGGCATAAGCTGTCGCCACACCGACTACCCCGGCTCCTACGACAAGTGCGCGACGGGGGGGCATATTTGCACCGGAGGTTTTTTCCCGGACCATGCATTCTTGCTAAAGTGGGAGCGGACAAGAGCAAGCGTCATGACCGAACAAATATACATCCGGGCCATAGCTTTGGGTTAAGGGCAATAGAGAGCGATATTCGGTGCGCAGGTGCTATTTCTGCAATGCTTCTTCGATCGCTTTAACGAAACGCAGACCCAGTTTGGATGGAGGTCGATCTTCCAGCCATATTGCATGGACGCCAAACCGCATTTCGGGTGAGATCTCGATTGTGTCCAACCCATGACTCACCATTGACCGGGCGGTAAACTCATCAACGATTGCGACCCCGGAGCCGAACCGGACCAATGCCGCGGCGATGTAATAGGTGCCGACCGATATAATCTCTCGCACTTCAACTTGCGCCTTTTCGAGCGCAGTTTCGACCAAATCACCAATCGGTCCGCTGCCGTTGACACTGACGATTTCCAATCCGCTCAGTTCTGCAATATCCAGCGTTTCAGACACGGACGGAAAATGACCCGGTCGGGCGATCAGGTAAAGTTGGGCCGCTGACAGCTTTCTCGATTTCAATCGCGGGTGATCCGGTGGATCATAGCCGATCGCAAGATCACATTCGCGTTCGTACAACGCGCGCAATACATCATTATGATGCAGTGTTTTGATATCGAAAGTGACGCTGGGAAACTTCTTGCGGAACGCTGATATCGCAGCAGGTGCAATTTCCAGCCCAAGCGATGGAGCCACTCCTATCCGCAAATGGCCCGCACCGGCGTTGCGCAGATTGTTTGCGGTGATTTGCAGTGACGCTATGCGGCCGAACACCTCGTCCACTTCACGAAACAGCGCGTGCGCTTCATCGGTTGGGACAAGGCGTCCGCGCACAAGGTCAAACAGCCTGATACCAAGCTGTGTTTCGGTATGGCGGAGGACTTTGCTGACCGCTGGTTGCGAGACATTTAGTCCGCGCGCAGCGGCGCTGATCGAACCGTTCGCGTAAACGGCATGGAACACTTCGATCTGCCTCAGCCTCATATCGGTGAATCAATCACATTGGCTGCACGACAGCCGTTATTTGAAGGATTGCCGTGCACGCCTGTGATCAAAATTCCTTCGACAGTTCGAAATAAACGAACCGGCCGACGGCATCGTGCAGCGAACCCAGGAAGCCGTAATTGGTGGATGCCAGCGGTGGCTGTTTGTCGAACAGGTTGCGCGCGCCGACGCGGAAACGCGTGCCCGAAAACGCACCCTGATCGTCGCCTGCGCGATACTGCAAATAGCTGTTTACTGTTGTGAAGCTTGGCAATTTGTAGAACTGGCCATTCACCTGTGCCGTTCCGGTATCAAAAACCGAACCAACATAGTTGACCAGCACGCCTGCACTGACCGGACCCGACTTCCATGTCAGGTTGCCGCTCAGCCGCCACTCGGGGTTGCCATTGACCTGAATCTGGCTTCCCGCCTGCGAGATGGTCACACCCGAACCCAAGGTACCTGCCGCGTTTGCCGCGATCAGTTGCGCCTGCAATTCAGATGCCGATTGTTCAAACTTCAGCAATTTCGATGCAGAAAGATCGATATTGAAATTGCCCAAGGGGGTATTTTTCACGTCATAACTGACAGCGAAATCCAGTCCTTTCAACACCCGCGGGCCGAGGTTGAAATAATTGTCCTGAACATAGTCAATCGTGCCGATCACTTGCGTTCCGACAGGTGCCAGACGAACAACATTGGGATTGCTGCGGCCACCCAGCCGTTCCAGAAGATCGAACAAAATCTGGTTCTGCGCGCCTTGCAGGCCAATCACACCTTTGGATCGCAACGACCAGAAATCCAATGTCAGCGTCAGGTTCCGCCGAGGCTGCATGATCACACCAGCGGAAAATGTCTCTGCATTTTCAGGCTCAAGGCTTTGGTTTCCAGACCGGACCTCAAGCGTGCTGACACCGGAACAAGCAGTCGCTGGATTAATCCGGCAAGCTGCAAAATCGGTGCGTGTGTTCGAAACCTGCGTGCCTGCGCTATAGAATTGGGCCAGATTGGGCGCGCGGAAGCTTTGCGACCAGGCTGATCGGAATTTGATTCCATCCATCACTGTCCATGCACCCGCAATCTTGGATTTCAGGACATTGCCGAAATCCGAATAATGCTCATCGCGCGCCGCAAGCTGCAGATCGAGCGACTGGACAAGCGGAATATTCATGTCTTCCGAAATCAATGGCACGGCAAGCTCGGCATAGGCCGAAAATACCGAACGGTGCGCCTTCACATCGGGTGCAGGGCTGGCGCCCATGATGTCGGTGCCATAGCGGATCCCGGTCACGCTGTCGGTATATGTGGTGGTGCCATCCAGACGATCATCGCGATTGTCTTCATAGGTTTCACGCCGGTATTCGACCCCACTTGCAAAACCAACACGCCCGGCGGGGAGACTGAAAATCTCGGAATTGGAGATCCGGAAATCGACGGTGCCGAGCGACGTCTTGCTGATCCTGTGAACATCAACGAGGAAAGAATCGATGGTCGCCGCGCTGTTTGCCGTACCATCACCCAGCGAAAAAGTCGGCTGGCTGCCGCCATTGAACGGGTTGTAAGCATCGGCGGTCGTTCGCGCTAGTGCGGCCTGAAACAAAGTGTTACTGATGGCGTTGCGCGTGTGATCATCCGTGCGCGCCCACGAATAGGTGGCTGCCGAATCCCATTTGAAATTGCCCCACTCGCCGCGAACGCCCAAAAGCGTGCGGAAGCTGTCATCGGTGACAGTGAATTGCCGGGGTCCGGTATCAACTGGGCGATAGGTCGTAATTCGCAAAGGCAATCCAGCAGCAGGCACAGCTGTGAGTCCGGCCAAACGATTGGGATTGGCCACGCCGTTTAGTGTCGTGGGACCAAAGGGATTATAAAAATTGCTGGCAGGAATGGTAATGACAGCGCTCGAGATCGGCGCAGACTGTTCACGTTGGCCGTCGAGTTCGGCATGGTAATAACCGGCTTCGCCGAACAGCTCTACCGATCCGATTTCCTGACGGAAGGTACTGAACAGGTTGATCCGGTCCAGTCCGCCACGGATCGTCCGGTCAGGATTTTCATCATAGCGCAGCACGCGATCATTCGCGCCGGTGATGGTTCCGCTTCGCAGGCACAGATTACCGCTGATCACCGTGCTGGAGCAACCCGCCGCGGTGTTGGCGGTTGGTTCGATATGAAAAACGCCAGTGGCCGTTAGCGCCACCGTTCCCTGCCGCACTGCGGTGACGGGAACCGTCGTAAAGCTACCCCAAGGCGACGATGTCGAGCGGTTGTCGAACGATGTGTCACCTTCCCATGGCGTACCAACCAACGCAGGCATGTGGTTCTCACTTGCTGAAAACGGCCGTTCGCTGGCGAACAAGGGCGTACGGTGGGTATAGCTGCCGAAAAACGTGAAATGGCCGCCCGATTTCGTTTTGATACCCGCTCTGACCGCACCGGTTGACTCACTCATTCCGTCAGCAAAACCGTAGCGCGCGTCGAAGCGAAGTCCCTGATATTTATCGTTGGTTACCACGTTGATAACACCGGCAACGGCGTCCGCGCCGTAAATGGCAGCGGCGCCATCACGCAACACTTCGACCCGGCGGGTTGCGCCTACAGGAAGCGAATTTGTGTTGGCGGTTTGCACGGGAACAAAATTTTCCGTTTGCGTACCGGGCGAAAGGATCATCCGTCGCCCGTTGACCAGGACCAGTGTATTTCCGGTACCGACATTGCGCAGATTGATCGACGCATTGTCTCCGCGCGCATCGTTAAGATTGCCCGTGGTGCGCGCTTCCTGAAACTGCACATCACCAGCCTGCGGAATCGAGCGGAACAGATCATCGCCCGAAACGCTGCCAGTTGCGGCAATCCTGTCCTCGCTCAAAACGGAGACCGGCAAGGTTTCAGCGATTTTTGAACCTTCGATGCGGCTGCCTACAACGACGATGCTGTCTTCAGCTTCTGCAACCGGCTGATCAGGCTGAGGCGACGAAGCGGGACTTTGAGCAAGCACCGGGGTCGACGCCAGCAAAGAACAGCCGAGCAATAAGCCGGCGCGCAGTGAAATTTTGGACATTTTCGATTTGCCTCCCTTAACCGTCCCCACACGGTCTATGAATTTACCCGAGGCATCGCATCGAACCGCCCGATTTACAAGGAAAAGTCACCAAAAATTTGTGACCATTCCATTCCCTTCGGTTATGGAATTTGCATTAGTTTTTTGGGGTTTTTGCCGTAAATGACAAATGCGTCGGATTACAATGTCCGCTTTGCAGATAGTCTGGAGGTGGAGCGGACAGTCAGCATCGTCTGACATAGGCATCGTTGCGGCCCTGAAAGCGCGAGCGACCATGCCGGGAGCGCAAACCAGCCCGGTAGTCGACTATCAGTTGCGCCTTCGTGCACGCGATTTTCGCCGGAGCACAACCATCCATCAAAGCGGCGTTACTGGATCAGGGATTACGCGCAGATCGGTTCGGTGGGACAAGAATGGAGTGGGCAAGCACAAGGAGGCAAAATAAAGACGAGATGATTGATAAAGGAATTACGAAAATCGCCATGGAAACCGCGCCAATGTAGCCGTTCTCCCTTCACTCCCACTCAATCGTCCCCGGCGGTTTCGACGTATAGTCATAGACCACGCGGTTGATCCCCTGCACCTCGTTGATGATCCGCGTGGCGACGCGCGACAAAAAGGCTGCGTCAAAGGGGTAGATGTCGGCGGTCATGCCGTCGACCGAGTTGACCGCGCGCAACGCGCAGACGCTGTCATAAGTGCGGAAGTCGCCCATGACGCCGACGGTACGCACCGGCAGCAGCACGGCGAAAGCCTGCCAGATCGCATCGTACAATCCTGCGCCCCGGATTTCCTCCAGATAGACCGCGTCGGCCTTGCGCAAAATGTCGCAGCGTTCCTTGGTGACTTCGCCGGGGATACGGATAGCGAGGCCGGGGCCGGGGAAGGGATGGCGCCCGACAAATTGGTCGTTGAGGCCCAATTCGCGACCAAGCGCGCGCACTTCGTCCTTGAAGAGTTCGCGCAACGGCTCGACCAGTTGCATGTTCATGCGTTCGGGAAGGCCGCCGACATTGTGGTGCGATTTGATCGTCACCGATGGCCCGCCGGTGAAGGACACGCTTTCGATTACGTCCGGATAGAGTGTGCCTTGGGCGAGGAAATCCGCGCCACCCAGTTTCTTCGCCTCTTCCTCGAACACATTGATGAATTCGGCGCCGATGAATTTGCGTTTCTTCTCCGGGTCCGTCACGCCCGCGGGCCCCGCCATGAAGCGCTCCTCGGCATCGACCACGACGAGCGGGATGTTGTAATGGTCGCGGAAAAGGCTTTCGACCTGCTCGCGCTCGTTCAACCGCAACAGCCCGTGATCGACGAAGACGCAGGTCAATTGTTCGCCAATCGCTTCATGGATCAGGATTGCCGCAACCGAGCTGTCGACCCCGCCCGAAAGGCCGCAGATCACTCGGCCCGAGCCGACCTGTTCGCGGATCTCGGCGATTTTGGTCGCGCGGAATTCGGCCATCGTCCAGTCGCCTGACAGGCCGCAAACCTTGTGGACGAAATTGGCGATCAGCTTTGCGCCATCGGGGGTGTGGACGACCTCGGGGTGGAATTGCGTGCCATAATAACGCCGCGCATCGTCGGCGATTACTGCAAAGGGCGCACCGTCCGAAGTCGCAACGATGCGGAAGCCATCGGCAAAGCGCGTTACCTTGTCGCCATGGCTCATCCACACCTGATGCCGCTCGCCCACCTGCCACAGCCCGTCGAACAGGATGCAGTCCTCGGTCACGGTAAGGAAGGCACGGCCAAATTCGCCCCCCTCCCCTGTTTCATGCCCGGGGCGGACCTCGCCGCCCAATTGGTGCGACATGACCTGCTGGCCATAGCAAATGCCCAAGATCGGCAGGCCGGAATCGAACAGGCTTTGTGGTGCGCGCGGGCTGCCGTCTTCGGGTACCGACGCGGGCGAGCCTGAGAGGATGATCCCCTTGGGCTTCATTCGCTTAAACGCCTCTTCGGCGGTGTTGAACGGGGCGATCTCGCTATACACCCCAGCCTCGCGCACGCGGCGGGCAATGAGCTGGGTCACCTGTGACCCGAAATCGACGATAAGGATGGAGTCGGATGGCTGGATAGACATGGCTGGCCGTTAAAGGCGATGACCGCCGCTGTCCAGTTGCCAGTCACCCATTTGCCCGATATGCCTGCATGCGAGAGGGAAAATCACTGTTGTTGCGTATATTGGTTCGGCCTGTGGGGTATTGGATTTGGTTTGCTGGCAGTTCGCGGCATATTGGACCCGAAGGTTTTTCTCGATCAATTCGGCGTTCAAGGACCGGGGGCATCGATCAACACGATCCGCTCGACTTCGGCGCCTTTTTCCTTGTCTCGGCAGTGTCCGCGCTATGGGCGGCATGGCAACCGGCTAAGGCGCGCCTGCTCTATGTCCCTGCCGCGCTGTATGGGACCGCACTTGCCGGTCGGCTTATCGGGCTGGCCATGGGCGACCCAAGCTCACCCGCCAACAATCAGGCAATGATTATCGAAGGCGTGACGGTGCTGCTGATGCTGTTTGGGCACGGCGGCTGGGTGCAGCCAAACGCTAACGGCGCCCCAGCCGGGTGACGATGGTCACGAAAAAGGCTGTTGACCAGCCGAGCAGCAACAGCCCGTTAATCCCTTCAATCGCGCTCACCAGCCGCCAGTCTGTGTGGATATAGCGGTCGTCATAGCCGATCCCCGCATAGCTGATCGTTGAATAATAGACCGCTGTTTCCAGATCGTTGATCGCACCAATGGCTTCGTAGACAAAGGCGTAGATCCAGATTTCGGCACCGTGCAGCGCGAACAGGGCTATCACCAGTCCGACGGTGAAAAACAGATTGCGCCGCGAAAGCGACGGCACATGATGCTGCCGCTCCTCGGCGACTTCGCTCTGCAAAAGCCGCCCGAGAAACGCCAACCCTGCGCCGTGGATCATCACTGTCAGGATCACCATGACGGTGGCGACGGCGAGTTGAGCGATCATGCAGCATCTTTCGCCGCACGCCGTTCGGCCAATTCCTCAACCGAGCTTGCCCGCATGAAGGGGTTGGTCACGCGCTCGAGGGCAATGGTGGTTGGTACCGTTGCCTCGCCGCGGTCGCGCATTGCGGTGATTTCATTCATGCGCTCAACCAATGCCGCATTGTCCGGCTCGACAGTCAGCGCGAAACGACCGTTCGACAGCGTATATTCGTGCGCGCAATAGACGCGCGTGGCGTCGCCCAACGCTTCCAGCTTGCGCATATTGGCATACATCTGTTCGGCGGTTCCTTCGAACAAGCGGCCGCAGCCCATTGCGAACAAAGTGTCGCCGACAAAGGCAGCTTGGTCTTCACCAAAGTGAAAGGCGATGTGGCCAGCGGTGTGTGCAGGGACGTCAATCACCCGCGCCTCAGCCGCGCCGAGCATGACAGTGTCGCCCTCTGCAACCATCCGGTCGAGCGTCGGGATGCGTTCGGCCTCCGCAGCGGGGCCAGTGATCGTGCAGCCTGTCGCGTCCTTGATCGCGGCATTGCCGCCGGTGTGATCGGGGTGCCAATGGGTGTTCCAGATCTGCGTGATGGTCCAGCCGCGCGCCTTGGCTTCTTCGAGCACAGGCTCGGCAATCGCCGGATCGACGGCCATCGTCTCGCCAGACACAGGTTCGTGCACCAGCCAGACATAATTGTCGGAGAGAACGGGGATGCGGATGATTTCCAAAGTCATTTCGATACAGCCCTCTCTTCAAATACAGCTAACAATTCCCATGCCTTGCATTGTTCTTCGTCGGGCATCGCTTCCACGACGTTTCGGAGTGCATAATATTCAGCTTCCACTTTACTTTGCGCTTCATTATTGATGCAATTGTTTTCGAAAATTCGAGCCGGACGGCACTCTAAGTTGGAAGTCCTCTTTTTCCAAAGCAGCATCCGTCTTCTGCACTCGCTCCAATCCCCAATGTTGCGTTTCCTCAAGCGTATCGCCAATACCCATGCGAAGCGATTGCCTTGCAAGTCCAGGCGTCTTGCCTTCCAACGCCGCCAAAAAGTTTAAAGGCTGAGCCTCAAACGGCAAATCTGCAACGTTGGGATGGGTCAGTCCAACCATCCAACCAAAAAACGCCTTAAGAGACTGGTAATTTTCTACCGTGACTTTCAATTTCACCAGCTTCCAATATTGGGCATGCTAATCCACGGCTCGGCGGGCGCGAGCGCGTCACCAGCTTGCAATAGCTCAATCGAAATATTGTCTGGCGTCCGCACAAAGGCCATGCGGCCATCGCGCGGTGGACGGTTGATTGTGACGCCGCCGTCCATCAGCCGCTGGCAACTGTCGTAAATATTATCGACCGCATAGGCGAGATGGCCGAAATTGCGTCCCTCACCGTAGCCACCCTCGTCCCAATTGTGCGTCAGTTCGACCTGCGCGCTTTCGTCGCCGGGGGCGGCAAGGAAGATCAGAGTAAAGCGCCCCACCTCATTGCCGAAACGGCGCAATTCCTTCAGCCCCAACAGTTCGAAAAAGGTGATCGTCGCTGCCGGGTCGGAGACGCGGATCATGGTGTGGAGATATTTCATCGTTGCCAAAACTCATTTCATCGCTATTCATGCACAGTTCATCGCAGTCAGCGCATGAGGCGAACCGTGCCGGGTGGGGCGAAATATGGACCGTCATGCTACCCTGCGCAAGCTGTGTGAAACCCATTCCAACCCAAAAATAGGGACAGTCCCTATTTATCGAAAGTGCGACCCATGAGCGACCAGATTAAAGCAGACAATGAAGGCGGTTTCCTGACACGGTTGACCGCGAACAAGGGCAAGGCTTGGCTGGCCGGTGCGGGGCTGCTGTCATTCGGGCTGATCGTCGGCGGTTACCTGATGGGTGACGGGCTGGTGCGGATGAAACAGGCCGACCGCGCGGTCACCGTGCGCGGGCTTGCCGAGCGTGAAGTTACCGCTGACCTTGCCACCTGGACCATTGCCTATTCGGCGAAGGCGGGAGACCTGCAGAGCGCGCAAGCAAAGGCCGATGCCGACACCAAGGCGATCCGCGCCTTTTTCGGCACGCTGGGCTTTGATGGCGACGCAGTGCAGCCGACCGGCGCCAATGTCTCGCAATTTAGCGATCAGGGGATCACCACCTATACCGTCAAACAGCGCATGAGCTTGCGCACCACCGACATCAAGAAGGCGCAGGACGCAGTCAAGCGGCAGTTTGATCTGGTCAAGCAGGGCGTCGAGCTGGAGGAAGGCTCTGGCATGGCCTTCACCTACACCAAGCTCAATGCGATCAAGCCCGAGATGATCGCGCAGGCGACCAAGGACGCGCGCAAATCCGCCGAGCAATTCGCCAAGGACAGCGGCACCGATGTCGGTTCAATCAAGTCGGCGACACAGGGCTATTTCGAAGTCACTGCCCGCGATGGTGACGGCGAAGGCGGCTGGGGTGTATCGGATAGCCCGTTTAAAAAGGTTCGCGTGGTAACGACGGTCGAATATTATCTCGATTGATCGCGGCGCGAAGCAAAGGGCGACAAAATGACCATTTTCCGATCCATGGCTGGGGCGCTGATGCTGGCTACCGCCGCATTGTCCCAAGCCGCCGCTGAAAAATCGATCGAAAGCAATGAGCAGGGTACGGGATATAGTCTCGAATTCAGCTATCCGGCGGTGATCGCCGAACATCCCGCGCTCCAACAGATGGTGCTGGCGGAAAGACAGACCCAGCTTACCCAGCTCAAGCAATGGGGAAAGGATTGGGTGAGCGAAAATCCGGAACGGGCGGTCGAAACCGATATGGAGTCGTTTATCACATGGCAGACCGTCGCCAACCTGCCACGTTTCCTGAGCCTGACAAAGGACATATGGGATTATTCGGGAGGGGCCCACGGCAATTGGTGGCGATCAAGCATTGTGGGACAAGCAGTTGGGCACCGTGCGGAAACCGATCGAGATGTTTGTCGACAAGCAAGCCTTTGATCGGGTGATGCATGAACGCTTTTGCGAAGCACTGGATACCGAGCGCGCAAGAAAAGACGGGCAGGAACCGGTGGCTGGTAAAGATGATGCAGAATATTGGCAGGACTGGATGGAACGATGCCCGAAACCATCAGAATTGGACATCATCCTCGGTTCAAGCGATCGCAAGACTTTCAACCGGCTGGCGGTCTATGTCGGCATCTACACCGTAGGCCCCTATGTCGAAGGCGATTATGAAATCGACCTGCCGGTCACGGCGAATCTTATCGCGGCGGTCAAACCGGAATATCGTGGAGTCTTTGCCGTGTCGCCGAAGTCAGCTGCGAAGGCGCGCGAGCGATAAGGCCGGTGTGGAGCTGCAAGGCAGCGCCTAGCCATTAGGGCGGGATTTTTTTGGGTTCACACGAAGACACGAAGATTTTTAAGACGGCATTTGATAAAATGAACGGCACGCGCGCAGCGCGCTAATGACGAGACACTCGCTGTGCGAGTGAAAGTGCATCAAAGGGGTTACCTCTTCAAAATCTTCGTGCCTTCGTGTGAAACTCCTTTGCGCAACCCGTCCTTGCGGACGCGGCATTGAAACGATACCCCTCCACCCACTAAGGCAGAGGACATTCCATGCGCATATCGCTCGCAATCATCGCGTTATTGACCGCTACCCCACTATGGGCGCAAACCGCGCCCAAGGATCAGGGGGACCGCTATTCGGGCGCTCCGGGTGCAAGCCGTTCGGCTGTCATCGCGCAGAATGGCATGGCCGCGACCAGCCAACCGTTGGCGACGCAGGTTGCGCTCGACATATTGAAGGCAGGCGGCAGTGCGGTGGATGCAGCGATTGCCGCCAACGCCACGCTTGGGTTGGTCGAGCCGGTCGGCAGCGGTGTTGGCGGAGACCTGTTCGCGATCATCTGGGACCCGAAGACGCAGAAGCTCCACGGCCTCAACGCCAGCGGATGCGCGCCGATGGGGCAGAGCCTGAAGCAGTTGCAGGAGCGCACCAAAAAGACCCCGCGTTCGGCGCGCGACACCGACGGCACGATAGCCGACTGGGGTTCGGCCTCGGTCACTATCCCCGGCGCGGTTGATGGCTGGTTTGAAATGCACGCAAAATTCGGCAAGCTGCCAATGGCGCAGAATCTTGCCCCGGCGATCCATTATGCGGACAAGGGCTTCCCGGTATCCGAACTTATCGCGCAATATTGGAAGACCAATACCGCTGCGTTCGAGATGCTGAAAACCGAAGGCGTGATCGAAGAGATCGACAATATGCGCCGGGTTTACATGCCCGGCGGCAAGGCACCCGCCGAAGGCTTGCTGTTCAAAAACCCCGATCTGGCGATGACACTTACCGAAATTGCCGAGGGCGGGCGCGATGCTTTTACAAAGGCGATCTGGCCAAGGCGATGGACGGCTATTTCAAACGCATCGGCGCGGCGCATCGCTATGAAGATTTCGCTGCGCATAAAAGCGAATGGGTCGAGCCGGTTTCGACCAATTATCGCGGTTATGACGTGTGGGAAATCCCGCCCAATGGTCAGGGCATTGCCGCACTGCAAATCCTCAACATTCTCGAAGGCTATGACCTGAAAGCGATGGGGCGCGGCAGCGCCGATTTCTGGCATGTCTTTATCGAGGCCAAGAAACGCGCCTTTGCCGACCGGGCGAAATATTATGCCGACCCAGCCTTTGCCAAAATTCCGCTGAAAGAATTGCTGTCGAAAGAGCGCGCCGAGAAACAGCGCGCCAGCATCGACCTGGGCAAGGCTACGCTGACCGACGCGCCGCTGCCTGTCGATGGCGGTGCCGACACCATCTATATGACCGTCGCCGACAAGGACGGGATGATGGTCAGCCTGATCCAGTCCAACTATCGCGGCATGGGGTCGGGGCTGGTCGCTGACGATGGCAAAGGCAAAACGCTGGGCTTCATGTTTCAGGATCGCGGCGCGCAGTTTAGCCTCGATGCCAAACATGCCAACGCCTATGCGCCGGGCAAGCGCCCTTTCCATACGATCATTCCCGCTTTCATGACCAAGGACGGCAAGCCGCTGTTGAGTTTTGGCGTGATGGGCGGCGCGATGCAGCCGCAGGGGCATGCGCAGATCGTTGTTAACATGGTCGATTTCGGCATGGGTGTGCAAGCCGCAGGCGACGCCGCGCGCTTCCATCATGATGGCTCAACCGACCCCGAAGGCGGAGCGCCGATGGAGGATGGCGGGGTGGTCGAAATCGAAACCGGCGTTCCGGCGGCACTGGCTGATGATCTGCGCAAGCGCGGCCACAGCGTCAAATATTCGGTCGGTCCCTATGGCGGCTATCAGGCGATCTGGCGCGATCCGGAAACAGGGGTCTATTGGGGCGCAAGCGAGTTCCGCAAGGATGGGCAGGCTGCTGGATATTGAGTTTTGCTTTTCACGCAAAGGCGACTTTGGTTTGCCAGCTTCGTGCTATTTGTTTCACACGAAGACACGAAGACACGAAGATTTTGAAGAGGTAATGCGATTGATACACCTTCGCTCGCGCAGCGAGTGTTTCGTGATAAGCGCGCTGCGCGCATGCCGTTCACCTGATCCACCGCCATCTTCAAAATCTTCGTGTCTTCGTGTCTTCGTGTGAAACCAACTGGCACGATATATCAAAGAAGCCCCACCCTAACCGCCAGCCAACTCCGCCACAGTCGCAAGCAACAACCCCACATCGGCATCGCGCGACAGCCGGTGATCGCCATCCTTGATCAGCGTCACCCGCACATCATCGCTGCGCAGCGATTCTGCCAGTTTCAATGAAATCTTCCACGGCACATCGGCATCGGCCTGCCCGTGGAGCAGCCGCACCGGGCAGCTGATCGCTATCTCTGTCCCCAGCATCTCGTGCGCAACACCATCATCATAGAGCCTGCGCCAGGTCGGCGTCGGCTCCGAACCATAGGGATTATCCTGATACAGCACGCCGTCGCGCGCGATCATTTCTTTCTGCGCATCGGTGAAGCCCCAGCGGGTGAAATCGGGCGCGGGCGCTATGCCGATCATCCCTGCCAGCCGGTCTCCCAAAGCAAGGCCCACAAGCAGCATCAGCCAGCCGCCCATAGACGATCCGATCAGTACCACCGGGCCATCCGCCAACGCATCGATCATCGCCAGCACATCGTCGCGCCAGATGCTGAGCGTCTGATCGGCAAAATCGCCTTCGCTCAGCCCGCACCCGGCATAGTCAAGCAACAGGCAGGCACGGCCATTCTCGACCGCCCAGTCAAACACCGCACTCGCCTTGCCGCCAGCCATGTCGGACATATAGCCGGGTAGAAAAACGATGGTTAGTCCTTCACCTTCGGATTTGCGATAGGCGAGATGCAGTCCGTCTGCGCGCGTGAAATAGCGGGTTTCTGCCATCGGATTCAATTTTGAGACTCTCAAATGACCCAGTCAACCGTTTGCATCTGGGCGACTTCCCGCCCCTTGGCACGTCGCTGGATAACCATGATTGCGTTCAGGCGCTCGATTGTCCGGCTGCCGGTGGTCACACACCAGCCCGGCACCGCTGCGTGCACCAGCGCACAAAGCCCGCCCCAGATCATCGTCACCCCGAATTTGGCAGCGACAGCAAAATGCTCGAAATAATTTTCGTCAACGCTTTTGGGGTGATCGACGAACAGACGGCGGAACATGGGCTACTCCAATTGTTGGAACAGGGCGGGCTTAGCCGCAGTGACTATTCAAAGTCAAAACCCCAGCCCGATTTGACCTTGCGATCCTGCGCGCACATCGTCTTCAGCTCAGTCCATTCGTCCGACGACAATATCGGGCGATAGGCCTTGCCCTTGATCACGCTATTCTCAAACAGCTTGCGCCGTTCGTCGGACAAGGGGTGGCTCGAGGTATAGCTCGCCATTGCCCGTTCTTTGCCTTCACGCATTTGCGCGCTGCCATCCATCGCCGACAGGCGGCGGAAAAAATCGGCGGTGGCGATCGGGGAAACCGACGCGGACTTCAGCGCCTTCAATGAATGGTCATCGGCCTCACGTTCGGATTCGCGAGTGTAGGTGGTCGACAGCAAACCGTTGAGCGTCGAGCCGCCATTACCGTCAAAGCCGCCAAGCACGACCGCCAGTCCCATCTGACGTAGCATCCCCTGCATCACATGCTTTTCGCGGACATGGCCGATTTCATGCGCGAGCACGCCTGCAACCTCGTCGGGCGATTTCGCCTGCGACACCAGCCCGTTGAACAGGATCACCTTGCGCCGGGCAGCGACCGCATTGATCATATCGATATTGGCAACTTCGACCTGCAAATCGCGCGGGTCGGCATCGAGTGCATTGGTCAATTTGGCAAGCGCAGCCTTACCCTTGGGCGTGCTGCAGAAGCGTCCGCCAAAATCGCCAATCAACGCGTCACCAATTTTCGTTTCGACACTCGCCGGAATCAGCGGCGCGAGCCATTGCGGGCTGAACAACACCACCGCGACCACCGCCGCGCTGACAATCGCAAATACCGCGCTGGCGGGGCCAATTCCCAGCCGGTCGATCCAGCCGCCATAGGTTTTCTTCGCCGGTAAATGCGGAACCAGCTCTGTGGGCACATTGCCGACCAGACCCAGCCGCCAGCCATCATTGCCCCCCATTTTATAAACCGAAGCGTCGCCCTGTTCGCCGGCATATTCCAGATCGGCAAAGGCAAAGGGCCCGTGCCGCCGCTCAAGCTCGGCCAGATAGAATTGGTTGCCGACGGTCTGCACCTCGACCTTGCGGCGAACCGCTGATTTGCCATCAAAATGCCATGCGTCGAAAAATGTGGGCATTGCGGTTCCTTACATCGCCCCGACATCAAAGGCATCGAGCAGGCCTTCACCATGGCTCGACACTTCGGTTTCGGATTGGGTCAGATGGTCGAGATTGACCTCGCCATAGGCCTCCATATGCACTGCGAAAAATTTCCAGGCACGATAGCGGATAATCGATGCGGCAAAGGCCAACGGGATGATCGCGATCAGTGCGGAGATGATGAAACCGGCGGTCATGAACGTCTCACCCGCCTCGATCTTCTGCGCAAACTGTTCGGGGCTGGCAAAGACAAAGGCGGAAAAGGGCGCGAAGGCGAAGCCATAAGCCAGTCCCATGATCGCGATGTTGCCGAGCCAATAGAGGATCCAGTCGGGCGAGCGCGCCTTGAATTCAAATTCCAGATCACCCAGCCGTAATCCGCCAACCGCAACGCGGAAGAATTTCGAATAATACATCAGCGCGGCAATCGGCACGAGGATATACATTGCCAGCACGCCAACGATGATAAGCGTAAAAGCAGCGATACCGCCGGCGGAGTCAAAAGGATTGCCGCCGCCCCCGCCGCTCATCCCCGCTGAGACACCGGCGATGAAAATCCCGGCAAAGATCAGGAAGGGAACGAGGTAGAAAAGCAGATAACGCTTCATCAGGTCGGTCCAGCGCGCATTGCTTTCAAAGCGGTAGGGGCCAAAACTCATCAGGTTCCAGCGTTCATTCCACAGCGAAATACTCGCCCAAGGATAGAGCAAAAACAGCGGTATGGCCGCAGCAAAATTCTTCCAGATATAGGAGAAACCATAGGTCAGCCCCTGATCATCGCTGCCGCCCCGGATCCCGCGCCAATAGGTGCGGCTCAGCCGGTAACGCAGCGTGCGGAAATAGGCGACCCCGGTGAGGTAATAGATCGCAAGCACCATTGTGATCACCAGGATCGCGGCAATCGCCACCTGCCCCTGAAAGATCATCCCCTGCGCCACCAGTTGCAGGATCGCGAAGGGAACACCCAGCAAAAACAGGACCATGATGAAACCGATAAACAGCTCCATCCCTGTACCCGTCCATTCCAATGGCTCGTCGATGAAACGCGTCTTCGACCACAGATAATTGCGCTCACGCGTGGTCGCCCAGAAACGGTAAATCCCCAGAGTCACCAAAGTCAGCAGCACATTGGGCAGCGCGATCTTGGCAAAATCAATCCAGCTTCCGTGAAAAGTAACGGCGCTGGGCGTGCGGCCCTGACTGTCAGACATGGTGCGGTTTTCCCCCTGATGGTTGCCCGCACAGTTGCGCAGGCAGCCGCAACCTTGTCAAGACAGCGACAAAGGCAGCGGATCAATGTTCGACAAACGCCTTCACGGCTGCATGAAATATATCTGGCTGATCGAGCATGATGAAGTGACGACTGTTCTCGACACGCTGAGCCTTGAAATTTGCAACTCCCGCAAATTGCGGTTCAAAGGTTTTGGTTATTTCGTCTGCTGACATCAAGCTGGCATCATGCGCGTAAAGCAGCAGCACCGGCGCGCTGATTTTTGCCAATTCAGGCCGCATATCGGTGATGCTGTCTTCGTAGAAGAGCTGCGCCGTAACCCGGCTGTCGGCGCCTGCAATCAAATTGGCTACAGCAATGCGGCCCTCGGGACGCAGACTCATGAAGCCAGCCAAGCTCATGGGGCCGGGATCAGCCGTGATCGGTGTTCTGGCAGCAGCAGAGGGACGCGCGCGCATTCCGTCCGCCATTGCTTTGGCTCTGGGTTCGATTGTGGCAACGGTCGCGCCCGGATCAACCATTGTGCCTATAAAGGGCAACGAGTCGACAATCATCAGCCGCCCAGCAAGCTGCGGATAGCGCGCGCCAATCATCAGCGCCGTCAACCCACCAAGCGAATGCCCGATGATAGCAGGGGCAGCGCGCCCTTTATTGGTAATTTCATCGTCGATATAGTCGGCCAGTTCGGCGACAAAGGGCTCAAGCACCGGTCCTTCACCATTGACACCAGCATCATCGCCAAAGCCGCGTATCTGGACAAGGTGCAGCCGATATTTGCCATCCAACGCCTTGACCGTCCTTGTCCCATACGCTACGCGAGGTTGACAGGCCGGGGATCAGCACCACGTCGGGGCCGGTGCCCCGCACTTCTACGCTGAACCTTTTGCCTCCAAGCCGCTCTACCGGCGTTGTGGCAAGATCGGGGACGGCGCATTCTTTCAGCGCTGCGGCACGCGAGGGTGAGGCCGAAACGGCAAATGCAACGGCTATGGCAAGCGCCAGAAAGCGGTCAAAACTCGTCTGCTTGCGAAACATGGCAAGTCCTTTCGATTAGAAAATTTTGCGGTTCAGTCGCGGGAAAAAATCGCTTCGATCGGCATTTCAAAAACGTCCGATATGCGGAACGCGAGCGGCAGCGACGGGTCATATTTCCCGGTCTCGATCGCATTGACCGATTGCCGCGATACCGCGAGCGCATCGGCCAGATCCTGCTGGCTCCAGTCACGCTCGGCGCGCAGGACTTTGAGGCGGTTTTTCATTCGGAATCGCCACGTGCGATGTAGCGGTCGTAGAGGGTCATTCCCAACAGACCCGCTCCTCCGAAGAGGATGAGTATGTAAAATGTCTCTATACCTATATTGATCCCCTCACGTTCAGCTGCTGACTCAATCAATACGCCTACAACGGCGGAGGTCATCATGATCGCAGACGTGCGATAGGCAGAAAAAGCTGCGAACTGATCACCCGCCGTCGTCGCGCGCCTGACTTCCAAAAATAGGCCAACCGGAAAAATCAGGATTGAGATGATTTTAGCGGCACCGCTGAAGCCCAATACCGCATCGAAAAATACGCAAGCGACCATAACGCCAAGCCAGATTTTCATCCAGAAAGCGTTTACCGCCTGAACCTCTGCCTTGATTTCCTCTGCGGTTTTCATACGCCCCTCACCTTGTTGTAGAAATGGCCAAGACCCAGTCCAATGGCCCAGACCGGCACTGCTGCCCAGGTCGGGACATGGATGACCACGCCGAAAGTTTCCAGAAAACCCCAAACCGTTGCCAGCACCAGCAACACGCCGGTCGCAAAAAGCGCGGCGGAGACCTGTTTCATGCGGATATATTCGTCGGTTTCCTCGACCAGATAGCGACCCAGCGCCCAGACGAAATAGAGGATCGGCAACGCAGGCAGGATCGCAATCAGCCACAATAGGGGCCCGGTCGGCTTGATCGCATCATGGATTGATATTGCCCCAAACAAGGCCGCAACATAAGCAAACGACCAGATCAGCATCCGCCGGTTATAGGCATTGATCGCCGGCGACACATTGCCGCACACCGCCGCCTGACGCCTTTGCCCGGACTTCACCATAGGGAACAGCAGCAGCATCGGCGGGATCATGATCGCCATGCTCCAGAAGCTGTTGAGATCAACCCAACGCGCAAAAATGCCCGCGCCGAACATCGCAACAACAAAGGCAATGCCCCACAACAGGGGCGGGTTGAGTCTGCTTTCGGCATTGATTTCGACTTCGACCATTTCGGTGTCCTTTCCGGCAATGACAAGCGACCTTTACAGTCGAGTCGCTCATATGTCAATGTTACTTGTCATTTTGATTGCCTTGCTTGTCATTGAAGCCCTTCCTTGGTGTCAACTTTGTCAACTTTGCCGCTTGTCTGCGGGGTTGCGGCCATTGCGCTGGGCTGGCAAAGGGTCGGCTCCGACCAATACAGAAAGCACCAAATTCCCCAATGTCCCTTGAAGCCTCCGAGATGATCCGCGTCACCCTTCCCGATGGCTCTGCCCGTGAAGTCGCGCGCGGCACTACCCCGGCGGACATTGCCGCCGCCATCGGTCCCGGTCTGGCCAAGGCCACCATTGCCGCGCGCGTCGATGGCGAGTTGCGCGATGCGACCCGCCCCTTCGACGGCGATTGCAATCTGGCACTGGTCACGACCCGCGACGAGGCCGATGCGCTGGAGCTTGCCCGCCACGATTTCGCCCATGTGCTGGCCGAGGCAGTGCAGAAACTGTTTCCGGGAACGCAGATCACCTTTGGCCCGGCGACCGATGACGGTTTCTATTATGACGTGTTGGCGCCTGCCTCGCGCGGCCCCTTTACCGAGGACGACCTGCCCGCAATCGAGGAAGCGATGCGCGACATCATCCGCGCCGATAAGCCGCTGCGCCGCGAGGTTGTGGCGCGCGATGCGTTGATCCAGACTTGGAAGGATGCAGGCGAAAGCTTCAAGGCCGAATGGGCGGCGGAACTGCCCGAGGGTGAGGAGCTATCGGTCTATTGGTCGGGTGACGACTGGATGGATATGTGCCGTGGCCCGCATCTGCCCTCGACCGGAAAGCTCGATCCGGCGGCGTTCAAGCTGATGCGCGTTGCCGGGGCCTATTGGCGCGGCGACCAGAATAATGCGCAGCTGACGCGCATTTATGGCACTGGCTGGCTCAACAAGAAGCAATTGGACGCGCATCTGTTGCGGCTGGAGGAAGCGGCCAAGCGCGACCATCGCAAGCTGGGCGCGGACATGGATCTGTTCCACCTGCAATCCGAAGCACATGGCAGTGTTTTCTGGCACCCGCATGGCTTCACCATCTGGCGCGCGCTGGAGGCCTATATGCGCCGTGCAATTGACGCCGCTGGTTACAAGGAAGTCAAAACCCCGCAGGTGATGGACGCGCGCCAGTGGGAGCAATCGGGCCATTGGGGCAAATATCGCGAGAATATGTTCGTGATTCCCGATGAGGTTCCCAATACCGAGGATGAAGGCCCGGTGATTTCGGGCGAGGCCGACTGGATGGCGCTGAAGCCGATGAACTGTCCGGCGCATGTCCTGATCTTCCGTCAGGGGATCAAGTCGTACCGCGACCTGCCTTTGCGCATATACGAAAATGGCTGCTGCCACCGCAACGAGCCGCATGGCGCGCTGCACGGGCTGATGCGCGTGCGGCAATTCACGCAGGACGATGCCCATATCTTCTGCCGCGAAGACCAGATTGTCGAGGAAGTGCAGGAGTTCTGCGCGCTTGCCGACCGTATCTACAAGGATTTCGGTTTTACCTATTCGATCAAGCTGGCGCTGCGCCCCGAGGCGCGTTTCGGCAGCGACGCCGATTGGGACAAGGCGGAGAATGAACTGCGCGACGCCGTGGTCAAGGCAGGGCTGGCGACCGAAGAATATGGCTGGGAAGAACTGCCCGGCGAAGGCGCTTTTTACGCGCCCAAGCTCGAATGGCATTTGACCGACGCGATTGGCCGCACCTGGCAGGTTGGCACGATCCAGTCCGACCGGGTGCTGCCCGAGCGGCTGGACGCCAGCTATGTCGGCGAAGATGGCGGCAAGCACCGCCCGGTGATGCTGCACCGCGCGATCTTTGGGTCGTACGAGCGCTTTATCGGCATTTTGATCGAACATTATGCCGGACGCTTTCCGGTCTGGCTCGCGCCCGTGCAGGCAGTGGTGGCGACGATTGTCTCCGACGCCGATGCTTATGCGAACGAAGTGACCGCGAAGCTGGCGGCAGCGGGGATCCGTGTCGAGACCGACCTGCGAAACGAGAAGATCAACTATAAGGTACGCGAACACAGCCTCGCGAAAGTCCCGCACCTGCTGGTGGTCGGCAACCGCGAGGCCGAGGAAGGCAAAGTCGCGATCCGCACGCTGGGGCAGGAAGGCCAGCGGATTATGAGCGTTGAGGATGCCATTGCGATGCTGGTGGCCGAGGCGGCAGCGCCGGATTTGCGGGGTTGAGCGGTCGGAGCATCCCAACCAAACGCCGCTGGCTGCGCTGGACCGCGATCCTGCTTTTGCTGACGCTTGCCTTGCTGGGCAAAGGCTATTGGAACGCCACCCGCGACCCCATTGTCCACCGCGCGACGGTGGAGGTCGATAACTGGCCAGCGGGCGAGCCGCCGCTGAAGGTGCTGCTGCTCTCCGACACCCATGCCGCTGGACCGGATATGCCGCCTGAAAGGCTGGCGCGGATCGTTGCGGATCTCAACCGGCTGAAACCCGATTTGGTGCTAATCCCAGGCGATCTGGTCAGCGAGAAAAGACTGGCGACGCATATCTATACGCCCGGCGAAGTCACTGCCCCCTTGCATAGTTTTAAGGCGCGGCTGGGTACGGTCGCAGCGCTTGGCAATCACGACCATTGGTTTGACCCCAAGGCTATCGAGGCGGGGCTGCGCAAGGGCGGCATCGCGGTGCTGAAGAACGAAGCGATTGCGCGTGGGCCGTTGGTCATTGGCGGGGTCGATGACGATTTCTCGAACCATGACGATGTCCCCGCCACCTTTAGCGCAATGGATATGCTTCCCGCAAAACCCCGCATATTGGTGACGCACAGCCCCGATGTCGTCCCTGCCCTGCCGTCGCCGGTCGCCGCTGTCTTTGCGGGCCACACCCATTGCGGGCAGATCGTGCTGCCGCTTTATGGTCCGATCAGCTATGTCTCACGCTATGGGGATCGTTTTGGCTGTGGAGCGATCAACGATAAGGGGCAGCGGGTTTTTGTAGGGGCTGGACTCGGCACCTCGATCCTGCCGCTGCGTTATGGCGCGCATCCCGATGTCTGGCTGGTGACTTTGCGCGGGAAGGGCGAGCAATGACCCTCCCCCTCGCCGTTAATCCTTTCCTCTTTGCGCTCACCATGACCTTTGGTGCAGCCGCCATCCGTGGCCTCACCGGCTTTGGCATGGCGATCATCCTTGTGCCTTTGCTGGGGCTGGTGATCGAACCGGCGCAGGCGGTGGTGGTGGCGATCCTGTTGCAATTGTTCATTGGCCCTGTTGGCATTGGCAAAATCCATGCCGATGCAGAGACGGCAAGCGCCATTCCAATCGCGGTCATCGCGATGCTGGCAACGCCGCTGGGGCTTTGGGCCTTGGGTGTTACCGCGCCCGATCTCGCCCGGCTGCTGATTGCGTTGATTGCCATCGGGGCGTTTCTGCTGGTGCTGTTGCCCGCGCGCGAGGGTGCGGTACCGGGCCGGTTGGAAGTCGCATTGACCGGCATCGCTGCGGGAATCCTCACCGGCTTTGCCGCGATGCCGGGTCCGCCGGTTGTCCCCTTCTACCTGCGCCGCAAATTGCCGCCAGTCGTCTCGCGGGCGTCGATGCTGCTGATTTTCTTCGCTACCGCAATTGCAGGCACGCTGTCCGCCATTGCCCTGGGCAGTGTCGATTGGGCGATTTTGCTGCTTTCTGCCCTGCTCTTTCCCGCCGTGCTGGTTGGCAACTGGATGGGGACAAAGGCCTTTGGCACAATCTCGGAACCGGTGTGGCGAAGCATTGTCGGGGTGCTGTTGGGCGTGGCCGGAATTGCCGCTGTCGTCAGGCTTGCCACATGAACAGGCGTTGCTCCGCTGCAACGCCGCTTTACAAAAGCGCCGCCGCCAAGCATCGCCCCTTTATTTGTAGGGAATTTGGCGGTAAGGGCCGCCTATCTGAAACAAAGGAGTAATTGCTATCGCTGCCCCAGTCTCACGGCGCATGAACACGCCACCGGTCAAAAGTGGACCGCGCTATAATGAATTCATCCAGAGCGAAAAAGTTCGCGTAATTGACGATGAAGGCGAGAATCTGGGGTGATGTACACTCGCGAAGCAATTGCCCAAGCAGCTGAAGTCGGCCTCGATCTGGTCGAAGTATCGCCCAACGCCGACCCGCCAGTCTGCAAATTCCTCGACGTCGGCAAATTCAAATATGAGGCCCAGAAAAAGGCCAATCTCGCCCGCAAGAGCCAGAGAACGCAGGAGATCAAAGAGATCAAGATGCGTCCCAACATCGATGATCATGACTATATGACGAAGATGAAAAAGATCATCGAATTCATCGGTGATGGCGATAAGGTGAAGGTAACATTGCGCTTCCGTGGCCGCGAACTGGCGCACCAGCAGCTGGGCATGGCCTTGCTGCAACGCGTTGCCGAGGACATGGCGGAAACCGCAAAGGTTGAAGCCTATCCCCGCATGGAAGGCCGCCAGATGCTGATGGTGCTTTCGCCGAAATAGGGCTCAGCCAAACGCATTCCATAGCAGCTTTGCCCCGACCGCGACCATCAACAGATTGATCGCGGTCAGGAAGCGCTCTGCCGCAATGCGGCGAACCAGCCAGACACCGGCAAAGGTGCTGGCAATCGCCAACGGCAGGAACAGCAGCGACAATGTACCGTTGCGCTCGGTAAATTGGCCCAGCGCAAAAAAGGCGGGCACCTTTAGCCAGTTGATCGCGGCAAAGAACAGCGCGCTGGTGCCGACAAAGACATCGCGCGGCAGATTGCGGCTCAGCGCCCAGATTTGAAAGGGCGGCCCGCCTGCAAGCGCGATTTGGCTGGTAAAGCCCGACACCCCACCCCAGAATAGCCCGACCGGTTCTGGCTGTGGCTTTGCCAACCGCATCCCGCCTCCGCGCACTGCCAGCAACCGGTTCGCGCCAAAGGCAATGGCTATCGCGCCGACAGCCGCCTCGACCACCCAGACCGCAACGCTTGCCGCAAGCAGCCAGCCGAGGAAGGTTCCCACCGCCGCCCCCGGCAACATCCAGCCAAGCAACCGCCAATCCACACTCTTGCGAAACGCCCAGACCCCGACTGCGTCCTGTACAATGAAGAGCGGCAGCAGGATTGCAGCGCCGCTGACCGGATCAATCGCCAATGTCATGATCGGCATCGCCGCTGCACCCAGCCCGGCAAAGCCACCCTTGCCCAGCCCGACCAATATGACGGCAATGGCAGCGACAATGTAGAAAAACGCGTCGGCTGGTATGCTCAATTTTTCGCCTGCCGCTTGCGCAATGCCAGCACATAGATAACCGAAGCAGCGGCTGCGAAGAAGAACCATTGCAGCGCATAGGACAGATGGTTGTTCGAAATGCCAGCCGGATCAGGCTTTGCAGGCGTTCGCAATCCGGACACAGCATTGGCAGACACCAGCATCGGGTTGGGCGTCGGGATCACGCCAAAGGCGCGTTCGAGGAAGCTGTAATGATCGGGTTCGGTCACGATCATTCCGCTGACTATGCCACCGTTCCAGTCGGGTTTCAGATTGGGCCGGTCCGCAACCCCCATTGCCGCGAGCAAGCCCGGGCCGTCGGCGCCGGTCTGGCATTCGGCAATGTAAAGTATTCCCGGCTTGCCCGTGTTATCGCGACCCGATTGGCTGCGCCATTCGACCACCTTCATGCAAGTGGCTGACGATTGGCGGAACAATGCGTCGTCCGAGACTGGACCGATTTCTGGAAAGGCCATCGCCGGTTTGGTAGCATTGGCGGCATAGAGCGCTAGCAGCGCCTCCTTCTCGCCTTTGCGCTGCAACTGCCAGATACCAAGCCCGATCATCGTTGCCACTGCCAGTGCAACGATGATGGTTGAGATAACCGGAAAGCGCGGCATCACGCCTCCTCGTCCTGCTCCGCCAGCTTGCCCTCTACCGCTCGATTGCGATGTTCGGCAATCAGCAGCGCGCCTTTGGTCACGCGCAGCGACGCGACCACCATCAGGCAGGTTAGCGGCACCCAGATGATCACATGCACCCAAAAGGGTGGACGAACCGCAATGTCGAAGCTGATCGCCAGCGCGCCGATCAACGCGCCAAGCACCAATGTCAGAATCGCCGCCGGACCGTCACCGACATTGAACGACGAATAGTCGAGCCCGCAGGCGCTGCATTTGTCCGAGAAGCTCGCCGGCCCGCCATAGAGCGTTTTGGCTCCGCATTCGGGGCAGAGACCAAGAAGGGCAGCCTGAACCAAGCCAGGCTGCCCTTCCTTATTTTGGATTTCCGTCATATCCGCCCGATCAGGCGTGGACCGGCGCGCCCCAGCCGCCCCAGACATAGACGACGACAAAGAGGAACAGCCATACGACATCGACGAAGTGCCAATACCATGCTGCCGCTTCGAAACCGAAATGCTGCTTCGGCGTGAAGTGACCGGCATAGGCACGGGCGAGGCAAACGATCAGGAAGATCGTTCCGACAAGCACGTGGAAGCCGTGGAAACCGGTCGCCATGTAAAAGGCAGAGCCATAGTTCAGTCCGCCGAAGGGGAAGGGCGCAGACGAATATTCATAAGCCTGAATGCACGAGAACAGCGCGCCGAGAATGACCGTGACCCACAAGCCATTGATCAATCCCTTGCGGTCGCCGTGGATCAGCGCGTGGTGTGCCCAGGTGACCGTGGTGCCCGAGCAAAGCAGGATCAGCGTGTTGAGCAAAGGCAGCGAAAAGGCGTCGAACACTTCCATGCCCTTTGCCGGAAACTGCGTTGCAGCCGCCGCGCCATCCTGACCAAACAGGTTGGTGATGGTCAGCGCATGCGTTTCGGGATCACGGACGATTTCCAGCGGCACCGGGAACAGCGAAAAGTCGAACCATGCCCAGAACCAGCCAACGAAGAACATCACTTCAGAGGCAATGAACAGGATCATACCATAGCGCAGGTGCAACGAAACCACCGGGGTATGGTCGCCGGCATGGGCTTCCTTGATAACGTCCGACCACCATGTCCAGAAAGTGTAGAGCACAGCGATCAGGCCACCACCAAATACAAGGCTGCCATAGCCGCCAAACACCTTGGGCTGGAACATCATCACCAGTCCGAAGAACATGGTGAGCGCCGCAAACGATCCGATCAGCGGATTGATGCTCGGCGGAAGGATATGATAATCGTGGTTCTTGGCACCGGCCATGACTTGCTTCCCTATTCCCTGACTCTACGTATCTGGTTTAGCCTTAGCTTCCCTTCCCCGGCTCGTCCACCGGGTAGAAGGTATAGCTTAGCGTGATTTCCTCGACATCCTTGGTATCAGGATCGTCAAGAATCTTCGGATCGACATAATAAACCACCGGCATGCGCAATTGCTGGCCGGGTTTCAGCGTCTGCTCGGTAAAGCAGAAGCATTGCACCTTGCTGAAATATTGTCCGGCCTGTGCGGGGCTGACATTGAAGGTCGCGGTTCCGGTCACTGGATGATCGGACAGATTTTTCGCAAGGAAAATCGTCATGTCGCGCGCGCCGATGGTGACTGTTTCGGTGGGTCGTTCGGGTTTGAACTCCCAAGGCAGCCCGCGCATATTGGCGTCGAAACGGACAACGATCGTCTTGTTGACGGCCTGAACCGTCGCGGCTTCCGCTTCGCTGATGCGCATTGTGGTACCGCCAAAGCCCGTGACTTGGCAAAAGATGCGATAAAGCGGAACCGAAGCGAAACCCATTCCAACCATTGCCAGCGCGATGCTGCCCGCCATTAACGCGGTGCGCAGATTGTTGGGCGTTGATGTAAGCGCGGTCATGATCCGGCCCCGATCTTAACAATCGTTATCGCGTAGAAAAGTATGGCGAGCGCACCAAGGATCAATCCCAATATTTTGGCCCGCCCCTTTTGGCGCGCACGCACCTGAGCCGATTGTTCGGGGGTCAGCATTTCGGGCTGTTCGCTCATGCCAGCACCATCCGGTCCACAGCCAGCAATGCGAACATCAGGAACAGGTAAAGGATCGACCAGCCGAACAGGCGCTTTTCAGGCTTCATCGCGCTGGTTTCCATCGCCGGATTGCGCCACACCGAAAAGGCCAGAGCGAGAAATACCAAAGTCAACAGCATCGCCGGGATGCCGTAGATCAGCCCGGTCATGCCCAGCGCCCATGGTGCGAGTGCAGACGCCGCCATGATCCAGCTGTAAAAGAAAATCTGGTTTCGCGTCGATTTTTGCCCGGCGGTTACCGGCATCATCGGCACACCCGCAGCGGCATAGTCGGGCTTTACATAGAGCGCGAGCGACCAGAAATGCGGAGGGGTCCACAGGAAGATCAGCGCGAACATCAACACCGGCAGCAAAGTGACATCGCCGGTCACGGCTGCCCATCCGATTACCGGCGGGAAGGCACCGGCCGCGCCGCCGATCACGATATTCTGCGGGGTCGAGCGCTTCAGCCAGATGGTGTAAACCACGGCGTAGAAGAAGATCGAAAAGGCAAGAATGCCCGCCGATAGCCAGTTGACCGCGACCCCCATCACCCCGACCGAAAAGGCCGACAGCCCGATGCCGAACTGAAACGCCGATTCGCGATCCATCCGGCCCGCAGGCAATGGACGGTTCGCGGTCCGTTTCATCTTGGCGTCGATGTCGGCTTCATACCATTGGTTGAGCGCGGCTGACGCACCCGCACCGACCGCGATGCACAGGATCGCGGTAAAGCCGAGTATCGGATGGATCGATCCCGGTGCCGCCAGCAGGCCGCAGAGCGCGGTGAACACGACAAGCGACATCACCCGGGGCTTGGTCAGCGCCCAGAAATCCCGCCAATCGGCAGGAAGACTGATGTCCGTTGTCACGCTTGTCATTCTGTCATTTCCAAAATCCCGCCCCACGGACTGACCATAGGGCGGGGATTTGGCCGCCGTTTATTTGATAACCGGCAGCGTTTCGAACTGGTGGAACGGCGGCGGGCTCGACAATGTCCATTCGAGCGTGGTCGCACCTTCACCCCAATAATTGCCTTCCGCCTTGCGACCAGCCGCGAGCGACCAGAACACATTGACGAAGAAGATCAATACGCCAACGCCCAGAACCGCATAGCCATAAGAGGCAATTTCGTTCCAGTGTGCAAAGGCATCGGGATAGTCAGGATAGCGACGCGGCATGCCCTGCTGACCGAGGAAGTGCATCGGGAAGAACAGCATGTTCACGCCGACGAAGAACACCCAGAAATGCAGATGGCCGAGGAATTCGTTGAGCATCCGACCCGACATTTTGCCGAACCAGTAATAGAAGCCCGCGAACAGCGCGAACACCGCGCCCAGCGACAGCACATAGTGGAAGTGCGCGACCACATAATAGGTGTCGTGCAGGTTATCGTCGACGCCGCCATTGGCAAGGACAACGCCGGTCACGCCACCAACGGTGAACATGAAGATGAAGCCTAGCGCCCAGACCATCGGAGTCTTGAAGGAGAGCGAGCCGCCCCACATGGTGGCGATCCAGCTGAAAATCTTGATACCCGTTGGCACCGCGATCACCATCGTCGCCGCCGTGAAGTACATCTTCACTTCGACGCTCATCCCGGTGGTGTACATGTGGTGCGCCCAGACGACGAAACCGACCACGCCAATGGCGACCATCGCATAAGCCATGCCGAGATAACCGAAGACCGGCTTACGGCTGAAAGTTGCAACGATCTGGCTGATGATGCCGAAGCCCGGCAGGATCATGATGTACACTTCGGGGTGGCCGAAGAACCAGAAGAGATGCTGGTAAAGAACGGGGTCACCGCCACCGGCAGCATCAAAGAAGGCACCGCCGAAATTGCGGTCCACCAGCAGCATGGTGATTGCCGCAGCCAGAACGGGCAGCGAGAGCAGTAGCAGGAAGGCTGTGACCAGCACCGACCAGACAAACAGCGGCATTTTGTGCAAGGTCATCCCCGGCGCGCGCATGTTGAAGATGGTGGTGATGAAGTTGACTGCGCCCAAAATCGAGGCAGCACCCGCCAAGTGGAGCGAAAAGATCGCCATATCGACCGCAGGGCCAACCGAACCAGAGGTTGAAAGCGGCGCATAGACCGTCCAGCCGGTACCGGCACCAAGCCCGGTACCGCCAGGAACGAAGGTCGAGCCCAGCAGCATGATGAAGGCAACAGCGGTCAGCCAGAAGCTGATATTGTTCATCCGGGGGAAGGCCATGTCGGGCGCGCCGATCATCAGCGGCACAAACCAATTGCCGAAACCGCCAATGATTGCCGGCATGACCATGAAGAACACCATGATCAGGCCGTGCGCGGTGATCAGCACGTTCCACATATGATAGGCTTCATCGAGCGAAGCGCCCGAGCCCTTCATCATCGACGCCCAGCTGGTCAGATACTGAATGCCGGGTTCGGCCAGTTCCAGACGCATTAGCCCCGAAATCAAGCCACCAATGACGCCCGCAAAAATTGCGAAGATCAGATAGAGCGTGCCGATGTCTTTATGGTTGGTCGACATGAACCAACGCGCAAAAAAGCTGGGCTTGTGATCATCATGCGCATGGTCATGATGGTCGGTTGGATGTGCGGCAATCGTCGTCATGATGGTCGACCTCTATCTTATATCTTATTTCGTGGCCGCAGCGGGTGCGGCAGCATTGGCATTGTCGTTTGCAGCGGGAGCAGCGGGCGCGGCAGCAGCGTCAGCGGCCTTCTCGCCGGGCATTGCACCGCCCTTTGCCTTCACCCAGGCAGCGAACTGTTCGGGCGGCAGTGCATCAACCACAATCGGCATATAAGCATGGCGGGCGCCGCAAAGCTCGGAGCATTGGCCAAAATAAACGCCGGGCTTTTCGATCGTCAGCGCTTTTTCGTTCAGACGTCCCGGAACAGCATCAAGCTTGAACCAGAAGGCCGGAACAGCAAAACTGTGAATCACATCAGCGGCGGTGATCTGCAAACGCAGCGGAACGCCAGCGGGAACGACCAGACGGTTGTCTGCAGCCAGCAGCTTGGGCCCGTCATTGTCGGTGCGGAAGCGTTCGCCGGGTTTAACCTCATCCTTTTCCTTGAGCATGTTCGAAACCACTTCGAACCCGCCATGGTCGGGATAGGCATAGCCCCAATACCATTGGTAGCCGGTGACTTTGACCGTGACCGCCTCTTTCGGTGCGGGCTTGAACTGCTTGGCGACCAGATCGAGCGAAGGATAGGCGACGCCCAGCAGAATCAAAACGGGGATCAAGGTCCAGACAATTTCGATCACGGTGTTGTGCGTGGTTTTGGACGGATTGGGGTTGGCAGCGCGGCGGAAGCGAACGACCACCCACAGCAACAGCGCCAGCACGAGCAGCGCGATCACCGTGATCAACGGCAGCAGCACCACATTGTTGATCCATTTCGCATAATGGCCGTTGGCGCTGTACTGGTCCTGAAAGTCGACACCGCGATCAACCGGCATGCCGACGCCCGGGGTCGGCTTCATCGGGGTATAACCGGGGAGCGAACCATCGGTAGCTGCTGCAGGTTTTGCAGCATCGGTTGCGGCCTTTTCTGCCACCGGAGCGACCGTCGGAGCCGTTGCAACAGGGGCTGCAACCGCTTTTGCTTCGGCAGCAGCCGGGGCAGGAGCGGGATTCGGCGCTTGCGCCGCAACCAGTGCGGGCATGCTAGCCAGCCCCAACACCAGAACCAGTTTTTTCAATATATTCATTACTTTAGCCCCGTAACCTTGGTGCGAAATCTTCGCCAGAATATCGAATGTGGCAACCCGCCAGACGCGAATTTGAGCGGCTTATAGGAGCGCTTGGCACAAGCCTCAAGCACCCTCAACCCCAATTTTTGCATTTCTTTGCCGCTATTTTGCTCCTAATTGCGGATATCAGGCTGCATTTGCAGCGACGAACAGAAACAGGATTGCCCCCGATCATGACCGAAGACGAAATTCTGGCGGAATTTCGCGCTGCCAGCGCCTTGCTAGAAGGGCATTTTCTGCTCTCCTCGGGACGCCATAGCGGAAACTATCTGCAATGCGCACGGGTGTTGATGAACCCCGAACGCGCTGGACGTATCGCAATGGCGATTGCGCAAAAAATCCCGCGCGAAATTAAAGCCGCGATCGAAGCGGTGGTGTCACCGGCGATGGGCGGGCTGATCATCGGTCACGAAATGGGTCGCGCGCTGGGCGTGGACGCCATGTTTGTCGAACGCCCCGAAGGCGTGTTCGGCCTGCGCCGCGGTTTTGCCCTGCAGCCGGGGCAGAAAATTCTGCTGGTCGAAGACGTCGTCACCACCGGCCTGTCATCGCGCGAAGCTATCAAGGCGATCACAGCCGAGGGCGGCGAAGTGATTGCAGCGGCAGCGGTTGTCGATCGTTCGGCAGGCACCGCCGATTTGGGCGTACCCTTCTTCCCGTTGATCGAATTCAACTTTCCGACCTATGCGCCCGAAGAGGTACCGCCCGAACTGGCTGCTATTCCTGCGGTCAAGCCGGGCAGCCGGAAAGCCTAAGCGATCATGTCCGCTGCATTGAGGCTAGGCGTCAACATCGACCATGTCGCCACCATCCGTAATGCGCGGGGGGGCGACCATCCCGATCCGGTGCGCGCAGCGGAAATTGTGGCGGCAGTCGGCGGCGATGGCATTACTGCGCATCTGCGCGAGGACCGGCGGCATATCCGCGACAGCGATCTGGCGCGTATTCAAGCGGCAACCAACCTGCCCTTGAACCTTGAAATGGCGGCGACCGAGGAAATGCTGGAAATCGCGTTGCGTCACAAACCGCACGCCGCCTGCATCGTTCCCGAACGGCGCGAGGAACGCACTACTGAAGGCGGGCTGGACGCCGCCGGACAGCATAACCACCTCGCCCCCATCGTATCGCGGTTGAACGACGCCAATATCCGCGTCAGCCTGTTTATCGAACCCGACCCGCGCCAGATTGAGGCCGCGATGCGGCTGCGCGCGCCGGTGGTCGAGCTCCACACCGGACGCTACGCGCATCTGTGGCTCGATGGCGATGCAGCGGGCATCGAGGTCGAGCTGAAACGCATCGCCGACGCTGCCGCCCTCGCGGTCAAAAACGGCATCGAACCCCATGCCGGTCACGGCCTGACTTTCGAAAATGTCCAGCCGATCGCCGCCATCCCGCAACTCGCAGAGCTCAATATCGGCCATTATCTGGTGGGTGAGGCAATCTTCATCGGGCTGGAAGAAAGCGTGCGCCGGATGCGAACATTGATGGATGCCGCGCGTTGAGGGTAGGTAGCGTCGTGAATTAACGACCGCCTCGCCTTGTAATAGGCTGCCATCATAACCATATCAGGCAAACGCTGTTGCGCCCATTTGGTCGCAATTCTGTCCGGCGGTGCCTCTTTTTGATCAGAAATTTGTTTGATTGGCTTTCCTGAGGCAGGAACGCAATCGCCGTCTCAGGGGTTTCGACAGCCTGACATGGGCGGTTTGACGAGGTCCGCCCCATGATTGCTTATTTTCTGCTTGTGCATCGATATCCGGCACAATTCAAACGCCTTTTCCAGGCCATTTACGCGCCGGGAAACCACTATGTCATCCATGTCGACAAAAGCTCGGGCGTCGCCCTGTCTGAAGAGATTGCCGACTTTCTCGCACCCTATCAGGGTGTCGATTTGCTTGAACCCAGGGATGCGCTGTGGGGCGGATACAGCCTTGTCGAGGCCGAACTGCGCGGCATGGCCCGCCTGCTTGAAATGGGCGAGAACTGGACGCATTATATCAATTTGTCGGGGCAGGATTTTCCGCTCAAGAGCCAAGACTATATCCGCCAGTTTTTTGCCGCCAATCCGGGCAAGCAATTTATCCGCGCGCTTGATCAGGCCAAGGAACGCCCCGACACGCTGAACCGGGTCAGCCATCATTTCATCGAAGAAAATGGCAAGATGAACGCCACTGGCGTTTCGCGTCCCTTCCTGTCCGGCGACACTCCGTTCATAGGCACGCAGTGGAAAGCGGTAACCCGCAGCTTCTGCGAATTTGTCTGCCATGATCCGCGCGCAGAACGGTTCAAGACATTTTACCGCAACAGCTTCATTGCCGATGAGGCCTTTTTCCAGACCGTGATCATGAACAGCGGCGATCAAGGAATCGTCATGAACGATGATCTGCGGATGATCGACTGGGTGCCCGATGGCGACATAAAGCTGCGCCCGCGCAATTATGACGTTCGCGATTTGGGGCAATTGCAGAATAGCACCGATCTGTTCGCCCGCAAATTCGATGCCGAAGCAGATCCGCAAATCCTGACTTTGCTCGAAACGCATCTGCGCACCGCTGCGGCAAATGTTTATCAATCACCGAAAGCCGATCCCCTTTTGCACCAACCCGACTGTGTCGCGGCCTGACAGGCACATCCCTCTTCCCATAATCGAACCGTGAAAGGTCTATGCCATGGCGAAATCGCAGAAAAAATCGAACCGAGAGGTTCGCAAGCCCAAAGCCGTAAAGCCAAAAACCAATGCCTCAGCCCCTTCCGACAAACGCGGTGTGGTGCCGGGCCTTGAAAATATGAAGCGTTAGAGCGTGCAGATTTCTGCCGCCTTTTGTCTGGAGCAGGAAAGACTGCAACGTGAAAAAGCCGAGAACGAGCCGCTGGAAAACCGCAAGAAGATAGCGCTGAACGCCGCCAAGGCATGGGCGGCAGAAGCGCTTGTCGCGGAAAAGCGCTATGGCAAGCAAAGCCCGCTGGAAAAGGCGGATGTCGCAATTGCCGCAGAATTTGCAGCGGAGGCCGAAAGCGGCGAGGCCAAATAAAGCCGGTGTCGCTTTTGCAAATTGGCGGCTGTCGCCTGCGGCTTTCCTACTCGGCATTTTCCTGCTTTAACCCGGGGCATGTTCTGTTCTCTGCCCTTCCTATGCCCCTTCATTGATCGCTCCGGTCGATCAGTCGGCGCGCGCGGATCATCTGCTTTTTATACATATAGTAATGCGTCGCTTTTGACGCTTTTGCAGCCTTTGCTGATTGGGGGAATCGATCAACAGGCGGCGAAAGGCGCGGAGCCATGATCATCGGTCTCGGCTCCGACCTGTGCAATATCGAGCGCATCCAGCATTCGCTCGACCGCTTTGGCGAGCGTTTCAAGGCGCGGGTCTTTACCGATGTGGAAAATGCCAAGGCGGCACGACGCCCGTTCACGGCCGCTGGCACCTATGCCAAACGCTTTGCCGCAAAGGAGGCGTTTTCGAAGGCCGTCGGCACCGGCTTCAAACGCGGCGTGTTCATGAAGGACATCGGCGTGGTCAATGCACCGTCGGGAGCACCCACGCTGGCGCTGAGCGGAGGGGCAAAAGCGCGTCTCGACGCAATGGTTCCAGACGGCTATGAGGCGCGGATTCATCTGACCCTGACCGACGATCATCCCTGGGCGCAGGCTTTTGTGATTATCGAGGCAATACCGAAAACGAGACCATGAGCGAAAACGAGACTGTAAATCCTGCCTCCAATACCGGCGAAGCACCGGCCCCCGCGCCGCAGGCTGAGAAGTCGGGATGGCTCGCTGCTTTGTGGTCAGAGATAAAGGGGCTGTTCTGGCTGCTGATCGCGGTGCTGACATTCCACAGCTTCATCGCCAAGCCCTTCTACATCCCCTCAATCTCGATGATGCCGACGCTGCTGGTAGGCGACCGGCTGTTCGTTTCCAAATATGCCTATGGCTGGAGCCATGTTTCGCCGACCATTCCCAATCCGATGGCGATGGTCCGCTATTATCTGCTGGGCGAGGAAGTCGATTCTTTCGCCTATCTGCTGCCGCCGAGCAAAGGCCGTGTTTGGGGTAAAATGCCCGAACGCGGTGACATCGTCATCCTGACGCCCGAGGGCAAAGCACAGGATTATATCAAGCGCGTGATCGGGCTTCCCGGCGAAACCATTGAGCTGCGCGAGGGGCAGGTGTTCCTGAACGGCAAGCCCGTGAAGCAGGAAACCCAGCCGGTGCGCGACCTTCCTGTTGATGCCAACAACCCCTGCACCGAAGCCGAGTTTCCCGGCGCCTTGTCACGAGACAGCGATGGCAGGCTTCACTGCAATGTCATGATCGTGCGCGAAACACTGCCCAATGGTGTGTCTTATGACGTGATCGATGCGCTGCGCAGCACGGCCGACGATATTGCGCCGGTCAAAATTCCGGCGGGCCATGTCTATCTGCTCGGCGACAACCGCGATAACAGCGCCGACAGCCGCGTTGCTGGCCCCGATGGACTGGGTGGGCCGGTGTCGTGGGACCGGATCGGCGGCCGCGCGGAGATCATCACCTTCTCGGTCGATGGTTCGACCACGCTCAACCCGGCGACTTGGTTTTCGTCGCTGCGCGAAGGCCGGGCGGGCAGCAGTCTGCGCCCCGACAAGGCAGCTCCGGCGACTGCGGGCAAATGAGGGAACGGCGGTGATGTACGTCATATTGTGCTTCGCCTTTGGCATAGCCAACTTCGCGATGCACAAGGCCGTGATCGAATCCGGCCATCCCTTTGTTGAGGATACCAAGCTTTATTTCGGCCGCTATCTGGGTAAACAGGGCAGCTATGTTCTTGAATTCGGGATACTTTTAAGCGCACTGTTCTTCGCGCAAGACGGATCACTGCTCGCCGCCGCCTTCTACGGCGTTTATACGCTGATGAATCTGCTCGCGACTTGGTTGCTGATGTCCGGGCGGATGTAGTTTGTCGTGCGATATCCACTACTGATCGATTACAACTGTCCTACAGCGCAAAGCCCCTCCTAACTTCTAGCTAAGGGAGCCGGTAGAGAATGGCGATATCATCGCCGCGTGGGAGGGAAATTGCGTGCCGGTTTCAAACAAGACGCTCAAGGCGGGCCTGACGCTCGTTGGTTCGATTTGGATTGCAACTCCAGCGATGGCGATGGCCGACACCGAAGCGTCGACCACGCCGGTGGTGCAAGCGAACCTCGAGCCCACAATCGAAAATGATCGCCGCATCTATGATGTCGCTCAGTTCGCCCGCTTCGCACCGCGCACCGCGCTCGACATGGCGGGGCAAATTCCGGGTTTTCAGATCAGTCAGGTCAGCGGCGATCGCGGTTTGGGCGAAGCCAGCCAGAATGTGCTGATCAATGGTCAGCGTATCACCGGCAAAAGCAACGATGCCGAAACAGCGCTGGCCCGCATTGCAGCGTCATCGGTGGTGCGTCTTGAAATCGTCGATGGCGCAAAGCTCGATATTTCGGGTTTGAACGGCCAGGTCCTCAATGTCGTTACCAAGGCTGATTCACTGCAAGGCAATTTCGCGTGGAAGCCGCAGTTTCGGAAGCGGGTTGATACATTCTGGCTCAGCGGTGAAGTCAATTTGTCAGGCAAACTGGGCAAAGGCGACTTCACGCTCGGCATCAACAACAATAACGGCTTTCGCGGCGGTGGCTGGGGTGAGGAAATTGGCCGCAATGCGTCCGGACAGTTGTTATTTACCCGCGATACGCGCGGCCAGTTCAACGGTGATCGGCCACGCTTGGCCGGTACCTACACGCTTAAAAGTGACGGCGGCTCCATCCTCAATGCCAACGCCGCGCTCGAATTTTTCGAATTTCGTCGCAAGTCCGATTATCTGAAACATGAGAGCGGCTTTGCCGATATTGCAGAGTTGCGCCGCGATTCAGAAGATGAATGGAATTTCGAACTTGGCGCAGATTATGACTTTGCCCTTGGCGGCGGTCGGCTGAAACTGATCGGTTTTCACCGCTTTGAACATAGCCCCTTCAAAAATCTGTTCCGCGCCGATCCGGTCGATGGATCGCAGTCCAGCGGACAGATATTCAACCAGGTGATCGACGAAGGCGAAAGTGTGGGTCGCGCCGAATATCGCTGGAAAGCGGGCAAGACCGATTGGCAGATTTCTGCCGAAGCGGCGTATAACTATCTTGATGCTGAATCCGAATTTTTCCAGATGGACAATGTCGGCATGTTCCATCCCGTTCCGTTGCCCAATGCGACTGCGAAAGTCGAGGAGAAACGCGGACAGGTGATCCTGTCCTACGGACGACCAATTGCCGCCAATCTGACATTGCAGGCGACTTTGGGCGGCGAATATAGCCGTCTGGGGGTCAGCGGCCTGAATGGTATCACCCGTGAATTCTGGCGCCCAAAAGGATCGTTGTCGCTTGCTTGGAAGGCCGCACCCAATCTTGACATCAGCACCAAATTGCAGCGCAAGGTGTTGCAGCTGAGTTTCTTCGACTTTCTGGCTTCGGTCGATGTCCGCAACAGCAACAGCAATGCAGGCAACCCTTTGCTGGTGCCGCCGCAAAGCTGGTTGCTCAATTTTGAAGCCAACCGTTCACTGGGCAAGGTGGGATCAATCAAGCTGAAAATCGATGCGGAAGCGATCAGCGATATTGTCGACCAAATCCCGCTCAGTGCGACCGAAGAAGCCCCCGGAAACCTGAAAAGCGCGAAGCGCCTGCGCGGCGAAGTCAATTCCAGCTTCCTGCTCGACAGCATCGGTTTCAAAGGGGCAAAGCTGGATGCGGGCCTCGCCTTGCAGACAGTGTCTTTGCGCGACCCGCTGACCGGTGAAAAACGCCCGATCAGCAATCGCGGACGGGTTGGCTGGAATGTCGAGTTCCGTCAGGATATTCCGGGCTCCAACTGGGCCTGGGGCGGCTCTGCAGATGATAGCAGCGACTATGGCTTCTACCGTCTCGACTATTACAGCCGTGAATATCGCACGGGGCCTATGATGGGAGTTTTCGTCGAGCATAAGGACATATTTGGCCTCAAATTGCGCGCGCAAGTTTACAATCTAGCGGGCCAGACCGAGGGCTATGACGAGGTTTTCTATGTCGACCGGCGCGACGGTCCGGTCGATTTCACCCACACCGGCACGAACAAATATGGGCTGATTTACAGGCTTAACGTCAGCGGCACTTTCTGATTGGGCATCGTGCCCCTATATGGGCGCGATGCAGCATCTGGGGCAAAACACAAAAAGCGGCGATGATCCGCAGGACGAGGCCGGCTTTGTCGAGACCTTCCGTCGCTTCGTCCCCTATCTGTGGCCCAGCGACATGCCGGGGCTGCGCTGGCGGATCATGCTTTCCATGGCGCTGGTGCTGGCGTCGAAGGGCGTCGGTTTCCTCTCTGCCTTGCTCTATGGCTGGGCGATCGATCGCATGGCACCGGGGATGCAAAGCGGGGTCTGGCTGGCGATAGGACTGGTCGTCGCCTATGCCGGATCGCGCTTTGGCGGGGTGCTGTCGGACAATCTGCGCAACACGGTTTTCGAGCGCGTCGGCCAAGAGGCCACACGGCGACTCGCTGAACATGTCTTTGCCCATTTGCACCAGCTGTCGATGCGCTTCCACATGAACCGGCGGACCGGTGCCGTCACCAAGGTGATCGAGCGCGGCACCAAGAGCATCGATGTCATGCTCTATTTCATGCTGTTCAACATCGGTCCGACGGTGATCGAAATGGCGCTGGTGCTCAGCTATTTCTGGATCAAGGCGGGCTGGTGGCTGGTGGTGCCGACGGTGATGATCATCGGCCTGTACCTGTTTTTCACGCAACGGGTGACCGAATGGCGCAACGCGTTACGCGCCGAAATGAACGAGCTCGACACCGCGACCGTCGCACGTTCGGTGGACAGTCTGCTCAATTATGAGACCGTCAAATATTTCAATGCCGAGGCGCGCGAGGCGGACTATTATGGCAAGGTTGCGCGGCGCTATGCAGTTGCCGCGGTCAAATCCGAAAACTCGCTTGCCTGGCTGAACATCGGCCAATCGTTCATCACCAACCTGTTGATGGCAGGGGCAATGGGCTTCACCGTCTGGGGCTGGTCGCAAGGGCGGTTCAGTACAGGTGATGTGGTGACAGTGAATGCCCTGTTGATGCAGCTGTTCCGCCCGCTCGACATGCTGGGAATGGTCTATCGGACGATCCGTCAGGGAATCATCGACATGGCGGCGATGTTCGACCTGCTCGATACCGCCCCCGAAATCACCGATAAGCCGAACGCGACTTCGCTCTCGGTGGCGGGTGGTGCTGTCGAATTTGACAATGTCACCTTCGGCTATGAGGGTGAACGACAGATATTGAACGGGTTGAGCTTGAGTATCGATCCCGGCAAGACGCTGGCAATAGTTGGCCCATCAGGCGCAGGCAAATCGACCATCGCGCGGCTGCTTTATCGCTTTTACGACGTAACCGGCGGCGCAATCCGCATCGACGGTCAAGATATCCGCGACGTGACGCAAGCCTCCTTACGCGCGTCGATCGGCATCGTTCCGCAAGACACCGTGCTGTTCAACGACAGCATTGGCTATAATATCGGCTACGGCCGGGAAGGTGCGAGCGAGGCCGAGATTGAAGCTGCTGCACGCGGGGCGCAGATCCACGGTTTCATCGCCGCCCAACCCCAGCAATATGCAACACAAGTCGGCGAGCGCGGGCTGAAATTGTCAGGCGGCGAAAAGCAACGCGTGGCGATTGCCCGCACCCTGCTCAAAAACCCGCCGCTGCTGATCTTGGACGAGGCAACCAGCGCGCTCGACAGTCGGACCGAGGCGGAAATCCTGAACACATTGTCCGAAGTCTCAAAGCAGCGCACCACCATCGTCATTGCACACCGGCTGTCGACGATTGTCGATGCTGACGAAATTGCAGTGCTCGATCATGGCCGCGTGGCCGAACGCGGAACTCATGCGCAGTTATTGGCGCAAAACGGGCTTTACGCCGAAATGTGGGCGCGCCAGCAGGCGGAGAAGGAAGAAGAGCCAGTCGCTGCGGAGTAGAATGACTGGGGCGGGACTTTACATGCCATAAGTTCTTATTATGTTCCAGCTCGCTCTACTATCCACAAGCGAGTCGCCGATGGCCGGACAGCACTCTATCCTTGACGAAATTTGCCGCCTACAGCTGGGCACGATGAGCGTGGACGCAAAACAGCTTGAACCTGTAGACGTGCTGCACCGCGTGTTCGGATTCCCTGAATTTCGCGGCGTGCAGGAACAGGTGGTCAGCCGCACGTTGGCAGGGCAAAGCACTTTGACGGTGATGCCGACGGGTGCGGGCAAATCGCTGTGTTACCAACTGCCGGCGGTGATGCTCAAAGGCACCTGCATCGTCATTTCGCCCCTGATCGCCTTGATGCACGACCAGTTGCGCGCTGCGGAGGCCGTCGGCATCCGCGCGGCGACGCTGACGTCTGTAGACACCAACCGCGCCGAAACGGTCGAGCGTTTGCGCAGCGGGCAGCTTGACCTGTTGTATATCGCCCCTGAACGTGCGAGCACCGCCGATCTGCGAGGGCTGTTGCGCGAGGTGCAGATCGCGCTGTTCGCCATCGACGAGGCGCATTGCGTGTCCGAATGGGGGCATGACTTCCGCCCCGATTACCGGATGCTGCGCGGGTTGATGGACGAATTTCCCGTCCTCTCGCTTGCACTGACCGCCACAGCTGACGCGCACACCCGCGAAGACATTGCCCATCAGCTTGGCATTCCCGCCAGCGGCACCATTGTCTCGGGCTTTGACCGTCCCAATATCCGCTATGCGGTCACCAACACCAGCAGCAAGGGATCGGCGATTGCCTCTGCCATCCGGGGCTGGCCGGGGGCGGGCATTGTTTATGCAACAACACGTGACCGTGCGGAGAAGCTGGCGGCGCTGATTGCGCGCACCGGCCGCAAAACCCGCTATTATCACGCAGGCATGGAGCCCGCTTCACGCGCAGCGGCGCAGGCCGAATTTGTCGCCAGCGAAGATATGGTGATGGTCGCCACCGTTGCCTTTGGCATGGGGATCGACAAGCCCGACGTCCGCTTTGTCGCCCATGCGGGCATCCCCAAATCGATCGAGGCCTATTATCAGGAAAGCGGGCGTGCCGGTCGCGACGGCGATCCGGCGGTGGCGCATCTGTTCTGGTCGCCCGGCGATTTCTCTATCGCGCGCGACCGGCTGAAGGAACAGCCCGAGGCGCGCCAGCTTGCCGAGAAAACACGGATCGATGCGCTATCGGCGTTGGTCGAAACCCCCGCATGCCGGCGCGCGATATTGCTGCGCCATTTTGGCGAAAGCCCGCCTGCCGCGTGCGGAAATTGCGACAATTGTCTGGACGCGCCCGGCGTGGTTGACGCCACCGAAATTGCGCAGAAACTGCTCTCCGCCGTCTATCGCACAGGGCAGAGCTTCGGCGTTGGCCATCTTGAAAAGGTGCTCACCGGCCGCAGCGACGAACGGATCGAGGCGCGCGGGCATGACAATTTGAGCGTGTTCGGCATTGTTTCGGGAGATGAGGCACGTCTGATCAAGCCGGTCGCCAGAGCCTTACAGGCACAAGGGCATCTGACTGCCAACGAACATGGCGGGTTGATGCTGGCAGGGGCATCGCGCGCCATCCTGAAAGGCGAGATGAAGCTGGATATTGTCATCCCACCCAAGACCCGCAAGGAACGACGCGGCGAAGCCAACCCGGTCAATGACCCATTGTTCGAGGCGTTGCGCAGCAAGCGCCGCGAACTGGCCGAGGCAGGTGGTG
Organism: Sphingomonadales bacterium; assembly: GCA_016721875.1. Taxonomy (GTDB): domain Bacteria; phylum Pseudomonadota; class Alphaproteobacteria; order Sphingomonadales; family Sphingomonadaceae; genus Sphingorhabdus_B. Next base: position 10,758 of record JADKHG010000008.1, on the reverse strand, counting down.
TGCCGCCCTATGTGATTTTCCACGATGCAACGCTGCGCGAGCTGGCCGAGCGGCGCCCCGCCAACCTCAGCGATTTTGCCTTGATCAGCGGCGTAGGCGCGCGCAAGCTTGAAGCCTATGGCGAAGCCTTTCTGTCTGTTCTAAGGGAAGCCGTGGAAGGATAGGCGCCGATGTTTCGTCAATTGACCAACGATATTTTTGTTTCTCCGCAAATCACCGAGCAAGATATTGCCGAGGCTGCAAAGCTTGGGGTGACGCTGGTGATCAACAACCGCCCCGAGGACGAGTCCGAAGACCAGACCCCGGGCAACGCCATCGAGCGCGCAGCGCGGTCGGCGGGGATGGACTATGTGGCAATTCCCGTGACCCACAGCGGTTTCAGCCAGCCGCAGGTCAAGGCAATGAGCGCAGCGCTGGAAAAGGCGGATGGGCCGGTGCTCGCCTATTGCCGCTCGGGCACGCGCTCGACCCTGTTATGGGCGCTCGCCGAGTCCAGCCAGGGCGGTGACCCCGATGCGCTGACCAATATAGCGGCCAAGGCGGGCTATGACATCAATCCGGTCCGTCCGCTGATGGATATGCTCAAGGCACAAGCATGATTTGGATCGATCTTGCTAAATTGGGCGCATCTTTGATTGCGATCATCGGCGTGGCTTGGCTTGCCGGCCGTATGGGGCTGGGCGGCGACTTGCGCATCCGAGATGCCGACCATGCAAAAGTGCTGGCGAATGAAGCGATTTACGGGTTCGAAGCAACCGAAGTCGCGCTCGACCGCGCAGGCGTCGGTGCGCTGTTGAAAGATGCGCAAGGCAACCAAATGTTATTGCGCCGCCACGGTGCAGCTTGGGTGGGTCGATTGCTTGATCCGGCAATGGAAACAAGGCTCGACCAAGGCTTTCTGACGATTAGCACCGGAGAGCCCGGCGCTGAAAAAGTAACACTCAATCTGGGCGAGGCGGCGCAAATCTGGGCCGCCGGTATGCGGAGGCTCGTGCGTGCCTGAACTACCCAATCCGGTCGATTACGCCGTTCCAGCCTTCATCCTGCTGATCCTCGTGGAAATGGTCTGGGCGCGGCGTAATGCACCTGAAAAATATGAACCCAAAGACACGCTGAGTTCGCTGTCGTTCGGATTGGGCAATAGTGTTGTTGGCTTATTCGCAGGCGGGGCGATTTTTGCTTCGATGCTGTGGGTATACCAGTTCCGGCTTGCGACCATCCCGTGGACATGGTGGGCATGGATCGCCTGTTTCGTCCTTGACGATCTCGCCTATTACTGGTTCCACCGCACCGCGCACCGGGTGCGCTGGTTCTGGGCAAGCCATGTGAACCACCACTCAAGCCAGCATTACAATCTGTCGACCGCGCTGCGGCAGACATGGACCGGCTGGCTGGCCCTGTCCTTCATATTCCGCCTGCCGCTTATGCTGGTTGGTTTCCACCCACTTATGGTCGCCTTTTGCGGCGGGTTGAACCTGATTTACCAATTCTGGTTCCACACCGAAGCAATCAAGCGTTTCCCCCGCTGGTTCGAAGCGGTGATGAACACGCCTAGCCACCACCGCGTCCATCACGCGACCAACCCGCGCTATCTCGATTCCAACTATGCGGGCGTGTTCATCATCTGGGACCGGATGTTCGGCAGTTTTGTTGCTGAAGTCGATGACGAGCCAATCCGTTATGGTATCGTCAAACAGCTTGGCACTTTCAACCTGCTCTACAGCGTGTTCCACGAATGGATCGGTATTGCCAAGGACGTTTGGAACGCGCCTTGGAAACACAAATTGTCTTATATGATCCGCGAACCCGGCTGGAGCCATGATGGCAGCCGCGACACTTCGGATACAATCAAGGCCCGCTGGCGCGAGCGCGAAGGATTGCCCGTCGAGTAATGTGGTCTTCCCCGGTTGCGTCAATTTAATCAGGCGATTAAACGGGTGCCAAGGAGACCGGTCTTGAGCGAATTTGACATCATTATAATCGGCGGCGGTTCGGCTGGGAGCGCTGCCGCAGGGCGACTGGCGGAAAGCGGAAAATTTACGGTCTGCCTGATCGAGGCTGGTGGCACCAACGATTATGCGCGGATCAAGACCCCAGGCTTCATGCCCTTCATTCCTGACAAATCGAACTACCGGTTTGAGACCGTTCCACAAAAGGGGCTCAATGGCCGCACCGGCTATCAGCCGCGTGGGCGCGGTCTTGGCGGGTCGAGCGCAATCAACGCGATGGTCTATATCCGGGGTCACAAATGGGATTATGACAATTGGGCCGCACTTGGCTGCACCGGCTGGGGCTATGACGATGTGCTGCCTTACTTCAAACGCAGCGAAGGCAATGAACGCGGCGGGGATGATTTTCACGGCGGCGAAGGTCCGCTTAACGTCATGGACCAACGCTGGCCCAACGAAGGCAGTCTGGCCTTTGTCGATGCCGCCGCCGAACTGCAATTGCCGCGCAACACCGATTTCAACGGTGCGCAGCAGGACGGCTTTGGCCTGTATCAGGTGACGCAAAAGGCGGGCGAACGCTGGTCGGCAGCGCGCGCCTATGTCGAGCCCCAGCGCGCGGCAGGCAAGCTGGAAGTCTTAACCGGCGCGTTGACCGAAAAAATCCTGATCGAGGAGGGACGCGCCAGCGGCGTCATCATCCGTCAGGGAAATAAGCGCCAGACAATACGTGCGCGCGGAGCGGTTATCCTGTCGGCGGGCGCGTTCAACAGCCCGCAAATCCTGATGCTGTCGGGTATCGGCCCTGCCGGTCACTTGCAATCGCTGGGAATCGATCCGCTGCTCGACAAGGCTGCGGTCGGTGACGATCTGCAGGATCATATCGACTATGTGACGAGCTTTGAGACGCGATCGCGCGCCTTTTTTGGCGACAGCCTGCCCGGAACATGGCGGATGGTGAAAGCAATCATCGAACATGCGCGCAAACGCACCGGCATCATGACCACTTGCTTTGCCGAAGCAGGCGGTTTCTGGCGCACCGATCCCGCACTGCCCGCCCCCGACATCCAATATCATTTCGTCCCTGCCATGCTAGAGGATCATGGGCGCGAAAAGGTGAAGGGCCATGGCTACAGTATCCATGCCTGTGTGTTGCGTCCCTATAGCCGAGGGAGCGTGAAACTCGCCTCCGCCGATGCAGCGGCTGCACCGTTGATCGATCCTGCCTTCCTGACCGATGATCGCGACATGGAAACGCTGAAGGCTGGCGTGCGGATGCTGCACCGCATCACCAAAGCACCGTCGCTGTCTGCCTATGCCGGTGCCGACCGGCACCCCATTGATCTGAACGACGACGCCGCACTCGAACAGCAAATCCGAAACCGCGCCGACACCGTCTATCACCCCGTCGGCACCTGCCGCATGGGGCCGGATGCCAGCGATGTGGTCGATCCACAATTGCGACTGCGCGGGGTGAAGGGGCTGTATGTCGCCGACGCCAGCATCATGCCGCGGTTGATATCGGGCAACACCAATGCGCCGTCTATGATGATTGGCGAACGGGCTGCGGATTTTGTGTGCGCGGATTTGGGATCATAGGCTGTTCGCGGACACCCATAATTAGCAACCACAAGCACGTACCTATCTCGCCCAGGGTCGCAGGCAGGGTAATGTAACGGGCAAGTGCGAATTGAGCAAAGTCTGGAACCAGCAGCCGTCCGAAAAAGGCGATCACATAACCAAAGCATCCGGCCATCAGGAGAAGGCCGAAAATGCGCGGGATCATCCGCGACCGAAACATCAGCCAGCCAAACGGCAGCAACCATAGGCCCCAGAAAATGGTCAGGATGAAAATCCCGTTCCAATAGCTCTCAAGCGCAAGTGTGACTTGCAGCTGGGGCTGGGCCGCAGTCAGCGTCGCCAATCGGGGCTCGTCACCAAGCAGTGACAGGACATCCATCCGGTGGACCATATTGGCAAAGGCAAATGGTACGCTCGCCGTTGCCAAAGCCACCATCGCAATTGCCATTGGCTGACCGTATGGAGCCAGCAATCGATAGAGGACAAGCGGTAGCAAAAGGAATGCCGTGTAACAGATCAATCCGGCAGCAATTCCAAAGCGGAACAGCGCCTGGTGCGATTGGATAGAAGCAACCAGAGCCGCACCATCTTTGCCATTTTCGATGGCGTTGGGAACATAAGCGAGACTTGCAATGCCGCCCAGCACCACAACCAGATATAGTAGCCCTGCCAAACGCCCGATATTCTTGTTGCCGCTCATCCGTGCATCCTTCGGCCAATTGGATGGATTGGTAGTGTATTACATGTATAATACACTTTTTTGAGCGATGAGTAAACCAATTTGGCATGCCGGCTTTGGGGCCCGAACCGGGAGAGCTGGGGAGCTTTGTGGCTCGGGCCCCTGTGCTGTGCACGCACCAACTTGTGACCGCTATTCGTCGGCCCAATGAAATACATCTTCCAAAGGCTTGCCAAACACCCGCGCAATGCGGAAGGCTACTTCAAGGCTAGGGGAATATTTGCCTTGTTCTATCGCCGCTATGGTCTGGCGGGTTACGCCGACGCGGTCGCCCAGGTCGGCTTGCGTCATTTCCCCTTTTAGAAAGCGCAGTGTCTTGATCTGGTTGTTGAAAGGGAGCGGGGCCATCGGTCAATACCCCCGGCGATAGTAATAGAGCTGGGCGCCGACACGGATCAATTCCGCCACCACCAAGGTTGCCATCAGGATATTGACCGACCAGCCATAGCGCAGCCCATTGATCAGCGCGAAGACATTGGCCCAGGTTCCCAGCACCAGCGGATAATAGGCCGCATGCGTTCCTTTTAGATGGATCAGCTTTTCGCGTTCATCCTCTTTCAGATGCGCCTCTTTGGGTGTCCTTATGGCAAACCAGACTGTTCCCAAGATCATCGGGATCAGAAACAATATGGTCGCCGGAATAAGCATCCAGACCGAAGCCATCATACCGGCGCGGGTGTTGGCGATCGCCCAAGGATAAGACAGGAAATACCAGCCGAAACCAATCACCAAACCTGTCAGGGCGACCCAGTGGATTTTTTCGCGGAAAGACATTGCACACTCCATGTTAGTTGATTTGCACTTTATGTTATATATTTTTAACATTGAGTCAACAGTGTTTAACGTGTTGGCGCTATGGTCTTTTGCGATGCCCGATTAACGGCTAAGCGCCTTCCCCATGTCCACGACACCCAAAACGCTCACCCTGCCTATTTCCACCAGCCGCGCCAACCCGACGCCGCAACCGATGAAAAGGCTCACCGTTCCGCGGATTCGCCAGCGAAAAGGCGGCGAACCGCTGGTGATGTTGACCGCCTATACGGTCCGGATGGCGCAGCTGCTTGATCGGCATTGTGACATGTTGCTGGTGGGCGATTCGCTGGCTCAAGTGATTTACGGCCTTCCGCATACCGTTGCAGTGACAATGGAGATGATGGAGGCGCATGGCGCAGCGGTGGTTCGTGGCAGCTATCATGCAGCGGTTATCGTCGACATGCCGTTCGGCAGCTATGAGGCCTCACCGCAGCAGGCATTCGAAAATGCCGCGAGGCTGTTGAAAGCGACCGGTGCTGCTGCGGTGAAGGTTGAAGGTGGCAAGGTGATCGCACCGACCATCGAATTTCTGACGTCACGCGGTATTCCGGTGATGGGGCATGTCGGGCTGACCCCACAGGCAGTCAACATATTGGGCGGCTATGGCGTTCGCGGCAAAAGTGCCGCCGAGGCACGCTCAATTGTTGAAGATGCCGAGGCGGTCGCAAAAGCAGGAGCCTTTGCGCTGGTTATCGAAGGTGTGCTTGAACCGATTGCGATTGAAATCACCGAGAAAGTCCCTTGCCCGACAATCGGCATCGGCGCGTCGGCGCAATGCGACGGGCAGGTGCTGGTGACCGAGGATATGCTGGGGCTGTTCGACCGCGTGCCTAAATTCGTCAAACGCTTTGGCGCGATGGATGTTCAGGTCGAAGACGCGGTCAAGCAATATGCCGAGGACGTCCGCAGTCGTACCTTTCCCGGTGCCGAACAGCTCTATCAGCCGGAATAATCCAAACGGACTGGAAAGACGGTGCGCCTATGGCTAAGGACGCATTCGTTACAATTTCTGGCATCATGATTTCATAGATCAATTTTTGAGGAGGCCATTTTGGCGCTTACCCCGACCACTAAGCAGGCCGCGACCGACGAAGCCTTTTTGCGTGAAGTTGACGATGCCGTCCGCGCAGGCGATCTGCAATCCTTCTGGACGCGCTTTGGCCGCTGGCTGTTGCTGGCCCTGATTGCCGGTCTGGCGGCGTTTGGCGGCTGGATTTACTGGCAAAATGTCAAGGCCGCAGCTGCTGAGAAGACAGGAGACGCTTTCGTTCAGGCGGTCGAAAAACTCGATGCTGGCAATGAAAAAGCTGGCGTCGCCGAACTTACCAAAATTGCGCAATCCGATCAGGCGGGCTACCGCGCAATGGCGCAGTTGCTGCTTGCCAATATCGACGCGAAAAATGGCGCGACCGCAAAGGCCAATGCTGTTTATGCAAAGGTCGCAGCGGACGAAAAAGCGCCGCAGGTGTTTCGCGACATGGCATTGATCCGCGTTGCTACCGCCGAATTTGACTCGCTACCTCCGCAGAAGACCATTGACCGGCTGAAGCCGCTGGCGAAGCCCGGAACGCCCTGGTTCGGCAGCGCGGGCGAGATGACTGCGATATCCTATATGAAAATGGGCAAGGATGATCTGGCAGGCCCCATTTTCGCCCAGATTGCCAAGCAGGAAGACTTGCCTCAGTCACTGCGCAGTCGTGCGCAGCAAATGGCAGGCGGTTTGGGGATAGACACCGTTCAGCTTGACGCAAAGTCAGGCAAGGCATCGACAGGGGGAAGCGCGGCTACGGCTGCGGATGGAGGAAACAGCAAGTGAAATTCGGTACGACCCTATTGATAGCCACAGCAGCTTTGGCGCTGGTCAGCTGTTCCGCGCTCGGCGGAGGCAAGAAAAAAGACACACCCACAATCGGCAACCGCGTCGACATATTGGGTACCGAAGCCGATACCAAGGCCGACACCAGCCTCACTGGGGTTGCGGTTATCTTGCCAACCCCGACCGCCAATGCGAATTGGCCACAGCCGGGTGGCAACGCTGCCAAGGCACCGGGTCACCAGATGCTGGCCGATACTCCAGCACGCCTTTGGACTGCCCAGATTGCTGGCGCCAGCAACCGTGCGCGACTTGCATCCACTCCGGTGATCCAGGACGGCAAACTGTATGTGATCGACACCGAAGCCATGGTCTCGGCCTTTGATGCGACCAGTGGCGCGAAATTGTGGGCGACCGCGCTGGATGTGGACAAGGACGGAAAGACTTCGCGCTTTGGCGGCGGGGTCAGCACCGATGGCGCTTTTGTCTATGCAACCAATGGCGTCGGCGATGTCGCTGCGCTCAATGCCAGCACTGGTGAGCTGGCCTGGAAAAAGCGTCCCGCCGGACCGCTGCGCGGTGCGCCGACGCTCGCCAGTGGCAATGTTTATGTGATGACACAAGACAACCAGATCTACGCGCTGCGCGCAAGCGACGGTGCGCCGCAATGGAATGAAGCCGGACCGGTTGGCGCATCAGGAATTTTCGGCGTTGCCGCCCCTGCCGCCGCGCAGAGCACCGTTATTGCCGGATATTCAACCGGTGAACTTGCAGCCTATCGTTATGAAAATGGACGCGTCGTCTGGAATGACATGCTGTCGCGGACAGCCATGTCAACCTCGGTTTCGACGCTAACCGATATCGATGCTGACCCTGTCATCGACCGTGGTCGCGTCTTTGCTTTGGGTCAGGGTGGCCGCATGGCAGCCTATGAACTGACCACCGGTCAGCGCATCTGGGAAATCAATGTCGCAGGTATTTCGACCCCTATCGTGGTTGGAGAGTGGGTGTTCGTTCTGACCAGTGAGGCCAAATTGCTCTGCGTCCAGCGCAGCAATGGAAAAATCCGCTGGATGTCGCAGCTTCCGCGCTATCGCGACGAGGAAGACAAAAAGGGCCTCATCACCTGGCGCGGTCCGGTGCTTGCCAATAATCGTCTGGTCGTCGCCAATTCTGACGGTCAGCTCTGGTCTGTTTCCACCGGAGAAGGCTCGTCGAGCCTGATGACCGATGTCAAAAATCCGGTATCGGTTTCCCCGGTTTTGGCCAATGGCATATTATATGTGCTCGACGACAGCGGCCGGATAAACGCCTTCCGCTGATGCAGCCGGGGCGGTTTCATCCGTCCAAAGGTTTCAATTGGGCATAAAATCGCTATGGCAGCCGACATGTTACCAGTCGTTGCCATTGTCGGTCGCCCCAATGTGGGCAAATCCACGCTGTTTAACCGGCTGATCGGGAAGCGGCTGGCGCTGGTCGATGACCAGCCCGGTGTCACGCGCGACCGTCGCGAAGGCGATGCCAAGCTCTTCGATCTCGACTTTCGTATAGTCGATACGGCAGGCTATGAAGATGACGATGTCGCAACTCTACCCGGGCGCATGCGCCAGCAGACCGAAGCTGCGGTCGAGGGTGCCAATGTCGCGTTGTTTGTGGTCGATGGTCGGGCAGGCGTAACGCCGCTCGATGAAGAGATCGCCCGCTGGCTACGCACTACCACGGTGCCTGTGGTGTTTGCGATCAACAAGGCTGAAGGCAAACAGGCCGAAAATACCGTATTGGAAGCCTATGCGCTTGGGTTTGGTGAAGGGATCACGATCAGCGCCGAGCATGGCGAAGGCATGGCCGATCTGTTTCAGGCGTTGATGCCGCATATCGACGCTGCCGACCTTGGCGACGAAGAGGACGAGAGACCTGACGCGCCATTAAAGCTCGCCATTGTCGGTCGCCCCAATGCCGGAAAATCGACATTGATCAATACATTGCTGGGCGAGGATCGTCTGGTCACTGGGCCAGAGGCAGGAATTACCCGCGACAGCATCGAAATCGAATGGGTCTGGCATGACCCCAACACCGCAGAACCAGAACTGGCGGCAGGACCGGTCCGACTGATCGACACTGCGGGGATGCGCAAGCGCGCACGCGTGCAGGAAAAACTGGAAAAGCTTTCGGTTGCGGACGCCCGCCGCGCCATCGATTTTGCCGAGGTCGTTGTGCTTTTGCTCGACGCCTCAAAGGGGCTGGAACTGCAAGATCTGAAAATTGCCGACCATGTGGTTCAAGAAGGCCGGGCGCTGATCATCGCGATCAACAAATGGGACATTGCCGAAAACGCATCGAGCCTGTTCAACGGGATTCGCGGTGCGCTGGATGAAGGGCTTGCTCAATTAAAGGGTGTGCCACTGATCGCGGTGTCTGCAATGACCGGCAAAGGCCTCGATCAGATGCTCAGCGCCGCCTTTGCCGCGCGTGACGCGTGGAACAGCCGCGTATCGACCTCGGTGCTGAACCGCTGGTTCGAAGCCGCAGTCGATGCCAATCCTCCACCGGCCCCGGGAGGAAAGCGCATCAAGTTGCGCTATATTACGCAGGCCAAAAGCCGACCGCCGACCTTTGTCATTTTTGGCAGTCGTGTGGACCAGCTTCCCGAAAGCTATCGGCGCTATTTGTTGAACGGAATTCGCCGCGATCTAGATTTTGGCGCAGTGCCGGTACGGTTGAACTTGCGGGCGACGTCGAATCCCTTCGCAGCGGAAAAGAACTGACGGGAACTATTTGAGTTCTATCCCAATATTAAGCTGTAAACCGTCTGTTTACTTCTCTCTATTATCGCGATGACTGGATGTGGATCCAAACCCTTGGATCAGGAGTATTCCGGCATGAATTCCGTTGCCGCAGATATTATCAATTGGGCGACCTTTGCGGAGGCACGATCAGTGCTGGGTGAAGCATTTGTCCGGGTGCTCGGCTATTTCCGCGAGGACGGAACCAAATCGGTCGCCGCCATCGAAGAAGCCATGCGTCAAAAAGATGCCGCCGCACTGGTGATGCCCGCGCACACGCTGAAAGGCGAAGCGCTGCAATTTGGTGCCGACAGTTTGGGCGATCTGGCCGAAGAAATCGAATTTGCCGCGCGCCACTATGTCGAAATTCGGCAAGGGCCCGAAGAATTGCTCGAGAAAGTGGTTCAATTGCGGCCGCTGTTCGAGGCAACCTTGGTCGCGCTGGAAACCGAAATCAGCCCGCTGGTCGAAAGGCGTGCAGCCTTTGGCAGCCGCACAATAGGCCAAGTGAATTACAGTCGCGCCCGCGCATAGGCTAAAGATGCTGGGTCGAAACCCTATGCTTCGGTTGGTTTTGACTGCAACTGGATGAAATTGGGTAGTCCCATCTGTGCAATCATTTCCAGATGCGTTTCGAGCACATCGACATGTTCTTCTTCATTTGCGAGAATGTCAGCAAACAAATCGCGGCTGACATAGTCGCGCACGCTTTCGCAATGGGCGATCGCCCCTTTCAGCTGCGGGATCGCTTCCTTTTCAAGCTCGAGGTCGGCTTTCAATATCTCCTCGACATTTTCCCCAACGCGCAGTCGCCCGAGCATCTGGAAATTGGGCAGCCCTTCGAGAAAGAGGATGCGTTCGGCCAACCGGTCGGCATGCTTCATCTCGTCAATCGATTCATGCCGCTCATATTCGGCAAGCTTTTTGACGCCCAGATTGTCGAGCACGGTGAAGTGCAGCCAATATTGATTGACGGCAGTCAGCTCGTTTTTGAGCGCCTCGTTCAAATATTCGATGACTTGTGCGTCGCCCTTCATGGCCGTGCTCCTGCCGAAATTGATGGGTTAATACTATAGGATTTTT
>JADKHG010000007.1:55000-134441 GCA_016721875.1 Sphingomonadales bacterium | reverse complement strand
CAAGAAGGATGTGAACAATATCTACGGCAAGGGTGCGAACGAGCAGACCGGCGGAGAAGCGCCGATTGACTTGATCCGTAACACGCGTCCCGTCATTATCGTGGACGAACCGCAGAGCGTGGACGGTGGCCTAGAAGGCCGTGGGAAAGAGGCCTTGACGGCTATGAACCCACTTTGCACGCTGCGCTATTCCGCCACCCACGCCAATAAGCATCACATGGTTTACCGGCTCGACGCGGTGGACGCCTGTGAACGCAAGCTGGTCAAGCAGATCGAGTGTGGCGTCTCTCTGAAGTCGAGGGCGGACACAACAAAGCCTATCTGCGTTTCATCTCCGCCAGCAATGCGCGCGGTGCCGTGATCGCCAAGGTCGAGATCGACGTGCAGCAGGGTGGGCAAGTGCGCCGCAAGGAAGTCACCGTGCAGGATGGCGACGACCTTGAGGACACCACTGGCCGCGCCATCTACAGATTGCCGCATCGGTGAAATCCGCGTGGCGGGTAAGACCTCGCTGCTGGAAGTGAAAACGGCAGGTTCCGAAACCTTTCTCGCCGTAGGGCAAGCCATCGGTGACGTAGATGCCGATGCCGTCAGGCGGTTAATGATCCGCCGCACCATCACGGAGCATTTAGAGAAAGAAAAACGGCTCGCACCACTTGGAATCAAAGTGCTGAGCTTGTTCTTCATCGACGCCGTTGAACATTACCGCTCATACGACGAGGACGGTAATGCCGTGAAAGGCAAATATGCGACGATCTTCGAGGAAGAATATCGCCGCGCCGCAAAACTACCCGATTTTGCCAGCTTGTTTTCGGAGGTCGATGCGACCTCTGAAGCCGAAGATGTCCGTGACGGCTATTTCTCCATCGACAAAAGCAAGCGATGGCGACACTCCGAGAGCAACCAGAGTGGCCAGGACAGTGCCGAGCGCGCCTACAACCTCATAATGAAAGACAAAGAGAAGCTGCTGAGCTTCGATACCAAGCTCAAGTTTATTTTCTCCCACTCTGCCCTGCGAGAAGGCTGGGATAATCCGAACGTGTTCCAGATTTGCGCGCTGCGTGAAATCGGAACCGAACGCGAACGCCGCCAAACCATCGGACGCGGCCTGCGTCTCTGCGTCAAATCGGTCGGCCCCGATAAAGGCCATCGGGTGCGCGGCTTCGAAATTAACACTCTGACCGTAATCGCCACAGAGAGCTATGAAGCCTTCGCCGATAATCTCCAAAAAGAGATTGAGAGCGATACGGGTATACACTTCGGCATTGTCGAGAAACACCAGTTTGCGGCCATTCCTACCCGCAAGGATGATGGCACTCTCGCCATGCTGGGGTTTGAAGAATCCGCCTCGATCCACGAGTATCTGAAAAATTCTGACTTTATCGACGCAAAAGGCAAGGTTCAGGACAAGCTACGCGCTGCGTTGAAAGATGGCAGCTTCACGCTACCGGACGCACAGGCCGCGCACCTCGCGCAGGTCAAAGAAGTGCTGCGCAAAATCGCAGGCAGGCTCGACATCAAGAATGCCGACGAGCGCAGGGCGGTGCCAGTGCGCAAGGAAATCCTCCATAGTGCCGAGTTTCAATCGCTATGGGACAGGATCAAGCACCGCACGACCTATCGTGTTCACTTCGACAATGCGAAGCTAATCGACGATTGCACCAAAGCCATCGCCGATGCGCCGCCGATCACCAAGGCCAAGGCTATTGTGCGCAAAGCTGACCTTGCTATCGGCCAGGGCGGCGTGATCGCGACCGAAACCTCTACGTCCGGCCCCGTGACGATCGATGAGGGTGATATTGCTCTGCCGGATGTGCTGACCGATCTGCAAGATCGCACACATCTGACCCGCCGCAGCCTCGTCACGATTCTCACCGAAAGCGGTAGGCTGGACGATTTCAAGCGCAATCCCCAAGCCTTTATCGAGCTTGCAGCGGAAACGATCAACCGCACCAAACGCCTCGCGCTTGTTGATGGCATCAAATATCAGCGCGTCGGTAACGACCATTTCTACGCGCAGGAGCTGTTCGAGCAGGAAGAGTTGACTGGCTACCTCAAGAACATGCTGGAAAATGCCAAGAAGTCCGTATTTGAGCATGTCATCTATGATTCCGCTGGCGTTGGAGCGCACTTTCGCCGAGCAGCTTGAGAAAAACAAGCGGTTAAAGTTTACGCGAAACTTCCGGTTGGTTCAAAGTCCCCACACGCTTGGCACTTACAATCCCGACTGGGCGGTGCTTGTGCAGGTGGATGGAGAGGAACGCCTTTATTTCGTGGTAGAAACCAAAGGCAGCCTATTCACCGACGATCTGCGCGACAACGAAGCCGCTAAGATCGCGTGCGGAGAGGCTCACTTCAAGGCACTTGCTGTTGACGCGAATCCGGCTCGCTACGTCAGGGCCACCAAGATCGACGACCTCATGGAGCATTGCTGATGCGGTCAACACAAAGGGTCCCGTGAATGCCATTTCCGCTCTCCCCTCAATCTATAGACGCGATAACGGAAATCATTACCGGCGGTTCGGGAAGCGGTTATTCGAACCCAATCGGGATATACCGCAGCGGCCCCAATATTGAGCGATTCCAAGAGCCTGCAATGTCGATTTTCAGTTGACAGGCTCCCGCGTTCCATCGCTGGCAGATTGTCTCATTCAACTGAATAAAATGCGCGAGTTCGACAAGCTGACGAGGGTAATCGAAGCCGCCGTTAGTCCTCGTGACTTTGCCCATGAGCCAGAACGTGCAGCGAACGTGTTGGATTATCTAAATCAGGCACTGTTATTTGACGGTTTCGAATTGCAGCGTCACGGCATAAACATCCGGTTAGCCACGGCGGGTACGTCTAGTCCAGTCATGGATAAACTAACATCAGTAGTCGAAACGATTAGCTTCGATACCGTGCAACGTGACATTGACCGCGCGCTTTCAAGCGTCAAGCAAGACCCCGAAGACGCTGTCACGGCAGCTTGTTCAGCAGTAGAAAGCGTATGCCGTTCAATCCTAGTCGAGTTAGGCGAGCCGCTTCCTGCAAAAAAAGACGTTCAGGGATTATATAATGCTGTCAAAAGGCCTCTTGGACTGTCCCCCGAACGCACAGATCTGGCTACCGAGATAGCGTTCGATGTACGGACCATTCTTGGTGGCCTTAACACTATTGTGAATGGTATCGGTGCGCTTCGCACACATGCAGGTGATGCACATGGACGCGAAAAAGGATTCATCAGAATTGATGGTCGAGTAGCTAGTCTTGCGTTGCATTCTGCGAGCACCGTCGCCTTATTCCTCATTGAAACTTGGCAAAAGAAATATCCAGATCGCGCTTTGCTGCGTCATTGAATCTATTACGTTTGACGCCCCCTGCGGGCCGCGCTCTATCGCTTGCGCGACGGAACCCGCGTTGCGGTTTCCGCCCGTTCGGGTGACGATCCCTGACGCATAAGGCTGGGGCTCTGCCCCTAGCGCGCTGCGAAGTCCCTTCCGCCCAGCTTCCTACGCTTTGCTCCGTGCAGCCGGTTCCCCGCGAAGGGACTTACTCCTTGCCCCCGCTGTTCGCCACGAGGCAGGATTTCAGAAACGCATCTGAAACCCGCTGCCACAGGAGGGCAGAAAAATGGACATCAACCACTCCCTTACCGATCAACCGCGCATTTATGTGGCTTGTCTTGCTGCCTACAATAACGGCATCCTGCATGGCGCATGGATTGAGGCGACCAACGCTTGGAGCATGTGGGGGGCGACCCGCGACATGCTGGCCAAGTCACCAATCCCGAACGCCGAGGAATGGGCTATCCACGATTACGAGGGCTTCGCCTCTATTCGTATCAGCGAATATGCCAGCTTTGACCGCGTGGCCGAACTGGCCGCGTTCATCGCAGAACATGGCGCACTAGGTGCAGAATTGCTTGACCACTTTTGCGGCGATTTGGACGAGGCGCGGGGCGCGCTCGAAGATCGCCACCTTGGGCAATATGAGAGCCTTGCCGAATATGTGCAGGACATCACCGAGGAAACCACCACGATTCCGCAGACCCTGCGTTATTACATCGACTGGCAAGCGATGGCGCGGGATTGCGAACTCAATGGCGACCTTTTCACCATCCAAACCTCACATGACGCCGTTCATGTGTTCGCGGGGTGCTGACCATGCACCCATCGCAGATTTATCGCTTTCATTGGGAAGGCATCGAGATCGAGGCAACCTATGTTCCGCGTAGCTGGGGCGGGGTAATCGCCCATCTTGAGATCGAGAGCATCCAGCCGCCTCGCGCACCATTGCCGATCACGGAAACGGGCTACAAATCCCATTTTCACCACTGCGGCACCGTTGAAGCCAACGGCGGCGACGTGGTGGCGCAGATCATTGCGTGGCTGAACGAGGAGGCGACAAAGCCCGAATGGCGTGTGTATGCGGCCAAAAGCCGCCAAGGCGAATTATTCTGACGGGGAAGCCGCGCTAACCGCGCGGTTTTCCCATTCCGCCCAAGCCCCGGAACCCCGCCCAAACAGGGGCAGCTTGTAGACGTTTATCAAGCATATTGAGCCGCGCATTTCTGGGTGCTACGCTGTCAGCGGTCGCGAGCGATTTGTGCGAAAATCACGTCGATTTTTACACACTCTCTTACACAGTCATTTTCAAAGGCCTGATTTATCGTTATTTCTCAATGCGATATTTCAGAGTGTAAGGGACTTAAAATCTGTCGCCCTTTGGGCATGCGGGTTCAAGTCCCGCCGTCCGCACCAAAATCTGCTTGTTGAACCTTAATCGCCGCTTCCCTCTTTGTTGCGCCCCTGATCTGGGCTAGCGTGTGACAATGTTCCGCTCGCTGGCCTGCATCTTGATTTTCCTGCTGATGGCCTGTTCGCCCAACAGCGCTGAGAATGGCCGCGACCGCGATACATTGATCCGGCTGTCAGAAGCAGATTCGCGGGGACTTGATCCGCAGATAGTCTCCGATCTCGCCTCAACCCGCATCGCCTCCGACCTGTTTGAAGGCCTGACGCGTTTTGATGCCAATGGCATGGCCGAGCCGGGCCTGGCCGACAAATGGGACATATCGAACGATGGCCGACAATGGCGGTTTCAATTGCGGTCCGGTCTGCAATTTTCGGACGGTCATCCCGTCGAAGCCTCGGTTTTCGCGCGTGCATTTGCCCGTATAAAGGATGAAAAAAGCGGATCGCCGCATGGCTCGCTGTTCGGAATTATCGAAAGCGTCGATGCCGCCGATGCGCGCACTGTTCTGATCCGGCTTAAAAACCCCTTTCCGCAATTGCCCGCACTGCTTGCGCATCCGGCAATGGCGGCTTTGCCTTTCCACCGGATTGACGCCGCCGGTGACAAATGGACCTCGGACCGGCCGCTGGTGACGAGCGGCGCCTATTATCTGGCCGAATGGAGGCTCGCCCAGCGGTTGCAGCTCAAAGCCAACCCAAAATGGCATGGCGGCACGCCTGCGGTCCGGCAAGTGACATGGTTGCCGATGGACAATCTGAATTCTGCCATGCGGCTGGTGCTCGCCGGAGGAGCGGATATTGGCAGCGAATATACGCCATCGCGGCACCATTGGCTGAAAGCCAACCACCCCGATATTGTCCGCAACCACCCTTATCTGGGCACCTATTACTTCGCCTTCAACACCCGCAAGCCGCCCTTTGACGACGCGCGGGTTCGCCATGCGCTGTCGATGGCGATTGATAGACAGTGGATGGCAACCAAAATGGTCGATGCCGGTAATTTGCCAGCCTGGGGATTGCTTCCACCCGGGCTTGATGGCGGCACCAGCTATCGTGCCGAATGGGCCGGGTGGACCAGAGGCAAACAAATGAAGCAGGCTGCATCCCTGTTACGTCAGGCAGGCTATGGCCCGGACAAGCCGTTGCGTTTTGAAATCCGCTTCAACAGTTCGACCGAACATCGCCGTGCCGCGGTCGCAATGGCGACAATGTGGCGCGAACTGGGCGTCGAGGCAAAATTGCTCAACAGCGAAGCCAGCCTGCATTTCGATAGCCTGAAACGTGCCGATTTCCAATTTGCCCGCTCAGGCTGGATCGCCGACATTGCCGCGCCCGAAAATTTTCTGGCGGTGCATAGGAGCAACGCTGGCGTGCAGAATTATTCGGGCTATGCCAATCCCGCCTTTGACAAGGCGCTTGATACCGCACTCGCCGAGGCGGACCCGGCAAAGCGCAGCGCGCTGATGCGCAAGGCTGAAGCCATGCTGATCGCCGATATGCCGATCGTACCGCTCTATTTCTACAGTTCACGCTCGCTTGTTGGTCCGCGTGTGGCGGGCTGGAAAGACAATGTTGCGCATGTGCATCCCAGCCGCACTTTGGCTATAACCGCCCGATGAATCGCGCCATTCTCTTGCTTGCACCTTTTCTGCTCGCTGCCTGTGGAGCGGGGATCGACAATGCAAAATTGCGCGTCGATGTCTTCGAAGACACACCCCGCGCAATTTCGGTTGTCAGGGCACCGCTCAGCCCGGCTTCAGCCTATGTCCGCGAAGCAAGTGCCCAAGGGCTGGTTGCCTTCGATGACAAGGGGCGTGTGAGTCCAGCGCTTTCGGCGCGGTGGATCGTAACCGAAGATGGGCTGAGTTATATTTTCCGTCTGAAGAAGACGCGCTGGAACGATGGCCGCGAGGTCAGCTCATCCGACGTCGCATCTGCGTTAAACGAGCGTATCGCGGCGCTTCGTCAAAGCCGCTTTGGCGAAGAAATCGCCGTTGTCGATCGCGCGGTTTCGATGACCGGCAAGGTCGTCGAGATCAGGCTGAAGGCACCGATGCCCAATCTTCTCGAATTGCTTGCCCAACCCGAATTCGGTCTGTTGCGGCGCGGCAGCGGATCGGGCCCAATGCGCGGACGCAAATTGCCTAGCGGTCTGGAAATGCATTTGCGCACCGATGAGGCCGGTGAAACGATCAGCGAAGCCGAGGCGCAGGTTGCAATCGACAATCGCAGCCCGTCAATGGCGCTCGCCCGCTTTATGGCGGGAGAGAACGACCTTTTGCTGGGTGGCCGGTTTGAACATTTGCCCTTGCTTGCCGCGACCGAAGGCAATGAGGCAGCGGTTTTTGATCCCGTCCCCGGACTGTTCGGTTTGCTCGTGGTCGATGCCGGGCCATTTCTATCAAATGCCGAGAATCGCGAAGCGATTGCGATGGCGATTGATCGGCCACGCATGTTGTCGTCGTTCAGCATTGCCTCGTGGCGAGAGGCGCTGACACTGGTGCCGGAGGCTATGACCAACCGAGCGCCTACCCCGAGGCCTGAATGGACGCGCGACAATATGCGTGCCCGCAAGGAGGCCGCACGCAACAGCGTCCTGCGCTGGCAAGCCAACAATGGCGCTGTGCGCCCGTTGCGCATTGCCATGCCGCGCGGAACCGGCAGCCGGATATTGTTCGCGCGGCTGCGAAGCGATTTTGCCGCCATTGGCCTTTCCATCGAGCGCGTCACCTATACCCAACCAGCGGATTTCCGCCTGGTTGATGAAGTCGCTGATCTGTCGAGCCCATCCTGGTATCTTGGGCGGCTTTCCTGCCGCGCTACCCGCATTTGCAGCGCAAAGGCCGACGCCTTGGCACAAGAAGCCAGAATGGCGCCCGATCGCGAAGTCCGCAAAGAAAAATTGGGCGAAGCCGAGGCCGAGTTGCAGCAGCTGCGCAATTTCATTCCAATCGCCAATCCGCTGCGCTGGTCGTTGCCCAAACAGGGTCTGCAAGGCTTCGCACCGAACCCACGTGGCTTCCATCCCTTGCAATATCTGGGTCGGAACACGAAATAAGAGGGGAAGGAGGGTCGCAATGCCTGTTTCACAAGACCAGTTCGACCAGATTGCCAAATCTTTGCCCGGAATGGGTAAGGACCCGCATTCGGTGCGCCAACGCGTTGAAGCGATGGAGCAATTGCTTGAGCGCAGCTTCCATATTCCCGGAACCAAAATCCCCTTTGGACTCGATTCAGTCATCGGTTTGGTGCCGGTGCTCGGCGATGTCGTGACCGCGGCGATGGGGGCCTATATGGTTTGGGAAGCGCGCAATCTGGGCATGTCAAAATGGCATCTGATCCGGATGGCGGCCAATGTCGGGATCGACACAGTGTTGGGGGCTATCCCGATTGCGGGCGACGCCTTTGACTTTATCTGGCGGTCGAACAGCAAGAATTTGCGGATCATCAAGAAACATCTCGACAAGCATCATCCGGGAACGCGTGTGATCGACGCTTAGCCACCCCGCCAGATTTTGATCTGTGCCTTTTCCGGAGCACCTTTGGCAAAGGCCGGGCAGGCTTCGGGCTTGAATTTGCGATCTAGGCAGATGCGCACTTCCTCCAGCCAGCCCTTGCGGTTGGTCTGGACGCGGATCGCGTTGGCGGGCAGGCCGTCATTATTGTCGGCAAAGGCATCCGCCAGCACCTTTGCCGTCACCAAACCATCCTTTTCACCTTGCCGCGAAAGACGGTGCATGTCGGGAAAGGTCAGCGCCTGAAACAGCAGTTTTGCGGCGCCGAAATAGGTTTCGGGTTTCCGCGCCATGCAGGTGCCATGCTTCGCCCATTCGTGCTGGAGCAATTGTACCGACGGGGTCATGCAGATGTTATCGGCCACAATTTTTCGCGACAGCACCGACGCTTTCCTGCACCATTGCGGATAATCCGGGCCCGCTGCTTCTGGCCAAAGGCCATGCAGCACAAAACCGAAATCGCCGATATTGCCATTGCATTGGATGGCCATTTCGGGATCACGCTCACGCCCGCGACATTGCTCGCGACTCCAACTGAGCGCGAGCATATAGCCCGCGACAGGCGTGCGGCGCACCTCATTGGGCTTGGCAATTTCGGGAACGGGTCGTGAGAGATTGGCGGGTGCCTTGCACTGCCATGCTTGACCGGTTGCGGGCTGCGGCGCTGTGGAGGTCGCCAGCAAAGCCGCGATCGGCAATATCCAGATGGATTTAAGCGACATCAAAATCAAGGCCGATGTCGGCTGCAGGCGCACTTTGCGTCAGGCGCCCAACCGAAATGAAGGTGACCCCGGTTTCGGCCTTTGCGCGAATGGTTTCGAGCGTAACACCACCGCTCGCCTCGGTTGGGACGCGGCCCGCAACGATGCCCACGGCTTCACGCAGCATATCGGCATCCATATTGTCGAGCAGCAAATGGTTGGCCCCAGCCGCCAATCCGGGTTCAATCTGTTCGATCCGGTCAACCTCAAGAATGATGCGTTCGACACCATGCGCCTTTGCACGGGCAACGGCCTCGCCCACACCGCCTGCGACCGCGACATGATTGTCCTTGATCATCGCCGCATCCCAAAGACCCATGCGGTGGTTGGTCGCGCCGCCCATGCGGGTCGCATATTTCTCCAGTACACGAAGCCCGGGAATGGTTTTGCGCGTATCCAACAGAGTGCAGCCCGTGCCCGCAATTGCCTTCACATAGCGGCGGGTCATGGTGGCGATGCCCGACAGATGTTGCACCGTGTTGAGCGCGGAACGCTCCGCTGTCAGCATCGCACGTGCATTGCCGTCGAGCCGCATCAGGTCGGCCCCCGCCGGAACCCCATGCCCCTCGGTCGCCAGCAGGCGGATTTCCATTTGTGGATCGAGATGTCGGAAGAAAGCCATCGCGATGGGCAGGCCAGCCACGACAATATCATCGCGGCTGTCCATCACGCCCGAAAAGCGCATGTCCGCAGGAATCACGCTTTCAGAGGTTACATCGCGCCCGGTTGGACCCAGATCTTCGGCCAAGGTCGATCGGACGAAGGCGTCGAGGTCGAAACCGGCGAGTTCAAAACTGTTCGTCATGCGCTTTGCCCTATTCCCCTATTTGCGCTTTGCCAACGCCTCGCGTGCGAGCTCCACCAGCCAAGATGGCGCACTGACGCCCGGATCGTCGGGCAGGCAGACCAGATCGATTGCGCTGCCTTCCTCAAACTCTGCCCATTTGCCTATGCTGACCGTAGCGGCGCGCCGATAGGACTGGCCATCGGGGCCTGTATAAGTGAAGGCAATTCGCCTGCCGCGAGAGCCTGCCCCGCCCGCCACGCCAGAGCGGAACTTGCGAACCACCCGTCCCGTCACCGGAATGCCTCGCCGCGCCAGTTCGCCAAACTGCCTGCCACGCCAGATCGCAATGCCGACAAATGCGGCGACAAACAGCAACAAGGGGAACAGCCAGGTCATGATCCGATGTTAGCTGTAAATCCGGCAAAGAAAAGGGGCGGCAGCCGAAGCCCCGCCCCTTATTCTTTTCCGAAGGATTCCGTTTATTTGACGGTCACTTCAACCCGGCGAGCCGCAGCCTTGTCAACGGTCGCGTCGGTGGATGCTTCAGGCTTCACCAACTCGATCGACGCTGCAGGAACACCAGCCGCTTCGATTGCCTTGGCAACGCCCTGCGCCCGTTCTTTCGAGAGACGCGCGTTGATTTCAGCATTGCCGGTCGGGTCATTATAGCCCGAAACCGCCAGCTTCGCGGTCGGGTTCTTGTCGACATAAGCCTTCACATTGGCCGCAGCCGCCGTCAGATCATTGGTCACAGCCGATTTGCCGCTGTCGAAATAGACAGTCAGCTTGGGCTTGCCATCGACATCGCTGGCAACCACGCCCGCACCTTCCGGTACAGCAGCGGCGGCCGCATCGGCTTCACCCGCCGCTGCATCGGCATTGGCGTCAGCGGTTTCGCCGCCCACAGCCTCTGTGGTGGTGGCATCGCCAGTGGTTTGCGCTTCGTCGCCCGAGCAGCTGCGTAGCAGGAAGAACAACAGAGCCAGCAGCACCAGCGCTAGCAACAGCCATTTCAGCCAGCCCCAGACGCCGCCGCCATTGTCGTCACCGTCAAAGCCCGAACGCACGGCAGCAAGCGGTGCCGAAGCGGCATCGGCGACTGCGCCGGCTGCACCGGTAACCGCGCCAGTGGCGGCACTCGCAGCGCCAGAGACCGCATCAACCGCACCCGACGCAACATCGGATGCTACATGCGCAGCACCCGAAACCGCACCAGTGACAGCATCACCAGCCTTTGCGGCGGCACCGGTAACGGCAGCAACACCTGCTCCCGCCAATCCGGCGGCGGCGGCAAGCGGAGCAGCCGAACCGGCATCCTTATTTTCGTCATCACCACTCAAGGCACCCGCAACCGCAGCAGCGGCTCCGGCAACGCCAGCAACACCGCCGAAAATGTTGAGCGCGCCGAAATGGCGGGCGAGCAGATAATAGACAGTGACGCGGTTCTTGGTGCGATCCGCCTTCATGATTTCGCCGACCGAAAGCACGGCTTCATCAAGTTCGGCATCGCTATGGGTCAGGCCCAATTTCTTTTTCAGATAATTTTCGCGAACGGTTTCACGCTCTTTCTTGTCGGACATTGCGACAAGCTGGCCATCACGGCTTTGCAGCGCGATGCCGCAATATTTGACGATTTTATCGACGACGCCTTCATCGGCATCGGCATCATAAATGCGGACATCCGCCAACCAATCAACTGCCATTTCGACCCTACCTTTCTTGCCGTGCACCGCATGATTGCGGTGCCGTTGCCAACCTGTGTGACGAAAATTGCCACACCCCCAGGTTCATGCGCGCGAAGCCTATTGGGACCGATGTAAAACGCAAGCGACTCTAGACATGCGCGACTCCGATTTTGCCACTTTATACATTCATTGACAGCGCGTTGCATCGCAAAAGGTGGCGCTTACCAGGCGGACCAGCCCTTTGCCTTAAGCCAGCGCTCAACCGACGCTTCGCCATCGTCATCACGGCTTCCGGGAACGATAAGCAAAACCTCGCCATCGGGCCTGACCAGATGGACTTCGTCATAGGCCCCGTCTTCGGGATTTTTGGGATAGAGATGCCTGCCAACCAGCAACGCGCCGCGGTGCGGCCCGGTACGCATGACGCCCCTTATTGAACCGTCGATGACAAATTTCTCCGCGCCGGTTTTGACATTGATCTGGTGTATCGCCGCCGATGTTACCCATGCCTCCGTCTCGACATAGACAAAGCCGCCGTTGAGCGAGAAGACCGGATTCCACATGGCCGCCATCATGGACTTTGGATCGCTCCCCGGGCGCGATTTGAACAGAACGCGCGCCTTGCCGGTCACCCCATCAGCAATCCACAATTGGGTGCGGGTGTCATCATAGGCAGGCGTTCCTTCAACCAGCACTTCGATAAAGGCAACCATGCGGTCATCAGGCGCAAGCACAGCCTGCATAAACTTGCCCTTGGGGCTGAGTTCGGTCGGGGTGCCGCTGCCGTTGTAATAAACGATCTGGCCGTCGTCGGTGACAGAAACGTCCGGCTGGTTGGCGTGGGCTGGGGCTCCAATTGCCAAAACCAAGGTAGCCAGCAATCGTTTCAAAGCATCAGTCCCCGCCCCACCAACAGCAGAATGGCGGATGAACCAAAATTGGCGATATTGCCTTCGATGCGGGCGAGCTTGATCCTGCCCAGTCCTTCGCGCACTGGCATGATCTCTCCGCCAAATAGCGGAGCGGCGAGCGCGCTTGCAAAAAAAGGCAATAGGGCAGCAGCCGAGCACATCATCGCCAGACACACTGCGAGCTCGATCTCGAACCTGCCGCTCCAAAGAAAATATAATGCCAATAGGCCCAAGGACGACGTGGTCAGCACTTGCGTGACAAGGTGATTGCGCGCATGCCCCGGCCATGCGGGGTTTGCCGCATGAGTGCGGTTGAGGTCTGCGAACAACGGAATGACGGTATATTGCAGGATGGCGATGGTCACCAAGGTCATTCCAATATTGGTCACGACTTGGCCCCCAAATCCCCCTGCCCAACAGTCTTCGACGCCATATCCAGCATCCGGTCCAAACTCTTCTTTGCGGCCAGTCGCACGCCTTCATCGAGCTCAATTTGCGGCTGCAAGTCGCGCAGTGCCAGATAAAGCTTCTCCAGCGTGTTGAGTGCCATGTAGGGGCAGATGTTGCAGGCGCAGTTGCCGTCGGCTCCGGGTGCGCCGATGAAGGTTTTGGTCGGTTCGGCCTTTTCCATCTGGTGGATGATGTGCGGCTCGGTCGCGACGATCAGCGTGTCGCCTGCCATGTCCTTCGCATAGTTCAGGATCGCGCTGGTCGAGCCGACAAGGTCGGCATGATCGAGGATATGCGGCGGGCATTCGGGGTGCGCCGCGACGGGAACGCCAGGATGCTGCGCCTTCAGCTTGAGCAATTCGGTTTCCGAAAACGCCTCGTGCACAATACACACACCGGGCCACAGCAGCATCTCGCGTCCGAATTTGCGCGAGAGATAGCCGCCGAGATGCCGGTCGGGGCCGAAGATGATTTTCTGGCTCTCGGGAATTTGCGCGAGGATCGTCTCGGCGCTGCTGCTGGTGACGATGATGTCGCTGAGTGCCTTCACCTCGGCCGAGCAGTTGATATAGGTCAGCGCGATATGGTCAGGATGCGCCTCGCGGAAAGCCTTGAACTTACCCGGCGGGCAGGCATCCTCCAGACTGCAGCCCGCCGCCATATCGGGCAGAATCACGGTTTTTTCGGGAGACAGGATTTTCGCCGTCTCCGCCATGAACTTGACCCCGCAAAAGGCGATGACATCGGCATCAGTTTCCGCCGCGCGCTTGCTCAGTTCGAGCGAGTCCCCGACAAAATCGGCAAGGTCCTGAATCTCCGGCTTCTGATAATAGTGCGCGAGGATAACGGCGTTACGTTCCTTCTTCAGCCGGTTGATTTCGGCGAGCAGATCAACGCCAGACAGATTTTCGCGGGAAAGGGGGGCATTCATTGCCTTCATACTCCGTTCGGGCTGAGCTTGTCGAAGCCCTGCATTGGTTTGAATAGCAAAGTAGAGGCAAAACAGCCCTTCGACAAGCGCAGCGCGAACGGAACCTATACGTGCATCAACGCTTTACTATCTCCTCAAGCGGCGTCGACAAATCCCATCTGGTATCCACCTTGCCGACCATCTCGTTGCCAAATCTTGCCTCAACCTTTGCCTCCAGCCCCGCAGCCTTCAGCGGCACTGCAAAATTCTGTTCAATCGCGCGGCGCGTGGCTTCGCGGGCAAGGCGCATAGGCACCGGTCCCTTGGCTTGTTCCACCAATTCCGCTTCGCCCTTGCTGCGGTTGGCCGAATCCAAGGTGCGTTCGGCGTCGGTCAAAGCGGTCAAAAGGCCACCTTCATCATATTCCTGGATCGATTTAAGGTCGATTTGCGGGCGCAACACTTCGATATCGGGAATGCGCACCCGCAAAGTGCGGTTGGAGGCATCCCAGCGAACGTCGTTCGACGCCAGCTTCGCAAGATCAACCTCATAACGCACCAGTCCCTGCATGATCAGCGTCTTGCGCGCCGACAGGCCGAAACGGCGCTGTTCGCTGGTAACGACTGCTGAATAATTGGCGGCGAAGGCGGTCAGCCGGTTCTGTTCGCGGATCCCTTTCAGGCTGGCGCTGGCGATGGTTTCCGCCTCTGGCGCAACCGACCGCGTCACCAGCCACGCCAATCCGATCAGCACCAGTCCGGCGGCAAAAAAGCCGATCAGCCAGCGCGGCATCAAACGAGGGTCCATGTCTCACCCTTAACACTGACCCTGCCCTGTCGCTGCAAATCGAAAAGATGCGCCAGCACCGAACGCCCGGCGGCACCGGTTAAGCGCGGATCAAGACCTTTGTACATTTCAGCGACCATTTGCGGTATCTGCTGCGGGTCCTTTTCCAGCAACCCCAAAATCTGCCGCTCACGCATCCGCCTATGCCCGATCATCCCGCGTACCAACTGGCGAGGATTGTCGACAGCAGGGCCATGCGCGGGGTAATAGACGCGGTCTTCACGGTCGTACAATTTCTGCAAGGAAGCCATATAGGCGCTCATGTCGCCATCGGGCGGCGAGACCACGCTGGTCGACCATTTCATCACATGGTCGCCGGTGAACAGCGCACCCGTTTCCAACAATGCATAGCAAAGATGGTTGCTGGTATGTCCCGGCGTAGCGACCGCTTCCAGCGTCCAGCCATCGCCCTTAATCTGCTCGCCATCCGCCAATATGCGGTCGGGCGCATAGTCGGGGTCAAAGGCACTATCGGCGCGCGGGCCATCGTCCTTGATCGATAACGGCGCGCAGCCAATGATGGGAGCACCGGTCAGCGCCTTCAGTGGAGCGGCGGCAGGGCTGTGATCGCGGTGGGTGTGGGTGCAGAGGATCGCTATAACTTTGGCATCCCCGACCGCGCGCAAGATCGCCTCGACATGTCCCTCGCCGTTGATATCTTTGGGATCGCCGATGCTCAGCCCGCTGCCCGCCGGACCGGGATCAATGATAGCAACATCTTTGCCCGACCCCACCAGCCAGGTCTGCGTACCAGTGAATGTATAGGGTGAGGCATTGGGTGCCAAAACGCGCCGCACCATCGGCTCATGCCGTTCGGTTTCGCCTGCCACTATGCTGTCGGGCCATTTTTCCATCACCGCTGATATGGCGCTTTCGACTATCAATATAAAGGCGTTAGTCCGCAAAATTTGTCATCTGGTCGAATGGCAGCGAGCAGATAGTCGTTGATCGAAAGCTTGATGCACTTGAAGATCAAACCGGCCAAAGGTCAAATTGCCGGAAAACTGGGGAAATTATCATGGTCAAGACCAAAGCCGCTCGCCGCCTGTCGGCGTGGAAGAAGTGCGCATCTACGCTGGCGCTGGCGCTGGCAATTGCTAGCAACACGCCGGCCTTTGCCGAAGATACGTTGAAAGATTCATCTGCCAAAAGCATAGCGATAACTTCTGCCACCGATCCGTGGGGTATCGCGACCAACGATCTCAAACCTGACCCGACCATCCGGCAGGGTGTTTTGGCGAACGGTATGAAATATGCCTTACAAAAAAATGAAACGCCAAAGGGCGGTGCTTCCATCCGTTTCAATCTCGATGTCGGCATGGCCGACGAAGAAGAAAATGAGGTTGGACTTGCGCATCTTCTTGAACATATGGCCTTTAATGGATCAACCAACATTCCCGAAGGAGAGTTGATCAAAAAGCTCGAGCGATTGGGCCTTGCCTTTGGCGCGGACACCAATGCCGAAACCAGTGTCGACCGCACCACCTACAAGCTCGATCTGCCCAAGGCCGATGCCGAAACCGTCGATGCCGCATTGTTGATGATGCGTGAAATCGCCAGTGAACTGACGATTGCGCCAGAGGCGGTCGATCGCGAGCGCGGCATTCTGGAATCCGAAAGACAGGTTCGCGACGTTGCACAACGCAGGAGGGCTGCAGACTGGCTCACATCGGCGCTGCCCGGCACGCGCTTGGGCACGCATTGTTGGGGATGGCGGCGAAGTCACCAGAACGACCCCGGCGGAACGGGTCAAAGCCTTTTATCAGGATATTACCGTCCGGAGCGCGCAACGCTGGCGATTGTCGGTGATTTTGATCTGGATGCTATGGAAAAACAGATCCGCGACCGCTTTTCGAACTGGAAGGGCAATGGCCTCGCTCGTTCCAAATATGCTATCGCCTTTCAGAACGCAGATACGCCGATTGTCCGCAATTTTTCCGATCCATCAATGCCCGAAATTGTCGAACTGCATCGTGTCGATCCTTATCAGACGAGCACAAATACCGAAGCGGAAGAACGCCAATCAATATTGGAAGCAATCGCGACAATCGCACTGAATAAGCGTTTCGACAAGCTGACCCGCGATACCGAAAATGGATTGCTGCTTGGTCAGGCATTGCAGCAAGAGCCGTATCGCGCTGCAACCAGTTTTGGCATAATCACGCTCGCCAAAGACGGCGAATGGCAAAAAGCACTTGGTCTTGCCGAAAAGGAAGCCAGACGCGCCCGGGAATTTGGCTTTAGCCAGTCCGAAATCAAAGAAGCGATAGCAGCGCTGGACAATGTATTCCGCAACGGAGCGCAACAGGCATCTTCGCGAGCGAGCGCCGAATTGGCCGACGGATTGGTGACCAGCGCATTGTCGAAAACCGTCGTTCAATCCCCGGCCGAACAACTCGCGCTCTTTGAGCGGAATTTGCCATCGGTGTCTGCGGAATCGGTCAAAGCGGCATTTGTTCAGGCATGGGGCAACGGCCCGACTTCCATTCATATTACCACCAAAACACCTGTCGCAGATGTGATGGCGCTCGCGCAGTCGACCTTAGCCGACAGTGCCAAAATCGCCGTGACCGCGCCGGAAGAGCTGGCAAAGGCGGTTTTTGCCTATGACAGTTTCGGCAAAGCAGGCAAAATTGCTAGCGACAAGATGATAGCGGATCTGTCGATCCGCACCATCCAATTTGCAAATGGTGTCCGGCTCAACATCAAAAAAACCGATTTCGAACCCGGCAAAATCCATTTTGGAATGCGCGTCGGCGGCGGCACAGCAACCTTGCCCAAAGGAAAGCCGGGTCTCGCCAAATTTCTGGAAATAATGTCTGGGTTCGATGGCCTGCAAAAGAACAGTATCGACGATCTGCAACAGATCACGGCGGGACGGACGGTAAAGCTGGGCCTGAAGGCCGAAAGCGATGCGTTTGAATCGGTTGGCGCGACCAATGCCAAGGACCTTGATCTGCAATTGAAGCTATTGGCGGCGACGATTTCATCGCTTGGTTATCGCGACGAAACTCAGGCGCAGTGGCCAGAAGTGGCAAAGCTGATAGAGAAGAACATCCAGTCAAATCCTGTGCAGACATTTCTGGAAACACTGCCCCATATCCTTTCGAATGGCGATGACCGCTTTGGAATAAGCGATCCGATTGCGCTCAAGGACCGTTCAATGGCCGAGCTCAAAATGGTGATCGACAAGCAACTCAAGAAAGGCGCGGTGGAAATTGCTTTGGTTGGCGACGTCAATGAAGATCAAGCGATCCAATTGGTGGCATCAACATTGGGTGCACTTCCCAAACGCGCAGCATCGCCCAAATTTTCGCCGGGGCAACTGACCCGCAAATTCGCGTCCAACCTAAGCCCGCGCATTGTCACTTATGACGGTAAAGAGGATCAGGGAATGTTCTCACTGCATTGGCCGACCACCGATGACAGCGACCTAAAATCCTCGCTGGCGCGCGACCTGCTTGCCAGTGTGATGTCGCTGCAACTGACGGAGGTCGTGCGCGAAAAACTGGGCGCAACCTATACACCCGAAGCTTTTTCCATGGCATCAAGCGATTATCCCGGATTTGGACATATATCAGTCGTCGCTTCAGCGGCGCCTGACAAAATGGACTTGATAACCGCAGCGGTCAAAGACATCGCTAAGGATTTGCGCGAACAGGGCATTACCGACGATCAGTTGCTGCGCGCGCGTAAGCCGATTGCCGAACGCTATGAACGGCAAATGCGCGAAAATGCTGCCTGGGTTGGTATCGTCAACGTGGCGCAGAGCCAGCCGCACCGGTTGGATCGGCGTCGCCAACGTGCGGCGGTTCTGGCGGCATTGACCCCGGCTGACATCCAAGCTGTAGCCCGGCAATATCTGACCGAAAATGGTGCGCTCGACATTCGCATTCTGGCGAAGACGGCGCCTGCAGCACCGTAATGAAAAAGGGGCGGACCTATGGTTGGTCCGCCCCAGTCTATCGAAACCAACTGGGGAGCTGTGTTTCGAGTAAAGGCTTAGTCGCGCTGTTTCGAAAACTCAGATGTCTCCGTCACCTTTGTCCTGACTTTGCTGTTTTTCGAGTTTGTCGATTTGCTTTTCGAGACTTTCGATCACCTGTTTGCGGATTGAGTCAGGCATTTCCTCCTCATCGCGGATTTCATCGAGGGCTTCGCGCAAGGCTTGCTGCGCCTGGACACGCGCCAATTTTGCCTGCCCCTTCCCGCACATCACGATCTTGACCCGAGATTTGTTCTTTCCGTCGAACCCTTCAACATTCGAAGTGACCGGCTGGCCTTCCTCGCAATTTCCGCGAAATTCGGAAATGTCGATGTCAGGGATCATTGCCGCAATGGTTTTTCCTTCCATGGCAATGGCATGGGCGCCTTGGGCGCTGCTCCATGCAAAACTACTGACTTCCTTTTCATCACCGTCCTTACTGCTGGAACGAATAATCACTCGGCCCGATTTGCGATCGCCATCTGCTAGCCCATCGGCGAACATCTCGTCCGCTTCGGCGCGTGATTTTTCGGCCTCGGCGACCATTTTCTCAACCTCGGCTTCGCTCAATTCCTCGCTGGAACGCAGAACTATGGTTTTGCCGTCTTTCTCAATTTTTTTGACAAACGGCGTATCGGCATCACCTTCCAGATCAATGTCCGCAGCTTCGCCGTCGCCCTTTTTAATCATCATGATCTTGTGCTTGCGAACATCAGCCTTGGGTTCTTCTGATAATGCCGGTTCGTCTGCCTTCTCAGCAAAGACCGGAACCACTGTCGCAGTCAGCGGCAGAGCAATCGCGGTAGCGCCCAACAGGCCCAGCCGTCCGAACAAGCGGCGGCGTTTGCTGGTGTCATTCATCATCATTCTCCTCAATCGTTCGATAACTGTGCGCGGATGGTTCAGCGCCATGGCAAAGGTTGGCGTAAGCGGGCTGGACGTCTGGATTGCCGTGCGGGCAAGCGCGCGGCCGTAGCTTTCTTTGGTACCGGCATCGCACCCGGCAAGAACGCGGGCATCGCAGGCGGCTTCCTGATCCAGCCGGAAGGCATTCCATGCCAGCCATGCCACCGGATTGAACCAGTTGAGGCACAGGAAGGTGAACGCCGCCAGATTGGCATATAAGTCACCCGAGCGGTGGTGTGCCAGTTCATGCGCCAGAGCCAATTCGCGTTCGCGGGGATTAAAAGCCTGTGCAAAGTGGATCGGCACCGCGACAAATCGCCGGAACAGACCAAAGGCGAGCGGCCCGGCGACGCGGTCGCTTTCAATGACAGCGATGCTGCCGATCCGGTCGATTTCGACGGCGTCTGACAGCAATTCGTCGCGCATCAGACAATAACGGATCATCTGCACGATGAACAGCAAGGCAGCTCCACCGAGCCAGAGCGCCAGCAACGGTTGTGCCCAGTCAAAGGCGGGTTCCGCCGCCAATGCTGCGGCTTTGACTGTAAGTGCGTCCTGTACGACCACTGGTAAGGTGACGATTTCGGCACCAACCGGCTCGCTTGCCGGAATCACTTTTTCCAGCGACGGCATAAACAGCCGGGCTGCGGGCAACAACCACAGTGCGTAGGCCATGCCAGCGCCAAAATGCCGCGCAATGGGACGACGGATAAGCAGCACCAGCAGCAACAACACGGTCGTGGCAATCAAAGTATCGGTCAGCCAGTCGATCATGACTTCATCTCCCTCAACAGCCGCTCTATTTCGGTGATGTCATCGGCGCTGAGTTCCTCCTGCTCAGCGAGATGCGCCACCAGCGGCATCAGCTTGCCCCCGAAAAATCGGTCGATCAGCCGTTTCGATTCCCCCGCGACATAGGAATCGCGTTCGACCAGCGGGCTGTAGAGAAAGCGCCGGCCATCGAGATGGTGGCCAATCGCTTCTTTGGTCACAAGGCGCGACAGCAGCGTTTTGACGGTCGCCAAAGACCAGTCGCGGCTGGCAACGACACGCGACGCGACATCGGTTGCGGTCAGCGGGGATTCCTCCCACAAAACCTCCATAACCGCCAATTCCGCTTCGCTGATCCGTTCGGACATTCAGAACCACCTTACCTATGTTTGTGCGATTTCGATTACAGGCGTAGTCGATTCGATTACAATTGTAAATATGCACTTTCGACGAACGACAGGCCCGGTTCGGCAAAACGCAGCGGTGGATTGTCGGAGAAATTTACACGGTAAAAGGAGGTTAACGATGCGATAACCATGCAAGTCGCTGTTTTTTCATAACAACGCAAAATTGGCACGCGGTCTGCATATGGATAGATGTTCAACACCCCACAATGCTACGGACGGGTTGGACGCTTAACTGGTCTCGCGCCAACCCGTCCAGGCATTATCTTTTTCCTGAAAATCTAAAACATCTATGCTCCGTTCGTGCTGAGCTTGTCGAAGCACGACGCAACTGCGCCCAGCTGGCTACGTCCTTCGACAGGCTCAGGACGAACGGTTACGGGGTGCTCAGCCTCAAATCTACTCCATCCCTGCCAGCCGTGCCGCCTGGTCTTCGCTGATCAGCGCATCGACCAGTTCAACCAAGCCTGTGCCTTCCAATATCTCGGGCAATTTGTGCAGCGTCAGGTTGATCCTATGGTCGGTCACCCGGCCTTGCGGGAAATTATAGGTGCGGATGCGTTCGCTGCGGTCGCCTGAGCCGACCATTGCCTTGCGCGCGGCGGCCTCTTCGCCCTGGGCCTCGTCGCGCTCTTTTTCATAGATACGCGCGCGCAGGACCTGCATCGCCTTTTCCTTATTCTTGTGCTGACTACGGCCGTCCTGACAGGTGACGACAATGCCGGTTGGCGCATGGGTGATGCGCACCGCGCTATCAGTGGTGTTCACATGCTGCCCGCCAGCGCCCGAGGCGCGATAGACGTCGATCTTCAGATCCTTGTCCTCGATATGGACATCGACTTCGGTGGGTTCGGGCAGCACCGCGACGGTCGCCGCACTGGTGTGGATGCGCCCGCCGGATTCGGTGACAGGAACGCGCTGCACCCGGTGCACACCGCTTTCAAATTTCAGCTTGGCAAATACGCCCGCACCGGTGACCGAGGCGACAACTTCCTTGAAGCCGCCCACATCCGACGCGCTCATCGCAATCGGCTCGACCTTCCAGCCCTGCGTCGCGGCGTAGCGTTCGTACATGCGGTAGAGGTCCCCCGCGAACAGCGCTGCTTCATCGCCGCCGGTGCCGGCACGGATTTCGAGCATGGCCGAACGCTGATCAGCGACATCCTTTGGCAACAGCGCAATCGCCAGATCATGTTCGGCCAACTGCTTGGCATGCGCGACCTCGAGCAGTTCCTCGACCGCCAGATCGCGCAAGTCCTGATCCCCCGACGGATCCTTCGCCATTGCGTCCAGCGTCAGCATTTCGGCGCGCAAACGGCGGACTTCCTTCGCCAGTCGGGCAACCGGTTCGATCTCGGCATATTCCTTGGACGCGGTGACAAAGGCATCACCCTCCATCGTCCCCGAAGCCATCCGCGCCTCAAGCTCACCAAAGCGCGCCTCAATCTGCGCGATGCGTTGGGGGGATATTTGGGTCATTTTTGGTTCACACGGGCCGCAGGCGACCGAAGGTCAACACACAAAGACGCGAAAGGAACTGCGCTGTTCACAAACACTTCGTCATTCCCGCGAAAGCGGGAATCCAACCCCTGCCCTGCAAGTTTACCCAAAAATTTTGTTCGCGCAGAGGCGCAGAGACGCAGAGAGACTCCTTTGCGCCTCTGCGCCTCTGCGCGAAAATATAGCGCGGGTGATGGACCCCAGCCTTCGCGGGGGTGACGAGAAAGTGGGTTCACGCGAAGACGCGAAGGCGCGAAGGGGTTGCGCCCGACATCTCCCGAATCGTCATGCTGAACTTGTTTCAGCATCCATCGTGCCGCCGAGGCCGAAGGAGTGAGAGGCGAAATGGACCCTGAAACAAGTTCAGGGTGACGGTGTTTGATTAGTTGCATTGATTTCGTTTTACCCGATGTAAAAACTATCGAACGCCGAAGTGACATCGCCAACTCTTTCGTATCCCTGATCGAGAAGGTTTAGGCTATGTGACCTGACACCATCTCGTAAATCTAGTGATATCAAAATGGCAGGTTCAATTTTTTTAGCACGGTCGTACCGTTTACGAGGACTTCCGGTAATAAACTGCTCGGCCTGAAATCCGGCCCTTCGGTACATGGTTGTCAGCGAAACAGCTTCGACTTCACGCTCTGAATGTTCCGCCACGACTGCAACCTCTGTGCGAACAGGAAACCAGTTATCCACCAACATCGCCAACCGCTCAATCCCCGCAGCCCAGCCGACCGCTGGCGTGGCAGGCCCGCCGAGATTCTCAATCAACCCGTCATAACGCCCACCGCCGAGCACAGTCCCCTGCGCACCGAGCCGGTCGGTGGTGAATTCGAACGCGGTGTGGCGGTAGTAATCGAGGCCGCGCACCAGCTTTGCATTGCGGGTCCAGGCGACGCCTGCTGCGTCCAGTCCCGCCGTTACTGCGCCAAAGAAATCCTGCGCCTCGCCGCTCAAAAATTCGTCGATCTTCGGGGCTGCATGGGCGACGCCGCGATCATCGGGGTCTTTGCTGTCGAGGATGCGCAGCGGGTTTTTTTCCAGCCGGGCAAGGCTGTCCTCTGACAACACATCGCGGTGGTCGGTGAAATAGACGACCAGCGCCGCGCGCCAGGCATCGCGGCTCTCCGCATCACCAAGCGTGTTCAATTCCAGCGTCACGCCTTCCTTGATCCCCAATTCGTACAGCAACTGGTCGGCCATCACGAGCAGTTCGACATCCGCCGCCGGTTCGGCCGCGCCAATTATCTCGGCATCAATCTGATGGAACTGGCGATAGCGGCCCTTTTGCGGGCGTTCGTAACGAAACAGCGGGCCGTGCGCCGTAACCTTCATCGGGGCGTGCTGTTGCCAGCCATTGGTCAAATAAGCCCGCGCGATACCCGCCGTAAATTCGGGTCGCAACGTGATGCTGTCGCCACCGCGATCCTCGAAGCTGTACATTTCCTTCGAAACAACATCAGTCGCCTCACCCAGACTGCGCGCAAAAACCGCGGTCGGTTCGATCACCGGCAGTTGCAGCCCCTTGAACCCGTAAAGCCGCCGCACCCGTTCAAAGGTCGAGACGACATGCGCGAACCGTTCCTCGGTTTCGCCAAACATATCCTGCGTGCCGCGCACGGGCTGGGGGGTCTGTATCTTTGCCATATCGGCAAGCGCCCTAGCGGGTTTTATTTAGGGGGGGAATAGGAGGATTAGCCCCTCCCCCTTGTGGGGAGGGGTTGGGTGGGGCGGACGGCGTCTGCCGTCCAAAAGACTCTTGCTTGGACTTCAAGCGCACAATCCTGTTGCGTCGCAGACGCGACGCGCCCCCAACCCTGCCCTCCCCACATGGGGGAGGGAGAAATACACTAGACCTTCCGAAAATTGCGCGGCACAAACCGATTATGTCGTCACGCCTCACCCTTGCCGCCATCGCGGCGTTCACCCTTGCCTCGCCAACCCTTGCCCAGAACAGTGCCCAGAACAGCGCGCCACAGCCTGCACCGCCTCAAATGAACTTCCCGGCGCCCGCCGACACGCCCTATCCCGGGGTGATGCGGCTGGAAGTCGATGCGACCGATACGGCGCGCGCGATCTTCCGCGTCAGACAGACCATCCCTGCGCAAGGCGGCAAGACGCTGACTTTGCTTTACCCCAAATGGTTGCCCGGAAAGCACGGCCCGCGCGGTGCTCTGGCAGAATTGACGGGATTGAAATTCCGCAGCGGCGGAGCGTTGCTCAAATGGGAGCGCGATCCGCTCAACGTCTATGCCTTTCACATCGATCTGCCCGCAGACGCCAGCGAGGTGGAGGCCGAATTCCAGTTCACATCGCCCATCCGCGACAATGAGGGCCGCATTGTCGTTACGCCTGAAATGATGAATGTGCAGTGGGAACAGGTGTCGCTTTACCCGGCGGGCCATTTCTCCCGCCAGATCCGCATTCGTCCGTCGATCACTTTGCCGCAGGGTTGGACCGGAGTAGCGGCACTCGATGGCGCGAAAACCGTCGGCAACCGCATCGACTTTGGCGAAACCAGCTATGAAACCCTGATCGACAGCCCGATGTTCGCGGGGAAACATTACCGCAAATGGGATTTGGGCAATGCGGTAACACTGAATGTCTGGGCGGATGAGGCCAAGGCGCTGCACGCCAAGCCCGAACAGATCGCGCCGCATAGGGCAATGGTTGATGAGGCGCTGATCCTGTTTGGGTCAAAGCATTTCGACCGTTACGAATTTCTGCTCGCGCTGACCGAGAAAATGGGCGGTATCGGGCTGGAACATCATCGATCGAGCGAGAATAGCCGCGAGACCGACTATTTCACCGAATGGGATGACAATGGCAGCGAACGCGGGCTGTTGCCGCACGAGCTGACCCACAGCTGGAACGGCAAGTTCCGCCGCCCCGACCGGCTATGGACCCCCAATTATGACGTGCCGATGCAGGATAATTTGCTGTGGGTATATGAAGGCCAGACCAGCTATTGGGATCTGGTGCTGTCGGCGCGTTCCGGAATGCAGTCGAAGGACATGGTGCTGGCCGAATGGGCGAAATATGCCGGCACCTATAGCGAGCTGCCGGGGCGCGACTGGCGCTCGGTCGAGGACACCACCCACGATCCGGTTTTTGCAGCGCGCAAGGCCAAACCCTTTACCAGCCAGGCGCGCGGTGAGGATTATTATAATGAAGGTTCGCTGGTCTGGCTCGAGGCCGACATGACCATCCGCCAATTGTCCAAGGGCAAAAAATCGCTCGACGATTTCGCCAAAACATTTTTCGGCGTGCGGAACGGCGATTGGGGGACCTTGCCCTATAATTTTGACGAAGTAGTGCGCACGCTGAACGGCGTGCAGCCCTATGACTGGGCCGCTTTCCTCGACAAACGCCTGCGCCAACCCGGCCAGCCCGCGCCGGTCAAGGGATTTGAGCTGGGCGGATACCGGCTGGTGTGGAAAGACGAGCCCAATATCTTTGACAAAGAGCGGATGAAGGAAGGCAATAATCTCGACCTCACCCATTCGCTTGGGATGATGCTCGACAAGGATGGCAAGATTACATCGGTGCAATGGGGCGGGGTCGCGTTCAACGCCGATATTGTTGCCGATGGCAAGATTTTGGCAGTGGGCGGTGTTGCCTATTCAAAGGACCGGCTGAACGACGCGATCAAGGCGGCGAAGGACGGCAAGACCCCGATCAGCCTGCTGATCCAGCGCGGCGACCGCTTTCGCACCGTTGATCTGAGCTATGCCGGCGGCCTGCGCTACCCGCATCTGGAAAAGGTGGGGACTGCGGTTTCGGGGTTGGACCTGTTGTTGGAGGCTAGGCGGAAGTGAGATTTCCCTCCCCCTTGTGGGGAGGGCCGGGGAGGGGGCGCGATGCGTCGGCATCGCCAACAAATATTCAGCCGCAGACGCGGAGCGCGGGGTTGGACTGCCCCCGGCAGTCCAACCCTAACCCTCCCCACAAGGGGGAGGGAACAAATCATAACTTCAAACTTCAATATCAAATCAGACCAAAGTCTGACCCCTTCCCGTCCGGTTCAGGCTTCCGTCAGCCACGATCATCGACTAGGGCGCGCGATATTGTCCCAAATGCTCTCCCAAGATAGGACCAACCATGCGTATCGACCTGATCCCCGCCGGCGACAATCCGCCCGAAAGCCTGAATGTGTTGATCGAAGTGCCGATTGGCGGCGAGCCGGTGAAATATGAGTTCGACAAGGCATCTGGCGCGCTGTTCGTTGACCGTTTTCTGCACACGCCGATGCGCTATCCGGCGAATTACGGTTTCGTTCCGCACACGCTGGGCGAAGATGGCGATCCATTGGACGCGCTGGTCGTCGCGCGCACGCCGATTGTCGCTGGCGCGGTGGTCAAATGCCGCCCGATTGGCGTGCTGCTGATGGAAGATGATGCCGGTGGCGACGAAAAATTGCTGTGCGTGCCGGTCAACAAGACCTTCCCCTATTATGCCGATGTGGTGACCTATAAGGACATGCCGCCGATCGTGCTGCAACAGATTGAGCATTTCTTCACCCACTATAAAGACCTCGAACCCGGCAAATGGGCCAAGCTCAACGGCTGGGGTGACGAAACAGAGGCCAAACGCATCATCATGGAATGCGTCGAACGGGCAAAGGAAAAGGGCATATGAAGCGCGCACTTGTGATGGTTCTGGCTTGTGCCACGCTTTCGGCTTGCGCCACGCCGGAAACACGCATTCGTCTTGCGTTGACCGATGCCGGGCTGTCGAAACCGGTGGCAAGCTGCATGGCCGGGCGGATGGTTGATCGGCTGTCGCTATGGCAGCTCAACAAGCTCAACGGCCTCAGCAAGCTGAAGGACAAAAAGGCGCAGCAACTGAGCATCGAAGAATTCGTCAAGCGCAGCAAAGCGCTGCAGGACCCCGAGATAGTCGGAGTGGTGAGCTCGTCGGCGCTGATTTGCGCAGTTACCAGTTAATTCCAAACTTCTCCATTCGTTCTGAGCTTCTCGACCGCGTTTCGAAGTGATACAATATATCATTGCATTGTCGGTGTGACTCTGTATCATGGCACAGTGGCCGCCGATGGGTCCGGCTGATTCACTCCCGCTCCCAAAGGTGGCCACGCCGAGGAGAGGAGCCAGTCATGAGTTATGCAAGCGAGCAAAAACGCGCCAATCCGGCAACGATGGGAATGGCGCTGCTGATCAACGGGTCGATCATTGCAGCAGTGATGCTGTCGCCGATGGTTGTGGGGCCACGCACCAAAGGGCCTGACATCAAGACCTTCGATGTCCCCGACAAGAAAGTGCCTGACCCAGTCAAGCAGCCGCGGACCGATGAAAAGATAAAGTCCGACCCGATCTATACTCCCGACCCGATCAACGACACTCAGATCGACAAGAAAGACGGGCCAACGGTTACCCGCGATGACCCCGGCACGATCACTGATACCGGCGGCGGCATCGCCGATACCGGCAGCGGTTCCGGCACAATCGACCCGCCCGTAATCAAAGACCCACCCCCTGCCCCCTTCAAGGCAGCAACCCGCGACCCGCGTTTTGCCGACCGTTTTCAGCCGGACTATCCGGTGCGGATGCTCAACCGCGAGATAGAAGGCAATGCGGTGATCAAAGTGCTGATCGGTACCGATGGCCGCGTCCGCGAGGCGCAGGTGGTGCGCGCAACGCATCCCGACTTTGGCGAAGCGAGCGCACGCCACGCACTCAAGGCCTGGCGTTTCAAGCCGGCAATGCGTGGCGGCGAAGCTGTCGAGGATTGGCAGACGTTGACCGTGCATTTCACGATCAAATGATGATCAAACGGCGCGGTGAGCATGGCACTGGAAATATCCCGTCGCAGCCCGTAAAGGCAGGCCATGGCATTTTTCCGCGACATCTCTCCGCGCCGCGCCGGCAAGGATTTGCTCAGCGTCCTTCGCGACGGGCAAAGGAACAGCCCGCTGATCCTGATCGCCGCCTGCCTGCCCGCGATGATCATGGTGGTAACCTTTTACATGGACGCCAAGGCCAAGTCTAAGCCACCACCACCGCAAGTGCTCTACATCGAAAGCTGGCCCGCAAGCCGAACCATCGAGGAGAGTAAAGCCGCGATCATGAAGCGGCAGGCCGAACGCGATGCTTTCAACGAGAAGAAGCGTGAGAATTACAAGGCGCTCGGCCGTATGATGGGCATGGACGTCGAAGAGATTGAACGCGAGGCCGAGCGTATCCGCAACGAATCGAAAGCCGCCGCCGATGCCGCTGGCGAAAAGGCCGCGTCCAAATCCGCCGCAGGAGCAGGCAAATAGCCGCGAGCGCCGAGGATCGACGCTGGCTCGCCGCCGCCATCGCGCTGGCCGAGCGCGGGCGCGGGTTGACCGGCAACAATCCCTCGGTCGGTTGCATTCTCGTCAAAGACGGGCGCGTCATCGGGCGCGGCTGGACCCAGTCGGGCGGCCGTCCACATGCAGAGGCGGTTGCGTTGGCACAGGCGGGAGCCAAGGCCGAAGGTGCCACCGCCTATGTCAGTCTGGAGCCCTGCGCGCATGAAAGCGACCGTGGCCCGGCCTGTGCCGAAGCGCTGATCGCCGCCAGACCTGCCCGCGTGGTGGCAGCACTCACCGACCCGGACCCGCGAACCGCTGGCAAGGGCTTTGCGAAACTCGCCGCTGCGGGGATCGTGGTCGAACATGACGTGCTGCCCGACGCGGCGCGCCAAAGCCTTACCGGACTGCTGACTTGCATTGGGAAAGCCCGACCGCATCGCACGCTCAAACTCGCAACCTCATTGGACGGCTGCATCGCGCTGGCCGACGGCAGCAGCCGCTGGATCACCGGCGAGCCGCCCGCGCGCACGCGCATCTGGAACGCGCTCGCTGCGACGCCATATTGGTTGGCGCAAATACGGTGCGCAGCGACGCACCGAAACTCGATGTTCGCCTGCCGGGACTGGAAAACCGTAGCCTCGCCGCGTCATGCTCGGCAGCGGCACAGCGCCCGAAGGGTGGGGAGGTCATTCGCAGCCCGCAAGAGGTCGCTGGCCTGAATTGCAACAGCCTGATCGTCGAAGGCGGCGCGCAAACCGCTGCGTCCTTTCTGCGTGCGGGGCTGGTGGACCGACTGATGCTTTATCGCGCCCCGATCCTGATAGGAGGTGGCAAGCCGTGCCTTGGCGACATCGGGCTGGACAGCCTTGCCGATGCGCATGAGCGATGGGCGCTTTGCGATGCGCGCATGCTTGGCAAAGACAGATTCGAAGTTTACGAGGCAACCCCATGTTCACAGGCATAGTCACCGATATCGGCACCATCCGCAGCATAGAGCATCGCGGCGACCTGCGCGTGGTGGTGGAGTGCAGTTATGATCCCGAAACCATCGACATTGGTGCATCAATTGCCTGTTCGGGCGTTTGCCTGACCGTGATTGACAAAGGCCGCGATACTGGCGGCAACTGGTTCGCGGTCGATGTCTCGGGCGAAACGCAAAGCTGTACCGCGCAAGGGCAATGGAGCGAAGGCCGTCGGCTCAATCTGGAGCGCGCATTGAAGGTCGGCGATGAACTGGGCGGGCATATCGTCACTGGCCATGTTGACGGCATTGGCGCAGTCATCTCTGTAACCCCCATTGGCGATTCGCATCTGGTCACGGTCAAGGTTTCGCGCGACATTGCACCCTTTGTCGCTGCCAAAGGTTCGATCACCGTCGATGGCGTGTCGCTGACCGTCAACAGCGTGACCGACGGCGCCGATGGCACCCGCTTCACGCTCAACATCATCCCGCACACATGGGACGTCACCACCCTCGCCGAACTGGTCGAGGGCCGCGCAGTCAATCTGGAGATCGACGTTCTGGCGCGCTATCTGAAGCGGATGGAAGAAGTGCGGGGATAACAAAAAAGGGCGCCCCGAAGGACGCCCTTTTTTACTGCCGCCGTTGCGACCCGGGGCAAATCAGAATGGCAGCCAGCGCTGCTTTTTCGAAAATTTCATATAGCCGACATTGGCGCCAAGCCGAAGCCCGGCACCGACGCGGATCGGGATCAGCACTATGTCGCCGCGCCGCAGATAGCTGGCGTTAAAGCCGCCGACCAGATAGGCAACGCCCTCGCCCGAGGGGAAGCGGCGATACAGATCTTCGCTGTCGTAGAGATTATAAACCAGCACAAAGGTGCTGCCCGCATTGGCGCCTGCGTCAAAACCGATGGATGGCCCGGTCCAATAGACAGGCTTTTCACCCTCTACCTTGTGATGTAGCGTACCCGAGCCATAGCGCAGGCCAACGACCAAAGCGCCACCGCCTTCGCGCCCGACAATATAGCCATTGGGGCGACCCTGCTTCTTGAGGATGTCCTCCATCAGCTTACCCAGCCCCTGTGCGCCTTTGCCAAACACGCCTTCGGCCGCACCGATCAGGTCATCTTCCTGATAGG
Source organism: Sphingomonadales bacterium (assembly GCA_016721875.1). Taxonomy (GTDB): domain Bacteria; phylum Pseudomonadota; class Alphaproteobacteria; order Sphingomonadales; family Sphingomonadaceae; genus Sphingorhabdus_B. Next base: position 103,875 of record JADKHG010000007.1, on the reverse strand, counting down.
TGGCTTCGCCAGTGGCTGTAGGCGGCGTAGTCGGGGTTGTTGCACCATCTACGACAACATCCTCGGTTGCCACAGTGGGATCAGCAGGAACAGCGTCCGCTGGCGGGGTTTCAACCGGGGGCGGCGTGCCGAGATCGGCGTCTATCGCACTGTTGGGATCGACCTGTGTAATTTGCGCGTTAACCGGTGAAGCGACCGCCAAAATTGCGGCCAGCAAAGGCAAAACCCACGCATTCACCCGTTTCACAAAAAACTGCATCATCGCACTCACTCCCAAAATCACTGCAAAGCTAAGGGCGGGCATGAAGATGTTACAATGAACCGGCGATGAGCCGAGTCGCTTTCGCGCCCAAACGAGTCGAAAATGCGTCAAATATAGGCATTGCAGCCTGCGCAACCCGCAGCTATAGGCCCTCCCACGCCAAACGCGCCGGAGACGTGGGTGAGTGGCTGAAACCAACGGTTTGCTAAACCGTCGTACTGATAATTCGGTACCGAGGGTTCGAATCCCTCCGTCTCCGCCAGCGGCCATTGAATTTGCTTATTAAAATTCAAGTATGGCCATTGGTTCCCATAACCGCTCCCCGATAGAACACACGCTTGACGCCGGACGCCACGGGACTAATCGGCTTCCATGGCAGGGATGATGCGCGCCAGCCGGTGGCCAATTCCGGGTGACTGGCAATGCAGGCCCCGCAGTCCAATTCGGGCCGCGTTTCCGGTCCGCATGGGTGAGTAAATGCCTACACACCGTACGCGACAAATCGCGGCTGAAAATGGCGGATTTGTGCGCCTCTCGGGCAATGGTCACTTCTCAATCACTTTGAATTGGTTGCCGGTAAGTAGGTCATTCCCAAGTCATTGGGCAGCGGAAGCCTAGAAAACCGCCATTCCCAGCGGACAGAGCGGCGCTGCGATATGACTTGCGAGCGACTTGTGCTATCTGGCGAGGTCCATGCTAAGCACCGTTGTCACGGGCATTTGGCGAGGACGAATTACCATGAGATTGAGCGGTCAACAGCTCGCTGTGTCGTTAGCATCGGCATTAGCCATCACGGTTTATGCACAGCCAGCTTATGCAGACCCATTGGTTCTCGTCGCGAGCGATCCCAACTCGGTCGTCGCAATCGACTTGGGCGAAAAGCAGGAATCCGGCCTCGGCACGGTCAAGGTATGGCAGATCGAAAGATATGAAACGCCATCCATAACCATCAAGGGAAGGGCCGCCAAAATCATCAAGACCCAATATGAGGTCAGATGCTCCACCAAGGAAACACGCAGGCTATATGCTTTCGCCTTCGATTCGAGCGGTGGCTCAATTGACCATGGCCCCTTCCAAGAAAGCTGGATGCCCAGCCCGCCGGGATCATATTATATCGACATGCACCGGGTGGCTTGTGGCGGCGCGAGCGCAACGGACGTCATCTTTGATGATATGGATCATCTTGCAAAAACACAGGACGCCATTGCGCGCGAGAAGGGCAACTAAGGACAGGGCCAGTCCGTCTCTGACGTTCCTTCAGACCTCTCTGAGAAGTGTCGCAATGCTATGTGCACCACCAGATCGTGCGCCGTGCTTCCAAGCGTTGCTATTGCCTTGAGGTGCCCCGCTTCCCTTGCCCCCGTGCATTCTGCACCGTTTCGCGCCTTTGATCGCAGGCGACTGGCACGCCTTCCCTGAGCGGGTCCGAGCATGGCAACGCGGGGCCGCATGAGCTTTGTGCATGGGGTTGTTCGGTTGAAGTTCCATTTCCTTGGCCCCCCGTATGGTGGTGGAATTGATCGGCAATCACGGCCTGCCCGCCCTCGTTCACGTGCCCATGCCGCACGGTTTGCTCGCGCGGCTGGTGGAGCTTCGCCAGTTCCGCCAGCGTTGCGCGGCTCCTGTCTGCGCCTTGAGCGCCAGCCGCATGAATATCTCCATGGCTTGGGGATACTCGCGCATATTGTAGGAAGCACGCCGCGCCATTTCGGTGAAGATGCCATCAAGGGAAATGGCCTGAGCAACCAGCAACCGGCTGGCAATCGACAGGTCGCCCTTTTCCGCCTTTTTCGTTTCGCGAAGCAGGCCGACAAGGAAATTGCCCATGTCGGGCCGCTCGTCCTTGGCGGTGCCATTTAGGATAGACGCGGTGAGTTTAGATGCGAGGATACCATGTCGGATTCCCGGCTCAAGCATGTCTTCAGCGAATCTATCGCGTTGATCGTCACCTCTCGCCGTCGCAGCAACCGCCACTGACTTTCCCGCCTTGGTTGTGATCTTCCTTGCTGTCATATCCGCACCTTATTTGCCCCACCTGAAAACTTACCCGGTACGTTGCCCCACCCCACCACCCCACTAATAGTGGGGGTGGTGGTGGGGCAGATCGCGCGCCTAACCTGCCCCACTCTGCCGCGCCCCACCTTGCGCGGGTGGGGCAAGGTCTGCCCGTTCGCCCACTTCGATCCATTTGCGAGGTTCCCGCTTCTTGTCGTCACGTTCCACCACGACAAGCGCCCGGTTGCTGATCCACTCGCGCAACAGCGATTGAATGCGCGCCTTGTCGGGCTTGTTTTCGATATTCAGCGCCAGCACGTCCGCCACGGCCTTGCCTGCCCAATCGGGCGATTGCGCACTCTCCCGCCACTGGCCCGCGCTGATAGCGTTCTGGACCGCGACAAGGTGATGCACGGTCACATTGTCGAAGGGGTCCGGCAGCTTCCACGGGGTTGCCACCGCCATGTTATCGCTGGGTGCGCCGTCATCACCGTTGCCCAGATCGACACTGGCCAATTGATACCAGTCAGCCTTTTCGGCTGGGGCGCGGTTATGCTTGTCGTCCGATACGCTGATATAGCGGCGGCGCTCCTGATCGGGGATGCCCAGCCGCCCGGCTTCATCATCACTCATGCGGTTGATTACCAGCGTTGACCGGGCCGCATTGATCAGCGCCACCGCGCCGCGCGATGACAGGGCAGTCACCTCGCCAGCCCCGGCCTTGCTGGTATGATGCACCAGCACAATGCAGCAGTTTGCCGCCTTGGCAACACGCCCCCAGGCCTTCGCAATCTTGTCGATTTTGCTGTTTGCGTTCTCGTCAACTTCATGGCTGGACACGAACGGATCGACCACCAGCACGTCAATTCCCCGCCGCAACAGTTCCGCAATCAGAGCATCAAAGACCGGCGATAGCAGGCGAAATTGCCCGGCCTCCTCGGTCGCGGTGCAAAGGCCAGCGCCCTCCATGCCGCTATCGACAAACAAGCGGCCCTCCAAATCGGCGCGGTCAATGTCATGGTGCAGCGCCGCCGCCTGAATAGACCGGGACATTTCATCCAGATCATCCTCCAGATTCCAGAGCCAAACGCGCTTGGCACCGCCCCAGACATGCTTGCCAAGGATCGGTTGCCCCACCACCAGCGCCAGCGCCGTGCCTGCCAGCATGGTCGATTTACCAGCGCCGCCGGGTGCCACCACACAAGCCACAGTGCCGCGCAAAAACCACCGGCCATAGACCCATGGGCGAAGCGGCAACGTAGTCGGATCGCGCCAGACATACGGCGTCGCCTCTATGGGGTGGCCCAGAGCAATCCGCGCCTCGGCTTCGTTCGGATCGATTGCGGCAAAATCCATGATGGCGTTACCCATGGGCCACCGCCTTGCCAGCGCGGGCCTGTTCGATCAGCGCGGCAGCATCGGCGCGGGGAATATCGGCAAAGTCGATTCCTAGCCCCGCTGAGTCGCGTTCGGCCCCAGCCGCGACAGGAACGGCCACAACTCCAGAAACGCGCTGAGCGGCTTCCTTGGCGGAATCCATGCCAATGTTGCGGGGCAGATGCTCGTCATGATCGGCGGCAAGGATAATTTCGCGGTCTGGAAACGCGCGGCGCATCGCCAGAGCCACAGACAGCAGGTTCTTTGCCGACAGCGCAGCGGCGACGCCGTAACCCGTCGCCTCATGGATCGCAGCCATGGTCGCATAACCTTCGCCGATTACGAGCGGGCCAGTGGCGGGTCTGCCATCAAGGCAGTAAACGCCATGCGGCCAAAACAGGCCAGCAGTCCGCCCGCCCTTGGCGAACCGTTTGAAGCCATCGGGGCGATGCGCTGAACGTTCCACAGGCGGTATTCTTGGTCGACCATCGGCACCAGCAGATCAGCGCCCAACTCGCGAACGCCGAAACAGCCAAGCCCTTTGCGGATCAGATAGGCGTGTGCGCCTGCATCGCGGCTGGACGCCTGCCAATCTGACTTCGCCGCACCGGCAGCGGCTTCCATATCCGCGCGGCGCTTCGCCTCGGCCTCGGCAATGCGGCGGGCGATGTCCTGTTGTTCGGCATAGGACAGCGACCGGACAGCACCAGAGCGCCAGCCTGAGCGAACGCCAAGCCGGTAATGGCCAAATGCGCCGGTCGGGATGCCGTCCAGATGCAGGATGGCCCAACCGTTCTTGCGGCCCGGCTTGTCGCCCTCGGCACGGAAGCGCAGCAGTTCGCCAGATGCCAGCTTGGGAGCGATGGCCTCGGCAGGGATGACGCCCGCCGAAACCATTGCAGCGATGAAAGAGGGGATGGCGTCGCTCATATCGAAGGCCTCCCCTTATCAGCCAGCCGCAACACCGCCGCGCTTTTGCCCGATGGATTGCGTCGCCGCGCGCCGGTCGCTTCCACCAGCCCCATGCCCCGCAATTCTGACAGGCGGGGCTGTATGGATTCGCGTGTCAGGCCGGTTGCCGCCACCACTTCAAGTGCAGTCGCTTCGCCCAGATGCGACAGAGCCAGCAATGCCATGAGGCGAAGGTGGCAGGCAATCGGGGCTATGGCGTCGGCAGCATCCTGCGAAGTGCCATCGGTGCCTTTGCTGCCGGGTGTATCGGGGTAATGATCAGTCATGTGCGCCACCATCGGCCAGAGGGGGCAAAGCATGGCGGGCCAGCAGGATGCTAAGCCAGTTCGCCTGTTTGTCGCTGAGCGGGGCAGAGCGATAGACAAGGCCACCACAGAATTGCCCTTCCTTTTCGGACAGCGATTCCACGGCCAGCAAAGCGCGGGCAGCGGCGCGGGGATCAGTGAAGGGCTTAACCATGGTGCAGCCATCCGAATGCCAGCGCAGCCATCATTGCCGCCATTTCGGGGCGGATATGATGCGCGGCGATCAGGAATTGAGATTGCAGTGCGATTGGGCTAAGGCAGTCACGGAAGCAGCGGTCCAAGCTATTCCGCGACGCCCCGCCATCGTGCGGGGTTTCGCTATTATGGGGCATGGCGCTTATGCCTCCCCAGCGATCAGAGCGTTCAGGCATCTGGCGGGAATGACGACCCGGCCACCGATGCGCACAGCTTTCAGCGGACAGGTAGGGTCAGCCAGCATTTTGTAGATAGTGGTCCTGCCCAAGCTTGACGCTTGGCAGGCTTCCTTGATGCTATAGGCAATTTTCGCAGAATCGTGCTTGATGGATTGCATTGGAGTTGTCCCATTAGGTCCAAACGATGATGTTCGGACTTCATGGGACGGTCAGGTATCGGGCAGCGTCTTCGACGTAAGGGGAGTGATTGCCAGAAATTTTCTCCCCTTAGTCGCGGCGGTTCCCTTTCAGATCGTCGTCGGCTTCAGGGAGATCGGAGGCAAGTCGCGGCCAAGTTTGGCAGTTTTCTATTGGCGCTCGGCTCAAGGCCTCCCGCATAATGCTTTCCAATGACGGACTGCCGCGCCGGAACTCAGTGCTGTAATCGCGCTCTAAAGTGCTGGCCTTATAGGCTTTTCCTAGCCCCTGATCAGCAATGTAGCGCGCTGCCTTGCTTGCAGCCTTTTCGACTGACGCCCCGGCGAGGTGCAGACAGCAGACGATGCGCAACGCCTCTGCATGAATGCTATCTCCCTGAATGCGCTTGCCGGTGCCGCCGCGCTCAAGGCCGGAAAACCGGATTGTTGCCACCTCTGCCATGAGGTCCAGCAGCGTCGGCGGCGGACCAATCCCGGCATTGCGACAAGCGAGGAATGCAGCGTCGATGTAGTGCGGATTCTTGGTTTCCATCCATTGGAGAGCAAACCACGCAACGGATTCAAGTTCCGCCAGCGGCTTCCCTGAAAACTCCAACTCAAGGGACAGCAGTCCCCAAACCTTTTCGGCCTCGGAGGTTGGCAGACCGATCCTTTTGCCGGTTTCCCAAGTTTTCTTGAGATTGGACAAGCGGTCATCGAAATTGTTTTCATCCCAAGCCATGCCGCCTCCCGAGCGGTTCCCAAATTGGTGGCGGGGAAGCACGTGGGAAGCGCGCTTGTCGGATGGCCGTCCTATCCCCGCTAGGGCTTATCGATCGGATTTATAACGCCGTCAAAAAGTCCCGCCTTATGCACGCAATCGCCTGTGCGCATTTCGACTACCGTGCGGATTGCTTTATCGCGAAATTGGCCCTCCAAGGTTTTGGTAAGCACATCACGCCTTACCAAGTCAGTTACTTCCGGCGCGATTAGTGAAATTTTCGAGTCGCGACAAAACTCAATTGCCGCAGTCGCAACGTCGTTAGGGCTTTGGCCAGATGTGGAATAACGTGCCGCCATTACACGGACGCATCTACTTGCCTCTTCATATGCTTTGGTGCCCTTTCCAACTTGGGTAAGGTCAGGACACAGCGCATTTGAAGTCTCGGGATCAGTCTTGCTCGTTTGTGAATTGCAGGCTCCGACTAACAGCATTGCTGCGATTGGAGCGAATCTCGGTTTACGATGTGCCATTTGTTTAGACCTCGGAATGCTAGATGGGGCATTCATACAACTTTTCTAATTGCGGTCACTTTGCCATCGATTGCTGAACTTCGTGCGCAATAAGTTGCCCAATCGTCCATGAGCCGCCGCCGCTTGTCGAAAAGGTCGCCGCGCCGATAGGCCCGCTCCACCTTGTTCTCGATAGCGTGCGCCAAGGCCATTTCCGCGACCTCATGGGCATAGCCGGTGCATTCGGCGGACCAGTCGCGGAAACTGGACCGGAAGCCGTGCACGGTGAAAGGAACCTTCATCCTGCGAAGCAACATGGACATTGCCATACCGGACATTTTCCCGCCCTTGATTGCCGGAAACAGCCATTCCTTGCGAAGCCCCAGCGTTGCCTTCAAAATCTCCACCGCGCGCGGCGACAGGGGCACGCGATGCTCCTTGCCCGCCTTCATGCGGCTGGCCGGAATGGTCCAGATTGCCTTGTCCAAATCGACCTCATCCCACTTCGCGCCGATCACCTCCCCAGTGCGGGCAGCGGTCAGGATGGCAAATTCAAGCGACAGCGCGGCGACAGCCTCCCGCTGTGCAGTGCGCCGATGAATGCCGGGATCGCATCATAAGGCATGGCCTTGTGGTGGCCGCGCGTAAGCCGTGAGCGGGGAGGCAGGATTTGCGCGATATGGCCGCGCCACCGGGCCGGGTTCTCGCCCTCCCGGTATCCGCGCGCCTTGGCGGCATCGAGGATCGTTTCCATCCGGCCTCGCACCCGGCTGGCAGTCTCGGCCTTGGCTTTCCAGATCGGCTCAAGAATTTGCAGGACGTGGGCAGTGCCGACCTCGGCAACGGGCAATTCCCCGATCACCGGATAGACATAGGTGGCCAGCGTGTTCTTCCATTGCTGCCGGTGCTTGTCATTGCGCCAGCTTCCCTCATTCGCGCCGATGTAGGTTTCCGCCACGGCCTTGAATGTAATTCCGGCGACCTGAGCCGCCTGAGCCGCTGCAAGGGCCTCAGCAGCGTCCCGCTGGCGTTCCTCAAGAGGATCAATCCCGGCTTTCACCTTGAGGCGCAGCGCGTCGCGCGCGTCGCGGGCATCGGCAAGGGAAATGCCGTCCGGTCCAGCCGCGCCAAGGCCAATGTCCCGAGACTTGCCGCTGAGCATGAAGCGATAGACCCATGACCGGGCACCGCTTTCCTTCACCAGCAAGTGCAGCCCGCCACCATCGGCATGGCGACCGGGCTTTGCATTCTTCACCGCCAAGGGCGTGAGCGCGTTGCTGAGCTTCTTGGGCATTATCGCTCCCTGTCCGGGAACCGAACCTGCCTAAGTGGAGCCACAACGGCACCAAGAGCAGAGCGTTCCCATAACCGTTCCCCTATAATAGCGCGGTTTTATGGGAACGCAACGGGACGCATTCGGACGGGAAAAGGGGCGATCTCCCTCTAAATCCGCCTATTTTAGCCATTATGGTGGTGGCATACGGATGCGGTTGGATGCTAGTTAGGCGGACTCCGTCTCCGCCAACCACCCCCACAACCAGTTTCTGGTAACAGGGATCTAAGGGGTACGGGCAAATCGCGCCGTGTGCGTCGGATCCACCGCCAAATCTTCACAACTCCACTCAAACCCACGGCTCCGTCAATCGAAGACAAGCGGCGAATAGAATGACGGCACTCTAAAATACCAACCGCTATACCGCCCTGACAGAGCGGTAATCGATTCTGGCATAGCCTAGCCGCAACTGCGGGAAAGTTCCGTCAATGAGAGACATATTGCAGTTGGTCTGGCAGCTCCGCTGAAACAATTGAAACAATTCTTGCGCTGAAACGATGCTTGGCTGAAACCTTGGCTGACTAGGTTTTATCCGAAGGATTGCATCTAATGGTTTCAGTGGAGCAAAACCGCGCCGCGCGCCTGCCTGCCATGCTGGCAGTAATGCTGCTGCTTGCGCTTGGCTCTGCGGGCAGTTTCGGAATGATGAATCGATGGCTGATGCTGATGCTTGCCATCCCCGCATCGGTCTTTGCCTGCTGGACGATATTGCAAACGAATTGGCCGACGGCGGCGCAAGTAGAAGCGCGGCGTGCCAAACAGAGGCTGGAAAGCTTTTTCAATTATGCCCCGATCGCGCTTTCACTGTCCGACATGGACGGCACAATGCAGATAGCAAACAGCGCAACTGCTCAATATTTTGGCCTTGATCCTGAACAGCTGGTCGGCAGCGGCTTTTCAGATATGATGTCGCACTGGCCGGAAAGCAGGCTGTCCGCCCAGGGTTTGATTGACCGGCTAGCCGCAGGTCGAACCCTGCATTTCTCCGCCAAGTTCGATGCGCCGCAAGGTGGCGGTCAACGCGAGATGGACATGACTTTTTTCCCGATCCGCGACGCATCGGGCAAGGTCGTAGAAATCGGAAACTTTGCGATTGATGTTACTGATCAACGGCAGGCGCAAGAAGCACTCGCCGAACAGCAGGCCAATTTGCTTGCCTTCTTCGATTATGCACCGCTTCAAGTTTATATCACTGATCTTGATCATAAAATCGTGATGGTAAATGACTGGGTTTACCGCGAAACCGGCGCGGACGTCTACAAGCCGGAAAATGTCCTTGGCCTGAGTGCCGACCAGATGGTGCCATCCAGCTGGGCCGAGATGAGCCATGATAATGATGCGACTGTGGTCGAAAAAGGCGGTGTTACGCAGGTCGAAGTGCGCGGGCAATTTGGTGGCAAGGAACGAGACATTGTCTCAATCCGTTTCCCGATCAAAGACACAGAAGGGAATGTCATCCGCATCGGCGGCTTCGTGGTCGACGTTAGCGAGCAAGTAAACGCGCGGCGTGAGGCGGACAATGCACGCGCGATGTTGCAAGCCTTTTCGGACAATGTGCCCGCCGGCCTTTCGATCAAGGACCGCGATCGCAGTTTTACGATGATCAACGAATTTTCGGCGCGCAGATATTATGCGGCCAAGCCCACCGAACTAATTGGCAAAAATGCGGAGGATATTCGTACAAGGCGGCACGGCGACCATCTTTATGCGATGGAACAACTGGTGCTCGATTCGGGTCAACCGCAAACCCGTGAAGTCGCCTACCGTGCCGCAGACGGACAGCAGCGACATATGCACCTGATGTTCTTCCCGATCACCGGCGAGAATGGAGAGGTGACGCATATCGGTTCATTGACCAATGACATTACCGAGCACCGGCAAGACCAGCTGGAGTTGACCCAATCTCGCGCCATGCTCCAGGCATTCTTTGAAAATATCCCGGCGATGACCTTCATCATCTCGCTCGATCGCCGATATGTTTCGGCAAATCGTTATGCGCTGGACCATTATGGCTTTGAATTTCTCAGCCCCGAAAATCTGATCGGTCAACCCGACATTACAGGCACGCCGCCACACTGGCACGATGTAATTAAGGAAGCCCATCGGACTGTGGTGGAAGAGGGCAAGCCTTATGTGAACGAAACCTCGATAGATTTGCCGCAAGGTTCGTTCAATCTATTGGTCAGCCGCTTCCCGATCCGCAACACCGAGGGCGTAACCACACATGTTGGCGGGCTGATCTTTGATCGCACTGCAGAGCGGCAGGCAGAAGCGGCGCTCGCCGAGCGCGAAGCAATGCTGCAAGCATTTTTCGATAATTTGCCCGGGCTTGCATTCCTCTCATCAAACGAAGGAGAGATTATCGCTGCCAATTCATTCATGACCGAACATTTTGGTATCCCCAATATGCGGTCAGAAAATCTGGTCGGCAAGAAAGGTCGAGATCTGTTGCCGCCGAGTTGGAGCGCGCAGGCCGACAGCGCAATCGAAGCAAATGAAAAACCGGGACGGCCTTTGCCTTCGATCAGACGATCAAATTGCCTGATGGCAAGCGCCATGTCTCTAATATCCGCTTCCCGATCCGCAACAAGGAAGGTGAAACCACGCATGTTGGAGGACTGGTGTTTGACCGGACGGTAGAGAAAGAGGCTGCGGATGCGATCAGTGCAGCCCGCGAAGGATTGCACCAGTCCGAAAAGCTCGCAGCACTTGGGCAATTGCTGGCCGGGGTTGCGCATGAGCTGAACAATCCACTCGCTATTGTAATGGGGCGGGCTGCTATGCTGAAGGACAAACTGGCGGGCACCGCACACGAAGATTCGATCCAGCGACTGCGCGATGCGGCAGACCGGTGTGCACGAATCGTAAAGACCTTCATCACCATGGCGCGACAAACCGGGCCACAACGCACCATGGTTCAGATTCCGGATCTGATAGAAGCGGCTCTGGACATGACCGGCCATGGGCTGCGCGCTGCCGGGATCGCACTCGAGCTGCAAATAGAGCCTGACCTGCCTGAACTGACCGCAGATGGCGACCAACTGATCCAAGTGCTGATGAATCTAATAATCAATGGCCAGCACGCGATGGCGGGGCAGCAGAATGAGCCGAAGCTGCTGATTACAGCGCGCCAGGAAGCCGGAACAGCGCGGATACTCGTCGAAATTTCCGACAACGGCTCCGGTGTAGCCGATGATGTCGCTGCGCGTATTTTCGATCCCTTTTTCACCACCAAGGATGTCGGAGTCGGCACCGGGCTAGGGTTGTCGGTCTGTCAAAGCATGATCGAGGCGCATGGCGGCACGCTGGAATTGACAAGACCGGTGCTGGGCGGAGCAACCTTTAGGATCGGACTGCCGCCGGGTGAGGCGGAAGTGGTGGATAGGGCGGATGCCAAGCCCGCAGTGGAGATTCCCTATCGCGGCTCCGCTCTTGTCGTCGATGATGAACAGGAAGTCGCAGACATCCTTGCGGAAATGCTTGATGAAAAGGGCATGACTTGCAGGGTGGTTACCAGCGGTCAGGCAGCACTTGAGGCTTTGGCTGAACAAAGATTCGATGCAATCTTCTCAGACATCCGGATGCCGCGCATGGGGGGAAGCGAATTACTCGCTGCAATCGAGCGCGACTATCCCGACATGATCCGGCGCATCATCTTCGCCACCGGCGATGTGCTGCATCCCGAGGTTGATGCCTTGCGCAAATCCGGTCGGCCAATTGTCGAAAAGCCCTATGACCCCGAACAACTGCGTGCCGCATTGCTGCAATTACATGAAATTGGAGAAACGCCATGAACGAGAAAGCCCGGATCGCGATATGCGATGATGAAGAAGATATGCGCGTCATGTTGCACGAGTTGCTTGTCGATGAAGGCTATGCAGTGGAATGTGCGGCAGACGGGACTGAACTGCGCAGACTGGTGCCGGCATTCAGGCCCGATCTGGTCATTTGCGATCTGCGCATGCCTGGCGAGGATGGCCTGTCGCTGACCCGGTGGCTGCGCATGGAAAGTCATGCTGCGGTGCTGATGCTGACTGGTATGGGGACAGTGATGGACAGGGTTGTCGGTCTGGAAATGGGAGCGGATGATTATCTCGCGAAGCCATTTGAGCCTGCCGAATTACGTGCCCGGATAAAAGCAGTGCTGCGCCGCTCAATGAGCACGGCTGCCGCTACACAGGGTCGCGCACCTTCACGAATGAAGATTGGCAAATGCGTGATAGACACCGACCAGAAATGCCTGTTTGGCGATGATGGCAGCAAGATACCATTGACATCGATGGAATATGATCTGCTGCACACCTTCATCCAGCATAGCAGGCGTGTTCTTAACCGTGACCAGTTGCTCGAAATGGCGCATCACCAACGCTGGGACCCTTATGACCGTTCGATCGACATCCGCATTGCCCGGCTGCGCAAAAAAATAGAGGTCGATCCCACCAAGCCCGAAGTGCTGAAAACAGTCCGTGGTGAAGGCTATATGCTGGTGCCTGGAGGGTGAGGTTTATCCATTTGCCCCTCCCCTGAAGAGAAGGGGCCATACGACCCCCGCCAATGTTTCACGGCTGAAACAAAAGCTGAAACAATCGAAACCAAAAAGCTGCAAATCCGAAGCACAGGCGAAACATCGCCTGCCTAATCAGCCGTTATTGGACGCCTGAGCGATGCGGGGAAAGCCTCGCCACGATGATAGAGGAAATGCACAATGCCCCTTTGGAACAATGTCAACCTCGGCCTGTGGACCGATAGCGCCAACTGGACCGGCGGCGTGCCCAACGTGGCGGGTGCGATTGCCGATTTTGTCGCGATCGGTGGATCCGGCGCGACGACTGCGACCTTCACCGAAAACACCACCGTCACGGTGGGCACGCTCAACGTGACCAGCACAGGCGCACGTGACGTGCTGTTTCAGGGCTCGCTGGCGGATAGCGGCAGCGGCGTAGCCACGCTCTCCTTCGACGCCGGTGCCTCGGGAAGTGGCATCTCTCGGGTCAACGTCACGACTGCGGTCGGTGGCGGCGAATTTGAAATCAGCTCGTTTGGTGGATTGCGGGTGCAAATCACCTCCGAGACGGAGTTCAACGTCGCCACCGCCGGCACCACGGCGCGAATCAATGCGCCTATCATCGGTGCTGGGCAGCTTATCAAGCTTGGTGCAGGTACGCTGTTTTTGGGCAGTGCGAGCACGACCCTCAGCGGTATCATCCATATCGAAGGCGGAACGCTCTCTGGCCTGAACGGCGGCGTATTTGGCACCGCCAGCATCCTTCTTCACAACAACGCGATCCTGCGCACCAGCGGAACGCTGACCAATACCACGGGCACATACCTCCTCGATACCGGAGTTGCTGGCAGCGGCCAGATCATGGCACCGACAGGGACCACGCTGACCCTGGCAGGAAATTTCGGACATAGGAGCGGAGGGGTCCTGACGCTGGGCAACACGGTCGACAACGGCACGATCGCCATTGCCAGCAGCGCCGCTGATGTCTCCGGTTCCGGCTCATTCCGGCTTAGCGGCTCCACGATCCGGTTCGACAACGCCTATTCGGCCGGCAATGTATTCCATGGCGCCAACCTTACCGGGGTCGAACTGGTCAATGGGGCGGTGCTCGACGGACGCGGGTTCCAGATGCAGGTGACGAACCTCGACCTCGATGCCGGAACCATCCGGTCGTCAACAGGTGCACTCAATCTTCTGGTCGAAGACACTCTGGTCACCGCAAATGCGCAGACCGGGACAATTGAGGGAACCGCCAATGCCGACAGAGTCGAAATCAATGCGACAAACGACTGGAGCTTTGTTGGCACCACTTTCACCAACTGGTCGGCAAACGACGTGATCCAGATTGACGGCAGCGCGAATGCCAACAACCTGACCGGCAGCAACTTCAAGGACACGTTTGCCAGTTTCGGTGGCAACGACACACTGATCGGCAACGGCGGAGAGGATGTCTTTTTCGCAGGTGACAATGACGATCTGATCGTGCTCAATGCCCAGAACGGCAACTCGCAAGTCAACGGCGGCAACGGCACAGATACCTTGCGGGTCACCGGTGGCAGCATAAGCTTGGCCACCATGTCGGGCATCGAAGCGATAGAGCTGCAAAATGCCGCCGGCCTGACGCTCAGCAACGGCCATTTCTTCAGCCTGCCCGGCACTGCTGCAATCAGTGGCACTGGCACAATCTCGGTCGGCCTGTTCGCCGGTCAGAGCGCGCTGACCAACAACTTCGCCGTGGCCGCCGGATCGAACATCACTTTCAACATCACCGCGGCCGGCGGCAACGAGACGATCATCATCCATCCCGATGCGATCGGGATCGTCTATGACGGTAGCGGCATCGACACCATCATTGGCGGCAATCGGGACGACACCATCAGACTCGGCGGCGGTGCCGATACTGTTGATGCCGGGGGCGGCAACGATGTGGTTGAACTCTATTATCCGGCAAGCGGATCGTTCCTGACCGGCGGCGCAGGCACCGACACGCTGCGGGTGATGAATTTTAATCCTACGCTCGGCTCAATCACCGGATTTGAAGCCATCGATATGGCCGCAGGAACCACGCTTACCGTTACCGGCAGTCAGTTCAAAACCGGTTTTGCCTCGAACACTGTGCTGTCCGGCAGCGGCGCGCTGGTGATCGATATGAGCGCAGCCAACCCGGTTTTTTCGATAACCGGAATTACCGTTGCGGGCGGGTCGTCAGTCGGGGTCACCATCAATGGCACGTCCGGCCTTGATCAGATCAAAGGCATCATCAACTGGGCCAACACGATCAACGGCGGTGACGGCGTTGATCAGATCCGTGGCGGCAATTTGGGCGACACGATCAATGGCGAGCTTGGCAACGACAAGATCTATGGCGCTGGCGGTGCCGATGTGCTGACCGGTGGAGCGGGGTCTGACCAGTTCCGTTATGTGTTCGCATCCGACAGCGGCCTTGGAGCTGCGGCGGATCTGATCACTGACTTTGAAACTGCTGGCGATCGCCTCAATTTCCTGCTGATGGATGCCGATCAGGCAGTTGCTGGTGATCAGGCTTTCAACTTCGTTGGCGATGCGGCTTTCGCAAATACTGGCACCGGGCAAATCCGATTTCAGGATGCGGGTGCGAATTTGCTGGTACAGATTGATACCGATGGCAATGGCTTTGCCGACATGGAAGTCTTGCTCCAAGGGCTTGCAGGTCAAACACTTACAGAGGCGAACTTCATACTTTAACAGCGCCCTGTAAAAGCAGATGCACTGTCTAGGGTCAGGACATTTTAATTGCACATTCGAGGTTTGAGGCCTTTTTGCTCAGTGTCCAATTTGGTTTTTGGGGGGGGCGGCAAGCGACGGAAATATGTCGATATTGTCTAGCTTGCCAACGCAGCCGTGCCTGTCCTGATCGCCCGCCCTGCGGGCAGCCGAAGAGCAAAATGGCTTCGATTTCGAGGCCATTTTGACGCCTCCGCGTTTTATTTATGAGTTCACGGCCTAGTAGCGGTTCCGAGTTCAAGCGCTGTGACGGGCTCGGTTTCTTCGCAACTTGTCCTACCCGTTTCGATTGTGATTGACGCCTCCCTTGCGGCAAGAATAGGCCGATGGCGCGACGCTCTGGTATTGGGAGCGCGCATATCTTACCCGTCCGGGTTGGGTTGCAGCAGGGGAGCTTGGTTTTGCGGGATAAATTGAGAGCTACTTTAAGGGAACCTCTGGTCCATTTCCTGTTGGCGGGACTTGGGCTTTTTCTGTTTTTTGCATGGCGCGGCGAAGCGGTGGATCCGGAGAGCCGGACGATCACGATCACCGAAGAACAGGTTGGGCGGCTGGCGGCGAGTTGGGCGCAGACATGGCAGCGCCCGCCTTCGCAGAACGAGATTGACGCGCTGATCCGCGATTATGTGAAGGAAGAGGTTTATTACCGCGAGGGGCTGCGGCTTGGACTTGATCAGAACGACACAATCATCCGCCGTCGCATGCGATCGAAGATGGAATTTCTGGCAAATTCCGAACTGTAAAATGAGACCCCGACTGATGCAACTTTGCAGGCGCTGCTCGAGAAGAACCCGCAGGCCTATGCCGCGGATGCTCGCTACAGCTTTGACCAGATTTACCTAGGAGCTCAGGACGACGACGCCACCCGATCGCGCGCCACACGGCTCTTGCAAGAGTTGAGCAAGGGCGCTGAATGGGGCGCTTTGGGTGACAGGATCTCTTTGCCGAGCAGCTTGGAAAAAGCCGACCGCACGCAAATCGCTACCAATTTTGGCGATGACTTTGCCCAATCGCTTTCCACGCTAAAGACCGGACAATGGACCGGTCCGATTGCATCGGGTTTTGGCCTGCATCTCGTCCGCATCCGGGCGCTGCAAGCAAGCGCAAAACCGAAATTTGCCGATGTCAGGCAAAGGCTGGAAAATGACTGGCGCGCGCAAACCATGAAGGCGCGGGAAGCCAAGGCCTATCAGGCGTTGCTCGACGGCTATACGATCAAGATTGCCAAGCCGTGATACGCCTATTCTGGTTGGCGCTTGCCTCGCTGTTCCTGCTTACTCGGCCGGCCTTTGCTGACGAACTCCGTCCTGGCTATCTGGAGTTTACGCAAAAAACGGCAAGTGACTGGACGCTTGTCTGGAAAGCCCCGATGCGCGGCGGGGTAACGCCCGCGACCCAGCCGATATTGCCCAAAGGATGTTCGGCGAAAGGGGATCCACAACGCGCCATCGGGGCGATGGCGGTGATCTCGACATTTCAGCTTGTGTGCATCCGCCCGGTTGCGGGAAGCAGTATTGGCCTGTCGAATTTTTCTACGGCGCAAACCGACGTTCTGGTCCGTGTCGCGCCGCTCAACCGACCGGTGCAGGCCATGCGGTTGACCGCAGCCGAACCGATGGCTGAAATCGTCGCCAAGCCCGATCGCTGGCAGGTCGCGCGTACCTATTTCGTGATTGGCATCGAACATATCGTCTTTGGCTATGACCATCTGTTGTTCGTGGTCGCACTTGTTTTGCTGCTGACAGGGTTTCGGACAATTGCGATTGCAGTGACCGCTTTTACCGTCGCCCATTCGATAACACTTGTCGGCACTACACTGGGATTCCTCGGCCTGCCCCAGCGTCCAGTCGAGGCGATCATTGCGCTGTCGATTATTTTCCTTGCGGTCGAAATTGTCAAAAAGAAGGACGGCGAGAGGCGGTTGTCAGAGCGCGTGCCCTGGGTCGTTGCCTTCCTCTTCGGGCTGCTGCACGGCTTCGGCTTTGCCGGCGCTTTGAAGGAAATTGGCCTGCCGGAAAGCGATGTCCCCACTGCATTGCTGACATTCAATCTGGGGGTCGAGGCGGGGCAATTGCTGATCGTCGCGGCGACAATGTTGATCCTGCACGGTTTGCGGCGATTGCAGCCCAGCTGGACGCGTCCAGCAATCCGCCTTTCAAGCTATGCCATTGGTGCCATAGCCTCGATGTGGCTAATCGAACGGGTGCTGCTGTGATCGTTACGTTGCGAAATATCTGCTTTTCCATTTGACCAAAGGCCTCGCCCTATTGCCCTAACCCCTGGTCACAGGGCGATGACTGAGCGATAGATCATATAAGCCGCAACGACGAAAATCAGCGTCGCAAAAAGCGTGTTCAATGTGCCTTTTCGCTGTGCCAGCCGGGTCGATGCGATCGTTCCGATCCATCCGCCCACTACGCCGCCACCGATGAACGCTGCGGCAAGCCACCAGTCCACCAGCCCGGACAAAGCATAATTGAACGACGTCGAGAGCCCGAAAGCTGCGATGGCAACAAGCGACGAGCCGACGGCATTGACCATTGGCATGTGCGTTGCCGCGATCAGGCCTGGAACGATTAAAAAGCCTCCGCCAATTCCAAAAAAGCCGGAGAAAAGGCCGGTTGCACTGCCATAGGCAATCACCTTGGGCGCATTCTCGCGGTGGCAAGTCGCACCGGGATCGCCGACGTCGTTGCGGTTTTTGAACATCAAAACCCCGACAACCAGCATCAGCAGCGCGAAGAGCAACAGCAGCTTTTGACCGTCAAAGGCCTTGCCAATGGTCGATCCGGCAAATGCCCCGATTGCTCCAGCAAAGGCATACATACCACCGCAGCGCCAGATGACATTGCCCTTGCGCGCATGCGGGATCAGATTTGCCAGCGCATTTGCCGCCACCGCCAACGCACTGGTACCGATGGCAACATGGGGATTCTTGACGCCGACCAGATACACCATCAGCGGTACCGCGAGAATTGACCCACCGCCGCCCACCAATCCCAGAACAAAGCCCACCAGTGCGCCCGATCCCGCGCCCAAAACATATTGGATCGGTTCCAGCATCAACCGCTACAGCGCATCGACGGGTATTTTGAGATAGCGGGTGCCATTGGCTTCGGGTTCAGGAAAATGCCCGCCACGGATATTGACCTGTATCGAGGGCAGGATCAGCCGCGGCATATCGAGTGTCGCATCGCGCGCCTCGCGCATACGGACAAATTCGTCCTCACCGATACCGTCATGGACATGGACATTATCCTGCCGTTGAGCGGCGATGGTCGTTTCCCAAACGAAAGTGTCGCGCTTGGGTGCCTTGTAATCGTGGCACAGAAACAGCCGGGCCTCGCCCGGCAGCGAGAGCAGCCGCCGGATCGAACGGAATAATTGTCGCGCGTCTCCACCCGGGAAATCGGCGCGTGCCGTGCCATAGTCGGGCATGAAAAGCGTGTCGCCGATAAAGGCGGCGTCCCCGACGACAAAGGCCATGTCTGCGGGAGTGTGCCCCGGTACATGCAGAGCGACGGCTTCGACCGATCCCAGCATGAATGTTTCACCATCGGCAAAGAGTTTGCCAAATTGTGACCCGTCACAATTAAAGCCGTCGCCCAGATTGAAAACTTTGCTGAATACGCCCTGCACCTGGGTGATATGTTCGCCAATCGCCAGCGTGCCACCTAGGCGCTCGATCAAATAGGGGGCTGCCGAAATATGGTCGGCATGGGCGTGCGTTTCGAGAATCCATTCAATGTCGAGATTGGCGTTTTTGACGTAGGCAATCACCGCATCTGCCGACTTTGTCGTGGTTCGCCCCGATGCTGGATCATAATCGAGTACCGAATCGATTATCGCTGCTTTCGCGGTTGCCGGATCGCTGACGACATGCGTTGCTGTGAACGTGTCTTCGTCGAAAAAGCTTTTGACCACGACTGGCGCGGCCTTGCCTTGATCGATGATTGCGCTCGCCGCTTTGATTGCTGGATCAGCCATTGGCGGCATCCTTGAATTGGTCAAAAGCCTCAACCGCCTGTGCGGCGTACATAAGGCTGGGTCCGGCACCCATGTAGAGCGCCATGCCCATCACTTCCATGATCTCCTCACGGGTCGCACCCAGCTTTGCTGCTGCCTGCGCATGAAAGGCGACGCAGCCATCGCAGCGTATGGCAACCGCGATGGCGATGGCGATCAATTCCTTGGTCTTGGCATCGACCGCGCCGCCTGCAGTCGCTGCCTGTGCCATCGCTGAAAATGCTTTCATGACATCAGGCGAACCGAGCCGGACCTCTTTGATCGCGCCCGACAATTCGCCAGCCATTGCTTTCCAGTCTTTATGCATGGGGAGGTTCCTTCAGGATAAATATCTCAAGCACCGATCAGCGCGAGCAGCCGATAGGCAGAGACGATGCGTTCGGTTCTTGCATTTGCGAGTGCGGCGGATGCGGCAATCGCCTCGCGCTCGGCGTCGAGCAAAGCCAGTTGCGGCTTCATGCCCACCCGCACTTCTTCGCGCACACTGCGCAGCGCATCGCTTGCTGCTGCATCCTGCTCGATCGCCGCCGCCTCAACCAGAGTTGCGGTGCGGACGCCGGAAAAAGCACCGATCACATATTCGCGCACCATATCCTGTGCGGCGCGAAATTGCGCCTCAGCAGCGCGCAAGCGAGCATCGCTTTCCGCGATCTTGCCTGAGACGCGACCGCCGCTGAAAATCTGCCAGCGTGCCCGGACGCCTACCGTTGCGCTGTCGGCTTTGTATCCGGGGAAGAATTGGTCGCGAACCATGGCACCTTCGGCAAAGGCACTGACCATCGGCAAGCGGTCTGCCTTTTCGCCTTTCAGTCCGGCCTGAGCTGCGCGCACGCCAGCCTCTGCCTGCGCCAGTTGCGGGTTGCTGGCTTCGGCGCGGGTTATTGCCTCATCCAGCGTTGCAGGTAGATCGGGGTTGTCGGGAAGAGGAGCAAGCCCCGTACCGTCCAGCCCGGTGAGGGAATTGAAACGTGCACGCGCGGACACCAGCTGCCCTTCGGCCCGGGCAAGACCAGCCTTGGCCTCAGCAACGCGAGCCTGCGCCTGCGAAACATCGGTGCGCGGGCTTTCGCCCACGCGGAATCGCAACCGCGCCTGTCGTACAATCTCTTCGGTTTCGTCGACTAGTTGCGCGAAATGGCGGATCATTGTTTCCGAGGAAATCACAGAGCCATAGGCTGCTGCGACATTGGCCGAGAGTTGGGAACGGGTCGCCATGATCCCGGCTTCAGCGGCAGCGGTTCCCGCCTGTGCCTGCGCAATTCCGGCAGCAACTTTGCCCCCAGTGAAAAGCGGTTGCTCGAACACCAATTGTGCTGCCACCGGGGTAACATTGTCGGCGGTCAGCCCGAAATACCCCCTGGGATCAAGTCTGCCAAAACCTGCCGTACCCGACAGGGTTGCATTGGGTCGGCCGCCCGATTTTGCCTGTTCGACCCGGGCCTTGGCAACGTCGCCCTCCGCTTCGGCAATGGCGATATCGGGGGCATGTTCCTGTGCCGCCGCAATCGCCTCTTCAAGCGTAGTCGCCTGCAGCGGAGCCGTCCAAACAAGCCCGGTCAGGAAAAATGCAATCGCCGGCTTTTTCACTTGAAGGCGACTCCGGGGGCAACGCCCATTGCCTTGAAAATCTTTGCAGCAGGGCAGAAACCGGTAAAGGCGGCCTGCACCATATTGAGACCTGCGAAGGCGCTTAGCCCTATCCAGTAAGGATGGACCGTTAAGGACAGAGCAATGCCTGCCAGAACGACAATCCCGGCAAAGGCGAGCACAGCACGATCAACAGTCATAATATTATCCTTCCGTCACATTTTCAGCTTGCGAATGCCCATCACGTGCAGCGCAAGCTTTTCATAAAAGGGTTCGCTTTCGCCCTTGCGGACCTTGCGCAAGAAATATTTTTCAAAGCCGATCTTGGCAACATGCACCCATTTTCCGCTTGCCGACCAATTGAGGTTGCGTGGCGGGATTTGCGGTTGCGCAACAAACGCCACACCGCCATCGCCAAAATCGGCAAGGCAGACAGCATTCCAGGTTGCTTCATGGCTGGGTTCTTTACCGTCAAGTATCTCGGCAAGATTTGCGGCAATGGCGGTGACCATGCTTTCGATCATAAACCCGGTTTTGGGCACACCAACCGGAACCGGAGTGGGGCCCGTCGGCGGGATTGCCACGCAAACGCCCAAAGCAAACACTTCGGGGAACTTTGTGTTGCGTTGATGCTTGTCGACCAGAATGAAACCGCGCGGGTTGGTCAGGCCTTCAATATCGCGCACCGCGGGAACGCCGCGAAAAGCGGGAAGCAGCATCGAATAGCCGAAGGGGAGATCATGGCTTGCCTTGACCGAGCCGTCTTCAGCAACTTCCTCCACATGGGCCATGCCAGCTTCAAAGCTGGTCACGCGGGCGCTGGTGATCCATTTGATGTGGCGGTTGCGCAGCTCGCTTTCGAGCAGAGATTTGGTATCGCCGACGCCGTCCAGCCCGAGATGGCCGATATAGGGTTCGGCGGTAACAAAGGTCATCGGCACCTTGTCGCGGATCTTGCGGCGCTTCAATTCAGTATCGAGGATCAGGGCAAATTCATAAGCAGGGCCATAGCAAGAGGCGCCTTGCGCTGCGCCAACGACAATCGGCCCGGGATTTTTGCAGAACGCCTCAAACTTGTCAGCAGCCTCAGCTGCATGGTGGGTATGGCACACTGATACAGTGTGGCCGCCATTGGGACCGAAACCGGAAATTTCGTCAAAAGCAAGATCGGGTCCGGTTGCAATTACAAGATAATCGTAACTGAACGATTCGCCGTCATTAAGCTCCACCCGTTTTTCGTCCGGGTGGATTCGCTTGGCTCCTACGGACGAGAAGCCGATACCTTTTTTGGCAAAAATCGGCGGCAGATGGATCTGGATTGCTTCCGGTTCGCGCCAGCGCACTGCCACCCAAGGGTTCGAAGGAACGAAAGAATATGTATCGGTATCAGAGATTGTCAGCACCTCGGCTTTGTCTTTGACCGCAGCCCGAATTTCATAAGCGGCAATCGTTCCGCCGAGTCCGGCGCCCAGCACGATAATTCGCGGTTTCGACATGATCTTCTCCTGACATCTCTCTCAATTTGTTATATTGACTAAATATGATAATTATACGATATATGCAATAGACAAATTGAATTGGAGAATCGCATGTTCGGGTTTGGTGGCAAGAAGCATAAGGAAATCAGCGCTTCCGAGCTGAATGTGCTGCTCGCAAATGATGAGGCGCTGCTCGTCGATGTGCGCGAAGAGGGCGAATTCGCCACGGGTCACATCAAAGGTGCGATCAACCTGCCGCTGTCGCAATTTCAGGCATCGCGCATTCCTGATGTCAAAGGCAAACAGATCATTCTGCAGTGCGCTGGCGGAAAGCGGTCGGCGATGGCGCTCGACAAATGTTCCGCGGCACAAGCGGTTATCGACACCCATTTGGCTGGCGGCATTGGCGCATGGCAATCCGCCGGGCTGCCAATCGTTCGTGGTTGAGGAGTAAGCCCATGCGCATCCGTTCACACCTTCCGCTGCTCCTCGCACTCGTGGTGCCGCTTGTTGGCTGCGGCAGCGAAGAGCAAAAGCCAGCGCCTAAGGCGCAGGCTGCACGGCAAGGTGAACGGCTATTGCTGAACCCCGCCACAATCAGCGACATGAAAGCTGTAGGCGCCGAAATTACCACACAGGATATGGCCGAGGCTACGGTCCGCATTCCTGGCCTGTTGCAAAGCCTGACCGTGCGCGAAGGTGATATGGTCAAAAAGGGGCAGCGAATCGGCATGGTGGTCGACAACCGGCTCGGTTACGAATCTGCCGCCTTTGGCGCGCAGATTGCTGCGGCACAGGCCGAGGCGAGCAGGGCTCAGGCGGAATTGGGACGCATCCGTTATCTGTATCAGCAAAATGTCTATGCCAAGGCACGGCTCGAACAGGCCGAGGCGGCGGCACGTGCCGCAAATGCACAGGTGGCGGCGGCCCGCGCGCAGCAGGGCGCAGTGTCCAGTGTTGCCGGACAAGGTGCAATCATCGCCCCTGCCTCAGGCCGCGTGCTGCGCGCCGATGTGCCGCAAGGCTCGGCGGTCGCCCCCGGTGTCTCAGTGGCAACCATTACTGCAGGCGCGCCAATCGTGCGACTGGATCTTCCCGAATCGTTGGTTGGCAAGGTGCGTACCGGGGCACGCATTGTCCTTGCCGACCCCGACAACCCCTCCGGGTCGCTAGAGGGGCAGGTGGTGCAGGTCTATCCTGCTATCGCCGGGGGCCGGGTACGCGTGGATGCCACCGTGTCCGGCCTCGCAGCCACTTCGGTCGGTCGCCGGGTCAGTGCAACGGTCGAGGTTGGACAGCGTAGCGCCATCGTGGTTCCGCGCAAGTTTGTCTCGACCCGCTACGGCATGGACTATGTCGAGGTTGTTGCAAAAGATGGTGCGTTGACCACCGTCCCTGTTCAGATCGCACCAGCCGCCGAAACCGATAAGGTCGAGATTTTGAGTGGCGTCGGTGCAGGTGACACGATTTACACCGCAGGCGGCGCAAAATGAATCTCGGGATTTCCGGGCGTCTGACGCGCGCGACGATTACATCGCCATTGACCCCATTATTCCTGTTGGCAGCAATTGCCGTCGGGCTTCTGGCGCTGATGGCGATACCGCGCGAGGAAGAACCGCAGATCAGCGTACCGATGGTTGATATCCAGGTCATGGCCCCCGGCCTCGCCGCGCCCGACGCGGTCGAGCTGGTTGGCATTCCTTTGGAAACCATCGTCAAAAGCGTCGATGGCGTCGAGCATGTCTATACCCAGGCCGAAGACGATGGTGTCATGGTCACCGCGCGGTTCCTTGTCGGTTCTGACCCAGAAGACGCCGCAACCCGCATTTCTGAAAAACTGCAAGCCAATTGGGATCGCATCCCGGTGGGTATCCCCGCGCCCAAAGTAACCGTGCGCGGGATCAATGACGTGCCGATTGTCGTGCTGACTCTGACACCCAAAGCAGGTGCATTGGGGCAATGGAGCGATCAGGCGCTTTATGAACTGGCCGGGAAACTGCGCACCGAAATGGCGAAAGTTGACAATGTCGGTCTGACCTTCATCACCGGCGGCCGCGCCGACGAAGTCCGTATCCAACCCGATCCCGCCAAGCTCAGCCAATATGGCGTACCATTGGGCAGCGTCATCGAGTCCGCTGGACAGGCCAATCGTTCCTTCCCTGTCGGCACTATCCGTGAGGGCGGGAAAGCCGTGTCGGTTTCCGCCGGTCGCACATTGAGCTCTGCGCAGGAAGTCGGTCTGTTGACGGTGCGCTCTGCAAGCGGTGCGCCGGTCTATCTGCGCGATGTCGCCAATGTCGACCAAGGTCCGCGCGAGGATCAGTCACGGGCGTGGCGTTGGGCGAAAAGCGGCGGCAAATGGAACAGCGCTCCAGCGGTTAGCCTGGCCATTGCCAAACGCAGCGGCGCGAATGCAGTGGTGTTGTCTGACTCGATTCTCGAACGGCTCGAACTGCTTAAAGGCAGCCTGATCCCCGGCGGAGTCGATGTCGCAGTAACGCGCAATTATGGCGAAACCGCAAACGAGAAAGCCAATGAACTGTTGTTCCATCTGGCACTGGCGACTGTTTCTATCGTTGCGCTGATCGGCTTTGCCATTGGCTGGCGCGAGGCTGCGGTGACTGCGGTGGTGATCCCGACCACCATCCTGCTCACCATGTTTGCATCCAATCTGATGGGCTTCACAATCAACCGTGTCAGTCTGTTCGCTTTGATCTTTTCCATCGGCATCCTTGTCGATGATGCGATTGTGATGATCGAGAATATCGCCCGGCACTGGGCAATGAAGGACGACCGCAGCCGGATCGATGCAGCGGTTGATGCGGTTGCGGAGGTCGGCAATCCAACGATCGTCGCGACGCTGACGGTTGTTGTGGCCTTGCTGCCGATGCTGTTCGTTTCGGGCCTGATGGGCCCTTATATGGCGCCGATCCCGGTCAATGCCTCGGCAGCAATGGTTTTTTCTTTCTTCGTCGCAGTGGTGATCGCCCCTTGGTTGATGATCCGTTTTGCGCGCAAGGTGATCGACGGCGAGGATAGCCATGGCCACGCCGAAGACGGTGGCAAGCTGGGTGTCGCCTATGCCAAAGTCGCGCATCGCATTATCGACACACGCAAATCGGCCCGGCTGTTCCTGATCTGGGTCGGGATGGCGACGCTGGTCGCCTGTTCGATGTTCTACTTCAAGGCGGTCACAGTGAAGTTGCTTCCCTTTGACAACAAGTCAGAGGTGCAGGTGGTGGTTGATATGCCCGAGGGCACCGCATTGGAAAACACCGCACGGGTGTTGGAAGATGTTGCGGCCCTTACCCGCGCGCTGCCGGAAACTGTGTCGATGGAGGCCTATTCCGGCACCTCGGCCCCGTTCAACTTCAACGGCCTGGTGCGGCATTATTTCCTGCGTGCGCGTCCTGAAATGGGCGATGTGATGGTCACTCTGGCCCCCAAGGACGAGCGTGACCGGTCGAGCCACGATGTCGCTCTCGACCTGCGCGAAAAACTGAAGGCGTTGAAACTGCCCGTCGGCGCATCGATAAAGGTGGTCGAAACCCCGCCCGGACCGCCGGTGATGGCAACCTTGCTCGCCGAAATTTACGGCCCCGATGCCGACACCCGACGCAAAACCGCGGTGGAGCTCGAAAAAATCTTCAAGTCGGTGCCTTATATTGTAGATGTCGATAACAGCTTTGGTGATCCACGACCCAAATTGCGGCTAGTGCCGGAACGCGACCGGATCGATTATTACGGGCTGTCAGAAAGGCAGATCAACGACAGCATCGGCGCGTTGCTGGGCAGCCAGACCGTCGGCTATGTGCCACGTGGCGATGGACGCACACCTGCCGATTACCATTGCCCTGCCGCAATCGGCACGATCCTGGTCGCAAACTTTGGCTTCGACCCCTGTCGCACAATCTACAACGGGCGGACTGGTCGAACTGGGTGCAGTCGTCAGTGCGCAAGAGACGAAGGGGAGCCCTACCATTTTCCGCCGCGACGGGCGCGCGGCGGACATGGTGCTCGCTGAACTGGCGGGCGATTATGAAGCGCCGATCTATGGTATGCTTGCGGTCAACCGCGCGATCGATGCTTTTGACTGGAAGGCAAAGGGACTGGTCAAGCCCGAGGTCAGCCTTAACGGCCAACCCGCCGATGAAGCCAAGCCAACAGTGCTGTGGGACGGCGAATGGGAAATTACCTGGGTGACATTCCGCGATATGGGAGCGGCTTTCATGGTGGCGCTGCTCGGCATATATGTTCTGGTGGTCGCCCAGTTTCGCAGTTTCAAACTGCCGTTGGTCATACTGACGCCGGTGCCATTGACGCTGGTAGGGATCGTACTGGGCCATATGCTGTTCCAGGCACCCTTCACTGCGACGTCAATGATTGGCTTCATTGCGCTCGCCGGGATTATCGTGCGCAACTCGATCCTGCTTGTCGATTTCATCCGCCACGCGCAGGCACCGGGCAAGCCGTTAAGGCAGGTGCTGATCGAAGCCGGTACCATCCGCGTCAAGCCCATTGTGCTGACAGCGGCTGCCGCAATGATCGGCGCAGCGACGATCCTCAGCGACCCGATCTTTCAAGGCTTGGCAATCTCGCTGCTCTTTGGACTTGCCTCATCGACGTTGCTGACCGTGCTGGTGATCCCCGCAATTTATGTTGTGTTACGCGACGATCAAATGGAGATGGCATCGTCATGAACCTTGCAGACATCCAGATAGAAACCCTGTCGCAACATGCGTCGCAGGCAGCCGAATTGCTAAAAGTGCTCGCCAATGAACAGCGGCTATTGTTGCTGTGCCGGATGAAGCATGGCGAGTGCCCGGTAAACGAATTGGTCGAACTGAGCGGCATGTCGCAATCAAATGTGTCGCAACATCTCGCGCGGATCCGGGGCAGCGGCGTCGTCGATACCCGTCGCGACGGCACCACCATCTACTACCGGCTTGCCAATGACGATATCAAGGCGATTATCGATATGCTGTGCGATCGCTTTGGCCCGCAAGGCGCCAAGACGGCAAGCAATTGAGCTAGGATCAGAATCTAATCGCGAACTATGCGCGCGAAGGTCGCTACTCCGCTCGATGGGGCAGGAGCCGACCGGGTGGCGCTGCGTTGTTCATCCGCACCAAATTTTCGGATGAAACCGGCAATCTCATCCATGCGTGCTTCGTTAATGCGGTAATGTATCTGCTTTGCTTGGCGGCGTGTCTCCACAAGGCTTGCCTTGCGGAGCACCGCCAATTGCTGCGACAAGGCAGGCTGCCCCACTTTGCTCAGCATCTCGATCTGGCTTACATTGCAATCTTGATTGGCCCGGATGATCTCCAGCAGCGCCAATCGTGTTTCATGCCCAATGGCCTTCAGCGCATCGCAAAGATCATTGGGAATAGCGTCTTTCCGGTTCATTTTTTGTCGTCTCGCAACCGGTAGAACCACAGGGGATCAGTCGCGCTCGCCTGAAAACTGGCAGGATCAACCGGTGGCGGCAGCAATATAGATTGTCCCGGCAGCCAGCCCTCTGGTGTCAAGGCATCGCCTTTATCCACACGTTGCAAGGCGGCAACGATTCGCACCATTTCGTCAACCGACCGCCCGATGGTCGCTGGATAGCTAGTGATCGCGCGTATGACGCCGTTCGGGTCGATATAAAAACTGCTGCGCATCGCCGACGCATCCTGCGAGCGGTCGCTAATCATCCCATATGCGCGGCAAATGACCTGCGAAGGATCTTCGATGATCGGAAAGCCAACCTCGACCCCAATATGATCGCGAATGGCTTTGATCCAGCCATAATGGGCGAAAAGACTATCGACCGAAATGGCGAGCAAAGCGCAATCCATCGCATCAAACCGCTTTTGCTGCTCCGCAATTGCAACAAATTCGCTGGTGCAAACCGGTGTGAAATCGGCCGGATGCGAGAACAATACCAGCCAGTTCCCGCGATAATCGGTAAGGCTTACAGCGCCTTTCGTGCTTCGCGCCTGAAAGACGGGTGCTACGTCGCCAATTTGCAACGTTTGGGTCGGTGGTATCGATTCCAATTATTATCCCTTTTTCTGTCGCCTTTGACAGACACAGTTATACAATTCGTGAAATTGACTTGTCGACTCATATTGCGACGATGCAGTGCTTCCTAGAGCATTACGCGTCCGACCTTCGCGGCAATCGCTGCCGGGACCGTCGGATCATCAATAGTCGGAGGGATGTCAATGCTCTCACCGTTGACAATCTTGCGCAGCAGGTTGCGTAGTATTTTGCCGGATCGCGTTTTGGGGAGCTGGTTGACCACATAGGCGGTCTTGAGGGCGGCAACCGCGCCCAGTTCGGCGCGCACGGCGGCGATCACGCGGCGCTCCATGCTGTCATCGTCCTCGAAACCAGCGCGCGGAACGACAAAGGCAATAGGTACCATTGCCTTGATCGGATCATCCGCGCCGATCACCGCGCATTCGGCAACACCATCCTGCTGGGCAACGATCTGTTCCATCTGCCCGGTCGATAGCCGGTGGCCAGCGACGTTGATGATATCATCAGTGCGGCCCATGATGTGCAGGAAGCCGTCTTCGTCAAAATGGCCGGCATCGCCGGTTTCATAATAGCCGGGGAAGCTCGCGAAATTCTTGGCAAAGCCTGCTTCGTTATTCCAAAGCGTACGAAAGGCACCGGGGGCAAGCGGGGTCTTGATCGTCACATTGCCGCTTTGGCCGTCGGGTACAGGCTTGCCATCCTCATCGAGTATCGCAAATTCGAAACCCGGTACCGGAAAGCCCGCGCTGCCGCGTTTGCGGCGCAGGTCACCAAGGGCGAAACAGCTGGCGATGGCCGGCCAGCCGAGTTCGGTCTGCCACCAGTGGTCGATCACCGGCAGACCCGATTTTTCCTCAAGCCAGGCGATGGTATCGGGGTCTGCGCGTTCGCCAGCGAGGAAAATCGCACGGCAATCGCCGATGCCGATCTGTTTCAGGTAAGTGGCTTCGGGGTCTTCCTTGCGCACCGCGCGGATCGCGGTGGGGGCCGTAAAAAAGCTTTTGACGCTATGCCGCGCGATTGTCCGCCAAAATGTACCGGGATCGGGCGTGCCCACGGGCTTGCCTTCGAACAGCACCGTGGTCGCACCGACGAGTAGCGGGGCATAGACGATATAGCTGTGGCCGACGACCCAGCCCACATCAGACGCCGCCCAAAAAGGATCACCCGCACCAATGCCGTATATATTGGCCATCGACCAGGCGAGCGCGACCGCATGGCCGCCATTTTCGCGCACCACACCTTTGGGAACGCCGGTGGTGCCAGATGTATAGAGGATGTAGAGCGGATCGTCCGCAGCAACCGGAGCGCAGGCGGGAATTGGTGCGTCGGCGGTTCGCTCGCGCAGTTCCGCCCAGTCGATGTCACGCGGCGCGGACATCTCGGCGGTAACCCGCTCGCGTTGGAAAAGCAGCACATGGTCGACTGCTTGCGTTGCCAGCGTCAATGCTTCATCAACCATCGGCTTATAGGCAATCGTCCGCGCACCTTCGATTCCGCACGAAGTCGTCAGAAGCAATTTGGGGGTGGCATCATCGATGCGCTTGGCAAGTTCCAAGGGTGCAAATCCCCCGAACACCACCGAATGTACCGCACCCAGCCGCGCGCAGGCAAGCATCGCAAACAGCGTTTCGGGGATCATCGGCATATAGATGACGACGCGGTCGCCCTTCTCCACGCCAAGGCTGACGAACATCGCGGCAACGCGGCCGACCTCCTCCAGCAATTCGGCATAGCTGTAACTGCGGATTGTGTCGGTGACCGGGCTGTCATAGATCAAGGCCGCCGCATCGCCCCTGCCCGCATCGACATGCCGGTCGAGGCAATTGTAGCAGCTGTTGAGCACCGCACCGGGGAACCAGCCTTTTGCCTCATCATAAGCACGGACCGGCTTTTCAAACCAGTCTATCGCCTCAGCGGCCTGCAGCCAGAAAGCTTGCGGATCGGATAGACTGGCGTCGAAAGCGACCTGATAGGCGACGTTCCCCGGCATTGTATTCATGCGTTCACCTGAAAGTCTTGCTCAAAATCACCATGGTGGGATCACCATCCATCGGAGAGGGAGTGAAGCCTTTTTCGCGTTCGAGTTCAATCGCGGCGTGATTGTCGCGGCTTTCGATGGCCATCACCCGCCGGATGCCACGCTTCTCGGCTTCGCGGCCCAAAAGATCGAGCAATGCCCAGCCAACGCCCTTGCCTTTATAGTCGTCACGGATCGAAACCGCGATTTCGGCGGTATCCATATTGGAGTCGCTGGCGAGCAAAGCGGAGGCGACCAATTCACCCTTGTCAAAGGCGAGAAAGCTTTCGCTGTGATAATGATCGGCGCTGATCAGCGGCACCAATTGGTCATGGCTGACATGTTCCGCCGCTGAAAAGAAACGGAAGCGGCGGTCTTCGTCGCTGACTTGATCGAAAAAAGCCGCAAGCGCGGCTTCGTCCTGCGGCGTGGCGGCTCGGACATCGACCGTCAGGCCGCTGCGGGTGGAAAGGGGGAGAGTGTAGTGGTCATTTTGCGTCTCCTTCGTTGAGTGACGGGGCGCTTTTGCAGAATTAAAGCGCCGCGCCTTGATCAGGAACAAATTGCTCCATCAAAAGGCGCGGCGTGCTGTTTTTAATCGTCGATATTGCGACGGAAGGTTTCGGGCAGGAACAATATGCCCACCACCAGTGTCAGCCCCGCGACAAAGATCGGATACCACAGCCCATAGTAGATATCCCCCGTGGCGGCGACCATCGCGAAGGCCGTGGTCGGCAGGAAGCCGCCGAACCAGCCGTTGCCGATATGATAGGGCAGCGACATCGAGGTGTAGCGGATGCGGCTGGGGAACAACTCGACCAAAAGGGCTGCAATCGGTCCGTAAACCATCGTCACCAATATGACGAGATAGGTCAGGATCGCGACCACCAGCGGCTTGTTGATCTGTGCCGGATCGGCATAGAGGATTTTTTTGGCAGCTTTTGGATCTTTCGCCGCCGCAGGATTGTCCTTCACCGGATAGCCTGCTGCTTCCAGCGTGGTGATCACTTCACCACCAAAGGCCTTGATCGCGGCACCCTTTTCATCACCGGTCACCTTCGATGGATCGGGTGCGGTGATGACCTTGTCGCCAATCTTGACCGAGGCAATCGTTCCGGCTGGGGCATCGACAACGGTGTAGCTAACTGCGTTTTTCGCCAGATAGGATTTGGCAATGTCGCAGCTCTTGCTGTCGAACTTGTTCTTGCCGATCGGGTCGAACTGCAGCGAGCAATCATTGTCGTTGACGGTGACTGTTACCGGCGCCGATTCGCTTGCCTTGGTCATTGCCGGGTTGGCGGCGTTGGACAAAGCGTGGAAGGCAGGGAAATAGGTCAACACAGCCAGCGCACAGCCCGCCATGATGATCCATTTGCGCCCGATCTTGTCCGACAACCAGCCGAAGAAGATGAAAAAGGGCGTACCGATGGCGAGGGCCAATGCGATCAGGATGTTGGTTGTAGCACCGTCCACCAGCAAGATCTTCTCAAGGAAGAACATCGCATAGAACTGACCAGTGTACCAGACAACGGCCTGACCAGCGACTGCACCGAGCAACGCAATCAGCACCCATTTGGCATTTTTCCATTGGCCGAATGCTTCGGTCAAAGGTGCCTTTGAAGTGGTGCCTTCATCTTTCATCTTCTGGAAGACGGGGCTTTCGGCGAGCTGCATGCGAATCCACATGGAAACAGCAAGCAGGATCATCGAAACCAGGAATGGCACACGCCAGCACCAATCCTTGAACGCCTCTTCGCCGATCAATGTGCGCGTGCCAATCACCACCAGCAGCGCCGCAAACAGACCAAGTGTTGCCGTCGTCTGGATAAAGCTGGTGTATAGCCCGCGTTTATCATTGGGCGCATGCTCAGCAACATAGGTGGCAGCACCACCATATTCGCCGCCCAGCGCAAGCCCCTGAATCAGACGCATCAGCACCAGCATGATCGGTGCCGCGACGCCAATTGAGGCGTAGGATGGCAGCAAACCGACGACAAAAGTCGACAAGCCCATCAAACCCATGGTCACAAGAAAGGTGTTCTTGCGACCGACAAGGTCACCGATACGACCGAAGAAAATCGCACCGAAGGGACGCACGGCAAACCCTGCCGCAAAGGCCGCAAGCGCGAAGATGAAACCGGTGGTTTCGTTTACGCCGCTGAAAAATTGCGCCGAAATGATCGAAGCCAGCAGGCCGTATAGATAGAAGTCGTACCATTCGAATACCGTGCCAAGCGATGAGGCGGTGATGACGAGCTTTTCGCTCTGCGTCGCCTCATGATGCTTGGGGATGTCGTCATAGGTCGTAGCCATTTCACTCTCCCTTTTTTAAACTCGTTAAAAACTATATTTCGCGGCAAATTCGACGCGGTCAAGCTGACCCGATGCGCCGCTGACAAGCTCGCGTTCACCGCGCCGGATTTCGATGCCCAGATCGACATTGCTGACCGGCGACCAGAAAAGATTGCCTGCAAGGCTCCATGCGGTGTCGTTATAAGCGTTAAAGGTGCCCGCAGCGAAGCCGCCCGGATATTTGGCGTGCTGATAGCTAGCCATGATCGTAGAGCGTAATTTGGGTGTCCAGCCGAGACGCAATGCGCCAAAAGCAGCGAAATTCTTCACACGCTCAAGCGATGCCGTACCCGGCACCCAGATGGCATCAGGCGCAAAGTTCAGGCCGACATAACGACCGATGCCATTGCCATAGGTTGCCATCAGCCGCAGGTCATAACGCTTCGCCTTGTCGAGGAAAATCTTGCCCGCAACGCTTGCGCCCCAGGCCATAGCATCATCCTGCAGCACACCATTGTCGACTGACAATTGCCGGACCAGACCAGCGAAGGATACTTCGCCAAAGGTCCCGGCATAGTTCAACCGCGCCGCGAAATCGGGGATGCTGTCATCGTCATTTTCGATGAGCGTCGCACTGCCCAGATTGGCCGATGCGGTTTCTCCATTTTCAGCCGAGATGTGCAATGTCGCACCCTTGCCGACTGGCAAAGAATAACGCACCAGCGGCTGCCGCACGAAGACGGTGCCTTCGGTCGTGCCGACAAAGTCGGTCGATTCGGGCAGCGCGGCCACATATTGGAAGGTGCTCCAGTCCTGCCCGACGGTCAGCTTATCAAGCTGAACATAGGCGCGGCGCAGCGCGAGGTTATAACCATTGGTTGTGCGTTCTGACCCTTGCGTGCCTGCTGCGGTCTGGAAGTCGGTTTCGACATACCCTTTCAGCGTGTGGCCAGCGATTGCCGTTTCCAGATTGAGCCACAACCGTGTGTGCTTGGCATTGATGTCATGATCGGTCGATTCGCGCAGTCCGCCAACCGGGATCTGCTGCGGAAGATAGAAATCGCGGCCAAGCGCGTTGGCGGCAACATCGCCATCATCCCAACGGCTGAAGGTCGCGACGGTTTTCAGGAAACCGCCAATCTTGATCCGCGTGCCACCATTGCCGACGGTAAAGCCGTCGGCAGCAGGCGCAGGAGTGGGCGCTGGTTTTGCCGCCGCAGCCGTTGCAACGCTGGTTGCCTCGCTGGCCTTGGTTTCAGCACGAGATACCGCTTCACGTAGTTGCACATTTTCGCTGCGGGTTGTCTGCAACTCGCCCTGCATTGTCCCAAAGGCGCGTTCGAGTGCCTCGATCCGTGCTTCGAGCTGCTTTTCTTTTTCGGTCGCTGCAAATGCAGATGTCGACATTAATGACAGGCCTGCGACCCCCACCATCAGACATCGTTTAATATGTGTCGATTTCATTTTGTCCTCTCCTCGGGCCGCTTCGAGTCCGGCCTTATTTTTCGAGATGTGCAGGATCGGCTGACTCCCGGTGATGAACCAGCGCGACATAGGTAGGAGGAAATTAGACTTTAGTCGGGGGTGCGGGCGCGTTAGACCCGGCCTAGCGTTTTTCACAAAATGATATGAGTCGGAGAGGCACGATGTCGGAAATCTATCCCGTTCCAGCGGACTGGGCAGACAACGCCCTGATCAACGAAGCCCGTTATCAGGATATGTACCGTCGGTCGGTCGAAGACAGCGAAGGCTTTTGGCGCGACGAAGCGCAGCGAATCGATTGGATCAAGCCTTTTTCAAAGGTGAAGAATACCAGCTTTAACGAAGCCGATTTCGGCATCAAATGGTTCGAAGATGGCACGCTGAACCTGTCGGCCAATTGTCTCGACCGCCATCTGGCGACGCGCGGCAATGACATAGCGATCCTGTGGGAGCCCGATGATCCAGCCGATCCCGAACGCCGCATCACCTATGCCGAACTGCATGCCGACGTCTGCCGCTTTGCCAATCTGCTGAAAGCCAGCGGCGTCAAGAAGGGCGACCGCGTTACGATCTACCTGCCGATGGTGCCCGAGGCGGCCGTCGCCATGCTCGCCTGCGCGCGGATCGGGGCGATCCATTCGATCGTCTTCGCCGGCTTCTCGCCCGAGGCGCTGGCCGGGCGGATTGTCGACTGTGACAGCACCATCGTGCTCACCGCCGACGAGGGCTTGCGCGGCGGCAAGAAGGTCCCGCTGAAAGCCAATGTCGATGAGGCGTTGCAGCAATGCCTGGCGGTGACGAACCGTGATCGTGTTCCAGCGTACCGGGGCGCCGTGCCTATGGTGCCGGGCCGCGACGTGGACTGGGCGAGGGCGTCGCCGCCCAGTCCGCGGATTGCCCACCCGAAGAAATGAACGCCGAAGACCCGCTGTTCATCCTGTACACCTCGGGCTCGACCGGCAAGCCCAAGGGCGTGCTGCACACCACCGGTGGCTATTCGGTCTGGGCATCGATGACGCATGAATATGTTTTCGATTACCGCCCCGGGCAGATTTATTGGTGCGCCGCCGACATCGGCTGGGTCACCGGGCACAGCTATGTTGTTTACGGCCCGCTGATGAACGGCGCGACCACGGTGATGTTTGAAGGTGTGCCCAATTTCCCCGATCCCAGCCGTTTCTGGCAGGTGGTCGACAAATTTGGCGTCGAGATATTCTACGGCGCCCCCACCGCGCTGCGCGCGCTGATGCGCGAGGGTGACGACTGGGTGAAGAAAACCAGCCGCAAGTCGCTGCGCCTGCTGGGCTCGGTGGGCGAACCGATCAATCCCGAAGCGTGGGAATGGTATCACCGCGTGGTCGGCGAGGGCCGCTGCCCGATCGTCGACACCTGGTGGCAGACCGAAACCGGCGGCATCCTGATCACCCCGCTGCCCGGCGCGACCGATCTCAAGCCCGGCTCGGCCACCCGTCCGTTCTTCGGGGTGCAGCCGGAACTGCTCGACAACGACGGCACGCCCATCGAGGGCGCGGGCGATGGCTGCCTGGTCATCACCGATAGCTGGCCCGGCCAGATGCGCACCGTGTGGGGCGATCACGAGCGCTTCTTCCAGACCTATTTCTCCACCTTCCTGGAGTGTATTTCACCGGCGACGGCTGCCGCCGCGACGAGGATGGCTATTACTGGATCACCGGCCGGGTCGACGACGTCATCAACGTCTCCGGCCACCGCATGGGCACCGCCGAGATCGAAAGCGCGCTCGTCGCCCATGCCAAGGTGGCCGAGGCCGCCGTCGTCGGCATGCCGCACGACATCAAGGGCCAGGGCATCTACGCCTTCGTCACGACCAATGCCAATGTCGAACCCGATGAAGCGCTCCGCAAGGAACTGGTGCAATGGGTCCGCCACGAGATCGGTCCCATTGCTACTCCCGACGTGATCCAGTTCGCCCCCGGCCTGCCCAAGACCCGATCGGGCAAGATCATGCGCCGCATCCTGCGCAAGATTGGCGAAAATGACTTCAGCAATTTGGGCGATACCTCGACGCTGGCCGACCCGTCAGTTGTCGATCACCTGATCGCCAACCGGCACAGCTGGCCGCGACCAGCGGCGTGACCGACCGGTCCTGATCGCCGGACGACCATCCGCTGTTCCGGCAGGCGCTGGCGCTGGCGGTCGGGCGGGTCGTGCCCGAGGCGCGGGTGGTCGAGGCCGGGACGTTGGCCGCAGCGGCGCCGCGGTCTGGCGACGCGGCGACCTGGCGCTGATCCTGCTTGACCTCAAGATGCCCGGCGCGGTTGGCTATTCTGGCATCGCGCTGCTGCATGCCGAACGGCCTGAGGTGCCGATCCTGGTGGTGTCGAGCGCGGAAGGCAGGGCGGCGGAAGAAGTGCGCGCCTTCGGCGCGATCGGCTTCCTGCGCAAGGACAGCGATCTGGCCGTGATCGAAGCGGCCATTGCCGCGGCGTTGGGAGGCCGCGCCCGCCCCTGCCGCGGCCGCCGCCGCCGCCGCCCGATCGACTCGATCCGGCGCGAGGTCGCCCGGGCTGACCCCCACCCAACTGAAGGTCCTTCTCGCGGTGCTTGACGGCCAGCTCAACAAGCAGATCGCCCACGGCCTGGGCATGAGCGAGGCGACGGTCAAGGCGCACATGACCGCGATCATGCGCAAGCTCGATGTCAGCAACCGCACCCAGGCGGCGCTGGTCGCGCGGTCATTGGGCTCGACCTGCGTCATTGACACCTTGGCCAGAAACGTCGCGATCAGCGTCCGGATCGACCGGGTTTGGCCAATATCTGTACGGACAAGCTTTCGGCACGCCCCGCAATCGGACCTATCGCCTCTGCTGTGATCAGTGCCGCAGGCAGTTCGGGTCGGGATTGCCGAATCTGCTCGATAAGCGTCAGCCCGTCTTCGCCATGATCGAGTTGATAGTCGGCCAGGATCGCGTCGCTTGGCGCGCAGCGCCAGCGCGCCCGGCGATGGTCGCGGCTCCCATCGCCTGATGCCCCAGCCGGGTCAGCAGCGCCATGCTTGCTTCGACAATCCGCGGGTCGTTGTCGACCACCAGCACCTGCAGCGCATGCCCGGCAGGGCTGGCGCGGCCATCGGGGCTGTCGCCGGGTGCTGCGGCGCGGCACCCACGCGGCAGAGCGAGGCTGAACCGGCTGCCCTGCCCCGGCCGAGCGAGCGACTCGATCCGCCCTCCCAGCAAGCGCGCGATCCGGTCGACCAGCGCCAGGCCCAGCCCCAGCCCTTCAACCTCGACCTCGCCCAGTCGGGTAAATTCGCTGAAGATAGCCTCGATCTTGTCGGCAGCGATGCCGACGCCGCTGTCGATCACATCGATGCGCAGATCTTCACCGCGACGGCGCACTCCGATCACGATCCCGCCTTTCTGCGTATAGCGAGTCGCATTCGACAGGAAGTTCTGCATCACCGACCGCAGCAGCCCGGCATCGGTGCGCAGCGATGCCCCGTCAGCGGCCCCAGCCGCAGCGCCAGCCCCTTTCGCGGCGAGCGGACGGAAGCTTTCGGCCAGGTCGGTCAGAAACGGTGCCAGCGCCAACGGTTCGGGATTGGGATGCACCCCGCCCGCATCGATCTTTGAAATATCGAGCAGCGCGCGCAGCAGATCTTCGGCCGCGACGATCGCATTCTCGACCTGGCCGACCAGCGGCTGCGCGGTTTCGCCAACATCGCGTTCCAGCGCGGCGGTGGAAAAGGCCGGGCGGCGTGCAGCGGCTGGAGCAGGTCGTGGCTGGCGGCGGCCAGGAAGCGGGTCTTGTCGCGATCCGCCCGGCCAGCTGGCGGTTGGCGGCGCTGAGTTCGTGGGTCCGCTCGGCACCCGGTGTTCCAGGCTCATCCAGCGTGCGCCGCAATTCTTCGCGTATCCGGGCTTCGCTGGTGATGTCGGTGAAGGACATCACATAGCCGCCACCCGGCATTGGTCCGCCTACGGTCTTGATCACGCGGCCGTCGTTGCGGAGCCGTTCAAAACTATGTTCCAGCCGCCGCCGCAAATGGTCGAGCCGTTTGGCGACATGATATTCGGTGTCGCCTTCGCCAAAGTCTCCGCGCAGTGCATTGTGCCGGATCAGGTCGGCCACCGGCACGCCGACCCGAACCAGGCCGGGCGGATAGTCGAACAGTTCCTGGTAGCGCTGGTTCCACGCGACAAGGTTCAATTCGGAATCGACGACACTGATCCCCGCATCGATATTTTCGAACGTTGCCGCGAGCAATTGCCGCGAAAAGCGCAGCGATTGCCCCCTTTGGTCGAGCAGTCGCGTCACATCTTGCACGCTCATTTGTCCGCCAGCGAGTGCCGAAGCGACCAGTGAACGCGCTGAAGACGTTCCCACAACACCGGCTATCAACTGCCGCGCGCGATTTGCCGAGCGTCGGTCAACCGGAACGCCAGGTGCGGCCGTCTGAAATTCAGCCCGTGCGCGGTCGATACCGACAAAGCTGGCGGTCAATTGCAGCAGGTCGTTGAGGTCAGTGACCTTGCGGTCCGCTGACAACAGTCGCGGAAGAGGATTAACTTCTACCTTGCGCGCGGCGACCAGCGCAAATGCGACAAGATTGCCACCCAGACTCCAAAGCACGCCGTGGACCAATGGCGACGCGTTGCCGATGCCGAACAGTTGCAGCGGATCAAAGGGGCCGGTGGCAAGCGCCTCAAGCCATTGCTCGGGGAGAACCGGCGGCAAGCCAAGTGTGTACAGCCACAACAAAAGTCCAGTCGTCAGGCTCGCACGTGCTGCCACAGGATCGCGGTTTCCTCCCGATGTAGCGAGGATCAGGTGCGGGGTAAATTGCGCCATCGCGGCAAACGCGACCAGCCCGATCGACGCCAGCGAATCCTGCGGCGAAACCGCCATAGCCCAAGCGAGCGCCGCCAGGATGATGCCAATGATCGACAGCCGCCGAATGCCGAGCATGCGCCGCCCAATCGAACCATCCTCGTCTGCTGCACCGCGCCGGAACACCGATGGGAAAAACAGGTCATTCGACACCATCGTCGCCAGCGCGGTCGAATCGACAATGACCATCGACGCCGCAGCACTGATCCCGCCGAGCAATGCAAGGACGACCGCCCATTGCAACCCAGCCTCTGTCGGCAGTTGCAGCACGTAAAGATCCGCCGGGGAAGCATTCCCGAGAATTGCCGCCCCGCCATCGTGATCGGAACCACGACAACCGCCATCACCCCGAGATAAGCGGCAAGACCAAGCCGGGCGCGAGGCAGATCTTCGGGCGAATGCGCCTCGGCCAGTCCCATATAGAATTGCCGCGGGAGCACGATGATCGCCATCACCGAAATCAGCCCGATCACCCCAATGTCGAGCGACAGTTTCGCTGGACTGAAATTTGACTGGAGCGCCGAAAGGCCAGCCTCAAAGGACGCCTCGCTGCTTGGCGCCAACAGCGCTATCGAAACTGCGCCCACCACCAGCAGCGCGAGAATCTTGACCAGCGACTCAAGGCCGATTGCGAACAGCAGTCCCTCACTACGTCCCGCCAATTCAAACCGGCGCGCGCCAAACAATATCGAGAACAGCGCGAGCAAGACCGCAGCGGTAGCCATAACGCTGACCGACACTGTCTGTCCCGACACCGCACTTAAGGCGTTGCCAATCGAGCGGAACTGCAGTGCGATATAGGGAACTGTGCCCAGCAAGGCGATGATCGTCACCAGCCGGGCGACGACGATATCATGGCCGAACCGCGCGGCGATGAAATCCGACACCGTGGTCGCCTGTTCCTCGGCAACCGCGTTCGACAGTCGCGTCAGAAAGCGCGGGGCAAAAAGAAGCAGCAGGATCGGCCCCAGATAGATTGGCAGATAAGACCAGCCATCGCGCGCGGCGCTGCCCACGGCGCCGTAAAAAGTCCAGCTTGAACAATAGACGCCCAGCGCGAGCGTATAGGCCAGATGACGCTGGCGCGGAAATTTTCTCAATTGCGCTCCGCGCGACTCCACCCACGCTGCCACAACGAACAGCATGAGGATCATCGCGAGCGCGAATAATGCAGCACTATCGAGGCTCACCCTGCCATGCGCCTTCCTCTCCCCTCAACAGCGAAACTAGCAACTCCGCGCGGAAGCGCAACGCCTCACTGGGACCGCACTTCTTCAGACTGCGCTTGACCTGAATCAATGCATCAATTCTGGAATCGAAGGATTGCTTGATGGGGGAAATTTAGGGGTAAAGTCATGGAAAGTCGTTTGATGTTCGCCTTGTTTTCGTCGTTGCCACCACATTGATGGGCAGCGCGATTGTGGCGGTTTTGACTGTGAATATGGGAACGAGCAAACCCATCATGCTCGCAGCGGCGGCTGGTTTCGTTCTGGCAATCCCGGTGACATGGTTCATATCGCACCGGATCATCAAATTCCGCAAATGATGCCAGTTCCTTTGCTGCTCGGTGGAATGTTCCTTAAATCGACAAAATCGATTACTAAAACCGGAAAGGCTTGTTAGACTTCACAAGCCTTGGTTGCCAGATGCAGCCTACCGAATTCACAAAACCACAGAAAGGTTCATTCATGGGTATCATCGGTTCCGAAATCAAACCGTTCACCGCGCAGTCCTATAAGGGTGGCAAATTCCTCGAAGTCAGCGACGCGGACGTGAAGGGCAAATGGGGCGTATTCTTTTTCTACCCCGCCGACTTCACTTTCGTCTGCCCGACCGAGCTGGAAGACCTTGCTGACCAATATGCCGACCTGCAGGGCATGGGCGTAGAGGTTTATTCGGTTTCGACCGACACCCATTTCAGCCACAAGGCATGGCACGACAGCTCGCCTGCAATCGGCAAGATCAACTATCACATGCTGGGTGACCAGAACCACACGATCAGCAACAATTTCGGCGTGCTGCGCGAAGGCCAGGGGCTGTCCGACCGTGCGACATTCGTTGTCGATCCCGACGGTGTCATCCAGGTCATGGAAATCACCTGTGAAGGTGTAGGCCGCAACGCTGCGGAACTGGTCCGCAAGATCAAGGCTGCGATCTATGTCCGCGAACATCCCGGTCAGGTCTGCCCGGCCAAGTGGGAAGAAGGCGGCGAAACGCTTGCTCCCTCGATCGATCTCGTCGGCAAGATCTGATTTACCGACATTTGTCTCTGGAGCCGGGCACATCCGCCCGGCTCCACATTCTCCTGAAAATCCGCCCACAGCCAACCGCATTTTTGCGGACTGGTTTTTTGCGCCTGAAAGAAATATTTCGTCATGCTTGATGCTGCCACCACCACCCAGCTGAAATCCTATCTCGCCAATCTCCGCACGTCGGTGGAACTGGTCGCGACGCTCGACGATAGTGCCAAATCAGCCGAAATGCGCGCACTGGTCGAAGCGGTCGCCGCACAGTCGGAGCTGGTGTCGGCCCGCTATGACGGCAACGCCGCCCGCGTTCCCAGCTTTGCCATTCGGCGCGCAGACGGCACGGCGGAAACGCATTTTGCCGGTATCCCGCTGGGTCACGAATTCACTTCTTTGGTGCTGGCGTTGCTCCACATGGGCGGCCACCCGCCGAAGGAAGAGGCCGATCTGCTGGACTCGGTCAAGGCGCTGGAAGGCGACTTTCGGTTTGAAACCTTCTTCTCGCTGTCGTGCCAGAACTGCCCTGATGTGGTGCAAGCGATCAACATCATGGCCGCACTCAACCCCAATGTGCACCATGTTGCTATAGACGGCGCGCTGTTCCGCGAGGAAGTTGAGACGCGCAAAGTGATGGCGGTACCTGCAGTCTATCTGAATGGCGAACCCTTCGGCCAAGGCCGGATGGATCTGGCG
The DNA here is from genome assembly GCA_016721875.1 of Sphingomonadales bacterium. Lineage (GTDB taxonomy): Bacteria > Pseudomonadota > Alphaproteobacteria > Sphingomonadales > Sphingomonadaceae > Sphingorhabdus_B. The sequence goes on along the minus strand of JADKHG010000007.1, from coordinate 61,858 downwards.
CAGATCATGGCAAAACTCGATACCGGCGCAGTCGCACGCGCTGCCGAGAAAATCGCCGCAAAGGAACCGTTCGATGTTCTCGTCGTCGGCGGTGGTCCGGCGGGGGCGGCGGCGGCTATCTATGCCGCGCGCAAGGGTATCCGCACTGGCGTGGTTGCCGAACGTTTTGGCGGTCAGGTGCTTGACACAATGGGGATCGAGAATTTCATTTCTGTGTCGCACACCGAAGGGCCAAAGCTTGCCGCCCAGCTTGAGCAGCATGTCAAAGACTATGACGTCGACATCATGAACCTGCAGATCGCAAGCGCGCTGGTCCCGGCCGAGACAGGTGGCTTGCACGAAGTCAAACTGGCGAGCGGAGCCAGCCTGAAAGCGAAAACCGTGATCCTATCCACCGGCGCGCGCTGGCGGCAGATGGGCGTGCCCGGCGAGGACGCGTATCGCAACAAAGGCGTCGCCTATTGCCCGCATTGCGACGGCCCCCTGTTCAAGGGCAAGCGCACCGCAGTGATCGGCGGTGGTAACAGCGGCGTTGAGGCGGCGATCGACCTTGCGGGTATTGTTGCGCATGTCACGCTGATCGAATTCGATCCACAGTTGCGCGCCGACGCGGTGTTGCAGGCCAAGCTCAACAGCATGCCCAACGTCACGGTCATCACCTCTGCGCTCACCACCAAAGTGCTGGGGAGACGGCGAGAAGGTGATCGGGCTGACCTACAAAAACCGCGAAACCGACGAACTCCACACCGTCGATCTGGAAGGCATTTTCGTCCAGATCGGGCTGGTGCCCAACACCGAATTTCTGAAAGGTGCCGTCGCATTGTCTCCGCGCGGCGAAGTCGAGGTCGATGCACGCGGCGCAACCAACATCCCGGGCGTGTTTGCGGCGGGTGATTGCACCACCGTTCCCTACAAGCAGATCATCATCGCAATGGGTGAAGGATCAAAGGCATCGCTGTCAGCCTTCGACCATCTGATCCGGTCGGGCGTGTGATTGCACGCCACCCGTTTTTAGCTCCAAACTGCGCTTTTGACGTGGAGACATTCCGAACGTCTGGCTATGCCAGCGGGTAAAGGCACCGATTGAGCTGTAGCCCAGAATGTCGGCGATGTCGGTGATCCGCATGCGCGGATTGGCCAGATATTGGACCGCGAGTTGCATACGCGCGCGGTTGAGCAGTTCGCTGAAATTTGCACCCTCAGTCTCGAGCATGCGTTGCAATGTTCGAACGGTCAAACCAAGTGATGCCGCACAAGTTTGGATATTCGCCCTGCCAGAGGGAAGCAGCAGTGCGATCAATCGGTCAATATTTTGTGCAGTCGACAATGTAGTCGGTTTCATCACCGTTTCGATAAGATAGCGTGCGTGCAGCGCCAGTTGCGAATCTGCCTTGAGATTGGGGCGATCAAGTTCGCTTACAAGAAAAATGATCCCGTTGAATTCGCAATTGAACTGCAACGGGCAGCGGAAAAGACTGTAGAAGGGTGCCATAGCCGACGGCGGAGGTGCTTCATGAGAAAAGCAGACCATGCGCGGTTTCCAATCGTCTCCCAACACCGAAGCGCAAAGCCGAGTCAGCACTCCAAGTGTCAAATTGGACGATTGACGCATGGGTTCTGGTCGGCTGAGCACAAAATCCTCACGCAGGATTACTTCTCCTCCCTGTTCCTCAATGTGGAGTACTAACGTGGAATTGATCCGCGCACGAAATTCGGAAAGTGCAGCCAGTGATTGCCGCAGTGTGGGCTGGTGCGCGATCAGCAGGCTGGTCGCACCCAGATTGGCAAGCGCTCGGCCTTGCGCCATGCGAAGGCCCAGAGTCAGGCATTGGCTTTCTTCTGCACTGCGTTCAAGCAAGCGGATTGCCGCCCGCGCTGGAATAAATTGTTCGGGGTTCGCCAAAAGGTCGGCACTCAAGCCCTGTTCTTGCAGCAGCGGTCGGGGATCGGTACCCAGACCCGCCATCGTCTCGAAATAGCCGGTTAAAGCCGCCACGCGCACGAGTTCTGCCATACCACTCCTTCCCATCGCGCCATTGGCATCAAATGGTAAAAGATTGTCATGAAATGTGAAAAAGGCAAGCCCCTATTGCCATAGGTCATCGTTTAACTGAGTGAGGAGACCTGGGTTGGCGAAAGCCGTTCGCTTTTACGAGGCCGGTGGGCCGGACGTCCTGAAATATGAAGACGCGACCGTCGGCGATCCAGGCCCGGGCGAAGTCCGCATTCGCCATGCAGCAATAGGCTGCAATTTTGCCGATACCTATTTCCGCTCAGGCTATTATCCCGCCCCGCTGCCCAATGGCATTGGCGTCGAAGGCGCGGGCACGATCGAGGCGGTTGGCAAGGGCGTGACCGCGTTCAAGGTCGGTGATCGGGTCAGCTATAATGGCGGGCCCTTGGGCGCGTACAGCACCGAACGGGTGATGCCCGCCGCCCCCTTGTTCAAGCTGCCCGACAATGTGTCGTTTGAGGATGCCGCTGGCTCCACGATGCGCGGATTGTCCGCTACCTATTGGCTGGTAAAGACCAATCCGTCGATCAAAGCGGGCGATACGATATTGCTTCATGCCGCAGCGGGAGGTGTCGGCTTGCTGGCGGTACAACTGGCCAAGCTGTTGGGCTTGCGCGTGATCGGTACCGTGTCCAGCGAAGAAAAAGCCGAGAAGGCGCGCTCTTATGGCTGCGACGAAATCATCTTTTACCGCCGCGAAGATGTCGCGGCGCGGGTGAAAGAACTCACCAATGGCGAAGGCGTCAGCACTGTGTTTGACAGCGTTGGCAAAGATACCTTCGAAGGATCGCTCAAATCCCTAAAGCGCCGCGGTGTGCTCGTGGGTTGCGGCACGGCCTCTGGCCCATTCCCGCCCATAGATGCCTTCCAGTTGATGATGCAGGGTTCGGTCTATTTCATCCGCCCCGCCTTTGTCGATTTCTACGCCGATCCTGCGGAACGCGCGGAATTGTCAACATTGTGGTTCGATCATCTCGCTGCGGGAAGGATCAAAGTCGATATTGGTCAGCGTTACGCGCTGGAGGATTGCGTGCAGGCCCATCGCGACATCGAATCTGGTCAGACCATGGGGTCGTCTATTTTTATAACGGGAGAATGAGCCATGCAGTTTGAGAAACTGACGTGCAATATCGGCGCGGAACTCAAAGACGTCCAGATCAGGGACGCGATCGACAGCGACGATCTGTTCAGCGAAATTCATCGGCACTTGCTTGAGAACAAGGTGATATTCTTTCGCGATCAGGAGCTGACCCCGGCCCAGCATGTGGCCTTTGCCAGCCGCTTCGGCGCGCTCGAGGATCATCCCGTGGCAGGCAGTGACCCGGACAATCCCGGTCTGGTCAACATCTTCAAGGACGAGACGGCGACCCCACTCTATTATGAGAATAACTGGCACGCCGATGTGACCTGGCGCGAAAACCCGCAAAAAATGGCGGTACTCCGCTGTGTGCAATGCCCCGAGGTGGGCGGCGATACAATGTGGTCGAATATGACCAAGGCCTATGAAGACTTGCCACAGCACATCAAGCAACAGATCGACGGACTCTACGCTCGCCATTCGATCGAAGCGAGCTTTGGCGCGGCAATGCCGATTGAAAAGCGTCATGCGCTCAAGGCACAATTTCCCGATGCAGAGCATCCGGTGGTCGTCACCCATCCCGAAACCGGCGAAGAGGTGCTTTACGTCAGCGCCTACACGACGCACTTCACAAATTTCCACACGCCCGACAATGTCCGCTACGGCAACGACTTCACGCCCGGCCATCACTCGCTGTTGTTGGATCTGGTGCGCCGCGCGGCCATACCCGAATATCAGGTGCGCTGGAGATGGACGCCGAACAGCGTCGCTATCTGGGACAACACCCTGACCCAGCATTATGCCGTGGCTGATTACCCGCCCTCCGTCCGCCAGATGCAGCGGGCCGGTGTGATTGGACAAAGGCCCGTGCGATGAGCGCGACCCCGATCAGCGATGCCGCGCGCGCCAGCGGAGGCTGGAATACGGCATGGGATGAAGGGGCCGCCTTTGACGCGGAATGGATGGAGAAGTTTCTGGACATGGGGACCTTGCCCCTCCGCAAGGGCGTGCTTGATCCCAAGATGTACGAGTTTCTCGCGATTGCCGTCGATGCGTCTTGCACCCACCTCTATTCGCCCGGCGTCCGCCGCCATATTGGCAAGGCGCTCGATCTGGGTGCGACACCAGAGGAAATCATGGCAGTGCTGCAGGCTGTTGCCGTGCTCGGGATCCATTCGGTCGCATTGGGCGCGCCGATTCTGGTCGACGAAATGCAGAAACGCGGAATCGAAGTTCCCGAGGTGCAGCCATGAAAGTCGATGGTGCCTGCCATTGCGGTGAAATCGCATGGGAAGCCGAGATTGATCCCGAGGCTATCCTGATCTGTCACTGCACCGATTGCCAGATCATCGGTGGCGGTGCCTTCCGTTGGGGGACGCTGATCCCGAAGGACGATTTCACGCTGTTGCGCGGTACGCCGACAACCTACCGCAAGATCGCTGCCAGTGGTGCAGCCCGCGCATTGGCCTTTTGTGGCACCTGCGGCACATCGCTATACGGCACGCAGGCGGACGAACCGACCGCTTATTCGCTCCGGCTCAGCAGCGCACGCCAGGCGAAAGATCTGCGTCCGACGCGGCAAATGTGGTGCGACAGTGCGGTGGCGTGGATCGATGCCATTCCCGCTTTGCCTAAAATTGAACAACCCCAAATACCCAATTCATAGCTGGAGAGAGACGATGCATTTTTTTGACGAAAGCCTGCTCCCTGAAAATCAGGACCCGTTGGTCATTCAGGTCGCCCCCTACGCCCCAAGCTTCATGCCGCGCGACAGCGACGACATTCCTGTCAGCATGGCTGATCAGGTGCAGAAGGCTGTCGATTGCTACAATGCAGGCGCGACCGTTCTGCATGTCCATGTCCGTGAGCCTGACGGCAAGGGCTCCAAAAATCTCGACATGTTCAACGAAATGCTCGACCGTCTGCGCACCGCCGTGCCCAAAATGTTGCTGCAGGTCGGCGGGTCGATCAGCTTCGCGCCCAAGGATGACGGTGAAGCGGCATTGTGGCTGGAAGATGACACCCGTCACAAGCTAGCCGAACTCACACCCAAGCCCGATCAAGTGACACTCGCGGTCAATACCAACCAGATGAACGTGATGGAATTGATCACCCGTGAGGATTGCGAAGGCACCTCTATGTGGGAAAACAACTACCGCGAAGCCTATACTGAAATGTATTATGAGGCCGGGCCGAAGTTCATGAAGGAACATATGAAGCGGCTGTCGGCAGCGGGCATCCAGACCCATTTCATGGTCTCGACCGCGCGCGATCTGGAAACGATCGAACGGCTGGTGCGTTCGGGCCATTATAAGGGGCCATTGGTGCTGAACTGGGTGGCGATCGGTGGTGGAGCCGACGGCCCCAATCCACGCAACCTGATGGAGTTCATCAACCGCCTGCCCCAAAATGCGGTGTTCACAGTCGAAGGGCTGATGCGCAATGTCTATCCGCTCGGCGCAATGGGCATCGCGATGGGCATGCATGTCCGCGTGGGTCAGGAAGACAATCTATGGGGCCGGAAGGACGAACGGGCGACTTCCGTCCAGCAGATCGAGCGAATGGTACGGATTTCCGAAGAACTGTTCCGGCCGATTGCCACCGGCGATGAAGCAAAACAGATTTACAGGATCGGCGAATTCTATTCGAGCATCGACGAAACGCTGGAAAAGAACGGCTGGCTGCCCAACCCGGTCGGCTATCGTCCGGGGCGTCGATGCTGGAAGCCGCCTGAGTGGATCACAAGCCAGTTGCATTGAGCTTGGGAGAGGGGAATGGCCCAGCCGCAGCCACGCGCTACGGTGGGTCATTTCGCGCTGATCATGGGCCTCATGCTGTCCGACTATATGTCGCGGCAGGTGCTGGGTTCGGTATTCCCGCTGGTCAAGGCAGAATGGCATCTCAATGACGAGCAATTGGGACGACTGGGCTCGATCATCCCGCTGATGGTCGGGTTGCTTACTTTCCCGCTGTCACTGGTTGCTGACAGGTTCGGGCGAGTGCGGGCAATTGTCGGCATGGCGGTGTTGTGGAGCGTCGCCACGCTGCTTTGTGGATTGGCGCGCAATTATAATGAAATGCTGGCCGCCCGGGCGCTGATCGGCGTCGGTGAGGCAGCCTATGGCAGTGTTGGACTGGCGGTGATCATTGGCGCATTCCCGGCGCGGATGCGCGCTGTACTGACCGCCAGCTTCATGGCCGGCGGGCCACTGGGTTCTGTGATCGGCGTGTCGCTGGGCGGAACGATTGCGGTGCAAAGCGGCTGGCGCGCACCATTTGAAATCATAGCCGGGTTCGGTATCATCCTCGCCCTTTTGTTTGCTGCCATTGCCCGCGAAAAGCGGCTGGCGCCACCAATGGCACATGAAGCAGCTCCGATCCGTAGCGTGCTAACTTCTTCTGCCTTACGCTGGATTTACCTCGGCAGGTCTGCAATTGTTCATCAGCGGTGCGCTGACCGCATGGCTGCCAAGCTGGTTCAATCGCGTCCACGAGCTGCAGGTTGACAAGGCCGGACAGGCAGCCGCAGTGATCCTTCTGGTACAGGCGCTTGGTATGGTGTTGTGCGGGCAACTGTCTGATCGGCTAGGCTTGCGCGACGGTGGGCACCGCTTCACCTTGGCTATCGGTCTTGGCGTCACAAGTGCCCTATTGTTGGGGATCGGATTCCTTATGCCACCATCAGTGCTGCAGCTGATGGTGATCGGTGCCGGCGCATTTCTGGCCGCTGGCACGACCGGACCAGTTGGCTCACTCGTGGCACAAC
>JADKHG010000007.1:0-47500 GCA_016721875.1 Sphingomonadales bacterium | reverse complement strand
CAGGCCCGGCCAGTGATCGGATTCCAGATCGCGGGACCTTTTTACCGCGGTTATGCCAGGGCTCGGCGCAGCTTTGGTGATGGCAGTCGCGGTCTGGCTCGCGGACCGGGCGATCATCGCCTCGGTCTGGCAAGACGCACCGCCGCTGCTGCACCTGCTCGCGCTGACGCTAGCAGGCGGGCTTACCTATGTTGCATTGCTGCGATTCGGTGCGCGCGCGACCTTCGACGAAGTGCTCAATCTGGTCTTGCGCCGCAAAGCACCCGCAATCACGCCTTGAGCAAACCAATCTCGATCAGCCGTTCCCGAAGATAATCGTCGGCCAATATCAGTTCAGGATAGCGGTTCGGGTTTTCCTCACTGATGCACTGCGGCAGCGTTGCAATCGGATAGTCCGAATTGAGATGCAGGAAGAAGGGCATCGAATAGCGACTATAGCGCGCCCGCTCACCCATCGGATTGCGCACGCGGTGCGTGGTCGAGGGGAGATAATGGTTGCACAGCCGCTGCAGCATATCGCCGACATTCAAGGACAGCCCGCCTTCGGGCGGCGACACATCCATCCAGCTGCCGTCGGGGCGCAATATCTGCAGCCCCGATTCCTCCGCCCCAAGCAGCAACGTGATCAGATTGATATCCTCATGCGCGCCCGCACGGATGCAGCCTTCGGTATCGCCGTCGATCGGCGGATAATGGAGCAGCCGCAGTATCGAATTGCCAACGTTGATCTTGTTGTCGAACCAGTCGGCGTCCATCCCCAGATAGATCGCTATATAGGAGAGTATCTTTGCCCCGACCCGATCAAACTCTGCGTAAAGCGGTTCAAAGACGTCGCGGAAGCCATCAACGATGTCGGGCCATATTTTGAGCATCTCGCCCTCAAGCGGGTGCCCGGCAGGCAATGGTGCGCCCGACATGCCAGAATTCTTTCAGGTCATGATAGTCGGCACCCTTTGCGATTTCGGTCTTGAACGGGGTATAGCCGCGCTGCCCGGCAATCCCGGCATCATACCAGCGGCGCTTCTCTTCGGTCGTACGGGCGAACAGTTCCTTCGAAAGCCGCCACGCCTCCTTTGACAAGTGCGGGTCGATGCCATGGTCAATGACCTTGGCAAAACCATAAGTGCGAAAACTGTCGCCTAGGGCCTGTGCGATTGCATTGGCATCGCTATGGCCGAGCGAAATATCGGGCATCTGACTCATATCCATGCAGATAGCCCTTGACCTAAAGCCACGCCAGCGAAATTGACCTCAATCAAAGGAGCGCGCAAAAAATGGCGGAACATTATTGGCTGATGAAGTCCGAACCCGACGTCTATAGCTATGACGATCTGGTCGCGGAAAAAGAGGGGACATGGGACGGCGTGCGCAACCACACCGCCGCGATCAACCTGCGCGCCATGAAGAAAGGCGACCTCGCATTCTTCTATCACAGCAATATCGGCGTCGAGGTGGTCGGCATCCTGAAAATCAGCAAAGAGGCCTTTATCGACCCCACCGACGAAAAGGCGCGTTTTGTCGCGGTGAAGGTGAAGCCGGTGAAAAAATTCAAAACCACTGTTCCGTTGAAAGCGATCAAGGCCAATCCCGCTCTTGCTGAAATGGACCTGGTGCGGCAATCGCGGCTGTCGGTGGGCAAGGTCCGGCCTGAGGAATGGACGGAGATTTTGCGGATGGCAGGAGAGAAGGTTTAGGCCTCACTATTGCAATGACCAAAATCGCCATCCTCACCCCCGCCCCCGATTACTGGGAAGACTGGTCGCTGCCCAAGGCGCATTATCAGCGGCTGCTTGGGCCGGATCTCGCCTTTCGCAGCTGGACCGATCCCGGCGACTTGTCGGGCTTTGACCTGATCCTGCCGCTGATCGCGTGGGGGTATCAGCGCAACGTCCCCGGCTGGTATGCCTTGCTTGACTGGCTGGAGGCGGAGGGCCTTCCGCTCGCCAATCCAGCGAACGTGCTCCGCTGGAACAGCGACAAGGCCTATCTGGCCGAACTGAACGAAGCGGGCGTCGCAACCGTCCCGACGCTGATCCGCGAATCGCTGAACGATGCAGCACTGGCGACCGCGCGCGATAGTCTCGAAAGCCCGCGCCTTGTGGTGAAGCCGCCAATCTCGGGCGGCGCTGACGGCACCTATCTGATTGGTCCCTCCGATCCGCTACCCACAGAAGCGGCAGGACAGCGTATGCTGATCCAGCCCTATCTGCCTGCCATCGCCGAGGATGGCGAATATTCGCTCTTTTACTTTGGCGGACATTACAGCCATGCGATCAGCAAGCATCCTGCGGAAGGTGATTTCCGCGTGCAGGAGCAGTTTGGCGGTGTCGAACGTGCGCTCGATGCCCCCGCCGATGCGAAAGCGCTGGCAGAAATGGCACTGGCTGTGACCGACAAGCTATTAGAGTGTGACACTCTATTATATGCACGCGTTGATATGGTGCGCGACGGCGAAGGCGCTTTCCGCCTGATGGAACTGGAATTAATCGAGCCCAGCCTGTTCCTGCACTTCGCCCCCGACGAAGGCGCAACCTTTGCCAAGGCAGTGCTGACTTTCAAATAATCTAAAAAGTCCCGGGTTTATCTTTTGGATAGACCCGGGACAATATCATCCATTCCAATTCAGTCCTCGCGTCCCGGCTTGGCCAGTTCGCGATAGACAAAGCCTCCCAGCATCCCGCCCAGGATCGGCGCGAGCCAGAACAGCCAGAGCTGCTTGATCGCCAGCCCGCCGACAATCAGCGCCGGTCCGGTACTGCGCGCCGGATTGACCGAGGTGTTGGTCACCGGAATCGAGATCAGGTGGATCAGCGTCAGGCAGAGCCCAATGGCAATTGGCGCAAACCCAGCAGGCGCGCGGCCGTCGGTTGCCCCCATGATCACGAAGATGAAGAAGAAGGTCAGCAGCAATTCGATTAAAAATGCCGCCGCGAGCGAATATTTGCCCGGCGACCCTGCCTCAAATCCATTGGCGGCAAGGCCATTGGTTGCGATCGAATAATCCGCATTGCCCGATGCGATGACATAAAGCGTGAACGCCGCTGCTATTGCCCCAAGCACCTGCGCGATCACATAGGTCGGGATATCCTTGGCCGGAAAACGACCGCCAGCCCATAGGCCAAAGGTCACTGCCGGATTGAGGTGGCAGCCCGAAATATGGCCAATTGCATAGGCCATCGTCACCACAGTCAGACCGAATGCCAATGACACACCGAGCAGTCCGATCCCCACATCGGGGAAGCCCGCCGCCAATACCGCGCTGCCGCAGCCGCCCAGTACCAGCCAGAATGTGCCGAGAAATTCGGCCAGCCCCTTGTTGATATTCGTCATGGTCTCTCTCCTCCTGTTGCGAACATGAAAGTAGCATTTACCACATTTTGTGAGAGATCAGATGTCAAATAGCCTATTCTGACGACGCTGTTTTGTTCAGGGACAATGCAGACAAATTTTGTTATCCGGTGTGACTGCCACCGGTTCGGGGACCAAAATGACCAGACTGATCCTGCTTGCCATGCCAATGCTACTCGGCGGTTGTGTCACCTCGATCGTCAAGGACGTGGTCACGGCGCCGGTCAAAATCGTCTCCAAAACCGCCGATGTGCTGACCACCAGCCAGTCCGAAGCCGACGAGAAACGCGGCCGCGAACTGCGCAAGAAGGAAGAGCTGCTGGGCAAACTCGCCCGCAAGCGCGACAAGGCTTGCGACGAATGCGACGATGGCGATGAAGATGCCTGCGACGCCGTCCGGCAATTTGACGAACAGATTGAAGCGGAACGGGACCGACCGGTTTGACGCGCCCAATTTCCTGACACCCACTGTCAGCCATTATCTGCTAATCGGCCCCTTATGCCCATTGGTCGAATGCCATTTGGGTATTCGCGACCGAAAAGGGGAAAAAGGCGCCATGAACAAGATCACCCGTCGCACTGTTATCGCCTCTGCAATCACTCTGTCGATACTGCCAAAATCGTCGCTGTTCGCCCAAGCGCCGCAGGGTTGGCGCAAACTCCCGACCGTTCCCTATAAAGGCAAGCAGGATGACATCAGCTTTGTCGATGTCGAACATGGCTGGTACGGGAATGGCGAAGGCAAATTGTATCGCACAACTGACGGTGGCGCGAGTTGGCAGAAAGTTTGGGACAAGCCGGGCACCTTCATCCGTGCCGTAGGATTTGCTGATCGTCAGACCGGCTATGTCGGCAATATCGGCACCAATTACTATCCCGGCGTTACCGACACCAACCCATTATACCGTACCACCGACGGCGGCGAGACATGGCAGGCGATAACCCTCCCCGGTATCGAAAAAGTTCCCGGCATCTGTGCGATCGATATTTTGCCGGTGAAACGCATCTTCCAAGGCGAACTTCGCACGGCGCATATTATTACGGCGGCCGGGCGTGTCGGTGGTCCTGCCATGATGCTGCGCTCCGACGATGACGGGCAAAACTGGCGCATTATCGATCTGTCGGCACATGCCGGGATGATCCTCGACGTCAAATTCCATGATGCCAAAACCGGCTTTGTTTGTGCCTCCGGCATATCCGATAACGGCGAAGGCGACGCGCTGATGCTGATGACGCGCGACGGTGGCAAAAGCTGGCAGCCCGTATGGCGATCCAAGCGCAAACTGGAAAATGTCTGGAAGATGAGCTGGCCGTCGCGCAAGGTCGGCTATGCCAGCGTGCAAAACTATGATGAGGCGGCAGGCAATAAACGCGTCATAATAAAAACCGTGGATGGCGGCAAAAACTGGCGCGAACTGCCTTTGATCGAAGAAACAGGGTTGCGCGAATTCGGCATCGGTTTTGCCGACGAAAAACGCGGCTGGGTTGGCACCAACAAGACCGGCTTTGAGACGCTGGACGGGGGCAAGAGCTGGCGTAAAATCGAATTTGGCAAGGCGGTGAACAAGATCCGCGTCATCGCCAAGCCCGATGGGGGCAAGGCGGTTTATGCCATTGGGTCTGAAGTTCATCGACTGGATTTGGGGTGAGGTCTTGCTGAACTTTCGGCGTTTGAATGCCAACCGGATGGAACCGTAGTGCTGAGCCTGTCGAAGCACGCCTCAAGGTTTACGCCAACCTGAGAAGCGCCCTTCGACAGGCTCAGGGCTACGGTGTTATTTTAACTTCAGCTGTTCAAGCTCAACTTGTTGCCAAACCTCTCACCGCCCAGATCAGAAATTCGACATTCCCCTTCGGCCCGGTAATCGGGCTTTCGGTGAGCCCTTTGACCGCCCAGCCTATCCCCTCAAGCCAGTCTGCAACCTCGCGGCACACGCGGTCATGAACCGCGGCATCGCGCACCACCCCGCCCTTGCCCACTTCGCCCCGGCCCACCTCGAACTGCGGCTTGATCAGGGCTACCAGGGTCGCGCCGTCGCGGGCGAAGGATAAGGGCCGGTCGAGAACCTTGGACAGCGCGATGAAGCTCGCATCGCACACAACCAGGTCGATGGATTCGGGTATATGCTCGGGCGTCAATATGCGTGCGCTGGTCTGTTCGTGCACCACAACGCGCGGGTCATTGCGCAGTTTCCACGCCAGTTGGTTGGTACCGCTGTCGATCGCATAGACTCTAACCGCTCCGTTGCTCAGCATCACATCGGTAAAGCCGCCAGTCGACGAACCGACATCCATCGCCACCGCGCCCGCCACGTCGATGTCGAAATGCTCGAGCGCATGCGCCAGCTTTACCCCGCCGCGCGAAACCCAGGGATGGTCCTGTCCCTTCAGCACCACTTCGGCGTCATCGGCGACCATCTGTCCCGCCTTGTCCGCTTTGCGATCACCGACCAGCACCAGTCCCGCCATGATCAGCGCCTGCGCCCGCGCGCGACTTTCCACCAGCCCGCGTTCAACGAGCAATTGGTCGATCCGGATTTTGGACGCTTTCATCGCAATCGGGCCTAGCGCGCCAAAGCGCTTTTGGCCATAAGGGGCAGATGCGATCCTTGTCTTTCATCGTTGCCCTGGCTTTGCTCGCCGCGTCCTGCGCTGCGCCAGCCCCCGAACCAACGCCAGCGCCAAGGCAGCCGGTGGTGACCATTCCAGTGGCCCCTCCACCCAGCGCTGCACCTGTCCAACCCAAGGGCGACTGGATCGACTGGCCAATTACTGCGGGATCATGGGTGTATCGGCAGGACGCGCGCGGATCGATTGCGCTGTTCGGACCTGCGGGACAAAATGCACTACTCACTTTGCGCTGCGACAAGGCACGCCGTGCGCTGTTCTTGTCGCGCGCCTCCGCAAAGGCAACGGGCAGACTGACGCTGCGCACCAGCGCCAGCATGAAGACATTCGAAGCCCGCAACAGTGGTGCGACCCCTCCCTATCTGGCGGTCGAACTCGCGGCCAACGACGCCATTCTTGATGCCATAGCCTTCAGCCGAGGCCGCTTTGCCGTGCAGACCGATGGCGAATTGTCGGTTGCGATCCCTGCATGGGCTGAAATTGGGCGTGTGGTCGAGGATTGCCGGGCATAAAAAAACCGCCCCGGTTGGGAGCGGCACGCGAACGCAGATACTTGCCGCAAAAAAATTCAAATACAAGTCTTGTTTCGCAGAATCGTCTGATTCATTCATACTCCTGCGGAGGGCAATCTGATGCAAAACGCAATTCTTTTTCAACAGTCGAAAGGAGGTGATCCGATGTCTCATGGTTCAGTAAAGAGGTCGGGCATTTCCGTTCGGGGGATCGGCTGCTGATTTCAGCATTCCCATGACTCCCGGCAGCGGCTGCCTAGGCTGCTGACCCATGCAAGAAAAGGGTCGCTTGCGCTGGCAAGCGGCCCTTTTCGCATGTTTGTTGAGCCGCGTTTGTCGATTGCCGCTGGAAAGATTACCGCCAGCACTTACATAAAGACAAAGATTTTAAGGCGAAGATCATGGCATTTCTGAAAGGCGCATGGCGCATATTGGTTGCGGTCAAGGATGGGATGGTGCTCATCGCGCTGCTTCTGTTCTTCGCGCTGCTCTATGCGTTTCTCAGTGCAAGCCCCAATCCCGGCGCGGTCGAAAAAGGCGCATTGCTGCTCGAACTCAACGGCATGGTGTCCGAACAGCCCGCCGCTGTTGACCCCATCGCCGCGATAGTCTCGCAACGCGCACCGGTTCGCGAACACCGGCAACGCGACATCGTCCGCGCCCTGGACCTTGCCGTCTCGGATCACCGCATCAAAGCTGTCGTGCTCGATCTCGACCGTTTCATGGGCGGCGGCCAAGCCAGCCTTACCGAGATTGGCGACCGGATCGATGCGGTCAGGCGCTCTGGAAAACACGTCTACGCCTTTGCCACCGCCTATAGCGACGATGGATATCAGCTTGCCGCCCATGCCAGCGAAATCTGGCTCGACCCTATGGGGGGCGTATTGCCAATGGGGCCGGGCGGATCGCGGACTTATTATAAAGGCCTGCTCGAACAGTTGGGGATCGAGGCGCATATCTACCGCGTTGGCACCTATAAAAGCGCAGTCGAACCCTATATGCGCGCCGACCAGTCGCCTGACGCAAAGGCTGCGGCCCAGGCACTGTATGATGTGATCTGGAGCGAATGGCGCGAAGATGTCGCCAAGGCGCGACCCAAGGCGCAACTCGACAAAATGCTGACCGACCCCGCCGGTCAAGTCGAAGCGGCCAAGGGCAATCTGGCGCAGCTGGCTTTATCAAACGGGCTGGTCGACAAGCTGGGCGACAAAGTGGCGTTCGGCAAATATGTCGCCACCAAGATTGGACCAAACCGCGAAGAACGTACCGGCCATTTCGCCTCAACGCGGCCTGAAGCACTGCTCGCCGCCCATATCCCTTCGACACGCGGCGACCCGATTGGTGTGGTAACCGTCGCAGGTGAAATTATCGACGGCAAGGCCGGGCCGGGGACGGCTGCGGGTGATAGCGTTTCAGCGCTGATCTACAAGGCGCTGGAACAGGACGAGCTGAAGGCGCTGGTATTGCGTGTGGACTCGCCCGGCGGGTCAGTGATGGCATCGGAGAAAATCCGGCTCGCGCTGCTCGAAGCCAAAAAGCGCAAGCTGCCAGTGGTGGTTTCGATGGCCAATCTGGCGGCGAGCGGCGGCTATTGGGTATCGACCCCGGCGAACACCATCTTTGCCGAGTCTTCGACGATCACCGGATCGATCGGTATTTTCGCCGTGTTGCCTTCGGCGCGTCAGGCATTGGCGAAATGGGGGATCACCAGCGACGGCATCCGCACCACGCCGCTGTCGGGCGAGCCGGACATATTGGGCGGAGTCAGCCCCGATTTTGACCGCATGGCACAAGCAGCCATCGAAAACGGCTATCGCGACTTCCTAACCCGCGTCGCCGCATCACGCGGCAAGACGGTCGAGCAAGTCGATGCCATCGGACAGGGCCGCGTCTGGGCCGGCGGCACCGCGCGGCAACTGGGGCTTGTTGACCGTTTCGGCGGCCTCGACGAAGCGCTCGCCGAAGCTGCACGTCTGGCCAAGCTCGACAAGGACGAATGGCACCCGCGCTATATCGAGCCGCAAAGCAATTTTGCCAGCGGTTTGCTGGGAATGTTGCTACCTCAACCGGCAGACAACGCCGCAACCGACCTGTTCGGCCATGCCGCGCTGCGCCAGCAAATGACGCTCGACCGCATCATTGGCGATATGCAAATGCTGATGACCGCAACCGGTGCGCAAGCGCGCTGTCTGGAATGCGGGGCTTTCGCTGCCAGTCCTTCGCCAGCGGCTGCCTCAGCGAAGCAGCCGAACTGGCTGGGGCTGCTGCTCAACCGCTCCTGAAAGCATTTGTGATGGGATAGCGGCGGTCGCGGCCAAAATTGCGGCTACCGAGTTTCACTCCGGGAGGGGCCTGACGGCGCTTATATTCGGCTATGTAAAGCAACCGCTCGATCCGCTGCACCACTTCGCGGGGGTGGCCGCGCGCGGTGACTTCATCGACCGACAGTTCCTGCTCGACCAGACCGAGCAAAATATCGTCGAGCACCGGATATTCGGGCAAGCTGTCGCTGTCTTTCTGATCGGGGCGCAATTCGGCCGAAGGTGGGCGGGTGATGATCGCCTCCGGCATGACCGGACCGTCGGGACCAAGGCCGATGCGCGGCTTGTTTGCATTGCGCCAGCGCGAGATGGCAAACACCGTCATCTTATACGCGTCTTTCAGCGGGTTATAGCCACCCGCCATATCGCCATAAATGGTCGCATAGCCAACGCTCATCTCGCTCTTGTTGCCCGTGGTCAGCAGCATGTGGCCAAATTTGTTCGACAGCGCCATCAGCGTCACGCCGCGAATGCGCGACTGGACATTTTCCTCGGTGATATCGACGTCCTTGTCGGCAAAGCTGCCAGCGAGCATTTCGTCAAAAGCAACCACCGCCGGGTTGATGGGGATGGTGTCGAGGCGACAACCGATCATGCGCGCGCACTCGCTGGCCAGATCGAGGCTCAATTGGCCGGTGAAGCGGCTGGGCAGCATCACGCACCACACCCGGTCGGGCCCAAGCGCATCGGCGGCAATCGCCGCGCAAATCGCGCTGTCGATCCCTCCTGACAAGCCCAGCACCACACCGGGGAAGCGGTTGCGATCGACATAGTCACGCAGCGCCAGCACCATAGCCGAATAAATATCGGCAGGATGCTCTTCCCATTCCGCCAGTTCGCCCGCCTCGCACGTCCAGCCATCGGCGTTCTTGCGCCAATGCGTGATACGCAGATGTTCTTCCCAATCGGGAAGGCGGTGCGCGGCTTTGCCGTCGACGTTGAGCACGAAAGAACCACCGTCGAACACCAGTTCATCCTGCCCGCCGATTCGATTGAGATAAAGCAACGGCAGTCCGTTTTCGGTAACGCGCGCAGCGAAGACCTGCGCCAGACGCCTGTCATCCTTGTCGATTTCATAGGGGCTGCCGTTGACCGAAAGCAGCAACTCGGCACCCTGTGCTTTCAAGTGCGAGCAGACCGCCGGAAACCAGCCATCCTCGCAGATAGGAAGGCCCAGCTTGACGCCGCGAAACACGACTGGTTCGGGCAGCGGCCCTTGCGTGAAAATCCGCTTTTCATCGAAGGTGCCATAATTGGGTAGCTCATGCTTCTTGCGGATCGCCACGCTTTTACCGCCATCAAGCAAGGCTACAATATTATAGAGCCCGTCGGCTTCTTTCAGGATCGAACCCACCAGCATTGCCGGACCGCCGTCTGCTGTTGCAGCGGCCAGCCGATCAAGCTCTTGCGCCGCTGCCTGCTGGAATGCGGGCTTCAGCACCAGGTCTTCTGCCGGATAGCCGATCAGCTGCTGTTCGGGAAAGAGGATCAGGTCCGCCTGCCCAGCCTTCGCCCGCCATTCGAGCATGGCATCGGCGTTGGCTTTCAAGTCGCCCACGCGCTGGTTGAGCTGGGCCATGGCAATCGTCAACATTTCGGTCATGGGGCCTGTTTATGGACAGGCCCAGCTTTGGGCAAGCGACGATCGATCAGGTCAAAGCAAAGCCATCAAAAGGTTGCCCATGATCCGACCGGGAATGAAGGAGAAGGCTCCGGCAACGCACAGGCCGATAAAGGGACCGGTCATTGAACGCTGATGCGCTTTCACATCGCCTTTGCGGATTGCCCAGATCGCGCGCGGGATCGATATCAATGTCATTACCGAGAAGATATGGATCGGCCCAATCCCGCCAAACAACCCTTGCAGCCAGAAGCTGGTGATCGCGGTGACCATCATCAGCATCGCCCAAATCCGTCCCAAAAGACGATGGCTACGAGTGCCCTTTTTGTTCAGCATGACGGCACAGCCGAGGAAGAAGGCCGGGATCACGGTCATAAGATGCAGCGTAACCGCCCATTGCGGTTGTAGCGAAGTGGATCGTGACGGCCCGGCAAATTCCATCGCGATCGCCATTGCTCCCAAAGTCAAAGCGATGGTTATGGCAATGGTGATGGCGACGAATTTCGGCGTGATCGGGTTCGGATAATGTGGGGTGACGCTGGACATGCCGTGGCTCCTGACTGCGATTTCATTCGATGTCCCCTGTCTGGATGACCGCCGTTCACGGGCAGCCGGCATTGCGTGAGAAGCGTAGATTTCTTCGCGAAAGCAGCCACTTTGCCAATTGACGCCTCGTGAAATGGCAGGCAGTTTCGCGAACATGGCACGACGTATCGGCATTGAGAGCTTTCTCGTCCTGACGATCGGGCTGGTGCTTGGCCTGTTTGGCCCCTTTGGCACATTCGAAATGGCGCCGGCAGTGCGCATCGCTTTCTGGATGGGCTATACATTTGCTTGCTATGCGATTTTCGCCCGATGATCGTTGTCGGAAGATGGGTGAGCGAGGCGCTGTCATTGCCGCCGATCATCAGGTCGGGCTCGCTTTGGTGCTCGCAGCAGTACCACTGACCTTCATGATTGCGCTGCTTTTCGCCGGGTTCGACGTTGCCAAAGCTTTGCGCTGGGACGGATTGCCCATGCTCTATTTCGACGTGTGGCTGATCGGCTTTCTGATCAACGGCTTCTTCACATTGGCCTTTCGCGATAAAGAGATCGCAGCGGCTCCGCCGGTCGTGGACTTGCCTGCTCGTCCCGCTCAAACGGAAATAGAAGCGGTGCCCGACACGCCGCGTTTCACGGACCGGCTACCAATGGGTTTCGGTCCTCTGCTCGCACTGAAGGGAGAGGATCATTATGTCCGCGCCATTGGTGAGACACGCGACGAATTGCTTTTGCTCAGGCTGCGCGACGCCATGGCCGAACTGGGCGACGCCGAGGGCCAGTCGGTGCATCGCAGCTGGTGGGTGGCGCGGGCTGCGGTTGCGTCCGTTCAGCGCGAAGGTCGCAACGCGACACTGATATTATCGAACGGCACCGAAGTGCCCGTGGCCCGCGATGCCGTCGCCCAACTGCGCAAGGCGGGCTGGCTGAATTAATCGGTGGATAGCGCGCGTTCAGCAATTGTCAGTTTTACATGTGGCCGCTAAGGGGCAGCGACTCCGCAAGGACGGCAAACGGGGATGCGCGCATGAAACTGATTACAGGCAATTCAAACCTTCCTCTGGCCAAAGGCATTGCCGATTATCTGGGCCTGCCACTTACCGACGCCAGCGTGCGCCGCTTTGCCGACAATGAGATTTTCGTCGAGGTTCATGAGAATGTCCGTGGCGAGGACATGTTTGTCATCCAGTCGACCAGCCATCCGGCGAACGACAATCTGATGGAATTGCTGATCATTATTGATGCGCTGCGCCGGTCATCGGCGAAGCGGATCACCGCAGTACTGCCCTATTTCGGCTATGCGCGTCAGGATCGAAAGCCCGGCCCGCGCACGCCAATATCAGCAAAACTGGTCGCCAATTTGATCACCGAGGCTGGGGCGGACAGGGTGCTGACCGTCGATCTCCATGCCGGACAGATCCAGGGGTTTTTCGATATCCCGACCGATAATCTCTACGGCGCGCCGGTGATGGCTGCCGACATTTTGGAACGGCACAATGAAAAAAGCCTGACGGTGGTTTCGCCCGACGTCGGCGGCGTGGTCCGCGCCCGCGCGCTCGCCAAACGGCTCGACGACGCCCCTCTCGCCATCGTCGACAAGCGCCGCGAGAAAGCAGGCGTGTCCGAAGTGATGAATATCATCGGCGATGTTAAGGACCGTTTCTGCATCCTGATCGACGATATCGCCGACAGCGCGGGGACATTGTGCAACGCCGCCGATGCCCTGAAGGCGGCGGGCGCGTCTGATGTGGTCGCCTATATCACCCACGGCGTGCTTTCGGGTGAGGCGGTCAACCGCGTCAACGCCTCCAGCTTGCGCAAGCTGGTGATTACCGATTCGATCATCGCCTCCGACGCCGCGCGCGACAGCGAAAAAATCCGCCAATTGCCTATCGCGCCGTTGCTGGGCGAAGCGATCAAACGCATCGCCGATGAAAGCAGCGTTTCGAGCCTGTTTGATTGATGCGTCCTGCCGATCTGCAACTGGCGCAACGCCTTGCTGATGCAGCCGGTGCCGCGATCCGGCCCTTTTTCCGGTCCAGTTTCAATCACGAAGCCAAGGCAGACTCAACGCCTGTTACCGAGGCAGACCGAGCCGCCGAGGCCGCGATCCGTGCTATCCTTGACGCCGAATGCCCGAGCGATGCGATCATTGGCGAAGAATATGGCGAGAAGTCGGGCACATCGGGCCGCAGCTGGATCATCGACCCGATCGATGGCACGGTCAGCTTCATGGCAGGTCGGCCAATATTCGGCACATTGGTCGCACTGCTGGTCGATGGCTGGCCGGTGATGGGAGTGATCGACCAGTGTATCAGTGGCGAACGCTGGCTGGGCGTGACCGGTCAGGGAACCACGCTTAACGGCAAAGCGGTTTCGACCCGGAGTTGCGCAGAGCTGGCACAGGCCGCGTTAGCGTCCAGCGGCCCCCAATATTTCACCCAGCATGACGGCGACCATTTCATGTCGCTCGCTGCAAAAACAGCCCATAAGCGGATGCTGTTCGGTGGTGATTGCTACAATTATGCGCTGCTCGCCTCGGGTCATATCGACATTGTCGTCGAATCCGGCCTGAAATTGCACGATTTTGCGGCACTGGTTCCCGTGGTCGAAGGCGCGGGTGGGATGATGTGCGACTGGAATGGCGAACCGTTGCACGCAGCCTCCGAAGGCCATGTCATTGCGCTGGGTGATCCGGCGCGGCTCGACGATGTCGTCGAAGCTCTGGCGTGCAACCATTGAGCGAATCGAGCCGCACCCGCTTCATCGCGCCGCACCCGCGGTTGCAGCCTTATCTCTCCGCATATTATTTCACCGAGATCGACAGTGTGGATGGCGAACCCGTCCGCGATCTGATGAACCCCGAATGGGCCAGCATCCGTTTCCGCTGGGCGGGCGATACAATGGGCTGTTTTGTTGGTGAGGAAGAATATCCCATCCCGCCGTTGCACTTTGTCGGGCCAACCAGTCTGGCGGGGCCGTTTTCGGCCTATCATTCACGCATCGCCAGCATAGGTTTTTACCGGTTGGCTGGAGCATGTTTATTGATGAATCTGCAGCAAACTGGGCGGATAGGCTTGATGATGGCGCACAAGTCAAAACACCCGTGAGGTTCAAAGATTATTTCGATGCGGTGGTAAAAGCGGGCAATCCCGATGCCATAGCGCCGATCTTTGACCAGATGCTACTTGAGGCTCTCGATAATCGCCCGTTGATTGATACCGAGGAAGAAGCCAAGGTGCGTGCTGCGCATGTGGCGTTGATGGACCCTGAAATCACAACTGTCGCCGATCTGGCGAACCGGTTGGGTTGGACCATTGTCCAATTGCAGCGCCGATCGCTGCGGATGTTTGGCTTTCCACCCAAATTGCTGCTGCGACGCCAGCGATTGGTCCGCACCCTTGCGGTGATCATGCGCGATCCCGCAAGCAACTGGTCCGAGGCGCTTGACCAGCATTATCATGATCAGGCGCATTTCAATCGCGATTTCCGGCAATTCTTCGATATGAGCCCGAGCGAATACCGCGCGCACCCGCATCCGATTATCGGTGCCGCCTCCAAAGCACGGATGCAATTCATGGGCGATCCGCTGCAGGCTTTGCAGAAACCGGGCGGAAAAAGCTGATCGCACTTGCTTTCCCCAGCGAATCCCGCTAGGCGCGCGCCTTCCGAATAAGCAGGCTGGCCAAAAGGGCTGCCATGTCGGCTTGATACGGATTTCCAAAAGGAGACCAAAATGCCCAAGCTAAAGACCAAGAGCGGTGTGAAGAAACGCTTCAAATTCACCGCGACCGGCAAAGTGAAATGCGGCGTGGCCGGCAAACGCCACCGCGTCATCAGCCACTCCGGCAAATATATCCGTCAGAACCGCGGCACCGATGTGCTCAGCGACGCCGATGTGGGCCATGTCCGCCTCTGGGCGCCCTACGGCTTGAAATAAGGAGCGCTGAGAAATGGCACGTGTCAAAAGGGGTGTAACCACCCGCGCCAAGCACAAGAACATCTTGGAGCAGGCCAAAGGCTATTATGGCCGTCGTAAAAATACCATCCGCATCGCGCGGCAGGCCGTCGAAAAGGCTGGCCAATATGCCTATCGCGACCGCAAGGTAAACAAGCGCAATTTCCGCGCTCTCTGGATCCAGCGCATCAACGCCGCTGTCCGCGCCGAAGGCATGACCTATGGCGTGTTCATGCACGGCCTGAAGCTTGCGGGCATCGAACTGGACCGCAAGGTTCTGGCCGACCTTGCAATGCACGAAGGCGCAGTGTTTAGCGGCATCGTTGCGCAGGCGAAGGCAGCGCTGCCCAAGGCAGCATAAGACTAATCCTTCGAATTATGCGCAAATGGGCGTGAGCGGCACTTGCCGTTCGCGCCCATTTGCTTATTCAGGCGGACCAAGATGACCGACATAGCGACACTCCAAAACCAGATCCTCTCCGCAATCGAAACAGCGGACACACCCGACGCGCTCGAGTCCGTCCGTATCGACGCGCTGGGCAAGCAGGGTAGCGTTTCGGCTCTGCTTAAGACTTTGGGGCAAATGTCCCCCGAAGAGCGGCAAGTGCAGGGGCCAGTGATAAACGGTCTGCGCGAAGCTGTGACTAATGGCATCGCCGCCAAAAAAGCCACTCTCGAAACCGCGATCCTCAACCAGCGGCTGGCCACCGAGCGTCTCGATATGACGTTACCTGCACCCGAAGCCCCGCGCGGCACCGTGCATCCGGTCAGTCAGGTGATGGACGAACTGGCAGAAATCTTCGCTGATATGGGCTTTGCCGTCGCTGAAGGACCGGAGATTGAAGACGACTGGCACAATTTCAGCGCGCTCAACATTCCCGAAACGCATCCCGCGCGCGCGATGCACGATACCTTTTATTTCCCCGACAAGGATGCGGAGGGTCGATCAATGCTTCTCCGTACGCACACCTCGCCGGTGCAGATCCGCACGATGACCAGTCAGGAGCCGCCGATCCGCATCATCGCACCGGGCCGGGTTTACCGTTCTGATAGCGACGCAACGCACACGCCGATGTTCCACCAGATCGAAGGTTTGGTTATCGATAAAGGCATCCATTTGGGCCACCTGAAATGGACGCTGGAAACTTTTCTTCGCGCCTATTTTGAACGCGACGATGTCGTGCTGCGCCTGCGTCCTAGCTATTTCCCCTTCACTGAACCCTCGGTCGAGGTCGATGTCGGCTATTCGGTGGTCAAAGGCAAACGTGTGATCGGCGGTAGCGAAGGCTGGATGGAAGTGCTGGGCAGCGGCATGGTCCATCGTAGAGTCATCGAGGCCTGCGGGCTTGACCCCGATGTCTGGCAAGGCTTTGCCTTCGGCACCGGCGTCGACCGGTTGGCGATGCTCAAATATGGCATGGATGATCTGCGCGCCTTCTTCGACGGCGACAATCGCTGGTTGCAGCATTACGGGTTCAACGCGCTCGACGTGCCCACATTGAGCGGGGGAGTAGGCGCATGAAATTCTCTCTCTCCTGGCTCAAATATTATCTCGAAACCGACGCGACCATCGAACAGGTCGCCGACTGTCTCAACCGCATCGGGTTGGAGGTTGAAGGCATTGAAAACCCGGCGGACAAGTTGGTGGGATTCCGCGTTGCGCGCGTGCTCACCGCGGCTCCGCATCCGCAGGCAGACAAGCTGCAGGTGCTGACAGTCGATTCGGGTGATGGCAATCCTCTGCAGGTCGTTTGCGGTGCGCCCAATGCCCGCGCTGGACTTGTCGGCGTGTTCGGCGTCGAGGGCGCGACTGTGCCCGCCAATGGCATGGTGCTGAAAAAGACCGCCATCCGGGGAGTCGAATCGAATGGCATGATGTGCTCGGTCGCTGAACTCGAACTGGGCGACGACCATGACGGCATAATCGAGCTTCCCGCCGATGCACCGGTGGGCATGGCCTTTGCCGAATATGCAGACGCGAGTGATCCGGTAATCGACGTCGCCATCACCCCCAACCGGCAGGATTGCATGGGCGTGATGGGTATCGCGCGCGATCTTGCAGCGGCTAGCCTTGGCACGTTTAAACCGGTCGAAGTGCCGACCATAGAGGGTAGCTATTCTTGCCCAACCGAGATCCGCACTGATGATCCAGAAGGCTGCCCGGCTTTTTACGGGCGCGTCATTCGCGGCGTGAAGAACGGCCCATCTCCCGACTGGATGCAGGCACGATTGAAGGCTGCAGGGCAGCGCCCGATTTCAGCGCTGGTCGATTGCACCAACTATCTGATGCTCGCCTGCGGACGTCCGGCGCACGCTTATGATCTGGCCAAGCTAAACGGAGCGGTTGTGGCCCGCCGTGCGAAAGATGGAGAGACCGTCACCGCGCTAAACGGCAAGGACTATATACTTACGTCCGAAATGACGGTGATTGCTGATGACAGCGGCGTGCACGACATTGCCGGCATCATGGGCGGTGAGCATTCGGGTTGTTCGGATGATACCAGTGATGTCCTCCTCGAAATCGCCTATTTCACACCCGAACGGATTGCCAGGACAGGGCAGGCGTTGGCGCTGACCTCTGACGCGCGCAGCCGGTTTGAACGGGGCGTCGATCCGGCCTTCATTGACGATGGCCTTGCGCTGTTGACCGACCTGATTGTCCAGACCTGTGGCGGTGAGCCGAGCGATGTCATCCGCGCTGGCCAACTGCCACTGGACCGCAAGACGGTCGCTTATGACACAGCGCGTTGCGCTGCGCTCGGCGGCATCGATGTGCCTGCGGACCGCCAGAAGGCGATATTGGAATCACTGGGTTTCGAAGTCGCATCTGACTGGAAAGTGACCGTTCCGACATGGCGCCGCGACATCGACGGTTTGGCAGACTTGGTCGAAGAAGTGGTCCGTATTGTCGGACTCGACAACGTGGTATCGACGCCGCTGCCGCGTGCTGACGGTGTTGCCAAGCCGACCGCGACCCCGAAACAGTCACTCGAACGCAAGGTTCGCCGCGCGGCGGCTGCGCGCGGGCTGAATGAAGCGATCAACTGGTCCTTCCTGCCGCAGAAGGAGGCTGACGCTTTCGGAGGCGGCATCTGGAGCCTCGAAAATCCGATCAGCGAAGACATGAAGGTCATGCGCCCCTCGCTGCTCCCCGGCCTGCTCTCGGCGGTGCAGCGGAATATGGATCGCGGTGCTTCGTCGGTGCGGCTGTTCGAAATCGGGCGGTGCTATCTGGCTGACCGCGAACGGCTGACCGCAGGCATCGTGCTGGCTGGCGAGAAGGCGCCGCGCGCTTGGGCGACAGGCAAGGCTGCGAGGTTTGACGCCTATGACACCAAGGCCGAAGTGCTGGCGCTGCTGGCCGCTGCAGGCGTGGCCACTGATGGTCTGATGGTGATGGGCGAGGCAGGGGATCACTACCACCCCGGTCAGTCAGCGACGCTTCGCATGGGACCCAAAAATGTCCTCGCGGCATTCGGCACTTTGCATCCGGCCACTGCTAAAGCCTTCGATCTCGACGGCACCATCATTGCAGCCGAAATCTTCCTCGATGCGATCCCGGCCAAGAAGGGTGCGGGCTTCATGCGCCCTGCCTTCACGCCACCAGCCTTGCAGGCGGTGACGCGCGACTTCGCCTTCCTCGTGCCCGAGCAACTTCCCGCAGGCGATCTCGTCCGCACGATCAAGGGCTGCGACAAGGAGAATATCGTCGCCGTCCGCCTGTTCGACCGTTTTGCCGGACAGGGTGTGCCAGAGGGTCAGGTCAGTCTTGCCATAGAGGTGACGCTGCAGCCGGGCGACAAGAGCTATACTGACGAGGATCTGAAAGCGATTTCCGATCGCGTTGTGGCTGCCGCGGCCAAACAGGGCGCGACCCTGCGCGGCTAAAGCCTCCTCGATATTCGTTTCGGGCAATAAAAAAGGCCGGGGCGCAAACCCCGGCCTTTCCGTTTCACTCCTGGGAGAGGGTAGGAAGTGAAATCAGAACTTTACGCCCGCGGTGACAAAAATCTGCCGCGGATTGCCGTAAAATGCGGTCAGAATTCCTTCCTGACCCAGCGCAGGCGTAACATTGCCTGTACCGGTCAAGATCGGCGCACCCGTCGTCGGGTTGACGGCAATGAACTGATAGCCTGATGTCTTATACTGCTTGTCAGTCAGGTTCTTGCCGAAGATACCCAGCGAGAAGCGGTCATCATCCGAATTCCATACGATGCTCGCGTCGAGCAGCGAATAGCCCTTCTGGTCGAGATAGGGGCTCGGCGTTTCAAACTGGTTGGTCTTGCTGCGATAAGACAGCGTCGTCTGGGCGTTGATTGAGCCCGAACCCACCGGAATGCTGGCAGCCAGTGTAGCCGATGCCGTCCATTTCGGCGTGTTCTGGATACGGCGGAAGTTGGCAACATCGACACCGAGATTGTTGATGAAGCGCAGATATTTGCCATCAATATAACCCAGCGTACCATTGAAGGTTAGAGCCGAACCGTCACCAGCGAAATCTTGCGCCAGTTTGGTGAAGCTTTCGATTTCAACGCCCTGGAGCCGTGCTTTCGAAGCATTTGTGGTGATGCCGGCAAAGGTTTCGAAAATGCCGTCGCCATTATTGTCGACGCCAACCGAACCCGGGATCTGCACATCATTATAGTCAGCGCGAAATGCAGTTACCGCAAGACGTACGCGGCCATCGGCAAGCGAACCCTTATATCCGATTTCATAGCTTTTCACCGTTTCGGGATCAAAGGTCAGGAAGTCGAAAATTTCGGCGTAGCTTTTCACACCATCGCGGTTTGTGTCAGGCGCACCAGTCGAATTACCGCGCGGGTCGAAGCCGCCGCCTTTGAAGCCGGTCGAATAAGACGCATAAAGCAGATGATCGTCATTGGGCTTGAACGAAAGCGATGCACGCGGGGTGAATTTGGTGAAATTGCGTTTGCCTTCAAAGTTTGAATCGGTGACCAGCGCTACAGGCGCAACACCGCCCAGTTGCGGATCGGGACCGAGAATGCGGCGCTGCTTCAATATGTCAGCACGACGCGTATCCGAGGTGTAGCGTCCGCCCACGGAAATCGCGAACTGATCAGTGAAATCATAGGTGAAGTCACCAAAGACCGACCAGGTTTCCGTGTTCACCACGCCAGAGGTGTAGGACGAGAACTGCGGCAACAACAAAAGATTGCCTGTGGTGTACAACAATACATCGAAATTGGTCGTCGCTTGGGCATCGAGATAATAGAAGCCAACCAAGCCGTTCAACTTGTCGCTTTCATACAGCAACTGGAATTCCTGGCTCAGCTGTTCGTTTGCATAATATCCCGGGACATCGACATCGACTGCTGGCAGCGCGTCAAAATCGATCGGTGCGAAGCTGGTATCCTTGCGCCAGGCACTGATGCTGCGCAATGTCACGGCATCGCTGAGGCTCGCACTGATGTTCATTGCCAGACCATAAGCTTCGATATCCTGTTTCGGCGTAACAATGCCGCCACGGGTATCGTAAACATCATCAAGAACGGCAGTGCCGGTCTGCAGGCTGCGGATCAGGCGGTGGCCACCGCGGGGTTCGGACTTGTCGCGGGTATAGTCGCCCGAAACACGGATCAAAACTGGAGCATCGCCGCCACCGAATTCAACGGTGCCACGTCCGGCCCAGATATCCTTGTTGTAATTCTCTCTGCCGGTGGTGAGGTTATCACCAAAACCGCCGCGGCTCAGGCGCGCGACCGAACCGCCGACGCGGAACATGTCGCCAAGCGGCGCGCTGACGCTTACCACGCCATCAGCCTGCTTATAGGTGCCCAGTGTCGCACGCATTTTGAGTTCGAACTCATCGGGCAAACGCTTGGTCACATATTTGACTGCGCCGCCAATGGTGTTACGGCCATAAAGCGTGCCTTGGGGACCGCGCAGAACTTCGATGCGTTCGACATCGTAAATGTCCAGAACCGCAGCTTGCGGGCGATTCAGATAGACGTCGTCGAGATAAATCCCGACCCCGGCTTCAAACCCGCCAACCGGATCCTGTTGGCCAACGCCGCGAATGAATGCGGTTAGCGTTGAATTGGTTGCACGAGAATTTTCCAGCGTGACATTGGGGGTCGTATCGGAAATCGCCGTGATATCAAGCGCGCCCGATTGCGCGAGCGCTTCACCGGAATAGGCCGTCACTGAAATAGGAACATCCAGAAGGCTTTCCTCGCGACGACGAGCGGTTACGATGATTTCACCGCCACCTTCGCCTTCATCGGCCGCCGCTTCATCCTGCGCCCACACAGGAGCAGACATGACTGACAGGCTGCTCAAGGCAATGCTCGACATCAAAAATGCGCGCGTAAATGACTGGATTTTCATAATAACCTCTCTTCCGTCCTCACCAAATGGCGGCTGTCCCGCTATTTTCTGCTTGCTCTATACTGAAAGTTGAACCATCTTTCAACTTCAGAGAAGAGGATTTTTGCAAATGGTTGCCGGGCGTGGCATTGCTGCAACAATGACCGGAGAGGATAAGGCACCGCGCACCGAAAGGGGGCGACGGACATTGCGTGCGCTGTTGGATGCAGCGGCGGCGGAATTTGGCGAAAAGGGCTTTCACGAAAGCTCTGTCGTCAGCATTACCAGCCGCGCGGGCGTGGCCCTAGGCAGTTTCTACACCTATTTCGATTCAAAGGAATCACTGTTCCGCGCGCTGGTCAACCATATGTCTGGCCAAGTGCGCGATTATGTCGCTCCGGTGCTTCCCGGTAAAGGCGACCAGATCGACGCCGAAGGCCGCGCCTTGTCCGCATTCCTGTCGTTTGCGCGAAAAAATAAGGAAATCTACCGGATCATCGATGAAGCCGAATTTGTCGCGCCTGATGCATGGAACGCCCATTATGGCACCACAGTAGAACGTATATTTGAAAGGCTGAAATCCGCCGAATCGCGCGGCGAAATTGGCGGACCGGTCGATGAGGCGCATGCTTGGGCGATTATGGGGATGAACGTCTTTCTGGGGCTTCGCTATGGCGTGTTGGGCGAAGAACGCCCCGTCGATGAAGTCGCCGCAATCGTGAACGGTTTGCTGCGCAATGGGCTTCAGGCCTGACGCCGCCTGCGCCGCAATGGCCAGCGAAGAACCAGTAAGATCAATCCCATCAAAGCCAGCAGCAACGCCGCCAATGCAAAACCGAAAAGCCACGGGGAATTGATGTTCTCCCGGCCTTTCCAATCCATGATGTGTAGCCCCCACATCAGATCGAAGCTGCGCCAAGTGTCGGTTCGCACCGCCAATATCTTTCCGCTATCAGGCGAAACATAGGCACGGGTGTTTTCACCATCGGCCAGTTGCACCTGCCACACCGGCAAATCGCCCCGGTAGTCGCCGGGTTCGGTAGTCAACAGCTTGGAATCGCGGACGCGGGGTTTAGTCCCCTTCCACGCACCTAGAACGATCTGAGTTGCCGTATTGGCATCAAGCGTCGGAAGTACCGCTCCCGTTGCACTATCCACACGCACAGCCTTGTCATGCCCGACATGCAGCAGGGCAAAGCTTTGACCATCAGCTGCAAGCAGTTCGACCGAGCTGGTATCGGGGTGCTGCGCCAGAGCCGAGGCCAATCCCGAAAGGTCCGGCTGGGTCGGAAGGGGC
This sequence comes from Sphingomonadales bacterium, assembly GCA_016721875.1. GTDB lineage: Bacteria > Pseudomonadota > Alphaproteobacteria > Sphingomonadales > Sphingomonadaceae > Sphingorhabdus_B. Next base: position 24,948 of record JADKHG010000007.1, on the reverse strand, counting down.
TTTGCCGCATGCCGATCAATCAGATGCTCACCGCGCACCTGCTCAATGGGCATGAAGCTCATATAGGCACCGCTCGCGAACCACAGAATGATCTGTACCCCAGCAAACAGCGCCAGCCATTTGTGCAGGCGGCTGGCGAAACGGTGCAAGCGGGTTTTGGTCACCATTTACGTTTCCTCCAGCGCAAGAAACCCGTCACGACGAGCGTGATCCCCAGCAGCGCGAACAGATCGTTGATCCATTTCCACTGTTTAGAGATCAAGGACCCCTCATGCAATTCAGCGGCAAAGCTCGCCCAAGGTAGATAGCCAAGTTTAGGCGGATTATGGAGCATCTTGCCGCGCATTTGGCCGGCTAGCGTCGTTTTGAAAACATTCCTGTCGCGCGTCCACCAGATGGACCCATCCGGCCCGGCGCTCATTTCGTTGATCATCACGACCATCTTGGGCACGTCGAGCGTCTGCCAGCCGTCATCACGGCGGACTTGCACCCGGCGCATCATCCGGCCAGGCACGTACAATGTCCCGCCAATCTTGCGCATGCGCATCGCCGGGCCTTTGAAGCCCGCTTCATGGCTCCAGCTCTGCCCCATGTCGCGCGAGACGAACATGCCGCGCCGGTTGCCGATGGCGAGTAACTCGCCGCCCCCATCCTTGGCGAGTGCCACATTCATCACCTGCCCCTGCCAGCCGGCGCCGGCGCGATAGGCGGGTGGCAGGATGGCAGACGGCACCGTCATCTTGCGGAACATCATCTGCACATCGCCGCGATGATCCTGATAAATGCCGGTGATGAAGACCAGCAGCAGGAACGGCGCAAGCACAATGCCGATGATCATCGCATGGACGCGGAAGCTCCACTGGATTCCCTTTTGCGCGCGCTTCATCGCGTCAGACGAAGGCCGCGCCTCTTTGGGCCGTTTCCGCGCGCGGTTGCACCAGCGCATGAAGCCCCAATAGGCGAGCCCCGTCGCCGCCATCAGGAACAGGCCGAGCGCGATCAGGTTCCACAGGATCATGTCGATCATCCCGCCGAACAGCCCACGCCCAACGTGGATGTCTTGCAGCATCCGCCCCAGATCGACGCTGGAGGCACCTGCGTCGGGCGGCAACGGCGCAAGCTTCACGGACTCCCACGCCATTTTGTCAGGATCAAGCGCGCGCTGGAACATCTGAGACATGCGGACGGCGGCAATGATCCGGTCTCCCTCGACCGAGAGGCTGTTGACCATCTTGCCTTGCAGCCCCCGCGGCACGAAGCGCTTCGTCGCCCTGTCCAGCCGCCAGACGCCGTCGCTGGTGCCGACATAGACTGTCCAGCCGTCTGGCCCAGCCACAGGTTCCATCGCTTGCACATTGCGGATCGGGGCGTCGCCAAAGGGCAGGCGCGTCCAGCCTTTGCCGCCATTTTCGGAAAGGAACGCCCCTGCCGCTCCGCCGGCCACGCGGGTGGCGGGGTTGGCCGGATCAATCTGGTGATAGCGCCACAGGTTTTTGTCATCATGCCCGGCATGGCTTTCATCCAGCGCCGGGCCGCTCGCCCACAGCCAGTCCCAGCCTTGCCGGTTCAGCTGCATCATGCCGGTGACCGCCAGCACGGCCATCCACAGCGCGGCAACGAGGCCCGCATATTTGTGGATCTTGTCGAGCGTGATCCGCCGCCGCGCCGTGGCTGCCATCGTCAGAACGCCGCCGTCAGTTCAAGGCTGAACTGCCGTCCGATGCTGGGGTATCCGATGCTGGTCTCGTAATTGTCGTCGAGCAGATTCTTGACCGCTGCGGTGATCCGCATGGCAGAGCCCGCCATCTCGAAATTGCGCGAGATGTTGAAATCCACATTGGTGAAATCCCCCAGCGGCAGATAGGGCGAGGTAATCGCCGGCGCCACACAGTTGAGGTTGGGCGCGGCGCAGCGCGTGAACGCGTTGGATTCGTAGCGCGACACATATTTGGCCGCGCCCGCGACCCGCCACGCGCCGAACGACTGGTCAAGCGTCAGCTCCGCCACCGTCCTGGGCTGGGTGCGCGCCAGCAGGCCGGTGGGGTCAAGCACGTTGAAGTAATGCGTCACGCTTGCGCGGTAGCCGCCTTCGCTCCCGTCTGCGCCCCAGCGGCCTTGTACGATAGCCTCTGCCCCGGTGCGTTTGCTGTCGGTATTGGCATATAGCCCAACCTGTTCCCCCGCGACCACGGCGTAGCTGATCGGCTGCACCTCATTGTTGGTCTTGATGAAAAAGGCGTTGACCGAGGGGCGCAGCCAGTCAGCCAAGCGCCCGTCAAAGCCGACTTCCCATTTCTGCCGGCTTTCCCCTTTGAGCGCGATCGCCGGATTGGCGAGCACCACGCCCTGACGCGGCCCCTGGCTGGAATAGCCATAGCGGGCGTTGATTAGCCAGTCGGACGTCAGCTTGAAACTGGCCCCGGCGGAGTAGAATTTAGCGCGCGGCAGCTTCTCATTGCGGATCTGGCGAACATTGGCGTTCGGCCCGCGTCCGGCAAGGAAATAGTCGATGCCCTTGACGATCACGACCCGGTCCAGCCGCGCACCCAGATCGAGGTTCAGCCGCCCGTCAAACAGGGCCTGATCGCCTTGCAGGAAGAAGCCCGTCACCTTTTCCTCGCGCGGAATGCCTTCATAATAATATTGGCCCGACGGGTTCTTCCAGTGGATATAATCCGCGCCTGCCTGCAGCTTGGTATCGCCAAGGAATAGGTTGTGGCGGACAGCGGCGTTCACGAAGCTGTTGTCATTGTCGCGCACGATGGTGTTGGCGAGGTTGCCGTTGGCCAGCCGGTCGCTGGTGACGAAATCGCCCTTGGATTCGGTGTAGGCCAGCGTCAGCAACGTGGTGTTCTGCTCATTCCAGCGCACCGTGCCATTCGCGGTGGCGATCAGCGAATCCATCCGGTCAAAACGCCACTCGTCATCCTGCGTGTTGGGGCGCAATTTGGCATTGCCGCGCACTATGCCATAGCCCGCCCAGCTCTTGAGCAGGGACAGATCGAGCGCCACAACCCCCGCATCAATGCCACCCTTCAGCCCGAGCGTCTGGTGATGCTTGTCGAGATTGAAGTCCTTGGGTCCGTCGGTGGTATAGGCTCCGCCAATCGCGTGGACATAGCCATCGGCATTGCCCAGCTTGAACCTGGTGCCCAACTGCGCATTGCCGCCAATCGTGTTGAACGAGCCGCCCTGAATGCCCAGCAGCATCATGGTTTCCTTGGGCTTGCGGGTGCGCACCACGATGAAGCCATTGTTCGGCGCGCCCGACGGCGTCACAATCCCGACCAGCGGGTTGATCGTGAGCGCGGTCGAGGTCCGGACGATGCGGACTTCTTCGACGGCGGCTGCCGGAATCGTCTGCAAGATGCGCGAGGCCAGTTGCGGCGGCACATAGGCCCCGTCGATAATGAAGGCGAAATTGCCGTCTCCGCGGATGTTGAGGTTAGCCGGTGCCTTCTTGCCCGACGTGGTGGTGAACACCCCCGTGCCATAGTTGAGCAGATCAAACACGTCGCGCGCCTGACGCTTGTCGACATCCTCTGCGTCGAGCGTCTGTGAACTCACCCGCGCGCTTTGTGGCAGGCGGACGGGGTTGATCGGCGTGTCATCATTGGCAAGTACGCCGGTGACGATGATTTCCTTGCCGTCGGATTCCGCCTCTTCGGCGTGAATCGGGGTGGCAAACACAGTGGCAGCTAAGCACGCCATCATGGCCTTTTTCATGAAATTACTCCTCCTGATTTTTTGCTTGAACGGCAGGAACCCGACCCACCGCGACGTCAGTGGGTCGGGCAATTATTAACGCAGCTCCCAACGCAGCCGGACGAACGCAGAGCGGCCAGCACCCGGCAGGCGCGACCCGACGGCAACGTCCGATCCAGTGATGCGGTTGTATCCGGAGAGGTGATCGAGATAATATTTGTCGAACAGATTCTCGATTCCGGCATCGAGACGCAAACCGTCACGCAACAACCAATGCCCATACAGATTCAACAGCGCATAGCCTTTGGAAGCTGCTTCGCTGTTGGTGCGCGAAACCTTGCTCTGCCGCGCGACCGCCTGCCCCTCAACCGACAGCGACCAGTTGCCTGTGTCATAGGACAACGCCATGCGTGCACTGGCAGGTGCGAATCGGTATAGATTATCGGAAATGTCGCGGCGCTTGCCGCGCACATAGCTCGCCACCCCATCAACCCGCAGCGGCCCGGAAAGCTCTGCACCAAAGGCAATATCGGCACCGTAGATCCGTGCATCGACATTGGCGAAGCGTAGCGGTGTCGGGTCGCCCGATGCCGCCGAGACCATTTCCACAGGCGTGTCGACTATGCCGGGGGTGGCATCAAAGGGAATGCCCTGAATATAGTCGTCAATCTGCCGATAGAAGACAACCGGGCGGGCATAGGCGCGGTCGCTGGACCAATCGAGGCCCAATTCGGCAATCCATGCCTTTTCAATTTTGATATTCGCTGAGCCAAGATAGATATTGCCATCGGCCAACCCACCGCTGGCTTCGGTCGGCAGCCAGGAAAAGCGTTCGACAAGGCTGGGCGCGCGCGTCTTGTGCGCCAGCGTCAGGCGTGGCGTGATCCCATCCATGTCGGCCCATAGCCGCAATGCGGCATCGATGCTGGTGCCCGACCAGTCTCGGTCCGTCCTGCCAAAGGCAATCGCCAAATTGGTTGGTCCCGCCGGAACCCCGGACCGGTGCGCGGGGTACCGGTTTCAGCATGATGTTTGTCAACCCGGACCCCCAGTTCGGCCTGAACCAGTCCAAGCGCAGCGCGGCCTTCGACAAATCCGCCAATCCGGCTTTGCCGTGCATGGTCAAGCGGATGAATGAAAAAGGCCGGAGTCAGCGGATTGTATAGCATGAAACCTTTATCGGTAAGCTCAACATCGGCCCCAACCCGCACATGGCGCTCGGCCGAACCAAAACGCAGCGCCACATCCGCACCCATGGTGTCAGCATATGTATCCGACTGCCGCGTTGCGGCTGCGGAAGCGACCGGCCGCAGGCTGTAATTGTTCATGCGGTGGTTTACGGCGGCATAGTTGGCGTGGGTTTCCAGCCTGATGCCGTCGGCCACTTCGCCTTCAAAGCCGAGGCGCAGAAAATCGGTATGGAAATAGACGATATCCATCGAAAACGGCGGGTTGCCGGATTTCCCGGTATCTTGCCGCCGATATTCGACCGAAAATTCACCCGGACCTGTGCGCAGCCCGGCATGAACGCCATAGACTGCGCGGTTGAAGGAGGTGGAACCGATGCGACCACCGGGAAAGCGCGTGTCATCTCCCTTTTCCCAAGAACCGACAACACCAATCCGCCAGCGATCATTGGCAATGCCCGCCATTCCTCCCAGCGCGATACTGTCATCAATACTGCGATATTGTGCGGTTACATCAACTTGAGGGGCGAGACTGCCAGCGTCACCGAAAGCGGCCTGTTTCAACCGTGTGTTGACGCCGCCACCAAGCCCCGGTCCGTCACGCACTGGCGAAATGCCGCGTGCGATTTCCACCCGGTCGATCAGCGCCATCGGCGCATAGTGCATCACCGGGTCCATCGCGTTGGGACCACCACTGGCGAAATGCTGACCGTTGATACGCAGCAATAACCGCTCGCCAAACAGCCCGCGCATCTGCACCTGCCCCGACAGGGTGCCATTGTCGATCAACGCGATTCCGGGCTGCCGCGCGAGGAAGGCGGCACCATCCGGCGCGGTCGAGATTTCATCCTCGGCCTCTACGCCGCTATTGGTAGCGGTTGTGCGCGATGCGGTGACGACGATTGTTTCAGCCGAAGGCGCCTCTTTTTCGGCGGCAAATGCCGGTGCTGTCGAAAGAAGGGCGATTGCAAGGGAGAGTGTGGAGATTTTCATCATCAATATCCTGTTGTGATTTTGCGAATTTCAAGATTCGGCGATCAGCCGCTTCAACTTGGCGATCGCCATTTCGTCCGCTTCGGCATGGTCGATGATCGAGGAGAGTTGCCCCTTGGCATCCATCAGGAACACACCCGCAGTGTGGTCGATGGTGTAGTCGCCTTTGGGGTCAGCCGGATCGAGCGGGACTTTGGCGACATAGATGCCATAGCTTTTGCGGATCGCCGCGATCTGCGCGTCGGTGCCCGTTGCCGCGATGATCGGGGTTTCGAACAGCTTCACATATTCGCCAATATCGGCGGGCTTGTCGCGATCGGGATCGACCGAGACGAAGACGATAGCGAATTTGTCGCCATCCTTGCCCAGTGCCTTTCGCAGCCGCGCCATGCGCGACAATGTGGTCGGGCAAACATCGGGGCAGCGGGTGAAGCCGAAGAAGATCGCATAAGGCTTGCCAGCCAGCGTCTTGTCGGTCAGCACCGAACCATCGGCTGCGGTCAGTGTGAATGGTCCGCCGAAGTTCAACCCATTTTGCGCGGCTGGCCGCTGTCCAGCGCGCTCTGCCCCGATATAGAGAATGCCGCCGAGCAGCACAGCGACCGCAACCGCAATCCACAGTAATTTGCGCAGTTGCGCCATCGGATTTTCCGGTGCGGGATCAATGCTGGGCATGGCCAGCCTCCATCGGCATGGTCGAACCGACCGCTTGCACCGTAAATTGGACCTTGACCGATCCGGCTTGCTTGAACTTCAAAGTGGCAGGAATTTTGCTGCCCTTTTTGAACGGCGCCTTGATCCCCATGAACATCACATGCAGGCTGCCAGGCTTCAGTTCGACCGTCTGCCCTGCGGGAATGACGATGCCGTCCTTCAGCTGGCGCATTTTCATGACACCGCCCTCCATGCTCATCGTGTGCATCTGCACTTCACGCGCATTGGGAGAGCTCGCCGAAACCAGCCTGTCGGCAGTCTTGCCGTTGTTGGTGATTTTCATGAAGCCACCGCCGACAACTTGGGTTGCTGCGGTTTCGCGCGTCCAGGGGTGGCTGATAGCGATTTTCCCAGCCGCAAAGCCGTGGGCGAGGAGGGGGGGTGCCGCCAAAGCAAGCAAGGCGGGCAAGGCTAAGGTGCGGGGGGGCAGGGTCATGAGTGAATTTCCTTTTCAGAGTTGAATGATGAATCAGGTGCAAAAATGACGGAGGGTTGATGCTCGACCCCGGCGGCGAGCAGACGCAGGCCAATCAGGATCAGCGACAGCGCCCATGCGCGTCGACGGATACGGTGCAATTGGGTGTGGAGTTCGACGGCCTTGGCAGTCATCGCCTGCCTCCTGACTGTGCCGACAGAGCGCTGGCGATTAGCGGGGCAACGCTTTGCCGTTCTTCGAGGCTGAGGCTGCCGCCGAATTCCAGACTATGCGCACGGTCCCGCAGAATCAGCCGGACGTCGCTAGGTGTTCGGCTCTCGGCCTCAAAATGCAGCCAGAAACGCGGCAGCATCGCCTCGCGTCCACGGTTGTCGCGGTAGCGCAGTTCGTTTTCGGCAATTTCCAGCGTTTCGGAATACGGCGCCTGCCGCTGATGGGCCTCTAGCGCCAACAGCAATATTGCCATTGCCCCAATCGAATAAACTGCCACCAGCCAATTGCCATTGAGCGCAGGCAAAACCGAGGCGAGCAGAAAAAGTGTTGAGAGCGCGGCAAAGGCGATACGTCCTTCTTCGGGAAGGAAGGACCGGTTCTGGCGCATATGAACGACCAGTGCGTTGGATCCGACACCTGCGGGTGATCGACCATCGCTGTCCGCACCGCGCCCAAGCGGGCGATGCAATATCTCATACATATAGGAAAACTCCGGCATGGCCGAACGCAGCCGCACAGCCGCGTCATGCCAAACTGACAATCAGGCTAAAATGTCAGAGAGTCGCCGGTGGACCGGTTGCAGGAGGAGGGGGTGCAGCAAGACCGCGTCCAGGGACCGGGGTCTGGGTGATGGGTGTCGAAACAGCCACAGCGGTAATTTGCGGCGCGGACGTAACACCATCAACACTATCAACAGCAGCGCCTAGCCCGGCAAAGGCGCAGACATCGCTTTTGTCTTTCTGGTGGTCGCCGCTATCTTTCGTGCCCATGGGCAAGGTAACCAGCTTGGCTTCACCGCCAGCCTGATCGCAGACGTAAACGCTGATCCCCTTGGCATCGCCACCGACCATATAACCGGTGGGGACAAGCGCACGGACGGCCAGCGCCAGCACGATAAGTGCGAGCGCAAATTGGCGATTGCCGTTCCAGAAGGCGCGCAGCCGAGTCATTGCTCTGCGCGATAGGCCGCTGCAACGGGAAGGTAAAGAGGGCTATTTCGCCCAGCGGCGGATCAGGTTGTGATAGGTTTTGGTCAATCGTAGCACTTGGGCGTCGGTTCCACCGCGTTCCACGCACAGCGCCTGCACCGACTGGTCGAGATCAAACAAGGCCTCTCGCGCGGCACCGTCTTGCACCAGCGATTCAATCCAGAAAAAACTGGCAATGCGTTCGCCGCGCGTCACTTCGGTCACATGATGCAGGCTGGTCGAGGGGTAAAGCAGCATATCACCCGCGCGCAGCTTATAGGCCACGCGCCCGAAATCGCTGTCGATCGCCAGTTCACCATCATCATATTCTTCGGGATCGTTGAGGAATAATGTGGCGGAAAGATCGGTCCGCATCTGATCGCCATCGGGCAGTACGCGGATGGCATTGTCGATATGATCGCCAAATCCCTCCCCAACGCCATAGCGGTTGAATAAGGGTGGATAGATGCGCTTTGGCAGCGCCGCCGACAAGAACAATTGTGAGCGCGCAAGCCCTTCTTGCACCACCCGTCGGGCTCGCGCTGCAACCTGTCCTTCCTCGGGCAGTTGCCGGTTGCGCTTGGCTAATGCGGCGACCGTGCCGCTGGTGACATTACCATCAACCCAGTCTGCCGCCGCAATCTCGCGGCCCAGTTGCAACGCGACCTGATGGTCGAGGACGGACGGGATGATGATCAACATGCGCCTGCCTTTACATCTTCAGGGCGAAAGTCACAAAGCCCGAACGTCCCGGAGCAACATAGGCAAAGGGAGCACCCGACCGATAGATGGCGTCATAATAGCGCTTGTCGGTCAGATTGTTGACATTCAACCGGATACCCAATTTGTCGTTCACGTCCCATTGGGCAAAGGCGTCAAGCCGGACATAGCCGGGGACGGTCGAGGTGCCCGCCGCCAAGGTTCCACCATGGAATTTGCTTTGATAATGCACCTGTCCGCCCAGTTCAAATCCTTCAACGACATGGACTGTCGCCAACAGATTTGCGCTATGCTTGGGGATGTTGGCGAATTGCCGACCGACATTGCCGGCGATTACCGATTCGACGATTTTGGCATCGGTATAGCTATAGCCGCCAAACAGTTCGATTGTGTCGAACAACACTCCACTGACGCCAATTTCTCCTCCGCGTGAGCGCAATTTGCCGACCAGTTCATAAACATTGCCGCCAATATTTTCGCGCGCATTGTCTTTGGTGATCTGGAAAACCGCACCGGTAACGAGCAGCTTGCCGTCGGGGTTTCCCATTTGAGTCCTGCCTCCCAGCTGCGGTTGCGTTCGGGTTCCAGATTCTGCGTCTGTGCTGCGATGCCGTCATAGGCAATGCCATTGCCGTCGAGTTGTTCGCCAGAAGGGTTGGACGAGGTCGCAAACGAGCCGTAGATCGTCACTGCCTCAACCGGCTTATAGGTCAGGCTCGCCTGATAATTGGCAAATTGCACATTGTTGCGAAGGACTGACGCGGTGGGCAGGCCATTGCTGCGATAGTCGAGTGCATAGCTATCAAGTCGCGCGCCAAGCGTTGCCCAGATTTTCGGGGGTAAATTTGATTGTGTCGATGACATAGGCTGACAGCGATTCTACCTGAACCTGTGTCGGACCGTTGCGGTATCGGGGGCAACATCAATATCGAAACCCAAAACAGGATTGGGGTTGAGCAGGTTTCGCACATAAGTTGTCGGGGTCGAAATGACATTGCCTTGCACGTCCTCGACAAAGGCGGCGATGGCAAGCGGCAACGTGCTGACCTTTTCCTTGGCATATTCGCCACCGAGAACGATTGTGTGTTCGATGCCGCCGGTCATCACTTCGGCGGTGAAGTCGGTGACATTGGCTAGATAGCGGTTGGTGCCCCAGCGTCGCTGGCCGCCTGCAGTGGTGGTATAATTGGCCTCGCCTGCATCAATGCCGGTTGGCGGGGCGTTGGTTCCACCCGCAGGGCAAGCGCCTGAGACTGTCCGCGTTACCCGGCAAATGGCGCCGGGTGTGCCTGCTAGATAACGGTTGAAGGTTTTTCCATAGCGCGTGACAGACCGGAACTTGAGCTCTGGCATAATGTCAGCGTCAAAGCGGAATGAAACTACATCAGCGCCATTTTCGAGGAAATCGCGCCCGACAACGCCATAGAAATTGTCACCGTCGACTGCATAGGGGCGCTGCGTGCTCACATCGAACGGATGGCCAAAATCGGGCATGCCTTCCATCCGGTAGAAATAATAGTCGCCGGTCAGCATAATACTGTCGGTTGCCTCCCACGACAGTGCCGCAGTCGCGCCATAGCGTTCCAAACTGACATAATCGCGGCCCGGCGTATCGGCATTGTGATACAGCCCGTTGACCCGCACTGCGAGCCTGTCGGTCAACAGATAATTAGCATCGATGGTACCGCGATAGTAATTTTCGGTGCCGATCCCGCCTTCCACCCTCAGGAAATCGTCATAGATGTTGGGGCGTTTCGATTCGAGGCTGACCAGCCCGCCGGTGGTGCCGCGTCCGCCGAAATTGCCTGATGGCCCCTTGATGATTTCGATCTGCTCGACGGCAAAAATCTCGCGGCTCGTAACGCCGGGGTCACGCAGGCCATCGATATAGACGTCGTTACGTGCCTCGAATCCGCGGATGAAGATGCGGTCACCAAAGGCATTGCCGCCTTCTCCGGTGCCGAGCGTCACGCCGGGGGTAGACCGCACCACCTCGCGAAAGCTGTTCGCGCCCATATCCTCAATCACTTCCTTGGGGATTGCGATGACGGTCTTTGGGGTGTCGCGCAATTCTTCGGTGAATTTGTCGTTCTGCGACTTTTCAACCTTATACGGTGCATCAGGATTGGCGTTGGGGTTGGCGTCGCCTACGCGGTGTCCTTCAACGATGATCGGGTTGCGTGCGCCTTCCGCTTCGGCATCTGCGTCGTGAGCGTGCGCCGCAGGGGCAACCGCGAGCGACAGGATCGCACCCAGCAGAGCAGCGGGTTCGCGTACTTGTGCGGCGATCGAACGTTTGGACAATTTGGAAGACATAAAACCCCTTGGCATTAATGATAGTGACTCGCAATAAATTCGCTATTGCGAGTCACTATCATTAAGTCAACCGCGAACTTTGGATTCTTGCTTTCCGGCTATGGCTGGACCAAGTTGCGCATCGCGGCTAAGGCGCGCGGCCATGACCCTCAACCGCAGAACCTTCGCGATCATCTCGCACCCCGACGCGGGTAAGACCACCCTGACTGAGAAATTGCTGCTGCAAGGCGGCGCAATCCATTTGGCCGGCGAGGTCAAGGCACGCGGTGCTGCGCGCCGTGCGCGCTCCGACTGGATGAAGATCGAACAGCAGCGCGGCATTTCGGTCACCAGCTCAGTGATGACCTTCGAGAAAGACGGTATCGTCTTCAACCTGCTCGACACGCCCGGTCACGAGGATTTCAGCGAGGATACCTATCGCACACTGACCGCGGTCGACAGCGCGATCATGGTGATCGACGCCGCCAAGGGCATCGAGCCGCAGACGTTGAAACTGTTTGAGGTTTGCCGCCTGCGCAGCGTGCCGATCATCACCTTCGTCAACAAGGTGGACCGCGAGGGGCCGGCCCTGTTTCGAGATACTCGACGAAGTCGCCGATAAACTCGCTCTCGACGTCTGCCCGATGGCCTGGCCGGTTGGCATGGGCGGGTTGTTCGAGGGCGTGCTCGATTTCGCAACCGAAAGCGTCGCCCGCCCCGAAGGCGACAGCCGCGAATATTTGGGCAAACGCGACACCGCGCCGTTGCCAACAGACATTGCCGATGAGGTTGAACTGGCACGCGGCGGCTATCCCGAATTTGATCTTGAGGCCTATCGCGCAGGCGACCTGACCCCAGTCTATTTCGGATCGGCACTCAAAAATTTTGGTGTGGGCGAATTGATTGATGCCATCGCCCGCTACGCTCCGCCGCCGCGCCCGCAGCCGAGCGAAGCGGGCACGATCACCCCCGACCATGAGGAAGTCACTGGCTTCATCTTCAAGGTGCAGGCCAATATGGACCCGCAGCACCGCGACCGCATCGCCTTCATGCGGCTGTGTTCGGGCACCTTCAAGCGCGGGATGAAGCTGATCCCATCGGGGCTGGGCAAGCCGGTTGCGATCCATTCGCCGATCCTGTTTTTCGCGCAGGACCGCGAAATTGCCGATACCGCCGAACCGGGGGATATCATCGGCATCCCCAACCACGGAACGTTGCGGGTGGGTGATACGCTGAGTGAGAAAAACACGGTCCGCTTTACCGGCCTGCCCAATTTCGCGCCTGAAATCCTGCGACGCGTGGTACTGCGTGATCCAACCAAGACCAAGCAATTGCGCAAGGCCCTGGATGATTTGAGCGAAGAAGGCGTGATTCAGGTTTTCTATCCCGAAATCGGATCAAACTGGGTGGTTGGCGTGGTGGGCCAGCTCCAGCTCGAAGTGCTGATTTCGCGCCTTGAGGCGGAATATAAGGTGGATGCTTTCCTGGAACCCGCTCCTTTCGACACGGCACGTTGGCTGAACGGCAGCGACGCCGCATTAAAGGCCTTTGCCCAGTTTAACAGCAGCACCATGGCGAAAGACCGCGACGGCAATCCGGTGTTTATGGCGAAGTCGTCATGGGATGTCGGCTATCAGCAGGAAAAGCACCCCGATCTGGTTTTCAGCGCCACCAAGGAACGGTGATTCACTGGTGCGCGCTCTCACAACTCCCCGTCATTCCCGCGAAAGCGGGAATCCATCACCCGCCGCTGAAATTTATTCGTCAGGTGATGGACCCCCGCCTTCGCGGGGGTGACGAAGTTTGTATCTATTAAGTTGAGTGGCTTCTTGACCCGCCGCCGCAGTTATCGCACTCCCCTCTCCAAGGGAGAGCCGCATGACTGACCACATCCTCGTTATCGACGAAGGCACGACATCGACACGCGCGATGCTGTTTGCCAAGAACGGTGCCTGTCTTGGTAGCGCGCAACGTCCGCTCACCCAGCATTACCCTGCCCCCGGTCTGGTCGAGCATGATGCCGCCGAAATCTGGTGCCTAACGCTGGAATGCGCGCGCGAGATGGTAGCACAGGCTGGCGGTGCGGGCGCAATTGCGGGTATCGGCATAACCAACCAGCGTGAGACTATAGTGTTCTGGGACAGGCGCAGCGGCGAGCCGCTGGCGCGGGCAATCGTCTGGCAGGATCGGCGCACCGCCGACATCTGCGAAGCGCTAAAGGCGGCGGGTCATGAAGCCGATGTGCAGGCAAAGACCGGGCTGTTGCTCGACCCCTATTTCTCCGGATCGAAAATTGGCTGGGCACTCAAAAACTGGCCGCAATTGAAAGAGGCGGGTGAGCATCTCGCGGTTGGCACGATCGAAAGCTACCTCGTCTATCGGCTGACCGGTGGCAAAGTGCACGTCTCCGATGCCAGCAATGCCAGCCGCACCGCACTAATGGCGATTGGCAGTGGCGATTGGGATGACGGCTTACTAGACCTATTCGGCGTGCCGCGTTCGATCCTGCCCGCCATTTGCGACAGCGCTGGTCCATTGGGCATGACTGATCCCGACCTGTTTGGTGCGCCGATTGCGATCACCGGCATGGCGGGAGACCAGCAGGCGGCATTGATCGGCCAAAGCTGCCTTGAACCCGGCCAGACCAAGGCGACTTTTGGCACGGGGGCGTTTGTCCTCACCCAGACCGGGCGGACCTTGCCCAAATCGAGCAACCGCTTGCTCGCAACCGTGGCCTGGCAATTGGGTGGCGAGCGGCATTATGCGCTGGAGGGTTCGGTGTTCGTCGCCGGATCACTGATTCAGTGGCTGCGCGATGATCTGGGGCTGATCGACGCTTCACCGACACCGAGCCGCTGGCGCGCAGTGTCGAGGATAATGGTGGTGTCTATCTGGTCCCCGCTCTGTCCGGCCTTGGAGCGCCGCACTGGCAACCCAATGCCCGCGCCGCAATCCACGGCCTGACCTTCGCTGCGAAGAAAGCGCATGTCGCGCGCGCCGCACTGGAGGCAATGGCGCATCAGACCCACGACCTGAAAACCGCCTTCGCCGCCGATGGTGCCGACTGGGCAGAACTGCGCGTCGATGGGGGAATGGTGAGTAACGGCTGGATGGTTCAGGATCTAGCCGACATTTTGGACGTCGAAGTCGAATGCCCCGATTTCATCGAGACCACCGCGCTGGGGGCGGCCATGTTGGCAGGCGTTGGGGCCGGGCTTTATAGCTCGCTCGCCGAAGCATCGGTGATGCGCGGCAAGGTTGGGCGGTTTACCCCGGCGATGAATAGCGCGGCGCGGAAGGTTAGACTTGCCGGATGGGAGGATGCGCTAGGGCGGGTTTTGGGTTAGACACCAATCACGTCGACGGAGGTTAAGTCATGCTTCGAGCCTTGATCATTATCTTTGGGCTAATGTCAGCTTTGCTTATGCCATCGGTGGCCTATGCCGACAGCTGGTTTCCGGCACAGGTCGAAACGTACTTTTCCGAGGACAAGAATGTACGTGTGACGGTGACGCCGCGCCAACTTGAGGATGCCCTCGCCTATTTTGAAGACAAAGTGGAAGAGCGCGAACCGGCCGGGCAAAAGGCAGGCGGAAACGACAAAGCATCTATGCTGCTAGAACGGAAAACAACGTACGGTGAATGGCAAACGGTTTGGAAACGTACTTTGCCAAACGATGTGGCACCTGTAAGCGTGCTGTTATCCCGAACCGGTCGCTATGTCGCCAGCTTCGACAACTGGCACTCAATGGGTCACGGCGACAATGTCGTGGTTATTTACGGACCCGACGGCAATGTCATCCGATCGTTGCGCCTCGATGATTTTCTACCGAAGTCATATATTGCGGCGTTACCACGCTCGGTGAGCTCGCTTCGATGGTCCGGCCAGCACCGGATTTCAAAAGATGAAACAACACTCACCTTGGAAGTAACTGTTCCGGAAGTGATCGATGAAAATTCTGACTCACCCCCAAGGGAAAACCCCAAAGCCTTCGTCGAAATATCGTTCGATCTGGCGACTGGTACGATGCTTCCAATAGACAGTGTCCGCTGGCAGTGGGCGCTGTCGGCGGTAGAGAGAGTCAATGCACGGAACTGGGAATGGGAACAAAAAAGGAAAGCTTATCTCACTTCTCCACTGTTGGGACCTTCGAGCAACGACGAAGGAGACTGGCACCAGTATTTGCGCGAGGCATTTTTGAGAATTACCGCGGACTGGAAAGAAGATTCGACCTGGACAACCGTGCTTCGGTTGCCAACAGCCGCAGACTATAAGCCGTCGAGAAAATGGATTCGCGAGCGGCTGCAAGACACGTATGGGGACAATGTTGCCTTCGCTACCTTGTCACCGTCCAACTTCATAGATGTGCTACGCAAGGAAGTGGCGGGGTTCAAACCGGGACGGCTGAACCACTTGACAATTTATCTGGCGTTGGAGGAGCCATATTGGAACGAAGCCCTACAAATTTTGAAGCCAACCGGAGCGAAGCTGGTGCAGATCGACCCCGCCAAACCAATCCCGCAAAACCCCGAACGGTTGAAGGCAATGATTGACTGAACCTAACGCCCCATCTTCTTCGCCCGCCTGCGCTGCACGCTCGAACCAATCCCCATTGCCTCGCGATACTTTGCCACGGTGCGCCGGGCGATGTCGAAACCCTTTTCCTTGAGCAAATCGACCAGCGTGTCGTCGGACAAAATGTCGTCCGCCGCTTCGGCATCGATCAGCGTCTTGATCGCGGCCTTCACTGCCTCCGCCGAGGCGCCGTCGCCGTCCGCTGAGGCCACGCCACTGGAGAAGAAATATTTGAGGTCGAACAGCCCGCGTGAGCAATGCAGATATTTGTTGCTGGTGACGCGGCTGACCGTCGATTCGTGCATGTCGATCGCTTCGGCCACCTGCCGCAGCGTCAGGGGTTTCAGCCGCGCCACACCTTCGCGGAAGAAGCCTTCCTGTTGCTTCACCAATTCGGTCGCGACCTTCATGATTGTCCGCTGACGCTGGTCCATCGCCTTGATCAGCCAGTTGGCATCGGCAAGGCATTCGCTGAGCCAGTTGTTCGCCGCCTTGTCGCCTCTGCCGCCCGCGCTGAGTTCGACATAATAGCTGCGGTTGACCAACAGTCGCGGCAGGTTGGCGCTGTTGAGTTCAATCGCCCAGCCTTTGCCCTGTTGGGAGACGAATATATCGGGTGTTACCGCAACGGCTGCCTCATCGCTGTCGAAGCGCAATCCCGGTTTTGGATCATAGCCGCGCAGCTCGACCAGCATGTCTCGCAAATCCTCATCGTCGACACGGCACAAGCGTTTGAGCTGGTCGAAGGCGCCGCGTGCGACAAGGTCCAGATTGTCGATCAGCTTGGCCATGCACGGATCGTAACGGTCGGCTTCCTTTGCCTGCAGGGCGATGCATTCAGCCAGATCACGCGCGCCGACGCCGGTGGGGTCGAAGCGCTGGAGCAAGCCCAATGCCTCCTCCATCTCCGCAAGCGGTACACCCAACCGATAGGCAATCCCCATCAGGTCCGCACCCAGCCAGCCTGAAGGTTCGATATGTTCGATCAACTGTTCGAGCAGCAGCAATTGCCGCCCCGACGCGCTCGCGCCTGCCTGTTGCATCAGATGCTCGCGCAGTGAAATGTCGGGTGCGGCAAAGGCATCGAAATCAGGGCCGTCGCCAAAATCCGAACCGCTGGTCGCAATGCCGTTCATCCCCAGCATGCCGTCTGCCCCGCCGCCGCCTTCGCCGGCTTCGGCAGGGTCGCTGGCATAGCCGGGGTCGAGAGCTTCGCTGGCGGTGGCGAAATTGCCGTCGCTCAGCAACTGGTCGCTGCCCATATCCTCGGCGCTGGGTGTTGGCATCGCCTCTAGCGTATCGGCCTCTCCGCCGTCGCCCGATGCGATTTCGCCAAAGGATTGCGCTCCAGCTCTTCGGCAATGAAAGCGTCAATTTCGAGCGAGGACAAGGCAAGCAGCTTGATCGCCTGCTGCAACTGCGGCGTCATCACCAGCGATTGCGTCTGCCGAAGGTCGAGGCGGGGGGCTAGGGCCATGAAACCCTTTCAATCCCGTTCGTGTCGAGAGTAGTCGAGACACCGGGCAGTGCAGAGAGGCGTCTCGACTACGCTCGACGCGAACGGACAAAATGGCATTTGCCCACCCTCACATCGTGAAACCTTCACCCAGATACAGTCGCCTTACATTGGCATCGGCCACCAGATCCTCGGGTGAGCCAGCGAACAGCACCTGGCCGTCATAAATGATGCAGGCGCGATCGACGATGTCCAATGTTTCGCGGACATTATGGTCGGTGATCAGCACGCCGATGCCCCGGGTTTTCAGATCCTTCACCAGATCGCGAATGTCCGAAATCGAGATCGGGTCGATCCCGGCAAAGGGCTCGTCGAGCAACATGATCGAAGGGTTGGCGGCCAAAGCGCGGGCAATTTCGCAACGTCGCCGCTCACCACCCGACAGCGCCATCGCTGCCGATTTGCGCAGTTTCTGCAAGCCAAATTCATCAAGCAACTGGTCGAGCCGCGCCTGCCGGGCATCGCGGTCGGGTTCGGCCATTTCGAGCACTGCGCTGATATTCTGCTCAACAGTCATCCCGCGAAAGATAGAGGTTTCCTGCGGCAAATAGCCCAGCCCCAATATTGCGCGCCGGTACATCGGTAGCCGGGTAATATCCTCGCCATTCAGCACGATCCGACCGGCATCGGGCCGAACCAGCCCCATGATCGAGTAGAAACAGGTGGTCTTGCCCGCGCCATTGGGGCCGAGCAGGCCGACGACTTCGCCATTGGCAACCGAGAGCGACACGTCGAGCAGGACCGCGCGTTTGTCATAGCTTTTGGCGATCGATACCACCGCCAGTCCGGAATTTAGTCCTGCCTCGGTCACGGCATTGGCTGCACCTTCATGCCGCAAATGACCGTCAGCCGCGCTGTCCATCAAATTCATGCCCGCATATCTTTCTTATTGGGGATCAATCCCGCCGTGCGCCTACTCTATATGCGCGCGCAAAGGCTAAAGAAAGCTTGCTTTGGCTGTGATTGGCAGGATTTATGCATAAGGCAGCATTTTGCCAGCGAAATCAATTCTTTCGCTGCGGAACCGTAAAAGTACCCGTGACCCTCCCACCGCTGCTCTTGATTCCGGGGGCTGCGGGTGTGCCGCCGCCACTGATCGTCGAACGGCCTGAATTGAGATCAATCACTATCCGACCGCCATTCAGGCGATTGGCACCCTGCGTCAGCTGTACATTGCCGAGCAACGTGATCAGATCGCTGTCGAGATCGTAAATCGCCGCATCACTTTTCGCGCGCAGATCGTCTTTGGTAATGGTCACGCCCCCGACGGCGTCCAGCCGGTGGACGTCGATGCCACCTCCGCTGGAATAGGCGGCGGTCAGGCGCGAAGCCGACATGGAGAGGCCCGCCTGTGTTGCCGTAACCCCACCGGTCAGGATGACACGGTCTGTGCGGTCCTGCAATTCGATGGCACCCGCGCTGAAATTGACTGGTGCATTGCTATTATGGTTGCGGATGACCTGTGCGGGGGCCTGCCCGCCGATCAGCGCAGCGGTTGCAACAAAGCTCGCGGTCATTATTCCGAAAAAGCGAATGGACATGATATTCTACCTAATAGCATTCTGGTCGATGCGCAATCGCGCGCCACCTTCGAGCCGGACGATGCGCGCATCAAGGTCAGCGCGCAATTTACCGGCGCTAAAGGTGCCAACGCGGGTGCTGCCGCTGACCGGGCCGAAACTTTCAAGCTTGCGCGTTTTCAGGGCAAATTCGACATTGCTTGCCGTCAGGCTGAAACCATTGCCGCCAGTAAACGCCAGTGGCCCTTCGACCCGGACTTTTTCATTCTGCATGTCATAATAGCCCCGCCCCGCGCTCAATTCGGCCGGACCATCGGCATCAATATCCGCGCCGACAAATCATGCATCCGCAGCAATGTTTCGCTTGAGCTTTTCTGCACCGCGCTTCCTGCGCGCAAGGAGAATGGGCGGCCATTGCTGTCTTCGCCGCGATACAGCGCTTCGGTCAGACGCAACCGCTCGCGGGCCATATTGACCTCGTCCTTGTCCAGTACAAAGCTGCGTTCCTGCGTTTGCGAGAAAGGACTGAACACGAGAAACGCAAGCAATACGCCGATAATACTGGGCAAAGCGACGCGCAGCAGACGCACCAGCCGGTCGTGCCTGCCGCCGGGTGCCGCGAAATGTTGTCGGGCGTTACGCTGAATGTCGGCCTGTTCGGACATGCTTCACCTTGCCTCGGCAGCGATGAACAAGGGCTTAGCTGTGTGCAAAGATATCCTCCTCGGGCCAGCCGGCAATATCCAGACGGGCGCGGTGGGGCAGAAAGTCGAAACAGGCCTGCGCCAGTTCAGTCCGCCCTTCGCGCTCCAGCCGGATTTCGAATTCGGCCATCAACCGGTGCAGATACCGAACATCGCTCGCCGCATATTCCTTTTGCGCATCGTTCAGGCTGGGCGAACCCCAGTCACTCGATTGCTGCTGTTTGGAAATGTCAGTGCTGAGAAATTCTTTCACCAGTTCTTTCAGGCCGTGCCGGTCAGTGAAGGTCCGCGTCAGCCGCGAAGCGATCTTGGTGCAGAACACCGGCGCTGCGGTGACGTGCAGATAATATTCGATGGCCGCGAGATCGAAGCGACCGAAATGGAATATCTTCACCCGATCAGGATCGCCTAATATCTTGCGCAAATTGGGCGCGTCATAGGCGCTTCCGGGAGCAAACCGCACAAGATGTTCGTCACCCTGGCCGTCGGAAATCTGCAACAGACACAGCCGGTCGCGCGGAGTGATCAGCCCCATTGTCTCGGTATCGACCGCTATCGGTCCAGCACCGGCAAGCACGCCTTCGGGCAGATCCTCTTCGTGCAGATAAACGCTCATGCCATGCTACTTTCTCTCTGTCTGGCGGATTTCCACGCCCCTTGCCCCACGCTGACCGGCAAAGCAAGTTTTGCAGGCGAATAGGCACTGGCAATATTTGCTATCCCCTTGCAGCGATTTAGGATATAGGCGGGTCAGCGGAGCAAGTAAGCGTCGCGCGCGAAATGTAGGAATTACCGCCCTAAACTGCATGGATTATATTTGTCGGGCGACAGGAAAGTTACTTTTTACCTATGAGTTTCAATGACAAGCGGCGCGGTCGCGGCCGGGACAAACGTGATCGTTTTGGCGATGACAATTTTGGCGAATCCCCCCTTTCCCGGAGAGTTGCGCAACGCAGGCTTTGATGGCCCGCGTGGCGGCGGCGGCGGTGGCGGCTTTGGCGCCCCTCGTGGCGGCGGCGGCTTCGGTGGCGGAGCTGGTGGCGGTGGCGGCGGCTTTCGTGGTCCCCCGCGCGGACCTTCCATGCCTGCGCAGGTAATCGGTTCTGGCAAAGGAATCGTCAAATTCTTCAACGGCCAAAAGGGCTTTGGTTTCATTCAGGTTGATGACCGTCCAGATGATGTGTTTGTGCACATTAGCTCGGTCGAACAGGCAGGTCTTGCCGGTCTTGCCGAAGGTCAGCCTTTGGAATTCACCCTTGTTGACCGTGGCGGCAAAGTTTCGGCCACCGATCTGGTGATTGACGGCGATCCCATGCCCGTTCCCGAACGCGCTCCACGCCCCGAACGCGACAGCTATGATCGTGGCGACCGAGGTGATCGTGGCGATCGCGGCGGCTTCCGTGGCGGCGACCGTGATAGCGCTCCTCGTGGACCGCAACGCGAATCGACCGGCGAACGCGCCAATGGCACCGTCAAATTCTTCAATGACATGAAGGGCTTTGGCTTCATTCAGCGCGACGATGGCGGCGAAGACGTGTTCGTACACATCTCGGCGCTTGAACGCTCTGGCATGGGCCAGGTCAATCAGGGCGACCGTCTGGCATTCGATATCGAAGTCGATCGTCGCGGAAAATATTCGGCAACCAATCTCGCCCAGTCAGACTGAGGCACGGATTAAGTCGTAATGGAAAAGGGCCTCCACTGGAGGCCCTTTTTGTTTCAGCGGTCTGGATTACCCGATTGTCTGTTCAAGGAACCAGGCGCGCTGCTCGGCCTGATCGGTCCAATCATCCAGCAAGCCGTCGGTCGCATTGTCTCCAGCCTCACCAGCCAGCTCTTTGGTCGCTTTCAGCGTGTTGATCAGAGCATGGTTGTCCGCCAGCAATTCTTTGAGCATCGCGTCAGCATCAACCTTAACGGCATCATTGTCTTTGACCGACTGTTTGGCGGCAATATCGCCAATCGAGGTCAAGGTCCGCTGCCCCAGCTTGCGCACACGTTCCGCAATCAGGTCAGTTGTGCCGATCAACTCGGCGGCATGATCATCAAAAAGCAGATGATATTCGCGGAAATGCGGCCCTGACACATGCCAGTGAAAATTCTTGGTCTTCAGATAAAGCGCGAAATAGTCTGCCAGCATGCCATTGAGAGCGGCTGCAAGTGCGGTGGTGCTGTTGTTACCCATGAAATGTCTCCGGGATGTGTTTCGTGAGACAGGATATGGTGACCCGGTACCAAACAATCAAACGATCAAAATCGACGAGTTTAATCGATTTTTCCGATTGAAGGCATGGTCACCGCGTCGGCACCGGCGTTTCGCCCGAATAGTCGTAGAAGCCGCGCTTGGCCTTACGGCCGAGCCAGCCCGCTTCGACATATTTCACCAGCAACGGCGCCGGACGATATTTGGGATCGCCGGTGGATCCCAGCAGCACTTGGGTGATTTCAAGACAGGTATCCAGCCCAATGAAATCCGCGAGCGTCAGCGGCCCCATCGGGTGGTTCAGCCCCAACTGGCACGCTGTGTCGATATCGCGGATCGAGGCGACGCCTTCGCCCAGAGCAAAGCAGGCTTCGTTGAGCATTGGCAACAGGATGCGATTGACGATGAAGCCTGGCGAATCGTTGGCAAAAACCATGGTTTTGCCCAGCGCCTCGCCAAAGTGCCGTACCTTCTCGACGGTATCATCAGACGTAGCGAGACCCCGGATCACCTCAATCAACCCCATGATGGGTACCGGATTGAAGAAATGGACGCCGATAAACCGAGACGGATCGGGTGTTGCCTGCGCCATGCGCGTGATCGGGATTGACGAGGTGTTGCTTGCCAACACCGCCTGATGCCCCAGCACCTTGCCGACATCCTCGAAAATCTTGCGCTTAATGTCTTCGCGCTCGGTTGCTGCCTCGATGACCAGCCCGGCCCCGGCCATCGGCTCGTAAGAGCCAACAGGCTCGATCCGTCCGAGCAAGGTTTCCGCTTCCTCAGCTCCGATTTTCTCGCGTTCAACCATGCGCGCTAGCTGCTTACCAATGCCGTCCTTACCAGCCTGCGCGCGAACAAGATCGATGTCGGACAGCAGCACATGATAACCGGCGGCGGCACTCACCTGTGCGATCCCCGCACCCATTTGCCCTGCACCAATAACCGCAACTGATCGCATAGCTCTCTATCCTTTGTTCGCCCGCTGATTCTTGCTGGGGCACTAGCGCAGCAAAAGCATTGCCGGTAGGGTGTTTTCCATGATGTTGCGTTCGATCTTCACCCTAATGGTCGCCGCCACTGTTGCGACGGTTGTGTCAGGTGCATCAATCACGCTGGGGCAGCAGAAATTTTTCCGCTCATGGGCTGTCGCCTGCGACAATGCCCTGACCTGCGAAGCAATCAATCTGCCTCCGGAGAACGAGCAAGACGATGCATTGGCGGTAGTGATCCGCAAAGGCTATCGGCCGGGCGACGCTTTGAGCGTCAGCATCTCGGGTTTCGAAACCACAAACGACCGCTATCATCTAAAAGTCGATGGCAGGGAAACCGATTCGGGACCCCTTGCGCCCTTTCAAAGGGAAATCCTGCTGGCTGACAAGGAAGCCCTTAAAATCGTCCGCGCGCTGGCAAGGGGCAACCGCTTCGTTCTGCTAGATGGCGCTGGCACGCGGCTCGGGTCAGGCTCGCTTGCGGGTTCCGCGGCGGCTTTGAAATATATCGATGCTATACAAAACCGGATTGGCTCAAAGGATGCGCTCGCGGGCGGCGGACGCAAAAGCACCAAACCTGCCTGGCTTCCGCTTCCCGTTGTAAAGGCAATCCGCATTGGGACGACCGCGCCAATACCCGGCACACCCGAATTGATTGACCTAATCGAAAAATCGCCTTGCCGTGACGAACGCTTCGGCGTGACGGAGGATAGCGCCTATAGTCTGGGCCGGTCGTCGGGGAATGCCCGCGCCATGGTACTGATAAGTTGCGGCAGCGGGGCCTATAATATGTCGCATGCACCCTATGTCGGGACGCAAAATGCTTCAGGGAAGTGGTTTTTCGAACCCGCAAAATTTGACTATGCAACTGAGCCGGCAGACGGTCCAAAATTGCTCGTCAATGCGAGCTGGGATCCGCAAAAGCAGCAACTCGACAGCTTCAGCAAGGCGCGCGGTGTTGGCGATTGCGGGAATGCTGAATCCTATATCTGGGACGGCACCATGTTCCGCCTGACCTCCGCAATTGGCATGGACGAATGCAGGGGTTCGCTGAACTGGCTGACCCTGTGGCGCGCGGATGTGGAGCTGTTGGACCGCTGATCTGAAAATATAGCCCCGACACGAAATCGAAGGGGATGGTTGGGTGCGTGAACAGAATTGTGTTCTCGACAACGTCACTACCTTGCCACCTGACGACTGATCAAGTGACAACATCGTGCTACTAAGTGTTTGAAAAAATGGAGCGGGCGAAGGGATTCGAACCTCGACCCCAACCTTGGCAAGGTTAGGGTCAGCCTTTCGACAGTATCCGGCGCTTGTAGATACTACTATAAAACAACGGTTTATGAATTTTTGCCAGCGCATTTCCGTCTCTTGGGTCTGAAACGATAAAACTTATTACGTTACTGTTACTTTTATCCCGGCAGGGTCCGCGCAATATGATTTGGAGGTCTGAATGGCACTGGCGAAGCTAAACAAGGAATATCGACGCTTTATCGATTCCGGCATCCGGACAGAGCTTCCTTTGGGACACCGAGATCAAAGGGTTCGGAATTAGGGTGGAGCGAGCGGCGTGAAGTCGTTCGTCATCCAATATGTGAACCAGGAAGGGCGTATTCGCCGGGTCAAGATCGGGCGTTTTGGTTTGATCACCGTCGAGCAGGCCCGCGATCTGGCCAAGATCAAACTGGGTGAAGTTGCGGCGGGCCTGACCCTGCAGAAGAGGTGATCGCGGCGCGCGCAGAGATGACGGTTACGGCGATGTGCGACTGGTATCTGAAGGAGGCTCGCGCCGGAAACAGTTACGCCGCCGGAATTTGTCCGATCAAGACGTCTTCCCCCAACATGGATGAGAGCCGCATTGAGACGCACATCAAGCCACTGCTCGGTAACTGCAAAGCGCGGCACCTGACGATCGCCGACGTCGAGAAGATGCAGACCGATGTTCTGCACGGCAAACCGCGAAGCTGCGATCCGGCGGTCGCGGAGGGAAAAGCCACCGGCGGCCCCGGCGTCGCGGGCCGCTGCGTCGGCACATTGCAGGCGATCCTTGGCCACGCCAAGCACAAGGGCCTGATTGATCAGCATCCTACCAAGGGCGCGAAAAAGCTCGCGACCCAGAAGCGGACCCGGCGGCTGAGCTCGAAAGAGATCGAAATGCTTGGCAAGGGCTTAGCCTATGCCGAACGCAGAGGAGACAGTCCGA
>JADKHG010000006.1 GCA_016721875.1 Sphingomonadales bacterium | reverse complement strand
AAAGCAGGAAGTGCACGCGTATCGTCTTCGTTTTCCGTCTGCTCTGGCATAGCTTTCCGAGCGGGAAGCTCCCTGTGGCATATGTAGCGCCGGTTTGCGTTAAACCGGCGGAGAATGCTGTGCGAAAGATTTTGGCTGGCGCTGATTGCGCTTTTGATGGTGTCTATTGACTGTGGTTTTGGCAGTCGCAGGCAGGGACCGAAGTCCTGATCCCCAACCACCACCGGCGCTTCCGCAACAATTGTCGCTTCCTGAACCTGACGTCAGTGCACCGAAATTCTGGTCCCGCCCACCGTCACTTCCGCAAGCACCTCGGCGTTAGCCGCGAGGAACAGCGCTTCAATCCGCTATGACTGCAACTGCGACGATCTGGTTTCACGGTTTGAAACGATGTTTTGTTTGACGAAAGATTTCAAGAAATCCCGACAAAGACGGCACCAATTTGCTGACATTCGAGGAATGGGCGGCGGCGATCGGTGAGGGTTTTGCTGGGCGGGCTGATGCTGATCGTGACCGGTTAAGCGACCCGTGGCGAATTTTCGACTCGGCCGAAGCGTGAGGTCGCCGCGCTGCCGTTGCTAAGCCCCATTTCGCCTATCCATTGTGCGAGATCCGCCCGCAAATGATCAGTCAGAAAGGCTTTGCGTTCCTTGCGCACCTTGCCTTCGGGCGGGGGAAGAGGCCGAAATTGATGTTCATCGGTCGATAGCCGTCGGCCTCGGCATCGCCAGATGCAGTGATGCAGCAATGCGCCGAAAAGCAGTGGTTTCGGGCGGCGGAACAAATTCCCGCGCCGCCAATCATGCGCCGCCATTATCCCCGCCATCAAACCGACAGCCGAGCTGACATAAGCTCGCAGCCGGTAATCTGCCCGGCAAAACGGATATGTGGCGCTGACTTCAGCCGCAACTGCCGATCGAGCAAAAATCGATCGGATGAAGGTGCAGTGGCGCAATCCGCCCAAACGCGCGTACCCGGCCTTTCCAAACCCGGTATCGTACGGAACAGTTCAACCTGGGCGGCATGTTTCATCTTGGTCTGGGGATCCGACCATGTTCCAGATGCTGCCCTGTTTGTTATCCTGCCGTAACTGCACCACCGCATACGCGGCCAGCGCCCGGTTTTGGGATTGTCGAGCCCAACAGGCGCTTCATCGGCCCGGAAGTGCAGCGCAGTTTGCGCCTGCGTTCGGCCATCACTTCGATCGGCATAACAGCCTTCGAAATAGGGCGTCCTTTTCCCATTCCCTGAAATCGGCCTTGGGCGTCGAGCAGGCCTTTGTGGAAGGCCAGATATTGCTCCTTGTCCATCGGGCACCGATATAGTCCCTGCCGTCGCCTCTTTGTCCCAGCGCGACGCATACCACGCTAAATCCATACCGATGCTGCCGGCGATAGACGATAGGGGCGATGGCATCGAAGAAGGCAAGGCTGGTTTTCTCCGGTTCTGCCGGATATTTTCCGTAAATGACAAGGCCGTCATGGATCGGTGGCGACGATGGCCAGGCCGTCGGGCAGGGCGTCGACACGCCTGCTAGGACAATCTCTACTTTGCCGAGCGAGAGCAGCCGTTTGGTCACCTTGCCGAAAAGACATCGCGATCCACCGCGAGTGCGGAGCCTGCCGGGACTTTGGCCAGCCTTCAGGCCGCCATCACCACCGAATCCAGCCTGCGCCTCCCTGATGCAGCAAGCCAGACGGCGTTGTTGTCGGCATCATCCGAGCGGAAGCTGTTCGAGCAGACGAGGTCTTTCGCGAGGGCCGCGCCCGATGCGTACGGCAGCCAGCTTCACCACTCGGACGTATTTCCGACAGCCGCACAGCTGGCGCCGCGCCGCGCGAGTTGCTGCTGCCTCGCCCCCGCGAGACCGCCGCCGATGATATGGACTTTGTGAGACACGCGCATTGCGCTCATTCAAATTCCGTTCGCATCGAGCGAAGTCGTGAGATGCTCTAGGCGGAGAGCTAACGAGGGGCAGTGTCTTGACTTCGCCTCGACACGAACGGGTTGTGGGTAGGATTGCGATTTGCCCATATCGAGTTCGCATGACCTTCAAGCTCCGCCTCGATTCAGACGGCATCATCCAGCAGCCTGCGTTGTCGCCACCGCCCGCCGACACGCGCCAAATATACACGCGGCAGTGCGGTGGTTGTCAGCGGACCGACGCTGCGCACTGGTGCCTCGCGTCTGGCGGCGCAGGCGGCTTTGGCGGTTGGGGCAGGGCTGGTGACGCGCGTCGGAGACGTCACGCTTCACCGAGCAGGCGGCGCATGTTACCGCAATCATGTTGCGCGAAGGCGATCCGGCGACGGATGGTTTTGATGAACGGATCACGCCTTTGCCATTGGTCCAGCGGCGGGAGTATCGCAGGCGACGCGCGACACGGCGCTCGCGATCCCCAGCACAGGGAAAGCACGGTACTCGATGTCGATGCTTTGACCAGCTTGCCGACGACCCGAAACGCTTTTGCCGCGCTGCACTTGCAATGCGTGCTGACCCCGCATGAAGGCGAGTTTCGGTGGCTGTTTCCTGATCTGGATTCGAGGCAGCGCCACCACGGGGTCGGTCGTGCCGCGATGAAAAGCGGATTCGTAGCAACTTAGTTCAAAGGTGCTGGAGACGCTGGTCGCATCGCCGATGGTCGCATCGCGATCAATCGCCAATGCGCCGCGCCCTGGCTGGCGACCGCTGGATCGCGGCGATGCTGACCGGGCCGATCTGGTGATTGCTGGCGCAAGGCAACGAGGCGTTTCGTAGCGGCCTGTATCGCCGCTTGGTTGCACGGCGACATTATGCAAGAGGGTGCCGGGCCGGGGCTGACGGCGTGATTGCGCAATGGCGGGGTTGGATTCCGCTTGTCTTGGCGGGATGTCTCGGCAAAGTGGAAAGTCGCATTAATTCCGGGCGATCCCGCGCATAAACGCCCATGGCTGTTCGCCAGCCTGTTGTTTGGATTGACCTATCCACTGTCATGGCAACTGGCTTCGCCGGAATTTGGCAATTGTATGGAAGATGGCGGGCGTCGGACTGCTGACCTTTACGCCTTGGCAGGCAAACACCATGTTGCAGAATTCCTGCCGTTTGCTTCGCGTCATGGTATTTTGGGCGCTGGGTGACGGCTTGCTCGAACTCGACATGATCTGGGGCGCGATTGCCTTCGCCATCGGCCGTCATCGTTATCGTCCTGTTCCTGCGCCACTGCCGCGTAAAGCCAACGCGCAGCCGCCCTGCTGCTCGCGATGGCGGTCTTCGTGCTTGCCCCGACACGGCTCTACTTCTTGCCCGGAGATCTGACCGGCGGGATGCAGGCGGCTGTCTATACGCTGTTTGTTGCCGGTATGGCGGGATGCGCGTGGAAACAGCACTTCCTGCGCTACCGCGTCGGCCCTGGCGCGATGGGCCTCGTTCGCTTCCTGACCTGCTGATCTTCGCGCGCGCTTTTGGGTCCATTGGCAGAAGCGAACTGGGTCAGTATTGCGATCTGGTATCTCTATTATGGCGGCGTGCTGGCGATTGCGACCGGCGTGGCGACGACCTTGCTCAAACGCGGGCATTTCGCCGAAGAATAGACCGAAGTCAAATTTCCAAGCCGACAGCTTGCGTTTCGCAGAGGGTGCGCGCCGACATACGCAAATTTAATTGCAATCCCATTTGAACCTTTCAAAACCCCGCAACGACCGATGCGTGCCGGATAATTTTTCCGGTCTTTAAATGCGCATTTTGAAAGGACATAAAATGAAGTTGTACAAAAAATCGGCGTGGGGCTGTAAGGTCGGCGGCGGTTTTCGGTTAAACCTTCGGAGCCGCACGAGCGCTATATTGATTGAGCATATAGCAGATGGGAATAAAGGTCCAAGATGGCCCTACAAGTCGATACACTTCGTCCAATTGGGGCTTGGAATTGCGGTGTTGGTCGCTGCTATTGTCCTGTGGCGGGGAACGATGACGACAAACCGATCCAGCCTGTAACGGCTCGACACTACCCCGTTGATTGACCGAAATGCCATGGGTGGTGGCAAAGGAAAGGGGGCAGCGCTGCGTCCCCTTTTGCTGGCTGAACGATAAGTTGCAAGTGACCATACACTCTTCTGTTCAGGGAGAGATACAAGCCCCAGCGCCGCTTTCCCATTAGGGAGGGTGATGGCTGGAGAATATGGGGTTGTAAACCGTCCTCGCAATCCACCGTAATCCACCGTAAAACGTCGTTGTCTGCGAACTGGTTGGTAAGCGTACACGCCTAACGCGTCATGCAGATGCCATCCGTACGACAAATGGGTCGATCGGGCAGAGTGGGGAAATTGCTCGAGCGTTGCTGAAGATTATTAAATCCGTGCTGACGTATTATGCGGACGAACTTCAAGGCGGTCAAAGCACCATTGGTCTGGATTAAAGCGTATACCCAAATTTCTGCGCTTCCCGACCTGACGGAGCACCTGCATTGTGGTGGTCAGCATTCAGGCGGATTTGCCATAAATGGATTCCTGTCGAATTGGTGGTCATAATTCCAGCACCATTCCTAGCAGGTGCTGTAAATGTCTCTTCCGATTGGTGCGCGACCGGAATATGACGTCATAATTAACGACCCATTGAGTTTGGCCGCCTTCGAGTTCATTATTGGGCACCCAAAGCTCGCCAGTCGCCGGATCCTCGAAGGCCATATAGCCGTTGGTTATAAGAAGGACCGGGATTGTCTGAACAACGGTTGTTCAGGACCTTTGCAGTGCCTTGGGTTGATCTCTTTGCGGAACCAGTTTGCCATCGGTCTGCGCCTGAACGCTTCCTCGTTCCGACAGGCAAAGGGGTTGCGAGAGCCAAAACGAATCGTTTTTCATCGGGGTTCCTTGCAGAAAAGCTCGATCCGGCGCACAGGGGGCCGGCAATATAAGGTTCAACCACAGGGGTGGTGGGGGCTTGGGGCTCACCGTCGAGTGCGTTCAGTTCGCACTGGGCCAGCGGTATAGGGCGCGACCTTCGGAGGTGGAGGCGGTTTCGCGGCAGGTATCTAAATCGATCCCGCCGAACGCCTTCATCTTCTCCCGCCGACTGTTTGCTGCGAGCAGAGGCAATACACAACAGTGCATAACACTTCCGGCGAAGGGACAGTGATCGGCCCATAGCAATTTCACGCCTTGTAACGCTACATCCGCCCATGCTAGCCAAATGAGAATTTAATGCAAGCGCCGCATTGACTGAATTTTTGCCATTACGCACCGGAACGGCGAAACCATCGCGAGTCCTCCTGTCTCTGGTTAAAGACGCAGCCTTTCGGTTTTACCTCTTGGCAAGATGGCAGAGAGAGTGCCGGGCTTTGCAGAATTTCTGAGCAATCGGAATTTCCAAACTCGCTCTCCTTTGGGGAGAGATATGATGTTGGCGCAGAGCTGCGCTAGGCGCAGTTGAGAGGGGGGTATTGTGTCATTTCCTGCCGTTCATCCTCTGCTAAGTGACTAGGGCAGCAAGCTGTAATCGCCCTCTCCCCTGAAGGAGAGAGGGGATTTATTTAGTATTGTGTCCCCTTGAATTCCGTTTCGAATTGGGCTATTTCCGGGTCGGCATGGCGCGGCAGTTGTAGCAATCAGCTCTTTACAAAGCTGTTTGATCACTTGAAGACCACATCACCAATGTGCAGTGGTGGGAGTCAAAATGGGTTTGCTTTTTTGGGAATTTTTGCTCTTCACAAATATACAAAACTGGCTTTCCTAAACCCCGGCAAAACCAGCCTCCCGAGTAGGCTCCGGAATTACTCATGCGTTAGATCAACAATAACAAAATTTGCGTCTCTAATCCGCATCCTCATGATGTTGTCGATCAGACCAGGTTCTGCAACGTCACGCATATCGACAAGAGGAAAACTTAACTCCAAGACAGCCGGTTTAAGTGGTTCTGTGTTAGATTCCTTCCAATTGCTCGTCATTAAACTTTCATAGCAAGGAAACCATATCCGGCGGATTGTTTTCCAGATTGCTCAGATTGGTAAAGCCCCAGCCTTCTAACGCCAGATCAATATCGATTACGTCATATTGGCTTAAAGTGTTTGCATCATGACATGATATCAAGCCTCGGCTCTCGAGCTGACCGATAACTCCGATTGCCGTTTGGCGGGACGTGGTGCCGATTTCGGCTGAAATTCTGCAGGCAAACCGTCGAGCTTTTCGCCAGCTTCTTGAACTTTATCTCCAATATAGCGTAGTATTGAAAGTGCTGCTTTGGCCGGGGTAGGTAAGCCGATTTTTCCGTCGGCCACTTCCTTGTAAGTTTCTGCGTACATACTGAGAGTGTCGCGAGATTTGTTTTGATCCCTGCCTAATCCAATGACTGGTGGCGGCTCGAATACGACGCGTCGCTCCTTTCGAATTCTCCCCAAAATCACCCGCAAGATCGTCATCAATCCCAAAACAGCTACACACCGGACAATCAAAGTATAGGGTCCACATATTCCTAGGAAGGAGGGCGTTTTATGGAAATCCGTCGATGGAGAACAAACAGGACAGTTACTCACTTGAGTATTTCCTCGTCACCTTGCAGACCAATGTTGTCTTCTAACGTCCCCCCTCACCGCTCTCCTCAATCTTCGCAGCCCCACAACATGCCTATTATCATCGACATTGAACAACCGCACACCAGCCGTCCCACGGCCGAGCACGTAAGGAAGTCCAAAGGCATACGGATCAGTTTCGCCTGATCGGTGACCAGCATCAGCTGATCCCCTTGGTCGCGGGGAAGCCTCGCCACAACCGGGCCGTTGCGTTCGATATTGTCGATATTGGTGATCCCCTGTCCACCGCGGCCCGTCCGGCGGTAGCTTAGGCCGATGACAATTTGCCATAGCCATTGGCGCAGACAGTGAGGATGAATTGTTCCTTCTCCGCCATATCGGCGATGCGTTCTGCCGACAGCGTGGGTTCGCCTCCTTTCGGGTTCCCACGGCGCGAAGCGAGGTAATCCTCGCGTTCCTCGGGCGTGGTGCCAACGCGGGTGAGGATCGATAGCGAAATCACCTTCGTCGCCTTCGCGAGCTTCACCGCGCGCACGCCGGTGGAGGCGCGGCTCTGGAATTCGCGGATATCGTTGGCGGCAAAGCGGGATCGCCTTGCTCGCGCGGCTTGCCAGCAGGATCATCGTCGTCTGCGGTCAGCAATTGACGCCGATCAGTCGGTCATCGGCATCCTCGCCTCAAACTTCATCGCGATTTTGCCGTTCGACGGCACATTGGCAAAGGCATCCATGCTGTTGCGGGCGGGCATAGCCCTTTGCGGTGGCAAAGACGACGCTCAACCCGCCCCATTCAGCCTCATCTTCGGCAAGGTCAAGACGTTGGAAAATAACTTCGCCTCACCCAGCGGCAACAGGTTGACCATCGGCGCCCTTGGTGGAGAGGGCCCGCCTTCGGGCAGTTTCAGACCTTGAGCCGGTAAACCTTGCCGATATTGCTGAAGAACAGCACCGGGGTGTGTTGTTGGTCACGAACAGTCTGGTGACGGCGTCTTCCTCTTTGGTCGCCATGCCGGCTCGGCCCTTGCCACCCCGGTTTTGCGCGCGGAAGGTGGCGAGAGCGGTACGCTTGATATAGCCGCCATGGGTGACGGTAACGACCATTTCCTCACGTTCCATCAGGTCTTCATCGTCAAGACTATCCCAGCTCGGCGCGATTTCGCAGATGCGCGGGGTGGAGAATTCGGGATCAATCGCCTCCAGCTCGGCGCGCATCACTGCGGTAGAGCTTCACCCGGTCGCCGAGGATCGCCAGATATTCCTGCAATCTCGACCGCCAGTTCTTTTCAACTCATCACCGATTTCATCGCGACCCAGTGCGGTCAGGCGGTTGAGGCGCAGTTCGAGGATGGCGCGTGCCTGGATCTTCGGACAGCTGATAGCTGTCGCCCTCGATATCGGCCTCAACCGCCCGACCAGCTTGATATAGGGAGGATTTCGGCAATCGGCCAATGCTGCGCCATCAGCGCAGGTGCGCGGCAGCCGGGTCGGATGAGGCGCGGATGATCTTTACCACCTCGTCCAGATTGGTGACCGCAACAACCAGACCGAGCAGGGATAAGGGCGCGGTCGCGGGCCTTGTTCAGCAGGAATTTGGTGCGACGGGTGATCACTTCTTCGCGGAAGCGGATAAACGCCTCGATAAAGTCGCGCAGGGTCAATACTTCGGGCCGTCCACCACGGATGGCGAGCATATTGGCGGGGAAATTGGATTGTGCCGCGGTGTGCCGCCAGCTGGTTCAGCACCACATCGGGGTGGCATCGCGTTTCAGGTCGATGACCACGCGCACGCCCTCGCGGCTTGATCTGTCGCGAATGTCGGCAACGCCTCGATCCGCTTGTCCTTCGCGGCCTCGGCAATCTTTCGACCAGACCGTTTTGCCGACCTGGAAAGGGATCGAGGTGAGTACGATCGACCGGCGGTCGCCTTCTGCCTCTTCAATCTCTTGCGCGTGCCCGCATCATGATCGAGCCCTTGCCATCACGATAGGCATTGCGCGCACCACCCCGACCCAGGATCAACGGCCCCGTGGGGAAATCGGGGCAGGGATAATCCGATCAGCTCGTCAACGGTGATCGCCGGATTTTCGATAAGTAGGCGAGGCAAGCGCGAATGACTTCGCCCAGATTGTGTGGCGGGATGTTGGTCGCCATGCCGACGGCGATACCGCCCGCGCCATTGACCAACAGATTGGGGAAGCGGGCAGGGAGTGACAGAAGGGCCCCCGCGGCTGCCGTCATAATTGGGCTGAAATCGACAGTGTCTTTGTCGAGATCGTCAGCAGCGCGTTGGCGACCTTTTTCAGGCGCGCTCGGTATAACGCATCGACGCTGGCGGATCGGGATCCATCGAGCCGGAAATTGCCCTGGCCGTCGATCAGTGGAACGCGCAACGACCAATCCTGAGTCATTCGGGAGCGCGTCGTAAATCGCGCTGTCGCCGTGCGGGTGGTAATTGCCCAGCGACGTCGCCGACGATCTTGCCGATTTACGATAAGGCCGCCTGGCGACCATGCCGCCCTCTTGCGACGCGAAAAGGATGCGGCGGTGAACAGGTTTCAAGCCATCGCGCACATCGGGTAATGCCCGCGCGACAATGACCGACATGGCATAGTCGAGGTAACTGATTTCATTTCGTCCGACGATGTCGACGGGAGAAATATCGGTGGGTTCGATCGGTTCGATCTTGTCGCTCACTCCGCGCACTTCCTTATTATGTCTTATGTGAAAAATGCTTAGACCATAGGCCGCCATCTGGCCACCCGCACAGGGCCCTCAATCCGCCTTTTTCTACAGCTTTTCCACAGATTCGGTCATGCAAGCGCATGTAAAATCGTTCAATGCCAATTCATCTGGCAGCGGATAGTTGATTGCGCGGGGCAAATTGTCTCCGTAAAGATGCATTTGCATGGTTTTGGCGACGGCGTTGGGGCAATGTTGCACCCGGCCGTCAAACTGGAGAGTGAAAGGAAGGCAGTTTCAAAGATCGTCCTGGCAATCGCTTTGGGAGCCGCAATGGGCAGTTCTTCTGCTTATGCGTTCGAGGACAAACCGAAAGCAGAGAAAAAAAAGCCAAAGACAAAAAGGGTAAGGAAGAGGCCGCTGTTGCCAAGAAGAACTTTTCCAAGGAGTTCACCAAGGCCTATGCGCCTGCAGTCGACGCCTTCAACACCAAAAAGGATATGGCTGCATCTAAGGCTGCTATCCCTACGCTGATCGCTGCCATCATGAATGAGGACGATCGCAACGAAGCGGGCGTTTGTCTTTGCCGTGGGTCGCGCGACCAGCGACACTGCACTCAGTGCAGGGTATCGATCTGATCCTGCAGAGCACCAGCACGCCCCGCAGAATTGCGCCCGCCTTACCATTTCCAAAAAGGCCTGATCGCATATAATGCCAAGGATTATCCGACTGCTCAAAATAGCTCGTTGAGGCTTATAATCTAGGCTATCGTGACAACAGCGCCGCGATCCAGATTTCAAACACCTTCAGCCTTCAGAACAATACAGCTGAAGCGCTGAATTGGTTGAAACGTGGCATTGAGGATACCATTGCCAAGGGCAAACTCCTGAAAAGCAATGGTTCGCGCGCGCTAAACTTCGCCAAACAAACTGAAGGACAAGCAGGCAATCGTCTATTGGGGTAAGGAACTGGGTGAAATTTGATCCCCGCAAAAAGTCCTATCACGCCATTTTCAACTATATTTGTTTGCAGACCTCGACAATCTCGAGGCGCTTTCGCTACTCCGACTTGCCCGTAAGACAGATGCGATCCTGTTTGAACATGAGTATCGCTCTTATGTCGAATCCGCTGATCTGAAACGCTACCCGGTTGAGGTTCTGGCTGTTCTGGGCGAAGGATTTGCCAAAAAGTTATCTCGGAAAACAACCTGACTTTTTCGGAATTCAAAAACAGGCAGAAGCGCGTCGCGTTGAAATGCGCACCAACTGGGACGCTCGACGAAAAAAGCCACTTGCCAGCGCCAAGGGTTATCAGGCGTTGCTGCAGGGAGCATCATATTGTCGACCACGATTTGCCCGCGCAAAGAAGCTATACGAAGCTGCACTGGCAAAAAGGTGGCCTCATCGACAGGAAGGTCTTGATCAAACCGATCGTGCTTTGACCAACATGGCGATTGCGCAATATAACTTGAATGATCTTGCAGGGGCGAAAGCGACTTTGCCAAAATCACAACGCCCAAGCTGCAAGGGGGTCGCCGATTATTGGATGATCTATATCGACCAACAACTGGCGAAACCTGTAGCCTAAATTTGGAATAGTCGCTGCCCTGACGGTTTAAAACCTGTCAGGGCAGTTCGATTGGCACGCCGGGTTCGTCTTTTGCAGTGCGGATGGTCAGCGAAGTTTTTACGCTCGACACATTGGGGCAGCAGTCAACTTCGACGTTAGAAATTCCTGAAACGACTGAAGATCGTGCGCTACGATCTTCAAAATAAAGTCTATTTCACCATTGAGCATGTGGCATTCCCGAATTTCGGGAAGCGATCGAACATGGGTCTCAAACGCTTTCAGGTCGGCCTCTGCCTGGCTTTTCAAACTGACCATCGCAAAAACCATGATCGAATAGCCGAGCGAGGCGGGATCAACGACGGCATGATAGCCTTTGATTGCTCCTGACTGTTCCAATGTGCGCATCCGGCGCAGGCAGGTGGGGGCAGTCAAGCCGACTTTGGTCGCCAATTCCACATTGGTGATCCGTCCATTGTCCTGCAATTCTGCAAGCAATCTGAGGTCTATCGCGTCAAAAGTCACCGCTGCCATGGTTTTGTTACATCCCTGTGCATACATGCTGCAATCATATAATATTATTATACGGATATGCAATTGTCCCATAGTGTGACGCGTGAAAAATGCGCCTTCCTTCCCAGTGGTGCAATGTATCGCATCGACTGGACCACGCGCTAACTACAGGTTTACTACCCTTGCATATCGACGATCGACCAGGCACTGCAGTTGCAAAAACAGCCTTTCCGAAGGACGGAGAGGCTTGTCGGTCAATGGCAACAACTGGTTGATTCGCTTGCGCAAAACCCCGAACATTTCAAAGCGACAGAGGTTGGTCAGGACTCGTCAGAGTGCCGTCAGATGCGCGACCGCGTGCCGGCAATTGATCGCCGCAAAAACCGTGGAAATGCTGGCGGGTCGACTGGAAATCAGCACCGCTTGTGCAATTGCTATCGGGCGATGAACCGCAAGTGGCGGCTGCAGTTATCGCGTCGGCCAGTCTGCGTGATGAGGAATGGGCTGATATTGTCCCGACCCTACCGGTCAGGGCGCGGGTTTTTACGCAACCGTAGCGATCTTGGCCCATTGGCGATGCGCTCTCTTCGCCCATTGGAGCAGTGGAGATTTTGCGCTGCCGAGGCCCGCCGTTGATGCCGGTGTTGCGCTTGTTGAAACGGGCGATGCCATAAAATTGGCTGGCGACATCGAACAGCCCGATGACATGTCGATTGGCGCAGTAGTTGCCAGAATC
Source organism: Sphingomonadales bacterium (assembly GCA_016721875.1). GTDB lineage: Bacteria > Pseudomonadota > Alphaproteobacteria > Sphingomonadales > Sphingomonadaceae > Sphingorhabdus_B. The sequence continues at coordinate 11,658 of JADKHG010000006.1, read as the reverse complement.
GAAAGCTGGCGGCGCGACCGGGAAAACCGGCTGGCCCCGCAATTGCCCTTTGAACCGGCACCCGAAGATTTGTCTGCGGATCAGATCGACGGAAATCGTTTCGAAACCAATGATGATGGCACAATTGTCTGGGTCGAGGTGCTCCACGCGGTGCGATAGTCGGTATCAGCATCAGCGAAGCAGCTACGACAATGGCCCTGGCCCCGATGGTTATGGTGCGGCAGCCTTTCGTCAGCGCATGTCAATGAATGGCGCCCGGATGCGTCTGCGTGGAGCGTCATTAGTCGAAGGCGAATGGAGAGGTGACCGCGGCACTTTTTTCGATCCGGCTTCGGAGACCGGTTCCGTTTCCGGGGATTATGCGGCGGCCCAATATCGCGGAAATCGCGCTACCCGCGACGCAGGCTCCGGCCCAATGGGATCAGATGCGGCAGGTGGTGCACGAATTGCGCACACCGCTGGGGCGATTGCCGGTTTTGCCGAGATAATCGAGCAGCAATTGTTCGGTCCGGTTTCGCGGGAATATCGCGAATTGGCACAGCGATTGTCGCTGACGCTCAATTGCTGCTCGCCGGGCCACGGCGATATTTCAGCGGCGGCAAGGCTTGGGGTTCGGGGCGCAGCGACGGCGATCAATCGACAGAATGCAACTGGCTGGCGGCGCGGCTGGCGGAAAAGCTCCGTCCCGCGAGCGACAATATCGGCGCGCAGGTTCACCTGCGGATTGCCGATCCGGTGCGCGCCTTGCCATCGACAATGAATTTGCCGAACGCCTGTTTTCGCGTCTTTGTCAGCGGTAATCCGGATGCAGCGCAGGAGAGCCTGGTTGGGCGCTTCAGCACCGAATTGGGTACGCCTGTCGTCAATCAATTCGCGCTGACTCTGCCCGAACAATTGCGCACCGTCCGAAGACGAAACGCTTGTTCGGCTTCGACCGCGGTTGCCACGCCGCTGCTTGGGCTGATTTTCGCTGCGGCTGGTACGAAATCTTGCCAACAGCGCAGGCGGCAGTTTACAGTTTCAAAGGATCGTCTGCTAGTACAGCTACCAGCAGCAGAAAATGACCGTTTTCTGTATAAGGATCGACGGACCGAATAATGAATTGGGGAGGGCAATAGCATGAACTGTTTGCCCGGAACTCCCAAAGAGCTGATACCGCTCAACCTCCTGCTTTCAGCAAACCCCCGCTTTCTGGGTGACGGTGGACGTAGAAGAGGAATTTGATTGGGCAGGCGATTTCTCTCGGCAGAATCTGGGAACCACCCATGTTCCAGCCATTGCTCGCTTTCAGTATCTTTGCGATTCGAACGGCACCGTTCCCATTTATATGGTGGATTATCCGATCGCGACCGATGCCCGCGCAATTGACCTGCTTGGCCAATATGTCGAAACGCAAAGGGCTGAAATCGGTCTGCAACCGCATCCTTGGGTTACGCCGCCATTTGAGGAAGAGGTTAACCGGACTAACAGCTTCGCCCCTGCAATTTGCCCGACGATCTGGAACGTGCCAAAATCCGCAATCTTGATGAGCAGGTCCGACGCGCTTTCCATACCCGTCCGTTGGCCTATCGGGCCGGACGCTATGGCGCTGGGCCCAATGCGATGCAATGCCTGCGCGAATTGGGCATCGGAATCGACACCTCGGTGCGTGCCTTGTTCGATTATTCACACGAACAGGGGCCGGATTACAGCCATAGCTCGCTTTACCCCTACTGGATTTCCCGGGTGAGCTTGCAGAACTGCTGCTGACCACAGTCTTTGCCGGGGCCTTACGAAAGATGGCCCCGCCTGTTTCAAAAATCCCTGTCCAGATTGTTGCCGCGATCGTTGATGGCGCGCTCAAGGCTGCTGGAACGGGTGGCTCTCACACCCGAGGGTATCCCTGTCGAACGTGCACTGGAAGCGATCGACATTGCGCTGGATATGGGGCTGCCTTTGCTCAATTTCTCGTTCCACACGCCGTCACTGGCGGGTTGGCCATACTCCCCTATGTCCGCAATGAACGGACCTGAGACATTCTATACATGGTGGACTTCGGTCTTGCGCATTTCAGTGCACGCGGTGTGGAACCGACGACCGTTACCGAGATTTCCAACGCTGCATTTAGCGTAGCTTAACAACCGGGAATGGAAAGGCTATTCACGATTTGGCGCTTGCCGAAGTCTCTTACCCTTCCGCTATCGGCGCGTCCGCTGGTATGTGCCTGTAGCTCAGTTTGTTAGAGCGTGGCCGCTCATAACGGCTAGGTCGGGGTCCGAGTCCTCCGGGCTCACCAGCCTTCGCCCTTTCGGGTTTTGGCTGGCAAGCCAACCGGAAGGCCTTAGGTGAACGGTGAGTACATGCTCCATGTGGGAGAGCCTGGTAGCGCATCTGCTTTGGGAGCAGAGGGTCGCAGGTTCGAATCCTGTCTTCCGACCATTATATCGGTGACTTGTAAGTCACTGATATAACTTATTAAAATAGACCATTTTTGACCTGTGCAGGAACTGTGTAGAAGTTTTTTCGGTTTGCCCCGAATGGCGGCGGCGTGAGGTCTTCTGGTTTTCTCATTTTGGTCGCTACCCAAAAACCGACTCACTCACCCAGCGGGTGTTATTGCGGCAAAGAGCACCGACCGGATCAATGCCCTATGGACACGCCACCACGCCTCTTGGGACGCGGCGCTAGCCAGATGAGGGCCGCAGCCACGAGCAGGATTGTGGATGTTGTCCAGAACACATGGATCACAGACAGCGTCGTAGCCTCTACCTCGACCATATTGCTGAGCACCTGAAGCCCCGCTTCGGGAGATAACCCAATCCCTGCAATTGCACCCTCTGCTGCGCCTGGTTCTAATACGGAGACGATATCATTGCGGGTCGCGCGTTGCGTGTCGCCCCAGTAAGCCAGCGAAATTGAAGTGGCAAATGCCGTTGCGATCGTCCGCATGAAGCTTTGCAGACCTGCTGCCGAAGCGACCTCATGCTCTTCCACGGTGTTTAGCGTCAGAGTCATTATCGGCAGCATCAAGAACGTCATTCCCAGTCCCATGACGAACTGTGGCATACTGAGTGTCCAGAAATCGCTATCTGTTGTCCAAAGCGTCCGCATCAGCCCGAAGACAGCCAGCCAGACAATTCCTGCCGAAACCAGAAGTCGGGGGTCAAACCGAGGCATCAACAGCACAACAAGCGGTGCCGTCAGTAGCGCCGCGATAGCTGAAAATGAGGAAGAATAGCCAGCCTGTGTCGCAGTGAACCCAAGCCACGCCTGTTGCCATTGCTGGGACGATCACGAAACCGGCAAAATATCCTCCGAAACTGATGGCTAGGACGACAAGACTGACGCTCAATCCCCTGTTTCTCAAGACGCGTAGATCGACCATGGGATTGTCTTCCGTGAGTTCCCAGATGACAAAAATCAGGAATGCAATGACTGACGTGACCGCCAGGGTGATGATCAGCGGATCGCCGAACCAGTCATGGTTGCGGCCAATGTCCAGAATAATCTGAAGGCAGCCAACCCAGATCACAAGTAGAATCAGTCCAATATAGTCTATCGGAATGATCCGACGTTCCGTTTCAATCGGGCGAAGGAGAGCGGCACCGCCAAACATTGCCAGCACAACAATCGGCACGTTGATGAGGAATATCCAATGCCATGACCAGTTGTCGGTGAGCCAGCCCCAGAAGATTGGTCCAAGAGCCGGACCCAGGAGCAGCGTCATCGCCCACATCCCCATCCCTATGTTCTGCTGTTCTGGCGGAAAGACCCGCAGCAGCAAGGTTTGCGACATAGGCATCAGAAATGCGCCGAAGACGCCTTTGGGCCGATGCGGCAGATGACGAGCATCTCAATCGAAACCGAGAGCCCGCAGAGCAACGAGAAACACCGAAGCCCGCCATACTGAACAAAAAGGTCCGCACTGATCCGAATCGTAACGCGATCCATCCGGTCAGAGGCACAGATTGCCTCGGCAATCGCGTAGGACGTGATGACCCAAGCGCCCTGTTCCAGAGAAACACCGAGGCTGGCGGCGATATGGGGATCGAAACATTGGCAATCGTCAGGTCAAGGATCACCATGAAGTTTGCAAATGCCAAGGTGAGTCCGGCAATGAGCCTGAGCGAAGGCGGAATACCCTTCAAACCTTGTGCTGCGGCAGTCATCGCGCCTAGTCGCTCGACACGTCAATTTCGACTTCCATCGAGAGACCGACACGTAAGGGTGCCGCTTCAGTTCGGCGGGATCGAGTTCGATCCGGACAGGCAATCGCTGGATGACCTTGATCCAGTTGCCAGTCGCATTTTGAGCAGGGATCACAGCCATCGACGATCCGGTGCCGCCGGAAAAGCCAATCACCGTCCTGCGATAGGTCACGCTCGACCCGTAAGGTCGGCCGTCAGCGTCGCAGGCATGCCTATCCGCACACGCTGTAACTGGTTCTCTTGAAGTTGGCTTGACATGAACATTGGCCAGCGGCACAATTCGGTCGATGGTCTGTCCGGGATTGAGTTGCTGCTCGATCTGGACCTGAAGTCTGCTGATAACACCGTCGGTGGGCGCACGAATTTCTGTCCGGTCCAGATTGAGCTGTGCAGCATCCCGACGCGCCTTTGCTGCGAGAACGGCGGGCCAGTGTCTTCGGTCACACTGCACAACGCGGAATTTGCCGTAAGTTGACCTTGCGCAGCACGCCTCGACGAACTGAACTCACCTATCGAACCCTGCGCTGCATCGAGCGCCGCATGGGACGGGTATAGGCGCTGCGAGCCTGAGTGTTCCTCACCGGAAATCGCGCCGCTCGCAAACAACGTTTTCCTGCGCCGAAGTCAATCCGGGCTTTGTCGTGTTCGGCGCGAGCTGCGCGCAATCGTGCCTGCGCCTGAACCATGGCGTCACCTGATCCGTCGACCTTGGCAGCCAGTGCAATATTGTTCGCAAAACCGTCTGGCGGAAACCTCGACGTGTCGCCGCCAGATCGGCTTCGGCCTGTGCTAAGGCAATTCGTGCGTCAGCCTGGTCCAACCGTACGAGGACATCCCCGGCCTTGACCTGCTGGGTATCGCGCACCAGCAATTGGCTTTGCAGACCCCGCGACCAGCGGCGTAATCTGTGCCATCTGCGCGTTGACGGCATTGTCAGTGGTGACGACATTCCGGGCTACCAACAGATACCAGACGCCCCAGGCAAGGCCGGTTACCACCAGGACCGCTGCCAGCCGCGTGAGCCATCGCTTGCGCGCAGTCTTGCGGGCCTCGGTCAAGGCCGGGTCAACCGCAGGAGGTTCGGGCAGTGCTTCTGTCATGGCGCTATCGGTTCCGCTGAAGGTTGAAATGCAGTCACGAATCCGCCTCCGAGCGCCCTGATGAGGGCCAGGGTCGCGCCGCGTTCGTAGGTTTCGAGGCCAATCACGGCGCGCCGTAGGTTGTGAACCGCACTTTCACTGGCCAGCACGTCCAGTTGGTTCGCCAAGCCTGCCGCAAATCGGTTGCGCACAAGTCCAGCGGCTTCCTCGCTCGCCATCAATGCGGAGCGCGCTGCCGCCAGTCGTTTGTCAGCCGCATCGCGCTGCGTCACCGCATCGGCTACCTGCTGATAGGCGGAAATAACCATCTGGTTATAGCTGGCCACCGCTTCTGCATATTCGGCATTCGCCTGGCCATATGCGCCTTGAGTGCCCTCCTTGAAAAATCGGAAGGCTGATCGCCGGACCGGCTGTTGCAAAGACCGATCCGAATCGACGAGGATTGCCAAGGCCGATTGCCTGTAAGCCAACGAGCGCCCTGAGGCTGACTGACGGAAAAAATCCGGCGCGCGCGACCTGATCCGGCTTGCCGCGGCTTCGACTCGTTCGCGCGCCGCGACAATATCCGGACGTCGTCCGAGCAGGTCCGTGGTCACTCCAGCCGGAACGCCCGCTGGCGTCGAGGGAGAAAGAGGCGGACGCGTGATCGAACGGCCCCGATCAGGCCCCGATCCCACCAGCGCGGCCAATTGGTTTCGGCGCAATCCGACGCTTTCATCTATGGCCGCAAATTCCTGTTCCGCGTTCGCCACGTCCACATCGGCCCGGCGCAGGCTGATGCGATTGTCCAGCCCGTTGCGCTCACGCAGAGCAAGCAGCTCTCGCACCGCGCGGCGGTTGCCCAGCACCGCTTCGGCGTTATCGCGTTCCCGGTAGTGCCTGCCGAGCTCCGCATAGGCAGCCGTAATCGCAACCGATAGGACAAGTCGGGCTTGCGCCGCATCGACTACCGCTGCGCGCGCTTCCGAGATCGCGGCTGCATGGGCCGCGTGATTGCGTCCCCAAAGGTCGAGATCGAAACCAAAAGTCAGCGAGGTCTGGCCGTAGTCTTGCCAGCCACCCGGAAGGAACTCTGCGGGAATGCCATTGTTGCCGCTGTGGCGCGGCGGATACCGGCTTCCGCCTCGGCTCCGATAGTCGGGTCGGGACGCACCGACGCGCTGGACCTCAGCCTCGCGCGCCTGATCCTGGCCCCGGCAGTTGCAACTTGGGGTGAGTTTGCAAGTCCTTCCTCAATCAACAAGGTAGCTGTGGATCGCCCGCCAATCGCCACCATTGGTCGGGGCCATCCAATGTCCCCGCGTGCACCAAGAGTCTGGGCCGCGTCGCTGGCCTCAGCGCTCCGGATGACCGGCTTGACGCCCATTTCGGGAACAGGAACACAACCACTGCGCGAGTAATATCGCAAACATCGGAAAGGCCGAAGATCAACCGACATAAGCCGCCCTGCCACCGGCGACCAGCTCTGTGCCGAGTCCTCAATTCGGGTTTCCATACACTCAACTGTTTGCCCAATTTGACCACTCGGCCAATCGCGCGCAGTGGACCGGGGTTGCAGGGCGGTGAAAATCGACGTGAAGGTCGGCGGTGGCACGCACCGCCCCGCCAAAGCATTGATGGCGTACAGGCCGGTCAAATCGATCAAGGCTGACAGGATGCCGCCGTGCACCGCTTGAACCATTGGGTTGGATATTATTTCTTCTCGCCAGGGCATTTCAAGGATCAACTCGCGCTCGGTCAAATCAACAACATCCAGTCCGAGCCATCGGTGAAACGGCGCGATGTGGAGCATTTTGCGCAATTCGGCCAATTCGGGTCTGTCGGGGTTATCCGTCATCTTGAGATATTCCCTGCGTGCGTGCCGATCAGAAAATCGACAATCGTCGCGCCAAACTCGTCGTTCTGGTCTCCGACGACCATGTGCGTGGCACCGGCAATGTCGCTGTAAGCGGCGTGCGGGACCAGCTTTCGGAAGTGTTCGACGGCTTCAGGCGAGACAAGATCGCTCGAACCGCCTCTGACCAGATGCACCGGAAGCGAAAGTTGCCGCTGCAAGGCTAAGCTCGCTTGGCCCATTTTCGACCGCACCATCGCCTGCATATGGCGGCGCGTTACACCTCGATAAACGCCAGGTCCCAATGCCAATAAAGCGCCATCTGATTTTTGTGGAGTAGTTCGCTAGACCTGACGATGCCTTACGGCTTGGCCGATGTGGCAGATATTCGGAGATCACTTGCGCGGCCTCATCCGGAGAAGCGAAGCCATCTTGAGCATGGGCTGCCATGAAGCCGACAACCCTCGCAACCCCAGTCGCCTCCATCTGCGGGGTAATATCGACCAAGGTTAGCGAAGCGAAACTGCCCGGAGCGAGATGCCCTTCGGCCATGATCCCGGCAAGACCGCCAAGCGATGCACCGATCAGCGCCGGTTTGCGCTCCATCGGGCGGCAATGGCGATTAGATCGCCAGCAAAGTCGGCAATGTCATAGGCCCCGTCTTTGGCCCATTCGCTGTTCCGTGGCCTCGCAGGTCCAAAGCAATCGCGTGAAAGCCATGACTTGCGAGAAGCGTCGAAACCCGCTTCCCAGGCACGGTGGGTTTGTCCACCGCCATGCGCGAGAATGACCGGCATTCCATCGCTTGCGCCTTCGACACTAGCGGCAATGGCAAGGCCGGATTGACCGGCCAGTTTGATCGATTCTTTCCCCATGATGACACTTTACTGTAATACCTCTTACAGTAAAGTCTTTTCAATTCGCTGCCCGTCGGGTAAGACCCTGAGCGATGCGCGACGAAATCAACCATGACAGCTATTTGACCGAGACCGACGAGATCGTCTTTCTCGTCGAGGAAGTCCCGCGCAAACTTCGCAAGCTGTTTGATGCGTCCACGGCAAAATTCGGCCTGTCTCGCACCCAGTGGCGTGCCCTTGCCTACATTTTTCGCACGCCGGGACTCACTCAGACCGAACTTGCAAAATACCTCGACCTGGAACGAGCGAGCGTGGGTCATGTAATCGATCAGTTAGAAAAGGCCCATTTTGTCGAGCGGCGTTCCATCGAAGGAAATCGCCGCGTTTGGAACCTGCACCTGCTTCCCAAAGCTATCGAGATACTTCCATCGCTCAGGTTGGAGGCCGATATGATATACACTCAACTCCTGACTGGGATTTCCGCAACGGAGTTTGCCACGATCAAAACCCTGCTTGTGAAAATGTCTGGCAACCTCGCCGACTAATCCCAGTTGGGTTCGTTTTAGACAAGGCTAGCCACTGAGCCTCAGTGCGAAATGTGATTCACTACAATTTGGGTAGTCGTCTGACGACTGGCGATGATTGGATGATGGCCGTGTTGGTCGATGCGAACGGCACGAAGCGATCAACCACAGTTTGAAGTTCGTGCTCATCATTGACGACGATTTTTGCGATAAAGCAGTCTTGGCCGGTCACCCGATCTGCTTCGACCACTTCTGGCGAATCGGCGAGCAGCATCTCCAATTTTTTCACTTGGCCCGGCATCGCGTTCAATCGCACATAAGCCGAAGTGCCAAGGCCGAAAACTTTGGGATCAATCAATACCGCATATCCAAGGATAGCGCCCGCATCTTTCAACTTGAGAATCCGCTCGCTTACGCTGGGACTGGACATGTCAATTAGGATGGCAAGTTCTCGGATGGTCATGCGGCCATCTTCGGTCAATGCCATGATTATAGCTCGATCAGTCTTGTCGAGTTGCCGGATTACATAACGGCTTCGGTTCATAGTCTGCCCCTAGCTGGATGACGCCAGCGGGGCCTTGTGATTGCGAAGGCGAATGTTCGATTTCGCCTTACTTGTGTGAACAGGCCTCAAGAATCGACTGTCAGCGAACCCACCTAGCGACGCGAGGCGCACTGTCCGCAGGATCAAGATTGAAGGTCAAAAGCCATTACGGCTTTCGACAGGCGAGCCGAAACGCCCTTATCGCCTTCGTGATTCCATAGCTGACCGTTTCGCCTGACGGCTATCAATAGTTCGATAGTCAAACGGGATATTCTTTAACGAATTCAGCAAGTCGGGAGCGATGGACAATGAATTGGGGAGCGCGACCAGATTTGGTCTTCAAGGCCGGGGGCGAAAGCCTGCAATGACCTATTCTGCGGCCGCCATACTTGCTTTGGCGTCGCAATGCGCACCAACAGTCGCACCCGAAACGGTGCTAGCCATCATTCAAACCGAAAGCAGCGGCGAACAATTCGCCCTCAACGTCAACGGCGGGAAGCAACCCGCCCGCCAAACCAACGCCGCCGATGCCGCCGCAACTGCCCGCCGCTATGTGGCGGCAGGATATTCCGTCGATCTGGGGCTTGGTCAAATCAACTCACGCAACATGCGCTGGCTCGGCTTGACCTGGGAGACGGTGTTCGACCCCTGCACCAACGTCGCGGCTTTGGCCCGCGTCCTCACCACGAACTATAATTCGGTGAAAGCAGGGCGTGATCCGCAAACCGCCTTCGGTAGCACTCTCGATGGTTAACACGGGAAGCTAGACGCGCGGATTTCCGGAACGGCTATGTTGCCAGGTCGTTGGTAACGCGGGCATCGCTGACGCGGGCGTGACATACGCCACCAGCCTTCCAGCCGACATCGCGTATGCTGCGCCGGAAAGCGGCGACTTACGCGAAAGCCTGACCTCTGAAAACGAGGCACTCCCAAGGCCGATACTGAAAGCCCGCCCCACGCCCCCGCCGAAATGGAACGTCTTCGAGCGCGCCGCCTACGAACGCGAAACGCTAATTCTCGCTGAAAACGAAAGGGGCAGCATATGAAAGTCATTCTCAGGTTCGGGCGCGGTGTCGGAACGTGGCGCGCAAACATCGCCGCCAGATTCAATGCGATGCCCAAATTGCGGCAAAACGCGATTTTGTGGGGCGCAGCACTGGCAGCGGCGACCATTATTTCATTCGCAAACCCCGATCCCGCTTACGCGCAGAATCTGGAGAGCTTCGCGAGCAAGGTGCGCGGTCTGCTCTCTTCGACGCTGCTCCGCACGCTCGCGGTGATCGCGGTCATCGTGACGGGCTTGCTCTGGTTCACGGGGCGCGCATCGACCGCCGTATTGGTCACGGTGATCATCGGAATCGCGATTGTCTTCTCGGCTGATTCCATCGTTGGCATCATCGCAGGCTGATGCAATGTCGGACGAAACCGAAATCCTGACCAAAAACGTGCTGTTTCTCGCGGTAACGCGCCCGGCGTTGTGGGCTGGCATCCCCATCGAGGCAGCGGTGTTGCTGCTCATTGGCAGCGCGTCGGTGCTGATATGGAGCAACAGCCCGGTTTATGCCGCGCTGGTCGTCGCTTTCGGATATTCAATCTCGCGGTTGATCGTGCGGCACGACGTCAACGCATTCCGCTTGCTGTTCCTGTGGGGGCGGACAAAGCTCGGCAATCGCAATCGGGCGTTCTGGGGCGGAAGCAGCTATTCGCCGCTTCCACTGGCCGGACTTCGCCGGAAGGGCTTTGGCCGTCATGGCTAAGCTGCTCCCCTCGACAAATGCGGTGCCGCTGAAAGTGGCGCAGCGCGAGGCAGACCCTGCCAAATTCCTGCCTTATGCGCGGCATTTGAACGAAGACATGGTGGCGCTGATCCCTGGCGACATCATGCTGACATTCGAGCTGCAAGGCCGTGCATTCGAGACCGCCGATGTGCGCGATCTCAACGACTGGCATACCAAGCTCAACGGGTTGCTGCGCAACCTTCACGACGAACGGCTGTCGATCTGGACGCATCTAATCAGGATGCGGGTCGATCAATATCCCGGAGGCACGTTCAAATCCGGTTTTGCCGCCGATCTCGACCGCGCCTATTTCGGGCGCATCAACCGCGAGCGGATGTTCATCAACCGCTTCTTCGTTACGCTGGTGATCCGGCCTGGTGCGACGGGTAGCGACAAGATCGTCCAGTTGTTCAAGCGCAGAGTTTCCAAGAGTGCGCCGCAAGGCACGTCGCAAGGATTGGGGATCGACGAGGCGCTTGTCGAACTGCTTGATGACAAGGCGCGCGACTTCGAGAAATTGATGGCGCGATGCGAACCGCGCCGCTGCAAAATTTACGAGCATCGCGGGCTGATGTTCTCAGAAACGATGGAAGTGGCCGACATGGTGATGACCGGTCGCCATCGCCGTGTCCCCGTCGTGCGCGGGCATCTCGGCGGTGCGCTCTACCGCTCGCGCACCATCTTTGGCGCAGAAACAATCGAAGTGCGAGATGCCGATGCTTCGGCATTCGGCGGGATCTTCGGTATCCGCGAATATCCCGCCCAAACCACGCCGCGCCAATTCGAGGCGCTGCTGTCGGTCGATTTCGGGTTCGTGCTGACGCAGAGTTTCAC
>JADKHG010000005.1 GCA_016721875.1 Sphingomonadales bacterium | reverse complement strand
AAACATGTTCCATATAGGTTCATGGAAAACAATGATTCGAACCAAAATCTAACCACTCCCCAAATCCAGAGCTTTGCCCCTGTTCCCACGCGAGTCCGCCATGATGGCTGGACCCCGAAAAAGCAGGTTGAATTTATCGAGGCTTTGGCCTCGTCCGGTTGCGTTGATCAGGCTTGTCGGCGTGTCGGGCGATCGCGGCAGTCGGCCTATGATTTGCGGTTGCGGCCAGAGGCGGGGCCGTTTCGTGCCGCATGGGAGGCGGCGCTGGAGCATGGGGTGAAGCGGATGAACGACGCCGCCTTTTCGCGTGCGATCAACGGGGTTGCGATCCCCATCTATTACAAAGGTGAGCAAGTGGGAGAGCGCCGCCATTTTGACGAGCGGCTGACCATGTTCATGCTGCGCTATTATGATCCGCTGCGTTTTGGCAAATGGCTCGACCGCGAAAGCTTTGAACGCGCGGAGGATGGCGCGGCGCGGCTGTTGGCACTGCGCATCGCCCAGCTGTTCGACGTTGCCACCGAATGGCTGCACCGAAAGCTCGATGTGCGCCGCGCGATCCGGATGCAGGAAAGGGGGGTGAAGGAAAATGATCGACAGGCTAAGGACGAACGGAGTGGGAGAAGCAAAACTCATGGCACGCGCAACATAATTGCGTGACGCATTGTCAGTTTTGTCAACTTCCGCCGCTTGCCTAACCGCCCGCCATTTGCCATCGCAAAACAATGTCCAAAACTGACTTTGCCTTTCACCACCCATTCCGCGTCCGCTGGTCGGAAACCGATGCGCAGGGCGTTGTGTTCAACGCGCGCTATCTCGATTATGCCGACATCGCGATCACCGAATATTGGCGCGCGGTTGGCATTCGCCAGCGTTATCCCGACGATCCATTCGAGTTTCATGTGAAGAAAGCGACGGTCACCTGGTATGCGCCGATCAAGCCCGATGAGATGATCGAGGTGATGGCGCGTACGCTGGCCACTGGCCGCACCAGCATGACGCAGATTGTCGAAATCCACGGCGCGAATGACAGCGGCGCGGATGATTTGCGCGCCGAGGTCGAACTGGTCAGCGTGCATGTCGATCTGGCAACGCACCGCCCGGTGCCGCTGCCGGTATGGGTCGAGAGCGAGTTTTCGGCATTCGATGCGCAAGTGAAAGAACCCGCCTGATGGCCACTCCGCGCGTCGAATTCTTCTTCGACCTTTCCAGTCCATGGACCTTTCTGGCCTTCACCAATTTGTGGCCGATGCTGGAGCGGACGGGGCAGACGGCGGTGCTGCGGCCAGTGCTCGTCGGCGGGGTGTTCAACGCGGTCAACCCGGGCGTCTATGCCGCGCGCGAGCAAAGCGACAACCGCAAGTTGCAGCACAGCTGGAAGGTGCTGAACGACTGGGCGGCGCTCGCGGGCGTGGCAATGAACTTCCCCTCGCAGTGGCATCCGGCAAAGAGCGTGAACGCCATGCGCTTTTGCTGCGTGCTTGAGGGCAATGACGCAGCCCTTCGCGATTTTGCCCGCGCGGCGTTTGAAAGCTATTTTGGCGCACAGGAAAATCTCGACGATCCCGAAGTTTTGGTTGCGGCGGCAATCAGCGTCGGGCTGGAAGGCGAAGCGTTGCGGCAGGCGGCGGGGAGCGATGAAGTGAAGGCGCAACTGCGCGCCAACACCGAAGAGCTTGTCGCGCGCGGTGGCTATGGTTCGCCGACGATTTTCGTCGATGGAACCGATATGTATTTCGGCAATGATCAGCTGCCCTTGGTTGAGGCGGCTTTGGGGAGAGCAAAGTCATGAGCGACCGCGTAACAATCACCATGCTCGAAGACGGCATTGCCGATGTCCGCATGAACCGCGCGGACAAGATGAACGCGCTGGATGGCGCGCAATGGGCGGCGCTGGCAGAGGCGATTGACGAGTTGAAAGCGATGGCCGGCCTGCGCGTCGTGGTGCTGTCGGGGGAGGGCAGGGCGTTTTGTGCCGGGCTCGATCTCGCCAGCATGCAGGATGATCGCACGCCGGGGGCATCGAGTGCGGGCGGATCGCTGTCCGACCGGACCAAGGGGATTTCGAACAATGCGCAATATGTCGCCTGGGGTTGGCGCGAATTGCCGGTGCCAGTGATCGCGGCGGTGCACGGCGTCGCCTTTGGCGCTGGGTCGCAGATCATGGCGGGGGCGGACATCCGCATCGTTCATCCCGAAACGCGCATCGCGATCATGGAAATGAAATGGGGTCTGGTCCCCGATGTCGGCGGGATGCCCTTGTGGCGCACGCAGGTTGCCGACGATGTGCTGCGCGAAATGATCTACACCAACCGCGAGTTTAACGGCGTTGAGGCCAAGGCGATGGGCTTTGCCACCCATGTTGCCGACGATCCGCTGGCCGAAGCGCTGGCGCTGGCGCGGGTGATTGCGAACAAGAACCCGCACGCCATTCGCGGGTCAAAGCGGCTGTGCAACCTGATGGCGACGGCGACCGACGCAGAGCTTCTTCAGGCCGAAAGCGACGAGCAGGTAAAGGTCATCCGCACCCCCAACCAGATGGAGGCGGTGATGGCAGAGATGCAGAAGCGGAAGCCGAATTTCAGCGATTGACGCGCAATGCCTCCAGCGCGGCACGCAAATCCTCGCGTATCGGCAAGGCTGCGTTGTTGGCGCGGCAAACAACGACCGTGTCGCAGGTGGCAATGCAACGCTCGCCCTGAAACATGGCTTGCAACACAGTCCAGCTACTATTGCGAACCTCGCCAGTGCCAGACATGATCGTCACCGGATCGGGAAAGCTGCCTTCGCCGAGATAGTTGATCTCGACCGCGGCGACCATGGTCCGCTCGCCACTCGCGCGGCCCTCGAGCATCTTTGCTTCGGTGTGCAGCTGCACCCGCGCATTTTCGAACAGCGCCGCAAAGGCAACATTGTTCAGGTGGCGGTTGACATCAAGGTCCTGAAACCGCGTGTCGCAGCGGATCGAAACCGGATAGGCGGTGGGGTTCAGCCGCCACCCTTCGGGTTTGGCCACTACAGCGTCCGCCCGATCAGTTCCTTCATGATCTCATTGGTGCCACCAAAAATGCGGCTGACCCGCGCCCCGCGCCACGCCCGGGCAATGGCATATTCGTTCATGTAACCAGCACCGCCGTGCAGCTGCAGGCACTTGTCCATGATTTCCCACTGCAAGTCTGTATGCCACAGTTTTGCGGCGGCACCTTCCTCAGGCGTCAGTTCCTTCTTCAAATGCCGCGCCAACGCCCAGTCAAGATGCGCCCAGCCGACTTGCAGTTTCGATTTCAGGTCGGCCAGCGTGAAGCGGGTGTTCTGGAAGTCAAGAATGGGCTTGCCAAAGGCTTTGCGCTCGCGACAGAATTCGACCGTGTCGTCAAACGCCTTTTGTGAGCTTGCCTGCGTCGAAATCGCAATTGACAGCCTTTCCTGCGGCAGTTCGCTCATCAGATAGATGAAACCCTTACCCTCTTCGCCCAGACAATTGGTGATGGGAACGCGGACATCCTCGAAGAAGAGTTCCGACGTATCGGCCTCATCCTGCCCGATCTTGTCGAGATTGCGGCCGCGTTTGAAACCTTCGCGATCGGCCTCGACCAGCACAATCGAGATGCCCTTGTAAGCAGGCTGAATTTCAGTGTCGGTCTTGACGCAAACGAGGATCAGGTCGGCATTCTGACCGTTGGTGATATAGGTCTTCGACCCGTTGATCACATAATGGTTGCCGTCCTTCTTGGCGGTGGTCCGCATCCCTTGAAGGTCGGAACCAGTACCCGGTTCGGTCATCGCAATCGCGGTGATAACTTCGCCCGAAACCAGCTTGGGCAGCCATTCCTTCTTTTGCTCCTCCGAACCGTAAGATGTCAGATAATTGACCACGATGTCGGATTGCAGCGAGAAACCCGTCGCGACGCGGCCATAATAGGCCGACTCCTCGTCAACGATGGCGTTATAGCCAAAGTCGAGACCAAGACCGCCATATTCTTCAGGCACTGTCGGGCACAGCAGGCCCAATGCGCCGCCTTTGGCCAGATGTCTTTGGGGACAATCTTGTCAGCCGCCCATTTGTCGGCATGGGGGCGATTTCCTTTTGCAGGAATTGGCGGACGGTCTTGCGGAAGGCCTCATGGTCTTCGGTATAGACACTGCGGGGAATGACATCGAGCGACATGGGCGGGACTCCTCATCCAGAAAGACATGACTTATGGTCACGGCTTGGCATTATGCCGCCGTGCGGGTCAAGCTGAAATTTAATCGTGCGATTAAATTGGTTCGCCTGCGGCCCTTGCCCGCTCGGTCGCGTTGCGTTCGGCCAGTGGGACAAGCTTGTAAGCCGCGATCAACAACACGATGCCCAGCGGCACCACCGCCAAGGTCGACATTATGCCCGTTGCCAGATTGCCGGTCACTGTCGATACCTGCCCTGCCATATAGGGACCGAGCGCGAGGCCGAAGAGCGTGGTGGCGAGGAAGAAGGTCGCGGTCGCCGTCCCGCGCATCCGTGGCAGCACCAGATCCTGCGTCGTTGCAGCCGCTGCCCCCAGTGCGCTGGAGGTAAAGACTGCGGCAATGAAATGCATCACATAGAACAACGCCGACGACGTCGTGGTGTAGGCAATCACAAATGGCGCAATTGGTGCAAGCAGGCCGAAGGCGACGACAAGGATGCGCCCTGCATCGTTGCGTACGCGCAGCCAGTCGGCCATCCGCCCGCCCATGATCACGCCTAGGAAACCAGCAATCGCACCGGGGCCACCGACAAACCAGCCAATCTCGGTCTTGTGCACGCCAAAAATGCGCTCGGCATAGGGTGCGGCCCAATAGCTACCCGCGTAGGACCCAAAGGCCACACAGCCATAGCCCATGATGACGCACAGAAAGGCCGGATTTTTCCAGATCAGCGCAAAGGTCGCAGGGTCCTTGGCGCGCAGGCTCGCGGCCCAGCTATAGATGGCATACCAGCCCAGCCCAAGGAACAGCCATTGCTGGCTCAGCCCTTGCCATTCCCACTGGCCCTCGACCCGGGTGAGGTCGGTTAACAAACGCGCAGCACCGTAAAGCACTAGCGCCATGGCCAGATTGCGAGCCAGTGCAGAAACACCGCGCCGCGCTGCACCGATCAGGGTGAAAGGCGGAATGACTGCTAGCAGCTCGTCGAAAAAGCCTTTGAAGGGCTGCGCGACCTTGGGTGTCGGAATGCCGTCAATCGCACCGCGAACCGGTTCTTTCAAACTTAGCACCACCAGCGCCAGCAGCAGGCCGGGAATGCCAACCACTAAGAAGGCCGCTTGCCAGCCTGCCAGCCCCAGTGGAGCGGTTTCAGCCGAGTAAGCCGCGTTCCAGCGTTCAACCACCTGCGCCCCGATAAACAGGCTGATCCCGCCACCGAGATACAGCCCCGACGAATAAATGGCGAGCGCGGTCGCGCGCATCCTTTTGGGGAACCAGTCTGAGATCAGCGAATAGGCTGAAGGACTGGCGGTCGCTTCGCCCACGCCCACGCCGATGCGTGCCACTGTCAACGTCGCACCATCGCGGGCAAAGCCCGACAGCGCGGTCATCGCCGACCAAATGGTCAGTCCCAGGCTCATCAACCGGACCCGGTGCCAAGTGTCAGCGAGCTTTCCCAGCGGAATTCCGAATAGCGCATAAAACACCGCAAAAGCTGTGCCGTAAAGAAAGCCCAGATCGGCATCGGTCAGATTGAGGTCGGCTTTGATGTCATTGGCGAGGATCGACAAAATCTGGCGGTCGATGAAGTTCAATATATAAACAACAACCAGCACGCTGAGCCCATACCAGGCATAGGGCGTAGCATTCTGCTCTTCACCATCGATCGCGTTCGGGTTTGAGGAGATTGCGGCCTGTGCGGTACCGGCACTATCTTTGGTTACGCTCAAAGCCTGCTCCCTCTTGCTTGTATGCTTATGCGTCCTTGGGCTAGCAGAGGGCCGAAAAAGCGCAAGACGGTAAAGGGATGGCGGGTCAAATGGCGGTGTCGGTTTTGATGGTGTGTCTGGGCAATATCTGTCGCTCACCTTTGGCAGAGGCGGCTTTGCGCCAACATGCGGAGGCGCGCGGGCTTGACCTGTTCGTCGATTCCGCTGGCATGGGCGACTGGCATGTCGGTGAGCGCCCCGACCCCAGATCGCAGGATGTGGCCAAGCGTCTGGGCAATATCGACATCCGCCAACAGCGCGCGCGGCAGGTGCTGGTGCATGACTTCCACCAATTCGATCATATCATTGCGATGGAAAGATCGAACCTGCGCGAATTGCGGGCAATGATGCCCGATGGCGCCAAAGCAGAATTGTCGCTTTTGCTCGAGCATATGCCGGGCGTGGAAGATCTGAATGTTCTCGACCCCTATTACGGCACGACTGCTGATTTCGATCATGTCTGGCGGTTGGTCGATGCAGCAGCGGAGGTGTTGGCCGGAAAATTGGGGTGAGGGGATAAGGCGAAGGTGACGTGGTCACCCGTTCAGCGATTTAAGACCGCTAAGGTAATAAAGGTAAGTATATGTCGCTGTGAAAATACGGCGAACCGTTCGCGCAGCGTGCGTCAAAGCTCCCAATAACTTCTCACCGGAAACGGCATTGAGCAAGCACCACGATGTAGCTGCTTGTGCGGCCCCGTGCAGCTATTGGGGCGGATGACAATGTAAGGGTCGAGGCTGGCAAAAATTGTCCTACATTGCAAGGCTGTGCCATGGCTTGTGTATTTGGGGGTTTTGCACCTGTCTCCTAATCTCGATTACAACTACTTTGCTTTCGCTTCCGGCGGCGGCAGCGCATCGACAGAGGTCAAGTCGGCTGGATTATGTTTGGCAAGGAATGCCTCAAGCCGGTTCAGCCAGTCCTTTTCATTTTCGGGATCTTCGAAGCCATGACCTTCCCCCTCATAAACATGAGTTTCAACCGATTTCCCGGCTTTTTTCAGCGCCGCCACGAAAGATTTGTACTGGCTGAACGGAACATTGGTATCATCGTCACCATGGGTCAATAAAACCGGTTTTTGCAGATTTGCAGCCAGTTTTACTGGCGACACAGTATCGAGGTTGAAATCCTTATCCCCCTGTACCCTTCCTTGCCATTCGCGAGCATATCGGCTTTTCAACGATCGGCTGTCATATTTTAGCTGGCTGCGCCAATCGGTGACGCCGGCGAAACTGGCGCCGCAGCGATAGCGTTCCGGGTTGCGGATCACCCCCCACAACGCCGCATAGCCGCCATAGGAGGAGCCCACGATGCACACCCGCGCCGGGTCGGCTATGCCCTGCTTGACCAGCCAGTCCATCCCGTCGTCGAGATCATCCTGCATCGTTCGTCCGATCTGACCTTCTCCGCGCTTATAATAGTCTTCGCCATAGCTGTCCGAGCCGCGATAATTGGACTGTAATACTGCAAAGCCGCGGTTGGCGAGGAATTGTACTTCGCTACTGAAATCGAGCGTATCGCGTACACCAAATGGCCCGCCGTGCGGAAGGATGATCAGTGGCAACGCCTTGGGGTCACGACCCACAGGTAATGTCAAATAGGCCGGTATTGAAAGGCCGTCTCGTGCTGGATAACGAACATATTTTGTCACAGCCATTTGTGTAGGATCGATTTCGTCGTTAAGTCCTGCAATCCGCTCCAGCTTTTTCCCGGGAGCATCGTAAAGAAAATAGCTGCCTGGGTCAGTAGGGGAGGTTGTAAAGACGATAGTCTTGTTGCCGTCTCGGCTACGCGACTGAAGCCAGATTTCCTGATCTGGCAACGCCTTTTCCAAAGCGCTTTGCCGCTTTTTGTAGAAGGCATCGAACCAAACGATCCTATCTCTATCATCGGTGTAGGTGACCGACTCAAGCGTTGAGCCGTCATCGCTGAGTGAGAAGCTAGTTAGATCATTGTCGGGATGATCAAAGCCCTTCTCGCCACCTTCACGGGTCAGATAGTTAAATTTGTGCAGAGCAAACCGGCCTGTCTTCTCGTTCGACAGGACATATCCCTCGTCTTTTCCGGACACGACCCTGACAACTTCGAGCAAGTCATTTTTCTTTGACGCGTCATCATCCCTGTCCTTGATTTTGCTGATCAGATTAAATTTTTCATCGTTGGTACGGCGATAATATATTCGGGTGGTCCGATCCGCATAAGCAAATCCCATTCGGACTATTCCCTTGTCATCGGCAATCCAGTCCCAGATGTTCGATTGGGGTCTGACGATTTCAGTGAAGCTATTATCGGCGAGATTGACACGATAAACGCCCGGATAGTCAAAAATAGATTCTTGCAGCGCGAGCAGCAGATATTCGCCGTCTGGAGCAATATAAAGAACATCGTCTCCGATAAAACCTTGCGATTTCCGGCCAAGGGGGATCGCTTGTTTTTGGTTCACATCATAACGGATAAGCATTGAAGTTGGAATTTCCTCTCCTTCATATCGGCTGATGCCCGTCAAGCTGATGACAAGCCGATCTGGCCCGGCCCAGCGATACCAGTTAAGGCTGTGCTTCTCCGGCAAGGCATTTTGCAGGATGCTTGCCTCGCCAATTGTTTTGATGTTGAGGTAGGTTTTCTTGTTCTGATAAACCCTGAATGCCAAGCGTTTGCCGTCTGGGGATATAATGGGCTGTTTGAAGACGCTTTTACCTACGAAAGTGTCTGTCGGAATTTTGGATGGGATTTTTTCAAGGGCCGACACTGGGGTCGCTGTTTGAGCCTGCACAGGTGACCAGAATATGATCGCAAACACAAATGACACAATCGACTTCATAACACCCCTCCCCAAACGTCTTCACCTGTTCTTCACCTTCCAAATGCGAGAGCAGATTAGATTGGGCCTATTCTTTTGGAAGTGATAAATTGGCTAGCCCTGCAATTTTACATTTCCATATTCGGCTTGATGCCCTTTTTCGGAATATGACACCGTCCACTTTCACTTGAAATCTTACCGCTTTCATCCGATATTACACTCAAGCGGCTATGGTGCCGCTGATTTGAGGAGACTTTCATCATGGCTGAATGGCCTGATCCACGAATTGCCCCGAATAATGCGGGGGTAACGGTCGATGGCCGTGCTATCGGTTCGGCCGCGATCGACCAGGGGCTGCGGTCCCACATGCTTAAGGTTTACAACTATATGGCGTCGGCAGTGCTGCTGACCGGCATCATTGCGTTGGTATTTGCCCAGTCCGGGCTGGCCTTACAAGTGTTGTCGACACCGCTGCGCTACGTGCTGATGTTCGCGCCTTTGGCGTTCATCTTCCTCATCGGCGCTCGTGCGCACAAAATGACGACCGGTGGATTGCAGGTGGCATTTTGGGCTTTTGCGACGGTCATGGGGCTGTCCATGTCTTCGATTTTCCTTGTCTTTTCAGGCGAATCGATCGCGCGGACTTTTTTCATCACCGCAGCAGCCTTCCTGTCGCTCAGCCTGTGGGGTTATACCACCAAGAAAGACCTGACCGGCTGGGGCAGCTTTCTGATCATGGGCGTTGTCGGGCTTTTGCTCGCGATGGTTGTGAATCTGTTTCTGGGTTCATCGACCATGCAAATGGTGATCAGTGCGCTGGGCGTGCTGATCTTTGCTGGCCTGACGGCGTATGACACGCAGCGGATCAAGAGCGAATATGTGGCTTTTGCCGGCCATGAATCGCTTGGCAAAATGGCAATCATGAGCGCGTTGAACCTGTATCTCGATTTCGTGAACATGTTCCAGTTCCTGCTGAGCTTCCTCGACGGCGACGACTGAACCAAAGCGCAAGGCCGCCTAGGCGGCTTGGCTTGATGAGGCCCGGTGGGAAACTGCCGGGCCTTATTCATGGCCCGTTCAACGATCTGCGCTTTATTTTTGCACAGCAATGTGTTGAAGGCGGTTTCAGACATATTTTCGATCATGGTGGGAGCGGGATTGGTGGAGCGGAAAAATCTGGGTAGGGATTTGTCGATCATATTCGTGCTGGGCACGCTTGCCGCCTGCGGGCCAAAGCCAGCGCCCAAGCCGATACCCGTACCGCCGCCGCCGCCAGTTGTCGTCGCTCCTCCTCCTCCTCCTCCCGCTATGCCGCTGCCTCCGGGCGGAGCTGCTTCCTCTACCAAACTGCCAGCTGTCGGAGCCGATGGTGTGCGCATCACGCCCAATCGCAACCTGTCGCGCGAAGAGCAGATCTGGCATTTCCGTGCGGCGCTGAACGTCGCCGCGCTCAATTGTCAGGGCCCTGTCTGGGGCGAGATTGCGCAGAATTACAATCGATATATCGCGCTCCACAAATCGCGGCTCAACCAGACCAACCTCGCGGTCGATAATGAGTTCCGCAAGCGCTACCCCGGCCAAAATGCGTTGCGCGTGCGCGATCAGCGGATGACAGAATTGTACAATTTCTTCGCTTTCCCGCCGGTGCGTGCCGAATATTGCAACGCATCGCTGACAAAATCGCGCGAAGTCATTGCGCTACCGCTGACTGCCTTGCCCGAATATTCGATTGGCGGATTGAACGATATCGACGGCATTTTCCTGCGCTTCTACGCCGCCTATGAGCAGTATCAGCGCGACATTGTCGACTGGAACCTGCGCTATGGCCCGCAGCCTGCACCGGTGGTTGCAACCACGACGCCAGCGGTAACGCCTGCGCCAACCGCGACTGCGCCCACAACCACGCCGCCAAAGACCAAATAATCAGCCGTTGGCGGCTTGCGCCTCGGCGATCAGTTGCGTGTCAATGGCCTTCGCCGCCTGATAGGCTGGGCGTTCGCTCAGCCGTGCAGCATAGGCCTCAAACCCGGGCAGCTTGGGCAGCGTGCCGAACTGTACGCCCCACAGCACTTGCGATCCGACATAGACGTCGGCAGCGGTGAAACGGTCTCCGCAGACAAAATTGCGGTCCTTGAACAGATTTTCGAGAACCGAAACCATCAGATCATAAGTGCCATAGCCTGCCGATTTTTCGCGTTCGGGCGACACTTCAACTCCCAACATGCGATTGGTGATCGCCGCTTCGACCGGCCCTGCTGCAAAGAATAGCCAGCGATAATAATCGGCCTGTTCGCGCGCCTGCGGGGCGAGCCCTGCGTCGGGGAAGGCATCCGCGAGATAGGCGCAGATCGCCGCGCATTCGGTGACGACCTGTCCGCGATGGACGATGGCTGGAACCTTGCCCATCGGATTGATCGCAAGATAGGCCTCGCTTTTCATCGCCCCGTCATAGTCGAGCAATACCTGCTCATACTCCGCGCCTGCCTTGTGCAGCGCCCAGCGGGCAATCTGACCGCGCGACATAGGGTTTGTGTAAAATAACAGGTCGGACATGGCGGCAGCTCCCAAATTGTAGCGAATCGATTATATGAACATAAAGCGAACAAAATTCAGTGTCAAACCTGTCACGGGCGACTGATTGCGTTCAGTCAACCACACAGTCGAATGTCAACGTCGCGGCTTGTCCAGACAATAATGTCGCGAGCGTGATGCCGGTGCCGATCAAGTCAGCGACGGTGAAGCTACCCGGTGGAATGCCAGCGCCGCTGATATTGACTGGGTTGGAGGCGGGGCAGCTTATCCCTGCGACCGGTGTATCGGTGACAATGGCCCCGGTTACGCGCGAGGGCCCGCTATTGGTGACGACCAACGAATAACTAGTCGGCAAGCCTGAAACAACGCTGTCTGCGGCCTGGTCCATTTCGTTTCGTAAATCTGCATAGGAATCGACTGTGACGGAAGCAGTCGCTGTCGCGCAATTGGCGGGAAATGCTATTTCGCAGATCCGGTAAAGGGTCGTATAGATACCGCCCGGAGTTCCCGCAGGGACCGACAGCGCGCCTGTTGCAGTATCGAGCGTTGGCACTGGTCCCCCATCGATTGGCGTCGCTGCGGTCAATTCCGCAATCGTCACCTGCGCGATGGTCGCCAAAGCGGAATTGAAACTGTCATTGCCAAGGACATTGTACAGCCCGCTGACCCCGGTAAAGCCATTGACGCCTATGGCTGCGTCGGGATTGGCGACGATTGGTAGGGGCGTATCGGTAATTGTATGCACAGCATTGATGATCGCTGCATTGCCGCACGTCGCGGTGGATGACCTTGCATAGACCGCATTGTTCGCCGCCAATTGCAACTGGATTGTCTCCGAAGCCTCGGTCGATCCGTCGTGAATGATCGTAATGCCCAATGGGAAATCTGTATTTGCGTAGGTTCCTGCGGGAATATTGACACTGATCGTCGCTGTTCCAGACGGGGTGGTATAATCGCTCCCCAATGTAGCAGTGCCGCTTGCGCTCACTTGGACAGTGAATGCAGTCACGACGGTTCCGTTGACCCGGATTGCGGGTAGTGTCGGACCAACTGCGGCTTCGTCGGCAGTGGTTGCAGCGGTGGACAATTCCACCACCGGCCTCAGCCCCATGCTGAAATCGTCGAGCAAATTGCCCGCCCCGCCAGCCGTCGTCGTTCGCAACTGCACCCTTTGTGTACCGCTCACCCCGGCATAGGTGGCGGTGCCGGATCGGGTGGTCCAGGCGCCGGCTGCCGAAGTCAGCGACGACGTGTCGATCAATTGCAGCACCGTTGCCGAACTATTGGCTATTTCAAAAAAGACGGTCTGCGGAGAGGGTGAGCTTGCCCGGAACCGGTGCCGATAGCGCCAAGCGAAACTGTCGCCACTAAGCACACAGATATTCTGGTAAAAGGTGTCCGGACCGTTCACATTCAGCTCGGCAAAGACAACGCCTTCAGCTGCGGGAACGCTCTGGAAATTATTGTCCCACAATTCGACGCTGCCACCGACCGCGTCCCAACCGGGAACGCTGGCGTTGGGGAAAAGTTGAAAAGTCGCGGCTCCGGCACCGCCCGGATTATTGGCCTCGAAACCGCCATTGACAATCGTGCGCTGGATCTGGGCGTGCGCGGCGGGAGGGGTTAGAAAAATGCAGAATAGCAATGCCAATATTGCTAGCGCGCATTGGGTTAGACTGCGCGGCGTTTTGCGTCGCGTCCTATGGCGGAAACCCATGGTTGCCATGTGTAACCGTCCCAATCTGCTAATCTCCATTCGCATAAGCTTTGATGACTTACTGTTTTCTCACAACGTCCTAGGTTTATGAGTCTGCATATCATTTTAAACTGCCATAACGATTAACCTGCCGTGATCGAAGGAGTTCGATCAGATTTACAAATTGTTACGGCCTGCGAAAATCACGCCATCTGGATATAGTCGCGCATTGCCGATGCCTCGGCCTCGATCTTTTCGATCCGCCATTTGACCAGATCGCCAATCGAAACAAATCCCGCCAGCCGCCCGTCATCGACCACCGGCAAATGGCGAATGCGCCTTTTGGTCATCAGCGAAAGTGCCGAAAGCACCGGAGTATCCGAGGTCACGGTGATCGCGGGTGCGGTCATCACTTGCCCGACCTGCATGTCGAGCATCGACGCCCCCTGGCGTGCAAGCCCGTAAATCACGTCGCGTTCGGAGAATATGCCGACAACCGCGTCCCCTTCGACCACCGGCAGCGCACCAATACGCTTTTCGGCAAGATCGGCGGCGGCATCACGCACGCTCTCACCCACTGATGCCTTGAAAATGTCCCCGCTTCGCTCCTTCAGGATTGCTGCAATCGTCATTTGCGACTCCTCTCTGCTTGCCTCTGCCCCGTGCATAGCATAGACGCAGCCGCGGTGAAAATGTGAGCCTTCCTTCGCGCCTTGATGATCCTGATTATGCCGCGCTCGCCTGGGCGCGCTATCGGCGGTTGATCGCTTGGATGTTCGCTTTCACGCTGGTTGTCACCACAGCGGCACTGACCCTGTTTTGGTATCGCAATGGCTTTGTCTCTATCCATTTCTATATCGCGACCGGTCTGGGAATTATGGTTGCAATGATGCTCATGTCGGCATTGATGGGGCTGGTGTTCCTTTCGAGCGGCACCGGGCATGACGAATCGATCGAAGACCCCTTTGCCGATGAGGCTGACCGGTGAGCGACGCCGCCCCGCCAGAGCATCAGCGCAACGACCCGATCCTGCGGGTCAGCCCGCGTCCGGCGGATATCAATTCCAACGGCCATATTTTTGGCGGCTGGGTGCTGGCACAAATGGACATTGCCGGCGGCATCATCGCCAGCAAGATTTGCCAAGGTGCCTGCGCAACTGTGGCGATCGAAAAATGGAGTTCATCGCGCCAATCCTGATGCGCGACATCATCTCGGTCTATGGCTGGCTCGAACGGCGTGGGCGAACCTCGATGGCGATCCGGCTGGAAGTCATCGCCACCCGTGATCGCGGCGACCAGCAGGTGAAGGTGACCGAAGGGCTGTTCACATTTGTTGCACTGGATGAGAACCACCGGCCAAGGGCACTGCCTGAGGGGTAGCTGGTATCGGCCAGCCTAAGTTGACACGATCACGGCGGCATCGTCACGATGGTGTGGGTTAGGCCAATTAAAATTAATCCATTGATATTTAAAATAAATATTCCATTTCACCGGTGTCGGAGAGGCGCTAAGACTTGGCGCCGAAACTGCCTTGAGACGATGACATTACATTGTACCGTTAGCCCCGAGCATTTCCGGTGCCAAAAGCGGGCAAAGCCCAACGGCGCTTCATCGTTTCAGCGCGAACCTTGAGGCGTCCTTCGACAAGCTCAAGACTCCGGTCGCTAATTCTCGTCCTCCCCTAATACTAAGCCGCCCAAACCCTAATTGACTCGCTGTGGCAGGCTGCACGCGCTGTAGAGGATTTCGCAGTCGCTCGATGTCTCGCGGCATTTTTTCAGGCCTTGCTCGCTGGCGGTTGGCAGGTCGACTGCGGCTGACGCAACCCCCCCTGCCGAACCCCAGACATAGGCGACACATTGATCGTAATAGGTGAGCGAAATCTTGCAGTCGGCACTTTTGGTATCGGCGGTGGCTTTGCATTGCTTGAGCGCCGCTTTGGCCGCGCTTTTCTCGTTCACCATGTCGGTCACGGCACCCCATCCGCCTGCTTTGCCGCGCGCGATCGCACCCCAGCGGCTTTCCCAAACCGGACCGTCGTCGGCTGGGCCGCCCTCATCGGACGAATCCGCACTACCGTCCGATGCGCAGATCGGGATGACCGCAACACCGCCCGAACCGCCGGTGGTGCCGACCTGAACCTCGCCCGGACCAGGACCGCTGGGGCAGACAAATGTCTGCGCAGCCGCGGATTGCGGCCAATAAATGATACCGCAATCAAAGCCGCAGTGCCGAGCAAACTTAACCGGAACCAGATCATCGCAAATTTCCTCTATTGGTTGCGCTTCAGGCGGTGGTCTGCCCGATTTCGTGAGAAATCCCTAATATAAACAAATGGCCGGTGTCAGACATGCTCAACGACATCGGGGCCCTCAACGGCTAACCGGGTTCGCTTGTCATAATCGCCAAGCACTGCCTTGGTCAGTGCGAAATCGGTTATCGCCAGAATGACCAGTTCTTCGGTTTGCGACATGTTGCTGGTTTGATGAAACGCCCAGCGCGGGACAAATGCGACACCGCCGCTATTTACCCGGACAGCCTCGATACCAATGCGCACTTCCGCCTCGCCGCTGATGATGAAAAACAGCGATTCATGGGCGTGTTTGTGCATTTCATTGTTGCAGCCCGCCGCAATCCGCACGATCCGCGCGTCAAAGGTTTGCGTTCCTGGAAAATCCAGCACCTCGACCGAAAAGTCGATGTTCAGTTTCGGGTTCCGGTTGCGATATAGCTCGCGGTGACTTTCCAGCGGATTGACATGAAACTCATGCGAAGCATGGCCTGTGGCGAGTGGTTTGCGATCCTCGATATTCTTGATGATGGTCAGCACATCGGCATTCATTGGAAGAGTGTCCCTATAAACAGGATTGAATTTCAAACAGGCGATCAGGAGGCGAATGCCATCGCCTTTTGACTTGGGCAGGTCAGCGCGCGCTGGTACATCCAGTCCCAGAAGGATGAGCGCAGCGACAAGGCCTTGATCATCCCCCGGCGCAGATCACCCTTGCCGGTCGGGGTGGCGGCAAAGACCAGCGAGATTTCTTCCAGCGCCTCCTGATGATGATCATCAACAGCCGTATGCAGCGGGAAGAAAACCGTGTCTCTGGAATGAAGATCGGTGTGGGACAGCGCCTCGACAAAGGGCAGGTAGATGGTGCTGACGATATTCTCGGTACCCAGCCCCAATGCGCCGATCGCCTCTGCGGCTGACCCATAGGTAAGGGTGGCGATGAAAGATTCGCGCCAGCAGACCAGCTCGATCGCTTCGTCTTCGGACGAATGGGGCGCGGTTATGCCGCTGGCTTCGCGGAAGCGTTGGAACAGCTGCGGATGCGGAACGCCCTCAATCCATTCGCGTTCGACGCCAACAGCGGCGAGTTCGGCATATTCTTCCTCTTCATACATGCCCGATTCTTCCATCAGATTTTGCAGAAGGCTGGTCCGGTGAGCCGGCGTTTCCAGCTTGGAAATCACCGTGGTCAGATAACGCGGGAAGTGGAGTGAATAGCCGTAATATTGCTCGGCAAAGTCGCGCAATGCCCAACCGACATCGGGAAGGTCAGCTGAGCCGAGCGCTTGCAAATAGGGATGAGAAACGGCGCGATGGCTCAACGATTCGTCGATGAGATCTTTAACTGAAACAGACACGCAACCTCCAGATATTGTTTTTATAAAAGTGCCGGATTGCGACTGGGGTATGGGCACCGCAATCCGGCCCAGTTTATTATCGCCAATTGTCAGGGGATGAGAGGGCGTACGGCGAACCGGTACACAATTCTGTAAAATCGCGTTTGTGTCCTTACCGCAACTTCACCGCATAGTTCAAAGTCGCTTCACCATTTGCGGGCAGCGTGACTTTCCAGGTGGGGATGCCATCGACTTTGGCAATGCCTTTGGGTTTGCCGTTAAGCTCGAAGGGGAATTCGACTTCGACATTGACCGGCTCGTTGCGCGCGTTGCTCAGTTCGATGCGGAAGGTGCGTTTGCTTTTGCTTTCGGCCAGGGGCGTCACCTTGTAGCGAACGTCGGAAGACGTGCCGACCAGCATCTCGACCTCATCTCCTACAGCGCGGTCCTTCAGGCTCGCTTGTCCTGCCATTAATGGGCCACAGCGGCTGTCTTCATAGACCAGCACCTGACCAGACGGCATCGGCACGCCCAACCCCTTGTCCTTGCGGTTTTCACCGCGCAGCAGAATGGCGGTTGGGTAGCTTTCGCCCCCGTCGCCATAATTGTCATTAACCGAGGCCGAATAGATACGATCCAGGCTCGCGCCGGGTTTGACGATCATCGCCACCTGTTTCTGCCCCTTGGCATTGACGGTGACGGGTTCGGGAACGCGATAGAGTTTCAGGTCGCCCAGATCCTCCTGCTCGGCCACCACCACCGCGACGGGGGCCATGGCGGCATTTTTCATCCGCGATCCGGTTACGACCACCGCTTCCGCATCCGCTTCCATATAGGCGGCCATCGGGGCTACGTATGCCGGCGGCGGTGGAGGCGCGTAAAGATAAGGATCATAACCCAGATTATAGAGGACTTGATGCGTGCGTTGCATCGGCCAGCAAGTCAGGTTCAGCGGGCCTCCGGTTGGCCGCGCCTGCGCGCCGCGCCGCTCGCGATTGGGTTCGCCCGCAATCGCCATGGTATTGGCGTTCAAGAAGCTCTGATTGCCGCCATTGGCCAAGGTCAGCCAGGCGAAAATATCGACCTTTTCCTTGCCGGTCGCAGGGGCAGGGGCGCCGTCTTCAGGGCCCTTGACCTGCGCGACATAATTGGCCTGCCAGTCAAAGCCCGATGCCATATAGGTGAGCGTCAGCTTTACCGTCACCGCGCTGTCGCTTTGCGTGATCACCGACAGCGTCGGCTTGGCAGAGAGATTTTCAGGCACGCCGCCATAGCGCATCCGATCGGGCAGGCCGGTGCAGTGCAACGCCTCATAACCCTCTTCGGTTTGCAAAATGACGCCGCCATAGGGTCCGGCGGTGATCACCGCCTTTTGCTCGCGCGTCTGGCCCGTTGCCTTGCTGGTGCGGGTCAGCGTGACTTCGCGTTTCAGATAGGCATCGACAAGGCCGGAAGGCGACAGCAGCCGGGCATCGCGATTTTTTTCGCGCACACCTTTGGGCAGGCCAGTGACAATCGCGCTTTCGGGGAACATCCCTCTGCCACACCTTCAAACCGGATCAGGCTTTCGCCCGCCGGAATGGTGACAGTGCGGGTTTCCGTGACCAGCGCATAGCCCGATGGCCAATTCTTGTCGATCGGCCGCTCACCCCGCTCCGGCGCGCGATAGACGGTGAGCGAGACGGCTTCTGGTTCAGCGGAGGTGGTGATGCTTTGCGCGAATGCTGGGGAGGGGAGGAGGGTGAGCAACACCAAAATCCGCCCACAGCTTGCTCGGGGAGGACGCAGGCGCGCAAGCGACTGCCGGAGGGGATCGAAATGCAACATCTCATTCCCCTCCACCACCGCTTCGCGGCGGTCCCCCTCCCCGAGCAAGCTCAGGGAGGATTTTTGTCGCCACAACCTCATGCGCTCAATACCGGCTGTCAAACGTCGCGGTCAGTGTGGCCTTGCCATTGGCGGGCACCGGCACGCTCCATTCGACACGGTCGGCGGAAACGCGTTTGCCTTCCAGGCTTTGTTCGGTGATCTTCACATCGCCCCACAGCCCGTTTTGGCCCAGATCGACCGTGATCGGGTTGTTGCGGGCGTTGGTGAGTTCATAGACCATCCGCGTTTTCCAGCGGCGGTTGTTGACGCGGGTGCGTTCGGCGACAACGGTTTTGACTTTCACGTCAAAGGCCTCACCGGTGCGGATCGACATTGCGCTGCCCATCGGGGTGGCTTCTATGCCGCTTTCGCCAATGAATTGCGGGTCGCCGCGCTTGTCGCGCATATAGACGCGCATTGTGCCAGCGGGCAATTGATCGCCCAAGCCACCGGCACGCGAGGTCGAGAATTTGAGCACCGATGAGGCGCTGGCGGCATCGTTGGTGGCGAGCCAGCCATTGTTAAACTCATAAGTGCTACGTGCAGGGGCAGCCTTCACGTCGAGGAAGCTGACCTGCTTCTGCTGCGCATTGGAAATGGTGGTGCGTTCACCCAACGGATAAAGATAATAGTCGCCCAGCCGCTCGCGCTCATTGCTTTCGGTTCCGGCCTCGTCGATCGTTTCGGTCGAGCCATTCCAAGGGGTCTGCCAATTGCGCCGACCGCCGCCATTATTGGGATTGCCCGCGACCAGCAGCACATCGGCATTGGTATAATCCGTGCCGGTGTTGTTGGTCAGCGTCACCCAGCCCTGCACGTCAATCGTCTGTTTGGCATCGTCGAACAAGGTGACATAGTCGGTTGTCCAGCCCAGCCCGGGGGTAAGATAGGTGAGCGTGGCGGGAACAGTGCCGCCCTTAGACTCCAGCGTCACCGACAGCGTCGGGCGCGCGCGCAGATTTGGGGGGACCTTGTCGAAAATAACGCGGACAGGCAGACCGTCGTCGCGCAGCACCTCGATGGTGTCGCCGATCTGCAAGACAACGCCGCCATTGGCCGCCAGCACCTTCGCCCGAACCCGGTTTTCTGCTCCGGTCGCCGGGTTGGTGCGGACAAGCGTGATTGTTTGGCCGACAGCCTTTTCCATCAGCTTGGCAGGAGTCAGCAGGTCATAGTCGAAATTCTGTTCGACAATACCAATGCCGGGTCCGGTCAGGGTAACGGTCTCGGCGCGGATCTGTGCCGAAACATCGGGAAGTCCTGCTTGTGCCGACCGCCGGGCAGGGTGACCTTGCGGGTATCCTGCACAAGGCTTTGCCTGTTCTGGTAAATGGTGACCGCGACATCGCCCTGCGCGGTGGCTTCACCGGGGATAGCGACCGAAGTCGCCGATTGTGCCAGCAAGGGTGCTGCTGCGATGAGGCCCCCTGCAACCAAAAACCACGATGCGCGCATGAAAGCTTCTCCCCTGTGTTGGACCAACGCAGGGTGAAGTAAAATTCGTCAAATGACCAGAGCCTTAACGACCCGGTGCATCATTCTGCTGCAGTGACAACCTCTTCGTCATTCGCTGTTTTGGGACGACGGGTACGCGGCTTGCGGGCGGGCTTGGCCTCAACGGCTTCGGGTTCGTTTGAGCCTTCGTCAAAGACGCCGATGGATGGGGGTAGAACCGCCAGATCGATGCCTTCGCCGCCATTGCCGCGATCACCATCATCGGCATAGCGTTCGCGCCGGTCGTTGTTGCCGCGCGGGTTGCGGTCGTTGCGCTCGCCACGGTCGTTGTTCCGGTTGTTGCGATCTCCGCGATCATTGCGTTCGCCACGATCATTGCGGGTGTTGCGCTGCGGGCGGCGGTCGTTGCGTTCGGCACGAACAGGCTCGCCCTCGTCATCGGTCCGCACATCGGATTCGATTTCGGTGTTGAACGTGTCTTCGTCACCGTTTTCGTTTGCCTGATTGCCACGATCTTCATCGCGCCAGTCGCGTTCGCCGCCTTCGCGGTCATCGCCACGCCATTCGTTGCGTTGCGGACGGCTTTCTTCCTGGCGGCTGCGATAATCGGCAAGCACGCGGAAATAGTGGTCGGCAAACTGGTGGAAATATTCAGCTTGCACCCGATCGCCATTCAATTGCGCGTCCTGAGCCAGCTTCTTGTATTTTTCCAGCATCTGGGCAGCATTGCCGCGTGCGCGGTTGTCGATCCGGTTCTGGTTGTCATAACCATTGCGGTTGTTACTTTGCGCGCGATTATTGCCCCTGCCGCGACGGCGGCTGGTCTGCCTGTTGTTCATAAAGACTTGTCCGTCCTTGATAAATAGCAACCCTATTGTCGGTCTTTTTGCCCGTAACGCGCCGCCCTGTGCGGTTCCCGATAGCCATCAAATGCGTTGGGGCAGTTTCGCAAAAAGGGCCGCATAGGGGCCACATCGCTGCGAGACTTTTACTGCCCTAGCCCGTGATTCGCTCGAATCCAAGCAAAATTTATCCACTGGTGCTGTGGGTGAGACCAAGCGAACGAACTATCCCTGCAAGATCGTGGTGCTGGGTAACGGTCATTGATGCCGCTTGCGCCAAGATCGAAACAGCCGGTTCCTGACCTTTGCCTATTTCGAACAGTGCTAGCCCCTGTGGTGACAGCAGTTCGGGTATCTGTGGAATCACAACGCGATAATCGTCGAGTCCGTCGGCTCCGGCGAACAATGCCGATGCCGGTTCAAAGTCGCGCACTTGAGGGGCTAGGGCAGCTTCGCTTTCGACATAGGGCGGATTGCAGAGGATGAGATCAAACTGCCCTAGATCGTCCGCCCACCCCGCATCGCGCCAGCTACGGTGCAGAAAGCGGGTGCGATGGGCAAAGCCAAGTCGCTCGGCATTGACCGATGCGACCGTCAACGCGGCTGCGCTTGCGTCGATGGCAATACCGGATGCCTGCGGAAAGGCCGAAAGCGCCGCCAGCAACAAGGCGCCTGACCCTGTACCCAAATCAAGGATCGAGCGAGGATGGTGTTGGTCGAAATAGCCAATCGCGGCCTCAATCAAGGTCTCACTGTCAGCGCGCGGAATCAATACGTCTGGAGTGACGGCTAGCTCTATGTCCCAAAAAGGCTGGCTTCCGGTGATATAAGCGACCGGCACATGCGACAGCCGGCGTTGCACCAGCGCGGCGAAACCGCCGGGAACGGGAAGGTCGCGCAATTGGGGGAGCAGTGCGCTTCGCACTATCCCCGCCGCATGCGCCAGCAAAATCTCGGCATCGAGGCGCGGAGTTTCGCTGACACTTTCGAGCATCGCGGCGGCTTTCGCCAAAGCTTGCGCTGCGCTGTCAGCCATTGTCATCGGGAAGTGGTTCGCCAGGGATCAGGCTTCCGCCCAGTTTTTCGCATTGGCCGCGCCCGACATATTTCCAGCGGTCTGGCATATAGTCTTTGGTGGCGGTGCCGGCGCAGTCGGTCTTTGGTCCGGCGGCACAATCGTTAAACTGGGCGAGCGCAATGCCATAGCATTTCTCTCGGTCGGCTTTTTTGGGCTCGGGCATTTTCAGCCCCTTATCAGTACTGTCATAGGAAATCGCGGTGGTGCCGTCGCCGCAACTGGCAAGCGAAGCCGCTACGATCAGCGCGCCAGCTATCCGGCTAAGCTGTTTCGGGCCACTGTCCTCCATGTTTTGTGCCTTAGCGCCAATGGTTTCGTATCGCCAGTGCTGCCTTGGCGCAGCGGTCTGGGCTGCTATGGGGATGCGCATGGCCGAACGATTCGCCTTTTCCATCTCTGCCACCGACGGCAAAGCCCGCACCGGCAGCATCCAGATGTTGCGTGGTGAAATCCGCACGCCTGCCTTCATGCCTGTCGGCACCGCCGCAACGGTTAAGGCAATGCGCCCCGCTGAAGTGCGTGCGACGGGGGCCGATATCATTTTGGGCAACACTTATCATCTGATGCTGCGCCCGACAGCCGAACGCATGGCGCGGCTGGGGGGATTGCACAAATTCATGGGCTGGGACCGCCCGATATTGACCGACAGCGGCGGATATCAGGTGATGAGCTTGTCGAGTTTGCGCAAAATCACCGAGGATGGCGTGACCTTCAAGAGCCATTTGGACGGATCGCGGCATGTTTTGAGTCCCGAACGGTCGATGGAAATTCAACGCATGCTGGGTTCGGACATTGTCATGGCCTTTGACGAATGTCCGGCCAATGGCGTTAGCCGGGAAGAGGCAGCAAAGTCGATGGCGCTATCGATGCGCTGGGCGAAGCGGTCGCGCGACGGCTTTGACAGCGGCGGCGAGCATGCGGAGCGCGCCGCTTTGTTTGGTATCCAGCAAGGTTCGCTCGATGCGGGTCTGCGTCAGGAAAGCGCCGACGCTCTGATAGACATTGGTTTTGACGGCTATGCCATAGGCGGGCTTGCGGTGGGAGAAGGGCAGGAGGCGATGTTTGGCTGCCTCGACTTCGCCCCGGACATGCTGCCCGCCGACAAACCGCGTTACCTGATGGGGGTGGGCAAACCCGACGATCTGGTCGGCGCGGTCGAGCGCGGGGTTGATATGTTCGACTGCGTGCTGCCGACGCGCTCGGGCCGCAACGGGCAAGCATTCACCTGGAACGGCCCGGTCAACATTCGCAACGCCAAACATGCAGAGGACCAAGGGCCGCTGGACGAGCGTTGCGACTGCCCGGTCTGCACCACATGGAGCCGCGCCTATCTGCATCATCTGGTGCGGTCGGGCGAAATATTGGGGGCGATGCTGATGACCCAGCACAATCTGCATTTTTACCAAAGCCTGATGGCGACGATGCGGAGTGCGATTGCGGGAGGGCGGTTTGCGGCCTTTGCCATCGATTTCCGGCGCGACTATTTGCACAAATAGCGATAGTCACTGCGCATGGCTCAAGAGATCGCCCAAGGCACTGTCCATCAAGTCCCTGCCGATTTGGGGGATGCGCTGATATCCGATGCAGAGCTGTTCGCGCTTTGGCAGAATATCACGCCGCTGGGCCGCAACGAATTTATCTGTTGGGTAGAAGATGCCAAACAGCCCGCAACCCGCGCGAAGCGTATCCGGCGGACTGGCGAAGAGCTGCGCGAAGGCAAGAAACGCCCTTGCTGCTGGCAGGGCTGTATCCACCGCACCGATAAAGCGCCGAGCCGCTGGCAGCAAGACGTGCTGATTGACAAGAAAAAGCGCTGACCATGGAAGCTATCACCCGCGCCCGGACCAATAGCCCATTTCTTGCCAGCTTGATTGAGCGCCAACCCGATCTGGTCGTGCTGCTCGAAAAAGGCGCGTTTGACGAGGCGCTGGCGCAGGCACTTGCGGTCATGGTGGAGGACAATCCCGGCGCGACTTTGCGGAAGCAACGACAAGGGGTTGCATTGGTCACCGCGATTGCCGATCTGGCGGGAGTCTGGGATTTGACCAAAGTCACCCGCATCCTTTCAGACTTTGCAGACACCGCGCTCGACATCGCTATTGCCGCGGCCTTTGCCGAACGGGTGCCCGACGCGCCGGTACAGGGCTTTGCTGTGATCGGCCTCGGCAAGCATGGCGGGCAGGAGTTGAATTATAGCTCAGACATCGACCCGATATTTCTGTACGATCCCGAAACGCTGCCGCACCGTGAGCGAGAGGATGTCGCCGACAGCGCAGTGCGCATCGGTAAGCGTGTGGTCGAACTGCTCAGCGCCCGCGACGAACATGGCTATGTCTTTCGCGTCGATATGCGGTTGCGGCCTTCACCCGAAGTCACCCCGATCACGCTGCCGATTGAGGCTGCAATCAGCTATTATGAATCGAGTGCCTTGGCCTGGGAACAGGCGGCCTTCATTCGCTCCCGGACCGCAGCGGGCGACCGCGCGCTGGGCGATTATTTCCTCAAAAGCATCCAGCCCTTTGTCTGGCGGCGCAGTCTTGATTTCGGGCAGATCGCCAATATTCGCGACATGAGCGGACAGATACGCGACCATTATCACAAGGGGCAGGAGCTTGGCCCCGGCTATGATCTGAAGCGCGGCAGAGGCGGCATCCGCGAATGCGAATTTTTTGCACAAGCGCATCAGCTGATCCATGGTGGGCGCGACCCCGGCCTGCGCATGGCCGACACCCGAACTGCTTTGGCTGCACTGGCGGCGGGTGAGCGGATCGGTGCCGATGATGCACGAGTCTTGACCACGGCCTACGAATTGCTGCGCACTATCGAACACCGCCTGCAGATGGTCGATGACCGGCAGACCCACAGCCTGCCCGAGGATGAAGCCGAACTTGACCGGGTGGCGCGACTGCACGGGTTGAAAGACGGCAAGGCGCTGGTCAGCCTGTTGCAGCCAGTGGTGACCGAAGTCGGCTCAATTTACGACGGACTCGCAGGCGAAGAGGAAGATCGCCCCCGCCGCTTGGCCGATGACGGTCTGCCGCTTGAAGAGCAATTGTCGGATATGGGCTATGCCGACGCAGCGGCGGTGGCGCAGCGGCTGGCGCGGTGGCGCAGCGGGCAGTTGCGGGCGATCCGTTCCACCTCGGCGCGTGAGGCATTTGAAGGCGTTCTGCCCAAAATCATGGAGGCGCTGGCGGAGGCGCCCGACAGCGAAGCGGCATTGGCACGTTTCGACAATCTGATCGAGGCGCTGCCCAGTGCGATCAATTTCTTCAACTTGCTCGACGCGCGCCCCGGCCTCCTCAAGCTGCTCGGCGATGTGCTGAGTTACGCGCCGACACTGGCCGATGCCTTGGCGCGGCGCAGCGAATTGCTCGACGGCATGATTGATACCTCGGCGCTCGATCTGCCGGAAGGCCGGGAGGCATTGGCGGCGGAATTGGCGGCGCGAACTGTCGATGACGATTATCAATATTTGCTCGACCTTGTTCGCGCCTTTGTCGGCGAAAAGCGATTTGCGTTGGGCGTGCAACTGGTTGAGGGGCGTCAAGACCCGATCGATGTTTCGCGTGCCTATGCCTGGCTTGCCGATGTCGCGATTGACCGGCTGACGCGGGCCACCCTCGAGCAATATGAGGAAGCGCACGGTAGAGTTCCGGGTGGCGAACTGGTGATCCTTGCCTTTGGGCGATTGGGGAGAGGCGCTGACCCACGCCTCGGACCTTGACCTTGTGCTATTGTTTACCGGTGAACATGGGGTTGAATCGGACGGACGACGTCCGTTGGGGGCAACACAATATTTCAACCGGCTTGGGCAGCGGGTGGTGGCGGCACTGTCGGTGCCGACCGCGACCGGCGCGCTGTACGAGGTCGACACCAGATTGCGGCCCTCGGGAACGCAAGGGCTGCTCTGCGCCTCGCTCGACAGCTTTGCCAAATATCAGCGCGAGGATGCCTGGACGTGGGAGCATATGGCACTGACTCGTGCGCGGGTGGTTTATGGTTCTGAGGATGCGCGGGCGGCGGTAGAGGCCGTCATTGCCGATATACTGAACATCGAGCGAGATCCGCAAAAGCTGCGCAAGGACATCCCCGAAATGCGCGCCGAAATGGCGGAGCATAAGCCACCCAAGGGGCCGCTGGATGTTAAGCTGTGTCCCGGCGGGCTGGTCGATGCCGAATTTGCCATCCATGCGCGTCAGCTTGAATTGCGTACCGCCTTTACTCCGCGACTCGACGAGGCAGCTAAGGCGCTGACAACGGCTGGATTGCTGCCTACTGGCTTTGCCGAAGCACAGGCGCTGCTGTCGCGATTGCTGGTAATGCTGCGGCTGGTGGCTCCCGACGATCAGGAGCCGGGGGAGGCCGCACAGGCATTGGTCGCAAAGGCGCTGGGGCAGGCCGACTGGACCGCGCTGATGGCAGCGGTTGCGGATGCGAAAAAACTGATCAAGGATGCGTGGGACAGCTACGCAACGAGCAAGCAGGAGCCAGGAAAATGACTGATATAGGCGAAACCCTACCCACGGTGAGTGTGAAAGACAGCGCCGGAAATGCAGTTGCGCTGGCTGATCTCAAAGGGCCCTTTGTCCTCTATTATTACCCCAAGGCCGACACGCCGGGCTGCACCAACGAGGCAAAGGATTTCACGGCGCTAGCGGCCGAATTTCGGAAAGCAGGCGTCACGGTCTATGGCATGTCGAAGGACACACCGGCAAAACTCGCCAAATTTGCCGACAAATATGGACTGACGGTGAGCCTGCTGTCTGATGAGGAAAGTGATGCGACCGAACAGATGGGCGTCTGGGTCGAAAAATCGCTTTATGGTAAGAAATATATGGGCATCGAACGCTGCACATTCCTGATCGGCAAGGACGGCAAAGTCGCCCGTGTCTGGCGCAAGGTTAAGGTCAAGGGGCATGCCGAAGAGGTGTTGGCGGCGGTGCAGGGGCTTTGATGGTTATTCGAGGTTCCGTTCGTGTCGAGCGAAGTCGAGACACCGTGAAGGGTGCGGGGCATCTCGACTACGCTCGATGCGAACGGAAAAATAGATAGATTTTGACCACCCTCGCCGCCCTCCTCCTCGTCGTCACAGCCTTTCTGACAGCCCTGCTGTCGGGGATTTTCGGCATGGCGGGCGGGTTGGTGCTGATGGGGGTGCTGGCGCTGATGCTGCCGGTTTCGGCAGCCTTCGTGACGCATGGCTTGTTGCAACTGGTCGCCAATGGCTGGCGTGCGGTGCTCCACCGCCAGCATATCAGATGGCCGATTTTGTGGAATTATGCACTGGCATCGGCGGTCGCCGCAGGGGTTGTGCTTGCGGTAGCCTTTGTCCCGTCAAAGCCCTTGCTTTTCCTGCTGCTCGGTCTGGTGCCGATGCTGGTGTGGCTGCCCAAAAACTGGCTGCAATTGGATGCATCAAAACCTTCGCACGCGCTGGTTTCGGGCTTTCTGGTGACTGCCTTAAACCTCAGCGCGGGTGTGGCAGGGCCACTGCTCGATATTTTCTTCGTGCGCACCGCGCTCAACCGGCACCAGATTGTCGCGACCAAGGCGGCGACGCAGGTTTTCAGCCATTTGGCAAAGATCATCGTCTATGGCGCGCCGATGCTGGTCGCAGGCAAAGGCGGGGTGCCGCCCTGGTGGCTGTTCGCGCTCGCCATTCCTGCCTCTATGCTGGGGACGACGGCGGGCGGTTGGGTGCTCGACCGGCTGAGCGACGCCAATTTCAAACGCTGGACCGCATGGATCGTCACCGCCATAGGGCTGTTCTACCTTTGGAAGGCGGCGCAATTGTGGTTTTGAGTTTGGGAGAAGCCTGTTGTTCAGTGCTGCAGACCGCCGAACCGACGGCAAAGCTGATGCGTGCCCGTGCGGTTGCGCGTGACTGGCGGCTGGGGCGGATTGCGCACAGTTTTGACGCGGCAATGCCCGATTTCCCCAACCGACCGGCGCATCCCGAATTGCTTGCTCCACGCTTCATGCCCAAGCGCCGCCGGGCCGGGTCAGAACGCGCGCGGATCGCAATGCTCCACGCCTTTGCTCATATCGAATTTGTCGCGATCGACCTTGCCTTTGATCTGGTCGGGCGGTTCGGCGCCGAATTCCCGCGCGAATTTGCCGATGACTGGCTGCATGTAGGAGCTGACGAAGCGATGCATTTCGCTTTGCTCGATCGCAGGTTACAGCAATTGGGCAGCCATTATGGCGCAATGCCCGCACATGATGGCCTATGGGAGGCCGCGTATGAAACCCGGCACGACACACTCGCCCGGCTGGCGATTGTACCTATGGTGCTCGAGGCGCGTGGGCTCGACGTCACACCAGCAACAATTACCCGATTCGAGGCACAAGGTGATTCGGCTTCGGCGCGCATCCTGAACCGCATTTTTCACGACGAAATCCGCCATGTCGGTGCGGGGACGAAATGGTTTGAATCGGCTTGCCGCAGCGCGGGGGCGAATCCTGTCGAGACCTGGAAACACAAGCTTGAAAGCCACTTTCGCGGGTCCGTTAAGCCTCCGTTCAACGACTCGGCGCGTTCAAAGGCCGGTTTAACGCGCGATTATTACGCGTGGGTTGCAATGCCCGAACCCGACCGCCTAGACCCATGATCAATAAGGGGTGGGCAGAAAAACTGCCTGTTTTTGGGTCAAGCAGTTCGTATCGTTTCGGTGATGCGGGTCGCAAATTAAAGGGCAATATCACACTCATGGTACGCAGCGCTTTGGCCAAAGGCCAATCACTGATCGGAAAAGTGTTGTTTGCAAGCAGCGCTCTGGTTTTCGCCTCCACGGCGATGACGTCGGCTTCGGCCGCAACCGCTTCGGCGGCGGCATCCGACAGCTTCCGCATCAATCCCGAGGATGTAGAAGCCAACAAGACCGCGCTTGGCGTGTCCGACCCCGAATTCCGTTCGC
This sequence comes from Sphingomonadales bacterium, assembly GCA_016721875.1. Lineage (GTDB taxonomy): Bacteria > Pseudomonadota > Alphaproteobacteria > Sphingomonadales > Sphingomonadaceae > Sphingorhabdus_B. The sequence continues at coordinate 179,563 of JADKHG010000005.1, read as the reverse complement.
TGCACAGCAGCTGGGGCCGTATCAAAGGCGTACAAAACCGCGTCGAAGTTTCGATCCCCTCGATCAACCCGGTCGACAAGATGGATTTCTCGAGCAATTTCGGTCCGCGCCGTGCGCCGACCCGTGGCGCCAGCCGCAATCACAAAGGCATCGATATTCGCGGACCTGTTGGTACGCCGATCTATGCAACCGCCGACGGTACAATCGGTCGTGCCCAATGGGTCCGCGGCTATGGTAAGTTCATCGAAGTCGAACATGGCAATGAAATTCAGACCCGCTACGGTCACATGTCGGCTTTGAACGTCTATGCTGGCCAGCGTGTTCGCAAAGGCGATCTGATTGGCTTCATGGGCTCGACCGGCCGTTCAACCGGCAGCCATTTGCACTATGAAGTGCGCATCGCTGGCGAAGCGATCAACCCGACATCGTTCCTAGCCGTTGCTGCACCTGAATCAAATCGGTTGCTTGCAGCAAAGGTTAATGATACCGAAGCAATGGGCGGTCCGACCGAGTAGGTCGCCCGACCGTAACGCATCACCTTTGGGAGAGGGTGTAGATTTGGGGGGCGCATAGGACGGCAACGTTCTGCCCCCCTTTTTGTTTGCTCCCGCTCCCGCTCCCACTGTTGCGCGTGCCGCTTGCTCTGCGCACTACCAATCCCTACATGTCAGTCATGAATGCAGTCTCCGACATCATCCTGTTGCCCAATGCTGCACGCCGCGTTTCTGAAATTGCTGCGAAACTGGGCAAGCCTGCGCATTTGCGTTTGTCGGTAGAGGGAGGCGGCTGTTCTGGCTTTCAATATCGCTTCGGTCTGGCCGAGGGCATCGACGCAGACGACATTGTCACCAGCGAAGGTGACGCCACGCTGGTGGTTGATCCGGTCAGCCTCGATCTGGTGCGTGGCTCGGCGGTCGATTTCGTCGAGTCGCTGGGCGGCAAAAGTTTTCAGGTGACTAACCCCAATGCAGCCTCGGGCTGTGGCTGCGGATCAAGCTTTTCGGTTTGATACCGGCCGGACCCGTCGCTAGGGTCAGGCCATGCGCATCGCCACATTCAACATCAACGGTATCAAGGCGCGGCTGCCGCGGCTCCTTGAATGGCTTGAGGAAACCCGTCCCGACATTGCCTGCTTGCAGGAAATCAAGACGCAGGATGAAGGCTTTCCGGCCGAGGAATTTGAACGCATCGGCTATGGGGCGATCCGGCATGGGCAGAAAAGCTTCAACGGTGTCGCCATTCTTGCCCGCGACGCCAAACCGGTAGAGGTGCAACGTGGCCTCCTTGGCGAACCTGAGGATGAGCATTCGCGCTATATGGAAGCCGACGTAAACGGTCTGCGCGTCGCGAGCATTTATCTGCCCAATGGCAATCCGCAGCCGGGACCAAAATTCGACTATAAGCTGCGTTGGATGGAACGTTTGCGCACGCGCGCCGCTGAACTTCTGGCACTCGAAATTCCGGTGGTACTGACTGGCGACTATAATGTGATCCCGCATAGCCACGACATTTGGGCACCCACCGCGTTGCTCGACGACGCACTGCGTCAGCCCGAGAGCATCGCCGCCTACCGCCGCATATTGGCCGAAGGTTGGACCGACGCGCTCGCCAGCCATTATCCGCAAGGCGGGGTGTGGACCTATTGGGACTATCAGGCCGGCGCATGGCAGAAGGACCATGGGTTTCGCATCGACCATTTTCTTTTGAGCCCAGCTGTTGCGGACCGCTTACAGGCTTGCGGTGTCGACAAGGACCATCGCGCGCGGGAAAAAGCCAGCGACCATGCCCCAGTGTGGGTCGAATTGGACTGATTGTCAGGCGTAATCCGGAAAAACCGTCCGCCGGAATCGCTCTGGTTCAATCCCGTAATGCGCCGACAGCGCTTCGGTCACCAGTGCTTCGAAACGCATCGTCGGTTTGAGATCGCGGCTTTCGTAAAGTTGCCCGGCAGCAAGGCCTGGCCAGTCTGCGTTAATCCGACCACCCTTTGCCAGACTGCCGCCGAACAGCATTGCTGCCGAAGCGGTGCCGTGGTCGGTGCCGCGCGTTCCGTTAACATGGACGGTGCGTCCGAATTCGGTCGCGACCAAGATCACTGTCTTGCTCCATGCCGGGCCAAGGTCGGTGCGCAAGGCGGCGATCATCTCATCGATACCCTTTAGCACATTTCCCAGACGCCCTTCCTGATTGATGTGCGTGTCCCAACCGGTGGTTTCGACCATAGCAACCCGCGCGCCATCGGCACCAGCCATCAGGCTGGCAATCAGCTTACCCGTTGCGGTTCCGCCGCGGCCGTTGCCGGGATCGACCGCACCGGCCATCGCCTCGGTCTGTACCGCACTGCTCCACAAAGGTGCCAGCTGTGCATCCTCGGCATAGAGCATGGCCACGCGTTCGAGCAGCGCGCTGTCGGCATCGGGTAGGCGCGATGGAGCATAGCTGGATACGGTGACCGGACCGCGCAGCGCAGGGGGAATTGCGGTCGCCAGTGCCAGCGCTTTGCTTTCGCCTTTTGGAAGCAGTGCCAGCAGCCGGTTTATCCAGCCATCATCACGCGCATATGGACGCGTCCCAGCGGTTTCGAGCATATTCTGCCCGTCAAAATGCGAGCGTTCGCGATAGCCCGAGGCAATGGCATGCGCGAACAGCGCCTGTTTGTTGCGGAACAGTTCTGCGCCAGTTGCAAGGGCAGGATGCAGCGTGAACAGGCTGTCCAGCTTTGCACCACTGGCGGCATTGGCGGCCAGATCTCCGCGAGCAGCGGCAAAGGCAGGGTCTCCGGTCGGGGCGAGTATGGCTAGGCCATCGGCAGCGCCGCGCTGGATGATGAAAATGAAGCGTCGGTCGGTTTCGGCGGCGGCAAAGGCGATACGTGGGGCGAGCAATGTTCCCGCACCCGCAAGGCCGGATAGGATCAGTTTGCGACGATTGATCATGGTCTTATCTCCGCAGAAATTCAGGTGCGACAAGCATCAGCGCCAGACCCTGTTCGGGACTTTCGGCGCGCGCGATATGTTCGGCGGTGGTTTTGGTCAGGGCGTCGCCGAGGATATCAGGGGCCAGATTGCGTGCATCGACTCGGTTCGCCGCCAGTCGTGCGAAACGCCCGGCGGTCTCGACCCGGCGCAGTAGTCCGGCAGGACCCGCCCAGTCTGCGGCAACATCGCCATAGCCTTTGGGTGATCCCGGTTTCCAGACTGGCTGCCCCATCTGGTTGAACAGTGCGACAGCGGCTTGTTCGCGTCCGGGCATTTCGGTGACACCAAGCGCGCGCAACGCCGAAACCGTCCACTCCCACGGATTTTTGAATTTCGCCTGTTGCGGTGCCCAGCTTTCGGGTGCCTCGATCAAAGTGCGATAAAGCGATGGCAAATCGCCGCCGGTTTTGAGGAAGCTCGCCTCAAGCTTTGCCACCAGTGTCGCCGGGGGCAGGTCGGCGACAAAATGCCGCGCCAATTTTGTGGCGATGTGCCGTGCGGTCGCGCGGTTGGTAGAGAGATCGGACAGGATCGCGCCTAACGCCTTTTCGCCGCCCTGCGCATAAGTTTGACCGACTATGGTGCGTTTGCCGGGCTCGTGCATGGCCTCTACGAAGACCGCCTCTCCGGGCTTGCTATTGCCGGTCAGCCTCTGAAAACGGGCGCGGCCCAGCCCCCCAACGGTCAGTCCCGTCATCGCGCGAGCAAATTCGGTGACATCGGTCTGGCTGTAGGCGCTGCGGTCGCTAAGCGTGTGCAGTTCCAATATCTCGCGCGCCAGATTTTCGTTGAGACCAATGTCGCGCTTTCCACGCGCGCCGACACGCTGTGCAATCTTGCTGTTCGGTCCAACCGATTGCGCCTGATCCAGATAAAGCAGCATCGCGGGATGGTAGGTCGATGCGTGAAGCAGATTGGCGAAACGGCCAAAAATATGCGGGCGAATAGCTTCAAATTCAAAATTGCCCGCCAGTCCAAATATGGCGATCTTTTCGATCGATACCGCGAAATGATTGGCCCAGAAATGCACCAGCCGCTCGGCAAAGCTCGTCGGCGATGACAGCGCGGTTTGCAGGCGGGCGTGGACGGCCGACACATAATCCTTGCGGACCGCCCTGCGCGCGGGAAGCGGTGTTTTTTCGGCATCGGCTGCCATGTCGGTTTGGGCAGCTGCCTTACGTTGCTGTTTTTCCTCACGGACTTCGCTCAGTGCCGAAACCAATTCGGCGCGGGCAGGCTGTGCCGCAATCAGCGGCGGTCGGGGATCAAAGCTGTCGAACTGATTGAGCAGCGCTTTGTGCGGGTTTGCTCCAAGGGCCGAGCCGGGCGTTGCGCCCAGCCCGAACCGGTTCAGGGCAATGGCTTCATCGTTGCGCATAGGGATCCTTCATTACCAAGGCCCCCAATTTTTCGGGGCGATACCCCCTAACGCATCAGCGCAATCAACCCTTCGCGCGCACCCGCCAAATAATATTGCTAACATCATCGCTGAGCAGCAATGCGCCGGACTTATCCACTGTAACCATTGTCGGGCGGCCTTTGGCTTTGCCGTCTTTGGTCAGGAAACCAGTCAGCACCGGGATTGGTTGCCCGACAGGCCGGCCTTTTTCAAAGCGGACGAAAACGACATCATAGCCCGACGGCGGTGACCGGTTCCACGACCCATGGCGGGCAATGAAGGCTCCTTCGGTAAAGGCGCCACCCAGCTTCGCCTTGTCGGCAAAGGCTGGTCAAGCGCTGCGACATGCGGGCCGAGTGCATAATCGGGGCGGCGTTCATATTGGCGCTTTTCTTCCATTCGCGGTTTGACACGGAAGTCGGTGTAGCGCCAATAATGGTGTGGCCAGCCGAAATCGGCTGCCTCTTCCACTCTGGTCAGATAGTCGGGTACGAGGTCGGAACCGAGCATGTCGCGGTCGTTGACGACGGTCCACAGCACGCCATTGGCATCCCAGGCAAGCCCCACGGGGTTGCGCAGGCCGCTGGCGAAAGCGCGGTTCTTCATGGTTTTCAGGTCGAGTTCGATGACCCGCGCACGGCCTTTTTCTGCTTCGAGTCCGTTTTCTGCGATATTGCTGTTCGATCCGACAGCGATGTAAAGCTTGCTGCCATCGGCACTGGCCGCAAGGTTGCGCGTCCAGTGGTTGTTGGGCAATTTGGCGTTCAGGCTCATTACCTTCTTGCCGGGCGCGCTGATGCTGGTTGCGCCTTCCTTATAAGGGAAGGACAGAACTGCATCGGTGTTCGCGACATATAAGGTGTTGCCAACCAATGCGATGCCAAAGGGTGAGTTCAGCCCTTTCAGGAAGGTTGAACGCAGTTCGGGTTTTCCATCGCCATCGGCGTCGCGAAGCAAAGTGATGCGGTTTGCAGACGGCCCGGTCGAACCTGCCTTGTCCATCAATTTCCGTCCGATCCATGCGACCAGTCCCTTACCCATATGCCCGGGAGGGGCCTTGGTTTCAGCCACCAATATGTCGCCATTGGGCAGCACGACCATATTGCGCGGATGATCGAGCTTTTCGGCAAAGCGTTCGACGATCAGACCTTCCGCCGCCTTGGGTGCTTCACCCGCTTTCCAGCTGTCGATTTCTGCTACCGCAACTGTCGGGAACATTTGCTCACGCGGATCGGTGATCAAGGGAGACGGACCAACCAGTTTCTCCATCGGCACCTGCGCCACATCGGGGCGGCTGATATACCAAAAGCCGCCAATTGCCGCGATCAACAGCAAGATGGTGAAGTTACGGATATGTTTCCACATGGTTTATTCCTTTCAGCCGCGCTTGCGATCAAAGAGCCAGACCAGCACAGCGAGCAAGCCGCCTCCGGCAAGCCCGGCGATCATTCCCAGAGACGGCTCGCGCAGAGCAATGCCGCCGATTATCCCGATAATGGGCCCGATTAGCAGAAATATGCCACCGGCAAGTCGCGGGCGCGCAGGCGGCTTTGAAGAAAGCGTTTCAAGTTCGGTCATGCGCGCCTTCTGACACCATAAGCAGCTTTTCGGCAAGCGTCATTTGTGCAGCGGACCATTGCGGAAATACTAGCTAATATCCGGGTAACCAATTGCCGAGAGGGTTCCTCCATTGCTTCACGGCATAAGCGGTTGTGCAGACGGGTTGCACCCCAGCCCGTCTGTGTCTTGCCTGAACTGAGGATTGTGCGAAACGATGTATTTGCCGCTTTATGTCGAACGCCGCGATGTCGCAGAGGCAGAGGCGCTGCTTGCCCAGTTTGGCAATGCTGCGGGGCTTGAGGCCGCCGAACGTGCGACAGCCAGCCGCACAACGGGCAATCACATCATGTTTTGTCGCTGGCGTCAGATCGAGCGATTGGTAATCCTGCTCAGTCTCGAAACAAGTCTGGGCACAATCCACTGATTTATTGAGTTTGCGGCCCAGACAAGGCCTTCCCTTTACTTGCGATCCTGCCTAACAGCATTGGCATGTGGCAACTTCTGCAATTTCCGCTTTGCCCCTTTTCGCGCAAGGTCCGCCTGTTGATGGGCGAAAAGGGTATTGCCTATAGTCTGGTGCGCGAAAATCCCTGGGACTATCGCGATGAATTTCTCCACATGAACCCGGCGGCACGCACGCCGGTGATGCTCGATGAAGCGCGCGGGCTGACACTCGCCGATTCGGTTGCGATCTGCGAATATCTTGAAGAAACCAACGAAAAAACGCCTCTGATCAGCGGCTCTGCTGCCTATCGTGCGGAAATCCGGCGGCTGGTCGCGTGGTTCGATCAACAGTTTTACGGTGATGTCACGGCACCCTTGCTGCACGAGCGGATGAAGAAACGGATCGTCAACCGCCAACCACCCGACAGCTCGGTCTTGCGTGAAGCGATGCGATTGGCGAACGGTCATCTTGATTATATCGACTATCTGATCGACCACCGTGCGTGGATGGCGGGGGCAACGATGAGCCTCGCCGATATGGCCGCCGCCGCGCAAATCTCGGTTGCCGACTATCTGGGCGGGATCGACTGGAGCGGACATGAGCAGGCAAAGGCATGGTATTCCATGTTCAAAAGCCGCCCCAGCTTCCGCCCCTTGCTGTCTGAACGGATGGAAGGCGTAACCCCGCCGCCCTATTATGAGTTGGTCGATTTCTAAGCAGGTATTGTGTGGGGAGGAGGTGCGATGCGGTCCATTGTCCTGACCTTGGCGTTGCTGGGCCTTGCGTTTTCAGAGGTTGCGCAAGCGGCTTTGCCACCGCCAATTGCCGAACAGATTGCTGCGTTGCCCATTGATCGAATGTGCTCAAAAGATGGGGCATCGGGCCTGAAATTTGGCGCTACCGAGCATGGCATTTCGCCAATCCACAAGCCGGGCTCAATCAACCGCGATCTGGGGACGGAATTTGCACCTTTTCGTGAGGCCGCGTTGGGCGCGACCAAATATTCTAGCAAGTTCTTTACCGCCGCCTTCCGGGTTGATCTGGGCGCTAAGGATTTGGAATTGGAAGCGGTCAACGCGTTGGCGCTACGTTTTGAAGAAGCCGGCTGGGTATTGGGCGAACGGACTTTGGAAGATGACGGCCCGTTTTATGACATTCCCCCCGAAGATGAAGCGGTTCAATTCTATAGTGCCGCTGGCGTCGAATATCCGGGAAGCGGCGAAGGCGTTCGCCTGCTGATCTCGGTAAGTTTGGGCGAGTTGACAGTCGATTGCGAACATGTCGCCTTGACCAAAGCGCATATGCAGGAGGCGCTTGGCCAAATGCCGGCGGATACGCCAAGGCCGAAATTCATTTCCAGCCAGTCCGCCTTTGGTTTTCCCGAAAGCGACTGTGACGATCCTGCAAAAAGGGAGCTTGTGCTCAATCGCCTGCGGCGCGGTGACATGTTCGCAATGGCGCCGGGGGTGGACCAGATTACTTATGAAGAACGGCTCGCTGACTGGAAAATCATGAAGCTCGAGCAAAGCGGCAAAATATCGCGGGATGAAATTTCGGACAAGATTATCGGTCTTTAGACAATCCCGAATCGATGGGCTCGATTCAGGCCGGACTGTCGATGATGGAAGGGCTGATGGATTATATGGATACCGCGAAGCCCGGCGATGACGCGGGGCTGTGCCGCGCCATTAACAAGATGCTGGACAAAGGTGCCGCTGCAGCTGCTCCTGTTGCAGGAGCGAAAGGCGATGCGGTTACACCGCAATGGCGGGCAACGCATGAACTGCTCGACCGCGAGGCTGCCCGGCTGGGCGTGTCATTCGCTGCCCAATAAAGCGCTTAGCCCGGCCAGCGTATGCCAGTTAGATCCTCGCTGATTTCCCACAATTTTGCCGCCGCATCGGCATCGCAAGCATGCGGCATAACCCCGCCCGGTTGTGTCAGTCCATCGGGACCGGTTAGCGCTGCGATGTCGCAATCTTCGCAATAGACGCCGCCCTTGTCAGCCAGCAGCGGCGAGGTTGCAGCCCAGACGGTAGTTGCCGCACCTTGTTCGACGGTTTTCCATTCGAAGCTGGGGCCAGCTGACGCGTCACCTTCGGACCGGGCACGCATCATCGCGATATCTTCTTCGGTCAGATAGCGGCCCAGATTGGTCATGATACCGCCGGGATGCACCGAAAAGGCGCGAATGCCGGACGGGGATGCCAAAGTATCGAGATACAGCGCAAACAGCGCATTGGCTGTTTTGGCCTGCCCATAGGCTTGCCACTTCTCATAGTCGCGGCGCTCATAATTTGGGTCTTCGGGGTGAAAGGCGCTGCGTTTATGCGCAAGACTCGAAAGCGCGATCACCCGCGCGCCTGCTCCCGTCGCCTTCACCAACGGCCAAAGCCGCATTGCCAACTGAAAATGACCAAGGTGGTTGGTAGCAAACTGACTTTCGTAGCCCCGCGCATCGCGGGCAAGCGGGCAGGCCATGATCCCGGCATTGTTGATCAACAGATCAATCTTGCCGGTTTTTTCGGCCACTGCCGCAGCACAAGCATCAATCGAGGCAGGGTCGGAGAGCTCAAGCTTGACCACATCGATCTGGTCGCGAATGTCGGCAAGCGTGATGTCGGCTTCTTCGGGGCGTCGTCCGGCGACAATGACCTTTGCTCCTGCCGATACCAACGCCTTGGTGGTTTCTGTCCCGATCCCCGAATAGCCGCCAGTGACCAGCGCGATCTTGCCGGACAGGTCGATGCCTTTGATCACTTCGGCAGCGGTTGAGCCATGGCCGAAGACGGATGGAATCGGGGTTTGCGGGTGGGGCATGGCACTCTCCTTTGTTGCGCACAGCGTGGCACGATTGGGGAGTGCGGTCCAGCCTCCGATCACCGATCAGCGAGCGGGTATCGATTTACGCAGGGCTTACCTGATTGCCGAACCAGCGCGTTTCAAACCACAGCGCCAGATTTACCAAGGCAATCAGCACCGGCACCTCGACCAGCGGCCCGATAACCGCTGCAAATGCGACAGGCGAAGTTAGCCCGAACGCCGCAATGGCCACAGCGATGGCGAGTTCGAAATTGTTGGAGGCGGCGGTGAACGACAGCGCAGTTGTCCGCGGATAATCCGCTCCAATCGCTCGCCCTGCAGCGAATGCCAGCACGAACATCACAACAAAGAAAATGACCAGCGGGATTGCGATTCTTACCGCATCCATTGGCAGAGCCAGTATCTCCCCACCCTTCAGGCTGAACATTGCGATGATTGTGAACAGCAGCGCAACCAGCGTGATCGGACTGATTGCCGGCAAAAATTCTGGTCATACCATTCGGTGCCCTTCGAGCGGATGAGTGCGATCCGTACCAGAAATCCAGCGGCAAATGGGATGCCCAGATAGATCAGCACTGCCTTGGCAATGGTCGAAAAGTCGATGTCGACGACATGCGCCTCAAGCCCGAAAATGGGAGGCACGATGGTCAGAAAGAACCATGCATAGGGCATGTAGAATATGATCTGGAACAGCGAGTTGAAGGCGACCAAACCGGTCACATACTCCGCGCTGCCCTGCGCCAACTGGTTCCAGACCAGCACCATGGCGATGCACGGCGCGATGCCGATCAGGACCAGACCGGTCAGATATTCGGGCTTGTCGGGCAGCAATGTGGCGGCGAGCATGAACATGAATGCCGGAGCGACAATCCAGCAAAGCACGAAAGACAGCGCGATCATTTTGCCATCGCGAAACACTTGGCCCAGCGCTTCGTAACGAACCTTGGCAAGTGGAGGAAACAGCATCAATATCAGGCCGATAGCGATGGGAATGCTGGTTGATCCAACAGACATATCAGCGAGCATTTGCGGCACAGCGGGTGCCAGCTTGCCCAAGGCAATGCCAAAAGCCATTGCGGCAAAAATCCACAGTGTCAGATAACGGTCAAGGAAACCCAGTCTGGGACGTTGGTTCTCGCTTTGGGACGAAATTGTCATGCTACCCCCTCCATCTGGCCGATTATATTGAGCGCATTGCGCAATTCAGTGGGAGATAATGTGTCGAGCGGCAAAGCCAGAAAAGCCGATATCCGCATTTCGAGCAACTTTGCGGTACGGGCAAAGGCTGCATCGACTTCCTCTTCGCTGCCTTCGACATCGGCGGGATCGGGCAACCCCCAATGCGCACGGACAGGTGCGCCGGTGAAGATCGGGCAGGCTTCTCCCGCTGCATTGCCGCAGACGGTGATTGCAATGTCGATAGGGGAGGATGCGGCGCTGGCAAATTCATCCCAGCTTTTCGAGCGGAATGCCGACAGATCATAGCCATTGGCCGCAAGATAGCGCAGCGCGCCGGGATGCGGCACACCTTTGGGTTTGCTCCCCGCGCTGAAGGCAAGGATGCGGCCTTCTCCCATGCGGCCAAGAAGTGCTTCGCCCAATATGCTGCGCGCCGAATTGCCAGTGCAGAGCACCAGCACGGTCCAGACTTTATCGCTCATTGATTCAGCCGCAGCAAGAAGTTGCGGCTGCAGGCTTGGGCGCGCAACAGGCACCACCCGCTGCGTTGGGCGAGGCTAAATGCGCGAATTCGGGCCCTTCACCATAAACGGTTGAATCGCCATTGGTCAGAAAGGCTTCCCAGATCACGCCATCGGGGTCGGCAATCCAGCTTTTCTCAGACTGGGCGTAGCAACAGGTGGTTTCGCCTTCCTCAAGTACCGGCGCATTCGCGGCTATCAGCCGACCATAGACCGTTGCCAGTTCTTCCGATGTCTCGACCTGTACGCCGACATGCTCTATGCCTTTTGCGGCACCTTCATGCTGCGAGATCGCGAAATTGACGCGCGGATCGTCGAGCATCCACTTGGCATAATCGGGCTTGGTCACGGTTGGTGCGGCACCAAATAGGCTTGTGTAGAAGGCGATGGACTGATCGAGGTCGGTGACCCCGACATGGACGTGAAAACGCATCATGCGGCGTTCCTTTCTTTTTCTGTTTGAATTTGGGGAGGGCAGGCGCTGTCAGTTGTGCAGGCAACACCGCCGCAGCAATTTTCCATCAGGAAGCCGACCAGCGCGTTCATCGCGCCATAGTCGGCGGTGTAGATCAAAGACCGGCTTTGCCGCCGTTGCGCGATCAGCCCGGCATGCGACAATTGTGCGAGGTGGAAGCTCATAGAGGAGGCGGGCACGCCCAACCGCTCGGCAATCGCTCCAGCGGGTAGGCCATCGGCTCCGGCCTGCACCAGCAGCCGAAATGCAGCCAGCCGATGGTCCTGCGCCAGCGCGCCGAGCGCTTGAATTGCCGTGTCCGCGTTCATTGCATGCCCTATGATTTGATATTTCGATAAATATCGAATCATAGGGACGAGTCAACTCATATTTCGAATTTTATCGAAATATGAGTTGATCAGCGTTTCAGGGTTCGTGTTTTGAGGCTCTCACCGGCTTGACCATGCCTGGTGCGACAAAGCCCATTCCCTCGGGCACAAGCGCGGCTTGTTTTAGCTTCGTTTCCATCGCGCGATATTCCTCCTCCATTTCTGGCGAAACGGTCGCACGACTGGCATTCAGCGCTTGGGAGAAATGCGCCATGCGAACTTCATTGGCGTCAGCACCGCCTTCACGGAGAGCAAACAGACCAGCGCGGCGGACGAGATCCTCCAGATCGGCTCCGGTATATCGGTCGGTCCGTTCGGCGATTTCGTCCAGATCGACATCCTTGCCCCGCGGCATTTTCGACGTGTGAATGCCCAAAATGCGGCGTCGCCCGCCTTTGTCAGGAACGGTGACGTAGACCAATTCGTCAAAGCGGCCGGGTCGCAGCAGTGCCGGGTCCATCAGCGTTGGCCGATTGGTTGCGCCGATTACGACCACTGACTGCAATTCCTCCAGACCATCCATCTCCGCGAGCAGGGTGTTGACCACGCGCTCGGTCGCTTGCGGTTCGCTGGTACCGCGACCGCGCGCCGGGGCGAGGCTGTCGATTTCGTCGATAAAGATTACCGTCGGTGCCACCTGCCGCGCCCGTGCGAACAGGCGTGCGATTTGCTCGCTCTCGCCATACCATTTGCTCAGCAGGTCGGACGATTTGGTCGAAATGAAATTGGCCTCGCTTTCGCGCGCCACGGCTTTGGCGAGCAAAGTCTTGCCTGTGCCCGGCGGGCCATAGAGCAGGAAACCCTTGGCAGGACGGATTCCGAGCCGGCGGAAAGCATCGGGGTTTTTTAGCGGAAGTTCGATTCCTTCCTTCAACTTGGCCTGCGCCTCGTCGAGACCGCCAATGTCTTCCCAGCGGATGTTGGGCGACTGTACCATGACCTCGCGCATCGCCGATGGCTGGACGCGTTTTAGGGCCTCGAGAAAATCATCCCGGGTGACCTTTAGCTTTTCGAGGATTTCTGGCGCAATCGTCCCGCTCGACAGGTCGAGCTTTGGCATGATCCGGCGCACAGCCTCAATCGCAGCCTCGCGGGTCAGCGCGTTGAGATCGGCCCCGACAAAGCCGTAAGTCGTTCGCGCCAGTTCGCGTAAGCTGACCTTGGCATCAAGCGGCATCCCGCGTGTGTGGATTGCCAATATCTCGCGGCGGCCGCTTTCGTCAGGGACGCCAACGATGATTTCACGGTCGAACCGGCCGGGGCGACGCAGAGCTTCGTCGATCGCCTCAGGGCGATTGGTGGCAGCAATCACGACCAGATTGGTGCGTGGTTCCAGCCCGTCCATCAGCGTCAGCAACTGCGCAACCAGCCGCTTTTCCGCCTCGCCATGCACTTTGTCGCGCGAGGGGCGATGGAGTCAATCTCATCGATGAACAGAATCGACGGCGCTGCCTTGGTCGCCTTTTCAAAAATCTCGCGCAGCTTCTTTTCGGATTCGCCATAGGCTGATCCCATGATTTCGGGACCATTGATCACGAAAAATTCGGCTTCGCTCTCATTGGCGACGGCGCGGGCGAGGCGGGTCTTGCCGGTCCCTGGCGGGCCGTGCAGCAACACGCCGCGCGGCGGATCGACACCCAGCCGGGTGAACAATTCAGGATAGCGCATCGGCAGTTCAACCATCTCACGCAACTGGCGGATGGTGTCGCCCATCCCCCCGACATCATCATAGGTAACATCGGCACGGCGTCCGTCGCCGGGATCTGAATATTCGGCGCGCAGTTCGACCTCGGTCGATTGGTCGATATGGACGATGCCTTTGGGATTGGTTGAAACCACATTCAGCCTGATTTCGGTGAGAGCAAAGGCCGGTGCAGCCAGCATCTGCTGCAATTGCGGTGGCATATTTTCTGGCGCCACGCGTTGCTGGCCATGCGTTGCCACAATGTCGCCAGCGGTCAGCACACGTCCAATGAAGCTGCGCTTCAACGCGTCAGCCGGACCTTCCAACCGTATTTCAGGCTGGGCTGGGGCAAAGATGACTTTCTTGGCGGCGACCGAATTGACTTTGCGAATCTCGACATGATCGCCCGCGCCTACCCCTGCATTGGCGCGTTGCAGGCCGTCGAGCCGAATGACCTCAAGGCCTTCATCCTCGGGATAGGGATCGACCGCGCGCGCGGCGGTGCTGCGTTTGCCGATAATCTCGACCACATCGCCCTGTTGCAGACCGTGCCCGGCCATATATTCGCGCGAAAGGCGGGCGAGGCCGCGACCGGAATCTTCAGGTCGCGCATTTGCCACCTGTAACTTGCTGATTTTTTTGTCTGCCATAGACTGTCTATCTTGGCAGTCTGGACGCCATTTTCAACCCGCGATCATTTGCTGTGCGAATAGGGCAAAAAAAGGGGCCGGCAGAGCCGGCCCGTATCAGTCTTTAGGAGAGGATGCCTGTTAGGCACGTCTTATATGTGGCGAATCGAATTATTGTGCAAGTGCGAAGAAAAATTTTTTGATTGCAGTTTTTGCAATTTGAATTAACTTTCAACCACCGGAATATAAGGGAAATGCGGCGGTAAACGGTAAAACCGTATCTGTTGCGTTGCACAATTGTTACAGGATTCCTCCCCATGCGTCGATTACCGCCCTTGCGTTCACTCGAAGCCTTTGTCCGTATTGCTAAGCTGGGCTCTGCAAAAGCCGCAGCATCCGAACTGGCGCTGTCGCCTCCGGCGCTCAGCCGGCGAATCAAGGCTCTCGAGGATTTCATGGGAAAGCCGGTCTTTGATCGCAAAGCACAGGCGATGGTGCTCAATGCCGACGGTCAGGCCTTGTTGTTGGCCATTGAACCGGCGCTGGAGGCAATGGCTGATGCCATTGATGACCTTTCTGGGCAGGGCGGCGAATATAGGCTTCGTCTCGGCGTGCTGCCGCTGTTCGGCACGCAACGGCTGATCCCCAGGCTTCCTGAACTGCGCAAGCTGTTTCCCAAATTGCACATCGACGTCGATACTTCTGCGCATGCCGAAAATTTGCTGGGCGATGTGGTCGATGCCGCGATTATCATTGCCGATCAGGTCGATCCGCGGCTTTATTCGGTACGGCTCGACCGCAACAATGTTTATGCGATCACCTCACACGATCTGGCGACCAGCGCAAAGCTTGGTACGCCTGCCGACCTGAAGAACCAGACCGTCCTTGTTCACAGCGACATGCCGCTAATCTTCGATGCCTGGCGCAATGCCGTCGGCCAGCCAAAGCTTAAGCCTGCCGCCATCGATCATATCGATTCAGGGCCTTTGATGCTGGAAGCGGCTGCCAACGGGCTTGGGGTTGCGATCATGCACGGCAGCCATTTGACCGACGCCAAGGATGATCGGCTGACTCGACTGTTCGATGTCGAGGTCGAAAGCCCTTATAGCTATTGGTTTGTCTGCCGCCCGCGTGCTTTGAAACAACGTGCAGTGCGAATCTTCCACGATTGGCTCGTGAAGTCTGAAATCTGACATTTGGAAAATTTGCCGGGGCAGGTGTGTTTATCAGGCCCCGGCAGGAAGCCTACACGAGGAGATCGTGTCTGCGGGTCGCTGCGGAGGCCTATCCGAAATGGAGGAGACGGTGCGTGACGGGGATCACGCTTTTCAAAAGCGCGCGTAGGGGATGGAAAAAGTCTATCGCCAAACCGCTGTCGCATGAGCGAGCGATGAATTTTCATGCTCGCGCGCATGTTCGACGATCCAGCGGATCCGTTCCACTTCACCGACACTCAGCGAGCTTTGGAATTTCACACCACAACGCTCGCCGCGAACCCAGGCGACGGTGCCCAATGCTTCGATTCGCTCAACCCGCACCAATGCGGTTACGCCAACGCGCGGCGGATCGGTGACTTGCAGGCGGCAGCCGGTGCGCGAAATATTTTCGACAATGCACGACACCCGCCTGTCGGGCAGCACCAGACCGGCGTCGATGTCCGTCGCCAGCCGCGCCATGGACCGATTGCCCAGTTTGCCAAAGGACCGTGAGTTGATCATTCACCCAGTTGTAGCGGGAGGCGGTGAAGAATTGGTTATAGCTGTAACACCATGTCTCAAGGGGCATCGACTTGCCCGATCAGCTTCACCCAAAATAAATGGGCGCTGGTATCGCTACCAGCGCCCACTGCGCCTGACTTTGGAAGTCCTTGGCCCTAAGGCCATTCTTTCCGCTTTCCGGCGTCCGGCTCCCCGACGTCCCGAAGGGCGTCGGTTTGCCTGACTGCTTTCGGTATCCTGCCCGGCGTTGGCTTTTGGCGGTGAGGCCTCAACCCGCACATGGCGTTCGTTGTCCGGCAGCAACCCTGCTTTCCTGTTTCTTCCGCTTGCGCTTCTGAAACGTTCTTGCTGGGTATCTGGCTTTTCCACCGATTGGATCCGCTTCCCGTTTCCGTTCTGCTTTTCCGGTTGGCTTCCTTGCCTGACAACTGAAAGGTCTCATCAATTACCGAGTCGGGCAAACGGAAAAATGCGACTTATCCACAGGCAGGCGGCTTTGCGGTGGATAAAAGAGCGAACAAAAGTCCGCCATCTGTTGGCTGGCAATTTTGATGCTTTAGCTTGGAACATTGCTACAAACGAAGACGGCCTCCACGCTGTGCATGAAGGCCGTTCGTCATCTCGGCGAGCGGGGGGAGAGGAGGAGAGTGCCCGCCGATCGGAATGCGTTTCGGTGACTGGCACCGATGAAACCCATTTGAAGATTGGCGGCGTTTTGTGCAATTGCGAAAAGAATTGACCCAATTGCAAGAAATGCAACTACTCTCCGTTTGACCTTAGGGCGCGATCCCGTTCTGTGGTAAGGAAGCGTTGACGATTCCGCCGTCGCAAGCAATTGTTTCACCGACGATATAGTCTCCGGCGCGCGATGCGAGATAGATCGCCAAGCCTGCCATATCTTCGGGGGTGCCGATGCGCGGGAAGGGAATATTCTTGCCGACTTGATCGCCAAAATCACGCGCCGCCTTGTTCATTTCCGACTGAAACGCGCCCGGTGCAATGCCGCTGACCAATATATTTTGCGGTGCCAGTTCTGCGGCCATGCGTCGGGTTAAGTGAATCACAGCGGCTTTGGACGCCTGATAGCTATAGGTCTGCCAAGGATTGATCTTCATCCCGTCGATCGAGGCGATGTTGATCACCTTGGCCGGTCGTTCAAACGATGCCGCAGCCTTAAGTTGCGGGTGCAAGGCCTGGGTGAGGAAGAACAGTGATTTGACGTTCAGGTCCATCACCCGGTCCCAACCAGCCTCGGGAAAGCTTTCAAAGTCTGCGCCCCAAGCGGCCCCTGCATTGTTGACCAATATGTCGAGCTTGTCCTCGCGTGCTGCGATTTCGGCGGCTAGCGAACGGCAGCCTTCGACGGTCGACAGGTCGAGTGGGATGCCCACGACCTTGTCTCCAAATTGTTCAACCGCCGCCTCGATCTGATCGACTTTGCGCGCACTGATATAGATGCGCTCAGCACCTGCGGCCAGATAGCCTTCGACGATCATCGCACCGATGCCGCGCGAGCCACCTGTGACGAGCGCAGTGCGACCTTTGAGGTTAAAGAGTGAGTTGATGTCCATGATCAATATCCGTTCAGTTTGGCCACGCGGTCGGCGTGGAAATAAATGTCGCCCATAAATTCGGAAAGCGCACGGTCGCGCTTCATATAAAGGCCGATGTCATATTCGTCGGTCATGCCGATACCGCCATGCATCTGCACGCCTTCGCGGACTGAAAGGTTACACGCGAGGCCTGCCTTGGCTTTGGCGACTGAAGCGTAGAGCTCAGCACGCGGATCATCGTCGTCGAGGAAATTCTGCGCCTTCAGCACAGCCGAACGCGCCATTTCCATTTCGCCATAAAGATGGGCAGCGCGGTGCTGCAGTGCCTGAAACTCGCCGATCACACGACCGAACTGTTTGCGCTGCTTGAGATAGTCAAAGGTCAGGTCCATCGCCCCGGTGCCGACGCCGACCATTTCAGCAGCAGAACCGGTGCGTCCGGCGTTCAGCATTTTGGAAAGCACGGCCCAGCCGCCATTAACATCACCAATCACCGCATCGGCGGTCACTTCGACGCCGTTCAGGTCGAGACGGGCGGCCATCGCTGAGTCGACGGTGCGTGCAGCTTCCATCGACAGGCCTGCTGCATCCTTGTCGACCGCGAACAGAGTTAAGCCGTCGGTTTCGCCAGCGGCACCCGCTGTGCGCGCAGCGACAATCAGCATGTCGGCAGAACTGCCTTGGACGACAAACTGCTTGCTACCGCTCAACTTGAAGCCATTGCCGCTGCGTTCGGCCTTGAGCGCGATCTTTTCGGGATGGTGCTTCTTGCCTTCCTCCAAGGCGATACCGATCACGGTTTCGCCTGCGAGGATTCCCGGGAACCAACGGTCGCGCATCGCCTTGTCGGCGGCCTTCAGCGCCTCGACTGCGACCACCGATGTTGAAAGGAAAGGTGAGGGGGATAGGTTTCGACCAATTTCCTCAAGCACGATCCCCGCTTCGATATGGCCCATGCCTAGGCCACCATCGGCTTCGGGAATCAGGATGCCAGTAAAGCCCATTTCGGCAAATTGCTTCCACAGATCGTGACTGAAACCGTCCTTGCAATCCATATCCCGATATTTGCGCAGATGCGCGACGGGGGCTTCGCTCTTCATAAAGTCGTGCGCGCTGTCGCGCAACATCGACTGGTCTTCATTATAGGTCATGGCCATTGGTCAGGCTCCCGGCATGTCGAGTATGCGTTTGGCGACGACGTTGAGCATGACTTCGCTCGTGCCGCCTTCGATCGAATTGGCTTTGGTGCGCAGCCAGTCACGGGCGCGCTTGCCCTCGTTCGACCGTTTGCTTTCCCATTCGAGATAGTCTGACCCGCCAGCGGCCATAACCAGTTCGTGACGCTTCTTGTTCAGTTCGGTGCCGATATATTTCATCAGATTGGAATAGGCCGGGTGCGCCTTGCCCGTTTTCCATTCATCCATGAAGCGTTCGCTGTGCGCACGGAAGGCAAGGCTTTCGACGTCGAACATCGCCAGTTGTGCGCGCAAAATGGGTTCATCACCCAGCGCATCCTTGAAGCCGCCACCGAGTGAGGCAGTGCCGCCATCGCCGCCCATGCCGGAGATCATCTCGCGCTCATGGCCAAGCAGATATTTGGCGACATCCCAACCCCGGTTGAGCTCACCGACAATCTGGTGCTTGGGAACAACGACATTGTCAAAGAATGTCTCGCAGAACGGGCTGTTGCCACTGATCAGCTTGATCGGCTTGGTGGTGACGCCCGGTGTGGTCATGTCAAACAGCAGGAAGCTGATGCCCTGATATTTATTCTCTTTGTCGGTGCGGACGAGGCAGAAGATCCAGTCGGCCTTGTCGGCATAGCTGGTCCAGATTTTCTGACCGTTGACAACCCAATGGTCGCCCTTGTCCTGGCCAAAGGTCTGCAGTGACACGAGGTCTGATCCCGAACCCGGTTCCGAATAGCCCTGGCACCAGCGGATTTCGCCGCGCGCGATCTGCGGCAGATAATGGCGCTTCTGCTCTTCGCTGCCGAATTTGAGCAAAGCCGGCCCCAACATCCAGATGCCAAAGCTGTTGAGTGGAGAACGTGCACTGGCGCGGGCCATTTCCTGACGGAAGATTTTGGTCTCAGCGGGCGACAGGCCTGCGCCGCCACACTCTTTGGGCCAATCGGGAACAGTCAGTCCGGCTTCGGCGCAACGCTCCAACCATGCTTTCTGCGCGTCGGACTGAAAAACGAAATTGCGCCCGCCCCAGCAGACATCATCATCGCCGCGCGCCGGTGTGCGCATTTCCGCAGGGCAGTTCGCTTCGATCCAGGCCCGGATTTCGGTCCGGAAAGACTCAAGGTCGCTCATCAGGAATCTCCTCAAAAGATGCGAATCACTATGTCGCATTGATCGCTTTACGCAAGCGTCAACTGGTGAGCCGTGCATTCCGTAAGGGCATTTTAGAACGCGTTGACCGCAGCCTTTACAAGCTACAGGATGCAGCCATCCCAGCGGGCAGGAGAGACCAATGAGATTCGCAAATCGCGACGCGATCCGGTTGCCCAACAGGGTGCTGGCTGAATGAAACAGGACCAGCATCTTCCGCTTCGTCTGAAGGTTTTTCACGGCTTCGGTTCGATCGCCTATGGCGTCAAGGATAACGGGTTCTCGACCTTCCTGTTGCTTTTCTACAATCAGGTTTTGGGGATGGACGCGGGGCTGGTGTCGGCGGCTTTGATGCTTGCGCTGTTCATCGATGCCTTTGCCGATCCGATTATTGGCTATCTCAGCGACCGCACCTACACGCGATTCGGCAGGCGACTGCCATGGCTATATGCCGCACCAATTCCGCTGGCGCTGGCCTGGATCGCGATGTGGTCGCCACCCGAAGGGATGGGCGGTTATATTTTCCTGTATCTGGTTGTGATCGCCATTCTGGTGCGGACCTTGCTTTCCTGTTGCGAGGTGCCTTCGGTCGCGCTCGTACCGGAATTGACGCAGGATTATGACGAACGCACTCTGCTCATGCGTTTCCGTTATCTGTTTGGCTGGGCAGGCGGCTTGCTTATGTTGTTCCTCGCCTTTGGCGTGTTTCTTGTGCCCGACGAAGGGCATGCGGTCGGGCAGCTCAATCCCGAAGGCTATTGGGCCTATGGTCTGACTGGCGGTGCTTTGATCGCGGTTGCCGTGCTGTTTTCAGCGGCAATGCAGCATAAACGCGTTGCCCGCTGGCCCGACAAGAAGCCCGATATTGTGACACCCAGAGAGGCATTGCATGAAATTCGCGAATCCTTCCGCAACCGCGCCTTCCTGATCCTGCTGGGGGCGGCAGCGACTGCGTTGGTCGCGCAAGGCGTGATCTTTTCGCTCTCAATTATTTCTACCTCTATGTCTGGAAGTTCTCGCAGACCGCATTCAACATCTATCCCTTGCTGCTGTTCGCCAGCGTGATCGGCGCTTTCCTGCTGGTCGGGCCGGTAACCAAACGTTTTGAAAAGCCGCGTTCGGCGTCAGCCTGTATGGTTTTCAGCGCGGTGGTGCTGATCACGCCCTTCATTCTTCGCCTCGCCGGATTTTGGCCGGAGGTGGGCGACAGTGTCGACCGGGTTGTTCTTCGTTTTCATGTTCATCGCCAATGTCGCAAGCGTGATCGTGATGATCACCGGATCGTCAATGATCGCCGATGTGGTCGAGGATTCGAAGTACAAACCGGTAGGCGTTCCGAAGGGCTTTTCTACGCAGGCTATTTCTTCGCCCAGAAATGCGCGACCGGGCTGGGGTTGTTTATTTCAGGACTGATCATCAGCTGGGCTGGCCTGTCGGAGAAAACCAATCCGGCAGATGTGTTGCCACAGGTCGTCGATCGGCTGACCGAGGCCTATATCGTTATCGCTTTGCTGCTGGCCTTGGTTGCCACTGCCTTTTTCCGCCGCTTTCCGATTGGTCGCGATGACCATGCGCGGCGGATTGGCACGCTGGCGGCGGAAAGCGGAAAAACATCATGATCAGGACTCGCAATTGGCGGCCTGCTCTGGCAATTTAACCGAACGATTAAAGAGGAAAGCGAATCATGGACTTCACCCTGACCGAACGCCAAGCCTATTGGCGCGACCGTATCAAAAACCATATCGACACCCATCTGCGTCCGCGCGTGGCCGACTATAAGAAGGAAGATGCGAGCGGTGATCGGTGGAAGGTGCTGCAAGTTGTCGAGGAAGAAAAGGTCAAGGCCAAGGCTGCCGGTCTTTGGAACCTGTTCATGCCGCCGCAGGGTGCCAACCCGCATCTTGATACCACGGTTGAATTTGACGGCCCGCAGCTGACCAATATGGAATATGCGCTGTGCGCAGAGGAAATGGGCCGGATTGGTTTCGCCTCTGAAGTGTTCAACTGTTCGGCACCCGACACTGGCAATATGGAAGTGTTCAATCGCTACGGCACTGCCGAGCAGAAGAAGCAGTGGCTGATCCCGCTGATGAACGGCGAAATCCGGTCTGCCTTCCTGATGACCGAGCCTGCAGTCGCTTCGTCGACGCCACCAATATCCAGACGCATATGCGCCGCGAAGGCGACGAATATGTGATCAACGGCCGCAAATGGTGGTCGTCGGGTCTGGGCGATCCGCGCTGCAAAGTCGCAATCGTGATGGGCAAGACCGACACCGAGGCGCAAAAGCATCAGCAGCAGTCGCAGATCATTGTGCCAATGGACGCACCGGGCGTGAACATCATCCGTCACCTGCCGGTCTTTGGCTATGACGATGCACCGCATGGCCATATGGAAGTCGAGCTGAAGGACGTCCGCGTTCCGGTGGACAATGTCCTGCTTGGCGAAGGGCGCGGGTTCGAGATTGCGCAGGGCCGCCTTGGACCGGGTCGTATCCACCATTGCATGCGCACCATTGGCACTGCCGAGGAAGCGCTGGAAAAAATGTGCCGTCGCCTCACCACACGCGTCGCTTTTGGCAAGACCATTGCCGAGCACAGCGTCTGGCACGAACGCATTGCCCGCGCGCGCATTGATATCGAAATGACCCGTCTGCTTTGCCTGAAGGCCGCGCATATGATGGACACAGTCGGCAACAAGGCTGCCGCGAATGAAATCGCGATGATCAAGGTTCAGGCGCCGAATATGGCGCTGAAAATCATCGACGACGCCATTCAGGCGCATGGCGGTGGCGGTGTGTCCGAAGATTTCGGGCTGGCGAATGCCTGGGCGCATCAACGCACCTTGCGGCTCGCCGACGGTCCCGATGAAGTTCACAACCGCGCCATCGCGCGCATGGAGCTGGGCAAATATGGTGGCACGCGCGGTGGCGTTGAGCTGTCGAGCGGCCAGTTGGCGGTGACACGCTGATGAAAGCTGCCGTCCTGATCGAGCCGGGCAAGCCGCTCGAAATTGAAAATCTGTCGATTTCAAAACCGCAGGCGCATGAAGTGCTGATCCGGACGGCGGCCTGCGGGCTTTGCCATTCGGATTTGCATTTCATCGAAGGCACCTATCCGCATCCGCTTCCGGCGGTTCCAGGGCATGAGGCTGCGGGTATTGTCGAAGCGGTCGGCAGCGAAGTGACCACGGTCAAGGTCGGCGACGCCGTGATCACCTGCCTTTCGGCATTCTGCGGGCATTGCGAGTTCTGCGTCACCGGACGCATGTCGTTGTGCCTTGGCGGCGACACGCGTCGAAAGGCAGGGGAGGCGCCCCGGCTGTCGCGTAGCGATGGTTCGGCGGTCAACCAGATGCTTAACCTGTCTGCCTATGCCGAACAGATGCTGGTACACGAACATGCCTGCGTGCGGATCGACCCGGAAATGCCGCTAGACCGGGCTTCGGTCATAGGCTGCGCTGTGACCACCGGTGCGGGCACAATCTTCAATGCGTGCAATGTCACCCCGGGTGAAACCGTCGCGGTCATAGGCTGCGGCGGCGTCGGGCTGGCGACGATCAATGCGGCGAAGATTGCCGGGGCAGGGCGGATAATCGCTGCCGACCCGATCCCTGAAAAGCGCGAACTGGCCAGAAAGCTGGGTGCGACCGACGTGGTCGATGCGCTTGCCAATGATGCTGCCGCTCAGATTGTCGAACTCAGCAAGGGCGGAGTCGATCATGCAATTGAGGCCGTCGGACGTCCGGCATCGGCGCAACTGGCGGTCAGCTCACTGCGTCGGGGTGGTACCGCGACCATCCTTGGCATGATGCCGCTGGGCGAGAAAGTCGGGCTGGCGGCTATGGATCTGCTGTCGGGCAAGAAACTGCAAGGCGCGATCATGGGCGGCAACCGCTTCCCGGTCGATATCCCGCGGCTGGTCGATTTCTATCTGCGCGGCCAGCTCGATCTCGACAGCATCATTGCTGAGCGCATTCCGCTCGAGCAGATCAACGATGGCTTCGAAAAAATGAAAAGGGGCGATAGCGCACGCAGCGTGATCGTGTTCGATCAATGAGCGAAGCCATGAGCGCTGAAGAGGCTTTTGTCGGCACGGTCGAGCCCGAAGGCGCGGACCGGCTCGACGAGGGCGCAGCTTAGCGAATGGATGGAGGCCAATGTAGAAGGCTTCAAAGGCCCGCTGCACTTGACCAAGTTTAAGGGCGGTCAGTCGAATCCGACTTACAAGATCGAAGCGGCATCGGGCAATTATGTGCTGCGGCGCAAACCCTTTGGCCCTCTGCTGCCCAGCGCGCATGCGGTTGACCGCGAGTATAAGGTGCAGGCTGGCCTGCACACCACCGGCTTCCCTGTCGCCCGCCAATATGGGCTTTGCACCGACGATTCGGTGGTTGGCAGCTGGTTCTATGTCATGGGCATGGTCGATGGCCGCACGATCTGGAACGGCGCGATGCCCGGCTGCGATCCGGTGGAGCGGCGCGCGGTCTATTTCGAAATGATCGACGTGCTCGCGCGCCTGCACAACACCGATGTCGAAGCCGCAGGCCTTTCCAGATTTCGGCAAACCCGGCAATTATTTTGGGCGGCAAGTCGATCGCTGGACCAAGCAATATCGCTTGTCCGAGACCGAAGTCATGCCCGAGATGGAGCGGCTGATCGAATGGCTGCCGCTGACTTTGCCAGAGCAAACCCGGACCAGCGTGGTGCATGGCGACTTCCGCATCGACAACGCCATTTTTGACCGTAACAGCGCCAAATGTCTTGCTGTGCTTGACTGGGAGCTATCGACGCTGGGCGATCCGCTCGCCGATTTCTCTTATGTAGCCATGGCATGGGTAACCGAAAATGGCGGGCGCTCTGGCGTCATGGATTTGGACCGCAAGGCGCTGGGCATTCCCGAACTGGAAGAAGTGGTCCAACGCTATTGCGCCGCAACCGGACGCGACAGCGTGCCTGACATGAACTGGTATTTCGCCTATAATTTCTTCCGCCTCGCCGGGATTATTCAAGGTATCAAAAAGCGCGTGATCGACGGCACAGCCTCCAGCGCGCATGCGAAGGAAATGTCCGAACGGGTGAAGCCACTCGCTGAAAAGGCACTGGAATTTGCCGTGAAGGCGGGGGCCTGAAACTTCAGGAGGACATATGTCTCTATTCGACATGACCGGACAGGTCGCGATCATTACCGGCAGCTCGCGCGGCATTGGCAAGGCCATCGCCGAGGAAATGGCGATCCAAGGTGCCAAGGTGGTGATTTCCAGCCGCAAGCAGGATGTTTGCGATGCGGTAGCGGCGGAAATCAACACGCGGCATGGCGCGGGTACGGCCATCGCCATTGCCGCGAACATTTCTTCAAAGGAATCGCTGCAGGCGCTGGTGGACGAAACGCGCAAGGTGTTCGGCAAAATTACCACGCTGGTCTGCAACGCCGCATCCAACCCCTATTATGGCCCAGGGCTGGGGATTACCGACGAGCAGTTCCGCAAGATTTTGGACAATAATATTCTGTCGAACCACTGGCTGGTGAGCATGGTTGCACCGGAAATGCTCGAGCGGGGTGAAGGCTCCATCACTATCATTTCATCCATTGGTGGGTTGAAAGGATCGCCAATCATTGGTGCTTATGGCATTTCAAAGGCCGCCGATATGCAGATGGCTCGGAATTTTGCGACCGAATTCGGATCGAGGGGCGTGCGTGTTAACTGCGTAGCCCCGGGTCTGATCCGTACCGATATGGCACGGGCTCTTTGGGAAGAGCCGGAGACTTTGAAAAAATCAACCGCCGCCGCTGCACTGAAAAGGATCGGTGAGCCACCTGAGATTGCTGGCGCCGTGGTGTTCCTTGCTAGCCGCGCGGGGGCGTTCACGACTGGCCAGACTATCGTGTGCGATGGCGGTGCAACAATTACGGGAGG
Source organism: Sphingomonadales bacterium (assembly GCA_016721875.1). Taxonomy (GTDB): domain Bacteria; phylum Pseudomonadota; class Alphaproteobacteria; order Sphingomonadales; family Sphingomonadaceae; genus Sphingorhabdus_B. The sequence continues at coordinate 153,976 of JADKHG010000005.1, read as the reverse complement.
CGCATAATGAACGCATTGAAAGGCAAAGTCGCAATCATAACCGGCGCCGGGTCAGGCATCGGTCGAGCGTCAGCAATCCGGTTCGCGGCAGAAGGCGCAAAGCTGGTGATCGGCGACAAGAGCGATGCAGTGCATGAGACCGCAAAATTGATCGGCGAGGGCGTGACCGCGCTACAGATTGATGCAGGGGTTGAGGCCGATGTCGCAAAGCTCGTCGCGGCGGCACTTTCAACCTATGGCGGTCTCGACATCGCTTTCGCAAATGCCGGGATCATCGGCGACATGGGTGGCATTTTGACATTGATCCAGCCGCCTGGGCAGAGACGCTGCGGGTCAACCTGATTGGACCAGCATTGATGGTCAAACATGCGGGCAAGGCAATGGTTGATCAGGGGCGTGGCGGTGCGATTGTTTTGACGGCCAGCGTTGCGGGCTTGAATTCAGGGGCGGGCCCAGCGGCCTATTCCGCGTCGAAGGCTGGGGTGATCAATCTCGCCAAAACGGCAGCGCAGCAATTCACGACTGCCGGGGTGCGCGTCAACGCGATTTGCCCCGGGCTCACTGAAACCGGGATGACCAAACCGACATTTGATTACGCCCGCGAAAAGGATGTGATGCACAAGGTCGGGCAACTCAATCCGCTGAAGCGCGCCGGACAGCCGGAGGAGCTGGCCAATGTCGCGTTGTTCCTTGCCAGCGATCAGGCAAGCTACGTTAACGGGCAAGCGATTGCGGTTGACGGCGGCCTCACCAGTTCACATCCGGTCACACGACAACTTTTGGGACAGACATCACACTGACATGCTGACACCTTCAAACCCCGCAGAGCTTGGCTTCCTCCCCGACCGGCTGGAGCGCATCAACGCTTACGTCCAGTCGAAATATCTCGACACCGGCTTGCTGCCTTGCGCAGGTTCTGGTCGGGCGTGGCGACGATGTTGCGCATCTTTGGTCGAGCGGAGTGGGGAGCGACGCGATTTTCCGCATCGCTTCGATGACCAAGCCGATCACTTCGATCGCGATCATGCAGCTGGTTGAGCAGGGGCGCATCGCGTTGTCTGATCCGGTTGCCAAATATATCCCGGAATTTGCCGATCTCGGCGTTTTTGTCGCAGGCGGTGGTGCGATTCCGTTTGTCACCCGCCCACCATCGGCGCCGATGCGCGTCGTTGATTTAATGCGGCACACCTCAGGGCTGACCTACAGCTTTCAGGAAAGGACACCGGTCGATGCCGCCTATCGTAAAAGCGGGCTGGAAAACTGGCAAACGATGGACGACGATACGTTCATCGCCGAATTGGCGGCGCTGCCGTTGCAATTTGATCCGGGTACAAGCTGGAACTATTCAGTCTCGACTGATGTCTTGGGCGTCATTGTCGCGCGTGTTTCCGGGCAGTCGCTGGGTGACTATTTCCAGCAGCATATTTTCGCACCACTTGGCATGGTGGATACCTATTTCAACGTTCCTGCGGACAAAGCCGACCGCATCCCCGATTGCTACGCCTTTGATCCAGTGAACAAGAAAAAGCTTATTGATCCGAGCGGCCCCAAAGGTGCCTGGGCGGGGCGGCACAAGTTCGAATCGGGCGGTGGTGGTTTGGCCTCGACCGTTGCCGACTATCACCGTTTCTGCCTTATGTTACTCAACGGCGGCGCGCTTGACGGTCAGCAGATCATCAGTCCGAAGACCCTCGAACTGATGGTGGCCAACCATTTGCCGGGCGGCGGCGACTTGACCCAGCATTCGAAATCTTTGTTCAGCGAGGCCGAGATGGCAGGGATCGGCTTCGGCCTTGGTTTTGGCTGCAATATCGACCCTGCCGCGACACTGGTTCCGGGGTCGAAGGGCGAATATTTCTGGGGTGGCATGTTCTCGACCGCCTTCTTTGTCGATCCGGTCGAGGATCTGATCATGATCTTCATGACTCAGTTGAGCCCCTCTTCGCTTTACCCCGTCCGTCGTGAATTGCGGACGCTTATCTATTCGGCGCTTGCCGCCTGACCCTAAATTGGAGGTTTGAAATGCAATCGGTAACCACGCGCAAAGACGGCGAAATCCTGATCATCACGGTCGATAATCCGCCGGTCAATGTGCTCAGCTGGCATGTGCGCAACGGGCTTTCCGATGGCATCAAGGAAGCGCTAGCCGATGACGGTGTGAAAGCGGCAGTGCTGATCTGTGCGGGTCAGACTTTCATTGCCGGAGCCGACATCACCGAATTCCAGCGTTCGGACCTGCCCGAGAGCGTCAACTTCCTTGACGTGCTGACGGCGTTTGAAGGGTCAACCAAGCTATTGGTTGCCGCGATCCACGGCACGGCGCTGGGCGGTGGTCTCGAAACAGCATTGTGCTGTCATTACCGAATCGCGGTTCCTTCGGCAAAGCTGGGTCTGCCCGAAGTGAAACTCGGCCTGCTGCCTGGCGGTGGCGGTACGCAACGGCTTCCGCGTGTCGTCGGTGTTGAACAGGCAGCGGTAATGGTATCGTTGGGTGAGCCGATTTCGGCGCAAAAGGCGCTTGAAAGTGGATTGGTCGATGCGCTCGCTGGTGAAGCGAGCCTTGAAGCCGATGCCATTGCGCTGGCCCGCGCTTGCATCGCCAAGGGGCCGCGCCCCACGCGCGATCTACCGGTCAACGGTGACCTTGCCGTTATCGAAAAACTGAAGGCAGACAACGCCCGTAAGTGGAAGGGCTTTGACGCGCCCTATGCCAATCTGCGCTGCATTGAGGCAGCGGCGGCCAACGCCAATATCGACGATGGCCTGAAGATCGAGCGTGAAGAATTTGGCAAACTGATGATGGGCAGCCAGTCCGCCGCACAGCGCCACATCTTCTTTGCCGAACGGCAAGCGGCCAAGATTGACGGCCTGCCCAAAGACACAAAGCTGCGCGACGTCAAAAAGGTCGGCGTGATCGGCGCGGGTACGATGGGCGGGGGGATCAGCATGAACTTTCTGCAAAAGGGCATAGCTGTCACCATTGTCGAAATGGCGCAGGAAAATCTCGATCGTGGTGTCGGTGTTATCCGCAAAAATTACGAAGCGAGCGCTGCCAAGGGCCGTTACAGTAGCGAGCAGGTTGAAGGCATGATGGGGCTGCTCACGCCTACGCTCAGCCTTGATGATCTCGCCGATTGCGATCTGGTGATTGAGGCGGTCTATGAGAGCATGGACGTCAAGAAGGACGTTTTCGGCAAGCTCGATGCGATCTGCAAGCCCGGCGCGATTCTTGCCTCGAACACCAGCTATTTGAACGTAAACGAGATCGCATCGGCAACCGCGCGTCCGCAGGATGCTCGGCATGCACTTCTTCTCGCCCGCCAATGTCATGAAGCTGCTTGAGGTTGTGCGCGGCGAAAAGACCGCCGACGATGTGCTGGCGACCGCGATGGCGATCGGCAAGAAGATCGGCAAGGTCGCGGTGGTTGCGGGTGTGTGCGACGGCTTTATCGGCAACCGGATGCTGTCGAAACGCCAGCAACCGGCGAACGAACTGTTGATGGAAGGTGCAACGCCTCAACAAATTGACAATGTCTTCACCGAATTCGGCTTTCCGATGGGGCCGTTCCAGATGGCCGATCTGGCAGGAATGGATATTGGCTGGCACCGCGATACGTCGAAAGAACCGACCAATGTGCGTGAAGCAATGTGCCTTGCCGGTCGTTTTGGCCAGAAAAACGGCAAGGGCTTTTACGACTATGACGAGAAGCGCAACCGCACGCCGTCACCCGAAGCCCTCGCCATCATCGAAGATTTTCGTTCGAAATCGAACCGCGCCAAACGCGAAATCAGCGATCAGGAAATCATCGAACGCTGCCTCTATCCGATGGTGAACGAAGGCTATCTGATCCTGGAAGAAGAAAAGGCGCAGCGCGCATCCGACATCGATGTCGTCTGGATTTACGGCTATGGCTGGCCGGTCTATCGCGGTGGCCCGATGTTCTGGGGCGATCTGGAAGGCCCGGCAAAGATTGTCGAAGCACTGGAACGGCATGGGGTGACGGTGGCTGATAGCCTGAAGGCGAAAGCCAACTGAGATTTTAGAAAATACCGTAGTGCTGAGCTTGTCGAAGCACGCGTCAAGATGCGGCTCTGTGCTTAGAGGCGCCCTTCGACAGGCTCAGGGCTACGGTATCTTCTCAGCGCGGCATTCTGTGCAATAATTCTGCCTTCGGTGAGTTGAGCCTCATCAGCGATAGCCCGAAGCTGAACAACGGTTCATCTTGCGACTCCGGCAGACCGCCGACTGGATGTTGTGGTGCGCGCCCGCATTTGCCAGTGACACTACCAGATATAGGGTCTCTGGGGGTCGCAATCCATGTTCCGTCGTTTTCTTGCAGCTGTTGCTGCACTTTCCATGCTTATCCCGGCGCAGGCGATGGCGCTGCAATGCGTGCCTTTCGCGCGTCAGGTATCGGGGATTGCTATTCACGGTAACGCAGGCACATGGTGGGGTCAGGCAGCCGGACGATTTGAGCGTGGCCAGCAGCCGAAGGTTGGCGCGGTCATGGCGTTTAAACCAACCAAGTCGATGCCGATCGGCCATGTTGGTATGGTCAGCAAAATCGTGTCGGATCGCGAAGTGCTGATCGACCATGCCAATTGGTCGCTGATCAATGGCCGTCGTGGGCAGACCGAACGCGGTGCCCGCGTGCTTGACGTTTCCGCAAAGGGTGACTGGAGCCAGGTTCGCGTTTGCGTGCGCCGCCTCGGGCCTCGGCACTGACCTATCCGCTTTACGGCTTCATCTACAAGGATGGTGCAAGCAAAGCCTAAAGCGGTTTTTCCGGCTCGCCCAATGCCGACCGGCCCCAGATGATCAGGAACAGCAACCCTGCACCCATCAGGATGAACGAGGCGGGTTCCCACAGGTTGAACAACGCGACGCCGATTGCGGGTGCGACAATATAGGCCGCGCCGTTGATCGACGCGATCTTTCCTGCAACATCGCCTTGCTCATGGCGTCTGACGGCCAAAGACGCGCCGGTGGTAAAGCCGGGCCGAAACAGGCCAAAACCCAGCGACGCGAGCGCAAAACCCAGCGTTATCCCATAAAAGTCATGGCTAGCCCCGGTCGTGGCAATACCGATCAATGCCAGCAGTGATCCCCACAGCACCGAATTGCGCGGCGAGATCGAAAGAATGGGGATCAACCCCCATTGCGCGAGCAAGGTGGCCATAGCGCCTACAAACATCACCGATCCGGTGGCCTCAACCGCTTCTCTGGGAAGGCCATGGAGGTCCAGCCTGTCGCGGATCAGGAAGCCGACCACCCCCAGCATGATCGCTTGTGCATGGCCGCCTAGCAGCCCGGCAATCAGCCAGCTACGCAGTCGATCCTCGAACCAGTTCAGACGCACTTCTTCGCGCGGCAGGGCATTGTCTTCCTCTTCGGCAACCGGCTGGTTGACCGACGCGGCGGAAGGATAAGAGGTGACGATCCCGCGCGCTTCAAATCGCGGGGTATCATTGGGCAACCGCGTCTTGAGCGCGATCAGCACTGCGATGCCAAATAAGGCAAAGACTACCAAGGGCCCCGCCAGACCAAAAGGTGGGAAGATAAGGAAGTGCGCCAATGCCGGACCGATCACCGTGCCAAGACCAAAAGAGGATGCGAGCAAGGACAGCGCCTTGGCGCGCTCTTCGCGTTCGGTCCGCGCGGCGATATAGGCCTGCACGGCGGGCGGTGCAGCCGAGCCGAAACCGCCATAAAGGCTGCGGAACAGCGCGAAGCCGATAAAGGTCAGCGCCGGGCCGATATAACCGTTGAGGCCCAGCCACAACATCAGGCCGCACATCCCCATCGACGAAACAAAGCCGATAACGCCAAGGGACATCAGCGCCTTGCGCCCGCGTTTATCGGAAAGCCGCGCCCAGCGCGGGGCCATGAGCACCATAGCAATGCCGACCAGCTGAAGGCGAGGCTGACCCAGACATCGGCGATATCGAGTTCACTGGCGATCGCGGGCAGCGCCGATTGCATTGCGGTGTTGCCCGCAGCCGATACCAGCATGACGAGAAAAAGGATCGCGACCCGATCGGACGGGATAGCACGCACAGCGCTCATTCCGGTTTCGTCCAATCATAGCTGCGGCCGATTGTCGCAACATGCAGATCATACCAGCTATACCACCGGTCGCGACCAGCTTCACGGATTGCGGCATGTTCCGCATTGTCGCGCCATGCCTTGGCCGCGGCTTCGTCCGCCCAATAGCTGACCGTTATACCCAAACCATCCGCACCGCGCGTCGAATCGATTCCGACATAACCTGGCTGTTGCTGCGCAAGTTCGCCCATTGCTTCGGCGGCTTGATTATAGCCGGTATCGTCGACATTGGTGCGCGTGGATACAAAGATCACGGCTACGGTTCCGGCAGAATATTGGGTCATGCTGGTGTCATAAGGCGCAGACAGGCGCGGGGGCAACCCCGGCAAATCGGCATTTGGTCGAAAATTTTGCTTAACCGGGTTGCATCGCCTGCCCGCATTTGCGAGGGCAGGGCTTCCGGATCAACAATATCGGGTTCCTTCATGTCCGACAATATAATTGCCCTGACATCGCTGTTCGATCGTGTGAAGCACAAGGTTCAGCGGTTCTTCGGGCCTTGGGGTGTGTTCTTCAAAGGGTTTTTGAAGCATCCGGTGATGGTTGGTTCGATCATTCCGTCATCGTCACGTACAGTGCAGAAAATGCTTGGTCCGGTGAAGTGGGACGAATGCAAGCTCTTCGTCGAATATGGCCCGGGCGTTGGCACCTTCTGTCAGCCGGTGCTCGACAAGATGCGCAAAGATGCGACCCTGCTGGTGATCGACACCAACCCAGACTTCATCGAATTCCTGCGCAAGCATTTCCGCGACAGCCGCTTCATCGCGGTGCACGGCTCGGCCGCCGATGTGAATGAAATCATCCGCGAATTCGGCTTCGACCATGCCGACTATGTGCTGTCCGGCCTGCCATTCTCTACACTTCCCGGCGATCTGGGGCCAAAAATTGCGTCGGAAACGGCAAAGGCCATCCGCACCGGCGGTGCATTTCTGGTCTATCAATTCCGCGCCCGCGCGCGCGATTTCATGGAACCGCATTTTCAGCGGATCGACACTGGTTTTGAACCTTGGAACATCCTGCCGTGCCACCTGTTCTGGGGCTGGAAATCCTGAATTCAGGGCTTAGCCTTTTAACCGACGCTGCTTCAATTGTTCCGCGAGTCGCAATTTGATGCGACGACCGATATTATAGTCGACACTGTTCACCAGCAGATAGGCGAGCGACCAGCGCAGTCTTGAAATCCAGTTGATCCGGTGCGCTGTGGCTTTCGGCGGTTTGCACTTCGCCTTCGCCTCCATAGTATCGATCAGGCCGCGCAAATAATGCGCGAGTATTGCATCTTCGATCCGCAGCATGATCTCCTTGTTGATGAACAGGCTGCGCACATCGAGATTGGCCGAACCGATATAACAGGCATTGTCTATGACCAGCAATTTGGTGTGCAAAAGCCTTGGCTGATATTCGGCAATACGGACGTCACGTTTGAGCAGATAGCCATAGAGGATGCGCGCGGCACCGATGGTAGCACCATTGTCGGTGCGGCCGGCGAGGATCAACCGCGCTACCTTGCCAGCTCTCCCCACGCGCGCGATCCTGCGCAATATCGATTGGGTAGGCGAGAAATAGGCAGCAGCGATATTGATCGACTGTGCAGTCTGCAAGTCTCGCTTCAGAGCAAGCCCCCAAGGCGAAAGATGTGTCGTCGGGCCACCGACCAGCCAGCGCAGCTGGCCACTGCCCGGCTTCCACCGCAGGATCAACCGCCGAAGGTCTGATAATCGCATTCCGCCATCCTCGGACAGTTCGAACAATTCCTTGCATAGGCTGCAATCCGCGCCGCCTCGGGACCGGACAGGACAATGCCGAGATCCTCCCAGCTTTGAGCACCGCGTCGCCCAAAATACTGGTCGGTGATGTTAAATCCACCAACTAGCGCGTGCTTGTCGTCGATCACCAGCAGTTTCTGATGGTTGCGGATCAGATAGGATAGTCGCCAGCGTGAACTGAAATAGCAATAACGCCCTCCGGCTTTCGCTATGGGGCGGAAAAAACTGTCGGGCACATCCGAACAGCCAAAGCTGTCGATCAACAGTTCGACTGCAACCCCACGTTCGGCGGCTCGCACCAATGCATTGCGTACTTCGGTCCCGCTGGTGTCTGCGTGAAACATATAAATGCTCAGCGACAGCGATTGCGTCGCTGCATCGATCAGCATCAACACCGCTTGCAACCGGTCGTCGGGATCGTGCAACAGGTGCAGCCTGTGGTCGCCCACGTTGAAACGCTTTCCCGGCAATGCGGGTATAGAAGCGGCGCGAACCATATTGGGGAGATAGGCGCGCGCGGCGCTGGGTGCAACCACGCCCGAATGCGCGCTTCGCATTGACATTTGACGCGCCTGACCCTAGATGCGGCCGACTTCCAGACATTTTATTGATTCAGGAGCCGACATGGCGCGCGTTACCGTTGAAGATTGCATCGACAAGATCTCGAACCGATTCGATCTCGTATTGCTGGCTGCCGAGCGCGCCCGCGAGATTTCGGGTGGTGCAGAGCTGACCATTGACCGCGACCGTGATAAAAATCCTGTCGTCGCCCTGCGCGAAATCGCCGAAGAAACCGTGCGTCCCGACCATCTTCAGGAAGGCCTGGTTCAGTCGCTGCAAAAGGTTCAGGTCGACGAGGACGAAGAAGCCGATGCCATCGGTTCGCTCGCCCGCTCGGCAGAGGCTCTGCGCCTCACTGCGGCAGCCCCTGCACGCAACGCTGGTGTTGCCCGCGATTACGACCGGTAGATAAAACGCGTGCGGCGGATTACTCCGCCGCTTCGCCACCACCCAAAACCCGCATTTTGATTTGCCCGCTGTCGAGCAGTGGCGCAACGATTGCGGCCATGCGCCCCTGTCGCTCATTGGCCAGTGCCCGGTTGAAGAAACTGTTGGCGATGACATCGGCGATTTGCAAACCAGACAGCCGGTGACTCAGTTCGAGTAACGCGGTGCCGCATGGGCCAACCAGCTTGGCAATATCTTCGCGGATCGCGGCAAGCGTTTCTGGCCCATAGCGGCCATCGTCGATCACGACGCTGTCGCAGGTCGGAAGTTTGGGAAGCATTGCCGTGACCACATCGTCGAGCAATTCAGCATAGACCGCGACATCATGATCGCCACGGTCTCCATCCTTGGGCGGCTTGAGCGCGGATAGCGCAATGCCGACGGTGATGCTGGCGGAAGAATCCTTGATCAGCTCAAACAGCAACGCCCGTTCGGCGAGATCAATCCGGCTGCCTTTGACCTCGCCCAGATAACCGGTAACGGCGCGGAAGCGGGCAATGACAGCGTCGGCGGCTTCAGCTTCGATGTCGACGCCAGCCAGCGTCATGACGCCTCGACCCACACCCCCAGATTCATCGCAGTAAATTGGCATCCAAGGGTGTTAGCTCCCCCCACTCAGCAGGGGAAGCGCTTCTTCATCAGGTCGGAAACACCAGTGCGCACTGAAATCGAGCTACGCTGGTTGGCGGGATAGGAACGGAAATGCGCGAGTAGATGATCCGAGTTAAACTTTGCACCCTTGGGCGGGCAGCTGTGCGCGGGCTTGCCTGCCGCTTTATCGGAATTCAATCGTGCCTTATAGGCCACAGACGCTGCATCGACTTCGCTTTTGAGCTTTTTGAAGTCGCTCGACCCCAGCGCCAATATGCCTTTAGCCTGAAGCGCGTCGGCCTTGGCTAGGAAGGTCGCAACACTCATATCCCCGGCCGCCGCCGATAATGGCATTGATACCATAACTGCCGCCGCAAATATCGATTTCGCCTTCATCCAATCCTCCGCCAAAAAGTCGGAAGCGGCTACGAAAATTTGCATTTACCGTACGTTAACAGCCTGAGACCGGTACTTTCAGGCTCCGTGCGGTGTGGCATCGCCAACCGAAGCCCGCTTGCCACGCCCAGCCTTGGGAATGGCATTGCCTGCCGGTGGCACATTGGCCGTTCCATTTTTTGGGGAGTCGCTTCGTTCGAATTTTCCAGTCGCCAATAGCTGCTTGATCTCATCGCCTGACAAGGTTTCAAATTCGAGAAGTGCACTGGCGAGCAGGTGTAGCTGTTTGCGGTGCTTTTTCAGCAAAAACACCGCACGATCATATCCTCCATCAACCAGCTTTCGGATTTCGGCGTCAATAAGCTTCGCTGTCTCGCCAGACATCGCGCGCCGCTGCGTCCCGCCATATCCCAGATAGCTCTCCTGCTGCTCTTCGTATTGGATCGGTCCTAACGCCTCCGACATGCCCCATTGAGTTACCATGGAACGCGCAAGTTTGGTTGCCTGCTGGATATCACCACTGGCTCCAGACGATACCTTGTCATGGCCAAAGATAATTTCTTCGGCAACACGACCACCCATTGCAATCGAAAGGTTCGCATACATCGCATCGCGATGATAAGAATAGGTGTCGCGTTCTGGCAATCGAACAACCATGCCCAATGCACGCCCTCGAGGAATGATTGTAGCTTTGTGAATTGGATCGGATGCAGGCTCGTTGATCGCGACGATTGCATGTCCAGCTTCGTGATAGGCTGTCATCTTCTTTTCATCGTCGGTCATGCTGAGCGATTTCCACTCAGTGCCCATCATCACTTTGTCTTTGGCCGCTTCAAATTGCGCCATTGCAACCAATCGTTTGCCCAGCCGTGCAGCAAGCAGCGCAGCTTCGTTGACAATATTTGCCAGCTCGGCACCAGAAAATCCCGGAGTACCACGAGCTATCGAACGGATATCGACATCTGGTGCAACAGGTACCTTCTTTATGTGCACACCCAGAATTTTTTCACGGCCCTCAATATCCGGCAACGGCACTGTCACCTGCCGGTCAAAACGACCGGGGCGCAGCAAGGCGGGATCGAGCACGTCTGGGCGGTTGGTCGCTGCGACGATGATGATGCCTTCGTTCGCTTCAAAGCCATCCATTTCGACAAGCAGCTGGTTCAGCGTCTGTTCGCGCTCGTCATTCTGGTTGCCGAGACCAGCGCCACGGCTACGGCCAACGGCGTCGATTTCGTCGATGAAGACGATGCACGGTGCGTTCTTCTTCGCCTGTTCGAACATGTCGCGCACGCGGCTCGCGCCGACGCCGACAAACATTTCGACGAAGTCAGAGCCTGAGATCGAGAAGAAGGGGACGCCTGCTTCGCCTGCAATCGCGCGGGCAAGCAATGTCTTACCGGTACCCGGCGAGCCGACCAACAGCGCGCCTTTGGGAATCTTGCCACCAAGGCGCGAAAATTTGTGCGGGTCTTTCAGGAATTCGACAATTTCCTGCAATTCCTCGCGCGCTTCGTCGATGCCTGCAACATCGTCAAATGTCACGCGGCCATGTTTTTCGGTGAGCAGTTTTGCCTTGGATTTGCCAAAACCCATTGCACCGCCAGCACCACCGCCTTTTTGCATCTGGCGCAGCACGAAAAAGGCAATGCCGAGAATGAGCAGGAACGGAAGAGCCTGATACAGCAAGATCAGCCAGATGCTCGGTTGTTCTTCGGCTTTGCCTTGAACCTCTACGCCCTTTTCATCGAGCAGCTGGTACAGGCCAGTGTCATTGGGTACGGGGACAGTCGAAAATCGCTCGCCACCCTCCAATTCGCCGGAAATTCGTTCGGGAGCAATCGAAACCGATTTGACCTCGCCCGCCTCAACCTTGTCGCGGAAGCTTGAATAGGACATGCCTTTGGCAGCATCGGCTCCACTGCCGCTGAACATCGATACGAGCAGCAGCAGCGCGACCATGATCCCCGCCCAAATCATCAGATTGCGGGCGAGTGGGTTGCCTTTGGGTTCCTGTTCGTCGTTCATGCGTGGTACCTTGTCTGCGCGCCTATTGGCATTTCGTCCCTATGTAAGACCGCGTGCGTGAATAACAACATAATGCGCGCAATTTGGCCGGATAGTCTGCGTAAATAGTTGCAGGTCTAGTTTTTGCGGGGTGGGGCAGGGCGCACCAGGCACGTGCCGTTTTTTCCGCTGATCAATTGATTGCCCAGCATCATGGTGTCTTCGCGCATGATGGCATCCAGGCATCGGTCAAGCGCGCTGCCTCGGGGGTGAGGTCGGGTTCTGCCATTGATAGCGCAAGCAGCAGCAAGCGGCGTTTCAGCTCCTTTGGCAGGGCGTTGAGGTCAATTTCGATTTCCGACTGTTTCACTGTGATGCGTTCGCGGACGAACCGATCGGTCATCCAGTCGAGTGCTTCGGCAGCATCTGCCAATGCCGCCGCCGAGCGAACGGCGCGGGACGCATCAAGCGGGTGCCCGTTCGTTAGCCAGTTGCGGATCACCACACGGTCATAGTCGGTATTGGCATTGCTCGGATCGAACACAGGTTCGATTTCGGCATTGGCGCAAATCGCCTCTAGCTCGGACTTGGTGAACTCGAGCAAGGGGCGGATCACCATGCCTTGCCGCGCCCGCACCCCGGAGAGGCCGTTAACGCCGCTACCACGCGCAAGCCGCATCAAAAGCGTTTCCAGCTGATCATCGGCATGATGCGCGGTCGCGATCCAGTCGCACCCTTGTTGTCGGGCGCATTCAGTCAGCAGTGCGTAGCGCGTCTCACGCGCCGCCGCCTGCATGCTGCCTGTAATGGGTTGGGCTGGGGTCAAAATATGGTGTGTTATGCCAAGCGACGCGCAAATGGCCGCAACATAGTCGGCCTCCGCGCGGGACTCTGGCCTTAACCGATGATCGACGGTCGCAGCCTCAATCTGTCCGGGGAGGGTGCGGGCGGCCAATATAAGCAATGCCAGACTGTCCGGCCCGCCCGATACTGCTAGCAGGATTTTTGCTGGCGGGTCGGTTTTACCTAGCAGTTTTGATAAAGCGGCCTGGAATCGCTGAAGATCAGCATCCGCCGCTTCGCCCTTTGGCAACCCTATTTGCACTTGCCGCGTTTGCGGCCATCGGCAAGCCGGGCCGCAAGCCTGCCTTTGGCCTCTGCCGGATAAGCGACGACCAATTGGCCAAATGCCTCGCAAGCCTCCGATGCCTTATCGAGTTTAACCAGCGCATCCCCAAGAAAGAACAGACTTTCAGGAGCGCGTTCACCGCGCGGTTCGCCTTTGTAATTGTCGTAGAATATCTTGACCGCTGTCGCAGGCTTTCCATCATCAAGATAGGCACGACCCAACAGGTTGCGGGCGAAGCTGGCACGCGCATGTTTGGGATATTTTTGACGGTATCTTCCAGCTGCGTCTGCGCTTCGGGATAGAATTTCTTCTCCCAAAGGCGATAGCCATAGTCATAGCTGTCGGCAAAGCCATCGCCGGTCGATGGTTTGGCGACCGCAGCGACCGCCGCTGTCCGCGAAGCGCTGGGCTTGGCGGCGGTGGTAGCCGCTGGCTTGGTTGTCGTCGCTGCCGGTTTGGCTGCTGGCGTCGCCGGCTTTGCAACGACCGCAACCGGTGTTTTTTCAACAGGCGTTGCCTGCGCCTCAACCGCAACCGGTGCCGCTGTCAACGTTTTCGCCTGTGCCTCAAGCGCTTTCAGCCGGGTCTCCATCGCTTTGGCACTGTTGCCCTGTTGTTCGACCTGCCCGGTCAAACTCCGCCAACTGGGACTCGAGGGAATCCACGCGTGCGATCAAATCCGACACCGCCGAGGGCGAGGGCGTGGTGGCTGTTTTGGCCGCTTCGTCGGGCTTGATCTCAGGCTCGAAAAACTTGCCTGCGCCATCGGGGAAAACTTTGCGTTGAACCGCCTTCATTTCTTTTTCGAGTTTGACCACGCGGCCTTCGACATTGGCATCCTGCGCGTTTGCCGGGGTGGATATCACCATGACGGACATTGCCAAGTAGAAAAGCGCTTTTTTGAAGTTCAGCATGAGCGGTTTCCCCTTTAATCGCACCTAAGCTTGTTCAGCAGGTATAACGCACGCGAGTCACCGGATAAAGTGGTTAACGCCACCCCCAGAAACAAAGTCGTAACATCTTGTTTCGAAGAACTTATTGTGGCGTCGTGGATGAGGATGCCGATGGGGTTGCGGTATCCGCCGGCGATCGGGCGAGCAAAGCACCTGCGCTGATACCGACATCGGCAATTGTCCGGTCGGGCTCGCCCAGCGGCGCCACAGCCTTGCCGCCAATGGTCACATCCAGCGACTGCGGACGACCGGTGACAATCATCGGATTATTGGCATCGCGCGGTACTTCGTAACGATCACCAACCTTCATTTCGCTTTCATGAAGGCGTTTGTTGTCGGCATCATAGACACGGATCCAGACGGTATCCTTTGCTGTCAAAACGACCTGCCCATCGGCCGACGCCGGTGCAGCTGCGGGTTTTTTGGCGGTCGCTTCGGTCGTTTCAGTTTCAGCAACGGGTGTCGGTGCAGCAGCATCAGGCGCTAACGCCATACTGCGCCACAAAAAATATCCGGCGATCAGAACGACAGCAAAGCCAGCGGCGCCCCAAGCGAGCCAGCGCGGCGGTACGCGCGCCGGATCTGCAGGCTCATAGCTTTGCAGTTTTTGAACAGGAGCATCATGCCCACCTTGCGCCAGCTCTGTTCGCAATTCCGCAATCAGCGCTTGCTCGTCGAGCTTCAGAGCACGGACATAAGCTTTGGTGAAGCCGACGGTATAGGTACTGCCCGGCAGGGCGGAATAATTTGCCGCCTCTATAGCTTCCAGGTGGCGCATTGGCACACGCGTTTGCGTGGCAATATCGCCGAGTGTCAGTCCGCGACTTTCGCGTGCCGATTTTAACTGTTCGCCCACCGTCTGAAAACGGAATTCGGCGTTATCGACGCCTTCTTCGCTCACGATATTCTCCAACGACCCCAGAAGAAACCGCTTCTTTTGAGCGGTGCGCGAACAATGGCGCTGGGCACGGGAAAGTCAAGGATATTGCTGCGCAACAGGCAGAAATCTGCGAAACTATCCGATTTCAACCTGCTGTTCTTTTGCCCAGTCGGTAATTGCGGTGCGCAACTTGTCGACAGGACGATCAAGCAGCGCCTCCATCATCAGATTTGCAGCACCGACATCGAGCGAACGCACCATCGCCTTGATTGTACCGACCGCAGCCGGTGTGATCGACAGACGTTCGACGCCAATCCCGATCAAGGCAAGCGCTTCGAGCGGCCGGCCACCCATTTCGCCACACACCGACACCCCGACATTGTGCGCCTTGCATTCGCGCACCACACGGCGAATGAAACGCAAGATGGCGGGGCTCAACCAGTCATAACGTTCGGCCAGCCGCGGTTCGGCGCGATCGGCAGCAAACAGGAACTGGGTCAGGTCGTTGGTGCCGATAGAAATGAAGTCGAGCTTGGGCAGCAATATGTCGAGGGTTTCGGCAAGCGCCGGTACTTCGAGCATCGCGCCATAACGCACCCGCGACGGCAATTGCTTTTTCCGGCTGGAGAGGAATGCCATTTGCGCCTCGAACAAGGCGCGGGCCTGATCAAATTCCCATGGTTCGGAAACCATCGGGAACATGACATTCAACGTCCGCCCTCCGGCAGCCTCAAGCAAAGCGCGTGCCTGCGCCTTCATCAATCCGTCATGGTCGAGCGCCAGCCGGATTGCACGCCAGCCCATTGCCGGATTCTCTTCCTCGCTGCCTTCATCCTTCAAATAAGGCAGCGCCTTGTCGCCACCGACATCAAGGGTGCGGAAAATGACCGGCTTGTCACCAGCTGCGTCCAGAACTTCGCGGTAGAAACGCTGCTGCCGCTCGCGTTGCGGCAGCGTTGCGGAAATCAGGAACTGAAACTCGGTACGAAACAACCCGATGCCGTCGGCACCAGAAAGCGCGATTGAGCTCACGTCATCGCGCAAACCGGCATTGATCATCAGGTCGATCCGCTTGCCATCCTTGCTGAACGGCGGTTCATTGCGCAGCGCCGCGTAACGCGCCTTCAGCTTTTGCCGGACGGCGAAATCGGTGCTGAACGCTTGCTCGACCGCTGTCGATGGCCGGACGATGACATTTTTCTCATCGACATTAAGCAGCAGCATGTCGCCTTCGCGAATGGTCTGGCGAACCCCGCGCACCCGACCGAGGACTGGAACCCCCATGGCACGCGCAACAATGGTAACATGCGCAGTCAGCGAGCCTTCTTCGAGCACAACCCCGCGCAGACGACGCTTGTCATATTCAAGCAGTTCTGCAGGGCCGAGATTGCGGGCGACGAGGATTGAATCCTGTTTGAGGCCCATCTGCGCCGCAGTACCCATCTGTCCGGCGACAATGCGCAGCAACCGATTCGACAGATCTTCCAGATCGTGCATCCGGTCAGCGAGCAACGGATCGTCAATCTGCCGCATCCGCATTCGGGTGCGTTGCTGCACGCGTTCAATTGCGGCTTCGGCAGTCAGGCCGCTGTCGATGGCTTCGTTGATGCGCCGTGACCAGCCCTCGTCATAGGCGAACATCTTATAGGTCGCGATGACCTCATCATGTTCGCCGCCGCTGCCGAATTCGGCGAGGTTCGCCATGCGGTCAATCTGTTCGCGCATCTTGTCGAAGGCAGAATAGACGCGGGCACGCTCGGCCTCTGTGTCTTCGGCGACGGTGTGTTCGATGCGGACATGCGGCTGGTGATAAATCGCGACGCCTGACGCCATGCCAGTGACGAGCGGCAGGCCGTTGAGCACAACAGTGCCGCTTTGCGCGCTGCCCACAACGTCATGATCGTCGATCAACTCGGCATTGGCGATAAGCTCTGCCAGCACCATGGCGGTGGTCTGCAAAGCCTCGATTTCGATTTCGACATATTTGCGCGGATCGGCATGCTGCACAGCGAGAACGCCTACGGCACGACCAGCGCGAACGATGGGTACACCGGCAAAGCTGTGGAATTGCTCTTCGCCGGTTTCTGGCATGTAACGGAATGCCGGGTGTGCCGCCGCCTCATCGAGGTTCAGCGTATCGACATTTTCGGCAATCGTCCCGACCAACCCTTCGCCCGAAGCCAGCTTGGTGACATGGACCGCCGACTGGTTCAACCCGCGTGTCGCAAAAAGTTCGAGCACGCCGTCGCGCAACAAATAGATCGAGCAAACCTCGCTCGAAAGCGCTTCACCGATGATGTTGACGACCTGGTTGAGCTTTGCCTGTGCAGCATCGCCCGATGCCATGACATCGTGAAGTCCGGTTAAAATGCTCCGGGCGGCTTCGGCTGCGCTTTCCATGACTGAGGGTCAGGACCTATTTAATAGATTGTTGAGGTTTGAGGCCATTTGGCCAGCTGCTAGAAGGCAAAGTGCAGGAATATGTCAATCTTTCAAGCTTTGCCGACGACGCAGGTGGCCAAATGGGTCAAATCCGAAGGACGTCAAAATGGCTTCGATCTCGAAGCGAAATGCCCTTGCAGGCAGAATAACTGCCTGACTGCGTTCATTTCGCTCCGATATCTTTGCCATTTTGACGCCTCGACAATCTATTAAATAGGTCCTGACCCTAGGTCCTAGCAGATGCTATGCACCTGCGCGATACCCCGCATCCCTATTCATTGGAACTTTTTGAAAAAACTGTCGCCTCAGGCGGCAGCAAGTTCCTGCTCAAGCGTGTCTTTGATCTGGAGTTTTTGTTTTTTGAGCCTGTGTATCAGATCGTCGTCGGGGTGCGGTCGGCTGTTTTCCAATTCGAGTTGAGTTTCAAGTTCTGCATGTTTGGATTGCAATGCGGACACATGACCTTGATTCACCGCTTTCTCCTTTTTCTGCTTGTTGAACCCTATTTAGAAAGATCGACTCATGATCGGATTTTGGAAATAAATCATGAATTGGACTGACTGTCTCGCAGATAATGCACCGATTGCGACGAAGGGACCAATTGCCGCTGGCCAGCCGTTCGACGGGAGATTAAGGGACGGAGCATGAACGACGATGGAATTCGCCAACAACTGGAATTGCTACGGATCGAGCATCGCGATCTCGATGCCGCAATCGAAGCCCTTCAGGAAAAACCGCTACCCGACCAGTTACAAATTGCGCGGCTGAAGCGAAAAAAACTGGCGTTAAAGGATCGAATTAGAGTGCTCGATGACCAGTTGGTCCCGGATATCATTGCCTGAAACCATAATAGTTTTACCTGATCGCAAAGAAGCGTTTCAGGATGGCACAAGCATCCAATTGTGCCGAATAATTGCTTAATGCGCTGGTGTGCGAAGCCCCCATCTGGCAGAAGCCTCTGATGTATTTAGCACCCGTCGAACTGACACCCAAGCTGGTGAACGCGCTCTATACCGAAGCCACGTTATTGGCCGACGAAGCGCGCTCCTATTTTGATGGGGACCGGGAGCGGACCATTGTACCGACGGCGGCGGCGGTGGCCTTTTCCTGCGAATCGCTGAAGGTTACGACGCGGCTGATGCATATCATTGCCTGGCTGCTCAACCAGAAGGCGCTTTATGCCGGTGAGTTGAGTGAACGCGATGCCATTGGTGCGCTCGACGAACTTGGCTATGCGCCGGCAACCGATTCCACCTGGCTCGACAATCTACCTGACGATGCCCGCCATCTGATCGCCGCCAGCGAGGACCTGTATTACCGTGTGCAACGCGTGGCGCAGAGCGTCATTCGTGACGCGATGGAAGAACCGGCTCCGTTGCAGATGATCGCACGGCTGCGTCAGGCTTTTTGAATTTTCGATCAGTCCCATAGACAAAATTTGATTTGCGTCAGGTGACGTTGGCTCTGCTTGTGCCTATATAGCGGCAATGAACGACGAACCGATACAGGCTGATGCCCATGATCCGTTGACCCGTCAGGGCGAAGATGCCGCGCTGATCCGCGAGGCGGCAGCATTGACGCGTGAATTGAGCACGGCAAAGCCTTCGATCTACTGGCCCGATTTTCTGATCTGTGCAGCGATTGGCTCTGCCGCGCTTTTCTGGGCCGCCGGACCGATGGGGACGTTTTGACCACAGTCGCCGCATCCGTGGTGGCAGTGCTATTCCTTTACCGCGCTAGCCTGTTCATTCACGAAATCACCCATATGAAGCGCGACCATGTGCCCGGTTTCCGCTGGATATGGAATTTTCTAGTGGGCATTCCGATGCTCATTCCGTCCTTCCTTTATGAAGACACGCATAACCAACACCATTCGAAGCTGCGTTATGGGACGGAAAAGGACCCGGAATATCTGCCGCTCGCGTCGATGAAGCCGCATATGCTGCTCTTCTTCATGGTGGTGGCGGTCTTTGGCTCGGTAGGATTTCTGCTGCGCTTTGCGATCCTGTCACCTTTGTCGCTGCTGAGCAGCTGGGTTCGCCGCGAAACCGTCGCGCGCGTCTCCACATTGGCAATCAATCCATCCTATCGCCGTGCGCTTCCAGAGGGCGAGTTTCGGCGTGATTGGATCATCATGGAAACCGGAGCGGCGCTTTGGTCTATCGGCGTGATCACAGCCGTTGTGATTGGCTGGCTGCCGCTCAACTCCTTCCTGATCTATCTCGCAATCGTCGCCACCGCGCTGGTGCTCAACCAAATCCGCACTTTGGTCGCGCATTTGTGGGAGAATGACGGTCGTGTGATGAGTGTGACCGATCAATATCTCGACAGCGTCAATGTCCCGCCTCCGGGACCGCTTGCTGAATTGTGGGCGCCTGTCGGTCTGCGTTATCACGCGCTGCATCATCTGGTACCGAGCGTTCCTTATCACAACCTGCCTGAGGCGCACCGACGTCTGGCGGCGAAGTTCGGATCTGGCAGCAGCTATGATCGCGCCAACTATCCCAATTTGCGCGGGTTGATCGGGCGGCTGGTGGCGTCGTCATTCAGGGGCGGACCCGCCTGACGAGACGTTATTTTGCGGAAAGTTTTTCCTTGCTCAACCGCGTCATTAAAATCGCGCTGCGCTTTGCCTGACGTTTGATGCTGTCGAGATCAACCGTTTCGCCCGGCGCATGATCGCCTCGGCTGGACGTGCCAAGGCCAACCAGACCGTCCACGTCACTTGCAACAAAGCTGATGTCGCCCGCACCGCGTTTGAGCGGATCGAGCGGGGCCATTTCGGCAAGGCCGAGATCGCGGTTCACGCCGTTGAGTGCGGCGAGCAATGCCTTGTTGCCATCGGTCGGTGCCATCGCCGGATAGGCGCCGGGGTCAAAGCTGATCTTTGCGCTAGTCAGCGGCGCGTGCTCGGCGACGATGGCCGTCATCTTCGCCCGCACCCGCGCGCTTTGCTCTTCGGACAAGGTGCGGAAATCGCCCCGTGCCAAGGCTATGCCGGGAATGATGTTGGTCTTGCCTTTGGCGCTGATCCTTATGCCATCAGGGTCGAGTGCCGCCTCTTGCCCGCCTGCCACCAGCCCGACGTTGAAGGTCAGGTTTTGCTCGGGCAGTTCGGTGCGGAAGCGGTGGATGATCCGCGCCAGTTCGTTGATCGCGCCATCACCATAGGTTTCGTTAAATATCAGCGAGCTGTGTCCGGTCTTTCCGATGACTTCGAGCCGCCAGCTGTTGGAGGATCGGCGGGCGATCGTGCCCATATCCTTGCCTTCATCGACCACCAGTCCTTCGAAATCGAGCGCGGCGTCGGCGCGTTTGCCAGCGGCGATCAGATCGGCGCGGGCCAGTTCGATCGGTTCGCCCGAATCCTCCTCATCGCCGGTCATGACGATTTCGATATTGGCGTCCTTCAACGTTCCGGCTGCCTGCATGGCGCGCAAAGCCGCGACGATCACGGTCAACCCGCCCTTTGTCATCGCCAGCACCGGGACCTTCCGCCTCATCGACACCCTGCGCTTTTTTGCGGCGGAAACTTTGAAAGGGCGAATCCGCTTCAAACACCGTGTCGAGATGGGCGATCAGCAACAGGCGTTTGGTGCCCTTCTTGCCTTTCTTGCGGGCGATCAGATGGCCCGCGCGTTTCGCGGCGGCCATGTCTTTCCACTCAACCTTGAAACCCAGCGGCTCCAGCTCGGCGCGCATCATGTCGCCGACCTTGCGTACGCCGTCAAAATTCATTGTGCCCGAATTCTGGTTGACCATTTTTTCGAGCAAGGCGACCGAACGTTCATATTCGGCATCGACCGTTTCCGCCATTTTCGCTTCGGCTTTGCTCAATTGCGCATGCGCCGGAGCGGAAAAGGCGAGCGCCAGTCCCGCACCCAAAAGGGTGAAGGACCAGCGCATCGTTTTTGCTTTGAAGTGCATCAAGCAGGCAGCCCGCTGATCGCCTTGATTTCCATGAAATCCTTCAGGCCAAACAGGCCAGCCTCGCGGCCATTGCCCGATTGCTTGTAACCACCAAAGGGCGCGCCCGGTGCCGGACCCCAATTGTTGATCGCGACCATGCCAGCACGCAATTTGGGCGCGACCGTAGCGGCCTTCGCCGGATCGCCCGAGATCACCGCCGACAGGCCATATTCGGTGTCATTGGCAACTTCGATTGCCTGATCGAGATCGTCATAGGCCATGATCGTCGCAACCGGACCGAACACCTCTTCCTTGGCAATGCGCATATTGGGCGTCACGCCGGAGAAGACCGTTGGCTTGATATAATAACCACGGTTGACGTTCGACGGCCGATCTGTGCCGCCGGTTTCGAGCGTCGCGCCTTCGTCAATGGCTGACTGGATCAGGCCTTGGATCTTCTCATATTGCGCCTTGTTGACGACGGGGCCGATATGGCCGCCTTCCTGCAACGGATCGCCGACCTGTGTGCCTTCGAACATGGCTTTGACAAAGCCCGCTGCCTCGGCCTCGCGGTCCTTGTGAACAAGGATACGGGTTGGCGCGATGCAGCTTTGTCCGCTGTTGATGAGGACGCCCTGCACCGTCGGGGGAAGGACGGTCGCAAAATCGGCGTCGGGCAGCCCGCGCGGGTCGATCCGGTGAAGCTGACCATGTCGATGTCGGGATGCGCGGAGATTGCCGCGCCCACAGTCACACCATCACCTTGAACGAGGTTGAATACGCCCGGCGGCACACCGGCCGCATCCATCACTTCGGCGAAGATTGCCGCGTTGCCGGGGCATTCTTCGGATGGTTTCAATACCATCGTGTTGCCAGCCGCGATGCAAGGCGCGACCTTCAGCGCGATCTGATTGAGCGGCCAGTTCCACGGCGTGATCAGACCGACGACGCCAATGGGTTCATAGACAACAGTGTTCGCGCCAACCTGTTCTTTGAACGAGAATTGCTCCAGTGCGGGCATAGTGCCAAGAAATCCGCCTAGTCCAGCCGGGGCCTGTGCCATGGTTGCAAAACTAACCGGCGCACCCATTTCATTGGCCATCGATTGTGCGAAGTCGGGAATGCGCTTTTTATATTCCTCGATAATCCGGCCCATAAGTGCAAGCCGTTCTTCGCGGCTGGTCTGGCTGAATGTCTTAAACGCTTCTTTCGCGGCGGCGACGGCTGCATCGACATCGGCCTGTGTGCCAAGGGTGATTTCGGTGCAGGGTTCTTCGGTCGAAGGGCTGATCACTTCGTGCCGCTTGCCGCCAATGCTGTCGACCCATTTGCCGTTGATATAATGCTTCAGATAGCTGTCCATAATTTCTCTCCTCAACAGGGGCGAGTCGGAGGCGACCGCGCTTGGGTTTTGATTTGGGACTTTTTCGCAGCGCGTCAACTGCGGAACCGCAACAATTGCCGCCATCGCAAGCCAAATTACACGATGTGTAAAGAGCTCTTGACATGTTTGCACGGTGCGCTGTAAAGAGCTCTTGACAGGCAGGAGTGAGGCAGTTGGAAAACCGTTTGAAGGACTATCGCGAAAATGCTGGCTGGAGCCAGGGCGAACTCGCCCGGCGGCTTGGCGTTTCGCGGCAAACAATCAATGCCGTTGAAACCGACAAATATGATCCGGAGTCTGCCGCTGGCACTTCGCATGGCAAAGCTGTTTTCATGCAATGTGCCCGATCTGTTTATCGACCATTGGGAAGCCGAGGAAAATTGAGATGACAAAAATGTCTGCAGCAGATGATGCTCGAAAAACCCGCAAGCTGGCCATACAGCTTTTGACGGGAGGTGTGTTTGGTGGGGTGGCCGGATTTGCCGGAATGAGCCTTATCGACCCCAGCGAATTGGCCGGTGATCAAATCATCCTGGCCGGTGTGGGGTTGATCTACCTGTTGATGGGCCTGCTAGTCGGCATCGGAATTGCCAGCCCGAGGCTGGGCTCGAAAGTGCTGAATTTGCAGGATGCTGAAGAAATCATCGAGCAACGCCGCATATTAACCGGTTCGACGATCTCGATGATCGCTTTGGGGGCGGCGCTGATGGTGTTGTCCTTTGCGAAAACGGGAAGTGCGGTGCCGCCGACGGTCGGACTGGGCGGTATATTTGCGGCGCTGCTGCTGTTCGTCGTCATATCGGTTCGTGACTGGAAATATTATGACGAAATGCTGCTGCAACTCAGCCGTGATGCGGGCAATCTGGCTTTTTGTGGCATCGGGACAATATTGCTCGTCTGGGGTTCAGCCGCTGCCACTGGCTTTGCCTCAGCGCCCACGCCGCTTGAGCTAGTATCGTTGGTTGCAGGGGGTTTCCTGCTCGCCATCTTTGTCGCCACCGCCCGCGCCGGACTGATGATGCCGCGCTGAAGGCTATCCCAAAGGAAAGGCGCCCGGATCGCTCCGGACGCCTTTTTTGTATGGCAGTGCGGAAAAAATCAGCCGCTGTAATACATGTCGAATTCGACCGGTGAAGGTGCGGTTTCCCAGCGCGACACTTCTTCCCATTTCAATTCCATATAGGCTTCGATCTGGTCCTTGGTGAACACGTCGCCTTCGAGCAGGAAGGCATGATCCTTGGTCAGTGCTTCCAATGCTTCGCGCAGCGAACCGCAGACGGTCGGAACCTTCTTCAATTCCTTGGGCGGCAGGTCGTACAGATTCTTGTCCATCGCGTCGCCGGGGTGGATCTTGTTGCGGATGCCGTCCAGGCCCGCCATCAGCAGCGCCGATGTTGCGAGGTAAGAGTTGGCAAGCGGATCGGGGAAGCGGAATTCAACGCGCTTCGCCTTTTCACCCGCACCATAAGGGATGCGGCACGATGCCGACCGGTTGCGCGCCGAGTAAGCGAGCAGCACGGGGGCTTCGAAACCGGGGACCAGACGCTTGTAGCTGTTGGTGGTCGGGTTG
Source organism: Sphingomonadales bacterium (assembly GCA_016721875.1). Classification (GTDB taxonomy): domain Bacteria; phylum Pseudomonadota; class Alphaproteobacteria; order Sphingomonadales; family Sphingomonadaceae; genus Sphingorhabdus_B. Next base: position 129,835 of record JADKHG010000005.1, on the reverse strand, counting down.
GTGAAGGCGTTGATGGCCTTTGCATGTTTGATAACGCCGCCGATGAAATACAGGCAGGTTTCCGACAGACCGGCATAGCCGTTACCGGCAAAGGTGTTCTTGCCGTTGTTCCAAATCGAAATGTGGGTGTGCATGCCCGAGCCATTGTCGGCCTTGATCGGCTTTGGCATGAAGGTCGCGGTCTTGCCATAGGCATGGGCCACCATCTTCACGACATATTTGTAGATCTGGATGCGGTCGCAGGTTTCAACGAGCTTGCCAAAGGTCAGCCCCAGTTCGTGCTGGCTGGCAGCAACTTCGTGGTGATGCTTGTCCATGGGCAGGCCCATTTCCATCAGCGTCGTGACCATTTCGGCACGGATGTCGGTGGTGACATCAACCGGACCAACCGGGAAATAGCCGCCCTTGGCACGTGGGCGGTGGCCCATATTGCCCGCTTGTACTTGGTGTCTGAATTGGTTGGCACTTCGGTGTCGTCCAGCTTGTACGAGCTGCTGTTATAGCTGTTTTCGAAGGTTACATCGTCGAACATGAAGAATTCAGGCTCGGGTCCGATATAGACGGTGTCGCCAAGACCGGTGGTCTTCAGATAGGCCTCTGCACGCTTCGCGGTCGAACGCGGATCGCGGCCATAAAGCGCACCGTCCGACGGCTCGACAATGTCGCAAATCAGGATCAGCATCGGTGTGGCTGAGAAAGGATCGACATAGACCGCGTCGAGATCGGGCTTCAGGATCATGTCGGATTCGTTGATCGCCTTCCAGCCTTCGATCGACGATCCGTCAAACATCAGGCCGTCTTCCAGTTCGTCTTCACCGATGACGCCGGAGCACATGGTCAGGTGATGCCAGGCACCACGAGGGTCCGTAAAACGAACATCGACCCACTCGATTTCTTCGTCCTTGATGCGCTTTAAAATGTCCTGGCGCATGCGTTGCTTTCCTTCTTTGGCTTAATTCCTATCCCGCTTGCGGGAGCGGTTAGGGGTGGGGAGTTTGGAGATTGACCTGCCCATCAGGCCCACCCCCGACCCCTCCCGCAAGCGGGAGGGGAGAAAGAACTATACTGCGTCGTTGTCGCGTTCACCGGTGCGGATGCGCAGCGCGGTTTCGACGGGGATGACGAAGATCTTGCCGTCACCAATGCGGCCGGTCTGGGCAGCGGCGGCGATTGCCTCGACTACGCGCTCTGCCAGTGCGTCATCAACAACCACTTCCAGTTTAACCTTGGGCAGGAAATCGACGACATATTCGGCGCCGCGATAGAGTTCGGTATGACCCTTCTGGCGGCCAAAGCCCTTGGCTTCGGTCACGGTGATGCCCGAAACGCCGACTTCGTGCAGCGCTTCCTTCACTTCGTCGAGCTTGAAAGGCTTGATGATCGCTTCGATCTTTTTCATGGCTTTCCTCTATTCTGGCCCGCCCTGACGCGAACGGATGAAAACCGCGCGCGCGGGTGGATGCCCTTAGTAATCAAGAAGCGTGCCAATTGATGGCAACCCATTTAGGCGGTTTTGATCGCCTAAGTGCTGAAAATGCCCAAAAACGCCGCCTATTTTTAGGCAGATGATAGCGAATCGGGCATCCTCTCCGCAAGCGGAGAGGATTGCCTTCACTTCCCACTCACCCGGTATTGATCGTCGTTCGCCTTGGCGAAATGCGCCCGGCTGATCAAATAGGCGCGGATGGTTTCGACTTCCTCCGCCGTCATCACCGGTTTGAAGCTCGCCATGCCATTGGGGGCAAGCGTGCCGTCATGGACGATCCCCTTGAACATCGCGGCATCGGCGATGGTACCCGACTTGCGCAGGTCAGGCAGCACGCCAGTGCCGACCGCACCCGGGCCGTGGCAAACGAGACAATAACGCTGATAGTTGGAGGTACCAGCGGCGATAATCTCGGGGCTGCCGATCAAAGCAGGCGGGTTCCACACCCAAGGCTCGGTCTTGGGCAGCGGGGGCAATGCGCCCTTGCCTCCGATTTTCAGCACGATCAGCCGCGGGATATTGGGAAGTTCCTGATGCTTGCCAGAGGCATAGCCCGACACCAGCGGGAAGGCCCCGCCCTTGCTGGTCATGAAGGCGACATATTGTTCGCCATCGACAAGGTAGGTCGATGCGCCGGTCAGCACGCCTGACTGCACATCAAGGCTGTAGAGCAACTTGCCATTGTCTGCCGCATAGGCGTTGAACTTGCCCAGTGAATCGCCCTGAAAGACAAGATTACCGGCGGTGGTCATTGTGCCGCCATTCCAGGGCGCGGCATAATCGACGGTCCATTTCGCCTTCCCGGTTTTGGGGTCGAACGCCACCAACTGGCCCGTGGTTGCGGCCTGGATTGCCTTCACCATGTTGAGGTCATCGGGCAGATCAGCCGTCGCCAAGGCACCACCGGTATTGAAACCCATGGACTTGCGTTCCTGTTCATTGGGTGCGGCGGGTGGAAGATAGGCACCGCCAATTTGCTGCGCCGGAATATAGACCAGACCCGTTGCCGGATTATAGCTCATCGGGTGCCAGTTGTGCGCGCCCAGCGCCGACGGATTGGCCAGATAAAGCTGCCCGGTCTTTTCATAGCGCGATGCCGGATTTTCAATCGGACGGCCTGAGGCAAGGTCATAGCCGGTCGACCAGGTGATGCCCTTGATAAACGGATCAGCCGCGAGCAGTTTCCCATTGCTGCGGTCTAGCGTGAAGAAAAAGCCGTTCTTGGGTGCGTGGTACAGCACCTTCACATCCTTGCCTTCGCGCTTTTCGGTAGCGAGAATGATCGGCTGGGTTGCGGTATAATCCCATGTTTCGCCAGGGGTTTCCTGATAATGCCACAGATATTCGCCGGTCTCCGGCTTCAGCGCGACGATCGAGGACAGGAACAGATTGTCACCTTCGCCGTTGGAGCGGATGCCATGATTCCATGGATTGCCATTGCCCACGCCTAAATAGAGCTGGTCGAGCTCATGATCATAGACAATCGCGTCCCATACCGTGCCGCCACCGCCGGATTCACGCCAGTCGCCCTTCTTGGGCTCCTTGCTCCATGTGTCATAGGCGCGTTCTTTCAGTACCTTGTCGCTGGCGGCATTGTCGGGCTCGCCCTTCGGATTGGGCACGGTGTAGAATCGCCAGGCCTGCTTGCCGGTGTCGGCATGATAGGCCGTGACATAGCCGCGCGCGCCAAATTCCGCGCCGCCATTGCCGATGATGACAAGGTCCTTCACCACGCGGGGGAAGCCGGTGATGATGCCGTTCGATTTGGGATCGAGCGTCTGCGCGCTCCAGATTTCTTCGCCGGTTTTGGCATCGAGCGCGATCAGCCGGCCGTCGATGGTGCCGACAAATATTTTGCCCTTCCAGACGGCAACACCGCGGTTGACGACGTCGCAGCATGCCTTGACCCCGCGCGATTTATCGACCTCGGGATCGAACTGCCACAAGGGCTTGCCGGTTTTGGCTTCAAAGGCGAAAACTTTCGACCATGGGCCGGTTACGAACAAGCGTCCATCGACCTCGACTGGTGTGGATTCATGGCCGCGCGCGTCGGGCATGTCGGCAAACCAAGCAATGCCAAGTTCACTCACATTTTTGTCGTTGATCTTGGTCAGCGGGCTGTGCCGCGCCTCACCATAGCTTTGTCCAGGAAAAGCCCAGTCGTCGCCGTCGCCGCCGGTTTTCAGAAATTCGCCATCAATCTTGGCAAAAGCGGGGTCTTTCGCGCCCGGATTGTTATCGACCAACTTGCAGCCGGTGGTTGCCAGTAAAGCCATGACGGCCAAGGCCAGTCCCAAGCGCGCGCTACGCATATTCACTCTCCCGTTTAATCCCTCGATTAAATGGCTAGCGCGGTTGTGAGAGTCGAGTCCAGCGAGAATTGTGCAGTTTAACGAAGTGCGTTGATCGCGCCTTCCATCTCCACCGCCGATTTTGAATAGACCCGCGCTTTCAGCCCTTCGACAATTGCTGGCGGCGCACTGCGCGGATGACCGCCGGGAAAGGGCGGGGCAGGGTCATATTCGAGCGCGAGCTGCAATGTCTGTGCAAGCTCCGGCCCCTTGGCTGCAGCGATCAGTTCGAGCGCAAAATCGATGCCGGAGGTCACGCCGCCTGCGGTCAGCAGATTGCCGTCGCGCACCACACGCGCATCCTCATGCACCGCGCCGACCAATGGCAAAAGATGGGCATAGCCCCAATGCGTGGTCGCACGCTTGCCCTGCAACAAACCTGCTGCGCCAAGGATGAAGGCTCCGGTGCAGACGCTGGTCACCCATTCGGCACCCTTGGCCTGTTCGCGCACAAAGCCGACAATCTCTTGATCGGCTAGTGCCGGGGCAACGCCAAAGCCGCCGGGGACGCACAAGATATCCGCCTGCGGGCAGTTGGCAAAATTACCATTGGGCAGGATCGAAAAACCCGCGTCGGTTTTGACAGCGGCTCCATCCTTGCTGACGACATGGGTCGCCGCCCCTGGAATGCGCGACAGGAACTGCACTGGCCCCGCAAAGTCCAGCTGCGTCACCCCGTCGAACAAGACGAAGACGATGTTCATGGCTGAAACGCTGCTCAGTCCACAATCTCCACTGCAACCGCCGTTGCTTCACCGCCGCCGATGCACAAAGAGGCGATGCCGCGCTTCAGCCCCTTATGCTTCAGCGCGCCGATCAGTGTCGTCAATATACGCGTGCCCGATGCGCCGATGGGATGGCCGAGCGCGGTTGCTCCGCCGTGGACGTTGATTTTCTCATGCGGAATGCCAAGGTCGCGCATCGCGAACATCGCGACGCAGGCAAAGGCTTCGTTGACTTCGAACAGGTCGACCTGATCAATCGTCCAGCCTGCCTTGGCAAGGCATTTGTTGATTGCGCCAATGGGAGCGGTGGTAAATGCTGCTGGCTCCTGCGCGTGCGCGGCGTGCGAAACGATGCGCGCCACGGCCTTCTGTCCATTGGCGTCGGCGGTCGATTGACGCGAGAGCACCACGGCTGCGGCACCGTCAGAAATCGACGAGGAGGTCGCCGCGGTGATCGTGCCATCCTTGGCGAAGGCGGGTTTCAAAGTCGGGATTTTGTCGGGGCGGCCCTTGCCGGGGGCTTCGTCGGTATCGACAATGGTTTCGCCCGCACGGCTGACCACGGTGACCGGGGTGATTTCGGATTTGAATGCGCCGGTGGCAATCGCCTCTTGCGCGCGGCGCAACGATTCAATCGAATAAGCATCCTGCGCTTCGCGAGTCAGTTGATATTCGTCGGCGGTTTCCTGCGCAAAAGTGCCCATAGCGCGGCCGGGTTCATAGGCGTCTTCCAGCCCGTCGAGGAACATATGGTCATAGGCAGTGTCATGGCCGATGCGCGCGCCGCTGCGATGCTTTTTCAGGATATAGGGCGCGTTGGTCATGCTCTCCATCCCACCGGCGACGATATAGTCAGCGGAACCGGCGGCAATGGCTTCGGCGCCCATGATCACGGTCTGCATTCCTGATCCGCACACCTTGTTGACCGTGGTTGCCTGTACCGATTTGGGCAGACCTGCCTTGATCGCGGCCTGACGGGCAGGGGCCTGACCCAATCCGGCGGGCAGCACGCAGCCCATATAGATGCGTTCGATAGCGTCGCCTGAAACACCCGAGCGTTCGACAGCGGCCTTCACTGCGGTCGCGCCCAGGTCGGTCGCGGCAACATCGGATAGCGCGCCCTGCATCGCTCCCATCGGGGTGCGGGCATAGGACAGGATTACGACCGGATCGGTGCTGCTCATCGAAATTTTCCTTCAGGCTGATAACAGAGTCGCGCAACTATAATGCCGCAGTGCAGCAAAAACAAATGGCAATCGGTGTTGTGTCGCAAGCGCAAATGGGTTTCCAATTGCAACTTGCTGCGCTAATTCAGGGTGAAGAGATAGGGAGACGCGATCATGACCGACCAGATGCAAGCTGTACTGCAGAAACAAAAGGCAGCCTTTACAGCGGCTTTGCCCGAGCCAATGTCGGTGCGCCGCGACCGCATCGACCGCGCGATTGCGTTGCTGATCGATTATAAGGACGAGTTCGCCAAGGCGGTATCGGCGGACTTTGGCCATCGCAGCACCGAACAGACGCTGATGACTGACATCATGCCCTCGGTCAGCGCGATGAAACATGCGAAGAAGCATTTCGAAAGCTGGGCCAAGGGTGAACGGCGCAAACCGACCTTTCCGCTCGGCCTGATCGGTGCCAAGGCAGAGGTGATCTATCAGCCCAAAGGCGTGGGCGGGGTGATCGCGCCGTGGAACTTCCCCGTCGGTATGGTTATGGTGCCGATGGCGGGCATTCTCGCGGCGGGCAACCGGGCAATGGTCAAGCCATCCGAATATACAGAGCGCGTCGCCGACCTGTTTGCCGAAGCCGTCCCCAAATATTTCGCCGAAGAGGAAATGGCGGTGTTTACCGGCGGGGTGGAGGCGGCAACGGCCTTCTCCAAGCTCGCCTTTGACCATATGATCTTCACGGGCGCGACCAGCGTCGGGCGGCACATCATGCGCGCGGCGGCGGACAATCTGGTGCCGGTCACGCTTGAACTGGGCGGCAAATCACCTACGATCATCGGGCGCAGCGCCGACAAGGCAAAGGCCGGTCAGCGCGTGGCGCTGGGCAAGATGATGAACGCCGGGCAAATCTGCCTCGCCCCCGACTATCTGATGGTTGCGAAAGATCAGGAAGCCGAAATGATCGAGGGCGTGAAGGCAGGCGTCGCCAACCTCTATCCGACCTTGCTCGCCAATGATGATTACACCTCGGTGGTCAACGGGCGCAATTATGACCGATTGCAAGGCTATCTCGCCGACGCGCGCGAAAAGGGGGCGGAACTGATCGAGGTAAACCCTGCGAACGAGGATTTCGCCTCCTCCAACGGCAACAAAATGCCGCTGACCATCGTTCGCAATGTCAATGACAGCATGAAGGTGATGCAGGAGGAAATCTTTGGCCCGATCCTGCCGGTGATGACCTATTCGTCGATGGACGAGGCGATCGACTATGTGAACGCGCACGACCGGCCATTGGGGCTATACTATTTCGGCTCTGACAATGCCGAGGCAGACCGCGTGCTGTCGCGCACCATTTCGGGCGGGGCGACGGTCAACGATGTCATTTTCCACAATGCGATGGAAGACCTGCCCTTTGGCGGGGTCGGGCCATCGGGGATGGGCAATTATCACGGCCAAGACGGCTTCAAAACCTTCAGCCATATGCGCGCGGTCTATCGTCAGCCGGGGCTGGATGTCGCAGGGCTGGCAGGCTTCAAGCCGCCCTATGGCAAGGCGACGGCGAAGACGCTAGCGAAGGAGTTGCGGAAGTAGGAGGGGCGCTGGGCGGCGCTTTTATCGCCGCCCCAAGGCGCTACAAAATGAAATCCGCAGCCGTCAGCGTGCTGCCATTAAGCCCCTGCAGGACAATTTCCATATCAGCGACGCCATCGCCGTTGACATCGGCTTGCACCAACAGGTCTGCCCCGCTTTTGTCATAGCGGATCTGGCCGATGCCAGTGTTGGCGAAAGCTGCGGTGCCGATGAAAGAAAAGGCTTGGTCGCTCGCCGCTACTGCATCGGCATCGATCAGTGCAAAGTTCAGGCGGTCACTGCTGATAGTGAAATCGGTGATCTGGTCGCGATTGCTGCCAAAGCCGCTGTCGCCGGCAAACACATAACGGAATTGATCATTGCCGGCCCCACCGGTCAGCGTGTCGCCCCCCCCGGCGGCATAGATCTTGTCATTGCCATCGCCGCCGAACATCGTATCAGCCAGGTTGCTGCCGCGCACCTGATCCGTCAGTTCGCCGCCGTTGTAAGTGGTGGCAATCCCGACAGCTGATTTGACTATATTGACTGCGCTGGAGCCAATAATCGTCATTGTCACATTAGAGCCGGCTTCTGCCTGCAATTGCTGCACCAGCAGGGTGGGAGTGGCGGCAAGCATCTTCAGAGTCAGGTTGCCGGTGCCGCTCAATACCGCATTGTTGGCGAATCCAGCTTTGAACACTGGCGCATTGATCGTCACCTCGAAGCCGCCGACCAGTTCCAGCGCTTCAAACCCGCTCAGCGACGCGAGCAAGGATCCCGCAGCGGAGATTACCAGCTTGTCATTGCCAATGCCGCCATCAAGAACGGTGTCGAAGCGATCACCATAAATTGTGTCGTTGCCGTCCATGCCGAACAATTGATTGGCAGCAGAATTGCCTCTGATCACGTTGTTGCTCGAATTGCCGAAACCCTGGACCGCTCCGGTCAAAAACGTCAGATCTTCAAATTCAGCACCAGGGTGTATGGAGATACTGGTGTAAACAGTATCTATTCCACCACTGTCGATCAGCACGTCGCCAGCATCGTCAACTTGATAGACATCATCGCCCGATCCGCCGTCCATGATGTCGGCCCCGGTGCCACCATTGAGGGCATCGTTGCCTGCACCGGTATAGATTACATCATTGCCGCCAAGACCTTGTATTAGATCTTCCAGAACAGTTCCATTCAGGATATCGGCACCGGTCGTACCATTCAAAAGCCCGTCCGGCGCGGTCAACGCGGCGCGGCCAAAAATGACATAGGCGGTGCCTAAGTAGCTAAATGGTGCTCCAACCAGCATGTCGGCAAAACCATCACCGTTGATGTCGCCCGCTGACGATACGCTTCGACCAGCTTGATCATTGGCATCATCGCCCTGAATGATAAAGCCCTGATGCGGGGCCAGATTGTCCAGTTCGACTGTGCCACGGGTTGCTCCGACTTTGCCAAAAATGACATAGGCTTGCCCCGCAACGAAGCCGCCAAGACTGGCATCTGGTGCGCCAACGATCAGATCGTCGAACCCATCGCCATCAACATCGCCCGCCGCCGAAACGCTCCATCCGGCGTAGTCAAGTTCAGCGCCTTGAATGATGAACCCGTCGGACGCCAAAAGTCCGGAGGAAACGCTGATGTCGCCACGGGTTGCTCCGAGTTTTCCAAAAATAACATAAGCTTGCCCCGCATAGGCGTCAATGGCGTAGCGGCCTGGCGTGCCGACAATCAGATCGTCGATCCCGTCGCCATTGATGTCGCCGGCCGCCGACACGCTCAATCCATTTTTGTCACTGCGGTCAATGTCATCAAGAACGAACCCATCGGTTGGGTCTGCGTAAAGAGTGATCAGATCGATATTGGTACGGGTCGCTCCAGCCTTGCCGAAAATGACAAAGGCTTGATCCCAACCAGAGTTGTCATCTGATCCGATGATCAGATCATCGATCCCGTCGCCATTGATGTCGCCTGCGGAAGACACGCTGAAACCAGCTAAGTTGCCCGACAAATCGCCCTGAATGATGAACCCATCGGCTGCGGCGATTGAGGTCAGGTCGATATCGGCGCGAGTGGCCCCGGCCTTGCCGAATATAACATAGGCTCCGCCTACATTTGCCCCGCCATTGTCGCCACCTGGAGCACCAACGATCAGATCATCGATTCCGTCGCCGTTAATGTCGCCCGCTGAAGACACGCTAAATCCGGCTAGATCGCCTGCCAAATCGCCCTGAATGATGAAGCCGTCGGCTGCGGCAAGGTTGGTCAAATCTATATTCGCGCGTGTTGCTCCGGCCTCGCCGAATATGACATAGGCCTCACCCGCATCTGTTCCGCCATCGTCGCCAGTAGGCGCACCAACAATCAGATCATCGATTCCGTCGCCATTGACGTCGCCCGCCGAAGACACGCTGAATCCGGCTCGGTCGCCCGCTGCATCGCCCTGAATGATAAACCCGTCGGCTGCGGTAATTGTCGTCAGATCGATATTAGCGCGCGTTGCTCCTACCTTTCCGAAAATAACATAGGCCTGACCCGCAAGGCTGCCACCGAGAGAACCTTCCTGCACGCCGACAATGAAATCATCGATCCCGTCACCGTTGATGTCGCCGGCATCGGATAAACTCCAACCTACCAGCCCCTGCACGCTGAAACCCTCAGTCGGAGCAAGGGTGGTGAGATCAATTATAGTCGGCATGGTCGGTCCATTTGATAAGCATAAGTCCGAAGAGGCGTTGCGACTTGTTTTTTAACGCAATAGATGGTTGCGTTTGAGAGTCAAATCGCGTCAGAAAGTACTTGATGGCTATCGCCGATCCAGAATCCCGTCCCGCCGCCTTCGTCCTCACTTCGTCGCGCCACTTCTCCGAATGGCTTGCAGGCACTGGCGCATCACTGGCATTTTCGACTTATCAGGCGGGCAAGCTGTTTTTCGTCGGGGTTAAGGGCGATGGCAGGCTGTCGATCTTTGAACGCAGTTTGGCTCGCTGCATGGGGCTGGGCGTGTCGGTTGACGCGCGTTCGCTTCTGGTCGCGACCGAATATCAGATCCACCGGCTAGACAATGTGCTGGAAGCCGCCAGTACCAATAGCGATGGCTATGACGCCTGCTTTGCGCCGCATGCTTCGTGGATCACAGGCGATTTGGACGTGCATGACATCGGCTTTGGCGCGGACGGCCTGCCGCTGTTCATCAACACGCTGTTCAATTGCATCGCCACGGTCAGCGACGGGTTCAGTTTTAAACCGGTTTGGCAGCCGCCGTTTATCTCGCGGCTGGCGGCGGAAGACCGATGCCATCTAAATGGAATGGCGCTGGACGGCGGCGTGGCTCGTTATGTCACCGCCGTCTCGCGCTCAGATGCCGTTGACGGCTGGCGCGACCGGCGCAGCGACGGCGGGATTGTGATCGACGTTGCCAGTGGAGAACTAGTCTGTCACGGCCTGTCGATGCCGCATTCGCCACGGCTCTATCAGGGCCGACTGTGGCTGCTGGATTCCGGTAACGGCCAATTTGGCAGCGTCGATCTGGCAAGTGGGAAGTTCGAACCACTGGCGTTCGTTCCCGGCTTTGCGCGCGGGCTTAACTTCATTGGTAAACACGCGGTCATAGGGCTTTCCTTGCCGCGTGACAATCGCGCCTTCTCTGGCCTGACGCTCGATGCAGCCCTCACCGCGCGCGATACCGAGGCGCGCTGCGGGTTGGCGGTGATCGATCTGGACAGTGGCGACATGGTCCACTGGGTACGGATCGAAGGCGTAGTGCGCGAACTTTACGATGTCGCCGTCCTGCCCAGAACCAGCCGCCCCTTCGCAATTGGGTTCAAAGGCAACGAAATCAAACGGGTGATTGCTATCGACGACTAAGCACGCGGCGAAACTAAAGAATAAAGTCGCCAGCCGTCAGCGCGCCTCCTCCCAAGCCATCAAGAATAATTTCCATATCGGCAACGCCATCGCCGTTGACATCGGCCTGCACCAACAGGTCTGCGCCAGATGTGGTGTAACGGATCTGTGCTGAACCACCGCCAGTGAACGCCGCGTCGCCCACAAAGGTGAAGCCCTGAATTCCTGCGAGAACGGGGTCGGTATCGAACAATGAGAAATTGAGCTGGTCCACACCAATTTCATAATCAGTGATCAGATCTGCCGCCGCGCCCAAACCGCTGTCGCTGGTCATAAAATATCGGAATTGATCGCTACCAGTTCCGCCGCTGATGATATCGGCACCGGTATTGCCGATGATCTTGTCATCACCCGTGCCACCGTTGATGGTATCGGCTGAGGTTCCTCCACGGATCTGGTCATTGCCATCTCCCGCATCAATGATGTGAACGGCGGTTCCGCTTTTTATAACATCGTTGCCCGACGTGCCATTGACTGTCACTGTTACTCCACCGCTGGAAAAAACGAAGTTTTGTGAAAGGTAGTTGACTCCGGTGTCCATGTTTACAGTGATCGCGCCTGTTCCGCTGACCGCTGTAGTTCGGGATAGCCCCGTGGCAAACTGTGTTCCGCTAAGGGTTAATCCTGCACCGCCCTCAAATTCAAGCGCCTCGATTCCAGCCAGTCCTGCAAGCGAGGCCAAGGTGCTTTTGATTACCAGCGTGTCGGTATCTGCACCGCCGTCGATTGTCGATCCGCTTGCTGCAGTACCCAGAATGAGTCGATCGTTTCCACCATCGCCATTCAAGGTATCAATACCGCCGCCACCATCAACGATATCATTGCCGGCAAGAGCATTGAATGTGTCGTTGCCATCGGCACCGATCAATAGGTCATCAAAGATCGTACCCGTTTGTGTTATGGGTGCATCGGCGACGCCATTGACCGTCACCGTAACCGTTGCCGAACTGGTTAGTCCGCCTGAATCTGTGATGGTGTAGGTGAAACTGTCCGTTGCAGTTTCACCGATGCGAAGCGGATCAAATGCATCGTCATCTGCAACATAGACCAATGTTCGGGCAATCGCATCAAACTGCACTGTGCCGAGCGGTGTACCGCCGGTGGCGGTGATCGAAAAAGTGTCGCCCACTTCCGGATCGAAATCATTGCCGAGCAACAGGTCATACAGATTGCTGCTGGTTGCATCTTCATCGACCGCAACAGGATCAGCAACTGCAGTTGGTGCTTCATTCAGATCCTGTACCGCAATCGTGAATGTGATTTCCTCGAAAAGGCCGCCCTGATCGGTTACGCGTACGACGATGTTGTGGCTGACATCGATTTCGTATTCCAAAGGCGCGGTCGTGGTCAAAGCACCCGTTGTCGGATTTATGACGAACAATCCGCCAGCATCATCGGTGAGGCTATAGGTCAGTATATCACCAACCGTGTCGGTAGCGCTTAGCGTGCCTACAAGGGTTCCCGCTGCGCTGTTTTCGTCAATATCCACGTCATCGATGACCAAATCGGTTGGCGCGGAATTGGGAACGGGAATATGCAGAAGCACCACCTGCGGGTCATGGTCGCTGGGCCGGGTTGCTGCATTAAATTCTGCATTGATATGGACAGCATCATATTGCGCGCCCGCAAAAAGACCATCGCTGAGCAGAATATGGTCGATCTGCTGGGCATTATTATCGAAGATATAGCTGTAACGCTCTTCTTCCGGAGCGAGGTCGCTGGCGCGGTTTAGGTCGGCCGTCGTCACCAATGTACCAACCGCGTCTTCGAACCAGAAACCGTTGAAATCGCCCATAACCGCCACATTGAGCGCAGGGTTGGTAGCAAGCTGGTCGTTGATATAAGCGGCAACACCTGCGGCCTGAGCGGTACGTGCCGCATCGCCTGCATTGCTTGGCGGTTGGGTAGCTCCTGCCGTCGGATCGCTCCCGATCCGAGAGGTAAAATGCACATCTATGGCAAGAATAGTTTCGCCGTTGAATTCAAACTGGGCAGCCAAAGGACGCCGCGTACCAGCGTAGGTAGCGCCATCAATTGCAGCAGCGCTGCCAGTGATATAGCTGACCCTGTCAGCATTGTAGAAAAAACCCGGGCGGATATTGCCGTTGGGTTCGCCACCGGTGGAATTTGCAGTCGTAGGTGCAACTTCAACATAGACATAGGTCGGACCACCCGCCGCAACAATCGCGTCGATCAGCAACTGAGCGGTCACCGTTCCAGATAGATCGCTTCCGGTGCCTGCGCCATCGGCATCCTGGATTTCCTGTACCGCCAAGATGTCGGGTGCCCCCAAAGCGAAAACAATGTCAGTTGCCAAAAGATTGAAAGTTGTATCAGTGGGATCCAGATTGGATACATTGTAAGTAGCCATCGACAGATGACTACAGCGTCGCCGACCAAAGTGGTTGGATTGCGCGTTAACTCCGGAGCGTCGGCGGTTATCGTGACTGCTTCGGTTACTAGCACTTCATAGCTGGTGAAATTATAGCTTACGATGCCGGTCACCGAACTCAACCTGTCACCTTGAGTGTAACTGGAACGAAGCCCGCAAAAAGGCCCGAGTCATCGTCAATTTGGATGCGTTCAGGGTTGAAATCACCAGCGGATATGGTGATTCCTCCTCGGCTGTTCACACCCGTTGCACCGGATCCGCCCGATGCGACTATTGTTGTTTCTCCAAAGCTGTTGGTTGGTGCGACGACTAGTGGTGCGTCGATTGTGACACGCATTCCCTCCAGCGACTCATAGAAGTCGAGGCCGTCAACAGCCGGGTTGAATACTGCAAAACCATCGCTGTCATAAGCTTCGGTAGGAGGTAAGATTCCGCCCGTGCCGATCAGTACCGCTGCGGGCAAGGCATTGCCCGAGGAATTGACCAACACTGATGCGGGAACAATGCGTGTAACTGTTAGGTTCTGTGCGTTGGCACCGGGTAGGAATTCCTCGACAGTCCCCGAGACAGACACAGCATCCCCCACAGCAACGGTGGGCGCTGTAGTCGTGAAGACAAAGATGGCGTCCGAAGTTGCATTGTTGCCATCGCCGGTCGCGTGCTGCAGGTAAAAACCATCGGTATCGATTGCCGTTACGATGCCACCAGTGATTACGACCTGCCCGACATAGGCTGAACTATGAGTTGCGCCTTGAATCTGCATGATGCTCAGCGGCACTGGATCGTCATTGACGATTGTACCGGTTGCAGTGCCATCGACGATTGCAACATTGCCGGTAACATTGGACAGCTGGACTGATAGCGTCTCGTTATCTTCGCCAACAAGGTCGCCTGCTACAGGGATGGTGAACGTCCGGCTAAACTCGTTTTCGGCGAAGCTAATCGTTCCCGACAGGATGGCGGCACCATCCAGATCAGAAGCATCTGCCGTGCCGGTCAAGAGAACCTGATAGTCAACACTGGCTGAACTTGCGAAGCCACCCGCTCGGTAAACCGTAAAGGTCAGATTGCTCGTCCCGGCATTGCCCTCTGCCACACTGGCATCGCCGATTCGCAATTGGCCCTGATCGGTACCCGATAGGAAGGTTTGCCCTGCGTTGACCGCGCCTTCCGTGTTGGCGACATTGGCGGTCCAAGTGAAGTCGCCATAGCTTGAACCCGTACCAGTCAGCTGGAGTGTGAAACCCAGCGCAGCGTTGATCTGCTCGACTCCGACATCGGAACTGGTCATCCCAGCTGCTGCTCCGGCGGTGGCCGTCATAGGGCCTTCATAACTAAGGAACTGAACCACCCGGCCGACATTGTCGACCAGGGCAAAGCCATCAGGCGAGCCGTTTTGCAAACCTGCAGCGAGAATTTTGACAAAGCCAAAACCATTGCTGGCGTCGGTGAGCGTCCCCGAGAGATTGAGCGTGCCGTAAACGGTACCACCATTGCCGTTGTACAGCACCACCGTCCAGCCGGTCAGGTCGGTTCCGGCCAGACCGGCGATTTCAATAAACTCATTGGCGTCGGTGCCCGCTGGATCATAATTGAATTCGTTGATCCAGACATTGGCGACGGGTGGGATAGCGTCGTCATTGGTAATCGTGCCGGTTCCCGCTGCATCGCTGATCGTTGCCCCACCTAGAGGTGCCGAAAGCGTCACAGTAAAGGTTTCATTGGCTTCATAGGCAGTATCGCCCGACACCGCGACGGTTACCGTGGCGGAGGTTTCGCCATCGGCAAAAGAAACAGTTCCGGTCAAGGGACCGCTGAAATCAGCTGCATTGGTGGTGGTGTTGGCGACTGTCCAAGTGGCGCTGATCGCGCCCGCACTGCCATCGCTGCGGGATACAGTGAAGGTCAGGTTCGTGGTGCCGCTGTTGCCTTCGGCAATCGAGACATCGTTGATGCTCAACGAACCCGCTGGTGCAGCGTCATCGTTAGTGATCGTGCCGAGGCCGGAAGCATCGATGATTGTTGCCCCGCCGGTGACATTTGACAGATCGATTGTGAAGGTTTCGTTGGCTTCAAATGTCGTGTCGCCTGCGATCTGAATTACAACAGTAGCTGTGTCCTGGCCATCAACGAAACTTACCGTGCCGTTAAATGTGGAAGTGACTAGATCGGCGGCGTCTGCCGTGATGAAATTCAACGCCCAGTCGGCGGCAACCGCGCCAAGGGTTCCGCCACTGCGGGTAACGGTAAAGGTCAGATCGGTCGCGCCAGAATTGCCTTCATTGACTGTGACGTCATTCACCGACAGTGCGCCTGGCATTGGAGCCGCGGCCTGTGCCGTGATCGAAAAATTGTCGATCCCCAGACCGTCATCTGAACCCGAAGCATTGGTATCGGTCCAGCGGATCCAGAACGACTGGCCCGAAGCGACGGCGGACGTCAAGGCAAGAGAATAGGATATGGCGGTTTGATTGGCGGCCAGATTACCGTTCAAAGCACCCGTGGTGCCGGTTGTGACGGGAGCAGTGAAATTCAGTTGCGAAACGGTAGTCCAGGTGCCGTTCGTCAGGTTGGTCGCATCGTAACTAATCTGGAACGTCAGGCCGTCGGTGCGAGCCAGCGCTCCTAGACGCCATTGCTCCCCCACATAGGCGATATCGAGCGAACCGATCGTTGATCCGGTATCATTGGTAAATTGTGCACCAATCACGGGCGTATTGCTGCCACTCAACAGAGTGCCAAACGCTCGCTCTGTGCTGGCCGAGGCACCAAAACTGTAGGTGTCGCCCGTCGTGGAGGAGCCGGTCCCACTGTTATAGAGAAGGTTTGCGGCTGTTCCGACCTCGTCGAAATACCAACCGGTAGGTAGCGTTGACGACGTGCCCGTGTTCGCCAGTGTGTCGAAATCCTGAGTAAACGCGGAGCCGATTGCAGTAAGTGAGATCGCTCCTGTTCCGGTCAATGCATCGGGTGTTGGCGCAGCATCGGGGCCGGTTTGTGCTTCGGAGGTGGACTTATCGGACCGGGTTGCTGACTCAACAGAGGCCGCAAATGCGTCGCCTTGAAAGCTGATCAAACTGTCGGCTTGGCCCCAGTCATCATCGCTATCGACTAAAGCAGAGTTATTCCAATTCTGGAAAAGATTATCGAATGAACGAATCTGTTTATCGTTGCTCATAGCCCAATTGCTCCTGAATGCCCCAGCGCGTCGTTCAACAGAGAATCGGCGCCGCTTTGATTTGTGCTGGAACAATTACATGACAGGTTGGTGACATATGGGAACCAGGAATTTGCAAAATCTTGTTTGTAAATTGCCAAGAGTTTGAGACGTCGGTCCGTCGTATTTGTAAAAGCGGACTGAACGCTCCGTCTGGGTGCGACTCAGCTTTGCAAATTAGCAGCGTCAACTTAAAGTGATCGCATTCTTTGCGCAGTTCGCGGGAGCTAGACCAATGGACTTTGATGCGCTTGACAGACAGGGTTATCTTTTGTTCCGTGAGGCCGTTTCGCAAGATTGCGTCGAAAGGCTGCGGATCGCTTTTGACGCTGGAATTGTTCCTTCTGACCAATGGCCGGTTCCGCGCGCTAGTGACTGGCACCATTCGCTGCTCGACCTTGACCCTGATGTGCAGCATCTTTGCCGATTGCCAGTCCTCATCGATGGCGTGCGCCACATTTTGAAACAGCCCTTTTTCTTGCACAAGTTGAAGGCCGCGAGCCCTTGGCTGGCAATGCTCCGCAATTGCTGCACCGGGACGGGGCAGGCATGACGAGGCAATATGTCGCCGCTATCGCTTGGCTCGATCCTTATGATGCCGAGAATGGGGCGACGCAGATAATCCCGGGCACTCACCGCGAAAACCATGATGACAGTGCAATGGCAGAGGTTCTTGCGGGCGATGTCGGGGACATATTGCTGTTCGACCCCGATGTGCTGCACGGCGCAACGACCAATCGCACGGGCGCACGCAGGCGCTCGCTGCTGCTATCCTATGCCGCCGTCACACTGCGCGCGCAGCATAAACAGACCGAGGCGTTGCGCAACATCCGCACGGACACGAGCGAAATCTTTGTTTGATAGCGGGTCGTCTATCGTCTTTACGCGAAGGTGGAACGGTTGCACCGCAAGACGCAAAGCGAGCATCCCTTTTCAATCGCACACGCCCGGTAGTGATGCTTCAGACCAAACGGAGAGCAAGCGCCTATGTTTTTCCGAAAGAAACGAAAACCCGAAACGCTGGAAGAGATGTTTGTACGCCTTCTCCCATTCTCGCCTTCTATCAGGAAGGCGCCGAACGTATCCCTCAATGTCGAGCACTAACCTGCAGCACATAACTCTATTGACTCTTCTGTTACGAATTTTCACCTTAGTTTGCAGGAGCGGCTAGGTCAGGGCTGAGGTGCTAGAGCAAGTTGAAATATTGGCAAAAAATGCGATTATTTTGGTATTCTCTCAAGTATAATTGGAGGTTCATTCTCGGCTTTGCAAGGATATTTTACGCCTTTAATGTCAAGCCGATTCTCGAAGTTGGGCATAGAAGTTCTTGATGAAATAGGGTTTTATCAAAAGAGACGTGATTATCATGAAGCATCGCCGGAATGAAATTTTTGGGAAAATTAGAAGAGAGTATCCGGCTGATCAAAAACATAGGCGATACCATTTTCGAGACTGTAAGCGCAAAACCTTGTTAATTTTTGGTCTGATTGATCTGGGGTAAATTACGGAAGCTGGCGTTTGAACATGCGATTTTTGTACGAAGGTTATTGTCTGTCAAATCGGCCGTTGAAAATAGAGCGCAACTATTCCTCTAAGGCAAGTTAAGCAGGGGCGGCTTTAACTGGCTGCGGTTTTTGAAACTATAATGTTCCCAAGGCAGATCGAAGTCAATCCGCCTTCTTGAACCAGTACCTACTAAAGCAATACTGTCATTTACAAGTATTGGATTGGCGCTGTATCCTACCAGGAGTCTGATTCTGTGTCACAGCCATTGCAACAGTGCAAATTTCTTGCCGGTTAAAACTTTGCTTCTCAGGCTCAAAATGATGATGCGAGTGCGTTTTCTTTTCGTTCCAAAAATCTTGAAATTATATTTGAATATGTGCCGTCACTATTTTTCTGATATTCAGTACCAAAAATTTCAATACCAGACAATTTACAGAAATAAGGCTCAATTAGGATTTTTGGAGAACCAGTTGAGATAGTAGAAGTTTCCGAACAGGCTAAGTTTTTATTAACGCGAAAATTGGATTTTTGTCGACTTTGGCAAATTCCTTTGGCAAGGCTTTAACATCTTGCTTTTTTGACTTCAGGGAATTGACTAAATTCAGCTTTCACCCGAGAGAGTTGAGGGCAATAAATTCTTCTTTGAGCTATAGCAATGATGTAATTTTTGAGGTTGTGATTGTTTGATCAACTTTATTATCAGGCCCTAAAAAGCACTACGGAACAAGTCAGTGATTAAATCAGCTCTGAGTTCCATCCCAGTCAAACAAACTTGCAAATCTGTCGATCGGCGACTGGTGGGATGAAATTATTGGTTAGTTCGCGATGGAAACGGAGGATTACATCTCGACAGAGACAGTCCAAGGACGTTTCGATGATCTGCCAAACACCCCAGATTGGAGAGGAAGTGCACGGCAAACCCAAATTGCCGTTGCGCATTTTAGATTTCGAGGCATGCGGGACAGCTGTGGAATTACTCTGACAGGGTATCGTTGAGGCAGGTCAAAACCTCAAATTGGTCTTTGGAGTCGCCGCCGTTGATAGCCAACTTACATGGTAAGACTTCCGCGTATGGTGCTGTCCGGCAATCATTTCCACGGCGACCGTCGTGAACGCACCTTTTTCGAGGATGGCGATTATACAGTTTATCTATGCATCGGATAGTTGAATTCCGGTGACACTTTACCAATTCGCCTACACGAAACCGGCTTTAGAAATGTTGCACCCAGCGTCAAAACATAAAGTATGAAGCCAACCGATTTTCCATTCAGCATTGCGCTTCCGGAATTCTGTACCGCTCTATCCGGCAACACCTAGCCAATGGCAAACAGACAGTAAGCAGCGACAATCAGCGCAATCAGAACGCCGCGTGCAACCATGCCTTTACGCAATGAATATCCAGCAAAATAAGGTTGAAGATCCGAGGGGATCGACATCGGCAATGTCGGGGAAATATTGGCTCCGCCTGTGTTTCCAACAGGCAGCCAGCCGACGATGTGAAAGGGTGCTGCTCCGATGAGTCGCACAATCTGGCCGCGCACTTCTTTGTTGTCCGATTCATTTATCGCGATCCGCAACATATGAAAATGGCTTTCCATATGCGCTAAAAACCAGCGCTGGCCCAGGATATGGGCGCGCTCCAGATGGCTTTTCGCAAGGGCCATATCTCCCTGTATTTCAGCCGACTCTGCTGCTGCCATTTCTCTGCGAAAAGCTGCCTTCACTTCCAACGCCACGATTAAAACCTCCATAATACGGGTCGCACCCATCATGTTTGGCGGCGTTTGTGCCTCGGTCGAAGTCCTCAGATGCACTGGTACAAATCGCTCATTATACCGCGACCCAAGTTCAAGGCGAAACAGCCTTAATGGCAGGGACGGAATTAGGGCGATGGGTGCAACAACCGCTAAGTAGCCAAGCCCGAACCTTGCAATGTAGGATAATCTCCGTCAGCCTCGTCCCGCACATGGCCAACCGCCCTATGAGCTAACCGGGCCTGCCAATTGCTCAAAGCTGTGTTTCGCCCCATCATTCGTCGTCGGCCCATAAGGTGACATAAGGTGACACATGGGGGTGGGGTACATGTGGAACCCTTCGACAAGCTCAGGACGCCCCGGCTGTCTTGTGAAAACCAATCAAAATCGGACATCCCGAAACCCACTTCGCCAACAAAGCATATTGTCAAAATAGGATACCGGTACATCTTGATGCTGGACCGCGATAATGGCGTGTCATAGGGTAGCGTGTTTGGGATTTCTCCCGTCGCCAAGACGCTCATGATTTTTGCGGAGCGCGCCAATTAAGGGCAAAAATGAAAAAAAATCTCCTCTCGCTCGGTTTGACTGCCATTGCGTTATCGAGTGTTCCGGCGCACGCGCAGAGCTTCATTTTCCATCTCGATGGTGAGGCTGGCAATCGTCAGGCCTATTTTTCCAAACTGGGTGTGACCGATCGCACCCCGCCCAGCATCGAGATTCAGCCCTTTGAAATCAAAGAGCTGACTGTTGCGATAGTTTATGAAAATGCGCAGGAGCCTGAATTGGCTGAATTGCTGTTGCAGTTTGAATGCCCGTCGCAAATGTACCTTTCCGGCAAAAAGAAGAAGGCGCCAAAACAACCGGGCTGGAACGACCCGGTAAAGGTTAAGGTCGCTCAAGGCAGTTCGATCTTGCGTCGTTCTGATTTGAAGAACGAAGATATTCCCGCTGGCGAATGGGAAATGCGGGCCGATCTTGCGATGCTGACCGCGCAAAAGCTGGCGTGTAACGATCTGGAGATTGAACGCACAATACGCGCGACTGGCCCCGGCAGCAATCTGGACCAGAAAGCCGTGCTGAAAGAAAAAATGGCCAGCTTGGGGATTATCCACGGTTATGCGTTGACCGATTTGCTGATCTGGACCGAATATCTCGATTTCGCATGGAACACGATCTGGAAAGGTGCGCAGCGGCCTGACCCCAGCGGCAAATGGTCGCGGCAATCTACGCCCGAAGAGTTGGCCGAAGCGCAGCGGAAAATGGCGGCCATTAATCAGCAGCTTGCCGATCTGACCGCAAAGACCAAAAATGCGTATGAGCCAAAGATCAAAGAAGCTGAGGTTGGTTTTGCCTTCGATAAAGCGGCAGCCAAAGTCAGAGGTGATCGTAAACCCCGCGGTTGGGTCGCCGAAATGCTCTTGGCGTGGCAGGGAAAAACCGAAGATCAGGTCGCCGCAAGAATGGGCCGACCGTACATCACCGAAGCGGGCGATCTGCGTTTTCTGTCCTATGGCCAGCAATTCGATAATCGCGTGGTTGTTGGCGATTCAACCGGGGCAACCTGGGAGGAAGGGCTTGCCACGTCCTGCGACATTCAATTCGTGACCATCCCCGACGACAATGGCGTCCGCCGCGTTGCCGACATAAGGTTGAGCGTCGATAGCACTAACATAATGGCCACCAACAGCAACATCGCCTGCAGCGATTTGAAGCAAGCGCCAGGGGATTAACCCGATTTTTCTGGTTGTTCGGGCCAGACCGCGCTCAGAAAAATCGGTTAGTTGCAGCCAATATCAAAGTCATAGACGCGATAGGCTTTCTCTAGCGCTCCGCCTTCTTGCAAATAGAAAGTCCGGCTGCATTGGCGGGTATAGCTCGCCAGTTCGGGGCGGGTGGTTTCGCCGACTTTGCCTTGAGTATTGACGATATCGACCGCGACATCCTGCACGCCATATTTGGTGTCTTGAAAATAATAAGTGATCTGGCGGCCACCATTGCGCTCATACACCGCCGCTGGCGTTCCCCAACGGCGAACAACCTGTTCTTCCGTAAGCCCGCCGACCCCGGCCATTTGCAGCCCGAAATCCCCGCCAATGCGGTCTGCCTTGTCCGATAGGGCGGTTGCGATCTTGCTCCATTTCTGCTGCTCGACCAGCAGTTGCTTCGATTGATCAAATGTCGCCAAAGCCTTTGTTTTCGCTGCGGCCAATTCTTCGGGCGTGCCTTTATAATAGGCCGGCTGGGTCGCGTCGCTCCAGCGGGTGTTCCAAACGCCATCGACAACGTCGGTCCACAGGCCATAATTGCCCAGATATTCGACCCCAAGCGATGCAAAACTCGCGGGCGATACCGCACTCTTGCCACCCTTGGACAAGGACTGGCTTTGCTTTTGCCAACCGTCTTTCCCTGCGCGCCAGTTTTTCCAGTTGCAGGCGATCATCTCGACTTTGCCGAGCCAGTTGTCCGGGACTTTCATCCACTCGGGTGAACCGCCTTTTTCGGTATTGCCAGCACGATCATAACTGGTTGCCTGCGGGATGCTGACCATGCCCTGCCGGCATTTATACTCGACTTGATAATGAATGAAATTGGTGCCGCCCGCATTTTCAAAAATCTGTAAGACTTGCGCGACATGCAGTGTGTTGGCTTCGGCATCGGCCAATGAAGCCGCTGAGCTATCCGCCATCCGTCGCGATATCCACGCATCGTCGGATTGCATGACGTAAAGGCTGCGATGCGGTGCGGCATCGGGCTCTGCGCCGACAATTGTCCACTCGCTGGCGTAAGCCGGAGTGGTGGAATAAATGGACGCGACCGCTATGGATAAAATCGAAATGCTGCGTAAGCTGACTGATTTTGTCACTTCGCTGCGCCCTTTGTCGAATTGGTTGAAAGGCAGCCCTGCATCGCCTTTCTTGCGGTATGACCGCCCTTCCATTTGATCGCAAAAACCTGTTTTTTGTCCATAACGACATTCAGGTTTTCAACGTCACTCATGCCGTCCATCGCCGCCTGAATATCTGTCAGTCTGAAAAGGATGATCCCAGACTGTTTGGACTGGGTATTCGGCGCATGATACGCCAGTACCGACTGCGATTCACCATCGGCAGTGGTCAACGTCATTTTCTTTTTGGTTTCTTTTTTAATCGCGGGAATCGAGGCACTGCTGAAAAGTATGAAAGAGTCCGGATTGCCCACAACAGGCCCGACATACCCGGCATATGTGGCCGAGGAATAATAAGTGATCGCGCAAAATCCGCCGCCGGCGCGGGTATCATCAAGACGCCAAAAACCTTCAGCATCGTTATAGACCTTGTTGACCCCTTTGGCGTCGGCTTGGTTCGCTGTGCTCGCGGTGCCTGTTGTGCTCTTCTTCAAATATTTGTCGAGCGTGGATTGGGCATGGGCAGAGCTAGAAATCAACGCAAGGCCAAGGAGGAAGGGAAAACGCGATTTCATTGAGTGCGACCTTTTGATCTGACCGACATCGCGGTTCATAAAATAACCCATATAATAGCCGCCAACGGTATGTTTACAAAGCATTCCCAGTGTACCGGTACGCCAAATTCCTAGATTTTAGTTCGCGTACTTTTTTTGTCGAATATTCAGGAGACGCGATAGCATATCGCGTGGCAAAAGCCGCGTTCCGTTACCTGCAATGTCGAACAATTTGCGTTCAGTCTTGGTGAGTAAATTGCCAACTGCGCTAAGAGCGAAGTTCAAGCCTTCAGCGGCAATTGCTCTTCGTCCCCGCGACCAGATCCACACATCGCCCATCGATCTCAGTCTCAGGTACCGTCAGTCCGATCAGGCTCGCAAGTGTAGGCATTATGTCGGCGGTTTCGATGCCGTTGGGTTGTTCGAATTGGGCGACACCTTTCCACCAGAACAGGATCGGCACGCGGCGGTCATAGCCCCAGGGGGAGCCGTGGGTGGCGACATAACCTGCGGTGCCGGCGGGGATCGGGGTGACGTAGCGTTTCAATGCAACATAGAAATCGCCTGACCGTTCAGGATCGAAATTGGCGCGGACACGCTGGATCAGGCTCCAATCCTCTGGCGGGCCAGCGGGGGAGGGGGTTGCGGCGATCTCTGCCTTGCGGAAAATAGCCTCGACCTGTTTGTGGTTCTGGTAATGCGCATAGGCCGCGTCGAGCGCCGCCTGCCGCTTCTCCGCCGGGACGGCTGCCGACAGATAGATGTCACCAAAGGGACCGTCGCCCAGCAGCAGCGGTCCTTCGATGCCCAGTTCCTTGGCCAGGGCCTTGCCCGCCACCGACGGCAGCAGCGCAACATCGACCCGCTCGGCGTTGGGCAGGCCGTTTTCTGTGTTGCGCTCGGTCATGTCATGCCCGCCATGGTCGGCGGTCAGCATCACCGTATAGGGGACCTTGCTCTTGTCGAGCGCGGCAAACATGCGTCCCAGCGTCGCGTCGAGTGCCGCGATCTGGGTGCACATTTCGGCACCCGCCGTGCCGGTGCTATGGCCGACATAGTCGGTGGCCGACAGGCTGACCGCGAGCACATCGGTTGCCGGACCCCGGCCCAGTTTCTTCTCGGCAAAGGCTGCAAGCGCCAGATCCATCGTCAGCGCATCGAAAGCGCCCGATGCGCGAAAGGCGCGGGCATCGCCTGCCTTGCGCGGTTGCAGCGTGCCGAGGCTGGTTTTTGCATCGACGGCTACCGCGCGGGAATGGGTTGCGCAGGATGCAGGCAGCTTGACCGGCGTCGGCTTGTCGATTTCGGCCTTTGCCTTTGCATTGATGGTTGTTGCGGCCTTTGGTTCCGCAGACTTGCTGGCGTCATAGGTGCGGAACGCCTTGCCGTCCCACCACATGGTAAGCGTGGTGTTGTGTCCGCCCATCATCACCGCGCCGCGATCTTTGCCCGATACTGCGACCACCTGTGACGCCGGGTTCACTGCCCGCATCCTGTCACCCAGCGTCGGCACCTTCAACAGCTTAGGCGACACAGTGTAATTGGAGCTGTTGCTGCCAGGGACCGATGTGTCTTCGGAACAATAGACTTCAAAACTTGCCTTCCCATCCTTGCCCGCGCGGCCATTGGCGGGGTCGAACCAGTTGTTGGCGATGATCCCGGTGCGCGAAGGGCGGCTGCCGGTCAGGATCGTCGAATGGCCCGGGCAAGTCTCGGTCGCGGCGTGGCTCTGATAGCCGGAAGGGAAGGCGACGCCTTGCGCAAGTCGCTTCAATCCGCCGGTGTAGGTGGGACGATATTCGTTGAAAATGTCGGTTGAGAATTGGTCGACCGCAATCGCCACGATCAGCTTGGGTTCTGGAATTTCAGGAGCCGCCGTCTGCGCCTGCGCGGCGGTGCCTGCAAAAAGCATCGTTCCTGCCAATAGCCAATGGGTCGCTTTCATCGTCAATTCCTTCGTTTCAAACGCCAACTTCCGCCCGCAAAGCCTTGCGGTCGAGTTTGCCGATCATGGTTTTGGGCAAGGCATCGCGCACATCGACGCCCGACACCCGCTCATGTTTGCCGAGTTGCGGGTTAAGCCAGTTGGCGATTTCCGCTCCGTCAGCCTCTTGCCCTTCGCTCAATGTGACAAAGGCCATGGGTCGTTCGCCCAAATAGGAATCGGGAACCCCGATTACCAAAGCCTCTTTGACCGCCGGATGCTGGTATAGAATATCCTCGATCTGGCTGGGAAAGACCTTGAAACCGCCGACCGCGATCATGTCTTTCAGCCGATCGACAATGAAGATGAAACCGTCTTCATCAATTGTCGCCACATCGCCGGTACGCAGCCAGCCATCGACAAACACCTCTGCGGTTGCCTCTGGCTTGTTCCAATAGCCGAGCATGATCTGCGGGCCTTTGCACAGCAGCTCGCCGGGTTCGCCAGCGGGTGCGGGCTTGGTCGGGTCTTCCTTGTCGGCAAGTTTGACCTCGGTGGCGGGGATGGGCTGGCCAATGCTGCCCAGCTTGTTGGCACCTTCATAGGGGTTGCACGAAATGACGCCCGAGCTTTCGGTCAGACCATAGCCTTCGATCACCACCGAGCGGCTAACCGTTTCAAACTTCGCCTTCAGCTCAGCGGCCAATGGCGCGCCGCCCGAAATGCAGGCGCGGAGTGAGCCAAAGTTGGTTTTGGGAAGCGCTGAGTTGTCGAGGAGCGCCTGATACATGGTCGGCACCCCCGGCATCGACGTCACATGGGTGCGGGTGATCGCCGCCAGCGCCTGTGTCGCCTCGAACCGGGGCAGCATCACAATCTCACCGCCATTGCATATGGTGCGGTTGAGCACGGTCGCGTTGGCGAAAACGTGGAAGAAGGGGAGCACGCCCAATATACGGTCGGCCTCTGGATTGCCTGGCTGGTTCGTGCGGCTGTGCGGGTCGAGGCAGTTGATCTGGCGGGCATTGGCGGTGATATTCTGATGGCTGAGCATGGCACCCTTGGGTGTGCCGTGGTGCCACCGGTATATTGCAACAATGCGACATCGGTCATGGGATCGCACGGCACCTGCGTTACCACGCCATCATTGGCGATAAAGTCGTTGAAGCGTGTGATCCGTTCATCGCTGGGGATTGGTGCAATGTCGGCCTTCTTGAACAGCCGGTAGGCCCAGCCTTTCAGCGTCGGCAAAGCCTCGGCCACGCTGCCGACGATCAGTCCTTTAAGACCGGATTTGTCGAGCACCTTGATCGCGGTTGGAAGCAATGTTGCCGCCGATACCGTGACCAGCAAGCTCGTCCCGCTGTCCGCAACCTGATGCGCCAGCTCCTCTACCGTATAAAGCGGGGAAAAATTGACCACGGTCGCCCCGGCCAGCATCGCGCCGTAATAGGCGACGATATAATGCGGCACATTGGGCAGGAACAGCCCGACATGGTCGCCCTTGCCGATACCGCGCCGTTGCAGGCCGCGCGCGAATTTGCGCACGCTTTCCTCCATGTCGGCATAGCTATATTTGCGACCCATGAAATCGGCGAGCGCCGCGTTCCGCATCCGATTGGCGGATTGTAGAAACATATCGTGTACCGACAATGGCGCAAAATCTTGCGCCCACTCACCGGGGTGCAGATAATTTGCCGACCAGGTGTTGCGACCGTCATTGCTCTCCTCAAACAGCGCTATACCAGCCAACGCCGTCTAATGTCTCCACCTTTGCGCGGCCGGTGGTTTCCAGGTGGCGCAGATGCGCCATGGCTTCGCCAGCGGCGAGACCGAAAACCTCGTCAGTAACCGGTCGTGCGAACAAGAGTTCGAAACAATCAACCGCGCGCAACGGTTTTATCCGCAACGCTTCCTCCAGCTGGTCAAGTCGTTCCAGATGCCCCTCGACTAAATTATCGAGCCGGACATGCAACCCGCTAAAGGGGAAGCCATGCGCAGGCAGCACCAGCATATCAGCAGGCAAGGCCGCGCGGAAC
The DNA here is from genome assembly GCA_016721875.1 of Sphingomonadales bacterium. Lineage (GTDB taxonomy): Bacteria > Pseudomonadota > Alphaproteobacteria > Sphingomonadales > Sphingomonadaceae > Sphingorhabdus_B. The sequence goes on along the minus strand of JADKHG010000005.1, from coordinate 102,359 downwards.
TTGGCAATCGACGCCAGCCATTCGCCCAGCGGATCGGAGTCGGGTTCGCTGTCCATGATCGAGATGTTGCTGGTGATCCGCGGCAAGATTTGGTCGCCCGCAATGATCACACCATTATGGTGACCGACAAGGCAGCTATGTTCAGGTGTGTGTCCGCCGCCGGTCATGACCTGCCAAACGCGGCCGCCGACGCGGACGTGCTGGCCATCCTCGAGCCGACGGTGACCAGCGGGAAGCCGCGACACCGCGCGCGCAAAGTTGCCAAACCCTTGCGCCTTGAACCGATCAAGATGACGTTGGTCATAGCCCTGAAAGATGCGGCGCTCGAGCACATCTTTGGGCGGCTCGTCTTGCTGGTCTGCAACCAGCATTCGTATGAACAGCCATTCGGTGCGGTTCATCCAAACCCGCACCTTGTTGCGGTTGGCAAGCCAGCCCGCGCAACCCGCATGGTCGGGGTGAAAATGCGTGACAAAAATCCGCGTCATGCCGCGAAGCCAGCGGGCCGTCGAACAGCTTCTTCCATTCCTCGATCACCGGCGGCATAAACAGCCCGGTGTCGGCGAGCGCATAGCCTTCGCCTTCGTCATCGCGATCATCGAGCAGCCACAAATTGATATGGTCAAGATTGCCGGGCACCGGCATCCGTATCCAGCCCATATCGGGTGCCAACGGATAAATTTCGCCATAGGCCGGGGCGTGGACCCCCAGTGGATAAGTCAGCCCCTTTATCTCCTGCGCTTCAAAGCCGTGGTCGGACAGTGACATGTCATAGGCGGGCAGGGGATCGTGGGGGCTCATTCCGATAGCCGTGCCGCATCATGCAGCGTTGCGCAATGGTGACGTTAGGGAAGGTGGTTGCTGGCCGCGTCATCTGTCTCCTTTGGGAAGAGATATGCAGAAGGCGGCACGGCGAAGTTGAGAGAGTGATGTCGTGCACTATCTCGCCGACCAGCGCCTCTCGGCTGCAACCGAAAGTCTTCGCTAAATCTAAGCGGTTAAGTCTCGCCACTCACCGCTCAAGGGGAGAGGTATGGGATGCTTCCAAAACGCCAAGTTCATTCTACTGAAAACTATATACCGCGCTTATCGAAGAGACGAAACCGCCAACTGGAGTTGATCGAAGTCAGGGTAGCTTTAGCAAAATTTCATGTCCGCAGACGCAGGACAAAAAAATTGTGATAGACGCTTTGGACAGCTTGTGGTGATCACCAAATATGTCCGCTCTTGAACGACCCTCTAGCGCGCTTGCGGCTCTTACTGACAAAGAGCGGGAAATTTTGCGCCTGCTGGCGGCAGGCCACACCGTCAAATCGATCGCCGTTCGCCTGGAACGATCAGAGCCGTCGATTAACGAGCGTTTGCGTGACGCACGCCGTAAAACCGGTGTCGGCAGCAGTCGTGAACTGGCGCGCCTTTTGGATGCCCAAAAAAACTGGGACAAAAAAATCGATCTATCAACACAACGTTCCAAGACCGACGAAGATTTGCAGCGCCCCGGGAAGAGGCGCCTGAAGTCGAAAGGAACGATTATCATGCTTATCGCTATATTTGCCGCCGCCGCCGGACTCATGTTCGCGGCATCGGATTCGATGCATCAAACCGCAGCGCCGCAAGCCCCGCAAGCCGCACACTCCAGTGCACACCAACGAATGCCCTTGGCCGGAAGCTGGTCATTGGATGTCGGGCGCATTCCCGCCGAAGAGCGTCCGCGTAGGGTGACCGTTCAGTTTCGCGTTTCGCAAGATCAGACATGGACAACCAAAGTTGAGATTGTTGGTCCCGACGGGACGAGCCAGCATGCGGAATCGACAGCGGCGCTGGACGGCGTGCCTGTGCCCGTCTCCGGCAATATGGAAGCCATTGACTCGGTTTCCCTGCGTCAACCCGCGCCCAATACGCTGGTGATGACATTGGGAAAAAATGGCGTGCCGGTATCAACGCGCGTCTATGCCGTCGCGAGCGACGAAAAATCCATGACTGAAACCATTATCTGGGCTGGCAACAGCATTCCGACATTGGAGACCACTTACTTCAATCGGATCAACTGATTGCGCTCCACCAAGCCGCAGCTTCGTCCATTGGCGCGAAGCTGCGGATCGGTTGATGGGTCGTCGAGAACCAAAAAATGGAGGATTTTTAAGAAAACACGCCCTGAGTCTGTCGAAGCGTAAAAACTATCCCCGGAGGACGGAAGAGGAAGGCGCATTTAGCGCATTAATGCCAAATTGCGTTACCGCAGTTACGAATTGCAAATCCGGCCAGTAAATTGAGGCAAGCCAAAAACTTTAGCTGACTCAGTGGACGTGTCGCAATCACAGTCATGTACCAGTGCATCGATGATTGTTGTGCAAATGCAGACGTTTCCTTACCGAATACTTCGAAATTTCGAGTTTTGAAGGCGTAGAAGAATGCAAGCCAAGAATTGCCTAACTGGCATAATAGGCCTTATCGGTGCGCTGCTGTTTTGGCCGACTGCGGCTTCTGCTCAGACTTTTGTTTGCCCGAACGGTCCTGGCCCAGGAGAGGTACAGGTGGGAACGACAGGCGGGTCTCATGGGGTTGCTGCGATTCCAATTTGTGCCTCAGATGGAAGAGGAAGCCCGGAAGATGCCCCCGACCCAACACCAAGTAGTTCGCACGCTGTGCTCGTCTGGCATCCCGATGCCGCAGATGTCTGGGTCGCTGGCAATTATGTCTATAAAGACAATGTCGGGGAAAGCGTGGCGCTTCGTGAATGCAAAATGGTTATGGGCGAAGGCTGTACTAAGGGGGACGGGTGGCGGAATTCATCGATTACGATTATTCGGGACCACAATGGAGACTTCTATAATTCCTGGGAGAGCGAGGGTCGTAAAAAGGTGCTGAATGAATGTTCGGCAAAGCAGTTACTGCCGTGCGAAGTGTTCGCCAAAATCAAGTCGAGCACCAGCAAGCGATCGCCGGGTGCATCGGTGCGCAAATATTACGCTGCCTCTGCATGGGTCAAAGGCGATGAAGGATATGACAACAAGCTCTATGTCGCGAGCGGTTATCGCACCGCTGATGAGGCGATCGAGGCAGCGGTCAAAGGCTGTGGTAACGCAACCTCACGCCAATGCGAAACTAACGCATGGACGGGGAATGGATTTATCCAAACCTATCGCGTTGTCAGCAACCACAACGCAACCAGCGAAAATTCTTCCAACCGTGCGAAGGAAGCGGCCCAGGCTGGCTGCAAAAAGTTCAAGGCGAAGTCTTGCATATTACAGGCGCAGTATGACAGCCGCACGTCAGGGCTTTTTGTCCATGATTACGGCCCGACGAAAGCGCCGTAGCGGAGCGCCCATAAGAAAAGATTGAAGCCGCCGGTGGCACATTTTCGCCGTTGGTTCGAAATCAAAGTTTTATCAAAGTTTGGCCGCCAACACCGAAATGGCAGCGGTCAGACTATCGTCGCCAGCACCAACCGAAACGTCAGGTTCCATTTGCCAGCGCGGTCGATCCTGAACATCGTAAACCGGTTCGACAGAAAATTGGAAGCTGACCCTGTCTGTTTCAGGGTCTTTGTGAACACAGCCGCGCCCAAACCCATCATTCTGGTGCCAACGATTGTGGCACGGCCAATTCCTCTCATCCCCATCGGGAAGCCTTCAGCCATACTCGCGCTCCATTGGCTGGTAAGCACTACAACCGGTCCTTCGTAAGTGAAAGGACCGCGCGGATGCACATATTCGACCCAAGGCGATCCCAGCCCTGCGCCTTTTCTGCGACGCATCATCGCATAAGGTTTGCGTGAGGTTATGAAGCGCCCCATTATTGGCCGGGCCACGGCCGTATCGCCTCCACCATTCTGCCGGACGTCGATTATCAGTCTCGCCGCATCGCGCAATTCAGACAACGCCCGATCAAAGGATTGCACGACTTCATCGTCCGAAAAGCTGCGAATGACGATATATCCGACGCCATTTTCTAGCTTGCGCCATTCAACATCAGGTCGCCGAACTTTTTGATGAATTGGAAGTTCGACTGTGCGCTGTTTCGCGTTCTTAGACAAAACGGCAAATTGGCGTCCTTGCCCGCGCCGCCCGGCAACGGCAACGTTCGCAATATAGTCTTCGGCCTCCTCGTGAGGTCGCAACAAACAGCGAGGCCTTAGCTGATCAAGGGTATCGGTTATTTTCTTGCCACCGATTTCGACGATCTTGTCCCCGATTGAAAGTCCGGCACGCGCCGCGGCGCTGCCTTCGTCTATTGCGGCAATTTCAAGCGACGCTCCTTGCCGATGAACCAATAAATCAAACAAAGGCCATCTTAGCGAACCGACAGGGGGCTGCGATAAATGTGTGTGTGCATCGTAGAGCTCAGCCAGCACCTTTCGGACAACCTCAGTAAAACCCTCCACGCTTGTCGCTTGCGCGGCCAGAGGAAGATATAACGCCCTGACCTTATTCCAATCGGTCTGCTTCTCCGCAAAAAAACAATATTGATCTCGCAGCGTCTGCCAGAGAGTGTCAAAATCCTTTTCGAATTTTATACGGGGATCGGAAGGGCTGGCCCAGCTCGGTTGGGGCGCTAGGGCAGTTCCAAAGGTGATTGCCGTCAATCCGGCAGCGAACAATGTTCTATGACTAAATTTTTGCATGTCATTGGTGCCCTGCGTGCCTGTTCCGACTGCACACGCTTTAACATGTACCGATACGAACGATCTACATTTTCGGCGATTACAGTGAAAGGATATCGTGTCGACGGGCGCCGTGATATGCTAAGGGGGCAAACCAGACCCAATTCCCGCGGCAATCAAATCAGTCGCTCAAGCTCTAACAGCCACCAGCGCTAGCACACTGGTGTCTCAGTCCCACAATATTAGCTGAAATTACTCGCCAGATTTCTTGAACAGCGTCTCAGCCGTCAGCTCAACCGGTGCGACCTGTTCTTCGACTGGGCCTTCTTCGGCCAGTCGCTTGGCTTCGTCGCGTTCGGCGCGCAGTTGTTCGATCAGGGCGTCGCGGTCGCCGGCAAAGCGGGTGTCGTCGGCGGCCTTGTCCTGCAATCCTGCCTTTTTCGCAGCGCGGGCGACGATGGCATCGAGTTCACGCTGTGAGCAGAGGCCCAGCGTTACCGGATCCTTGGGCTGGATGTTGGCGATGTTCCAGTGGCTGCGGTCGCGGATCGCGGCGATGGTGTTGCGGGTGGTGCCGATCAGCTTGCAGACCGCGCCGTCAGTACTTCCCGGATGGTTGCGCAGCAGCCAGGCAATGCCATCGGGCTTGTCCTGGCGTTTGGACACCGGCGTATAGCGCGGACCCTTGGTGCGGCGAACCTGTTCGGGCCCCTTGCTGATCTGCAAGGCATAGTCAGGATCAGCCTGACCCTTTTCGATTTCTTCCATGGCGAGTTCGCCTGCATGCACGGGATCGCGACCGGTATATTTGGTGCCTGCCATGTCATCGGCCATCGCCTGCACTTCTAGGATGTGCAGTTCGCAAAACTCGGCGATTTGCGTGAAGGACAGCGCAGTGTTGTCAACCAGCCAAGCAGCGGTTGCGTGCGGCATCAGGGGAACGAGTCCGTTCTGGGCCATGATCTCTTCTCCAATGAAAGGGCCGCCCTCACGGAGCGGCCTGATATTTATCCGTCATCTAGTGCAAAGCCGCCGTAACGGCAAGCGCGAAAAGGGCGCGCCCGCTCGCTTTTTCACGCAGGAAAGGCTTGCACTCGCTTAATCGTGCACTTAACACTGTCGGTTGGAAGAGTTTCGAGGAGTCTGTGCTGACGTAATTTTTGATCATCATATTACCCAGCTAGCAATGAATGGAGGGAGAGGACCATGCGTAAGCTACATTTAATTTCGGCGACTGCACTTGCCATTTCTATGGCAATGCCAGCCTTTGCGCAGGATGCGCCACAGGCGGACGATGAGGGTGCCAGCGGCGACGAAATCGTCGTAACCGCACAGCGTACATCACAACGACTGCAAGATGTGCCAATCGCCGTTTCGGCATTCAGCGCCGAAGCACTCGACAAGCAGCAGATTGAAAATACCAGCGACCTACAGCTGACGCTGCCCAATGTCACTTTCACCAAAACCAACTTCACCAGTTCAAGCTTCACCATTCGCGGCATCGGCGACCTTTGCGTCGGTGTGAGCTGCGACCAAGCAACCGCGATTCACATGAACGATGCGCCGCTGTTTAGCACGGGCCTCTTCGAAGGTGAATTTTTCGACATCGGCCAGATTGAAGTGCTGCGTGGACCGCAAGGCACGCTGTTTGGACGTAACGCGACGTCCGGCGTTGTTAACATCAAGACTGCCCGTCCTCAAATGGGTACCTTTGGCGCTGCTGGCGAAGCCGAATATGGCAATTTCGACAGTATGAAAGTCAAAGGTATGGTCAACGTGCCGATCGGCGACATGATCGGTGCGCGTGTTGCGGGATATTATCTGAAGCGCGATGGTTATACGAAAAACCTGTTCGACGGCAATCGGATCGATGATCGCGAAATGTATTCTATTAGAGGATCGCTGCGGTTTGAGCCAACCGATACCACGACGATTGACCTTGTCGGTCAATATTTCCACGAACGGGACAATCGTCTTCGCATCCAAAAGCAACAGTGCCAGCGCGATCCAACAGGTGTGATGGGTTGCCTTAACGGGACACGCGAATTTGGCACAACCAATGCCAACACGACCTTTACCGGTGTGCTCACCTCGCGGGAATTTTCGCTCTGCGCGGGTTGCCGACAGCGCTTGCGCTTGGCAGCCTTTATGGAACCGACATCAATGCCGGGGTTGTAAACCCAGCTGATGTCCGTGTTGTGAATAGCGATTTTACGCCCCAATATTTCACCGACGAGTTGATTTTGCAGGGTTCGCTTGAACAGGAACTGGGCGGGGGGCTGAACCTAAGCTTGTCCGGCAATTATCAGGAAGTCGAAGTTGATTCTTCGCAAGACTATAACCTGTCGGTTGCTAACCGGGCGGTTTATGCCGGTGCGCTGAATACACTTGCCTTCTTTGCCGCCAACGGCATTCCAACAGGCATTGCTTCGCCTGCCTTTGTTCCCGGATCGGCTGCCTATTTCGCCCCGATTGCAGCGGCGATTATGCCCAACGGTCCCAACGGTGCCCTATGTACGTCGTTGCCAGAAGACAGCGGTACGGGCTCCTTTGGCGGAAACAAATTGTGTGGCAACACACCGTTGGATTTTGACCGCTCAAACCAGAAAAACAAAAGCTGGTCGGCAGAAGCGATTATTAGCTCCGACTGGGACGGAATGTTCAATGTCTTGGTCGGCGGCATTTACGGCAAATATAAACTGTCCGAAAACAGCTATTATGTGAACGCATTTTCGATCGACTATTTTACCGGAATTCTGGGCACATTGACGGCGTTCAGCAGTGGTCAGCAGCCAGGTTATCTTGGTACGCCGTTTTTCCGTAATAATTCGGACCAGTTGAATGTCAACACTTGGGGTCTTTTGGTGAGGCCTATGCCAAATTCTCTGACGATCTGAAACTGACCGTCGGGTTGCGCTATAACAATGACAAGAAATATGTTCGCGCGCGTACCACTCTGGCGAGTTATCTTGTTCCATTTAGCGCGACCAATGGCTTCACTGGTACCGGTATTCGCGGGGGCGGTTTCGATGCCGATCCTTCAACTGCATGTGCGGTTGAAGGATCCAATATCGCGGGCGCACTGGGTTCGGTCGCTGGTTGCGAGGCTTTTCAGGAGCGTAGCGTCAAGTTTACCGAGTTGACGGGGCGTGCGGTGCTCGATTGGAACATCACGCCGGACAATATGATCTATCTGTCCTATTCGCGTGGTTACAAGTCGGGTGGTATCAATCCTCCCCTCTCGCCGGTTTTCGCGGTTTCGGATACGTTCAAGCCCGAATTTATCGACGCCTTCGAAATCGGTTCGAAAAACACCTTCGGTGCATTGCAGCTCAATCTGACCGGATTTTACTACAAATATTCAGATTTGCAGTTGTCGCGCATCGTTGCTCGCACATCGGTCAACGACAATGTCAGCGCCAATATCTGGGGTATCGAAGCCGAAGCGATCATTCGTCCGGTTCCCGAATTCACCATGAATATCGGTGCAAGCTATCTGAAGACAAAGGTTTCCGAGGACAAGTTCCTTGCGAACCCGCGTGACTTTGGTGGCGGTCGGGCTGATGCGGTGATTATCAAGGATATCACCAACGGCGCAAACTGTGCGGTATCATCAACATCAGGCAGCGTTGCCGGGGTCAATGCCTTCGTCAATCAGGTGAACACGTTGATCAATAATATCAACGCACCGGGCAACCCGTTGACCACAGCTTCGACAGGTGGTCTCCAGCCGGGTGCAGGGCTGCGCCCGACCACCTCATTCGGCGCCGGCAGCGGTTTGGCGTCGAACGGCGCATTTAGCGTCTGCGCGATTGCAGGAAATCTTGCCGGTCCGCTCGGTGCTTCTTTCGGAGGCATCGAATATCACTCGGCTGGTATCACCCAGAATATCAAGGGTAACCAACTGCCGGGTGCGCCGAACTTCAAATTCTCGGCAGGTATGCAATATGACTTTGCCTTGGGTGATATGACGCTGACCCCGCGCATGGATGTTATCATGACCGGTGAAACTTACGGCAATATCTTCAATGGCTCTATCAACCAGATTGATGGCTATTGGCAGGCAAACGCCCAGGTGCAGCTCAACGGTGCCGATGACAAATGGTTCGTTCGCGCCTTCGTGCAGAATATGTTCGACGATGATGCCACCACGGGTCTGTATGTGACCGACCAGTCATCGGGTAACTATACCAATATCTTCACACTGGAACCGCGCCGTTATGGTATTGCGGCGGGCTTCAAATTCTGAAGCTTTGAATAACTGAAACAGGAAACCCCGGAGGAAACTCCGGGGTTTTTTGTTGCGCCGGGTTCTGATCTTAGATGGTCAGAACGATCTTTCCAACATGGTCGCCGCTTTCCATATGGGCATGCGCGGCGGCGGCGTCGGTCAGGGCGAAGCTTTGCGCCATGGTTGGCCGCAATTCACCGCTTTCGACCAATGGCCAGACTGTCCGGCCTATCTCTTCCGCCAGCAAAGTCTTGAATTGATTGGAGCGTGGGCGCAGCGTTGATCCGGTCAAAGTCAGCCGGCGGCTCATCACCTGTGCCATGTTGAGTTCGGCGCGGATGCCGCCCTGTACGGCGATGGTCACATGCCGCCCGTCTTCGCTCAGGCATTTAAGGTTGCGCGCGACATAGTCTCCAGCGACCATATCGAGCACCAATTGCACACCTTTGCCGTCGGTGAGGCGCAACACCTCTTCGACGAAATCATGGCTTTTGTAATTGATCGCGTGCGCCGCGCCCAGGTTCAGCGCGGCGGCGCATTTTTCGTCCGAGCGACAGGTGACGATAACGGTGAGGTCGAACAGCTTACCCAGCTTGATCGCCATCGAACCGATTCCGCTGGTCCCGCCATGGACGAGAATAGTTTCGCCATCGCAGGCATAGCCACGCTCGAACACATTGTGCCAGACTGTGAACAGGGTTTCGGGAAGCGCCGCCGCTTTTTCGATCGACAGGCTATCAGGGACCGGCAGGCAATGCCCCGCCTGCGCCAGACAATATTCGGCATAGCCCCCGCCTGAAACCAGTGCGCAAACGCTGCGGTTTAACAAATCCGATCCGGAAGCATCGCCCGCCGCGACGACCGTTCCCGCAATTTCCAGCCCCGGAATATCGCTGGCCCCCGGTGGCGGTGGATAGAGGCCCAGCCGTTGCACAATATCGGGTCGGTTGACGCCCGCTGCCGCCACTTTGATCAACACTTCGCCGGGCCCCGGTTTTGGAACCGGTCGCGTGCAGGATTTCAGCACATCGGGTCCGCCCGGTGCGGAAATTTCGATTGCGGTCATGCTTTCGGCTATGTCGGTCATCTGGTCGCGCCCCCTCTTGCCGCTAGCTCCATAGACCGGCAGTGTCAGGCTTTCCAGTGGCGAGGCGATTATGACAGACGAATTGACAGTCGGCGCGCGCTTGCGCATCTTTGGCGCAGGAGAATATGCATGGATCTGGATGAATTGTTCGCCCGCCGCCCCGATGACCCACTGGTGGCAATGCTCAAGCAGGATATCGATCCGCTGTCGGTCGAGGAGCTCGAGGAAAGGGTAGAGGTGCTGAAAGGCGAAATCGCGCGCTGTGAAGGCAAAATCGCCTTTGCCCGCAATCACCGCAGTGCCGCCGATGCCTTGTTCAAAAAATGACCGAGTGCGGCTGTTATGGTTAACCAAGCGCTAATACATTCCATGCTTACTTCCCCATTGTGGACAAATCGCGGTTGAAAGCCGCGAAAGGGAAGCCGATATAGGTGCAGATGGGTGATACCCGCTCAGCAGGAGTGCAGCATATGCCGTCATTTGCAGAATCGCTAGAAGCCACGCTGCACAACGCTTTGCGTCATGCAGCCGAGCGCGCGCATGAATATGCGACGCTGGAGCATCTGCTGCTTGCGCTGGTTGACGATGCCGATGCCGCGAAGGTGATGCAGGCATGCGGGGTCGATGTCGGCGAATTGTCCGACACTGTCGTCCACTATCTCGACAATGAGCTCGACAGTTTGAAGGTCGAAGGCAATGTCGATCCGTCGCCGACCAGTGGTTTCCAGCGGGTGGTGCAGCGCGCGATCCTGCATGTGCAAAGCTCTGGCAAGGATGTCGTTACCGGCGCCAATGTGTTGGTTGCGCTGTTTTCCGAACGCGAAAGCTATGCGGTCTATTTTCTGCAACAACAGGATATGAGCCGGCTCGACGCGGTCAGCTATATCAGCCACGGCATTGGCAAGGACGGCAAGCTGGCCGACCAGAAGCCGGTCGAGGGTAGCGATGACCGTAAGGAAGAGATTGCCGATGCCAAGGACAAGAAGGGTGGCAAGGAAACTGCGCTTGAGCAATTTACCGTCAACCTGAACGAAAAAGCCCGTCAGGGCCGGATCGACCCGCTGATCGGGCGCGGCGAAGAGGTTGACCGCACGGTGCAGATTCTGTGCCGCCGTTCAAAGAACAACCCGCTTTATGTTGGCGAACCCGGCGTCGGCAAAACCGCGATTGCCGAAGGACTGGCGCGACGGATTGTCGAACATCAGGTGCCCGAGGTGTTGCTGCCAGCGGTAATCTATTCGCTCGACATGGGCGCGCTGCTCGCTGGCACACGCTATCGCGGCGATTTTGAAGAACGGCTGAAGGCGGTTGTCAACGAGTTGGAAAAGCTGCCGCACGCAATATTGTTCATCGATGAAATCCACACTGTGATCGGGGCTGGAGCGACCAGCGGCGGCGCGATGGACGCATCGAACTTGCTGAAACCGGCGCTGTCGGGCGGCACTATCCGTTGCATCGGCTCAACCACCTACAAGGAATTCCGCAACCATTTCGAAAAGGACCGCGCGCTGTTGCGCCGGTTCCAGAAGATTGATGTCAACGAACCCACCATCGAGGATACCGTCAAGATTCTCGCCGGTTTGCGCAGTGCCTTTGAGGAACATCACAAAGTCAAATATACCCCCGATGCTTTGAAGGCAGCAGTCGAGCTATCGGCGCGCTATATCAATGACCGCAAGCTACCCGACAAGGCAATCGACGTGATTGACGAGGTCGGCGCGATGCAGATGCTGGTCGCCCCGTCCAAGCGCCGCAAGCTGATCACGCCCAAGGAAATTGAGGCGGTGATCGCGACCATTGCCCGCATCCCGCCCAAAAATGTCTCAACCGATGATCGCACCGCGCTTGGCAGCCTAGAGGCTGATCTGAAACGCGTTGTCTTCGGGCAGGACAAGGCAATTGAAGTGCTTGCCTCGGCGATCAAGCTGAGCCGCGCTGGTCTGCGCGATGCCGACAAACCGATTGGCAATTATCTGTTCAGCGGCCCTACTGGCGTCGGCAAGACCGAGGTCGCGCGGCAACTCGCGTCGATTCTGGGGATCCCGCTCAAGCGCTTTGACATGAGCGAATATATGGAGCGGCACAGCGTCAGCCGCCTGATCGGCGCGCCTCCGGGTTATGTCGGTTTTGATCAGGGCGGATTGCTGACCGATGCGGTCGATCAAAACCCGCATTGCGTCCTGCTGCTCGACGAAATCGAAAAGGCCCATCCGGACCTGTTCAACATCCTGCTGCAGGTGATGGATAACGGCCGCCTGACCGACCATCACGGCAAGACGGTCGACTTCCGCAATGTCGTGCTGATCATGACGACCAATGCCGGGGCCAGCGACATGGCCAAGGAAGGTATTGGCTTCGGCACCAATATCAGCAAGGAAGATGCTGGCGACGAGGCGGTGAAAAAGATGTTCGCCCCCGAATTCCGCAACCGCCTCGATGCGCAGGTACCATTTGGTTACCTGCCGACCGAAGTGGTGGCGATGGTGGTGGACAAGTTCATCCTGCAACTCGAACTGCAACTCGCCGACCAGAATGTGCATATCAAGCTCGACGACGATGCTCGCGCGTGGTTGACCGAGCGCGGCTATGACAAGCTGTACGGTGCCCGCCCGATGGGCCGCCTGATCCAGGAAAAGATCAAGCAACCGCTGGCCGAGGAATTGCTTTTCGGCAAGCTGGTCCATGGCGGCGAAGTCGCAGTGCGTATCAAGGATGGCCAGCCTGCCTTTGAGGTGACACCCGCTCCGCCCAAGGTCGGCAAGTCCAAGAAGGACAAGGGTACGAAGAAGGCGAAGGCTGGCTGATTTCTCTTTTCCTTTTGGGGGAAGGGAGTTGGCCTAAAGCCACTCTATTGCGGCAGCAAAATATCCTCATTTGGCCTTGGTCGCCTCGTTTGCCATTTAGCGTCCATGGAAAAAGGCAAAGTCTATCTGGTCGGCGCAGGCCCGGGTGATCCCGATTTGCTGACGGTCAAGGCCGCGCGGCTGATTGGCGCGGCGGACGTGATTGTGCATGACGGCTTGGTCGATGATGCGGTACTGGCGCTGGCACGCACCGACGCCTGCATGATTTCGGTCGCCAAACAACGCAGCCGCCATTCGGTTCCGCAGGACGGGATCAACGCGATATTGGTGCGCGAAGCACTTGCTGGCCATGCGGTCGTGCGGCTGAAGGGCGGCGATCCTTTCATATTCGGGCGCGGTGGTGAAGAGGTCGAGGCTTGCCGTGCCGCGGGCGTGTCGGTCGAAGTCGTTCCCGGCATTTCGGCAGCGATTGCTGGTGGCGCAGAGACTTTGCTGCCGCTGACGCATCGTGATGCCTCCAGTGCTGTGACCTTCGTCGCGGGGCAGTGCAAGGGCCTGACCGACCAGAATTGGGCGGGGCTTGCTGGCAAGGGCCGTACGCTGGTGATCTATATGGGTGTCGCCACGGCTGACGATATTTCCGAAAAACTGATCGCTGACGGGCTGTCCCCCGATACGCCGGTGGCCGTGCTCGAACGGGTCGGGCGCAGCAATGCGCGCGCGTTGCGTAGCATATTGACCGATCTGGGCGGCATGATCGCACGGGAAAATGTGCAGTCGCCCGCGATTATCGCGGTCGGCGATGTGGTGTTGAAATCGGATGCGGAGGACAAGCTCCGCGCATTTGCAAAAGAAGCGGAGAGCCTCTCGTGAAATTACTAACCGGAAATGACCTCGCCTCGGGCGCTGTCACATGGTGGACTGGAGAAGGCTGGTCGCACCATGTCGAAGACGCCGTCGATGTCGACGAGGGGGGCGAAGCGATTTTGCACGCCGAGGAAGGCGCGCGGCGGGTGAATGCGCCTTATATCATCGAAGCTGTGGCCACTCCCGAAGGACCGCGTCCGGCGCATATTAAGGACCGTGTCCGTGCCCTTGGCCCTACAGTGCGTCCTGACCTGACATTGAAACCCGCCGATCCGTCGGCTGGCGACTGGGTGATCTGATATGTATAAATATGACAATTATGATCAGGCGATTGTCGATGCCCGCGTTGCCGATTTCCGCGATCAGGTGAAGCGTCGCCTTTCGGGCGAAATGACCGAGGACCAGTTCAAGCCCCTGCGGCTGATGAACGGCCTCTACCTGCAACTGCACGCCTATATGCTGCGCGTTGCCATTCCCTATGGCACGCTCGACAGCCGCCAGATGCGGATGCTGGCGCACATCGCGCGCAAATATGATCGCGATTACGGCCATTTCACCACGCGGCAAAATATCCAGTATAACTGGATCAAGCTGGAAGAATGCGGCGATTTGCTTGAGGAATTGGCAAGCGTCGAGATGCACGCGATCCAGACCAGCGGCAATTGCATCCGCAATATCTCGTCTGACCAATATGCCGGTGCTGCCGCTGACGAAGTCGCCGATCCACGTCCCTGGGCCGAACTGCTGCGCCAATGGAGCACTTTCCACCCCGAATTCAGCTATCTGCCGCGCAAATTCAAAATCGCGGTGATCGCCAGTCCCGAAGACCGCGCCGCGATGCGGCTGCACGATATCGGGCTGGAACTGGTCAAGCAGGATGGTGTGCTGGGCGCCCGCGTCTTTGTCGGCGGAGGCATGGGCCGCACCCCGATGATCGCGCCCGAAATCAACCCGTTCGTCAAGGCTGACGATCTGCTGAGCTATATCGAGGCCTGCCTGCGCGTGTATAACCGCTATGGCCGCCGCGATAACATCTACAAGGCGCGGATCAAAATCCTTGTACATGAAATCGGCGCCGACGAATATCGCCGTCAGGTCGCGGAAGAATTTGCCCATGTGAAGACGCTGGGCATCGATCCGCCGTTCGCTGAACTCGAGCGGATCAGCGCCTATTTCGCACCGCCCGCTTTCGATGCACCCGATGTTGAACCCGACCGCAGTGATCCCGATTTCGCGGTCTGGCTCGACCAGAATGTGAAAGCGCACAAGCAGCCGGGTTATGCCATCGTCAATATCAGCCTGAAGCCGATTGGCGGCATCCCCGGGGATGCTTCGTCCGCGCAAATCGATGTCATGGCTGACCTCGCCGAGAAGTACAGCTTTGACGAACTGCGCGTCACCCATGCGCAAAACATTGTCCTCCCGCATGTCGCCAAGCGCGATCTGTACCCGGTGTGGCAGGCATTGAACGCGGCGGAACTGGCCAACGCCAATCTTGACCTGATCAGCGATATTATCGCTTGCCCAGGGCTCGATTATTGCAGCCTAGCCAACGCCCGTTCAATCCCGGTTGCGCAAAAAATCGCAACACGCTTTGCCGACCCCGAACGGCAGCGCGATCTGGGCGAATTGAAGCTGAAAATCTCTGGCTGCATCAACGCCTGCGGGCATCACCATGCCGGGCATATCGGTATCCTTGGGGTCGATCGCAAAGGCGTCGAAAACTACCAGCTGACGCTTGGTGGTTCGGGCGCAGAAGATGTTTCTATCGGCAAGATCACCGGCCCCGGATTTGACGAAAATGGCATTGTCGACGCGGTCGAACGCGCGACCGACAAGTATAAGGAATTGCGCGAACCCGGCGAACGCTTCGTCGATACCTATCGCCGCGTTGGCATGGACCCGTTTAAGGAGGCGATTTATGGTTGAGCATCTGCATGGAGCAGAAGGCGAAGAGCCCGCCGTTACCCTTGACGCTTTCCTCGATCAGTCGAACGCCACTGCCGTTCGGCTGGAGCCCGATGACGACGCGCGCGCACTGATCCCGCATCTGGGTCGGCTGGCGTTGATTGAGGTGGCCTTTCCCAAATTCCGCGACGGACGCGGCTATTCTTCAGCGCGGATCTTGCGCGAAGCTGGCTTCACTGGCGAGCTGCGCGCGCGAGGGCGATGTTCTTGTGGATCAAATCCCGCTGATGAAGCGCTGCGGCTTTGACAGTTTCGCGCCGGAAGCCCCCCAGAATCAGGCGGCGGTTGACGCAGCCTTGGCGCGCTATGACCATGTCTATCAGGGCGCTGCGGATGCCGCTGTTCCCGTGTGGAAGTTGCGGCATGGCTGAAACCCGCACCATCGACCGCATCGACACCGGCCCGCGTTACAGCGAGACCGATGCCATCCGGCTGAACAATATGTTCCGCGGGCGCGATACGGTCGAGATGCTTGAAGTGCTGCTGAAGGAAAATATGTTGGGCGATGCTGCCATTGTCTCCAGCTTTGGCGCAGAGAGTGCGGTGTTGCTGCACCTGATCGCCAGCATTGATCGGACTGTGCCTGTGCTGTTTCTGCAAACGGGCAAACATTTTCCTGAAACGCTGGCGTACCGCGACGCGTTGCGTGATCGGCTGAAACTGAAAGACTTGCGCGACCTGACGCCGGATACCGAATTGCTGGCGCAAAGGACGAAAACGGCCTTCGCTGGTCCTATGATCCCGAGGGTTGTTGCGAAATTCGCAAGGTGCTGCCGCTAAAGCAGGCGCTGGCAGGATTTGACGCCCAGTTCACCGGGCGCAAGGCGTTCCAGTCCAAGACGCGCAACGCCCTGCCGCGTTTCGAAATTGAGGAAGGGTGGTTAAAGGTCAATCCACTTGCCGATTGGGACAAGGCGCGGCTCGACGCCTATGTGGCGGAGCATGACCTGCCGGCGCATCCGTTGGTCGAACAAGGCTATCCGTCCATCGGCTGCTCCCCCTGCACCAGCAAGGTTGCCCCCGGCGAAGACCCGCGCTCTGGTCGCTGGAAGGGTTGGGACAAGACCGAATGCGGTATCCATCAGGCTGTGCCCGATGCTGATGACAATGGCGCCTTCGATCCTATTTTCTGATATTTAAAAAAAGGGCGGCAGACCAAGTGGTCGCCGCCCTATTCAATTCGCATTAGGGTCGATCAAATATCGCGGCCATTAATCCGGATATAGTCAACACGACCATTGGTTGCGCTGCAGGTGAAGGCATCGTTGCCGATTTCACCATCAACGCGCCAGCTATTGCCTTCGCGGGTTACCGAACGGATTTCGTCCACCCGGCCATTGGAACTGCGTTCGGCGGCATCGGTGCAGGATGAAACGGCAGTACCGACATCATTGCCGCCAAAGGCTGGCGCAGGAGCGGGACCATTGTCATAATCGCGGTAGCGTGGTTCGACTTCGCGATCGCGTTTGTTCGATTCGCTGGCGGCACCGGCAATAATCGCGATGCCCGCCAAAATACCGATACCGGCGAGGATGTCGCCGCCGTCAATCCGGTCTCGATGGCCCCAATGGCGACGCCGACCTTCGGCGGTGCCAGACAGAACCGGAGCCCCCTTTATTGTGGCACCATGTCCGCCAAAGGACGGAGCCGCCAATGCGGGCAATGGTGTGGATAGCAGCATCGCGGTCAAACCACCGAGCAGTACCGATTTGTGTAATTTTGTCATTTGAAACCTCCTGAAGCGGAGGGGTATCACCCCTGATTTTAAAATGGTGGACGGTCCAGCCTGTCTGCAAGCTGAACCGTCCGCTTTGGCTATTTCAGCCGCGCTTTAGCGCCACTGGTCCAGCCCACGATAATTGACATCGACAACCCGTCCGCGTTCGACATAGCAGGTGAACCGGCCCTTGTCGTAGCCACGGTTGTAGCCATTATTATATCCGCGATCATAGCGTCCGTTGCGCTGTTCGCGACCGCGCCATCCGTCACGGACAACGATCTTGCCAGTCACCTTATACCCGTAACGGGTGCGGTCGATGTCCTGCACTTCGGTCACATCCGAGCGGCTGTAACGACCGGCCCAGTTTTCAGCGGCGTTAATGCACATGTTCACGGCCTGGCGGCTGCCGCCATGCTGGCGATAGTCATAGCCACGGCCATAATCATCATTGCCACGGCCACGGCGCGAATAATCATCGTCATAGCCATTGCCGCGATAGTTGCTGTCGCGGTCGTTGCTTGATGCCAGAACGGCGGCGATACCACCCAATATTACGGCGCCTGCAATCACTTCACCCGCGCTGATCTTGTCGTCGTCACGTCCACGTGCCTGGGCCGGGGCGGCAACACTGACCAGGGCCGCAGCTGCGGCACCGGCGCTGAGCAGGCTCTTGGTCAAAAACGTCATCTTACTTCTCCTTCGCGGCGGCTGGGATAATTCCTGCCGTCGAAGGTCTTTCTAGGTGATTCGTTTTGAGCGCTGGCTGAACTGACTTGTCAGCAGCCGTTCAGGAAAATGGCTATTTAGATGAACAGAGAAAAATCTAAGGAAAGTCGCAGAAATTGGCGCTTTATCCCGAAAGTGAACCGGGCATTATCGCAATTTCGGCGGGTAAAGCCGATGCAATATCGCCATCTGCCTGAACCAGTTGCGCGCTGTTAGAGGTGATATTCACTCTTTTTCCGGTCACAATCTGCACATTGGAAAGCCGGTTGGCGCGTCCGGTCAGCGTCGCCAATATGAAGGCAACAAAATCCCGTCGCCTTGCTTGTTTCAGCATCACCACATGCAAGAGCGGAACGTCGATACGCGCCTCGGGGGCAAAGCTCCACGGGCCGGCGTAGAACCGCCCCTTCGCAACATAGACCGCTTCGGCGAAGTAGGGCGAGTCATCGATCGCGATCGACAGGGCAGGGCGCTGCCAATGCGCCAGCATTTTGAGCATTGCGACCGCATAGGCAAAACGGCCGATTCTCTTTTTCAGCTCTGGCGAAACCGCCGCCACCGCGCGGGCATCGGGAGAAACGCTGGCGCAAACGACAAAATGCGTGTCGTTGAGGCTGGCGAGATAAAGCGGTTTGGCTTCGCGTTTGAGCGAGGCCGAGACAAAGCGGCTGGGATTTCGCAGCATATTCCGCTCGCGCGCTGCGAGGTTGATCGTCCCCGCCGGATAGAAATCGACCGGGACTTGCTTTTCTGTCATCGAAAGCTGCGCCAGCACATGGCGGATTGTGCCGTCGCCGGCGGCTATGCACAGACGGTCGAAATGCTGGGACAGGTCTGGCTTGTCGTGCGGTGAGCTTTCGCCAAAACGCACGGCAAATCCCTGCGCCCCATAGGCTGTGGCAAGTCCACCGAGCAGTGCCGTGTCGTGACCGCCCGATTCCGGGTTTGAGACAATCAGCACCGTCGACCGCGATTGGATCGTGCTTCCACGGATCTCGATTGTGTTGACCGCCCCCTCTTTCAGCATCAGCCTGCCAACCGCGCCACGCCCCATTCGTTCCAGCTAAACGGGCGCGGCGATTTGGGCATATAGCCTTCATCGACGCGGGTCAGCTCAAAACCTGCCGCCTCATAGGCACTGCTGATCGGGCGGGTCAGGTGGCAGCCGCCGCCGATGCGCTTCCATATCGGCTCAATCCTGCGCTGCCATTTTTGCACCGACGCATCGGGCGCGCGGCCATGTTCGAGGAACAAGACTTTGCCACCGGGGCGCAACACACGGCGCATTTCGGACAGGACCTGCCGCTGCTGATCGACCGAGCACAGCGTGAAGGTGCAGACCACGGTGTCGAAGCTGGCATCGCCAAAGGGCATGGCTTCGCCTATCCCGCCACGAATATCGGCTGCCATTCCTTTGGCCTGCGCCGCCGCGCGCGACCGGTCGAGCAGGGCGGGCGAGGGATCGAGCCCCGAATAGCTTTTGATCCGAGCGGAATCATAAAACTCCATATTGATCCCGCCGCCGCACCCCAGCTCGAACACATCGCCGTCCGCTTGCGGCACAATCTTGCTGCGCGACTTCATGATCTGCGGCTGCGCACAGGCACAGCCGATCAGCTTGGGAACCATCACCCGATCCCACCAACCTGAGGGGCGGGGTTGCCATTGTCCTGTCTCGCTCATTTCAAATCCAACCCCGTCCATTTCGCAAGAAACGCGAAGATGTCACTATATTCTTCGATTTCCTTGTCGGTCGGTTTTCCGGTGCCGTGGCCTGCGCGGCTTTCGATGCGGATGATGTGGGGTTTCGGCCCAACGTCGGCCGCCTGTAACCGGGATATATATTTGAAGCTGTGGCCGGGAACGACGCGGTCGTCGGTGTCGGCAGTCGAGACGATCAGCGCTGGGTAATCGACGCCGTTTTTGATGTTGTGATAGGGCGAATAGGTCAGCAGATTCTTGAAATCGCGCTCATCGGACGGAGAGCCATAATCGTCGGTCCAATAACGTCCGGCAGTGAAGCGATCGAAGCGCAGCATGTCCATCACGCCCACCGCCGCATGGCCTGCCGCGAACAGGTCTGGCCGCTGGTTCAGCACTGCGCCGACCAGCAGCCCGCCGTTCGAGCGTCCGTCAATCGCTAGCTTGCCCTTGGCGCTGATCCCCTTGGCGATCAGATATTCGCCCGCCGCGATGAAATCGTCGAAGACATTCTGTTTGTTCAGCAAACGCCCGGCATCATGCCATGGCTTGCCATATTCGCCACCGCCTCGGATATTGGCAAGGACGAACACCCCGCCAGACTGGATCCACGCCATCCGCTTGGGTTGATAAGCGGGGAGTTGCGACAGGTTGAAACCGCCATAGCCATAAAGGATGGTCGGCGCGCCTTTCGACAGGTCGAGGTCTTTTTTTGTGGACGACGAACATCGGGATTTTGGTGCCATCCTTTGACGGATAGAAATGCTGGGTGATCGCAATCTGTGCGGGATCGAAACTCAGCTTGGGTTGCGCAAAGACGGTGCTTTTCCCGGTGGCACTGTCAAAGCGGTACACCGCCCCCGGCTGATTGAAGCTGGAGAAGGAAAAAAAGGTTTCAGGATCGCCTGGCTTGCCTGAAAAACCGCTCGCGGTGCCGATGGCATTGAGTTCGATCTTTTTGACCGGCTGCCCATCAAGGCTGACCATTTCGGCTATCGTGGCGGCATCTTTCAGATAGGACAACACCAGCCGGTTGCCGACAATCTGCGCGCGGGAGAGTGTTTCCTCGCGTTCGGGGATGACTTCCTTAAACTCGACAGGATCGCTGCAATCCACTTCATAATGGGCCACACCATCATTGCATTTATACAAGGGGGGATTGAGATCGATACTTACGACCCTCAGTTTAGGCGCATCCTTGTTGGTCACAAAATATAGCGTGTCACCCATGCCCTCGATCAGCTGCCAGTCATGATCTAAGCCTGGAACCAACTTGGCACCTTCCATTCCGTTTTTGCCGCGAGCGTCATCAGATGCAAGCTCAATGACATTCAGCTCATCTCCGTCCCCTCCGCACTGGTAATCACGACCCAGCGGCCGTCATGCGTTACCTGTGCGCTGTGGCCCAAGGCCTGTCGGGGGTCGCATAAACCGCCTTGTCCTCGCTCTGCGCTGTGCCGATGCGGTGGAAATAGAGTGTTTGATTTTCGTTGAGTGCCTGAAATTCCTTGCCCTTTTCCGGCTCGGCAAAACGCGAATAGAGAAAGCCCTCATTGCCGACCCAGGCGAGGTTGGTGAATTTGGCCCATGCGATCGGTTCACCAACCGGCTTACCGGTCTTCACATCGATCACCTTAATTGTGCGCCAATCCGATCCGCCATCCTGAACAGTATAGGCAATCAGCTTGCCATTGGGCGAAGGTTCCCATGCGTCGAGCGCGGTCGCACCGTCCTTTGCCCAGCCATTGGGGTCAATCAGAATGCGGTCCTTACCCTTCAGCCCCTTGCGCACATAAAGCGGCGACTGGTTTTGCAGCCCGTCATTCTTGGTGAAGAAATAATGCCCCCCGGCCTTCACCGGCAGGCTGAAGCGTTCATAATCATAGAGCGCCTTCATCCGCGCGGCGAGCGCATCGCGACCGGGGAGGGCCGCCAGATAGGGGGCTGTCACTGCCTTTTGCGCCTCGACCCAGCCGACGACTTCCTTGCTGGTGCGGACATCATCTTCCAGCCAGCGATAGGGATCAGCGACTTTCACGCCGAACTGCTCCTCGACCACATCGACGGTGTGGGTTTCGGGATAGGTGAGGGTGGCGGCGACCTCCGCCGTTGCCGCCGCATCGGTGGCGGCCATTGCGGGCACCGACAAGCTCATGGCAGCAGCGCCAAGCAGAAACGACAAACGCATAGGGGCATCAACCTCTCTCGATGCAAACGGGGAATGGGTGGAGCCTATCCACTTGGTCGCGCAAGACAAGCACTTCTGTCACGTCAGCGAAAGATTTGCGGACCATCGACCACAGCTTTACCTGCGCGCTGTCCCGCGGCGATCAAGCGCGGTGATTGCAACTGCCACACAATCGCAGAACAAAGCCGACTCGAATGCCGCCGTCACCGTCCGGCTGATTGGACCAAAGCCCGCGGTTTCCAGCCCGTTCATTCGCAAATTGGCTTGCGGAAAACTGTCAATGAGCATGGCGAGGCTGCCCGCCAGAAGCTGCCCGCCGCTCAGCACGATTACCACCCCGGCTATGATGCCAATCAGCGCGGCAGCAGCGGTGAGCAGCGGGCGCGAAAACCGGTCGGCAAAATGTCGAAAAAGCCACAGGCTGGTCCCGGCGGCTGCGCCCAACATCACGCCTTCGCTGGCACCGGTGATATCCTGCGGCGCCGCGCCGAATAGCAGGTTGAAGCTGTCCATTCCGAGCAATTGCGCCGATAACCAGGCCACCCGCTGCACCACCAATGGAGGTCAATGCCCAGTGACCTGCGCGGAAATACTCAGCGGCGGCGATACCAAAGCTGACCGCAGCCGCGCCAATTGTCGCCAACGCAACCGTCAGCATTAGCAGCACCAATAGGATAGACAGCGCACCGCCGCCAGCAGATGTCCCGGCGGCTCCGGCAAATCCGTATATCAGCCCGCCAACCAACCCGGCCAATGCGCCACCCGCAGTGCCGCTCAATCCGGTGGCGAGGAATTGCTGCAACGGTGTGTAGGGCTGAGATATTGCATATGAAGGTGCCGACTGCGCGCTCGTTTCGATCACGCTGTTTAGCGGTGCGACAAAACGATATCCAAATTTGGGTACGGTTTCGATGAACCGTGGCCGCGTGGCATCGTCTCCCAATGCCCGGCGCAGGCTGCGGATTGCCTGCGTCAGCGCCTCGTCAGTCATCGGCACACCGCGCCATACTTCGTCCATGAAACGGTCTTTGGACACCAGCTTGCCAGCCTCTGCAATTAGCAACGCTAGTGCATCGAAATTGCGCCCGGCCAGATCAACCGGCGAACCATCGATCCGCGACAACCGCCGTTCTGTGGCATCGAATATGAAATTATCGAATTCAATCCTGTCCAATGCCATTTTTCACCAAAATTTCATGCCGCGCTCATGGCTTTCATGGGCTCGCGCCATAGCTGCATAGCCTCTCAATTGGAAAAAGGGCAAATATGGTGACAATGACGCAAAACCCACGACCGTTTTGGCGGCGTAATCTATGGCGCATATTGGGATGGGGCTGCGCGGCGGCTTTGATCCTGACCCCGCTGGTGGCGATGCAATTCACCGATGAGGTCCATTGGACCGGAAGCGACTTCCTGTTCGCAATTATCGTCTTCGGCACCGTCGGGTTGCTGTTCGAACTATCGGTGCGGCTGTTTCCGGATTATTTTTACCGCGCGGGAATGGGCTGTGCCTTGCTGGCATCGTTCATGATTGTCTGGGCCAATGCTGCGGTCGGGATGATCGGCAATGAGGATAATCCGATAAACCTGCTGTTTTTTGGCGTGGTGCTGATCGCGTTGACAGGGGCGATCATTGCCCGATTTCGCGCACAAGGGATGGCATTGGCGATGCTTGTAGCGTTGATCACGCAGATTTCTATCGCGACCATATTCGGTCTGCTGGGTGGCGATCCGCGCGGTGGCATATTCTCGATTTTGTTGTCGATCCTATGGCTGCTCGCCGCTGCCCTGTTCAAGGCAAGCCGTCGGTGAGATCAAGTTTTTTGATAAAGGGGCTTATGCCGCTTTATCCCTGCGGTTAAGCCGTGGCCATGTTGTTGAAACATCTTCGCGATCTGTCGGTTGAGGCTCCGCTTGCATCGGGGCATGCCTTCCTGTCGGCGGCGAGCGGACTGGTCGTGATTGATGGCCACCATTATGTTGTTGGAGACGACGAGCATCACCTAGCGATGTTTCCGAAGGCAGGAGCCGAGAAGGGCAGGCTGATGCGATTATTTCCGGGCGAACTTCCGCGCGATGCCAAACAGCGCAAGGCGCAAAAGCCCGATCTGGAAATGCTGCTTAGCCTACCGATTGCAACGGATGGAAGGAGGCGTCGCCTGTTGACACTCGGGTCTGGTTCGACCGAACAGCGCAGACGTGGGGTATTGGCAGAGATCGATGATGCGGGGCTATTGTGCGATTTGCAATTGCTCGACTTGCAAGGGTTGTACGCTGCGTTGGAAGCTCTGGTGCCCGAACTCAATCTGGAGGGCGCTGTGGCCCAAGGCGACGCGTTGTTGCTGTTTAACCGGGGCAATATGGCAAATCCGGCAACGCATATCCTGACGACGCCATTGTCAGCAGTGATCGACGGAACTGCAGCCGAAGTTAGCATCGCCAAGGAATTGCAACTCCCATCGGTCAAGGGCGTCCCGCTAAGCGTGACTGATGCCTGTCTGCTCGACGATGGCGATATCCTGGTGTCGACGGTGGCCGAAGCAACCGACAATTCCTACGCCGATGGCGCATTGGCCGGATCGGCGCTGGTTCTGCTCGACGCGCAATTCGGTGTTATCGCGATAGAGGAAATGCAACCCAAGATTAAAGTCGAGGGCCTCAGCGGGCACTATGTTGCAGGCGGGATAGAGCTACTCTGTGTCACAGATGCCGATAATCCTGCCAAGGCGGCTGGTCTTTATTCGGGACTTTGGCGGATATGAAAAGGGCGGCAATCCTTTCGGACGCCGCCCTTTATATTTCATTTTGCGTCGCGACTTAGGCCGCTTCGTCCATATCGTCTTCGCCCATCACCGGACCCGAATCCTGGCCCTTGGCGCTCATGTCGCGGTCAACCAGTTCGATGATTGCCATCGGCGAGGCATCCGATGCGCGGTAGCCGGCCTTGATGATGCGGGTGTAGCCGCCGTTACGGTCGGCATAGCGCGTGGCGAGCACGTCAAACAATTTGGCAAGCTGCGCGTCATCCATCAGCCGGCTCTGCGCCAGACGACGGTTGGACAGGCCACCCTTTTTGGCAAGCGTGATCAGCTTTTCTACATAGGGGCGAAGTTCTTTCGCCTTGGCAACGCCAGTGGTGATCTGTTCATGCTTGATCAGCGAAGCCGCCATGTTGCGCAGCATCGCGATGCGGTGGCTGCTGGTGCGGTTCAGTTTACGATAGCCGATTTTATGGCGCATTGTTCGTTCCTTCGTTCGTTATGGACCCGTATCAGGTAGTCCGTAGCAGGCCGTATTGAGGGAGGCCCTTTGCCCGTGTTACCCCTCCCCGAAGAGGCATTAAGTCAGTTAGCCCAGCAGTTCCTGCTCAAGCTTCTTGGCCATTTCCTCGATATTCTCGGGCGGCCAGCCGGGGATGTCCATGCCGAGGCGCAGACCCATGCTCGACAGCACTTCCTTGATTTCGTTCAAGGACTTGCGACCGAAATTCGGGGTGCGCAGCATTTCGGCTTCGCTCTTTTGCACGAGGTCGCCGATATAGATGATGTTGTCGTTCTTCAGGCAATTTGCGCTGCGGACCGACAGTTCCAGCTCGTCGACCTTCTTGAGAAGATAACGGTTGAGCTGGTTCGCATCCGATTCTTCCGACGAAGCCGAAGGCGAGGCAGCCATGCCGATCATCGGCGAGGAAGCAGCCATCACGTCTTCGAAGTGGACGAACACCTGCAACTGGTCCTGAAGGATGCGCGCGGCATAGGCCACGGCGTCTTCGGGGGTGACGGTGCCGTCGGTTTCGAGGGTCAGGTTGAGCTTGTCATAGTCAAGCTCCTGCCCGATGCGTGCATTGTCGATCTTGTAAGCAACCTGACGGACTGGCGAATAAAGCGAGTCAACCGGGATCAAACCGATGGGTGCGTCCGCAGGGCGGTTCGCAACGGCGGGGACATAGCCCTTGCCGGTGTCGGCAGTGATTTCCATGTTGAAGCTTGCGCCATCATCAAGGTGGCAGATCACCAGATCGGGGTTCATCACCTGGATGTCGCCGGTTACAGCGATGTCACCAGCGGTGACGGTCGCAGGACCGGTTGCCGAAAGCTGCATGCGCTTCGGGCCTTCGCCTTCCATCTTCAACGCGACCTGTTTGATGTTGAGCACGATGTCAGTGACATCTTCGCGCACACCGGCAAGCGACGAGAATTCGTGAAGGACATTTTCGATCTTGATCGAGGTGATCGCAGCGCCTTGCAGCGACGAGAGCAATACGCGACGCAGCGCGTTGCCAAGCGTCAGGCCAAAGCCACGCTCAAGCGGTTCGGCAACGAAGGTTGCCTTGCGGCGGCTGTCGCCACCGGGCTTTACTTCGAGGCCCATGGGCTTCTTTAATTCCTGCCAGTTCTTCATATTGACGGACATGGATTTCCCCTAGGTTTGGGCGGGACTGGCATTTTGGTGCACCGTGCCGGACCGCCGGAAAAATGTGTGGAAGCGGGTAGGTCCGCTTCCGAAAACGAAATCAAACGCGACGACGCTTTGACGGACGCACACCATTATGCGGGATCGGCGTTACGTCGCGGATCGAGGTGATGGTGAAACCCACCGCCTGCAAGGCACGCAGCGCGCTTTCGCGGCCAGAGCCCGGACCCTTGACTTCGACTTCGAGGGTGCGGACGCCATGTTCGACGGCCTTTTTGCCTGCGTCTTCCGCTGCCACCTGAGCGGCATAGGGGGTCGACTTGCGGCTGCCCTTGAAGCCCATCGTACCTGCGCTGGACCAGCTGATAGCATTGCCCTGTGCGTCGGTGATGGTGATCATCGTGTTGTTGAAGCTGGCGTTGACGTGCGCCACACCAGCCGAAATGTTCTTGCGTTCGCGCCGTTTAATGCGCTGAGGTTCGCGTGCCATTTTGAATTCCTAATCCTGCTAAAACCGTTGAGTGCCTCCGGCGGAGAAATATAATTCCGTCCCCCGGACGGTTTTTATTTCTTCTTGCCGGCGATGGGCTTGGCTTTACCCTTGCGGGTGCGCGCATTTGTGTGCGTGCGCTGGCCACGAACGGGCAGACCTTTACGGTGACGCAGACCACGATAGCAGGCAAGGTCCATAAGACGCTTGATGTTCATCGAGGTCGTGCGGCGAAGATCGCCTTCGACGGTATAGTCGGCATCGATCGTTTCGCGGATGCGCAGGACTTCCTGATCGGTCAGGTCCTGAACACGGCGAGAGTGATCGATTTCCAGCTTATCGGCAATCTGCAGCGCCTTGGCGCGGCCAATGCCGTGGATATAGGTGAGCGCAATGATTACGCGTTTGTTTGTGGGGATGTTGACCCCGGCAATACGTGCCACTTATTCTAACTCCTTGCTCCACAAGGTGCGCTTGGCACCTTATCTCAACGCGAAAGTGATGGGCCGACAACGCAGAAAAGACCAGCGGGCGCAAGAAAGCGCTGCTGGCTTTACCAGTGTGTCGGATGAGGCTCCTCTAAAGTGAGTCGGCAACAGTGTCAAGCGCTGTGGTCGTCGCTTTGGCGTCGAAGCGGGTTGATTTGTAATCCTGTGTCCGCCAAGGGGCTGGGCCATGTCCGCATCGACAACCGAACACGAACCTTTGACCTTTCAGGACCTGATCCTGACGCTCCATGACTATTGGGGTAAGCAAGGCTGCGTCATCCTGCAACCTTATGACATGCGTATGGGCGCGGGCACCTTTCATCCGGCGACCACGCTGCGCGCGCTCGGCCCCAATCCTTGGAACGCAGCCTATGTCCAGCCCAGCCGCCGCCCGACCGACGGCCGCTATGGCGAAAACCCCAACCGGCTGCAGCATTATTACCAATATCAGGTGATCATGAAGCCCAGCCCTGCGAATTTGCAGGAACTGTATCTGGGTTCCTTGGACGCGATCGGCATCGATCCGCTGAAACATGACATCCGCTTTGTCGAGGATGACTGGGAATCGCCCACGCTCGGCGCCTGGGGCCTTGGCTGGGAAGTCTGGTGCGACGGGATGGAAGTGACGCAATTCACCTATTTCCAGCAGGTTGGCGGTTTTGATTGCAAACCGGTTGCGGGTGAGCTGACCTATGGGCTGGAACGGCTGGCCATGTATATTCAGGGCGTTGATCGCGTCTATGACCTGAAATTCAACGACCGCGGCGTCACCTATGGCGACGTCTTTTTGGAAAATGAGCGCGAGCATTCGAAATATAATTTCGAGATCGCCGATACCGCTTCGCTGTTTGATGGTTTCACCAAGGCCGAAGCTGAATGCAAGCGCTGCATTGAGGCGGACATTCCGCTTGCCGCCTATGACCAAGCGATTGAGGCGAGCCATTTGTTCAACCTGTTGCAAGCGCGCGGCGTAATAAGCGTACAGGAGCGCGCCAGCTATATCGGCCGCGTGCGCGATTTGGCGAAGGGCAGCTGCGAAGCTTGGATGGCCAAGAATGGGTGGGCGGAATGACCGACTTCCTCCTTGAACTCCGCAGCGAAGAAATCCCCGCGAGGATGCAGGATAAGGCGCGCGAGGATCTTGCGCGGCTGTTTACTGCCGAACTCGACAAGGCGGGCCTCAAGGCCGCCGATATCATCACCTACGCCACCCCGCGCCGGTTGGCGCTAATTGCCAAGGGCTTGCCGCTGGAAACCGAGGCGGTGTCTGAAGAGACCAAAGGCCCCAAGGTCGGCGCACCGCCGCAGGCGATGGAGGGCTTCCTCCGCAAGGTAGGCCTGACGCAGGACCAACTGGTCGAACGCGACGGCATCTATTTCGCCGTGGTTGAAAAGCCCGGCCGCAAGACCGCCGACGTGCTGGCCGAGGCGATCCCCGCGATCGTCCGCGCGTTCGCATGGCCCAAGTCGCAGCGCTGGGGTGCGGCGTCGATTTCGACCGAAAGCTTGCGCTGGGTCCGCCCGCTGCAGGGTATCGTCGCGCTGCTGGGTGACGATGTGGTTCCGTGCGAGATTGATGGAATCGTCAGCGGTTCGGCGACGATGGGCCATCGCTTCCACCATTCGGGTGAAGTCACCATTGGCAATGCGGGCGACTATGCGATGAAGCTGCGCGCCGCGCATGTGATTGTCGATCAGGAAGAACGGCGTTCGATCATTCGCCTACGCGCTGCTAAAGTGGCTGGCGACCAAGGCTTCACGTTGGTTGAAGACGAAGGACTGGTGTTTGAAAATGCCGGACTGACGGAATGGCCTGTGCCTATCGTCGGTGGCTTTGATCCGGCCTATCTTGCTCTACCGAAGAGTGATCCAGCTAACTGCGCGAGTGAACCAGAAATATTTCGTATGCAAAAGAATCAGTCGTCCGATCTGAGTAACGGTTTTGTCTGCGTCGCCAATATTGAACCTACCGATGGCGGCCTAGGCATTGCAACGGGTAATGAAAAAGTTCTCGAAGCACGGCTTTCAGATGCCAAATTCTTCTGGGAACAGGACCTGAAGATCCCGCTCGATGAGCAGGCGAAAAAGCTGTCGCAGATCACCTTCCATGAGAAGCTGGGCACGGTCGCCGACAAGGTCGAGCGCGTGGCGAAGCTGGCGCGCTGGCTGGTAGAAGAGGGGATTGTGAAAGAATCCTCCCCCCTTGTGGGGGAGGCAGGTGGGGGGCGTGCCGCGTCTGCGGCACAAAAGACTCGCATCGCTTCAGATCATTCAGCCGCAGACGCGGCTGGCCCCCACCCCAACCCCTCCCCACAAGGGGGAGGGGCTTCATTGGCCGACCAAGCCGAACGCGCGGCAAAGCTGTGCAAGGCCGATCTGGTCACCGGCATGGTCGGCGAATTCCCCGAGCTGCAAGGCATTATGGGCGGCTATTACGCCCGCGCCCAGGGCGAAGCGGACGCCGTCGCCGACGCGGTGCGCGACCATTACAAGCCGGTCGGGCGGGGCGATGATGTGCCTGCTGCCCGGTGACGGTGGCGGTGAGTTTGGCGGATAAGCTGGATACGATAGCGAATTTTTTTGCAGTTCAGGAAACTCCAACAGGTTCGCGCGATCCTTTTGCATTGCGGCGTGCTGCTATTGGATCAATTGCAATCATTAAAGCCAACAAGTTACGCCTCGACTTAGTAACAGTGGTTCTTGAATGCGCAGGTTACGGCATAATGTATCGATATCTCGATCCCAGCCGTATAGCTGTTTCTGATGCGATCGATGCCGTCGGAAAGGCGTTCGATGCAGAACTGGGCCTCCAGTTTTGGATGCAGTGCTAGCCGCCGCGAAAACAATAGGCGTTGATAAAGAACCAATATCAACGGCTTCACTCGACCTCGTCGAAACAGTGGCCGCCGTTCGAGATTTCTTCTTGGATCGACTAGAAGTTTCCGAACGCGAAGTCGGCATTAGACCTGACATTATTAGGGCCGCTCAGATAGTTGACGGTGACCGCGGTAAAGAGTCCGACGTTCTTCGCCTGCTCGCGCGGGTGCAGGCTTTGCAGGGCTTTGTCGGCACCGAGGAAGGTGCGAATTTGCTGGCCGGGTATAAGCGGGCGGCGAATATTTTGAAATCCTCCCCCATCGGGGGAGGGGACCAGCGCAGCTGGTGGAGGGGCACGGTGACGTTGTCCCGCCGCCGAAAGCCGAGGAAATCCCTCCTGTGCCCCTCCACCCCCAGCCTGCGGCTGGCGGTCCCCCTCCCCGTTCCGGGGAGGAATTGGCCCTGCTCTCTGCCCTCGACAGCGCCGAGCCCAAGGCCGCAGCAGCGATCGAGGCCGAGCGCTTTGAAGATGCCATGGCGGCACTCGCCTCGCTGCGCGCACCGATAGATGCCTTTTTCGATGGCGTGATGGTGAATGATCCAGACCCGGCAAAACGGGCGTTCAGGCTGGGATTGCTGGCAAGGTTCCGTGACGCGGTGCACCGGGTTGCGGATTTTTCGAGGATTGAGGGGTAGGCCCCTCTCCCCTTGCGGGAGAGGGCAACGAGACTTGGCAGCTTGCTGCCTAGTCGCAGTGGGAGAGGGGGGTACCCTTCGACTGCTCCACCCCCTCTCCAACTTCGCCTAGCCGCCACGGCGGCAAGGCTTTGTATCCTCTCCCTCAAGGGGAGAGGAGCAATTGTGTCTGGGAGCGTGGCTAGTGACCCAATATGTGTACCGCTTCGGCGGCGGCGTTGATGATAAAGGTGCTGGCAACAAGGAATTGCTCGGCGGCAAGGGGGCGAATCTGGACGGGATGGCGGCGATTGGCTTGCCGGTGCCCCCGGGCTTTACGATCACGACCGAGGTCTGCACCGCCTACTACGCCAATGGCGAAGCCTTCCCCGATGGCCTGACCGCACAGGTCGCAAATGGCATTGCGCATATCGAGGGTGTCACCGGCAAAAGCTTTGGCGATTCCGCAAACCCGCTTCTCGTCTCGGTCCGCTCCGGCGCGCGGGTGTCTATGCCGGGGATGATGGATACCGTTTTGAATCTGGGGCTTAATGACAAGACCGTCGAAGGCCTCTCCTCTTCATCGGGCGACGCGCGCTTTGCTTGGGACAGCTATCGCCGGTTTATCCAGATGTATGCCGATGTCGTGCTGGGCCTGAACCACCACGCATTTGAGGATGCGTTGGAGATTGCAAAGGAAGATCGCGGCTATTTCCTCGACACCGAATTGCAGGCCAATGACCTGATTGAGCTGGTCGCCGAATATAAGCAACTGGTCGAGGCCGAATGGGGCAAGCCATTCCCGCAGGATGTGAACGAGCAATTATGGGGTGCCGTCGGCGCGGTATTTTCCAGCTGGGAATCGGATCGCGCCAAGGTTTATCGCCGCCTGAATGGCATCCCCGGCGATTGGGGAACTGCGGTCAATGTGCAGGCGATGGTGTTCGGCAATATGGGCGATACCAGCGCAACAGGGGTTGCCTTCACCCGCGATCCCGCGACCGGCGAGAATGCCTATTATGGCGAGTATCTGATCAACGCGCAGGGTGAGGATGTCGTCGCCGGTATCCGCACGCCGCAATATCTGACCATGGCGGCGCGTGAGGTAGCTGGGGCCAAGCCGCTGAGCATGGAAGAGGCGATGCCAGAGGCTTATGCCGAGCTATCGCAAGTGTTCCGCACGCTCGAAACCCATTATCGCGACATGCAGGATATCGAGTTCACCGTCGAGCGCGGCAAGCTGTGGATGCTGCAAACCCGGTCGGGAAAGCGTACCGCCAAAGCAGCGCTGAAGATCGCGGTCGATATGGCGGCGGAAGGGCTGATCACGCGCGAGGAGGCGGTGTGCCGCGTCGATCCGATGGCGCTTGATCAATTGCTGCACCCGACGCTTGACCCCGATGCACCGCGCGATGTGCTGACCAAGGGACTGCCAGCCTCTCCGGGTGCCGCCTCCGGCCAGATCGTCTTTGACGCTGATACCGCCGAACGGCGAAACGATATGGGCGAAAGCGTGATCCTCGTTCGCGTTGAAACCAGCCCTGAGGACATTCACGGTATGCACGCGGCCAAGGGCATTTTGACCGCGCGCGGTGGGATGACGTCGCACGCCGCCGTCGTTGCACGCGGCATGGGGCGGCCATGCGTTTCAGGCGCGGGTAGCCTTGCCATCGACAATGCGGCGAAGGTGTTGCGCGTGTCGGGGCGTGAGTTGAAAGAAGGCGATATCCTGACCATCGACGGCACCACTGGTGAGGTGATGGCGGGTGCCGTCCCGACCCTGCAGCCCGAACTGGTCGGCGATTTCGGCACGTTGATGGTCTGGGCCGATGCCGCGCGCCGGATGAAGGTGCGCGCCAATGCCGAAACCCCGCACGATGCGCAGGTCGCCCGCGATTTTGGTGCAGAGGGCATCGGGTTGTGCCGCACCGAACATATGTTCTTCGACGCCGCGCGGATTACCGCAGTGCGCCAGATGATCCTTGCCGATGATGAAAAGGGCAGGCGGGTTGCGCTCGAACGCTTGCTGCCCGAACAGCGCAAGGATTTTGCAGCGATCTTCAAGGTGATGGCCGGGCTTCCCGTGACGATCCGCCTGCTCGACCCGCCGCTGCACGAATTCCTGCCGCACCGTGAGGAAGAGTTTGCCGAGGTTGCCGAGGCGGCGGGTGTAGGCATCGAAACGCTGAAGCAGCGCGCGAACGAGTTGCACGAATTCAACCCGATGCTCGGCCATCGCGGTTGCCGTCTGGGCGTGACCTATCCCGAGATATACGAGATGCAGGCCAGGGCGATTTTGAGGCAGCCTGTTCGCTTGAGGTGGCACCAGTGCCAGAAATCATGATCCCGCTGGTCGGTACAAAGCGCGAGCTTGAGCTGATGAAAGAGGTCGTCGACAAGGCGGCAGAGGCGGTGTTCGCCGAGCAGGGTAAGCGCATCGAATATTTTGTCGGCACGATGATCGAACTGCCGCGCGCCGCGCTATGGCGGATGAAATTGCCGAAGTGGGTGAATTTTTCTCATTTGGCACCAATGACCTGACGCAAACGACATTGGGCGTTTCGCGCGACGACGCCGCGCGCTTCCTGACGCATTATGTCGACAAGGGCATCTACGCGACCGACCCCTTGTTTCGCTGGATGTCGAAGGCGTTGGCCAGTTGATCGAGATTGCCGCCACCAAAGGCCGCACAACCCGGCCTGATATCAAACTCGGCATTTGCGGCGAACATGGCGGCGACCCGGCTTCCATCGCATTCTGCGAAAAGACCGGCCTCGACTATGTCAGCGCTTCTCCTTACCGCGTGCCTATCGCGCGGCTGGCGGCGGCACAGGCGGCATTGCGCAACGCCCAGTGATGCGGTAGCCATCCAATAGGGGAGAGGCTGAATGAAACCGTGGCGACGCTATTCTATTTGCATCCTGTTGGGTCTGGCTGGGGGTAGTGCGTATGCCGTCCATCAAGTGCGCAGTGCCGATCTTGGCCGTCAGGTGACCAACGGCCCGTGGAGCGCCAATACCGACAACGGCACCAAGGATGCATCTGCGCTAAGCCGCGCCCGCGTGGCGCTGTTCGGTTTGGCTCGCGCTGCCCGCCAAGGAAGCGATGTACTTCACCGCGCGCACCGATAGCGAAGGTGCACCGCTCAACGGCAAGTGCACTTACACCGTCAGCGGCAGCGAACTCGACGCGCGCTGGTGGAGTATTACGCTGTACAAAGGCGAAGGCTGGCTGGTGAAAAATGCTGCCAATCTTTGGTCGGTCGCGGGCAATGCGCCGGAGCGTGACGCCAACGGCAATTGGTCGTTCACGGTTTCACCCAAAAAGGCCGATGGCGTTTGGTTGCCGACCGGAGGTACGCCGCAATTTGACCTGACGTTGCGTACTTATCATCCGCAAGGCGCGCTTTTGAACAATCCGTCGAGTGCCAAATTGCCGACTATCAAAAAGGAGTTATGCGCATGATCCGCAACTGGCTCTTCCCGATCATAATCGGGCTGCTCGCCGCAGCACTCGCCTGGCAAGGGACGCTGATGGCGACGCCCTATGTGTTGATGTCAAAGGCGATGGAAAAAGTCGGCGGTCGTGCACCCGTAAACAGTTTTGGTTTCGGCGAACCTTCAACCGCTGATAACCAGCCGATTGTCAGGCCCAGCCCTGACCTTTCCTACTCTTCCTGTGCCTTTGATCTTTCCAAGGGACCAGTGCTGGTCGATGTCGAACCGGTACCCGGCCACTATTGGTCTGTCAGTGTCTTTGACGCACGCACCGATGTGGCAGCCGTGCGCAGCGACCGGGAAACGGGAGGAAAGCCGGTCAAACTGGCATTGAAGCGTTTCAGCCAGCGGGTGCCGCGCGATTATGAGCCGGTGCAACTCGACTATAACAAGGGGCTGGTTCTGATCCGCATATTGGTTTCGGACAAGGCGGACTATCCGCAAATCGATGCCATCCGGCGCAAGGCGCGCTGTCGCGTGGCTGACACAAAATAAAAGGGTTGCAGATCTGGCAGGCGGGGCCTATTGGCACGCCTCCACGCACCATAGCTCAGCTGGATAGAGCACCAGACTACGAATCTGGGGGTCGGACGTTCGAATCGTTCCGGGTGCGCCATTTTCCCCAAATTCGCGATTGTTCCTGACCGAAGCAATGCTGCCATTGCCTTTCTGTGTCATACCCGCGAAAGCGGGAATCCATGGCCTGAGAGCGCGGTTTAAACTGAAAATCCAGACCATGGACCCCCGATCAAGTCGGGGGTGACATTTTCATTGAGGTTAGGTTTTGATAGAAAAACAGAAATCCGCCATCGTACTCCTCTCGGGCGGGCTCGATTCAATGGTCGTCGCAGGCCTTGCGCGCGAAGCGGCCCCGAATTCATCGCAGCCTTTGAGACAATGGCCAATCTCGCCACCAAAGCCGGTGTCGAAGGTGACCGCTTCACTGTCCACACCCGCTGCAGCACATGACCAAGGCGGACATCGCGCGCGAGGCCCACCGGCTGGGGCTGGATGCCGGAATGAGCTGGTCATGCTACGATCCGACGCCCGATAACAAGGCGTGTGGCCAATGCGACAGCTGCCGGTTGCGTGCCAAAGGTTTTGCCGATGCAGGGCTGCCTGATCCGACGGTGTATGGATGAGCTACGCGGTTAAAGAAATATTCCTGACTTTGCAGGGCGAGGCGTGCATTCGGGCCGCCGCGCGGTGTTCTTGCGCTTTGCTGGCTGCAATTTGTGGACCGGGCGCGAGGAAGATCGGGCCAACGCGGTCTGCCAGTTTTGCGACACTGATTTTGTTGGCATGGACGGCGAAAATGGTGGGCGGTATGAGGCAGACGAACTCGCCACCAATGTTGCCAGATTGTGGGGGGAAGCGCGCGACCATCGCTATGTCGTGCTGACGGGTGGCGAACCGATGCTGCAGGTTGACGATGCGATCGTTGACGCGCTGCACACCCAAGGCTTCACCATCGCCATCGAAAGCAACGGCACCATCGCTACGCATCCCGGCATCGACTGGGTCTGCATCAGTCCCAAGGCCGGAAGCGACGTGATCCAACACAGCGGCGATGAACTCAAGCTGGGTTGGCCGAAAAACCAACTCGACCCCTTGGCGATGGAAAGCTGGCAATTTGACCATTTCTTGATCCAACCGATGGATCGCGGCAGCGTCGAGTCGAACCAACAGTGCCGCGAAGAGGCGATTGCCTTCGTTTCGGCAAACCCTAAATGGCGGCTTTCATTGCAGAATCACAAGCTGCTGGGCCTACCCTGATTGGTTCTTAACATTTTGGTAAACCCCTTTGACTCTCGTAAAATGTCGTGACAATCTCTTGCACGGGGAAGACAGAGGGAGAGAGCTTATGGCAACCGTTTTTTCGGCGCTGCGGACAAGAACGCCGCAATGTTATTCGAAACGCATCAGCACGCACATCGCTTATGCCTTGGTTGTCTATACCTTGCTGCTGATTTTCCTCGTTTCGCCTGCGCTTGAAAGCAAAGCAATGGCGATCTGGCCCTATTTCCTGCTCGTTGCTTTGGTGGCTGCGGTGATATTGCCGTGCCGCAATATCGAACGGCATTGGAAAAAGCTGGATGATCGCGGTGCCGACCTGAGCGCGCATTATCTGTTTGCGCGGATCAAAATCTGGCTGAGTGCGATCGGAATTCCCGTTGGTCTGATGCTTGCGATCAAAGCGATCGCCTGATCCTGTTTGCGTTGATTGACGCAAATCGTCCCCGCGACTAAGCGAAGGGGATGCTAACTCCAGAAGCCGCGCTCGACCGCGCCGTACAACTTGTTGAAAACGCGAAAAAGGCAGGGGCCGATGCCGCCGATGCCGTTTATCTGTGCGACGCCTCGACCGAGGTTCAGGTGCGTTTGGGCGTGTTGGAAGACGTCGTCCGGTCTGAAGGCGAAGACATCGGACTGCGCGTTTTTCTGGGGCAACGGTCGGCGACGATATCATCCTCCAGCATGAATCCAGATGTCCTGGCCGGACTGGTGGAACGCGCGCTCGATATGGCGCGCGAGGCGCCCGAAGACCAATTTGCCGGGCTTGCGCCGCAGGACATGCTGCTGAAGGGCACACCGCCAGCCATTGACAGCGATGACGATCAGGACC
The DNA here is from genome assembly GCA_016721875.1 of Sphingomonadales bacterium. GTDB lineage: Bacteria > Pseudomonadota > Alphaproteobacteria > Sphingomonadales > Sphingomonadaceae > Sphingorhabdus_B. The sequence continues at coordinate 65,458 of JADKHG010000005.1, read as the reverse complement.
CCGATCCCCATTCGCTGCGCGAAGCTGCGCTGGCGTGCGAGGATGCGGCGCGGGCGGTGGTTGGTGTGACCAATAGCGAAGGCGCAGGGGCAAGTGCTGGCCGATCGATTTTTGCGCTGGCGACGAGCCACGGCTTTGCAGGGGTGAGCCACGCCTCGGGCTATGGTTTGTCGGCGAGCGTTTTGGCGGGTGAAGGTGATGACAAGCAACGCGATTATGACTGGCGATCCGCGCGCCATCGCGCTGATCTGGACAGCGCCGAAGCCATAGGCCGCCGTGCGGGCGAACGTGCTGTGCGCCGCCTGAACCCCGGCTCGGTCAAAAGCGGAGCGATGCCGGTGATCTTCGATCCGCGCATTGGCAGTTCGCTGGTCAGCCATCTGATCGGTGCCATTGGCGGCAGCAACATCGCGCGCAAGACCAGCTTCCTGCTCGAATCGCTGGGCGAGGCGCTGTTCGACAGCGCGATCAGCATCATCGACGATCCATTGCGGGTGCGCGGTCTGGGTAGCAGGGCGTTTGACGGCGAAGGCCTGCCCACCGCACGCTCGGCGATCATTGAAAAGGGCGTGCTGACCGGCTGGCTGTTGGAAAGCGCTGCGGCGCGGCAATTGGGGCTGAAACCCACTGGCCATGCCAGCCGAGGCGGTAGCGGGGCTCCCGGGACCAGCCCCGCCAATGTCCATCTGGAAGGCGGCACACTTTCTGTTGCCGAACTGATCGCGGACATCGACTATGGCGTCTATGTTCATGAATTGTCAGGACAAGGCGTAAACGGCGTCACCGGCGATTACAGCCGTGGCGCGGGCGGTTTTCTGATCGAAAAGGGTGAAATCACTACGCCGGTCGCGGAATTCACCATCGCCAGCAATCTGAAGGATATGTACCGCGCGCTGACGGCGGCGAACGATCTTGAGTTCGTCCGCTCGACCAATGTGCCGACGCTGCGCGTCGATGGCATGATGGTGGCGAGTGCCTGATCTAGAAGGGGCTCTGACCATAGTCCGCGAGGCGGGTGACCTCGCGCTGAAAAGCTGGCGAGAGGGTATGGCCCCCTCTTCAGACGTTTGGGAAAAAAGCAAAGGCAACCCGGTCAGCGAAACCGATCTGGCGGTCGATGCGCTGCTGAAGTCACGCCTTGGCGGGCTTGCCCCTGACATTGGCTGGCTTTCCGAAGAGACAGCGGACAATCCCGACCGGCTTGCATTGCCCCGGCTGTGGCTGGTCGATCCAATTGATGGAACGCGCGATTTCATCCGCGGTCGCAGCGGCTGGTGTATCTCGGTCGCATTGGTCGAAAATGGCGATGCGGTTTTTGCGGCAATGTATGCCCCAGTGACACGGCAATTGTGGGTGGCGCATAAGGGGGCAGGCACGACCTGCAATGGCAAACGGCTTTCGGGCAGCAGCAGAAGCGCGTTTAGTGGCGCGCGCGTTCCCACTGACGCCCTGCAAAAGGTCGATCGTGATCTGGAAATGGTCCACAAACCCAACAGTATCGCGATGCGGATGACTATGGTCGCGTGCGACCGTGCCGATCTGGTAGCGACGCTGCGCTGGGGCATGAATGGGATATTGCGGCGGCACATCTGATCGCAGAGGAAGCCGGGGCGAAAGTGAGCAATGCGCTGGGCGAGCCTATTCGCTACAACAAGCCAAAGCCGCTTGATTTCGGCCTGATCTGCAGCGCTCCGGGAATTCATGCGGCGGCGGTTGAACGGTTGAGCGAGAGGGCGGGCACCATTCTTAACTTATGAAGTGGTGCTAGGCGCGAGGTCGCGTCCACAATCCTTCCCGATTTACGGGCACAGGCTGGTTCCGACGAGCATCCATAAAAGCCGATTTAACCCAGCGCAATTTCTCCCCACGCGAGGTGAAAACCCGCGCATCCCAGGCATGTTCGCCGCCCGCGCGAACTTTCCGCGCAATATCGCCGTATATCCCCGCCGCCGCGAGCACGGCCCAGCGTGCGCGAAAGGGCAGGCGGGATGCACCGACGCGAGCGGAGGCTTCATATTGCCCCGCTTCGTCCGCCAGCCAGCGCGCCATTAGTGCCAGTTTCTTGCGGTTGTGCGGCCGTAGATGCTCGCCGGGGCCGATGTCGAGCAAGGCCAGCCAGTCATCGGGCAGGTAACAGCGACCCGCACTGCCATCCTCGGCAATATCGCGGGCGATGTTGGCGAGCTGGAAGGCGATGCCAAGGTCACAGGCGCGGTCGAGGGTTTCGTCGTCATCGGGTGCGACACCCATCACCACCGCCATCATCACCCCGACTGCACCTGCGACATGATAGCAATAACGATAAAGGTCTCCCTCGCTGCGTGGGTGCCAACCATTGGCGTCGAGGGCAAAGCCCTCTATCACTGCATCGGCCATACCCTGCGTCAGCCCGCATTCGCGCGCGACTACGCCCAAGGCATCAAAGGCGGGGTCGCCGGTAACTTCGCCTTGGATTGCGCGCGCGGTCAGGTCGCGCATCGCCACCAACCGTACGGCTGGATCATCGACCAAAGCCATGGCACCACCATGGTCCTGCCCGTCGGCCAGATCATCGCATTTGCGGCACCATGCATAAAGCAGCCAGACCCGCTCGCGCGTCGTGCGGTCAAACAGTCGGCTGGCGAGTGCGAAAGATTTTGACCCGCGCTTTATGCTGTCGCGGGCATAGGCGACGAGAGCCGCCCTTTCGCTCACAAATCCTCAGCCTTCATCTGGAAGATGCTTTTGTGCGGCACATAGGCGGCCATTTTTGCCAACAATTCGTCGAGCGCATCGCCAACAACCATGATCCCGGCATGCTGCTCACGAATGAAACCGACATCGATCATATGCCGGTTGAATTCGATCAGCTTGTCGTAAAAGCCCGCAACGTTGAGCACGCCCACCGGTTTGTCATGATAGCCCAATTGCGCCCAGCTGATCGCTTCCCACAATTCGTCCATCGTGCCGACCCCTCCGGGGATAGTGACAAAGCCGTCGGATAGGTCGGTAAACATCCTTTTGCGTTCGTGCATGCCCGGGACGACATGCAGTTCGGTGCAGCCCTTGTGCGCCACCTCGCTGCCGACCAGCGCCTCGGGGATCACGCCGATGACCTCGCCGCCAGCCTCCAACGCCGCGTCCGCCACCGCACCCATCAGGCCCAGCCGCCCTCCGCCATAGACCACTCCAATGCCGCGCGCCGCCAAGCCAGCGCCCACAGCGCGGGCAGTTTCTATATAGACAGGGTCGGCAGGTGTCGCAGACCCGCAATATACAGCTAGGCGTTTCAAGCTTTCAAATCCTCTAACATCAAAGTCGCAGTCGCCTTGGCGCTGCCGACGACCCCGAATTCCGCCCCGGATGCGTTCCCGCGCCGGTAAAGTAAAGGTTTGAAATCACATCGTCGCGGTTGTGCGCGCGGAAATAGGCGCTTTGCCACAGCACCGGTTCCAGCGAAAAGGCGCTGCCCAGATGCGCATTGAGATCGCGTCCGAAATCGGTCGGCGCACAGTGGAAGCTGGTGGCGAGGTTGGCTTTCAGCCCCGGTAACACACGCCGTTCGACCTCGTCCAAAATCGCCGCCTCAAACTGGTCGCCAAAGCCGCCGTCCCAATCGACCTTGCTCTTTCCCAGATGCGCGACCGGCGCGAGGACGTAAAAGGTTGAATAGCCTTCGGGTGCCATGTGCGGATCGGTTGCAGTCGGGTGGTGGAGGTATAGCGAGAAATCTTCGGGCACTGTGCCGGTCTTATAAATATCGTCGAGCAGCCCTTTGTAGCGCGGGCCGAACAGGATCGAATGGTGCGCAATATCCGGATAATGCCCCTTCACGCCAAAATGGACGACGAACAGCGAAGGCGACCAGCGTTTGCGCTTCAACGCTTTCGCGGCCTTGGCCCCGCGCGGATGATCCTTCAGCAGCGCGGCGTAATTGTGCATCATATCGCCGTTGGAGGCGACTGCATCGGCTTCTCCGCGCCAGCCCGACTTGGTGACCACTCCCGTCGCGCGATTGCCCTCGGTCAGGATGCGTTCGACCGGATCGTTCAGCCGTATCACGCCGCCTAGCCGTTCGAACAGCGCAACCATCCCTGCCACCAGCCGGTTGGTGCCGCCGCGCGCAAACCAGACGCCGCCTTCCTTCTCGATGGTGTGGATCAGCGCGTAGATCGAACTGGTCGACATCGGATTGCCGCCGACGAGCAGGGTATGGAACGACAATGCCTGCCGCAACCGCTCATCCTGAACATAGCTCGAGACGACCGAATAAACCGACCGCCACGCCTGATATTTCATCAGCGCTGGTGCCGCCTTTATCATTGAGGCAAAGTCGAGGAAGGCCGCCGAGCCGAGCTTGACATAGCCCTCCTCATACACCCCCTTCGAATATTCCAGAAAGCGTGCATACCCCGTGACGTCCGCAGGGTTCAGCTTGGCGATTTCCGCATTCAGTGCGGCCTGGTCGTTCGAATAATCGAAATTGGTGCCGTCGGGCCAATTGAGCCGGTAGAATGGCATGACGGAAATCAGGTCAACATCGTCGGCCATGTCGCTGCCCGACAATTCCCACAATTCCTGCAGGCAGGGTGGGTCCGTGACCACCGTTGGTCCGGCATCGAAGGTGAAGCCCTGCCGTTCCCAATAATAGCCGCGCCCACCTGGCTTGTCGCGCGCCTCGACTATGGTCGTCTGCACGCCCGCCGATTGCAACCTGATGGCAAGCGCCAAACCGCCAAAACCCGCGCCAATGATAATTGCTGACTTCACCGTTTCTTTGTCCTCGGCCGCAATGCCCTGATCGCCTTGCCAACCGGCACCGGTGGCTTGCCAGACAATATCCGCGCCTTGTCTCCGCCTGTTGTCTTGCCGGAATAGAAGCGCTCGATCAAACCGGGTTTCAAAGTGTAGAAGCGTTCGAGCACCTTGTAACGCTCATTGGGCATCGATGCGCGGAACATCATACGGTTTAGCATCCTGAAGAATTTGCCGCTTTTCCAATGCGCGTCGGCGCGTTGACGCATCAGCATGTTCAGCTTGTCGCCGTCCAGATCGGGCTGTTCGGCTATGAAGATCGCGTTGCGCACTGCATCGGGTAATGAGTAGCTGGTGACGGGATGGAAAAAGGCTCCGCGCGCGCCTGCTTTTGCTGTGCGCCCGCTGCCGCTCGCCCAATAATTGTCGAGATCGCCGCCCATGACCACAGGCAGCACGCCGGTTTCTTCGCGCACCACGCGGTCCACCTGCCAGCCCTTGGCCTCTGCATAGGCGGCAATGCGGCGGCGCATGACGCGCGGGTCGAAGTCCGGCCGGTCGCTATAATAGGTGTCTTCGACAAAAACCTTGTCCATGCCAAAGGGCAGCACATAGACAAAACGATAGCCATCATATTGCTCGACCGTCGCATCCATGATGATCGGGTTCTTCATATCGTGCGGGTCTTTGAGCTGCAGCAACTGTCCGGTGAATTTCTGCCAGCCGCAATCGAGATGATGCGCGTCGCCAGCACCGCGCGCGTCAATAACGCCACCAGCATTGATCCGCTGGGCACCGTCGAGAACTACCAATCGCGGGCTGACTGCTTTTACCTCGCGTCCCGAAAAAAGGGAGCTTTGCGGCAGGTTGTTGCGCAGCAACCAGTCAAGCCGTTCGGACTCGATGGTGTAATAAATATTGTCGATCGAGCGCGAATGGCTCGGGAAATGAACTTCATATCCCGACCAGCCATAGGTGACGAGCGGTGCGGTCAGCCAACGATGCTCGGGCGCAATGTCGCTCGCGAAAAAGCTCCAAATGTGGTTGCCGCCAAAGCTCTTGTCCTGATCGATCAGCACCAGCTTCAGTTCCGGGCGCAACCGGGCAAGCGCCAGCGCGATCAGGCCGCCAGCCAAGCCGCCGCCAACAATCGCAATGTCGCATTTCAGATTATCTCTGGATCGGTCGCTATCCATTGTTGGCACCTAGACGAGCCAAGCGATCAGGGGAAGCGTCAGTATTCAAGAACCTGTGGAGATTGGTTCAATACTGGCAATAGGAGAGATCCGGGTTCCTGAGCAAAAACCAACAGGCCGGAGCTTTGCAGCTCCGGCCTGTCTTGGACTGACTAAGGGAGACTAACCTTTCAGTCAGCCCTTAACAGATCAGAATTCGCCAGCGATACCGACGCGGGCGCCAATATCCTTGCCACCTGCGAACGAGGCGCCAGCGGTGATTGCGAACGGATTGTCGCTGCTGGTGCGGTGCGCGAGTGACAGACCAACTGCCTGTTCGCCGCGATAATTTGCGACGTTCAGCGCATAGCTGGTCTTGCCGGGCTCTGACGGCATCGGCGCGGTGGTGATCGCAATTGCCGCAGCGGTGCCACGACGTGCCTCACGCCGATCCTTATCGGTGATATTGAACAAATCGTTGATCTGCGACGTGTGCGCAGCAGTCAGCGTTTGCAGGCTGCTGATCTGGCTCGACTGCGTCAGGTTCAGTGCTTCAACTGCCGTCAGACGGTTATCCTGTGTGGTGTTGACTGTCTGAATGGCGGCAATTTGCGTCGATTGTGTTGTGTTCACAGTCTGGATAGCCGCAATCTGCGTGTCTTGGGTGGCATTGACACCTTCAACCGCCGTCAAACGTCCATCCTGCACAACGTTTTCAGCAAGTGCAGTGTTTGCACTAGCCTGCGCTGCTGCCGCGTTAACAATGGCTGTATCGGCTGTAGCTTGAGCTGCTGCTGCCGAACCGCCGACCCCGGCAATTGCCGTGTTCAACTGCCCGACATTCACGGCGTCGGTCAGGCCGGTCCCTGCTGCCACGTGGACGATGCGACGTTCGGTGCCGACATTGCCTACCGAAACGGTGTTTGCTTGCGTGGCAACCGAGCCGCCACCAAGTGCAACCGAACCGGCACCCACTGCCTGGGCGCCAGTGCCCAGTGCGGTTGCGTTCGCGCCGGAAGCATTGGCATTGTTACCAAATGCGGATGCGCCTGTTGCGGTACCTTGTGCATTTGTACCAACAACCGTTGCGAAGTTCAGCGTGGCGCTGGATCCGGAACCGATTGCAATCGATCCACTGCCGCCCGCCGTTATATTCGCGCCATTACCGATAGCAACGGCGTTGCTGGCGGCGACAAGCGTGTCTTGTCCCAGCGCGGTTCCGTTTGTGCCAGAAACATTGCTGTTGGCACCGATTGCGGTTCCACCCGTGGCGTTGGTTTCAGCTCGGCCACCCACGGCGGTCTGGTTGAAACCTGCGCTGACTGGAGCGCCCGGAGTGTTAAAGGCAAAGCCTGTGCCAGCGCGGGCCGTCGATCCGATGGCGACGGTATTAGAACCTACCGCGACCGCATTGCCACCAATGGCTGTAGCAGCATTAATGCCAACGTTGGGCTGGCTCGATACACCGCTGAAGCGCGCTTGTGCGGTGTTTCCAATCGCAACCGCATTGTCGACGGCGATTGCGTTATGGCCCATCGCAATTGAGGCGAAAATCGGGTTCACCGTGCTCGGTCCCTGGGCGCTGGCACCAAAGCCAATCGCAATGCCGCCTGCCTGCGACACTTGCGTCTGGCTGCCGAGCGCAGTGCCGAGTTCGGCGCTTATTTCGCTGTTTGCGCCTATTGCCGTTGCATCATTCTGATTGGCTTCAGCACGGCCGCCCACGACCGTGATGTTATTGCCGGCGCTGACTGGATCGCCAGGGCTGTTGAAGGCAAAGCCTAAGCCTGCACGGGCAGTCGATCCGATCGCGACAGTATTCGAACCTATCGCGACAGCATTACCACCAATGGCTGTTGCTGCGTTGATGCCAATATTGGGTTGGCTGGAAACGCCGCTGAAGCGCGCCTGCGCGCTGTTGCCGATGGCCACTGCGTTGTCGTGTGCCAAAGTATTATAGCCGACCGCGACGGTTGCGAATATCGGGTTGGCAGGGCTCGGTCCGGTTGCCTGAGCGCCGGTACCCAATGCAACACCGCCCGCCTGGGTGGCAGTTGCACCGTGCCGCAAGCCAGAGCATCGGTTCCCGAACCAACGGCACCGCCGTCCGTATCGGCAGCGTCAGCAACTCCATCGTCATTGGTGTCGAGCAGGCATTCGGTTGCCATTGCGGGTGTGGAATATGTGGCTCCACCCAGTGCAACAAGGATCGCTGCGGCGGTGATCGATGCCGATCCGAAAAGATATTTTCTGGTCATTTAAAGTCTCCCTAGTGCGTAATATCGCAACGCCAACTTAGGAGATACTTACAGAGCACCCCCGCGCAGACGCTGCGCCAGTGATGCGACCCCTGTTTTGTCCGGTTGATCCGAACGGTTGGCAACCCGGATTTCGAATCGCCGACTTGCAGAGTTAACAGTAAGTTACCGGAATTGACAATGATTGTATAAATCCGACGCGAATTATTTTCGGTGTGACATGCGTCACGCCAAAATCGGTTCAACTGGTTCAATGATGGCTCCTTCGAAACAGGGTCAAGGAGAACCGGTGTGAAAATCAAAACAATGATTGCAGCGACGCTGGTAGCTGGTCTGACACCGGCAACGCTGCCAATCCCAATCTTTTCGGCGGTTGCAGGCGCCAACCAGTGCATGGATCAGGATGCGCGGCTTGCCGAAATTGCCGAAAACGCCAAGCCGCCACAAAGCGCTTCGAGCATCGTTCACATGACCAATTTGATGTATGTGCTCGACGAAGCCATGAAAACGCTTGACCGGCTTTGCACGCACGAAGCCGATTATGCACAGGTCAGGGAAAGCTATCAAGCGGCGCGGGATCAGGCGTTTGAAAACTGCAAAGCGCTTGCCAGCAATCCGTCAATTTGCGTGCCGACGCGCTATGTCCGGCCCTATTAGTCGAGGCAAAGTAGGGGCCGCGCTGGTTGCGGTAATGCTGATATCGGTCCCGTCAATTCCGGCGGCATCGGCGCAGGACGTCGATCCCAATGATGCCTATCACTGCATAGAGATCATCGGAGTAAGGGGCTTCAGCGTTCGAATCAACAACCGTTGCGGTTTTCCACTGCGGCTGGCCACTTGTGTCGAGGGTAGCAAGGGTAGCAATGCTTGCGACAAGGGAGGGCAGCAGGAATTGTTCCCGGTGCCCGCTAATGCCCGTGATCACACCATACTCGACATGCAGGTGAATGAACGTAGCGCTTTTCATGTTGTCGCTTGCAAAGACCCTTGGACGCCGGGCAATCCGCACATGCAAGGCGGGGAGTATCAGGCCGACGAATGCGCCTGGTGACGTGATCCGATAAGCCAACCGACGGAGTTGCCCGTCGCTCGGTCGGTCGGACATTGTGCAATGCCGTTACAACAGCTAAGCGCGCTGCATGCTTGCCGCCTTTCTTTCCGCGATGGTGATGACACTGATTGTCGGCGTGCGTTACCTGATCACCAGCGGGTTTTTCGGTTGGCTGACCGGACGTGTTCGTCCTGGTCTGTACGACCGTTTGCGCCCGCAAATGCGGCGCGAGATTTACTGGTCGTTAGTATCGGCAGCGATCTACGGAATTCCTGCCGGTTTGGTTGCATGGGGCTGGGACAGTCTGGGCTGGACCCGGATTTACCGCGACATATCCGATTATCCGCTCTGGTATCTGCCGCTATCGGTGCTGCTCTATCTCGCGGCGCATGACACATGGTTTTATTGGACCCACCGGTTGATGCGCATACCCGTCTGGTTCAAACTGGCGCACGCAGTCCATCACGAAAGCCGACCGCCGACCGCGTGGGCGGCGATGAGTTTCCATCCGTGGGAAGCACTGACCGGAGCCTTTGTGATTCCCGTGCTGGTGTTTGTGATACCGATCCACTACGCTGCCCTTGGGGTCGTTCTCTTCATCATGACGGTGATGGGTGTGACCAACCATATGGGCTGGGAACTGTTTCCTCGTTTTATGGTTAATGGGAAATTAGGAAATTGGTTGATAACAGCAACCCATCACCAGAAACATCACGATGCATATCGAGGAAATTATGGGCTCTATTTTCGCTTTTGGGACAAAATTTGCGGCACCGATATTGGGCTTGGCCGCTTTGGCAACACTCGGTAGCACCAGTGTTGCGGCAGCAGACGTTGCGACCTTGAGTGTCAGCGTTTCCGGTTTGCGCAACATGAAGGGAAATGTTTTGGTTTGCGTCACCGCAAACCCCAAATTTTTCCCCAATTGCAGCAAAGATCCCAACAGCCATCGTGCCCGCGTGGCCGCGCGCAATTCGAGCACAATTCGTTTTGATGGCGTCGCTCCGGGTACCTATGCTGCGTCGTTGATGCATGACGAAAATGGCAATGACAAACTGGATATGGCGATAATGATCCCGCGCGAAGGCTTTGGTTTTTCACGCAATCCTGCCGTGGTCACCGGTCCGCCCAAGTTCAAATCTGCGGCTTTTGTTGTCAGCGCAGGCACAGCAAGCCAATCGGTCAAAATGAAATATATGCTCTGAAAACTTTCAATACCCTACTGGTCAAAAACGGGGGGAGGCGGAAACGTCTTCCCCTTTTTTTATCCGGAATCCCACTTGGATTCTAATCGCCGAATTTGACTCGAATCAATGTGCTGCTTGCAATTCGCGCGTCCGATGTCACCCTTGCGTTTGAGGAGAATGACAATGGCGGATGTTGACAGTTTGCAACGGGTAGCGGCAGGGCAGGGGAGCGTCGAACATTTTGACGTGCTGATCGTCGGTGCGGGTATTTCGGGGATAGGCTCAGCTTACCATTTGCAGGAACAATGCCCGCAGAAAAGCTATGCCATTTTGGAAGCCAAGGACACATTTGGCGGCACGTGGGAAACCCATAAATATCCCGGCGTGCGTTCCGACTCGGACCTTTACACTTTCGGCTATCGCTTCAAACCGTGGATCGGTGCGCCAATCGCCAGCGCCGAAGAGATATTGAAATATATGGGCGAGGTGATCGACGAGAACGGCATCGGCGATCATATCCGCTACGGCCACACAATCACGAGGTGCAGTTGGTCGAGCGCGGACAATCTCTGGACAGTCGAAGCCATCGCAAATGGTTCGCACAAGAGCTTCACCTGCAATTTCCTATGGATGTGCCAAGGCTATTACGACCACAACCGGCCGTATCTGCCCGAATGGAAAGGAGTCGAGGACTATAAAGGCCTTTTTGTCCACGCGATGAAATGGGATCCAGCGACCGACGTGACCGGCAAGCGGGTGCTGGTGATCGGCTCGGGTGCGACCGCCGCAACCGTCATCCCGGCATTTGCCGAAAAGGCCGCACATGTGACGATGCTGCAACGCTCACCCACCTATTTCTTTTGCAGCCCCAACGCCAATGAGCTGGCCGACCGCCTGCGGCAGATCGGTATTGATGAACCGACGATCCACCGCGTTGTGCGCGCGCAGATCATGTTTGATCAGGATGTGATCACCCAGCGTTGCCTGACCGAACCCGATGTTGTGGTCGAAGAACTGCGCGCGCTAATCCGGGCTTATGCAGGCGATGATTTCGAATTCGAGCCGCATTTCGCGCCGAAATATCGGCCATGGCAGCAGCGTCTGGCCTTTGTTCCCGACGGTGACATCTTCCAAGCAATTGCTGCCGGAAAGGTCAGCGCGGTTACCGACACCATCGACCGCTTCACTGAAAAGGGCGTGCGCACTGCCTCGGGCGAAGAGCTGGAGGCCGACATCATCGTTGCAACGACGGGCTTCAATCTGTCAGTGCTGGGCGACATTCCCTTTGCCGTTGATGGTAAGCCAATCGACTGGCCTGACACTACAACCTATCGCGGGATGATGTTCACCGGCGTTCCCAACATGCTTTGGGTGTTTGGATATTTTCGCGCAAGCTGGACCTTGCGGGTTGATATGCTCGGCGACTTTGTCTGCCGCCTGCTAAACCATATGGACGCTAAAGGTGCGAAACGGGTCGAGGTGCGCTTCCGCCCCGAAGACCATAATATGCCGCGCCTGCCATGGATTGAGGGCGAGAATTTCAATCCCAACTATTTGATGCGCGATCTCGATAAGATGCCCCGGCGCGGCGATAAAGTCGAATGGCAGCATAATCAGGATTATTGGCGCGAAAAGGATGAAGTTCCCAAGATCGATCTGGATGGTGCCGAGTTTGCTTATAGCTGAACCGCTTGGGTAAAAACGTTGCCAATCTGCTTGTTAGCCCTGTCGCAATAGCGTAGCTTTTGATGCGTAAGGAGGGAGTCGGTGGCCGACGTCGATTTTCAGAAACGGAACTGGTTGCGGCTGGCGGGCGCATCCGCCTTTGGTCTGTTTGTCGGCCAGCGTGCCTTTGCGCAGGATGGCCGGATATTGGTATCGATGTCCCGCGTCAGATTCTCGACATCATTCCGCGCAAGCCGCTCAATTATATGCGGCTTGCCGATGCGGTGATCCGGCTGGAGGTTGAAGCCGACCGCAAGGGGTTGCCGCAATCCTCGCTAGCGCTAGGCAAAGGGCAAAGCATCGCTGATCTCGCCGAATCCGCTTATCGGCTGGCGCTGCCGCGTTTGGTAGCGCTGATCGATCGCAGCGAAGAAACCGACCCGGGCTTTGCCGATAAGGCAGGTGCGTTGCTTGCCGAATTGCATCAGGGTCAACATGAAATCCCCGAGATGCTGTCGATGAAGCCCATGGGTGTGAACATGGAGCCTTCGATTTTGGGATTGCCTATGTTCATGAACCCACAAGCCTATGGCAATGCTAGCGTTGGTCCGACGCTGGAACTGCCCACACAGGCGGAGGTTGCCGCGCCACCGGTTGAACAGCTTCCTGTGCCGGAAGTTCCACCGGTGGTAGAGACATTGCCCGCTCCCGTTGAGCCCCCTGTGGTTGAAGCTCCCAAGGTTGAGCTACCCAAGATTGAGGACGAACCCGACGCCCCGCTCAGCCGGTCGCGGGAATTTGCCAATTTGAAGGGCGAATATCGCCGCCTGTTTCGCAAACTGCAGGTGCGGCCTGCCTATCAGCAAAGCGCCGACTGGCATCTGACGATGATCCGCAAAGCGCGAGCCCGGTACGAACGGGTGGCGGTTGCGACCGGCGTCCCCTGGCATTTCATCGCGGTCACTCATGGTCTGGAGGCGAGCTTCAACTTCCGCGCGCATCTGCACAATGGCGATCACCCGTTGACCGCACGTACTCGACAAGTGCCCGCTGGCCGCCCGTCAGTCTGGCTGCCGCCTTCGGATTGGGAATCAAGCGCAAAGGATGCGCTTCGGCTGCTGGGCTATACCGGGCAGAAGGACTGGAGCCTTGAACGCACGCTTTATCGGCTCGAGGCGTATAACGGCCTTGGCTATCGCGGGTTGGGTGTGCCGACGCCCTATCTCTGGAGCTTTTCCAACCATTATGATCGCGGCAAATTCGTTGCTGACGGCAAATTCAGCCACACTGCAAAGTCGCAGCAATGCGGGGCAGCGGTGATGCTGAAAATGCTGGCGGATGCGGGCGAGATTAAATTGGAGAGCGCTGTTTAGACGGCCACGCCAATCTGCTCAATTTCCAACCGCAATTCCGCAATCAAAGGCTGAACGCGACCAAGCCGGTGCTGTTCCTGATCAAGGATTGCGGTAAAGGCCCGCTTCTTCAATGCTAGGATTTTCGCGGCATCGATTGTCGCGGACGCAGGCAGCGACGAGATGACGATGTCGACCAGCCGATCGAGCCCGTGCAACCGACCCCATAGATAGTCATTCTCGCGATAGGCGCGGCTGAAAAAGGCGCCGAAATTGTTGAATTCGATTCCCTTCAATGTCGCCGCCGCGCCGCCATCACGGATGCTGCGCGCATCCTCAGGCGAAATTCGGTCCACCTTGATTGGATCAAATTCATCCAGCCCTTCGCCCTGCAACAACGGCAGGGTCGCAAGATCATAGAGGATATAGCCCAGATAGCCGAATAGCAGCGATCGCCGTGCTTCCTCTGGCAGCGCCATCATCGCGTCGAGCAACAATTGGTCGGTTTCGGCATCGACCTGCTCAAGGGCGAAGCGGGTTTGCAAAAGATCAATAAATTCGTCGGGCTTGGTCAGCGCAGATTTTGCCGCCTCGCCGACTTCGCCGCCGAGATATTCGGACGTTTCCAGTTCGAAATAGCGGGCAAGGCTCGCGTAAATGGCATTGCGCATTGCGTCGGTCGCCGCGCGTTCGACTACGCCGGATGGTTCGACATCCTCCGCCAATCGCCGTGCGAGGAAGCGCAGCCGGCGGATGCGAAAGCGCACATCATGCCTACGGAAAAACAGGATCGAAGGGCTGGCGACAATCTTGCCCTTGCCGCCGGTCAACCGGTCGAGTTTGCGCGCGCAAAACTCAGCCCAAAGGACATTGCGCAAGGTCGCACATTGGTCATCGCTGCAGTCGGGCCAGTTGCGCCGCGCGGTTGCCACCAGATCGTCCAGCACACCTGCCAATCGCAAATGGGCGTAGGCGGGATAGCTGTAGCCAGCCGAAGCAACCGCCTTTTCCAGCATTTTGTGCCGCCATTTGCGCATACGCTCTGCTGTCGGTTTGGACAGGAACCATGTTCGCCCGAGCATCGCCTCGATCATTTCCTCGACCTCAGGGCGCAGATGTTCGGTGATCTCTCGCATGCGGGCGATGCGCTGTGACCGGCCTTCGATTGCGGTCAGGCTGTCGCGGATCGGTTGTTCGCGCGGAATGTTAGAGGTCGCGCCGAATATTGTTGCGAAAAAGCCGGGCGGTTTGACGCCTTCCTCCCCCATTTTCTTGCCAATGCGAAAGCTTGGTCGGCCTGGTTTGGGGTCGATATAGACGAAGCGCCGGTCCACTTCGCGCCTTGCAGGGCGATCGCGCAGCGCCGCCGATGGCTTGCGCAAAGGGCGCGTTGGCCAGCACCGAACCGTCGATCAAAAAGGCATCGTCGGCGACGCCTGCGGCAAATTGCTTTGGCAATATGCGTTGCAAAAAGCCGTCGCGGCGGCCCCATTCGATCTTCCGGCTTTTGAGCAGGCCGTCGAGTTCGCGCACGGTGAAAGGCGGAAATGCGCCGGGAAAACTCGCTGTGGCGCGGCCTGCAAAGACCAACTCCGCCGCATGAGCCAGCTCGCCCTCCGCTTTGCCGCGTGTCGAAAAACCGATGGTGATCCGGTGCTCAGTCTCGGTCACATCGGGCGGGCTGTTGAGCCGTAAATGTTCGCTATGCCCGTGGAAATCGGTGACGGTCACGAAGAGGTCGAGCGGTTGTGTGCCAGGGAGCAGGCTTTGCCCCGCTGGCCCCTCAGCCATCGCCTGAAAGGCATCGAGCAATAGCCGAGAAAATACTTCCCCGCCAAAGGGTGGCTGGAACCATCGCGCGCGGACGAAACGCGACAGCTTGGCGGCGACCTCATCCTGCGCTTCTTCTGCCACGGTCTGTTCGATAGCGCCGCCGCGCCGCCGCAACACCGTCCAGGCAATCGGTGCCGCCCAGAATTTGGAGAAACGCGACAAAGGGCGAGCATCGGGGTCAAGCAGCACTTCGACATCGGCATCGCGCAACCACAGGTCTGTCAGTGGTTCGAGCGACTGGCCGGTGACAATCGCCTGCGACAGGAAAATGCCGTTGATCCCGCCTGCACTCGCACCAGAAATTATGTCGGTTAGCACTCGCAACCGCACCCCAGACAAAGTCTCTATCTCGGCAATCAGTTCGCGATAGATATCCTCGCTACCCCCCGGCGTCGGTGTGCCTTCATGATAGGACCGGCTGGCGCGGACCAGATGCCAAATTTCGCGGGTGATGCCGTGCATATAAACGGCAAGGCTCACGCCTCCATAGCATATCAGGGCCAGCCGTAATTCTTTCTCGCGCATGCCTGAGATGTGGCACCGCAGCCAAGCCGGCGCAAGGAAAAGCCGTTCATCGGCCGGTCATGGCGTGGCGATCAAAAGTCTGATACGCTTCAGCTAATTGGGGAAAAAGGAGCTTTGCCATGATCAACCGGATTGACCGTCGCCAACTGCTTGCTGGAAGTGCTGCCAGCGGATTTGTGCTGTTGGCAGGATGTCAGAGCATGCCAGGTATCAGTCTGACCGAAGTGATCCGTCGGCTGCTATCGCTGTCGTCGCAAAATGCCTTTGCGCTGTTGCTGCAACCCGGTGGATTTTACGATCATAGCGTAGCGCGTATTCCTCTGCCTGACCGGCTAGGCGGCGCGCGCAGTTCGGGAATATTGTCGGCAGTGCTGCAAAGCCAGTCGTTCCGCGACCGGCTGCAACGCCAGCTGAACCGCGCGGCGGAAAAGGGGGCCGAGCGTGCCGCGCCGCTGGTGGCGGATGCAATTCGAACGGTGAGCATCGAAGCAGCGAATGAAATTGTGCGCGGCGGCCCGCAAGCGGCGACGCAATTCCTACGTGGAAAGATGGGATTGGCATTGCTCGATTCGATGCTGCCCGGGGTTTCGGATGGACTGCGGCTGTTTGACGACCAGGTGATCGGCAAGGCAGTTCAGTCCGTCACAGGTTTCGACATTGCCGCATTGTCGCAAGACATTACCCTCAAGGCAGACGATGCGATCTGGGCCGCAATCGGCATGGAAGAAGCCGACATCCGCGCCAATCCCGGCAAGACCAACGACCCGCTGCTGATGGGCGTTTTCGGGTTGGTGAAGTAACTACGACAAGGGATTGCGCTTGTCGTGGACATCCTCGGCCTGACAATTGGCTGTATAAAGAGTTCATAAAAAGTTCATTTGCAAAACAGGAACATGGTATCATCGTCACATTCCATGATGTGATTTGGAACGGCGTGAAAACGCACAGGAAAAATGTGGAGGGGCATATGAGAGTATTTTCGAAGGGGTATTGGATTTCTGCGATGGCCATGTCTGTCACATTGGCAGGACCCGCGCAGGCTGATCTTCCACAAAATGTCACACGCCTGCCGACCGATCAAAGGGGTATCGATACAATCAGGACGGTTTTGCAGCCGGTGCAATCGCGCGTCGCACTGCGCGCTCGCGATACGCGTTCGGATTTGGATCCCGACAACAGTTTGCGAACGCCCACTGTACCGCTCAATCAAACCTCGGTCCTGTCGTCCTTTCGACTGAGCTTTTCGAACGGCGACCATCATGTCAAACATGTGGCGGTCTTGCGCGAAGGGGAAAGGGCACGTGGATCGATTGCGGACAATAATGGTGACGACAACTTCGCCTTTAGCGCAAGCTGGTGGAACATTCCCGGGGTTGTTGCTGGCGAAGTTTCCGGAACCGGCCTTGCCGCCGATATCGCTGAAGGCCCGCCCAATTCCACATTGGCGTTGGTCGGATTTCGCCTGACCGTTCCGCAGGATGATGAAGTGCGCAGTATATCGGTCAAGCTTATAGGGGAAACCAGAAAGGCGCAGGTCGGATTTTGGACCACTGCATCGAACAATTCCCGTGCGGTCGATTATGTCATCCAATATGCTTGGGTACCCAATATCTATCTCGCGGGTAATTACAGTCTGGCGGGCAGCGGTATGGACGCAGGGGCGCGTGTTGGATCTCAGGCCAGCGGTGTCGTGCCGGAAAACGCACGCCACATCCTGCGTGGCTTTGAACTGGGCTATAATGACAGCAATTTATCGGCACAAAATCTGCGCGATTTCGGTGTCCATATGGCGCCGGGAACAGGCGCAGCAGAACGTGAGATCGTCTCTTGGCAGGACAATGATCGAGCTGAGCATATTAAATGGAAAGTCGATTATTCTGCGTTGAAATAGCACCAGCCAATTCAAGCTCACTTTTCATTACCCGCATAAATCAGGGGGAATTCATGTCAAAATCATTGAACTTTAAATCGGCATCCTTGCTTTGCTTGGCTTCGGTCACACTTTGTTCCACGATGATCCGCGCCGACCCGGTTACAGTCAATCCAACCCGTGTTATCGACCGGACCACACCGGGATTGGTTGCGGCACTCAAACCGGCAATCAAGGCTTCGGTATCGGTTCGCAATCAGTCGCTGGCCTATAGCACACCCGCCAATGCCGGCCTGACAGCAGCCGCTGCGCTATCATCTTTCCGGATTCACTATGACAATGGCGATCATGCAATTCGTTCGATCAATGTTCGGAAATTGCCCGATCAGACTGCAGCATTAAACATAGCCGATTCCTTCAGCGACGATCCAATCACCGCATTTGGCAATTGGTGGGTCATTCCCGGCGCGACAGGAGGGGAACTGACCACCTCGATTTCGTCCGGACAGGAAATCAATCTGACCGTGCCGGTCGGTCCTGCCAATCACCGGCTGGTATTGGGCGGGTTTTCGTTAAGAATCGATGGCAGCGGCAACAATTTCGAAAAAGGCGAGGTACAGGTCGGCCGCATCGCGATCCGGTTGAACGATCCTTCGCCGCAAGCATCAAATAGCGCCGCATCGCGCATTTCCGGAACGGTTTTTACCAACGATGGCAACCGCAATATCATTGTGACCGTACAATATGTGTGGGTGCCGACTACCTATTTGATCGGTGAAGGCCGCGTTGGCAATCGGACCGATCCGGCTCGCACGCGGGGAGGGGTCGGTATTTCCGGGCAGGGATCGCCCGAGCGGCTCCGAAACAGCGTTACTGCGCAATTGCCCGCGTCAGACCGCTATCTCATTCGTGCCTTCGACCTCAAATTCAACAATGGCACCCACAATATGCTGGATATTGGCGTGCATCTTGACGGTGCGACCGGTTCAACCGGGGCCGATGACGCGATCAGCTGGCAAGACAATAATCGCGACGATCCGATCGAATGGAGTGTCAATTACCTCAACCTGCGCTAGTGTTATTTTTCAGCGCAGGATGGTTCAATCGAGCAGGGGGAACGCAGCATCGCTTTAATCTCACCCTATAAATCGTGGCTGGCGATTGGCGTGCCAATGTTGATGGTGACGACCCCGACCGCACTTGCGGCACCGCACGCCAGCGCTGCCACTGGCGATGGTCAGATGGAAGGGCAGGCGATTTGTGACCTGATCCCCGCTGTCGGCCGCGCTCTTGGACAACCGAAAAATGGATGTCGCTGGAGCGCGCTGCCTGAACGGAATTTGCTGAATGGGGAAGTCGTCGAGCTAACCGTTCAATCGGTCGCCGGAGACGTTGAGCGTGCGGCGCTTGTCGAGGAGCAAGTTAGATATATTCGCGGACTTCAAAATAGCCATTTGTTTGCCAATGTGAGCGAATTCAATCCTTGCCCCAACAATGGATTTTCGGGGCGCAAGATACGCGTCTATCGGCATCATCATGTTGAACATTATGGCTATGCCCAATGTGGAGATAGAATAGTTCGGCTTCAGGTGCATTT
This sequence comes from Sphingomonadales bacterium, assembly GCA_016721875.1. Lineage (GTDB taxonomy): Bacteria > Pseudomonadota > Alphaproteobacteria > Sphingomonadales > Sphingomonadaceae > Sphingorhabdus_B. The sequence goes on along the minus strand of JADKHG010000005.1, from coordinate 46,211 downwards.
GCTCAAAACCGGGGGACTGACCCATCAACTGTGTTTGATAATCTGGCTAACCTCGCTGGACCAATTTTTGCATTGAACAATTGATTCGCTTCGCACGCTTTGCAGGAATGCAATCAGTCCGTGCCGATTGACCCTGTCCATCATCGACCGGATTTGCCATTAGGGTGGTCATTCGATTCCCACTCGCCTGAAAGCACGCAAACCGATGAAATTCTTCGCCGACACTGCCGAAATCGCCGACATCAAGGAACTCGCCGCCACCGGCCTGCTTGACGGGGTGACAACCAACCCGTCGCTGATCATGAAATCGGGCCGCGACTTTATCGAGGTGACAAAGGAAATCTGCGGCCTGACCGACGGTCCTGTCTCTGCCGAAGTGGTCGCGCTCGACCATGAAAGCATGATGAAAGAGGCGGAAATCCTGCGCAAGATTGCCGACAATGTCTGCATCAAGGTGCCGCTGACCATCGACGGGCTCAAAACCTGCAAGGCGCTGACCGGCGATGGCACGATGGTCAATGTGACGCTGTGCTTTTCGGCCAATCAGGCGCTGCTGGCGGCCAAGGCCGGGGCGACGTTCGTATCGCCCTTCGTCGGCCGTCATGACGACAATGGTTTTGACGGTATGCAGCTGATCAGCGACATTCGGCTGATTTACGACAATTATGACTATGGCACCGAGATATTGGTCGCCAGCGTCCGCCACGGCATCCATGTTCTGGAAGCCGCAAAGATCGGTGCCGATGTGATGACTGCGCCGCCCAGTGTGATCAAGGGATTGTTCAAGCATGTGCTGACCGACAAAGGTATTGAAGGCTTCCTCGCCGATTGGGCGAAGACCGGGCAAGCAATCGGTTAGTCGAGGCTGATGTTCGGACTCGGCAAGCGCAAGTGCAAGGAATGCGGCGCTGAGCTTGCCGAAATGGAGGCCGTGGGCGACCGCATCGATGATCTGATGCGCGGCTCGGCGATGTCTGCCGAACCGCTGCAAAATATCTGCGCGCGCTGCCGTGTCGGGCTGGCGAAGGGAGCGCCGTCAATCACCGCTAACCTTCACGAAATAGAAGCAAGAAGGGTTGCTGATCTCGCGGCCTTGACTGTGCCAGTACCACCCCCATCGGGTGATCCACCCGGACCCTGGTCGGAGGCATCTCCGGAAATCGATGAGGAAGACGGTTACAAACCGACCTATTCCCATGGCGGCGGCTACAAAACCGCCGGGGAATTGATCGAAGACAGCGACAAGGAATACCGTCAGCTCGCGCCCTCTGGCACGCAATCAGGCTTTGGAGCAGTGCTCGACTGGCTGGTCACCACTAAGATCGGGCGAACGGTAGCCTTTTGGATATTCCTCTTTTTCATCTTCATGTTCCAGATATTTGATGGTGATCAAGGCAGCAGCGTCCCCGAAACCGCCCCTGCCACCGAATATAGCACGCCCGAAGCTGTGCCTTTACCAGCCGAGCAGACAGCGCCAACGCCTGCACCGCTGCCTCCGGCGCCAATGAAAGCAGCCGAGCCCAAGGGCAATCCGGGCGCGTGGATTACCACCGCAGACTATCCCACACGCGCCCTAGGGGAAAAACGGCAGGGCATAACGGCTTTCCGTCTGACCATTTCGCCAGAAGGAAAAGTCAGCGACTGTTTTATTTCCGAAAGCAGCGGCCATCCCGATCTGGATGCGGCAACATGCAAAGGATTGACCCGCCGCGCACGATTCGATCCCGCGCTTGACGGTCAAGGCAATCCGGTGATGGGAAGCTGGGCGAACCGCGTGCGATGGGTTATTCCCGAATAGTCTGGTGGATGCGCATCCGCCGGACGAATAGTCTTCAAATTGAACTTCAATGGCTTGCGATGCCGCAGCGTGTGATTATGTAGGAGCTATTGGAAAGGCGGGCGTCAACATGCCCGAAGAGGTGCCCCATTCCCCATAATCATTTTGACGACGAGATTGACGAGAGCGGCAAGGTTGTCGTTCCCGACAATGTGCTCGAAGCGATCAAGACATTGATCCGCTGGACCGGTGACGATCCAACGCGCGAAGGTTTGCTCGATACACCCCGCCGCGTGGGCCGCGCCTGGCGTGAATATTGTGCCGGCTATGCAGAAGATCCGGCAGTCCATCTGTCGCGCACCTTTCAGGAGGTTGGCGGCTACCACGAGTTGGTGCTGCTCAAGGACATTCCTTTCCAGTCGCATTGCGAACACCATATGGCACCCATCATCGGCAAGGCGTCGATCGCTTATATGCCCACCGACCGCGTTGTCGGTATTTCCAAACTTGCCCGCGTGCTCCACGGCTTTGCCCAGCGGTTGCAGGTGCAGGAACGGCTGACCGCAGAGGTTGCCAATTGCATCTGGGATAATCTGAAACCCCACGGTGTTGCGGTGGTCATAGAGGCTCAGCATGGCTGCATGACCGGGCGCGGCGTGAAGGTCCACGGCGTAGGCATGGTCACCTCCAAGCTGCTCGGCTGCTTCCTCGATGACACGCGCAGTCGCAAGGAAGTGATGAGCCTGATGGGCTATTGACCCTAGCTTTTACTTTACCGCATCGGCGCTCCGCCATAATGAAGGGTGCGGGGGTCGGCATTGAGCACAGAACGCCAACATAATCCGGAACATCTGGTCGAACGCCTGGCGGTCGGTACGCTGGACCGGCTCGTGACCCTTTTATTTGCGCGGCCGGTGCAGGTTGTGCCGCTGCTCTTCCTGCTGGTTTCACTCGCAGGTGCCTTTGCCTTATCGCTACCGTCGGCGACCGAAAGCGGGCGGGGACGTCGTTTGTCGACGCCTGGTTCACGTCAATCTCGGCACTCTGCGTGACCGGGCTGTCAACGCTCGACGTGCCCAATCATTGGTCGGGCCTGGGCGAGCTGACCATATTGCTGCTGATCCAGCTGGGCGGGCTTGGAATCATGAGCGCTTCGGTGCTGATCGTCGCCTTGTTCAGCCGGACGATGGGCTTTGGCATAAGGCGTGGGCTTGCTGCGGAAAATAGCGGGATCACGCCGGGCAATGTGCGGCCTTTGCTCAGGTTGATCATGGCTTTTACCTTCACGTTCGAGGCAATCATCGCCGCCTGGTTATCGCTATGGCTGTGGATCGGCCATGGTCAGCCTTTCGATCAGGCGATGTGGAACGGGCTGTTCCATGCCGTTTCTGCGTTCAACAATGCAGGCTTTGCGCTGTGGAGTGACAATCTGGTGGGCTTCAATTCGGACTGGCTGTTTCTGTCGCCGATCATGGCTGCTGTAATCGCTGGAGGCATTGGTTATCCGGTGTATCGCGACCTGTGGACCCAGCGCGGCTGGCGTAAAGTCAGCCTGCACGGGCGACTGACATTGTGGGGCTATTCGATCTTGCTAGTCGGGGGGGCGTTGATGTTCATTATGCTCGAATGGAACAATGCAGCGACGATGGGAAGCATGGCGCTGCACGAGCATGAGTTGAACGGGCTGTTTCAATCGGTCACAACACGCACTGCCGGATTTAATGCTATCAATATTGGGGAACTCTCCGACCAGTCGCTGATGCTTACATCAATTCTGATGTTCATCGGTGGCGGAAGCGCGGGGACGGCAGGCGGGGTCAAGGTAGGCACGGTGATGGTCATTCTGCTGATTGTCTGGTCTGAAATCCGCGGCAATGACGATGTCGAGGTTTATGGACGACGCATCGGCGAACATAACCAGAGGCGGGCGATTTCGGTGGTTGCTCTGGCCACGGTTCTAGTGCTTGGCGGAGGCTATTTGCTGGTCGCGCTTTCACCGCATATTGCGCCGCGCGAAGCGATGTTTGAGGCAGTATCGGCCTTTGCCACAGTGGGGCTATCGACGGGCGTCACTGCACAATTTACCGATCCGGGTAAATATTTGCTGATCTTTCTGATGTTTGTCGGACGGGTAGGGCCGATAACGCTGTTTGCCGCGCTCGCATCGCAACGAAAATCACAATATTATCAATATCCTAAGGAGGATGTGATCATTGGCTAAAAAATTGAAATCGGCGGACAAAAAAACCGTCGCCGTCATCGGGCTCGGTCGTTTTGGAGAGGCGGTTGCATCGCGTCTGGTGGCGCTGGGTCACGAAGTCATCGGTATCGATGCCAGCGCCGATATTGTCCAGAAACATGCAGAAGAATTGCCACATGTGGTGCGCGCAGATTCGACCGAACCAGAGGCGTTGGCTGCATTGGGCGTGAATGAGGTCGACTTCGCCGTGGTCGCTATAGGCGCCAGTCTGGAGGGCAGCGTGCTGTCGGTTCTCGCGCTGCAATCGCTGGGGGTTAAAACTATCTGGGCAAAGGCATCGACCCCGCAACACGGATTGATCCTTGAACGGCTGGGTGTGACCAATGTCGTCTTTCCAGAGGCCGATATGGGCCGCGCCATGGCGGAGCAACTTTGCGGGGTGTAGCTTGTGCTTTTCGGTCGGTGTCGCCATTGCATGGGATCGTCGCTTTTCGCCGTATCCTTGACGCACTAAAGATGCATCTGGCTGCCCAGTTCGACGACGCGGTTTACGGGCAATTTGAAATATTCCATCGCGCTTTCAGAGCTTTTCATCATCCACGCAAACAGATGTTCGCGCCAGACCATCATTCCGGGATGGTCTTTTGAAACGATGAATTTCTGCCGCCCCGGGAAAAAACTGGTGGTCATGATGTTGAACGGCTCGCCGATATTGGTGAGTCCCGACAACGCGTTGGGAATATCGACCTCGTCCATGAAGCCGTAGTTGACGATGACACGATAAAATCCGTGACCGGCGTTGTGGACTTCAAGCCTCTTGTCTTGATCCACATAGGGTATTTCGGCGACAAGCACTGTCACAATCAACACGCGTTCGTGCATCACCTGATTATGCTTCAGATTGTGCAGCAGCGCCGACGGGATATTGTCTGGCGATGCGGACATGAACACTGCGGTGTTGCGAATGCGGTGGACCGACGCAGCCGAATTGATGAAGACAGGCAGCGGCATGGCAGATTCTGCCAATTGGTTGCGCATCAATTTGCGGCCCGTTGCCCATGTCGTCAAAACGGTGAACAATATCCCTGCAACAGCCAGCGGGACCCAGCCGCCGTCGGGTATTTTGGTGATGTTGGAGGCGAAGTAGATGCCATCGACCAGCAGGAATAGTCCTATGGTAAGAGCGGCAAGCCAGCGATTCCAGCGCCAGACCTTGAAGATCAGGAAGCCGAGCATGATGGCGGTTATCAGCATCGTGCCAACGACGAAATGCCATAGGCCGAGGCCAGTCGCGTCGATTCGCCAAAACCAAGGACGAGGACCAGCACCATGATCAGAAGCGCCCAGTTGATCGATGGAATGTAAATCTGGCCCGCTGCCTTCTCGCTGGTGTGCAATGTTCGCATACGGGGAAGGTAGCCCAATTGCATCGCTTGATGCGTGATCGAAAATGCACCCGAGATAACCGCCTGGCTGGCAATGATCGTCGCCAGAGTTGCGATTACCACTAATGGCAGGCGCGCCCATTCGGGGGCCATGAGATAGAAGGGGTTTTCGACCGCCGCCGGGGCTTCCAGCAACAATGCGCCTTGCCCCATATAATTCAGCATCAGACAGGGATAGACCAAGGTCAGCCAGCTGATGCCAACAGCCTTTCGGCCAAAATGGCCCATGTCCGCATAAAGCGTTTCGGCACCGGTCACCGCGAGGAATACCGAACCCATGGCAAGGAATGCCACTTTGGGGTCGTAGAGGAAGAACTCCACCGCCCACACCGGATTGAGTATGCCAATTATGCCAGGGTGATTGATGATATTGACAACGCCCAATGTCGCCAGCGTTGCGAAATAGATCAGTACGATCGGACCGAAAAGCGCCCCGACGCGCGCGGTGCCTCTGGATTGGATCAGAAATAATCCGACGAGCACAATGACCGCGATGGGTAAGACCAGAGGTTCCAGCCGTGCTTCGACAATTGTCAGTCCTTCGACCGCCGACAAAACAGAGATTGCAGGAGTTAGCATGGCGTCGCCGTAAAAGAGCGAAGCTGCAAGCACGCCTAGCATGACAAGGACTGGTGTCCATCTGCTGCCTTCAAGATGCCGCGACATTAGTGCCAGCAAAGCAAAGGACCCGCCTTCGCCGCGATTATCGGCGCGCATGGCGACAAGCACATATTTGACCGTGACGATCAGCATCAACGACCAGAAAATCAGGCTCAACACGCCAAAGACATGCATTTGATTCACGTCCATCGGGTGCGGGCCGATAAAACTTTCCTTCAATGCGTACAGCGGCGAGGTACCGATATCACCATAAACGATGCCGATTGCGCCGAGCATGAGGACAGCCAGCTTTTCTTTTGGGCTGTGATCGTGCGTTGCGGGATTTTGGTCGATATGCGGAGCGGTGCTTGGATTTTCCATGCGCGCCTTGTGTCGCTCATCGGCATAAAGGTTCCATGTGGAATTGGATGGTCACTGCATAAAGATCGTCAAAAATTCTCGACTAGGCGAAAGGAAAAGCGCAATTTTGTCGCATGAAGATATCGAGATTGTTTTCTGAACCCCGGCAACCCGATCTGGCATATTTGCTGACCGGTCATGCCGTTGCGATGTTGTTGGTCGCCGTTGCGACCGTGATAGGACAGCTGGTTGCAAGCCGATGGGGCGCCGATCCCGTGGTGCTTCTTTATATCCCGCCCGTGCTTTTGGTCGCTGTTTATTGGGGGTTGTGGCCATCGTTGGCCGCTGCGGTAGCCGCCACGCTCGCCTATAATTTCTATTTTACCGTTCCGTTTCATACATTCCGGATTCAAAGTCCGGTGGATATTGCCACGGTTGTCATCCTGTTCATCGTGGCGCTGGTCACCAGCCGACTTGCCGGGCAGTTACGCGAACAAGCACGATTGGCGGCAAGCCATGCTGCACGCAATGCGACAATTGCAGGCTTCGCCCGCCGCCTGCTTTCCTGCACCAGCGAGCAGAGCATCGCCGACGTTGTGGTGCAGGAATTGGCACGGCTGTTTGGATGCAACGCCATATTGTTGGCCGGCGATAACGAGCCGAGAGTCGTTGCGAGCACGATGGGCGAGATCCAACTCGCGCCCAGTGATCTGGCTGCCGCGGCGGTGACGCTGACCACGGGCGAGGCGGTCGGGCGTGGTGTCCGGCGCCTCGATCCGGTCGACTGGCAATTTCGTCCGATACAATCGGCCCAGACCATATTGGCCGCAATTGGCCTCGCACGCGAAGATGGCGTGCCACCGATTGCGGGGCAACAATTACAGCTGCTCGAAAACCTGCTCGATCAGGCTGCCCTTGCCATGGAACGCGCCCGTCTCGACCGGGAAGCACGCGAAGTGGCCAAGCTGCGTGAACGCGATGCCATACGCACATCGCTGCTCGCTTCGATCGGAGAGGATTTCAAACCCAGTTTGAACGCTATCGGCGCTGCCGCCCGGGCACTTAAACGGGCTGGTGAAGGGGACCGTGCGGTGATTGCCAGCGTCGCCACCGAAGCAGCGAAGCTCGATCGCTATGTCGACAATCTTGTGGATGTCAGCCCCAACACCGAACAAAACCCCCTGCAATTGGGTGACGTGATTATCGATCTCTACCGCAGGACTGTGCTCAAAAATGGCGAAGAGGTTCATCTGACACCAAAAGAATATGCGGTGTTTGCCGAGCTTGCAAAACATGCCGGACGAGTGCTGACGCACGCGCATCTGCTGCGCGCCGTCTGGGGACCGGCGCAGGAAGACCAGATTGACTATTTGCGCGTCGCCATCCGCGCCCTTCGCCAAAAATTGGAAGATGAGCCGTCACAACCAAAACTAATCGTGAATGAGCCAGCGGTCGGCTATCGCCTGTCGACCTGATCCTAAACTCGGGGGTACAGAATGATTACCGATGCTAACATGTTTCTGGCTCTGTCCTTCGCCGAAATGACCAACAAACGGCATCAAGTAGGCAGTCACCAAGCCGCCGCCGCTTCACCTGTACCAAAGTGAAGCGGCAGCAGTGATGGCACAAATTTCTTCTAGCGAAGCGGAAGCGTCGTAGTCGGATTGTCGGTCGCGGTTGTACCGATCGTGTTGTTTCCGAAAGATGTGACCGTTGCTCCATTCAATATTTGCAACGCTTTTGGCGCCCCCAGAAAGAGTTCCCGCTGATAAAGGCAGAGTTAGGTGCGCCATCAACCAAAATGGCTGCGGTACCCATCGTAACGAAAATTGAATTATCCGCTCTTACGATCGCTTTTCCGCCCGTGGCCGTAGATTTTATGCCGACCAAAACATTGGAAAAATGAGTGTTATCCACGGTTAGTCTGACATTTGGGGTCCCGCTTATAGTAATTCCATCGGTGTAGTTGCGTATTGTTGTATTGCGGACATCAACCACTTGACCACTCAAAATGCTGATGGCGCTCAGGCTAGTGTTAAGACCTTCAAAATCAAGGCCGTCAAGCAGCACGCGCCCTGTTGCGCCGGCATTGATTACAATGCCATTTGTGCCTGAAGTGAGAATACCCGCTTCAAGTCCGACGGCACGGATCGTGATTGATTTGGTTATGGTCACAGCTCCAAATCCTCCGGAATCGAGAGCATTAATCTCTCCACCAGATGCTGTTTTCGAAATGGCACCTGCAAAAGTTTTGCAAGGCGCGGTCCTTGAGCAGGGATTGGCATCGTCACCGACACCGGATACCCAAGTTCGCGTCGCCTGCGCCATTGCAGGGGTTGCCGCGAACGCCACAAACGCCCCCAGCACAACAAGGATTCTAGCCAAAAAAAGCTTCATGATTTTATTCCCCTATTCAGCCGTTGGGCGACCCCATATTGGCCAACGAACCTGTTGCATGATGTTCCAGCCCGATGACTGCACATTTGAAGGACGCAGGCACGGAGATGCAGACTCGTGCCAAAATCTGGCTCGAGCTGCAATTTGTAACACGAAATGCTTTAGCCGCAAGGAATAGAATTCAGCATATGGGAGGGAATGCAATGTACCCCATGGTAATGACTGTTTGGGCTTTCGAATACTGGCCGAGTGCTATGCGTGCGTTTGTTATTTCCGCGTTTGCAGTGGTTCCATCGGTTGCTTGATATAGCGCGCCCAGACATAGCGCCACGGAACGATGAAATAGGCGATGATGATACCAATGCAGTCATAGAACAGCCCTTCAATATCGGGTGTCCACTTGTCCGCCATCCAAGCACGCCCGGCGATCAAGATCAGCCAGATCGTCTTCCACGCGACTTCGTAGAGCATCAGCGGCAACATCTGCATCGGATAACGCACGCCCCAAAGGCTCATCAATGCCAGTGCGGCAAGCATCGATTTGGCCAGTCCGCGATTCATATCCCATTCGGCCCAGTCAAACAGCAATTGCGGCCAGACATACATTGCACCCATAAAGCCCGCCATAAGCAGAAACAGAAAACGCATTGCGTTGATCCGCCATGTGGCGACGGGGGGGAAGTGGTTTTCGGCGGCGCTGGGCATGGGGTATTCTCGCTTTCGGGATGAACTTTGCGCTATACAATGTGTATTAGTGTATTATGACACTGATTCTGTCAAGCGAGGGATGTGTACCGGTACTTGACCAAATCGCCGGAAGGTTCAAACTATGCCTATGTCGCGTATCGCTCATATTGCACTTGTCGTTCGAGACTATGACGAGGCTATTGCCTTTTATGTTGGCAAATTGGGCTTCACGCTGGTTGCCGACGAATATCAGGCAGAGCAGGACAAACGCTGGGTACTGGTCAGCCCGCCGGGCGCGCCAGAAGCGGCAACCACTATCCTCCTCGCGCGTGCGTCAAAACCCGAGCAGGAAGCCTTTATTGGCAATCAGGCAGGAGGCCGCGTATTCCTGTTTCTGGCGACCGATGATTTCGACCGCGATTACGCTGCCTTTACCGTCGCAGGTGTCGAATGGGTCCGCCCACCCGCAGAGCAGCCTTATGGCAAGGTCGCGGTCTTCGCCGATCTCTATGGCAATTTTTGGGATCTGGTTGAATTCAAATAATGTGCGGTCCGCGTTACGCCGCCCAAATAGAAAAAGCCGCCCCAGTCTATCGACAGGACGGCTTTTATTTGGTTTTGAAGAAGCGATCAGGCTTCGTCGCCGCCTTCGGCAGACAGGCCAGCACCTTCGGCTTCGGCAGCCTTGGCAGCAGCCTGTTCAGCCTTGAGCTTTTCGATGCGCGCGGCGTCGGCTTCGTCGGCTTCGTCAGCAGCAGCTTCGCGGGCTTCGGCCATTTCGATGGCTTGGGCTGCGACTTCGGCCTGTTCGTCTTCAAACATCTGTTCGATGACGTTGACGCCGTCCTTCTGCAGTTCGGCTTCGTCGTCCGAACGGGCGACGTTTACGGTGATGATCACCGACACTTCGGGGTGCAAAACAACCTTCACGTCGAACACGCCGAGCGTTTTGATCGGGCGTTCGAGAATGATCATTGCCTTTGACACCTTGGCGTCCTGGGCATTCAGGCCGTCGACAATGTCCTTGACCGAAACCGAACCATACAACTGGCCGGTGTTCGAGGCTGCACGGATCAGGATGATCTGCTTGCCTTCGACATTGGTGGCGTGGCCCTGGGCGTCGGTGCGACGCGAAGCGTTGTCGGCTTCGATCTTCGCACGGTTGGCTTCAAAGACCTTGCGGTTGGCTTCGTTGGCACGAAGCGCTTTCTTGTTGGGAAGCAGGAAGTTGCGGGCATAGCCGTCTTTGACGGTTACGACGTCGCCAATGGCGCCCAGCTTTTCCACGCGTTCAAGCAGGATGATTTCCATGGTGGTTTCTCCTTACTTCACGACATAGGGCAGCAGGCCGAGATGGCGTGCGCGCTTGATGGCTTGGCTGAGTTCGCGCTGCTTCTTGCCCGAAACGGCGGTGATACGCGACGGGACGATCTTGCCGCGTTCAGAGATATAACCCTGAAGCAGACGTGTGTCTTTATAGTCAATGCGCGGGGCATCCTTGCCGGAAAAGGGGCAGGATTTGCGACGACGGAAAAACGGACGTGCCATGGCTTATATCTCCTCTTGTGCACGGGGAGCGCGCTCTGGGCGATCACCACGGTCGGGACGGTCACCGCGGTGGCCACGGTCGGGACGATCCCCAAAACCGCCGCGTTCGGTGCGTTCCTGCTTGCGCATCATCACTGACGGACCTTTTTCATGGTCTTCGACGCGGATGGTCATGAACCGGATCACGTCTTCGTTGACGCGGGTCTGGCGTTCCAGTTCGTGGAGAGCGGGCGCGGGCGCGTCCACATCAAGCATCACGAAATGTGCCTTGCGGTTCTTTTTGATCTTGTAGGCGAGCGAGCGCAGGCCCCAGGTTTCGGTCTTTACGACTTTGCCCTGATTCTCTTCGATGATCTTGGTGGCGTTTTCAGCCAGCGCATCAACCTGTGCCTGTGACAGGTCTTGACGCGCTAAAAAAACATGCTCGTACAACGGCATGGGCGTTTTCCTTGTTCCTACCGATCGCTGACGCAGCACCATGCATACGCCCCTCCGGCTTTCATCTTTCCCCTAAGGGAGCGGCGCCATTAGGCGGGAACGTGCGGGAATGCAAGGGGTTTGGCTATTGGGTCGCCGTCCTGTTTTCCACCCGATCCAGCTTCGGCAAAGCCGTCAACCCGCCGCGTGACAGCCAGGCGATCATTGCGTCAATATCTTGCGGACCAATGGCGGCATCGGTTCCACTGACGAAGACCGAGAACAGATCACCGCCGGTGGAAAGGAAATCGCTGATTGCAACGCGGTATTTCTGATCGTCACGGATCGGGACACCGTTAAGCGACATTGCCAAAATGCGCTGCCCGACTGGCAGGTTCATATCATAGGAAAAACGAGATCCTTCCGAAGGCGACAGCACCCTTGTCCAATTTGCGTTTATGAACTGCTGTTCCAGAACAGCACGCAGTTGTTGCCCGGTAAAGCTTTGACAACGAGTTGATTGGAAAAGGGCTGGGCGGCGAATACCGAACCAAATGTAACGCTACCATCGGGATTGGGATTGACATCAGCGCGCAATCCGTCGGGGTTCATAAACGCGATTTGCGCCCCACCCATTGCGGGGTCTTTGGTTGCCGCCAACTGCGCGTCCGCAATCAGATTGCCCAGCACACTTTCACCCGCTGCGTTATTGTCTCGTGTCGCTGGTCCAGCCAAAGTGCCGATGATGCGTGATTCCTCTTTTTCGCAGCATCGGCATAACGCTTGGCCAATTCGGCCAGATCTGCGCGCGGAGAAAAACCGGAAACTCGGTGTTTATCGCAACGGTTCCGCGTGCGCGGGTATAGGCTTCGCTTTGCACCACAACATTGCGGGCTGATTTTGCGACGACCTTGTTTGCAACGGGATCGATTTTCAGATCAATCGCCGACACATATTGGCCGCGCACACCTGCACTTGTTACTAAGACCGGGCGGGCAGGATTAATATTCGCGTAATCGCAGGTATAGGCCCAATGGGTGTGGCCAGAAATTACCACATCGACTGCAGGATCCAGGCCATCAACAATAGGCATCAAATCGCCCGAAACACCAGTGCATTGAGGGTCGCTGGCTTGTCTTGGTAAACAGCCCTTCATGGATCAGCACGATGATAGCGTCGGCTCCAGCCGCTTTCAGCTTAGGCACCAATGCGTTGGCGGTATCGATTTCGGTCGCAAATTTTATTCCGGCGATCCGCCCTGCGGACACAAGATTCGAAGTGCCCTTCAACGTCATCCCGATAAAGCCGATGGTGACTTTCGATTTTCCGGTTCCGAAACTTTTTAACGCGGTGCCAGGAAACAGCGTGCTGCCATTCTCGGTAATGGTATTGGCGGCCAATTGCTTAAACTTGGCACCCGGAAAAGGATTATCGATGCGACAGGGAACGGCAAGTGTGTGTTTTTCGCAACCACCCGACTGAATGCGTTTCAACTCGGCGATGCCGCGATCAAATTCATGATTGCCCAGTGCGTTAAACTCTAGCCCGATCATGTTCAGCGCGATGATCGAAGGTTCATCGAGGAACAGCGACGAGGAGAGCGGCGAGGCACCGATCAAATCGCCTGCGGCAACCACGACATTGTTAGGCGCGTCGGCGCGCAGAGAGTCGATGGCAGAGCCAAGATAAGCAACGCCCCCCGAAGGCAACCAGACTCTCTCTCCCTTGGCGTTGATAGCTTCAGCGGACTGTTTGGGTGGATCGAGATTGCCGTGGAAGTCGTTCAATCCGATTACCCGGACATTGACAGGTTCTGCTGCGATGTCGCGTGACATCTGGCTGGTTGCACAACCCGTCAGGGTCAAAATGGCGAGCGGAAGCAAGAATTTCTGGATCATGCGCCGATCATGGCAAAGCTATGTGACCGCCGCAAGTCACAAGGCCGGTTTTACACGCTCGCCTTCACCAGTCTTGCCAGCACGTCTGCGGCAAAACCACTCAACGTATCATCACGCGCGCCCATAATGACGATGCGGTCACCGGGTTCGGCCAATCCGACAATGCGATTGCCGCAATCTTCGCGCGTCGGGATATATTCGGCCTGCCGTCCGGCGGCCGCCACGGCATCGGTGATCGTCTGGCTGCCCAACCGCCGGTCAACGGTGCCGCCGAAATAGACCGGATCGCACAGGATCAGATGATCGTCGCGGTTGAGATGCTTGGCAAAGACGGCGGCGAGTTCATTGCCCATCACCCGGATCGGGCCATAGCCATGCGGCTGGAAAAGGCGATGATCCGTCCCGGAAAGGCCTTGAGCGTCGCTAGAGTCGCGGCGGTTTTGTCCGGGTTGTGGCCAAAATCGTCGATCACGGTGATACCACCGGCAATCCCCACAATGTCAAAGCGGCGGGCGAGCCCGGCGAAACGCTCAATTCCGTGGATCGCCTGCGCCATCGGCACACCCAGCGCTTGTGCGGCGGCAATTGCGGCCAGAGCGTTGGAGATATTGTGCCGCCCCGGTACCTGCAGCGTAACCGGCAACCGCTCGTCCTTTACCAACAGCGTGAAATGGCTGCCGAGCGGCATTTCGACGACATCGACTGCACGCACATCGGCGCGATCAGTGAAACCGAAGCTCACGGCGTCAGGCAATGCCATTGGCGCAAGCAAAGCTACGCTTTCGATATCATCCGCATTCCAGATTGCATGTTTTGCTTTGCGGGTAAAATCACCAAACAATGCACGCAGTTCATCAAGCGATTTGTGGTCGAGGCTGATATTGTTGAGCACCGCGATTTCGGGCTGAAACAACGCAATGGAGCCATCGCTTTCATCCACTTCGCTGACAAACACGTCTCCATGACCCACGCGCGCGCTGGCAAAAGGCGTGTCGGCGGAGACGAAATTCTTCCTCACTCCGCCATTCATGATTGTGGGATCGAGTCCGGCATCGGTCAATATCCAACCGATCATGCCCGTGACGGTAGATTTGCCGCTGGTTCCACCTACGGCAACCGAGCGCGTGCTGGCGTTGAACAGTTCGGCGAGTAGTTCGGCACGCGTCATTCGCGCACAGCCCAGTTCCTTCGCCTTGGCAACATCGGGGACGCTGTCTTCGACCGCAGCTGAAGCAATCAAAATCTGGTCGCCGCTGGTCAGGCCGCTGCCATCTTGCGCGAATATGTCGATACCCAGCGATTTGAGCCACTCGAATTTTGGCGCGAGCCGCCCTTGATCCAAGGCGCGATCGGACCCCGCAACCTGCGCACCGCCGTCGCGCACGATATTGGCGAGCGGCAGCATTCCTGATCCGCCGATGCCGCAAAAGAAATAGGATTTGTTTTTTGCCATCTCGCCCCGCTATTGCCCAAGCTCGGCTTTGGCAATGGGAGCGGCACATGAAAATCGGAATTTGCGCACCTGCCGCGGCCTTTACCCGCGATGATGCGGGCCACGTGATTGCACTTGCTGCACAGACACACCCGAAGGCAGAACTGGTATTTCACGATCAATGCTTCCTCGAGGCCGGACATTTTGCAGGAACCGATCAGCAACGCCTAAATGCCTTTGTCGCTCTGGCGAATGATCCGGGGATCGACGCGATCTGGTTCGCACGCGGTGGCTATGGCGCCTGCCGGATCGCCGAAGATGCCGTGAAGCGATTGAAGGCCCCCGCCCGCCGCAAAACCTATCTCGGCTACAGTGACCAGGGCAATTTGCTCGGACTTTGTATAAGGCCGGAATTGGCTGGCGGTGCATGGCCCGATGGTCGCTGACATCAGGCGTGAGGGTGGAGAAGCAGCAGTTAAGCGCGCGCTCGACTGGCTCATAAAAGCTGACCCCAAGACATTGGAATCCCATGTCGAACGCGGCAATCAATATGCCGCTTTCAACCTGATGACACTCGCCATGATGGTCGGCACTCCCTTAATGCCTGACCTGAAAGGCCATGTTCTGATGGTCGAAGAAGTCAGCGAATATCTCTACGCTTTTGACCGCGCCT
Organism: Sphingomonadales bacterium; assembly: GCA_016721875.1. Classification (GTDB taxonomy): domain Bacteria; phylum Pseudomonadota; class Alphaproteobacteria; order Sphingomonadales; family Sphingomonadaceae; genus Sphingorhabdus_B. The sequence goes on along the minus strand of JADKHG010000005.1, from coordinate 30,777 downwards.
TCTTCCACGTCGCCGAACATCTGAAAAATGCCCGACTGGCAGGGCTGCGGCTGGGCCGGGTCAGCGACATTCCCGAAAACGACCGCCCCTTTGGCGAGAGTGCAGAGGAAATCGCACAGCGCTGGTGCGACAAATATGGCATTGCCTATTTGGGCCGCGCCGATATTGGCCACGACAGCGATAACAAAGTGGTGCCTTTTGGTGCCTTTGGTTGAACTTACGGGAGTAACTATGCGCGCATTCATCTTTCCGGGGCAGGGCAGCCAGGCTGTCGGCATGGGCAAGGCATTGGCCGAGGCGAGTGCTGCAGCGCGCGAGGTGTTTCAGGAGGTCGATGATGCGCTGGGGCAAAAGCTGTTTGCGCTGATGTGTGACGGGCCGGAAGGCGATCTGACCCTGACCGAAAATGCCCAGCCCGCAATCATGGCTAACGCGATTGCGACCTTACGCGTGCTGGAGAAGGAAGGCGGTGTGACGCTGGCTGAAAAGGCGAGCTTTGTCGCTGGGCACAGCTTGGGCGAATATAGCGCTCTGTGTGCGGCAGGGGCATTTGATCTGGCAACCACAGCCAAACTGCTCAAACTGCGTGGGCAAGCCATGCAGGCGGCTGTGCCGGTAGGAGAGGGCGCAATGGCGGCTTTGCTGGGTGCTGATATCGATAAGGCGGAGGGGCTTGCGGCTGCGGCGGCGCAGGGTGAAACCTGCACCGTTGCCAATGACAATGACCCGACACAGGTGGTGATTTCCGGCCATAAGGGTGCGATTGAGCGCGCGATCGAAATGGTGAAGGATCATGGCATCAAGCGGGGCATTTCTTTGCCGGTATCGGCTCCATTCCACTGCCCTCTCATGCAGCCCGCCACCGACCGCATGGCGGAGGCACTGGGTCAGACCACAATCAGCGCGCCTTATGTGCCGGTCTTTGCCAATGTGATTGCGGCGCCGGTGTCGGAGCCCGACGAAATTCGTCGCTTACTAGTCGAACAGGTCACCGGTCGTGTGCGCTGGCGTGAGAGTGCGATAGCGATGCGCGATGCGGGTGTGACCCATTTCTTCGAATTTGGCGGTAAAGTGCTCGGCCCGATGGTGAAGCGCAGCGCGGGCGATGAGGTTGCGGTGACGAGCATCATTTCGATGGACGACATCGAAGCCGTTTTGAAGGAGATATAAGCCATGTTGTTACAAGACCGCGACGGGTCGATCCTGACCATCACCCTCAACTTGCCCGACAAGCGCAACCCGATTTCCGATGTCGCGATGGTCGATGCGCTGAGCGATGCTTTCGAAGCGGCGGACCGCGACATTTCGGTGCGTTGTGTCATACTGACTGGAGCGGGCAGTGCGTTTTCGGCGGGCGGCGATTTGAAGCAGATGCGCCCTGATAGCGGCGGCCTGCGTTCCTCAAGTCCGGTCGAGACACGGCGCAATTACAAATATGGCATCCAGCGTTTGCCCTTGTTGTTTCAGGCGCTTGAGGTGCCGGTGGTCGCCGCAGTCAACGGCCACGCCATTGGCGCGGGGCTTGATCTGGCGACAATGTGCGACGTGCGCGTGGCGGGTGAAAGCGCGAAATTCGCCGAAAGTTTCGTCAAACTGGGCATCATCCCCGGCGATGGCGGGGCATGGTTGCTGCCGCGTATCGTCGGTTTCAGCCGCGCGACCGAACTTGCACTGACGGGCGAGATGTTCGACGCCAAGACTGCGCTTGATTATGGCCTCGTGAGTCACGTTGTCCCCGATTCAGCGCTGCTGGCCAAAGCGAAAGAAATCGCGCTCAAAATCGCCGCCAATCCGCCACACGCGGTGCGTATGACCAAGCGCTTGTTGCGCGAAGGGCAGATGGCGGACCTGAAGAACGTCCTCGAAATGTCCGCCGCGATGCAGGCGCTCGTCCACAACACCGCCGACAATGATGAAGCGATCAACGCGTTTATCGAGAAACGCTCACCGGTTTTCACAGGAGAGTGAAATTTTCGCGCAGAGACGCAGAGACGCGGAGGGAATTTGAGAGAGATTGACAGAATATCGGGCGAAGTAATCGATATTTCGATAAGACTTCACAAAGCGCTTGGTCCTGGTTTGCTCGAAAGCGTTTATGAGACTTTGCTTGCGGCAAGGCTGGAGCAAGCTGGCTTCAAGGTCGCCAGACAGGTGCCAATCGATATCGAGTTTGAGGGAATCAGGTTTGACGGGGCATTTCGGGCAGATATCATTGTGTCTGATCAATTGATTGTAGAGGTCAAGTCCATTGAAAAGCTTGCACCTGTTCACGCGAAGCAGCTTTTAACCTATTTGCGTTTGACTCAAGCAGCCCGTCGGGCTGCTTATAAATTTTGGTGGAGCCACGTTGGTCGAGGGGATCAAGCGCTTGGTCAACGACTATTGACTCTCTGCGCCTCTGCGTCTCTGCGCGAACAAAAAAGGAGAATAATATGTTCGACCTTACAGGCATGACGGCCCTCGTTACCGGTGCTTCCGGAGGGATTGGCAGTGCCATTTGCCATGCGCTTGCGGGGCAGGGTGCGCGGCTTGCCGTTTCGGGTAGCAATGTGGAAAAGCTTGAGGCGTTCCGTGCGTCGCTGGGAGGCGATCATGTCGCAGTGCCGTGCAACCTTGGCGACAAGGGCAGCGTCGAGGCGCTGGTGCCGGCTGCGCTTGAAAAGCTGGGTCAGATCGACATCCTCGTCAACAATGCGGGTGTCACCCGTGACAACCTTGCCATGCGGATGAAAGACGAGGAATGGGATGAGGTCATTCGCATCAACTTGGAAGCCGCCTTCCGCCTGATGCGTGCGGCTACCAAGCCGATGATGAAGGCGCGCTTTGGCCGCATCATCACCATCACCAGCGTGGTCGGCGCGACCGGCAATCCGGGGCAAATGAATTACGCGGCGTCAAAGGCAGGCCTTGTCGGCATGTCCAAAGCGCTTGCCGCTGAAATTGCCAGCCGCAATGTCACAGTCAACTGCGTCGCTCCCGGCTTCATCGCCACCGCCATGACCGCTGATCTGCCCGACGCGCAGAAAGAGGCGTTGAACGCGCGCATCCCGATGGGACGGATGGGTGAAGGCAGCGACATCGGTGCCGCCGTCGCCTATCTTGCCAGTCGCGAGGCAGGCTATGTTACCGGGCATACATTGCATGTTAATGGCGGTATGGCGATGTTGTAACATCGAAGATGAAGCATTTTCAGGGGGTATCATGACAAGGAATTTTGCGGCCATATTGCTGGCCACTGCGGCAACCACGATGCTGCCTTCGGCAGCGTCGGCCTTTACCGTCACAATGGACCAGGCACTTTGTCCGCTGGAAACGATCGGTGACACCGAACTGGACAGTTGGGCCAGTGCTTTGCAGGCGTCGAGCGGTGCGTTGTCCGACGATCAAAACGCAAAAATTGCCGAAGCCATTGGGCTCTGTGCGCAGAAAAATGGCTGGAATGACAGCGACATATTGCCTGTTGCGGAGGTCAATATCGCAATCGTTTCGAGCATAGGCGTGAGGGACAGACTGACCGCAAAGGGTCTTGATCCGGTCCGATACGAAGCGGTGCTGGAAAACCGCTCTCCACAGGATTTGCGGCAGCTGCTCGATGATCCGGAGAACAGCCCGGCCCTCAATCAGGCGACCGAAATGCTGATTGCGGAAGTGGGTGACAAATTGACCGATGAAATTGCGGCGGATCTTGGTGCCTACATCGCCTTCACCGCCCAATCACAGCTTGCGGCGCTGAAAATGCTCGGGATGTCTGAATAAGGGTAACGAGATGCAGATAAAGTTATGGGCTTTGCGTGCAGCATGCGGATTGGCCGCTGCGTCCGTCGCCGTTTCTGCGCACTCAGCCCCTGCCAGCCCGGACTGTGCGGTGCAGGGGATGAGCGCCGCAGACAAGCAATTGGTCCAACTTGGCAAGACCTCCGATCAGATAAAGGCTGACGAGAAGGTCGCTGTCGCAGGTTTCGACAAGAGGCTGGCAAATTGCGCCAAAACCCATGGCTGGACGATGATCGAAAAAAGTCGAATCGAACAATTGCAGCTTTGGACTTTTATGGCCGAAGGACAGCGAGCGGCCGTCAGCAAATTCGGTATCTGGCCAGACAATGTTCGCGATGCTGTGAACGAACTGCCGCAGCATATATTGGGTGAACGCAGCTGGGCGCTGAAAAAGCCCGACCTGTTGACGGTAATCGAAGCAGGACTGGCACGACGCGGGAGCGATCTTGTACTGTTGCGCGCGAGCAAGCCAGCGAGTGAAGCCGTCTCTTCCTTGGCAAGCAGCTATGCCCATGCGCGGCAGGAGCGGATCAAGCTGGGGCTTGAACTTAGTCAGCCGACACCAGCACCTGTCGTGCCCAAAGCGGTTGCCGTTGCTGCCAAGCCGGTCGTTCCGCAACCGGCCGCCCCGATCATCAAACCTGTCCCGACGCCGCCCGTTACAATAGCCGCAAAACCTGCGCCTGCAGCCACGCCCAAAACCCCTGCGGCGCAGAAACCCGTGGAACTGGTCGAGATCGACTATTCACCCTTGCTCAAAGGCATGCTCTATCCCGCAAAGCCATGGAATTGCGCTCTGAGTGCGATGTCTGCGGCAGATAAACAGGGCTGGGAAGCCGACTATCGTAACCATGCCCGGATAGAGGCGGCCCGCGACGTCGCGGTGCAAAGCTGCGCTTTGAAGCACAAATGGAACAAGGCGCAGATCGACGATGTTGCCGATTATACGTTAAAATGGATCATCGTTGAGGAGCTCGGGGATTTTCTGCGCGAAAAGGATTCGATCGTCGACTCCGGCGCTGAAGCCATTCGCAAACTGGCCGACGCAGACCTGGCGTCGGCGGTCGGTTACCGCGAAACCCCCGCATTAAAGGCGGTGATTCAGCATAATATCGCAACCTATTCGCCTATCTTGCTCGACAAACCGTTTAGCGAGAAGGAAATCGAATCGATTATGCGATTGAACAAGCTGTGGGCGCAAATCGAACTGTTTCACCGGCGATACGGCGTCAAGCATCCCTTATAGCAAAGCATCGAATTTCAGCTTGCTCGACTCCCCCCTTGCCAGCCGCGCAGCAGGGTATTAGGGGCAGTCTTCGAAATCCATATCCCATCAACAAAGGGGCATAAAATGAGCGATACCGCAGATCGGGTTAAGAAGATCGTTGTCGAACATCTGGGCGTTGAAGCCGACAAGGTTACCGAAGAAGCCAGCTTCATCGATGATCTGGGTGCTGACTCGCTCGACATCGTCGAATTGGTTATGGCATTTGAAGAAGAATTTAATGTCGAAATCCCCGACGACGCAGCCGAAAAGATTTCGACCGTCAAAGACGCAATCGACTTCATCAACTCGAACAGCTGATCCTGTGCTGCCCTGCGCAGCACGATGTGTCACGTTTCAAGACGGCTTTCCGGCTCGGGCTGCTCCCGCTGGAAAGCCGTTTGCTTTTGTGCAAGGCTTGGCCTTAATGAACCGCAAACCGCATGATGGAGAGTAGTTGATGCGTCGCGTTGTTGTCACTGGACTGGGACTGGTTACGCCGTTGGGGGCTGACGTTGAAACGGCGTGGGCGAATATTCTTGCGTCCAAATCGGGTGCAGGGCGGATCACGCGGTTCGACGCGTCTGACCAGAAATGCCTGATCGCCTGCGAAGTGAAGCCGAAAGACCATGAATATGGCTTCGATCCCGACAAGCGCGTTGATCACAAGGTGCAGCGTCAGGTCGATCCTTTCATCATCTATGGCATAGACGCCGCCGGGCAGGCGCTGGAAGATGCAGGCCTGACCGAAATGGACGACGCCACCCGCTTGCGCGCGGGCTGCTCGATTGGATCGGGTATTGGCGGACTTCCAGGGATTGAAAGCGAATCGCTTTTGCTCGCCGAGAAAGGGCCGGGCCGCGTTTCACCGCATTTCGTTCATGGTCGCTTGATCAACCTGATCTCGGGTCAGGTCTCGATCAAATATGGCCTGATGGGACCGAACCATGCCGTTGTGACCGCTTGCTCGACCGGTGCGCATTCGATTGGCGATGCCGCGCGGATGATCCGCGACGATGACGCCGACATCATGCTGGCAGGCGGCGCAGAAGCAACCATTTGCCCCATTGGCATTGCCGGTTTTGCGCAGGCACGCGCGCTCTGCACCGCGTTCAACGATGAGCCGGAACGCGCCAGCCGCCCTTATGACAAGGACCGCGATGGCTTTGTCATGGGTGAAGGCGCAGGTGTTGTTGTGCTAGAAGAATATGAGCATGCCAAAGCACGCGGCGCGAAAATCTATGCTGAGGTTGTGGGCTATGGCCTGTCAGGCGACGCCAACCATGTGACGGCGCCGCATCCGGAAGGCGACGGGGCCTTCCGTTCGATGCAGATGGCGCTGAAAAAAGCGGGAATGACGCCTGCTGATATCGACTATATCAACGCCCACGGCACCTCGACCATGGCGGACACGATTGAGCTGGGTGCAGTGAAGCGGCTGTTCGGTGACGCGATCAGCACTGTGTCAATGAGTTCGACCAAATCCGCAATCGGCCATTTGCTCGGCGGTGCGGGTGCGGTTGAAAGCATTTTCTGCATTCTCGCCATCCGTGATCAGATTGTGCCGCCAACGCTCAATCTGGAAAACCCCGATGAGGGCACTGAAGGCGTGGATCTCGTTCCGCTCGTGGCCAAGAAGCGCAAAGTGAACGCTGTCCTCAACAACAGCTTTGGTTTCGGCGGCACCAATGCCAGCCTGATCATGAAAGCGATCTGAGGCCGATGCCCAAATTCGCCAAATGGCTGCTTATTGCCATCGCTTTGGTTGTGCTGCTGGTGGGCGGCAATTTCGTCTATGGCTGGACAGCCGCCGGGCCTTCACAGCGCGAAGTGACGGTGGTGATCAAGGATGGATCGAGCATTCGCTTGGCCGCCGAACAACTGGAAAAGGGTGGCGTGATCAAATCCGCCGATGCCTTCGTCAACCGCGCACGCATTTTTGGCGCGACCAGCACGATCAAGGCAGGCGAATTCCTGATCCCGGCGCATGCGTCAAACTCTGAAATCCTGTCGATCCTGACCGGCGGCAAGACGGTGCAGCGTATGGTGACGGTGCCCGAAGGAATGCCGTCGATCATGGTTTATGAGCGGTTGCTCGCCAATGACCGGCTGAAGGGCGACATTCCGGTGCCGGCAGAAGGCTCTATCCTCCCCGACAGTTATGCCTTTGACAAGGGAGAGCCGCGCGCGGCGGTCGTGCTGCGGATGCAGGACGCGATGAAAAAGACGATCGCCGAACTCTGGCCGAAACGCAGCGCCGATACAGTGGTAAAAACGCCCGAGGAAGCCGTTGCACTGGCGTCGATTGTCGAGAAGGAAACTTCGCTCAAGAAGGAACTGCCGACGGTAGCTGGCGTCTATTCCAACCGCCTGAAAAAGGGCATGATGCTGCAGGCTGACCCGACGATCATATATCCGATTACCAAGGGTAAACCGTTGGGCCGGCGCATCCGCCAGTCGGAAATTGCGGCGGTGAACGACTATAACACCTATGCGATGGTTGGTCTGCCCAAGGGGCCGATTGCCAACCCCTCGCGTGCGGCGATTGAGGCAGTGCTCAATCCCGCGAAGACCGAGGCATTATTCTTCGTCGCCGACGGCAAGGGCGGCCATGTGTTCGCGAACACGCTGGAAGAGCATAATGCCAATGTCGAAAAATGGTATGCGATCCGCAAAGCGCGCGGGGAAATGTGAGCGTCGCTAATGTCATCATGGTCTAAGGTCTATCTGACGGCGGACCGGTTGCTTGAAGACTCGTTCCGCCTTGCCAATCTGATCGCTGAATCCGATTTCCGCCCGACCCATATTGTCGGCATCTGGCGCGGTGGCGCGCCGATCGGCATCGCGGTGCAGGAACTGCTCGAATATCGCGGCATCGACTGCGACCATATCGCTATCCGCACATCCTCCTATACCGGCATAGACCAGCAGGAACCCGAAGTGCGCGTCTATGCGCTCGGCTATTTGATCGACACGCTGAACCCCGAAGACGCGCTGCTGGTGATTGACGATGTGTTCGACAGCGGGCGCTCGATCCGTGCTTTCCTGCGCGAACTCAAGCTACGTTGCCGCAACAATATGCCGCGCACGGTGAAGATCGCCACGGTCTATTTCAAACCGGCCCGCAATACACTGATCTGGCGCCAGATTTCTATGTCCACAAGACCGACGATTGGCTGGTCTTCCCGCACGAGATAAACGGCCTGACCGAGGAGGAAATCCGGGCGAACAAGGCTGGGGCGGAGATTATATTGGCAGGGAAGCGAGTATGACAATGGACCGCGAGGCGCGCTACGCGTTGATCGACGCATTACCCAAAGCCGAGCTGCATCTGCACATAGAAGGTTCGCTCGAGCCCGAAATGCTGTTCGCGCTCGCTGAACGCAACGCAGTTGCCATCCCCTTTGCCAGCGTTGAGGAAGTGCGCGCGGCCTATGATTTTTCCAACCTGCAGGATTTCCTCGATATCTATTATCAAGGAATGAGCGTGCTTTTGCACGAGCAGGATTTTTTCGACCTGACCTTTGCCTATCTCGAACGCGCCCACGCCGATGCAGTGCGCCATGTCGAGATATTCTTCGATCCGCAGGGCCACACCGAGCGGGGTGTTGCCTTCGACACCGCAATTGGTGGGATATTGCGCGCGCTCGACGAGGGGCAGGCGCGTTTCGGGATCAGCTATCGGCTCATTATGTGCTTCCTGCGCCATCTGGATGAGGAGGCTGCCTTTGCGACACTTCGCGAGGCCGAGCCTTGGCTGGACCGCATTGCCGGGGTGGGGCTTGATTCGTCTGAAGTCGGGCACCCGCCTTCCAAATTTGCGCGCGTCTTTGCCGACGCCAAGGCAAAGGGTTTGAAACTGGTCGCCCATGCCGGAGAAGAAGGCCCGCCTTCCTATGTCTGGGAAGCGCTTGATCTGTTGAAGGTCGACCGCATCGACCACGGCAACCGCGCGCTGGAGGATGAGGCGCTGGTGCAGCGGATCGTCGCTGATACGCAGACGCTTACTGTCTGTCCGCTGTCAAACCTCAAACTGTGCGTGATCGACCGCATCGAGGACAGCCCCGTGAAGCGGATGCTCGATCTGGGCATCCGGGCGACGGTCAATTCGGACGATCCGGCCTATTTTGGTGGCTATGTGAACACCAATTTCAGGGCGATAGCCGATGCGCTGGATTTGAACCGCGAAGAGATTGTGCAACTGGCGGAGAATAGTTTCGCCGGATCGTTTTTGTCGGAAGAGGAAAAGGCAAGGCATATCCAAGCGGTCCGCTCAACCACAGGTTGACCAGTTTCTAATTAACGTCGCCCCGCACTTGATGCGGGGCTTGGCTCTTTGGTGACCGCGATAGCCCAACCCCGTGTCAAGCACGGGGGGTATAGCGAACAGCACAGAAACGCGGGGAGCTGACTACACTGTCAACTCCCTGCATCCTATTTTGCGAGTTGCCTCACAAGAGTCGGGGGTCGGCTTGTGCTCTCAGAAAGCGGCATTTAATTGCCCTTGTAGCTCGGATCGAGATAGCGCCAAATCCCGTAAGCGACCGCTCCTGCGCCCGCCAACCATCCTAATGTAAGCCGACCCTGACGAAGCAATGGGACATCGCCGTTCGATAGGAAAAATGCGATCCCTAACATTGCTATTCCAAATGCAATCCAGCCCAGAGCGGATTTCTGCATGTCCTGACGGTAGGCTAAGTGGGCCGCTGCTGTTCTTTGTCGCGAAAGTTGGATCAGCAAAGGAATCTCATCTTGGGTCACATCATTGCCAATCATCTCAGGAAAAATTTCAGCTTCCGTCTTACCTCGCGACAAATGAAATGTGACGCGGTTTACAATCAAGTCGCTTGCACGCTCTGAGCGGTCTCCAATCTTGCGCATGTGCTAACCTCCATTGCAGTCAATCGTAGCGAGCGCCGTGTAAACGCCAACGCGTGACCTCAAAGCTCTAAACCGAGAGTTCCGCATGAGTGAGTCTATGACAATTCGCGCAAAGGCATTGCAAATCAGATAGCTTCGTTCGGTGGCCTTCGCTCATTTTGCCAACTGCGATAGCGGCGTGATGAACCTCGATGACAGCACTACCAAACTCTTCCCCAAATTCTGTCTCAGGGTCCAACTGGCATCGCTCGCAAAATAATCTTCCGTGCTCCACACGAAAAGCCAGCTTCTTCTTTTTCGAGAGACCTCGAGCACGCTCTTTGCGGAGATGAGTCTTCAGAAGAACCGATCCCTCGCGAAACTCGTAATCAATGTCATCACCCGGAACGGCAGGAACTTGGGAATCGACATCTCTAGTCCAGAATTGAACTACACCGTTACCCCACCAATCGGGAGCTGAGCGATAATCAAGTTTTTGAAGATTGCCTCCCTTAGCCAGTTTACTGAGGTGGTGTGCCACTCTTGTAAATACCGTGTGATGCTGTCCCGCTCCCTTTCCCCCGACGCCAAAAAGCTTTTCAAGCTGAAGCCATTCATCCGGAAATGATTTTCGGTACTCAGTGACAAAATCAGCAGTTGAAAATGACCCCGACGGAAGGGATTTTAACGTTGTGTCAAATCCTTCTCCAAATGTTGTCTCGCTCAATGTTCTTCCCTCTAGGAAATGCGGCTGACTGAATTGGCGACTAACCTAGCCAATTGCGGCGATAACCTGCAACAGCCGTCTTTGCGCAAAATGAAATCAGCTGGGGCAAAGCACTTTTCGTGAACGAATTGCAGGACAATCGCATCAACGGCGGCGCGCTCTAATTCGATCATGTCGAGTACCCATGCGCGACTGCCCCGTGTGCTGTTGTGCATGATCCCAATTGTTGGGTCATATCCATCGGCGATGGCTTCTATCTGCAATTTCGCCAGCTTCACCGCATATGCATAATTCAGCATGGCGTTAACCGGATGCGAAGCGTTGCGGTTTTCAGCCTTCACGCCGGTAACAAGAGAGCTGCGCAATCCATAGGCATGCCAATCTTGCGGGATAGGACGGCGCGTGATGCCTTTCCAGCGAACAGGCAATCCTTGCCACGAACGGAAATAGGCCGATGCACATTCGCCTTCGATTGCGAAAATCGCGTTCATGTCGGTGAATGTTTCGCGATCCAATCGGTCAATTCCGGCTTTTGCTTTTGCAAGCGCTATGTCGCGCAATCTGGACGGTGGAATATGGGCTTCGAGCGTAGGAATGCCAGAGACAATCTTCCGCCGGATAAGGTCTGCCGCGAAGGTAATGCGCTTGGACATATCTGCTCGCATGTCCAGTTGCCATTCGACCTTTTTCCGGTCGCCTGCATAACCAGCGCCACTGGCGACTACTGCAATATCACCACTCGACTTGATTCTGGCCAGTGCCACCCCTTGCTCGGATAGCCATGACAGCACGTCAAAAGAAAGAGTGCCGCTACCGTCCAGCAGCAATATCCGCGTTGGCAAATCGAGGTCGCGAGGGAAAAAGCGATATTTCGTCTGTTGCTGCGGATAATGGGTATAGCCATCCCGAATTACCAATGCGCCGCTCTCGACACGCAATGACACTCCGTGGCCATTCAAAATCAAAGGCGCTGGATTGCGTTGTCGGGCTTTCCTAATTGGAAGGGATTGCGCATATTCGGAAAGCCAGAATTCTGAGCGAATTGCCCAATCGTCGCAACTGCAATTAGCGATAATTTGCTGATCTAATAGCATGGCTAAAAATAGCGTAAATTAGGCAATTTTGCTATTAAATTGATGGCTAATTGCGATAATTTTGGAATCGTAATACTCATAAGAAATGGCAGTAAATCGGATTAAGCGCATTTGGGAAAATGCAGTTCCTATGCGTGAAGCTTGGCGGACCTTCGCATCGCCAGAACAACAAATCGAGTTGGCGAATTTGCCACTCGGCCTCAAAGAATTCGAAGCACGTATGAGCGATGCGTCCAGTTTTCTGAACATGGTTGAGGCTGGCAACGCCGGTTTGATTGCTAAGCGAAAACGATTGGAGGTAATTGCGCAATTAAGGGAGCAATTGCTTGATGAACTTTTTAATTCAAATCTATCCGCAGTTGGTTATCGTTTAGCGCCCTCAGAAAGTCGCGGCCCTGTCCAAATCGATCCCCTCTTTTTCGAATATCCTGAAATTGATTGGGACGGGAGTTTTGCAAAGTTTAATGGCAAAGCCTACCGCTCAATCGCCATTTTTGACCCTCGTAATTTACCGAGTGCCGATAAGTTAAAAACTGGTCGCCCTAGTTCCGGAGATGCCATCCACGCTGCGATTCAAAATCTTATTCAGCAAAATCCACATTTTTGTAACCAGCATCGGGCGGCAGCGTGTCAGCAAATACGTCTTGCAATTGGGAAGCCTGAAATTGCAGGAAATGGATTGAGCGATAAAAATTTAGAAAAATACATTCTCGCTAATTGCGGACGCCGCCAAATAACAAAATAGCTGCAATTAAATGTCGTGGGTTATGAGGTTAAGAGGATTCGACTCTAACCCGTTCGCAATCGATCTTTTGTGAGCCGCAAGCAATTTCGCTGCGGGCTTCGAAAGGTCCAGCGCGTTGGCAAAGAAACGCAACTACAAAGCAGAGTATGAACGCCGCATAGCGAATGCTGCACGCCGTGGTTTATCGCGTTCACAAGCGCGGGGTCACGCCAAGGCGGGTGAAGCAACAATCCGGCCATTGCGTCCCGTTGATCGAAATCGATTCGAGCTTGCCATCAAGGCATACCGTCAAAGTGGTCGACAAATTGAAGCTGCGCGCAGCGTCGGAATTTCAGTTGAGAAACTGCGCAGATATTTGCGAGAAAATGTGTCCATAAAGCGCCGTGGCAGAACGTTAGTTATTGACGATAACCGCGCCCGAGAAATGACGATCATTTCAAAAGGCCAAGTTTCCAGAGCGATCCTACCCAACTTTGACGCAGCGTCGGTCAATGGCGAATATCTGTCTGCCGTTCGCGCATTCCTACTCTCGAATGAACCTTCACCATTGCTGAAATTCGAAGGCCGTTCGGTGGTTGATACTGCTGGCAAATCTCACCCGTTCGAAACCGATCCCAACACGCTTTATCGGCTCGCTGCTACCGGAACTGAGGTGTTTCACAACGTCTATCGGCTTATCATTTGAAAGGTAAAATACATGAACGACAATCTTGCAAAGGAACGGCGCAAGCAACGGCGTTTGGAAAAATTGGGAACGAACAATCCCGTTTGTGGCATTTGTGGCGAACGGGATTGGCGTTGCTTAGAGGACCATCATGTTGCGGATTACAAACGCGATGATTTGACCGTCCCCATTTGCCGCAATTGCCATCGCAAGGTCAGTGACGATCAAAAGGATCATCCTGTTTTCAATCCAACCGCCGATCCGATGCTGGATCGAATAGGCCATTTTTTGCTCGGCCTTGCCGATTTGCTGACACTGATAATCGAACGGCTATATGTTTTTGCTCAAATGCTTATCGACCGAGCGGCGTTGCCAGAAAAGGATGGCGCGGCATGACTGGCAATTCCATCCCGCCAATTAGCGATCATTTGGCATTGTCGCTACGCGCTTTTGCAGAATCGGAAATTGAGAAGAAGCCAAAAAAGTTAAGCAAAAAGCGCCCGCCATTTGCGAGCGATTGGACGCTGATTTTTGACACCGAAACAACGACCGATGCGGGGCAATCATTGCGGATTGGCACATATCAGGTTCGGAAAGCTGGCAAGCTATTTGGGTCGGGCGTGTTTTTCGATCCTGAAGGTGTTTCTGATGCTGAGCTGAAAACGCTCAAAAGCTATACCGCTGCAAATGGATTGTCGCTTTTGAGCCGCGATGAATTTGCCGACAATATATTTTACGACATCGGCTATCAGCTTCGTGCAACGATTATCGGCTTCAATTTACCATTTGATATTTCGCGCATTGCCATTCGCCACGGTTCAGCACGTTCGAACGAATATCAGAACATGCGCGGCGGTTTTACCTTCACGATTTCCAAACAGAAAATCTATCCCAATTGCCAAATCAAACACTTGTCGCGCAATTGCTCGTTTATTCGATTTGCATCGCCAATGGGGCAGCGCAATACAAAAACCGAACGCAGACGCGGTCTAAACAACCGCCCACGGCGCGGCCATTTTGTCGATGTAAAGACATTAGCCAATGCACTGTTTGCGAGAGGCTTTAGCCTTGCGGACTTATCGAAATTCTTAATGGTCAAAAATCCCAAGCTGGACTTTGACGATTTTACCGGTCCGGTGAACGAAAGCATGATCGAATATGCGGCGCGCGACGTGCAAACGACATGGGAATGTTACGTTGAATTGACAGCGCGATTAGCAGCATTGGGATTGCCAAAGCTATCGCCGGATAAAGCCTATAGTGAAGCCAGCATTGGCAAAGCCTATTTGAAAGAAATGGGCATAGTACCTTGGCAGCAATGCAAATCGCAATTTCCCCGCCAAATGCTTGCCAACATTATGAGCACCTATTTTGGCGGACGGTCTGAGGTCCGCATTCGACGCGAACTGCGCCAAGTGATGATGTGTGATTTCCTTTCGATGTATCCAACTGTCTGCACTCTTATGGGGCTTTGGCAGTTTGTCATTGCAGACGGCATGGTAACGCAAAATGCAACCGACGACGCAAAAGCGATACTCGAAAATGCCGACTTGGATTGGCTGCAAAGGCCGCAATCATGGCGACAGCTAACAATGCTTGTCAGGGTAAAACCGCAAGGCGATATTTTTCCTGTGCGAGCGGCTTATGACGAAGGCGAGCAAACGACCATCGGCCTTAATTATCTGACATCGGGCGACACACCGCTTTGGTTTACCTTGGCAGATTGCATCGCATCAAAGCTGCTAACCGGAAAAGCACCGGAAGTTTTGGAAGCCGTTGCGTTTATGCCAGGTGAAATGCAGTCGGGTTTGCGTCCCGTCAACGTAGGCGGGAAAGCCGACTATCGCGTTGATCCCGCAACCGACGATTTATACCAACGTGTAATTGAGCTTCGCAATTCGGTTAAAGTCGCGATGAAAGGTCAATCTGGCGATTATCTTGCCGCTTTGGACACTGAGCAAAACGCGCTCAAAATCCTAACCAATGCGACAAGCTATGGCATATTTGTCGAAATAAACGTCAATCGCCGTGCCGCGCCGGTTCCAACAATTGTTCACAGCGCCACGTCTGCACCCTTTAATTTTTTAACCGACAAAGCGGAGGAAACGGGGGCATATTTTCATCCATTATTGGCAACGCTGATAACCGGCGCAGCAAGGCTAATGCTGGCGATAGGCGAAAGGCAAGTGAGCGATAGCGGGTTGGAATGGTCGTTTTGCGACACAGATAGCATTGCGATTGCCAAACCGGATGAACTGGACCGCGATCAATTTACTACCAAAGTGAATAACATTGTTGGCTGGTTTGAAGCTCTAAACCCCTATGATTTTGGCGGCTCAATTCTCAAAATTGAACCTGAGAATTTTTCACTCGAAACCGGCGATCTCGAGCCGCTTTATTGTTGGGCAGTATCGGCCAAGCGATATGCGCTGTTCAATCTCGATAAAAACAACGCGCCGATCATGCGGAAAGTGTCGGCACATGGTTTAGGCCAATTACGACCACCCTTTAATGAAGCTAACGCGCCAACCGATATGCCCAAACCTCACCATTCGGTTTTAGGAAAAGGCATAGCCTATTGGCATGTCGATTTATGGTGGCGGATAGTCCGAGCCGCCATTGCTGGAACCCTAATCAAGTCCCGTTGGATTATCATGCCGCCATGCTGCACCCTGCGATTTGCCGTTACGGCGCAACATCGCCGGACCTATTACGTTGGTTCAAAGGCTATAATGCCAATCGCAAATATCGCGACAGGGTAAAGCCATTCGGATTTTTGCTGTCTATGTCAATTTCACCCTTTGCCCTTTCCGAAAAAATTTTAGAATTCGCGGCTGAAACGAAACGGCGTCCGAAAGCGAGACCGATTAAACCTGCGGCGGCTTATGACACCGACCATACCAAAGCGGCCGCGTCTGCATTTTGCCGCGACAGTGGCGAGCGTGTCCCGTATAATATGCTCAAATGCTATGCGGAAACATTGGCGCAATATTATCTGCATCCTGAATCCAAGTTTTTGAATGGTATCTATGGCGACAAAGGCAAAACACTACGCCGTCATGTGCAAATGTCTGGCGCTCGCTATATCGGGAAAGAGTCGAATGATTGGGAAGCTCAGGCTGTGTTGGGTTTTGATCCTCACGCAGCACCCAGTTACGGCATATCAGCATGTGAATTAGCAACATTTCCTGAAAGATTAGCACATTTATCGAAGATACAGGGAACTAAAACCGTCGCGGAACGGCTGCGATTGCCACGCTCCGCTTTTGCGCAGATTAAATTGGCAAAAGGAGATTGGGAGAATGCCAGTTATAAGATCTCACCTATTTTACTTTCGCAGTTAGAAATGGAAGTAAGCTCCATAATTGCTGTGCGGCAATCTGAATTGGATGAGTTGCGGAAAGCTGTCGAAATAGAGGGGTTGCGGAACATGGCAAGGAAGCTCGGGAGCGATCCGTCAAATTTGAGGAGAAGCCTAGTTCGACGTCGAAAAATCTAATCCAATTCGGTTCATGGATATATTGAGCTTTTGCATCAAGTTTAGGGCATACTCATACCGCAGTCTGGCAACAACAACCGCAGACCTTTTTTCCGACAGCAGCCTCCTCTCACCTTTTATTATTTCGGTGATTTTAAATTGCTGGCTATCCTTTTCGAAAACGCCAGCTTTATCAGCGAAGAATAGCTTCCATTGAGGGGACGAAGAGGGGTGATCGATAAGGTTGTATTTTAATACCTTCACGCCCCCCTCCTGCTTCAGAAATACGTAGCAGCCCGACTGTACTTCGCTGGAATCATATTGATGTTCGCTAGCGTGAAAAGTATATTTCGCGGGAACGTGGTGAAGCTTCAGCGCGACAAAGGGCAATCTCCCGCCAAAATCGCGTTTGTCCCCTGCATTCATTTGCTCCGGTATCATATCGCAAGCAGGCGTCAGGCACACCCAATGTTCATCGCGATGAATAAAAACGTCTCCCGTGAACAGGTGGCGGCCGAGTTTTATGTGGCTGGACACAAAAGCGTTATGTTCTTTCGTTGCCTCCTCGAGCGTTTTTCGGTCTTCCAGATCAACGCTATAATGTTCTTTGCATACTTCTGATGATGGCCGGCCATCTCGATCAGATTTCACCATTTCTAGCGCAAATTTTTCGACATCGGACGAAATATATCCGAGTAGCTCCTTTGAATGTCGCGATATCGATTCCTCTATGAGAGGAAGGAGACCATCCCCCTTGGCTTCCAACAGGCCTTTGTACCAGTATGCTAGAGCCAGATTGTTATTCAATACTTGCGACTGCGCCGCTACTCCAAACTCGTCCATCGCTGCCCTAAGCTTCGTCAGAAACAGTCTCGACGGCTCTGGTTTCCAATTTACGAGCGTGCTGAGAAGAACATCCATCAAATCCGCTTGATCCGGCTTCGGAGAAAATGCCACGAAAACAGATTCAGTGCGAATCCATCGTTTATCTGGGCACCAATTGATTTCCGAAGGCATATCCGCATTCATCTGAGGAGATTGCTCGGTTCCGTACTCATCTACAAAGTAATCTAGAATTCTTTTGCGCGCCGCAGGGTCGAGTTCAGCTGCGTCACATCGCTGCTTAAATAAGGCATAGGGAGCATTACCTCGAGCTAGAGCTGCTGAATAATTTCTGCGATTGCGCATTGTGTGAAAATACTGCGACGCCCCAATTTCGCTTTTCAGAGACGCATAAAACCCTTCTATATCAATATCTTTATCTCTAAGAATTTGTTCTGCAATTAACCGGTCTGCTTCGGTTTGGACACGTTCATGCCGACCAATCATTCCAGTTAGCACATCAAAAAAAGCTTTCTCTATGTCTGTATTCGTATGGACGATTACCAAGTTAAAATGCAGATTCTGCATTATCTTTTGTAATATGTTGATTGCTAACTGCCCATCATCAACTTTTGATTTATCAAGTGCAAAATCTAAAACCAGCAAATCGGATTGATGGAGATGACTTACTTTCTCTAGCTCAGCTTTTGGCGATAAATTCTTGCCATCATGAATATCGACAAGATATGAACGATTTTTTGATCTAAACGACTGGATGACATTCCTGATTTGATCGGGATTATTATGCCAATCCTTCTTACCTTTTTTGCCTTCTTCTTGTTTACCCAAAACTTCATCAAACGTCGGATAATCATCATCTATTATCAAAACTGAACGAATAGGCGAAATAAAGGCGTCCCTTATAAAATCTTGATAATTTGCCATCAAGGTAACTCAGCCCCTACAAAGTCAATCTCGAAGTTTGCTCCGCCTAGGGGTAGATCGTCCGAAGGCAGCCTATATGCAATTCGGTGGCCCCCGGCTGCTAAATTTGATTTAGCAAGATATAATCCAACACCACGACCTCCCCTTACTTTTTTTGTAAAGAATAGACTAAACAAACTATCAATATCTTCCGGACTCACGCCCGGACCATTATCAGAAATGATAATCTTTCCATCAATAATATCAAATATAATTTTTCTAGTTATGTCATTTTCGAAACTTAACCAATAGATGCTGTTATTCACTAAATTGATAAATACAGGTAAAAGTCTTGACTGCTGATCGAAAACCCTAAAATATTTAAATTTATCTGAAATTGAAAATTGTATTTTATTATGAGCAAGAGGAATTCTAAAAAATTCCGAGACGTAGGCAAATATTTCTTCGCCTGTGATCCATTTTTGAATTCGCTGACCAGCTAGTCGCAGCGGTGAAAGGAATCTCAATTGATCGGTTATTCCCTCATAGCCGAAAGCGATATCCTTTACCGCCTCAGAATCTAACATTTTCTTGGGCAATTTTCTAAGCCCATTGCCTATCATGTAGTCATAGCTTTGCAGCTCGTGGCCGATGATTTCGACTGAAATACCCAACTGAGCAAGGCTGTTTAATCGGTCGATTTCGGTCCTGAGTTCACTTGCCTCACTTGCACCATAGCCAGCAAGAAGATCGATATCGATGCTTTCCTTTAAGCTTTCCAACGCGTTGATATACGGTGCAAAAATAAGGGCGTTCTCTGCATCGTACTTTTGTTTAAGCGCGTCGGCCCTGATTGAGGCATCCTCGAGCGTAATGCGATCCGTCCGTAGCTCATGTAACAATGCTGCGGAGTCGTTATCATAAAATGACATACGCTCATGGCGAATTTGCCTTACACGTTCGAACTCAGCACGTTGCAAGGCGGAAATTTGCGCCTGCCATCGCTCGATACGACTTTTTAATTGCGCTGCATTTTCATTAAGCCGGTCATTTAAAAATTGGATCGGGTCTATCACATATCGTTGGGCCACCTCCGCAGCCAGACGGTCGTCGATTGATGCCAGAATAGATATGATTTTATCAAATCTACCTTTGTACCTCAAATACGCTTTTTCGAGCGGTCCTAACGAAGAAGGAACTTCAGGTAGCCGGAAATCTATTGTTTCATCACGAAGCACGGATAAAGTGCTGTAGGCCGAAGCCAAGTCGGCTTCGTCGTTGATTTCGAGTTTATCGGCAAAATTAAAAACGCGTTCCGTAAATTCTGATATCCGCTCATCTTTATTGGTGAGCGCCTGAGCAAAGGCTTTTCTCTCACGCTTCCTTAGCTTGTTTCGCTCTTCTTCGGCTTTCTTGGCTCGGTTATTCTTTTGGATTTCCGGTAATATCTCCTTGCGTCCTTTGGAGGACGATCCAAAAAATTGTCGAGCGGTATATTTCAGAAGGTAGGATATCAATTCGCGCAACGTTTGGGCTGCCAAATTGTCAATCAAGCCTTCACGGCCAGCTTTATCTTTCAAATTTGGATTATTCTCGCGTGAAATCGCTAGGCGACCGAACATTTGACGCTGATTCCAAAACTCGCGCCCAGCATTTCTAGAACGCCTGTCTTCTATCTCAAAAAAATCGCTATCTGATCGGCCGAAAGGAAGTACCTTCAGTCCATCTCTAAAAACCATAAAGCCCGAGTATTTCTCTGCCAGCGCTTTGTAGGCTTCAAATTCTTGGTGTGAATGTGTTGTGCTTAGTGGAGCAAACTCCATTGCACCGATGTAAATTCCTATTGGGCCTAGCTTGCTATCGCCTCGCGTTGGAATACGGATATTTTTAGGTGGCCTAATTATGACGTCGTCAGGCATCCACGCTCCAAAAGCTTTTATGCGCCCCGTAAAAACGCCTTCTTCATCGATTTGCCCGTCAATTTGATGCTCTATTGAAGATATATTTCGGAGATTAAATTCTGTTTCTGTTCCAATGATAATACTGGATTTATCGCCAACCCAGCGCCTCGCAGAATAGCTTAGCTCGGGTTTAGGATCGACATTACGCGAATTGACAGGATCGGTGAACGGGTCAACGAAACTCGACAATGTCTCGAAAAACCTGCGCCTACTCGCCATCGCTGCGGTGTCATTGATCTCCGGAGCAAGAAGTGCCTCAAAATCATTATTGATGTTTGACACGAACAATCCCGTGCCATGTGATCCTTTCCCGTTCCATACAGCCCAGTTTCTAAGGTGGCGTTCTGTAATATTTAGAGAATTTATGGACGAAGCTATCACTTTTGACGATATTGATTTATCGGTGTATCCGAAGGTCCAGCTTCCTTCTCCGGCTTTAGCCAAGCAGCGTGCACACGCTGCAATCGAGCATCCTTGTGCTTCGCGTCGCCGATTATATTTTCCACGAGAGATGACTTGATCGAAGGTAGAAGTCTCAAAATTTCGCTCGAACTTTTGACTTCATTTACTGGAAACTGGATATCGGAAAGATTTAAATAGGGATTTTCAAACACCCGCCAGTCAATCAAGGCCACAACAAAATCGCAATTTTCGCGCTTAGAGATGAGCAACAATGTCGATCCGAGCTTTGCGCTTGAAAGCCGGCCAATCCCCTTTTGCCTTGCTTCATCCGAATCGAAGGCCAAATCGATCTTCGATGGGAGTACGATCTGCTCCAGCTTACTTTCTGTCCCAATTACAAGCCAGTGCTTTGTAAATTCTTCATAATTCATTCCCGTGACCGTCATCAGTCACGGCCGCAATTGATCAGGGCCGTCAAAAGATTTAATCAACGTTTCGCGCATACGCGTCGTAAGCATTTTCCACAGCTCGGAAACTGCGGTCGGAGTATCTGCAATTTGCTCACGCCCTAGATGATCAATTGTGCGCGCATGAGTTTGAAACGCTACGCCAGTCATGCTGCTTTCTGCATCCTTCTTTTGTTCAGCGATATCGCGGCCTGAAATAAGCATGTCTTTAATGTGGCGAATCAAAGCCGCGCCGAATTCAACTGGCACAGCATTCCCAACCTGCTTGCCTGCGTTGGTCAAGCCGCCTTCAAAGTGAAACCAATCGGGAAATGTTTGCATTCGAGCAGCTTGCCGGACGGTTATTCCGTGATGCTCCACAGGGTGAACGAAACGACCTTTGGATGGATTAATACATGCCGTTGTCATAGTAGGACCGGGCAACTTGGGGTCAATGCGACCATACACATCTTTATGACCATCGTGATCTTTGTGGCATGGCAACACTCTCCCTGAGTCCTTCCTACTTCCGCCGTTTGGCGGCGTTTTTCAAACACTCTCGTGCTCAGCCGAGTGGTTCATATGCAGATTATTCGGATCGTCGGCTTTTGAGGACGAAACGCGCTAGCACAGTTCACCCAAGGTTTTAGCGTCTTGTCATTCAGACAGTCGGCCATATTACCGTGTGTTGACTTGGGAGGCCATTCAAAGTTACCTTGAAAACGCCTATCAAAGATGCCTAAAATGAATACTCTTTTCCTTCGTTGCGGCACACCAAAGTCGCGAGCATCCAGCGTCACTGGGTCAAACATTCGATAGCCTGTTTTCCTACCTTCGGAGTACAAAAGCTCGATGAACTGACGATGTCGAGGCCATAACATTCCGGGAACATTTTCTATGAGAAAAGCTGTAGGCCTTAGTGATTTTACGAACTCAAAGTAGGTAAGCACGAGTTCGTTTCGTTTGTCATTTACACCTGAGTCTTTAATTCTATGGGTCGAGAAACCCTGACAAGGTGGACCTCCTAATAATAGGTCGCAAACTTCCTCTTGTCCAAAGCATTGAGCGGTTACCGCTGCTGCGTCAATTTTTGTTATATCCTCTGCTATCAAAACCGTTGAAGAGAGCAGTTTTTCACATATGTTTTTTGCGTAGGTTTTAATGGCGTAGGGATCGTTCTCAATCGCCATTCGCACATTGAAGCCAGCGGAAATCGCGGCCATTGAAAATCCGCCGGCACCAGCAAAAATGTCCACGCAGTTAAGTTCTGTTGGAACTATCAAACCAAGTCCTCCCTAAGAGAACGCAACTTTTCCCGAATACGACGAAAATGTCGAGTTTTTAGTTGGATCGCTAGTTTCTTCTATGCGCTTCAGCAGCCTTCATAGGTCCACTGTGGCCCCAGATGATCACAAATGAGATCATCACTATACCCCCCGTGTCAAGCACGGGGCGACGATAGCAGGCCAATTAGAAACTCATTTTTTTACGAACAATCCCTCAAGGCTCGGCGATATTGAACGCCCCCGGAATCGGATCAAGCGCCGCCTGAAGCGCCTCGACCGCTGTGCGGTCACCTTCGATTTTCAGGCCAGCCATCTCCAGCTGCGCAAGCGGCATTTTCAGGAACAACATCGCAAGGAACAATTGGCGCGGGCCGCGCACGGTTGCCGCTGGGGATGCATGTTCAGCCCCCATTTCGTTGATCATCACCCCGTTGCCGATGCTGACCTTCGCCGTTTCTGACCGGTCGCTAATCACATAATTGACGGCGAGTGATTTGCCCGCAACCTTGGCCGGATCAAGCCGGGTTGCGACCGATTCGAGCAACAGGCCTGTGGGGATTGCCGCGATCATATCAGGGCTCTGGATCGTTGCATTCGCCTTAACACCGTTGCGCAGATCATTGGCGGCCGACAGGAACTGGTTGCGCCAGATTGCCGATTCCGCCTGATACCCTTGCTGTTCATAGCTGTCGGCGAGTAGTGCACGCGCCGCCTTGTTGGCGGGTTCGGCAAAGACCAACTGGTTCAGCAAATCCGAAGACCAGCGATAGTCACCAGCCTTGAATGCCTTCTGCGCGGCCCCGAGCACCTTCTTGGCACCGCCCATATCTGCAACCAGTCGCTTGGCGCGCTCGACAGGAGGGTGTGGGTTGAGGTTGGCGGGTACAGCATCGTACCAGCCGAGATAGCGCTGATAGACCGCCTTCGAATTGTGGCTGTAGGTGCCGTAATAGCCCTTGTTAAACCACTGGTCGCCAATCGCCGGCGGGGCCTTGATTGCCTCGGCAATCTCTGTCTGCGTCAGCCCCTGGTTCATCATCCTCACCGTCTGGTCGTGGAGATAGCGATAATTGTCGCGGTGCCCCGACAGCCAGCTTTTGACTTCGGATTGACCAAAACGTGGCCAGCAATGGCTCGACATAATGGCATCGCTGCGCCCGGCATACAGATTGACTGCTTCGTTTAAGTAATTCGACCAGGCAAGCGCATCGCGCACCTTTGCGCCGCGCGGGGTCAGGATATTGTGCAGTGAACAGGTTGCGATTTCTGCTGCGAGGAAGGTTTTGGCTGCTGGCACATAGACATTCATCTCCGCTGGTGCCTCGGTCTCTGGCACCATCTGGAATTCGAGCATCACCCCGTCGATCACGCGGGTTTCGCCGGTCTTGCGGATCAGGTCATTGGGCGTGACCAAAGTGATAGCGCCGCCGGATACCGCCTTGCCAATACCGCTGCCCATCTGCCCCTGCGGGCCAGGCTTGAGCGCGGCACCAAATTGGTAATTGGCGCGTCGGCCCATGGCCGGGCCGGCGAGCACATTTTCAGAAGCCGCTTCTTCAACAAAATGCTCAGGTGCGATCACCGCGACTTTGCCCGATTTGGCGGCCACATCGTCGATCACCCCGCGCGCGCCGCCATAATGATCGCCATGGCTGTGGCTGTAAATTACCGCAGAAACCGGTCGAGCGCCCAATTGCTGATTGACCAGTTCAAGCGCTGCCGCTGCAGCTTCCTTGGTGGTCAGCGGGTCGATCAAGATCCAGCCGCTATCGCCTTTGATGACCGACATGTTCGATACGTCAAAGCCGCGCACCTGCCAGACATTGTCGGCAACCTTGTACAGTCCATGCTTGCGCAAAAGCTTCATGTGCCGCCACAGGCTGGGGTTTACTGTCGCGGGGGCATCGCCTTCCATCCACTTATAGGCGTCGAGATTCCAAACAAGCTTGCCATCGACGGTCTGGATCAGGGGATCGGTGCGCGTGGCAATAAAGCCCTGATCGGAAAATGCCTCGTCACGCCCATCCTCGACAGGCAGCGCGGCCTTTATTTTCGCATTCGCCTCTGACGTCGCGCTGCTCGCGGGCTTAGGCAGCAACGCTGCATCCTCTGCGGCAAAGGCCGGGGTGGCAACGGTCAGTAATAGCAGTGGCAACAAACGCATATTTTTCTCCTTGATTGCAGGCTAAGCCAAAGTGGGTGCACAGCGCAAGGTTCGATAGATTGAACAATTCGATCAGTGATAGTTTGGCAATTTGTTGGAACCGCTTTGCCGTTGTCGGTAGGTAGCATCTAAAGCCAGAGCCGGTGCACCCTCCCCCAAATCCCTCTCCGCACCGGCTCTGGCCGACCGAGCTTCGAACCACCTCCCACCCCGGGATGGGTCGCAGCGGGGACGCGAAGCATTGTTGCCTCGCGTCCTTTGCTTTAATGAAATGTCATGCATCCGCTAATTGTCACCGCCCAAATGGGGAAGAACGATCAAGTTTGGGCCGATGCGATGCGGCAGACGCATTTTCCGCCAGAGCGAAATTTTCTGCCCGCGCATATCACACTCTTCCACCATCTGCCGCCGCAGCATGAGGGCGAGATACGTCATCGTCTTGCACTCGCAGCGCGGAGAATGCGCCGCCAGAGGCAACACTCAAGGCCTTGATGCCGCTGGGACGCGGGGTGGCCTTTGAAGTGCAAAGCCCCGAGCTGCTCGCCATCCGGATGGAGCTTGCCGATGCCTTGCATGGTTTGCTTGTGCCGCAGGATATGGGCACGCCAAAGCTGCACATCACCATTCAGAACAAGGTCGAACCAGTGGTCGCCAAGGCTTTGCTGGCGCAACTGAGCGCGTCCTTCCAGTCGCGCCCACTCGCAATCCGTGAACTGGTGCTATGGCGCTACCTCGGCGGGCCTTGGGAGCAGGTGCAAAGCTGGCGTTTTTCAGGCCTTCGCTGACAGAATTTTCTGGCCGCTGGTCTGCGCGATCACAAATCGCACCGCCATCAAACCGGCAAACCACAGGCCATCGTTCAGCGCCACGCCCGAAACGATCTCTGCCGAGAAATTCTCTGCACCTCCGCCAACTTGCGCATATGCGGCAAGCAGCACTTCATAGGTGACAAAGGCAGAAACCAGCGCCGCGATGCCCTTGACCAAGCCATTGTCGCCAACCCGCGTTGACACCATCCGTGCGACGCCAAAGCCCGCAAGTGTCGCTGCAAGAATGGCAATGCCATGGCCGACGGCCTGCGCGTCCCAGGGGAAAGACATCAGCAGGAAGCCCACAGCCTGATTGGCCGCCCACACTGCGCTGACCAGCGCAATCCCGGTCCGCCGGTCAAGCGTCAGCGCGGCGAGCGTAGCAAAGGCAGCAAAGGGGAAGACGCATGCCAGCGCAAGGCTGCCCAATACGGTGCCGATACCAAGCGTTGCGGGCCATGCAGCGTTGCGCGGGTTCAGGGTTTCGATGGTCATCACGTCTTCCTTCCAGTTTGTTTGCTGTTAGCGGGCTTTGCCGCTCTACTCAATTGCCTTAGAATTTCATCCTGACGCCGATATGCGCATTGCGGCCATAGGCTTTGTAACCTGCGACGGTCTGGTAAGTGGTGTCGAAGATATTTTCGACCCGGCCGTATAATTCGAGCCCATGACCTAGCGGTGCGGATGCGCGAACAGCGGCAAGTGCAAAGCCGTCGAGCCGCTCGCTGCCGCCAAAGCCGTCAATACTGTCGCCAACCAGCTTCACGTCAGCGCCCAATTTGACCTTGCCATAAGCATTCCAATCCATCGCGAGGTTCAGGCTGTGGACTGGTCGGCGTAGCAGGCGGTGATAGGTTGCTTCATTGTCCTGCCGTCCCTCGCTGTCGGAATAGCTGTAAATGGCGGACAGGCTGAACCGGTCAGTCGGGCGCAGCTCGATCTCTGCCTCTATCCCCTTTCCGCGCGAGCGGGCGATATTGTTGTAGCGAAAGAAAAACAGGTCGAAATCAATCTGGCTGCGTGTCCGCCGTTGCCAGCCGGTCAGCCCCAGCCGCACCCGACGGTCGAGCAGCCATTGCTCTACGCCCACTTCCCAGCTTTGCGCACGCTCTGGCTTCAAAGTCGGGTCGCCGTAAAAGCTGTAAAGCTGATAAAGGGTCGGTGCCTTGAAACCCTCTCCATAGGCCGCGCGCACCACTAGATTGTCAGTTGGGCGCCATGCGGCGTTGGCACTGAACGTCGTATCGCTGCCCCATGTTTCATGGTCATCGAGCCGCACACCGCCGGTCAAGGTAAGCCTGCTAAACGGATTGAGCACCAGTTGCACATAGCCGCTGGTCACATTGACGCCGGTGTCGAGAAAGCCGTCGTTGAAACGCGAGCGTTCATGCTCGGCCCCGACCACGGCGCGTATCGTCTCGTTGAGTGACCAGTCGCCGCGATATTCAAAGCGTTCGCTGCGCCCGCGCGAAAAGAAGTCGGGGGCGATTGCTGCCGGATTGGCGAAGTTGTCGCGATTGACGTCGCTGAGCGTGAAGGCCAGCCGGTTCTTCAGCCTGCCAAAATCGGCGCGGATGCCTGCATAGCCGAGCAATTGCTGCGCGGTCGAATATTCGGGCGTGTCCGCCAAGCTGAAAAAGGGTGGGGGGAAGCCATCAAGATCGGCCTTGCCGTCAAAATAATAGCCGCGCAGGTCGAGTGATACGGCTTCGGACAAGGCCACCTCCACACGGCCATTGGCGGCATATTGGCGATAACCATCGGGCTCGGTTCCGCTGGCGGCGGCGCTGATGCCATCGTCGGTGAAATAGCCGCCGCCGAGCGATGCGGTGACTGGGCCGGTGGCAATGCCATATTGGCCAACCACGCTCAGTCTGTCGTTCGATCCATATTCAGCCCGTGCGGAGCCACCACCAGCTTTGCCCGGTCGCGCAGTCGAGATGTTGACGACGCCGCCAATCGATTGGCTGCCCCACGGCACAGAATTGGGTCCGCGCAGCACCTCGACCCGGTCGATATTGCCGACCAGCAAATTGCCAAAGTCAAAGCCACCGCCGGGCGAGGACGGATCGTTGACTCGAACGCCATCGATAAGGGTCAGCGTCTGCTCGCCTTCCGCACCGCGTATGCGGACAGCGGTGAAGCCGCCAATCGGGCCGGTGCTGGAGACGGTGATACCCGGTGTGCGTGCCAACAGATCGGCAAGGGTCGATGGCTGCAGCCGCTCGATTGCCTCGCGTTCGATGACGGTGATCGCTTGCCCGCTCTGGTCACGGCTGGCTTCGCTGCCAGTGGCTGTGACGACAATTGTCGCGTCGTCGCTCGCCTCAAATGCGAGTAATGGTGTGGGGAGCAGCGCGCACGCTGCGGTGACAAGGGCGAATGTTTTCATATATCTGTCCTTCCTTCATGACGTTGCATTCACATGCCGTCACGCGAAGGAGCGCCCCAAAGGGCCTCATTCGATCGACCGTGTTTTCCCGCACGGGCGAAGGACTGGCGGCAACAGGCAGGTCTCCTGGCTTCCGGGTCGTTGCTTGGCTCGACCTTCCCGTTTGCACAGTGGTCGTATGTGAGCTTCGCTCGCCGGTTACAGTTGCGGGTACAGCGCCGGTTTTGATCCGGCTTCCCTTTTCACCCCAGTTTCCTGGGGCACCTGTTACTGGGTGGGCGGATAGGGATGGGTGCCAGTCTGCGTCAACCCCACAAAAATCCGTTCGTGTCGAGCGAAGTCGAGACACCCATCGGCAGCATGGGCCCTCACGGCCTCTCGACTACGCTCGAGGCGAACGGAACTATAGGGTGGGTATCATCGTTCCACCCCCTTCACCTTCCCCCATTGCCGCGCCGCCGTATAGCCAAGATAGCCGGTGCCAAAGAGCGCGTAGAGCGGTTCAGGCAGGCCAGCGAGATAGGCGTTCATGCCAGCAGCAATGTCGAGCGCGGCCTGTGGACGGAAGGCTGCAATCAACCCCATGGGCAGCGACCATAGGATGATCAGATACATGACATAAAGAAAGCTCGGCCGGGCGCGGCTGGTCCACGGGTCGGCGGCTTGCGCCTCGGCAAGGATCGCCGACAGCTGGGTGCGCAGCGTCTCGATATCCTGGCTGCCTTGCAGCTTAATCAGCTCCAGTTTCGCGGCGTCGCGCGCCTTGGGGTCGGGGATGATCTTGTCGATCAGCGCGGCAATCGGGCCGATCAGGGTTTCGATCAGGGGCATTATTTTCTCCTGTTCTGGAAGTTGACAAAATTGACGCTACATCGCGTAACAAAATTACCCGATCCGGTTGGCGAGCCAGCCATAGACAAAGGCTTCCTGGCTGGGTCTGGCCTCGGCGATGTGCAGATAATGCGCGCCTTGCAGCGCCTCGACTGCCTTCAGCAGGACCGATTCCGCCGCTTTGCCACGCTTGGCAAGGAAGGCGTCGAGGGCGGCGATTGTGGCCGCGCCGATTTGCCGATCAACGGTCAAGTCAGGATAATCCTTGCCTTCGCGGTTCAAGGCATTGAGCGCGCGTTGCAGAAATCCAGTCGCAGTGCCGGTTCCCATGTTGATCCCGGTATCGAACATCTCGGCGGCAAGCGCAGGCGCACGTGTAGCCACTGCGTCAAAGCGCGGCTTCGCCCAATAGAGCCGCCGGTAAATCGCCGCGGCATCGCCGCGCGGCAGATCGCGCATGTCACCGGCAAAGCCCTGCCGCCGCGCGACAGCTTCGGTAATCCCCCAATTCGTCGCTCCACCTCGATCAGCCGGGTGGTTCACATACCCGCCTTCGCGTTCAATCACTTCGTCGATCAGCTGGTCTATTTCACATATCGGCATAACCTGATTCTCCTATTAAGCGAATCAAAAATAACCTATATGGAATGTTGTAGGAAAGTAAAATATGTGGATTCGGTTGGCGAATTCCGTAAAACCGATAGTCTTGAACATTGCCCTGTTAGAAGACAGCTTGGTCCTGAGCCTGTCGGTGCTGCAGGCGGCCAAAAGCCAACCACGCTTCAAGGGTTACACCATCTTGAAAAGCGCCTTTGGGTGCTTTCCGCCATGGTCGACACTTTGTGGAGCCTCACTGATGAAGCCAAGACGCACGTCAATAGGCGGGCAGACGGCGTCGCCAAACAATCAGTCTGGTTTGGAAAAAATTGGTCGGGACGACAGGATCTGAACCTACGACCCCCTACACCCCCAGTGATGCGCTACCAGGCTGCGCTACGTCCTTGACTGCCAGTACCTCAAAGCGGCAATGGAAGGGCTATATGGCGGCTTTGTCGAAAGCAAGGCCGTTTGTGCAGGAACATATTAAAATTGGGAATAGGGTTTTCGCCGCGTTGCGCGCTGAGCCAGTTTCTGGTAAAATCGCGCGGTTTGTTTTGCGGGTGGGGCACCCTATTTCTTGCCCAGACAATATTTCGGGGATGGACCATGTCATCACCCCGTTGTAGCGGCATGGAGGGTCGGGCGCCGCCGCATTGGTACAGATCGTGCCGCTGTTGCTTATTTTCGTCGTATTCTATTTCCTGCTCATCCGTCCGCAGCAAAAGCGTGCCAAAGAGCATCAGGCGAAAATCAGCTGTTGCCAAAAATGACGAAGTCGTGACCGGTGGCGGTCTGATGGGTCGGCGATTAAAGTTGCTGACGACCATGTCGAGGTCGAACTGGCCCCAATGTAAAGGTTCGCGCGCTCAAATCATTACGCCAGCCGATGTCAAAGCGTGCGGAAACCCGCCAACGACTGATCGCTTTGCCGGTCTTCTTGTTTCAATTGCCTGAGTAGGTCACCGATCGGGATTTCGCTGGCGCGTCGATGCTGAATGCCTTGATTTTTGGCATCGCTGCAGGTCATGATTCCCAGCTTTCTTCCCAAAGCAATGCTCGAGGTAATCCATCTTTCGTCCCGAAAGAAACGATTAATCTGCGTCTCGATCTGGGTTGGCGGCAGCCATATTCTTCTCGAGGCCGACAAGGCTCAGCTTGAGCGCGATCGGCTGGAAAATCTGGAAGACACAGTATTTAACGCGATGCGCCGTGCCGACCGGATTGCGATTGGCGATGCGACGCGCAGCGGTGGAGCTGAGCTTCACTGTCACAGACAGCAGCAAGATTGATGCCGCGCGCAAGGCATTGATTGCGGGAGACTGCGGGCGCCAGTGGCGGTCGCGACTGGAATATGGAATTCACTGACGGCAACCGCATCACACTGGCCCCGGCCGTCCGGGCCGTTACTGCGCTGAGTCAGGCGATGGATTCTGCCAAAGACGTGATCGATCGCCGTATTAACGCACTGGGCACGCTGGAGCCGACGATTATCCGTCATCAGGGCGAAGATCGGATTGCGGTGCAGGTGCCGGGC
>JADKHG010000004.1 GCA_016721875.1 Sphingomonadales bacterium | reverse complement strand
GAGAATAAATATTTTGTCATTGTTTTTAAAAATAATATCATTTCCAGATACTTTAACATTTAAATCGACAGAAGAATCTTCAAATGACATAGCTATATGTCCACCAACGTGTAAACCCCTTGTAGAGAGCCTTACAAAGCAATTTCTATAGATAAAAAACTGAGAATAGAATTTTGCCGTTAATAATATACAGATACCTAAGATAACAAAAATATAGTTTCCAAATGCCCTATAGTAGGCACTGCTATCCAAATTAAATCCAGTATAAATTGGTAAAGCGAAAATGGTAAAAACAATTGACATCCCAGGAATAATATACGAAAGTTTTACCTTCATGAGGCATATGACGTCTTTATTATCTTGACACTGCATCATCAATCGCCTCGTTGACGCTAAACCATAGCTTCACTGGCCCATAAGGCTTCACATTCGGATTATCACGTACTGACTTATACAGATTTGTTGTGCGGTTTGCGACCCTCTAGAAACCCAGACAAGTCAGAAATTATTCCAACTCCGGCACCCGCAGCTCCAGCGGCTACTGCACAGCCTAACCCTCCTGATGAGGCGCAACCGGCTACTACAGCTGTACCCGCAACATATCCCACCGCCATCGATGTCACTGCATTAGTACCAGCATTTACTGCAGCCTCATCCTTTGGCGTGCCACTTGCCACTTGACCTTTGTAATCTCCAACTGCCACTGCAACTTGAACAGCCCAACTAGCCGATGAAATAATTTTACCTGCTGCCTTCGTTTCGATTCGAGCCTGTTTGGTGAGATTTGGTTTGATCGATGGCTTAGCCTGACTATCTATCATTCCAGAAACTGTATCAATCGCACCTGTCGCCAGTCCCAACACAAATCCTTCCGCTTTTTTGTCCTTCTTTGAATTCTCTTGCTTCGCCTTCCCAGCCGGATCCACCCCATTGACCGGATCATTTGCGACATAGGCATAGAGATTGACCTGATCCTCATAGCCAATCGGATCAGTCTGCATGAACCGCCCCAACGTGGTGAGTAGATGCGGGCCTTGTAATAATACATGCCCAGCTCGGGTATCCACGCCTGCCCGGTATATTGGAACCGCCCGATATTGTCGTCAGCAGCGTTGGCCGGGGTGTTTGCGCCCTTGGGGATGCCCCATTCGTCATAGGCGTTGATCGCAACAATCTGTCCGGCGTTGAACGTCATTACCTGACCGCTCCAGGTCGTGTACGATACCACGCTGCCCTGCCAGTTGCGGTTGACCATCCGCGCGGCCATGTTGCTGGTCGATGCGCCTTCGAACCACACCACCGGATCATCAATATCGCGGCCATGCACATAGCGGCGCTGCATTATGCCGGTAAGGTCATATTGTGGCCTCGCCACGCCTTCGGCTCCCGCAATCAGCTCATCGCCATCATAGAGAAACCGCGTGATCGGTGTTCCGCCGCCGGTCTGATACAAGCGGCCCAGCGGATCATAACGCAGTTGCGCATTGCTGCCGCCACCTGCGCTCACCAAGCGGTTCTCTTGCATCTAGACATAGCTGTTCACGCCGTCCCCGGTCAGATTGCCGTTCAGGTCGTAGGCGAACGTCGCAGGACCTGCGCTAACAAATTTGTTGGTTCCTTTGTTATTTAAAACGTTAACCCGGATTGGAATATGCTTAATTGGTAAACTTGCACGATAATACTATATCAATTACGCAATGTCCCCCGTATTTTGTTAATGGATATGCCCCCATCCTATCTTTTCGTCCGGACTACTGAATTTGTGTTTCACCGACGCCCGGATGTTAGATAAATTAAATTTAATATTTTTTCTAATATTCAAAATAGTAGAATTATTCTCTCTCTAGAAAATATATAACAGATAATAAGTATCTAAACATAAATAGTTTTTCATCTAAATTAAAGTATTTGTCTTTTTTAATAAGTGAAAAAAATATTAAAGAAGATTTTCTTACTTTAACATGATCTAAATTCATATACAGGAAGCAGTTTAACAAACTAGATTCTATAACTGAAGAATTTCCATCAATATTTCTATTCATATAATCAGACAAAATAATGTCTGTTTTCTTTCTTGCCATGTCATCTCTTCCATATGCCGCATCAGAAAATGCAGATTGGCTAGAAAATATGGAAATAATATTTCTTACAACTTTCATTCAAGTCATCTGCCTAAAATTCAATTTATTGTCCGAATAATTTTCCAAAAATATCAACCATTTTCCTACCGATTTCAACTCCATTTTGAATTGCGGTGCTTGGTGATGGCCTTAGTCCTACTTTATCTGGTCGTCCGACCTTCGCTGTGGCAGAACTAGCCGCATTATATTGCCTTACTGCATCAGTGGGCTGCAATGTGCGGGCTTGCGTCGCGCTGGGCGACAACCGTCCAAAAGAAGGATTAACAGGGCTAACTTCTCCAATCCGCTCAGCTCCAACCGGTGGTTTGTAAGCCGAAGAGACTCTTGGAGTCATCACTTTGGTTAAATTCAATTCGGTGCTCGTGATAGGTTGAACGGAGGGGAAAGTGGCACCTGCGACAACGATGGCTATCTTTGTCGCTGCTATAGGATCGATTTTACCTGACATTGCTGAGTTTGCGAAATCATTTGCCGCATTGGCGAAGCTTTTGAATGAGTCGACCGCCATGTCTATGGCCTGTTCGCCAATAGCGGAAATATGGTCTTCACCCAATTCAATTGTGGGCTTCTTTTCATCAATGTACGTATTATTTCCTGTAGGATCGACTCCATTAACCGGATCGTTCCCGACATAGGCATAGAGATTGACCTGATCCTCATAGCCAATCGGATCAGTCTGCAGGAACCTTCCCAGCGTGGGCGAGTAGATGCGGGCCTTGTAATAATACATGCCTAGCTCTGGTATCCAAGCCTGCCCGGTATATTGGAACCGCCCGATATTGTCGTCGGCGGCGTTGGCCGGGGTGTTTGCGCCCCGGGGATGCCCCATTCGTCATAGGCGTTGATCGCGACAATCTGTCCGGCGTTGAACGTCATTACCTGACCGCTCCAGGTCGTGTAAGATACCACGCTGATCAACTGCTCTCCGACCAAATTGAAGAAGGTCGGCAAGGCGTTGAATTCGTTCTATCCATACTCCGCGCATTCGAGGGCCAAGAGTTCCTGCACCCGCTACTTCGTGCAATCGTTAGCTCTTTACCGGCCGAAGATGAGCTGATGCACATCGTCGACAAAGTAATCGATTCTAGCGGTGTTCTGGTTGGTGAATACGGCAGCGTTGAGGCACAAGAAGCGCGTAAAGCGCTTGTGACTGGATGGGACACCTATGATCGCGAAGCGGTTCGAGCCTTTGCCGCACGCTTCATCAAATCAGCGGATAATCAGTTGGCAATGGAACGTCGACGCGCTGATCGTTTGGTTGCCTTGCGCAAAATCGAATACGAGGACTGATGCCATGCTACGTTGGTCTACTCGTTAAGTTGCTCTGGTATGCACGCCGTGAATGAACGGCGGCTTTGAAGTAGCGTACCCGTGCAACCCGACGGCAGGATGTTAGCGGCTGCAGTCAGCGATGCGTCGGTTCTCAGTTGTTCAACTGGTCATGGCCGATCCTTAAGGTAGTCGTGAGCTCAATTTGTTCGCCGTTGTAAGTACCTAGAATGCTTGGCTATGAAGGCTGAATCGTGGCCCAACTCGGTAGCTCAATGAGACAAGCAACCCAGAATCGTTTGTAAGTGTATGTTGAGCCAGGTCGGAGGGCACCTGCTTTTTTGGCAACCGGTCGCGTCGCGAGCTTCCCGAGCATCGCCGCAGCAAAATTTCGGCTGTTGGCCTCGGCACCCTCGGGCAGTAGTGCTGAGACAAGCCCGAGGTACTGGCGCTTCACCGTGTCTGGCTCAACGCGCAGCTGCTCCATGATGTCGGATTGGTGCCACACGACAATTATTGCTCGAAGCAACGCATAGCCTGAAACCGGTTTGCTGAAGGGCTTGGCGGCTCCGCTAGCAATCTGCGTCTCGATCGTGTCGACTGTGAGTTCACTTAGGCGGCGAGCGTCGCTGCCTATCGAGCCAGCCATTCGCTTGCCCTTCTTTTTGTACTTTGTCTCGACTGCGATAGCGACGCGATGGCTGTGATTTACTAGAAGAAAATCAAGCCGCTGTGGCGTTCCACGTTTCTTTTCTTCCTTGGGTAAGGGAAATTCGCCCCTAACCTCATAATTTCGTCCTCGAGCTATGAGTTCAAGCGGTCTTGCTAACTCAGCCTCCCGAAGATTATCAATGCCCTGTTGCATTTGTTCAAACGTCAGCCATCCGGCCATCCCGCTCGTAAGCTGGTGCAAGAAGGTTCGACCTCGCTTTAACCGGCGATCTACTGGAGCTGCTAACTTGAGACGCCGAACTGGTTTCTGCGTCAACGATTTCTGGCTTGTCATCAAACGATAATGAACAATTCGAAGGGTTGTAACAACGTCTATCCAAAGCGAAATTCAGTATCCACCAAGCCTGAACGTATGTCCGCTCTTGATGGCATGGTTTCTGCCAGCGAATGGCGGCTTATTAGCGAAAATCGACTTCAAACTCATTTGAGCTAGACAACTATGTGGGGACGAATGGGGAAATCAGCTAGCGCTAAAACCAAATCGCTATTTTTCAAGTCGTTATGAGAGAAAAGTGGCGGACAGACAGGGATTCGAACCCTGGGTACCATTACTGGCACAACGGTTTTCGAGACCGCCCCGTTCGACCACTCCGGCATCTGTCCGCATGTCAAACGGGCGATGGTCAAAGCCGGAAAACCGGCGTGCCCGTGCGACAGAGCGCGGCCATTAGCGAATGTTTCGGGCTTTGCCAAGCGCAAGGTTGAATGGCTTGGCAATCGGGCCGATATAGGGGTCATGTCTTCGAGTCCCCAAATGCCAGATATTGCCGAAGCCCGTTTTTCTATCGGTGATGTTGTCCGCCACCGTATCTTCGATTTTCGTGGGGTGGTGTTCGATATCGACCCGGTCTTTGCCAATAGTGACGAATGGTATGACGCGATTCCGGAACATGTGCGTCCGCGCAAGGATCAGCCATTCTACCACCTGTTCGCGGAAAATGCAGACAGCAGCTATGTTGCCTATGTCAGCCAACAAAATCTGATTGCGGATTCAGAGCATGGCCCGGTGAGTCACCCCGCAATAGAAGGCTATTTCGATGATTGGCGCGGTGAACGTTACGAGTTGAAGCGGACTATGCGGCAATAACGCCGATCAACGCGACTTCATTTCCTTGATCCATTGTTCGAGCAACGCAACGCCTTCGACATGCACAGTGGCACGTCCAACTTCTGGCATGGCGATACCCGGATCGGTGCTTTTCATCCGGTAAAGCAGGATAGAGCGTTCGGGATGGCCCGGCTCGATCACAAAATCGAAATTACCCGCGCCTCTTCCTGCTGCAACTGGGCGTTTGCCTATGCCCATTGCGGCCTCTCCGCCAATGATATCGTCGTAAAACAGCCCCGAATTGCTGGCGGAACCCGTGGGCCGGTGGCAATGTCCGCAATTCACGCGCAGATAAGCCAAAGCACGCTGTTCGACAGTGCCGGACTTTGGATCATCCCAGATTGATTCGCCGCACAAGCCGTTGCGCGGGAACGACGCCCTCGCGCGAAGCTGTGTGCGGTCGGCTTCGGAGGAAAATATCATATTTTGCCAAATCGGGCCGATGGGCTCGATCTCATTGCGGCTCGAATGGCATTGCTTGCACTGGTTCTTATTGGGTACGGCATAGCTGATCGCTTCTTGCCTGCCATCGGCATGGCGGATCGTTGCCGGCAGTCGCGCACCGCCGACTTTCAGGTCGGCGTCAGAACCGTCCGCGCGCCAGACATAGGGTAAGGCGACCCAACCATCGGTGCGGTGCAGCAGCAAACGGGTTTCGATGATCTTCAGTTTGCCCTTGGCAGCGGGATAACCAAAACTCTTGATCAACGCGGTGCCCACCGGGAACTCGATGCGTCCTTCGCGATCGACCTCTAGGCGGCTGTCGGCAGGAAGGTAGAGGAATCGCTGCTTTTCAGCATAGTCAGAAAACAGCGGGGTTCTGAGCCGGTACGCGATCAGTTGGCTTGAAGGCCTGTCAGCCCTACCATTGAAAAATCCATATTCGGACAAGCGTGCTGGAAATACCGATCCGGTAACAGCCGCGTCCTTTGGTGCCTTGTTGCTACCCGAAACGCCGACCGCAGCGGCAAGGCATAACAATGCCGCGAACAGCCAGCGCATCAGCGGACCACAGCCTCCATCGATGCTGGCAGCGTCACGGGAGGCAATTCCTCAACCGAGGTCATCCACGGCGGCATAATTGTCGGCTGTGCGGTGTCTGGTTGCGCCGCGATGTCTGCCAGATTCAGGTTCAACACTGGCACCAGATCACCAATATAGGGCTTATTCGCTTCGCCACCGGCACCGTCCCAGAATATTGGGGGCAAAGACCCGCCCAGCGCCTTTGCGATCATGTCGCCGCCGGCAAATTTGGGATCCCAACCCGCCTTTTCATGCTGGTTGCCCCACACCGCAACATCGCGCGCCAGCGGATCATATTTAGGGTCTTTCTGCTCAAAGCGATAGCCGACGATCATCACATTTGCCGTGCCATTTTCTCCAATCATATTGTCGAAAATCTGCACCTTGCGGTTGGCCATCACCATGATGCCGGTGCCAGTCGGCACGCTGGCGACAATATTGCCCTTAGGTGCAAAATTGGGAGTCATATTGTCGACCACGACATTTTCGAAAATGCGGACATTGCGACCGCCCATTTGCAGCAGATTGGGAAGGTCAAAAACCAAAATTCCGCCCGTGTTGCGCGTTGCCAGATTGTCGTGAACATCGGCGTCATAGCTGTTTTCAATCTCGATTCCTGCGACATTCTCGATTGCCACCGAATTGCGCACCACAATATTGCGCGACTGGCCGACATAGATTCCGGCATCAGAAGCCCCGCGGACAAAGACGCTGTCCACCAGCACATCCTTGCTTTCGACTGGATAGCCGCAGTAGGCTCCGTTTGGTTTCTTTGGGACCAGCGGTCCATTCAACGCGCAGATTATAATAAACGATCCGGTCCGCGCCTTTGGATTTGATGCCATCGCCCTTGGTGTTTTCGACCGCAAAGTCGCGAAGAACCACATCATCGGAAGTAACGAGCAAACCCTCACCCGCGCCCAATTGTCCAGTGAAGTCCAGGATCGACTTGCCGCTCCCCTGCCCCTTTACCGTGACTTTTGCGACATCGAGCGACAGGCCATCGGTCAGGGTAAAGCGCCCCTCGCCTAGCGAAACAACGTCGCCCGGTTCGGCCGAAATCAGCGCTTCTTGCAGACGGGTTTGCGCGTCTTTTCCGGCAGGCACGCTGATGGTTTTGGCAGCAAGCGGCGTGGTGAGCAGCATGCAAGCGGCGGCGATGGCGGTGTAGCCCTGGTTCCTCATCCTCATGGGTTAAAGTCTGCCTTATGAACGATGGCTTGCCAAGCCCCTATGGCAAACTCTCAGGGTGCGTCGCCGAAAATCCATTCAACCCCGGCATCGGCATGGATTTCCGCGCTGTCATAAACCGGCAGAACATTGGCCTTGGTATCAACGATCATGCCCAGTTCGGTGCAGCCCAGAACAACCGCGTCTGCGCCATCCTTGTCAATTTCGGTCAACATGGTTTTCAGCGCGCGTTCCGAATTGCGCACCACCTGTCCTGCCATCAGCTCGTCGTAGATGATGCGCTCCAGTTCATCGACGTCATCTGCCTCCCACGGGAGCAAGGTCACGCCATGTTTGACGAGCCGCTGGCGGTACCAGCTTTCGGCCATCACATTGCGCGTGCCAATAAGCGCTGCAGATTTGATGCCGTCTGCTTTCATCTTCGCACCAACAGTGTCGGCGATATGAATCACGGGTACCGTTACAGAAGCGGCCACTGCGTCATATACCTTATGCATGCTGTTCGCGCCAATCAGGATCGCGGTTGCCCCCCCCTGTTCAAGCCGCTTGGCCGATGTGACCAGCACCTGTCCGACATTGTCCCAATCCTGCTCGGTGTGCGCCTTGGCAAGATCGCAAAAATTGAGATTGTCGAGGATCAACGGCGCGCTGCACATGGCATTTGCCCGGCGCTGCACCTGTTTGTTGAGCCGGCGATAATAGAATTCGGTGGAATACCAACTCATCCCCCCGATCAGACCGATTTTGCGCATATTTCCCTGCCCTGCATAATTTGTAATTACATCAAAAACAAAACCGTAGTGCTGAGCCTGTCGAAGCACGCCTCAAGGTTTACTCTGTCCTTTGAAGCGCCCTTCGACAGGCTCAGGGCTACGGTTTCGGTTTGAACCGTGTTGGGACTTGCCAATAGCGTGAAGCAGATCAGTGCTGCAAGGCCTTGACGATATCCTCGACCATCTTCTTGGCATCCGCCAAAAGCATCATCGTCTGGTCCATGTAGAAGACGTCGTTATCGACGCCCGCATAGCCCACGCCGCCCATGCTGCGCTTGATGAAGAATACGGTCTTGGCTTTATCGACATCGAACACCGGCATTCCGTAAATCGGTGAAGTCTTGTCTGTCTTTGCCGCGGGGTTCACCACGTCGTTTGCGCCGATGATGAAGGCGACATCGGTCTGGGCAAATTCGCTGTTGATGTCTTCCAGCTCGAACACCTCGTCATAGGGGACGTTGGCTTCGGCGAGCAGTACATTCATATGCCCCGGCATGCGGCCCGCAACGGGGTGGATCGCATATTTGACGCTGACGCCTTCTTTCTTCAGCAAGTCAGCCATTTCGCGCAAAATATGCTGTGCCTGCGCCACCGCCATGCCGTAACCGGGAACGATGATCACGCTTTCGGCCTGTTGCATCATATAGGCGGCATCTTCGGCTGAGCCGCGCTTCCACGGCCGCTGTTCCTTCGCCTCACCGCCACCAGCATCGGCGACTGCGCCAAAGCCTCCCGCAATCACCGAAATGAAACTGCGGTTCATCGCCTTGCACATGATGTAAGACAGAATCGCACCCGATGAGCCAACGAGCGCGCCTGTGATGATCATCGCGCTGTTGTGCAGCGTGAAGCCCATCGCCGCAGCTGCCCAGCCCGAATAGCTGTTCAGCATCGACACCACGACCGGCATGTCCGCGCCGCCAATGGGGATGATGAGGAGGAAGCCGATCAGGAAGGACAGTGCGGTCAGCAGCGCAATATCGACCAACGATTGCGAGTGCCAAAAGCCAAAGGTGAAAAAAGCAATCGCCAGCAGCAATGCGCCGTTGATTAGATGCCGCGCAGGCAAAATGATCGGCGCGCCACTCATTTTTCCAGCAAGCTTCAAAAAGGCAATGACCGAGCCCGAGAAGGTTATCGCACCGATTGCAATGCCCAGCGCCATTTCGATCTTGCTGGCACCGTTGATCATCCCGTCTTCGCCAACAATGCCAAAGGCTTCCGGGTTCAGATAAGCTGCCCATCCCACGAGCACTGCGGCCAAACCCACCAGCGAGTGAAACGCTGCCACCAGCTGCGGCATATCGGTCATGGCAATCTTACGTGCGGTGAAAATCCCGATCACCGCACCAATGCCGATTGCGCCAATGATTTGTCCGATGGTCCCAAAATCGGGGCCATGATAGCTGTTCTGCGCGTCGCCAATGATCATCGGCACATGCGTTACCAATGTGGTCACTACAGCAATCAGCATCCCTGCCATGCCGAAACGGTTGCCCCGGCGCGAGGAAGCAGGCGAGCTTAGCCCGCGCAACGCTAGTATGAAGAATACCCCGGAAACAAGATAAGCTAGCGTGGCCCATGCGGGTGCGACGGCATGTTCCATTAAAAGTCTCCGTTCGTGTCGAGCGAAGTCGAGACACCGGGAGTTTGCGCGTGACTGAAAGGCATCTCGACTACGCTCGATGCGAACGGAATTGAGAGGGCCATCACTTTTCCTTCTTCTTGTACATAGCGAGCATCCGCTCGGTCACGGCAAAGCCGCCAAATATGTTGATGCTGGCAAGCACAACCCCCAGCAGCCCCAGCCACTTCGCCCCGGGAGCCCCAGAAGCCGCCGCCGCAATCAGCGCGCCGACGATGATCACCGAGGAAATCGCGTTAGTCACCGCCATCAACGGAGTGTGCAGCGCGGGTGTGACCGACCAGACGACATAATAGCCGACGAAACAGGCCAGTACGAAGATGGATAGGATTGAGATGAAGTCCAAAGAATTTCTCCGAATTGTCGCAGTTCTGCCGCCCAGATTATTGCTTCTATCTGACCAAAAAAGTCTGAGGCAAAATCGGGTCCTTAACTGTTACCTGTATACTTTCATCATTTTGAACAACATAGGAAAATTTCCCGCCAAGGAAGTTGACTTCGCCCGCCCCCGCTTTTTCAATGCGTGGTCCACTATGCGTACACAAACCGTCAAATCTGCACACTTCCAAACGGCCTTCCATGTGTCGGATTTCAAATCGGGTGCCTGGAGTTTCGTCGCCCACCTTTTCGAAGGACGTAAACTGATACCGCGCCGGTGGCAGAGGTTTGGGACGTCGCAAAGATAGTTTGTAGTTCGTGGCGGTAAACACTGTCGGATCACCCAGGAAAAACCATTGCGTAAAAAACCCCGATTGATCGGGATCAGCAAAACATATTTGCGTCCGTCCCTTCTTAGTGCGGTTTATTGCACATCCTATAGGAACATCACCTCGAGCCATCCCGATGAACATCTCAGGGGATACGACATATTCCCATTTGGCTATGGGAACGGGAGCCGTTAGGTTGGCAAGCCTGTTAGGTATTGCTTTGCCAGAAAGCCAAACCCCGTCTTTTTTTACAACGAATTGGTCAGGGCCTTTATCCGGAATAAGGAAGGTCTCGAAGGTAAAGCGGAAGTCACGTTGCTGCTCCGCGTCCACCGGAAACGACCAGACGAGCGCAACGGCAGCCACAATCCGGACACTCGAAATAATCACCCAAACAGCCTCTCATTCACCACCTTGCCATCCTTGGTCAGGCGAATGGCGGTGGTGATTTCATCGTCGTCGGGGAGCACAGGGCGGCCCGCTTCCTTGTCCCAGAAGGCGGAGAGGAAGTTGAACAGGTTGCGCGCGAATAAGGCGGAGGCGTCGGCGGGGAGATGTGCGGGGGTGTTGCTGTGGCCAATGATCTTGACGCCGTGCTTCAACACGACTTCATCAGCCTTTGATCCCTCGACATTGCCACCTTGCGCGACCGCAAGGTCGAAGATCACGCTGCCGGGCTTCATTGATGCGATCTGTGCGTCCGAAATCAGCCGCGGTGCCGCGCGTCCGGGGATCAGCGCGGTGGTGATGACGATGTCCTGTTTGGCAATATGCGACGATACCAGCTCGGCCTGTGCCTTCTGATATTCCTCTGACATTTCGGTGGCATAGCCGCCCGCGCCTTCGCCTTCGATACCGGCGACGCTTTCCACGAAAATCGGCTTGGCGCCGAGGCTTTCAATCTGTTCCTTGGTTGCCGAACGCACGTCCGTGGCCGAAACCTGCGCGCCAAGACGCCGCGCAGTCGCAATCGCCTGTAGCCCCGCAACCCCAACACCCATGATAAATACACGCGCCGCCTGTACCGTACCCGCAGCCGTCATCATCATCGGGAACGCGCGGCCATAGGCCCCTGCGCTGTCGATCACCGCCTTGTAACCCGAAAGGTTGGATTGCGACGACAAGATATCCATCGATTGCGCGCGGGTGATGCGTGGCATGAATTCCATCGCCAGCGCCTCGACGCCCAGCTTGGCATAGTCATCGACGCGCTTGCGCTGGCCAAAGGGATCAAGTCCGGCGACAACCCATGCGCCCTTGGACAAGCCCTTTAGCGCCTT
Source organism: Sphingomonadales bacterium (assembly GCA_016721875.1). Taxonomy (GTDB): domain Bacteria; phylum Pseudomonadota; class Alphaproteobacteria; order Sphingomonadales; family Sphingomonadaceae; genus Sphingorhabdus_B. Next base: position 210,438 of record JADKHG010000004.1, on the reverse strand, counting down.
GGGATCAGGCCCCTGCACGCCCAGAACAATATCCGCATCCTTCAGCACAGCGGCAGCAGTGCCAACAGAAGCGCCAGCGGCCTCATATTCGGCGTCGGATACCGACGCGGTCAGGCCAGCGCCCTTTTCAACCGAAACGCTTGCGCCTAGCGCGACGAATTTCTTCACCGTTTCCGCCGAGGCAGCAACCCGGGTTTCGCCAGCGGCGACTTCCCGCAGGACAGCGATTTTGGTCACGTCAGGCGATAATCAATACGACAAGTGCCGCGATCACGGCAGTGACGACAGTTCCCCACTTCAAAAGCGACAAAAACCCACCATAGGTTTCATTCGCAGCGCGCATATCCTGTTGCCCAGCCATTTTGCCTCCTTGCAAGCTTTGGTGATTTTAATCCGCCATAACCGCAAGCAGTGGCAGGCTCAAGCACCAAGGAGATGTGGGAAGGATGTCCACAATTTTCGTCGTGCTTAATCGGCTCTTTACTCCTTCCTGTTACCAATCGGGATCAAATTTGCTCCGATGGACACAGGATGGCTGAAAAAGACACGCGCCTTTTAATGCTGGTAGACGACGAACCGGCCCAGTGCCGGCTGGTGTCGGCTATCGCCAGTCGTGCAGGCTGGCGCACCATTTTTGCGCGTGATGCCGAAACCGCAATTGCCATGCTGGGCACGCAGGACGGGATGATGCTCGACGCGATCATCCTCGACGAATGGGCTCCGGGGTCAGACAGCGCGGCGTTGATCGCCGAACTGAAGGCGCGACGCCCTGCCCTGCCCGTGCTCTTGCTGACCGCGATCGGATCGACCGACAGCGCGATTGAGGCTATGCGCGCCGGGGCATCGGATTATCTGATCAAACCGGTCGCTGCCGAAAGGCTGATTGCCGCGCTCAGCATGGCGGCAGAGCATTCGAAAGATTTTGGCGAGCTTCAGCCGCTGACCGAGAAAATTACCCATCCGCTGGGTTTTGACGAGATTATCGCCACTGCCCCCGCCTATCGCAGCGCCCTCGCCATTGCCGCAAAAGCTGCTCGTTCGCGCGCCCCGGTTTTCATCGAAGGCGAAGGTGGTGTTGGCAAGGAAGTGGTGGCCGATGCGGTTCATGGCGCTTCCCCGCGTGCGCGACTTCCGCTGCTCAAAGTCAATTGCGGAGCGATTGCGCCCAATCTGCTCGATTCGGTGCTGTTCGGGCATGAGAAGAACGCCTTCACCGGAGCATTCGACCGCCGCGTCGGGCTGGTGCAACAGGCCGATGGCGGGACAATTTTCCTCGACGAAATCGATCAACTCCCCACCGAAACACAGGTTCGCCTTGTCCGGTTGCTGACCGAGAATGAAATCCAGCCTTTGGGCAGCCCACATAGCTACCGCGTCGATGTGCGCGTAATCTCGGCGTGCAACAATGACATTGCCGAACTGCTGGCCAGCGGCGCTTTCCGCGAAGATCTTTATTACCGGATCAACATCGTCCAATTGCGCATTCCGCCATTACGCGAACGCACGGCTGATATTCCGGCACTCGCCCGCCATTTCCTTGCGCGCATGGCAACCCAGCCCGGGCTGCGCAGCCTTGGCATTACCGACGAAGCCTTGAGTTTGCTCAAAACCTATGATTGGCCGGGAAATGTCCGCCAGTTGCAAAGCGCGCTGTTTCGCGCTGCGGTGCTGTGTGATCGTGACGCACTGACCGCCGATGAGTTCCCGCAAATCGCGGCTGCCGTCGGCAGGCAGCTAACCACACCCATCCAGATGAGCGAAGGCATCGGCGTTGCGCTGTATGAACAAGACGGCAATTTGCGCCCGCTCGAGGAAATCGAAGCCGACGTCATCCGCCTTGCCATTGGCCATTATCGCGGTCGCATGACCGAGGTTGCGCGCCGTCTCGGCATTGGCCGCTCGACGCTTTACCGCAAGCTGGCCGATCTGGGTATCGAGAGCAACGCCGCCTAGTTTTTGCCGTGGATCAGCGTGGTGATCCACCAGCCTACGGTCGCCGCCGATCCCGTCAGCACCGTTCCCCAGATGATATCGAGAACCGTCACCTTGACGCTCCATGTTTTCAGCGTGGCGTGGTTGGTCAGGTCATAGGTCATATAGCAGAAAAAGCCGAACATCGCGCCCCAGCATAAAGCGGTTTGCCAACGCCCCGATGCCAGTGCCGGGCCAACGGCGAAGATCATCATCCCCAAAATATAGAGCAGATAGAAAATGATCGCAGGCCACATCCGAAAGCCGCTGTCGAGCATGAGGCTGCCGATTTCCGGCTTATAGAGCCGCGCATACATGCTGCGCAGCCACACACTATCGATCAATGCGAAGGCGATGCCAGTGGCGACATAAGCGGTGATCATTTTCATATACATGCCTCGTCAAGCTGTCGCCATTGAACAAAAAACGCACATCTATCTTTGCACTGGAAAATCATGCGAAGCTATGGAAAAACCGCTGTGGGTCACGAGAGGGAGATTTTCATGAATCGCGTGTCACATCAATTTTCTAAATTTCTCCAGCTAGCATTGGGCTCTGCGGTATTTGTCTCGATACCCCTTTCTGCGGCCCCTGTTGACCAACAGTTGCGTTTTTCTGTTTCACCTGGCGCCGCCGATCCAGTTTGGAAAACCAAGGGGATCATATTTGAAAAGCAAGGCCAGTGCTTCACTGGCCCAGCGGCAATTGGTGACCCCAAAGCAAAAATTGCTCCGCTCAGCACCGCCAAATCGGTGGGGCCGATTTTTAATCCAGGTTTTCCAAAGCCTGATGGCAGTTATGTTCCCAACAGCGCCGACGATGGCTTCAACGTGCTATTCATGAAGCATGATATGCCCGGAGATCCGTCCCTCAGCATGGCCTGCGAAGGACGTATACTCGCAAACGGAGTTGATGTGACAGCACCCAACCGGCAAGGTCGGGTCAGCGCATCATTCGCACAAATTTCGGCCAATGGACCACTGACCGTTAAACCGCAGTTGGATACAAAATTGCTGCAATCCGTCATTAGCCAGCTGCCCAAAACTGGTTTTTTCCAACTACGCTATGACCACTACACACAGTCCGTCGCGGAAACTTCCGATTATTTTGACATTGATGGCGACATTTCGTCAAAACCCATACACCGCAAAGCGACATTTATTTCACCAGATATACCTTTCCTTGGTCATCGAACGATTCAATTAATGTTGCGCATGCGAATGGCGTATCTTGGGACTCCGCCACTATCCCCACGGAATATAGCAACGCCGCACCCAAGCCTCCCAGTTTAGATATCTGTAAGACCAAGGATTTCAAACCTATGGGCGCCTTTTTGCACAAGGCGCTCAAGGGAAAGTTTCGCTGTTTGAAAACCAGTTCAGGCAAAATTGCAGCAGTCAGATTTACCGGATACTCATCCAAAACTATTCAGCATCCTGAAAAAAAATATAACGGAAAATCCTATTTCGCGAACTTTGAATACTATTTGTGGAACTGACCTTTCCGAATTGCCAGATCAGTTTAGACCGAAGCCGTCAATGCGGCGTCGCGCAAACCGCGCCAGACATGGATGGCTTGCACCGTCTCCGGCACATCATGGACCCGAACGATGTGGGCCCCTTGCTCGACTGCTTTCATCGCCAAAAACAGCGAGCCGCCAAGCCGTGCGTCAGCCGCTGCCTCATTCGACAACGCACCGATCATCCGTTTGCGGCTCGCGCCGAACAGGATCGGGCAGCCGAGGCCATGGAACAGCGCCAGATTGTTGATCAACGTCAGATTGTCCGACAGCGACTTGCCAAAGCCTATGCCGGGGTCGACAATCAACCGTTCGCGCGCAATGCCTTTGGCGACCAGCGCTTCGATATGGTCTTCAAACCAGTCGTAAATATCTATCAGGATATCGCGGTAGCCTGCGTCATTTTTGTGCGGATCGCTGCTCGCGCTGGGCGCGTGCATGATGGCAATCGGGCAATCGCTCGACAGCGCGACCGCAATCGCCCGGTCGTCATAGCGCAAAGCCGAAATATCGTTGATCAGCCGCGCGCCTGCCGCCAGTGCCGCCTCCATGACGGCAGCTTTGCGCGAATCGACAGAAACCGCAGCACCGCTGTTCGCCATTGCGCGCACGACAGGTTCAATGCGGGCAATTTCGTCACCTTCCCACACCAGCGGTGCGCCTGGGCGGGTGGATTCGCCGCCGATATCGATAATCGCTGCCCCGGCCGCTGTCATCGCACCGCCCATTTCAATCGCAGCAGGCGCATCACCATGTTTGCCGCCATCGGAAAAACTGTCAGGGGTGCAGTTGAGAATCCCCATCACCCTCGGCTGGTCGAGCGGGATGTTGCGCTCACCCATGTTGAGTGGTGTGCGCGGTTTCAGGATATTGGCGCGCAGGCCATCGAGCCGTTCGCGCTGATCCTGAGACATACTGTCGTGATAGGTATCAAATGCGCTTACCGGGATCAATTGCTTGCCCGTCCGCCGTCCACCCTCGGTGGTCAACACCTCCCATGCGGAAAATACAGCATGCCTCCAGCCAATCGCTCGACCGGCTGGTCATAGCCAATCGGTGTGTCGACATAAGCGCAGGGCCGCAAATAGAGCTGGATCATGGTTCGGTGGCGAGCAGATAGGTCTGGCGCAGCTCGTCAATCACCTTCAACTCGCCGGTGCGGGTTTGATAATACCAATAGGTCCAACCGTTGCAGCTAGGGGCATTTTGCACCATCGCGCCGATTTTGTGGATCGATCCATATTTGTCGCCCCATTTGAGCGAACCGTCGGCGCGAATAATCGCCCCAAAGCGACGCTTCTTGTCCACCAGTTGCGACCCGGCGCGGATATAGCCATTTTCCACCAACTGGCCAAAGGACACGCGCGGCTGCGACTTGGGCGATTGCATTGTTTGCAGCGATGATTCATCGAGCGGCAGCGCCATCTGGATGCGCTCTTCGGCAACCTTGCAATAGGTTGCATCGCGTTCGCAACCTATCCAGCGGCGTTGCAGCCGTTTTGCAACCGCACCGGTGGTGCCGGTTCCGAAAAACGGATCAAGCACGACGTCGCCGGGATTGGTGCACGAAAGCAGGATACGATACAGCAAGGCTTCGGGCTTTTGTGTCGGATGCGCCTTGGTACCGTTGAGTTTCAAACGTTCTTTGCCACCGCAAATGGGGATGTTCCAATCGGAGCGCATCTGCAATTCGTCGTTCAATGTCTTCATCGAGCGATAATGGAAAGTATAGCGCGCCTTCTCACTGGTCGAAGCCCAGATCAGCGTTTCGTGGGCGTTGGTGAAGCGCGTGCCCTTGAAATTGGGCATCGGGTTCGATTTGCGCCAGATGATGTCGTTTAGGATCCAGAAGCCCTGATCCTGCAAGGTCGCACCGACGCGGAAAATATTGTGATAGCTGCCGATCACCCACAAAGTGCCGTCAGGCTTCAGGATGCGCTTTGCCTCGGCCAGCCATTCCCGAGTGAATTTGTCATAGGCGGCAAAGTCTGTGAACTTGTCCCAGTCATCATCAACCGCATCCACCTGACTGCCATCGGGACGATGCAGATCGCCACCAAGCTGCAGATTATAGGGCGGGTCGGCGAACACCATATCGATGCAGGCGTCGGGCAAAGTCCGCATCGCCTCTATGCAGTCCATGCGCAAAATGCTGTCGAGCGGAAGCTTGGCCTGCGGTGCCGCAACAGCCTTTTTGGCAACTCTCGTTGCCGGCTTGATTTTCTCGATAACGCCCATGCTGCCCATTTCCCCAGACCGAAGCACCCGCGATGAGTCGAATTTGAGTCTGCGTCAAGAAAGTTTTCCACAGGGCGACTCGCTGGAAATCCGCGATTTTGTGGGAACAGAAAGAGTCCAACACAAGATATGGAGTCTGTCGATTCCAGCGGGACTCAACCCCTAGTGGTGTTGCCTAATGGACTCACTTGTAAATTTTACATTCAGTTACAGAATTTCAAGCTGCGCGACGGGTGCAAAGCTGCGTCTGTGCAGCGGTGTCGCTCCCAATTCGCGCAATGCCTGCATGTGCAATGCTGAGCCATAACCCTTGTTCGACGCCCAGCCATAGCCTGGATAGGTCAGGTCATAGATCCGCATCAACCGGTCCCGATGTTCCTTGGCAATGATGCTCGCCGCCGAAATGCAGGGATGGATAGCATCACCGCCGATCACCGCTTCCGCCACATAGCGCCAGCGCGGCAGGCGGTTGCCGTCAACCATCACTTTGCGCGGCTCGACACCCAGCGCCTCTACCGCTCGCGTCATAGCGAGCATTGTCGCCTGCAAAATGTTGATCCGATCGATTTCCTCAACCTCGGCGATACCGACCGCCCATTGGCAGCGGCTTTTGATTTCGGTTTCGAGCAAAGCCCGTTTTTTCGCGCTCAGCTTCTTGCTGTCGTCCAGCCCGACTATTCCGCCGTCGCACAACACCACGGCCGCTGCCACCACTGGCCCGGCCAAAGGCCCCCTTCCCGCTTCGTCAACGCCGACGATCATAGGCGCCACGGCGGATAGCGCCGCATTTCGCCGGCGTTGTACAGACAGATCAGATTTCCATGTGGATCGCGCAGCCTTGCTTCGGTCCAGCCCCAATCTTCGCCGCGTGGGAGCTGGTCGAATTCAACACCTGCCTTCACAAGCTGATCGCACCATTCTCCCAACCGCCAATGTTCAAAATAGACCACCGCTCCGCCAGCTACGGAACCATCGGAATGGATCGAAAAGGTGGCGCCATTGGCGGCCTCAAACCTTGCATAGCCATTGTCAGGACTGTCAACGATCTGGGTGAGACCCAATTGTTTGTAGAAGGCAACCGAAGCCGCATAGTCGCTTGCCCCAACGGTCACCTGATTGAGTGTTGGGCCGGGCAATATGGGTTCGGCGCGGACATGTTGATGCCCCATAGGTCCATGGCCTTCCCCCAATCCCGGCGCATTCAACAAAGCAAGGCGGACAAATTGCCGCGCGCGTTCCACCGCCTGTTGCAGGGTCATCCCCTGCCCCAATCCTGTTGCCACCGCACTAGCCAGCGTGCAGCCGGTTCCGTGCGTGCTTATGGTCTCGATGCGCTTGCTGCTCCAACTCGCGCTCTGGTTAAAACCAAGGTCAAGCCGGTCGGTGATATAATCCTCACCCGAATGGCCGCCCTTGATCAGCAGCGGAATGTTCATCCGCAACAAAGCCTCACGCCCGCCCAAGGCTTCGAGCTCGGGCAGATTGGGGGTGGTGACGGTCGCGATTTTCATCAGCCGGTCAAAGGCGCGCACGGTCTCTACGTCGGCAAGCGACGACCCGCTGGTTGCGACCATGACGGGATCAAACACAATGCGGACGCCCAAATCCTGCAGCCGGTCGGCAACCGCATGGCAGGTTTCAGGCGAGCCGATCATTCCGATCTTCACCGCATCCACGCCAATGTCGGACAGCACGCTATCCATTTGCGCGACAACCATTTCGGTCGGAACAGGATGCACGGCCTGCACGCCGACCGTATTTTGCGCCGTGATAGCGGTGATAGCGGTCATCGCATGGCCGCCCAGCATGGTCACGGTTTTGATATCAGCCTGAATACCAGCGCCACCGCCGCTATCAGAGCCCGCAATGATCAGGATTCGCGCAGTCATATCCCACACATGCCGTTCGCCTCGAGCGAAGTCGAGAGGCCGTGAGGTTTTGCGCGAACTTTGGGTGTCTCGACTATGCTCGACACGAACGGTTTACGGGGTGAATTTTCGCGTCGTCGAAGCGGGATATTTTTCGAGCAATTTTTTCGACCGCGTCGGACGGTCGATCAACTCACCCCCGCAATTGGGGCAGCGTTCATCCATATGATCAGCGCACTCCGCACAGAAGGTGCATTCAAACGAGCAGATGAAAGCACCACTGATATGCGCCGGTAAATCGGTACCGCAACGTTCGCAGTCGGGGCGCATTTCCAGCATCAGACAGCTGCCTTTACTGCATCGCAAATGCGGTCAACGACCGCCTCGACCTGCGCTGCATCATCGCCTTCGGCCATTACGCGGATCACCGGTTCGGTTCCCGACGGGCGGATGACCAGACGGCCGGTGCCAGCCAGTTCCGCCTCTGCTGCCGCGATCACGGCCTTCACGCTGTCATGCTCCAACGGCTTACCGCCCGAGAAGCGCACATTTTTGAGCAGCTGCGGAACGGGATCGAACAGGTGCAGCAATTCGCTCGCAGGCTTGCCCTGCTCGACCAGTTCGGCCAGCACTTGCAGCGCCGCAACCAGACCGTCGCCAGTGGTGCCATGATCCAACAGGATCATGTGACCCGATTGTTCACCGCCAACATTCATCCCGCGATTGCGCATTTCTTCGAGCACATAGCGGTCACCGACCTTGGCGCGGACCAATTCGAGATGCTGGCTGGCAAGATAGCGTTCCAGCCCAAGGTTCGACATCACCGTTGCGACAATTCCGTCGCCCAGCAGCAAGCCATTGCGGCTCATCGACACGGCGAGCAAGGCCATCAACTGGTCGCCATCGACAACGCGGCCCTTTTCATCGACCACGATCAATCTGTCAGCATCACCATCGAGCGCTATGCCAATATCGGCACCCGACGCTACCACGGTTTCCTGCAGGGTGGCGACATGGGTCGAGCCGACCTTGTCGTTGATATTGCGGCCATTGGGGTTGACGCCGATCGTCGTAACCTTCGCCCCCAATTCCCAGATCGCAGTGGGTGCGACCTGATAGGCAGCACCATGGGCGCAATCGAGCACGATATGCAGCCCGTCAAACCGGATATGATCGGGGACTGACAGCTTGGCAGCGTGGATATAGCGCCCGCGCGCATCCTCGATCCGCCGCGCCCGGCCGATGTCGTCCGAAGCTGCGAGCTTGGCGGCTGTTCGATCAGCGCTTCGATTGCGATCTCATCTTCGTCGGAAAGCTTATAGCCATCGGGGCCAAACAGCTTGATGCCATTATCCTCATAAGGGTTATGGCTCGCCGAAATCATCACTCCCAGATCGGCGCGCATCGAACGGGTAAGCAGCGCCACTGCCGGGGTCGGGATCGGCCCGAACTGCACGACATCCATCCCCACGCTGGTGAAGCCAGCCACTAGCGCGTTTTCGATCATATAGCCCGAAAGCCGTGTGTCCTTGCCAATCACCACGCGGTGCTTGTGATCGCCGCGCAGGAAATGTGCGCCGGCAGCCTGGCCGACCTTCATCGCCATTTCTGCGGTCATGGCACTGGCGTTGGTACGCCCTCTGATCCCGTCGGTTCCGAAAAATTTGCGGCCCATCTGTCATCCCCAGCCTGTTCGCCGCGCCTTTAGCGCAGCGCGGGCTTGCCTCAAAGGCAGAAATTGGGTGCAGTCGTAAAGTGTTGGCACTTGTCAGGTCGCTGGCGTGGTGCAAGGGTGCGGCAAAGGGAAGGAAATTGGCATGAAAAAGGCGTGGCTCATTCTCGCGGCACTGGTCGCGGGATTGTTGTTGGGGGCATTTACCGGGGATTCGGTGCCGTTATTGACGCAAGCCGCAGACGTGATCGGCACCTGGTGGCTTAACGGTCTGCGCATGACCGTCATACCTTTGGTCGTTGCCTTGCTCGTCACCGGCATCGTGCAGACTGCCAATGCCGCGAGTGCCGGACGCACGGCCACGCGGTCGGTTGTGACCATGCTTTCGATACTGATGCTGGTGACGATCATGGCAGCGATTGTCACACCGCTGCTTCTCGATATTTTCCCGACGCCGAGCAGTTCAGGCTATCCGGGCGCCACATCCAAAGTCGAGAATCCACCGCCCTTTGCGGAATTTCTGAAGGCGATGGTTTCGCCCAATGTGTTCAATTCTGCGGTCAACGATCTGCTGCTGCCCTTGATTATTTTCACCATTGCACTGGCGTTTGCGATTACCCGGCTTGAGCCCGCCAAGAAGGACGTGTTGGCGCGCTTTTTTGAGGCGATGGGCGAAGCGATGGTTGTGGTGATCGGCTGGGTCCTGTGGCTCGCGCCGCTCGGTGTTTTCGCTCTCGGGATTACGCTGGGCATCGCGGCAGGTGTCCAGTCCTTCGCCAATTTGTTGCACTATGTGCTAATCGTCGCCAGTATCGGTTTCATCATCATGCTGTCGGCCTATCCGGTTGCCTTTTTTGGCGCGCGGTTCAAACCGATGGCCTTTGTCCGCGCGGCAATCCCGGCGCAGTCGGTGGCGATTTCCACACAAAGCTCGCTCGCCTCGCTGCCTGCGAGGGTCGAAGGGTCAAAGCAATTGGGCGTCGGCGCGCGCAGTACCGACATTGTGCTCCCGATGGCAGTCGCAATTTTCCGCGCGACCAGCCCGGCGATGAACCTGGCAGTCGCGATCTATGTTGCACATTGGCTGGGGATTGAAATCAGTGTTCAGCAAATGGCGATAGGGGTTGGGGTGGCTTTTATTACCACGCTAGGCTCGGTGAGTCTGCCCGGTACAATCAGCTTCATCGCCGCGATTGCGCCGATCTGCATGGCGATGGGAATCCCGCTGGAACCGCTTGGCCTGCTCGTCGCGATTGAAACCTTCCCCGATATCATGCGCACCGTCGGCAATGTCACTATGGATATAGCGGTCACCGGCACCGTCGCTCGCGCCGAAGGAGATATGAAATGAAATACCGCACACTCGGACATGGTCTGAAAGTCTCCGCCATCGGCATTGGCTGCATGACCATGACCAAGGGCAATATCAACTATGGCGCCGATGCCGATGAAGAGGAATCGGAGCGGACGATCCACCGGGCAATCGAACTGGGCGTAACCCTTTTTGACACTGCCCAGATATATGGTCCGTTCCGCAACGAGGAATTTCTGGGCCGGGCAATCAAAGGCAAACGCGACGGGCTGGTGATCGCCACCAAATTCGGCTTCCGCTTTGGCCCTACGGGGATCGAAGGCGTCGATGGCTCCCCTGCCAACGCAAAGAAAGTGGTCGAAGAATCGCTGCAACGCCTTGGCATTGATTGCATCGACCTGTTCTACCAGCATCGGGTCGATCCGTCGGTGCCAATCGAGGACACGGTTGGGGCGATGGCCGACTTGGTCAAGGAAGGCAAAATCCGCCATATCGGACTGTCAGAAGCCGGCGCGCAAACCTTGGCACGCGCCGCAAAGGTCGCGCCGATCAGCGCGTTGCAATCCGAATATTCGCTTTGGGAGCGCGATGTTGAGGACGATATCCTGCCGACCTGCCGTGAACATGGAATTGGTTTTGTTCCCTATTCACCGCTGGGACGCGGTTTTCTGTCTGGTGATTTCCGGTCTCGAAGCGATCTTGGCGATAAGGATTGTCGCAAACAGGATCCCCGTTATGCCGACGGCAATTTCGAGAAAAATCTGGCAATCGTCGACGCCGTCAAAGCCATTGCCGCAAAGCATGGTGCCAGCAGCGCACAGGTCGCGCTCGCGTGGTTGCTGGCGCAAGGAAATGATATTGTTCCTATCCCGGGGTGCAAGCGCCGGGTAACGGCTGAAGACAGCATTAAGGCTGTCGAAATTGCACTCGATGCGGAAGATATTGCATCGATTGACGCAGTCGCGCCACGCGGAGGTACCGCGGGCCCGCGTTATGGTGAAATCGGCATGAAAATGGTGCGCTTGTAGCGGTTAAAGCCAGCGGTAAATCCCTGCCGCTGGCAAACTGGCCAGACTGTGCGCCCAAGTTGCGGCAAGCCATAGCAACAGGCCGAGCAACCACGTCCGGATGCCAATTCCGGCAAGCCCCGACAGTCGCGGCCAGAAGCTGGTGCGGCTGGTCCAGTGCTGCCACGCCGCACCCATATTTTTCGCTTTTTTCCGATCCTGACCGGCAGCGCCGGCCAAAGCCAGAAACACGAACGCGCCGTTGAAGATGAAGCTGTCCGCGCGCGGTGCGACAAGCATGTGCGCGAGCGCCCACAGCGCAATGCCCCACATCATCGGATGGCGGGTGACGCGGAACATTCCTGTCGGCTCGCGCTCGGCAAGTGCTGCTGCACCGGGGTGGGGCAACGCCGGATTGCCTGCAAAGGAACCGATCAGAAACACTGATGCCAAAAGTGTCAGCAGGCTGGCGGCGATCCATACGCCGTCGGTCGGAAGCCACCAGCGTTCGCCAATCGGCGCGTTCAAAAACTCCCAGATCATCCAGCCCAGTGTCGCAAATGACACCAGCGAATAAACCGCGCTGAATCCCTTTTCACCCAATCGCGCGACCATCTTTGCGCGCAGCGGATGCGACATCATGAAGTGCGTCCAGACAAATAAAGCCGAAGCCGTTACCAGTGCTGCCAATCCGTCCAAGTTCGCCTCCTGAAAGCGTTTTCGCTGTCTAGCTTAACCGTAGTGCTGAGCCTGTCGAAGCACGCCTCAAGGTTTACTCCAGCCTGAAAAGCGCCCTTCGACAGGCTCAGGGCTACGGTGATTTTTCTACCTCAATCCTTCCGATCAATCAGCGGTCATAGGCTTTGGGCAAATCTCCCTCGACCGGATTGCGATAGCGATCGCGCAGCCGGTTTTGCCGATTGCCGAGCGGCTGTTCGACACCGTCGATAAAGACCTTTTCCGCCGCGCTCGACAGTTCGAGCGGGTCGCCGTCCCAGACAACGACATCGGCGGCCTTGCCGGGTTTCAGGCTGCCCAGATGATCGCCGACACCCATGATATCCGCAGGTACCGAACTGATCGTGGCAAAGGCTTCGTCCCAGCTGAGCCCGGTAGCGCCCGGCACTTTTTGTAGCGAAACCAGATTGCCCGCATATTGCGGCGTGTAGCGCAGCTGGTGTGAATCGCGGTCGTCGATCATCCCGATCGCGACCTTGACCCCGGCACGCTTCAACCGTCCGATATTGGATTGGGTCGCCGAGAGCATTTCAAACGAAGCAGGCAGATCGTTGAGCGCCGAGGCAATCACCGGCACACCCGCCGCCGCCAGTTTGTCCGCAACGCGCCAGCCTTCACTCGCGCCAACGAACACCATCTTGATCGCCGGAAAATCGCGCTTCAGTTCGAGCAGGCGCAGCATGTCGTTGGCACCCTCGACATGCAACATCAGCCGGGTTTCACCGCGCAACACAGACTGCAACGCGCGTGCATCTTCAATCTTCAGCAGGTCATCGTCAAAGGCATCATTGCCGCCCGCATGTGCCTGAGCCTCACGCAGATAGGCGCGGAAGGCGGTGTGCAATGCCGAGCGCGAACCACCCACCTGCCCCGCTCCGCTTTCGCCAAATTCGACATATTGGAAAGCGCGCGCTTTTGTCACCGGATTGGCGTCGGCACCCAGATCGGCAATCGCACCCTGCCCGCCGAAAATCTTGCTGTCGGCTTCGGGAGCAACCACCGCACGGGTCACGCCAGCGGCGCGGTTGACGGCGATGGGGGAGCGGAACGGATCAATGGCAGGTGCTACATCCAGCGCCGCCGAAAAACCGCTCTTGCCGCCGCCTTTGTCATTAGTCCCTTTAACAGCATCGACTTCGGACAGGCCGATACGGCTGAAACCCGCGAAAATGCCCGGTGTCACCCATTTGCCAGTGGCGTCGATTGTTCTGGCACCTGCCGGTATGGCGACATTGGACCCAGCAGCCACAATCGCGCCATCGCGGAGCACAACGGTTCCGCCTTCGATCGGTGGAGTGCCATCCCCAATGACCACCCGGCCTCCGCTGATAGCGACAGTTTCGGCATGGGCAGGTGCCGCAAAAGCGAGCAACGCTGCGGCGGAGAAAAGAAGATGCCTCATTTCACATCCCCTTCACCCGGCTGGCCCAATTCAAAATCGCTCACCGGACGTTTTTTCGGATCGCTGGCATCGAACATCAGCGCGCCATCGACCCACACCTTTGACGGGCGTGAATAGACCGAGAGCGGATTGCCGTTCCACAACACCAGATCGGCCATCTTGCCCGGTTTCAAACTGCCGGTCTTGTCGGCGATGCCCATCGCTTTGGCAGGGTTGTATGTCAGCCAGCGGATCGCATCGGCGTCCGAAATCTGGAAGCCCATGCGCCGGCCATTGGAAAGCGCTTTTGCGGCCTCTTGATTCAGTCGCTGGATCTGGTTCTCGTCATCAGAGTGGATGATCACGCATGCGCCCGAATTTTGCAAAATTCCGGCGTTTTCGGGAATGGCGTCATAGGCCTCCATCTTGAAGCCCCACCAGTCGGCCCACACCGCAGCACAAACATCATTGGCCTTTAACAGGTCGCCGATTTTATAGGCCTCGACTGCATGGTGGAAGGCCGTAACCTTGTAACCAAATTCCTTCGCCATATCGAGGACGATGGCCATTTCATCAGCGCGATAGCAGTGGTTCTGAATCAATATGTCGCCGTCGAGCACCCCGGCGAGCGTTTCCATGCCGATGTCGCGGGTATAGTCCTTACCCGCATCGCGCTTCTTCTTATATTCCTGCGCCTTGATCCAGGTCTGGCGGTTGACCGCCAGATTGCCCATGCGGGTCGAAGGCATCCGCCCTTTGGCACCATAAACCCGCTTTGGATTTTCGCCGCATGCCATTTTAAGGCCATAGGGTGCACCGGGGAACTTCATTCCCTGCACCGTGCGCGCATAGACATTTTTGAGCGTGACGGAACGTCCGCCCATCAGATTGGCCGATCCCGGCAGCACTTGCAGCGTCGTTATCCCGCCATTAGCGAGCGCACGGGAAAATCCCGGGTCTTGCGGCCAGACGCTGTGTTCGGCCCAGACTTCGGGAGTCGTCGGCGACGTCGCTTCATTACCGTCATCATGCGCGTCAACCGACGGCGTCGGATAGTCGCCGAGATGCGAGTGAATGTCGATGATACCGGGGGTGACAAATTGCCCATCCCCGTCGAACACCGCTATGTCGGCGGGGATCGGCGTTTCCGGTCCGCCAACCGACTTGATCTGGCCTTCCGAGAAGAAAACCACACCATTGTCGATCCGCCCACCTTCGCCATCAAAGATGGTGACATTGCGGATCGCAGTCGCCTGCCCCGGATAGGCTTTATAGGTCGATGGAAACGGGTTTTTATCGACCTTGGCAGGTTTGTCCGCTGATGCCGCAGAGGCCGTTTTCGGCGCTTCCTTGGCATTGGAGCAAGCGACCAGCGCCAGTGGAGCCGCCAACAGCGACCAGCGGAATGTCCCCTTCATCCGATCAGGCCTCCTTGGTCTCGTTCGGTACCCGGTCCTCGAGCGTATCGAGGTGCATCCAGCGTTTGACGAAGGGCGAGAGCAGCAGAACAACGATGGCAACGCCGATCGTGATCCAGCCAATCTCGTTGTAAATGCCGAGCGTCAGTTCTTTCGACATTTCACCGCTTTCGCCGCCTGTGGCTTCACCAATCTTGCCCGCGACAAAATTACCGACTGCCGTCATGTAGAACCACGCGCCCATGATGAAGCTGCCAAGGTGCAGCGGCGCAAGCCGGGTCATCGCCGACAAGCCAACCGGTGACAGGCAAAGTTCGCCCGTGGTGTGCAACAGATAGATCAGGAACACGAACAAGACGGGTGTCATGACCTCTGCACCAACTGTTTTCGCACCCCAGACGAAAACAAGGAAACCAAGCCCGACCTGAATCAACGCCAGACCGAATTTGGCGGGTGCCGAAGGTTCTAGTCCGCGTTTGCCCAGCCATTGCCAGAGCCCCGCAAACAGTGGCGCGAGCAGCACAATGTAGATCGGGTTGATCGACTGAAACAGGCTGGTCGGCACCCCGGCCCGGTCAACGAAGCGGTCGGTATAAAGCGAAAGCGATCCGCCTGCCTGTTCGAACAGCCCCCAGAATATCGGGTTTAGTGCGATTAGGAACAGGATGGCAAAAATTCGCTCGCGCGGTTCCTTAGGCAGCTTGAAGGCTTCGTAAAGTGTGTATCCGAGCATCGCGATGCCACTGACAATCAGCAGGTTCTGGATGATACCCTGATACTGGATCAGGAACCAGATCACGGCAACAGCAGCCACACCAACGCCATAAAGTTTGAATTCGCTCGACTTGTCGAGCAGCTTTGGCGGTTCGCCACTGCCCTTCAGCGCAGGCTTGCCAATCACGAAAATGATCAGGCCCAATACCATTCCGATACCCGCAAGACCGAAGCCCCACGACCAGCCAATGGTTTCACCCAAATAGCCGACAAGGATGGTGCCAAGCGCCGCACCGACATTCACGCCCATGTAGAAAATCGTATAGGCCGCATCGCGGCGGGTATCGGTCATGCGGTAAAGCTGACCCACGATTACCGAGATATTGGCCTTCAGGAAGCCAGAGCCGACAATGATAAGCGCCAATGCCATCCAGAAGATATTGATCGCGGGATCGGCCTGTTTGACCAGAGGATCGGTAACGCCCTGCATCCCCTCAAACGCCATGAACAAATGCCCGAAAGCCAGCAAGATGCCGCCGAATAGCACGGCCTTGCGCTGCCCCAGCCAACGGTCGGCCAGATAGCCGCCAAGCACCGGCGTAATATAGACGAGACTGGTATAGGCACCATAAACAAGGTTCGACTTGCCGTCGCCAAACAGCCAGAATTTGGTGAGATAGAGGATCAGCAGCGCGCGCATGCCGTAATAGGAAAAACGTTCCCACATTTCGGCATAAAACAGCACGAACAATCCGCGCGGATGCCCGACCACTTCCTCACTTTTGCGAGCAGCAATAAATCCACCAATCACCAAAAATGCAAAAAGTGCCACTGCTGCAATAGCGGCAATCCAGTCGCCTTCTTGCCAGAGCGCCATGTCTTTCATCGAACCCACGATCTTCCCCTCAATCTTGCATCGCGCCGCCGCAGCGGACGCATCATGGTCGCGAACCTAGCGGCAAAATTTCAACTGTGAAGAATTTTGTTGCGTCCGATGCCAGTTTTCGACCAACCGTTTTCCATGTTCAACGATCAAAGCGACCTGAAAACCTACCTCGCCACGCGCCGTTCGGGCAAACCGCGCGACATGATTGCACCGGGACCGGGCGGCGAAGAGCTCGACGCCATCTTGCAACTGGCCATGCGCACCCCCGATCATGGCAAGCTGTTTCCGTGGAGGTTCGTGAAAATTGCCGACCGGGCGGCTTTGATCACGCTGCTCTCAAAGGCATTTCTTGCTGCCAACCCGGACGCGCGACCGGGACAGGTCGAGGCGGCGGTTGAGGCAATGCGCAATGCACCGTCGCTGGTTGTGCTGCTCTATGCGCCGCAGCAAAGCGCAAAAAGCCCCGAGTGGGAACAGCAACTAAGCGTCGGCGCGGTTGCGATGAACCTGCTTCATGCCGCCAACGCCCATGGCTATGTCGCCAGCTGGATAACCGGCTGGTCCTGCTATCACCCGGTGGTTCGCGCCGCATTGTGCGAAGGCCGCGAAACGATCGCCGGATATTTTTTCATCGGCACCCCATCGAAGCCACTGGAGGAACGGCCACGGCCCGAGTTTGAGACAATCGTTCGGACGTTCCCGCACACTTGACGCGCCCTACTGTATTATGGCAGTAAGGGGGTGATGAAAAATGACAGCAAACCAGTTTATCTGAAACTGCGCGACACTATTGCCGCGGCGATCCTCGACGGTGCTTTTGGCGAAGGCAGCATGTTGCCTTCGGTGCGCGCTTTTGCTGCGCAGCAAGGCGCCAATCCCTTGACCGTGGCGAAAGCCTATCAACTGTTTCAGGACAGTGGCTTGGTGGAGGTAAAACGCGGGGTCGGGCTGTTCGTCGCCAGCGGCGCGGTCAACCGGTTGCGCAAGACAGAGCGTGAGCATTTTCTGAAAACGATCTGGCCCGATGTCCGTGCCCAGATGGACCGTGCCGGGATCAGCCCCGCCGAATTGCTCGAATCGGCTTAACCGGCTTTCTTCTTCAACGCCGTTTCATAATCCTTTCGGATATCCGCGCGTGTCGGGGCCATTTTATTGGCTTTGCGCAACAGCGAACGCGCATGTTTTATATCTTTGCCAGTCGCCAACAGCACCTGACCATAAACATGCGTCACCATCAGATTGGCGGGATCGATTGTGTAGGCAAGCGCGGCCTCGCGCTTTGCATCGCTGTGTCGGCCAAGGCCCGAATAGGCACGCGCCAGATTGGCGTTGAGAATGGCATCGTTGAAGCCAATGCGCGAGCGCAACCGCAACAGCCAGGGAATGGCGTTGCCCCATTCGCCCCTGTCCAGAAAATCATAGGCGACCAGCCGCATTGCTGAGGGACTCGACGGGTTGAACGCTGCAAATTCGGTTATGGCTTTTCGCGCAGCATCATCGTTGCCAGCACCGCGATAGCCAGCCACCATGCGCAGCAATAGCGGTTCGGTAAAGCGGATTGCCCGCGCGCGCTCAAAGGCGGCAAGTGCGGCGGTCTGATTTCCTGCCGCGCGTTCGGCATCGCCCAGCAACAATTGCGCGTCAGGGACACTGCCATTTCCTTCTGCCAGCCTTAGTGCAGCCGCACGCGCTGGCCCAGTCTCGCCGCGCGCGAGCAACAGCCGCAAATAGGGCAGCACATCGGGTGCCGAATTGGGATTGCGGCTGGCATCATCGGCCGCTGCCGAAAAGGGACTGCGTTCGTTCAAAACCGCAGCGGGTCGAGCCGACGGAAAGGCCGCGCGATCCATATAGGCAACCGCATCTTCACGCCGGTCCGCCGCCTGCAATACCTTTGCTGCCAAATGCAGCACATATTGCGAAGCATCGCTGCGGTTGGCGAGCGGCGCCAGCGTATCCCAAGCGTCAAGATACTCGCCTGATCGATAACGCGTGCGTGCCAGCAAAACCCGCGCCTGATCGTCATAGGGGCGCGTTTCGACGAGACTGTCGAGCGCATCAATCGCCCGGTGCCAATTGCCCAGTTCATATTCGACCACCGCCGACAGCAGTTGCGGCCCTGCCCGCTCGGCAAAGGGGCCGTTGATCCGTTGCAGCAATCGCCGAGCGAGTGGATAGTCGCGTGCGCGCGCAGCTATCACTGCCTGCATATAAAACGCCTTGGGATTAACCCCGTCAATGGCAACCAATTTGCGGATTTGCTCAAGCATCGCCGCGTGCCGTCCGGCCTCGCCAAGCGTTGTAGCATATTCTTCAAGCGCGGGTATATCGCCCGGATTGATTTGCAAAGCCCGCTCAAACCACGGGAGTGCCGCCACCAAACCGAATTGCGATCGCACCAATTGCCCGCGCAGTTCAAGCGCGCGGACATTGTTCGGGTTCAGCTTGACCGCTTCTTCGACCGCCGCAATCGCACCACCCTGATCTGCCAAAGCGAAGCGGTATCGGGCAAGGTCGGTCCATGCCATGCTATCGTCACGGTCATTCTCCAGCGCTTGATCAAGTGCTTTTCCGGCTCCCGTAAAATCCCCCATGTCCATCCGGACGCGACCCAGAATGCGATTGGCATAGGTCAGGAAGGGAGCGCCGATCGGGCCTTTGGTCAGCAGGTTTGACGCCGCTTCATTCTCGCCCTGAAGCCACAGGGCGTGCCCCATCAGATGGTTGATCCGCTCGGGCTTTACCCCCAGACGCAGCGCACGGTCGATTTCGGAGCGCGCCGTGATCGCGTCGAACAGTTCCAGCGACACTTGCGCCAACAGCACATGCGGCTCGGCCCAGTCGGGATCGTCATCGATCGCATTCATCAGCGAAACGCGCGCAGCCCGAAGGTCAGACTGGCGAAACTGCGCCATGGCACCGTCAAACGCCTCTCGCGCATCGGGATCGGGCGTCTTGGCCGCAACAGATCCGGCTGCCGAAAGCAGCAGCAGTGCCAGTCCGATCTGGCACTTTGCGCGAAAGGACGACCGGTGTGTCATCGGTGCGGTTCAGGCGTCAGGCGTGCATGTCATATTGTTTGAGCAGATCGTACAGCGTCGGACGGCTGATCCCCAGCAATTTTGCCGCGTTCGAAATATTGCCTTCGGTGCGTGAAATTGCGCGGTTGATCGCCTTGCGGTCGGCCTGCTCGCGCGCTGCCTTCAGGTTGAGCAAACGATCATCCTCATCGCCTTCATCAAACAGCATATCGTCAACGGTGATGAATTTGCCATCGGCCATTATCACCGCGCGTTTGACCCGGTTTTCAAGTTCGCGCACATTGCCCGGCCACGACCATTGGTCGATTGCCGACAAGGCACTGGCAGCAAACCCCTTGATTGCGGGATTCATCTCACGCGCAAATCGGGCCAGAAAATGCTTGGCGAGCAACACGGCATCACCATTTCGTTCGGTCAGGCTCGGGATGTGAACCGTTATTTCGGCCAGCCGGTAATACAGATCCTCGCGAAAGGTCTGGTCGGAAATCATCTGGTTGAGATTGCGGTGCGTCGCACAGACAATGCGGACATCGACGGGTATTGGCTTGCGTCCGCCAATGCGCTCAATCGTCCGTTCCTGCAAAAAGCGCAGCAATTTCACCTGCAACGGCATCGGGATATCGCCAACTTCATCGAGGAATAATGTGCCTCCACTGGCGATTTCGATCTTTCCTTCGGTGGTCTTGATCGCGCCGGTAAAGGCGCCTTTTTCATGACCGAACAGCTCGGATTCGAGCAGGTTTTCCGGGATGGCACCGCAGTTGATCGCAACAAAGGGCTTGGACTTGCGGTCGCTTGCGTCATGCAGCCCACGTGCGAGCAATTCCTTACCTGTACCGCTCGCACCCAAAAGCAAAACCGATGCGTTGGTATTCGCAACGCGTTCGACGGTTCGCGCGGCCTTCATCATTTCCGGAGCGCCCGTTACCAGAGTACCGAATAATGTCTCGCCATCTGAATCGGGAAGCTGGCTTTTCTGGTTCTGAACCTCAAGATCATGGACGTGGAATGCGCGCTTCACAATCAGGTGCAGCTCATCAATATCGACCGGTTTCTTGTAAAAGTCCCAGGCCCCTGCAGCGATAGCGTTCAGCGCGCTTTCATGGGCGCTATGCCCCGAGGCAACGATAATTTTCAGATCGGGTTTGATCCGAAGCATTTCTTCAAGTGCAGCAAATCCTTCGGTAACACCGTCAGGATCGGGCGGAAGGCCAAGGTCGAGAGTCACCACATCGGGCTCTTCCAGCCGGACCAGTGCAATAGCTTCCGACCGGTTCGACGCACAAAAAACCTCGAAATCCTCATAGGACCATTTGAGCTGTTTTTGCAGGCCGAGATCATCCTCGACGATCAGCAATTTGGGTTTTGCATTTGTCATGATCAGGCCGCCTCATTCATTTTCTTGTCGTCTTCGTCAGGTTCGCGGTCCGCTTTCGTCTCCGCAGGAGCAGCCGGTAACAGCAAAGTCATCCGCGTCCCCTTCCCTTGCCGACTTTCCACCCGCAATTGACCGCCAAGAGACTGAGCCAAAGCCCGCGCTTCATAAGCGCCAATGCCAAAGCCGCCGTCCTTGGTCGATTCAAAGGGTTTGAAAAGCTGGTTGGCGATAAAGGTCTCGCTCATTCCGCAACCATTGTCTGACACGCGGATTGCGATTTCATTATCCTGCCGACTGGCGCTGATCCGCACGGGTGAGCCATCGTCGGTCGCTTCAATCGCGTTTTGCACCAAATGATTCAAAATGGTCTCGATCCGCGAAGGATCGGCCAGCGCCATCATTCCCGGGCTCAGATCGGTCACAATCGGATAGATCAACCGCTTCGAATGCGTAACCGCAAATATTGTCTTTTCGATGTCGATGGCTTCGACTGTTACCTGCCGAGACTGGCTGTGCTGTGACAGGCGAACAAGCAGATCGTTCATCTTGTCGACCGATCCCTTGAGCGTTGCAACCATGTCGGCCTGCCATTCCGGATTGCTCGCATGTTTTTCGGCGTTGCGCGACAGGATCGATAACTGACTGACCAAATTCTTGATATCGTGCATCACAAAGGCAAAGCGTCGGTTGAACTGTTCAAACTGGCGGCTTTCGGCGAGTGCCTGCTGGCTCGTCGATTCCGCAAGATAACTGGCGAGCTGGCGGCCAACGACGCGCAGCATGTCAAGATCTTCCCAATCGAGCTGTCGTTTGATCGGCGGCCTTGCAAGTACCGCTATTCCTTCAAGCCGCCCGAAATGAACAAGCGGGACAATCGCCCAGGCGCGGGTTTCATCATACAACCATTGCGGGATGGCGCGCTGATCGCAGCGTTCATCGGTTCCGTTCCGGATATCATCCATGACCGCGATATGACCGCTGCATTCAAAGAAGGGGATGGTTTGCGAAATGCCGGCAAAGGTCGGCACATCCGCGGTAGGCCAGTTCCACCGTGCTTGCAGCACCAGACGGTTTTCTTCATCGCGGGTCAGCAGCAGACCAGAGGGGCTTTCAAAAATATCGGCGAGCGATTTGATCACGCGCTCATGAAATGGCGCAGCATCGGTGCTGGGGAAGCCGATTGTGTCGGCAAATCGCATCCATTCGGAACGATAATCATAGCGATGCTGGAAAAAATTCTTGGCAATAATGACATTGAGCCATGCGCGGAACTTACCCGAAGGCAGGAACATCATCGCACCAATCGACATCGCAAAAACCAAAGTGATCTGAGCAAGCCGGACATAGGTTCCGCCAAGAAACTCCAGCGCGGTCGCCAGCAATATCATCCCCAGCAGATAGGCCCCGATTGCAAGCAGCGACACCGACTGGAAAGTAACCGACCTTGAAAGCTTGATCCGCCACGCGCTGTTACGCCGCGAGCCAAGGGCAAAGACCGGTGCCATCAGCGCAACCATCAATCCGCGCGTCGCCACCAGTTCAACAGGCCGTTCGCCGGTCATATAGGAAATGGTGTACAGGTTGAGATCGTACATCCACATCGCGGCCAATGCTGCCATCGGCAGGCTGACCCCCCAACGCGCTTCGGGTGCCGATCCGGTGTAGAGATTGTGCACGAGCACCACCGCACCGATTGCAAACAGCATCCGGAAAAGCTGCGCTGACTGTTCTGCTGCCAAAGCAGCGCCATTGAGTCCGGCAAGGCTTTCAAAATAATGTTCGGCGTAATCGAGGGCTGGCTGGATCAACAAGACCGCGAGCAACACCGCATAGATCATTACGATCGTGCGCGGCTGTTTTTCAGCCCCCCCGCTTTTTAGCAGCACATAGAGGAAGCATAGCCATCCCAGATTGCGAGCGGTCTCCATACTCTCGGCGGCGAAACCGCCAGGGCCGGCCATGATTGTTGCAACACCCCAGCCCGCAGTGAGCGCCAGAGCACCGATGATTACGGTCTGTTGGGTGTTGCGCTCACCATATTGATGGAAAGACCAGACGGACAACGCCGAAAAGAAAAATCCGACAGCGGCGTGGCCCCAAAAACCGATATAGGCGAAGCTCTCCATCATGTCAGCGCGCTCCGTCCGGCCACAGGACCACACGCAGCGTTTGCAGCAGGATCAACAGGTCCAGAAATGGCGTGTAATTCTTCGCATAATAAAGGTCATATTCCAGCTTGTGCCGGGAATCGTCGATTGATGCGCCATAGGGATAGTTGATCTGCGCCCAGCCGGTAATGCCCGGCTTCACCATGTGGCGTTCGGCATAATAGGAAAGCTGTTTTTCCAGATCGGAGACAAATTCTGGGCGTTCAGGGCGCGGGCCAACGAAGCTCATCTGGCCTTTGAGCACGCACCAAGTTTGGGGCAATTCATCGATGCGAACCTTGCGAATGAATTTTCCGACGCGGGTCACGCGCGGGTCATCCTTTGCCGCCCAAACGGCCTTCCCGCCTGCCTCTGCATCGGTGCGCATCGAACGCAATTTCAACAGATTGAACGGCTGGCCGTATAGCCCGACCCGTTCCTGGCGGTAAAAGGCAGGGCCCCTGCTTTCCAACTTCACGATGATCGCAAACAGCAGTATCACCGGTCTTGTGATCGCCAGCAACAACGCGCTGGCTATGATGTCGAACAACCTTTTCGCGATAGTGGAAAGGCGGCGACCCGAGGAAAAACCATCGGAGAAAATCAGCCAGCTGGGATTGACGCTGTCGAGATCGACACGCCCGGTTTCGCGTTCAAGGAAGCTGGAAATATCGTTGACATGAACGCCGGTGGTCTTGATCCGCAACAGATCCTCAAGCGGCAATGCATTGCGGCGTTCTTCCAATGCGAGCACCACTTCGGACGCCGCCAGCTTAGTCACAAAATCCCCGAGATTATAGATCGCACTGCGATTAATCGCTTCGGGAATGACCTTCTTGCTTTCGTCCATTGCGATGAAACCGACAACAACGAAACCCGATCCGCTGGATGCTTCCAGATCCTTGATCCGTTGCGCGCGCTTGCCCGCACCCAGAACCAGCAAGCGACGCTTGAAGGCGCTGCCGCCGACGAGGCTGCCAAGCAGCATCCGGCTGAGCGCAAGATAGGCGAAGGACAGTCCCATCGCGTAAAGCGAATTGGATCGCCACAGCGTCATCCCCGGCAAAGCGAAGGACATCACCGCCATGAATATGACACCGAGCGAAATTGCCACCAGCAACCGGGCAACGGCAAAGCGCAGCGATTGCAGCGATTCCGGCCCGTATACGCCGACCGCCATCGCCGCGATCTGCACGCTGATGGCAAAGGTCAACAACGGTCCGACCCGCGCTCCAATAAAGGTCACTGCCATACCGATTTGATTGGCGCGAATGACCCAAGCGGTCTCGGCTGCAGCGATTAACAAGCAAAAATCGACCAGTGCCAGAAACAGCACGGCATAAGGGACATAATGCTTGAACAGCCGGAACATGCCGATTGTGGACCTTTATCGTTGAGACACAGGCTATAGGCGGCAAAGGTAAAGTGTCGATTAATTTAACAGTTTAGCTATAACCTACTGTTATCTATTTAAATATTCTGCCGGGCCGGCGTCGGCACAGGTTACAGTAGCGAATTGCGTGAGCGTGATGCCTCGCTTAAAGGCCAAGCAACTCTTTGAGGAACGCAAAATGCAGATTACACCAGTCATATTGTCAGGCGGTGGCGGTACGCGGTTGTGGCCGATGTCCACCCCGCAAAAGCCGAAACAGTTTCTGGCGCTGACAGAGGCGCAGACCATGTTTGAACTGACAGTTGCAAGGGTCAGCGACCGCGTGCAATTTGCTTCACCTATTATCGTTGCAAATGCGGCGCACCACGCGCTGGTAAAAGAACAGCTGGAGGCAGCGGGAGCCAGAGATGCGACCATTTTGCTGGAACCATGCGCGCGCAATACTGCTCCTGCAATCGCCATAGCCGCACTGGCCGCCAATAATCCCGAAGCGGTTTTGCTCGTCATGCCCAGCGATCATTTGATTGCCGATGTTGATGCCTTCCATGCCGCGATCCAATCTGCGCTGCCGCTGGTGAGCGAGGGTTGGCTTGTCACCTTTGGAATCACACCTGATCAGCCCGAAACCGGCTATGGCTATATCCGTATTGGTGAGGCTTTGTCAGGTGGTGTGCATAAGGTCGCCCGCTTTGTCGAAAAGCCCGATCTGGAAACCGCCAAGGCCATGCTTGCCGAGGGCAATCACGCCTGGAATGGCGGCATATTCCTGTTTCGCGCCGACGCCTATTGCGCAGCATTGGCGCAGCATGCTCCCGGCATAGCGGAGGCAGCCAAGGTCGCGATGGACGAGGCCATTCGTGAGGGCAACAGCATTTCCCCTGCCGCCGACGCCTTTGCCGCCTCGCCATCGGACAGCATCGACTATGCGGTGATGGAAAAGGCCGACAAGGTCGCGGTCGTGCCGGTCAGCATGGGCTGGTCCGATATCGGCAGTTGGGATGCGCTGTACGACATCGGCACCAAGGATGCGGCAGGAAATTCAATCCTCGGCGATGCGCGAATGATCGATGCCAGCGGCAATCTGATCCGCAGCGATGGCATCCGCATCAACGCCGCCGGTGTCGAAAATATGATCATTGTCGCGTCGGGCAACGAGATACTGATCGTGCCAAGGGGCAAGAGCCAGGACGTCAAGAAATTCAGTGGCTAAGCCCGCTCGCTTCGACTAGCTTCCTGTCCTGAAGAGGGAGGACGATGTCGGAACGCAAGCTGAAAGCATGGCAAGAGGCAGGTCTGATCGATGCCCCGACCGCTGACCGCATCCGCATTTGGGAGGCGCAGCATGAACGCCCCCTCGCCCTTTGGTCGATCGTCGGCATCGCCGCACTGGCGATTGCGCTGGGGCTGATCTCTGTCGTAGCCGCCAATTGGGATGCCATCCCCGGCACCACGCGTCTGGCGATCCATCTGGCACTTCTCGCGGGAATGGCAGCGCTTCTCTGGTGGAAACGCGACGCGCATCCGATGGTGGGCGAAACCGGAATTTTCCTGTTTGCAGCACTAGGCCTCACTTTTTTCGGGCACACGGGGCAAGTCTATCAGACAAGCGCGCCTTTGTGGCAGCCACTGGCGGCATGGCTGTTGCTTTTCACGCCCATAATGCTGTTGTTCGGACGTGGCTGGTTGAGCGCAACCGGCTGGTTTGTCGGCCTTGCCGGAACCTTGCAAGCTTATGCCGACTATCGCTTCGGCTTTGGCAATGTCGACGTCTCCCCCGCATTGTGGGGGACGCTGACCGCGCTGCCCATTTTGGTCGTGGCCGCCGCCGCCGCGATGCGCAGTCGCTCGACCCGCCCCGATTTCTGGCGCAGGCTCGAACAGATAGCGCTGATCTATACGGTTGCCGGAACATCACTGTTGTTGATTGCATCGGGTTTTGGCGATGGCCCATGGGAGTCGGGCGATGGCAAGGCTTTGACCGCTTGCGTCACCCAGTCGGCCATCGCCGCGCTGGCCGCCGCATTCACCTTCATCCTCCGCCCTAGCGCCTCCTGCAAATCAGTCGCGCTGGTGCTGGCGGCAAGTGCCGTCGTCAACCTGCTTGGCTATACCCTCGCAGACAAAGACGTTGCAGCAGCCATCCTGTTCATGCTGTTCTGGCTAGCAATAGCCGCGGCGGCATTGCGCGGTGGTTGGCGACCGGTGTTTCAATTCGCCGTTGCCGTGATTGCGCTGCGCCTGATCATCCTCAGCTTTGAGCTTGCCGATGATCTGTTGGGCAGCGGATTGGGGTTGATTCTTGCCGGATTGCTGACCCTCGCCATCGCCTTTGCAGCGGTCAAGGTCTCCAAACGCTTCGCCCCAAAGGATGAACCAGAAACGGCGGAGGACAAGCCATGATCCGCAAATCCACGCTATTGCCGTTGGCGCTCGCACTCCCGGTGCTTGGTCTCGCAGGCAGTTGGGCGCTCTCGCACCGTCAGGCGCAGCAGGGTACCGACTGGGAGGTTCCGGTCGCGGGTTATGATCCGCGCGATTTGCTGCGCGGCCATTATATCCGTTTTCGCTATGAATGGCCCGGTGCTGACAATAACTATACCGATGCACTGTGCCTGAAGGGTAAAGCCCCGACCATCGCCGATGCACACTGGCTGGCGGGCGCACATGACAGCCCGGCCTGCGCCGAGATCGTCCGCCGCAATGTCTGGGCCGATTGGCAAAATGACGGCATCCAGTCCGGACAGCTTTATGTCGCGCAGACCAAAGCGCGCGATCTGGAAAAGAAACTCGCCGACCCCAAACTGAAGGCAATTGTCACTGTCCGCATTCGCAAGGATGGCAAAGTGACGCCGCTCTCCATGCGTTTTCGCCCGCGCACCAATGCCGAAATCGCCAAGGATAGGGAAGAGCGGGAGGCAGCCGATGCGCCGCCCCCCGCCCTTATCATTTCACGCTAGACCCAATCAGAATTTGATCGCCGCCTCCACACCAAAGGTGCGCGGTGCGTTGAAATTGGCATAGTCGCCGAGCACGGTGCGGTAATCGACGCCGTCAAGCGGCGTGCTGTTGGCATTTGAGCGACGGTAGATATGCGCTTCATTGAACAGGTTTCGCGCCCAGACCGACAGCGTCAGTGCTTGCCCATTGTCGCTCAACGGAATGTCCGCAAGGCTGAGGCGAGCGTTGACGATGAAGCTGTCATCGGTCAGCACAGGTTCGTTGTCAAAGCTGTACTGGCGGTCCGAATAATTAGCGTCGATGTGCAGCTTCAGCGCCATGTCGCTACTTCCGCTCAATGGCTGGGTATAATCTACCGAACCGGACAATGCATGCGGTGGGGTATAGACAAGGAACAGCGGCTGGATCGGGTTGCCCGGAAGCAACGGATTTGGTGCCGCGGGTGCTTTCCACCATGTGTAGGCATAGGAAAGCGACATCGACAGATTTTCGGTCGGCTGAACTGTCAGGTCTGCCTCAATCCCCCGGATTTTGGTCGTTCCGGCGTTAATCGTTTCCAGATTGTGCCGGAACACCGCCCCTGATGGGACATAAAAGTCAAAGTCAAACTGGGTGTCTTTGCGTTCCATGATATAGCCCGCAAGGTTCAGGCGAACACGGCGGTCGAACAATTCGGTCTTTGCCCCGACCTCGTAGGATTCGACCGATTCCGGACCGAAGGCACGGAAGGTCAGCGAACGCGAGCTTGCACCACCCGCGCGGTATCCGGTCGCATATTTCGCATAGAGATTGACATTGTCGGCCGGTTGCCAGGCAATTGTCACCAGCGGATCGAACCGGTTGTCCTTCAGCGCGAAGGGAAAGTTGGAAGCGACATTGTTGACCTTGTATAGAACACCGTCCTTTTTGTCGTGGGTGTAACGCCCGCCTGCGGTCAGCTTCAGTGCGTCAGACATGCTCCAGGTGAACTGGCCGAAGGCGGCATAGCTTTCCGAATTTGCCTGTGTTGCGCGCGCGATCGACCAGTTGGCGCGTTGCCACAAAGTCGACGAGTTGACCGTATAGGCAGTGCCAGTCGCGTTCCAGGTATTGGTGCTGGGCGTTGCCGCGACTTCGCCAGCATTTTCATTGTAATAATAAAGCCCCGCGACGAAATCCACGGGCCCGGTCGAGCCGACAACCTGCAATTCCTGGCTGAACTGGTTCTGCGACAGGTCGGAAAGGCTGTAACGGCTGAAAGTGGCGTTGGGCAGGAATTGCGGTGTACGGTGCGCGCCGCCGGAATTGTCCCATTGTTCGGCATCAACGGTGCGCCATGCGGTGATCGAACGCACATCTATGCCGTCGGCGATTTCATATTTCAAAGTTGCATGAAACCCTTTGGCCTTATCGACGCTTGCCTGTTGCGGAACGCCGATATCGGCCTGGCTGACACGGGTTGCACTAACCACCACAGCGGGAGCAAGCGGGGGGATTGCGCGCAGCAGGTTGATGTTGGCCGCGGTCAACTGCGCGGTCGGCAGGATCAAATAATTGTTCGGATTAAAGTTGATCAACTGGCTGTAAAAGGGAGTGTTTTCGTCATGTCCGATGTCGAACGACAGGTCTGCGGTAAAGCTGTCGCTCGGCTGCCAGCGCGCAGCAATGCGTCCACCATAGCGGTGATGGAAATTCCAACCCAATTCGCCTTCCAGCGGATTGGTGACGGTTTCATCCTGATGATCGATCATCGCGTCGATCTTGATCGAGATATTGGCAAATTCGGGCAGGTCGATATGCGCCGCGCCCAGATAGCTGCCATAATTGCCGATGCCGAAATTCATCCGTCCGCCAAATTCTCCTGACGGAGCCTTGCTGACGATGTTCAGCGCGCCGCCTTCGGTATTGCGACCAAACAGCGTCCCTTGCGGACCTTTCAGCACTTCGATCCGTTCGACATCGAACAAAGTCGCATTCAGCCCGTGCTGGCGACCAAGATAAACGCCGTCGATATAGACGCCAACGCCCTGTTCGCGCGCGGGCTGGTTGGCATCGCCCGGGACAATCCCGCGGATGCCGATGGTCAACGCCGACTGGCGTGATTCATAGGTAGCGACGCGAAGCGACGGAATACCGCCATCAGCAAGGTCGAGCAGGCTCTCTACGTGGCGCTTCTTGATTTCTTCATCGCCCAGCACCGAAACCGCAATCGGGGTTTCCTGCAAATTGGTTTCGCGCTTTGTTGCGGTGACCACAATGTCAACCAAACCGGTATCGTTATTACCAGCATCTGCAGCGTCGCCTTCGACGTCTGCAGCTTCGGCAGCGGTTGCCGCATCGGCTGCATAGGCAGCAGGTGCGAGTTGGAAAGTGGCGATGGCTGCAAGCGATACCGCGAGCGGCGAAACGGTGCGTTTCATGACAATATATACCCCGATGGTTTTATGGTTGCGCGAGACCGGTTGAAAAGCGCTTTCGCGATTCGCCCCCCGGCCCCTTGGCGAGCTGTCCGCTAGGCTTTGTGCATTGCACCATCGCGACTCTTTGGAGTCCGCAAAATGTCCGTTTCCCAACCATTGAGTTACAGCAATGTGACAAGCGTAAATCGTCACGAATCTGTCACGTCCGCCGTGCATTCCGGTCGCAATCGGGCCCTGCGTAATCAGGCTCGTCGCAAACAACAGGAATGAAAATATGGGGCAGCAGAATTCTGAAACCTTGATCCTGGCGCCCGGCGACCCCGGCGTGCTCGCCTCCTTGCGGGTGGAGGAACCGGGCGTGCGGCTTGTCTCGATCACCCAATCCATTCCCGACGCGCGCATCGATGGTACGGTGTGGTGCTTTGTCCGCTGGTTGCTGCCCGAACAATCGGGGTTGGAGATGTGCCGGATGCTGCGCGATTCAGCGACGATCAATGCACCGCACATCACCATGTTGCTCGACAGCGACGATGATGATGCCAAACGCCGCGCCCTTAGCGCCGGTGCCGACGACTATCTGGTCGGCCCCGCCACCGCGCCACGCATATTGCAGCGGCTGAAACTCTATCGCAGCAACGCAAAACGCTACGCCCCGCCCGCCAATGGCTATGTCTTTGGCGACCTGCTGATCGATCCCGAAGGGTTTCAGGCGCGCTTCCGCGGAAAACGCATCAACTTGGCTCCCGGCGAATTCCGGCTGCTGTCCCACTTCGCCGAAAATGCCGACCGCGTCCTGACCCGCCGCGAGCTCATCGAACTTGCAAGCAAAGACGGACGCGTTATCGACGAACGCACCGTTGACGTGTGGGTTGGCCGGTTAAGACGCGCGCTGAAAGGGCACGGTGTACCTGATCCGCTGAGAACGGTGCGGTCTGTGGGTTATGTTTTTGATAGGGTCGGGTAAGCCATATTACCGCATCAAAAAATTCGCGCGGAAATCGCCGAGCCAACAATGTCCTGTGACAAAACAGGAGGCTTCGACCGCGACAATATAAGAATGATCAAAAATCACGGCTAATATGGATCCTTATAGATATTATCCATATTCGCTCGATATGGTGTTTGATCGTTTATAAATCATCGCGTTACTATTTGTTTTTTGACGATTCTGAGAAGGTCTTCAAAAGAACCTCGATAGAACCGCCCCGTCCAATTGGGTCGCATTGACATCAAGACAGCGCCATCCGGTGCTTGAGGAGGTTCATTGTGCCCTATAATTTGCAACATATTTGTGCCGAAGAACATGGACGCCCGACAATCGACCGGGACGGCGACCAGGCTACTGTACGCTATTCGGCGAGCGGCAGCTTCAAATTGCGATTTCCCGGTGTTCTTAGGATATCTGCTCGCTGCAAATATTATCACCGGATGTTCGTTGAAGATGTCGGCCATGAAGACATTGATGGCCCAAACCCGGCTCGCGGAGGTCGCTGGCAAGTTGTCGAAAAACAGCTGCCGTTGACGGTCACAATCCGGTCACCCGACGGGCGTGTATTCACCGAGGCCGAAATTACGCGCAGCACCCTTGCCAAATTCCGTGATCTGCGCGGCGTAACGCAGGGTGAATGGACCTATTCCGTTTCCGGAACGAGTCCGACAATCTGGATAGAGGATGAACATACAGGTGTGTCCCCCGGTGACGCCGATGTTCGCATAATTGTTGATGAAACGGTTCCCTCTGAAAGCGCCGCCCCGCTGGTAACAGGCATTGTGAACCGCGGAACCACACAAAATTTTGCCTTCGATCTGTTCCGGATCGGCGAATTCCGCGTCCGTATTGGTACCGCCTCATTCTTTGGCATCATAAAATGGCAAGGAACAATGCGACTGCGCGATCCAGATGGAGCTGTTGTAGCCACCAACAGTGGTCGAAGTCTGAAATTTCATGTCGACGCCCGGCAATTGGACAAGTCCCGCGCGGCGGACGGCGGTGTCAGAAATTGGACATTGGAAGTTGTTACCGGCGCGAACAGCGCACCTTCCCAAATCATCGCTGCCAATGTTTATGGCGCCAACCAAATTACCGTCCAGACGCTGCAGAGTCGAATTGATACCTTGATTGGTGCCGGCGGCAGCAAGATCGACATTTATGGAGAAAATGTTGGGGGGCGAGCCAGAGCCAGAATTCGCATTAAGGATGAACTATCCGCGGAAACCGTCGATATGCATGGCCTATTGGATTCACTGATCAAGGACAATCCGCAAGATGCGGACGTCAACCGGAACCACCCTGACATCCGTGTCAACACACCCTATACAATTGCAGACAGAAGCGAGGATTACAGCGGGCTTCGGATCGTAGTAGCCGATGTCAAAGTAAAGAAAATCAGCATTTCTTTGGGCGCGAGCCAACGAATTACGCCCTCCATACCGGCTGCCCGCATTCTTTTGGAAACGCAGGGTGCAATCAAGATAAAAATCGGTGGATTGACGCTGGCAACCATTAAAATCCGCGACAACCGTTTGGAACTGGAGGCGGGGCTGACCATTGACAGCGATGGCAAGGTCGCTGTGCAAAGCTGGGTCTCAGAACGCCTGTTGGACGGAGATCTGCATTGGACCACGGCCATAATTTCGGCAATTGCATCTGCAGGGATCGCTACCGCCGTAGCATTCGGTGTCGTCGAATATATGGAGCATGAATTCAACGAGCGCATTCGTGAGGGTATCAAGGAGGCTATTGAGAGCAGCGTCGGCAGGACACCCCAGATTTTGGCAATGCTCAACGGCGCAGACCTCACCTTCCGGTCCGTTGGGCTGGATGGAAACAATGTCCGGTTTGAGCATATTGCTCCGATTGAACCGGACCCAAAACCCTCAAAAATCTACAAAGGCATTATCGGTCGTTCTTACACCCAATTGGGACCCGATGCGTTTTCGATCATGCCGCCAACGATGGGGGACACCTGGGCTCAGGATAATCTCCAGAAAATCGAACATATAGTTGTGGTGATGATGGAGAACCGGTCCTTCGATCATGTGCTGGGCCACCGATCACAAGCGCCCGACAGCAGTGGCATTGATGGACTATCCCAACCTCTGATTGATCATCTGGGTGCGGCAGGTTTCCCGATCGGGAAACTCCGCGATTCCGCTTTCGATTTCAAAACCCAGTTCCCCTTGAGCGTCGGGCATGAATTGCATGATGTAACGACGCAGGTTCAGCATACCATGGCCGACCAAAACGGAAATTTGATCCTGAGCCCCAAAGGATTTGTCGACAATTTTGTCGAAAATCACCGTTCGCTGGAAACTGCAACGCCAGGTGCAAAGGTCAACAAATTTGACGTGTTGGGCTATTATGAAGGGGCAGATTTGCCATTCTACCGCTACCTTGCGGACAATTACACCTATTGTGATCGCTATTATTGTTCGCACCCAGGACCCACGCTGCCGAACCGTATGTTCTCGCTGGTCGGCGACGTCCAGTATGACCGTGTTGGAGAGGCCATCGTCGACAATAATGATGGCGACAATTTCTATCTTTCGCGGGCATTGTCGATTTACGATGTCCTCAACCGCAAGGGGATCGACTGGCGGGTTTACGAATCCTATCCGTCTGTAACCATGCTGCGCATGTTTGCGCGTTATGCGACGGACGACCAGAAAATCGTCAATATCAACCGGCTTTCCGCCGATGTCGCGGCAGGCAATTTGCCGCCATTAACCGTCGTAGAACCGGCAATGCATCACTATCCGCAAAATGACGACCATCCGGTTGCGGACATGATCAACGGGCAGGCCTTTTTGAAAGGCGTCTATGACACCCTAAGGTCAAATGATGCCTTGTGGCAAAAAACTTTGCTGGTCATCACCTATGATGAGCATGGCGGGTTTTACGATCATGTAATTCCTCCGACTGCCGATTTGAGGGCCAAGCGTCAGATCGATATGGCATCGGACGAAATCGATACTCGCGGAGGCGGCGGTCGCCCCGTCACGTCAACAAACCCCTCTACTACGTCAACCAGCATTCCGCGACGTGGCGGGCTAGGTGATGTGCTGGCGGGTTTTCCAACGGACATTTTCGAAACACCCGCTGCCACTCCGCCACCGCCTTTCATCAACCCGGTTTGCGCTACCAAATTTGGTGTCCGGGTACCGACATTTCTGGTTTCGCCATGGGTACCATCCGGCTGCGCACCCGATCTGGTATTTGATCATTGCTCGATCTTGAAAACCATTTTGGCACGCTTCGTACCCGGCAAATCTCCCTTCATGACCGATAGGGTGGCATCGTCACGCAGCTTCAACGCATTGCTAACAGAGGCCACGCCCAGATCGGTAGGCCCCTCGCCGCCAATCCGTCCGGTCAAGCGCGGATTCAAAAATCTGAAGCGCGACATTGTGACAGCACCTTTGTCTCGCGCGATGATGCGCGACGGCAATGTCGATTATCATGATCTGACCGGCCGACTGGCCAGAATGCTGGGGCGGTAAAAGATGCATTTTTGGGCGGGTGGATTACTCCCCCGCCCATACAAAAGGCGTCAGTCCCCGCTCGCGTTCATTAAATACCAGCACCCGGCCCGCTGGCGGGGCGCTGCGTTGGGGGCAGTCGGGGCGGGTGCAGGCGCGGCAGCCCAGGCCGATTGGGGTGGCCTCGCCGCTTGTCAGGTCTATCCCGCGTGCAGCGGTTAACGGTGCGGCCAGTTTGGCGTCAAGACCAACGCCAACCGCGAATATGGTGCTGTAGCCTCCGTCCCTGCCCGCCTGCGGCTGTACGGTGCGCGCGAGGGTGAACCAGCGGCTACCATCTTCCAGTTCGACCAGATTGCGCACCAATTGGCCGGGGCGGTCGAAGGCGTGGTGGAGTTGCCATAACGGGCAGCGCGCGTCGGTTTCGACCAATGGCGAGGCGCTGGCCCCGGCGTAGCGTTTGCTCGATTGCCCGGCGCGGTCGATGCGGATCATGAAGAAAGGTAGCCCGCGCGCGCCGACGCGTTGCAAGGTGGTTAGCCGGTGCGCGACCTGTTCAAAGCCCGCACCAAAGCGCCGCTGCAACAGCGCGATGTCATATCCGGTTGCCTCGCACGCCCGCAGGAAACGGGCATAGGGCATCATCAGCGCGGCGGCGAAATAGCTGTTCAGGTGGCGGCGGAACAGCCGTTCGCTGGCGCGCTCGGCAAAGCCAGCGCCCTTGACCAGCCCGTCAATCTCGGCGCGCGCCTCCAGCGTGGCCAGTTCGCTGGCTGCGGCGAAGCTGCGGCTGGCTGGGTCGAGCAATTCGGACAGTTGCAGCTGGCGCGCGTGCAAATCGAGCCGCTTTAGGCGATCTGGCAGGACATCGACCGGCAGGATGCGGATGCCGAGTTGGTGTTTGACGCGCAACCGCTCGGCAATTGCGCCGTACAGGTCGGCGCTACCCAGCCGCAGTTCATCGGCAAGCGCTTCTGCCTGCGCGTCCAGATCAGCGAAATGGTTGCGCCAGCGTTCAATTTCGGTGCGGGCGGCGGCGATGGCATCGGCCTCTTGCGCGGGGCCGGTGCCCGACAGCCGGTCATAGGCGCGGGCAAAGGCTTCGGCGGCATCGGGGGCGGCGGCAATCCAGTCCTCCAGTTGCAGCCGGTCGAGATTGAGGTCAGCAAACAGCGGGTCGGACAAGCGGCGCTTGATCGCTTCCACCCCGCCGCCCGGTGCAGCACCGGTCAGCGTGCGCGCGTCGAAATCAAAACGTTCGGCGAGCCGCAACAGGATCGCGGCGGTCAGCGGCCGTTGGTTGCGCTCTATCAGGTTGAGGTAGCTGGGCGACACGGCAAGCGCCTCCGCCATCGCGGTTTGCGTCAGGCCATTGGCGCGGCGGATGCGGCGGACTGCGGCCCCGGCGAAAAGTTTTTGCTCTGCCATGAAGAATGATTTGTCACAATCATTACATAATGACAAGTATTTTGGTCATTGTTGCGACGCATACACAACATTTTTGACAACCGTGACTCGCGCCCAATGCGCCATTATAGGTAAGACGCTTCTGTATCGCTCCTCCCAAACAAGGATTTGTCACAATGACCTATAAACAGGAAATCCAATCCGCCAGCCAGTTGATCGGTTCGCAAAACGGAACCTGGGATTCGATCAACCCCGAATCCGTCGCCCGCATGCGCTTGCAAAACCGTTTCCAAACCGGCCTTGATATTGCGCGCTACACCGCCAAAATCATGCGCGACGATATGGCCGCTTATGATGCCGATCCAGCCAATTACACCCAGTCGCTCGGCTGCTGGCACGGCTTCATCGCGCAGCAGAAGATGATTTCGGTGAAGAAGCATTTTGGCACCACCAAAAAGCGTTACCTCTATCTCTCAGGCTGGATGATCGCGGCGCTCCGCAGCGAATTCGGCCCCCTGCCCGACCAGTCGATGCACGAAAAGACCAGTGTTCCGGCGCTGATCGAGGAATTGTACACCTTCTTGCGCCAAGCCGATGCTCGCGAACTCAACCTCCTCTACCGTGATCTCGACAAAGCCCGTGACACTGGCAATGCCACCGCAGAGGCCGATCTGATCAATGCCATCGAGAATTTCGAAACCCATGTCGTTCCGATCATCGCCGATATCGACGCCGGTTTCGGTAATGCTGAGGCAACCTATTTGCTCGCCAAAAAGATGATCGAAGCTGGCGCCTGCGCCTTGCAGATCGAAAATCAGGTGTCGGACGAAAAGCAATGCGGCCATCAGGACGGTAAGGTCACTGTTCCGCACGAGGATTTTCTCCAGAAAATCCGCGCCTGTCGCTATGCTTTCCTCGAACTCGGCGTTCCCGACGGCATCATCGTTGCACGCACCGACTCGCTGGGCGCTGGCTTGACCAAACAGATTGCCGTTTCGAAGGAAGCGGGCGATTTGGGCGATCTGTACAACAGCTTCCTCGATTGCGAGGAAATCGACCCCGCAACCGCGCAAAACGGAGATGTCATCCTAAACCGCAACGGCAAGCTGCTGCGTCCGAAACGGCTACCATCGAACCTCTTCCAGTTCCGCTCTGGAACCGGCGAAGACCGCTGTGTCCTCGACTGCATCACCAGCCTTCAGAACGGTGCCGACCTGATCTGGATTGAAACCGAAAAGCCCCATATCGAACAGATTGCCGGCATGGTTGATCGCATCCGCGAAGTCGTTCCCAATGCGAAGCTGGCCTACAACAACTCGCCCAGCTTCAACTGGACACTCAATTTCCGCCAACAGGTGTTCGATCTGTGGAGCGCAGAAGGCAAGGATGTCTCGGCCTATGACCGGGCGAACCTGATGAGCGCGGCCTATGACGAAACCGATCTCGGAGCAGAGGCCGATAACCGCATCCGAACATTCCAGCGCGATGCCGCAAAGCGGGCGGGTATCTTCCACCACCTGATCACGCTGCCGACCTATCATACTGCAGCGCTCAGCACCGACAATCTTGCCAAGGATTATTTCGGCGAAATGGGAATGCTCGGCTATGTTGCGGGCGTGCAGCGTAAGGAAATCCGTCAGGGTATCGCATGCGTCAAGCACCAGAATATGTCGGGTTCCGACATTGGTGACGATCATAAGGAATATTTCGCTGGTGAAGCCGCGCTGAAAGCTGGCGGCAAGGATAACACCATGAACCAGTTCGCCAACGCGGCCTAAGGGGAGAATTGGCCATGTCGACCCCTGAACCAGCACGGTCCCGCGCGGTCCTTTCAACCGAGGATTTCAAGCTGATCCGCAAGGCGTTGGAGCATTATCTGCCCACCATAGAGGATGGCGAGGAAAGCAAGAAATTTGCCCGTCTCTACCACCGGCTGGGGACTGCGGCGAAACTGTAATCACGATTTTCCTGGGGAGGAAAATTCCTAAGCGCCGATCCGGTCATCCGGGTCGGCGTTTTTTTGAGCAGTTGAGAGAACCGCCGGAAACCGAAATTTAACCTCGATGCGCTAATCATCCCGGAAATTATTCAGGTGTGAACAATGGACAACTCGCTTAAACTTCTGATCGCAGTTCTCGGAATTGCCGGCACCCTCGCAATGGTTGTGCCGTCGGCTGTGAACATGAGTGAATCCGATGGCGAAGTTGTAAAACCGCTTGAGAGCAGCGATATCCCCCCGCCTAGCACTCCCAAACCCGAACCAGATGGTGAAAGTGAGCAGCCGGGTCCGGAAGATGAAGAAACCTCCGACGAGGATGGTGTCGCAGATTTCGGCAAGCCGATGATTGATCCCAGACCAGCGGGCGAGCAAATGTCCCAGCCAACCGATCCCTATGCACAGCCCGAAGGTGAGTTACCACAACCCGGTTATGGCGCTTACCCTGGATATGCGCAGCCTGTTCCGGGTTATGGGCCTCCTCAAGGCTACCCCGTACCGGGTAATTACGGCCCGCCCGAACCACCATCTGAACCTGCGGAGTAACGCGCGATCCAACATTTGTATCCTCGCAAGCTCTGTTGGATCACTGCGCGGACCAGCCGCCATCCATTGTCAAATTGGTGCCGGTAATCGCGCCTGCAGCATCACTGCACAAATATACGGCCATCGACGCCAGTTGCTCAACCTGCACAAACTGCTTTTGCGGCTGCGCGGCAAGTAGGACATCGTTGATCACCTCATCGCGACTTAACCCTCGCGCCTTCATCGTATCGGGGATCTGGTTTTCAACCAGTGGCGTCCAGACATAGCCAGGGCAGATATTGTTGACCGTTATGCCTTGCCGGGCGACTTCCAATGCGACCGTTTTGGTAAAGCCTGCCAGACCGTGCTTGGCCGCTACATAGGCCGATTTATAGGGCGAAGCGACAAGGCTATGGACCGAACCCGTGTTGATCACCCTGCCCCAGCCTTTTGCCTTCATGCCCGGCAGCGCCGCCTTGGTGGCGTGAAATGCCGATGACAATATGATCGCCAACACCGCGTCCCATTTCTCATCCGGAAATTCGTCGACCGGTGCGACGTGCTGGATACCGGCATTGTTGATCAAAATATCCGGGCCACCAAGGCGCGATGTGCAGTCGGCAACCATCGCGCGAATTTCATCAGGCTTGGTCATATCGGCAGGCGAATGGAGCGCACCTGCATTGCTGGTGCGGATCAGGTCGGCGACATTGGCGTCGATATCGGCCTGCTCGCCAAAGCCGTTGATCATAACATTAGCCCCTTCAGCCGCCAGTGCGCGGGCGAAGCCCAAGCCGATGCCGCTGGTCGAACCCGTAATGAGCGCGGTTTTTCCTTTGAGAAACATGGGAGAATTGTCCTTTTCCGGATCGATAGTTTTACGCCCTTCTTCCTTGCGCTTTTCAGGCAAAACCGCAATGCTTGTTCGCAAGAAACGGGAGAATCGGCAATGCGCCTCGACGACATCGATCCAAGTGGTGACATACAAGACCAAGGCGCAGGAGGCGGCGGGTTTAGTATGGGCGGAGGCGGCGGGCTTGGCTCGTTGCTAATTGGCATACTGCCCTTATTACTTGGTCGAAAAATGGGTTGCGGCACGATTGCGATATTAGCGATCGCTGCCTTCTTCATATTCGGGGGAGGCATGTCATTTTTGACTAGTCCCGCATCCGCTCCGAGCGAGCAGACACAAGGCTCAGAAACCGGTGTTAAGTGTGACACCGAAGCGGAGCTATACGCCTGCCGTGTTTTCACCTCTTCGGAATCTACTTGGACGCAAATGTTTGCCAATGCTGGCCAACGCTACCAACCTGCAAAGCTGCGCTTTTACCAAGGCGGTGGACAATCTGGCTGCGGCCAGGCGCAATCGGCGATGGGACCATTTTATTGTCCGGCTGATCAAGGCATTTATCTCGACACAAGTTTCTTCAACCAGCTGAAACAAATGAGCGGTGGTGGTGATTTTGCCTATGCTTATGTCATTGCCCATGAAATGGGACATCATATTCAGAACCTGACCGGGGTCGCTGACAAGGTTCGGGCCGCGCAATCGCGCACCAGCCAAGCCGAAGGAAATGGCCTTCAGGTTCGCATGGAGTTGCAGGCCGATTGCTATGCCGGTGTTTGGGCCGCCAAAAATGCCGCCCGGATGGAGGCAGGCGACATTGAAGAAGGTATGCGTGCCGCCAATGCGATTGGCGACGATACGCTGATGCAGCAGTCGGGCCAGCGCGCGGTTGAAAGCATGTTCACTCATGGCACTTCGCAACAACGTATGGCGGCGCTTCAACAGGGGCTGAAAACCGGCGACCCCAATAGCTGCAATTTCTTCAAAGGCATATTCTGATCGGCCCATGCGGCTTTCCGATTGCCATAATGTCGAGGATTTCCGCAGGCTGGCCAAGCACCGCCTGCCCTCGCCTGTCTTTCACTATATCGACGGGGCGGGCGACGATGAGGTAACAAAGCGCCGCAACAGTTCAGCATTTGACGATTGCGATCTGGTGCCCAATGTCCTCGCCGGGGTGCAGGATATTGACATGAGCGTCACCGTGATGGGCAAGCGGATCGCGATGCCATTGATGCTGTCGCCAACTGCGCTGCAAAGGCTGTTTCACTGGCAAGGCGAACGTGCGGTTGCGGCCGTAGCGGAACGCTTCAACACCTGGTTCGGAATATCGAGCCTTGCCACAGTTAGTATCGAAGAAGTGGGTGCCGCCATTTCGACCCCAAAAATGTTCCAGCTTTATATCCACAAGGATAAGGGGCTGAACCGGTCGATGGTTGAACGCTGCAAATCTGCCAATTTCGATGCGATCACTTTGACTGTCGATACCATCGTTGCGGGTAATCGCGAGCGTTGCTTGCGAACCGGCTTCACTTCACCGCCGCGTTTCACCCCGTCATCGGTGCTGAGCTATGCGACGCACCCCGGCTGGGTTGCCAATTATCTGTTTCGCGAGAAATTCGCGCTGCCCAATCTTTCGACCCATGTCGGCGAAGGCACCAATGTCGCGCTGTCGGTTGCGGATTATTTCAACACCATGCTCGACCAGTCGATGGACTGGAAAATGGCGGAGGCAATCCGCGCCGATTGGGGCGGGCAATTCTGTCTGAAGGGTATCATGTCGGTCGCCGACGCCAAGCGCGCGGTCGATATTGGTGCGACTGCCATCATGGTTTCCAATCATGGCGGGCGGCAGCTCGATGGCTCGCGCTCACCCTTTGACCAAATAGCGGAAATAGCCGACGCCGTCGGCGGCCAGATCGACATCATCTGCGATGGCGGAGTACGGCGCGGCAGCCATGTGCTAAAAGCGCTCGCCGCCGGGGCAACGGCGTGCTCCGGCGGGCGGCTGTATCTTTACGCACTGGCAGCGGCTGGCGAAGCCGGTGTTGAACGCATCATTGGCAAATTGCGTGACGAGATCGAACGCGACATGAAACTCATGGGCGTCCGATCTCCGTCAGAGCTTAATCGCTCGATGCTGCGGTGGCGGTAGCCACTTTGCGTGCCGGCTTGTTCGGCGCAGCAGGCGGTGACGGCAACGGTCCGGAAACCGTCACCTCGTCGCTATCGCGCTTTCCACCCCAGTCGATCATGCGCGTCGCCCACATCACCACCGCAAGGGCGACGAAGAGCAATACCGATCCGATCAGCAGCGAATAGGCCTCAAGGTTGAGCAGCACATAAAGTATTGCGTATAGCCCAAGCAGCAGCCCGCCAATCACCCGCGCCCGCAGCCAGCTTTTCAGCACCGCCGCCGAATAAGCCGTCAGCAACCCGGTAATGGAACCCGCCGCGATCAGATAGGCGATGGTAAAACCCACTACTTCGGCAAAGGCGAGCAGCAGCACGAAGAACAGCACCAGCCCTGCCCCGGTCAGCAGATATTCGGCAGCAGCAACCTTTGCCCCGCCGACCACGTCAAACATCAGGAAAGCGAGGAAGGTGAAGCCGATGAACAGGAAGCCATATTTCACCGAACGGTCCACCTGACTGTACAGATCAACAGGCTGGATGAGACCGATGGTTGCGGCCTGGCTGGGTCCGCCAATGGCTTGCTGCGCCGCCGATGCGGAAACCATTGGCGCTTCATAGAGACGGTCGCCACTGGGTTGCGGCGCGCCCATATCCTCGGTCAACACCAGCGATTGCCCCAGCGCGAGATTGGTCACCTTGTGCGTCGAGGTAAATCCGCTATCCGCAACGGTTCGCTTGGTCGGCAGGAAGTCGCCAGCGAAGCTGGGTGATGGCCAGCTCGATTTGACCTCCCAATTGGTTTCGCCTCCGCGCGGCACCATTGTCAGCGACTTGTTGCCACGAAAGGCAAAGTCATATTTGACCTCGAGTGGAGAAGCTCCGTCCCAGTCGATAAAGGTGAAAAATCCGGAATTGCCCGACGCAGCAAGCCCCTTACCCGGCTGTAATTCGCGCGACTGGCCATTGACCAGCACCTTGCTGTCGGCCTGCAGCCCGCGCGCATCTGACACGCCAAAACGCAGTTCGGCCCCAGTAAAGTTCAGATTTTCGCGGCTAATGCCATAACGCGCAAAATCCGCCGGGAAGGCAAAACGTGCCGATCCGCTGTTGGCCGCGACAAACAACACGCTTTCATAAATCGACTTCTTCTTTCGCTCGGGCTTCAAATCGGTCTTGATGCTGTTGGTTTCGGGGGAGAGATACAATTCCTTGGTCACGCGCACGGTACGCGTTTTTTGTTGCCCGTTTTCGGTGACGGTTTCTGTCGAATCCGCTGTGTAGGGAATGACCAGCACCGGCCCGACCATCGTCTGCGGCCCGCCCCAGCCTTCGGCAATGGACTTCTGCGCGGTGGTCGCTTGCTCCTGCCTGTCCCACGACAGCGCATAGACCATCATCAAGGGAATGATCAGCACGAGGCCAATCAGTCCCGCAAAGAAAAGTTTGAAACCTGGGGATCGCTCGGTCGCCATTGATTCCTCCTAAAACGGTTCATCGTCAAAAATGCACGCTTCAACTGCGTTGCTCATACTGAACGCTGCGTGAACAGTTTTCGATCAGACCGCCGTGCTGATCAAAAACCAGATCGCAACGGCGGCTATCAAGAGCGCGCAAATTCGTCGCATCCACAACGCATTGTCCCCTTGCTGAAACCAGCCATGCGCTTTTCCGGCCAGCACCGCGAGCAGTGCATGAACCAGTGTAGCCACTGCAACATAGGTTGCGGACAGCAACAATGTCTGCGGCATCACCGGCTGCGTGGCGTCGACATAATTGGGCAATATGGCGATGAAGAACAGGAAGGCTTTAGGGTTCAGAACGTTGAGAGCGAGACCGTGTCGATACCATGTCCGGACGTCGCCTTTGCGCAGGTCGGCCCCAGAAATTTCACGCTCCCCCCGCCACGCCTGCCACGCAAGAAACAGCAAATAGGCCGCGCCGACGTAGCGCAGCATGGCAAAGAAAGCGGGGAAAGCCGTTGCCAGTTCCGCCAGACCGAATGCCGATACCAGACCAACCACAGCAAGCCCCGAGGCGATACCTGCAGTCGCGGAGAGAGCAGCGCGCCGCCCGACA
The DNA here is from genome assembly GCA_016721875.1 of Sphingomonadales bacterium. Lineage (GTDB taxonomy): Bacteria > Pseudomonadota > Alphaproteobacteria > Sphingomonadales > Sphingomonadaceae > Sphingorhabdus_B. Next base: position 166,932 of record JADKHG010000004.1, on the reverse strand, counting down.
CTTGCAGCGGTGAGCGCAAGCCACGCCATATTGGGGCCGGGCGTCAGTTCGATCAGCACCGACATCAGCAGAAATGGCAGAAAGGTGTCGGTGAGCATTGCTCCGCCGCTATGGCAGTCAATTATAGTGGTGTCGAATGATGATCGGCAGTCAGCAGCTATTGGGTCCGGAATGAACGTTTGGTTTTACTGGCTTTCGGCTCTTTTTCGAAGAAATAGCCTATTTACAACAAATGCTGTCAATACCCCAGCGACACAAGCTGCCAATACAGCTGCAGGCAAAATGATATAAGCGACGCCCCCAGTCGATGAGACGTGCACTCCCAGAGCTGGTGCCAAAAGATTGTCGAAGATGAACAATGAGGGAGCCGTCATTGCGACCAACGCGGATATTACCCAAGGCAAAAGTTTCGAGTATCGCAGCCCCACAGCTAAGATCAAAAGTCCAACGCATATCAGAAGAACCGCAGCAACCATTTGGATCACCTTTCCAAGGCCAAGTTCAATATAATGTTGAATCCTCCAAACTCAATAAACCCGAGCCTTCGGCTTGATATACTCGACCTCATCGGTCAGAGTGTAATCGTGGACCGGGCGATAGTCCAACGACACCTTGCCGCCCTTGCCGCCCCAGCCTTCGAACCATGAAACAGTGTGCTTCATCCAGTTTTTGTCGTCGCGGTCTGGGAAATCCTCGTGCGCATGGGCGCCGCGGCTTTCCTTGCGGGCATTGGCTCCTTCGATCGTGCAGATCGCCTGGCTCATAAGATTGTCGAGCTCGAGCGTTTCGATCAGGTCGGTGTTCCAGATCATGCTGCGGTCGGTCACCTGAATGTCCTGCATCCGCTTGTTGACCTTTTGCATCAGATCGCAACCTTCCGACAGAAGCGCGCTGTCACGGAAAACGGCGGCGTGTTTCTGCATCGTACGTTGCATGTCGAGGCGAACCTCGGCGGTCGGCGTGTTGCCTTTCGCATTGCGGAAATGATCGACGCGAGCCAGCGCGAGATCTGCTGAATCCTTGGCCAGCGCCCTGTGCGGGCCGTTGGGTTTCAGCGTTTCTTTCAGGTGCAAACCGGTCGCGCGGCCGAAGACAACCAGATCGATCAGCGAGTTGGAACCCAGACGGTTGGCACCATGCACCGAAACACACGCCGCTTCGCCAACCGCATAAAGGCCGGGGACGACGACTTCGGGGTCTTTGCCCTTTTTGGTCACAACCTGACCGTGATAATTGCAGGGAATGCCGCCCATATTATAGTGGACCGTCGGGCACACCGGCAGAGGCTGGCGGGTCAAATCGACACCTGCGAAAATCTTGCCCGATTCCGTGATCCCCGGCAGGCGTTCTGCCAGAACGGCGGGGTCGATATGGTCGAGGTGGAGGTAGATATGGTCCTTGTTCGGGCCGACGCCGCGTCCTTCGCGCATTTCCAGCGCCATTGATCGGCTAACCACGTCGCGTGAGGCCAGATCCTTGGCTGACGGCGCGTAGCGTTCCATGAAACGCTCGCCTTCGCTGTTGGTCAGATACCCTCCCTCGCCGCGCGCACCTTCGGTGATCAGCACACCTGCGCCATAAATGCCGGTGGGGTGGAACTGGACAAATTCCAGATCCTGCAAAGGCAGGCCAGCGCGCAGCACCATGCCGCCGCCGTCACCGGTGCAAGTATGTGCTGACGTCGCGCTATAATAGGCTCGGCCATAACCGCCGGTCGCAAGCACCACAGCGTGCGATTTGAAACGGTGGATGCTGCCATCCTCCATGCACAAAGCGATCACACCCCGGCATTCCCCGTCTTCCATGATCAGATCGAGCGCGAAATATTCTATGAAAAAGTCCGCGTCATATTTCAGGCTCTGCTGATAAAGCGCGTGCAACATCGCATGGCCGGTGCGGTCGGCGGCGGCGCAGGTGCGCTGAACCGGCGGGCCTTCACCCATATTCTGCATATGGCCGCCAAAGGGCCTCTGGTAGATGGTGCCATCGGCGTTGCGGCTAAACGGTACGCCAGCATGCTCGAGCTCGTAAACCGCAGCGGGCGCTTCGCGCACCATATATTCAATCGCGTCCTGATCGCCGAGCCAGTCCGATCCCTTGACGGTATCAAACATGTGCCACGTCCAGTGGTCGGGCGAATTGTTTTGCAACGAAGCCGCAATACCGCCCTGTGCAGCAACTGTGTGCGAACGCGTCGGAAAAACTTTGGTAATGCAGGCGGTTTTTAATCCAGCCTCTGCGCTGCCCATTGTGGCGCGCAATCCTGATCCACCAGCGCCGACAACAACCGTGTCATAAGTATGATCAATGATCTTGTAAGCGTCGGACATTATGCAGGCACTCCGGCAAAGGCGTGTTTGGCGACCATGAAGATGCCGAAGGCAGCGGCACCGATGACGTAGAAATTGAGCAAGGTGAGCATGGCAAGCTTATTGCCTTCATCGTGGAAATAGTCCTCGATAAAGACCTGAAGCCCGAGCTTTACATGCCAGAAAATGCTGACCAGCATCAGGATAAGCGGCACCGCGACCGAGGGCTGCGCCATCCATGCCGCGACGGTTTCATGTTGAAAATTGGGCAGCATCAGCAATGAGATGACCAGCCATGCGGTCAGCAGCAAATTGCCGAGTGCGGTCAGCCTTTGGTCTATCCAATGTTTGCTGCCATGCTTGGCCGAACCCAATCCGCGAACGCGCCCGATTTCTGTTCCGTTACCCATGTCTCAGGCTCCCATCATGCGGTTTGCGACATAGAGCAGCACCAGCCCGGTGGCGGTGATGGATGCGATGTAGGTCGCGATTGCCCATGTGCGGTTGGTTTTCAGCTCGTACCCCGCGCCTAGGTCCATCAGCAGATGGCGGATGCCTGAGAAGAAATGCTGGAAAAAGCTCCACAACACGCCAACAGCAACAAAGCGGAAGAACCAGTTGCTTGCGGTCTGCCAGCCTGTTGCTTCTTTGCCGGCATCGATTGTCCATGTCTGGAAACTGGCATAGCTTTCGGCACCCCCCGCAATCGAGGCAATCCACCACAACAAAGTCAACATCCCGACCGTTGCAATCACAAACCCGGTAATACGGTGCGTGATCGACGCCATCATATGCGCGCCTTTCTGATATATCCCCAGATGCGGAGACAGCGGGCGGTTTGGATTTTGCGCCATCAATGAAGCTTCCCTGTGACTTTTTGGCCTGTGACTATTTGGCTCGCTCTTTACCGCTTTGTGCGGTCTGCGCAAGGCCTGCATGGTCGCAAATCAGTACAGATTTCGCAGCAGCGGAAGATAGCTAACCGAGCGTTAACCATTTCGTGCGAATGCCATGATGCATCAGTTTACACGCGGTATCGCGAAGAAAAGGCAACAGACATATGCCCGAGCAAATCGAAGTAGCTATTCAGGCCGACCGGTCGCATCTGGAGAAGGACCTGATCATGATCGCACGTGCGTTCGATCCCGATGGTCGTGTCGCCGTGGATTGCCGTCGCCTTGCGGCATTGTTGCAAGATGAATTCCTTCCTCTTGCCCAACAGCAATCCAGTCTTTGGAAACAGCTGCAGCCCGATGGTGAAGAGGCCGATCAGGCAGTTTGGGATGCAGCAGTTGCCGGTTCAGCTGAATTTTATCGCCAGAAACTCTCGGGCTTTGACTCGCCGGTGTGGCTGCGAATGATGGCCGGCTTTGTTGGCAATCATTTCGCGCGTGGCTTGCCGATGCGGCAAATCCTTGCCGTTTCTGCTTCCGGTCACCGTTTTGCGTTGCGCGCGCTTTTGAACCGGAACGATGTGTCGGACGAAGAAAAGGCCATATTGTCCGAAGCTTTGCTGATGGCAGCCAGCGCCGAATTGGCAGTCACGGCTGAATGCCATTCGCACCAGCAGCACAAAAAGGAAATTGCGCGGCGATCCGAACGGACAAAACAGTTCGAATCGGACATTGGCGAAACCGCCGAAAATATTTCCGAACAATCGCAGTTGCTCCGCAAGCAGGCTATGAGCAGCTCTGAAGTTGCCCATGGCATGTTGTCCAAGGCATCCGAAGTTGCAACCGCATCCGAACAATCCGCCGTCGCCATGCGCGAAGCCGCGCAGACCGCCGCCGGCCTGATCCAGGCTATCGAAGACACCCGCACCGAGGTGGAAAGCGCAGGCGTCGTCGCCAACCGCGCGACCGAACGCGCGCAGGAAGCGGTGCAGGCAACCGATACTTTGTCGGAACAGTCGAAATCAATCGAATCAATCCTTGGCTTGATCCGCGACATTGCCGGGCAGACCAATTTGCTCGCGCTCAATGCCACGATCGAGGCTGCGCGTGCGGGTGATGCGGGTCGCGGCTTTGCCGTTGTCGCGCAGGAAGTCAAAAGCCTCGCCAACCAGACTGCGCAAGCGACCGATGAAATTGCGGAAAAGATCGCTGCGATCCAGTCTGCAACCAGGCTTCCGTCGAATCGAACCTTTCGATCAGCACGGCTGTCGAGGATGTTCAGCACTCCGCCGAGCGCATCCGCCGCGCGATGGACGAACAGGCCCAAACCGTGACCATGATCACTGCGTCGGTCGACGAAACCGCGCTCGCCGCAGACCTGATGTCGAACACAATCGCCGCGATCCGCAGCGATACCGAAAATGTCGTTTCCGAAATCACCATGCTCGAAAACGGTTTTGAGAATGTCGAACAGAAAATTTCTGCGCTGCAAGCCAATGCGGGCAAATTTGTCGCCCAATTGGTGCGGTAACCCCTTCCGCTTGCCTGCCCGTCGGGTTAGGCAGGCGGGATGGAAAATCCCTCTCCCAACATCATAGTCACAGGAGCCGCGCGCGGCATTGGCAAGGCGATTGCTGATGCGTTGATCGACCGTGGTGCCAGCGTGGTGGCCTTGTCGTCAAAGGATGGCGATCTGGGCGACACAGATGTCCCTGCCCGCCTGTGGGCCGAGGCACTCGAAAAACTCGGCGGCAGGGTCGATGCACTGATCAACAATGCCGGGGTGTTTGAAGCCAACCCACTCGACAGCGGCGATCACGACTGGCTCGCAGGGTGGGATCGCACGATGCAGGTCAACCTGACCGCCAGCGCACAATTGTGCCGTCTTGCCGTGCTCCACTGGCAAAAATCGGGCGCGACAGGCCGCATTGTCAATATCGCCAGCCGCGCCGCCAATCGCGGTGACAGTCCCGCGCACTGGCATTACGCGGCGTCGAAAGGCGGCATGGTCGCCATGACCAAAACCATTGCCCGCGCCTATGCCGCGCAAGGCATCTACGCCTTTGCCATCTGCCCCGGCTTCACCATGACAGGCATGGCGGAGGATTATCTCGCCAGTCGTGGCGGCGACAAATTGCTGGCCGATATTCCTTTGGGCCGTGTCGCATCACCCGAAGAAGTGGCTGAACTTGCCCGATTCTGCGCTCTGGAGGCACCACCCTCAATGACCGGTGCGGTTCTCGACATCAATGGAGCAAGCTATGTCCGTTAAACTGTTCGCGGCAGCGTTGGCCGCAACCACGCTGATCTCCTGCGCGCCTTCCGCACCCCTCACACAAGCCAAGACTGAGCCCAGCGCGCTCGCCACGCAATGCGAAGGCCGCGACGGCTGGAGCGACCCTGCCCCGCCGGTGCGTATCCACGGCAACAGCTATTATGTCGGCACCTGCGGCATCGCGGTGATCCTGATCGCTACGCCCAAGGGCCATATCCTGATCGACGCTGCGACTGACGAGGCGGTGCCATCGATCCTCGCCAATATCCGCACGCTGGGCTTTGACCCGCGCGATGTGAAGCTGATTATCGGCAGCCACGAGCATGTCGATCATATGGGTGGGTTTGCAGAGTTGAAGGCCGCCACGGGCGCACAGCTGATGGTCAGTAGCGCCGCGCGTCCGTCCGTCGAAACCGGACGCACTGACGCGGCCGATCCGCAGGTAGGAATCATTCCCGATATGAAACCGGTGCCGGTCGATGGCGAAATCGCCTTTGGCGCACCGATGAAATCTGGCTCGGGCAGCGACATTGCGCTCACCCCGCACGCCACCCCCGGCCACACCAGCGGTGGAACAAGCTGGACCTGGCGCAGCTGCGAAGGCAAGAAATGCATCACTATCGCCTATGTCGACAGCCTGTCGGCGGTCTCCAGCGATGACTATAAATTCAGCGCTCACCCCGAACGCGTTGCCCCCTTCCGCAGTACTTTCGACCGTGTTCGCGCGCTGCCCTGCGACCTGCTGATCACACCGCACCCTTCGTTCAGCGATATATTCGAACGGCTTGCGGGCGAAATGCCGCTGATCAACCCCGGCGCGTGCAAAACGCTGGCGGACATGATGGCAGCGCGGCTCGACAAACGACTGGCGAGCGAAGCGGCAAAATGAGCAATTGGAAGGTCACTCTGCCCTGCACACGGCAAGAGGCAGAGGCACTGCACGAAGATGATGAGTGGCTGTCCGAATTCGCACTCTTCCCCACGATTGTTGCCGATGAGCTAGAAGCGTTCAACGACGCCAAATGGCAGGTGCAGGCCTATTTCAACGGCGAGCCTGACGTCGCAGACATAGTCCTGCTGCAAGCCCGCCTGCCCAGTGCACACAAGGCGAAACCGCATATCGAACGCCTGCCCGATCAGGACTGGCTGACGCTCAGCCAGCAAAGCATCGCCCCGGTCATCGCCGGGCGCTTCTATGTCCACACATCGACCAACAAAGGCCGCGTTCCCGTCGGCAGCAAGGCCTATTTGATCGAGGCGGGTCAGGCCTTTGGCACTGGCGGGCATGAGACCACCAGCGGCTGTCTGTCGATGCTCGATGCGATGCAGCGGCGTGGGGCAAATTTCCGTCATATTGCCGACATCGGCACCGGGACGGGTCTGCTCGCCTTTGCAGCAATCCATCTGTGGCCGCACGCCTGCGCCACCGCGTCGGACATTGATCCGGTCAGCGTCGATGTGACCGTGGACAATGCCGCGATCAACGGCGTGGCGCTGGGCACTATGCCCGGCAAACTGGCGCTGTGCGTTGCCTCGGGCACCGACCATCCATTGCTCCGCGAACGCGCGCCCTATGATCTGCTGATCGCCAATATCCTCGCCGGCCCGCTAACCGAACTCGCCCCTAGCTTTGCCGAGGTGGTGGCCGATGGCGGCACGCTGATCCTCGCGGGGCTGCTCAACACCCAAGCCGAAACCATCACCACCGCCTACCGCCGCCAAGGCTTCCGCCTGGCACAACGCGTCGACACCGGCGACTGGCCTTGCCTGCGATTGTTGAAGCGGCGGCGTTATGGCTGGGAAAGACCCCTGCGCGCGAGCGGCCGGACGAGCCAGCCGCCGGGGGATTTTGGGACTTGGTAGGAGGGGACTTGTCGTCGTCCACAGTTTTGGCCGATTTCGACAATAAAGTGGACGCTCTAAGATATTTCGCGGTTCTGAATTGGCTAATTTTCTTTCATAAAAAGCTTCGCTTATGCAAATCGGCTTGGACTCTGACTATAAATGGTCAAAGACGTCAAAGATGATCGAGAAAGCAGCACAAGACATTCTTAAATCGGGTATTTCATCGTTCACTCTTTTTGCACTCTGCCCACTTGCATCGGCATGGGCGGAGGATGTACCGCAGGAGCAGCCCGCGGACATCATCGTCTATGGTCGTGCCATCGAGCAGATCGGCATCGCGTCCACGGCGTCCGAAGGCACGGTGGGTTATCAGGATTTCGAACAACGACCATTGTCTCGCGTGGGCGAGCTGGCGGAAAATGTCCCTGGCCTGATCGCAACGCAACACAGTGGCACGGGCAAGGCAAACCAGTTTTTCCTGCGGGGTTTCAATCTCGATCATGGCACCGATCTGGCAGGCTTTGTTGATGGCGCGCCGATCAACATGCGCAGCCATGGGCATGGTCAGGGCTATCTCGATCTCAACTTCCTGATCCCTGAAATGGTGGAGCGGATCGACTATCGCAAAGGCCCCTACAGCGTGGAGAGCGGCGACTTTTCGGCAGCAGGAAGTCTGGCCTTCCAGACCAAACGCGAACTCCCTGGACCCTTTGCGCAGCTGACGGGCGGTTCATTCGGCTATGCCCGCGCGTTGCTCGCTAGCAGCGGCAAGGCTGGCAACGGCGCGCTGCTCGCCGCACTCGACGGCACCGTCTCGAACGGGCCGTGGGTGTTGAACGAGCGCCTGCGCAAACTGAACGGCCTCCTCAAATATAGTGGCGGTACCGCGCAGGATGGCTGGAGCCTGGGCCTGTCCGGTTACGGTGCAAAATGGCAGGCGACCGATCAGGTGCCCGAACGCGCGATTTCTTCCGGTCTGATCCCGCGTCCGGGCTTTATCGACGGCGATCTGGGCGGCAAGACCACAAGGCTTGCGCTCAATTTTCAGCGCAACAGCGCGCATCTGACCGCGAGCGCCTATGCGATTCATTACCGTTTCCGGCTGACCTCCAACTTCACTTATCTGCTCGATGATCCGGTGGGTGGCGATGAATTTCAGCAACGCGACCAGCGCGCCATCTTTGGCGGCTCGATCCGTTACCGCTCCCAGCCGGAAGAGAAACTCTCGCTGCGGGTCGGGGCGGATGCCCGCTATGACCGTATCGGCAAGGTTGGCCTGTATCACAGCGCCGGTGGCGTTCGCACCAGCACCGTCCGGGAGGACCGGGTAGATGAATATTCCGGCGCGCTGCTGGCGGAGGCTGAGTGGAAGCCCGCTGAAACACTACGCGTGATTGCAGGCCTGCGCGGAGACGCCATTGGCTACCGCGTCCGCTCTGACCTTGCCGCCAATTCGGGAATAGGATCGGATGGCTTTGTAGCGCCAAAGGTTGCACTGGCGTGGAAGCCAGCGCCCGCGCTTGAACTTTATGCCAATTACGGCGAAAGCTTCCATTCCAACGACGTGCGCGGAGCGACGATCAATCTCAATCCGGTGAGCGGCGACCCGGCAGACCGGGTGCCCGTCTTTTCGCGCGCGCGCGGAGCGGAACTCGGTGCGCGCGTCGAAGCCGGCGCGCTCACCGCCAGTCTGGTTGGCTATTGGCTGAAACTCGGCTCCGAACTCGTGTTCGTGGGAGACGCAGGCACGACCGAACCCATCGACGCCAGCCGCCGCTATGGTGTCGAGGCATCGCTTTTCTGGAAGCCCGCGAATTGGCTGACGCTCGATGGCACCGCTGCTTTCACAAATGCGCGCTTTCGCGGGGTGACGCCGGGGCTGGAGCGCATCCCCGGCGCTGTCTCCAATGTCATCAGTGGCGGTGTGCATGCTGATCTGGGTTCGGGCTTCGGCACAAGCGCCCGCCTCCGTCATTTCGGGTCGGCGCCGCTTATTGAAGATGGCTCGGTGCGCTCCGAACCGACCACGCTCGTCAATCTGGGCGGTTACTGGACGCGGGGGCGGGTTCATATTGCCATAGACCTGCTCAACGCCTTCAACGCCAAGGACCCGGACATCAGCTATTTCTATGCCTCGCGCCTCCCCGGCGAAGCCGCCGAAGGCGTTGAGGACAGACATATCCACCCGGTCGAGCCTCGGCAGGTTCGGGCAACGGTCAAGTTGGTGTTTTGAGGCGAGCAGTTATTTGAAAGCTGCATGAGTTGCAGACGACAACATTAACCCAAGTCCCAACGTGCTTGGGTTCTTTCGGATTAGGACGATTCCTGTCCGCTCGCCTCCAATTACGGCCGTGACACCCCCCTTGAAATGTAGGATTTCTTCTGGTCCATACTGACGTATGGAAAACGCACCCACATTCACCCCTTCGCGCGCGCATAGTACTGCGTACCGTGCGTGATCACTTCATCCCCCGGAACAATATCGGCAATCGCGATATCGGGCATCGCCTCCAATTGCGCGTAAAGCGGGGCGAAATCGGTTTCGACGGTGACTTTCAGCAGATGCTCAAGGCTGGGGATGACGAAATAATTCTGTTGGTAATCGTCGATCCGGTATTCGGTGCGCATCAGCCGCAGCAGATCGAAGCCGATGCGGTTGGGGCTGGGGTCGTCGAGCGCAAAAATGCTCTCGCCATAGCTCGACACGATCCCCGCGCCATAAATGCGCAGGCCATCGGGCTCCGCAATCAACCCGAATTCCACCGTGTACCAATAGAGCCGCGCCAGCTTGTGCAGCGCGCCAAAGCCAAGGCTGCGCAACCCGCCCTTGCCATAGGCGACCATATAATCGGCAAACACCGGATCGGCGAGCATCGGCACATGGCCGAACACATCGTGGAAAACATCGGGTTCTTGCAGATAGTCGATCTGGTCTGGCGTGCGGATGAAATTGCCCGCCTCAAAGCGACGGTTCGCCAAATGGTCGAAAAACACGTCATCGGGCACCAGCCCCGGCACCGCCACCACCTGCCACCCGGTTGCCGCCATTAGCCGCGCATTGAGCTCACGATAGTCGGGAATTCCGGGCTTTTCGAGCTTGAGAACATCGACCCCGCGCAAGAATGCTTGCGCCGCCCTGCCCGGCAGCATTTCGGATTGCCGGGCAAACAAATGGTCCCACATCGCATGCTCGTCCGCGCTGAACGCCTCCCAATTTTGCGGAATAGTCCAGTCGGCATTTGCGCCGAGCGGCGGCGCGTCGTAAACATGCAGAGGATCAGCCATGGGAATTGGTTACACTTGAAACTGTTTCGCATCAACAGCATTGGCAGTGCGTTGCGCGCGCTGATCGGCTGGCCGTTGCTGGTGCTGGGGCTGTATTTTGTGGCGGCGATGCTGGGCAGCCTTGTGCCGGTGAATGGCGAATGGAAACCTGCCGCAAAGGGCATCACGGTCTATCTCTATGACAATGGCGTCCACACCAGCCTGATTTTTCCCCGCGACCTTGCAGGATATGATCTGGGGTTGATGGTTGCCGATCCAACAGTCGAGCCGCAGCGCATCTCCGACAGTCCCACCGATACGCGGCTGGAGTGGCCCGAGCAATTGCCCGACGACCGCTTTCCGGGGAATATCCAAGCCTATCCCTATATCATGATCGGCTGGGGCGACGCGCGTTTCTATCGAGAAACGCCGACATGGGGTGCGATCAAACCCGGAACGACGCTCACCGCCCTGTTCGGTTCAGGCCAAGCCTTGATGCATGTCGATCGCCTACCGCGCCTGCCCTATCGCGGAGTGAAGAAACTGGTGCTGCGCAAAGACGAGTTTTTGCGGCTTCTGGAATTTGTCCAAAGTCATTTCCCGAACGGTTTTGAGGGAAAAGCAAATGCCGAAAAGGGCTATGGCGCCGACGACCGCTTCTATCCGATCAGCCCGATTGCCTATCGCCAAGGCGTCCCCGACCTGCGCTATTCCGCCCTCTTCACTTGCAACAATTGGGTGAGCGAGGGGTTGCGGCGTGCGGGCATCAAAACCGGTATTTGGACCCCGCTGCCGTTCGGGGTGATGTGGTGGTATTGATCAGCCAGCGGAAGCGACGATCACCGCCCATGCGGCCTCGTCGATCACGTCGATGCCCAGTTCCTGCGCCTTTTTCAGCTTTGACCCCGCTCCCGGTCCAGCCACGACAAGGTCGGTTTTGGCGGACACAGACCCCGCGGCTTTGGCACCCAACGCCTCAGCCTGCGCCTTGGCTTCATCGCGGCTCATCGTTTCGAGTGCGCCGGTGAAAACGACGGTTTTGCCCGATACCGATGACGCGCGGGTTTCGACGATATAGTCGGGGGGTGCAACCTGCCCGAGCAGATCGTCCCACACCGCAACATTGTGCGGTTCGTGGAAGAACTCGCGCAACGCCTCGGCAACAACAGGGCCGATACCGTCGATTTGCGTCAACTCGGCCTCGCCTTCGTCCGATGATGCGATTTCGCGTAGTCGCGGCAAGGTCATGAAATTCTTGAGTAAATCGCGCGCTGTCACTGCCCCCACATGGCGGATGCCCAGCGCAAACAACAGCCGCGCAGCATCGGGTGAGCGTTTCGCTTCGATTGCTGTCAACAGATTGTCCACAGACTTTTCCTGCCATCCTTCGCGAGTCAGGATTTCTGCACGATGCAGTTTCAGGCGAAAAATATCGGCCGGGCTGTGCAGCCAGCCAAGATCGAAAAATTCCTGGATGGTTTTCTCGCCCAGCCCTTCAATATCGAGTGCGGCGCGTGAAACGAAATGCTTGAGCCGCTCGACCCGCTGCGCAGGGCAAATCAAACCGCCAGTGCAGCGGACATCGACTTCGCCATCTTCGGCCACTGCCTCGCTGCCACAGTCGGGGCAATGCTCAGGAAACCGGTATTCGGGAAGACCAACATCGCGCGTCAAATTCTCGACAATCTGCGGGATCACATCCCCTGCCCGTTGCACCTTCACCCGGTCGCCGGGGCGCACACCCAATCGAGCAATTTCGTCTCGGTTGTGGAGCGTGACATTGGAGACAACCACGCCGCCCACCGTCACCGGTTTCAGCCTTCCAACAGGCGTCAGCTTTCCGGTACGGCCAACCTGAATATCGATGGCCTCCAACGTGGTTTCGGCCTGCTCTGCGGGGAATTTATGCGCGATCGCCCAGCGCGGTGCCTTTGCGACAAAGCCCATGCGATCTTGCCAGTCTAGCCGGTCAACTTTGTACACTACACCGTCAATATCATAGGGCAAATCAGAACGTTGCGACTCTATCTTGTGATAGTGTGCCAGCACTTCGCTTGCGCCGTCGGCACGGATCAGCATTGGCGAAACCGGCACGCCCCAGCCTTCAATTGCCGTCATGACGTCATATTGCGTCTCGCCGGGAAGCGCACTGGCTTCTCCCCAACCATGCGCGAGAAAACGCAATGGACGCGATGCCGTAACAATCGCATCCTTCTGCCTCAAAGACCCTGCTGCCGCATTGCGCGGGTTGGCAAATTGGCGCGCCTTTTCGGGATCATCGGCGTCGGCGAGCAGGCGGGCATTGAGCGCTACAAAATCCGTCTTTGCCATATAGATTTCGCCACGGATTTCGAAAACCAACGGCGCGTCTCCGCTTAGTTGCATCGGGATATCACTAATTGTCCGCACATTGGCGGTGACATCCTCACCCACCGCGCCATCTCCGCGCGTTGCGGCTTGCACCAGCAAGCCCTTTTCATAACGCAACGAGCAGGACAGACCATCAATCTTGTCCTCGGCGGTCAGCGCCACTCGTGTGCCTTCAGGCAGGTTCAAAAAGCGTCGCACGCGCGCGACGAAATCCTCGACATCTTCATCGCTGAAGGCGTTGTCGAGGCTCATCATCCGTTTGGCATGGGTGACCTTGGAAAGCGGCGAGCCTTCAACTGCAGCCCCCACCTGAGCGTTGGGACTATCGGCGCGGACCAGATGCGGAAAAGCCGCCTCGAGTTCATTGTTTCGCCGCACCAGCGCATCATAGTCCGCATCGCTGATTTCAGGCGCATCCTCGGCGTGATAGCGCTTGTTGTGATAAGCGATCGCCTTCGCCAGACGCATCAGTTCGTTAGCGGCGTCAGCTTCATTTGGTGATGTCATTGTGCGGCGGATTTCAGCGGTTTGCTGACGTCAAATTGTACCCGAAACAGGCGATTGGGACGCGACAATTCATAAGTGAAGCTGGTGCCCGGATCAATTTCAAACGCCCAGATATTGGTGTTGGAAACCGTGCGCCCTTCGCGCGTGAACATTTCTTTGGAATAAGAATCGACCGGAAATTGCTGCAGCGTGGCGCTGCCCAAATCGGCGGTATCACCGCCATATTGCGAAACCGGATCTTCAGTCCCATCCTTCAGCATGTGTCTGTGTTTCAGCCGAAGCCCAACGGGCGTCTTGCTCATAATCCAGGTGCGCGAGCGATCTTCGTCGACATCGAATTTTATTTCGATTTTCGACGGCTCACAAAGGGCCACATGCGCGCGCATGTCGGCCTGTGCAAAGGCGCTGTCGCTGGCATCGCCGGCAACCAGTTTGCCTGAAAAAGATTTTCCGCAAATCTGCGAGAACTGATTGAAAAAGCTGTCGGCAGGGCTGACTTCACGCCTCACCGGAGTCGCGCAAGCCGCCACCAGCAACGGCAGAATTATTGCCCAGATTTTCACACGCCCTCCATCAAGCGCGCGGCTTGCGCTCGTGCCTCATCGGTGACTTCGGCACCCGACAGCATTCGGGCAATCTCCTGCCGCCTGCCTTCGCTGTCGAGCAGCACCACGCCTGTTTTTGTCACCGTTCCCTCGGAGGATTTGGCAATAAAATAATGTGACTGCCCCTTGGCCGCGACCTGCGGGCTGTGGGTTACTGCCAGCAATTGCTTGCCCGCCGCAGATAACCGCGCGAGCCGTTCGCCGATTGCCGAGGCGACAGCGCCGCCGACGCCTCGGTCGATTTCGTCGAAGATGATCGTCGCAGCCCCACCCTCTTCCGCCAGTGCGACCTTCAGCGCGAGGATGAATCGGGACAATTCGCCGCCCGAGGCGATTTTGGTCAGAGGTGCGAACGGCGCACCCGGATTGGTCGAAATCAGGAACTCGACCCGGTCCATCCCGCTTGCCCCCCAACGCTCCTCGGGCAATTGCTCCACAGCAGTGCGAAATTTCGCAGCGTCGAGTTTGAGCGGAGCCAGTTCGGCGGCGACAGCCTTGTCGAGACGCTTGGCTGCTTCGCAGCGTTTTCCAGACAAAGATTGCGCTGCTTTGCGATAAACAGACTCTCGTTCGGCCTGTTCAGCCTCCAGCTTGGCCAGTCCTTCGCCGCCCGCTTCGATTGCATCAAGCTTCGCCGCCAGTTCCTCTGCCAATGCTGCCAAGGTATCGGGCCGGACATTGTGCTTGCGCGCCAATCCGCGCAGTTCAAACAGCCGCACCTCAATGGCATCAAGCCGCATCGGGTCGAAACTCAACGCCTGCGTCGCGGAGATTAGTTTATCCTCAGCCTCGCTCGCCTCGATCACAGCGCGGTCGAGCGAACTCAATGCCTCTGCGAGCAAGGCGTGTTCGCTACCCAGCCTGTCGAGCCGCCTTGCCGCGCTGCGCAATTTGGCAAGACCGCTGTCCGATCCTTCAAACGCTTCAAGAACGGCTCGCAAATCCTCGGCGATGCGTTCGCCCTTTTGCATATCGGCGCGTTCGGTCGCGAGTTGCTCTTCCTCACCCTCTTCTGGCGCGAATTTGCGCAGTTCGGCGACGGCATGTTCGAGCCACTCACGATCGCGCGCAGCGTTTTCGAGCGCCTCACGCGCGCTTTCGAGCTTCGCTTTGGCTTCCTGCCAATTGACAAAAGCCGCTGCGACCGCCGCAGTATCGCAGCGCCCGAAACTGTCCAGCAACGCCCGGTGGCCGCGCGGGTTGATCAATCCGCGATCATCGTGCTGGCCATGGATCTCAACCAGATGCGTCCCAACATCGCGTAACAGCGCGGCCGAACAGGGCTGATCGTTGATAAAGGCTTTGCTGCCACCGTCTGCACGCACTGACCGGCGGATCATCAGCGGCTCGCCAGCCTCCACTGCAATATCGTTTTCCGACAGCAGAGCCGAGAGTGGAGAGAGAGCAACTGGCGCGTCGTAGCTGGCGGTCACTTGCGCACGATCAGCCCCTGCGCGCACCAGACCGCTGTCGGCGCGCGCTCCCAAAGCAAGCCCAAGCGCATCGAGCAAAATCGATTTCCCTGCCCCGGTTTCCCCGGTCAGAACGCCCAGACCTGTATCAAATTCAAGGTCAAGCGCCTCGATCAGCACGACATCGCGGATCGAAAGCCCTGTCAGCATGGCATGCTATTACGCCGCCGGTACGTGCTTCTGCACAAGCTCAAAGGCACGTTCATACCATTTGCTTCCGGGATAATTATTCCCCAGCACCGCCGCAGATTTGCGCGCTTCTTCCGGCACGCCCATTGCCAGATAGCTTTCGGTCAAACGGTAAAGCGCCTCTGGCGTGTGCGTGGTGGCCTGATATTTGTCGATGACTTCGCGGAAGCGAACGCTCGACGCCAGCCACAATCCGCGACGCTGATAGAAACGTCCGATTTCCATTTCCTTGCCCGCAAGGTGATCGTTGACCAAATCCATCTTGAGGCCAGCATCCGCAGCATAGCGGCTGGTAGGATAACGACGTTGTACTTCGCCCAGCGCAGACAGCGCCTGTTGAGTAATTTTCTGGTCACGGGTGACGTCGCTGATCTGTTCATAATAGCACAAAGCGATCAGATAATAGGCGTAGGGCGCATCCTTGTTGCCCGGATGGATCGACAGGAAGCGACGCGCCGAGCTGATCGATTCGTTATACTTTTGCCCCATATAATAGCTGAAGGCGCTCATCAGCTGCGCGCGGCGCGCCCAGGGCGAATAGGGGTGTTGACGCTCGACTTCGTCGAACAAGGCAGCTGCGACCTGATATTGCTGCACATCAAGCTTTTGCTTGGCTGCTGTGTAGAGCGTGTTGACGTCGCGCGCGACATAGCGAGTATCGCCACCGGCACGCGATCCACCGCCGCCCACTCCAAGCATGGCACAGCCGGAGAGCAACGAAGCCGAAACGCCCAGTCCGAGGGCAAGCAGAATTTTCTTGTTCATGGGACCAGTTCCTTAATTACACTTCGCCGCGCCGCCAAGCGAATTGCGCGCTTTTGCCGCACCCTTTTGGCGTTCTATCCTGTCGGCAACATTAATCAGCCCGTTCCGGGTTGACGAGAAAGACAACAAAGCCGCGAAATTGTGGAAAACTCTGCAATTCGGGCGGCTCGCTCCACTCGCCTCCCTGCACCAACCCCACCTTGAACGGCACACGCAACCGGCCCAATTGTTTCAGATAGCCCGCATAGCCGAAAATGGTTTTCCGCCCTTGATAGGTTTGCACCACAACTTCATCGATAACCGCCGACAAATCGTCGAGCCCCGCCGGGTCGCCATTGGCGCTCCAGTCGAGAAGGCCGGTGATGCTGAGCTTGAAATCCTTAGGCAATTGCCGTCGGATTTTTGCGAGGAAAGCAGCATATTTTGATAGGAAGCGCGTGCGAGCATCGAAATCAATTTGCAGTCCCGCCACTTTGTTTCCTGCGTCTCGCCAATGGACCAGTTCGGTTATGACCCGGTCCATCAACGCTCCGGGAAAGCGCAGCGTTTCGATCCGCAGCACAAGCCAGATGTCCGGTCGCTGCAAGCGTGGCATTTGGGGACGCAACACCTCAAGCCGATCGGGATCAATCTGCCGAATTTCGGCATAGTGCAGATAAATCGTGCGCGCCTGCTTCAGCACCGGCTGAGGCCGAACCCCAGCCCACAACCAGAAACTGTCATAATCTGCCGTCCACCTTCGACACTGGCTTGCCCTTGCACGCGGCAAGCGCGCAAAGGCCGATCAGCGTCGAACGTCGATCAATCTTACCAGAAATAGCGCAGCTTCTTGGCCCATTCCGAATTCGGATATTCGCGCTTCAGCTGATTGTACCACGCCTTGCGCTGGGCAATGTCCACGCCTTTGCCGCCGCAGCTGTTTATTCCGCTAGGTCCATAGCACCAGACGGCACGATACATGGCGTAAGCGCGATCGCCCGCTGGAGCCTTTGTGTTGACAATAACCGATTTGTAAACTTCCAGCCGCGACATCGCGCTCCCTGAAAAACGCGACTTGGTGCCTCCGAGTTCATCGGCCTCTGGCGCGGTGTCGAAAACCGAATTGTCAAATCCGTTCAGCCGAAGGAATTCGGCGACGCACAGGCGTGAGCGAATATCCGCTGGTGCTTTTGTGAGCGTTGCTGCGCTGTCCTTGACATGCGGACAAGCAAATTCGCCCTTCTTGCCGCCCGCCTTGAACATACCGACCGGTAGCTTTTCGGATTCGCGCAAATCGTAGAACCAGCCCTCGGTTGCAGCACCGGCTGGCGTGAGGTTCAGGTCCTCGACAAAGCCCGCATATTGCCCTTGGCTCAGCCGCTTGAACAGCAAAGTGAACAACGCGACTTCGCGCTCATGCGCGGGCCGACTCTTGTCGACGGCGGCCTTCCGTAGCAGCTCAGGTCCCGCAACATTCTGCAGCAAAATCTGCCGAACATCGGTATCTTCAATGGCCGACCCCGTGGCAAATATCGCATCCAGCGCGTTGCCCCTTTCCATGTTCATCGCCAGCCCAAGCTCAACGGCTGGTCGCTGATAAGGAAGCGCGCTGCCTCCCAACAGTTGCTGCCAAAAACCGCGCGCATTGGAGTCTTTCACCGCCTCAAGCGCCAACCCACGCAGTGCCTGACGGCTAAACTGCAAATAGCTCATTCGGCTTTGGCGGGCTGCGTCGGGAATTATCTTCAAGACATCTGCTGGCCTGCCATCGACATAAAAGCTCTGGGCAGCGAGCAGATAGTCGAACAATTCGGGCTGCTTGGCAAAAATCGCGCGCTGCGATTCCAGTTCGGCACGGGTGATGCGTTTTTCGCCATATCCGCCAAAATCGCGCATCCGCATCAAGTCCATGACCGCAAGCATTACCGGATCGCCCGCTTCCACGCCATTGCCGAACAACGGCAACAGCTTGAGATCGATTTCTTCTGCAAGGTCGGCTTGCGTCAGTTTGCCCGTGCCGCCCAGTTGTGCGCGATAGGACGCCGCCAGTTTCGCCATATTGCCCGAAAGCCAATAGACCCGGCGCAACAGCCCGCGTGCCGATGCGGCATAGCTGCCTTGCGGATAGGTTTTCAGATAGGCCCCAAATCCGCTTTCCGCGGCGCCGACAATCGACTGGTCGATGGCCTTGGCGCCAGCGAAACTACCATATTCGTCAAACGCGGTTTCCTGTGCACGGTTCAGTTCGGTGCGGGCGGCCATATAAAGGGCGGTCTCGCGTACCCAGCTGTTCTTAGCATTCGACAGCGAAGCGAAATCCTTGGCGGCGGCGACAAAATCGCCATCGTAAAAACCAAAAGCACCGCGCAAATAGGCTGCTAATTCCCTGGCGGCCGGAGAGTTGATCCCGTCCATCGTTATTTTATAGGCAACCTCGCGCATTCCAAACTCTGCGCATTCGGGCTCGTACTTGTTTCGGATTGCGATCAGCGTTGCTTTTTCCTCTGCGCTCACCCCCTGCGCCGAGTTGACCGCGCTTTCATAGGCCGCCTTGCCATCGTCATTCGACCCACAGCGTGAGTTTTCGCGATACGGATAGCCCGATTCTCCATAGTCCGGGTCGGGGAAGAAATTGCTGCGGATCGAGCGCCATTCGAACAAGGCGGTTCCGCGCTTGTCATATCGAGATGCGCTCTGCGGGTGGGCATCGTGCATCAACAGCAAGAGGTTGGCGCGCGTATCATTGCCGGGACCAAGGATCGCGCTGTTGTTGCAGCCATTATATTCGCGTTGGACAAGGGTATATCCCGGTCCGCAGCTGAAATCCGAACTGGCCTCGGCAGGTTGTGCGAGCAGAACAATTCCAAAAACCAAAAGAAGCGAGGCCAGACAGCGGAGCATATTTCGTTTTCCTTCGCATGATGCGATTCGACCCGGCACGTGATGCGCCGTTACGAACCAACTGGTCAATGCCAAGCAGCGCAAATGTTGCGGAAAAATCAGGCACCATCGCCGAAACATACTCGACAAAAGAAAAGGGGCCGCCGAAGCAGCCCCTGATCTTGTTTCCTATCGCTGGGATCAGTCCTTGAGGAAGTCCGGCACATGGTTGGGGTCGCCCCCTTCATTGCCGCCTTCAGACCGTTCACGACGCGGACCACGGTCACCGCGATCACGGTCACGACCGCCGCCGCCATCACGACGCGGGCCACGACCACGATCACCACCGCCATCACGACGGGGGCCGCGATCACCGCGCGGACGATCTCCGCCTTCGCGCGGTTCGCGTGGCGGACGGGTGTCTTCGAGTTCAGCGCCGGTTTCCTGATCGACCAGGCGCATCGACAGGCGGACCTTGCCACGCGGATCGATTTCAAGAACCTTGACCTTAACTTCCTGACCTTCGCTGACAACGTCAGTCGGCTTTTCCACACGTTCGTTCTTCATTTCGCTGACATGGACGAGACCGTCCTTGCCACCCATGAAGTTTACGAAAGCGCCGAAATCGACGATGTTCACAACCTTGCCGTCATAGATTTTGCCGACTTCGGCTTCCTCGACGATGCCCGAAATCCACTTACGAGCGGCTTCGATCTGCGTGAGGTCAGAAGACGAAATCTTGATCAGGCCTTCATCATCAATGTCGACCTTGGCACCGGTGGTGGCGACGATCTCGCGGATCACCTTGCCGCCGGTTCCGATGATGTCACGGATCTTGGCTTTGTCGATCTGCATCGTTTCGATACGCGGTGCGTAGTCGGACAATTCAGTGCGAGCCGAACCCAGTGCCTTCTCCATTTCGCCCAGGATGTGCGCGCGGCCTTCCTTGGCCTGGTTCAGTGCAGCTTCGAAGATTTCGCGTGTGATCCCGGCAATCTTGATGTCCATCTGCATCGTGGTGATGCCTTCAGACGTTCCGGCAACCTTGAAGTCCATGTCACCCAGATGATCTTCGTCACCCAGGATATCGGACAGAATTGCGAAATCCTTGCCTTCAAGGATCAGACCCATCGCAATGCCAGAAACGGCACGCGAAATGGGAACCCCTGCGTCCATCATTGCAAGCGAACCACCGCAAACCGACGCCATCGACGACGAGCCGTTCGACTCGGTGATGTCGCTGGTCAGACGGATGGTGTAAGGGAACTCATCCTTGCTCGGCAGCACCGGGTGCAGCGCACGCCATGCCAGCTTGCCATGACCAACTTCACGACGGCCCGGCGCGCCAAAGCGGCCGACTTCACCCACCGAATAGGGGGGGAAGTTATAGTGCAGCATGAAGTTTTGGTACGACAGACCATTGAGGCCGTCGATCATCTGCTCCGCATCCTTGGTGCCCAAGGTGCAGGTTGCGATCGTCTGCGTTTCACCGCGCGTGAACAGGCACGAACCATGTGCACGCGGCAGGAAGTGCGTTTCCGCAAGAATCGGGCGGATCTGCGTGGTCGAACGACCATCGATGCGGCTGCCGTCTTTCAGGATGGCACCACGGACGATTTCCGCTTCAAGCTTCTTCATCAGCTTGTTTGCGGCCATCTGATCCTGCGGGGTAGCGTCGGCAAATGCTGCCTTGGCCGCGGCGCGGGCTTCGTTCAGCGCGTTCGAGCGTGCCGATTTGTCGGTCAGCTTGTAAGCGGCGGCAATATCCTTGCCGACCAGCTTCTTCAGCTTGTCCTTGGCAGCCGAGAGATCGGCCTGTTCAGCCATTTCCCAAGGATCCTTGGCAGCCTGTTCGGCCAGCTTGACGATGGCCTTGACGACTTCCTTACACGCATCATGCGCGAACAGGACGGCACCGAGCATGATTTCTTCCGACAGCTCATTGGCTTCGGATTCGACCATCATCACCGCGTCATAGGTCGCAGCAACAACCAGATCGAGATCGCCTTCGGCAACCTGTTCGTCGGTCGGGTTCAGGATATATTCGCCGTTCAGATAACCAACGCGCGCGGCACCAATCGGCCCCATGAAGGGAACGCCCGATATGGTCAGCGCAGCCGAGGCTGCGACCATTGCAAGAATGTCAGGCTCATTGTGGCCATCATAGGACAGCACCTGCGCAATGGCGTTGATTTCGTTGTAGAAACCTTCGGGGAACAGCGGACGGACCGGACGGTCGATCAGGCGCGAAACCAGCGTTTCCTTTTCGGTGGCGCCGCGTTCGCGCTTGAAAAAGCCACCGGGAATACGGCCGGCAGCCGAATATTTTTCCTGATAGTGAACAGTGAGCGGGAAGAAATCCTGGCCCTCTTTCACCGACTTTGCAGCGGTAACCGCGCAAAGCACAACAGTTTCGCCGAGGGTCGCAATAACAGCGCCGTCGGCCTGACGGGCAACCTTGCCCGTTTCGAGTGTAAGGGTTTGTCCGCCCCACTCGATTGATACAGTTTTAACATCAAACATAGATTTTCCTTAAAACCCTTCCGCCACATTGCGCGAAGGGGCCTCTTGATTTCCGGGAGCACCGGCCCGGACCGGTCGGGACGCTTCTGGTCCCATCTGGCTGTGTCGGCCGAATGCCGCAGAGCCTATATGCAAGAAACGGCCCGCTTTGGGGCCGTCTCTGCTATATTCTTATTTACGCAGGCCAAGCTTGGCGATCAGCGCGTTGTAACGCGCGACGTCCTTGCGCTTCAGATAATCTAGCAGCGAACGACGCTTGTTGACCATCTGCAGAAGGCCACGGCGGCTGTGATTGTCCTTGTGGTGATCCTTGAAATGCGCGGTCAGGGTGTTGATGCGGTCGGTGAGGATCGCAACCTGGACTTCCGGTGAACCGGTGTCGCCTTTGCCCTGGGCATTGTCCTTGATAACTTCGGCTTTGCGTTCAGCAGTAATAGACATTTTTTTCCTTCGAACATCGCATTTTAAAGGTTGAAGCCACGAACTGTTCTCAATTCCCCGCCGATTTGCTCTACCAGCGCAACAGGCCGGAAATCCGGCCCACGCCCCCAGTACAGCCCATCTTTCGTGGCAACCCCGGTCAAGACGCGACCCTGTTGAATCGCCCTTGCCGCATCCGGGGAGAGATCAAGAGCCGGGATGTCGACCAGCCCTGCCTCCAACGGCAAGATAATGTCTTTTGCAGGCGCGCCCTTACCGATTTCGTTGAGTTTGTCCAGTGAAATCGCTTGTTCAAGAGCAAACGGCCCTGCCCGGGTCCGACGCAGCATGGAGACATGACCAACACTATCAAGGGCATTAGCAATATCGCGGGCGAGCGAGCGGATATAAGTGCCTTTGGAGACGTGAGCGGAAAGGGTCACCGATTGAACGGGTGTTGTGTTGTCGCGGCTAACGGGACAATTGTCAAAAGCTGGCGCAGGCGCTGTGACGACAAGCGAATGGATTGTTACCGACCGGGCGACCATCTCCACAGCTTCACCGGCTCTAGCGCGATCATAGGCCCGTTTGCCGTCGATCTTGATCGCGGAATAGGCGGGCGGGACTTGTTCGATAGTCCCGGTAAACCGCGGAAGTACCGCCTCAATGGCGTCCAAAGTCGGCAAATGATTGGAGGTTGCGACCACCTCCCCCTCTGCATCCAGCCCTGCGGTTTCGGTGCCAAAACTGATCGTGAAGTCATATATTTTCGACGCATCGAGCATCCGCCCGCACAGCTTGGTCGCCTCGCCCAGCGCGATTGGCAAAACGCCGGTAGCCAAGGGATCCAGCGTCCCGCCATGGCCGACCTTGACCTTGCCAAAGCCTGCCTCGCGCAGATTGCGCTTTACGGCTGCGACCGCTTGCGTCGAGCCGAGCCCCAAAGGTTTTTCGAGAATGATCCAGCCATGCATCGCGCCGCCATGGGCACAGGCGGGCATAGTGTCAATCTTGCGGAGCAACCGCCTTTTTGGCCTCTTCCCGTACCTGATTGCGCCGTTCGATCCGTTCCTTGCGCGGCAGCGGCTTTTCCGCCGTGATCAGTCGCGCAATAGGGCATATCCGGCCATCAACGATGATCGAACCGAATTTATCGAGTTGTGAAGTCCCACCGGTGTCGAAACCGACCGCTTGTGCGAAATCGAGACCCTGACAGAAACCCAGCAATTCGGCATAATACCAGCGGCGCTGGCTATCTTCGATCCAGAGACCGCGTGTGTCATTCGCCTCAAAATTGCGGATCGTTCCGTGATTGGGAAAGGCAATGCTGGTTTCGACACCCAGTTCATCCCACACTGGCGGAGGCCGTTTCGTCTTTGCTTCGCCCGGCGCAGCAAAAAGCGAAATGACCATTGCCAACAAAAGTGTGGTGCGCATCATCTGTCTCCTGATTGTATCAGGATGAATGATTCAGCCTAAACCTGCGCTGAACAGACGGCTCAGCGGCGCATGGCTTCCATGAAATGCTTGCGGCACATCGCGACATAGCGGTCGTTGCCGCCGATTTCGGTCTGTTCACCAGCGGTGACTGCCCTGCCCGATTCATCGACGCGCATGTTCATCGTCGATTTGCGACCGCAATGGCAGACCGCTTTCAACTCGATCAACGCGTCGGCAATACCCAACAAAGCCGCCGATCCGGGGAAAAGCTCCGCCTGGAAGTCTGTGCGCAGACCGTAGCAAAGCACCGGGATTTTTGCCTCATCGGCAAGCCTCGCCAGCTGCAACACCTGCTCGCGCGAAAGAAACTGCGCTTCATCAACGAGGATGCAAGCGAGCGGCCGACGCGCATGCTCAGCGGTGACATCGTCCCACAAATCGGTTTCGGGTGTGAATTTATTCGCATTCGCATGAAGCCCAATCCGCGAGGTCACCGTCCCACTGTCATAGCGATCATCGAGCGCAGCCGTCCAAAGCATCGTTTCCATGCCTCGTTCGCGATAATTGAAATCCGCTTGCAACAGCGTCGTCGATTTGCCTGCGTTCATAGAGGCATAGTAAAAGTAGAGCTTGGCCATGCCCCGGCTTTGCGGCGACTGGTCGCATTTTTCAATGCCCATATTGCCACCCGCGAGGGGTTGTGTTTACAGAGTTGCTAGGGAGCGAGAAATATGAAGTCAAAAATGCTGGCCGCAGGCTTCATCATTTTGCTGGCATCGTCGGCAATGGCGGCGAACAGCTATCGCTATCGTATCGATTCATCCGCAAGTTCGGTTGATGCCAAAGTATCCTTCATGGGGATTGGCAGCCAGAAAGCGCAATTTCCTGCAATGACAGGCAATGTTTCGATGGCAGCGGGCACGAACAATGCCTTCAACCTCGACGTCCGTATCGATGCGCGTCAGTTAAAGGCTGGCGACAGCACCACGACAAAAAGATTGAAAGGGCCCGACTTTTTCGACGTTGCCAACCATCCGACGGTGCGTTTTCGCGGCACTCGCATCGCGATGAATGGAACGAGCAATGGCACTGTGAGCGGCGATCTGACAGCGCGCGGCGTGACCCGCCCTGTAACTTTGGCAGTCAACTTTTCCAATCCGCCTTCGCAAAATGGCACCAAGGAAGCGATCCGACTGACCGGAACAACTGTCATCAACCGCAAGGAGTTCGGGATGACGGCCTATTCGGCGATTGTCGGCAAGAAAGTGACTCTGACAATCCGGTCGCGGCTTATTCCCGAATAAACCCGCGCCTCATTCTGCTTCAAGATCGCGGGCGACCTTGGGATCGGCCAAGAGCTTTTCTATATGACTCGCTTCGTCAAAGCTCGCATCGGGCAGGAATTTGAGTTTTGCGGCATATTTCAACTGCACGCGTTTCGCCACTTCGCGCTGGAAAAACGCAGTATTGGTGCGCAGCGCCTTGAGCACCGCTTCCTCGTTCGCGCCCAATAGCGATTTTATAAACACCGTCGCATGGCGCAAATCGGGAGACATGCGCACTTCGGTGATGCTCACGCTGTGGCTGGTCAGCACATCGTCATGCACCTCGCCACGCGAAAGCAATTCCGAAAGAATATGCCGAACCTGCTCGCCCACGCGCAGCAGGCGAACCGAACGGCCTTCAGAGGTTTCGTTATGACGTGCCATCATTCCCTCTCCCCATGTGGGGAGAACAGACGCCTTTACAGCGTCCGTTCACGCTCCTCGACTTCGAAGACTTCGAGCATGTCGCCTGCCTTCACGTCGTTGGTATCGGCAAGTACGACGCCACATTCCATACCGGCGCGGACTTCATCGACATTGTCTTTGAAGCGGCGCAGCGAGGCGATCGTTGTTTTCGATACGATGACATCCTCGCGGGTAAGGCGTGCGAACAGGCCTTTCTTGATGACGCCTTCGGTGACCAGCAAACCGGCCGCCTTGTCGCGCTTGCCCGATTTGAACACGTCCTTGACCTCGGCACGGCCAACGACGGTTTCAATGATTTCCGGACCCAGTTCGCCAGCCATTTCCTTGGCGATGTCGGCGGTAAGGTGATAGATCACGTCGAAATATTTCAGCCGCACCTTGTCACGCTTGGCGAGAGCAGCTGCCTTGCTGTTCGGGCGCACGTTGAAGCCGATCAGCGGTGCATTGGACGCCGCCGCAAGCAGCATGTCGGACTCGGTGATCCCGCCCACGCCCGCAAGCAGGATGCGAACCTTGATCTCATCGGTGGACAGATTGTTGAGCGCTGTCGAAATCGCTTCGACCGAGCCCTGCACATCGCCCTTGATGACAACCGGATATTCCTTCGCCCGGTCCGCAGACAGGCTGGAGAACATATGTTCGATTGATGGCGGCGCCTGCGTTGTGCGCTTTTTGGTCGAACGCTCCTTACGGAACAAAGCCACTTCGCGAGCACGCGATTCATTTTCAACGACGGTCAAAACGTCGCCAGCAGACGGAACCCCGCTCAGACCCAGCACTTCAACCGGGGTGGCAGGACCAGCTTCGGCCACTTGCTGTCCTTTGTCGTTGATCAGCGCCCGAACCTTACCCGATTCTTCACCAACCACGAAAATGTCACCGCGTTTCAGCGTGCCGCGCTTGACCAGAACCGTGGCAACAGCACCACGTCCCTTGTCGAGCTGAGCCTCAACGACAATTGCCTCGGCGGTGCGGTTGGGATTGGCGCGCAATTCCATGAGTTCAGACTGCAAAGCCAGCTTTTCCAGCAAGGTATCAAGGCCGGTCTTCTTGAGAGCGGAAACCTCGACATCCTGCACGTCTCCGCCCATGGCTTCGACGATCACTTCATGCTCGAGCAGACGTTCCCGCACACGTTGCGGGTTCGCGCCTTCCTTATCGATCTTGTTGATCGCGATAATCATCGGCACGCCAGCGGCCTTTGAATGTTTGATCGCCTCGATGGTCTGCGGCATCAGTCCGTCATCAGCTGCGACCACCAGGATCACGATGTCAGTCACCGACGCACCGCGCTGACGCATCTGGGTAAAGGCTTCATGGCCCGGGGTATCAAGGAAAGTGATCAGCGAACCGTCTTTCGCCTTCACCTGATACGCACCGATATGCTGGGTAATGCCACCAGCTTCGCCAGAAACCACATTGGCACCGCGCAGGGCATCGAGCAGACTGGTCTTGCCGTGGTCAACATGGCCCATCACGGTCACGACCGGCGGACGCGCCTTCAGTGTTTCGGGTGCATCGACATCCTCGCCATGGTCGATATCAACATCATCGTCGGAAACGCGGGTGATATTGTGTCCAAATTCGGTGACGAGCAGTTCGGCAGTATCCTGATCGATCGATTCAGTTAGCGTCACCGGCATGCCCATTTTGAACAGCAGCTTCACAAGGTCGCTGCCCTTTTCCGCCATACGGATGGCAAGTTCCTGAACCGTAATCGCCTCTGGCACCACGACGTCGCGAACCTGCTTGGGCTGCGCGTCGCGCTGCATACCCGACATGTGCGAGCGGCGTTCTTTTTCACGGGCGCGTTTCAGCGCCGCCAGCGAACGGGCGCGTGCACCTTCATCATCGTCTAGCGCACGATTGACCGTCAGCTTGCCTGACTGGCGACGATTGTCGACACCGGCACGGTCACGGCTCGGCTTGTGCGGAGCCTTTTTTGGGTCTTCGCGCTCACGCTGGCGATCGGCGACCGGTGCAGCGGGTGCCGCAGGACGCTTGGGCGCTTCAACAGGAGTGAAACGGCGTGGCGCGGGCGGCGCGGCAACTGCCGATTGATCGTCACTATCGTAAGCGTCTGCTTCCACCACGGGTGCGGAGGATTCCGTCTTAGGCGTTTCAACGTCGGCCTTGCGATTTTCCTCGGCGCGGCGGCGTTCTTCTTCGGACTGACGCGCCTTTGCCTCTTCCTCGCGGCGACGGTTTTCCTCAAGCTGCGCAAGGCGCGCTTCTTCGGCTTCGCGCAGTAATTTGGTCTGCAGTTCCTGACGCGTGAGCATCGCGTCGGCCTCTGACACAGGCTTTGGCTTTGCCACAGCAACCGGCGGCGGCGGGGGTGGAGGCGGCGGCGGGGGAGCGGCCACTTCGACAGGCGCACCGGGTTTGCCGACGAGCTTCTTGCGCTTCACCTCGACCACCACCTTGTTGGTGCGGCCATGGCTGAAGGTCTGCTTCACCTCACCCGACTCAATACGCGGCTTCAGCCCCAAAGGCTTGCGGCCCAATGTCGGTTTGTTTTCGCCTTCGTCACTCATTTTCAGACCTTGCCTTCACTATTCGTCGTTGCGGAAGCAGGATTCGCACGACGGGCCGCCTTGGCGGTGCCGGGCGCGTTACTGCATCCTATAAAATAAAGCCAGCGCTCAAGGTGGCGGTTTATCCGCTCCGCCGCCTTGACGTCAGTAATTGCCACATGAACCGCGTTACCGCGCCCCAATGCAGCTGAAATTTCTTCGCGGCCCACCGGCAGGCGTATTCCCGCCATACCGCTGCCCTCCTGCTCCATCCCCACGCGCCAGCTCTGGTCGCGCTTGGATACGCCATCATCAGCAGCGTCAGCAGCATGGAGCAGCATTTCTACAGCTCCGCTCCGCGCGGCCAGATCAACTTTTTCAGCTCCGGTCAGCAAATTGCTCGCCCGCGCCTCGAGACCGAGACGATCCAGCGTTGCTTTCTCGAGTCCCTTGCGAACGCGTTCGACGAGATCGTCAGGGACCGAAACCTTTTCCGCCTTGAAAGCGCGTTTCAGCATCCCGGCCAGCTTGCCCTTGGCCAGTGCCAGCGACAATTCTTCGGCTGGTACGCCGACCCACGCGCCGCGACCGGGAGCTTTACCCATGATATCGGGCGCGACTGTGCCATCAGGCCCGAGCGCAAGGCGGATCAGCAGGCTTTGTTCCGCCCGCTCTCCGCTCAATATGCACTTCCTTACGGGAGTATGGCGGTCCTCATTGGGAGTCTTCCGCGGCAACGGCGTCCTCCTCAACTGTTTCGGGCTCGTCATCGAACCAGTGCGCGCGAGCAGCCATGATGATCTCATTGCCTTGCTCTTCGTTCAGACCATATTCGGCCAGAACACCGGGTTTTTCTTCCGTGCGATGACGACGGTTGTCGCTGCGGCGCGGCTCGGGACGAGCCTTCTGAATCAGCTCGTCAGTGGCCAGATCGGCCAGATCGTCAAGCGTTTTGATCCCGGCCTTGCCCAGCGTGACCAGCATCGCTTCGGTCAGGATCGGCAGATCGGCCAGCGCATCGTCAACGCCCAGTTCGCGGCGTTCGGTGCGAGCAGCCTCTTCCTTGCGTTCCAATGCTTCGGTAGCACGGTTCTGCAATTCTTCGGCCAGTTCTTCGTCAAGACCCTCGATCAGCGCGATTTCTTCGCGAGCGACATAGGCGACTTCTTCCAACTCGCTAAAGCCTTCAGCGACCCGCAACTGCGCCAGTGGCTCATCGACATCCAGCACGCGTTGGAACATTTCTGAGCGTTCGACAAATTCCTTTTGCCGCTTCTCGCTTGATTCCGCCTCGGTCATGATGTCGATCGCGCGGCCGGTCAATTGGCTGGCGAGACGAACATTCTGGCCACGACGGCCAATGGCGAGGCTCAACTGGTCGTCGGGTACGACAACCTCGATGCGGGCTTCTTCTTCATCGAGCACAACGCGGCTGACCGTTGCCGGCTGTAGCGCGTTGACGATGAAGGTAGCGGCATCTTCCGACCAGGGGATGATGTCGATTTTTTCGCCCTGCATTTCCTGCACGACGGCCTGAACACGGCTGCCCTTCATACCGACACAGGCGCCGACCGGGTCAATCGAACTGTCATAGCTGATCACGCCGATCTTGGCGCGGCTGCCCGGGTCACGGGCTGCGGCCTTAATTTCGATGATGCCGTCGTAAATTTCGGGAACTTCCTGCGCGAACAGCTTCTTCATGAAATCCGGATGCGCGCGGCTGAGCAGGATCTGCGGACCACGATTTTCGCGGACCACCTTCATGATCAGGGCACGGACACGGTCGCCATTGCGGACGACTTCGCGCGGAATTTGCTGATCGCGGCGGATAACGCCTTCGGCGCGGCCCAGATCGACGACGACATGGCCGAATTCGACCGACTTGACGACACCAGTGATGATTTCACCTGTGCGGTCCTTGAATTCTTCAAACTGGCGCTCGCGTTCTGCGTCGCGGACCTTCTGGAAGATAACCTGCTTTGCCGACTGGGCGTCGATGCGGCCGAGATCAACAGGTGGCAGCGGATCGACGATGAAATCGCCGACCTTGGCATCCTTTTGCAGCTTTTCAGCCTGCTTCAGGTCAACCTGTTTGAAATAGTCTTCGACCACCTCAACAACTTCGACAACGCGCCACAGGCGAAGGTCGCCGGTCTGCGTGTCGAGCTTTGCACGAATGTCGTTTTCCGCACCATAGCGGGCGCGTGCCGCGCGCTGGATCGCTTCTTCAAGCGCCTCGACAACAATCGCCTTGTCGATCATCTTCTCGCTGGCAACGGCGTTGGCAATTGCCAGCAGTTCGGCTTTGTTAGCGGCTATGGGAGTTGCCATGGCTCAATCTTCCTGTTCGTGGTCGGGGTTGTCTTGGTCGATTTCGTCGGCCCCGGCGCTGTTGAGCGGCGCAGTCGACGCAATCAGCCGGTCTGTCAAGACCAGCTTCGCGGATTGGATCATTTCAAAAGGAACTGTGTAAGTGGTGCCAGCATCGACAATCGCCACGCTGTTGCCATCGGAGCTGACACCAGCCAGATCGCCGCGATAGCGTTTGCGGCCGTTAATCAGCTCCTCCAACTCGATCTTGGCTTCGTGCCCTGCCCAGTCAGCATAGTCTTTTAACCGGGTCAGTGGCCGGTCGATGCCGGGAGAACTGACTTCAAGACGGTAAGCCTCCGTGATCGGATCGATTTCATCGAACTTGTCCGAAATGCGGTGCGACAGGGCGGCGCAATCGTCGATATTGAGCTGCCGAGTATCGGGGCGCTCGGCCATCACCTGCAACGTCGGCTCATCGCCCCTAAGCCATGCAACTCGCACAAGGTCAAAGCCCAAAGCCTTGGCTTCGGGTTCAATCAGGTCATAAAGGACTTTCAGATCGCTCAACTTCGCTTCTCAGATTTGGGCGACATCCGCGAAACGGCTTTTGCGCCGGCCCCTTGCGGCGCCAGCCCCTTCAGTGTTTCGCAATGTCGGGATGGCCTGCATTTAGTCAGGCCATTTCGTAAATGCAACCCTCTTGCACAAATGCAGGCGCAATCGCATCTTGGACCTAGAGCGAGGAGTCGAACAATGACCAAATATTTGCTGATCACCGCAGCCAGCCTTCTGGCGATCGCCTGCAACGCCGCGACAACCAGCACCGCCGGCGGCGAACAAACCCCTTCCATAAAAAAGCCATTCGCAACCACGGTCATCGCAGATTTCGACGAACCTTGGGCAATGACTTTCCTGCCTGAATTTAATCAGGCGCTGATCACCGAGAAAAAGGGCAAATTGCTGCTTTGGGAGTCCGAAGGGCCGGTTGTTGAAGTCGGCGGTTTGCCCAAAGTCGCCTATGGCGGCCAAGGCGGATTGGGTGATGTCATCCTGCATCCGGGCTTTGCCGACAATGGTCTGATTTACCTGAGCTATGCCGAGGAAGGCGAAGGCGGTATTGGCGCAGCGGTCGCGACCGCCCGTCTGGATCGCGAAGGCGCCGAACCCAAACTCGCCGACCTTAAGGTAATCTGGCGGCAAGTCCCGAAAGTATCGGGCCGCGGCCATTTTGGTCACCGCCTCGCTTTCTCTCCCGATGGCAAATATCTGTTTATCAGTTCGGGTGAGCGGCAAAAATTTGACCCGGCACAGGATATGAATGCCAATCTCGGCAAGATCATACGATTGTTCCCCGACGGCAGCATCCCGCAGGACAATCCGTTCCATGACGCTACCAATCCGGTCAAATCGCAAATCTGGTCGCTGGGCCACCGCAACCCGCTGGGCCTCACCTTTGATGATAAGGGACAATTGTGGAATCAGGAGATGGGTCCGCGGGGCGGCGACGAGATCAATCTGGTCAAGCGCAGTGCCAATTATGGCTATCCCAGAGCCTCCAACGGCGATCATTATGATGGCCAGCCCATTCCAGACCATGCCGCTGGCGATAGATTTGAAGCACCCAAAATTTGGTGGAATCCGTCAATCTCTCCGGGCGGACTGCTGTTCTACAATGGCGACCTGTTTCCCAAATGGAAAGGTTCGCTCTTCCTCGGTGGGTTGGGCAGTCAGTCGCTGATACGCGTCAAGGTTGACGGAGAGACGCTTACCAAGGCCGACAAATGGAATATGGACGCGCGTATCCGCGAGGTCGAACAAAGCCCTGACGGTGCGATTTGGCTGCTCGAGGATGGCGCACACGGTTCGCAGGGGCGATTGATAAAGCTAACCCCTACAAACTGACTTCCGCCGTTACCGTGCTGCTGACACCGTCCCCGACAAATCCGCAAGGAATGACCGCACCCGCTTGGCGTTGACGCCAAGGTCGCTCATTCCCACGCGGCTGATCGAGCGCATGTCAACGATGCTGCCTGTCGCGTCTTCGGTCGGGCGGACGCGGATGACGACGTCATCCTTGAACCCGAAGAAGCGGCTGGTTTCAGTTGCCTCCAGCCGACCCTGTTCGGGTTCGATCAACGCAATATCCCAACCGCGGGTTTCAGCCAGACGTCCTGCCTTTTCGATAACTTCTGCAACCGGTCGATTGATTCGCACCGAACGGATATCGCCATATTCATCCTGATGGATGCGCGTCCAACGTTGCACCGGCGTCATCGCCTGCATGGTCGGATCTTCCTTGCCGGGAATCTGATCCAGATTGTCGGCGCGCACGGTCAATGTCGTAAAATGCGGCGGATCGGCCAGATCGGTGGAAATGTCGTGGATCGCTGGAACCGTCCGCGCAGTATAAACGAAGCTGAGCAGCCAGAAGAGCAGCACCGCCGCAAAGGCCATTCCCAGCCAGCGCAATGCCTTTGGTCCGGCAACACCGCGACGCCGTTGTAACCAGCCAACTACAAATCCCAATATCAGGGCAAATGCGGCAAGACCCGCTGCAATGAAAAGACCTTTAAAGCCGGTTTGAAACTCCCATAGTCCCCAGCCTGTCCCCAGACCGGAAAGCAAAGCCACAAGAACCGAGCCCGCACCAGCAGCCAGTATGATCTTACCAGACAGTCCACCCGGCTTCTTTACAGCAGGCGGCGCAACAACCGGCTCCGCTTCCGCAGGAGTGGTTGGCGTCTCTACAGTCTGTACGTCTTCATTTTCAACTGGAGCGGTGTCGTCGTTCATGGCTGCCTCCCTGCCCTATCAGCCATGACTTACGCCAAGCCGGTGCCAAGCGAAACTCCTAAAATTCACCTTGGCAAGCCGTTACAAGTGCCGACAAAAGCATGGACAAAGGTTCGCGCCGCTGACAAGGCGGCGGCGATGTCCATGGACCCCACCATCCGCAAACGCGCGACACGTTTTGTGCTGCTGACCGTGCTCATTTATTCGATGGGTTTCGGCATCATCATGCCCGTCTTGCCGGACCTGATCCGACATCTGGCCAAAGTCGATTCGGCAGAAGCGGCGCGGATTGGTGCTTGGATCGGCGCGACATACGGGCTGTTTCAGGTGCTTTTGATGCCGACCGTCGGCAATCTGGGTGACCGCTTTGGTAGGCGGCCGGTGTTCCTCGTTTCGCTCTTCGCTTTTGGCCTCGATTTCCTGCTGATGGGGCTGGCACCCTCGGTCATATGGCTATTCGTCGGGCGTGCAATCGCCGGTGGCTTGGGCGCGGTATTCGGCCCCGCCAATGCCGCCATGGCCGACATGTCCTCCGCCGAAGACCGCGCCGCCAGCTTTGGCAAGGTTGGCGCAGCCTTTGGCCTTGGCTTTGTTTTCGGTCCCGTCATTGGTGGATTGCTGGGTGATTTCGGCCCCCGCGTTCCTTTTTTCGTCGCGGCGGGTCTTGCTTTTGCCAACGGTATCTACGGCTGGCTGGTGTTCCCCGAAACCATGCCCGAAGACAAGAAGCGGCCTTTTGAGTGGAAGCGCGCCAATCCGTTAGGGGCCTTTGCCTCGCTAGGGCGGATCAAGGGGATATTGCCGGTCGCTCTGATCTATTTTCTCTGGGCGATGGCGGGCAATGTCTATCCGGCGAGCTGGTCATTCTTCGCGCCCATTCAATATGGCTGGGACAGCCGCATGGTCGGCCTTTCGCTAGGGCTGGTCGGGGTGTCGATGGCGGTTTTTCAGGCAATGGTCATCCGCCGCTTCATCGCTCATTTTGGTGAACGCAAAACCGCCTATATCGGGATGCTTTGCGGCATAGCCAGCTATCTGGTCGTTGCTTTTGTTCCCAATGGAACGATCATCATGATCCTGTTGCTGGTGAACGGCTTTTCCGGCCTTGCCATGCCGTCGTTGAACGCGATGATGTCGATGCGCGCGCCTGCGTCACAACAGGGTGAGCTGCAAGGGCTGGTCGGCAGTCTGGCGGCGCTCGGCATGATGATTGCGCAATTCACCTATAATTATGCGCTGGCGGCATTTACCGAAAGTGGCGCGCCAGTTCGCTTTCCGGGTGCCCCTTATGTCATCGCTGCCAGTATCGGCCTGCTGGCGCTTCTGGCATTATTCTTCCTGCGCAAAAGGGATGATGGGGAAGCCGTCCTCAATGGCTGAATTGATACCCCTGCATAAAGTTCCCGAAGATCAGGTCGAAGCGTTGCTCGATGCGGCCTTTGGAGAGGATCGGCATAGCCGGACCGCCTATCTGCTGCGCATCGGCAGCAAGGCGATTGCACCACTCTCCTTTGGTTTGCTTAACGGTGACGCGCTGATCGGAAGCATCCAGTGCTGGCCGGTGCGGGTCGGCGGTTCGACACTGGCGCTGGTTGGTCCGGTTGCGGTCGCCCCCGACCGGCAGGGTCAGCGCCACGGCCACAGGCTGATGCATGCAACATTGGACGCAGCGCCCACTATTGGCGACCCGGCAATGGTGATGATCGGCGACCCCGAATATTATGGTCGCTTCGGTTTTGCCCCCGACGCCAGCGCAGACTGGACGCTTCCCGGTCCATGGGAACCACGCCGCTTGCTGGTGCGCAATGTCGGCAATCACTCATTGCCACAAACGGGACAGGTCGAGCGCGCCGATGCCCTATGATCCCCCCGATCTTGCTGGATTGAACCTCGCGCAAATCGCCGAATTGGCGGCGCAACGAAAACTGCCCCCTGTAGCCAACTGGCACCCTGAAAAAGCGGGCGATAGTGAAATGCGGATCGCGGCCGATGGACGCTGGTATCATCAGGGCGGCGAGATCACCCGACCAGCTATGGTTCGCGCCTTTTCCTCGCTGCTGCGCTGTGAAGCCGACGGTTCGCACTGGCTGGTGACCCCGCAGGAAAAATTGCGCATCGAAATTGAGGATGCGCCTTTTCTGGCAGTCGAGCTCGCCAGCGAGGGCAATGGGGAAAGCCGCTCGCTTGCCTTCCGGTTGAACAGCGACGATCTGGTTGTGGCAGGTCCGGATCACCCCATTCAACTGCGCGGTGATTTGGCGCTGCCCTATGTGCTGGCACGCGATGGGCTTTGGGCGCGTATTGCCCGCAATCCCTATTATGAAATGGCTGAGCTGGCGCTAGCTGAGGGCAATGAACCGCCGGGCCTTTGGAGCCTAGGGCAGTTTTTTCCGATTGCGGAGGCCCAATGAACTGGATCGAACGCATCGAAGCCGCGCTTCATCCGGCAAGCGCCGCGCATTTCGAGGATGAGCGCCATTTCCATCCCGAAGATGCCGTGTTTCGTGAAGCGGCGGTCCTCATTCCGATAACCCAGCGCCCAGAACCGGGAATGATCCTGACCAAACGCCCCGATTGGCTGCGCAGCCATGCCGGACAAGTCGCCTTTCCAGGCGGCAAGATCGACGCCGAGGATGAAAAT
Source organism: Sphingomonadales bacterium (assembly GCA_016721875.1). GTDB lineage: Bacteria > Pseudomonadota > Alphaproteobacteria > Sphingomonadales > Sphingomonadaceae > Sphingorhabdus_B. The sequence goes on along the minus strand of JADKHG010000004.1, from coordinate 131,182 downwards.
GCCGTCGCCGCCGCCTTGCGCGAGGCCGATGAGGAACTGGCGCTGCCGCGCAATGTCGTATCCATATTGGGCGAAGCCGACCCTTATTATTCCGGCAGCGGCTATCGCATTCAGCCGGTTGTGGGGTTGATCCCCCCCGACCTTCCGTTGACCCCCAATCCGAATGAAGTCGAGGATTGGTTCGAGGTTCCGCTGGATATCATTTTCGATCCTGCCAATCTCCAAAAACATCAGGGATTGTGGCAAGGGCGGATGCGCGACTATTATGACTTTGAATGGAATGGCTGGAGGATTTGGGGGGTGACCGCCGGTATCATCGCAAACCTTGCCCGGCGGATCAGCGCCTGATGGTGCGACTGCCCGATACCGGATGGCGTCGTTCGGCGGGATTGGGCGCTATTGTCGATTGTCTGCGCGACGATCAGGATGGCCCGCGATTTGTCGGCGGAGCAGTGCGCGATGCCTTGCTAGGCTTGCCAGTGTCCGACATCGATATCGCAACCCCAGTGACCCCGACCGAAGTTATCGCGCGGCTGGAAACCGCCGGATTGCGCGCCATCCCAACCGGGATTGATCATGGCACCGTCACCGCGCTTGCCGGCGATGCAAAGGCTGAAATTACCACGCTGCGCCGTGACGTCTCGACCGATGGCCGCCATGCCATCGTCGCCTTTTCGACCGACTGGAAAGAAGACGCGGCGCGGCGCGATTTCACGATCAACGCGCTTTATGCCAACCCGGCGAGCGGCGAGGTTTTCGATTATTTCGGCGGGCTTGCCGATTTGGAAGCCGGGCTGGTGCGGTTCATCGGTGATCCGGCGGCGCGCATCGCCGAGGATCATTTGCGCATATTGCGCTTCTTCCGCTTCCACACCCGTTTTGGCAAAGGCGCACCTGATAAAGCATCGCTCGATGCCTGCATTGCCGCGGCCCATAGCCTGACCGCGCTGTCGAGCGAACGGTTGGCCGATGAGCTTTTCAAACTGCTCGCACTTCCCAATCCTGCGCAAAGTGTGTCGCAGATGCTCGACGGAGGCATTTTTTCTGCCATCCTCCCCGAAGTGGACAAGGCAGGGGTCTCAGCTTTGCACCGGCTTTTAGAGCGGGAGCAAATGGCAGAGTTTGCACCATCAGCACTCCTCCGGTTGGCTGCACTTTTGCCTTGCGACCCGGAAATCACAAACCGTGTTTCAAAGCGCCTCAAGCTTTCCAATACAAATCGCGCAGAACTGGCTGCTTTGGCCCAGCATCGGCACCCCGCAGCACGAAAAGCGCGCCCGCTTGCATACCGGATCGGGACGGAAACAACCCGCGACCTGTTCCTGCTGCGCGCCGACGACAGCGAATGGAAAGCGGGACTGTCTGCATTGCGCGATTGGACGCCACCGGTTTTCCCGATCAAAGGCGGCGCGTTGATCGAGCGCGGGCTCGCCCAGGGCAAAGCCGTGTCCGAAACTTTGCGCGTGATAGAAGATCAGTGGGTTGCCGAAGGCTTTCCCGATGCTGCTAGGGCGAATGCAATCGCCGATCAACTTGTAGCGAGTGCGTTGCAATCGGCGAGGAAAGCATAGGCTGCGTCATTGGCAAGCGGGCGTGCGTAAAAATAGCCCTGCCCGTTTGTGCAACCCAACCCCTTCAGCGCGTCAGACAATTCTTCGGTCTCGATGCCTTCCGCAGTGGTTTTCATCCCCAAAGCATTTGCCAACGACAGGATGGTGCTGACAATCGCCCGGCTATCCTGATTGGCGAGCATGTCGGTGATAAAACTGCGGTCGATCTTGAGCACATCGATCGGTAATTTTTGCAGGTAGGACAGGTTGGAGTAGCCGGTGCCGAAATCATCCATGGCGAGGCTGGCATCCAGATTTTTAAGCGCTTCGAGTTTCGCCCGTGCACCGTCGGGATCCTCGACCAATGCGCTTTCGGTCAATTCAAGAATCAAGCGATCACCGCTGATCCCCGCGCCGTTGATTGCCGATTTGACCGCTGCGGTCACATCATCGCGCGCGAGTTGTTCGGCAGACAGATTGACGGAAATCCGGAATGGCAGTTGCTTGCCCGCACGGTCATCCCAATGGGAAATGGTCCGCGCCGCTTCGGCAAGCGCCCAACGGCCTAGCGGGATGATCAAACCGCTTTCCTCGGCAACCGGGATAAAATCGACCGGCGAGATATAGCCCAATTGCGGGTGGTTCCACCGCGCCAGTGCCTCAAAGCCAGTCAATTTGCCTGAGCCAAGATCAATCAGCGGCTGATAATGCAGTTCGAGCTGATCGGCGGCCAAGGCGTGGCGCAAATCGGTTTCGATGGAAAAGCGTTGCTTGGCCTGCACCAGCTTGTCAGCGGAAAATAATTCGAGACAACGCGTCCGCTTCGCCTTTTTCAGAGTCAGTTGCGCGTGACGCAGCGAATCCATAGGCTCGTCGCGACCATATTCGCCGATAGCTGCGGCGATCGCGCATTCGACCTTGATTTCAACATCGGACAATTTGCACGGATCGGCAAAGGCCTGCTCCAACCTTGATGCAATCGCGCGAACTTGGTCTTCGTTTTTGACTGACGCGAACAACGCAAATTCATCGCCACCCACCCGCGCCAAAATCTCATGCTGACGAACCCGGGAATTCAACCGGTGCGCCACTGCCAGGATCAGTTCGTCGCCGACAAGAACACCCATCGATTCGTTGATCCGGCTAAACCGCGTCAAATCGATAACAATCATCGCAAATTGCCCGGCGTCGCGCTCGCCATTGGCTTTGCACAAAACCGTTTCGGCCATTTCGTCGACTTTTTCTTCGAAGCCTACGCGGTTGCTGAAGCCGGTCAGGTTGTCGTTCAGCATTTCGCGGCGCAGATTGATGCGACTTACGGCCTCGGCAGTGCGGTCAACGAAGCACAGCATATAAAGGTCGTGCGCTTTGCCGAACTGCGCGATGCTGACTTCGATCTCGCACCGGCTGACCGCATTTTGCGAAGCCCATTTTTCGTAATGAAGCGCCCGGCCGGCCTGACGCATGTCAAATATCCGTCCGGAAAATTCCGAGAGATCCAACCCGGCTTCGCGCCCCTTTGCAAAGGCGATCTGGCTGAACTGATCGTTGGAAGCGACGCGTGTTGCTTCATTGTCATTCACTTGGAAAATGGCTGCAGCAATGGGAAGCGCGCTAAGCCAACCAAATTCGCTATCCGATCCTTCAGGGCGCGAACGGACGACCATCCGCGCGGTCAATGACGCGGCTTCGTTGGTATCAAAATGGTTGCGACCCCAATTGTGCATATCGCTGCGCTAAGGCCCAGCGGTAAATTTATGTCTCACAACTCATGCACAATAAAAGGTTAATGCAACACCGGGTTGGGATTAATCAAACCGGTTGTTGCGGGGGAAACCTTGCGGCGGCAGTCGCCCGGCCGCGCCACGCGCGACCCGCCATTGGGTCAGGTCGGTTTCGGTACGAACGCGCCCGCTGTCGCCACCCATCGTCCAACTCAGCCCTTCGCTCAGGCGGAAACAGACCGCATCGGACAAGCCGCCATCCTTGAAACGCTGCAAGGTGACACCCTGCCCCTTGGCCATTTCCGGAATTTCGCTCATCGGGAAAATCACCAGCTTGCGGTTCTCACCGACGACCGCGACATATTGATCTTTGGCCAGTGTTTCATCGGCGGCATCTTGCGGTGCCAAACGCACCACTTGCAACCGCGCGCCGGGTTTCAGCGTCACTACGCCCCTGCCCTTGCGCGTTTCGGCAACAACATCCTCCATCTTGCAGAGGAAGCCCTTACCGGTCGATGCAGCCAGCAGCATTCTTCCGCCGGGCGTCACGGGAAGCAGCGTCAATATGTCGTTGCCAGCCTCGATATCGATCATCGTCCCCAGCGGCTCACCAAAGCCGCGCGCGCCGGGCAGCTTGTCGGCGCCAATGGTGTAGAAACGGCCATTGGCGGTTGCGACGAGGATCTTGTCGGTGGTCTGCGCATGGAAAACCTGTGCCTGTGCGTCGCCTTCCTTGAACTTATAGTCGGTCTTGGCAGACAGGTCGGCATGGCCCTTCATTGCCTTGATCCAGCCGCGCTTGGACAGGATCACCGTAACCGGCTCGCGCTCGATAAAGGCTTCTAGGGCGATTTCACGCGCGGGTGCCGCTTCGATCAGCGAAGTTCGCCTGCGTCCAAGCTCGGTCTCCTCGGCATAGCCGGCGCGCAATTTGGTCAAGTCACGCTTCAGTCGTGTCCGCTGCCGCGCAGGGCTTTCGAGCAGCTTGACCAGCTCCTCACGTTCGGCTTTCAGTTCGTCCAGCTCGCGGCGAAGTTCCATTTCTTCCAGCTTGCGCAAAGACCGCAGCCGCATATTGAGGATGGCTTCCGCCTGCCGGTCGGTCAGCTGGAACTCCTCCATCATCACCGGTTTGGGCTCATCCTCGGTGCGGATAATCTCGATAATCCGGTCGAGATTGAGATAGGCAATGATATAACCTTCGAGCAGTTCGAGCCGGGCATCTATCTTTTCCAGCCGGTGCTGCGACCGACGGACCAAAACCTCGATCTGGTGCGCCAGCCATTCGCGTAACACTTCGCCAATCCCCATCACCTTGGGAACACGGTTGGCGTCGAGCACATTCATGTTGAGACCAAAGCGCGTCTCAAGATCGGTCAACCGATAGAGCGCATTTTTTAGATCTTCAGGATCGACATTGCGGCTTTTGGGAACCAGCACGATGCGGATTTCGGTGTCCGATTCATCGCGCACATCGTCCAAAATCGGTAGCTTCTTGTCGGCAATCAATTGCGCGATCTGTTCGATCAGCTTGCCCTTTTGCACCTGATAGGGAATTTCGCTGATCACCAACTGCCAGGTACCGTTGGGCAGGCGTTCGATCCCCGCATCGCGATCAGCCGCATCCTTTGACGCCGCCGCATGAAAGCGCGCGCGCACCCGCAACGCGCCGCGTCCGCTGGCATAGGCGGTGCTAATCGTTTCGCGGCTGTCCACCAGCACCCCGCCGGTGGCGAAATCCGGTCCTTGGACAATCTGCATCAATTGTTCATGCGTCGCACGTGGTTCGTCGATCAGCAGCATTGCTGCATCGATTACCTCTGCGGGCGTTGTGCGACGGAATGCTCGTCGCCATCCCGACCGCAATCCCGCTTGCGCCATTGGCGAGCAGATTGGGGAACAGCCCCGGCATGACCTCGGGCTCTTCATCCTCGCCATTGTAGGTCGGTTTGAAGTCGGTGGCATTCTCGTCGAGCCCTTGCATCAACTCGATTGCGGTCTTGGTCAGCCGCGCTTCGGTATAGCGATAGGCTGCCGCATTATCGCCGTCGATATTGCCGAAATTCCCCTGTCCATCGACCAAGGGGTAACGCAGCGAGAAAGTTTGCGCGAGCCGGACCATCGCGTCGTAAACCGACTGGTCGCCATGCGGGTGATATTTACCGATGACGTCGCCGACAACGCGCGCGCATTTCTTGTAGCCGGACGATGGATCAAGCTTCAGTTGCCGCATCGCCCACAACAGGCGGCGATGAACTGGCTTCAGACCATCGCGCAGATCGGGCAGCGAGCGCGCGGTGATCGTCGACATCGCATAGATCAGGTAACGCTCGGAAATCGCCGCGTCGAACGGCGCGTTGACGATCTGGTCGAACGGATCTTCGGCAGGGGTATCGGTGTCGGTGCTGTCAGCCATCGCAGCCCCGATAGCGGGGGCATCGGCAAAGGCCAAGTATAGTCATACCGGAAGCCAGAAAGTTGGGGAAAACCGCAGCTTTCAATATAGAAACATCGGCATATCCTGCACCTTGAGCAGGCTCGCACGGAAATGCTCGATATCATACAGAGCCGCAACATCGACGACTTTGGTCCCGCTCAACAATGTATCGATTGGCACATGGGTATAATTGCCTCCGGAAAGCGCGATCATCCGCCCCGTATGCCCGACCTTTATCAGTTGTACCGCCAGTGCGCCAAAGGCAAAGCCCACCATCCGGTCCATCGCATCGGGCGTACCTGATCGCATCAGATAGGCCAGTTCCTGCACAATTGTGCCAAAGCCGGTGCGCTTCTCCAGCTCACGGGCAATCTGGCGACCGATACCCAACGTGTTGCGGTTGATTGCGGGTTTGGAAATTTCTTCGCCGGCGGCCTGGCCTGACAGGCTTGCGCCTTCGGAAACGACACAGATCGCGTAATTTTCCGGATTCGACTGCTTGTCCGCGATCAGCAAGGGCGACAAACGGTCAAGGTCGACCGGCACTTCGGAAATCAAGGTCCGATCAACCTGCGCCAAAAAGCCCGATAGCAAAGCGGTTTCGCCCGATCGCCGCCCGAACAATTCGACTACCGCCAGCCGCTCGTGGCTCGCTGCGGTGGTCCGCAAAGCGTTGATTGCTTCGACCGAGCGGCTGACCGCGGTCGAGAATCCAATGCAATAATCGGTTCCAAATACATCATTATCCATCGTTTTTGGAATCGAGATCACCGGAAAGCCCTGCTCCGATAAATGGGCTGAAAAGCGCAGCGTGCCGTCCCCGCCCATGGTGCACAGCACGTCGATACCCAGCGCCTTCAGCTTAGCGAGAACATCGCCTGTGCGGTCGCCTTCCTTGACAGTGCGCGGATCGGTGCGCGAGGTGTGCAGCATTGTGCCACCCACCCGGTCGATACCGCGTACCGCCTGCCGGTCCAGTGCCACAAGATGTTGCGCGCGGCTTGCACTGTCTGCCGGATCGAGCGCCAACAAGCCGTTCCAGCCACGTTTGCAGCCGACAACCTCCCATCCCAGATCGAGTGCCGACAAGGTGATCGAGCGAATACAGGCGTTCAGCCCGGGAACATCGCCACCGCCAGTCAAAATCCCGATCCGCATCAATTTTCCTTTTGTATTTGGCGGTCACTTTCCGTCGCTTAACACCCTCCTGCTAGCGCGAAGAGCAAAGTTCAAGCCCTGACTGAATCTGCGCAAAAGTGGGTTCCCAGCAAAGAAATCCAAAAAATGGTGCGTTGCAATAATAACACAGCGCGCGCGAAAATTGTCAAAAAATTGCGCGTAAGCTGTTCAAGCCTTTCGATAAGTGACAGTTTTGTTTCACAGGCATTTTGCAAGTCAAAGGAAAGACAATGAAAAAAACCCATTTCGGATCGCTACTGGCTATCTCAGCGTCTTTTGCTGCGCTCACGGTTGGAACAATCTCCCCTGCCTTCGCTCAGGATGAGGTACAGGCTGAGGATGCTGCCGAAAAAGATGCCATCATCGTTACCGGCACCCGCCGCACCGACCGTACCGTTGCTGACAGCCCGGTTCCCGTGGACGTATTGACGAGTGAAGACCTGACCAACAGCGGTTCCACCGAAACCAACCGTTTGCTCAACCAGCTTGTCCCGTCCTTCAACTTCCCGCAGCCGTCGCTAACCGACGGAACGGACTCACTGCGTCCCGCTACCTTGCGCGGTTTGGCGCCCGATCAGGTACTCGTTCTGGTCAATGGCAAGCGACGTCATCAATCATCGCTGATCAATCTGAACGGTTCGGTCGGTCGCGGTTCGACCGCAGTCGACATGAACACCATTCCGCCGCTCGCCATCGAACGTATAGAAGTGCTGCGTGACGGCGCGGCCTCGCTTTATGGTTCGGATGCCATCGCCGGGGTGATTAATGTTCAGTTGAAAAAGGGCATAGGCGGCAAGGCACAGGCATCTTACGGCAAATATGTTACCGAAATGGAAGATGTCGGCCAAGTCGATACCGTGGGACTGACCACCGGTACCGCCGACAATCCGGTGATCACCTATACCGGCAAAGACCGCAAGCGCCGCGACGGCGACACCTATACGTTCGCCTCCAACTTTGGCTTACCACTTGGAGAGAGCGGTTATCTGAACCTGACCGCCGAATATAAGGATCGCTCGGCCACCAACCGATCGGGTGCAGATATCCGTCGCAACTATTTTGCCGCAGGCGACCCGCGCGAAACCACCTTCAACCGCTATGCCCACCGCTATGGTGACGGTGTGTCGAAAGACATGAACTTCTTCGTCAATGCAGGCTTCGACCTGTCCGAAGCCATCGAATTTTATACCTTTGGCAGCTATGGCGTGCGCGATGGCAATGGTGCCGGATTTTACCGGCGCTCATCGGATGTACGCAACCGTGACTGGGCTGCTTCGACCACAACCTTCATCCCGATTTACGCTGACGGCTTCCTGCCGCTGATCGCCAGCGAAATTATCGACGTTTCGGCTGCTGCCGGTTTGCGCGGCACTATGGGGTCGTGGGACTATGACCTGTCGGTTGTCTATGGCTCCAACCTGCTGAATTACAAGATTGAGAATACCGTCAATACCTCGCTTGGCGGAACCGACAGTGCCCGCCGCTTTAATGCTGGCGGCATGCGCGCCGGGCAGACCACGATCAATCTGGATTTCCGTCGTGATCTCGATCTTGGTATCGGCGATAGCGTATCGCTCGCTTTTGGTGGCGAATATCGCGACGAAAATTACAAGATCGTCGCGGGTGAACTGCAAAGCTATATCAATGGTCCCTTCTCTGCCGCGCCGTTCAACGCAGCGGGTGGTTCGCAGGTTTTCCCGGGATTCCGCCCGAGCAACGCAACCGATGAATCGCGCGACAGCTATGCAGGCTATGTCGAACTCGATGCCGATCTCAGCTCTGCTTTCACCTTGCAGCTTGCCGGGCCGTTATGAACATTATAGCGACTTTGGTGATACCATTAACGGTAAGGCCGCGGCGCGTTTTTGAGCCGATTGAAGGGCTCGCCCTGCGCGGTTCGGTATCGACTGGCTTCCGCGCGCCAAGCCTGGCGCAACAGGCCTTTGCGACGACATCGACCAACAATGTCGGCGGCACATTGATCGAAGTCGGCACCTTCCCGGTTTCGTCGCCCGTAGCAATAGCGCTGGGCGCTCAACCGCTTGAGGCCGAAAAATCGCTCAACTTCGGTGGCGGCCTGACCTTCTCGATGTTCGATGGCCTCAACCTGACGGTCGACTATTACAACATCAAGATCAAGGACCGGATCACCCTGACCGAAAATCTGACCGGTGCCGATGTTGTCACCTTGCTAAACGGTGCCGGCATCACCGGCGTCACTTCGGCCCGATTCTTCATCAATGGCATCGATACAAAAACCGAAGGGCTGGACATTGTTGCCAGCTACCGCGTTCCCGATATGGGGCTTGGCAAGATACGGTTGAGCGCAGGCTATAATCTCAACAACACCAAAATCACCGATCGCCGGGTCTTTTCGGGCTTTACCGCCCAGCGGTTGTTTGCCCGTCAGGAAAGTTTCCGCCTGACCGACGGTCAGCCCAAGAACAAGCTGAATTTCAGCCTCGACTGGGATTATGACATTGTCGGCCTGACGCTGAGGACGAACCGCTATGGCGAGGTGTTCCTGCCCAGCAGCTTCTCAACCGCGGCGAACAACAACAATATCGCACTGGCACCGGGCGATGTTCCGGGCGATATCTTCCTGTCGCCAAAATGGGTCACCGATCTGGAACTGCGCGTGAAGCCCACCGAAAAGCTTGCGATAGCGGTTGGCGCGAACAACCCGTTCGATGTCTATCCGGATCGCCTGCCGTTCGGCACAGTTGATGGTGTGAACTATGGGTTCAACAACTCGTTCCTGCCCTATAGCTCGCAATCGCCATTCGGTTTCAGCGGACGCTTTTTGTACGGTCGTGTGTCATACGATTTCTGATTTGCGACACCAAATTGACAACAAGGGCGGCGCGATTGCGTCGCCCTTTTTTGTTGGCCTTTTGACGCTGTGCGACGCGCCTGCTAACGGCGCAGCCGACTCCTCACTCCTGCAGAAAGCCCGCCCCATGGTCCCCCGCTACGCCCGTCCCGACATGGTTGCCATTTGGGAACCCGAAAACCGTTTCAAAATCTGGTTCGAGATAGAGGCGCACGCGACCGAGGCTTGGCCGAGCTGGGCGTGGTGCCCAAAGCGGCGGCAGAGGCGCTGTGGGACTGGTGGGCGACCGATCCGGCGATCGACGTCGCCGCGATCGACGCGATCGAGGCAGTCACCAAACATGATGTCATCGCTTTCCTCACCTGGGTGGCAGAGCATGTTGGCGAGGAAGCGCGCTTCATGCATCAGGGCATGACCAGCTCGGACGTGCTCGACACCTGCCTTGCGGTGCAGCTCGCTCAGGCGAGCGATCTGCTGCTCGCCGATCTCGATGCGCTTTTGGAGGCGATCAAGCGCCGCGCCTATGAACATAAGATGACGCCCTGCATCGGCCGCAGCCACGGCATCCATGCCGAGCCGGTCACCTTCGGCTTCAAGCTGGCTCAGGCCCATGCCGAGTTCGACCGCTGCCGGGCGCGGCTGGTCGCGGCGCGGGCCGAGATCGCCACTTGCGCAATTTCGGGCGCGGTTGGCACCTTCGCCAATATCGACCCGCGCGTCGAGGCGCATGTCGCCGCCAAGCTTGGCCTCGCCATAGAGCCGGTGTCGACGCAGGTGATCCCGCGCGACCGCCACGCGATGTTCTTTGCCACGCTAGGCGTGATCGCCTCCTGCGATCGAGCGGCTTTCGGTGGAAATCCGCCACCTACAGCGCACCGAAGTGCTGGAGGCGGAGGAATATTTCTCGCCCGGCCAGAAGGGCTCGTCGGCCATGCCGCACAAGCGCAACCCGGTGCTGACCGAGAACCTCACCGGCCTCGCCCGCATGGTGCGCAGCGCGGTGGTGCCTGCGATGGAAAATGTCGCGCTGTGGCACGAACGCGATATCAGCCATTCGTCGGTCGAACGCTTCATCGGCCCCGATGCGACGATCACGCTCGACTTCGCGCTCGCCCGGCTTACCAGCGTGGTCGACAAGCTGGTCGTCTATCCCGAACGGATGCGCAAGAACCTCGACAAGATGGGCGGCCTGGTCCACTCGCAGCGGGTGCTGCTGGCGCTGACCCAGGCCGGCCTCGAGCGCGATGATAGCTATGTGCTGGTCCAGCGCAACGCGATGAAGGTGTGGGAATCGGACGGCCAATTGTCGTTGCTCGAACTGCTGAAAGCCGATCCCGATGTTACCAAGGCGCTCAGCCCGCAGGAGATCGAGGAGAAATTCGACCTCGGCTATCATCTGCGGCAGGTCGACACGATTTTTGCGCGGGTTTTCGGGTAATTCCTCCCCGCAAGCGGGCAGGATTGGGAATGGGATTTGGGGGCTGGAAACCCTGCCCCCCTTGCCTTAAGCTAGATCCCGACACGCCAAGGAGAAGTCGCACATGTCGTTCCTGAAAACCCTGTTCTGGGTCATATTACTGGTCGGCTTCACCGTTTTCGCGATCAACAATTGGCAGCCGGTTTCGGTCAAACTGTGGGGCGGCATGTGGCTCGACACCAAATTGCCCGCGCTGATCGGCGTTGCCTTTCTGCTCGGCTATCTGCCGCTGTGGTTTTGGCACAAGAGCGCGTCGTGGCGGTTCAAGCGGCGCATCGCGACGCTCGAAAGCTCGGTGCGCCCCGCTCCGCTCGATATGTCGCGCGAAACTGTGCCGCCACCGGTTGGAGGCTCGCTATGAGCAACCCGCTTTATGTCGCGATCGACACCCCGCATCTGGAAGAAGCGATTGCGCTGACAAAGCGGATCAAGAACCATGTTGGCGGCGTGAAACTGGGTCTCGAATTTTTCTGCGCCAATGGCCATCATGGCGTGCATGAGGTGCAGAAAATCGGGCTGCCGATCTTCCTCGACCTGAAACTGCACGACATCCCCAACACCGTGGCCAAGGCCATGCAGGCGATCCACACACTCGAGCCCGCAATCGTCACCATCCATGCTGGGGGTGGTCGTGCGATGATGGAAGATGCCAAGGCCGCCGCTGGCGCGCACACCAAGGTTGTCGGCGTGACCGTGCTCACCAGCCTCGACGGTGATGACCTGACCAGCATGGGCGTGTCGGGCGATCCGCATGCGCAGGTAGAGCGGCTGGCGGGGCTGGCGCAAGAAGCAGGCCTTGATGGCATTGTTTGTTCCGGCCATGAAGTGAAGGCAGCGCGCAAATCTTGGAAAGACGGCTATTTCGTCGTCCCCGGCCTACGCCCTGCTGGAGCCGCGATGGGCGACCAGAAACGCGCTGTTACGCCAAGGCAAGCACGCGACGATGGCGCTAGTGTGCTCGTTATCGGTCGCCCGATTACCAAGGCCGAAGATCCGGACGAGGCCGCGCGGGCGATTGTCGGGACGCTTTAAAGCGGTGACTATTCATTATCGCTGGGCGCTCGCTTCCGATTATAAAGAGCTTGGCGACGTCATGTTTGATGCTGTCAGGAACGGACCCAGCCTTTACACCGAAATGCAAAGAGAGGCATGGGTCGAAGCGCCGAGGCAAGGCAGTGAATGGGATGAAAGGCTGACGGGCCAGTCGATTGCAGTCGCCGAATTGGAAAGCAGAATTGTGGGCTTCATGAGCCTCATGCCCGATGGCTATCTCGATTTCGCCTACATCCGGCCTGACCATCAAGGCACGGGTGTATTCAGGAAATTATATGATATGCTGTTGGACTTGGGCCTGCGAGCAAAAGCTATCTCGAATTTGTTCACCGCCTGGTTTAGGGCCCAACCGGCCTTTTCCGCGCATGGATTCGAAATTATAAAAAAGGAAACGGTCACCTTGAACGAACAGGAATTTGACCGGTTCGAAATGCAATTTTTGATGCCTAGCTTATGAAAACCCAAATCAAAATCTGTGGCCTGGCCAACGTCGCCGCCATAGACGCCGCAGCCGAGGCAGGCGCAACGCATATTGGCCTTGTCCATTTCGATAAAAGCCCGCGCCATGTCGGGTTGGAGCAGGCCGCCGCATTGCGGATGCGCACGCCCCCGCAGCTCAAGGTTGTGTTGCGTGGTCAATGCCGAGCCCGAATTGACGCAAAGGCGCTGGATATGGTTCCGGCCCGACATTGTCCAGTTTCACGGCAGTGAAACACCCGAATGGCTGAATCTTGTTCGCCAGCACACAAAGGCGCACATCTGGAAAGCCCTGGGCCTGAAAAACCGCGAGACATTGATAAATGCCGACCGGTTTGATGATGTCGTCGAAAGGGTGCTGTATGATGCCCCGGCGCAGGCGCTGCCCGGTGGCACCGGCACACGAGTGGACTGGTCACTGCTCAGCCAGTTTGACCATCACATCCCCTGGGGATTGGCCGGGGGCTTAGCACCCGACAATGTCGTTGAAGCGTTGCGCATGACCAAGGCACCGCTGGTTGATGTTTCTTCCGGGGTAGAAAGCGCGCCGGGCGTCAAGGATGTGGACAAGATAGCGCAGTTCTGCAAAGCGGTGCGCACTTATGAACACGCCTGATCCCTCGCTGAACTCCTTTCGCAACCAGCCCGATGAGCGCGGGCATTTTGGCCAGTTTGGCGGCCGTTATGTCGCCGAAACGCTAATGCCGTTGGTCCTTGATCTAGAGCGCGAGTACAAAGCCGCGAAGATCGACCCGGCGTTCAAGGCGCAATTCGATGATTTGCTCGAACATTATGTCGGCCGCCCTTCTCCGCTCTATTACGCCGAGCGACTGACCGAGGAATGCCGCAAGAATGCGCCGTCGGGCAAAGGTGCGCAAATCTGGTTCAAGCGTGATGAGCTGAACCACACCGGCGCGCACAAGATCAACAATTGCATCGGCCAGATCCTGCTCGCCATCCGCATGGGCAAGACGCGGATTATTGCCGAGACGGGTGCCGGCCAGCATGGTGTTGCCACCGCGACGGTCTGCGCGCGTTTCGGCCTGCCCTGCGTCATCTATATGGGCGCGAAGGATGTCGAGCGGCAGCAGCCCAATGTGTTCCGCATGAAATTGCTCGGCGCCGAAGTCGTCCCCGTCACCAGCGGTGCGAACACGCTGAAAGATGCGATGAACGAGGCTCTGCGCGACTGGGTCGCCAATGTGCACGACACTTTCTACATCATCGGCACCACCGCCGGGCCGCATCCCTATCCTGAACTGGTCCGCGATTTCCAGAGCGTGATCGGCAAGGAAGCGCGCGCGCAGATGCTCAGCCGCATCAACCGCCTGCCCGATCTGTTGGTCGCGGCAATCGGCGGCGGATCGAACGCCATCGGTCTGTTCCACCCCTTTTTGGACGATGAAGCCGTGCAGATGCTAGGGATTGAGGCGGCTGGCCATGGCCTCGACAAGGAACATGCCGCCAGCCTCGCGGGCGGACGCCCGGGCATCCTCCACGGCAACAAAACCTATTTGCTGCAGGATGAAGATGGCCAGATCGCTGAAGCGCACTCGATTTCGGCGGGTCTCGACTATCCAGGTATCGGGCCGGAGCACAGCTGGCTGAAAGAAATCGGCCGGGTGCGCTATGACAGCGTAACCGACACCGAGGCGCTCGATGCCTTCCAATTGCTGTGCCGCACCGAGGGAATCATTCCTGCGCTGGAGCCGTCACACGCAATTGCGGCGGTGGCGCGAGGCGAAGATGGATCGGGATCAGATCATCCTGGCCAATCTGTGTGGGCGTGGCGACAAGGATATTTTCACTGTCGCTGAGGCTTTGGGGACGGTGATATGAAGCGCGATTGGCGCTTGCTTCTGGGCATTCTGGGAGTTGTCATCGCAGGTGTTATGATTGGGTATGATATTGCAGACATGATGACCTACCATCATCACTGGTCGATCAACGACCATGCTTATTTCGAGAAAAGGTTCGGAATCGAGATGCCTACAAACTGCTTCGATTGTTGGCCGCCATTGAGGACTTCATTTTTAGAATGCGGATTGGCGACATTATTTGTCTCATTGTCCGTTCTAATATTCGCTTGGTGGCACCCAAAACAATGACCCGTCTCTCCTCCGCCTTCGCCAAAGCCCACCCAGCCTCGTCACCTTCATCACCGCGGGCGATGGCGACACTGCCGCCAATCTTGACGCGTTGGTCGCGGGTGGGGCCGATGTGATCGAACTCGGTATGCCATTTACCGATCCGATGGCCGATGGTCCGGCGATCCAGAAAGCCAATATCCGCAGTCTGGAAGCCGGCACCACGACCGCAGATATCTTCGCGCATGCCACCGCCTTCCGCGCGCGGCACCCGCAAGTACCGCTGGTGCTGATGGGCTATGCCAATCCTATGACGATCCGCGGCGCTGACTGGTTTGCGGACCAGTGCGTCAAGGCAGGCGTCGATGGCGTGATCTGCGTCGATATTCCTCCAGAGGAAGATGCCGAACTTGGCCCTGCCCTGCGCAGTGCGGGTGTGGACCTGATCCGCCTTGCGACCCCGACCAGCGACGCTGCCCGCCTGCCCGCGATTTTGGATGGCTCCAGCGGTTTCCTCTATTATGTCTCGGTCGCGGGGATCACAGGTCTGCAACAGGCGGCGCAGTCGAGCATCGAGGAGGCTGTCGCACGGCTGAAGGCCGCGACCGACATTCCCGTCGCAGTCGGCTTTGGCGTGCGTACGCCCGAGCAAGCCGCAGCGATTGCCAAAGTTGCCGACGGCGTTGTCGTGGGGTCGGCGATAGTCGAACTGGTGGCGCAGCATGGAGCAAATGCCGCAGGGCCAGTGCGCGAATATGTCGCTTCGCTAAAAGCGGCTATCAATTCTGCATGGTTAAATTTCGAGGTTAGGTTGAAAATATGAGCTGGGTCACACGCGTCCGCAACGCCATTCCCTTCATCGCCAAGCGCGAGACCACCGAGACGCTGTGGCACAAGTGCAAGGGGTGCCAGTCGATGATCTTCCTCAAGGAATTTGAGGAAAATCAATCGGTTTGCCCGAAATGCGATTTCCACGGACGTATCGGCCCCGCTGAACGCTTTGCCGCGATTTTTGATGAAGGCAGCTGGAAAGTGCTTCCTATGCCCAAGGTTAGCGAAGACCCGTTGAAATTCAAAGACAGCAAAAAATACCCCGACCGCATCAAGGCTGCGCGCACCCAGACCGGCGAACAGGATGCGTTGATCAGCGCACGCGGGCAGATTGACGGACAGGCCGCCGTCATCAGCGTACAGGACTTTGCCTTCATGGGCGGGTCGATGGGCATGGCGGTCGGTGAAGGGTTTATAGCCGCCGCGCAAGAAGCGCTGAAGGCGCGCTGCCCCTATATCATCTTCACCGCTGCTGGCGGCGCGCGGATGCAGGAAGGCATTTTGAGCCTGATGCAAATGCCGCGCACCACGGTGGCGATCCAGATGCTGCGTGACGCAGGGCTGCCCTATATCGTCGTGCTCACCGATCCGACGACTGGCGGTGTGACTGCGTCTTACGCGATGCTGGGGGACATCCAGATTGCCGAACCCGGCGCGCTTATCGGCTTTGCCGGACAGCGCGTGATCGAACAGACGATCCGCGAAAAACTCCCCGAAGGCTTCCAGCGCGCCGAATATCTGCTCGATCATGGCATGGTCGATATGGTGAAGCACCGCCACGAACTGAAAGCGACACTTTCGCGGTTGGTGGATTATCTGATGGCGGGGAAGCTGGCGGCTTAAGGCGCTTCGTGTTCGCCAAATCCCCATTTTCTAATTCTATGTCATTCCCGCTTTCGCGGGAATGACAATTGGAAGAAGCATGGCTGATTTTGCGATTTCCTCAGATTTGGCCGTTCAGGCGCAACTCGACCGCCTTTCCGCACTATCGCCCGGACGCGATGTGTTGGGGCTGGAGCGGATCACTGAGTTGTGCGCGCGGTTGGGCAATCCGCAAGGCAGTCTTCCGCCGGTTTTCCATGTTGCAGGAACCAATGGCAAGGGTTCGACCTGCGCCTTTCTGCGTGGCGTGATCGAGGCAGCGGGGCTGACGACCCATGTCTATTCCAGCCCGCATCTGGTGCGTTTTAACGAGCGGATCAGGTTGGCTGGAACGCTAATCGAGGATGACGCGCTGGCGGCAATCCTATCCGAAGTGCTTGATCAGGCCGAGGGGCTGCAGGCCAGCTTCTTCGAAGTCACCACCGCCGCAGCGTTCCTCGCCTTTTCGCGCACGCCGGCCGATGCCTGCATCATCGAGGTCGGTTTGGGCGGAAGGCTGGATGCAACCAATATCATCAAGCAGCCGCTGGTATGCGGAATCGCTTCGCTTGGCATCGACCATGAAGCCTTCCTGCTCGCGCCGGAGGATGGCGTACCCGACATGCCGCCGTTGGAGCGCATTGCGTTTGAGAAAGCAGGCATCGCAAAGCGTAGTGTACCTCTGGTGACGATGGACTATGCGCCCGCCATTGCCGCACGTATCGCAACGGTCGCTGAAGCAGTCGGCGCGCCAATATTCGCAAAAGGCCTTTACGGAGGATGGGCGGCCAAGCCAGGCGATGCCGACCGGCATCTTGTCTACGGAGAGGATGACGACTGCTATTTCCATGGTCCACCGCCAGCCATGCCGGGGCGGCACCAGATCAACAACGCCGGGCTCGCCATTGCAATGCTTCGACGCCAATCAACGCTGCAAGTCAGTGAGGAGGCACTAAAGGCAGGCGTCGCCAACGCCCGCTGGCCCGCACGCTTGCAGCGACTGGGGCAAGGCCCGCTGACTGAATTACTGCCTGAAGGCACCGAAATCTGGCTTGATGGTGGGCATAATGTCGATGCAGGCTTGGCACTAGCGCATCATTTTGACGGCGATGATAAACGCATCCATCTGATCATCGGGATGCTGGCGAACAAGGACCCGTCGGCGATTATTGCGCCTGTACAGGAACGGCTGGCGAGTATCACGGCGCTGCCTGTTCCTGGCCATGAATGGCATCCGGCAAGCGCCTTTGGTGAGAACGCCGCCGCCGCCGCCGATGTGGCAGCGGCGCTCAGAGCGATAGCGCTCGACACCGGCCGCGAGATTGTACTGATAGCTGGGTCGCTCTACCTCGCTGGCGAAGTATTGCGCCTGAACGGAGAGATGCCGGTTTAGGCAACCCGCTTCGCAGGCTGCCCCTTCCAAGCCAGCAATCCACCCATGACCAGCACGGCGGCGCATAATCCGGCAACTGAATTGCTCCACTCCATTGGCGTGACCAGCAACAGCCCGACCAGCCCCGCCAAAGCAATAGCAAATCCTGCAATCCGCAACGGCCCCACAGGCTCCTTCAAAGTCGCGTCATCGACACCGTCGGTCTGGCGAACGCCCTGCACGACATAGCCCTTGCTCCACAACATCCAGAGCAGGAACATGCCGGGCACTGCCGCCGCAACGGTAAAACCCCAGAAACCGACCCAGCCAAATTTCTCTGCAACAATCCCCGCTGGCCCCGCCATGAAGGTTCGGCCCACACCCGCAAAGGACGACAGCAACGCGAACTGGGTGGCGGTATAGGCGATGCTCGACAGGCCGGAGAGATAGGTGGTGAACACTGTTAGCCCGATGCCGCTGGTTACATTTTCGGTGCAGATGGCGGCGACCATCATCCAGTAATTATTACCCGTTGCAGCGAGCAGCATGAACATGATGTTCGACAGCATCATCAGTAAGCCCGAGATCAGCAGCGCTCGCCCCATGCCCAGCCAAAGGATGAAAGGTGCGCCCAAAGCCGAGCCAACGATCAAGGCGGCATAGCCCCATATCTTGTTGGCGGTGATATAATCGGTGTCGCTAAATCCCAGATCGACGATCATCGGTCCAAGCATCGCCTGTCCCATTGCGTCACCAACCTTGTACACCAGAACGAAACCGAGGATCAGAAATGCCCCATGCCGCGACAGGAATTCGCGGAACGGATTGACCACCGTTTCCTTCAGCCATTGTCCCGGTGTCATCCCGGCCGCCTCGGCATAGCGATCTACAAATTTGCCGGGGCCAATGATGAACGCGCCTATAATGGCAGGAATGATGCAGAAAGCGGTCAAGCCATAGGCCGTTGCCCAGCCCAGCCCCAGACCTTCGTTCGAGGCGAAGTAGATGGTGCCCGCACCCGCAATCAAATTGCCCGTACGATAGCCAAACTGGTTGGTCGCGGTGCCGTGGGCGAATTCTTCCTCGTCCAATATCTCGATGCGATAAGCGTCGATAACAATATCCTGCGTCGCCGACAGGAAGGCGACAGCAAAGGCCCAGATCGCGAATACCCCTAGATGCCCTGGTCTGGGATCGCTCGCTCCCAATTGCCATATCGCCAGAAAAAGGAATGTCTGGACAAAAAACAGCCAACCCCGCCTTTGCCCGAAAGTCTTAGTCAGAAACGGCAAAGGCAGTTTGTCAACCAGCGGCGCCCACAGGAATTTGAGCGTATAGGGCAGCGTCAGCGCCACTGCAAAACCGATCGTTGCGGTGTCAATCCCCACCTTCGCCAGCCAGAAGGTCATCGTCGCGACCAACAGCGTGAAGGGGAATCCGCTCGAAATGCCGAGCAAGAACGCAACCAGCGGAGCTTTTCGCAAATAGGGCCGGAATGATTTGATCATCAACGCCGCAACGATCACGCCACCCAACACGGCGGCAAAAATGATGAAGCGGATTAAATCAACAGACATGCGAACCCTCCCCGAAACTTGGTGGACTGCCTAACGCCATTTTCCTGAATGGCCAATGGCTTTCACCTTCGGGGTGACAATTGCGCGCCGATACGGCAAAGGCGGCGTATGGCCCAGCCCCCCAAACGCCCCCCTGCCCGATCTGCGGCCCGCCCCTCTGCCCGTCCGGCAAAGCCGCCGCGGTTGAAGTGGGATAAAAAGCCCGCGCGCAAGCCCAATCCTGATGCCGCGCCCTCCAAAGGTGCGCTGGAACGCAAGGATGGTGAGGAACGTATCGCAAAGCTTCTAGCCCGCGCAGGCATCGCTTCGCGGCGCGAAGTTGAACGGATGATTGCTGATGGTCGCGTCACCTTGAACGGCGAAGCCATCACCACTCCGGCAACTTTGCTCAAATCGCTTCACGGGGTCGCGGTGGACGGCAATCTGGTCAAACAGGCGGAGCCGACCAAATTGTTCCTGTTCAACAAGCCGGCCGGTTGCCTGACCGCCGAACGGGACTTTTCCGGTCGTAAAACGATTTACGACCTGTTGCCGCCAGAGCTTCCGCGCGTGATGCCGATTGGTAGGCTCGATTTTGCAACCGAGGGACTCTTGCTTCTCACCAATGATGGCGAATTCAAGCGACAGATGGAATTGCCCTCGACCGGCATCGAACGCACATACCGCGCCCGTGCCTTTGGCGACATTTCGCAAGACCAGTTGGAAGAACTGATCCACGGCATCGAAATTGACGGTGTCCGTTATGGCAAGATCGACGCCAATCTGGAGCGCCGCACCGGGCGCAATGGCTGGGTCGAAATGACGCTGACCGAAGGCAAAAATCGCGAAGTCCGCCGCGTGCTCGAACATTTCGGGTTGGCGGTCAGCCGCCTGATCCGCACCCGCTATGGCCCCTTCTCCGTCGCGCAGCTGGCACCCGGTGAGGTCAGTGAAATAAGGCGGGTGGATTTGATCAAGTTTCGGGATGGCTTGAAATGAGGATCATCTCCGGCACATGGCGATCCCGACCACTGGTCGCGCCAAAGGGCGATACAACGCGCCCGACGGCCGATCGCACACGCGAAACCTTGTTTTCGATGCTCACCAGCCGGCTGGGGACATTTGAAGGGCTTCAGGTGCTCGACCTATTTTCGGGTTCTGGTGCGTTGGGGCTTGAAGCCCTGTCGCGCGGCGCGGCGCATTGCGTGTTCGTCGAACAGGACCGCGCCGCGCTCAGCGCGCTCGAAACCAACATCACCAAATTGGGTGCAAAGGCGCAATGTGAAGTTCGCAAAACCTCGGTGCTGACGCTTGGCCCTGGACCCAAGGCCTATGACCTGATCCTGATGGACCCGCCCTATGGCACCGGTGCGGGGGCTGTTGCCCTCGACAAGCTGGCGCGGCTGGGTTGGATTGCCTCAGGCGCTTTGATCAGTGTCGAGACCAGCAACCGTGAAGAGACGGTCGTGAACGGATTCAGCGTCGATACCACCCGCGACGTAGGCAAAGCACGGATTACGCTGCTGCGACCAGAATGATTAAGGTTGGCGCTCTAGTTTTTGTCCAATCCTGAGCGCCATATTCCCACGACCACGGTAAGCCCGTTTCACCCATTACAAATTTTACGATGTCTGGAAACATTGGCTCAGCGCGGACATCATTAGATAGAATAACCACGCATCTTTTGCGCTTTTCGACACAGACCCACATATTGCCTGTCGAATCATTGTGTCCGCCTTTGAAAAATCCGCGACCCTGCGGTCCATCAAATGTAATCACACCGATGCCTGCAGCCAAGTTCGTGATCCTTTCTTTTGGATTCGCTTCCGGCTGCAAAGACGGGAATTGTGAAAGGGTGGTGATGGGCAGTTGTGCCGACGTTAGCGCACGACGCGACCGCTTGGTCAGCCCATCGCCGCGCATATAGGCTGCAGCGAATCTGGCAAAGTCACTAATCGTCGTGTCCATGGACCCCGCCGCGCGTGTTTTGCTGCGTTCATCGTGCGGTTCAATACTGCCATCGCTTTTCCAGCCATCGGCAAGGTTAATGGCGAAATCTGTTCGCCACGTCATACTGGTCGCCTTCATCCCGA
Source organism: Sphingomonadales bacterium (assembly GCA_016721875.1). Classification (GTDB taxonomy): domain Bacteria; phylum Pseudomonadota; class Alphaproteobacteria; order Sphingomonadales; family Sphingomonadaceae; genus Sphingorhabdus_B. The sequence continues at coordinate 109,652 of JADKHG010000004.1, read as the reverse complement.
ACCGATCGAATACGCGTCGCTGCATTTCCTTGCCGACATCCAATCCCAAACCGCGTTCGAGGACAAATTGCAGCAGGATCAGGCCGTCGCCAGAATAGGCATAGCGAGAACCGGGATCGAAATGAAATTTCAGCTTTCCATCGGGTTCCAGAAAACCGAAATTGGCAAAGCCCGAACTGTGGGTCAGCAAGATTCGCGGCGTCAGTTTTCGCCAGCGCTCGTCGCCAGCCAGATGTTGCCATGCCGCGTATTTCTCGTCCTCATCGTCATATTCCGGCAGCGGCTTGGGTAGATATTTTGCGATTGACGTGTCGAGATCGATTTTGCCTTCTTCGACCAACTGCATGACAGTGTAGGCAAAAACTGCCTTGGTCAGCGATGCCCCGTACATGACGGTTTCAGGCGTCAACGGGTCGCCCGCCTCGTTTCGCCGTCCCCATGAATTGACCTGCTTCACCTTGCCATTGTCAATGACGGCTATGGCAATTCCCTGCGTTTGGGTTCGCGCCATGCCCTCACGGACCATCTGGTCCAACGGGTTCACGGTCTGGCTGGCCGCCGATTGGATTGGCACGAAGAGCAGCATCATGCCGACCATGAAGGTTTTGTTCATCGCAAACCTCTCCAATATTTGTTGGTCAGGTCTATCACCCTGAATGAACAAAGATAGAGACTTGTTCGCCGCAAGTGCACTGACTAGGTCGAAGCTATGATGACCTCACCCAAACTCGACGCCACCGGATGGGGCCTGATCGCGATCCTTTCCATCCTCTGGGGTGGGGCGTTTTTCCTTATCGAGGTCGGCTTGCGCAGCTATTCGCCGAATATCCTAGTGTTCATGCGGCTTGCTCTGGCGGTACCGCCGATGTGGATCGTGATGCGATTGATGGGTGAGCGCCTGCCGACCGATCCGAAAAGCTGGGCGCTGCTGATGGTCGTCGGTGCGCTCAATTGCGCGCTGCCTTTCATCCTGTTCTTCTGGGGGCAGCAATATCTCGACAGCGGCTATGCCTCGATCCTCAATGCAACCACGCCGATCTGGGGCGTCGTCGTCGCGCATTTCATGACCCATGATGAAAAGGCGACACCCGCGCGGATTGTCGGCGTGCTGGTCGGCATGGCGGGGATTATCGTGATGGTCGGGCCCGATGCGATGAAGGGGCTGTCAAACAATCTGCTCGCGCAAATCGCCTGTATAATCTCGACCCTGTTTTACAGCTTTGCCGCAATTTACGGTCGGCGATTGAGCCAGACGCAGATGACGCCGATGGTGGTGGCGACGGGGCAGACCGCTATGGCTGCTTTGTTTATGCTCCCCGTCGTGCTGCTATTTGATCAACCTTGGGCGATGGCGATGCCGCGGCTCGATTCAACATTGGCAGGCGTTACGCTGGCGCTGCTCTCGACGGCGCTTGCCTATATTCTCTTTTTCCGTCTGATCGACCGCGCGGGGGCGTCGAATGCGCAATTGGTGGCTTTCCTGATGCCGATCCTCGCGGTGATCCTGGGAATTGCCTTTCTGGGCGAAAGCCTGTCGAGCGGGCAGATTGCCGGGGCGGGATTAATCGCCGTCGGGCTGGCAATACTAGACGGCCGACTGGTCGCGCGATTTCAACAGAAATAGCCCGAACAGACTGATCAGCGCGATGACGGCGAGATAATAGCCAACATATTCGAGGCCGCGCTCCGAAAGCTTGAGCGCGATATTGGGGGCCAGTGCGCCGCCCAAAATTCCGGCCGCGTTGAAACAGATCGACGCCCCTGTATAGCGCACCCGTGCCGGGAACAGCCCCGGTAACCATGCGCCAAGCGGACCGTAAACCAACCCCATCACAAATAGGATCAGCGACAAATAGGCGCCGGTCAGAAACAGGTCGCCGCTACCCAGCCACGGGCCAGTGAGAAAGCTCGTTGCAAACATCGCGGCGCAACCCCATCCCAGTACTTGCGCTGGCCGCGTGTGATCTGCCCAATAGCCCGAGACAATGATCCCCGCCGCCATGAACAATATCGCTACCAGCTGCACGCCCAGAAAATCCTCGCGCGCGATGCCGAGCTTTGTCGTGCCGTACCCCAGCGCAAAAGCAGTCGCGAGGTAGAAGATCGCGAAACAGGCTATCGCGGCAAAAGTTCCACCGAACATTTGCAGCGGATGCGTGCGCATTGCCTCTGCAACCGGCACCTTCGGCGGCGGCGATTCCTCCAGCGCGGCGGCAAAGGCTGGCGTTTCGGTCAGCTTCAGCCGCACCCAAAGGCCAATGCCCACCAGCAGCGCGCTGAGCAAAAAGGGGATGCGCCAGCCCCACTCGCGAAATTCGGCATCGCTCAAAATCAGCCCGAGGATCAGGAACAAGCCGTTTGACAGAATGAACCCCACCGGCGCGCCGAGTTGCGGGAACATGCCGTAGCGGGCCTTCTTCCCCTCTGGCGCATTCTCGACCGCGAGCAGCGCTGCCCCGCCCCACTCGCCGCCAAGACCAAATCCTTGGCCAAAGCGCAGGATGCACAGCAGCAAAGGCGCCCACCACCCCGCCACCGCGTAACTGGGCAGTAACGCGATGCAGAAAGTTGAAACCCCCATGATCATCAGCGACCAGACCAACGTCGCCTTGCGCCCAATGCGGTCGCCATAATGGCCAAAAACCAGCGCCCCCACCGGCCGCGCGATGAAAGCCAGTGCAAAGGTCAGCCAGCTTTGCAACAATTGCGCCTCGGGGCTCGAGGTCGGAAAGAACAAGGGTCCGAAGACTAACGAAGCCGCAGTCGCAAAATATAGAAGTCAAACCGACCGCCGTCCCCGCCATCGCCGCGCCGAGGATGCGTTTGTGCGAGGCGGATTGAAGGGCAGGGTTCCGCCATGGCAATTAGAGATAGGGCCGAAGAGTATATTCTACAGAGGCGCGTTTTCCATCGCGTTCATAGTCGAATGATACGGATTTTCCGGGTGTGCTCGAGAATTTTTTTATCATCGCCGCAAAATCCTGTCCGACAATCTTGTCGCCCACTTTCAATCCTGCCGCCGCCGCCGGACTTCCGATTCCAACATCTTCGATGGTAATATTTGTTCCGCTACCTTCGAGCCATAAGCCCGACAAAGGATAGCGTTCTTCATTTGGGAAATTTAGACCGTTGGGTGCCATCCACAGCGACTTGTTTTTGGTATCAGTGGATAGGTGAAAATGCCGCAACGCTTGCATCCCGACCAGTCCGTCGACATCTCTCCAATTCGATTTATCCAGTCCCGGTTGGAGTAGAGAAACAAGTTGTTTCTCAAGAACAAATTTATGCAGCTTGATACGATCTGCGCGATAGATACGCGCGCGCGACGATCCGGCGCCAAATCCCTTATGCGCGAATGGAGCGTAGGGACGATCCGATTCCCATAGCCCGGAGTTTTTGGCGGCCTTGCCATCCAATAACAGCGCCGACGGACTGCCCGTATCGATGCCAAAATACCCGGAAAAACCGCCTACAGTAACCGCGATGCCAATAGGCTGAGCGACATTCCGCGGCCGAATACTATCGGGCACTTGATAAAATCCGGTCCGATCAGTCCTGCCTTCGGGATACACCCGCCACTCGCCCTTTACAAAGTCCAGATCACAATCGGCAAACAACAGGAAATCGACACCCAAAAGCCCCACAAAATCCGCGCGATCTAGAGATTTTGTCGCTGCAAACTCCTGATATTCCTTGGTGAAAACTCCGCCGATCAACATGTCTTTCACTTTGACAACATCGGCTTTCTCTACTCCCCCCATGCCGCGCATCATCGTATAGCCGCCAGTTTTCAACTTGTTGGCAGTTGCCCATTTTTGCGAAACAACGCTGCGCTCCGAACCGGTATCAATGATGAACAATTCAGGTTTCAATTTGCCAAGTGATACCGCAGTCCAAATTCGATTGTCGTCCACCGAAATTCCGACCGTATAAAATTTGTCAACTGTAGCTTGGGCGCGCAACGGCGATGCTAGGATTGGCGAGAGCAATCCTGCTTGTACCATGAAACGGCGAGTGAACATCGATTTAGCAACCCCCAGTGATTTGTCGTTCCGATATGCGCAACGCAGTTTGTCGCGTCAATGGCATTGCGCTTGCCCCGCGCGCCTTCGTTCCCTAATCGTTCGCACGTCAGTCAAAACACCCCAAATTCCGGCATCGCCCCGCAATATCCCTGCCTCGACGGCCTGAACCCGCCGCAGCGTGAAGCTGTGCTGACCACCGAGGGGCCAGTACTGGTGCTGGCAGGCGCTGGCACGGGCAAGACCGCTGCACTCACCGCGCGCCTCGCGCATATCATTGCCGAGCGGCTGGCCTGGCCCTCCGAGATCCTCGCCGTCACCTTTACCAACAAGGCTGCGCGCGAGATGAAGGAGCGGATGGGGCGGATGATCGGCGATGCGGTGGGAGGGCATGCCCTGGCTCGGCACTTTCCACCTGATTGGCGCAAAGATGCTGCGCCGCCATGCCGAGCTGCTGGGCCTTAAAAGCAATTTCACCATCCTCGACACCGATGACCAGATGCGCCTGCTCAAGCAATTGGTGCAGGCCGCCGGAATTGATGACAAACGCTGGCCGGTGAAGGCGCTCGCCGGGCTGATCGACAAATGGAAGAATAAGGGGCTGACCCCGGAAATGATCGACGCGGGCGAAAGCGCGCTTTACGCCGATGGCAAGGGTCAGGCGATGTACACCGTCTATCAGGCCCGGCTGCGCGAACTGAACGCCTGCGATTTTGGCGACCTGTTGCTGCACAATCTGACGCTGCTGAAGAACAACCGCGACGTGCTTGAGGAATATCAGGCGAAGTTCAAATATATATTGGTGGACGAATATCAGGATACCAACGCCGTCCAATATCTGTGGCTGCGGCTGCTCGCGCAAAAGCGCAAGAATATCGCTTGTGTCGGCGATGACGACCAGTCGATCTATGGCTGGCGCGGGGCCGAGGTCGGCAACATCCTGCGGTTCGAAAAGGATTTTCCCGGCGCAAAGATCATCCGGCTCGAACAGAATTACCGCTCCACCCCGCACATCCTTGCGGCCGCATCCGGCCTGATTGCAGCGAACAGCGGCCGGCTGGGGAAAACTCTGTGGACAGATGTGGATAGCGGCGAAAAGGTCCGTGTGCTGGGCGTGTGGGACGGGCCGGAGGAAGCGCGGCGGATTGGTGAGGAGATAGAGGCGCTGCAGTACAAGCAGGTCAGCCTCAACACCATCGCCATCCTCGTCCGCGCGCAGTTCCAGACCCGCGAATTTGAAGACCGCTTCATCCAGATCGGCCTCAACTACAAGATTATCGGCGGCTTCCGCTTCTACGAACGCGCCGAAATCCGCGATGCCATCGCTTACTTACGCGTCGTCAACCAGCCCGCCGACGACCTCGCCTTCGAACGCATCGTCAACACGCCCAAACGTGGCATTGGCGACAAGGCGGTTGAGAAAATCCACCGCCTCGCCCGCGCCGAACGCGCACCTTTAAGCGTCGCCGCCGCGCGCATCACCGGCACCGATGAACTGGCCGGAAAGGCGCGCAAATCGCTGTCCGATCTGGTGATCGACATCGCCCGCTGGCGCGACAGCGCGACCACCCTGCCCCCCAGCGCGCTCGCCGAGCTGGTGCTGGAGGACAGCGGCTATACCGCCGCGTTGCAGGCCGAACGCAGTGTCGAGGCATCAGGACGGCTGGAAAATCTCAAAGAACTTGTCCGCGCGATGGAGGAATATGAAACGCTGGGCGATTTCCTGGAGCATGTCAGCCTGGTGATGGACAATGACGCAGGCGTGCATGACGAGGCCGTGACGATCATGACCATCCACGCCGCCAAGGGGCTGGAATTCCAGCACGTGTTCTGCGCGGGGTGGGAGGACGGCGTCTTCCCCAGCCAGCGCGCAATGGACGAAGGCGGCCTTGCCAGCGTCGAGGAAGAACGCCGTCTCGCCTATGTCGCGATCACCCGCGCGCGCGAGAAATGCACCATCACCCACGCCGCCAACCGGCGGATTTACGGCCAATGGACCAGCAGCATCCCCAGCCGCTTCATCGACGAACTGCCCGATGAGCATATCGAGAATGAGCAGACAATGACCGGCGGCGCATCGCTGTGGCGCGCCAACTGGAGCGAACGCGCCGACCCCTTCGCCCATCTGGCGGCGGCCAACGCCACACGGGCCGGCCAACGCGGCCCCGGCTGGCAACGCGCGGCGACCAGCGGCGGCTTCAATGCAGTGCCCTCACGCGTGCAGGAGGCAAGCAAGCCCGCAGTGGGATTGGGAGCGCAGGGGAGAAGCGACCTCGCCATCGGCATGCGCGTGTTTCATGAGAAATTTGGTTATGGGGTGATTGAGGATATCGAGGGCAATAAGTTGGAGATTGAGTTTGAACAGGCCGGGCGGAAGCGGGTGATGGATAGTTTTGTTACGGTTGGGTGAGAGGGATGGCGACAGGAGGGCAAACCAAAAGGCGAACCAATCAGCCACCCTTGGCCAAAGGCAAGACGGACAGCGTGCCTTTCAAAGTTGCAATCGTAAGTTGGATTGACTTGCTTGGTTACGGCGGAATGATTGCAAATGCCGAATTCAATCCTGCCGACCGCCGTTCGAGAGTTCCAATTTCCCGCCTTCGTGCGTTTCATCGGATAGTTGCTGAACACAGCGCTCGGACTTTTCGAACGCTTGTACTGAATGATGGTGCTGCTGCCTACAGAGACCTATCAATGCGTGGGCCGGATGTTACATGTGATTTTCTCACACGTTCCTTCGCAATGTTTACGGCCATCAATGCCTTGGAAAAAGCAAACGGCTTCCCCGGTGCCCGAATGGTGATGGCAGTTGGGTTTCGGTCAAAAGGGAGCCGACGTGCGATTGACTATACTTCCGGGCATCTAAACTCGATCTTATCTCGATTGGAGAATGGGCTAATAAGCGCAGAACAAGCAGTGAAAGAGGCAGGAAGCATACAACGCTATTTTGATGTCCTGCCACAATTACAGGCTAATTTCGCATTCACCAAAGCTTATCTCGCAGATTCCAGCGGCAGCAAGGCCGGTCTTGGAGGACCAAGATTCTTTGTCGACGATGCAGTTTTTGAAGGGGAAGTTCCGACGTGGCTTCTGTCAGAGGATCCGATTTCTTGGGAGCACGCAAAGCTGAAGCTAAAAGCGAATTTCATTCCAATATCGGCAGTGGACATTGAAACAGCTCGGATTGCAAACTGGTGCGGACTTAGAGATGGCTTGAAGGTCGCAGAGGCGATCGCACCAGACACTCCAATTCTAGAAGCTATGCGGAACAATCACCGATAGCACGCAACCAAAGCCCAAAAACCCACTGTCGCCTCAGCGACGGCTGAGAGCTGTCACGTCTTCCGCTCAAACCGGCGGGCGAGATAGGCGCCAGCCTGCGCTGGCGGGGTGGGGTGGGTTTATTTGACTCTCTCGAAGCCACAAAGAATCCACCCGATACCGTTCGGGCTGAGCTTGTCGAAGCCCTGTTCTTTTTCTTGCTGCCTCCCATAACAAGACAACCCTTCGACAAGCTCAGGGCGAACGGGTTTGGGTGTCCTTTTTGAGTCTTCGTGTCTTCGTGCGAAATCCCCCCTCTTCCCTTTAGGGGAGAGGTGCGAGACTTGGCGGCTTGTCTGCCTAGTCGCAGCGGAGAGGGGTTGGACCTCAAAGTTGGCGCCATCCTTCCCCCTCTCAACTGCGCCTAAGCGCCTTTGGCACCGAGGCTTGTATCTCTCCCCTGAAGGGGAGAGAGTTTTCCACCCAAGCCCCCCAAAAAAACAACTTTCCTACACGCCCGCCATTTGCCCATAAACTGGTCGATGGACGACTCACCTTTCCCGCCCCGCACGCTGTTCCGCCCCGTAGTGATGAAGCGCCGACGCCATGATGGTTGGACGGTCGCAAAGCAGGATATGTTTCTGCATTATCTGGGCGAACTCGGCATGGTGACGGCGGCGACGCGGGCGGTGGGGATGTCGCCGAAATCGGCCTATGCGCTGTATGACCGCTCACTGGCCGAGCAAGGCACGTGCGCCGACGATACGGATGAATCCCCCAGCTTTGCCGAGGCATGGAATCGGGCGGTTGAAATGGGGCGGGACAAGGCGTGTGCGCTGGCGATCACCCATGCGCCCAAAGGTGAGGTGCGCCCGATTTTCTATCGCGGGGTGCAGGTGGGCGAACGGATCGTCTATAACAATGTGCTGGTCTATCGCGCGGTTCAGCTGGTGTTGCGCGACCGGAACAAGGCGGAGCGGGCCGCGCAGAAAGGCTCGACTCCGTGACTCGCTTCGTCCGATTTTCGCTGTTGCCTGTCCTTACCTTTGTTACCTTAAGGGCGGTTTTGGCCGTGCTTTCGCGGCGAGTCGCATTCTCTACCAAAATAGTTATGTTAACGCCGCAGTGCAGCAATAGCGTGCGCAATTGTAAAATAATCACCTCTCCCCCGCGCACCCTATTTGCGAACCAATTCCATCACTTCCCGCAATGCAGCGTTTACATAAGCACTGAACATAACCGCTCCGATGCGCTGGTCCCCGCAAATTCGCGTTGCGGGAAATCGCGCAATGATACCTCATCACATCGCGGCCTGCCCCCCTTCCCGTCCCGGCAGGCCGCGCCACAACAGGAGAGGTTTATGCGTAAGTCACTGATCATTGCCCTGCCCTTGCTCGCCGCGCTTGCCGGTTGCCAGAATGCGGAGGAAGCCGGAAACGAACCCATCGCCACCGAAGCCGCTGCCGAAGGGTTCGCCGATATCGCCGAGGCCAAAGACGCCGCTGCCGAGGCCGAGATCGCCGCATCGGGTGGCGCGGTGTTTAGCCAGCCCGCCGCCGTCTCCCCCAGCGTCGCGCCAGGGGTTGCCTTCCAGTATAGCTATGACTTCCGCGTCCCCGGCGACAAGATTGAAGGCGTGCAGGACGAACATGCCGCCGCGTGCGAAACGCTGGGGCTGTCGCGCTGCCAGATTACCGGGCTGAACTTTTCTCAAAGCGAAAATGGTTATCCCGAGGGGCGGATGGAATTCCTGCTCGACCCCGCCATCGCTCGCAAATTTGGCCGCGATGCGATTGCATCGGTTGAAAAGGCCGAGGGTGTGCTCACCACCAGCAATGTCTCGGGCGAAAATGTCGGCGCGGAAATCGCCTCTTCTCAAGTGCGCAGTGCGGGCATGGAGGCAGAGGTCAAGCGCATAGAGGAGCGGCTCGCGGGCAAGGGTCTCGCCAATGACGAGCGTGTCGAGCTGCGCCGTCGCGCGGAGGAATTACGCGACATGATGGGCGGCGAAAAAGAGACTCGCCGCAACGGTGAAAAGCGGATCGCGACCACTCCGGTGCAGTTCAACTATAGCGGCAATATGGGGATTGGCGGTTCGGGCGCGTTCGGCGATGCCTTGTCGGCCTCTACCGACAGCATGACCTCTATGCTGGGCCTGTTGCTGATGCTTGCGGGGGTGGTGCTGCCCTGGTTGCTGCCGATTGGCGCAGTCGTACTGTTCGTCAAAAGCCCGCTCGGCGCTGGCCTGCGCCGCTGGTGGGGGCGCAATACGCCTTTGGCGGATGAGTCGGCGAAGTGAGCATGTTGCTCCTCCCCATCAGCGGGGAGGAGCATAAGCCTTGTGGTGCCAGAACCAGAGGATCAGCGGCAGAAAGAGCTCCACTGCGCCGAGGAACTGGAACAGCGGATGCGGCAAGCCAACCTGGGCAATCGAAACCAACCGAGCCAGACCGGTGCAAAAGAACAGCACCATCAACCAGAGAAATAGCCTGCCCCGCTCGCCCAAATCCCGCGCGCACCAAATCAGCGCCGCACCAAAGCCGACGAACAGCGTGGCGTAAAATCGGTCCTCGCTGTCCATCGTGGCATTGACCGGCACCGAACCGGGAATCGAGGAAGGGCCAATCAGAATATGCGTCATGCCGATCGCGATGCAGACAGCACCGAACAGCATGACGACATATTTCAGACCAACCTGCATCAGAAGACGGCTTTCGCTTCCTTCTCCTTCAGCATCGCCGCGCGCACCATCGGGATCGGCGGGCCGCCATAAGAGAGAAATTCGTCGTGGAACGCCTTCCATTTCTTGCGGTCGCCTTTGGTCCAATCGTCACGCAGTTTGCGGATCATCAGCTTGCCCATGGTGTAATTGAGATAGCCCGGATCATAAGTGCCACGCGCTGCCTGTTGCTTGCTGTTGCCAGCGTCCTGATAGCATTCGGTTTTGAACAACTCTTCCGACTGCGCGACGGTCATTCCGCGCGCATGCAGGCCAATGGCAGACAGGTAACGGCAGTTCCGCAACAACGCGTTTGACAGCTGGCCGATCTTCATTTCGGCAGCTTCGGCGGGTGATCCGGTGGTATCGCCCAGCCCCGCGTCCATCATCATTTCCTCGGTATAATGCGCCCAGCCCTCGGCAAAGGCATAGCCGACGAACAGCTTGCCAAAGATCGACTTGGCGCGGTTGGCGTGGAGGAAATTGAGGAAGTGGCCTGGCCAGACTTCGTGCACCGATGTGCCGAGCAAGTCATATTTGCCGGGAACAAAGCCATCCTGTGTCGCCTTGTCCCATGTCGGGTCGGGCGGTGAGATATAATAGACCGACGGCAGGCCTTTTTCATAGGGCCCGGGGATGTCGATATAGGCGCTGTTCTGCCGGTTATAGGGTGGCGATTCCTCAACCTTGGCCTCTTCGGTGCCGGGGATCGAGACGATATCCTTGTCGATCAGGAACTGTTTCAGCGGCGGCAATTGGCGGCGTGCCTCGGCCACCGGTCCGTCGGCTGCCTTGTTCATGCCCATTTTGGTCATGCAATCCTGCATCGACGCGCCCGGCGCATAAACGCCGCACGCCTTGGCAAGCGCATCCTGATTGGCTTTCAGGTCCGCACGACCGATCGCCTCGAGTTCGTCGAGCGAGACATTTACGCCTTCGGTCTTAAGCACCATCTTGGCAAATTTGTCCGCACCCAGCGCAAAGCCGCCATCGGTGCCGGGTTTCGATCCGACATAGCCCGCCAGATCCTTCATCGCCGCAGCTGCCTTGTTCGCGGCTTCGTCAAACTGCTTTTGCAGCGCGGCGTCCTTTACCTCGGCAAAGGCTTTCTTGGCGTCGCCGGTATAATAGTCAGCAAAACCGCCAAAACCGGCCGTGCCAAATTTGACGAAGGTCGCGGGCAAAGGCAGCTTCAGGTTCGCCTTGATCTGCTCGGCTGCCTTGGGGACATTGTTGGCATATTTGATAAACGCCTTCATCCGCGTGGTAGCGTCGGCATAGGGCCTTGCGATAAAGACATTGGGGTCGAGCGCTCCGACATAGGCTGCCGGGTTCTTTTGCAGATTGTCGGTGTCTTCAAGGAAGAACAATTCGCCTTCCATCACATGCACCAGATAATCACGCTCGAATTTCTGCGCGTCGCTCAATTTGCTAGCATCAATCGCCTTCGCATCGGCAATTGCCTTTTTGCGATAGTCGATCCCGGCTTTGATTCCTTCGGGCGACCAGTCTGGCAATTGGCCGTCATATTCATGCTTTCCCTGATAGACGGCAAAGGTCGGGTTTACTTTGAAATAGCCATCAAGGAATTTTTCCATGAAGCCACCCCATTCGCTGCCATCATTGGCAGTTACCACCGGTAGTTCACCGTCGACTTTTTTGCATCCCGCAGTCAGCGCGACCGCACAAAGCGATGCTGCAAGCATCCATTTTCCGAATTTCATTGCTCACTCCCTCATCAGGCGAATAGGTCGCCTTTGCTCATGCTTGCAAATTGGCAGGCTTTGCGCTCCCACGCCATAGGCTTTTCGACAAGCGGCACGGGCGAACGACATAGAACAGCTTTTTGCGATCATAGGATCGGATGCGTTGCCACATGGGTTTCAGCAGGTTAGGCGCAATGTCTGATGTCCGACGCACCACATCCCTTTACCATACCCGATTTCCGCCTCTATTGGCTGGCGCGTTTCATGGCGGTGGTGGCGACAATGGGAATGGTCGTGATCATCGGCTGGCAAGCCTATGACATTGCCCGCACCGATTATGGCATGTCACCAAAGGAAGCCGCGTTCCAATTGGGCTTGCTGGGCCTGTGCCAATTCATCCCGCTTGCGTTGCTGACGCCCGTTGCCGGATGGGCCGCAGACCGGTTTGAACGGCGCAAAGTCGCAATTTGTGCCAATCTGATCGACGCATCGACTGCCGGCGTTTTGGCGTTGCTGACGATGGCCGACGGCCTCAACCTCCCAATTCTGTTTCTGCTTGCTGCACTGCACGGTGTCGCGCGGGTTTTCGTCGGCCCGGCGATGTCGGCGATTGCCCCCAATATCGTACCCGCTGGATCGCTGCCGCGCGCCATCGCCTTAAGCTCGATAGCGTGGCAGGCAGGATCAGTGGTTGGCCCCGCTGCGGGCGGCCTGATCTACGCGCAAAGCGCATCGGCAACTTATTGGGTGTCGGTCTGCCTGCTTGTATTGGCCTGCATTTCCATTGCGACAATCCGCCCGGTAGTTCCACCGCATCAGGGGGATCGCCGCCATCCGCTGAGGCTTATGGTCGAAGGCGTCAAATATACCTTTTCCGAACGCTTCCTGCTCGGCGCAATCACGCTTGATCTGTTCGCTGTTCTGCTGGGCGGAGCGACGGCACTGTTGCCAGTCTATGCCCGCGACATCTTGCATGTCGGGCCCGAGGGACTGGGTCAGTTACGCGCAGCGCCAGCGGTTGGTGCAGCACTAGTCGCCATCTGGCTCGCCTTCCGTCCGTTGAAGCATAATGTCGGGGTAAAGATGCTTTTGGCGGTTGTTGTTTTCGGGTTGGCAACCATAGGCTTTGGCACCAGCCACCTGACCGGAGATGCACTGTTCGACAATGCCGATATCGCCTTGCTCGGCATTACCGCATCGATGCTGATTGCGCTGTCGATGCTGTCGCTGTTGGGTGCTGCCGATATGCTGTCAGTCTATGTCCGCGGCTCATTGGTTCAGCTCAATACGCCCGATGCAATGCGCGGGCGGGTCAGCTCGGTTTCCGGACTTGCTATCTCGGCATCGAACGAATTGGGTGAGCTGCAATCCGGCTTTGCTGCTGCTCTGCTCGGCCCCGTCGGCGCGGTTGTATTTGGCGGCGCAGGAGCCATAATGGTGACAGGCATCTGGGCGTGGCTTTTTCCCGAATTGAAAAATGCCCGGACATTCGAACCGCAATTTCGGGCAACGCAGACCCGAATAGCAGAAAAGGAAACGGTGACATGAAGGCCCAATCGATCCTCGAAACCATCGGCAACACGCCGCACATTCGCGCCCAACGGCTGTTTGGCGATGCAGAAGTGTGGATCAAATCGGAACGCAGCAATCCCGGCGGTTCGATCAAGGACCGTATCGGTCTTGCCATGATCGAGGCCGCCGAAAAGGACGGAAGCCTGAAGCCCGGTGGGACAATCATTGAACCGACCAGCGGTAACACTGGCGTTGGGCTTGCAATGGTTGCAGCAGTGAAGGGATACAAGCTGATCCTCGTCATGCCTGAAAGCATGTCGATCGAACGCCGCCGGTTGATGCTCGCTTATGGAGCCAGCTTTGACCTGACACCACGCGAAAAGGGGATGAAAGGCGCGATCGAACGCGCAATCGAACTGGTGGCTTCAACCCCCAACAGCTGGATGCCGCAGCAGTTCGAAAATGCCGCCAATATCGAAGTTCACGTGCGCACCACCGCGCAGGAAATCCTGAACGACTTTGCGGACAGTCCGATTGATGTGCTGATTACCGGCGTCGGCACTGGTGGTCACATCACTGGCTGTGCCGAAACGCTGAAAAAGAGCTGGCCGAACTTGAAAGTCTATGCGGTCGAACCGACGCTGTCCCCCGTGATCAGCGGTGGCCAACCTGCACCACACCCGATTCAAGGGATTGGCGCGGGCTTCATTCCGGCGAATCTGCACACCCAGTCGATTGACGGGGTGATTCAAGTCGATCCCAATGATGCCAAGGAAATGGCTCGGCGCGCGGCCAGCGAAGAAGGAATGCTGGTTGGTTTTTCATCAGTTGCGACGCTGGCGGCGATTGCGCAGAAGTTGAAAGAGCTTCCTGCCGGAACGCGCGTTCTGGGTTTCAACTATGACACCGGCGAACGCTATCTGTCGGTGCCCGATTTCCTGCCAGCGGAATAAACTGATGAAAAACAAGGCCGGGGCAGACCAGTTCGCCCCGGCCAAGTTTGCTTGCCCCTGGCGCTATTGTCCGGGCGCTTCTGCTTTGGGTGCGGGCTCATCGGGCTTGCCGTCGCCATTCTTGTCCCACAGGTCGGGCTTGTCATCCCCATTGGTATCCCAGGCATCTGGAACACCATTGCCATCGCGGTCCCAAGCATCGGGCTTGCCATCTGCATTGGTATCAATGGTTGGGGGTGGAACGGGTTTTGCGGCGGGTGCTGCCATCGGCTCTTTTGCCGGTTCGTTTGCGTGAACCGCGCCAACGGCGAAGGGAAGTATCAGTGCCAATGCCGCCAAGAATGCGACCGGAAATTTGGGCTTTGACATGGGTAACTCCTGATTGTGTCAGCCCCCTGTCGAAGCCAACATTCACCTCTGCCGCCAATGCTCAAAGCCCGTTGCGACGATTTGCGCTGGTTTAAAGCCTAACGGCTCATCGCAATCAATTTGTCGCCAGCACATGTCGTTTGAACGGCAAATCGCAATTTCAGCGACGCCGAAGCCGTTTGAAAATGCGCGCGCGCCCTTCTTGCCAGCGTCTCCGTAATCCCCGTTTGTGCATCGGCTCGAGAAAGCCATCGGCATGTTCAGGGTCAAGCAGTTCGTTTTCCGCGATCATTTTTTCAAACGGACCGGGCTTTTCGAGATCGAGCAATTCGAGTGACTTGCCATCGCCGCGCAATGCCTCGATGGTGTCGATCAGCGAAGCGGTCTTTTTGAAATGTGCTGCAACCTGCTCGGGTGAGACATCAAGATGTTCGGCCAGCAACCGGGTTCTCAACGCTGCAATCCCCACCGACGCATCGCGGTTCGCCGCCAGACCGCAATCGAGTATCACATCGCATTCGCTGTCGAGGCCCAACGATCTGTTGTTGAGGTTGGCAGATCCGATTCGCAATATCCTGTCATCGACGATCATCAATTTGGCATGGACATAAATGTCCGCGCCGGCCTTGGTCACCGGCACATAGATGCGAAAGCGATTGCCGCTGTCGACCTTTCCAATTGCGCGCGCCAATTGCACCCGCGCCGCATCCATCGCCTTTTGCTCCAGCCAGCCATCGGCGGTGCGTGGCATGATGACGGCGATTTCGGGCGGTTTTGCCTCACCCATCCGCGCAGCAATGGCGGCGGCGATTTTGGCAGAGGTCAGATACTGGTTTTCGATATAGATAAAGTTCTGGGCCGCCGCGATCATATCGAGGAACAATTGCTCGATTTCGCGCACTTCCTGCACTTCACCATAGGGCGCGCGGGTGCGGGCGATAGCGAGTTCGACATTTTGGAAATCGATCACCACATCTTCGGGCCAGCCAATATTGGTTTCGCGAGCGGCAGGTAACGGCTTCCCGCCTGCAACCAGCCAGCGATCGCGCGCCAATTCGCCAAGCGCTTCTGCAATGTCGCCTTGCATCAACATGGTGATGTCATGCCACGGAGCGTGCTGCTTTCCATTGGGCAGCAGGCGGCGGTCATCGTCATCGCGGTGTTCGGGCGTATCCCAACGTCCTCTGGCGAGGTCGATCCCGCCGCACACGGCAATGCTATCGTCGACCACAACTATTTTCTGATGGTGGCTACACCCTGCCGGATGCGCACCATCAAATTTGAAAGTGATTGCGCGGGTCATCGCCCAGCGCGCAAGCGTGAGCGCGCTTTGCGGAATGACAAATTGTTTGAGCGCTCCGAACCGCCACTTCAAAATAGCAATCCGCCGGTGCGGATTATGCCGCGCCAGTTTCAGAAAAAAGCGCGAGAGCCGGGTGCCTTTGCGGCCCTTTTCTGGCTCCAGCGCTATTCTGGAATCAAAATCCCAACCAATGAAGATCAGCAGGTTTTGCGCCTGTTCACACAATTCGCGGACGAAATGGAAATAGGCGGCTGCATCGACAACCACGCCGACCTTCTCAGCCTTTTCAATCCGCCAGCAATTGCGGCCCGCCTCGACAATTGCTTTTGCCGGGGCGGATCGCTTTTTTGCCATATCAGGCGACGGCAAACATTTCAGGGGGCAATGCCATCATTGCCTCACTGCCGGCCTCGATTTTGCGACGCAGAGCACCGGCGTCGGGCATGGTCCGTTCGGCATAATAACGCGCAGTTACCAGCTTGGTTTCGTAATAGGCTTTGCCTTCCGCGCCGATCTCAATTGCGGCTTGCGCGGTCTGGGCCATCCGCAGCCACATAAGCCCCAGTGCAACAATGCCCATGATATGCATATAATGATGCGCGCCAGCCCCAGCGTTGTTGGGGTTGGCAAGGCCGTTGGCCATGAACCACATCGTTGCCGCCTTCAATTCGCCATTGGCCTTTTCCAGCCTTTCGGAAAAATCGTTCAGCGGGCCGGACTTCGCGGCGCCACATTCGTCATCGACGATCTTGAAAAGCGCTTGCACGGCACGCCCACCATTTTGCGCCAATTTGCGGCCGACAAGGTCCATTGCCTGCACGCCATTGGTGCCTTCATAGATCATCGTAATACGGGCGTCGCGGACATATTGTTCCATGCCCCATTCAGCGATGTAGCCATGACCGCCATAGACCTGCTGCGCATTGGTTGCGACTTCATAGCCCTTGTCAGTGCCATAGCCTTTGATCACAGGGGTGAGCAGAGAGAGCAAATCGTCGGCGGCAAGCCGCTCCTCTTCGGTCTGGGCTTTGTGGCTGAGGTCTGCTTGCAGTGCACCCCACAGGCACAAAGCGCGGAACCCTTCGGTAAAGGACTTTGCATCCATCAGCATCCGGCGAACGTCGGGATGGACGAATAGCGTGTCAGCCTTTTGGTCCAGATCTTGCGGCCCGGTCAGTGCGCGGCCCTGTCTGCGATCTCCAGCATATTGGACTGCATTCTGATAAGCGATTTCCGCCTGTCCCAGCCCCTGCTGCCCGACACCAAGACGGGCGATATTCATCATGATGAACATTGCGGCGAGGCCCTTATTTTCGTCACCAATCAGCCAGCCGGTGGCACCATCATAGTTCATCACGCAGGTCGAATTGCCGTGAATGCCCATCTTATGCTCGATCGACCCACAGGTCGCGGCGTTGCGCGCACCCAGCGAGCCGTCTTCGTTCACGAGGAATTTTGGAACGAGGAACAGACTGATCCCCTTAACATTGTCCGGAGCATCTGGCGTCTTGGCGAGGACGAGGTGGATAATATTCTCGGCAAGATCATGCTCGCCAGCCGAAATGAAGATTTTGGTGCCGCTCACCGCATAGCTGCCGTCGCCATTGGGCACAGCTTTAGAGCGGATCAGGCCCAGATCGGTGCCGCAATGCGGCTCGGTCAAATTCATTGTCCCGGTCCATTTGCCCGAAATCATGTTGGGCGCATATTTGGCCTTCAATTCGTCGCTGCCTTTTACCAACAGAGCCGACACTGCTGCGCTCGAAAGCCCCGGATACATGGCAAAGGCCATGTTCGAGCTCATCATCAGCTCTTCAAACGCCATCGAGACAAAATGCGGCATGGCCTGCCCGCCATATTCAACCGGCCCGCCCAAAGTCGGCCAGCCGCCCTCGCAATATTGGCGATAGGCATCCTTGAAGCCATCTGGCGCGGTCACGCTTCCGTCGGGGTTGCGTGTGCAGCCCTGTTGATCGCCCGAATGATTTAATGGGAACAGCACTTCCTCAACGAAACGCCCGCCTTCGGACAGGATTGCCTCGACCATGTCTGGTGAGGCATTTTCAAAGCCGGGCAAATTGGCAAACCGGCCAATGTCGAGCACTTCGTTCAAAACGAAACGGATTTCACGCAACGGCGCCTGATATTTGGGCACAATATTATCCTTCGATTGGATGGCTATTGGTATAGTGGATTCGTAAGCAGAAGTCAGGCCTCAGCGGTCAAACTCTTCTGATTCAACCTTGGCAACAAGTGCTACAAATTCGGTCAGTTCGGCAATCGCACTGTCAATATCGTGCCGCTGTTTTTTGAGGAGATCGATCCGGTCGCGGCATTTTTCGAGCGTCACCTTGCGCTGGAATTTGCGTCCGTCGTTCAGATCGTAAAGGTCGATCATCTCGCGGATTTCGGCGAGGCTGAACCCAACCCGCTTCGCCCGCAAGATCCACGCCAGCCGAGCTCGGTCTCGCCTAGAATAGACACGCGACAGCCCCTGCCGCTGTGGTGCTATTAGCCCCTGATCTTCGTAGAAGCGCAATGCTCGCGCAGTAACGTCAAACTCGTTGGACAGGTCGGAAATAGTGAAAAAGTCGCGACCCAGCGCATCGGGCGTATCAATCGTTGCGTCCGCACGGCGCGCGTCTTCGTTCGATTGATAGTCCATGAGCGTATCTCCACCGCGAATCCTGTGCGATGGTAGTTTACGTTAGCGTAAACGTCAATCTGATCTCAGGCGCTGCCTTGCTCAGTTGGCGGGCGTCGCTGCTGGCGGGGTTTCCGGCGTGACGATCGGCTGATCTGAAACGGGCGGCTGCTGCTCAGGCTGCTGCGGAACCGGATCGACTTTGGGAGGCTCCGGCTTGACCGGGGGCTTAGGCTTGGCAGGCTTGCTCAGGCTGGCCAGCACGACAACTTCCTGATCCATCTTGGTCGCACCAAAAAGCGCGCGGGCGAAATTATAGGGAAGCCGAATGCAGCCATGCGATGCAGGATAGCCCGGAATCTTGCCTGCGTGCAGCGCGATCCCGTCCCAAGTCAGCCGTTGCATGAAGGGCATCGGCGCGTTGCTGTAGAGATTTGATTCGTGATATTCTTTTTTCTGGAGGATCTTGAACACACCAGTCGGGGTCGAATGCCCTTTCTTTCCGGTTGAAACCGTAGAAAAACCGACCAGCTCATCGCCGTCAAATACATAAAGGCGCTGAATATCAATGACTGCGACAACGCGTAATGTGTTGTTATAGCCGCTACGCTTTCCCAGATAAACTGGCCTGGCTTCAGCGAGTCCGTTGCAGTCGTGACTTTCTTTGGCGCCGGGGTGGGTTGCGGCGTTGGCGTGGGCGCTGGCGCAGGGGTTACTACCGGAGCAGGAGGAGTGACGACTGGCGCAGGCGCAATCACCACTGGCGCTTCTACAGGCGCTGCAACGGGGTCAACCTGCGCAAAAGTGGGAGCGCTGGTAAACAGCAAGGCAGCGCCCATCAGCGCGCCGTAACGGATAGTGAGTTTCATCTGGGTCGCCTGTTCTTGCATTCAACGTACGAACTTTGCCGATAATGCTGCGGAATTCGTGTAAAATCAATCGAATTGCATAACGCGCGCATTTCTTCTTCAATCGTGGATTTCCGGCAACACGTCGCAAAAACGCGTCGAGTTGCATCAACCCTACTAGGAATTTAACGCATAGCGCCTAATTTGAAGCCATGGGCAATATGGGTCGTCGCCAGTTTTTTCAGAATGCAGCCGTTGCCGCTGCGGGTTTGGGACTTTCCGGACTACCGTTCGGATCCATTGTCGCGCGTGCTTCTACCGGACAATCCATACCCACCCGATTGTTGACGAAGGCCGGGGCAGCGCTTGCCATACACGGCGATCGCATCGCCAATCGGCGTCTTATGGCAATTGCGGACTTTTCAACACCATCAGCAACACCGCGTTTTCACCTATATGATTTGATCACCGGTGACACGACAACCTTGCTCGTTTCCCATGGAAAGGGATCTGATCCCAGTCATAGCGGCTGGGTGCAGCAATTTTCCAATGTTCCGGGATCAGAGGCAACGTCCGAAGGTGCCTATCTGGTCGGCGACACCTATTATGGCAAATATGGCGAATCGCGTCGCCTGATTGGTCTCGAACCACAAAATGATCAGGCAGAAAGCCGCGCTATCGTGATCCATCCGGCTTGGTATGTCAGCCAGTCGATCGCCGAACAACAGGGCAAGGTCGGACGCAGCCAAGGCTGCTTCGCTTTCTCGTTCGACGATATTGGCCAAGTACTCGCACGGGTTGCGCCGGGATCGCTGCTATACGCAGGTAAGGTTTGATAGGCAGTCTAGCCTGCCCGGCATGTTACGGTTTGGCAAAGACTCCACATAGTATCCGTTTTCCACTGTTTCCGCTGGGGTCGGTCCGGTAATCGTCGGGGCGTTCATGTATGACGATGGCGATTCCGTCAGCGTCAAACAGGCCTGACGGACCATCCCATAGCGCATCGCGGATCATGCCTTTCGCATAAAGCCGTCCTTCGACATCGCTGGTCAAATTGGGCAAATCGCCCAGATGAGCGCCAGCCGGATTATCATGGCCATGCTGTTTGCCTTGCGGATTCCAGTGGGGGCCAGCGCTAGCAAAATCGGGCGCATCACACCGGCCGACACTGTGAAGATGAACCCCAAAACCACCCTTCCCCGGCGCATCAGCCGCAAGTTCTAGCATGATGCCGTCATCCTGCAGCGACAGGGTCGCCACGCCCGCAACACTGCCATCGGCACGCAGCATCTGAGCCGAGGCGACTTCCTTGACCGCCACGGTTTCGGCTTCACGGATGGTTGAGCAGCCTGCGAGCAGGGCAAGTAGCGGGAGTATTATCGGGCGCATGTTTGAGCTCCTTTTACCGGAGTCAGCGCGCATCGGCACCTGACAACCAGTCGTTTCTCGGCACCCCCTGCGCGAACAATATCGCTGTAAGGTCATTATGGCGAATGGAAAAATTCGCGCGGGCGGCGAGTGCGGGTTTGGCGTGATAAGCGACGCCAAGGCCGCCACCCGCCGTTGCCGCATCAACCATCGGAATGTCGTTCGCACCATCGCCTGCCGCCAGCACCTGTGCCGGGTGCAGGCCTAGCCGGTCGCGCATGGTTGCCAATTGCCGCGCCTTTTCCGCTGCATCGACAATTGCGCCTTCAACTTCGCCAGTCAGGTGATCGCCTTCTATGCTCAGCCGGTTGGCGGCAATGCCATCAAAGCCGATCCGACTGGCTACCCATGAAACAAAATCGGTAAAGCCGCCCGACACCAGCAAACTGTGTGCACCCCAACCGCGCATGGTTGCGAGCAGAGTCTCCGCGCCGGGCGTCAGCCGCAGCCGTTCCGCGATGCAACGGTCTATGGCGTCGCGGTGCAGTCCCTTGAGCAAGGCTACCCGTGCGCGCAATGCACCTTCAAAGTCCAGTTCGCCTTGCATGGCGCGTTCGGTGATTTCGGCGATTTCGGTCTTTATTCCGGCATAATCGGCGAGCTCATCGATGCATTCGATGGTTATGATTGTGCTGTCCATATCCGATACCAACAGCATCTTGCGGCGATATTCGACGGGTTGGACAACTAGGTCGGCGCGATCAGCCAAGGGTATCAAGGCTTGGCGTGCAGTTTCGACGTTACCAGAAAATTCCACGTCGAATGCCTTGCCTTCTTCAAGCCAGACTGTCTCTGCGGGTTCATATCCGGCCAAGTTTAGTCGATCTGCGACTTCGACGGCCGCTCCGGCTTCAAAGCGATCTGCGGCTATCAGTGTGGCGACCAAGTTGCTAGGCGATGCAGGCATGACGAATCCGGAAAAGAAAAGGCTCGGGCTTATTGCCGGTCCTACCGCCAGCGGCAAGACTGCATTGGCGTTAGCGCTCGCGCGGCGGCATGACGTCACGATCATCAACGCCGACAGCGCGCAGGTTTATGCGAATTTACCGGTGTTAAGCGCGCAACCGTCGGCAGCGGAAATGGCAAGCGCGCCACACCGGCTGTTCGGTTATCTCGAGGGGCGCGAAGCCTGTTCTGCGGCAAAATGGGCTGGCGATGCCAAGGCAGCAATTGCCGAAACGTGGGATGCGTCGCGGCTGCCGGTGTTGGTTGGAGGCACCGGACTCTATCTGCGCACATTGCTCGACGGCATTGCGCCGATACCTGAAATTGATGATGCCATTCGGCGGGCGGTGCGTGCATTGGAGACTGGTGATGCCCATGGCGCACTGCTGGTTGAGGATCCGGCAATGGCCGCCGCACTCAACCCCCGGGATGACAGCCGGATCAAGCGTGCGCTTGAGGTGGTTCGTTCAACGGGCAGAAGCATTGGCGAATGGCGTGAGGCCAAGGCGGGCGGGATTGGCGATGCAGTGACGCTGCACCCGTTAATCTTGCTGCCGCCGCGCGACTGGCTGCATGAACGCTGCGACGCCCGCTTTGAAGCGATGATGGAAAATGGGGCAGTAGAAGAGGTTGAAGCGTTGCTTTCGCGGGACCTGCCATGGGACGCCCCTGTGCTGCGAGCGATTGGCGTGCCCGAGATATCGGCCATGCTTCGCGGGGAAATCTGCCGGGAAGAAGCCATCACGCGCGGACAGGCGGCGACGCGGCAATATGCCAAACGCCAATACACATGGTTCCGCAACCAGCCCCCTTCCGGATGGCCGCGGCATGAAGGGACTTTTAATTCCGATATTGATAATAATATTGAAAGTTTATTACATTTTTAATGGTTGACATGCCATTTTCTAACTACTAACGAGCGCGCTCTTGCCAATCCTGTTGCATCGCAACATAGGACCGGCATCACTGGATCAAGGATAATAAAGTGGCCGAAAAATCCGGCGCAGAGATATTGATCGACTCGCTCCTCGCCCAAGGAGTCGATACCGTGTTCGGCTATCCCGGCGGTGCCGTACTGCCCATTTACGACACGCTGTTCCAGCACCCCAAAATCCGCCACGTCCTCGTCCGTCACGAAGCGGGCGCGGCCCACGCGGCAGAGGGATATGCGCGCTCGACCGGAAAACCCGGGGTTGTGCTGGTCACATCCGGCCCCGGCGCAACCAATGCCGTCACCGGAATTGCCGACGCCTTTCTCGATTCCATCCCCATGGTTGTCATCACCGGACAAGTTGCAACCAATCTGATCGGTTCGGACGCGTTTCAGGAAGCCGACACCATCGGCATTACGCGCCACTGCACCAAACATAATTATCTGGTTAAAGATCCGTCAGAACTCGCGGCAGTGGTCACCGAAGCCTTTCACATCGCAACCCAGGGTCGCCCCGGCCCGGTCGTCATCGACATTCCCAAAAATGTCCAAGTTGCCAGCACGGAATATGACCGGCATGGCACCAACAGCTCAAAACGCTATGCGCCGGCAGGCGATGCCGATTTTGCAGCAATCACCAAAGCGGTTGAACTGCTGGCCACCGCCAAATCGCCCATTCTTTACACTGGCGGCGGCATTATCAACGCTGGCCCCGATGCCAGCAAGGCGCTGCGCGAACTCGCGGCATTGAGCGGCGCTCCTGTTACTTCTACGCTGATGGGGCTCGGTGCCTTCCCGGCGGAAAGCGATCAGTGGCTTGGGATGCTGGGGATGCACGGCACCTATGAAGCCAATATGGCGATGAACCAGTGCGACGTGATGCTGTGTCTCGGCGCGCGTTTTGATGACCGCGTCACCGGTCGTCTCGACGCTTTTTCGCCCAACAGCATCAAGGTGCATGTCGATATCGACCGCAGCTCGATCAACAAGACTGTCCATGTTGACCTGCCGATAGTCGCTGATGTTGGCAAAGCCATCCGCCAGATGATCAGCGTGTGGAACAGCCGCAAACGGCAAGCAGCCAAGCTAGACGAATGGTGGTCGCGGATAAAGGGCTGGCGCTCGGTTGGTTCGCTCAACTACCCCGAAAACAAGTCCGAAATCATGCCGCAATTCGCGATTGAGCGGTTGTACGCGCTGACCAAGGACAAGGCACCCATCATCACCACTGAAGTTGGCCAACACCAAATGTGGGCGTCACAGCATTTCCATTTTGATGAACCCAACAAATGGCTGACCAGCGGCGGTCTCGGCACGATGGGCTATGGCTTACCAGCCGCCATCGGCGCGCAGATGGGCAACCCAGATGCACTGGTGATTGACATTGCCGGTGAAGCCTCGATCCAGATGAATATCCAGGAAATGGGTACGGCATCGCAATATCGCCTGCCGGTCAAAGTGTTCATCCTCAACAATGAATGGATGGGGATGGTGCGCCAGTGGCAGCAGCTGACCTATGAAAGCCGCTATTCGAACAGTTATTCGGACAGTCTGCCGGACTTTGTCGCGCTGGCCGAAGCCTATGGCTGGAAAGGCATACGCTGCGACGATCCCGCCAAGCTGGACGACGCTATCGCGGAAATGATCGCCTATGACGGGCCGGTGATGTTCGACTGTCGCGTCACCAAAGAGGCCAATTGCTTCCCGATGATCCCCTCGGGTGCCGCGCATACCGAGATGATCCTGCACAGCGATGAAGTATCGGGAACGATGGACGATGAAGCAAAGGCGCTGGTGTAAGTCATGCATATCAAACAGGAAATCGCCGAACGGCATGTGCTGACGCTTACCGTCGATAATGAAGCGGGAACGCTTGCCCGCATCGCAGGCATGTTCACGTCACGCGGCTACAATATCGACAGCCTGACCGTTGCCGACATTACCGAAGACCATAGTGTCAGCCGCATCACCATCGTCACCAAGGGGCCGCCTGAAGTAATCGACCAGATTATCGCGCAGTGCGAACGGCTGATCCCGGTGCATAAAGTGACCGACCTTACCGATGCCGGTCCGCACGTCGAACGCGAACTGGCGCTGGTTAAAGTGAGCGGCGCGGGCGACAAACGCGTTGAGGCGATGCGCCTCGCTGACATCTACCGCGCGCGCGTGATTGATGCGACGGTATCCAGCTTCATTTTTGAAATCACCGGTGGTCCGGACAAGATCGACACATTCGTGCAATTGATGCGCGAACTGGGTCTGGTCGAAGTCGGCCGCACAGGAATAGTCGGGCTTATGCGCGGCGCTGAAGCAAGCTAAACAGCATGCCAACAATCTTTCTATTCTTGGCAACCTTAGCAACATTGCTAACCGCATTTGCACATAGCTATTTCGGGGAACGGCGTCTTATCGGACCACTCGTCGCCTCCAATGATGGAGTAATGGAACGCGCATTGGCAAAACAAGTCGTTCGATTGGCCTGGCATGTCACGACACTTATCTGGTTTGGCCAAGCGGCACTATTGCTAAGAGAAGCTTTGAACCCGCAATCCATCGATCGGTCGCTAGTGCTCGGAATTGGGCTGCTCTACATCGGCATAGGCCTTGGAGACGCACTGCTCACGCGAGGCAAACATATAGGCTGGCCGCTATTAACCGCCATCGGCGTATTTTGTATTCTTGCATTGATCTAATCCAAAAAAAGGAAAGCGAACTCCCATGAAAGTTTATTACGACGCCGACTGCGACCTTGGTCTGGTCAAGGACAAGAAGATCGCCATCGTTGGCTATGGCAGTCAAGGCCACGCCCATGCGCAAAACCTGCGTGACAGCGGCGTGAAAGATGTTGCGATTGCCCTGCGTGCTGGCTCGGCTACTGCGGCCAAGGCCGAAGGCGCTGGCTTCAAGGTAATGTCGAACAGCGAAGCGGCTGCTTGGGCTGATATCGTCATGATCCTAGCGCCCGATGAACATCAGGCTGCAATCTGGGACAATGACCTGAAGGGCAATATGAAGCCTGGCGCGGCACTTGCTTTCGCCCACGGTCTCAACATCCATTTCGGCCTGATCGAAGCACCTGCCGATATTGACGTTATCATGATCGCGCCCAAAGGCCCGGGTCACACTGTGCGCGGCGAATATATGAAGGGCGGCGGCGTGCCTTGCCTGATCGCAGTGCATCAGGATGCCAGCGGCAACGCACATGATGTTGCACTCGCCTATGCCTCTGGAGTCGGCGGCGGTCGCAGCGGCATCATCGAAACCAATTTCAAGGAAGAATGCGAAACCGATTTGTTCGGTGAGCAGGCCGTTCTGTGCGGCGGGATCACCCACCTGATCCAGGCCGGGTTCGAAACGCTGGTAGAGGCCGGTTATGCGCCGGAAATGGCCTATTTCGAATGCCTGCACGAAACCAAATTGATCGTCGATCTGCTCTATGAAGGCGGCATCGCCAATATGCGCTACTCGATCTCGAATACCGCTGAATATGGCGACATCAAGACCGGCCCGCGGATCATCACCGATGAAACCAAAGCCGAAATGAAGCGTGTGCTTGCCGACATCCAGTCGGGCCGTTTCGTCAAGGATTTCGTCCTCG
Source organism: Sphingomonadales bacterium (assembly GCA_016721875.1). Lineage (GTDB taxonomy): Bacteria > Pseudomonadota > Alphaproteobacteria > Sphingomonadales > Sphingomonadaceae > Sphingorhabdus_B. The sequence continues at coordinate 83,413 of JADKHG010000004.1, read as the reverse complement.
ACAACCGCGCTGGGCAGCCCGAACTCAAGGCAAGCCGCAAGGCTGCTGCCGCCCATCCAATCGAGCAGACCGGTGCGCAATTGCGTGCCATGATGCCCTGGATCGCGAAGAACAAGCTGGTCGATAAGGCGAAGAACTGAGACGCTTCGCGGTCGATCAAAGTTGACATTGAAGGGGGGATTGCGGACATTCGCAGTCCCCCTTTTTCGTTTCGGAGCATCAAAAATGAAAAAAGCCCTGCTGTTCGCTGTGCCGTTGATTTGCGCAGTCCCACTTCTCGCTCAATCTGCGCCGCAAATTCCCGGAACGAAGGATATCTCGAGGGTGACGGCGGGTACCTATCAGGCTGATCCCGGTCACACATTGATTGGTTGGAATGTAAACCATTTCGGGTTCACCGATTATTTCGGCATTTTTGGCGATGTCTCTGGTACTCTGGTTCTTGATCCCGAGGCACCGGGAGCCGCCAAAATCGACATGATAATCCCGGTTTCAAAGTTACCACTGCCAGCACCGGATTGACCGGGCATTTGTTGCGCGCTGGAAAGGATGGCGGAATACCGGACTTTTTCGGACCCAACCCTTCTGACGCCCGCTATGTTTCGACGCAGGTAATCCCGCGCGAAAGCGGCATTGAGGCAACCGTCATCGGTGATTTGACGCTCAATGGCGTGACCAAACCGGTCACTCTGGAAGTCATTTTTAGCGGCGCGGGCACGAATCCTTTCAGCAAGAAAGCGACGGTTGGATTCAAAGGTCAGGCAGACATCAAGCGCAGTGACTTTGGTATTGCCTATGGCATTCCGATGGTTTCCGACGAAGTGTCGCTCACCATCGAAGCAGCTTTCGAAAAGTAAACCGCAGCTACCAGCCGGGACGAAACACCGAGTCGAGTCTGGACTTCGCTTCCCGATATTCGCTTTCAAGCCGCGCAACCGCGTTGGCAACGCTCACCACTTCAGTGACGGCGCCAATACCCTGCCCGCTTCCCCAAACATCCTTCCACGCTTTGGCCTTGGTGTTGCCGCCCGATCCGAAATTCATTTTGGACGGGTCGCTTTCGGGTAAATTTTTCGGGTCCATACCGGCAGCTTCGATCGATTGGCGGGTGTAATTGCCGTGCACACCGGTGAAGAGATTGGTATAAACGATATCTGCCGCGCGGGCTTCGACGATGTTGTCTTTATAGCCATCGACTGCGTTGGCTTCTTCGGTCGCGATAAACATCGACCCTGCATAGGCAAGGTCAGCGCCCATCGCCTGCGCGGCAAGGATCGAAGCGCCGTGGCCAATCGAGCCGGAGAGCGCGACCGGCCCGTCAAACCACTCGCGAATTTCGCGAACCAGTGCAAAGGGAGACGTCACGCCCGCATGACCACCTGCGCCAGCGGCAACCGGGATCAAGCCGTCGGCACCCTTTTCTATTGCCTTGCGAGCAAAACGGTCATCAATGACATCATGCAGCGTAATTCCGCCCCAACTGTGCACCGCAGCGTTCAACTCTTCGCGCGCGCCGAGGGATGTGATCACCAAGGGAACCTGCCACTTGCCACAGGTTTGCATGTCGGCCTCGAGCCGGTCATTCGTCCGGTGCACGATCTGGTTGACGGCAAAAGGAGCTGCGGGTTTATCAGGATTGTCCCGGTTATGCGCAGCCAGTTCCTCGGTGATCTGGTGCAGCCATTCATCCAACTGACTTTGCGGACGCGCATTGAGTGCCGGAAAGCTGCCAACAATCCCGGCCTTGCATTGTGCAATCACCAGTTCAGGACCCGAAACGATAAACAAAGGCGAACCAATCAATGGCAAGCGTAGATTGTCGAATAATGGCGATGGCAAGGACATGAAAACTCCGGTTTAATCGTGCAATTAAACCGGAGTTAAGATGGTTTGCGATGCTTGGTCAAGCTCGCAATCGAGCTTCCTCCATGCCGTAACGTCAAGCCGAATTGGCAGCACTCAAAATCGCTCGGACACTGGCGGTGGCAATGTCCTGACTGATGCCTATGCCGAAGAGTATCGGACCATCACCAACACGGCATTCGACATAGGCGGCAGCGCGAGCGCCTGTGCCATGGCCAATGGCGTGTTCGCTATAATCGATAATATCCAGTGACCCGCCCAGCGCGGGTTCCAACGCCGATGCAAGCGCAGAGATAAGGCCGTTGCCCCGTCCGCTGACCGATTGTTCCTCGCCGTCAATACGGATTTTACCCGCAAAAATACGCTCGTCTTGCTGCTTCGGGCTTTGACTTTCCTGGAAATCAATCAGGCGGAACCGCCCCTGCCCTTTCAGATGGTAGCGCGTTTCAAACGCCTGCCAGATGTCATCGGCCAGCAGTTCGCGTCCTGAGCTATCCGAAAGTTCCTGCACAGTGGTCGAGAAATTGGCCTGCATCCGCTTGGGGAGTTTGAGCCCATAGTCCTGCTCGAGCACCCAGGCGACCCCGCCCTTGCCGCTTTGCGAATTGACGCGAATGACGGCTTCATAGCTGCGGCCCAAATCGGCGGGGTCGATCGGAAGATAAGGCACTTGCCACAGTTCATCATTGCGCTTTGCCTGCGCAGCAAAGCCCTTTTTAATCGCATCTTGATGGCTGCCAGAAAAGGCGGTGAACACCAATTCGCCTGCATAGGGATGACGCGGGTGCACGGGCAGTTGGTTACAATATTCAACCGTCTGGATGACTTCATCAATATTCGAAAAATCAAGCTCCGGATTCAACCCTTGCGTGTACATATTGAGCGCCAGCGTCACCAGATCGACATTGCCGGTTCGTTCGCCGTTACCGAAAAGACAGCCCTCAATGCGATCTGCGCCTGCTAGCAAACCCAGCTCGGCCGCGGCAATACCACTGCCCCGGTCATTATGCGGGTGGAGCGAAATCACCACGCTGTCGCGCGCACTGATATGCGTGCACATCCATTCGATCTGGTCGGCATAGATGTTGGGCATCGCTGCCTCGATGGTGGCAGGCAAGTTCAGGATCAGCGGCTTTTGCGCTGTCGGTTTCAACACCTCCATCACCGCTTCGCATACCTCGAGGCTGAATTCGATTTCGGCGGTCGAGAAGGTTTCAGGGCTATATTCAAAATGCCAGTCGGTCTGAGGATATTTCGCCGCCTGCTCAGTCAGAATTTTCGCTCCCTCAACAGCAATGGCTTTCACGCCCGGCTTGTCGAGCTGAAACACAATGTCGCGCCATGCTGGCGAAACCGCATTGTATAGGTGGACAATCGCGGTCTTGGCGCCTGCCATAGCCTCAAAAGTCTTCTCGATCAGATCGCGGCGAGACTGGGTCAGGCTTTGGATTGCGACATCGTCAGGGATGCGGTTGCTATCGACCAATCCGCGGATGAAATCAAAATCAGTCGCTCCCGACGAAGGGAAACCAACCTCGATTTCTTTCACCCCGACTTTCAACAATAGATCGAAAAAACGGTTCTTCTTCTCCGCCCCCATCGGGTCGATCAGCGCCTGATTGCCATCGCGCAAATCAGTGGAGAGCCAGCGAGGGGCCTTGTCTATTACCCGGTTTGGCCATTGCCGGTTGGGCAGATCGATTTGCGGAAATGGTCGGTACTTGCGGGATGGATCGGTCAACATCATGATAAATTGTACTTCTTGGCTTTCAGGCTGAGCCTGTTTTCATATTCGAGTGCGAATAAGCCCTTAGGCGGATTGGCCCGGCAGGATGCCAAGCCGAAAGGCGCGCCTAAGGGCGCGTAAGTCGAAGAAGCAGAGCGATGTTGCCATGCGGTATCATGGCGTGGTCTTTTTCACAGAAATCGGCGGACGTCCAGAAATTATTCTTTGTTTGTGAATGCGCCAACGAGATATCAACTTTGTGGCAGGTCAGGCCATAATTTGTCGATGTCATCATCCACACTGCTAAAACCCGCCCTTGCACGCAAGGGATCGTTGCGGTTCAAAAGAAAATACGACGGGCGATTTGTCAAAAATTTTCTTAGCCTCCGCTGCAATAACAGAAGCAAATGGTTCAGTTCCACTGGATGTCGCAATTGGGCACGCGCGAGCTGTGCGATCCAGTCACTGACCAATTCGCTATATTGTGGGTGCGGTCCACGATGCATGGCCAATCCATATTCAACCGTCAGTTCTTCGGTAGCGGGAAGCCACATACCATTGGTCCTGAAATCATTGGGATTAAAGCCTTTCGATCGCACTGTGTTGAACAAATCGCGAAAATGCGGTTTGCGCACAATCTCCAATGGAATGAGGTGGTGTCTTTGAAAACCCGGTTTGGGCCGATCCGTTTTGCACCCAACGAATGAAGTCATTGTAAGCCCCCTTGCAGGAGCGATAATGACAAAGGTGATCAAAATGTCAGTGCAATAAAGCATCCGTTGTTGATGAAATTCTTATATGCACAACTCCGCTTTGCCCTTCGGATTTCATCGAAAGACGTTCGCCTTCGATTAACCCGTCCAACTGGCTCTCATTCTCATAGGGCCCAATCATTGCCATATCATGAGCTATGCGAACAAGCCGGTACATGGCATCTCTGGCTGATAGCTGCGGATGGGAAGCGGCGATTTCTTGTCCGGAGAACCAGTCAAGGCCAGTCGAACTGGTTACCCATTCTTTGGATGTATCAAATCGCACCAGCGCCAGCGCGGGAAAGGCACCGCCGTCGACAAATGATTGGATCGCGTCCTTGAAATAACCCGACTCGATCAGATTGCCGGAAGGCGACCAATAGACGCATTCCGCACTTAGCGCGTCGGCAAGATAGGCCGCCATTTCAAGCAAGCCTGACCAAATAGGAGCAACCCGATTTCCGCCTCGCAGTTTTTCACTAAGTGAAATGGAAATGGAGGACTGAAATGACGAATTGGCAGCGGTGGTAAAAACGCGATTTTCCACAACGAGATTTGCTGGACCGTCTGCCAATCGGCAATCAAGTTCCAATCCATCCCACAGTGCGATAAAGCTTCCTTTTGCGGGCACTTGATCGGAACCTATGCTCAGCCGACTTTGGCCGCGCAGCACATCATTCAAATGACCCGAAACAGTTTCCAAACTGCTCGAAAATAGCAAGATGACCGAGGAATTTCACTATTTGCCATTGGCGAGCCTAATTTCCAGCAGTTCCTTTTTTGTTCTCTAACCGAACAGCTTTCCTGCGACAAGGGGCAATTGCTTCGGTATTGTTGGCGATGGAACAGCGGAATGTGGACTGCATCCGCATTGAATCAGATTTCCACCTGACTCCCCAATTCAACCACGCGATTGGATGGCAACCGGAAAAACTCCATGGCATTCGCCGCGTTTCGCAACATCCAGGCAAAAGTCTTTTCGCGCCAGATGGCCATTCCAGGAATTTTCGAAGCAATAAGCGTCTGACGGGACAGGAAGAAACTGGTGAGCATCATGTTGAACGGCGGGCCGCACAGATCCACTTTTGAAAGCGCTGCCGGCACGTCGGTTTCCTCGAGGAAACCATAGCGCAGGATAACGCGGTAAAAGCCTTCTCCCAGTGACTTGCACTCCGCTCGATTTGCTTCGTCAACAAAGGGAACATCGCCAATCTCGACGGTCAGAATGATGATCCGCTCGTGCAAGATTCGGTTGTGCTTGATGTTGTGCAGCAGCGCCGAAGGAACACCTGCGCTAGTTGATGCCATGAAGATAGCAGTCCCGGGGACACGTTGTGCGCTCGACGCCGCGGACTTGATGAAAACCTCCATCGGCATGCTGCTTTCGGCCATTCGTTCACGCATCAACTGGCGACCCCGCGACCAGGTGGTCAGCAAGGTGAAGATAGCCAGTCCGATCAGCAACGGAAAATAGCCGCCCTGCGGCACCTTCAACAGATTGGCACCTAGGTAAGCGATATCGACGATGAAGAAGACCGCCAAGATCGGCAAAGATTTCCACAACGGCCATTTCCAAAGCGAAATCAGGACCACCGAGATCAGGCAGGTGTCGATAAACATCGCGCCAGTCACTGCAATACCATAGGCTGCCGCCAAGTTCGATGAGGAGCGGAAAAACAGAACCAGCACCAAAACCATGATCATCAAAGCCCAGTTGATTGCCGGTATGTAAATCTGCCCTGCTTCGCTGACGCTGGTGTGGAGAATGCGCAATCGAGGCATGAAGCCCAATTGGATCGCCTGCTGGGTCAGTGAGAAAGCGCCAGAAATAACTGCTTGGCTCGCGATGATCGTGGCGAGAATGACCAGAAAAACGATCGGGATCCGCGCTGCATCTGGCAACATCATGAAGAATGGATCTTTGATGGCAACCTGCGCCTCGACCGGTGCCATCGAGAGGATCATTGCCCCCTGCCCCATATAGTTGAGCATCAACGCGGGTAGCACAAACCACAACCAGCTATAGCTGATCGGCTTCCGCCCGAAATGGCCCATATCGGCATAGAGCGCCTCGGCACCGGTCACCGCCAGAACAACGGCACCAAGCGCGACAAAGGCTGTAAAACCATCGACCATGAAAAAGTTGAGCGCATTTAGCGGATTAAGCGTGTGCAATATGATTGAGGGCATATGAATGATGTACATCACACCCAATGCAGCCAGCACGCCGAAGTAGAGAAGCATGATCGGTCCGAACAGCTGTCCGACCTTGGCCGTGCCACGCGATTGGATACCGAACAGACCAACCAAAATGGCGACCGCTATCGGTACAACCCATTGCTTAAAGCCGGGATTAACATAGGCCAGACCTTCGGTTGCCGAGAGTACCGACATGGCCGGTGTAATCATCGAATCGCCATAGAAAAGAGCGGTTGCGAACACGCCGAGCATGACAATGGGCGCAGTCCAAGCGGCACCTTCGGTCTTGCGGCTGATCAATGCCAGCAGCGCGAGGCTACCGCCCTGCCCCTTGTTATCAGCCTTCATGATCGTGAAGACATATTTGAATGTCACCACCAACATCATAGACCAGAAAACCAGGCTCAACACACCCATGATGTGCATAGGATCGGGATTGATCGGATGATGTCCGGCAAAGGTTTCACGGAATGCGTAAATCGGGCTGGTGCCGATGTCGCCAAATACAACCCCTACTGCCCCAATGCTCAGGGTGAGAAGCGACGCCTTTTTGTGACCATGTCCGCCTTGATGCGCGGTGTTCGTTTGCGCATCGCCCGATATTTCATTGTCAGCAATTGCCATTTCGCCCCCAAGGCGTTTGGATATGCCTCCCCTGAAAATCCGGTTTGGCAAAGGTCGCGCCCGATAGCACGCGTCATGATGAGTAGCAATCAACCATGCCAATGTCGAATTGAACTATTTTGAAACAAAAACATGAAGTTACGTTATAACGAATGTAAACTTCATGGCGTCGAGAGCATTTGCTTCAATCCGCCGATTTGCGACTCCAGTGGCTTCCTCCATTTGGCCGATGCCGATGCAGTTTTTAGCAAGCCTTCCCACTTCTGCAAAGCAACCAAAGGCTTGCCTTTGAACAGGTCGCTGAGCCCTTCAAAATACACCGGAGCAGCGTTGCGAGGGGCATAGATACGCGCACGATCGAAGGCCAATTTGGCGGGTTCTGACAATTCGCCGTCGCTCGCCAGCATGAGCACAACGCCGAGACCTGCCCACAAATCACCATTTTTCGGCTGTTTTTTTAAGCCCGACTGGATGAAAGCCGCAGCAAGCCGATAATCGCCCGAACGTGCAAAGCTGTCTGCCGGCACCAGCCATTTTTTTGCTTGGCCAAAACTTTGATCCATATCCGCACGCATCGCCAGCAATGCATCCGCTGCGTCGAGTTGCGCCTGAATGGGTTGCGCGGGCTTTGCAGCGAGTTCTGGATGGCCTTGTGTTGCATAGCCAGCCAAAGCCAGCACCAATGCGAAGGTGATTGCAAACAATAATAGCGCGACCAGCCAACCGTTCATGATTTGCCTTTCCGGAAACGGCTGCTCGCGACGAGCAGGGCAGCGCCCAACAACAAAACTGGCAGCAACCACAGAACCAGCCCTGCGCCATGGGAGGGTGGTTACTTCATTTCAGCGACCGATAGATTTTGAGCAAAGGTCCCACATGTTCTTCCCGGATATCGCCGATATGCTGATAGGCTATACGCCCCTTGCCATCGATGATGTAGGTTTCAGGAACCCCTGATGAACCCAGTTGCAACTGCACCAGCATATCCTGATCAGCGCCGATGCGGACAAAGGGATTGCCATTCTGCGCCAGGAATTTTGCGACATCCTCGGGTTTATCACGGATGGCGATGGCGTGGAACTCAACGCCAGCGGCCTTCAACTGATCGAGATAGGGTGCCTCCGCCTGACACGGCAGGCACCAGCTGGAAAAAATGTTCAGCATCCGTGGCTTACCATCGCGGAAATTCGCGGTTGTCAGCCCCTCCACCCCGTCAGTCGCCGCAGGCAGGGTGAATTCAGGCAATGGCTTTCCAACCATTTCCGAAGATACATAGTCTGTATTTGGATTGGCGAGCCTAAAGATCGCAAGCCCGGCAACAAAGGCCAATGCAAGCAGCGGCATCCAAACGAGCCAATTGCGCTTCATGCCTGTTTCCAGACATTTTCTTCAGGCTTACGGCGAAAGCGTATACGCAGCCGGCCCAGAAAGGCCAGAAATCCGCCAAAGGCAATCACAAGCCCGCCAAACCAGATCAGCGTAACAAGCGGCTTCCACCACAACCGCACTTGCCATTTTTCACGCTTGTCCGATGTGGCCGGAGCCAGCACGGCGTAAAGCTGCCCATCCCAGCGGGTGAGCAAGGCGGCTTCGGTGGTTTGCTGAGTCGGGTTGAAAAACTGGCGCATCTGCGGTGTCAGCACAAACGCCTGCCCTTTGGAAGTTGCCGACATCCTTCCTTCAATCGCGATCCAGTTTTCACCGACGACGGGAGTGACATCAGTCAATTGGACCGTCCATCCACCAACTTCGGCGGACTCGCCAATCGCCAATGCTGCCAATTTTTCGGATGTCCATCCGGATTCAGCCGACATGCCAGCAACGGTGATGGCAAGACCCAAATGGGCAATGACCATTCCCCAGATGGTCAGCGGCGTCCGCAGCAGGTTACGACCCAATAGCGGGAACAACGATGCCAGCGCGATGCCAGCGGCAAGCGCAAGGCCGAGGATCGCCCACAAGCTGACACCCGGATTGGTCGCCCAGACGCCGACAGCCATTGCGATCACGACCGCACCGGGGATCGCGAGCTTGCGCAAACTGCGCGCATCATCGCCGCGCCATTTGAGCAACGGGCCGACAGCGAGCAGCAGGAAAAGGAGGAATACCAATGGGATCGTTGTCTTGTTGAAATAGGGTGGCCCGACCGAGATGCGGTCCCCCATCGCCTCTGCAGCCAGCGGCCACAGAGTGCCGAGAAGCACAATCGCGAGGATCACACTAAGCAGGATATTGTTGCCGACTATCGCAGATTCGCGGCTGATCAAACGGAACAATTTGCCTTCGCGCACTTGGCCAATCTTCAGCGCAAATAGCGTTAACGCGCCACCGATGTAGAGCAACATCAACGCCAGGATGAACGACCCGCGTTCGGGATCGACGGCAAAGGCATGGACGCTGGTGAGTATCCCGGAACGCACAAGGAAGGTGCCGAGCATCGACATCGCAAATGCCACCAGCGCAAGCATGATTGTCCACGCGCGCAAGGCATCGCGCGACGCCAATACCGACACTGAATGGAGTAATGCAGTCGCCGCCAGCCATGGCATGAGCGAGGCGTTTTCGACCGGGTCCCAGAACCACCATCCGCCCCAGCCGAGTTCGTAGTAAGCCCAATAGCTGCCAGCGGTGATCCCAACGGTCAGGAAAATCCAGGCAAGCAACACCCATGGCCGCATCGCCCGGGCAAAGCTGGCGCCCGCATTACTGGTCAGCAGAGCGCCTACCGCAAAAGAAAAGGCAACCGACAACCCGACATAGCCGAAATACAGCGTCGGCGGATGAAAGGCGAGGCCGATGTCCTGCAGCAACGGGTTGAGTCCCGCACCTGTCTGCGGCGCGGGATCGAGCCGCGCAAAAGGATTGGAGGCGAATAGCAAAAAAGCAAAAAAGCCCAGTGACAGTGCAGCTTGCGCCATCATCGCCGCGGACAGTGTCGGTTTGTCCAGTCGCCGTTCAAACAGCGCAATCGCTGCGCTCGATAGCGCCAGCACCGTCACCCACAACAGCATCGAACCTTCGCGATTGCCCCAGGTGGCGGCAATTTTGAAGATCATCGGTTTATCGACATGGCTGTTCGCTGCGACGAGTAACACCGATAAGTCAGTGATATAAAACAGCCAGATCAACGCGCCGAAGGAGAGCAGGCAAAGAAGCCCTTGCGCAATGGCGACCGGACGGAGGAGCGCGGCCAAAGGCTCCGACGCCTGACGCCAACCTGCCCACCCGGCAAGCATCTGCAACAGCGCAAGGCTCGCCGCGAGCCACAGGGCAGCGAGGCCAAGTTCGGCGATCATTCGGCCAATGTGTCCTTGCTATGCTCTGCGGCCTTCATGTCGATATCTTTCAATTCGCGCGGCACATAATTTTCGTCATGCTTGGCGAGCAATGTTTCGGCTGCAAAAACGCCGTCCGCGCGCAATGCGCCATCGGCGACTACCCCTGATCCTTCGCGAAACAGATCAGGCGTAATCCCTTTATACACGACTTTTTGCTCAGCTTTCTGATCGCGTACGGTGAACGCCACTGACAACCCGTCTGCGGCGCGCTTGACAGACCCGGCTTGCACCATTCCGCCCAGCCGCACCGCCTTGCCCGCGGGTGGCTTTGTTTCGGCCAATGTCGTCGGTGTGTAGAAATAGCTCGCTTCTTCGCGCAACGCACTTGCGGCAAGCAATGCTGCCCCTATCAGCGCCACCAGCGCCGTCAGCGTGATCGCAAGCCGTTGATGCTTGGGCTTCATCGCTCGCGCCTCAAATCATCGGCCAGCGCCTCCGACCGGCGCATAGTGAGGTAGCTGCTGGCGACCAGCCAGACGATGCCCAGCGCGGTAACGGCAAAAGCAGCGATGATGAAGGATGTGTGATTCATCCGCTTACTCCTCCGCCATCCGGCGCATCCGCGCCTCGATGCGGATTTCTGCCAGAGCCGTGCGCATGCGCATCAGCACAATGGCACCAAAAAGCATCGAAAAACCGACAGCTGCGACCAACAGCGGCCACAAATAACTGGCATCGATTGACGAGCCAGACAGCGTAATGCTCGCCTTTTGGTGCTGGCTTTCCCACCATACGACCGAACGGTTGATGATGGGAATATTCACCGCACCGATAATGCCAAACACAGCGGCGGTGCGGCTTACGCTGCCCTTTTCGCTCGAAGCGTTGGTCAGCGCGATGTAGCCGAGATAGAGGAAAAACAGCACCAGCATCGAGGTCAGCCGACCGTCCCACACCCACCATGTGCCCCAGGCCGGACGCCCCCAAATAGATCCGGTAATCAGGCAGATTGCGGCAAAGGCAGCCCCAGGCACAGCAATGGCCCGCGCCGATACGCCCGCAAGCGGATGTCGCCAAACGAGCTGGACAATGCTGGCAATTGCGATCCCCGACCATCCTGCCATCCCCAGCCATGCGGCCGGAACATGAACGAAAAGGATCTTCACGGTATCGCCCTGCAACCGTTCTGCAGGAACCTGCGTCAATCCCCACCAGCACGCGCCAAGCGCAAGCAGCAGCCCGGGCCAGAACAGCACAGGGGTCAGCGGCTTGGCTATGCTTAGAAAGCGGGCGGGGTTGGCGAAACGATGCATGGATAGGACTCGGCCCGAGCCTCTAGCAGTGAAGCAAGCGAACGCCAATTGATTTGGGTCAACGCCCGATCAATCCCTTCGCCATCTGGTCAGCGACTTCCGCTGAAGTCTGGCCGGTGCGTGCGCTTTCGGTCCAGATCGATTCCAGCCGTCCAGGAATGGCGTCGATGCGGGTGTTGATCTCTGCGTCGCCTGCACCGTCGATGTGCCGCAGCACGTTGATGATACCGCCGGCGTTGATCACATAATCGGGCGCGTACAGGATGCCGCGATCAGCGAGCATCCGTCCTTCGGTACCGGTCGCCAACTGGTTGTTGGCGCCACCTGCAACGGCCTTAACACGTAGCGCGGCAACCGACGTTTCGGTCAAGATCGCGCCTAGCGCACAGGGGCTGAAAATATCGGCCTCAACACGCATTATCTCGCTGGCCTCAACAGTTTGCGCGCCAAGTTCGGTTGCTAGCGCAGCGGCACGGGCGCTATCTACATCAGACAATGTCAACTTGGCGCCTTGCGCCGCCAAATGGCGCGCAGTGCCACCGCCGACACTGCCAACACCCTGAATAGCGACATGAACGCCCTCCAAGTCGGTTGTACCCAATGCCTGCTTGGCCGCTGCCTTGACGCCCAGATAGACGCCGCGTGCGGTATAAGGGCCAGGATCGCCACCTTGTCCAGGCAAGCCAGCGACATGCGGAGTCACGCGCGCCAGAGAGACCATGTCATCCTCGGACATACCTACGTCCTGCGCGGTGATATAGCGCCCGCCGAGCGAATCGACCGCACGAGCAAAGGCATCCAGCCTGTCCTGTGTCTTGGTGCGCGCATTGTCGGCTAGGATCACCGCCTTGCCGCCGCCTGCGGGCAGGCCCGCCATCGCGTTTTTATAGCTCATACCGCGCGACAGGCGCAGTGCGTCGGTTATCGCGGCCTGTTGATCAGCATAATGCCAAAAGCGCGTGCCGCCCGCAGCCGGGCCGTTGTGTGTCGAGTGAATCGCGATGACTGCGCGCATCCCGGTTTTGGCATCGTCAAACAAATGCACCGATTCGTGGGCATCAAAATCGGGAAGGTCCCAAAGCGCGGGCATGACAGTCTCCAGCGAGTCGCAAAACAGTTTCAGTCGCGCGCAATAATATTACGCAACCCATTTGGCCAGTCCGAAATGTCAGGAAAAATGGGGCGACCGAGGGGTCTCGAACCCCCGACCTCTGGTACCACAAACCAGCGCTCTAACCAACTGAGCTACGGTCGCCATGGCGCCTGTAGAAAGGCAGGCGCGATCCTTAGGTGCAAAGCAGGCCGGGCGTCAACCCGGCACTCCTGCTCTATTGCAAAGCCCGAAAGCTTATTTTTTGAGGGTCAGACCGCCAAAGCGCTTGTTAAACTGCGCAACGCGTCCACCCGCATCCAGCATCGAGCCACGGCCACCGGTCCATGCCGGGTGCGAAGTGGGGTCGATATCGAGCTGCAGCGTATCGCCTTCCTTGCCCCATGTGGAGCGGGTTTCAAACACGGTGCCGTCGGTCATCTGGACCTTGATCATGTGGTAATCGGGATGGATATCTTTTTTCATGCGTCTGCTCCTCATGCGGTCCCGGTTTCCGACCGGGTCCAGGAAAATGAAGCGCCGCCCCTAGCCGAGGCGATGCCCGTTGGCAAGTCGAGTCTTGGGATTCAGACTGATGGTGGTGGATCGGCGATCATCGCCATAAATTCGCACTCGGCAGCAAGTTGGTCACCAACCATTGCTTGGCCCGCAAATTTGCACACCCGGGGCTTTTTATGGGTGAACTGGACATTGAGGTGCAGCAAGCATCCCGGTTCAACCGGATTGCGGAATTTCGGATTGTCGATTGCCATGAAATAGACCAGCTTGCCCGAGCCAGCGAGGCCGAAGCTTTCCATAGCCAAGACGCCTGCAGCTTGCGCCAGCGCTTCGATAATCATCACGCCTGGCATGATCGGCCGTCCAGGGAAATGCCCCTGAAAAAAGCCTTCATTCATGGTCACCGCCTTGACCGCCGAAATCCGCTCGTCGAGCACCAGCTCTTCGACACGATCAACAAGCAGCATGGGATAGCGGTGCGGGAGCACCGCCATCACACGGCGGACATCATAATGCGAAAAGTCGCCCATTAACGCGGTTCGGGTTGCGGTGCCGGTGCAGGAGCGGGCTGACCAGGCTGAGGCGCAGGTTGACCCGGTTGGGCTGCCTGCTGTGCCTGCGCATTGCGGATAGCCTGAACGCGGGCAGCCTGCAACAAACGCTGCTGCACTTGTTCATAAAGCGGACCGGTCGAGCCTTTGGGTTGCCAGTTTGCAGGCGGTGTAATTCCAACCGTCGGCACAGCCTTGTCAATTTCTGCAGTGATTGCGGAGGTAATATCCACGGCATCCGGAGCCCAGATAAAGGCATCGGGCGACAGGATCATATTGATTTTCTTGGCGGTAACAACAGCCTGTTGTGCAGCGGCATAGCGATCGGCAATGCTTTCAACAGCAAAGGCCTGCGCCTTGACAATCGGATCTTGCAACTGGGCAATTTCCTTTTCCTTGGCATCGATCTGACCAATTAGCGGGTTTTTCGCCTTGACCGCTGCGTCCAGTTCTTCCTGAGTCAGCGTCTTGTCTTTGTTGGTATCAAGCTGGGCGTTGATATCGTTTATTTCCTTGCGCTTGGTCTGGATCAGCTGCGCATTGGAGGTGAAGGTGGTGCCAATCGTCTGATAGGCTTGGCTGAATGCCTTTGCCTGCATGATTGCGTCGGTCGAGTCCGCAGTCGCAATCCCAGCGACCTGGGCCTGTGCCGGAATGGCAGCGCTTGCAGCAACCGCAGTTGCGGCAAAAAGCATGGTTCGAAAAAGCGTCATCAGAATTGTGTTCCTACGTTGAATGTGAACAATTTTGTGTCATCACCGGGCTCTTTTAGCAGAGCGCGGGCTATATCGATCCTGAACGGACCAAAGGGCGAGTTCCAGTTAACGCCGAAACCGACCGAAAGTCGGGGTTTCCAGCTGTCTCCTAGGAAGCGTTCCTGATAAACAAGCACGGGAGCACGCGCCGAACCGTCCGCATTTGTTGCAGTTATAGTTTGCGCGATGGTGTTGGTCGAAGTGACACAGTTATACAACAATTGCCCCGCAGCTGTCGGCTGCGCGGCGCTGGCGCAAGGATGAGTTCCGGTCACAGCACCGGTACTCTGGGCCTGTAAAGTCGTCAGCAAAGGCTGGGTCACCTTAAACACTGCGCCTGCATCGACAAAGATTGATGGACGCAGACCCAGCTCTTTCGCACCGCTACCAAGAGGAATCTGCAGTTCGGCACGGGCCATATAATAGGCACGACCACCGATTGCATCGTCCTGTATCTGATTTCGGTCCGTTATCGGCACGTTGACCACCGCACCGTTCTGGATTTCGGGCGTGAATTGAATGCGCTGAATGCGCGGACCAATACCGCGAATGTCAAAGCCGCGCATCTGCGGTTCGCCGAGATAGAAGCGGTCGGTCAGGCGGATATCATCGATGCCAGCTGCCGCCGAACCGCGGTTTTCCAACGGATGGATATAACCACCTTCGGCTGCCACCGAGAAGATGAAGCCGCTGTCGGTCACTCTCCAATATTTGTCGGCATTCAGACGAGTCCGAATATATTTCACGTCACCGCCAAGGCCGGCAAAATCCTGCGAGATACCAAAGCTGTGACCACGTGTCGGGCGGATCCGGTTGTCGCGGTTATCGTAAAGCAGTGTGTAGCCAATGGACGATGTCAGCCGTTTACCAATCGCATCGCACAAGAATCGACCAGCCAGTGCGGGATCGCAAGCTGCAGGCAATGGTCCGGTGCCATCTGGATCGGTATAGAATGACGACTGATCGAGCGAAATGTCATCATAGTTGATGCCATAACGCGCCTGGAAAAACAGGAATTCGTTGATCGGCACGCCGGTACGGATCTGGAAGCCGGTGGTCGACTGTTGGTAGGTCGTGTTGCGATCGTTGTTGAGGAAGTTGAAACTGTTCAGATCGCGGCGGAAAATATCACCCGAAAGCGCAATCGATTTGTCGAACAAATAAGGCTCGGTGAAACCAATTTCCGCCGATTTCGAATAACTTGAATAGGAAATCGACGCCCGCAATTGTTGGCCTTTGCCGCGGAAGTTGCGCTGTTCGATCGATCCTTGGAAAATGAAATTTTCGATCGAAGAGAAACCAGCGGACAGAGACAACTGCCCTGTTGCCTTTTCCTCGACATTGGTGGTCAGGATGATGCGGTCGGGCGCACTGCCCTGCTCCTGCTCAATTTCCAGATCTTCCTGGAAATAACCCAGCGATTTGATGCGGTCGGCGGTGCGCTTCACCTGAATGCTGTTGAAGGCATCGCCTTCGTTCAATCGGAATTCGCGGCGGACGACTTTGTCCTGCGTGATCGTGTTGCCGTTGATGTCAACACGTTCGACAAAGACGCGGGGGCTTTCCGCAATATCGAAAGTGATCCCCATCGTCAGCGTTTCTTTGTCGCGACGGAATTGCGGGTTCACATCAGCAAATGCGTAACCGAACAGCCCTGCGCTTTCCTGCAAGCCTTCGACGGTGTCTTCAACCATTTTGGCATTATACCAATCACCCGCTTTCATGCGCAGGCTCTTAGTCATTGCGGCAGAATCAAAATCACGAATTTTGCTGTCGACCTTGACCTCGCCAAATTTATAGCGTTGCCCTTCTTCGACCACATAAGTGATGATGAAAATCTTTTTGTCAGGCGTCAGTTCAGCGACAGCAGACACCACGCGGAAATCGGCAAAGCCTTCAGTCAGATAGAACTGACGCAGCTTCTGCTGGTCAAAGGCGAGCCGGTCGGGATCATAGCTGGTGCCCGAGCTGAAAATGCTGGTTAGGCGCGCTTGCTTGGTGACCATTTCGCCGCGAAGCTTGTTGTCCGAAAACTGGTCATTGCCTATGATGTTGATCTGACGGACCTTGGATTTTGGTCCTTCGTTGATTTCGAATACGATATCGACGCGGTTCTGGTCGAGTTGGACCAGTTTGGGTTCCACGGTTGCAGCGAAACGCCCTTGACGCTTATACAATTCGATGATGCGGGCAACGTCAGCTCGGACTTTTGAACGCGAATAAATCTGACGCGGAGCCAGCTTGATTTCTGGCTCAATCTTCTCATTCTTGAGCCGCTTATTGCCTTCCAGAACAATGCGGTTGATCACCGGGTTTTCCCGGACTTCGATGGTAACGTCACCGCCGGCATTGCGAATGCTGACATCGGCAAACAATTCGGTGGCGTAAAGGTCTTTCAGCGCCTGGTCACCGGCGGCCTGCGTCCATGCCTGCCCCGACCGCAGTCGGATGTAGGAACGCACAGTGTCCGGCTCCAGACGCTGGGTTCCGACGACGCTGATCGAACGAATTTGTTCAACTGGCGCAACGTCGGAAACCTGCGCCGAAACCGGGGCGGAAAGGACCGAAACCGAAAGGGCAATTGCCGAAGCGCTCAGCAGCGCTGCTTTCACCGGATTGATTGTCATATAAAGTCGACCTTCTTTCTGGTCAGGCAGCTTGAAAATGGATGCGCCCCCTTGCCCGAAGCGGCGCGTGTGATCAAGCTGTCTATCATTGTTGTCCGCATCATTCGCCAAAAAGACCAAACGAAGCGAGATCGTTGAAGGTCACCATCAGCATGAATCCCAGCAAGACCGCAAATCCAGCCCGAAAGGCCCATTCCTGAACCATCGGTGTTGCCGGACGCCTGCGCACCGCCTCGATCCCGTAAAGCAGCAAGTGACCACCATCGAGCATCGGAATTGGCAACAGGTTGATGAACCCCAAGTTAATTGAGATCATTGCAGTCAACCAAAGAAAGGCCGCAAAGCCCAGAACAAATTGCTCGCCCGAAACTTTGGCAATTTTCAAAGGTCCGCCAAGCTCACTGATCGGGCGACGTCCAGTGATGATCTGACCCAGGGTTTTGACCGTAAGCCTCACGATATTAGCGGTTTCACGCACGGCTATGAAGGGGGCTTCAAACAGGCTGACTTCGCGCACTTCCAACGGAGGAAATGGCAGGCCCAACATTCCGCGTTTATACCGGTTACCAAATCGGTCTTTTTCCTCGATTATACCTACGGTGATGTCTTTGCTAAGCGAAACGCCATTGCGGACATAAGTGATCGGCACGGTATCGCCGCCGTGAATTGAGACTTCTGCCGCCAGATCCTGAAAACTGTCGATAGAAACACCGGCGATAGACTGAATCCTGTCGCCGGGTTTCAACCCCATTTTTTCTGCAGCGCTGCCTTCGACCACCGCCTGCACCACGGGTGGCGCAACCGACTGACCGTAGATGGCGACAAATCCGGTCAGAATCGCGATCGCCAGCAGGAAATTGACCGCGGGCCCCGCAAACACAATCAGCGCGCGCTTCCACAAGGCTTTGGACTGGAAAGTCTGGTTGCGTTCGACATCGGGCAGATTGTGCCACGCCTCATCGGGCTGACTGGCCGGGTTCATGTCGCCGGCAAATTGCACATAGCCGCCCAGGGGAAGCGCAGCCACGCGCCACAGTGTCCCGCGCTTATCCACCCTGCCCCACAATTGCGGGCCAAAACCAATCGAGAATTTCTCAGCCTTCACGCCAAACCAGCGGCCGACCCAATAATGCCCCAGCTCATGCACGATCACCAGCGTGCCGAGCAGCATCAGAAAGGCAAACAATGTTACCAAGATATGCGGGGATTCAAGCTGCATCGGGCAATATATCCATCTGGGTCTCCGCATAGGCACGCGCGGCTGCATCTATGCTGAACAAAGCGTCGAGCGAATGGGGTGCATTGGGCACATAACCCGACAAGGTCTGTTCGACAATGCGGGCGATATCGAGGAAACCAACCTGGCCTGCAAGGAAGGCAGCAACAGCAACTTCGTTGGCGGCGTTGAGAATGGCGGGGGTCGCCCCACCCTGCTCTGCAGCAGCTCTTGCAAGTCGCAAGGCAGGAAAACGAACAAGGTCGGGCTGCTCGAAATCGAGCCTGCCGATCTTCGCCAGATCAAGCGGCAGGCTGTTGGTCTCGATCCGCTCCGGCCATGCCAGAGCGCTGGCGATGGGAATTCGCATATCGGGCGAACCAAGCTGGGCCAGCGTCGAGCGGTCGACATATTCGACCATCGAATGGATCACCGATTGCGGATGAACAACGATATCAAGCTTGTCGAGACCGACGGGGAACAGGTGGTGGGCCTCGATCAGTTCCAGCCCCTTGTTCATCATAGTGGCGCTATCAACGCTGATCTTTGCGCCCATATCCCAATTGGGGTGCGCGACAGCTTGCGCCGGCGTGACGGCACGCATCTGGTCGAGCGAAAATGTGCGGAAGGGCCCGCCGCTTGCCGTCAGCGTGATCTTGCGCACCTGATCGATGCGACCACCGGCGAGGCATTGGAAAATAGCGTTATGTTCTGAATCAACCGGAAGTAGCGTTGCACCAGACCGCTCTACCGCCGCCATCATCAGTTCGCCTGCGGAAACCAGCGCTTCCTTGTTGGCGAGGGCAACGGTCTTGCCGCCTTCAAGCGCCGCCAGCGTGGACGGAAGGCCGGCACATCCGACAATCGCCGCCATCGTCCAGTCCGCACCCATTTGCGCCGCTTCGATGAGCGCGGCGGGGCCTGCTGCAGCTTTGGTTGCTGTTCCAGTCAGTGCTTCCTTCAGCGCAGGATAGGCGGCCTCATCAGCCACTACAGCCATTTCGGGTTCAAATTCACGCGCCAATTTGGCGAGATCCGCTGCATTGCCATTGGCCGTAAGAGCAACAACGCGATATTGCTCGCGATGCTGACGGACTAGGTCGAGTGTAGAAAGTCCTACCGAACCGGTTGCGCCGAAGATGGATAGTGTGCGGGTCATCGGATAATCAACACAAAGATCCCAATGACGCAGGAAACAGCAACAATCCCGTCGACCCGGTCGAATAGCCCCCCGTGGCCGGGGATCAAAGAGCCAGAGTCCTTCACGCCTGCCTTTCGTTTCATCCAGCTTTCAAGAAAATCGCCCGATTGGGCAACGACTGTTACAATTGAACCGATCAAAAACTGGCTGGCCACGGTCGCCATCGAATAGTCGCACAAACTCGGAAAATCGCATAGTTCTATATAGGATACAAAAACCAGTGCATTGCACTAAGCAAAGTTCCCGCGGCAATCGCGCCGCCAAACGCTCCGGCCCAAGTTTTTGAAGGGCTGATCTTCGGTGCAATTTTGGGACCGCCAACTGCACGCCCCACGAAGAATGCGCCAACATCAACAGCTATTACCGCGAGAAGGATCGTAAGCGTCCCCCAAATATCTCTCAAGCTAGGATTGGGCCAAAGGTCGACCAACCCGCCAAGATCATTTCGCCCAGTTACATCGTCGATAGCACCGCGCATTTCGATCAGCGAATAGGCTGCGAACCCGACATATGCGAACCCCGCCAAAAGCCAAAAAACGAGGAAAGCCTTATTTTTGCAAAAAGCGAGCGCCAATTTGAACCAGTCATAAAGAACACCCGTTGCAATGGTGGCGGCGAGGGCTATCCAATACCATCCGCCGAGCCACAATGCGGTGCCTGCCACCGTCGCCATCACGACTGCAGACGCAACCCGCACGCTGACCTCAGACTTCTTCGCGACCACCTCACTCATCGCCCGCCATAGCGCCTTTCGCGCTTGCCAAATTCCGCCAATGCGGTGTCAAATTCTGCCGGGGTGAAATCGGGCCAGAGGGTGTCGGTAAACCACAGCTCTGCATAAGCCGCCTGCCATAGCATGAAGTTCGACAGTCGTTGCTCGCCTGAGGTGCGGATCAAAAGATCCAAGGGCGGCAGGTCGGCGGTGTCGAGATGCGCTTCGATCCCCTCGGCCGTTATTGCTCCCTCAGCCGCCGCTGCAGTCGCCGCACGGACCAATTCGTCCTGCGAGCCATAGTTGAGCGCAACCGCAAGCGTCGTGCGGCTATTGTGCGCGGTGCGAGCGATAGCATTGTCGATCAGGTCGACGATATCGGGCGCTAGCGCGCGGTAATTGCCGATGATTTTCAGCCGCACATCGTTGGCGGCAAATTCGTCGAGATCGGATTTGATAAAGGCGCGCAACAACCCCATCAGGTCGCTGATTTCATCCTCGGGTCGTTTCCAGTTCTCGCTGGAAAAGGCATAGAGCGACAACGCCTCCAGCCCGGTTTTTCCCGCATGACGGACGATTTCGCGGACAACCTCTACGCCCTTTTTATGGCCCAAAGCGCGCGGCAGATGTTTCTTCTTCGCCCAACGACCATTGCCGTCCATGATGATCGCGACATGACGTGGCCCGGTGGGTTGGGTGTCGCCGGGCGTCTTTGCTTTTTTGGCAAAGCCTAGCATCAGTCAATGCCCCGGGGTTCGCCACCCCCGCAAAGGCGAGAGGCCATCGCCGGCTGTGTAAATTTCAACGGCAGGTGATGGATTCCCGCTTTCGCGGGAATGACGAAAAGAGAAGTAAGGACTAAGGTAGAGCTCACTGGCTCATGATTTCCTTTTCCTTGTGCGCCGCCGCCTCATCAATCGCCTTAATCATTTCGTCGGTCAGCTTCTGTACTTCGGTTTCGAGCCGCTTGCGGTCGTCTTCGCTGATTTCCTTCTTATTCTCGTCGGTCTTCAGCGCATCGTTGGCATCGCGGCGGACGTTGCGGACTGCGATCTTGGCTTTTTCGGCATATTGCCCGGCGAGCTTTGCCAATTCCTTGCGGCGTTCCTCGGTCAAGTCAGGGATTGGCAGACGCAGCATCTGGCCGTCGGTTATCGGATTGAGGCCGAGCCCGGCTGAGCGGATCGCCTTTTCCACCGGGGTCACATTCGAGCGGTCCCAGACCTGCACCGAAAGCATGCGCGGTTCGGGCGCGCTGACCGTGGCAACCTGATTGAGCGGCATGTGGGAGCCGTAAACCTCGACCACTACAGGATCGAGCAAGGTCACATTGGCACGCCCCGTGCGCAGCCCCGAGAGATCGCCCTTCAGCGATTCCACCGCGCCTTTCATGCGGCGCTCGACATCGGCTTTGTCATATTGCGGCATGGTTCAGTCCTTTTCTTGAGTAACGACGGTAAAGGTCCCGCTTCCGTCGAGAACCTTGAGGATATTGCCCTGTTCGCGGATCGAAAAGACCACTATCGGGATGTCATTGTCACGACACAGCGCCACTGCACTCGCGTCCATGACCTTCAGATTGTCGGAAAGCACTCGATCATAAGACAATGTTTCATAACGCTTTGCGGTCACAACCTTTTTGGGGTCGGCATCGTATACGCCATCGACCGAGGTGCCTTTGAGCAACGCATCGCATTTCATTTCGGCGGCACGCAGTGCAGCACCTGAGTCGGTAGTGAAATATGGGGCGCCGACGCCAGCAGCGAAGATCACCACCCTGCCCTTTTCCAGATGGCGTTCGGCACGGCGGCGGATCACGGGTTCGCACACCTTGTCCATTTCGATCGCCGATTGCACGCGGGTCTGCACGCCCAATTGCTCAAGCGCATTCTGCATGGCGAGCGCATTCATGACGGTGGCGAGCATCCCCATATAGTCGGCTTGCGCGCGGTCCATGCCCTTGGCAGCACCTGCCATGCCGCGGAAGATATTGCCCCCGCCGATGACAAGGCAGAGTTCAAGTCCGCTGTCCTTTGCCGCCTTCACCTCTGCGGCGACGCGCGCGACGGTGTCTGGGTCGATGCCAAAGGACTGGTCGCCCATCAGCACTTCGCCCGACAGTTTCAGCAGGATGCGACGATAGCGGCCTGTGGCCATATTTCCCTCTTTCCCCATTTGCAGATGCAAACATGGCGCCCAGCTATAAGAGCGGAGCGCCATATCGCCAAGGCCTTATCCCCGCGCAAACGGGGTCGGCCCGAATATTATGCTCCGACTGCCGCCGCCACTTCGGCTGCGAAGTCCGAGACTTCCTTTTCAATGCCTTCGCCCAGCTGGAAGCGGACATAGTCCACGAGCTTGATGTCCTTGCCAGCAGCCTTTGCAGCCTGGGCAACAACGTCCGAAATCGGCGTCTTGTTGTCGATGACGAACAGCTGCGACAGAAGCGCGTTTTCCTTCGCGAACTTCTTCATCGCACCTTCGACCATCTTTTCGACGATGTCGGCAGGCTTGCCGCTCTCAGCAGCCTTTTCACGTGCGATCGCGGCTTCACGGTCCATCGTTTCCTGATCAAGCCCGGTTTCGTCGAGCGACAGCGGGAAGGCAGCGGCAATATGCATGGCCAGTTGCTTACCCAAACCATCAAGCGTTCCGGCATCGGCATCGCTTTCCAGCGCGACCAGTACGCCGATCCCGCCCATGCCGGCAGTTGCGGCATTGTGGACATAGGAAACGACACGACCATTGCTGACCGAAACGGTCTTTGCACGGCGGATCACCTGGTTTTCACCGATGGTGGCGATGTTGTTGGTCAGCACTTCCTGAACCGTTCCGCCACCGGGATAGCCAGCGGCAAGGATCGAATCCGCATCATTGGCGCCAAGGCCGAGCGCAACGCCGGTTACCTGACGGACAAAGTCCTGAAACTGTTCGTTCTTGGCGACAAAGTCGGTCTGGCTGTTGACTTCAACCGCGGTGCCCTTGGTGCCGTCGACGGCGACGCCGACTAGCCCTTCAGCAGCCGTACGGCTTGATTTCTTGGCAGCGGTGGCAAGGCCCTTGGCGCGCAGCAGATCGACGGCGGCTTCCATGTCGCCATTGACTTCTTCCAGCGCCTTTTTGGCGTCCATCATGCCAGCGCCTGAACGCTCGCGCAGTTCTTTTACAGCCGAAGCAGTAATTGCAGACATTTCATGTCCTTTCGAATTCTGGTTTGCAGACGGGCAATTTCCCATCCGTCTTGAATTATGTCACCCCCGACTTGATCGGGGGTCCATGGCCTGAATCGTCGGCATAAACCTTGCCATCAGGCCATGGATCCCCGCTTCCGCGGGGATGACAGGTAATTGTTACGCTTCTGGTGCAGCTTCTTCAGCAGTTGCTTCTTCAGCAACGGCTTCAACCACAGGCGCTTCTTCAACAGCAGGAGCAGCTTCGGCAACGGGTGCTTCTTCAGCAACCGCAACTTCAGCAACCGGAGCTGCTTCTACAGCAAGGACGGGCTCGGCCACAGGCTCGATTTCCGCACCCAGATCAACGCCAGCGGCTTTCTTGGCACCCTGGTTGCCCTTGGTACCGGCATCGGCAACCGCTTCGCAGTACAGGCGGATCGCGCGCGCCGCGTCGTCATTCGCCGGAACCGGGAATGCGATGCCGTCGGGCGAGACGTTCGAATCGAGGATGGCAACGACCGGGATACCCAGGACATTGGCTTCCTTGATCGCCAGTTCTTCCTTGTTGGCGTCGATCACGAACATCACGTCGGGAACGCCGCCCATGTCGCGGATACCGCCAAGGCTCAATTCCAGCTTGTCGCGCTCGCGCGTCATCTGGAGGATTTCCTTCTTGGTGAAGCCCGATGTTTCGCCCGACAGCTGTTCTTCCAGCGTCTTCAGCTTCTTGATCGAGTTCGAAACCGTCTTCCAGTTGGTGAGCATGCCGCCAAGCCAGCGGTGGTTGACGAAATGCTGGCCAGAGGCACGTGCCGCATCGGCAATCGGACCCTGCGCCTGGCGCTTTGTGCCGACGAACAGCACTTTGCCGCCCTGCGCCACGGTTGCCGACACAAAGTCGAGCGCGCGGGCAAACAGCGGAACGGTCTGCGAAAGGTCAAGGATGTGAACGCCGTTGCGAGCCCCAAAAATATAGGGCTTCATTTTGGGGTTCCAGCGATGGGTCTGGTGGCCGAAATGTGCTCCGGCCTCAAGCAATTGGTGCATGGTGACGACAGGTGCCGCCATAGTCTTTCTCCTTCCGGTTGAACCTCTGGGAAGCAAGAACCAAGGCCGAATCAAGGAATCGGCAAAGGCACCGGTATGTGCGCTTCCCATGTGGAATGGGCGGGCCGTTAGCTTGCATGGGGCGATTCGTCAAGCGGAACAGCGCGTTTTGGCGCAGCGCCGGTGCGGTTGCGCGATGCTAAGGTAACAAAGGTAAGTATATGCTTGAGTGAAGATAGGATGAAGCGTGCGGCTGGGTGCAA
The DNA here is from genome assembly GCA_016721875.1 of Sphingomonadales bacterium. Classification (GTDB taxonomy): domain Bacteria; phylum Pseudomonadota; class Alphaproteobacteria; order Sphingomonadales; family Sphingomonadaceae; genus Sphingorhabdus_B. The sequence continues at coordinate 58,504 of JADKHG010000004.1, read as the reverse complement.
ATTTGAGCAAATGACAGGCCCTGTTAGCTCATAGGGCGGTTGGCGATATGCGCGGTGAGGCTGGCGGAATTTGTCCTACATTGCAAGGCTCTGCCGTGGCTTGTTAATTTGGGGAGGGGTTGGCACCTGTAAGCATAATCACACCGTAATTACCGGAAGGACGCGCGCCACCGAAAGCGGCGGCAGAATTTGGGATTAAGTAAACTGACACTGTAATCCTTTCGATTCAATTTATAGGTAAATGTGAACGTGTCACCGTAATTCCCTGCACATTTTTCCCAACGCATTCCGGGGATTGTTGCACCTGTGACCGTAATTGGCACCGTAACTTCACCTACCGCTTGCTCCGGCCAAGTATTGGCGGCGGATCTGCTTCGAAGTGCCCCACGTCAATCGGCGCAAACGACTGCGGCATTTCAGTAGGCTGCTGCAAAAGCTTTGTCCGAATCTCTTCTTTCGGGCTTCCAGCAAGAAGATCAAAGGGCACGCTGCTACTGCTTCCGGTCGGTGTCGTAATCACGCGACCACTGGAATACTGTCTTAGGTTGGCTCTGCGTCGCCATGCGAGATAGATGAATGCTGACCCACCAATACCGTACAGCTGATGCACGGAAGGCCGAAATGTAGCATTTGGCGGAACCGTTCCTGCGCCAGCGTGGGTAGGATCAAATATGGTTCTGAAGCTAAAGCCCCTCATGACACAATGTATGCCGACAAGCTGACCATCTAGGTTAGATATTGGAATAAACTGGCATCCATCAACTTCATTTGGAGCTGGACTCGCACATATGTACATACCACCACCATCATCGAGGTCTCCAGCCAAAATTGCTCGTTTAAGTTTAGTCCAGTCGACATTAAGTTCTACCTTTTTGCCTGATCGTGTTATAACTTTTGCCGCAACGTACGCGGCGAGGGCTTTCAAAGAAAAGGACTCTAAACGGGGTCCATCGATATAAACCCAATTCTCGCGCTCCTTGTTGGCGGGGTGACGAATTGGGAAAATAGCTGCGCCTAGTTCCGCAAAAACTCGGCCCGCTTGGGCATCAAGTGGCGAGAGGTCTGCGTTGTGCAAATTGCAAAGCACCTTATACCCAGCCGAACCCTTGGGTACGACAACATCGGTTTCACCATCGACTCCTGGAAAGCCTCGTATCGCTAAATCGCCCAATTGATCGATAATGTTGTGCGAGAGGGCATGTTCAAGTGACAACTTGGCGCCGCAATTATCTTGACCTGCCAGATAGCAGCCTGACCGATTCAACCCAGTCTTACGTTCAGTCTTATTTAAGTTAAACGGCTTTGATCGAGGCGTACCGTCAATCCCCGCGCAACAGCGATTTAGTGTTTTTCCACTACCGCACGGACAGAGACTGGATTTCTTCCAAGGTATCTTTATCTTTGGTCGGAACATATCATTCGCGATATAAATAGGTGGCTGTAGTCGAGACAACACGTTCGAATATCATCTTATTTTCAAAGCCAATGAGGCGGCTCTCAATCATGTTCCCGATCCCCAGCTCCCATATATAGCTCGCGGCCGGAACTACGATAACACGTGCATATTTACCCATATAAACGCACCCACCCCCTCACCGCTCGGCGTAAACCTGTATCAACCGGTGCAGATAATCCCTGCCTTCATAGACCGACTTCACCCGCAACCGCTCGTTCAGGCCGTGGATGCCGCCGCCGTCGGCTTCGTAGAATATGCCGGGGATGCCATAGGTGGGGATGCCGATCAGCGCGGTCATCGTGGCGTCGGTGGCGCCGGTGGACATGGTGGGGACCATCGGCACGCCGGGGAACAACTCGCCCGCCAGCTTGACCGCCGGATCAAGGATGCGTTTGTCGAGCGGCGGGGCGACCGCCATCGGGCGGTGCGGCTTGCGCAATTTCACCGTCACGCGCGGGTTGGCGATGGCTTTTTCGATCGCCGCCTGTGTTTCCTCGGTACTCATGCCGGGGACGATGCGGCAATTGACCACGCCCTTTGCGCGTTGCGGCAAGGCATTGGGCGCGTGGCCCGCCTCCAGCATGGTTGCGACGCAGGTGGTACGCAGCGTCGAGTTCATCACCGGATCGGTTGAAAGGATCGCCGCTGCCGTTGCATTGCCTTCATCCGCCAGCAGGTTGGCAATCGCAATTTGCCCCCGCGGCGGGTGCGGTGGGCGACATTTGTTTCAGGAAGGCGCGGGTGGTGTCGTTCAGCTGCACCGGAAAGCCCAGACGCTTTACCGCGACAATCGCCTCGGCCAGGTCATAGACCGCATTGTCGGGACGCGGGACCGAGCTGTGCCCGCCGGGATTGGTCGCCTCCAGATCGAAAATGCGGTTGGCTTTCTCCCCCACTTGAATTCCCAGAAATTGCGGTTTGCCATCCTTGTCGAGCCGTCCTCCCCCGCCTTCGTTCAGCGCGAACTCGGCGGAGAGCGTGTCAGGCATGTTGCGCGCGAGCCATTCGGCACCGTTCAACGCAGTGCTCGAACTTTCCTCGCCGCAAGTTGCCGCGACCTTGATCGTGCGTTTGGGGCGATAGCCCTCTTTCTTGAAACGGATCAGGCTGTCGACCCAGATCGCCGCCTGAACCTTGTCGTCGGACACGCCGCGCGCGTAGAAAAAACCGTCCTCCTCGATCAGGGTGAAGGGATCGCGGGTCCAATCCTCCCGCCTCGCCTCGACCACATCGATATGTGCGAGCAGCAACATGGGCTTCAGCTTTTTGGAGGTGCCGGGCAGCACCGCGACCAGATTGCCTTCGCGCTCATAGCCGGGGACGACGACGACGCGGGCATCCTCTTTGCTGAAACCGGCGGCGTGCATCCGCGCGGCAAGCTGTTCGGCGGCACGGGTGCAGCTGCCCGTGGAGTAAGCGGTGTTGGTGTTGACCAGTTCTGCATAGAGTTCACGGAAGGCCGACTGATCGGGGCGCAATGGGGATTGGGCGGATGCTGAGACTGAGGCGGTGGCAGCGAGTGCCAGCCCGGCGAATGTTGTTGCCAATTTACCCATGATGCGAGCCTCCCCGAATTGCGCTTTGCAAGGGGTCTATCGGGACAAGCCGTACGGCGCAATGCGCGTGGTGCAGATCATGGGCAGCGGCGGATTTTGGGCGTGCCGCATTTTTCGCTTGACGCGAAAGAACATTTCGTGAACATTAACGCAAATGCTGACGTTTTGGAGGTTCTGATGACATTGTTTGCCGCAACCCTTTTCGCCCTTGCCCTTGGCCTTTCGCTCTATGCCATGTTGGCGACTGCTGCTGGCAAATGGGATCGAATTGTGACGGTAACCACGTCGCGCGGTGTTGCTGTGGAGCGGGTGATCCGGCTGGGGGAGCAACGCTATACCGGTGCGCGACTGCGCGTGGTCGGAGGCTGTGAGCGCACGGATCATTGGGCCGGTGCGCTGGCGCTGCACGGGGCTGGTGATCAGGGTGAGTTGAAGCTGGCGGCTTGAGGGTTTGGGCTGTTCGGTCTGCGCGCAATGAGCGAGAATGAATTAAAGCCCCCTACCCGTTCGTCCTGAGCCTGTCGAAGGACGAGTCAGCCGAGTTCGTGGCATAGTGCTTCGACAAGCTCAGCACGAACGGAGATTGGAGAGGCTCTTTGAACCTCCATCCCCCCCCAAATAAAAAGGGCGGAGCCAATGGCCCCGCCCTTTAATGCATCAAGATGCGAAAGGCTTAGTTGACAGCGTCTTTCAGAGCCTTGCCAGCCTTGAACTTGGGCTGGTTCGAAGCCGGAATCTTCATTTCTTCGCCGGTGCGCGGGTTGCGGCCGGTTGAAGCCTTACGCTTGGCGACAGCGAAGGTGCCGAAGCCGACGAGGCGAACTTCGTCGCCCTTCTTCAATGCCTTGGTAATGGCGTCGAAAGTTGCTTCAACAGCTTTACCTGCGTCGGTTTTGCTCAGGCCGCTTGCATCTGCAACTGCGCCTACAAGATCATTTTTGTTCATGGTATCGGGATCCCCCTCTCGAGTGATGAATTAGACCGTTTCCGGACCGGAGTCGCGTAAGGCCGGGCCGCGAGTAATCAAGAACTATGCCGCCCCTGTCAAAGGAAAACTCGGCATAAAACCGTGCTTTAAAGAATTCATCGAATATCTGTCGATAACTGCCCGAATTCATGCGCTTAATGGGTAACAGCGGGTCCACCAGACACTGCTGCAGTCGGCGGAAGTAATGCTGCCAATTCATCGGCTTCGGTCCATTCGACGGGGTCAAGCGGCGCAACCAACGCTCGCGCTAGCACTTGATCGACATGGCTGACCGGCAGGATTTCGAGACCTTCCTTGATGTTGTCAGGAATCTCGGCAAGGTCCTTTTCATTTTCCTGCGGGATCAGCACAGTCTTGATGCCACCGCGCAACGCAGCAAGCAGCTTTTCCTTCAGCCCGCCAATCGGCAGCACCCTTCCGCGCAAAGTGACTTCGCCGGTCATCGCGACATCGCGGTGGACTGCAATCCCGGTCAACGTCGAAACAATGGCGGTTACCATCCCTACCCCAGCCGACGGCCCGTCCTTGGGCACCGCGCCTTCGGGTAAGTGGATGTGCACATCCTTTCGATTGAAAATCGACGGTTTGATGCCATAGCTGGGCGCGCGTGCCTTCACATAGGACAGCGCCGCCTGGATCGATTCCGACATCACTTCGCCCAGCTTACCGGTGGTCTTGATCTGCCCTTTGCCGCCAACGGTGACCGCTTCGATGGTCAGCAACTCGCCGCCGACCTCGGTCCAGGCAAGCCCGGTAACTGCGCCAATCTGGTTTTCATCTTCGCCGATTCCATGGCGATATTTGCGAACACCCGAAAATTCGGCGAGATTCTCCGGCGTGATCGCAACGCCTTCGGTTTTGCCTTCCAAGATGCGACGCAGCACTTTGCGCGCCAGCTTGGCAATCTCGCGTTCCAATGTGCGCACCCCCGCCTCGCGGGTGTAATAGCGAATGAGATCGCGCAGCGCATCGTCGCTGAGCGAAAACTCGCCCTTCTTCAACCCGTGCGCCTCGATCTGCTTGTCGAGCAGATGGCGCTTGGCGATTTCGAGCTTTTCGTCCTCGGTATAGCCTTCAAGCCGGATGATCTCCATCCGGTCGAGCAAAGGCTGCGGCAGGTTCATGCTGTTCGCGGTGGTCACGAACATCACGTCCGACAGATCAAGGTCGATTTCGAGATAATGGTCGTTGAACTTGTTATTCTGTTCAGGGTCAAGCACCTCGAGCAGCGCCGATGCCGGATCGCCGCGGAAATCCTGCCCCAATTTGTCGATTTCATCGAGCAGGAACAACGGGTTCATCGTCCCCGCTTTTTTCAGGTTGGAAGCAACCTTACCCGGCATCGATCCGATATAGGTGCGGCGATGACCACGAATTTCGGCTTCGTCCCGCACTCCGCCAAGCGATTGGCGGATGAATTCGCGTCCGGTCGCCTTGGCGATCGACTTGCCAAGCGAGGTCTTGCCGACACCCGGAGGGCCGACTAGGCAGAGGATCGGCCCCTTCAGCTTGTTGGTGCGCGCCTGCACTGCCAGATATTCGACAATCCGGTCCTTGACTTTTTCGAGCGCGAAATGGTCGGCATCGAGCACTTCCTGCGCCTTGGCAATGTCGCGCTTCAGTTTTGATTTCTTGCCCCAAGGCACGCCAAGCAGCGCGTCCAGATAGTTGCGGATGACGGTCGCTTCAGCTGACATCGGCGCCATATTGCGCAGCTTTTTCAGCTCCGCCTGCGCCTTGGTCTTGGCTTCTTTCGAAAGCTTCAGCGTATCGATCTTGGTCTGGATTTCGGTCAGCTCATCGCTGCCTTCTTCGTCGCCATTGCCCAATTCGCGCTGGATCGCCTTCAACTGCTCGTTGAGATAATATTCGCGCTGGGTCTTTTCCATCTGCCGCTTCACACGACCACGGATTTTCTTTTCGACCTGCAGCACGCCCAATTCGCCTTCCATGAAGGCAAAGGCCATTTCGAGCCGCTTGAGCGGATCGGTTTCCACCAATAGCGCCTGTTTATCCGCCACTTTCAGGTTGATATTGGCAGCGACCGCATCTGCCAATTGTGCAGCATCGTCGATTTCGCTCAACTGCACTGCGGTTTCCGCCGGCAGTTTCTTGTTGAGCTTTGCGTAATTTTCAAACTGGTCAATCACCGAGCGCATCAGCGCGGTGGTTTCCGGCCCTTCGGCAGCGTCCTGAACAACAGCTTCGATTTCGGCGTCGAAATAATCGTCGGCATGCGCGTGCAAGCGCACCAGTTGCGACCGCTCTTTGCCCTCGACCAGCACTCGCACGGTGCCATCGGGCAATTTGAGCAACTGCATGATCGACGCCGAAACCCCCATGGAATAGAGGTCGTCAAAATCGGGGTCTTCCTCAGCCGGGTCAAGCTGAGTGACGAGGAAAATCTCCTTGTCGCCCGCCATCGCCTTTTCAAGCGCAACGACCGATTTCGCGCGCCCGACGAACAGCGGAACGATCATGCCCGGGAAGACGACAATGTCGCGCAGCGGTAAAAGAGGAAGCAACTGGTTCATAATATCTCCGGCGGAGGCACGCATGCCTCCTTATTCAGCCCCAATATGCGACCAAATTTCAGGCTTTCAACGGTATTGCGGCATATTGCTGTAATAAACTGTGCAAAACAGCCCGATCAGAAGGGCAGTTTGAAGCCGCCGGGCAAGGGCAAGCCGCTGGTCATCTTGCCCATTTCGGCATTGCTCGCGGTGTCGGCCTTTTCCCGTGCATCGTTGAAAGCTGCGACGATCAGGTCTTCGAGCATTTGCTTATCGGAAGGCACAATCAAGCTATCGTCGATCGCAAGCGACAGGATGCGCCCCTTGGCGCTGGCGCGAACTTTGACGAGGCCGCCACCCGAAACACCCTCAACCTTGATCTTGTCGAGCGTTACCTGGGCTTCCTCCATCTGTTTCTGGATGGTCTGCGCCGCGTCTTGCGCCGCCTTTAACATTTCTTCCATAGATTTCATGCCGATAAACTCCGTACTTCGGCTGCATTCAGAACATTGAGAACGCGCCCGTCAATTTCTACCATGGCCTCTGGAAACGCCTCAAGCGCGGCTTTGACCAGTGGGGATTCAAGAATTGCGCTATCTTCGGTGGCGCGCGCTGCCAATTCCTGTTCGTACAGGCTGGGCTGCGCTTCGCCTGTCGTTTCGGCAATCTCCCACCGCGTTCCAGTCATCCGGTAAAGAGCGTCGTTGAGATCGGCATGAAAGCCCTGATGCACTGGCCCCGCAAACTGGAATTCCAGACGTGGCGGCGCATAACTGACCAAGCGAACTACGTCGTGCAAAGTTGCTGCAACATTGGGATGACCACCCCGGTCAAGCGCATCGACCAGCGCGCCGAAATCGGTCGGGAAGGTTGCCTCTTTCGCCGCAGGTGCTTCGCCACCCATTGTCGGCACGGCGACAGGGGCGACACTCGCCTGTGATGGTACACCGCCCTCTTTCAGCATTCGCGCCAGCTCTCCCGGATCGGGCATTTGCGCCGCGTGCATCACGCGCAGCAACGCCATTTCGCAAGCTTCTAAGGGCATGGATGCGCGCGAAACCTCATCATGCCCCTTCAGCATCAATTGCCACAGCCGGTGCAATTGCGGGAAAGACAGCACGTCGCTGCGCCGCTCAACTTCGTCGCGTGCCTCTTGTGGCAGCGACGCATCATGGCGCGCCCAATTTCGCGAGCGTGAGCAGATGCACTTCGCGCAGCAATCCGGCCAGCGTCGCCAACGGTTCGACGCCCAGCACATATTGCTCACGCGTTTCTCCCAGCACCGATTGCGCGTCGCCGTCTAGCATCAGCCCCAAAATCCGCCGCACCGCTGCGCGGTCGGACAGGCCGAGCATTTCACGCACCTGAGCCGCGCTGACCTGCGCTCCGCCAGCGGGGCCCTCGCCGGCCGCCATATCGGCATGGGCAATCGCCTGATCAAGGATCGAAAGCCCGTCGCGCACAGAACCCTCGGCGGCTTGCGCCACCAGCATCAATGCCTCTGGCTCAGCGGTCACCGCTTCCTTGAGGCAAATTTCACCAAAATGCGCCGCAAGCTTATCAGCCGATATGCGTTTCAGGTCGAAGCGTTGGCAACGTGACAGCACCGTCACCGGCACCTTGTTGACTTCGGTCGTCGCAAATAGGAACTTCACATGTGCAGGCGGTTCTTCCAGCGTCTTCAAAAGCGCGTTGAACGCATTTTTGGACAGCATGTGAACTTCGTCAATGATGTAGATTTTGTAGCGCGCGGATACCGCTGCGTAGCGCACCGCCTCGATAATCTCGCGGACATCATCGACGCCAGTGTGGCTCGCGGCATCCATTTCGATCACATCGATATGCCGTCCCTCGGCAATCGAAATACAGGCCTCGCAAACTCCGCAGGGATCAATGGTTGGCCCTCCTGCCCGTCTGGTCCAGTGCAATTGAGCGCCTTTGCAATCAGCCGCGCGGTGGAGGTTTTGCCAACCCCGCGCACCCCGGTCATCAGGAAGGCATGCGCCAACCGTTCGCGCTTTATAGCGTTGCCCAGCGTCTGGACCATAGCGTCTTGACCGATCAGTTCGGCGAAATTCTGCGGACGGTATTTACGCGCAAGCACGCGGTAAGGTGACGATGCTTCCGCTTTTGGCTTAATCGCCGGTTCGACCAGACCGAGTCCGAGCGCGTCGTCGGGCATGTCCGGATCGCGTGCAGGGATGTTCAGGTCAGGTGAATCGTCCATCGCGCCTCGATAAGCGCAATGCCCGCATTTGTCGAAGCCCTTATTGGCGATCGAAGTTGAATTTTAACGCTTGGCGAGACGCTTTGCAAAATGTGCCTGCACTGCGCTTGAAACCGATTGCCCCACTTTGCGCTGGCCGCTGCCCGATGAGAGAAAGGCGGCATCTTCGGCGTTTGACAAATAGCCGGTTTCAAACAGGACAGAGGGGGTGTCCGGCGCCTTTAGCACGATGAAAGAAGCAAAGCGGTGGGCTGTCCCGCGCAAGGTCAAATTGGGCTTGGCCTCGCGCATCAAAAGCTTGGCAAAATTGGCCGAGACATTCATCGTTTCACGCTGGGTCAGGTCGATCAGGATCGAAGAAACCTCGGCATTTGTGCCGCCCAGATTGACGCCATTGATGATGTCCGACTTATTCTCGCGTGAGGCAAGCCGCTGTGCTTCGCGGTCCGAGGCAACTTCAGACAAGGTATAGACACTGCCGCCACGGGCGGTCTGGTTTTCGGCGCTGTCGGCATGGATCGAAATGAACAGATCGGCTTTCATCTTGCGCGCGATGCCATAGCGGTCCTGTAGGACGAGGAACCGGTCGGTGTCGCGGGTCAATGCAACGCGAATGCGCCCCGATTTCACCAGTTCGTCGCGGATCGAGCGGGCGATGGACAGCGTAATGTCTTTTTCGCGCATCCCCCCATGCGGACTGATTGCGCCCGGATCATGTCCACCATGGCCAGCGTCGATCAGGACAAGCGGCAGTCGCGAATCTGCGGGTCCATGAATTTTCGGTAGCCCCCTCGCAACGCCTTTGCCAATCGGCGCGCTCACTTCATACCGCCCCTTTGGCGGTTGCGAACGGAAGGCTGCCGGCGGGACGATTTCCTTGCGCATTGACGCCATTGATCGCACAAATTCATCGCCGGATGCCGGAACGACGTTGAGGCGTAATGATCGACCATCGGCGGCAAAGCTTCCGCCGGTAACCACAACCGGCTGGTCGAGGTCGAAAACAAGGCGGGCAGTATCGCTGTTGAATTGCCCTTGCCTGACTTGGCGGAACGCTCCAGCGAGCATTTCGTTTTGGCCGACTGTCGCGCCCTCGATATCGACGGCAATGCGGTCGGGTCCGCTGAGCGCAAAGACCGATGCCTTGCTGACAATATCGTCAAATTCCACCACGACAGCCGCGCCGTCGGCGGCAACCGAACGAATCCCGCCTGCCTGCGCAGACGTGGGCAGAAGTGTCGCTGCCGCCATAATCAGAGAACCAACCAGCATATTCGTCTTATGCGGAAAAATCCGCGTGCTGGTCCAGATGTTTTTGACTTTCACTGGGTCGGTTCCCTTCACTATTCCGCAGGCTGCTTTAGGGACCAGACTGTAAATCGTGGTATCGAGACGCGGTTAACGGCGCATTAGGCACGATTTCGGTAATTGGCGGGACATAGCCTTGGAGATTGCACGCTACACGGTTACGCTTGCTCCTGAACGGTGGTGGTGCTAGCACCCAGCATTCGTGGATAGGGCGCATTGCCAAATCCGCGCTTATTGGTCCCCGCAGTCAATCGAACTTTCTCGATAATGCGGTGATGCATTACAGGTTGACGTTGCATGTGGCATGAAATTCCCCCCTCCGCCGATCCGATCGGGTCTGGCGTTCGGGTGGACATTATCGCCTCAGCCCTGCGTGCTCGCGGTGCCCATGCAGCAGACATTCGCAAAACATTATCATGGAACCGCAAACATAATGCGCCGTAATGCGCAGCTGTGGCGGCTTCCTCAACAATCAGAACAAAAGAACGCAGCTGGAGCGAGCCGGAAAGGCTCTGGACCGCTGTGCGGAGTATTATCAATGTCAACGCGTATGCTAATCGACGCGCGTCACCGGGAGGAAACCCGGGTCGCAGTCGTCACAGGGAACAAAATCGAGGAGTTTGATTTCGAATCTGCCGAGCACAAACAGCTCAAAGGCAATATCTATCTCGCCAAGGTTACCCGTGTAGAACCCTCATTGCAGGCGGCATTTGTCGACTATGGTGGCAATCGCCATGGTTTTCTGGCCTTCAGCGAAATCCACCCCGACTATTACCAGATCCCGCGCGAAGACCGCGAACGCTTGCTGGCTGAAGAAGCCGAAGCTGCAGCCGAAGAAGCCGCGCTGCGCGAGCAGGAAGAGGATGAGGACGACGAACCCGCCGACATCATGCGATCTGACGCGCATGATGATGAAGACAGCGATTTCATCGAAGTCGACAGCGACGACCGCATCGACACCATCGATATGTCTGAAGGCGAAGAGCCTGATTTCGATGCCAATGGTCAGGACGACAATGGCGATTCCGGTTCGGAAGATTCCGAAGAGGATCGCGCCAATGGTCGTAACAACCGTCGCCGTCGCGGACGCGGAGGTCGCAGCAATGTCGCCAAAGCCAGCGACGAAGTTCGCGCCAAGCGGCTGAATCTGCGTCGTCGCTACAAGATCCAGGACGTGATCCATCGCCGTCAGGTCTTGCTGGTGCAGGTCGTGAAGGAAGAACGCGGCAATAAGGGCGCGGCTCTCACCACCTATCTCAGCCTTGCTGGACGCTATTGTGTCTTGATGCCCAACACCAGCCATGGTGGCGGGATCAGCCGCAAGATTTCAAGCGCTGCGGATCGCAAGCGGTTGAAGACAGTCGTTTCTGACTTGCAACTGCCCTCGACCATGGGCTGCATCATCCGCACTGCGGGGCTTGCGCGCACCAAGACCGAGATCAAACGCGATTTCGACTATCTCGCAAGGCTTTGGGACGAAGTGCGCGAGCGCACGCTGAAAGGCAGCGCACCGTTGCTGATCCACACCGACAGCGACCTGATCAAACGCGCAATCCGCGACATTTATAACAAGGATATCGACGAAGTCCTAGTCGAAGGCGTCGAAGGCTATAAAGCTGCAAAAGACTTTATGAAGCTGCTGATGCCCAGCCATACAAAGCGGGTGAAGCATTATGCCGATCCGGTGTCGCTGTTTCAGCGGTCGAATGTCGAAGATCAGTTGAACGCAATGTACCAACCGGTCGTCCAGTTGAAGTCGGGCGGCTATATTGTGATCAACCCGACCGAAGCACTGGTTTCGATCGACATCAACTCCGGCCGCTCGACCAAGGAACATGGTATTGAGGCAACTGCGCTCAGCACCAACCTGGAGGCGGCGCGCGAAATCGCCCGCCAGTTGCGCCTGCGCGATATGGCCGGCCTGATCGTCATCGACTTCATCGACATGGATCATCGCGGCAATGTCCGTAAGGTCGAGCGGATGATGAAGGAAGCGCTGAAGCACGATCGTGCGCGCATCCAGGTTGGTCGCATCTCCAGCTTTGGCCTGATGGAAATGAGTCGTCAGCGTCTGCGCACCGGCGTTCTAGAGGCATCAACCCGCGAATGCCCGCATTGCGAAGGCACCGGCCTCGTCCGCACCGCATCCTCCTCCGCGCTCTCGGCACTGCGCCTGATCGAGGAAGAGGCCGCACGCGGTCATGGCAACCAGATATTGCTTCAGGCTAGCCAGGAAGCGAGCATCTATATCCTCAACAACAAGCGTTTCGAACTCGCCGATATCGAAGACCGCTATCATGTGCAGGTCAATGTCCTGCCCAATGGCGAGATTGAAGGCGCCAAGATGGTCGTGTCGGCATCGGGTCCACGCCCGGAACGCCCGACACTTCCCGCACCCATTTTCGAAGATCTGGACGATGACGAACCGGATTATGAAGATGAAGATGGTGTAGAAGCCGAGGAAGAAGACGACCGCACTACCGATTCCGAAGAAACCCGCGACGAAGCGTCGGCACGGCGCAAACGTCGCCGCAGGGGCCGCCGTGGTGGACGCAATCGTGATCGTGAAAACGAAACCGGTGGTTCGGTTGGCGAAGCTGAAGAAGGTGCAGACGAGGGCGAAGCCCAGACCGCTGAACCTGCTGAAGAAGCACCCGCTGCCAAGCGCCGTTCGCGTGGCGGTCGCAATCGTGGACGTCGTGGTCAATCTGACCGTGTCGAAACAAACGACGACGTCCCCGCATCGGAAGCTGTAGCCGAACCGGTCGAAGCCGCAGCCCCCGAAGCAGAAGCGCCCAAAAAGCGTGGCGGTCGCAAACCCAAAGCAGCGGTCGAAGCCGCCGAAGCAGAGCTTCCGGTCGCTGAACCAGAAGCCGCGCCTGAAAAGCCCAAGCGCAAAAGCCGCGCAAAGGCTGCACCGGCTGAAAAAGCCGCACCCGCAGAGGCTCCGGTCGTTGATGAGGCCGCTGAACCAGCCAAGCCCAAGCGCCCTGCCCGCAAAAGCAAGGCAGCGGCTGGCGATGCCAAAATGACCGCGTCTGCCAAGGCCGAAGCGCCTGCTGCAAGCGACGATGGCGACAATGGTGGCGCACCGCGACAGGGCTGGTGGCAGCGTACCTTTGGATGAAACATGAAGCGGCGACCGCAGCGAAATCATCGCTTCGGTCACCGCGCTTCATTGGCCATTCAGTAAGCATAAGACAAATCGGCGGAATGGCCTCTTTTCAAATCCGGTTCCTGCTGCGCAATGGCATCGCTGCGCTATGCGCAGTTTCGCTCTGCGCTCCGCCCGCTTTGGCCCAATCGGTGTTGCGCGATGCCGAGACCGAGGCCTTTTTTGACGAGATATCACGGCCGATCGTTGCGGCTTCGGGGCTTGATCCGGCGAATGTCGATATCGTCCTGATCAACGACAAATCGGTCAACGCCTTCGTCGCGGGTGGCCAGACGGTTTATATTCACAGCGGTCTGATCAACACCGCGTCCACTGCCAACGAAGTTCAAGGCGTTATCGCCCATGAGCTCGGCCATATCGAAGGCGGGCATGTCATTCGTTACGGCGATGGGATGAAGGCAGCATCGGGCATTTCCATCGCCAGCCTCGTTCTCGCCGCCGCAGCCATTGCCGCAGGCGCTGCTGAAGCCGGCATGGCGATAATGCAGGCCGGACAGCGCGCCGCGATCGGCAAATTCCTCGCTTTCAGCCGCGTTCAGGAAAGCGTCGCTGACGCATCGGGTGCGCGTTATTTGTCAAAGGCAGGGATTACCGGGCGCGGTTCGGTGAACTTTTTCAAAAAGCTGCAGAACCACGAATTCCGCCTCGGCATCCCGCAAGAGGATAGTTATGACCGCACCCACCCCTTGTCGGGTGAGCGCATAACGGTTCTCGAAGACACCTATAAGGCCGACCCGGCATGGGAAGCCCCCATCAACCCAAAATGGGAATCCGATTTTCAGCGGATCAAGGCCAAGCTGCAGGGCTATATCGCCGACCCCAACGCAACTTTGCGCGATTACCCTGAGACCAACACATCGGTCGCCGGGCATTATGCGCGCGCCTATGCCTGGCACAAGGCGGCCTATCCCGACAAGGCACTCAACGAAGCCAATATACTGGTTTCGCGCAATCCGGACGATCCCTATTTCCTGGAATTGCAGGGACAGATATTGCTCGAATCCGGGCGTCCGAAAGACGCGCTTGCATCGTTGCGTCGGGCGGTCGATCTGACCAGCAACCAGCCGTTGATCGCTGCCATTTTTGGCCATGCGCTGATTGCGACCGAGGATAAGAACAACCTGACCGAGGCCGAACGCGTGCTGCGCTCAGCCGTCGCCAAGGACAATAACAACCCCTTTGCCTGGTACCAACTGGGTGTGGTCTATGAGGCCAATGGCGACACCCCGCGCGCAGCGCTTGCCAGTGCCGAACGTTATCTGATGGAAGGCGCGCCGCAACTCGCCCTGCCCAACGCGGCAACGGCAATGGCAGGGCTGCCGGAATATTCGCACGACTGGATCCGTGCGCAGGACATCAAACTGGTTGCCGAAGCCGAAGTCGCCAAACTCGAAAAGAAGCGCCGCTGATCCTGTTCAGGACTGGTAAGCAACACCGCAAGACGCTAGGCGGCATGGCATGACTGAAACAAAAAATTCCAATCCGCTGCTTGTTCTGATGGCAGCTATCGCGCTCGCTCTGCTGCTTGGTGGCGGCTTTCTATTCTACAAGAATAGCAAAGGTGTCGATGACGCGGGTACTGCAACCGCTAATGCCGGCGCACAGGCGGACAAGGCTCTCGCAGCAGCCGGGATGAGTGCATCGGAACGCGCCGCAACCGAAGCACTGGTGCGCGTTTACATATTGGAAAATCCGGAAATCATAACCGAGGCCGTCGAAATTCTGCAGCAACGCGAACAGGCAAAACGCCTGACCAGCGCCGGTTCCACGCTGACAAAGCCCTTCGCCGGTGCCGTCGCGGGCAATCCTTCAGGCGACGTAACATTGGTTGAATTCACCGATTATAGCTGCGGCTATTGCAAAGGGTCGGTGGCCGATGTGCAAAAGCTGATCGCCAGCGACAAGAGTGTTCGCGTCATTTACCGCGAATTGCCAATATTAGCACCCGCAAGCCGCGACGCTGCTCGCTGGGCGCCGCAGCCGCCAAGCAAGGCAAGCATAAAGCCTTCCACGATGCGATGTTTGCTGTCGGCCCACCCAACGCCAACAGCATTCAGGCCGCTGCACAGAAGGCACGTCTTGATATGGCGCGTGCTGCAAACGATGCCAAATCACCCGAAATTGCCGCCGAAATCGATGGCAATCTGGCGATGATGCAACAAATTGGTTTCAACGGCACCCCCACCTTTGTGATCGGCGGACAGATCCTTGAAGGCGCTATGGGATATGATGCACTGAAAGCGGCTGTGGCCAAGGCGCGCAATAAAGCCTGATGGATATCCCGCCAAAGATGTGGCCGGGAATATTGCCATATGCCTCAGCTATGCTGGGTCTGGTGGTTGTAATGGGTTACCTCAAAAGCGGTCTTCGCTTTTGGGAAGGATGGCAGCCACAACATGTACTGGCCGGACTGATTTGCATTCCCCTTTTCTCCGCCGTCACGTGGATGCGCTGGATATGGGGCCCCTATACCGCTAGGCAGCGCAAAAAGAGCGATCAGCCCCCCGGCGACTGAGCCTTGCGTCCCCGAGCCACAACGAACAGCTCAACCGATCCTTTGCGGCTTGATGGCGGCTTGCCATGTTTGACGGTCTCAAAATTGGCCTTCAACATCGCGAGCAATTCGGTATCGGTGCCGCCCGCAAATACCTTCGATACAAAATCGCCACCCTCGGCAAGCGTCTGGATCGCAAAGTCGGCGGCCGCCTCGACCAGCCCCATTGTCCGCAAATGGTCCGTCTGACGATGCCCAACTGTGTTCGCCGCCATGTCCGAAATCACAAGGTCCGGAGCCTGTCCCAAAGCCTCTGATAACCGTGCGGGTGCCGCGTCATCCATGAAATCCATTTCAAAGATCTCGACACCGTCGATAGGATTAACCGGCAACAGGTCGATACCGACGACTTTTGCCCCCGGCAGGCGCTTGCGAACAACCTGAGTCCAACCGCCAGGTGCCATACCCAAATCGACGACCGCCTTTTTGCCTTTCAGGAACCCGAACTTCTCGTCGAGCTCGATCAGCTTATACGCGGCGCGGCTGCGAAAGCCGTCGGTCTGCGCGCGTTTGACATAGGGATCGTTCAATTGCCGTTCGAGCCAGCGGGCTGATTGCGGGCTGCGTTTGCGCGCCGTCTTCACCCGTTCCTTGGTGGCCTTGCTACGGCCCGACTGGTTGCCGCCAAAAAGGGATTTCGTCATGAGTTCAGCGCCTTCCGCGGCGTTTGCCGCTTGCCATCAGCGCGCGCAATATGCCTTCGCGAATCCCGCGGTCCGCAACGCCCAGTCGCTCGCCTGGCCAGATATCGATGATCGATTCCAGAATTGCACAGCCGGCGACCACAAGATCGGAACGTTCACTCCCTATGGTCGGGAATTGCGCACGTCCGGCGGGTGGTAAGCTTGCAAGCGTCTGGCTGATCTCGCGCATCGCCTGTGTTGGTAAATGCAACCCGTCAATCGCCCGCCGATCATAGCTAGGCAATTCCAGATAAACACTCGCCAGAGTTGTCACCGTCCCCGATGTGCCGAGCAACCGGTGATCGCCCGAATCTTGCGGCAGGCGCGAGGCAAAATCGGCAAAGGCATTGGCGACTTTCTCTCGCATCGCCGCATAGGTTTGCTCGAGCGCCTCGGCATCCTCGTTTTCCAGCGGTGTGCTTTCGGTCAGCGAAACCACACCCCAGGGGATGCTGACCCAGTCGAGAATTTCGGGAACGACGCCGTCGGTGGAAACCAGCACCACTTCAGTCGAACCGCCGCCTATATCGAAAATCAGCGCAGGCCCCTCGCCTTCCTCCAGCAACGCATGGCAACCCATAACGGCAAGCCGTGCCTCTTCCTTGGGTGAAATCACGTCGAGCACAATTCCGGTTTCGCGCTTCACTCGGTCAATAAATTGTGCGCCATTGACAGCCTGCCGACAGGCCTCTGTCGCGACCGAACGCGCCAGCACAACATTGCGCCGCTTCAATTTCTCGGCACAGACAGACAGCGCCTCTACCGCGCGGTCCATTGCTTCGTCGCTCATTTTGCCAGTTGTTGCCAACCCTTCGCCCAGCCGCACAACGCGCGAAAAGGCATCGACGACAGTGAAGCCGTCTTGCGAAGCGCGCGCAATCAGCAATCGGCAATTGTTGGTACCCAGATCCAATGCTGCATAAGCGGTTTTGCCGAGCCAGCCATTGCGTCCGCCAAAGCCTGCAAAGGGTGCTGGTTTTGAAGCGTCAACATTGGGCGCCGCCTGCCGCTGCGTGCTATTCTGGGATCCTCCTGCTGCCGCATCGGTGGACTTCAGGCGATTTGGTCGTTTCCCCCGGCCAGCTTTGCCCTTATTCCCTTTTCGCGGCGATGGTGCGAACTGTTCGCCCATGGCCTCACTCATTTCGTTTTTCTATCCGGCGTACGGATGATACCGCCCGGTGCTTGAAACCAGTGCTACCGACAAACGCTTAAAAATTCAACCCGTTCGCTTTGCGCGCCCCTTTTCGCCACGCGAGGGCAATTGACAGCCCGCCCATAGCCGCCTAATGCGCCGCCCACATTCCCCGGTCGTCTAACGGTAAGACTACGGACTCTGACTCCGTCTATTGAGGTTCGAATCCTTACCGGGGAACCATTTTATCAAATAATCTATTGTTTCTAATGTAGAAATAAAATCGATTTTGGTTCAGGTTACCTTTTAGACCAACCTGATTGCTGCAAAGCAATGCATCGCGATATGTTGCAGTACGCAGCTTTTTCAAATCTCATAAATTTCAAAATGGCACACGACCAAATTTGAGTACGGGATTAGAATCACGTTATCATTGAATCCATACGGTTGGCTACAAGATCGATAGCGTGTCTCGGTATTCGAAGCCGCGCCGAAGCTCACTTAAATTGAAAAATGCAGGGACCTCGACCATAGTGGCTAAGTTCCTGTTTGGCGGTTTTCGGCTAATTATCTCGAAGGCGTTTATGGGCATCAAATTGTGCGGACGTCAGGTCAGCCGCACCAATGAGCATGAGTTTGAGGTTCAAGAAACCTCAAACAAAGCGGTAGCAAGCGTATTGGAGAATCTATTACGAGATCATTTTGCTTGGATAGCAATCACCGCGACCGCGATACGAAGACGGATGGATCTATTACTCTACATGGAGTGGAGGGAGTGCTCGACGCCACCCTGTTCAGTTTTCTCTCGGCGCTGTCCTTTGTCCTGATCTATTTGTGAGTTGTCTTGCGACATTTACTCCGCTGGCTTTGACACAATGTTGCCCTGTTATAACGAAAGCGAATGGTTGCCGCCCAAATAGGCAAATAGAGATAAACACCCAACAACAACGAAACGATTGTTTTCGTTATATATCAATGTTTTATGGAGTTTTTGAGACGATTTACAGTTGTAGGCCCCTCCTTTAATGGGGAACCCATGCGACCCAAAGACATATGATTTTTATATCAAATTCCGTGCATCTCCGATAATTTCGAGCTCTTCAGGGATTAACCGAAAAAGCTTCTGTCTCTTTTTTGTGCGAGGAACGATGGCGCTGTCTGATCTGATAGAATTCAATCCCGGTTTCTTTGTTCCAAAATATGCCCCCATGCAACGCGGTCAGTGGGTTTTGAGACTTACACAAAACATACTCTGCCAGGGTTATTGGGGGCCAGCGGTTTTAGTCCCATCGATGGCGGCGCTAATTCGAGATGGCGATGTCTGGATGTCGATCACGCCAATGGAATTGGAAAGCCAATCCATTGGAATTGAACTTGCCTATGGACATGTTGTTATATTCGGGTTGGGCATGGGATGGGCCGCCTCCGCTACTGCATTGCGACCTCAGGTTTCGGATGTCACGATTGTCGAATTCGATTCAGAGGTCATCGCGCTGCACGAAGAGATGGATATTTTTGGCCAGCTTCCGCAAGAAATTCAGGCTAAAATTCGGATAGAGCAAGGAGATGCGCATAGCTGGCGTCCATCAAAATCGGTGGACCTGTTGATGCCCGATATCTGGTTACCACTTGTATCGGATGGAAGAATTGCCGAAGTACAAGCTATGCAAGCTAATGTTAGAGCTCATTCGATATATTTCTGGGGACAGGAACTGGAAATTGCCCGACATGCGAAAGCTGCGGGTCGAAACATCGACGATGTCGGAATTGCAGCAACAATTTCGGATTTCGCGCTTCCGCTGGTCGGGCCTGAAACGCAGGAATATACTGCGCGTGTAACAGCAGTCGCGCAGCGATGGATGCGTGATCGCTGGCTTCCCTGATCTGTTATCCTGTTTGACCGCTCCATAAAGGACCTTGCAAAGCTGATGAATTGGCCACCCTTTTTCTTCTTGATCTCAACCCATTGGATTTGCTGCCCGCCAATTGGATCAAGAATATCGATGAAGTCGCGACTGGGCCTTATCGTCAAACGCTTATCACCGATCCCTCCCCGCAGCCAATGGCGGAGGAAGCTGGAGCTTTTCTGTCGTGACCGGCGATCTAATTCGGGAACAAATAAATTGGTTATGGCAATTTTACCACGGAGCATTCAAGCAGTTTGCGGGCGATAGTTTTGGTTTTGAACTATACCCTTCTAAGCGCCTGGACGCGACCATAACACTCAATATTCTCGATGGCTGTGGAGCAGGAAATATTTGGCACAATGACGCCAATCCTGTGTCCGGCCTGTTCTTTGCCTCTACGCTTGCTGAGGATGAAGGGGGCGAGTTGCAGTTCCGCTCATCAGATGGCCGGTTTTGCGAAATCAGGCCCCGCGCCGGGAATTTTGTTTGTTTTGACGGATCGTGCGAACATCAAGTCGCACCTTTGAAAACTGCCGTCCGGCGGCTATCCTTCCCTATGACCTACTATCGCAGCGCCGAAGATCAGCCATTTGCGAATGAAAACAATCGGTACGTGATTTAAGGTTTCGAACAGCTAAGCGGGAGGCAAATAGGAAATGGCCAGTGAGAACATGGAGATATCGCTTCCACTGGAGCTGCATCCTTTTGTTATTCGGGTACTCGACGATCCTGACTTGCAACAGCGGTTAGCCTCAATTGTCGAGGCCAAAGCGTTTGTCGAGGAATCGTTAAAGGTGGCCGCTGAACAGGAGATCCCACTGAACGCAGAAATTCTCGCATCAACATTGCGCCCCGATCCTTTAGGGCTGGGGCGTTTCACATCCGCACCGTTACAGATGGACAATTGGCCGCCGATCGGCTGGTTGCCGACCCGTACAGTCCAATCGCAAGACGGTACGCCGGCATTTGATTGGGTATGGTTTGGCCCGCATCGCCATTCGCGGCCGTTTTTCGAAGAAGACGTTCGCCGTGCAGAGGCGATGCCGTTTAATTGGTTATTTCGTGTCAGGACAGGCCTGCAGGCTTTGATTTCCGGCTATGGATCGGAACCGGAAGTTCCTTTGAAAGGCCTGATTTTTCACATGTCCCGTTGCGGCTCAACGCTTTTGTCGCAAATGTATGCTTCGGTGCCGGACAGTTTGGTCAGTTCAGAACCCGAACCACTTGGCGGCGTGATTCAATGGATCAGGTTGGCAAAGGTTGATCAAGAATCCGCGATAACAGTAATGCGGGCAATTGTTGCCGCCTTGGGTCGGGATAGCGGAACTGGCGCAAAGTATCACCTGATCAAAGCGGAGGCCTGGAATGCCCATTCCATCGCACTTTTCCGGAATGCATTTCCGTCAGTCAACTGGGTTTTTCTTTATAGAAATTCCATCGAAGTGCTGGTTTCGCTCCTCCGTCAACCAGCCATACATACTGTAGAAAATCTGATGCCAAGGGAAATGGTTGAGTTGAACGATGAAGAGCCACGATCACGGGAAGAATTTGCGGCACTTGTTGTCGCAAAAATTGGAAAATCGATCATTACACACCAGCATTTGGGCGGTGGGTTGGTCATCGCCTATCCGGACATAATTGATGCGGCGACAACGTCTATCCCAGCACATTTTGGTTTGACGTTGGACGCGGATGCGATCCAACTCATGGCCGAAGCTTCAAAACGGGATTCAAAAGAACCGTATCAAGGATTTAACAGCGACATTTCAAGCAAACAAGCGGCGACAACAATGGCGATCGAAGCCGCAGCCGCACAATGGATGCGGCCAGTAGAGAATGAGCTCGATCAATTATCGCAGGTCCGCACGAAATAATATCGTTTCGGGACTAGATTCCCGATTGGCAGATTGACTCTTTTTTACATTTAGCTAAATCCTTTCGAACGGAGGAGGGGCTGCATGTCAAATTTATATATTGGCCAGATCATTCAGGGCGGATGGAATTTTGCGCCTAGGGGCACTTCGCTGTGTAACGGCCAGTTACTTTCGATTGCGCAGAATACAGCGTTATTCGCACTGCTCGGCACGACATTTGGCGGAAATGGCCAAACGACATTTGCCCTGCCCGACCTGAGAAGTCGTTCTATGGTGCATTGGGGTACCGGCCCCGGCCTATCTCCCGTTCAACTCGGCGAACAAAGCGGAGTGGAGCAGATTACCCTTGTCCCAAACCAAATGCCACAACACACGCATACCGCCAGCTTCACATCGACATCAACATTAGGTGCCAGCACGACAAAGGCCACGCTACAGGCGCCGGCCAATGGTGCTGTACTCGCCCGAACGAAGGATGGTGCCACACCTGGTCCGTCACTGCCGCTGATCTATTTGCCGTCGGGTACGGCTACAGACGTTAATTTGGGCGGGCTTAATGTAGCCGGTACGGTCACAAACAGCGTCGCTGGTGGCAGCCAGCCCGTTAATATCCGAAATCCTTATCTGGGTATTACGCATGTGATTGCGCTATTCGGCATATTCCCGTCCAGAAGCTAGTTTTGAAAGCGAGACGCCGTATTTTGCTGCGCCAACCGACTGGATTTTCAATTGAAATCGCCAAGGTGGAGCGAAAATGTGACTGTGATTGCTTCTAATTATATTTTGGGCGGGAAGCCGGTACAAAAAGACAAATCCGTTTTGGGTCATTGACTTTAATTTACGACCATCCATCCTTAACAAGCAAAGGGAGCTAGCTATGTCAGGAATTTATCTCGGCCAAATTTTGCAGGGTGGCTGGAACTTCGCCCCTCGTGGCACGGCGTTTTGCAACGGGCAGCTGATCTCGATTGCTCAGAATTCGGCACTTTTCGCGCTGTTAGGCACTCAATTTGGTGGCAACGGACAGACCACCTTTGCACTGCCAAACCTGCAGGGCCGATCAATGGTTCATTGGGGCACCGGCCCCGGTCTGAGCAACATTCAAATTGGCCAATCGTCGGGTGCAGAACAGATAACTTTGTTGTCGACCCAGATGCCGCAGCATACGCATACAGCGACATTTACATCGACCTCAACGCTTGGTGCCAGCACAACAAAAGCGACATTGCAGGCTCCTGCTAACGGGGCAGTACTCGCCCGAACAAAGGATGGTGCTACGCCCGGACCATCGCTCCCGCTGATTTATCTCCCGTCAGGTACAGCAACTGACGTTAACCTTGGCGGACTGAACGTCGCTGGCACCGTTACAAACGCCATCGCAGGTGGTAGCCAACCGGTGGCGATTCGGAATCCCTATCTGGGAATTACGCATGTGATTGCGACTCAGGGCATTTTCCCGTCAAGAAGTTGAATTCGATAATGCGCAATAGTTTTGCTGATCAGCATCGTTGAAGGATGGACGTCAGCGACCGAATATGGCCCAAGGAATGATTTGATCAGCCTTGGGCCATTTTTATTTGGAAAATTATCTCAACCGCGCGGTCCTTCACTTGTCCGCGAACAAACCGCCAAATCGAATATCTTAAAAATTTCACAGTCGCTTTGGCATCAGCAGTTTACGGTGGACGAGGCAAGTTGGCGCGCGCGTCTGATTCTCAAGAGCCCTAGGGTCAGGACCAATTAAATATTAGAGGCCATTTTGTTCAGTGCGAGGCGGCAAAGCTCAGGCTTAGTGGTTCTAAGTCGCGACTTGCCAACGAACGCGGCAATGGACAAAATGGGGCAAATCCTTCGGACACCAAATTGGCTTCGAGTTCGAAGCGAAACTCCCGTGCCGGCAGAACGACTATCGACGGCGGGCATTTCCCTCCGATCTCAACGCCATTTTGGCGCCTCGACTGTCCATTTAATAGGTCCTGACCCTAGCTGAACACTGCCTGATAATATTGGCCCGGCATGCCGTTGGCAGGAGCCATAATAGGCGCAATCGCTATCCGGTCTGGTCCCCAATTAGCGCAGCGCAAAACATAAACGCCCTCAACCAGAAAAACCTCTGGCGAAGAATGAAAAATGAGCATGAACGGCGGGCGATTTGCGTAGGCGTTCTCGCGCAATGGATAAGCCTCAACTAGCGATATCTCGGCAGCTTTCGGTTCGCAATCTGCAGAGAAGACACGCCCCAATAAGGGCGTGAACTCTTCAAGCAGCATGGGACGAAATGGGATTTCTGAATCAGACATCGCAGTAAACTATCGGTAGGAGTCCATTGCCAATCAAACATACGCAACTCAGACATGGAGGTTTCGCAGACACCCACGCACAAAATTCCGTAGCCTCAATCAGAGGAGCATATACTAGGCGGCAAACCGGTGAAGAGCTCGCGCAGCTGCGAAAAGGCTTTCGCGCCGAGCTTCAGACTTGGCAACCAGTCCCTCCGGCGCCGCAAATAAAACACTACTTGCTGCAGCTTTACGGCGTTGGTCGCGATCAGCCAAACTGAGTTTCGTCTGCGCAGCAGAGTAACTGCGCAACGCAAAGCCACGATCAGATCCCTGTTTTGCAAACGACACGGCACTGTTAGAAGACACGCCTTCTTGTGCCATAAGCCAGGCCACATGCCTTTTGGCGTCACGATTGATATCAGCTGCACTTTTGTCGGTGTCGGTGTCGACCAAAAGCACTGCCCATCCCTGGCTGGCCAGTTGATGTGCAACCGCCGCATTTGCCGCACGTGAAGCCGCAGCATATGAATACATCACCAAACCAGGATAGTCTCCAGATTCTGGGCGGAACAGATCGCCTTTCACCTCAACCTTTAGCGGCGAGGCCTTTTTCGGTTTTGCAGCTACTGCCAAAGGAGCAGCGCCTGCACTGCCGCTCCACATCGCAGCAACCGTGCCTATGGCCGCAAATTCACGACGCGAAGGTTTAAATTCCATTTTTTTGGATGGATTGTTTGCAACATCAGGCACAGACACCACTCCCTTGATTTTCATTTTCCATTTACAGCTTAGCAAAAGTAAAATCGTCCGCAAGGCGAATCAACACATATAGTGCTTGGTCTTAGCCCAATGGCCCGGAGACGCTGACCGTAGAGGGGGCTAGCTCAGAACCTTTGCTCACTTTCCCACGCCCACAAACTTCTAATCGATCACCATAACGCTTTCGATATCCCGACGTCCGTTCCGGTGACGCAATTGGACAATTATATCCAGCGAACTGCGAACATATTTAATAACATCATCCCATGCCATACGCGTACCGGTCTGCAATACCAGCAAGGCCAGTTGATCAATGGCGCGCAAAGGACTGTCTGCATGGATCGTGCTCATTGATCCTGGATGACCGGTATTGATCGCACGCAGGAAGGTCACGGCTTCACTACCCCGAATTTCGCCCAATATGATACGGTCAGGGCGCATGCGAAGCGATGCGATCAGTAAATCTTCAGCTGTGACTTCAGCCTCCCCTAATACCCCTCGCGTTGCGATAAGTCCGACTGCATTATCATGGATTATTTGCAGTTCGGGGGTGTCTTCAATCAGGATCAGCCTCTCGTCGACTGGAATTTCTGAGATAAGGGCATTTACAAAGGTGGTTTTTCCGCTCGATGTGCCGCCGGAAATCAGAATATTTCGACGCTGTTTTACGGCGCCTCGTATCATTGCGAAAACATCAGTCTCGTCGGACAACTGCGCAAGTCGCTCAGGCAGTTCGTTGGCACTCAGCAGCCGTGGCTGATCGGTGGTCTGGTAATCTTCTAGCTTCAAACCAACCGCCACATGTTTGCGAATGGCGATAGCAACTTCGCCACGTGTTGCCGGAGGTATAACGGCTTGCACGCGTTCACCGCCGGGCAGGCTTGCCGCAAGCAAAGGATATTCGCGGTTAACGCCTTGCGCGCTCAATGCCGCGATCTGCCTGACCAACCGATAAAGAAGTTCCCCCTTCAATTCGGCAACTGCAATTTTTTCCGGCGCAGAGCCAACCGCTTCAAGCCAGATTTCTCCGGGCCGGTTTATGTATATATCGCTTACGTCCTGCCGCGCCAGCCATTCGGCCAATGGCGCCATATAGCTGCCCAGATAAACTTGGAGGTCTGGCGCATTCATCCGACCTTTGCCTCAATCTGCCGCGGAGAAATCTAGATCACGCGCGACAAATACCGACACACTTGAACCGTGACGAACTTTTAAAGTCGGCTTGATCGTAGCCTGTGTGGGATTAACCAGCGTTTGATTGCTACCCGGCAAGCCGATCACAACGGTGCCATCAGAGGCACTCCGTGTTGCCAAACCAACGCCGATGTCGAGCGCAGATTGCAGCATCGACCCTGCAAACCGTTCAAAAAAATGCGAATTGACCTTGCCTTTGATTCCAGCGCGTCCAAGCGGGTCGGCTGCAGGGGATTCAAGAAACATCTGCGAGCCATCGGGTCGCGTCAGTTTCTGCCAAAGGACAAAAGCACGATTCTGACCATCGACAAGGTCAGCCTTATACTCCCCAAAAAGTCGACTTCCTCTCGGTATCAATATTTTTGTTCCGTCAAAGCTACGGACATCGCGCGATACCACCGCGCGGACAAAACCGGGTCGGTTTGAGTCCAGCGCCGTTTCGAGGACAGCTTGAATCAAAGCCCCTTGAGGCACCGTTGAAGTCGGATTTGCAATTCGCGTCATGCTACCCGCGCCGCCAACAGATTTTTGCGTCGGCAGTCCGTCATCTGCGTTCGGAATGAAAGGTTGCGTTGACCTCGAAGGCACTGCAGCGTCCGGCGAACTCGAATCGATATAAGGCGAAATTCGCACCACCGGCGCAGTTGGTACGCTGTATGACCTACCCAAATTGGGCGTGTTCGGCACGCCAGGTAATGTTTGCGGGAATGTCGCGGGTCCGGACGGGACTGCTGGCGCGGTCATCAAGACGTCGGGCTGAATCATATAATTCCCTCCCTCTATTCCGAATGGCACTGCCAACTCCGGTGGCGGCGAAATAACACCGCTGCTCACTTCGCCTGAAGGCTCCGTTGCCAAACCGGTAACTTCGGCACGCCTGCCCTCTAAGGCCGAAAAAAGCCCAATGGCCGCCAATGCCATGACGCCACCGAAAATCCACACAACCCTGTTGTTAACCGCTCGGCCTACCAGCGGTTTGATGTCGTCAGCGACAGCGGTTTCAGCATTTGCCATTGGTCGTTCCTTTTAACGCAAAAGCCGAACGGCTTTGGCGACCTTTCGGTCAATGCGAAAAACAAGTTTTGAATACACGCGATCAATTGTGAACACCCCGTCACGCATATACCCATCAACGATTTCTTCACCGCCAATGTCATTGACGGCAAACACAGCTGGCAATGCCTGATCAGCATCCCAAATGAGATATGTCTTTTCCCCATCGTCGCTCATCTGTGCCGGTCGCAACGCTTTCTCTCCTGTGACCCGATAACGCCACTGCACTGGTTCAGAACTTTCAAATGCCTCTTTTTGACTATCATTTTGCTGCGCCTTTGCCGACTGTGGTGCTGCGGCAGCGAATGCAAATATTAACAGCAGCGAAAAGCTTGCGCATCTCATTGAATGCGTCCTGGCACAGTTGGCATTACATTGGTTGGCGGCACGATTGGTGTCAAAGGCGCAACCCGTCCATCCAAAGTCGGCGATTGTCCCTGTAACATTTCGGCATCGCGACGATAACGAACCACTTGAAATCCGAGCGGGTTTACGAGCCGGTCCTCTGCCCGCATCTCGGCGCCGCTAAAGCGATATTTGATAACGGACGCCCAATATTGTGGTTGCCCAACCTGCGCACCGGGATCTGTTCTAGTGGTGGTAAAGCGTATCAGCGAACTGTCCTTGCCCAGCGACGATACGCTTCGGACCTGTACCTCAACAATCGCCCGACGGGGCAGCGTCGCCAGCGCACTTTGAGGATTAGACGCCTGCGTTTCAGTAATATAGCGCGACCGCGCTCCTTCAGCGGACCATAACGCCACCTTGCGATAGCTGTCCTTCAACGAATCTACGTCAAAGCTCTCACGCGCAATGACATATTGCACAAGAAATGATCTGACCAACGCCGCATCAGGAGCAATGGTTTTTCGCTCCAGGGGCTTCAGCGCCTCCACGTAGCCGGTCTGCCGATCGACCAGCAAAGTATAGGGAACGACGGTCTTCATCGGTACAAGCAGAATTAGCGCGATCGCTTCAAGCAATGCGATTGCACCTAATGCCGCTGCGACGATCCACGCGGTCCGCCGCGATGCAGCTATGTCACGATTACGGTCGGTGGACCAGCTTTCCGCTGCCTTGTAATAGTCGCTCAGATTATTTGTCACCGATTCAGTCATGTCTTATTGTCTCTTTTTACGCCGGACGTCGAGGTTCGGCGAGAAGTTCGGGAATCTGTGGCTCGAAAGCTGCTTCCGAGGGGTGCGGTAGCGTAGCCCTTTGATACAACCGGGCCGGATGTGCGTTCTTTGTTATCGCGCGAGCTGCGATCAATCAAACGGCTTCGGTCAGATCGATTGGCCACTGCCAAATCTTCGCGTCGCATCGTCTGCGCTACGGCATCGGCGACCCGCAGTGCGCGAGTCGGAGCTTGCCTTTCGGTCTGTAACGAATGAACGATCGGCCCCTGACCACGATCGAAAAACGGATTCGAATTGAGTTTTGCGATCAGACGTGGTGCACCCAAACCACCAAAAAAGAAAATGCGGATAATGATGAACAGGATGCCAAAGTTGGCCAGCGCAAAGGCCATGTTGATAACACTCAGTTCGGTCGGAGCTGAAGGTGTTAACACTTGTGCTTCGCGTAACGCCACAGCATTGCTAAGCCAGGGATCAAGAACCGCCAGTTGAACCCCAAAAACCATATAAAGTGCAAAGGCACCGAACGCCAACGCCCCCAACGCCCGCAGCCAGCCAAAAAACAGATCACGGGTACCCACAAACAGCAATAATCCCGCCATCAACGGAGCCAGAGCCAACAAAAGGCCTGCACCGAGTTTGACAATCGCCAATGGCCCGATGACACCGGCCAAGAAAAACAGGCGGCCGTTGGATAGCCCTTCCTGATCGGCAAGTGCGATGCCGCGAAACGTGTCACCAATCCGATCGCTACGGTCTGTGCCGCCAGTGTTCCTGCCTGTTCCAAAAATGGTCAGGATAACAATATTATCATCCGCCGTTTGAAGCCTTGTAACTATATCGTTGCGTTCGCCCGGCAGATCAGCGGCCGAACTGATGGTTGACGCAAGTTCGGTCGGTCCGCTCATGACGACATCATATCCCAACGTCCGCCAAGCGGGCCAGCTTGTTGCAAGCGTGAGGACAATTCCTATCCGCAAAACGTCTCCAACCAGATCTCGTCCGCTTTGCGGCTCAGCCAAGATTAGCCTTATGCCAAAAAATGCGACAAACACCGTCAGTAGGCCCGACAATGCTATCGCAACAGAGGATGCCGGATCGGCTAACGCCCCATAGCCATAGGCGCCAATCGTCTGTGCCTGGCAATCAATATGGGCGAGCATCTGCGCTACGAAGCGTTGACCAGTCTGGACAGCATCGCACGCCATTTCAGCTTTTTTCCATCAATGCGGCCATCCAATCGACAGGATTAAGTCTGGTCCGTTCGGTCAATTCGTCAAACAGACGCACAGTAGCTTCGCGACCTGACAGAATGGTCAGCAAATCATTTTCGCCCGAAAGGTTGAGCCGAGCCACCACGCTTTCATTGCCGTGCTTAATCAGGAAACAATGCGAGCTGTCAGGCAATGTTCGGATCAGTTCAAATTCATGCTGAGTGAGCCCAAAACCGTCGACATAATCTTCGGGTCGCGCTTTAGGATTGATCATGAATATTTGTGTGGCAGCCTGCTCTATGATCGCGCTGGCTATGCGACTTTCCAGAGCGTCCTGCGCGCTTTGCGTCGCAAAACCTACAATACCATTGCGTTTCCGGATGGTTTTTTCCCAATCTTTGATCCGTCGGACAAAAACATCGTCATCCAATGCCTTCCATCCTTCATCGACCACGATAATTGCCGGACTGCCATCAAGCCTCTCTTCCACCCGGTGGAAGAAATACAACAATGCAGGTGTGCGTGCGATCGGATCGTCAAGTATCGCAGTCATATCAAAGCCAACCGTCTGGGCTGATAAATCCGTCAGATCGATCTCGTTATCGAACAACCAAGCGCGCTCACCCTCGCCCCACCATGCCCGCATGCGTGCATATAAATCGCCAGATCGAGGGCGTTTATGCCCGCGAAAAAGTTCAACCAGATGACGCAACCGTCGGTGCGAACGGGGCTGGGCAAAATTAGCGTCAATCGCGTCTTTAATCGTTTCGATTTCTTCACCGTCGACGCCTCCGGCTAGCAACGACAGCCATTCGATTAAGAACTGGCGGTTGATTGCATTGTCATCAAGTTGCAGTGGATTGAGACCGGAATGGCTCCCCGGACGCAGCCGGTCATATTGTCCACCTATCGCCCTGATGAACAACTCTGCTCCGCGATCCTTGTCGAAAAAGACAATGCGAGGTGTAAATTTGCGTGCCTGCGCCAGTAGAAAATTCAGCACAACCGTTTTGCCCGATCCAGACGGGCCAATTATGGTGAAGTTTCCAAGATCATTGTGATGGAAACTAAAAAAATATGGGCCTGCTGCTGTTGTTTCGAACAAGGTGACCGCATCGCCCCAATGGTTCCCGCGCGGTTGCCCCACAGGGAAATTATGCAAACTGGCAAGTCCGGCGAAATTGCCAGTCGAAACTAACCCTTTGCGAACGATATATTTGAAGTTTCCCGGGAATTGCGACCAGAATGCGGGCTCAAGCCCTATATCCTCGCGCACCGAAACTATGCCCAGATCGGCCAAAACAGCAGTCACTTCGGCAACATTTTGATCCAACTCACCGAGAGAAGCCGCATGGATAGTGATGCTGGTATGATGTTCGCCAAAACCGGCCCTGCCTGCTGCGACCTCATCCTTGGCGTTTGCCAGTTCCTCGCGCAGTGAAAGCGCTTCGTCCTCGACTGATTTCATTCGCCGCAACGCCAAATTCATGCGACCCAGAGCATCGCCCCGTTCCACGAATGCGAATGACTGACTGACCGTCATTTCAAACGGCATCCGGTAGAGTTCATCGAACATCCCCGGGAGAGTCTGGGACGGATAGTCCTTGATCGAAACAACCGCCCCAAATTTTCGATCAAGATTTCCAGTCGCACCCAATTCAAAAGCAGTCTGACCAAAACTGACTCGCCGAAATGGCAGGTGGTTACCAACATCGCCATGTGGCAAAATCACAGGTCGCATGTCTGCATTGTAGAGCCACGACAGAAATTCAAGCGGTTCCGACCGATACCCGGATTCATCCGCATACACACTTAAAAGCCGTGGAGTATAGCTGCCCAGCGATGCTATCAATGCCTCAGTGGCTGCATCCAAAGCGCGTTTTTCAGCGGCAAAGGAAGCCGCGCGATCTGTAGTGGTGCGAGTCGCCAAAGTTCGCAGCCGGTCCAATAAACCCGCCCTACCTGGAGTCGGCCGACGCACTATAGTGAGAAACAACTCGTTTACGTACATCTCCCGTTTGGCAAGCCGGTCGCGCCAGCGCCTATCCAGATTACGCGAAAATTCATCGGGATAGCGCGCGTCCAAAATGGTGTCAGCGCGGCGTCGCACGACGTGATGGTAAAGTGCAAAACGCGAGGATCCAATGGCTTTCAACATCGCATCGCGCAGCTCTGCTCGATAATTCAGTTCTTCTGTGTCGGCGGTTTCGAACAACAATCCACCCAGTCGGATCGTTTGCATCAGCAGACCGTCACGCGTTTCCAACGTTACATCATCGACATGACGGGCGTAGGGCAAATGCACGCCGGCAGACTGCTCACGCGAAACTGCGCGCGGGTCCTGTGTTAGGGGCGGTAAGAGTTGCATCCCCACAGCCCATAATTTTTGACGCGCGGGCAGCGGCTCATGCGCGTAATCCACAGATCGAAAAAGCGCGGTTCGCGGAGACACAACACCATACCAACAAGGTGCAGCAAAGCTGCAATGCCCAGCGCCCAGAAGGATTTGAAGATCAAGAAGACTTCCGCTGATATGATCGCGTTAATGATAAAATAACTGTAGGTCACGCCCGCAAACATTTGCGGACGGGTCAGTGCAAGAAAAACGGTGTCTCTCCTAAACAGGCCAGCCATGGCTGCCGCTTACCCGCCGCCAGCAGCAGAACGGATCCCTGCAACGATGCTGGCCGCGCCGAACAGAATAAAACATCCCATAATGACAACCGCGCCATGGCGCCAGTTAATGCGTCCGGTCAACATCATGAACCCCACAGCCGCAACCGCGATAACGGCAACCACCGTAGCAACAGTACCAAGTAGCGTACCTTGCAGCCAATTGACCGCATCGATAATGACACCAGATCCCGCAGGATCGGCAGGAATTCCCGCAAATGCAGGAGCGGACACAGCCATCAGACTGGCGATTAGGCAAGCCCTAAAAAACTTCGACCGATTCAAACTACCCACCCCTTTTTCCCTGAAAGATTGCGTAAACGTGCCACAGCTAGGCGATGTGCGCCACCGCTTTTTCGATGGTATTTGCCCTAGTCGCCTTTCACGCCCCGATTTGAGACGGCAACCGGTTATACAAGCAAACTAGATAAAAACATCTTTGGATTTGAAATGAATCCAATTTGCCTAGGGTCAGGACCTGTTAAATGGGCCTTCGAGGTTTGAAGCAATTTCGTTCAGTGCGAGGCGGCAAGGCGCGGGAATATGTCGATATTTCAAGGCTTGCCAACGACGCAATGGACGAAATTGGTCAAATCCTTCGGACGCCAAAATGGCTTTGATCTCGAAACAAAATACCCTTGCCGGTAGAATGGCTATCGGCGGCGGGCATTTTGCTCCGATATCTTTGCCATTTTGACGCCTCGAAGGCGCATTTAATAGGTCCTGACCCTTGATTCAGGTCCCTAGTCGCGGAAAACTACGGTCTTGTTGCCGTTGACGAATACCCGATCTTGCAGATGCCAATGCACCGCCTGGGCAAGCACACGCCGTTCAATATCGCGCCCCTTGCGGACCAGATCATCGGGGCTGTCGGCATGGCTGATCAGCTCGACATCCTGATGGATGATTGGGCCTTCATCGAGGTCGGAGGTGACATAGTGCGCCGTAGCACCGATCATCTTCACGCCGCGCTCATGCGCCTGATGATAGGGTTTTGCGCCCTTGAAGCCGGGGAGGAAACTGTGATGGATGTTGATGCAGCGCCCTGACAAAAACTCTGTCAAGTCGTTCGACAAAATCTGCATATAGCGCGCAAGCACGACCAGTTCCGCTCCGGTTTCGGAAACCAGCCGTTTGATCTGCGCTTCCTGCGTCGCTTTCGTGTCAGGCGTAACCGGCAAATGGTGGAACGGCACCCCGTCGACCAGCCCGACCTTCAACGCCGACTGCGGATGGTTGCAGACGATACCGACCGGTTCCATCCGCAATTCACCAATGCGTTGGCGGTATAACAGGTCGCCGAGGCAATGGTCGAATTTGGAAACGAGCAGCAGCACCTTGCGCGTCTCTCCGTTGCGCCGCACCGACCATTGCATCCTATTTTCAGACGCGAATGGCACAAACGCCGCTTCAAAGCCCTCAAGTGAAGACCCGGCTGCCAAATCAAATACCACCCGCATGAAGAAACGCTGCGAGTTCACATCATTAAATTGTTGGGAATCGAGAATATTTCCACCATTTTCGGCAAGTCGGCGCGCGACGCCAGCAACCAGCCCTGGGCGATCCGGGCAGGCTAATGTCAGGACATAAGCATTGGACAACATATTAGCGGCTTTCCCCTGTCGCGGTTGCTCCGCATATAAAACAGTATAGCAAAGGTGCAAACTACCCCAGCGCTCCAAAAGGCCCGCCATGAAAAAGGCAATGTTTGCCAGAAAAAGCTTCAGATTACATTGCAGCCAGCAGCGGCCCGTATTCAAATTGCCCTCTGTCCAACTTGTTCGCGAATTTCGAACTACCCGTTCATTCTTGATACGGCCTCGTCCAATCGAGCAATTGCGCATTTGGAAATAACACAATGAATTGCTCGCTGGCCTTGCGAGTGGCCGATATCGCTATTGCCGCTAGGCAGAACGAAAACGGACACAGTCAGCCACGCGATTTCGTCCACCAAAATGTTCGGCGCTGGCGAATGCGCAATTCGTTATAAACCGAAGCCCGAAGCCGCGTCAGCACAACACAGTGCCCTTTCACTTCCCCTAACTATTTATTGCAGAGCTTCTTCGCAAACATGGCATGCTTTCGCACCCGCGCGCCGAACCCCAAAAGCTGTATGTCCGAAATCTGGTCGCTGAACCATTTTCTCGAATGTCGAGAACTTGCTCCGCCCACGGAATTAACCGTCCTGCCTTATGACAGGCAAAAGCTAAGCGGTCATTTCAATGGCAAGGTGATTGATATTGATCTGTCTTGTAAACCCGCACGCTGCTACCAAGTCTCAACAACTTACTGCAAAACAAAGCCTCTATTTGTTTTGCAAGGCGATTATAAGCGGAGTCATAAGCAATGGCACCACTTGCAATGCATCTTTGAACAGTCGGCGCGCTTGTGAATCACCTACAACCACGACGTCATTTGCAAAAACTTCGGGGTCTTCGTAATTTCCGCGTCTGATGGCCGTCAGATTATACAATGCAGCAAGTTGCTGCCCTTTAACGGTCCGGAAAATGACAACATCATCCAGTTTGGCAAATTCAGACGCACCCTTCGCTGTTGCTACAGCGCGCATCAATGTCATTTTTCCGATAACCGGATACAGTCCGGGTTCACGGACCTGACCGTCCACCGTAATCACCTGACTAACAGTTTCTTTCAGGTTAACCGTTACTTGCGGATCGCGGATATAGCGGCTGCGTAAGCGCGATTCTATTTCCAGTTCAATTTCGGCAGGCGTCCGACCCGAAGCCTCCACTATACCGGCCAAAGGGAATGAAATCCTGCCACTAGCGTCTGTCTGGACCTCTTTGTTGCTTAGTTCTTGTACTCCAAAGACGTCGATCACCAGTCTATCAAAGGGACCGATAAGATAGGGGCGTGTCTGGTCATAGAGATCGTCACGCTCAGGCGCAGGAAGCTGATTGCCTTCCATGACAGATATTTCCGGATCGCCGCCCAGCGCACGGGGACCGGCGCAAGCCGTCAAAGCCAATAATGGCAAAAGCAGGACTGCAACTTTCTTCATTCCGTCACCTTGATCTGTTTCCCGCTAACTAGACTAATGACCTGCGCCGCACCAGCGCGATTTTGTATAATTTTTCCAGACATGGCTATATAGTGGCTGCTTTAGTATCATCTTAACGGCAGTGTGCCTATGAAACGCGCATGGCTCTCACGAACAAAGTCCTGTTGATATTCGGAACCCGTCCGGAGGCGATCAAGCTGTTCCCGGTGGTTCATGCGTTAAACGCGGTCGGTGGCGTGGATGTCAAAGTCCTTGTTACCGCACAGCATCGCCAGATGCTCGATCAGGTGCTGGACATTGGCGAAGTCAAGCCGGATTACGACCTGGACGTGATGGAGCCCAACCAGTCTCTGGACCATTTGACCGCCAAATTGCTGACCGGTATTGGCAACGTTCTCGATCAGGAAATGCCTGACCGCGTTGTGGTGCAAGGCGATACGGCTACGGCGATGGTAGGCGCGCTTGCCGCATATTACCGCAAAATTCCGGTCAGCCATGTCGAGGCAGGCTTAAGAAGCTACGACATTTATCAGCCTTGGCCTGAGGAGGTAAACCGCAAGATCATCGGCACCATCGCCGATCAGCATTTTGCTCCGACCGGCGTATCCGCGGCAGCGCTGAGAGCCGAAGCCGTATCTGCAGAGGCGATACACATCACTGGCAACACGGTGATTGATGCGCTCTATTGGGTTCAGGACAAAATTCGCGCCAATTCCGCTCTAGTCAGCGGACTTTGTGACATAGAAGCGCGCTTTTTAGGCCGCAAGATCATCGGTGTAACCACGCACCGACGTGAAAATTTCGGCGAAGGGATGGACAACATAGCTTCCGCCTTAGAAGTCATCGCCCAGCGCGACGATGTCGGGATTGTCTTCCCGGTGCATATGAACCCCAATGTCCGCGCGATCATGGACGAGAAATTGGGCAATAATCCGCGTATCGCGCTTCTCGATCCGCTCGATTATCCACATTTTTCGCGGCTTTTGTCAATTTGCCATCTGATGCTGACAGACAGTGGTGGCGTGCAGGAAGAAGCGCCTGCTCTGGGAAAGCCGGTACTGGTGATGCGCGAAACGACGGAGCGACCGGAAGGCGTTACCGCCGGGACAGCCAAGCTGATTGGGACAGATACCAGTCGTATCATAGAAGAAGTTTCCACATTGCTCGACGACGATGCCGCCTATTCGGCAATGGCACGCGCTCACAACCCGTTTGGCGACGGCACGGCCAGCCAGCATATAGCAAGGATTATCAAAAATGGCTTTTGAGGAAAAACCCAGTGTTTGTGTCATGGGGCTGGGCTATATCGGCCTGCCAACCGCGGCGGTGATCGCCCGTTCGGGCTGCCATGTGCTGGGGATCGACGTCAACCAGCATGTCGTCGATACCATCAATCGCGGCGAAATCCATATCGAAGAAGTTGATCTGGATGGCTTGGTGCAAGGCGTTGTCAGCCGCAAATTGCTGCGTGCCTCGACCACCGTCGAACCGGCGGACGTTTTCGTGATCGCCGTGCCCACGCCTTTTGACGAAAATCACGCACCGGACATCAGCTTTGTTTTGAATGCCGCAAACAAGATCGCGCCTGTCCTGAAATCGGGCGATACCGTCATCGTCGAATCCACCTCTCCGGTCGGGACCACCGACAACATCAAAGAGCTGATCGCGCGTGAACGCCCCGATCTGAAGATACCCGGCATGACTAAGAAACCCCAGACCTGGCAATTGCCTATTGCCCCGAACGCGTTCTGCCCGGTCGCATATTGGAAGAGCTGGTATCGAACGACCGATCGATCGGCGGCATCACACCGCGCTGCGCGCGCAAGGCGCTGACATTCTACAAACGCTTTGTTCGTGGCGAATGCATCACCACCGATGCCCGTTCGGCCGAGATGACCAAATTGGTCGAAAACGCCTTCCGCGACGTGAACATCGCTTTTGCCAACGAACTGTCGATCGTTTCCGACCAAATGGAGCTCGATGTTTGGGAAGTCATTCGTCTCGCAAACCGGCACCCCCGCGTCAACATTTTGCAGCCGGGCCCCGGCGTTGGCGGACATTGCATCGCGGTTGACCCTTGGTTTATCGTACACGGCGCACCCGATCATACCCCGTTGATCCGTACCGCTCGTGAAGTGAATGATGGCAAAATCGACCATGTCGTGAGGCAAGCCGAGGCATTAATCGAGGAACAGCCGGGTGCGAAAATCGGCCTGCTGGGCCTCGCTTTCAAAGCCAATATTGACGATTTCCGTGAAAGCCCGGCAAAAAAGGTCGCGGTTTCGCTGGCCAAAAGGTTCGGTTCGCGCACCGCAATTGTCGAGCCCTATACCGACACTTTGCCAAAGGAATTTGAGGGTACTGGTGCCAGCTTGGTAGACGTGGACACAGCGCTCCTCGAATGCGACATTTTGATCGTTCTTGTCGACCATGACGCCTTCCGCGCCATTCCGCTTGCCGAACGCAGCGACAAGCTTGTCTATGATACGCGCGGCATTTGGCCAGATCAGCCTGCAACCAAAATTGACGATGGACGCAAGTTGCGACTGGTTGGTTAGATCTGCTTTCTGGCACTGCGACAGAGCAAACACGCTAACATGGTTAACGTAATCTTCACCCCGCATGCCTAATTCCAATATCGGATCTGCGTACAAAGACGCAGAGTGCAACCGAGGTGGGCCGTTATGATTGCATCAAGTTCGGGCAATACTGTAAAATCAAATGGTTTTTCAGACAAAGTGCCGAACGAGATGTCCGGTGTCCAACCATGGTTCGCATGCATGATGCTGCTTGCGATTGCTCCATTGCTTCATTTGCTCGCGACATGGGATATGGATGGAGTCCTTACCGCAAAGAACCATTTCCTGCGGTTGTACAGCATTCCGGTCGTGTTCGCCGAAGTCTGTGCCGTCCTATTTGCAATGGGCAAAAATTGGAGCCCTGGACGGCAATTTCGGACGCTCCATCCGGCATTGAAATGGTTGTTGGCAATTTTTGTTGCCTGGGGGCTAATTGGGTCGATCTTATCGGCCTATGATCCCGCTTTTTCAGCTCTGTTTTTTATGCGCTATCTTTTGCAAATCCTACTTTTGGGCGTTTTGGTGCATGTGATCGGCAGTCGCAGTTTCAGTGCAGATCGCTGGTTCACGACGTTTACGCTTATTAGCATGGTCTATGTTACTGGACTCGTGATTTTCTGTTTTGTGGTTCCCGATCCCGAAAATTTCAAATGGGTCGAACGCATGCCGTCGGCAACCAACATCCGGCAAATCGGCAATGTTGTGGGCATTATGGCGCTCATTCCGACGGCGGCATTGGTCTTTGCCCATACCGCCCGGCCAACACTGCTTGCATTTCTGTCGCTGACGCTGTTGCTCGCCTTCATGTTCTGGACAGGGACTCGTGGTGCCTTTGTGGGTTATGTTCTTGCGGTCATTGGCACTTTCATTTGGCTGTTCCGCACGGCTTCTTTTAAAAACATCGGATTGATCCTGCTCTCTGGCGTCGCCGCTTTTCTGATTTCGGCGGTTGCCCCCAAACCGGCACCAGAATTCGGCATGGGCCGCATGGTAGATTCGGTAAGCTCCGGCGATGCGACAAGCGGGCGGATTGAAATGTGGATTGATGCTATCGAAGCGATCAAAGCCGCGCCCTTAATCGGCCATGGTTCTGGAACGTATCGCGAAAACATGATGGCCGCGAACAATTACCCTTACAACCACCCACACAATTCCATTCTCCAGTTCGCTTACGATTGGGGCATTGTCGGCGCAATTTTCGCATTAGCCCTTCTTGCGTGGCTCGGCATCATGCTGTTATTAAAAAGCCGGTCATGTGGTCGGAATGGCTGGGCCGCTCTATCAGCTTTTGTCTGCCTGCTTGCGATATCGGCAGTGGAAGGCACCTTGTTTCATCCATTACCAATTGTTCTAGCCCTTGCCTTGATGGCTCCAGCTTTGGCGTTTACACAAAATACGGTGTCCGGTGTGGACAAGCAGGATTAGAACATTCTATCGCTGATGCTGTTCGCAGCTGGAACAAATTTTATCACTTTTGTGGAAGCGCCATAAATGAAAATCGCAATGGTCGGGTCGGGCTATGTCGGTCTGGTTTCAGGGGCATGTTTTGCCGATTTCGGTCATGATGTCGTGTGCATCGACAAGGATCAAAGCAAGATTGATCGTTTGCAGGCTTATGTAATGCCGATTTACGAGCCGGGACTGGAAAATCTGGTTCGGTCTAATGCTGAAGCGGGTCGGCTTACCTTTTCGAATGACCTAACGGCTTCGGTCACCGATTGTGATGCAGTGTTCATCGCGGTGGGAACGCCGTCGCGGCGTGGTGATGGCCATGCCGATCTCTCCTATGTTTATGCGGCATCCAAAGAAATTGCGGAAGCCATAAAGCCGCGTACCGTCGTTGTGACCAAATCCACTGTCCCCGTCGGCACGGGTGACGAAGTCGAGCGGATCATTGCCGAAGTCCGTCCCGATCTGGAATTTGCCGTAGTTTCCAACCCGGAATTCTTGCGCGAAGGTGCGGCTATCGGCGACTTCAAGCGCCCCGACAGGATTGTGGTGGGCACCGAAGTCGAATGGGCGCGCGACGCCATGCGCGCGATTTATCGCCCATTGTTCCTGAACGAATCGCCGCTACTTTTCACCAGCCGCCGGTCATCGGAGCTGATCAAATATGCGGCCAACGCTTTTCTTGCGACCAAGATCACCTTCATCAACGAAATGGCTGATCTGTGCGAGAGATTGGGCGCCGATGTGCAGGATGTTTCGCGCGGCATCGGCCTCGACAACCGGATCGGCTCCAAATTTTTACACGCTGGCCCCGGCTATGGCGGCAGTTGTTTTCCCAAAGATACGCTGGCGCTGCTCAAGACAGCGCAGGACAATGACACGCCTGTGCGCATCGTTGAGGCTGTTGTGCAAGCCAATGACTTGCGCAAGCGCGCTATGGGCCGCAAAATCATCAACGCGCTCGACGGCGATGTCCGCGGAAAGAAGGTCGCGCTGCTTGGCCTGACCTTCAAACCCAATACCGACGATATGCGCGACGCCCCGTCGATCGCGATTGTGCAGACACTGCTCGATGCAGGCGCTGTTGTTCATGCGCACGATCCCGAAGGCATGGAGGAAGCTGCAAAGATCCTGCCCGATGTGGTGATGACCGCCAGTGCTTATGAGGCATCGAAAGATGCGGAAGCGGTTGCCATCGTCACCGAATGGGATGCCTATCGTGCGTTGGACCTGACCAAGTTGAAAGCGACAATGCGTGGCGACGCCTTGCTCGACCTGCGCAATATCTACAGCGCAGCAGAGGCCGAAAAGGCGGGATTCCGCTATTTCAGCATCGGACGCTAATCTCAGCTAATCGCGAGCACGCTCGTCAAAATGATCCGCACCAGTTCGGCATGACCGCGCGCGCCGGTTTTGGCGTAGATTTTCTTTGAATAGTTGCGCGCGGTTTCGATGGTCAGGCCCAATGCCTGCGCGGCCTCTGAAATGCTTGTCGCCTGCGCCAGCATCCACGCCAATCGCGCCTCGCTGGGCAACAGCCCGAACAGATCCACCAATTGTTCGCAGCGGTCCGCCTGCGAACGCCGGTCTCCACTGACATAGATTATTGCTGCAGGTCTGGCATTCCCGGCTAAAGTCTGTTCGTGCGCGGGCGTCACCAGCATATCCACCCAAGGGTCCTGGCTCAATCGAAACGCTTGGGAACGCCCCTCTCCCGTTTCGCCATAGGATTTGACGAGCGCCGACAATTGCCGGTCGATCAGAGGCGATGCCGGCACCAGCCGGTCATAGCGCCCGCGCCTCAGCAGCGTACCCCATTGAAAGAGCTGTTCAACATTGGAGGTCGCCTCGATAATACGGCACTGGCTATCGAGCGTCAGCCAGCCCATTTTCAGCCGCTCAATCGCCTGGGCCGTGACAGAAGATCGAAAGCGTTCGCGTTCCAGTGCGGCATAAGAGCGCAAGGCAATGCGTAGATGCGGTGCCAGTGCCGTCAGCAACGCGCCGGTCGAAGTACCGATGCTTCGCCCGCCAGAAGCGCTGAGCCAAAGGTCAATGCCTCCCGGTTCGGTGACACGAATCGAACGCATATGTGTCAGCCCCTGTGGCATCATGGTCTTTTCGTAAAAGGCGCTTTGACTGGGGTCAGCTGGATCGATCAGCTCCTCCAGCGCATAGGCACGACCGGGTCGCATAGTGCGATAGGGAAAAGGATCACGGACGCCCCCTTCGGTAATCATCTGTCGAAATTCAGCCGACGGCGGTTGTCCGCCATAAAGTTGCACTTCATCCGCGCCATCGACCGGGCGAAAGATCAATGAGGTAAAGCGCGCGCCGGTCTTCGCCAGCAGGCGGTTAAGAAACTCGTTCCACAGGGGCGTTTCAAACATCCCTTCGTGCAGCGACTGCAACAGGCCATCATCATCAACGCGCATGCATTTATCTATATACTCCCAAATGGGAGGTTCAAGTGCTCTTATGTGAAGCCAATGTGATTCGTGAGAATACAAGAGGAACCCGTTTTCCCATGACGCGTATTTTGACCCATCTCGAAAGGCTAGAGGCCGAAGCCATCCACATCATGCGTGAAGTGGTTTCCGAATCCGAAAAGCCTGTGATGCTTTACAGTGTCGGCAAGGACAGCGCCGTGATGCTGCATCTGGCGCGCAAGGCCTTCTACCCTTCACCCCCGCCCTTCCCGCTTCTGCACGTCGATACCACCTGGAAATTTCAGGAAATGTACAAGCTGCGCGACCGCATGGCGCAGGAATCGGGCATGGAACTGCTCGTCTATCACAATCAGGAAGCAATGGATCGTGGCATCAATCCGTTCGATCACGGCCCGCTCCACACCGATATGTGGAAGACCGAAGGGCTGAAAATGGCGCTTGACCTCCATGGCTTTGACGCGGCCTTTGGTGGCGCGCGTCGCGATGAAGAAAAGAGCCGCGCCAAGGAACGCATCTTCTCTTTCCGCACCGCCACCCACGGCTGGGACCCGAAGAACCAGCGCCCCGAACTGTGGAACCTGTACAACGCACGCAAAGCCAAGGGTGAAAGCATCCGCGTCTTCCCGATCTCGAATTGGACCGAGCTCGACATCTGGCAATATATTCACCTGAATGACATCCCCATCGTTCCGCTCTACTTCAGCGCCATACGCCCGACTGTCGTACGCGACGGCATGCTGCTGATGGTCGATGATGACCGCTTTCCGCTGAAGGAGGGGGAAGTTCCGGTCGAACGCAGCATCCGCTTCCGCACCTTAGGCTGCTACCCGCTGACCGGTGCCGTCGAAAGCGAAGCGAAGACGCTCCCCGAAGTCATTCAGGAAATGCTGCTGACCACCACGTCAGAACGGCAAGGCCGTATCATCGACAAGGATGGCGGAGATGCGTCGATGGAGAAGAAAAAGCAGGAGGGCTATTTCTGATGTCCGATCAAGACACCATCTACAAAACCGATGCGCTCATCGCTGAGGATATCGACGCCTATCTGGAAACGCACCAGCACAAAAGCCTGCTGCGCTTCATCACCTGTGGTTCGGTAGATGATGGCAAATCGACGCTGATCGGGCGGCTGCTCTATGATTCGAAGATGATCTTTGAAGATCAGTTGGAAGCGCTGCACGCCGATAGCAAGAAGGTCGGCACCCAAGGTCAGGAAATCGACTTTGCGCTGCTCGTCGACGGCCTTGCCGCTGAACGCGAACAGGGCATCACCATCGACGTGGCCTATCGCTTTTTCGCCACCGAAAAGCGCAAGTTCATCGTCGCCGATTGCCCGGGGCATGAACAATATACGCGCAATATGTTCACCGGGGCCTCGACGGCGGACCTGGCCGTCATCCTGATCGACGCGCGCAAGGGTGTGCTGGTACAGACGCGGCGGCACAGCTATTTGTGCAACCTGATCGGCATCAAAAACATCGTGCTGGCGGTCAACAAGATGGACCTGATCGATTATGATCAGGCGAAATATGAAGCGATTGTCGCCGACTACGCCGCCTTCGCCGCCGAAATCGGGATCAAGAGCTTCACCGCAATGCCAATCTCGGGCTTCAAGGGCGACAATATCACGGCCAACAGCGAGAACACGCCGTGGTACGCAGGCAAACCGCTGATCGAACATCTGGAAACGGTAGAGCTCGACAACACCACCGACCAGGCAAAACCGTTCCGCCTTCCGGTGCAATGGGTCAACCGGCCGAATCTCGACTTCCGTGGGTTTTCCGGGCTGATTTCGACCGGTTCGGTCAAGCCTGGCGACGCAATCCGTGTGCTGCCTTCGGGCAAGACATCGACTGTCACCAAGGTTGTGACGCTCGACGGCGATCTGGATGAAGCCGTTGCTAGTCAATCGGTTACAGTCTGTCTTGCAGATGAAATCGATTGTTCGCGCGGCAGCGTTATCGCTACCGCCGACAATCCATCCGAGGCGTCGGACCAGTTTGAAGCCACCATCGTCTGGATGGATGACGACGCGCTGCATGTTGGTCGGTCCTATTGGCTGAAACTGGGCACGCAGATGGTATCCGCAACCGTCCAGGAGCGCAAATATACCGTCAACGTGAATGATCCTGCGGGAATTGGGTCGCATCTGGCGGCAAAGACGCTGGAGCTCAACGCGATTGGCGTCGCCGAACTGGCAACCGACAAGCCGATTGTTTTCGAACCCTATGCCGAAAGCCGCGCGCTAGGTGGCTTCATTCTGATCGACAAGATCACCAACCGCACCGTTGGTGCCGGGATGCTCCACTTCAGTCTGCGTCGTGCGCAAAATGTCCATTGGCAGGCGACTGACATTGGTCGCGACGAACATGCTGCGCTGAAAAACCAGAAAGCGCGCGTGCTTTGGTTCACAGGGCTTTCGGGTTCGGGCAAATCGACCATCGCCAATGAGGTGGAGAAGTCGCTGAACCTGATGAACCGGCACACCTTCCTGCTCGACGGGGACAATGTGCGCCACGGCCTCAACAAGGACCTCGGCTTTACCGAGGCCGACCGTATCGAGAATATCCGCCGCGTGGGTGAAGTGGCCAAGCTGATGGCCGATGCGGGGCTGATCGTGCTCACCGCGTTCATCAGCCCTTTCCGGGCGGAACGCGACATGGTGCGGGCGATGCTGCCCGAAGGCGAGTTTATCGAGATATTCGTCGATACGCCCTTGGAAG
Source organism: Sphingomonadales bacterium (assembly GCA_016721875.1). Classification (GTDB taxonomy): domain Bacteria; phylum Pseudomonadota; class Alphaproteobacteria; order Sphingomonadales; family Sphingomonadaceae; genus Sphingorhabdus_B. Next base: position 14,591 of record JADKHG010000004.1, on the reverse strand, counting down.
TGGCCGAGGCTCGTGACGTGAAGGGTCTTTACAAAAAGGCCCGTTCGGGTGCGCTCAAAACTTCACTGGGATCGACAGCCCCTATGAAGCGCCGCTAAACCCTGAAATACGTGTTAACACGGTTGAGATGACGCCTGCCGAGGCTGCCGAGCATATCATCCGCGCTATCATGCCGCTGAAATAAGGGACAAAGCGATGAACGACGCCGAACTCGCCGCCCATCTTGCGCATGTCGCGGGCAAATTATTGCTTGAAGTGCGCGCCTCTGGCCTGTTGTCGCTGAAGGCGCTGGGCAAGGCGGGGGATCAGACCGCCAACCAGTTCCTTTGCCACGCAATCCGCGAACAACGGCCCGATGACGGGCTGTTGTCCGAAGAGGAAAAGGACGATGCCGGACGCCTGTCCAAATCGCGCGTGTGGATTATCGATCCCGTCGATGGCACCCGCGAATATGGCGAGGAACGTACTGACTGGGCTGTACATGTCGCGCTTGCCGTCGATGGCGTGCCGACCGTTGGCGCGGTCGCCCTGCCTGGACTTGGACTTATTCTGCGCACTGACCAGCCGCAGCCGTTACCAGCCGCTGCCAACACGCCACGGATGGTAGTCAGCCGCACCCGCCCCGCAGCCGAAGCCGTTGCCGTCGCAGAGAAAATCGGTGCAGACCTTGTCCCAATGGGCAGCGCTGGAGCAAAAGCGATGGCGATCATCCGTGGAGAGGCTGAAATCTATCTGCACACCGGCGGGCAATATGAATGGGACAGCTGCGCCCCAGCCGCCGTCGCCGCCGCGCACGGCCTGCACATCAGCCGCGTCGATGGCAGTCCGCTGATCTACAATCAGGCCGATGTCTACATGCCCGACTTGCTGATCTGCCGGAAAGAATGGGTCGATCCGGTCTTTGCAGCGATGAAGGCCTAGGGTCAGGACCTATTAAATGCGCATTTATTAGGCCCTGACCCTAAACTGCTTTGTCCAACATTGGCAGGGTCTGCCGGTGTACTGGTTCATTTGCTGCCATTCTTTTTGACCCGCCCAGCGAATAGCAAGCTCGTAAAGGAGTTTGTAACCATGCCGATCACTGGAAACACCGAAACCACGTTCAATCCGAACGCACCCGACGTCGGTAGCGAAACGCCCGGCGCAATAGTTCCGACAAAGGCAATACTTCTCGCCAATGGCAATACGTTGCTGGGATGGGATGTGGTCACGCCCCTCGGCGGCGTTTCGGCGTGGATGCAAATCTTTGACGCTCAGGGTAACCCGGTTGGCCCTGCATTTGCTGCGCCGACGGAAATGGGAGATGCCCGTTTGTTTCTGGACGCAGTTGCAACGTCCGACGGTGGATTCTTTGCGCAGATTTCGCTGTCTGGCGAGGGTGTGCAGTTTGTCCGTTATGACAGCGCTGGCAATGTTGTCGGGCAGTCGCTGCAATATGCTTCGCAGGGCGCCACCTTCGAAATGCAAGCTTTGCCTGACGGACGTCTAGCGGTGTTTGCCGTCGACCTGTTTGAAACGCCCAATGGTGATGGCACATTCGCGTATGACCATAAGGCCGTTTTGAGAATTTTGACGGCACTGGTCAGATCGTCAGCGAAACGATTGTCAACGCCAATGTTCAGAACACCGGCGGACCGATCAATGCCGACATCGAAGTCTTGCCGAACGGTAATATCGTGGTGACGTGGGTTGAGCCGGTTTTGGTGGAATATGACACTCCAACTCTTCACGCGCAGGTTTTCGACAGCTCTGGCGTGGGTATAACCGCCGCGTTTGAAGTCGATCAGGCGAGTTCATTCTATGGCTTCACGACGAGCAATGTAGAACCCGTCATGGCGGCTTTTTCCGATGGTTCTTTTGTCATGTTGTGGAATGACATAAGCGGAACAACATTTCAGTTGTTCAATGCCGATGGCTCGCCCCAAGGCCTGAAAACTGCATTGGGTGCCAATATCGGTGTAGCCGCCGATTTTGCCATAAGCGTTACTGCGCTGCCTGACATGACCTTTGTTGTTGCGCGTGCTGAGGGGCAGTGGGTGAATGGCGACCAGAGCGGAACCGCGATTGTAGCAAGGCAATTTGGGCGTGACGGAGCAGCGATAGGTGACCCCGTTACCCTGAATGTCAGCGGGGCAGGCGACCAATCACATCTGCAGCTGGAAGCGCGGCCCGGCGGTGGGTTCTCGGCGCTTTGGCTTGACCACCGCGACCTGACCGAATTGTCGGGCTCCTATGACCCCGACCTCAATCTCGACGTCTGGCGTCGGCGCGACTTTACCACCGGCACCGTGATCAATAGCGCGCCGGCTGCGCAGGATGGTTCAGCTTCGGGCGCGGAAGATGGCACGCTGAGCGGGCAGGCGGTTGCCACCGACGCCAATAATGACGCGCTTACCTATAGCCTGGTCAATGGCCCGACGCACGGCACGCTGACCTTTAACGCAAATGGCAGCTACAGCTATACGCCCGATGCCAATTATGCCGGGGCGGACAGCTTTACCTTCCGCACCAATGACGGGTCCGCAAACAGCAATATCGCGACGATTACGCTGTCGGTTGCCGCCGTCAACGACGCGCCCATTGTTGCCGCTGCACTTGCCAATCAGGCCTTTGCCGAAGACAGTGCCGTCAGCTTTGCTCTGCCAGCGGGCAGCTTTACCGATGTCGATGATGCAACGCTCACATTGTCGGCGACGCTCGCCGACGGTTCCGCGCTCCCTGCATGGCTGGCATTCAATCCTGCCACAGGCAGCTTCACCGGCACCCCGCCTGCCGATTTCAACAGCAGCCTGTCGATCCGTGTGACCGCAACCGACAGTGGCGGTCTGACTGCCGCGTCAACCTTTGCGCTCGACATCACTGCCGTAAATGACACACCCACTGACATCGCGCTGTCAGGTGCAAATGTGGTGGAAAATGCCGCAGCGGGCATAGTCGTCGGCACTGCTACCGCAACCGACCGTGACAATGGCGACACGCTGCGTTTCAGTCTGGCCAATGACGCAGGTGGGCGTTTCGCGATTGATGCGGTGACGGGTGCCGTCACGGTCGCAACCGGCGCGGTACTGGATTTTGAAGCAGCAGCGTCGCACGGCATCGTTATCCGCGTGACCGATGCGGCGGGTGCGAGCTATGACGAAAGCTTCACCATCACGGTCAGCAACGCCAATGAGGCACCCGATAGCCTAAGCCGCACGACGGGCGGATCGGTTGCTGAAAACAGCGCAAGCGGCGCCGTTGTCGCGCAGTTTGCGGCAACTGACCCAGACGCCAGCGCAACTCTGTCCTACGGTCTGGTTGACAATGCCGGTGGCCGCTTCGCGATCAACACAACGACTGGCCAGTTGACAGTTGCCAATGGCGCACTGCTCGATTTCGAGGCGGCGAGCAGCCACAATGTGACCGTGCGGGTTACCGATCAGGGGGGGCTCAGCCGTGACCTGACCACGACTATCGCAGTTACCGATGTGATCGAAAATGGTCCGCTGAACCCCATCGAAGGTACCGATCGCAGCGATTTCCTGTTTGGCAGCAATGGCGATGACGAAATCAATGCCGGACGCGGATCGGACATCATCTTTGCCCGCGATGGTAACGATGTTGTCGATGCGGGTCTGGGCGACGATTTTGTCGATGGGGGCTCTGGAAATGACTTCATCTTTGGCGGGCAGGGACGCGACTTCGTGCTGGGTGGTGATGGCAATGACGAGATTGATGGTGGGATCGGCGCCGATCTGCTGTTCGGCAATGCCGGGGATGATCGCCTGATCGGCGGCTGGGGTGACGACAGCATCGATGGCGGTGCCGGCAATGACACCATCATCGGCGGGACCGGTGAAGATATATTGTCGGGTGGCAGCGGTGCTGACCGTTTCGTCTTTGAAGTCGCCAGCGACAGTGGCGTCGGTAAAGGCAATCGTGACCGCATCCTCGATTTCACGCGAGGCTCCGACCTGATTGATCTGTCGGCGATTGATGCGAACAGCGCGGCTGCAGGCAATCAGAGTTTCAGCTTTATCGGTAATTCGGCATTCCACAATGTCGCCGGAGAGTTGCGTTACGCCAATGGCATATTGTCCGGCGACATCAACGGCGACGGCGTTGCCGATTTCCAGATCCAGATTTCTGCAGGCAATGGTTTGCCGCCGCCAATTGCGGCGAGCGACATCATCCTGTGACGTGTCGGCCCCTGAGCCGGCACTGCCGCGCGCGCTAGCGTATCCCCTTCCTGTGACGCGCGCGGCCTATTTTTTTACGGAAAGCATCTAGGGCCCAGACCCTGATGCAAGACGCGCTCTTTGTATTTGTCCTGGCATCATCGACCATCGGCTATACGACACCAGCAATTGCTGGTCGCCTAACGGTGTTGCCGCTTCCTGAAGACGTGCATTATGCCATCAGGAAAAGCAGCACGCGGTCTTTAAAAAGATGGATTGCCTGGGACCGAACGACGCTGGATGTGATAGATCCGGAGAGCGGCCGCACACCGATGATGACGGCTTTGATCAACGAAAAGCACAATCATTTCAAGATTTGGCTTGAATCGGGCGCGCAGCTGGACGTGACGGACGGCGCTGGCAATAGCGCGCTTCAAGTGGCGGCGCCGATCAACGAGCCTTGGCAGGTCCTTGCCTTGTTGCAGGCAGGAGCCAACCCCAGACTGCGCAACAGTCAGAGCCAGGCCTTACAGCGCAATCTTTTCATGACACCCAGGAACTCGCTCAATTCCGACACCTGCAAGGGGATGGATGCGGCTGTCTTGTGGCTGAGGGATCATGGGCTTGAATCCCAGCCAAAGAACTAGGGTCAGTTGACCTGCCGCTCGCGCCCTTCCCAATAGGGTGCGCGTAGATCCTTGCGCAGGATTTTGCCCGAAGCGTTGCGCGGCAAAGCGGGGATAATGTCCACCGATTTGGGCACCTTGAAGGCCGCGATCCGTTCCCGCGCCCAACCGATGACCGACTCCGGATCAATGGTGCAGCCCGCTTTCGGCGCGCATACCGCCTTTACCGCCTCACCCCATTTGTCGTCGGGAACACCAATTACGGCGACTTCTGCAATATCAGGATGGCCGAAAATCGCGCTTTCGACCTCGGCGGGATAGACATTTTCGCCGCCGGTGATGATCATGTCCTTCACCCGGTCGTGGATGAACAGATAGCCATCTTCGTCGAGATATCCGGCGTCTCCGGTTTTGATCCAGCCACCCTCGGCCATGGTGCCTTTGGTCGCCTCTGGCAAATTCCAATAACCCACCATATTGTTCGAAGAACGCGTCCACAGCTCGCCGACTTCGCCGCTTGGAACATCATTGCCCGACGCGTCCACTATGCGCAATTCGACGCCCGGTAGAGGCTTTCCGGCACTGCGCATCCGAACATTGCCATCGGGGTCATGGTCCTCCGGCGGCAGCATACAGATCGTACCGGTGGTCTCGGTCATACCATAGACTTGGATGAACTCGCTTTTGAACATGTGAATGCACTGACGCAGCAATTCGAGCGGAATCGGCGCGGCACCGTAAAGGATATATTTCAAGCGGCTATAATCAACGGTTGCACAGCGCGGATGTTGCAACAGGATCAACAAGGCCGCAGGAACAATAAACAACCGGGTAACGCCGCCCGTCTCTACCGCATCAAAAAAGCCGTCGGGCGTGAATTCGGCCAAAATATAAGCAGGCAAGCCCGACGCCACAGCCATGACGCCAAGCCCCGTCCCACCGATATGCGCGCAGGGCATGGCGACCAGCACAACTTCGTCCTCCTCCCACTTCGTGTAAGGCATGTCGGCTTCGTTGGCGTTTTTGCGCAATCCGAACAGATTGTGATTGGAAAGCACCGCGCCCTTGGGATTGCCTGTCGTTCCAGATGTATAGAGCTGCAAAGCCGCATCATCCGGCCCAGCGGCGTCAAATTCTGCGCGCACAGTAGCGTCGATCAGCGCGCGCGCTTCATCCGCCTTTATCGACTTTACGACATGAGGCGTCTGACCCGAAAGCGCATTTGCCACATCGTCAAATCCAGCACCGGTAAACAACCACTTGGCTTGCGTGTCATTGACGATGAAAGTCCATTCCGCCGGTGCCAGTCGCCAACCGATTGGCACCATGACAATTCCCGCGCGTGCCGCGCCATAGAACAGCGTAAAATAGAGATCGCTGTTTTTGCCGATCCAGGCAATGCGATCCCCCTTTTTCAGCCCGCCTTGGAGCAGCATGGTGGCCACCTGCGCAGTGCGTTGCTCCAGTTCGGCATAGCTGTATCGGCGATCCTCTTCGCTCATCGCCAACTGGTCTGGGCGATCTGCCGCCCAGTGCCGCAAAAATTCGTCAAATGTCAGCAATTCCGAAAGATCGGCCATCCATAGTCTCCTCCGGCGAAAACCGCCGCTCCACAGATGTTGTCTTTCGGAATTGCGCTGCTGTCAAACCATTGCGGCATAATAGGCTGCTGCGGCCCGAAATCAGCCCTCGGCTTCACGCTCGAAAGCGGCTTCGCCACCAATGCGCGAAGCGATTTTGCCGAGCCAGACTAGCACCACCACGGCCACCAGTGTTGCAACCAGCGCATAGGCGAAAAGCCCCGCCAGATTGTCGCCCAGATGCAGTTCGGCCAGCAAAGCCTTGATTGCCTCATTCCAGGCAAGGGCTGCAACAAGGCCGAGCGAGGCCGAAGCGAGCGAAATCATGGTCTGGATCATAGCGCGTGGATTCATGGAACTTCCTCCTGTTTTCGTGGGAATCGCAGGAGGAAGCCTATTTCGGACGGCGTCGGATTTCCAGAGCCAGTTTGCGCAATCTCCGCCTATTCAGCCGCGATCGGCAGCTCAGGCTCTTTCCAGACCAGCACCGGCTTGCGCGCTGCCAGCGTCTCATCAAGACGACGCCGTGGAGCGAAGTGCGGGGCAGATTTGAGCGCGGGATCGCCCTGCTTCGCACGATTGGCCACCGAGCGCAGCGCGCCGATAAACGGGTCGAGCGCCGCCTTGCTCTCGGTCTCGGTCGGTTCGACCAGCATTGCGCCATGCACCACCAGCGGGAAATAGACCGTCATCGGGTGATAACCCTCGTCGATCAGCCCCTTGGCGACATCGAGTGTCGAGAAACCCTCTGCAAGGCCGTCATCGGTGAACAGTGCCTCGTGCATGCAGGGGCCGGAAGCGCCGAAGGGAGCATCGAGCGTGTCTTCCAGACTGCGCAGGACATAATTGGCGTTGAGCACCGCATCCTCGGCCACTTGCTTCAGGCCGTCGGCGCCGTGGCTCATAATATAGGCCAAGGCGCGGGTGAACATGCCCATCTGCCCGTGAAATGCGGTCATGCGGCCAAAGGTGGCTGGATGCTCCTCGCCCGCACTTTCTTCCTCAACCAGCTTGAAGCTACCATCAGCATAGCGCGCGGCATAGGGGATCGGACCATAAGGCGACAGCGCCTCAGACAGCACCACCGGCCCCGAACCCGGACCGCCGCCGCCATGTGGGGTGGAAAAGGTCTTGTGCAGGTTGATATGCATTGCATCGACACCAAGATCACCCGGGCGCACCTTGCCGACAATCGCGTTGAAATTGGCGCCGTCGCAATAGACATAGCCGCCCGCCGCATGCACCGCATCAGAAATGATCTTAAGATCGCGTTCGAACAGACCGCAAGTATTGGGATTTGTGATCATCACCCCTGCGACATCAGGCCCCAGCCGTGCTTTCAGAGCGGCAACATCGACGCGACCTTTGGGGGTGGCAGGGATATTCTCGACGGCAAAGCCAGCAAAGGCCGCTGTCGCCGGATTGGTGCCATGCGCACTTTCCGGAACCAGGATGACCTTGCGGTCTTCGCCCCGCGCCTCGAGCGCGGCCTTGATGCACAATATCCCACAGAGTTCGCCGTGCGCCCCGGCTTTCGGAGCCATTGCCACGCCGTGCATGCCGGTCAGATGAACCAGCCAGAATGCCAGTTCATTGATCACCTGCAACGCGCCCTGCACCGTTTCCTGCGGTTGCAGCGGATGGACGTCGGCAAAACCCTTCATCCGCGCAACCTTTTCGTTCAGGCGCGGATTGTGCTTCATCGTGCAGCTGCCGAGCGGAAACAGGCCCAGATCAATGGCATAATTCTGGCGGCTTAGGCGGGTGTAATGCCGTACCGTTTCCGGTTCCGAAAGGCCGGGAATGCCCATTTCGCGGTTGCGATCCAGTCCACCCAGCCGAGACTTCACAACCGGCGCCGTTTCCAGATCAACCCCGGTGGTATGCGTATCGCCAATCTCGAAAATCAGCGCTTCTTCCAGCATCAGCGCGCGATTTCCGGTATAGGTTGATGATGTCATGACGTCACTTTCGCCCATTTCGGGTTTCCATCCGCTAGCGTTTACGGTGCTCATGCCCCCACTCCCTCAGAAAGCGTCTCCCGCAACGCGGCGGCAAAGCTTGCGATATCCTCGTCGCTGACGACTTCGGTCACGGCCACCAGCAGTCCATTTTCCAGTGCGGATATGCCCGGATAGAGCCGACCAAGCGACACGCCGCCAAGCAGTTGTTTCGCCGCCAGCTTGTGTACGACATCGCGGGCGTTGGCGGGCAGTTTGAGCGTAAATTCGTTGAAGAAACTGTCGTTGACCAGAGTGACGCCTGCGATCTGCGTCAACCGCTCGGCTGCCTGCACCGCCTTGGCATGATTGAGCGCTGCCAGATCGCGTAATCCACGCTCGCCCAGCAAGCTCATATGAATACTGAAAGCCAGTGCACAAAGTCCTGAATTGGTGCAGATATTGCTCGTCGCCTTCTCGCGACGGATATGCTGTTCGCGGGTCGATAGCGTTAGCACAAAGCCGCGCTTGCCCTCTGCATCGATAGTCTCGCCGCACAGCCGCCCGGGCATTTGTCGCACATATTTGTCGCGCGTGGCGAACAGACCGACATAGGGCCCGCCAAATTGCAGGCCGACGCCAAGCGACTGCCCCTCACCGACCACGATATCCGCGCCCATTTCGCCGGGTGCCTTGATTGCACCCAATGCGACGGGTTCGGTCACCACCGCAATCAGCAAAGCACCCGCAGCATGGCATTGTGCAGAAAGTTCACCCATGTCGGCAATACGACCCAAAATGTCGGGATATTGCACAACGACGCAACTGGTCTCTGCGTCTATCTTGTCGCCTAGCTCTGCATAGCCAGCATCGGCTGACAATTCGGGCAATGCTGTGTCGAGCGTATCGCCGGTATATTTCGCCATGGTTTTGGCAACGCTGACATAATGCGGGTGCAGACCCGGCGACAATATTGCCTTTTTGCGCTTGGTAATGCGCCCTGCCATGCCGATCGCTTCCCAGCAAGCAGTCGAGCCATCATACATCGACGCATTGGCCACATCGCAGCCAAACAGCCGCGCGACCTGTGTCTGGAACTCGAACAACATCTGGAGCGTGCCCTGCGCGATTTCGGGCTGATAGGGCGTATAAGCGGTCAGGAATTCGCCGCGCTGGATCAGATGATCGACCGAAGCGGCACATGATGTTTGTAAGCCCCTGCCCCCAGGAAGAAGGGATGATCCCCCGCCGCCAGATTCTTCCGCGCGAGCGAAGCGAAATGCCGTTCAACCGCCATTTCGCTTGCATGCATTGGCAGACCTGCAATCGGCCCTTTCTGCCGGGCGTCTTCCGGGACATCGACGAACAGGTCATCGATCGAGCTGGCGCCGATGACGCCGAGCATAGCCTGCCGGTCAGTGTCGGTTAGGGGTAGATAGCGCATTTAAATCTCCATTTCCTTCCCGCTTGTGGGGAGGAAATTCAAAGTGAATCCACAAACGCCTTGTAGGCTGCAGCGACCATCAGGCCGTCCAGTTCGGACAGATCATCCAGTTCAATCTTGAAGAACCAGCCCGCCCCTTGGGGATCGCTGTTCACCAGCGCTGGATCGTCGGCGAGCGCGTCATTGCCTTCGGTCACAGTGCCTGTAACCGGCGCATAGACGTCAGACGCGGCCTTCACCGATTCGACCACCGCTGCATCGCCGCCCTTGCTCAGCTTTGTGCCGGCAGCAGGCACTTCGGCGAATACGATGTCGCCCAGCTGGCTTTGCGCATAATCGGTAATCCCGACGGTTGCGTTGTTGCCTTCGACTTCGATCCATTCATGTTCGTCGGTGAAATAACGGCTCATTTGCTGGCTCCTCTGCGGTGATAGTGATGGGGAATGAATGGCATTGCAGCGACGGTGACAGGTACGCGTTTGCCGCGCACCTCCGCCTCCAGTGCAGTACCGGCTTGGCTATGTGCGGCCGCGACATAGCCCATTGCAATCGGCGCGCCGACGCTGGGGGCGAAGCCACCTGACGTCATGACGCCAATAGGCCAATTGGCTTGACCTCGGGTTGTCCGCAAAGCGCATCGGCCAGCGCCTGAACCGATTCAGCAGGAACGGAAATTTCAACGCCATCTTCGCCAGTATAGCCAGAGCGGCTGATCCACAGCGGCACTTCGCCCCACAGGAAGAGATCAGCCTCCATGAAATATAGCTGATCCACGCCGGGAACGATCCGTATCAAAGCTTCAACCGCCTTTGGCCCCTGCAACGCCAGCAAAGCGCGGTCTTCCAAATGATTGATGCCAATCGCCTCGGGCAAATTGGCCCGGAGATAGGCGATATCGTCATGCTTCACCGCGCCATTGACCACGACATACAGCCCGGTCGGGGTGGCGGTGATCATCAGATCGTCCAGCACACCCCCATCGGGTGCCAGTAAAAGCGAATAGCGCATTCGCCCTTCTTTCAGCGCGGAGATGTCGCCGGGGACCAGCGCTTCGAGCGCTTCTGCGGCATTGTCGCCGCTCAGGATCAACTGCCCCATATGTGACACATCAAAAAGACCGGCATTATCGCGGGTCCACAGATGTTCAGCCATAATGCCTTCATATTGGATCGGCATCGCATAGCCCGCGAATGAGACCATGCGCGCACCCTTTGCATGGTGCCAAGCGTCGAGTGGCAGCTTTAACATGTCGGTATCGTCGCTCATAAAATCTCCGCACACAGGTTCAGCCAGCGGTCGCGCGCTGCCTGCCCCCTCTGTCACGGATACCTGAGAGCTTTACCCCTTCGGTGGCCCACATTTGGTGGACGCTTTCCAGAGTGTCGCAAAAGCCAAAACGGTCCTTTTGCCTGAGAGATTCCGGGGCGGTTGCTCCTTCGGCGGCAGGGTCTCCCCTACGCTCTCCCGTTTCGTCAGCGACTGAGTCGGCCTTGGCTTTTACGCCCTTCAGAGTCAACCGGCGAGCGTGCGGATCCTATCATTATCGTGGATAAACCGCCCATGCCCGCCACCCAGAGCGAGCGTGACGATGGCCTGTGAGACCTTGGCTGCCGGGATCGAGCGATAGCGCGCCAGTCCGCCGATCATCAACATGTCGGTCAGCGGGCTGAGTAGGATACCGAGCCGTTCGCCAAAGCGTTGTTCCGCAGCACGATCTCCAACCAACAGCCCTGGTTGTAATATGTCGAGCCGTTCGAAATCGAGCGCGCGCAGTGCCTCTTCAACCTCGCCCTTGGTACGAAGGTAGAAGTTGGAGCTGCTGGCGGATGCGCCAACGGACGAGACCGAGATGAACTGGCGGGCACCAGCCTGTCGGGCGGCCTTGGCGAGCGCCAGCACCAGATCGTGATCGACTGCCCGAAACGCCGCCTGCGAGCCCGCCTTTTTCATCGTCGTCCCAAGCGTGGAAATGACGACGTCGGGTTTGATCTGCGCAACAAGCGCCGGCCAATTTGCGGAATCGGCCAGATGATCACTCACCCCCACGGGCATGGCGGCATGGGCGCTGCGGCGCAGGGCATGCAAATCGGCATTCCCCATGGCTGCCAATTCAATCAGAGCACCCGCCCCAACCAACCCCGTTGCGCCTGCCAGCAAAATGCGTGTCTTCATCACTGCTCCCCCATAATCTCGTGGTGGCATTTTTGTGCAAACCGATCGGTCATCCCGGCGAGAAAATCGGCGATATGGCGACTGCGCTGCGGTTCTTCATCGGGCATCGAGGCTCGCCATTCTTCCGGCATCAGCGCAGGATCGGCCCAATAGGCCGCGAACAGATCGGCAATGACAACCGACGCCCGCGCCGCCGCGTCAATCTGGGTCGGGTGATGGTAGAGATTGGCGTACATGAAGCGTTTCAATGTGCGTTCGCGTTCGGCCAGTTCTGCCGAAAAGCCGCCGATGGTTTGGGCCGCCTGGCGCACATCATCAGCGGTTTCGACACCAGTTGCTGCGATCCGTGCACGCGTTGTATCGATCACATCATTGACCATCACCCCGATCTGCTCACGCGTCAGTTCACGGATCAGCGTCTCGTGCCGAGCGCCCGGATAGCGATCGCAAATCGCTTGCCAGCGTGCGGCGATGAACGGAAGTTCAAGCAACTGGTCAAGCGTCAGCAGTCCGGCGCGCAAACCATCGTCAATGTCGTGATTGTCATAGGCAATGTCATCCGCCACCGCCGCGATCTGGGCTTCCAATGAGGCGTTGCTCCACAGGTCTAGCGGGAATGCGCCGTCAATTTCGCGAAGCGCCCAGTTGGGATCGCGCACCGGGCCATTATGCTTGGCAAGCCCTTCGAGCAATTCCCAACTGAGGTTGAGCCCGTTCCACAGCGGATAGGGACTTTCCAGTTTGCACAAGGTTCGCAGCGTCTGGGCATTGTGATCGAAACCGCCATAAGGTGCCATCGCCGCCTCGAGCGCATCCTCCCCGGCATGGCCGAAGGGCGGATGGCCGATGTCATGGGCAAGGCACAACGCCTCGGTCAGATCCTCATCGAGCCCCAGCGCACGGGCAATCGTGCGGCCAATCTGCGCGACCTCAAGGCTGTGCGTCAGGCGGACGCGGTAATGATCGCCATCGGGCGCTACAAATACCTGCGTCTTGTGCCGCAAGCGGCGAAAGGCAATCGAATGGATGATGCGGTCGCGGTCGCGCTGAAAAATGTTCCGCGGGCCGCGCGACTCACCGCCGGGTTCGGGATAGAGCCTGCCCCGGCTGAGTTCGGGCTGGCAGCCGTAGGAAGCGCGCGTCGTCATCATCGCTGCTGCTTTCGCACAATGCGTAGGCGCAAGGCCAGCGCCTATTTGCCCTTCAGCTTGTCGATGACCTCGCCTTCGGCGCTTTTCCACGCAAAGCCGTCACCGCCAGCCTTGCGGAAATCGGCTTCCCACTTCTTCGCGGTTTTCATGTCGTCGAACGGCCCAACCAGCAAACGGCGGCTTTTGCCCCAGGAGGCGGTCCAGCCTTCTTTGCCTTCAAACAGTGCAGGTGTTTTCTTGGCCATGCGCCGATAATCAAAAGCCAGTCCGTTCATATCGGAACCGGTTGCAATCTGCACCCAGTGGCGCGCGGCATTGGCTTTGGACAAGGCAGCCTTGGCTTTGGCGTCCTTTGCGCTATCGGCCTTTGCAACGGTCGCAGCGTCGGCTTTGGTAGGCTGCGGTTTGATCTTTTTGATATCGACCGGAATCACTTTTGACTGTTGTTCGCTTACCGGAATTTCGATCGAAGCAACGACTGCCCCCAGATCAAAAGGCTTAGGCGGGCCGGTCTCTGCAGCCTTGGGTGCAGGAACTGGCTGGGAAATGGTCTGCGCGACCGGTGCGGGCGGCGAAACGGTTGCAACCTGAGGCAAGGTTGCGGTTTCGGCCGGTGGCCGGATCACCGTATCGGCAGTGGTACCATCGACATTGGGACCCTGAGGCACAGAAGAGGAAGGCGTTTGCGCCGCGATTGTCGCGATAGCGGTCTGCGCCGGTATCGATGATGGCGGAACGACATCTGGACCGGCTATGGGCGTTACCGCAGAACCAGGAACCGGGTCAGCGGCTTTGGTCAATGCGGGTTGGGCCGAGGGCAACACCGGTGACGAAACCGGCGGCGAAGCAACAGCGACAATATCGGGTTTCGGCTTTTCAATTGCAGGAACAGGCAAAGGCGAAGCGGGTTCGGCTTTGGGCGATTCCAGAGACTCAAACCCGGCTGACGGAGCCACTGGTTTGGGGGTCGCCACAGTTTCAATCTTGACCGCAGGAGCAACTGGCGACTGGGTGGCAGGAGTCGGAAGAACCGGTTGTGGTGTAGTACTTGCCCGACGAACAGCGGGAACAGTCGAGCGCGCGGAATCCGGTGGCGGCAGCGATGTGTTCACCACAACCCCGCGCTTGGCGAGCTTCGCCTTGTCGATCGCGGCTTGCGCGCTTGCGGTCTTTACATCCTGAACCGGGGTTCTACCTTGCTTGGGTTGTTGGTTGTCTTTGGGCTGCTGTTCAGTCTTGTCACTTCTTACCGCCACGGTCTTTGGTGGCTCTTTGTCTTTTTTCGATGCTTTGGTTTTTCCGCCCGACTGCTTGGTATCTTTTGACGCCGTCTTGGTGCCCAAAGGCGTACCAGACGGTATCAGCCGGTCGCTACCACTTGTGGCCACCGGCTTGGGTGGATTGGCGGCGGCAATCTTGGGCATTTCTTCGCTGTCACGGCCGATATTGCCATTGGTCGGGAAGTGACCGAAATGCAGTGCGGCGGCCTGCTGCGCCGGGGTGAGCCGCGACATTTGCCGG
>JADKHG010000003.1 GCA_016721875.1 Sphingomonadales bacterium | reverse complement strand
GATACATCATATTCGCCAGTCCGTATGGAAACGCCCTGAAGATTCCGTATTGATGATGCCTTACTTTCCACCTTCGTCAAGCTGGCCGGTCAACCCCAAGTAGTTCTTGATGCTGTCTTGAAAGTCGTCAGGGTAAACGAAGTCCTTCCCCGTATTATACGGAGGGTCGATATAGATGAGCTTGACCTTTCCCGCATAGCTCTCTGCAAGAGCTTGAGCACCTCAAGGTTGTCGCCCTCAATCATCAGGTTCTGAGTCGTGTCCCAATCGACGCTTTCATCCGGGCATGGCAGCAATGTGCCGGTGGATGGCGTTAGTGCAATCTGTCGCGCCTTGCGCTTGCCGTGCCAGTTCAGTCCGTATTTCTCGTCCTTCTCATCAACTACCCGCCCAACAATTCGACTGCCTGTCGAAGTCAATGCCGCCCCTCCTCGAACGCTTCGGGAGCAGGTCTTTCGGGGTTCGATATTACCGGCCACGATGTCGGCGGATTGCGTTGAGGGTCGTCCAACGAGTTTCTTGATTTCAGGCCATGGGCGGCTTCCCTGGGGTCGCGGTTGGTTCGTATAGGCGAGGTCACTCGCGGCGTTGAATTTCTAGGTTGCGGTCTACGCGGCGGCTGAGCTGGGCTTTTCGCGCTTGGCCTTGGCGCGCAAACCTTCGATCTCTTTAGTGAGCCGCGCGTGCGTCCAGCCCTCGCGGCGGCGATCTATCGCGCCCTGATCGTCGGTCGCGGAAAATGCGCCTGTCAGGCGCGCGGCGTTGATTCCTCAATCCGCGCAATCCAGCCCGAATAGAGAGCGAACAGGTCAGCACGCGGTTGCTGCGCCAACGCTAGGCTTTTCAGGAACGCGACCTGCGCGTTATCCAGCGCGTCGGCGCGCAGGTAGCTGGCGGTGATGACCTGCTCGATCACAATGCGGCCTGCTTCGTTCTGTGCGTGGCGTTTGTGCGCCGCCGATACGGCAAGGCCGCTTTCGTCGGATGTTATGAGTAGCACGGGATATGGAACCGCGCGGTGGATCAGCTCGATCAACCTCGCAGCCTTCGCGCCAGGGCGAAATGCGCAGGCAATAATGGCGATTTCGAGATACTCGCGGGTATCATCGGAAAAAGCAGGAACGCCAATGGTACTGGGCTTGCAGGCTGCAAACCATTGCAGCTCATCAATACCATCCTGAATGGCGCGCTTGTCGGCTGCGGTTGGCGCACCCTGCTCGATCAGTAGTTTTTTGGGGACGCGGGCATCAACGCGCGCGCCGGGAGGCAATCCCAGCGCATCGACGAAAGTGATAAAGCCCGCGCTCTCCGTCATGCAGCCTCCGCGTGAGGAAGAATGACGAGGAAAGCGACCACCTCAAAATCATTGATACCGGCAAACTCACCTTTCAGGGCGTGTGTGCCGCCGGGGCTGAACAGGCTGGCGACGGCCCGCTCCTCGCTCTTGCCCGCGATGGAAGCGACAGCCCGTGCAAGAAGCCCCTGATAATCTTCCATGTCGCGTCCGTATCGGGTGGCCTTGTCAAAGCGCGCGCAGGCACCAGCGTCAGGAAGGTCACGCCCGATAGCCGCTTTCTTGAGCCGGTCGAGCACTTGCTTGGCCTGCGTATAGGGGTGTAGCACTTCGCCCTTATCGCTGACATGGACAACAAAATTGGGGCTCAAGGGATAGCCGGGTTCGGCAGCACTCTCCGCAGCTTCACCAACTGCACGCAGGCAGAAAATCGCACCGGGCGGCAGGTCGCTTTCAGGCGCAGCGGCGTCAGGTGCTGGCACCACGGCATAGGTTCCGGGCGGCAGGCTTTCCAGTCGCTCGCGGTTTCCCCAAATATCCCGCAAGGTCGATGCGGAAATCGTTCAGCGTGAGGTCGGCAATGGAGACGCCGCTCGACAAATCTTCAAGGTCGATCACCGCGTCCTGCAATTTCAGCAACTGTGCGCGGCGATATTCCAGATCGTTCATTTGGTTTCCGGCCTGGCTCGATGACGTTCTCCTCGCCGGTGCCGACACGTCGAGCAGAACCATGCGACCGCTGACACGCGATTCAAGATCGAGATATTCATCCAGCTCCATGTTGGGCCAGAAATTGACCAACTGGATGCGGCCATTGGTCGAGCCGATACGGTCAATGCGTCCAAACCGCTGGATGATCCGCACGGGATTCCAATGGATGTCGTAATTGGTGAGGAAGTCGCAGTCCTGAAGGTTTTGACCTTCGGAGATGCAATCGGTGGCGATCAAAAGCTCAATCTGTCCTTCGCCGCTCAATTCCTCGGGACGCTCTTTTGAACGCGGCGAGAAGGCAGAGAGGATCGAACTCATGTCGCCCCGCAAACCACGCAGTGTTGTCTTGTTTGCGCCGGTGCCGCTGACAACAGCGGACTCTAAACCAAGCTCGGTCTTCGCCCACGGCGCAAGCTGGGCATAGAGATAATCTGCCGTGTCAGCGAAAGCGGTGAACAGCAGGATTTTCCGGTTATCGCCATTGATCGGGTTTGTGACTTTTTGGGCGATGACTTCGCGAAGTGCGGCCAGCTTGGCGTCGCGCTCAGGCGTGACGGCCTCCGCTGCCGACAGCAATGTGGCGAGGCGATTGCGATCTTCGATCAGATCCTGACGCCAGCGGACACGGTCAACATCGTGCAACAGCACTTTGACCTTGCGCCCGACCAGCAGCGTCTCAAAGGCTGGATCATCTATATCAACATCATCGATGGCGATTTCGTCCACGTCATCGTGGGCGTCGATCTTCGCGAGCAATGCATTCACGTCTGCAAGCTGGCGTTTGATTGTTAGCGCGAAAGCCGCGACCGAACTTTCCATCCGCTTTAGGATGTTCACACGCAGCAGGTGAATCAGGCTTTCTTCGCGGTCTACCTGCCGGAAGAAACTCTCGCCGCCTCTGATCTTAGTACTGTATTTCTCGTCATAGACGGCTTGCTTATGGGGCAGCACGTAGCGCAGCGGCGCATAGGCAGCGAGCGTGAGGCGGCGGATTTCGTTGTTGATCTCCCGGATCGGCCGGAACTCTCCGACTAGGTCAACATCGGCCTTGATGTTGACGGGGCGAAGTCGCTCGGGGAATTGCCCGGTTTCCTCGATGCCGTAATAGCGTTGAACGTGTTTGCGCGACCGGGCGATGGTCAGCAGGTCGAGCAGCTTGAAATAGTCAAAGCCCAGCATGTCCATCAGCCGCGCGGGGCGACGGTCGGTTTCGGGCAAGTCCAGCCATCGGTTAAACTGCGTCTGCGCCTTGCGGATGGTTGCTTCGATGCTTTGGATGCCATGCTTCACGAGTGCAAAGTCATTACCCTCGGTCATAAAGGCGATCTGGTTCTTGAGGTCGGCAAGGCGGTTGTTGACCGGGGTGGCGGACAACATGAGAACCTTAGTTTTGACACCCGACTTGATGATGCGCTTCATCAGATGGTCGTAGCGGGTGTCGCGGTCTTTATGGGTCGCCTTGTTACGGAAGTTATGAGACTCGTCGATCACGACAAGATCATAGTTGCCCCAGTTGACGTGGCTGAGGTCGATATCGCCTGACATGCCGCCGTCGCGCGAGAGGTGGGTATGATTGAGAACATCATAATTGAAGCGGTCGGATGCGAGGATGTTGCGCCGGTCATTCGCCTTGTAGAGTGTCCAGTTGTCCCGGAGCCGTTTCGGGCAGAGGACGAGAACGCGGTCGTTGCGCAGCTCATAGTATTTGATGACGGCGAGTGCTTCGAAGGTTTTTCCAAGCCCCACGCTGTCGGCGATGATGCAGCCGCCAATACGTTCGAGCTTGTCGATGGAACCGACAACGCCGTCGCGTTGGAATTTGAACAGCTTCTTCCAGACGGTAGTATCGCGTATACCGGTGGCGGATTTGATGATCCGCTCTTCGTCTAGCTCATCGCCGATGTCACGGAACAGCTCGTAGAGAACTTTGAAATAGAGAAGCGACGGCGGACGCTGGGATGCAGCATCCGCGAGACGAGCAGCGAGTTGGCTTTCAGTTGGCTTGACCCCATTCCAGCTCGCCTGAAACCAGTCCGCGAAAGCATCGGCTTCGGCATCCGAGTCAGATTCCTGAATGATACCTAGCTGGTCGCTCGGCGCAATTCCGAGGCCTTCGGTGGTAAGAGCGCACGTTCCGGTCAGGACATGGCGGTTGCCATCGTGACTAACGACGATCATGGACTGCGGCGGCTCTTTGGAGCGTGGCGAACTTCCATCTGTTTGCTCAGCCATTCGCCAGCCATTTTCGCCAGCCAACGGCCTTGCAGCTTTCCGCGCGCGGCTATGTCGTCCGCGCCGCCAAAAGTGCTTCACCAACTGAATCGTCGTTACCGAGAAGAATGCGTCCAGCATTGGCCTTTTCAAAAGATCCTGCATCTCGGAAAATGCGTAAAGCGAAAATCCCGGCGACATGAGATCGACCGAAGAGTCAGGCTTAAGCCACTCTCCGGAGCCGATCAATTACGCGCTCATTCCCACTATTACGTAAAAGCCGCATTCAATATCCAATCTATTGTCGCCACAGGATGTGAGACACTAGGCCGTAGTTATAGAGGTTTTGCCCCCAAGCGATTGTAGCGATGCCACAAATTAGCGTTGGTTGCATCAAAAGAGATAGCCGGTTGGCGGTTGTGATCGAGATAATGCCACAACCGCTAGGTAATTTTCTTTCAATATGCGGTTGGCTACACACCAGAATGTCAGCGTAGCCACGGAGGACGCAGGAAATTGCGCGTGCGGAACAGTGCCCGCAACCGTCGCGCGGATCGAGGGCGCGGATTGGGTCGTGGAGCTAGAGGCGGCGCAAGGAACATGGAGCCAAGATCGACACCATCAACATCGCCGCCTGTTGAGCTGGCCGTTCCTCCAAAGAATTGTGAGGTCGCTTCGCTGTGACTCGCGCTGCCCTTGTCGTCATCGGATTTCTTGACTGGCCGCACCACTGCCATGAAGCGGGAAACAAGGCTGGGCAGCAATACTGCCGCCATACCCTGCGCGAAGCGCGATACTGCTGTCGCGGCTTTAGGCACAAGGCTGGCAATCTGCTTGAGAAGCAGGCTCGGTTCTGATTGCAAGAAGCGCGAGCCCGTCAGCGTGCGCGGCCATCGCGCTCCGGTCCATCGCGCTCACGCGCCAATGCCTCGATACGACGACGTTCATATTCGCGCCCGGGCGCGATTGCCCTTTCGTCGTCGGCGATGCGGCGCGTCATGTCTTCGGCGTGTTCGTCCAGCAAGTCAGCCCGTTCCCCGACCCTGCCGTGACGAGGTTTTCGATCTCCTGCCGCTGGGCAGCGTCAAGGCCTGACACCATGATACGAATTTCATCGGAGCGGCGATCTTCGGCGTCGCGGGCGTGCTGCGCCTCGATGGCGAGCCGCTGGGTACGCGCCTCCTCATTGACGGCTTCGCGAATGTTTCTCCACAGGCGATCAAATCCGCCCGGTTCCTGTGGCCGCTCGGCGATGGTGCGCCGCGCCTGCTCCTTTGAGAAATCCTCAATGGCCTTGTCGGCGGTGGCCTGCTGACTGGTCTGCAATTCTGTCACTTCACGGGCGTGGCGCAGTTCCTGTTCTTTCAGCTCCGCGCCGTGCCGCTCCATGATGGCATCGCGCAGCGCGTCCAAGCGATGGCGATCGGCGGACTGGTTCGGCGATGCGATGGCGTCCCGATCGGGCGCGGGCGATTTGGATTGCTCGGCGGAGCGCAATGCTTCGCGTGCCGCCGATACGGAGGGGAGGGTGTCGGGATCGACATCGACCATGAAAGCACGGAGGTCTTTTGCGCTTACGCCGGGAAGCTGACGGGCCAAGGCTATGCACCTTGGCGTCGGTATCAAGGATGACAAAATCGCGGCGGTCGCCGCGCGCCAGCACGTAGCCTGCATCTTCAAGCGCGGCCTTAAAGGCAGGGCCGGTATCGCTGGCCTCGTATAGTCCCTTCACCTGCGCCTTGCGGTCGCGGTGGTTCATTCCGCCGCGCTCGCCCTGTTGCCATTCGTCGTGCTGGGCTTCGGCGATTGGGAACTCGGGCTGAGCCTCCCGATCACGCTTGGCGCTTGCCGGGAACATGCTCGTGCCCGAACTCCCTGTTCAAGTCGCAGGCTGGCGCGTTCGTGGGCTTGATAATTCATGCTGTCCGAACGCAGCTTCATGGTGCCCATGTCGGTGCGTGCCCAGACGACATGGATATGCTCGCGCCCGTTCTTTTCGTGCATCACGATGGCGCGGGGCTGGCCTTGCAAGCCAAGCTCTTCTTCCAAGACCTCTACCGCCCGCAACCATTGGTCGCGGGACATTTCGTATTTGGCGTCGGGGTCGATGTTAGCGTGATAAAGGCCGAGCTTGCCCTTGGTGGCAAGGGTGTAGGTCTGCCAGTCGCGAAAGGCTTGCTCGGTTGTGCCTGCGGAATCGAGTTGCAGGATTTCAATGCGCTCGTTGGTATCGGCGCGACCAAAGGTGACGGGCGAGCTGGCTAGGGCCAGCGCGGCTCTTGCCCTGATGATCACGGGCAGGCTCCATTCCGAGGGCGTCGTAGATTGCGGCAATTACCGCGTGGTATTCGGTTAGCGCATCGCGCAACCGTGGCACGTCAATATCGAGGCCGAGATTGGTGTTGCGGGCGATCTGATTGAGGTTGTTGCCAACGCGGTTCATGCTGGCCATAAGCTGGACAAGCGTGGTGTGTTCCACGGGTCGGCGACGACGGGCACGGGGGCCAGCACCTTCAAGCCCGGCGGCACGGGCGAATGCGCCAACAGCTAGGCCAGCGCGAGATGCGCGCTCGATGTAGCGAGCATATTCTTCTTCGGTCACGCGGAAGGTAATCAGCCTTGTCCGCTGCCGTTTGTCACTTCCTGTCGCCACCCGCCCTCCTGTAATGAAGGGTTCCAAGGCACCGCCTTGGTCGGTTGCAGGCGCGAAATGCCTGCCGGGGGGCCGGGGTTCGCAATCCCCGGTCTGGTTTCCAAAGGGCCAGATAACCACAACGTGGGGCTCTTTGGTTGTGGCCGCTGCAATCAGCGGTCATGGGTTCCAAGGGAGAATGAAATCTCCTTTGGCTGGGGCAAAAACATTTCCGCATTCGCGAAATTGTATTGCCCCGGTCCAGGGTGCATGGGGAGGGAAGTCCCCTGCTCTGGAGGTTCCACAGGAGGGCACGAAGGCTCTCCTTGGTCGGGGATGCAACGGGGTCGAAGAACCCCTTGCCAAGGCGCGCGGTCATACCGCGCATGGCTTGCACCTTCTGTTATTATCATAACATGAGTTTGTGGCGATGTCTAAAGGGATGGAGCGATCACGACAGAAAGCGCGAGTGTTTCGGCTCCGTTTGCATACGGGCGTATGCTGATCGCTATGTTTTCTTAGCAAACATCAGTTTCGGTACGGTCAATGTGCAAGGAACCAAAACCGCCGTTGGTGTTGTACGGCTTTCGCAATACTTCGCATGTTCGGCTGCTGACATGAGCTTGCCGTGGATCGCCCAGCCACGCTCGAATCCATCGCCCATGATGGTACATGGCCCATCCTCGCGATGTGGCAAATCTTGAAACTTCCATTCTTTTGAACCGTCCGCCCGCTCAATCGCGGGGCCATCTTCGCGGTGACATCTGTGATGACAAAACCAAAAACTGGCATCGCTGCGTATGACTGCGGGAGCACCTTCGCGGTGAAGCTGTCCATCAATCCACCACTCCATATCGCCATTGGCGCGAATGACGGCAGGGCCATCTTCCCGATGCAAAATGGCAGGCGGGGCATCTTCACGTAGATAGATTTTTCCGGATGCCGTTTCGTGCGCAGGAGGCGCGTCCTTGATCCAGAACGTGTCGCCGTGGATGTCTTTTATCCATCCAGAACCCGACTCTATAATCCGATTAAAATGGTCTTTGAGTGCCAGCCTACACCTGCCTGTGAGAGGTGTATTATGGCATTAAATCAGGGTAATTTTATTGCGTTCTTTGGGGCGGTCGGCGTTACTGCACCGAATTGTCCGGCTCGTTAGAAGCCTGCGCATAGGGGTTCGGGTCGATCACCAAGGGGTGGGCATAGTAGCATTGCATCGCGGTTTCGCGGAAAGGCAGGAACTCGTCACGGATGCGCCAGTAGTCGAGCCCCCAGACAAGGAACGGGCGGCCAACGGGCGGTAGGACGATGGCCTTATCGCGGCCAAGCTGCATCACCTCGTCAGGGGTAAGCAATGAGCGACCCATTTCGCCATAGGCTTTGCCGCTGGTTTCTCCACCTGGCCCCGCTCCCTCGTTGACGGTCGTGGTGCCGACGGTGGCTTGCCCCAAGGTGTCGGAAACATA
Organism: Sphingomonadales bacterium; assembly: GCA_016721875.1. Taxonomy (GTDB): domain Bacteria; phylum Pseudomonadota; class Alphaproteobacteria; order Sphingomonadales; family Sphingomonadaceae; genus Sphingorhabdus_B. Next base: position 382,622 of record JADKHG010000003.1, on the reverse strand, counting down.
CTTGGCCGAGTCAAAGTCGCGCGTGTTGCACAGCCACTTCCACGCACAGTTGGCGAGGATGGATTGGGTCTGGTCGCCGTAGGTCGCCTTGAGTTGTCCCACGTCTTGAATGATCAGCGTGTAGTCGAGGCCGTAGCCGCTCATGGTGGCAAGGTCATTGGGTAAATCGGGAATCCGTCCCAGCGCGGGCAATTCGTCAATCAGCAACATGCCGCGCGTTTGCCTGCGCGATGATGCGGTGCGGAAAGCATGAGTCACGGCGGCGAGCATGAGGCGTAGCCACGTCGCCTGTATCTTCATCCGGTCGGGCGGAATGACGAGAAACACGGTTTCAGAGCGGTGCGGCATTGTGCGCAAATCGAAGTCCGATACGGACGTGGCGTCTTTCAGCCGCTCGTCGCTAATGAAGCGCGTCGCCTCTGCCAGTGTGCGCAGGATTGAAGGCAAATCGCGGGAATCTCCCGACGAAACGAACGGCCCTATATTCTCGGCGATCGCGCCACCGTAAGAACTGCATTCCGCCATCGGAATGAAGTATTCCTTCAACAGTCGCTCCTGCGGGAGAGTGACGATCTGGCGAACGCGCGCGAGCGACTTGGTTTCACCGTCGCGGTCGGCCAGCCACAGCAATACGGCAGTCAGGATCGCCGTCGCGCTTCCCTCCCAATAGGCATTTTTGGGATCGCCACTACGTGCGCAGATCGTTTCGGCCATCGTATGGGCAATGCTGGCGGCGTCAACATCATCGCGACGGATCACATCGAGCGGATTGTAGCGTGCTGCTGTTAATCCGCGCGCCGCCAGATCGTCGGACAACACGCCCCATGGATTGAGGATGTATGTCGGGCCGATCACAGTGCGCTGGCGGCCAGTGACAGCGGCGTTCTCGCCTTTGGGGTCTATCACCAACAATGAACCGGCATAACGCAATAGCGTCGGGATGATGATGCGCGTTCCTTTGCCGGTGCGGGTCGGAGCCATAATGAGGGTATGGCTCTCCGGGGTCGTGAACACCGGAGGAGTCTTTACGTGGTCATTCTCGTGTTGAAGGAAGGCGTACTTACCAAGAAAAATGCCGCGCACTGGCGCAAGCGGATGCACGTCGCGGTTCATTACGCCCCATTGGGCGGAGCCGTGATTGTCGCTCAAGGGCGGACGTGATGGCCCTTGCTTCTGACGCTTTACCCAGTGAGCAATAAACGCAACGAAGGCGATGAGCGCGAAAATCCCGAGCACAGGGGCAAGAATTTCCCATTGCTCCTGCTGCGCACTCGCCCGCTCAAGGCTGTCCCACTGCGCCTTTTCCGCTTCCCTCTTCGCACGCTCCTCACGGAGCTGCGCCTGATATTCCTTATGCCCTTCGCGGCTCCCGCCGATACCGGTCGCGTCGAAGAAGCGATCCCGCATCGCTTCGGGGAAATAAAGTGCAGCAGTTTCGCGAGCGTGTTTGGAATCAGAGCTGTAGCTGCCCCTTGCGTTATAGAATTTCTGCTGACGCGTTTGGCAGAAAAATGCGAGTGCGGAGCATGTGTCCGTGAATGTCAGCTTCATGCGGTCGCGTATGTCTTGAAAATTGAGCCCGTATAGACGTTGGCGTCGTTGCACATCGCGCGGTGGACGGTTGTTCGAGAACCCATCGAGGGCACCCTGCAACATTAAGAAACGGCCAGCCTGTCGCCCGGCCAGCACGGCGGCGTCAACATCGCTTGATGCCTGTGCAAGATCGGCACGGACGCGCACGGGATCAGGGAAATAGCGTAGATAGTCCGTGCGCACGGGGGCGGCACTCACCGCATTGGCGTTGCTCTCCGCTGTGCGCAGCAAGGCACTGCCGCCTGATAGCTTCGCGGCGGCAGCTCTTCCCTGCGCCAACTGTGTCTCCGCCCGCCCAAGGCTTCTCGCGGCAAAGTCGTCGGGAACGTCGGATCGTGTGCGCTCGCGCTCAATAATCGCAATGTCGATCAGCGCATATTCAATTTGTCGTTCGACTTGGGCACGATCTTGGGCGTGGCTGGCAACAGGCCAGGCAAGACAGAAGGCAATCAACAGCCAAAGACGAATAACCCGATTCAAACAGCCCCTATCGCGCAGAGATAATGCGTCCTTATCAGCGATGTTGCCGTATTTGTTCAAGCATTTCTGATGCGGGTGATTTGTTATGCCCCATTTCTCTCCCGTGCATCCACGTCACGCGGGGCCTTTTTCATGGTCATTGTTGCAGGGGATTCGCGCTTATGCGCCGCAAGCCGCCATTGCCCTAATGGGCATTTTGGCGGCTTCTCCACTGACGTTTCGACCGAAGCAAGCTATCGGTGCGGCAAGCGCGAACGCCCTGCTGATCACACTCCCATGAAGGCCCGCGATGGTCGCGGCTACAGACTGGGAGAAAAATCATGTCGCTGTTTATCACCCCCGCTGAATTGGTTGGCATGAACGAACAGGAACTGCGCGCGCTCTACGGTCGCTTGCTGAGCGATCTGAAGCGTAGCGGGCAGTCTCGCTTCATCACCTCCGATGTTCAGGTTTCTCTGCAAAATGTGCAACAGGCTTTGGCTTGCCTCGCGCAACGCCCACGCCCGCCCCAAGGGCCGCGCTTCTGAGCCTTCGCGCAGCGACGCGCCGCCGACGATGCCGGCGGCGCGCTGCACGGGCTAGTATTCACTGGCCAGCATGATGGTGAGAACTCGCGTGGTCTGGGCTGGATCGGCCGGACACTCGGAACCGTAACGGCACTCACGGTCGTAGTAGTCGATCTTCCAGAAAACCTTGCGGCCATCAACGGTAACACAGCCGAAGTCATGTTCGCCGTATGGATCGTTATCGGTGCTGAAATCGGTGAAGCGTTGCACCGCCTCTGCGCAGCTGCTGGTGAAGCTGTCACCGAGGTCGGTGATGCCCTCGGTGATGAGAACCCGTCCGCCAATGAAGCAGGTGCGAAACATATCGTTCAGCTCGCGGATGCGGGAAGTTGTTTGCAGGGGCGCGTTCATACCAGTTCTCCCTGATTAACATTGCGATCAGCCTTGGGGGTGAAGGCGCGAGCGACCAAGCGGCCCTGCAAGGGGATCGCGTTGCAGCGCATGTTGAACCCTTTGCCGTCCTGATGAAGCCATGCCGCCCCGATGCGGGTCCAGCGGGCATCCTTGCCGTCACCTTCCACGCACCAGAGCATGAAAGCGGGTGAATTTTGATCGACGTTCGCCATTGTCATTCTCCTTGTGATCGGAGGCGCGCAGACCATCTGCGGCCTCATGGGGAGAAGTCGGCGCGGCTCATCAAGCCGGTGGTCAATGCCGGGCGAAGCCCGCCCGAAGGTGCAAGCTGCACAAGCCAAAGCGAAGCGAGAGGCGCGGAAGCGCAGGCGATTGACGACTGGCGGGGCTGTGCCAGATACGACCCAATAAGAGGCCGTAATGGACTGAAACGTGCCTACCCTTGTCCTCAAGGAGAAAAAGGCGACAGAGAAAATTCATCGTCCCGCCGCGCTGATTTTCGTGCGGTGACGGTATGGGAATAACCCGCCCGCCATCGGTGGCGGGCAGCATCATATCGGCCTGTCAGGGGTTATGCGGCGATGTGGTTATGCGCCGCCGAACTGTGCCCAGTCGATACGCAACCTGTTGCCCCGTAGATTGCCCTTGGGGAGAGCTTTGCGGTCGATGAGCTTGCCGCGCACTTCAAAATCAGCGTTGATCTTCACGATCAGCACTTGGCTGAAATTTCGATCAAGGTTGATCTCGACTGTATCGCAATTCTTGAACGGTGTGATGGTTTTGACCTCAACCAAGTGATTACCCAGTCGTCCATCTGATCCCTTGGCGTAGTTACGATGCAGTTTAATGCCATGTGTGATCGCGCCGTATAGTTCGCCGATATCGCCATAGACCTGCAAATGGCTGCCGGTGAGCTGGTGATATTCCTCGGCAACATTGATGAGCGTTTCAAAGATCGGCACAAGTGATAGGTCGGCATTAGGATATCGGGCGCGCCACTCTTTGTATTGGATTTGCTCGTTAATTTCGTCCCAGCTTATCCATTCGCCGTCATCCCATATGGCGTTGTCCGGCCCCAAGCTCTCTCCGGTCATTTTGACGCTCCGGCGGGAATGCGCAGCTTGGCGTCATTGCCTTCCGCAAAAGCATTGGTGTCTTCGAGCATGGAGCGCGCGCGATCGAATGTGCTCCAGTCGATCATGCCGGTATAGCTTTGGGCAACGTCCAACATACGGATCAGCGGCGTGGCATGGCCGTTCTTGGAGAAGGCTTTGAGTGCTCCGAGATAATCCGTGCGATAGGCAGTCGGGATGATGATGCGCTCTTGGCCAGCGGCAACCAGTTCGGCGTTCATCATAATGCGGGCGGTGCGTCCGTTGCCATCGGCAAAGGGATGCACTTCGCTCACCAGCAGCATCATAAACACGGCACGCTGGAAGGGCTCTTCCAGTGCGCGGTAAAATTCAAAGCCGCGCTCAAGGGTGCCATTGACCAGTTCGGGTGCGACAAAGACGGTGCTGCCCGCTTGATTGACCTTGGTTTTGAATTCGCCGGGGCGTTTATCGGCGCGCGCCTGCATCAGCGTCGCGTGGCGACGACGCAGGAGCGCATCAAGCTCGTCGGCACTGGCGGGCAGGGTGCTCATATCCTGCATGTCAGAGACGATGCGAAACGTGCCAAGAACGTCATGCGCGTCTTCGGGCCGCTCGGTCGGGATCGCGCCTTCAAAGACGATTTCGCGGGCCTCGCCGACGCTGAATTCCGTGCCCTCGATGAAGTTGGAGAAATAGGCTTCAAAGAAAGCGAGGGTGGCGATGGTCTCGCCGGTTTGCGCCGACGCAGGGCGTGGCGTGGGAATGGCGTCGCGCAGCGCGCCAAACAGTGTTTCGAACAATATGATCCGGTCGGGATCGAAGGGTTGGCCTGCGGTTCGCGCCTTACCTACGGCACTGTCGGTTTTGGCTTCGCGCGTGCCTAGAAATGCGCCGATCAAATCGTTGAGCTTCTCATACTCGGCTTCAAGGCCGAGTTCAGGCGCGATTGCGCGCGCGTCATCGCGCAGCTTGTTGAGCGCGCCTTCGCCCTGGGTGCGCAGCAGCGCATCAAGGCGTTGCTCCAACTCTTCGCCATTCAGCGTGCGTGGGACGCGCCCACCGCGCGCGCGCGACGGGCGGATATTTTCAAGATAGGCGCGCGCAGTTGAAGCAAGCCGTGCGCCGCCGATGAAGGGCTTGTCGCTGTCGATGGCTCCCCCCCTGACGTGGACGCAGGGTCAGACCGGGGAGTTTGGTTTCGGAGCCTTTTTCGGAGACAAGGAAAACGGAGCCATCTTCGGCGGGTTTGTTCTCAAGCGCGGTGCGGTCGGTAATCAGCGCATCGGGATAGTAGCTGGTAATCAGGTGATACCAATTGCGGCGTACAAGGCGTTCGGGATCTTCGGTGAGATTGCGGGTATAGAGGCGCGAGCCGATTTTACGCAGCTCTCCGCGTCCGACAGCCTCATAGACGGCATCGGATATGGCGGTGTGAGAGACAAAAACCTCGGGGCAGGTAGCGAGGGAAAATTCTGACATTAAGCGAGCCTTTCAACCCCAGTTTACCGAATTTTCTAGACTTAAGGAAGGAAAATTCCGAAAAAGTTGGACTTAAGGCTGGCGTCGGGCTTAAATTTCACGGCTAAGCTGTCTAATAAGGGGCAATTTTCCGAATTTTTCAGGCTTAAGCTGGCAAATTTCCGAAAATGTTGGACTTAAGCCCCTTTGCCGCACGATGTACGATGAATCAGCGGGCTAATAGCCCCATCGCACTCGCTGCCCGTCAGGGATCGTCACCCGTATGGGACGAAACCGTCATACGCAGGTATGCGCGGGTTCGGTCGCGCCAGCGATAGAGCCGGTCCTCGGCTTGTCTTGCCGAGGGACGGCCATAGCAAATCGAAATCAAATTATCCGGAATTCATGGTTCAATAGAGGGAGAGCAACGGTCTGGTTGGAGTGCAGCGGATGGATCAATGGGTTCCCGCTACGGACTTCATAGCTGCGGATGTCGTCCGTTGGACGGAAGGCATCTATGATCGACGCAGGCGCGGCAAGGCGTTGCGTATCGGCGAACGGCTTGTTGCCGCTGAAGTCATAGAACGCGGCAAGGACGGCTGGGTCAAACTGCTGGTGCGTGCCTGCACCATAACCAAGGATGAATATGCCGGAAGGCCGATTATCCTGCTCAAGGCAGGTGAAATCCTCAAGCGCGGAGAGAAAACGATCCTGCGCGGCAAGCCGCAGCGTTTGTTGTGGGATGATGAAACCGCAAGGGCGGCGGTAGTGCAGGGTAATTCACGTGGTTCGCGATATATAAAGCGCAACGAAGATTGAAACATGGCACGATGCCCTGAAATGTATAACGCTTTGGAGTAACAATGACTCTTTGTATCGTCTGGCGATCATCCGACGGAAATGTTCATTTCGCCTCGGATTCGAGACTTTCCTTTGGAACGGTAAGATGTGATGCGGCAATCAAGATATGCCGCGTCCCATATACAATCTATGATGCCGCAGGCCCAGGCGAGAGCGCGCCGGTTGAGAGTTCCGGTGATCTTGGGATGGCTTTCTCAGGCTCATCCTCCGTTGCCCTGATGACGAAAGAAGCACTCGCGGAGATCGTCCGCGACCTTCAGGGCATACGTCATGTCCACGACATGGATATGGACGGGATTGCCGACGTAATGCGTCGCGGTTTTCGAGTGATCTGTGACAACATTAGCCAAGCATTATTTGAGAGCGTCGCAACTTGCGTCGTTTTTGCCGGACAGTGCAATACGCAAGGCCGTATTCGAGTATTTAAGATGTCCGTGGATAGCACGAACAGTCATTCATTCACCGAAATCCTTGCAAACAATGGCGATTTCACCGCATTTGGCAGCGGTAGCAAATTTGCACAGCCCAAGCTCGCGGGGATGTCTTTACCATCCCAGAAGGACTTTCTCATCGTCTTAAAATCGGTGATTGATGATCCGAGCGTGGAGGACGTTGGGGGCTCTATTCAATACGGCAATTTTAAGAACGGCAGTTTTCAGCCCGCCGGTGTGGCGATGCTTGGCAATACGCAGCAAGGAGTTCATTACTGGAGAGGCCCGCTTGACCTCAATGGACCAGATTTCGATCAGGCAGCAGGCCTCTTTCCTCGTTTCCCCTATCTCAACCTCATTGGAGTCGATCCTTTGTCGGATTTAGATGAAGCATACGAATGAAGCTGCGATGGCCGCTCCCGTTCGGGAGCTTGATGCCAACGGCCAAGCCTGTTCAGGCTTGGCCTTCGCGAAAAGGGCAATCGCCGGTTCGGCTTACCTTGCCCCTTCGTCCCGTTCGGGACTTGATAGAAAAAGAGATGGTGCGGACGGGGGGACTTGAACCCCCAAGGGCAATGCCCGACGGATTTTCTTACCTGCTACGGTTTTCACCGCCACTCGGTTGCCCGAGTGTTTGTGGTCTGGACTATCCCTTCACCGTGCCACGGCAAGCCGTGGGTTAGGTGCTGCCCGTCTAGTCTCTACACCTTCCGAGGCACTTTCGCGCCAAGGCTTGGCTCGGGATTGCCAGTTGAAAGGTTTCCCCGAATTTGAGCAGTTCTGCATCGTGGGTTTCCCCGCGAGCACTCAAGATTTGTCTAAGTCCGCTGCGTCTACCGATTTCGCCACGTCCGCATAGCCAATTTCGAGTTTAGGCGGTTAGATTGAATATGCCAAGGGAAACAAGAGTAAAATGATGCGCGCGGGCGCGCAGCCTGATCTTTTGAGGATGAGGGGGTGTCCCCTCATATAGGCGGAGGCCTGCGGTCGGCCTTTTCAGCCTGCTTTCGCTTATTGGATTTCGCAGGCTGGCGGGGTTTTGGTTTCTCTTTACGAACATTGATTGCCGCTGCGTCGAGCGTGTTCTTGATATGCGAGGCGTAATACTTCTCGATCATTTCCACACTGGTGCGGCAGTTTTTCGCAATTTGATAAATATCCGCCCCCTCCATCAAGCGAAAGCAGATGTAGGTATGACGAAGGCTGTAAGCGGTGCGCTGGTTGCCATCGCGATCCTGCTTCATGTCCAGCTCGTTGAGAATGGCGTTAAAGAGCTGCTTTTGAAATTTAGGGAACAGCCGATCGGTCGGCTTGCCGTTGTTGCGTTCCTTGAGTCGTTGGAAGGGATGCACGGCACCCGGCATACTCTTGCAGTAGCCGATACCGCGCTTGCCACGAACCTCGATCTCTAAAATCGTGTCGTCCGTTGCATCATCGACGACGATAGCGACATCGCGGTATTCAAGGCGCAATGCCTCATCAGGACGAAGGCCGGTGTTCACCATGAACAGCACGTAGTCGTGCAGGTTTTCAGATGCGGTGCGCCACCGCGCTTTGAGCGGGTTTTTGGCGCGCTCGCGCGTGGCTTGATAGAAACGCTTATATTCCTCGTGCGAGAACCACGCGCGGTGCGTGATCTTGCCAGAGGTTTTATAGGGCGGCGTCAGGTTCGGCACCGACTCAATCCAGCCGTGCCGTTGCCCGTATTTGAGAACCTGACGAAGGCAGACGATCTCTTGATGGAGTGTGCTGCGCGCTGGCGGCTTGCCGCGCCAGCCATTTTTCATCCGGTGCATACGGTAATCTTGGGCACTGCCAGCGGTGATCTCGCCCAGTGCCTTGCTGCCGAAAAACGGGATGAGATAATTTTCGAGTCGGCGGCGATGATGCGCCACATAGATAGGGCTGCGCTGCCCTTGGGTGATGACTTCGAACTCGTCGATGAATTTGGCGGCGGCGAACTTGAAGGTTTTACCTGACTTCACCTCGCCGCGTTTGAATTTGCCTTTCAGCTCAAGATACCAGTCCTCGGCAAAGTCCTTGGCCTGGGCGAGGCTATCTTCCTTGGTGCTGACGCGGTGGTTCTTGCCACCGAGGAAGGTCGAGCACTGCCAGTAGGTGCTGTTCTCACGCTTATAGACATGGAGCTTGCCGCCCATGAGTTCGTGGTGTGCTGCCATATCTGCCTCGGCATGTGAAAACTGTGCAATTTGTGTAAGGCCTGTGTAACTGGCCTTATGAGGCAATTATATCAAAATATGACTGATTTTCAACGATTTTTTGAGTTATTTATTGAAAATCATGGGCTTTTAAGTCTGTTGCGTCTACCGGTTTCGCCACGTCCGCACGCTGCCGCGCATTGCACAGCCGGGGCGCCATTTCCATAACGAATTGAAAAATAGCCGCAGCTATTTGTTCAGCCGCTCGCGAACTTCCTTGCCGGGTTTGAAATAGGGCACGCGCTTGGCGGGAACATCGACGGCATCGCCGGTTCGCGGGTTCCGACCTTTGCGCGGTTCGCGTTCACGTGTCGAAAACGCACCAAAGCCACGAATTTCGACACGACCGCCTTCAGCCAGTCTCTGTATGATCTGGTTGAAAAACAGGTCAACGATGCGTTCAACCTCATCGGTTGTCAGCCCAGGATTTTCAGCTTCAAGCTTCTTTACCAGTTCGGACCGTATCATGGCCAACTGCCTCCAACATCAACCTCCGAGCAAGACTCGGTTTTCCCCCAGAGCGCGGATGGTGACAGAATTGCGATGGCGTTACAACGTAAAACTGCGCAATTGTAAAATCGGGCAGGCAGAAAAAAGGGACTGCACCATAACGGTACAGTCCCCTTTGAATTTTCAGAGAAATTCTTAGCTACCGCGCTGTTTCAGCGCTTCGCCAAGAATGTCGCCGAGCGATGCACCCGAATCGGATGAACCATATTGCTCGACAGCCTGCTTCTCTTCGGCGAGTTGCAGCGCCTTGATCGAGAAGTTTGGCTTCTTCGAACGGTCGAAGCCAGTGACCATTGCGTCGAACTTCTGGCCAACCTGGAAACGGTCGGGGCGTTGTTCGTCGCGGTCGCGGCCGAGGTCCGAACGCTTGATGAAGCCGGTTGCGCCATCTTCGCCAGCCTGCACTTCGAGGCCGCCATCACGGACTTCGAGGACCGTTACGGTGACGGTGCCACCCTTCTTCATGCCGCTTGTTGCAACGGCGGCACCAGCGGTCGGCGCACCCTTTTCAAGCTGCTTGATACCAAGGCTGATGCGTTCCTTTTCGGAATCGACGTCAAGCACGACGGCTTTGACCATTTCGCCCTTGCGGTGCAGGTGCAGCGCGTCTTCGCCCGAAATGCCCCATGCGATATCCGACATGTGGACCATGCCGTCGACATCGCCGTCGAGACCGATGAACAGACCGAATTCGGTGGCATTCTTGACTTCGCCTTCGACCTGCGAACCGACAGGGTGCTTTTCTGCGAAGCTTTCCCATGGGTTCGACACAGCCTGCTTGATGCCAAGGCTGATGCGACGCTTTTCCATATCGATGTCGAGAACGACAACGTCGACTTCTTGAGATGTCGAAACGATCTTGCCGGGATGGACGTTCTTCTTGGTCCAGCTCATTTCCGAGACGTGAACCAGGCCTTCGATGCCGGCTTCGAGTTCGATGAATGCGCCATATTCGGTGATGTTGGTGACAGCACCCTTGAGGCGTGCGCCGACCGGATATTTCGCAATCGCGCTTTCCCACGGATCCGATTCCAGCTGCTTCATGCCAAGGCTGATGCGCTGGGTGTCGCGGTTGATGCGAACGATCTGCACCTTGACGGTGTCACCGATGTTGATGACTTCGTTGGGGTGGTTGATGCGCTTGTAGCTGATGTCGGTGACATGCAGCAGGCCGTCGATACCGCCAAGGTCAACAAATGCACCATAATCGGTAATGTTCTTGACGACGCCGTCAATGACCTGGCCTTCGACCAGATTCTGGATCAGGCCCGAACGCTGTTCGGCACGGGTTTCTTCGAGGATCGCACGGCGCGAAACGACGATATTGCCACGACGACGGTCCATCTTCAAAATCTGGAACGGCTGGGCGAGGTCCATCAACGGGCCTACGTCGCGCACCGGGCGGACATCAACCTGCGAACCGGGAAGGAACGCAACCGCGCCACCCAGATCAACAGTGAAGCCACCTTTGACGCGGCCGAAGATAACGCCTTCGACGCGGTTGCCGGCAGTGAATTCGACTTCGAGCTTGTCCCAAGCGGCTTCGCGGCGCGCGCGGTCGCGCGACAGCACGGCTTCACCGTTCAGGTTTTCGACGCGGTCGACATAGACTTCGACTTCATCGCCGACTTGCAGCGTTGAAGGCTGGCCGGGCATGGTGAATTCGCGCAAGGCAACACGGCCTTCCGACTTCAGGCCGACGTCGATCATCGCGTGATCATTTTCGATTGCGGTAACGGTGCCCTTTACAACGCGGCCTTCAAAGCCACCTTCGGCACCACCAAGTGATTCGTTTAACAGCGCTTCAAAATCGTCGCGCGTGGGGGTTGGCATGCTTGCCATATGGAGAAATTCCTTACTTACATTTTATCCGGCCAATCGGTTGGTTCCGATGGTCTTTGACCAGAGCTGCCCTATTGGCCGAATACCAATAAAGCGTTCGTTTTAAGAGGGTTAGCAACTACAAAAGGCATCATGCTGAAGGCGTTTCAGCATCCATCTTGCAGCAACGACCATTGGTCGAGACGGAGAAATGGACCCTGAACCAGGTTCAGGGTGACGGCGTCTTGCATCGCAAACGCCCCGCCGTTCCTCTGCGCCGGAAGCGAGCCTCCAAAGCAGCTTTCGCGGCTTGAACGGCGCGGCCTATAGTGAAAACCACCCGCACAAGCAAGGATTCTCGTGCATTGCTCCCACCAGCATCAGGCTGGCTGGTTGCGCTGCCCCCAACGGACAAAACGCCACCAGATCGGGCCGGGTCCGAAGAACAGGTCCATCCATGCGGCGACGGTGCTGCGACGGGCCGGGCGTGGTGCGGTAAAGGCTTCGCGCGGTAGGCTTTGGGAGAGAGTTGTCATGGCGTTTGTCCCCTTGTTGAAGGGAGCATTAGCGAAGCTAGGTTTCAGCAGCGCGACAGTGATATGACAATGGGGTTACAGGGTAGAGTCTACGCACGCTTCGACCAGAGCGATGGCCGCCTGCACGGCCTCCTTGGCATCCATATCGCTGGTATCGAGCAGCATTGCGTCGTCAGCGGGTTTCAACGGCGCGTCGGCGCGCTCACTGTCGCGTTTGTCACGCGCGCGGATATCGGCGAGGATATTTTCATAATCGACGTCAAGCCCGCGCGAGATCATCTCGTCAAAACGGCGCTGCGCCCGGACTTCTGCAGTGGCGGTGACAAACAGCTTCGCATCGGCATGCGGCGCAATCACCGTGCCGATATCGCGCCCGTCAAGCACTGCTCCGCTAGGTTGGTTGGCAAAATCGACTTGCCGTTTGTTGAGCGCGGCGCGGACCTGGGGATGGATCGACACCCGGCTGGCGAGCCCACCGGTCGCCTCATCGCGCAGCACGGGATTGTCGAGCAAGCTATCCGAGAAGTCACAGGCCGCAAGCGCATCGGCGGCATTGTCCGCATCGCCACCATTCAGCGCCACCTGACGCCCGACCGCGCGATAGAGCATGCCGGTATCCATGAAAGGAAGGCCAAAATGCGCGGCAAGCGCTTTGGAGATGGTGCCCTTGCCCGAGGCAGTTGGGCCGTCGACTGCGATGATCATGCGCGCGCCAGTCCTGCCAGCATCACCTCAAAAGTCGGAAAGCTGGTCGCAATCGGCGATACATCATCCACGGTGACGCCGTGATAGCAATGCTGCCCAGCCACCGCGAAGCTCATGGCGATGCGGTGGTCGAGGGCGCTGGCGATGGTTGCGCCGCCTTCCAAGGGTTCACCACCACTGCCATCGATGATCAGGCCGTCCTCGCGTTCTTCGACCTTCGCGCCAATCGCGGCCAAGCCTGTGGCCATTAGCGCCAGCCGGTCGCTCTCCTTGACGCGCAATTCGTCAAGGCCGCTGGTGGTGGTGCGGCCTTGCGCCATGCTGGCGGCCACGAAAAAGACCGGGAATTCGTCGATCATACTCGGCGCGACATCGGGGGGCACGTCTATGCCGGTCAGAGCCGAATGCCGCGCGGTGATGTCGGCTACAGGCTCTCCACCGACCACACGTTCGTTCGAATAAGTCAGGTCAGCGCCCATCGCCTCAAGCATTTTGTATATGCCGGTGCGGGTCGGGTTCATGCCGACATGGGTGACTGTCACTTCACTGCCGGGTGTGATCAGCGCCGCAACAATCGGGAAAGCGGCACTCGACGGATCGCCGGGGACTTCGATCTGCTGCGGTTCCAGTTCGGCTTCGCCAACAAGGCGGATATGGCGGACGCCGTCGGCATCGATTTCGACCGACAGATCGGCGCCGAATCCGGCCAGCATCCGTTCGCTATGGTCGCGCGTCGGAACGGGTTCGATCACTTCGGTGATACCGGGGGTGTTCAGTCCAGCGAGCAAAATCGCTGATTTCACCTGCGCGCTGGCGACCGGTAGCCGGTAACTGATGGGCACAGCAGGGCACAATCCGCGCACCATCAGCGGCAGGCGGCCTCCGGGGCTGGCGGTAAACTCTGCGCCGGTCAGCGACAGCGGGTCGATAACGCGCCCCATGGGGCGTTTGGAAAGTGATGCGTCGCCGATGAAGGTGGCGCTGATCGCATGGGCAGCGACCAGCCCCATCAAAAGCCGGGTCGAAGTGCCACTATTGCCCATATCAAGCGCGGTTGCGGGTTGCAGCAATCCGCCGACACCCACACCGTGGACAGTCCACTCGCCTTTGCCACTACGTTCGATCTGTGCCCCCATCGCTCGCATTGCAGCAGCCGTGGCCAACACATCCTCACCCTCCAACAGCCCGGTAATCCGGCTTTCACCCACTGCGAGCGCCGACAGCATCAGCGCGCGGTGGCTGATCGACTTGTCGCCGGGTACGCGGACAGTGCCACGAAATGCGCCTGAACGGGTGAAGGTTTGGGGGCGGGGATCGGTGCCATGCATAGGCCCGGTGCTTTGCGGATGATGCGAAGCCAAGTCAATTCCCCCTCTCCCCTAAAGGAGAGAGGGGAATCCCATAGTTAAAACATATCGCACACAAATTTTTGACAGCGCCGTCCTGCTGTGGCAATGGCCCCGCCAATCAATGGCGATTCCATTAGGTAATCGTCTTTCCAAGCCAGTTTAAGAAGGATTTGAGCCCACCATGGTGAAGGCTGAATGGGGAACGAAGCGCACTTGCCCGAAATGTGGCACGCGATTCTACGATCTGACCAAGGATGAGCCGGTTGAATGCATCGAATGCGGCAACCAGTGGCAGCCCGAAACCGTGCTGAAATCAAAGCAGCCGCTTCCCTTTGAAGAAGTGCAGCAGAAGAAGGACGACGCCGATCTGGCCGATGACGAACTCGACATCGATGTCGATGCCGTTGACGGTGACGTTTCGCCCGACAATGATGTCGATCTTGGCGGTGACGAAGATCTGGGCGTGGCCGCTGGCGACGACGACAGCGGCGTTGAGACCTGAAAATAGATAAGGTGAGCGGGGGTTGGCGTTTATGCTAAATTCCCGCTTGCAACTTGGCTGCGTTCGGGAGTAAGGGCGCGCCTCGCAAGTCGATATAGCCGCCTTGTTCGCGGCATGATGGGGCCTTAGCTCAGCTGGTAGAGCGCTACACTGGCAGTGTAGAGGTCAGGGGTTCGACTCCCCTAGGCTCCACCAGCCTCTGCGCTGGCATCCAAAACCCCAAAGTCTGGCCTTTCTGCCCACTCTCCCCTATGGGCGGCTCATGCATTTCCTAGATCAAGCGAAAATTTACATCCGTTCGGGTTCCGGCGGCCCCGGTGCGGTCAGTTTTCGGCGCGAAAAATATGTTGAATATGGCGGCCCCGATGGCGGCAATGGCGGGCGAGGGGGTGACATAATTTTTGAGGCTGTCGCTGGTCTCAACACGCTGATCGATTTTCGCTACACCCAGCATTTCAAGGCGCAGCGCGGAACCGGCGGGGCCGGGCGTGACCGTTATGGTGCGGGTGGTGAAGATCTGGTGATCAAGGTTCCGGTCGGCACACAGATTTTGGCCGATGATGAGGAGCGCAGCCTGCTCGCCGACCTGACGCAGATTGGCCAGCGCATCGTCTTTCTGAAAGGCGGGATGGGCGGTCGCGGCAATGCCAGTTACAAAACCAGCACCAATCGCGCGCCGCGCCAGCATCAGCCGGGCATGGAAGGCGAAGAAATGTATGTCTGGCTGCGGCTGAAACTGCTCGCCGATGCCGGGCTGGTCGGTATGCCCAATGCCGGCAAATCGACCTTCATCAACAAAGTGTCGAACACCAAGGCCAAGGTCGGCGCCTATGCCTTTACCACTTTGCGCCCGCAATTGGGCGTGGTCAGCCACAAAGGCCGCGAATTTGTCATCGCCGATATACCGGGACTGATCGCAGGGGCCGCTGAAGGGGCAGGCGTCGGTGATCGCTTTCTGGGCCATATCGAACGCTGTCGGATATTGATCCATTTGATCGACGCGACCGGCGATGATCCGATCGAGGCCTGGCACACCGTGTGCGAAGAGCTGGAAGCCTATGGCGCGGGATTGGAAGAAAAGCCGCAGATTGTTGCGCTTAACAAGGGCGATTTGCTCGATGAAGAATTGATGGCGGACATCGCTGCGCAATTGACCGAGGCCGGTGCTCTGGATGTAATTTCCATTTCAGGGGCGACCGGGCAGGGTATCGACAAGGTGCTCGACCGCATATTGGAAGCCCTGCCAGCCATGAGCAGCGTTGAATCGTCCAGCGGCACCAATGAGGAAGGTGAATGGTCTCCCATCTGAACGCCGCATCCTGTCCGTTGCTGGTCGTCAAGGTCGGCTCCTCGCTGCTTGTCGAACCGGACGGCCGCGTGCGGCGCGGCTGGATAGAGACATTGGTGGCTGATATTGCGGCGCGACACAGCGCAGGACAGCGCATTATAATCGTCAGTTCGGGTGCAATTGCGCTGGGCGCGCGGCGGCTGGGGCTGGAAAAGGGCGGTCGTGCGAGCCTTTCCGATGCGCAGGCTTCGGCTTCGGTTGGGCAGATCATCTTGTCAGGACTATGGGCAGGGTTGCTTGAGGCGAAAGGGCTGACCGCGGCGCAAATGCTGGTTACGCTCGATGATCTGGAAGACCGCCGTCGCTATCTGAACATTGCCGCCACACTCGACCGTTTGCTGGGTGCAGGCGCCGTGCCGGTGATCAACGAAAATGACAGCGTCGCGACCCAGGAAATCCGCTTTGGTGATAACGACCGGTTGGCGGCGCGCGTGGCGCAGGCAGCTGGCGCTTCGGAGGTAGTGCTGTTGTCCGACGTTGACGGGCTGTATGACCGCAATCCGGCCGATCCGGAGGCGCAAATCGTGCCGCAGGTGAAACGCATCGATGGCAAAATCCGCGCGATGGTTGCTGGTGGGTCTTCATCGGGAATGGGCTCTGGCGGGATGGAGTCGAAACTCGACGCCGCCGATATTGCTACACGCGCGGGGATTGGTCTCGCTATAGCCTCGGGCCTGCGCGATCATCCGCTGGCGGCGCTTGATGCCGATGCGGCTGCCACCTGGTTTGCCCCTCGCGAAGGGGCCAATGCCCGCAAGGCTTGGCTCGGCGGGCGGCTGACCGTCAAAGGCCGCATTTTGGTGGATGCCGGTGCGGTGAGCGCCTTGGGTAATGGTAGCAGCCTGCTGCCAGCCGGTGCGGTTTCGGTGCAGGGTGATTTTCGTCGTGGGGATGTCGTTGATGTCGTCGGCCCGGATGGCGACGTTCTTGCCCGTGGCCTGTCAGAATATGACGCGGCTGAGGCCCTGTTGATCTGTGGCAAGCGATCAGGCGAGCTTGCAGCGATCCTCGGCACAGTGCCACGTTCGGTGCTGGTGCACCGGGACCAGCTGGTTTTGCTGTGAGCAATCGGAAGCGGACCGTTGCCCTGACCGGAGGCACGGGCTTTGTTGGCGGCGCGACGCTTGACCGTCTGATCGCTGCGGGCTGGAAAGTCCGCGCGCTCGCCCGGCGCGCGCAAGCGCCAAAATCCGGTGTCGAATGGATTGCGGGTGGGCTCGACGATGCGGCAAGCCTTACTCGGCTATGCGATGGAGCCGACGCCGTCCTGCATATTGCCGGTGTGGTCAACGCCTATGAACCCGCCGAATTTGAAAGCGGCAATGTCACTGGCACCGCCAATCTGATCGCGGCGGTAAAGGGAGCGGGCATCAGCCGTTTTCTCCATGTCTCCTCTCTTGCCGCGCGCGAACCGGGCCTGTCGCGCTATGGGGCAAGCAAAGCGCGCGCGGAAAAACTGGTCGCCACCAGCTTGCTCGACTGGACAATCATCCGCCCGCCCGGTGTATATGGCCCGGGTGACCGCGATGTCCTGGAAATGTTCAAAATGGCGGCGAAGGGCTTTGTGCTGCTGCCGCCGCACGGGCGAGGGTCCTGGATCCATGTTGATGATCTGGCGCGGTTGCTCGTAGCCACTTTGCCCCCGCACGAAGATGCGACCGCGCAAATTTTCGAGGCCGATGATGGTGAACCGGGAGGCTGGGAGCATCGCCGTTTTGCCCGCGCAATTGGCTGGGCGTTAGGTCGGCGGGTGACTACCCTGTCCGCACCGCGCGCGATATTGTTGTTGGCGGGCAGGGGCGACCGTTTCATCCGTCGTCGCAAGGCGCGAATGACGCCGGACCGGGCGAGCTATATGAGCCACCGCGATTGGTCGATTGACCCGGCTGCGCGCCCTCCGTCTGCGCTCTGGAAACCCCAAATCGCAACCCGCGATGGGCTGAAAGCGACCGCGCGCTGGTATAAGGCGCAGGACTGGTTGTAACGACGTGTCAAATTGTTTGGATTTCCCAAATAGTCATGGTATCTCCCTGTCCGGAAAATTGGGGAGACAAGCTATGAGCATTGTCCAAATTGACGATACCAATACACCACCGCCCAGTCCGATGCCTTGGCCAGAAATTCCTCCCGTTTGGCCAGAGATTCCTCCTCCGGAGAAAGATCCTTGGCCAGAAATTCCTCCCGCTCCGGCCATTCCCATTCCACCGGATCCAGGACCAACCCCGCCGGATGATCCGGTCCCCGCATAACTGAGTTTCCCTGAGTATGGTCATGAGGAGAAGCGGTTTGTCACACTCGACCTACTGCAGTTGCAACGAATTGAGAGCAGATTGTGGAATGCCTGACGATCACACGGTGACATGTACGATCAATTGGTCTTGTTCTCGCTGCTTTGAAAGTGGCACGCATGTTTGCGGAGGAGCCTATTCCAGCTCTGAAGAGAATGACGAGCCGGGATCGAGGGACTAGCCTAGCAATTTTTACCGTCACCGACGCGCACAAATCTGGCCGACTGCTTCCGCTTGCGTTGCGCCTATCCGCAATGTTGCCCTTTTGGTGCCTTAATCGACTGCCAACAGATCGAAAATTCCAAAAAGGAAACAGTATGACCGACCGCAGCGAAATGTTTGACAAGCTCAAGGGCCTGATCGAGCCGTTCAACAAAAAGGGCGTCGACTTAAACGACGCAACCACCTTTGCCGGCGATCTCGAATGGGACAGCCTGACAGTGATGGATTTCGTCGCCGAAGTTGAGGACACATTCGACATTGTCATCACCATGAACATGCAGGCCGAGATTGAAACGGTCGGGCAGTTGGCGGATGCGGTTTTGAAGCTGGTGGATTGAGCGACACTGTTTGAAAATAACCCAGTCACCCTCGACTTGATCGGGGGTCCATGGTCTAAAACTTCGGTTTAAACCGACCTGCTAGGCCATGAATTCCCGCTTTCGCGGGAACGACACCGACTAAAGGCAAAGCGGACAATGACTGACCTTTTCTCCAAATTCGATCCCCTCATCCAGCAGCGCGAGGCCTTGCTGGCGACCGGCGTGACGGATCCGTTCAGCCTGGTGATGGAAAAGGTGCTCAGCCCTACCGTCGCGATCTGCAATGGCAAGGAAACCATTCTGCTCGGCACCTATAATTATATGGGCATGACTTTCGACGATGACGTCATCGCTGCGGGCAAGCAAGCCTATGATGATTTTGGTGCTGGCACCACCGGCAGTCGCGTGCTCAACGGTACCTTTGATCCGCACCGTGATGTCGAGACCGCGCTGCGCGAATTTTACGACATGGACCATGCGATGGTCTTTTCAACGGGCTATCAGGCGAATCTTGGCATTATCAGCACGATTGCCGGCAAAGGCGACTATATCATCCTCGATATCGACAGCCATGCGTCGATTTATGACGGCTGCAAAATGGGCGACGCCGAAATCGTCGCCTTCCGCCACAATGATATCGAGGCGCTGGAAAAGAGGCTGAAGCGGTTGCCGCCCGAGGCAGGCAAGCTGGTGGTGCTCGAAGGCGTCTATTCGATGCTTGGCGATGTCGCGCCACTGAAGGAAATGGTTCGCATTTCCAAGGAAAATGGTGCGATGGTGCTGGTCGATGAAGCGCACAGCATGGGCTTTATCGGTGAACATGGCCGCGGCGTTGCCGAGGAGCAGGGTTGCATCGATGATGTTGATTTCATCATCGGCACCTTTAGCAAATCGGTTGGCACCGTTGGCGGATTCTGCGTGTCGAACCATCCCAAGTTCGAAATATTGCGCCTTGTCTGCCGCCCCTATGTCTTCACCGCCGCCCTGCCGCCCAGTGTAATGGCATCAAGCGCGACATCAGTGCGCAAGCTGATGCACGGCAGCAACAAGCGCGCGCATTTGTGGGAAAACAGCAAAACGTTGCACAAGGGATTGCGCGATTTGGGCTTCACGCTCGGCACCGAAACCCCGCAAAGCGCGATCATCGCAGTGATCATGCCCGATCTGGAAAAAGGCGCGATGATGTGGGAGGCGCTGCTGGCCGAAGGGCTCTACGTCAACCTCGCCCGCCCACCCGCAACACCCGCCGGAATGACCTTGCTGCGCTGCTCATTGTGTGCCGAACATAGTGCCGAGCAGGTGCAGGACATTTTGGGACGGTTTGAACGTGCCGGGGAAAGCGATCGGGATCATCTAACCGCCCCCTTCACCCACAATTTCGGCACCAGCACCAGCGCCGCAACCAGCGGCCATTTGCGTTGCCACGGCTTGATCTCGATCTGCGTGCCCGCGTGGCGGTTTATCTTCCATGCCAGATAATCAATCCCGCCCGAATAGGTGAACGCCGCCTTGGCAAGGCGCGCCACGGTCAGCATTTTGCCGCGCCGCCGCAGAGCGGGCCAGCGTTCGCGTTCGGCCAGCGCCCGTGCTTCGGGATCGGGCAACAGGTGGACACTGCCATCGGCGCGCAGTTCGTTGAGGATTGGCGTGTGCAGCAACGCCGCCTTGCCAAAGGCTCGGTAGCGGTCGGGGTCGAACTGCACCACCGATGCTGGCCGGTCGCTGCGTTCGGCGCGCAGCTCTGCGCTATAGGTCATCGCAAAACCCAGTTCCCAAAGGTCGATGATGCTGTCGTCATGCGCCATATGGGCAAGTGCGGCGTTGAGCAAAGTCGGCGCAGCCCCTGCAATCGCCATGCTTGCGGCACGTGCGGCGATGTCGTCCGATACCCACACCAGCCGCGCTGGCTGGGCAAAGCGCGCCCACACCGACACAGCCGAGGCACCGGGGCGATTGAGGTCGTGAAAATCCTTCTCGCTCAATACGGCTACCTTGGCGACCAGGCCATCATGTTGGAAAGGGAAAACATTGGGCGGCAGCCTCCGGTTCCATTTGGCGAGCCAGCTCTTGCCATAGGCCGCTTCATAGTCCGACACGATCAAGTAGAAATCGAGCATCTGCCCCTCGAGCTCTTCGCTTCTGAGGCATGAGCCGTAAAACAGCACGGCCCGTGCGGCGCCCGGATATTGCGCGGCGATATACGCGGCGAAGGAGTTGATACGGGGCTGCACGGCAACCCCAAGTTCTTCGGCGATCAATTGCTGGAGCGAATGCATATTTGCATCCTAGCGCAAACTTCTGCGCAGGCTAAGCCGCCAATTTCAAAAATGGCACTGCCGGGGTCGATCGCAGCACGATCGGTCGGTCAGTGTCGGTTTCAAACACTTCGCCATCCAAAATCACGCTGCTGCGGCCGCCGTCGATGCGGATGATATCGCCTTCGCTGATGTGGATGCCTTCGACGCGATTCTTGCCCAACCGTCCGATGAGCGAGGCAAAGACCATGCGTATCAAGGTGCGCGGGCGATAATCGACCGCCATCATTTTCAAATGCCCTTCGCCATTGGTGCGCACGCGCCCGCCGAGCAGCAATTTTTCCAGCGTGGTAACGATCAGCACCGAAAAACGCCCCTTCAATTCGCCATCCCGCATCAGCGAAATCCGGATCGCCTCTGACCGGCGGGGCAGATATTTGCCCTTGATCCCCGACAACAGCGAGAAAATCGCGGCAATAGCGGCAAGAATGTGGCTCATCGTGTTGGGCAAGCCCAGCGGATAGATTGTGTGGCGGCAGTAAAGAATCGTCTCTGCCAGATAGGCACCGCCCAGAAACATGCCCAGTACCGGTCGGGCATTTTCGCTGCCGTCGGTCAGTGCAATCAACTCGCGCGCGACGACATGCGGGGCAAGATCTCCGCGCGCCAGCCCGACTATTTCGGCAAGCGATTTCAGCGGGTCGCCCTGCGCCCCAAGGTCAAGCGCAATCAGGTTGGTCTTGCCATTGGGCAGCACGGCCACCGGCGGTGGCGATCCTTCGAAATGGCCACCATGATAGAGTTCGGTCAGGGCAGCTTGTACGGTGCCGTCTCCGCCATTCACGACCAGCACCTTTGGCTTCACGCGCGCAATCATTTCCAGAGCGCGCGCGATCTGGCCAACCTCTTCAACTTCGTAGTGAAAAATGTCCGGGCAGGTCGCGCAATATTTCCGTATCTCGGGCAGCAGCGATCTGTTGCCGGTCGAGTTGGGATTGGAAAGAAGCGCTACAAGAGCCAAATACCGGACCTTTTCCTTACATATATTTCATGTTGACTGTGATCGTGGTGACGCCGGGCCCCGCCTGAAAGGCAACCTTTCCGACTGCGGGCTTGCCGAGATTGAAGATGTTGATCGACGGATTGTTGGAAAATCCGCCCCCATCCGAAGACAGATCGGTTTTGCCATTGGCGTTTTTGTCGTGCCGCACGGCAATCGCATAGCTGCCCGCTGCCGAGACCGGCACGCAGAAGCTCATCGAGCCAGCGCGTGCGCTGCTTTCGATGCGATGCAGCCAGCGGCCCTTGGCCAGCCAGGCTGCCTTGGTTGCCGGATAGGATTGCACGCGCAGGCGGCCCGCGCCACCTTGTATGCCGTTGACATTGACGCGAATTGCCGGGCCTTTGCCCGCACTGCATTTGCTGAGATCGTTACTGATAACAGAACCCGCCACCGCAGGCGCCATCGCCATGCTGAGTCCTGCAACACCTGCAACCGTAGCAATGATCTTGATCATCGCGAACTACACTCCATTGAACGTGTCGTTGACCGGAAACCGACCAACGATATTGCTCCTGATCTAGAACGGGTATATCGGAACGATTTGCGGCCAAATTAGGGTGACAGGGCGACAATAAGTTGAAATTTATCACTGCCACCGACCGCTATATCGCGCGGCTTGTCGCGATTCCGCTTTTGAGCACGCTGGCAATTGCCGCGATGCTGCTGCTGCTCGACAAGATGCTGCGGCTTTTCGACTTCGTCGCTGCCGAAGGCGGGCCGGTCAGCATCGTCTGGCGGATGCTTGCCAATCTGATCCCCGAATATCTGTCGCTGGGCATCCCCATCGGCCTGCTACTGGGGATTTTGCTGGCCTTCCGACGGCTTGCAACTACTTCAGAAATAGACATTTTCCGCGCGGTCGGGCTGGGCTATGGCCGCTTGCTGCGGGTGCCGATGCTCTATGCTATCGCGCTTGCTTTGGTCAATTTTGCCATTGTCGGCTGGATCCAGCCCTTTTCGCGCTACCTGTATGAAGAACTGCAGTTCGACCTGCGCTCGGGCGCGCTGGGGGCGTCAATCAAGGTTGGCGAGTTTAACAATCTGGGCAACAATTTGACCATCCGTGTCGATGAAAGCCGCAATCAGGGGAATAATCTGTCGGGCATGTTCGTTTTTGCCGAAAGCAAAAAGGGGCAGTCCTTGGCGGTGACGGCGGAAAGAAGGGCAGTTTCTGCGCACCGACGATTCCGAGGTCATCATCTTGCGGCTGTCGAATGGCACCTTGGTGCATGACGCGCCGACGTATCGCAATGCGCGGGTGCTGACCTTTTCGAGCCACGATATCGAAATCCCCCTGCCTGAAATCGAGAAATTCCGCGGTCGCGGGGAACAAGGACGCGAATATACGCTTAACGAACTGGTCAAGGTTGGCGGTGATATCAAGCGAACGCAAAGCGAGCGGAACACCGCATGGTCCAGTTTCCACTTTCGCATGGTCGAAGTGGCGATGATGCTGTTGCTGCCATTTCTCGCCGTCGCATTGGCGATTCCGCCCAAGCGTTCGACATCGGCACTCGGTGTGTTCCTGTCGATTGTGATGGTGGTGACCTATCACAAGATCAACGAATATGCCCAAAGCGTAGGCGCGCGCGGGGAGTTCCCGCCGGCCATTGCGCTGTGGGTGCCGTGCCTGCTTTTTGCAGCGCTTATTCTGTGGATGTACCATATCGCTGCGCATGTCCCCGGCGGCCAGCCAATTGGTGCGCTTGAACGCTTTGCCGACAAGAGCGGTAAGGCGATCCGCAAATTCTTCCATTTTGGCAAGCGCCGCTCGCGCCTGATACCGCAGGAGGCCTAAGGCGCATGCAATTGCAATTTTTCCCGTCGCGCCAGATCGGCCTGTATATGGCGAAGCTGTTCCTTGTCCGCACGGTCGCGGTGCTGTTGATGTTGGTGCTAATATTGCAGGCACTCGATCTGCTCGGCGAAAGCGGAAAGATATTGGCGGTCGCGGGCAATAGCGAAGCTGATCTCTGGCGCTATGTCGGGATGCGCGCGCCGCAGATCATTGCCCGTTTCCTGCCTTTCTCGGTGCTGCTTGCGACGCTGATCACCTTTGCCACGCTCAGTCAGAATAGCGAGGTTGTGGCGATGAAAGCAGCGGGGCTTTCGGCACACCAGATCCTCGCGCCGATGATCCTGACCAGCCTGTTGGTCGCTGCGGTCTCGTTTGGTTTCACTGAGCGCATCGTCGCCCCGGCTACTGCCAAATTAAAGGCTTGGCAGGACGTCGAATATGCCAAGGTGCCGGCCGAAAGCGGAACACGCACCAACATCTGGGTGCGCGAAGGGCGCGATCTGGTGCAAGCGCGCATCGTCAGCGGACATGGTGAGAAAACCCTGTTGCAGGATGTGCGGGTTTATCAGCGCCCACATGGCACGTTGAGCCACGTCATTCGCGCCGACAAGGGCAGCTTTGTCGATGGGGCCTGGCGGCTGGAAAATGTCCGCATTTTCGATGTGATTGCGGCCAGCCAGAAACGCCTGCCCGAACTGGTGGTCGGTCGCGGGATAGAGCCCGACCGCTTCAACCCGCTGAAGATCAACGCCGATGCGCTGGGCTTCTTTCCGTTGCAAGGTGCGATTGATGACATGAAGGTTGCGGGCAAGCGCACCGATTCCTTCGAGGGCAATTTATGGCACAAGATATCCGGCCCACTTTCGGCGCTGCTGATGCCGTTATTGGGTGCGGTCGCGGCCTTTGGGCTGGCGCGATCGGGCGCGCTGTTCCTGCGCGCAGTCATTGGCATGGCGCTGGGTTTTGCCTATTTCGTCGCTGACAATTTCGCGCTGGCCATGGGCAATCTGGGCGCTTATCCGCCCTTTATTGCGGCTTGGGCGCCGTTTCTGCTGTTCCTGCTGATCGGCGAAACCGTGCTGGTGCGCACCGAGGAATAACCGGCCCCAAGGCCCAAGAAAGAGATTGTCAGATGCAGGGTGGTGAGTTGCGCATTTCTCCGGTCGGATCAAAACAGGCGCTCGATGACTTTATCGACCTGCCTTACCGGCTTTATGCGGATGATCCCAATTGGGTGCCGCCGCTGCGCGCTGACGTTGCCGAACTGCTCAATCCGGAAAAGAACCCCTTTTACGGTCATGCCGAGGGACAGCTTTTTCTCGCCCGCCGCGCGGGCCGGGTGGTCGGGCGGATTTCGGCGCATATCGACAAGCTCGCGCTCGCGCAGCCGGTCGAACAGGGAATGGGGCCCGGCACCGGCAATTGGGGAATGCTCGATGCCGAGGATGAAGCCACCGCCAAGGCGCTGATTGCGACCGCCGAAGATTGGCTCAAAAGCCGCGGCATGACCCGCGTGTTGGGGCCGCTGTCGCTGTCGGTGTGGGATGAACCGGGGGTATTGGTCAAAGGCTTTGACCACCCGCCGACGGTGATGATGGGGCATGCCAAGCCCGAATATCACCAGTGGATCGAAAGCTCTGGCTATCAAACGGTGCAAGAATTGTTCACCTATGCACTTGTCATCGACCGGGACTTTCCCGAACTAACCAATCGCATTGTGGCGATTGGCGAGAAAAATGACCGGATCAAAATCCGCCGTGTCGACAAACGCAAGTTTAACGATGAAGCCGCTTTGATCCTGGGCATTTTAAACGACGCCTGGAGCGACAATTGGGGGTTTGTTCCGCTGACCGAGGCGGAAATCGCCTATGTTGGCAAAAAGCTGAAACCGATTGTCTATGAAGACCTGATCCGCATTGCCGAGGTCGATGGTGAGCCGGTTGCCTTCATGATGACGCTTCCCGACATCAATGAGAAGATCAAGAGTTTTGGCGGCAAACTCTTCCCCTTCAACTGGGCGAAATTGCTCTGGTGGCTGCGTAAACCCCAAGTGCGGACGATGCGGGTGCCGTTGATGGGTGTGGTCAAGAAATTGCAGGCATCACGGATGGCCAGCCAGCTGGCTTTCATGATGATCGAATATATCCGCCGCGACGCGATAACCAAATTTGGCGCGTCGCGCGGCGAGTTCGGCTGGGTACTGGGCTCCAACGGTCCGATGCGTTCGGTGGGCGAAGCCGTTGGCGGGACGGTGAACAAAGTGTACCGGATTTACGAGAAGACGCTTTAAAGACTGCGCCCAGCCCTTCCGGCCAGTTCAACCGCATAATGCCAAGCTACCCGGCCTGATCGCCCACCGCGCTGGTGGGCGAAGGCGAGCGCGTCGCTTTCATCCCATTCGAGCCCGAAATGCGCGGCATAGGCTGCGACCATCGCGAGAAAGGCAGGCTGGTCGGGATATTGGAAACCGAGCTTGAGGCCAAAGCGGTCTGCGAGTGCCAGCCGGTCGTCGGCGACATCGCGGGCGTTGACCGTATCGTCTTCGTCCTCCTGTCGGCGCTCGACAATGTTACGACGGTTAGAAGTGACATAAAGCCGGACATTGGCAGGGCGTGCTTCTGACCCGCCCTCGAGCATCGAGCGCAGACGGCGCGGACCGCTATCGTCGCCTTCGAACGCCATATCGTCGATGAATAGGATGAAGGGACGGTCGGTGCGGCCGAGCAGCGCAAACAAATGTGGCAGCGAAACGAGCTGATCGGCAGTCGTCTCCACTAATGCCAGCGGCAGTCCCGCTGCCTGCAACGCGCCGGTCACCGATTTGACCAAGGCCGATTTGCCCATTCCCGCGCACCCCATAACAGCACATCATGCGCGGCATGACCTTGTGCAGGCGGCGGCTGTTTTCGAGGACTGCCGCTTTCTGCCGGTCCACACCGACGATTAAGCTTTCGGGTAAGGGAGCAAAGCGCGCAACCGCGGCAAGACTGCGGCCATCCCAATGATAGGCCGGGTGCGCGATCAGGTCCGCAGGTGCGCTGTGCGGCGGTGCAAGCCGTTCGAGGGCTTCTGCAATGCGGCGGAGGGTATCGGTATCGGTCACAATCTCACATTAACGCATTGTCATTCCCGCGAAAGCGGGAATCCATGGCCTGCCGCCAAAGTTTCAACCAAGATCTCAGACCATGGTCCCCCGATCAAGTCGGGGGTGACATAAAATAGAACCGGTTAGTGGTATTTAGACCGCCAACCCATCCGCATCCAGCGCATAGAGCAAGTCCGCCCCTGCCATCGCGCTGCCTTTCAGCGACAGCGCCTCGGGCACCATCACGTCGAGATAATAATGGCAGCAGGCAATCTTCGCCTTCAGGAAAGGCGTATCGCCGCCTTCCGCTTCCGCTGCGCGCAATTGCCGCGCCATCAGGTCACCGCAGGTGGCAACTGCCATCATGGTGGTGAAGGCATAGCTGCCTGCCAAACGGTCGTCGGTCGAGGCGCTCGACAGCATCCATTCGGCAACTTCAGTGCAGGCCCCGGCCAGTGCCTTCAGCGCTGCATGCTCGCTCGCATCCTGCCCGATTCGCGCCAGATGCTCGCGCACCGCATCGCCGCCGCGCATCCCCAATTTGCGCCCGACAAGGTCGGCGGCCTGAATGCCATTGGTGCCTTCGTAAATCGCAGCAATGCGGATGTCGCGGTACAGCTGTGCCGCGCCGGTTTCCTCGATAAAACCCATCCCACCATGCACCTGCACACCCAGCGAGGCGATTTCGGTGCCCATGTCGGTGCCATAGGTTTTGGCGAGTGGGGTCAGCAGATCGACCATTTCCTGTGCGCCATCGATGCCCAATGTCGCCCGGTCAACATGCCCTGCCGCGCAATAGCTGAGCGCGCGGATTGCCTGTGTCCCCGCCTTCATCCGCATCAGCATGCGGCGAACATCGGGATGTTCGATGATCGCCACCGAATCGCGCGATGTGCCACCAGCGCGGGCTGACTGGACGCGGTCCTGTGCAAAATGGATCGCCTTTTGCGTTGCCGCCTCGGCGATCTGCACGCCTTCGAGCCCGACATTGAGCCGCGCATTGTTCATCATCGTGAACATCGCGCGCATCCCGCCAAATTCGGGGCCGATCAGTTCGCCGATACAATCGCCTTCCTCACCAAAGGCGAGTACGCAAGTGGGCGAGGCGTGGATGCCCATCTTGTGCTCGATCGACACGACCTTCACATCGTTGCGTCCGCCAATCGCACCATCAGCTCCAACCTGATATTTGGGGACGAGGAACAGCGAAATTCCCTTGGTGCCCGGCGGTGCGTCGGGGGTGCGGGCGAGCACCAGATGGACGATATTGTCCGCCATGTCATGGTCGCCAAAGCTGATGAAAATCTTGGTGCCCCGGATCTGGTAAGTGCCGTCACCACGCGGAGTTGCAGTGGATTTCAGCGCACCGACATCGGACCCGGCCTGTGGCTCGGTCAGGTTCATTGTGCCGGTCCATTCGCCGGTCGCGAGTTTGGGCAGGAACAGTTTCTGCTGGCTGGCCGAGCCATGATGTGCCAGCGCTTCGATCGCCCCCAAAGTCAGCAACGGACACAGGGCAAAGCCCATGCTGGCAGCGCCCAGCGAATCGAGTGCAACCGTGGTCAGGCTATAGGGCAGACCCTGTCCGCCATGCTCGGCTGGTGCGTTGATCGAGCCCCAGCCATTGGCGACGTAGGCTTTATAGGCATCGACAAAGCCGTCGGGCATTTTGACGTCGCCATCGATCAAACGCGCACCGACGGTGTCGCCGATACGGCGCAGCGGGTAGAATTCGGAGGTGGCAAATTCACCAATGCCGCCGACAATCGCCTCGACCATATCGGGGGTCGCATCGGCAAAGCGTTCATGCGCGGCGATTTCCTGTATCCCGGTGATATGTTTGAGCACGAAAAGCTGTTCGGTGACGGGGGCAGTGAAGCTCATTTTTTGAGGCCTGTTGTTTGCGGGTTTCCCGGCCTATAGCGCGGGATGATGAGCGGCTCAAATACGCAAGGGAAAAGCCGGATATGTGCGGCGGACGGCCTAGCCATTGCCGAGGCAGCAGCGACGCTGCGCGGCGGCGGGATTGTCGCGATTCCGACCGAAACCGTCTATGGCCTTGCCGCCGATGCCTCTAACCCTAAGGCGGTCGCCGAAATATACCGGACAAAGGGCCGACCCGATTTCAATCCGCTGATCGTCCATGTCGCGGATCGCGAAGCGGCGCAACGGATTGCGCGCTTTGACGGCTTGGCGGATAAACTGGCCGATGCCTTTTGGCCGGGACCATTGACCTTGGTGCTGCCGCTCTTGGACGGCGCTGCAATCGCCAAGGCGGTGACTGCAGGGCTGCCGACAATCGCGCTCTGCATGCCCGCCCATGTCGTGATGCGGTCGGTGTTGATGGCAAGTGGTCTGAACCTCGCGGCACCTTCTGCCAACCGTTCGGGCGGGATCAGCCCGACGCGCGCCGAACATGTCGCGGCCAGTTTGGGCGAAGCGGCACCGATGATCCTTGATGGCGGACTTTGCCGTGCGGGGATTGAATCGACGATTGTCGCGGTGCGCGACAATGGCTGGCAGCTATTGCGGCCTGGGCCGATCACTGCCGAAGCTATTACAAAAGTCGCGGGCAGCGCAATGATCGGCGCGGCTGCGGATAAAATCGAAGCGCCGGGGCAAATGGCAAGCCATTATGCGCCTTCCAAGCCGGTCAGGCGCAACGCCTAAGCGCCCCGCGACGGCGAATGGATGATCGGATTTGGCCCGGTGACGGGTGATGATACCCTATCGGCAGGCAGCGATCTGGCAGAGGCAGCGGCGCGGCTGTTCGACGCGCTGCATCGGGCCGATGCCAGTCCGAAAGCCGCCATTGCCATCGCCGCGATACCGATGGAAGGCGTTGGCATAGCCATTAATGACCGGCTGGCGCGGGCGGCGGTTCGGTGAAATATTGGTTCGGCCTGTTATTGTTTTCGATCGCGGCACCGGTCGCTGCGGCGCCAAAAGCCGACGATATTGCCGCCTATAAAGCGCTTGGCGCATTGGACCTTAGATTGGCGACCATCGGCTATCGGCTCGTAACTGCCAATGCGCCCTCTTTGGCACTATGACCCGTCCTGATCCGGGTTGGGTGCTGCACGACATCGCCCAATATCCGGATGAAGAAGTGGCACGCGCAGCCTTTGCCTTTTCAGGGCCGGTCGCGATTGCTGCGTTGGTTCCCAATGGCGCCGCCGAGCGCGCGGGCTTGCAAGCGGGGGACGGCATTATGGGGATTGATTCCCGCACATGGGAATTCGACGGGAGCAAATTGCGCAAACCCGATTATCGCCGGATGGAGTTGGTAAAATCGCTCTTTGACGACGCGATTGCCAACAGCAAGCACCTTGTGGTGCGCTATGAACGTGGTGGCCGCAAGGACCAGCTGCTGCTTGAACCAGTAACCGCCTGCCGCTCTGACTTTACCGTCGACCCGCTGCAGGCCGCGACGCTGGTGCCGATGGCGACCGGGTGCGCGTTACCAGCGGATGATCGACTACACTGCCGACGATAACGAACTGGCGGCAGTGGTCGCGCACGAGCTATCGCACAATCTGCTTGACCACAGGGCCAAGCTGGCGGTGGTCAAAAAGGGAAAGATAGCGGCGATCCGGGCGACCGAAGAAGAGGCCGACCGCTTGTCGGTCTGGTTGATGGCCAATGCCGGCTACGATCCGCAGGCCGCGATCCGGTTCTGGCAGCGTTATGGCAAGGCGACGGGTCTGGGGATATTATCGGCACCCACGCATTATCGCTGGAAAACCCGTGTCCACATGCTGGGTGAGGAAATCGCCGCAATATCGCTGGTCACGCCGAAAAAGGGCATTCGCCCGCCACCTTTGCTGAAAACTGCTGTTAGTCCAAAATAGCGATGCGCAATAAATTGCGTAAAACTGGCTTAGAGTTTCCTTGCGGCCTGCTTTGAATTACCACAGGCGGCAAGATGGGGAGTGCGGGGTATGGCGTGTCTTTAAAACACAGCAAATTGGTGCCGACCGCTTCGCTATGTGCGCTGTTGCTGCTGGCTAGTTGCGGCGAAAAAAGCCAGCGATAAAAAACATCGAACGAAGTAGTCTTTCCCGTTCAGACGGTTGTCGTCCAGCAGAACAGCATGCTGCAATCGATCAACGCCGTCGGCACGGTCCGCTATCGCCGCGAAACCCCGTTGGGCTTCACCACGTCGGGCAAGGTTGCCTCGGTGCGTTATGATGAGGCGATTTCGTCAAGCGTGGGGCTTTGCTCGCCGCGCTTGATACCACCATTGTCGGGGCCGATGTCAGCGTCGCCGAGGCCGAGCGTGATCGGGCGCAGGCGGACTTTGCTCGCATTCGTGATCTCTATGCCGAAGGCTGGGTGACCAAGGCACGCTATGAGGCTGCAGAAGCTGCGTCCAAGGCTGCCGCAGCGCGCGTTGCTCAGGCCCGTTTTGCCAGCGGCACAGCGCAGCTTTATGCGCCGTCAAGTGGTGTGATCCTGACCCGCAATGCGCAACCGGGACAGGTGTTGAGCGCGGGCGCGCCGGTGCTGATCATCGGGCAGACCGATCAAGGCTTCGTCTTCCGCGCACCGGTGATCGACCGCAACGCCGCAAAATTGCGCGTCGGCATGGCCGCCGAAATCATGTTGGAGGCAGCAGGCGAAACCCCGATCACTGCGACGATTTCCGAAATCGACGGCCGCGCCAACCAGACCACCGGGGCCTTTACCGTGCAGTTCAACCTGCCGGCCCAAGCCAATCTGAAATCGGGGCAAATCGGCACGGCGACGATCAAGCTGCCCGCCGCCGACGATGGCGCGTTGCAAATTCCGGCGACGGCGCTGTTTGGTGTTCGCACCGGTGAGGGACTGGTCTATGTGGTCGATGCCAAAACCAACCGCGTCGAGACGCGCAATGTTGCGATCGAGCGGCTGACTGACCAGTTCGTTATCGTCACCGGCGGGATCAAGCCCGGCGACCGGATCGTGACAACAGGGCTGGAAAAACTCCGCACCGGGTCGCGGGTTCGAATAACGGCCGCGGCGCAATAATCCGATGCAGGTTGCCCACATAATCGGGCAGGGGGGCGTGTGAACCTGACCGAATTTGCCATCCGCCGCTGGCAGCTGACGCTGGTGCTTTTCATTTTGCTGTGCGCGCTCGGCTATTCGGCCTTTCGCACGATTCCCCGCGCGGTTGATCCGCATTTCGAACTGCCGATCGTGATCATTGCAGCCGTCCAGCCCGGTGCCGATGCCGCCGAGATGGAGCAGACCGGTGCCAAGCCGATAGAGGAAATTGTTCAGGGTCTGGAGGATGTCAACGAAGTTGTGTCGTCGAGCACCGATGGCAATACGGTCATTCGTATCGAATTCGACTGGTCGGGCGATCCCGACCAATATTTCAACGACACCGTCCGCGAAGTAACCGCAGCGCGATCGCGTTTGCCTGCGGAACTGGCGCGGCTCGACTTCAAAAAGATGCGCACGACCAATGCCGCTGTGCTGCAGTTCGCATTGGTTTCCGACACCGCAAGCTGGCGGCGGATGGACAAATATGCGCGCGATATCAGCGAAGCCATGTCGCGCTTTGCCGATGTCCGCGAATCGAATATTTACGGACTGCCCCAACCCGAAGTGACTGTTGCCATCAAGCCCGCAAGGCTGGCCGAATTGCGTATGCCCGCCAGTCTGGTCGCCGATGCACTGCGGCTTGGCGGCGCCGATGTCGCGAGCGGTGCCGTGGTCAGCGGCGCCCGCCGCTTCAATGTCGAGGCTGGCGGGGCGTTCAAGGATCTGGCGACGATCCGCGCATTGCCGCTGCGTTCGAACGATGGGACGATCCTGCGCGTCGGCGATGTCGCCGATGTCTATTGGGGTCAGAAGAAGCGCGGGTTCGCACGATCCACAATGGCAAGCGCGCGGTATGGATCGTCGCCAACCAGAAAGACGGTACCGACGCGACAAGGTTGAGCGACCGATTGTTGGAAGAAATTGACAAGCAGCAAAAGTTGCTTCCGCCAGACATCAAGCTTGAACTGCAGTTTGATCAAAGCCGCAGCATCGAAATCCGGTTGCGCGAACTGGCACGCGATTTTACCGTGGCGCTGGTGCTGGTGCTGCTGACGCTGTTGCCTTTGGGCTGGCGCGCGGCGGCGATTGTGATGGTGTCGATCCCGCTGTCGCTCGCCTCGGGCTTGGTCGCGGTCTATGCCACTGGCTATAATCTCAGCCAGCTTGTGGTCGCCGGCTTCATCTTATCGCTTGGGCTGCTGGTAGACGATTCGATTGTGGTAATTGAGAATATTTCGCGCCATCTGCGCATGGGCAAAGTGCGGATCACCGCCGCGATCGATGCCACCAAGGAGATCAGCCTCGCGGTGCTTGGCTCAACCGGGGTGCTGGTTTTCGCTTTCGTGCCGATGCTGTTTCTGCCCGATGGCGCGGGGCAATATACGCGCAGTTTTATTGTGACGATCATTTACACCGTCGTCGCCTCCTTGATCATTTCGCTGACCATCATCCCCTTTCTGGCGAGCGGCTTGCTGAAGCGCGATGACGACGAACATGGCAATGCGGTGTTGCGCTGGTTGATGAACAAGATTGACCGCTTTTACCGTCCGGCACTTCACGCCGGATTATCAGCGCCCAAACGAACGGTATGGGGTGCATTGATTATCACCATCTCCGCCTTTGCGCTGGTACCGGTAATCGGTTTTGCCTTGTTCCCCAATGCCGATGTCGCCCAGTTCCGCGTGGTCATTGACGCCGAACAGGGCAGCAGCCTCGATCAGACGGCAAAAATTGTCCATGATGTTTCTGAAATTCTGAAATCCGAGCCCGATATAAAAGTGCGCGCCGAAAATATAGGCCAGCTCAACCCTTCGGTATTCTACAACTCTTTTGACTCAACTCAAAACAGCACCACTGGCGAAGTACTGGCGGCGATGGATGATTGGCACGGTAAAAAAAGCGAACAGATGATCGAGCGGCTTCGCCAGAAGCTGGACAGGATTAGCGGTGCACGGGTCAAACTGGTGCTGTTTCAGAATGGCGCGCCGATCAGCGCTCCCGTAGCCTTCCGCGTCGTCGGGCCGGAGCTCGATATGCTGAAGCAATTGGCGGCGAAGGTGCAGCAAGTGATGCACGATACCCCAGGAACCCGAGATATCGTCAATCAGGTGGCCACCGACCGGATCGATCTGGATATGCGGATCGACGATGCAAAGGCAGCTCTTCTCGATATTCCGGCAGGCTCGCCACGGCGTACGATCAAGCTGGCGTTGAATGGAGAGGCGTCGGGCGCCTTCCGCGACAGCGAAGGCGACAGCTATCCGGTGGTTGTGCGGCTGCCGCTTGATAATGTTCAGCCGGTGTCGGCGCTCGATTCGATTTATGTTGCCACCCGCTCAGGAAGCTCGGTCGCGCTTGCCGATATTACCAACCCGCAGATGGAGTCGGTTCCGCCGATCATTCGCCGCATCAATCTGGAACGCACTGTCGAAATAACGGCGCAGACCGATCAGGGGGTTTTGCCATCGAAAGTGACCAAAGCCGTGCAGGCGAAGCTCGACAAGCTAAAGCTGCCGCCGGGATATTCAATCCGGGTCGGCGGTGAAGCTGAAAAAATCAACGAGACATTTTCCGGATTTGGACCGGTCATACTGGTCGCGCTGTTCACGATTTTCGGAATATTGGTCTGGGAATTTGGTCGTTTCCGTGAGGCGCTTGTCGTCGCGGGCGTAATCCCGCTTGGCACCTTTGGCGGTCTGATTGCTTTGCTGGTAACCGGCAATGCCATGTCCTTCCTTGCGGTGATCGGCTTTGTTGCGCTGATCGGGATCGAGATCAAAAATTCGATCCTGCTGGTCGATTTCACCACCCAGTTGCGCGAACGCGGTTATGAATTGCGCGAGGCGGTCGAACGCGCCGGTGAGGTCCGTTTCCTGCCGGTGTTGCTGACTTCGGTCACCGCGATTGGCGGGTTGATGCCGCTCGCCCTGTTCGGCGGCAATCTTTATGGCCCGCTGGCAATCGTGCTGATTGGCGGATTGATTTCTTCGACCCTCTTGTCGCGAATCGTCACGCCCGCCATGTATTTGCTGGTCGTGCGCGGCAAGGAACAGCCTATTGGCTCTCTGCCCGCGCCAAGCGAAGAAAGGGACCCGATCCATGGCTGAGGCAATTTTTGCAGGCGGCTGCTTTTGGTGTACCGAAGCAGTGTTCAAGCAGTTGGCTGGCGTGCAGTCGGTCGAAAGCGGCTATATTGGCGGCCATGTTGTCGATCCGAGCTACAAGGAGGTGTGCGGAGGATGCACCGGCCATGCCGAGGCAATCCGCATCAGTTTTGATCCCGATGTCATTGGTTATGGCGATCTGCTCGACATTTTCTTTGCAACCCATGACCCGACGCAATTGAACCGTCAGGGCAATGATATCGGCACCCAATATCGCTCGGCAGTTTTTCCAATGGATGATGCTCAGCGCGCCGAAGCGGAAGCAGCAATTGCGCGCGCGCAAGCCGACTGGCCGGCACCGATTGTGACCACCTTGGAGGACCCAGCGACCTGGTATCCGGCGGAGGATTATCATCAGGAGTATTGGGACGGCGAAGGACAGCGTAATCCCTATTGTCTCGCGGTGATCCCGCCCAAGCTTGCCAAGCTGAAAAAGGGCTTTGCGCACAAGCTGGCGCAATAGACAATTAACCATGTTCCGTTATGGGACAGGGTCATGAATCACAAACCGATCCGCAAGGCTGTTTTCCCCGTCGCCGGACTGGGGACACGATTTCTTCCCGCGACCAAGGCGATTCCGAAGGAAATGCTTCCGGTCGTTGACCGGCCGCTGATCCAATATGCCGTCGATGAGGCGCGCGAGGCGGGGATTGAACAAATGATCTTTGTCACCGGTCGCGGAAAAAGCGCGATCGAGGACCATTTCGACATCGCTTATGAGCTTGAGCGGACAATGACCGACCGGGGCAGGGACATTTCGGTGCTGGAGCCTACGCGGCTCGGCCCAGGCGCATGCGCCTATGTCCGCCAGCAAGAACCGATGGGGCTGGGCCATGCCATCTGGTGCGCGCGTGACATTGTCGGTGACGAACCCTTCGCGATCTTCCTGCCTGACGAATTCATGCATGGCTCACCGGGGTGTATGGCGCAGATGGTGGCGGAATATAACCGTGTCGGCGGCAACTTGCTGAGCGTGCTCGAAGTGCCGTACGAACAGGTTTCAAGCTATGGCGTGATTGACCCGGGCGCGAGCGACGGCAAGCTGACCGAAGTAAAAGGGTTGGTCGAAAAGCCCAAGGTCGAAGACGCGCCATCCAACCTGATCATCTCGGGCCGCTACATCCTCCAGCCCGAAGTGATGCGTTTGCTCGAGCTCCAAGAAAAGGGCGCTGGCGGTGAGATCCAGTTGACCGACGCAATGGCGCGGATGATCGGGCAACAACCGTTCCATGCCGTCACCTTTGACGGTGCGCGTTATGACTGTGGTTCAAAGGTCGGATATATCGAGGCCAATCTCGCAGTAGCGTTGCAACGCCCCGATATGGCGGATGAAGTCAGAGCGGTCGCGAAACGGTTGCTCGCGAACTGATTTTCAGCGCTGCTGCGACACCGTGGTCGCCCCGGTTCCTGGGGTAAAAATGATCTGGCCCCCTGCCGAGGGACCAACGGTATAGCTGGCGCGCGGCGGATCGACTGTCGCATATTTTCCGCCCAGTCCAGCGTATAGAAAACCGCCATTTTGCAGTTTGGAAAACAGCCAGTCGCGGCGTTCAGGCTCAACGACAAAACAACCTTCGCTGGTGCCGGGCTTGCCCTGTCGTGCCGACAGCAGGCTGTAGTTGAAATAGCGCCGCTTTTGCGGCTGGTAACTGTGGACGACAATGTCACGCACACGCATGGCGCTGTTGGTCGAATCCAGACCATCGAGCCGCAGCGAGCGGCCATTGCGACCGTTATAGATTTCCGACCCACGCGCGGCACCCAGCGACGACATCAGCGAATTATATTCATTGCTGAACGCTTGAGCGATCCCGTCATCATCGGGGTCGGAGCCAACGCCATGCGCCACCGGAATCGGGCTGTCGAGACCGGCGCCATTGCGCAGATCGATGGTGTAAAGCCTTGGTTCGGAAGAGGATTTGGCGAAATCGACGACGATAATCTCTGCCGGGCCGGTTGCCGCCGCGCTATAGCAGATATGGCGGCTGTAACTCGCCAGTGCGTCGGACAGCAGCGTCGGGTTTAACCGCGTTTTTGGCTCGATCTGCTGGGAGGGCACACCGTCGCTTGCAATCGGATGCGCCAGTTTCACCGGTTGGTGGCGGTATTTGGCGGTCAGTTTTTGCGACAGATCGTGCAGGTCGGCGCACGACAGGCGCGGTGTCGCAGGGACATAAGTGATGGCTGGCGGGTTAGCGTTTGGCAGCGCCGGTGTGGCGCCCGTTCCCGGGGTAAAGATGATCGCGTCCTGCGCATGCGCAGGGGCAACCGCGCCCCCCAAACCGAGCGAAACAGCGACAAGCGCGAATCTGATCCAGCCTTGCTGCATGAAAACGCTTTTACATCAACGACGCCGGGTTGCAAATTGGCGCGTGCCTGACCATTTCGATAGGAAACAGGCGCCCCCTTGCGCTTTGCGAACAAATCTGGAACAAGTCTCTCCTATGTCACTCACCCACATCAAAGTGCGCGGTGCGCGCGAGCATAACCTCAAGGGCATCGACGTTGCGCTGCCGCGCGACAAGCTGATCGTCATCACCGGGCTGTCCGGCTCGGGCAAGTCCAGCCTGGCGTTCGACACCATCTATGCAGAGGGGCAGCGGCGATATGTGGAGTCGCTCAGCGCTTATGCGCGGCAGTTTCTGGAGATGATGCAGAAGCCCGATGTCGAGCATATCGAGGGCCTCAGCCCCGCAATCTCTATCGAGCAGAAAACCACCAGCCGCAACCCGCGCTCGACCGTCGCGACCGTCACTGAAATCTACGACTATATGCGCTTGCTCTGGGCGCGGGTCGGGGTGCCTTATTCGCCCGCGACCGGCCTTCCCATCACCGCGCAGACGGTGACGCAGATGGTCGACCGGGTGATGCAGTTGCCCGAGGGCACGCGCGCCTATCTGCTCGCTCCCGTGGTGCGCGGGCGCAAGGGCGAGTATCGTAAGGAGCTGCTCGAATGGCAGAAGGCGGGCTATACCCGCGTGCGCATCGACGGCGAATTCTACGCGATCGAAGAAGCCCCTGCGCTCGACAAGAAATATAAGCATGACATTGAGGTCGTGGTTGACCGCATCGTCGTGAAAGACGGCATCCAGACGCGGCTGGCGGACAGTTTTGAGCAGGCTTTGAAGCTGGCCGAGGGATTGGCGTTCATCGACCTGGCCGATGGCACAGTGGCGGAGGCGATGGGGGCGGACGACGTGGTGCCAACCGCCTTTGGCGAGGCTAGGACCGAGTTTAAGGGGGCGACCATTGCCCCGTTCGTGTCGAGCGAAGTCGAGACACCCATCGGTAGCGCACAACCTATTGGCATCTCGACTGCGCTGGATGCGAACGGAGAGGGAAAAGCCGGAAAGAATGTCACCGGCGGTACGATGAAAGGCACCGGCCTTCCCCCCAATCGCATTGTCTTCAGCGAAAAATTCGCTTGCCCGGTCAGCGGCTTTACCATTGCCGAAATCGCCCCGCGACTGTTCTCCTTCAACGCACCCCAAGGTGCCTGCCCCGAATGCGACGGGCTGGGCGAGCGGCTGGAATTTGATCCGCAGCTTGTCGTCCCCAATGAGGGGCTGAGCCTGAAGCAGGGGGCGATTGTGCCATGGGCGAAATCGAACCCGCCTTCGCCCTATTATATGCAGGTGCTCAGCAGTCTGGCCAAGGCCTATGACTTTGACCTGACCACCCCCTGGAGCGCGCTCGCGCCGGATCAGCGGCTGATCATCCTCCACGGCACCGGTGGCTTGCCGGTCGAGCTGACCTTTCAGGATGGCCGCAAAAGCTACACGGTGAAAAAGGCGTTTGAGGGCGTCATCGGCAATCTGAACCGCCGCATGCTGCAAACCGACAGCGCGTGGATGCGCGAGGAATTGAGCAAGTTCCAGACCGCGCAGCCGTGCGAGACCTGCCACGGCGCGCGGCTGAAGCCCGAGGCGCTTTCGGTCAAGATCGCGGGCACCGACATTGCCGGGCCGACGCGGATGAGCGTGTCGGACGCGCTGGCCTGGTTCAGCAACCTTGACGCCCAACTCACCCCCACGCAAAGCCAGATCGCCAAGGCCATCCTCAAGGAAATCAATGAGCGGCTGGGCTTCCTCAACAATGTCGGGCTCGACTATATCAACCTCGACCGCACCAGCGGAACGCTCTCGGGCGGGGAGAGCCAGCGTATCCGTCTCGCCTCGCAAATCGGCTCCGGCCTGTCGGGCGTGCTCTATGTGCTCGACGAGCCCAGCATCGGCCTGCACCAGAAGGATAATGACCGGCTGCTCGCGACGCTGCAACGCCTGCGCGACCTTGGCAACACCGTGATCGTTGTCGAGCATGACGAGGACGCGATCCGCACCGCCGACTGGATCGTCGATCTCGGCCCCGGTGCGGGGGTGCATGGCGGCGAGGTGATGGCGGAGGGGGTGCTGAAAGACATCCTCAAGGCCAAATCGCTCACCGCCGATTACTTGAACGGCACCCGCGAAATCGCGGTGCCCAAGACGCGGCGCAAGGGTAACAAGAAGAAGCTTACCCTCCACGGCGCGCGCGCGAACAACCTGAAAAATGTCACCGCGAGCATCCCGCTTGGCACCTTCTGCTGCATCACCGGGGTGTCTGGTTCAGGCAAGTCGAGCTTCACCATCGACACGCTCTACGCCGCCGCCGCGCGCTCGCTCAATGGCGCGCGGGTGATTGCGGGGCCGCATGACAAGGTGACGGGGCTGGAGCATTGTGACAAGGTCATCGACATCGACCAGTCGCCCATCGGCCGCACCCCGCGCAGCAACCCCGCGACCTACACCGGCGCCTTCACCAAGATCCGGGACTGGTTCGCTGGCCTGCCCGAATCCGAGGCGCGCGGCTACAAGCCTGGGCGGTTCAGCTTCAACGTAAAGGGCGGGCGGTGCGAGACATGCAGCGGCGACGGCCTGATCAAGATCGAGATGCACTTCCTGCCCGACGTCTATGTCACCTGCGAGGAATGCGGCGGCCACCGCTACAACCGTGAAACGCTGGAGGTGAAGTGGAAGGGCCTGTCCATCGCCGACGTGCTCGACATGACGGTCGAGGATGCGGTGGAGGTCTTCAAGGCCGTCCCCCCGATCCGCGACAAAATGGCGATGCTGGCAGAGGTCGGCCTCGGCTATGTCAAGGTCGGGCAACAGGCCACGACGCTGTCCGGTGGCGAGGCGCAACGCGTCAAACTTGCCAAGGAACTCAGCCGCCGCAGCACCGGCCAGACGCTCTACATATTGGACGAGCCCACGACGGGGTTGCATTTCGAGGATGTGCGCAAACTGCTCGAGGTGCTCCACCGGCTGGTCGAACAGGGCAACAGCGTGGTGGTGATCGAGCATAATCTGGACGTAATCAAGACTGCTGACTGGATCATCGACCTGGGGCCGGAAGGCGGCGTCAAGGGTGGGGAGATTGTCGCGGAGGGCATTCCCGAAGAGGTTGCGAAGAACCCGAAGTCTTACACTGGTCACTATCTCAAGCCGTTGCTGGAGAAAGGGAAGTGAACCGGGAACGAGCTTGTCCTGAGCGTGTCGAACGGCCGGAGGATGTGGTGGGGCCGCCAAGCGAACATAGATCAACGTGGCGGCTGGCGAGAAGGGTAGTTATTTGAAACTGTATTGACACATAATGCCTTAGGCGCTGAATTCTCTTGTCAATCCCACGGTACCTAATAAGCATGCCAGCTAAGCAGACGTTCGACGTCTGTTTTATCAAACGTGTTGTCTTAGGGGTTGTTGATGATTTTTAGATTGACGGCGACAGTTTCACTTTTGGCATTGAGCGTATCCGCAAAGGCTGGCTCAAATATACTCTACGAAACACCCCAATCTTGGATTGAACAAGTTGACCTTAGTCAGGTCCTTAAGCAAAAACCCGACAGCAAAAATTTTATTGTTGTGCTCGATAAGCAAGCTAAGTTTGAACACGGTGTGCAACACAGCTATTTTGACTTGGTATTTCGAATACAGTCTGCCGAGTTGCTGACGCAAATGGGATCGTTACTGAGCGCGCAGTGGCATCCCGATCGCGGCGATATGATAGTACACCGACTGGAAATACTCCGGAATGGCGAAACCATCGACGCGTTGAAAAACGGTACAAAATTCGAAGTCCTTCGCCGCGAGGCAGGGCT
The DNA here is from genome assembly GCA_016721875.1 of Sphingomonadales bacterium. GTDB lineage: Bacteria > Pseudomonadota > Alphaproteobacteria > Sphingomonadales > Sphingomonadaceae > Sphingorhabdus_B. The sequence goes on along the minus strand of JADKHG010000003.1, from coordinate 341,433 downwards.
CGGCCAAAACCAGATCAACGGAATTCTGACTGGTACCGCACAGATTACCGGACTTCAGTTGGGGGACCTAGTGCGTTTCAGCGTTACAACCAGTGCTGCCAACGCTGCGTTGGATGGACGGGCTGAATCCTTATCACTGATTCCAACTGCGGAGATAGGAACCGATTTTAATCGACTGAGGACGATTTGGCCTAAGAGCGAACATCTCAATTACAAGTTGTTCGGAGAAAAAATTGCGAGCGAGTTGACCGAAAAGGATGGTTACTCTGTCCTGATAGTTCCAGCTATTGCGCCAAAACAAACCGAGATGCCCGAAGATGCACCTCATCGCTTCAAGGTGAAGCCTAATCTGATGGTAACGCAGTTTACGGACTGGAAGGATGTGTCGCGCGCAACTGCGAAATTGTACAAAACAGACAGTTTGATTGCGGCCGATTCAGCGCTGGCAGCGGAAGTCGGGAGGATTGCAAGCGCCACTTCCGATCCGAAAGTACGCACGGCCATGGCTGTCCGATTGGTTCAAGACAAGATTCGGTATCTTTTCAATGGACTTGGATTCGGAAACTATGTGCCACAAACGCCACAGCAGACTTGGGAGCTGCGATATGGCGATTGCAAGGCAAAAACCCTCCTACTTTTGGCGATACTCAACGAACTCGACATTGATGCGCAACCCGTTCTTGTAAATGCCAGCGTAAAAGATGCAGCTACAGTCATGACTCCCGGATTTTTCGTGTTCGATCATATTCTGGTGCGCGCTCGAGTCGGGCAACGCACGTTTTGGCTCGATGGGACGGATACCGGCACACGCATTAATGATCTTGAGGATATCCCTCCCCATCGCTACGGGTTACCGGTTACAGCCGAGGGCGCCGAACTCGAAGAACTGGGCATTGCGAAACCAGGCAGGCCACTTAAAGAAGTAAGGCTCACCTATGACCTTTCGGCTGGCCTGGTACTTCCTGCATTTTTCGACATGCAACTAAAACTGAGAGACGAAGATGCGCGTAATCTTCGCGCTTCACAGACGCAGAACAATGCAAAAGTCTTCAAAGAAGAGCTCAACACCGTGGCCGGCAAATATATTGTTGAAGGAATCGTTACGGAAAGCAGCTTCGTTTATGACGAAGAAAAAAGTGAGGCCGTCATCACCGCAAAGGGCATTTCCTATCTGGACTGGTCGAAGAAAGATGGAGCTTCCAACCTAGACATCTGGTCAGTTATCGACGGCAAGGAAATTAAAGCAGATAGAAAGAAAAGAGAATGGCGCGCCATTCCACTCGATCTCGGTTCAGGCTGGTCTTATCAGGAAAAAGCCGAATTCATATTGCCGAAGACTCAGTCATCGTTTCAACTGAAGGGCTTAGCGACTATATCAGAGGCGATTGCTGGACATCATCTTGATCGAAATACCGAGTTGGGTGACGGCAAGGTTGTGTTCTCAGAAAATTACTATCTCAAGCAGTGGGAGCTGCCAACCAGCGAAATTGCGCCGGAAATTCGCAAGCTCACCCGCGTCCAGGATGAAGATGTGAAAATCGTTGCACCGTCGGAATATCCTGAAGAGTGGATCGAGTTGGTCGACGTGCTGAAGGGACGCAAGTTAAACGACTACAAAATGGCTTTCGATAGCGTCGTCGCGATGAATCCGGATAAAGACATTCCTTATCGCCAGCGCGCGTACTTTTACGATCTGATCGGTGACGTTGCAAAGGCCGAAAAGGATCTTGCGGCAGCGCTCAAAATCGAATCCACCGCCGACACGCTCAACTGGCGCGCAGACTTGCTGCGGCAATCCGATGTCGATACCTCGATAAGCCTACTTCAGGAGGCAGTCAAAGCGGAGCCCGATCACTATTCCTCAATCGAGACGCTTGCCGAAATTCATGCCATGGCTGGTCGTACGAAAGAGGCCGAGGCGGTGATCGATGCTGCCTATAACGCGGGCTTGGGCGATGATGATGTCGACACACTCAAATCCTATATCGCCTTGTTGTCGGGCGACAGCTCAAAGGCCATGGAGTTGCTTGACCAGATGGTTGAAAAGAATCCCGAAGATGCCGGCGTTCTGGGAACGCGCTGTTGGCATCGCGCGCTAAGCAAAACCGAGCTTGAGGCAGCTCTAGAAGATTGCACCAAGTCGATAGAGCTTTCAGAAAATCCTTCCGGGACATTGGATAGTAGAGGATTGGTGTATCTACAGCTGGGAAGAATTGACGAGGCAATTTCAGACTATGACGCGGCGCTCGCACTCTCACCTGAACAGGCCTCTTCCTACTATCAACGGTCGATTGCAAATGCCCGGGCCGGAAGAAAGGCCGAAAGTGACAATGATCTCGCGGCCGCCTTATTCTATTCGCGGAATGTTGGGCTGCTGTTCGAGAAATTTGGAATCAAGCGCTAGGCTAATGGCTTTCGATTCGGTTGAAGCTCGATACTCAATGTGTACGGGAGCGATTTTAGGCCTACAAAACCACCGCCTCCCCAACACCATGCCTTGCCGCCCATCGTTGGGAGACCAATTACACTGCAAGCTTTAAGCTTGTCGAAGGGGTGCCTCGACTGCGCGCGACAAAGACGAGCTTTAGGGCTTTGGTTCGCTCGCCGGTTTATGGCCAAAGCTGAGCACGCGGTGCAGTTTCCATGCGCCGTCGGCCCATTGCCACACCATGGCAAAGCCCGCGCGGCCGACCAGTTTTTCGGGGCCGTCGCCCTGCCGTTCGTAAAACAGATGCTCGCCCACCTCCATCGCGCCAAAGGCGGGGACGGGGTCAACATGCAGGCTTTCGGGAACCAGCGCGCGCCTACTGCGCCATGCGTCGGGGGCTTTGCGCGCCTCGCAATTTTTCGCATATTCGGCGACGAACTGCGCGCCCGATGTCGCCACCAGTCCGCCCTTGTCATGATAGAATTCCAGTGTCGGGCTGACCATCGGGCGCAATGCCTCTGCGTCGCATCCGGTGAAGAACAGGCCGAACAGCGCGTTGTCGGCGGCGGCAATGCTTTCGGTCAATGCCGCATCCTTTGGCATTTCCGCTGGGGCCGCATGGGCCGGGCTAGCGAAAAGCAGGGGCAGGCAAAGGGCAATCACGGCGCGCATCGGCAATCCTTTCACTGTATTGTAAGTATAATACAGCCTGTGCGCGCGTGTGCAAGCGCTGCTTTCGGGTTGATCAAACGGTCTGGGCCGATTTGTCATCCCCTCTTTCCCGTTCCTCGTTCCCTCCCCCTTTGTGGGGAGGGATTAAGGGTGGGGGCGCGGCGCGTCTGCGCCGCAATATTATTGACAGTTGGCGTTAACTCTCTGCGTGATTTGGCGCACGGACGTGCGCCGCCCCCACCCCAACCCCTCCCCACAAGGGGGAGGGGCCTGGTTTTTCCTTTGCGGTGTCAGCGAAATCTCTGCGGTTGGCCTAATAGCTATTTACTTTCGGTCCATTCCTCGCTCCTCTCCCCTAGTGCCGCAGGCCACCGAAGGTGAACGGGAGAGGGTGCCAACCGCTAAAGCGTCTGCGCCCGCGCAATCGCCGCCGCCATCCCGTCGCGCATCTCTGCCCATGCGGCGCGCTCGTCGGCGGCGTCGGTGGGCAATGTCTCTTCGATCAGGGCGATGCCGGTGTCGAGCATGCCGCCATACCAATCCGCCCCGACCTTCAGCGTGTCGGCATGGTGCGGCACCGAATCGTAAAAGATGATGCGGATTTCCTCTGGCCTCTCAAACCAGGTCATCAGGCAATAGAGGACATTGCCGACCATCTCCGCCTCCAGCAGGTCGCGGCGGCCAAGGCCGTGATGGGCAAAGCTGTCCGCCGCCGCCGGGTGTGCAGCATAATATCGCGCCATCAACGGCGCGGTGATATCGCCCAATATGTCGGCGGCACGTTCAAGGCTGCGCTCGACCAGTTGTTGCTTGGTCGGCGCAGGCGTCATCGCCGGTCAGCCCAGCCTTGCGCTAATCAGCGCGCGCAGGTCGGCCTCTGGTCGTGCGCCATAATGGCTGATCACTTCGGCGGCGCAGACCGCGCCCATCGTCAGGCATTGCTTCAGGTCGCGGCCTTCGCAGAGGCCCGCGAGCACACCCGCCGCAAACAGATCGCCCGCGCCTGTGGTATCGACCAGATGTTCGACCGGCTCGGCGGGGACCTCTACCCGTTCGCCGCCGCGCACCGCAATTGCGCCATGCTCGCCGCGCGTCACCACCAGCAGCGGGACTTGTGCGGCGGCCATGGCGACTGCGGCCTCGAAATCGTCGGTCTGCGCCAGCGAGGCGATTTCGACTTCATTGGCAAAGAGGATGTCGATCGCGCCTTCGGCCATCAGCGAAAGGAAATCGTCGCGATAGCGATCAATGACAAAGGCGTCGGACAGCGTAAACGCCGTCTTGCGGCCAGCGGCGCGAGCAAGCGGCAACGCCTGCCGGATTGCGGCGCGCGGCTCCTGCGGATCCCACATATAGCCCTCGACATAAAGGATTGCGGCGTCGGCAATCTGTTGCGGGTCGATGGTCGATGCGGGCAGAAATTGCGAGGCACCGAGGAAGGTGTTCATCGTGCGCTGCGCATCTGGCGTGACCAGGATCAGGCAGCGCGCGGTCGGTACATCGGCGGCGCGCGCGGGCACGGCAAAGTCGATCCCGGTGGCGCGGATATCATGCGCGAAGACTTCGCCCAGCTGATCGTCGGCAACCTGCCCGATAAAGGCGCATTTGTGATCGAGATTGGCAAGCCCCGCCAGCGTGTTCGCGGCGCTGCCGCCGCTGATCTCGCGGCCTGGGCCCATGCGCGAATAGAGCGTCTTGGCGCGCTCGGCATCGATCAGCGTCATCCCGCCCTTGTTCAGCGATTCCGCCTTGATGAAATCGTCATCGGTTTCCGCGATCACGTCGACAATGGCGTTGCCGATGGCGAGCACGGCATATTTGGGGCTGGACATAGGGGTTCCTGTTGCTTGGATATAGTGGCTTCGCGCCCTAATGCGCGGCGCGGCAATCGGCAAGGGCTGGCTTTACTTGACCTTGGTGACGGTGCGCTTACCTTGTTGGCATGTTCCGTGCCTTCTCGCTCGCCTTTGCCAGCCTCGCCGACAAGCGCGTGATGCTGTTGCTCGCCAAGGTGATGGCGTTGACGCTGTTGCTCTTTGCCGCGCTGGGGGTCGCGCTGTGGTATGCGCTTGACTGGGGCTTTGTGCGGCTGGGGCTCGACGATCAGGGGCTGTTGAGCGCGATTGCGACCGGGGCGGTGCTGCTGCTTGGCGGATTGCTGCTCTTCCGGCTGATCGCGGTTGCCATCACCTGGATGTATTCGGACGACATTATCGACGCGGTCGAAGCGCGGCATTATCCGTTCGAGGCTGCGCGCGGAAAGCGGCCTTCGCACGGCCAAGCGGCGGCGATGGCGCTGCGCTCGGCGGGGCGGGCGCTTGGCTATAATCTGCTGGCGCTCCCGGTCTATCTGATGCTGCTGGTCACCGGCATCGGCGCTCCCTTGGTATTTTTGGGGGTTAACGCGCTGCTGCTGGGCCGCGATCTGGAGGATATGCTCGTCGCGCGCCATGGCCCGCAAACTGCAACGTTTGGCAAGCAAAGGCGGTTGCTGCTCGGGCTGGTCGGGGCTGGTGGCATGATGGTGCCGCTACTTCAATTCATAGTCCCGGTTGTGGCGACCGCAGCCGCCGTGCATATGGCGCACGGAAATGGCCGGAAAGGGATTAGTGGATGAAGCTTGGTTGGGTGGCATTGGGAGCATTAACGCTGTCCGCATGTGGTGAGACCGGTGGTGGCAAAACGGTGCGCCCACAATCGGCGCCAATCCCAATCGACAAACCCGCCCCAGCTGCGCCTGTCGCTCGTCCCGTGGTTTCAGCGAAGGGCCTCGAAGCAGTGATCGGCAAGGATATGGCGACATTGACCCGGATGTTCGGCCAGCCCCGGCTTGATGTGGTTGAGGTCTATGGACGTAAGCTGCAATTTGCTGGCAAACCCTGTGTACTTGACGCCTATCTGTATCCCGATGGCAAAAACGGTGCCGAGATCGTTACTCATGTCGATGCCCGGCGCAGCGATGGAGCAGAGGTTGACCGTGTCCAGTGCGTCAATGCGCTGATGCAGCGCTGAACCATTCGTCGCGGACGGATTCATCAAGCTCAGTTGCTTGACGGTTCGCCAGTTGGCTTTTGAAAACAGCCGGATTAAGCTCCGCCAGCGCCCATATCGCCGCCCCGCGGACCAAGGGCGATGGATCGTCGAGCAGCTCTGAAACAATCGGAAGCAATGTCAAATCCCCGCTGTTCCCGGCGGCGATCAGCAGATTGCGGACAAACCGGTCGCGTCCCGTGCGCTTGATCGGTGTGCCTGAGAAGAAGGTGCGGAAGGCAGCGTCATTGAGCGTGAGCAAATCCGCCAGATCCGGAGCGGCTAATTCGACGCGCGGCAGCATCGCCTTGTTCGCGGCGGCGGCGCTGGCGAATTTGTTCCACGGGCAAGCAGCGAGGCAGTCGTCGCAGCCATAGACATGGTTGCCGATAGCCTTGCGGAATTCGTAAGGAATCGGCCCCTTGTGCTCGATTGTCAGATAGGAAATGCATCGCCGTGCGTCGAGCTGATAGGGTGCCGGGAAGGCCTTTGTCGGGCAGGCTGTCTGACAAGCATTGCAAGACCCGCATCGATCACTACCGGGCGCTTCGAGGGTCAGGTCGAGCGTAGTGTAAATTGCTCCGAGCAACAGCCAACTGCCATGGTCGCGGCTTACGAGGTTGGTGTGCTTACCTTGCCAGCCCAGCCCCGCTGCTTCGGCTAGCGCCTTTTCCATGACCGGGGCGGTGTCGACAAAGACTTTCACCTCGCCACCAGCCTCATGCACCAGCCATTGCGCCACCCGCTTCAGCGCGCCTTTGACGACATCGTGATAATCTTTGCGCTGGGCGTAGATGGAAAGGCGGGCCTTGTCAGGTGTGCCTGCTGCTTCGAGTAGGCCTTCCTCCGGTGCATAGCTTGTCCCCAGCATAATCACCGAGCGCACCTCCGGCCAAAGACCACCTGGCGAAGCGCGCTGATCGATACGATCTTCCATCCACAGCATGTCGCCATGGCAGCCGTCGCTGACCCACTGTCGTAACCGATCGCCAACGGCTGGCGCGAGCTGAGCAAGCGCTATTCCGATTGCAGCGAATCCCTCCGCCTCCGCTTTTTCCTTCAGCGCGTTAACCATATTTGTCTTGTGTCTTTTCACACGCAGTCCCTATCACGGGGGAATAGTTTATCGGGGCAGTTTATCATCATGCATGCAATCGAGGCTCGCGGGCTTGTCAAGCAGTTCGACGATTTCCGGGCTGTTGACGGCATCGATCTTAATGTTCCCGAAGGAAGCATATATGGCGTTCTGGGCCCAAATGGCGCCGGCAAGACGACGACTTTGCGCATGCTGTTGGGGATTATTGATCCCGATGGTGGAACCCGGACCTTGCTGGGGTCTGACCGCCCGTTGAGCCAGGCGCATCAGGTCGGTTATCTTCCTGAGGAACGCGGACTGTACCAATCGATGCGCGCCATCGACACAATCGCCTTCATGGGTGCGCTGCGCGGACTGCCGTTGAAGGAAGGCGCGCGTCGCGGGCGAATATTGCTGGAGGAAGCCGGGCTCGGCGAGGCCGCTGACCGCCAGATAAGGCAATTGTCAAAGGGAATGGCGCAGACCGTCCAGTTGATGGGAACTATTGTTCACGAACCCAAGCTGATTGTGCTCGATGAACCCTTTTCGGGGCTTGACGCGCTCAATCAGGCGAAACTGGAACGGATGATCCGCGCACAGGCTTCAAGGGGCGTGACGATCATCTTTTCCACCCATGTCATCGCCCATGCCGAACGGCTGTGTGAACGCATCGCGATTATCGCCAAGGGCAAAATCAGTTTCGATGGATTGGTCCAGACAGCGCGCGATCGCTTGCGCCCTCAGGTTCATTTGGAAACCGAAACGCTCGACGGCCCTTGGCGCGCAGCGCTTCCTGCTGACTGCAAGATAGAGGGAAATTGGTGGCACTTTACTCTTCCCGAAAGTGGCGTTGAACCTCTGTTAAAGGCATTGGTCGAGGGCAAAGCAGGCGTTCGGTCATTGTCGATTGAACGGCCGGGATTGCATGATGCCTTTGTAGCGATTGCTGGTGAAACGGTGGCCGCCGAAATGGATCAGCAAGACGCAGGAGACCGGCTATGATGGAAACGTTGCGCGCAGCCTTTGTTATCGGTCGGCGGGATTTCACCGCGATCATCTTCTCCAAGGCATTCTTCTTCTTTTTGCTTGGGCCGATGTTCCCCATATTGGTCGGCGTTGCTGCAGGAAGCCTCAGCGGGCAGGTCGCCCGCGACATGGAACGGCCGACAATTGGCGTTGCCATGGTAAAGGCCGATTCGGTAAAAATGCTTGCCGCACGCGAGACATTGGCGGAGAATTGGGCGACAGGCGGCTACCCGTGCTGAAGGAAGTTCCGCCGATCAGCGAAGCCGAGACCGCCGAGCATTTGTTGAAAGACAAGAAAAACGGCTTAATCGCAGTACTCAGCGGCACGCTCGACAAACCGGTGATGACGGGCACGAAAAGCCCGATAGAAAATTGGGAGGGCGAAATTGCCCTGATCAGTGCCTATGCCAAAAGCGGCGGGCAATGGAGCCTGCCCGATGTTGACACGCGGCTGGTCAAGCAAAGCGCGGGCAATGTCAAACAGCTGCGGCTGGTGACAGCGCAATCTTCGCAAGTGCTGCTTTTCATGCTGACCATGCTGCTTGCCGGTATGGTGCTGTCGAATTTGGTCGAAGAGAAATCGAACAAGATCATCGAAATTCTTGCGGCTTCGGTGCCAATGGATGCAGTGTTTCTTGGCAAGCTTTTCGCGATGCTGGCGATGGCTTTTGTCGGCATAACGGTATGGGCGAGCATAGGCGGGGTGTTGGCTTTAATTTCGGGATCAGCACTCCCCAGCTTCCCGACACCTGCTGTGGGCTGGCCAATGTTCATCACCTTGGGCATCGTCTATTTCGCGACAGCCTATCTTATCCTTGGTTCCCTGTTTCTTGGGATCGGCGCGATGGCGGCGACCGTGCGTGAAGTACAAACCTTGTCGATGCCCGTCACGATGGCGCAATTAATCGTGTTTTTCATCGCCATGTACAGCGTCACCAAAATGGGTCAGCCGATAGAGTTGTTTGCGGTCTTCTTCCCCTTCACCTCGCCCTTTGCGATGCTGGCGCGCGCTGCGCAGGAACCTGTGTTGTGGACGCATGCATTGGCGATATTTGGGCAACTAATCTTTGTCGTGATTGTATTGCGCGTTGGTGTGACTTTGTTCCGGCGCAACGTGATGAAATCCGGTAGCGGCGGACGAGTGAAAAAGCAGAACGGTCGCCGCCTATTTGGTCTCCTTCGCGTGGGAAACTGACTTTGCTAAACTGTCCAACCGGCAAAATAGGTTTCTGATCGAAACGGGATTGACATTCATGTCAGCAATGGCAGTCTCTTTGCAAATAGGAGAAATGCTATGGCCACCGCACCCGCGCCGCAAACCGATACCGAAATGCCCGACGAAGGAACTCTTCCGTGGGAAGTTAATGCGGCGCCGCATGCTTATGACGTTGCAATGCCCGATATTTATGTCGAGGATCGCTGGCATCCGGTTTTCGCTGATATGCGAAAGCGTGCACCGATCAACAAGGTCGTGGGCAGCGAATATGGCGATTATTGGAATATCTCCACTTACAAGCCGATCATGCATGTCGAGGCGCTTCCTGACATCTTTTCATCCTCCTATGAACATGGTGGCATTACGGTCGTCGCCGATGAGGATTTGCGCGATTCGATCCCCGAAAACGAGCGCGTCGAAATGCCGATGTTCATCGCGATGGACCGGCCAAAACATACCGAGGAGCGTCGAGTAATTGCGCCAGCCTTTACACCGGGCGAAATTGAACGGATGTCGAGCGATGTGCGTCGTCGCACCGGTGAACTGCTCGACAGCCTGCCGATCGGGCAGCGGTTTGACTGGGTTGACAAGGTGTCGATCGAACTGACCACGCAGATGTTGGCGATTGTGTTCGACTTCCCGTGGGAAGACCGCCGTAAGCTGACCGAATGGTCGGATTGGGCAGGTGACGTTGAACTGTTCCGCACATCGGAAACCCGGCAGCAACGGCTTGCCAAGATGTTCGAAATGGGGGCCTATTTCCAAAATCTGTGGGACGAGCGATTGAGCAAAGGCGAAGCGCCCGATCTGATCAGCCGAATGATTCATTCGCCGATGAAGAATATGTCGCAAATGGAATATTTCGGCAATCTGATCCTGCTGATTGTCGGTGGCAACGACACCACGCGCAATTCGATGTCGGGCTATGCTTATGGCTTGCAGCAATTCCCCGATGAGCGCGAAAAGCTGGAAGCCAACCCCAGCATGATCCCCAATGCCGTGCAAGAACTGATCCGCTGGCAAACGCCACTTGCGCATATGCGCCGCACCGCTTTGCAGGATCATGACCTGTTTGGTGCACCGATTAAGGCAGGCGACAAGGTCGTCATGTGGTATATCTCTGCCAACCGCGATGAAAGCGTGTTTGAAAATGCCGACAAGCTGATCGTTGACCGCGAAAATGCGCGGCGACACTTGTCATTCGGCTATGGCATCCACCGTTGCGTTGGCGCGCGCCTTGCCGAATTGCAGATCCGCATTTTGCTTGAGGAAATGGCGAAGCGGCGGTTGCGCCCCAATGTCATTGGCGAACCAGAGCGCGTTCGCGGCTGCTTCGTCCATGGTTATCGCAGCATGGACGTAGAGTTGACGACTTACTGACCGGGGCCGATTCCGGAAAAGTCCAGATCACCCGATTTTTGCGGAACAGCTTCTTTTTCGCTGCCATCAAGGATCGCGGTAATAGCGTTGCCACGCCCATCCTCAGCCGCATAATCGCGCGCCGATTTGCCTGAGACATTGTCGGTCTTGTCAGGATTGGCGCCTGCCTTGAGCAACAGGCGCACCATTGCGGCATTGCGCAACTGCACGGCACGGATCAGCGCGGTTTCGCCGCTGCGGTTGGCGGCGTCCACTTGTGCCCGTTTGGCGATCAAGACTTCCGCTCCTTCGGCAAAATTGAGCTGGGTTGCCAGCATCAAGGGCGCATTGCCTTTCTTGTCGGCGATGTTGGGATTGGCTCCGCGACCGAGGAGATAGTTGAGCCAGGTCATGTCGCGTCGCGCAACCACTATGTGCAGCGCGGTTTCACCCGACTGGTCCTCACGGGTGTTGATGATGACCGAACCGGGTTCGGAAATGAACTTTTCCGCCTCGTCGCCCTTGCGCTCCTTGACGGCTTTCAGAAAGTTGTAGCTGTCTGAAAATTGCGCAACCGCAGCGCTGGTGCCAGCAGTGGCAAGCAACAGTGCCAGCAATGCCCGCTGAAGATTTCGTCTGGTTCTGGTCATGACCCCTGTCCTGAACATGTTAAGCTCTCTTGAATTTGGCCCCTTATCAGAGCAAGGCTGGCGCTGCCATGAACAAAATTGTCACATTGCTTATCACGTCGCTTGCGCTGACCGCTTGCAACCCGAGCCCCAGCCAGCCGCCGCTCAACACGGCTCCGCTTTATGGCGGCGCTATCGGCGGACCGTTCACTTTGACCGATCAGGATGGCAAAAAGCGCAGCTACGACGAATTCGCAGGCAAATTTCGCATCGTCTATTTCGGCTACACCATGTGTCCCGACATCTGCACGCCCGATATGCAGAATTTGATGGCAGGGCTGACCGCTTTCGAAAAGGCGCATCCAAAGCTGGCAGGAAAGGTGCAACCCTTGTTCATCACGGTTGATCCGGCGCGCGATACTCCTGCGATCCTCAAGCAATTTGTCAGCGCCTTCCACCCGCGCCTTATTGGCTTGACCGGCAGTGAAGCTGAAATCGCTGCAGTCGCCAAGCTGTTTGCTACTACTTATGAACGGGTCGAGGGCACCGCGCCCGACAATTACCGGATGAACCATATGCAGACCCCCTATCTGATGGGGACGGATGGCAAACCTCTGGCTTTGCTACCGGCAGACCTGCCGCAGACCGACGCCAATGAAGGCGATCCAAAGCTGGTGACTGCCGAGCTTGCCAAATGGGTGCGCTGATTTGACCGACACCCCTTTCTGGGAAAAGCCGCTGGAAACGCTGTCTCGCGACGAGTGGGAGGCGCTGTGCGATGGCTGTGGCAAATGCTGTCTGCACAAGGTTGAGGATGACGATACTGGCCGAATTTACCCGACCAATGTCGCCTGCCGCTTGCTCGACCTAAAGACCGCGCGCTGCTCCGACTATCGCAAGCGGCGATTTTATGTGCCCGATTGCATCCGTTTGGCGCGCGGCCGGATGACCGACTATCCTTGGTTGCCCTCGACATGCGCTTATGTGCTGCGTGACGCCGGCGAGCCCTTGCCTGACTGGCACTATCTGGTCAGTGGCGACCGCGATTCTATTCACCGGGCTGGCCAATCGGTGGCCGGACGCGCCATATCGGAAGTCCATGCTGGACCGCTTGAGCAGCATATTCTCGAACAGCCGCTCTGACCCCCTGATCGATATTGAGGGGGAGGCTGTGCCGCTGCGCATCCGCCGCAACGGTCAGGCGAAGCGTGTCTCGCTGCGTGTCGATGCGGTGAAACGCGAGATCAAGGCCACAATCCCGACTTGGGCACCGACGGCAGCGGCTGTCGATTTTGCGACGAAGAAGCGGCAGTGGATTGCTTCGAGACTGGAAAGCATACTGCGTGCGGATCCACTGTCCGACGGTGGAAGTGTGGGGTTTCTGGGCGAAGAGCATCGGATTGTCTGGTGCGCCGGGGCGACACGAACGGTCAGGCGCCTGGTCGGCGACAACGGCTGGGAGTTACGACTGGGCGGCCCCGTAGAGTTGGTCGAAGCCCGCATATTGCGCTGGCTGAAGGCCGAGGCGCGGGAATTATTTGTCGACGAGCTGGCGCATTATTGCGGGCTTGCCGGGGAACCCGTACCAAAGCTGTCGCTCGGTGATCCGCGCGGGCGCTGGGGTAGTTATTCGTCGCGCGGAACGATTTCACTCAGCTGGCGGCTGGTGATGGCCCCGGACCATGTCCGCCGCTCAGTCATCGCCCATGAGGTTGCGCATATGCGACACATGAACCACAGCCCAGCCTTTTATGCATGGCTCGACAGCTTTTACGAAGGCGACCGGAAGGTGGCAGATCGCTGGCTGAAAATGCATGGCAGTGCGTTGCAAGGCGTAGGTCGCGGATGAGCGAGAGGGGGAAAGGACAATGGCGATAAGTATCGATCTGACCGGGCGGGTCGCACTGGCAACCGGCGGATCCCGTGGAATCGGACGCGGCATTGCACTGGCGCTTGCCGATGCCGGTGCGGATGTTGCGGTCAATTACAACCGCGATAAAGAGGCGGCTGACGCAGTCGTCAATGCGATCCGCGCCAAGGGTCGCAAGGCAGAAGCTTATTGCGCCTCTGTTGAAGATCGCACAGCCATGGCCGACATGGTTGGGTCAGTCGCGCGCGATTTTGGCGGGCTTTCGATTCTGGTCAACAATGCCGGGATCGCCAGCAGGGGTAAGGGGGTTGCCGACACTGATCCCGATGAATTCGAGCGGGTGATGCGCATCCATGCGCTAGCACCTCACCATTTGTCGCGGCTGTGCATCCCGCATTTGCGGCAAAATGCGCGCAGCGATATTGTGATGATTTCGAGCGTCGCGACATTGCACAACGCCCCCTATGGCGCGCCCTATAATATGGGTAAGGCCGCGATGGAGGCGCTTGCCTATACGATGGCCAAGGAAGAGAGCCAATTTGGCATGCGAGTCAATGTCGTCGCCCCCAGCTTGACGGTTTCGGACATGGGCAACCGCTTGGCGAAGGCCGTTGCGGGTGTTGCTGATATCCACGAACTGGATGCCCGCTCGCCCTTTGGTCGGGTGTCGACTCCAGAGGATGTCGCTGCGGCTGTCGTCTGGCTGGTATCCGATGCCAATCCCTATGCGTCGGGACAAAAGGTCAATATTGACGGGGCAGGTTTTTCAATGCGCTAAGGTTGTGGAAGAGAGCTAACGCCCCCTGACCTCAGTCCCCAAGCCAGCAGTGATGAACAAGGCAGTTGCCGTCTCCGCAATATCGGCTGTGTGCCATACACCGGGCGGGTTGATCGCATATTCACCCGCGCCGATTGTCACTATATTGGTCGAGCCATCGGGAAACTCCTGATGCAGAGTCATTTCGCCTGTTGTGCAGACAACGACCTCGTCGCCTACTGGGTGCATTTCCCAACTGTCCCAATTGCCGGTGAAGCTGTGCATCGACACCAACCGCCCTTCCGCGCCGTCGCCACCATGGCGTTCGCCATAGCCCTGATACCAGTCCATCCCGCCGGTCATCTCGGGCTGGGGAATGGCGGTTGCGCCTAGCCCCAGATGCAGCGGAAAGCGTGATAGCAACTTGTCTGGATCAGCCATAAACACACCCATAATATTAAGGGAAAACGAAACCACGAAAGCTGGAACTTGACAAAGTTGACGCCACGCAACGCATTTTTTGCATTGCGTGGCGTAACAATATTTCCAACACGTCAGTGCTTACCCCATCAGGAAAGCATTTAACTTGTTGCCATCGGGGTCGCGGAAATAGGCGGCGTAAAAACCGTCGCCGCGTGGTCCCGGTGGGCCTTCGCAGGTGCCGCCATTGGCCAGCGCAATGTCGTAGAGTTTTTGTACCTGTGCCTCGTCCTTGGCGTTCAGCGCCACCATCACGCCGTTGCCAACGGTCGCTGCATTGCCATCAAAAGGCTTGGTCATACCGATGCCAGCACCGCCGCCCGGGGTTCCCCATGCGATGAAGCTGTCAAATTCCATCATTCGCCCGGTGCCGAGCTCCGACGCAATCGCATCGTAAAATTGCGCTGCGCGCGCAAGGTCGTTGGTTCCTAGCGTTACATATCCAATCATCGACTCGCCTCCTTCATTCAAAAACAGAACAATATAAGAACATATTTCAGGTGTCAATGCGTCACACCGGACCGCTTTTACATTTGGAAACCAATTGATAACAATCAACCAGTAGATACATTGTGATGCTACGGGTCCACACGCAAAAACAGGTTATTCGCTATACCGCCCTTATTACCGGGTTGGCGGTTGCTGCGCCTGTGGCCGTTGTTGCCGGCATTTTATCGGCGGTTCCCGGAATACCGTCGATGGCAATCCTGATTGGTATTGCGATGGCAACGCTGATCCCATTGTTTATCACGCCGCCGCTCGCCTATTTCGGGCTGAACCTGTTGCGGATGATGAACCAGACGATCGAAAAGGTGGACCAGCAAATCCGCTTTGACGGGCTGACCGGCGTGTTCAATCGATCCTATATGCTCGACAGTATCCGCGCGCGCCAGGTTGGCGGTCCCTTGATGATTGTCGATGCGGATCATTTCAAGCGGATCAACGACGTCCACGGCCATGCCGTTGGCGACGCAGCATTGGTGGTGATTGCCAACACAATCAGCAAGACTGTCGGCGCCTATGGTCTGGTCGGTCGATTGGGAGGAGAGGAATTCGCCGTCTTCCTGCCGGGACACGACCGCGAGACGGGAATGGAAATCGCCACCGCCATCTGCGCCAATATTCGCGCGATTAACCCGCTGATCGATGGTAAGCATGTGCCGCTGTCGGTCAGCATCGGTTGCACCATGCACCCGGCATCGACGGTGATCGGTGCCTCGCTGAAAAATGCCGATGACCTGCTGTATCACGCGAAAAACGAGGGCAGAGACAGGGCGGAATTTGATGCCGGGCCGCTGCCCGAAGTGCGCGAAGTGGTGCGGTGGTAGGAAATCCTTGTCGTGAGGCAAAAGGCGCGTTATAACGCCTGTATGAACATGACTGTCAAAATCACGAAAATCGGCAATTCTGCGGGCATTGTGCTGTCGAAGGAGATGCTGGCAAAGCTGCGCGTTGGGCTGGGCGATACTGTCTATTTCACCGAAACCCCTGATGGTATTCGGATGACACCCTCTGACCCCCAATTTGAGGCGAAGATGAAGGCGGCAGAGGCGATCATGCGCGAAGACCGCGATATCCTTAAAGTATTAGCAAAATGAGCGTGCCACAGCGGGTTGAGCCCATGTGGCTCGACACGCGCGATGCCAACACCATCCACGACCGGCAATTGGCCGAACATGGTGGCGGTGTGGGCGTGCGCGATGCCGGATTGCTGGAATCCGCATTGGCGCGTCCGGTAAACCGCTGGACCTATGGTGAGGATGATCCAGCAGCATTGGCAGCGGCTTATGCCTTTGGTGTGGCTCGCAACCATCCCTTTATCGACGGTAACAAGCGAACAGCTTGGGTGCTGGCGCGCCTGTTCCTAGCCATCAACGGCCATCAACTGGAATTTTCCGCTGCCGATGCGATCCAGATGATGCTGGCGCTTGCGTCGGGTGAGTTGGAAGAGGAGGTTGTCGCAGGCTGGTTTCGGGAGAGGTTGACCGAAAAGTGACGGAGTCGGCTAAGGCGCCGCAATCGTCGTCCTATGCAACAACCGGTGGTGCCCATCATAGCCACCGGTCGCGGCGTGGAGCACCGAGCGGTTGTCCCACATCAGCAGCATACCCGGCTGCCATTTATGGCGATATTGGAACGCCTCCTGCCCCTGATATTGGTAAAGTTCGATCAGCAGCGGCAGCGCCTCTGCATCGTCCATGTCTTCAAAACCGATGATATAGCCGAAGCAACTGAACAGCCCCAACCGCCCGGTTTCGGAATGCGCGCGGATATAAGGATGGAGTTGCGTCGCCTCGGCGTCCTTTGACGGGCGAATGTCCATTGACCGTTTGGCCTTGTCACCCTCCCCATAGGCCCCGTCGGGCGCATAAGCGCGCTTCGCCGAATGGATCGCCATTCGCCCATCGACCCGCGCACGCAGCGCATCGGGCATCGCATCGAGTGCCGCATGCTGGTTGGAAAACAGCGTGTCGCCACCAACGGGCGGGATTTTGATGCCATAAAGGCAAGTGCCCGCGGGCGGACGCGCCTGAAAGCTCCAGTCGCTGTGCCAATTCTCTGCAAACAGCGGCGAAGTCTCATCCGCCAGCCGTTCGACCGCAATCACATGCTTGCGCCCCGGCACCGGCGCGATGAACGGATCATCGCCAAAGCCGCCAAAATGCAGCGTGAAGCGTTCGAGATCGTCGTCGGTCAGATCCTGATCGGGAAAGGCAAGCACATGATGCTCGAGCCAAGTCGCGCGGATCGCGCCCACCAGATCGGCGGACAAAGGCTGGCGCAGGTCGATGCCCGTGACGCTGGCACCACAGGCTTGGTCGGAAGGGGTTATGTGCATTTTTGGGCCTCTCCTGTTGGGGGAGGCTAGTTTGTGGTGGGGGTTTGTCAATCTCGCCTCCTCTCCCATGGAGAGGAGTTTCCCTTCTTTGTGGCTTCGTGGCTTTGTGTGAGATTATGCGATCGGGCGTTGTGTGATTTGTTTCACACGAAGGCACGAAGCCAAAAAGATGGGTCATCCGCATGACGTCCCGGACCTTCTAGCTGTTCGTTCTCACTGGCGGCTTTAGACGTTTTTTGTTGCGCGCTCGCCATTTAACAAACGCTAGTGCAAAGTTACTCAGTGCCAACAACAGTTTCACAATAATTTCAAAGGGTTCCATGCAAGAAAATCCTCTCCCGCTAGGCCATTCAATAGCTGAATGTTTGCCAATGAAATGTGATCAACGCAATTCTGATTCTAGAATGAAAAATCATTTATGATGTTCTTGGTTTTTTTTAGCATTATAAATAATGCGTTTTGCCCGATATAGATTTTCAATACTCCCGTATTATGTTATGTAGCATCATAATTAGTTCGACGTAAAGTGGTATAAGGAAGTTGGGAGTAATGAGGGAAAAATCCGCAAAGCAAACTAGCAACTACGTTTCGTTTCCGCGAAACTGCATAAAAAAAGCAATGAAGGGTAGGGAGGTTTCCTACTATGCTCTCCAAAAGAGGTTGGAGCGCCGCGGTCTTCACTACTCGACCGAAAACCTAAAGAATCGGATCAACAGAGGCTGCTTTCCAGCAGACTTTATGTTGGAATGCCTGTCCGCCATCGGCGAAACCAGCGTCATATGGAACATTGAAGAAGATCGGATTAAGAGGGAGCTGGGGCTGCCGTAGCCACTCACCCCCGCCCCAACCCCGCACAAGCCTCCACCAACCAAACCTTCGCATCCCCCTCAAGCTGCGGCCCGACAATCTCCAGCACCCTTGCGTGATAGTCATCCCACCAACGCAGTTCGTCCCTTGTTATCAGGCTGGTGTCCACCAGTGTGCGGTCGATTGGGGCCCAGGTCAGGTTTTCAAAACCCAGCCATTCGCCCTCTGCGCCGTCAATCTGCCGTTCTTCGACCAGAATCAGATTCTCGATGCGGATGCCGAATTCTCCGGCCTTATAATAGCCGGGCTCGTTCGACAGGAACATTCCGGGCAGCAAAACTTCCTGTGTGCCTGCCTGTCCGCCGGCCGACATGCCGATGCGCTGCGGTCCTTCATGGACGCTCAGATAGGCACCGACGCCGTGGCCGGTGCCGTGGGCATAATCGACCCCCGCCGCCCACAGATGTTGCCGCGCCAACACGTCAAGTTGCCCGCCGCGTGTTCCCTTGGGGAAGGTGCAGCGTGACAATGAGATATGGCCTTTCAGCACGCGGGTGAAGCGGTCCTTCATTTCTGCGGTCGGTTCACCCGGGCCGACCCAGATGGTGCGGGTGACGTCGGTGGTGCCATCCAGATATTGCCCGCCTGAGTCCACCAGATAGATGCTGTTGGGTTCAATCCGCAGGTTCGATTCCTCATCAACCCGGTAATGCGGGATAGCGGCGTGCGGGCCGGCGGCGGAGATGGTGTCAAAGCTGAGGTCGCGCAATTTGCCGGTGGCCTCGCGGAAGGATTGCAACTTGGCGGCGGCGCTCAGTTCGGTTTCATTGCCCTTATGCGCTTCGACCGACAGCCAGTGGAGGAAGCGACTGAGTGCCGCGCCGTCGCGGGCTTGCGCAGCACGGTGGCCCGCCTGCTCGACCGTATTTTTCTGCGCGCGCGGGATCACCGTTGGATCGCGTAACTGGACAATCTCCGCTCCGCCTGCGGCAAGTTTGTCAAAGATCGCGGCGACCGCACGCTCGGGATCAACCGCAATCTTCTTGCCCTTCATGCCCTCCAGTGCAGGCGCAAAGGCGCTGCGCGGATGCAGCCGCACAGCATTGCCGAGGTGCGCGCGCGCTTCGTCGGTCAGCTTGTCGGGTTCGACATAGAAATCGGCGGTGCCATCACCATTGATCACCGCAAAGGACAGCGCGACCGGGGTGCGCGACACGTCATCGCCGCGAATGTTGAACGCCCATGCCACGCTGTCGAGTGCGGAGAGAATCGCGCCGTCGAGCCCCTTTTCGCTTAGCCAGTCGGCGACTGCCGCGCGCTTTTCGGCGCTGCCCTGTCCGGTATATTCGTCACCCAAAACGATCAGTTTCGCGTCTGATGGGGCCGGGCGGTCGGACCAGATTTTGTCGATCGGATTTTCTCCGACGGCAATCAGCTGAGCACCCACCGATTTCAACGCCTTGGTCGCGGCATCGGCCCAATCCTTGGTGTGCACCCACGGATCATAACCGATTC
This sequence comes from Sphingomonadales bacterium, assembly GCA_016721875.1. GTDB lineage: Bacteria > Pseudomonadota > Alphaproteobacteria > Sphingomonadales > Sphingomonadaceae > Sphingorhabdus_B. Next base: position 321,730 of record JADKHG010000003.1, on the reverse strand, counting down.
GCGCGCCTTCTTTGGCATTGGCCTTCAGCCATTCGGCGACGGTGGTCTGCGGGATTTGTTGATATTGCCACAGCTTGCCATCGACCTGCTCGCGCACCTGAATGGTGTAGCGGCCATCAACGAACATCGCCGCCTCTTCCGACAGCACCGCCGCCGTCCCCGCCGATCCGCCAAAGCCGGTCAGCCAAGCGAGCCGCTGCGCATATTCGCCAATATATTCGCTCATATGCTCATCGCAGATCGGTACGACAAAGCCGTCGAGCCGGTCGGTTTTCAGTTGCTGGCGGAGTGCGGTAAGGCGGGCTTCATAGGTGGACATGGGGGCTTCCTGTATCTAGTGATCGACCCCATATAGAGAGGATATGCTTCCCATGAAACTGTTCCTGAAACTTGGCACCGCGATTGCGCTGATCAGCGGTGCCGTGCCAGCCCCTGCCCTGACAATTCGTCCAGCCAGAAAGCCGATATGACCGACAAAGCCACCGTTCAGCCTCCCATTGCCGAAAAGCGATCGCATATATTTACTGCGCATGGGGTGACGATCAGCGATGACTATCACTGGCTGCGCGACCAGAGCTATCCGACCATTGATGACAAGGACATCTTGGCCCATCTGGAAAATGAAAATGCCTATTTCGAGGCGCAGATGGCCCCGCAGGCGGCGCTGACCGAGGCAATCTTTCAGGAGATGAAGGGGCGGATCAAGGAGGATGACAGCTCGGTTCCGCAAAAGGATGGCGACTTTATCTACTGGTCGAAGTTCGACGAGGGCGCGCAGTACCGGAAGCATTACCGCAAAGCTGCCTCGGGCGGCGCGGACCAGCTGATCCTCGACGAGAATATACTGGCCAAGGGCAAGGATTATTTCCGCCTGGGTGCGGCCGAAGTCAGCCCCGATGGCAAGCTGCTGGCCTATGCCTATGATGACAATGGTTCGGAGCGCTTCGACCTGCACATCCGCAATCTGGGGACTGGCGAGGAACTGAAAGACATCATCCCTGGCACATTGTCGAGCATCGTCTGGACCAAGGATAGCCGGGGGCTGGTCTACGGTCTGGCCAATGAGAATTGGCGCACCGACAATGCCTATTATCACCGGCTTGGACGATCCAAAAAACGCGAAGCTGCTCTATAAAGAAGCCGATATTGGCTTTGGCGTGGGCGTTGGCATCACTGCGCAAGAGGATTGGATCGTCATCGCCACTGGCGACAATGTGACAAGTGAGGTCCGGCTGGTACCAGCGGACAACCCGACCGCAGAACCGATCCTGATTTCCCCGCGCAAGGAAGGGCGGCAATATGGCGTCGATGTCCGCGACGGCACTTTATTCATCCACACCAACGATGATCACGTCAATTTCCGCGTCGCGACCGCGAGCCTTGCCAAGCCGGGCGAGTGGAAAACGCTGATCGCGGGTTCGGATAGGCACTATCTGACTGGCCTGTCGCTGTTCAAGGATTTCTTCGTCACCGAAGGCCGGATCGACGGCCTCGATCAGGTCGAGGTGCGCCGCTATGACGGCCCGACCAAGGCTGAACCAATTACCTTCCCAGAGGCGGCCTATGTCGCTGGGCTGGGCGACAATCCCGAATATGACGTGCAGAAGCTGCGCCTCGATTATGAATCGATGGTCACGCCCGACACCGTGTTCGACTACACAGTTGCGACGAAGGCGTTCGAAACGTTGAAGGTGCAGGAAATCCCCAGCGGCTATGACGCCAGCCAATACCAGACCGAACGGGTGATGATCACCGCGCGCGATGGTACCAAAGTGCCGGTCTCAATCGTCTCCAAAAAAGGCTTCAAGAAAGACGGCAGCCAGCCGCTCCATCTCTACGCGTACGGCGCCTATGGCTATGCAACGCCGCCGGGCTTTTCGACCAACCGGCTGTCCTATCTCGACCGTGGCTTTGCCTATGCCATCGCGCATATTCGCGGCGGGGATGATCTGGGCTATCAATGGTATCTCGACGGCAAACTCAACAAGCGCACCAACAGCTTCAACGATTTTGTCGATGCGGCAAAGGGACTGATCGATCTGGGCTATACCGGCAAGGGCAAGGTAACGGCGTCGGGCGGCAGCGCGGGCGGCGAGCTGATGGGCGCAGTGCTCAACCAGGCACCCGAGCTGTTCGGCGCGGTGGTCAGCCATGTCGCCTTCGTCGATGTGCTCAACACCATGCTCGACAAGGACCTGCCGTTGACCCCCGGGGAGTGGCCCGAATGGGGCAACCCGATCACCGACAAAGCGGCGTTCGACACAATCCGCAGCTATTCGCCTTATGACAATGTCGTGCCACAAGCCTATCCGCCGACGCTGTGGACAGCAGGTCTCAACGACCCGCGTGTCACCTATTGGGAACCCGCCAAGATGGTCGCCAAACTGCGCGCAATGAAGACTGACGACAATGTGTTGTTGCTTAAAACCAATATGGGTGCCGGGCATGGCGGCAAGTCGGGGCGATTTGAACGGCTGCACGAAAATGCCGAGGAAGCGGCGTTTATTTTGTGGCAGATGGGGTTGGGGGACATAAAGTAGATCACATTCTAGACCCATTCCGTTCTTGTAAGTTTCTGAATTTCTGAATATCGTTCATCCAGACGCAGTAAATGTGTTGTTTGCAGATGGGGGATTTATGAAAAAATACGTCAGTTTACTGACGGTGAGCGCTATGCTTGCTGTCGCAGCGCCGGTTACTGTATCGGCAGCCTCAACAGTCGCACCGGTTGTTGTGCAAACTTCTGCAGTCGAAGGCGGACGCACCTTGCAAGTCATGGTGGCACAATCTGAGATCAAGACAGACATTAATCCGTCCAATATTGCGGTCGCAACCGGCGGTGGTTTGTTGGGCGGATTGATTGGAGCGGCGGTGGATTCGGCGCGTGCCAAAAAGGCAGAAGAGCTGGTCGGACCGGTCCGTACCGCGATGGCTGATTTTGATGCAGATGCGCTGGCGATTGATACTGCAAAGGCTTCGTTTGGCGACATGGAATGGTTCAAGTCGAACCCTGATGCGGCCTTTGGCAAGGACAGCTCGGTTGCAGGGAAAAGCGCCTTGCTCGATGCGACCAGCGCAAAACAGATTGCCTTTGTCGAATATAGCTATGACCTGTCGCCGACTTTTGATGCCGTTCGCGTCGTTGCCAAAATCGAAGTTGCCAATAAAGCGATTCCGGCCTCTGCCAAGGGTAAGGCAGAAAAGCGTTTGAGCGCCAAAAATCTGGCCTATGCCACACGTGTTACCAGCGTGGTGCTGTTGAAGTCAGCGGGCACTGACAAGGAGCTTAATGCGCCGCTATGGAGCGCCGACAACGGGGCTGTTACCCGCAAGGCGCTGCAGCTTGCATTTGCAAATCTCCCTTCTTTGACGCAGCGGACTATGGCCTTGACGGCGGATGACATCAAATTGCTGAACGACAAGAAAAACAAGCGCACTACATCGGGCGGCTTTACGGGGCGGCCGCAAACGCCTGCCAATGAACGGACCACTTTGCTGTGGGATGGCAGCTTCATCAACGTCGAGTATATGGACTGATCGCGTGCGCAACTCGCTCGGACATGCCGCTTTAGCAGCGGTTTCGGTGATAGTGTGTGGGGTGGCGGCGCATGCCGCCCCCAAACCAATGGAATTGGCGGCAACCTATGTCGAAAGCAATCCCGGCGAGTTGAAGCTGCCCAAAGATGCAAAACCATGCAGTGTGAGCATAGCCAGCCTTGTCGATGAGCGGCGCAGCCCAGAGATGATCGGAGTTTATTTCGGACGGGCAATCCATGCGCCGGTTGACCGTGACGCATGGCTGCGCTCGATGATCGCCGCGTTGAAAAGCCGCAAAATTGCCGTCAACTTCGCGGCTGCGGGTGGAGAGCTGCAGGATTCTCCTCCGGTCGATATCGCAATCACCAAGGCCTGGATCGCCAATACCGAAAGCAATATGAGTGCGAGCATCGTGTTTCGCTTGAAATCAACCGACGCAACGGGCGTTGCTACGGAGCAAAGCTATCGCGGCGGTGCGTCGCATATGAGTTACTGGTCGGGTGGTCCTGGAGAATTGCAACGCGCATTCGATACATCGGTATCGCGGGGACTTGATGCCATGGCGGCGGATATCCAAAAACGCTGCGGAAACATCGACTGAGTTCCGCTTTCCATCTACTGCGGCTCGGCTAAAGTGCGCGGCATGTCGAAACCCTTCACCCTCCAATTCACCCCCACCCCTGCCGACATTGACGAGCTCGGCCATGTCAACAACGCGGTCTGGGTGCGGTGGATTCAGGATATGGCGACCGCACATTGGACTGCCACTGCCAGCCCAGAGCATGTCGCTGCTTATATCTGGGTCGTGACCCGGCACGAGATTGACTATCGCGGCAATGTGAAGCTGGGTGAGCATGTTACCGCTCGGACCTGGATCGAAAAGCCACCCAAGGGCGCGCAGTTTGACCGGCGGGTGGAGTTTGTGAATGCTGCGGGCAAGACGATTGTCAGCGCCAACACCACATGGGCAATGCTCGACCGCGCATCAGGTCGGTTGATGCGGGTGCGCGATGAGGTGGCGGCGCCGTTTTTGGAAGGACAAGAATGATCATCATCACAGGCCATGTCATCACCAATGCACAGAACCGCGCGGCGATTGAGGCAGAGGCAGTGGCGCATTGCATGCGGTCCCGTGCCGAACCTGGCTGTATCGCGCACAATTGCCACTACGATGTCGAACATCCAGACCGTCTGGTCTTTGTCGAAAAATGGGCTGATGCCGCCAGCCTGCTCGCGCATTTTGCGGTGCCGGAGTCGGGAGCCTTTGTGGCGGCATTGCGCTCGCTGTCGGATGAACCGCCGGTGATGGAAATCTTTTTAGGCGAAGCAGTTAATCCGGCCGATCTGGCTAAGCTTTGAGCAACTTGCGCGCCATCCACAGACGCTGCGCCACGGTCAGAAGGCAAAGCGCAGCAAAGACGAGTGCCAGTTGCGGAAACAAAGCTGGGAACAGGCAAAATGCAAGGAAGAAGCCAATGGTTTCTCCGCCTTCCATCAATCCGGTCGAGTAGCTGAAGGCTTTGTCGCCATGCCCCAAATCGCGGCCCGCCAATATTGCAGCCAGCGCGAGGAAGCTGACTGCGGTCAAGGTGAAACTGGCCAATAGCAACAGCGCGGACAATTCGTTTGCGGGGGCGGCAAAGGCGAAGCCGACCGGAACCGCAACATAGAAGAGATAGTCGCAAAGTGAATCAAGATAGCCGCCCCAAAGGCTGGGACCTCGAATGCGTGCCACCGCGCCGTCAAGGCCGTCTAGCAAGCGGTTTGCGACGATCAGCCCGAGTGCAACCTGCCATTGCTGCAACAAAAGGGCGTAGAAAAGCGGGGCGACCAAAGCCGCCCCGGCCAGCGTGATCGCATTGGCGCTGACTCTGCTGCGCGCGATTGCCGTAGCCGCGCGGTTGAGTGCGGGATCGATGAGCTTGCGCAGTTGGGCGTCGAACATGGGGTCAGCTTTTCCCCAATTTATCCTTCAACGCGGCCAGTGCACCAAAAGGCCCAGCCTCACTCTCGTCTTTCACCCCGGCTTCTTTCATAAAAGTCTCCGCATTGGGTCCGCGGGGGAAAGGATTGAGCGCGAGTAACAGGCTCTGCGCGGCGGCTTCTCCCAAATCGATGGTTTTGCCATCGTGAAACATCGAATCGCAGTCTTCGGTTTCGAGTTCGATTTCGCTATCGGGGGCGTATTCAGGTTCGCGCACGAAACGGATCAGCATGGGTTCGTCTATACCGGCAGCCACCGGATCGCCGGTTATCACACAAGACTGGGTAACCGACGCAGCCATACCGCCTTCGACAAGGATTGCCTCGCCGTCGCGGCGCACCGCCAGCTTTGCTTCCAGTTTCTCTATAGAAGGCAGTTCGAACCGTTTTGCCAGCGCGGCAAGCTCTTCTGTATTGGCCCTAATTTGTCGTTCAACAGCGCCAACGCCGATTTCGGATAACGGGATCAAGCGGCTGAATTCGGGTTCGATCACCATGGCGCATCCCCGGAAACCAGCGCATCAGATGCAACAGCGTCAAGTGCGGTGGCGAGGGTTCGCAATTCACGCACAACAGCCTCGCGTTTCGCGGCATCGACCGTTTCGCCGCGATAGAGGTTGCGGGTCACAAATTCGTCAAGGTCACCGCCCTCAGCCAGAGCCGCACGCAGCGCGCCCAGTCGTCCGCCCAGCGCCCCCATCAGTTTACCGACATGCTTTCCGACAATCATGTCTCCAATGCCGAATTCGCGCAGCTGCGCATCCATATCATCAACGAATATCTCGGTTAGGAAGGCATTAGCCGCTGCATGATCGCGCTCGGGCTCTAGCCGTAACAGCACCAGTGACAATATCGTTGCCACCATATCAAATCGGCCATCGACGCTGTCAGGAACGTCACCCTCGACATACCAGTGCGGCAACCGCGCCTTGGCAACAATCTGGTTATACAAAGGAATCAACGCATCGCGCGGATCGGGCGCAGCGGGTTTGAAGAGGTTTTTGAATATTCCCAAGGCGGTTCATCTTGCCAAAGCATATTGCTATTGCCGTGCAAGGATGCAATGGCAAGGCCCGTTAAACCGCACAAAGGCAATCTGAATGTTCCGCTCCAAAATGACCCGACTTGCCAGTCTTACCCTGCTCGGCGGAGCCACGCTTTTTGCGCAAGGATGCACGCAATTGCGCTCGCATCAAGGCTATATCGGCGACCAGACGCTGCTGAGCTCGGTGCAGCCAGGTGTTGACAACAAACAATCGGTCGAAGCCTCGCTGGGCCGCCCAACTTTCACCGGGCAGTTCAATACCAACGAATGGTATTATTTTGCACGCGATGCAAAGCAGCTCGCTTTCCGCAATCCGCGTGCGGCGGAGCAATATGTGCTCAAAGTGAATTTCGACCCTGCGGGCAATGTCGTTGCAGTCAAGCAGACGGGCAAGGAATCGATCGTCAATCTGTCGCCTGAGGGTGACAAGACCCCGACACTGGGCCGCAACACCAGCTTCTTTGAAGAATTGTTCGGCAATATCGGTGCGGTCGGCGCACCGGGAGCGGGTGGTGGTGGAGCGAACGGTCCAAATTGACTCTGATGACGGCCTAACCGGCCACCCCGGTTGAAGCCAACACCGCCAGCGCTACCAATTCCGAAGCACTCGAAGCCATTGTTGCTACTTGCACTGGCTTTTCCAGACCGATCAGCATCGGGCCAATAATCTGATCGCCGCCCAGTTCGCGCAACAGCTTTGCGCCCAAATTGGCGGATTGCAGCCCCGGCATCACGAGCACATTAGCAGGTCCCGACAGACGGCAGAACGGATAGTTTGCCATTACCGTAGGGTTTAGCGCCACGTCGGGTGCCATTTCGCCTTCATACTCAAACCCCGGCTTGCGCTGGTCAAGCAACGCGACAGCGCCCCGGACAGTCTCCAGCCAGTTGCCAGCCGGATTGCCAAAGGTAGAATAGGACAGAAAGGCTACGCGCGGCGTATGGCCCATGCGGCGAGCGACGCCTGCGGTTTTTTCGGCAATATGCGCGAGCTCTTCGGCCGTCGGGCGTTCGTTGACCGTGGTGTCGGCCATGAATACGGTGTGGGTTTTGCCAACCATGACGTGGATGCCAAAGGGGATTTCGTCCTTCTTCGGATCAAGCACGCGGCGCAGTTCGCGCATAGATTGGGCAAAGGTGCGAGTGACACCGGTGATCATCGCATCGCCCTGATCCATCTGCAGCAACAGCGCGCCGAACATATTACGGTCACGATTGACCATACGGCGAATATCGCGCTTCAGATAACCGCGCCGTTGCATCCGCAGATACAGTCGTTCGACCATAGAATCGACCAGAGGACTCGAAACGCTGTTGTGGATTTCATAGCTGTCGGGGTCGGTGACGCCCAAACCTCTCAGTTTTTCCAGAACTGTTGCATCGCGACCAATCAGCACCGGTGTGCCATAACCATCCTGACGGAATTGCACGGCGGCGCGAAGCACCACATCTTCCTCGGCCTCAGCGAAAATCACCCGCTTGGGATCTTTGCGAGCCGCAGTATAGACTTGCGCCATCACTGATGTTGTCGGGTTCTGCCGTGCGCGGAGCGAAGCGCGATAGGCATCCATATCGGTAATCGGCTTTTGCGCCACGCCTGTTTCCATTGCAGCCTTGGCGACGGCCGACGATACGACCTCAATCAAGCGCGGATCAAAGGGGGCTGGGATGATATAATCGCGGCCAAAGCTTTGCGCATTGCCGCCATAGGCGGCCGCCACTTCCTCATGCACAGTTTCGCGTGCCAGTTCGGCAATTGCATTGGCGGCGGCAATCTTCATTTCCTCGTTGATTGTCGTGGCCCGAACATCAAGCGCGCCGCGGAAAATGAAGGGAAAGCCTAGGACATTGTTGACCTGATTGGGATAATCTGAGCGCCCGGTGGCAACAATAGCATCGGGTCGCACTTCCATCGCATCGGGCGGAGTAATTTCCGGGTCAGGGTTGGCCATTGCAAAAATGATCGGCTGGTCGGCCATCGACTTAACCATGTCTTGCGATACCGCGCCTTTGACTGACAGGCCAAGAAAGACATCAGCGCCTTTCATGGCTTCAGCCAGTGTCCGGCATTCTGTCGGCACGGCATGCGCCGATTTCCACTGGTCCATATTGTTGGGACGGAGTTGCCAGATCACGCCCTTGCTGTCGCACATGATCACATTTTCGTGGCGGACACCCATGGCCTTGACCAATTCGGTGCAGGCTATCGCGGCTGCTCCAGCGCCATTGACTACAATCTTAACCTCGGACAGTTTCCGGTCGGTAAGCAGGCAGGCGTTGATCAGCCCTGCGGCGGAGATAATCGCGGTGCCATGCTGATCATCATGGAATACCGGAATGTTCATTTTCTCGCGCAAAGTCTGCTCGATGATGAAGCATTCAGGGGCCTTGATATCCTCCAGATTGATTCCGCCAAAGGTCGGTTCAAGCAGTTCGACACAGTCGATGAAGCGATCGACATCTTCGGTTTTCACTTCGATGTCGATTGAGTCGACATCGGCAAAGCGTTTGAAGAGGACGGCCTTGCCTTCCATCACTGGCTTAGACGCGAGCGCACCCAGATTGCCCATGCCCAGAATCGCAGTGCCATTGGAAATCACTGCAACCAGATTGCCCTTTGCAGTGTAATCATAGGCGGTTGCCGGATCGTCGGCGATGGCCTGCACTGGAATGGCGACGCCCGGCGAATAGGCAAGGCTCAGGTCGCGCTGTGTGGCCATAGGCTTCGTTGCAACAATCTCGATCTTGCCCGGCCGCCCCTGCGAATGGAAGAGCAGAGCCTCTTGGGCGGTGAATTTCACGTCGCTTTCGCTCATGGGTGCGGTGTCGCCTTGATTTATATGGATAGGGCTTTGTCCTAGCGACAATCAGAAGCGCTGCGCAATGATTTATCCGCAGATTTTATATTCCTGCGCTCGATAGTATAGCCGGGCAGAGTTGCACGGTGCGGCAAAGCGGCTATGCCAATGGCATGGACTCACGCCCCGCCAAAAATGCCGCGTTGCCAGGGCTTGCCGCGCCGACACCAATGATGGTGCAATATCTGGCGTTGAAGGAAAAGGCGGGCGACTGTCTGCTTTTCTACCGCATGGGCGATTTTTTCGAGCTGTTTTTCGACGATGCGCGGGTCGCATCACAAACGCTGGACATTGCACTCACTTCACGTGGCGAACATGGCGGCGCGCCGATCCCGATGTGTGGCGTGCCAGTGCATGCGGCGGAGGGCTATCTGGCGCGGCTGATCAAGGGAGGGCACCGTGTTGCCATCGCCGAACAGACCGAAAGCCCCGAACAGGCAAAGGCGCGCGGCGGGTCAAAGGCGCTGGTTGCGCGCGATATAATCCGTTTTGTAACCGCAGGGACTTTGACCGAGGACAGTCTGCTCGACAGTTGGGCGTCGAATATCCTGGTCGCGCTAGCCGAAGCTGGCGGTGAGATTGGATTGGCAGCGGCGGATATTTCGACTGGGTATTTCGAGGTAAGCTGCGTCGCGGCGGCATCGCTTGAGGCCGAACTGGCGCGGCTGGGGCCAAGTGAAATCGTTGCTGCCGAGGGTTTTGCGGCGATGCCCTATGGAACGATCGAGCGCCCTAGGACGGATTTCGACAGCGTCGGGGGTAAAGGCGCACTTGCTGCACATTTCGGCGGCGGAGATTTCGCATCGCTTAGCCGGGCAGAGTTAGCAGCGGCAGGCGGACTTCTCGCCTATCTTGACCATGTCGGGCAAGGGAAAATGCCCTTCCTGAAAATGCCGGTGCGGCGCGAAGTGCAGCATTATCTGCTGATCGATCAAGCGACCCGGGACAGTCTGGAAATAACGCGTTCCGCCAATGGTGGCGGAAGGGCCGGATCTTTGCTGGCCGAGATTGACCGGACTATCACCGGCGCGGGCGCGCGGATGTTGGCCTCCGACCTCTCGGCTCCGCTGATGGACAAGGGCGCGATCGAGGGGCGCCTTGCCCTCGTCCAATGGTTCCATGATGCGCCGTTGCTGCGCGACAGTGTTCGGGCTGCCCTGCGCCAACTGCCCGATATTGCTCGCGCATTGGGCCGCGTTGTGGCGGGCAGGGGAAGCCCGCGCGACTTAGGCCAGATTCGCGATGGTCTTGATGGTGCGCGCATCTTGCGCGAACGGCTGGGGGCAATGGCGGAACGACCCGCATTGCTTGAAAGCCTGCTGCCCAGTCTTGACGGGCACGGGGCTATGGTTGACCTGTTCACCCGCGCATTGGTCGCATCCCCGCCGACCGAAACCGGTCAGGGCGGCTATATAGCCGAAGGATATGATGCGGCGCTTGACGCGCTTCGCCTCGCTGGGCGTGATGGCCGGGCAGCGGTTGCGGCGATGGAGGCGCGCTACCGGGCATCGACCGGCGTCGCCTCGCTCAAAATCCGTCACAATGGCGTGCTGGGCTATTTCATCGAAGTGCCCGCGAAAAATGCCGACCCGCTAATGGCAGCGGGCAGCGGCTTTACCCATCGGCAGACCATGGCAGGCGCGGTGCGATTCAACTCGCCCGAATTGCATGAAGAGGCGTTGCGGATCGGGCAAGCCTCGGGCCACGCGCTGGCGGCAGAGGCTGCGCATCTGGAGGAGCTGATCGGGCATGTCCTCGATCGGCGCAATGCGATAGCGGCAAGTGCCGATGCGCTGGCGCGGATCGATGTTGCGGCGGCGCTGGCTGAACGGGCGGTCGAGGGGCGCTGGTGCCTGCCGGACTTTGTTGCGGGCAATGAATTGCATATCAAGGGCGGGCGGCATCCGGTTGTCGAAAGCGCACTGGCGAAAAGCGGCGACCGCTTCATCGCCAATGATTGCGGGCTTGCGCCGGACAAGCGTCTCTGGCTGGTCAGCGGCCCCAATATGGGCGGTAAATCCACCTTTTTGCGGCAAAATGCGCTGATCGTTATTCTCGCGCAGGCGGGCAGCTATGTGCCTGCGACATCGGCGCGGCTGGGGATCGTCGACCGATTGTTCAGCCGGGTGGGTGCGTCGGACAATCTGGCGCGCGGGCGTTCCACTTTCATGGTCGAGATGGTCGAAACCGCCGCGATTCTGGCGCAAGCGACCGAACGCAGCTTTGTGATATTGGACGAAGTCGGGCGTGGCACCTCGACCTATGACGGCCTCGCCATTGCATGGGCTGTGGTAGAGGGTATCCATGAAGCCAATCGCTGCCGCTGCCTGTTCGCGACGCATTATCACGAACTGACCAGGCTGGCGGACAGTCTTGATGCGCTGTCGCTGCACCATGTGCGGGCGAAGGAATATAAGGGCGATCTGGTGCTGCTCCACGAAGTCAGCGAGGGCCCCGCTGACCGCAGCTATGGCATTGCCGTGGCCAAGCTGGCGGGACTTCCTCCGCCGGTATTGGCGCGGGCGTCGCAGGTTTTGGAAAAACTGGAAAAGGGCCGCGCCGAAACCGGCGGACTTGCAGCCGGTCTGGGCGACCTGCCATTGTTCAGCGCAGCACTCGATGCCGCAGAGGCGAAGGTTGATGCGGTGCGCGAGCGGCTAACCGGCACCGACATAGACGCGCTGAGCCCAAGGCAGGCTTTGGACTTGCTTTACGAGTTGAAGGGTTTGGCCGGGGAGGAGTGACTTTTTATTTCACACGAAGGCTACGAAGATTTCCAAGAGGACAGTAGCGGGGTTGTCGATAATTGTTCAAAATCCTCTTCAGTCCTTCTTTAAGCGTAATACCACCAAAATTGATCAACAAGCCAAGTGGTAAATCTAAAAGTCGCAGATAGGTTAGCGTTTGTCGCGCATGGACGGGCGCAAGTTTTTCGACGGATTTCAGTTCGACCAGTAATTTTCCTTCAATAAGCAAATCGGCCTTGAATGCTTCGGGGAATTCAATGCCATCCAAACATGCTTTGACCGGCAATTGCCGGTCAACATGCAATCCAAACTTTTGTAATCGGTTTGCTAGCAATGTTTCATAAACAGATTCGAATAATCCGGGGCCGATATCGACATGCACCTGCATTGCAGCATCGATCACTTGGCCAGCGAGTTCCTCGATTTCGTCGGTCATAGTCGGACCTCTTGAAAATCTTCGTAACTTTCGTGTGAAACAATTTTCTTAAGCCAAAGACAAAAACAACCCAGCCAAGGCGGCGCTCATCAAATTTGACAAAGACCCCGCCGCCAATGCCTTCAACCCCAGCTTTGCAATCATTGGCCGCTGATTGGGGGCGAGGCTGCCTGTGACGGCCATCTGGATCGCGATTGAGCTGAAATTAGCAAAGCCGCACAGCGCAAAGGTGACGACGGCGACGGTGTGTTCCGACAATTCCTTCATCTTGCCAAGATCAATGAAGGAGACAAATTCGTTGAGCACGATCTTGGTGCCAAATAGCCCACCTGCCTGCATTGCTTCGTTCCACGGAACGCCCAACAAGTACATAAGGGGTGAAAACACCGTGCCAAGGATGCCCTGGAAGCTCAACCCTTTGATACCAACCAGCCCGCCTAGGCCTCCCAATATGCCGTTCGCCAGTGCCACCAAAGCAACAAATGCCAGCACCATTGCGCCTACTGCAACTGCCAGCTTCACGCCGGTCTGAGCACCCTGAGCCGCTGCCATGATGATGTTCGCAGGCTTTTCCTCCCCATCATGCATATCCATCGCGATGTTGGGATCATCGGCGGGCGGGGGCGCATTCGGGTCATCGGGCATCATCATTTTTGCCATCAATATGCCACCCGGTGCCGACATGAAGCTGGCCGCAAGCAGATAGTCGATACGGATACCCATGGACGCATAAGCAGCGAGGATTGTGCCAGCGACGCCGGCCATGCCGACGGTCATTACACAGAATAATTGTTGGGGTGTGAGGCCGGCAAGATAGGGGCGGATGACAAGCGGCGATTCCGACTGGCCGACGAAAATATTCGATGCGGCACACAGGCTTTCGACCTTTGAAATGCCTGTGATTTTCTGAAGTCCGCCGCCGATCCAGCGGATCACATATTGCATGACGCCGACATAATAGAGGATCGAAATGAACGACGCGAAAAAGATAATGACGGGCAGCGCGCCTATCGCAAAATTCTGTCCCAGCGGATCGGTTGCCAGCGCACCGAACAGGAATTTGGTTCCTTCATTGGCATAGCCGAGAAGGTTGGATACGCCGTTCGAGGCTGCCTTCAATATCTGGTTGCCCCATGGGGTGTAGAGCACCAGCGCGGCAATGCCCGCCTGCAAGGCAAAGGCCGACACTACAACGCGCGGACGAATGGCGCGGCGATTCGACGACAGCAGGAAGGCGACCAACAGAATCAGCACCATCCCGGCCAGGCTCAACAAAATTTGCATGAAAGACTCCCCAACCCGTTATTGCCCCGGTTGTTAGCGCCCCTTGAGCCTTGCGCCAACGAAAATAGCCGCTAACCATCGCAGCCGCAAAATATAGGGGGGAAGCATCCATGACCGACAGCGCACCATCGGCGATAACAATACCCAAATCGCTTTTCATCTTCTCGCTGGTCTATGGGGGGCTGGTGGTGCTGGCAGGTGTGCTGGGAACCAAAATTGCCAATATCGGACCACTGAATGTAGAAAGCGGGATCTTCGCCTTTTTGATGCTGGTGGTGTTGTCGAGCGCGGTTGCAGAACTGCATGGCAAGAGCGTTGCCGACCGGCTGGTGCGTTACGGATTCATTCCGTTGATCCTGTCGATGGCGCTAATCTGGCTGGTCATTCGACTTCCGTCCGCTCCCTTCTGGTCGTTGCAAGACCAGTTTGCCGGAATATTAGGGCAGGGCGCGCGGATGCAGTTTGCGGGGCTGATTTCCTACGGCATTTCGCAGACGCTCAACGTCTATGTCTTCACCAAGCTGAAAGGCGAAGGCAGCGGTCGGGCGGCGTGGCTGCGTGGGCTGATTGCAGGCTTGCTTTCACAGGCGCTAGATACCGTGCTGTTCATCACAATCGCCTTTTACGGCGTGGTCGATCCGGCAAGCGGTCAGGAAATGCCGATCGCCAATATCATGACCGGCCAGATCATTGCCAAACTGACGCTGGTGGTGGTGTTTGTGCCGATCCTGATTTCGGCAATGGTGAAACTGGGGCGTAAACTTGACGGGGGAAGCGCGGGCGCATAACGCGCGCGCCATCATGACCGACCACGCCATAGACCCTGCTTCGCTCGCCAAGGCTGAAACGCTCACTGAGGCTTTGCCCTATTTGCAACGCTATGCGGGCAAGACTTTCGTCGTCAAATATGGTGGCCACGCGATGGGGGATGCCGGGCTGGCGCGCGACTTTGCCGAGGATATCGTGCTGTTGAAGGCGGTCGGCATCAATCCGGTGGTGGTCCATGGCGGCGGCCCGCAGATTGGCGCAATGCTGAAGAAAGTCGGTGTCGAATCCGAATTTATCGACGGCCTGCGGGTGACCACAAAGGAAACTGCCGAGATTGCCGAAATGGTCTTGTCAGGTGCAATCAACAAGGAACTGGTCGGCTGGATCAATCAGGCCGGCGGCCGCGCTGTCGGCATATCGGGCAAGGACGGTGGATTTGTACACGCGGTGAAGGTCGAACGCACCACCAAAGACCCCGACAGCAATATCGAACGCGTCGTCGATCTGGGCTTTGTCGGAGAACCCGACCGGGTGGACCGCACCATTATCGACACGATTAGTGGCGCAGGCATGATCCCCGTGATCGCCCCCATTGGCATTGGCGACGATGGCCACACCTATAATATCAATGCCGACACTATGGCAGGTGCGGTTGCAAGCGCACTGGGTGCGGCGCGGTTGTTTTTGCTGACCGATGTTGCGGGTGTACTCGACAAGAGCAAGCAGTTGCTGACGGATTTGGACCCGGCAGCGGTTGAGGAGTTGAAGACCGACGGCACGATTATCGGGGGGATGATCCCGAAAATCGACACCTGCGTCCATGCCGTTGAAAGCGGCGTCGATGCTGCCGTCATTCTCGACGGCCGCGTGCCGCATGCGATTTTGATCGAAATGTTCACCAAGAAGGGTGCGGGGACCTTGGTTCATAAATAACACGACCCAATTCGTCATTCCCGCTTTCGCGGGAATGACGAAGTTTGGGTTTTCCAGTGTGTTTTCGGATGTCATTGGGTGTTATAGGGTGTTGATACACTCCGCGCCACTCGCTAGAGGGAGGCAACTCAACCCAAACGGAGTAAGCAATGCTTCTCGCGCTTATCCAGATCATCGGTTATCTTGTGTCGATCGTTTCGACCGTTGTGATCGTCCAGTTCATCCTTAGCCTGCTGATCGCGTTCAACGTGGTCAATCTGTCGAACAATTTTGTCGCGTCGGTCTGGCATGCGCTGAACATGATTCTTGATCCATTCCTCAAGCCGATCCGGCGGATTATGCCCGACACCGGGATGATCGATTTCTCGCCCATCGTGCTGATTGTCGGCTTGCGTATCATCCAGATGCTGCTCGCTGGTCTCTATAACGATCTTTACATGAGCGGTGGTCTTTGAGCGAAGCAGCGGTCATTGATGGTAAGGCATTCGCCGCCGGGCTGCGCGGCCGGATTGCTGAAGCTGTGCCTGCCTTTGTCGCGGGTGCGGGACGTAAGCCCGGGCTCGCGGTGGTGCTGGTCGGCGAAGATCCGGCTAGCGCGGTCTATGTAGCCTCCAAAGGCAAGGCGACCGTCGCCGCGGGTATGAAGAGTTTCGAGCATCGGCTGCCTGCGGACACTAGGCAGGCCGATCTGATCGCGCTGGTGCGTCAGCTGAATATGGATGATAATGTTGATGGCATACTTGTCCAATTGCCGCTTCCGAAACACCTCGACGAACAGGCTGTGGTCGATGCGATTGATCCGGACAAAGATGTCGATGGCCTAACCCCGATCAGCACCGGGCGGCTCGCGCTTGGCTTGCCCGGTCTGGTGCCGTGCACCCCCTTGGGAAGCCTGATGCTGTTGAAAGACCGCATGGGAGACTTGAGTGGCAAGGATGCAATTGTCATTGGTCGCTCGATTCTGGTCGGCAAACCGATGGCGCAATTGCTGCTGGGCGAGAATTGCACCGTCACCATCGCCCACAGTCGTACGCGAGATTTGAAAGAACGCGTGGCACAGGCCGACATTGTTGTCGCTGCCGTTGGTCGCGCGGAAATGGTCAAAGGTGACTGGCTGAAACCCGGCGCGGTCGTGATCGACGTTGGCATTAATCGGCTCGATCCAGCGCCGGGCGAAAGCAAGGGGCGTTTGGTCGGCGATGTCGATTATGCCAGCGCGCTTGGGTTGGCATCGGCGATCACCCCAGTTCCGGGCGGTGTCGGGCCGATGACCATAGCCTGCCTGTTGCGCAACACGCTGGTCGCTGCACATCGCCGGGCTGGCCTTGGCGATCCGCAAGGGCTATGATCCCGGCATGACCGGAAAAAAATCGCGCTTCGCTTTATTGTTGCTTCCACTGATTGCGGCAGGCTGTGCGTCACAGCCGCGCGGACGGATGCCTGCTATCCCGCAAAGCGCCAATCCCAGCGCGGTGATTGCAGCTGAAATCGCCTTTAACCGCACCGCGCAGGAAAAGGGGCAATGGACCGCCTTTCGCGAATTTGCGGCGAAGGAAGCCTATATGTTCGTCCCCGAACCGGTGTTCGCGCAAGAATGGCTCAAAGGCCGCGCCGATCCGGCAAAGTCTGTGGTCTGGCAGCCGCACAAAACCTATATGTCTTGCGACGGAAAGACGGGCGTGACCACTGGTGCGTGGCAGCGGCCCGATGGTTCGGTCGGCTATTTCACAACGGTCTGGAACTGGTATCCCAAGGGACGGGTCGATCCCAATGCCCCGGTTTCAGCAATGGGCGCGGGTGAATGGAAATGGCTGGTCGATCATGGCGATGCCCTTTCCAAAGCGCGCGCGGTACCGGAAATGATCGAAACCAAAGTGGCCAGTTGCAAAGGTAGGGCCAACGCTCCGCTTTCGGCTCCGGCGGTCGGGGCAAAGATGAAAATGGGTTTTTCCCGCGACCAATCGCTGAACTTCACCTGGGTGGTCAACGCCGATAACAGCCGCGTCGTCACAGTCAATCTGTGGAATGGCACCGGCTTTGATGAAGTGCTGCGCGACAGCGTTGCGGCGCCTGCAAAGCCGTAAGTCATGCTTGACCTTTTCATCTCTGCCTTCATCACCTTTTTCGTGGTGATCGACCCGCCGGGCTGTGCGCCGATTTATGCCAGCTTGACCAAAGGCGCGACATCGGCGCAGCGGCGCAACATGGCGATCCGCGCGACCGCGATCGCCGCGGGCATCTTGTTTGTCTTCGCGCTGTTCGGCGAAAAATTGCTGGCAGCACTGCATATTGAACTCGACAGTTTCCGCATTGCTGGCGGCGTCATGCTGTTTCTGATCGCGATCGACATGGTCTTTGAAAAACGCACTGAGAGGCGTGAGGAGCGCGCGGCAAAGATCATCGAAACGCCAGAGATTGAGGATGTCTCCGTCTTTCCAATGGCCATGCCAATGATTGCCGGGCCAGGTTCGATTGCGTCGGTGATGCTGCTGATGGCGCAGAATGAGGGCATCGAGCGCGCGAGCATCATCCTGTCGGCACTCGGCGCAGTGATGCTGCTGACGATGCTCGCATTGCTGGCGGCAGGGCCGATCATGCGCGTGCTGGGGTCAAAAGCCGAGGCAGTGATCACCCGTCTGCTGGGCGTGCTGCTTGGCGCGCTGGCAACGCAATTTGTGATTGATGGGTTGAATGCGAGTTTTGGCTAACTGTCGGGCAGTGGCTTTGTGTCGGACACAGGCTTTGGAAAAACCCGCCTGAACATCCGGTATCCCTTCCACAGCCCGTAAATCGCAAGTCCAAGCAACGCGACCGCAATCGCTGCGGCGGCCACCGGATTGGCAAAGGCCAACGCCAGCAGGCCACCGGTCGCTACATCTTCCGCTGTCGACAAAAGGACATTGCTAAACGGCTCGGGACTGGTGTTCACTGCGGCGCGCGCGGTTGCCTTGGTTGCGTGACTGGCAAGCGCCGCGCCGCCACCCAGAAGGAACACCACCACTTGCCACACCGGATCGCCGCTATCGACCACGGCAAGCGCGAGCATTGCCCCACCCAGCGGGCGAATCAGGGTGTTAAGCCCATCCCAGATCGAATCGAGCCAGGCGATTTTGTCGGCGAAAAACTCGGCGAGCGCACCAAGGCCAGCGACGCCGATCACCCACGGATTGGCGAGCGCGTCGAGCATCGCCAGATTTTCGGGGAGATCAATATAGCCTGACGACATGGCGAGGCCTGTCGCAAAGACCGTCAGATAGAGTCGCCAGCCCGATAACAGGCTGACACTAGCAGCAAGCCCCAAAATTTCGACAATTCCCATCGAGCCTCTCCCCGAATTGGTTGTTCGCCAAATATGGTGCCAGTTTCGCGGGGCGCAAGCAAGCGGTGGAAGAGTTTACCTTTGGCGAGCGTGAATTCTCGAAATCCAAACTTCGTCATTCCCGCGAAAGCGGGAATCCAACCCCTGTACGATTGGCTTCAGCAGACTCGTTGCGTAAAATTATTCCTCAGGTGATGGATTCCCGCTTTCGCGGGAATGATGAGGATGTTTCAGATCAACAAATCACTCATTGCTGGCACCGACATTGGCATTCCGAGCCCAAATCTCGCGCAACTCGCGTCGAAGCGCCGGCTTTTCAGCGGGAGTAGCGCTTTGCAATTGCGCACGCAGTTCCTTGATTCGTGCGCGGTCGCTTTCGGGCATCTGGCGGATGGCCTCTCGACGGGCTGCTTTCTGCTCCGGGGTCGGCTGTTTACGCTGGCGTTCTCGCATCCCGGGCTTGGAAGTTTCGGCAGCACCAGCCTTTCGAGCCTCGCGCCGTTGCTGCGCAACCTCTATCCGTTCGCGTTGGCGCGGCGGCAGCGTGGCCAATATTTCATTCCATGCTGCCTTCACGTCATCCTGCGTCGCTGCGCCGTTGCTGACTAGCTTGGCGATTTCGCGGCGAGCTGTTCGCATCCGCTCTTTGGGAGGCAATGTTTTGAATTCGGGATTGGCCTGCAATTGTGCATAAGCAGCTTTGACCGCGTCCTTGCCTTTCGGCGCGACGGGTTCGACCTTTGGTGATGGTTTTGACACGACGGTTTTGGTTTGGCCTCCGTTTTGGCCGCGCTTTCACCTTCGGGTTTTCGACAAGATCGGCCTTGGCCAATGCTTCGCTGACCACCGGCAGGTAAATGGGTTCGCCGAAAATCCCTGCGGCAGCAGCCGTTGCGGTTGCCATGCCGAGCAGCCCGACCGAGCCGACAATGAAACCACTGCGCCGCCAGCGACCGCCAAGGATGCGTCGTTGCCGTGGCTCGGGCAATTTGGGCGCTGCTTCGGATTCAAGCGGCATGTCACCCGCCGCAAGTCGCGCGAGCAGACGGTCTGAAAATCCTTCGGGCAAGGGAGGCACGGTCAGCCGGTCAAGTGCGGCAGCGACATTGGGAGGGAAGACTGGCTGGCTCATGATGCCACGCCTTTCGCCTCAACACAGCCACGCAGTGCAGCG
The DNA here is from genome assembly GCA_016721875.1 of Sphingomonadales bacterium. GTDB lineage: Bacteria > Pseudomonadota > Alphaproteobacteria > Sphingomonadales > Sphingomonadaceae > Sphingorhabdus_B. The sequence continues at coordinate 301,646 of JADKHG010000003.1, read as the reverse complement.
CGGGCGCGGAACAGAAGCGATTCAAACGCTTTCAACTGCATTGACAGATACTCCGCCGCGTCGCGGTTCGCGGTTTCCTCATAATAGGTGAGCACAATCGCTGATCGCTGACGATCTGGTAGCGCCTCGATGCACGCGGCAACGGCGGCGCGCACTTCATCCGCCTCGATTGCGGTATCGGCCAGTGGCGCGTCATCGGCACGCTCAGGCACTGCGTCATCGCCGACAAAGCGACGACGACGCAAACGGTCGAGGCATAAATTGGTAGCGACACGAGTCAGCCAGGCGGCGGCGCCCGATTGACCAGCCTGCCATTTTTCGCCCTGCTGCCAAAGGCGGAGTAGTGCTTCTTGTGCGACATCCTCTGCCTCTGCGGGGTCGGCAAGCATCCGGTTGGCAATCCGCCAAGGCAACGCTGCGTGCCGGTCCGCCAGCAGTCGAAGCGCCTGCGGGTCACGCGCCGCGACCCGTGCCATCAGCGCGTCGTCGTCTTCCTCTGTCAAAGTCGCCGCACGGCTTGCCATCGGTGCAATCGGCCCTTTCCACTACCTTATTCCATCCTATAACGCGCGGGATCAAAAAACCCTTCGCGAAAAATATCGGGCTAGCGTGACAACGCATTCCATGCTTGAGAAGCAGTGATGACCGAACAACCCGCATTGCACCCTGTAACGGGCGAAGCCCTGCCTCCAGCGACAGCTGCTTCGACCATGGTGATTTTCCGCGATGATCCCGATGGCGGGCCGCCATTGTTGTTGATGGTTGAGCGGGTCAAGACGATGGCTTTTGCTGGGGGCGCAGTGGTGTTTCCCGGAGGAAAGGTCGATGAAGCCGACCGGCATTTTGCGGCGGAACTGGGCGGGCCGCATGATCTGCACGAAACCGCGGCGCGGTTGGCGGCAATCCGCGAAACGATTGAGGAAGCAGGACTCGCGCTCGCATTATCTGGCGTAGATGATCCTTCCGAATGTCAGGAAGCCCGCGCCGCTTTGCATGCCGGGGAGGATTTAAGGGCAATCTGTCGGCGGCACCATTGGGACCCCGCGCTGGATCAATTGATTCCCTGGGCACGCTGGCGTCCACCGGGGTTTGAAACACGGGTGTTTGATACGCGCTTCTATCTGGTCAATGCCGGAGATGCGCATTTGCCGGGCGAGGTTGACAATACCGAGAACCGATCGCTGTTCTGGGATAGCGCCAGCGGCGTGATCAAACGCGCCGAGCGTGGCGAGGTCAAAGCGATTTTCCCGACCATGCGCAATCTGGAGAGGTTGGCGCTGTGCGACAGCTTTGCTGCTGCTGCTTCGCATGCCGCATGCTATCCGTCGACGCTACTAACCTCTTATACCGAGGAACGCGACGGGGTGATGCACGTCTGCATTCCCGAGGGCTTTGGCTATCCCGTGACAGCAGAGGCGATTACCAGCGCAATGCGCGGCTGATCAATCTTCGGCCGCAATCGTTACCGTCAAACCGTCCATCGCATCGGTCACCGGGATCTGGCACGACAGCCGCGAATTGGCATCGCGAGTGTCGGTTGAATCGAGCAGGTCGTTTTCGTCTTCACCCATTTTGGGCAGCTTGTCGGCAAAGGCCGGGTCGATATGGACGTGGCAGGTCGCACACGAACAGCAGCCACCGCACAGCGCCAGCAATTCGTCAAAGCCATTGTCGCGGATGATTTCCATCACGCTCATGCCCGATTTGGCTTCAACGTCGCGTGCAGCACCGCTGCGGTCGATTACGGTAATGGTTGGCACGTCAGGCTCCCTGTTCACTGATTCCAGTTTGCGCGCCTGATAAGGCGCAGTTTCGCGCAAGGGAAGCCACTTTTTGTGGATAGATTGGAGGCGGGGCTTGGCCAGCGCGGCTGCGATGCCTATGTCGCTTGGCGAACAATCAAGGAATCGCTGCACCATGTCCGAAGACCGCAAGGCACAAGTCATCATTATCGGCTCAGGCCCGGCTGGCTATACCGCCGCTGTCTACGCCGCGCGCGCCAATCTGTCGCCAATGATCGTTACGGGCGTCGAAATCGGCGGGCAGTTGATGACCACGACAGAGGTGGACAATTGGCCGGGCGATGATGCCGGGGTAATGGGGCCCGAACTCATGGAGCGGATGCGCAAACACGCCGAACGCTTTGGCACGCGCATGGTCAATGACCATATCGAAAAGGTCGATTTCACCGAACGCCCCTTTGTGTTGACTGGCGGCGCGGGTGATTATGAAGCGGATGCGGTGATCATTGCCACTGGCGCCAGCGCGCAATATCTTGGCCTGCCAAGCGAGCAAGCGTTTATGGGCAAGGGGGTTTCGGCCTGCGCGACCTGTGACGGCTTTTTCTATCGCAACAAGCCCGTGGCTGTGATCGGCGGCGGCAACACCGCTGTTGAGGAAGCGCTCTATCTCGCCAATATCGCCAGCCATGTAACTTTAGTGCATCGCCGCGACAAATTGCGTGCAGAGAAAATCCTACAAGACCGGCTGTTCGCGCGCGAGGCCGAGGGCAAGGTTACGATCCATTGGAACCACACACTCGATGAAGTGCTGGGTGATGCCATGGGCGTTACCGGAATGCGGATCAAATCCACGCAGGATGGCGCAACGCAGGATATCGAATTGCACGGTGTATTCATTGCCATTGGCCACAAGCCGAACACCGCGATTTTCGAAGGCCATCTCGATATGGCAGGCGGCTATATCAAGGTACGCGGCGGGGCCGATGGTCAGGCAACCGAAACCAGCGTGCCGGGTGTATTTGCCTGTGGCGACGTGATGGACCATATCTACCGTCAGGCCGTGACCAGTGCTGGCACCGGCTGCATGGCGGCGCTTGATGCAGAGCGGTTTATTGATGCGAATGCCGGATAGTCATGCCTGCTGACGAGCTTGCCGAGTTCGCCGCCAAGCTGGCGTTCCGGGCGGTCATCAATGTCCCGGAACTTGTCTTCAATAAATATGTCGCGCGCTATTTCCACGGGGTCGGTCGGCATTTGATCATGATGCTCACGCTTGGCTATGTGCGCATTCCCTCGTCGCTGCGCATGGTGCCAAAAGGGACGAAACCCAGACCGACCGCGCAGGACTGGGCCGCGCTGATCGTCGGTATCCTGACCTGGGGTGCCTCGGCGGCGGCGGTGTGTTTCGCTCTGTTCGGGCTTTAGGCCGCCACCCGCCGTGTGCGCTGATACACCCACCACACAATCAGGATGAAGACTGCAGCACCACCCCACATGGCGATGGCCTCGAAATCCTCGCCCACCACCGCTAGCGGTGAATCGCTGCCCGATCCGGCGACAAGGCCGGCATAGGCAACGCCAAACAGGCTTTCGCCGACGATCAGCCCGGTCGCACCCAGCACGCCCAGACGTCTTGCGGTTTCGGGGTCTTTCTGGCCGTCGGCCCATGTTTCGTAGAGGTGCCCAAGCACTGTGCCGACCACGATCATGAAGGTCAGCGCCATTGGCAGATAGATGCCCATGCCCACGCCCAGTGGAGGAAGCCGCCTTTTGCCCATCCGTCCAAGGATTTCGTCGGCGATGATCACCACCACACCGATCAGCGCGCCCAGCCCAAGCAAGGGCCATTCGAGGTCGCCACCCAGCACGCCTTTGCCCAATGCTGAAATCAGCATGGCTTGGGGTGCGGCCAATGCATTTTCGCCCGCTCCGGGAGCACCGGTAAAGCCAAAGGCGTCGTTCAACAGCCCCAGCACCGGCGGGATGGCAAGGCTGCCGAAGATAACGCCGATCACCAGCGCCACCTGCTGCCGCCAAGGCGTTGCGCCGACAATCTGGCCGGTTTTCAAATCCTGCAGATTGTCGTTGGAAATGGTCGCAATGCTGAAGACGATCGCGGTCGCGAACAGCGCATAGGCAATAAGCGCGTTGGTTTCTTCCGGTGTTTCACCCCGTCCGAAAAAGATCAGCAACAACAATGAAATGCCGACAACAGCCAATATGCCCACGCCCGAGACAGGTGAATTGGACGCGCCGATCAATCCGGCCATATAGCCGCAGACCGAGGCGATGATGACGCCGACAACAACAACATAGGCGAGCGACAGAATCACAATCCCGGTGGACATTCCAGCCAGCGGCGTTGCGCTCAAAAACTGCCAGAGAAGAAAGGCGATGGGAAAGAGCATCGCGATGCTGATGCCGGCAACCTGCTTGATCGGCAGGTCGCGCTCGGTCAGCGCCAGTTCGCCGCCATCCGCACGCGCAGCGGAAGCCGCCAGTGCGCCTTTCAGACCTTGCACAATCGGTCCGATAATCTTGAGCAATGTCCAGATCGCGGCAACCCCCATCGCGCCTGCGCCGATTATCCGTGCCTTGTTGCGGAACACATCGGTCGCAATCGCCGCCAGATCTTCGCCTGCGATGCCTTGGCTGTAATAGGGAACCAGCCAGACCCAGCTGATCGCGACGCCCAGCGCCATGGCAATCCCGACTGACAATCCGACCAGATGGCCAACACCGATAAAGGCCAATCCCAATGACGAGGTGAAGCCGGTAACGCCTGCGCCAATCTTGAAGAATTGCGCAATTTCCGCCGCGACCAACTTCATTGCCGCAAGCAGCGACATGGCCGCCGAAGCAAGCGCCGTCATGACCATCAGGCCAAGGCCTTTTTTGTTATCCTCTGACCCGGCACCTTCGGACGAGCCGACAATCAGCACTTCGGCGGCGGCCTTGCCCTCTGGATAGGGCAGGTCCGATCCAGTGACCAAGGCGCGGCGCAAGGGGACGGAGAACATCACCCCCAAAATCCCTCCGGTGGCGCAGACCGCCGCTGTCGTCAGGAATGGGAAGCCCTGCCAATAACCAAGGATTACCAATCCCGGCAGAACAAAGATGATGGCCGACAATGTCCCCGCCGCGCTGGCAATGGTCTGGACAATGTTGTTTTCAAGGATTGTCCCGCCCGGCAACATCCGCAGGATCGCCATCGAGATAACCGCTGCTGGAATCGAGGTGGCAAAGGTCAGACCGGCCTTCAGCCCCAGATAGACATTGGCTGCAGTGAATATCAGGGTGATCAGGCCGCCAAGGATGATCGACCGGATTGTTAGTTCGCGCATTGGGTTCCCCTTCCGATGCCCTAGGGCTTTGAGCCAGAGGTTTGCACCGGAAGAGGTTTAACCGCAACCCGCCTTGTGTCAGACTGCTGCCTTGGCCGGCATGAAGCTGCTTTTGCGCAGCACGCCTGCGGCGATCAATGCAACCAGCAAGCCAACCGGTGCTATTTCGGTCAAGGTCATTACCATGCGGAAAAAGGGGTTGGCATATTGGGTCTCGAACGCCTTCATCTCTGCGGTGAACTTGGCAATTTCGGCGGCTGGTGCGCCTGCGGCCTGCTTGGCGGCGATTGTGCTTTCGACATAAGCGCCCATAAAGCTGTAATCGGTCGCGTACATATAAATTTCCCAGCCGATTACATAGAATAGCGACGCGACCGCCGCGATGCCCATTCCTACCCCAAAGGCTGGCCAGAAGCGGATAACCCCGCCCAGAATCTTGTCACGATATTGCTTCACCCCGACAAAGATCATTGAAAGCGCGATCAGCATGATCGAATAGCCGACGAATACATTGTGGTCGTCGATTTCAGCGCCCATCCAATAACCAATGGCAAAACTGCTCGCCAGAACGATGCCTGCGATACAGCCGTAAATCCAGATGATCCGTCCCATTTCGATTCTCCCTCTATTTGGACGGTGCCGGACTATCTTTCTGAATCAAGCGAAACCATCGCCCAAATGGGTGATTTGGCTGCAATCACCCATTATTCATGGCAATATGTCCAGCGCCCGCGCCTTGTGAATCACCTCGGTGCGATTAGCAGCCTCCAGCTTTTCGAACAGCCGCGCGACATGGGTTTTGACTGTGTTGGGGAGATGTCGAGCCGCCTGGCGATCACTTTGTTCGCTGCCCTGACGCCAGCAGATCGAGGCACCTCACATTCGCGCGGACTGATCCCCAGCGATTGGATCGCCGCGACATTGCGTTGAAAGCCTGTGTTGCGTGGTTTTGCCGTCAGCCGGTTGCCAACCCAGATTCCCAGTCCGATAAAGAAGATCGCGATAATGCCGATATAGAGCTCAGTCGACCATGCGTGGACTGTATGTTTGTAATCCAGCCATTGCAGCAGCAACGCGCCCGCCGCCAGCGCCAATCCGTATAAAATTGCGATCCGCCACATGCGCCACAGTTAATCACCGCTTTGCCATCGAAACAAGCGGGTTGCGCAATCCAGCTGTATCATATAGCTAATACACCAAATAGAGGAGGGCAGTGCGCATGATAGTCAATCCTGCGGCAGAGACGGCAAAATATATCGATGGTCTTGGCGCAGAGGCGCTTGAAAAGGCGGCGAACTACACCGCGGGAAACCATTGGATGTTGCTTTGGGGGCTGCTGGTTTCGGCATTGGTGACCTGGATCATCGTGCGTTGGGGTGTCCTCGATCGCATTGCGCAGAAGCTGGAAAATCGAAGCTCCGCGTTGCGCATATGGCTGATTGCCGTCAGCTTTCTGCTCATCTCTTCGCTGCTCAGCTTGCCCTGGGGCGTTTATGAAGAGTGGGTTCGTGAAAGCGCCTATGGCCGTACCAGCCAGCCACTCGCCGACTTTCTGACCCAAGATGCGATCAGCATGGTGATTTCGGCACTGCTTGGCGGGCTGTTTTTCCTCGGCGTCTATGCACTGATCCGGAAAACCGGAAAGCGCTGGTGGCTGTGGTCGGGCGGGCTGGCAGGATTGGCAATATCGGCCGGGCTGCTGCTTTCGCCCGTTTTGATCGAGCCGATATTCAACGACTATAAACCTGTTCCCGAAGGACCGGTGCGCGCTGCGTTACTGGTGATGGCTGATGATGCCGGTATCCCGCATGACCGGCTGTTGATGTTTGACGGCTCGCGGCAATCGAATAATTTCACCGCCAATGTCTCGGGTGTTTTCGGAACAGCGCGGATAGCCATTTCCGATGTGGCGATGAAAGAAGCGTCGCTTGACGAAGTGAAGGCGGTGACGGGCCACGAAGTCGGCCATTATGTCGAAGGCCATATCTGGCGGATGGTCGGTTTATTCGCGCTATTGGCGATGCTGGGCTTCTTTTTGGCCGACCGGCTGTTTCCCGCCTTTGCTCGCGTCTTTGGCAGCAAGACGAGCGTTGATGATCCACGCGGAATTCCGGTCCTGATTTTTATCATGGGGCTTTTCGGGTTGCTGGGGCAACCGCTGATTAATACTGTTATCCGGCAGGGTGAACGCGATGCTGACAATTATTCACTGCGCACCGTCAACCTGCCCGATGCACTGGCCGGGGCTTTGGTCAAAACTGCCGAATATCGCTATCCGCGCCCCACTGCGTTGCAGGAGACGCTGTTCTACACCCACCCCTCGGTCGAATGGCGGGTGCGCAACGCGATGGAATGGAAGGCGAAGCATCGGGTTAAGCGCGATTAACCACGCAACCAAATGTAAAGCATTCGCAGTTAGGGCTAAGCATGATCCTGAAAGTAGGTTTCCGGGGGGGAGCAATTGCAACCTATAGAGCGGCCGAAGCGACGAAAATTTGTCTGGCTAACGCTGGGTGCCGTGATGATTCTGGTCCTGGCGCAGTTGCTATTCTTCGCGCTACCACGACCCGTTCTACACTATGTGGTTACCAATAATGCTGGTTGGTTGTTGAACGACCGCGAGCGCGCGACAAATATCCCTGAACGTATGGCGCAAATCTTCACTGGCGAACTGGTCCGCAAGGGCGCGCGGGGGGGCCCCCCGCGCCGCCCGCCAGCGCGCGGCGCGCGCCGGCGGGGGGTGCCGGGGGGGGGGTTAAGGCATGATTTCGATAAGGTAGAAATAGTTGGTGTCTACGACAGGGAGCTTAACGATGGACACAGCTTCGGTCGCTTCTGGTCAGAGCAATATTCCGGCTGGCTCTATTTCGATATCTGGACCGAAGAAGTTCAGGTATTTCGTGTCCTGCCAAATGCCAAAGCAGAATATCTTTACCGCAGCAGACCCGTAGGTCCAAAGGACGTAAAGCAGGTTCCTTTTTCAACATTGGCAAAATTTCATGGCGGTGCGAACAAAGGATTTGTCCATGCACGCCATGCCGATACCGTGGCCGGTTTTCTGGCTAGCCGTACAATAAATTTCTTCTCGCATGGATCACCGCTTCCACGCGAGTCATTGGCACCGATCGAAGCGATGAAGGCCCGCAAAAAGGCGGCGCCATCATCCTCGCGCGTAGCGCCAAGGCATCAGACCAAGCAAATTGGTCATTTTGCCGAAGCGCGCTTGGCTCAAATGCTCGGCGACTACAAAACTGCTCAACATCATTATCGTCTAGTCGCCCGCAGCGATGCCGCATCCAGCTATGGCCTAGCCGCAGCCAAGTTCCTAGACAATCCCGTTCCTAATCCGAAAGCACCAATATATTGCTCTGCCGCTTCATCCGGCGGTCGAGTTTCAGCCTGACAATATCGCTGCCACCAGTGCGCCCAAGCACTGTATCAGCGCGCGCCTTTGCTTCCACATTCATTCCGGCATAATGCGCCTGCGCCGCTGCCAGCATCCACAGCATATGCGGCTGGCTGCCCCGACGATAGGTGACGCCGCGCCAGTCAAATTCGACTTTGCCGACATTGGGGTGAACCTGCCGATCGCCCGTGCGCGAGACTATAGCCCCTTCTTCTTTGTCCGCCGCCCAGGCGTTAAAACAGTCGGCGTCGGCAATGAGGCCGGGTAGCCAGTCGGCAAAGGCAACGCACATTACGGCTTCCAATGTTTCAGGGATCGCATCATCCGCCGCATAGGTCTCGGCATAGCCCGGATATTCACCGTCGCTGATCGGCGTGCTGTTCATCCGCTCGGTCCAGCGGAACAAATTGGGGGCTTTTGCCTTCATGATGCCTGCGGGAACCGGATCGCGGCCCAAATGCGCAAACAGCGGCGCCATCATCCCGAAGTCACCCCGGCTGGGCCGCCCGCCGAGCAAATACGGGTGCCATTGAAAATGCTCGTCCAGCGCCTCCATCAGGTCGAGATAGGCCGACTCGATTGCCGGAATTGTCTCCGGAAAGACGCCCAGATTGGGCAGGAAGCCGTTGAAGAAGGCCATGACTTTGGCCGCTGTGTCGCGCCGCTCGTCGCGAGTCTTGTTGGCAACTATAGCTCTGCCGAATTCGGCGCGCAGAAACGCCTCTTGTTGCTCGCGATAGGACCAGCGATAGTGCATCGCCGCAGGCAACAGATATTCCGAACCAAATGCATCGAATAGTAAGGAGACCAGCTTTTGCACCGGCGCAACCGGATCGACTACTGGCGTTGGATGGCGACTTTCCAGAAGATCGATGATGTCGCCGCTATCCTGTACAATCTCTCCCTGCTCCGTTTCCAGAACGGGGACTGAGGATTGTCCTATGGCAGGCAGGATCCGCGCGGCAAAGTCTGGATTGGACGGAAAACGTTCACGATATGGAAGGCCTTTCTTGACCAGATAGGACCTTGCCTTGCCAGTGTAGAGCGAATGGGCTGAACCCCATAATGTGTGGGTCATGAAGCACGGCTCCCCTAAAGAAAGATCGATGGCGGCGGGCCGCAGCTGGAATATAATTCATTAACAATCATCGGTTCGGCAACGATAGTCAACCGACCATCAGAAAAACGCGCGACACTGCCAGTTGCACTGTTGGTATCGGATAGCTGCCAATCGACAATCAGTAAGGGAACGCGCACCTCTTTGCCAGCGAAGCCCGACACGGTCATGTCATTCAATTTGGGACGAAAGCGCCGATGAATGGTTTTGGTGGTAGCGTCATCCAATATAGCGCTGCCACTGGATTGCAGGACTTCAAGCCCCGAGAAACGCCCGTCTGTTCCGAATCTGGCGGCCACAGTCACCGCGCCGGTTTCCTCATTGCGCAATGCCCGTGCCGGATAGTCGGCCACACTGACGAGCGACGCATATTTTGGAGAGCCAAAGGGATTGGGAATGTTTTTGGGCCAGTCAGCAAGCGAAAGCCAGACGCGACCATCTTTGGGATACTCGATTTTCGGCCAGTTGGTGAGCGACGGCGGGGCCATTTTTGCACGGATTGAACGCGCTTTCTCCCGCAGCCCGGCATCGCTGCTTTGCGCATATTGCCCGGCGACTTGCTCCCATAAAGTGCGCGCATTGACGGTCAGGGGATTGGTTCCGCTATCATCGTAAAGCGCAGAGACCGGCAGGAGTGTTTCAGCTTTGGCCAGATCGGTCGGGCCCAGTGCCGGATTGATGAAGAGAGCCACCGCCGTCAGCCGGCGTTGGAACTGATGCCGCGAGGTAAAGCCCGTAAGCCGGATAGCGGCGTCACGATCAAAATGCGGACTTTTCGGGTCAGAAACAATGGCAAACACCGCGTCGTCGCGGTCTCTGGCAGTGCCAAATCGCTCTAGTGCAATCTTGAAATGTCCGGGTTGCGAGACAAAATCGCGGGCCTGCTCCGCTGTCCAGCCGCTTGGCAAATGGGCGGCATGGTCGCTGAGCAACCACACAAGGCCATTTATATATGCCTCGCGCGCCGGGTCATGATTTTCCGGCCAGGTAAAGGCATAGCGCCGCAACAGCGCCGGTTGTGTAAAAAGGCGATCAGGTTTGGAATAGAAGCTGTCCAATATTCGAAATGCAAATTTGCGATTTTCCCGACAACCAAAGGCACCTTCGTCAAAAGCAACAATGTAGTTGCCCAACTCTCGACTATCGAAAGTGTCTTTAGCCACTTTGGCCAAAAATTTCCTGGGATTGGCAACCGCGGCGCGGCATTTCTGACGCATATCGTCTGAAATGACATATTGCGGCGCCATATAGGTACAGGCGGCAGCAATTTCGGGCGTTAAAGCCAATGAAGCGACCGTTACCCAGGCCGTGACTTTGAAAAAGAGTCTGCGTTCAGCCATAGCGGCCGCAGGCTCTTCCAAAAATGGCGTCAGGTCAAGCTATCGCTTTCTTCTCCAACCGGAATTTGTGGAGCAGCGGTTCGGTGTAACCACTGGGTTGCGCGACGCCATCATAAACCAGCGCTCGTGCGGCTTTAAGGGCGATGCTGTTGCCTTCGAGTTTCTCGTACAGCGGGTCACCCGCATTTTGTGCATCGACCTTGGCGGCCATTTTCTCGAAAGCAGCATCGACCTGACCGGATGTGCACACCCCGTGCAGCAGCCAGTTGGCGATATGCTGCGACGATATGCGCAACGTCGCGCGGTCTTCCATCAGGCCGATATCGTGGATGTCGGGAACCTTGGAACAGCCAATGCCCTGGTCGATCCATCGCACAACATAGCCGAGTATCCCTTGCGCGTTGTTTTCCAGTTCTTGAGCCACCTCTTCGGCAGACCAATTGTGCCCGCGTGGGGCCGCAGGGATGGTGAGCAGGGCGTCGAGCGCTGGGGTTTGCTTGCTCGCCAGTTCCTTCTGCACCTCAAACACATCGACCATGTGGTAATGCATGGCGTGCAGCGTCGCAGCGGTCGGAGACGGCACCCACGCCGTATTCGCGCCCGATTTGGGATGGCCGATCTTTTGCGCCATCATGTCCTTCATCATGTCGGGCGCGGCCCACATGCCTTTGCCGATTTGCGCCTTGCCCGACAGCCCGCAAGCAAGACCGATCTGCACATTGCGTGCTTCATAGGCGGTGATCCAGCTGGAACTCTTCATGTCGGCCTTGCGGATCATCGGGCCAGCCTGCATCGCAGTATGCATCTCGTCGCCTGTGCGGTCGAGGAAGCCGGTGTTGATGAAGACGATGCGGTCTTTAACAGCATAGATACATGCGGCCAGGTTGGCGCTGGTGCGGCGTTCCTCGTCCATGACGCCGACCTTGATCGTGTGGCGAGCGAGCCCGAGCAGATCTTCGACGGCATCGAACAGGTCGTTGGTGAAGCCGCATTCCTCTGGCCCGTGCTGCTTGGGCTTGACGATATAGATGCTGCCCGCGCGGCTGTTCTTGTATTTCCCGAGGCCGAGCAGATCGTGCATCGCACAAAGCGAGGTGAAGAGCGCATCGAGAATGCCCTCGGGCGCTTCGCTGCCATCGGGCAGGCGCACTGCTGGGTTGGTCATCAAATGGCCGACATTGCGCACGAACATGACCGAACGTCCATGGAGCAATTCCTCGTCCCACTCACGGTCATCCTCAAGCGCGCGGATCATCGTCGTCCCGCCTTTTTCAAAGCTCGCAGTCAGGTCGCCGCGCATAAGCCCCAGCCAGTTGGTATAGGCTGCCACCTTGTCGTCGGCATCGACCGCCGCCACCGAATCCTCAAGGTCGATGATGGTGGTCAGCGCAGCTTCCAGGATGACGTCGGCGATGCCAGCTTTATCGGTCTTGCCAACCGGATGCTCGCGGTCGATGACGATTTCGACGCCAAGGCCATTGTGGCGCAGCAATATGTCATTGCCCCGACAGATGATCGGAACCGAAGTATCGGCGAGCGTCAAATCGCCGCCATCCCAATCTGTCCAGCTCCCGCTGGCCAGCGGAACGGCGGAATCGAGGAAGTTGCGGGCATAAGCAATCACCGCTTCGCCGCGTGCCGTATCATATCCGCCGGGGCGGGCTGCGGGGGCATCGAGCACATCGGTGCCGTAAAGCGCATCATACAGACTGCCCCAGCGCGCATTGGCGGCGTTCAGAACAAAGCGATCGTTGAGGCTTGGTACCACAAGTTGCGGGCCCGCCATCGTTGCGATTTCTGCGTCAACATTCTGTGTACCAATGGTGAACGGTGCTGGTTCTGCAACCAGATAACCGATGTCGCGCAGGAAAGCCTGATAGGCGGCCATGTCGGCTATCGGCCCAGGATTGGCCTTGTGCCACGCGTCGATTTTCGCCTGAAGGTCATCGCGTTTGGCAAGCAGCGCGCGGTTGATCGGAACGTAGCGGGCGAGGATATCCGCGAGACCCTGCCACAAGGCTTCGGCCTCGACACCCGTTCCCGGCAAGGCCTTGGTTTCAATGAAATCGGCGAGGGCGGACGCAATCTGCAATCCGGCGCGGTTCACATAGTCTGACATTTTGGCTCCAATCTTTTGTCTGGGGCCCGGGGAGAGATTTTATATTTGCCAGCGCCCTAGCGGCACTTTGCAGCGGGCAAAAGCGGAATCTTGGACAGGACATTGAAAGATGTAGCTGCTACACCGTCGATCATGAAGTTGACCCGTCATTTTGTTGAAAAGCCTTGGGGGCGGACTGACCTGCCTTCGGCCTTTGCCGCGCCGGATGGCAAACGCATAGGCGAGATCTGGTACGAATCGGACGAAAGCCCAACATTGCCATTGCTCGTCAAATGGCTTTTCACCTCTGAAAAACTGTCGATCCAGGTCCATCCCACCGATGCGCAGGCAGCGGCGCGCGGCTTGCCTTCGGGTAAGGAAGAATGCTGGTATATCGTCGATGCCGAACCCGGTGCGGTGCTCGGTATTGGCACGAAGCGACCTTTGGACGCCGCCGAATTGCGCGCGGCGTCCTTATCTGGGGAAATCGAAGATCTGATCGACTGGAAGCCGGTGAGGGCGGGGGACTATTTCTACATCCCCGCTGGCACGGTCCATGCGATCGGTGCCGGGATCACCTTGGTCGAAGTGCAGCAATATGCGGATGTGACCTATCGCTTGTTCGACTATGGTCGTCCCCGCGAACTCCATCTAGACGACGGCGTCGCGGTATCACGCGCTGAACCCTATGGTGACCCTCGTTCGGGGCATATAGCGCCAGACGTGTATCTGGCGGATGGGCCGGTTTTCTGGCTTCGCTCGCTCGCGACCAGGTCATATTCCCGCAGCGACTTTGCGAGCGGCCGATGCTGGCTAATTCCTGTTCAAGGAAAGGTGTACTGCGATGATCAGGTTGTCGAAATTGGCGAATGCATGGTCACATCAGCTTTTGACGCAATTATCGTCGACGATGCTGCCATCTGCCTGATCGCCGGAGCTTAGGTCCTGAACCTAGTTCCTATACTTTGTCAGCGCGGATATTTTTCATCCATCCACGCGAGGTCAAGTGCGACCATTTCGCGCAAAACATTGATGTCCACGTCCGTTAACTTGTTTATGTAGAGGCAACTCGAACCGGTTTTGTGCTTACCAAGCTTGGCGCGCAATTCGTCCATCTTCTTCTGCGTGTCGGGGTTGCTATAGCCGCCCATCAGATAGAGAACGATATTGCCTTTCCGCGGTGAAAAGCCGGCGCGGCACATGTCGCCTTCACGTCCGCTTTCATATTTATAGTGATAACTACCATAGCCAATGATCGACGGCCCCCACATGGCGGGCTCCATGCCGGTCGCTCCCGCATAAATGTCCAGCAATTGCTCTGCATCTGAACGACGGATCGGATTTTCCACCGACGCCACGAACGCCGACACCTTGGCATCGGTTGGCTTGGTCTTGAGTTCTGCTTGGGCCATAGTGCAAATCCTCCGGCAGGGAGAATAGCGGCTTGATTGCTCTATGCCAATTCCCCGCCTTCGGGTCCCCAGAATATCACCCAGGTTGCAAAATCATCAGTGAAGTCTTCAAAACGGTGCTCGACGCCTGCTTCGACGAACAAGACATCCTGCGGCGAGAATTGGACGCGTTCGTTTCCTTTGACGAACCAACCACTGCCGCTAGCGATGATATAAAGCTCGTCCTGTGGGTGGGGGGACTGGTCGTCTTCGCCTTTGGGGGCATAAATCCCGACACGCATGCTGCCGTGTCGGATAGGGTAATGGAACTGTTCGCTGGCAGACCGTCTGGCGAGGATGGTCTCGATTGCCGATTTTCTGGAATGCCATTCAACGGTATCCATTCGCTTATCCTTTCAGACGTTCGACCACTTGTTTAGCCAGACTCGATACGGCTTGGCGCAAATCGCTGGGCTCGACAATGTCGATTTCCGGTCCAATCCCAAGCAGCATCGGAGCTGCGGAGTCGATGGTTTCCAGGGGAAGTTCGATTTCCCTCCAGCCTTCTTCATCGGGTGGCCCGGCTTTCGCAATGGCTTCGCCGGCAAAGGTGCCAAGCAACCGTATTCGTTGTATGCCGACTGCTGAGGCGCGCAGTCGTGCGGTGCCCGGGCGCAATCGGGTTTCGAAGTCGCGTGTCGATTGCCCCCACCAACTGGCGAGATCGAAATCAGCAGTTGGATCGAAATGCTCCGGCAGCAATTCCAATTGGTTGATGTCGGCGACGTTGAAAGTGCTTATGCGATCACTACCGCGCGCAACCAGATACCAATTGCCCGCTTTGAGCACTAGGCCGTAGGGATCGACCTCCCACTGGCGCGTCGCATTCCAACTTTCATAGGTCATTGCCAGCCGCTGCCGGTCGAGCACTGCGCGGGCGACGCGGGCGAGAAAGGGTGTCGGCCGCGCGGCGCGATACCAGTCGATAGTGTCGAGGTGAAATCGGCCTGCAATGCGATTGGCTTCGTCGCTTCCTGCTGTGGGGAGTGCCGCCAGCAATTTGTTTCGTGCACGTGTTGCCGCGCTGCCCAGCCCCATTGCCTGCGCTTCCTGGGGCAGACCTATCAGCAGCATCGCCTCCGCCTCATCAGGGTCGAGTCCAGTAAGCTTTGTGCGATAGCCGTCGAGCAGTTGAAACCCGCCGCCCGGGCCTCTATCGCCATAAACCGGAATGCCCGCTGCACTCAGCGCGTCAATATCGCGGTAGATGGTGCGCACTGAAACCTCGAACTCTTCTGCCAAGGTCTCAGCCGTCAGCCGCTGTCGCAATTGCAGCAGGATCAGGATCGAAAGCAGACGGCTGGCACGCATTTATTTTGCCTAGCAGAAAATAACTGACATTTCTTGTCAGTATTACGCGTTTAACCCAGACAGCGAACCACAAAGAGGTGCGGTATGGAACGACGCGAATATCTGAAAAGCAGCACAGGATTGATGCTGGCTGTACTGACCAGCGGCATACCAACGCGCGCCATTGCAGGAGACATCATGGAAACCCCAATCGACACCAACTACACTCCGGCTGGAAAAGGCATCGTCACCGGTAAAGGGGTCGGTGATTTTGATTTCCTCGCTGGCGAATGGAAAATCCGCCACAAAAGGCTGAAAGACGGCACCAAAGACGAATGGCAACGCTTTGACAGCGGTGCGACTGTCTACCGCGTACTCAACGGCATGGGCAGTATCGAAGAATTGCGCAAGGCCGATGGCAGCGACATGGGAATGGGCGTGCGCGTCTGGCTGACGCAGGAAAAGAAATGGGCCGACCATTGGACCGGCGCGTGGAACGGCGTCGTCAATCCGCCGCAAAAGGGCGAGTTTATCGACGGCGAAGGCGTGTTCGTCTCCGAAGAGGACGTCGAAGGCGTCAAATGGTTCTATCGCGGCGTCTGGGACCGAATCACCCCCACCGGCTGTCGCTGGCACCAGTCAGCATCGAGCGATGGCGGCAAAAGCTGGGAGTGGAATTGGTGGATGGAGTGGACGCGGGTGGCGTAGGGCTGGCAACATTGCCCTACCCATCGCAATCGTTCCAATAATCCTTGTTGGTGGTGCAGCTTTTCAGACCCGAAAAATGATTGACGGTGCAAACGGTTTTCATTGGGCAGGCTTTCCATGGCCGCGGTGAATAGCTTTTGGGTGCGTTGGACTTGTTGAAAATCGCAAATGCCTGTTCACGGACGGGTATGATCTTCTGTTTGATCTCGTTGTCCCCAAGGGCAATTATGCGGTCCAGCCAGAAAAGGATCTCGTCCTGATGCGCCTTAGGGTTCTTGCCTTGCAACAAGGACGATGCGGCCATGACTGCGCCGTATAGTTCACCCTGTTCAGCCATATTGCGTGACAGACGATAGGCGAGGGCAAAGTCCTTTTTGGTGCCATTGCCGTTGTTGATCTGATCGAAAGCCATGATCGTGGCGTAGAGATGGCCACGTTCAGCCGCGGCCTGGAATGCGGCAAATGCTTTTTTCGCGTCCTTTTTGGTTCCGATACCATCGAGATAGTAAAGCCCGCTGCGATAGATGGCGTCGATATGGCCTGTCTTGGCGGCACGATCGATATAGGCGAAACCGGTTGTGTGGTCCTTCTTTCCACCAATCATTCCTGAAGAATATAGCGTGCCCACTACAAAGGTTGCTGCAGGATCGCCGATGTCGGCGGCTTTTTTCAGATAAGCGATACCTTTATCCAACGAGGCTCCGGAGATCGACCCGCTGAGATGCGCGTGCGCCAGTTCGCTATAGGCAGCAGCATCCTGTGCTTTTTCGGCGAACTGCCCGGCCATAGCGGCGCCATCGCCGGTCGAAATCAAGCGATTGGATACGCGGTGGGCAATTTCCGGCGGAGGCGGCGCGCACGCCGTGCCAGTCTTGGCCAGTTTTTCGTGCGCCTTCGCCCAATCGATCTGGGCGGCGGAAGGTTCGCGATTTGCGTCCAATTCGCCAATCAGAAAGTCGTAGGCATTGTGGCAATTGAACCGGAGATGATATTCCTTTGCCACGTCGGGCATCGTTCCGGAAACGGTCTGGGAAAAAGCGGCAACCCCTGCGAGTAGCGGCAGCACAGCGAACATGATCTTGCGCATGGAAAATCCCCTTTCACTGCCTTCCGTGCGGCAATGGGGCGGTCGAGAATTGCAAAAAAGCGACATGATTTGCGAAATTCAGGGCTGGTCGCACTACGGGCTTCATGCCAAAGGCGCGCACGATGCTGACTGCCTTCCTCGCCTCCACCGCCATCGTTGCCTTTGCCGAGATTGGCGACAAGACGATGCTGCTCGCCATAGTGCTGGCGACGCGTTTCCGCGAGCCGTTGCCGATCATCTTTGGCATTCTCGCTGCAACGTTGCTCAACCATGCATTGGCAGCTTTTGCGGGGCAGCAAGTAGCCGGGTTGCTCGACGCGCCCTGGTTTCGCTGGGCGGTAGCCTTGGGCTTTGTCGCGATGGCGTTGTGGACTTTGGTGCCCGACAAGATTGACGACGATGAAGGCGAAGTCAGCCATAAGGGTAGCATTTTCCTGACCACAGCAATCGCCTTTTTCCTAGTCGAGATGGGTGACAAGACGCAGGTCGCGACCGTTGCCCTTGGCGCGCAATATCAGTCGGTGTTCGCCGTTGCAGCGGGGACGACTCTGGGCATGATGCTGGCCAATGTGCCCGCCGTCTATCTGGGCGAAGAGCTGGTCAAACGGGTGCCGCTGCATGTGATGCGCTGGATCGCGGCGGTTCTTTTTCTGGCGTTGGGCTCGTGGCAGATTTGGGAATTGATACGACCATGAGGCGAAACAGTCCCGAAATCTGACCAATTTGTCAGAAACCTACTTGTGACAGTTCGCAAAAGTTACAAATAGAACTTTAGCTATAGATGATTTTACATTAAACATTGCCATGAGAGCATCGGAACCGATTCGACGATATTTCTGGGGCATGTATAGTGAATATCGATGACGAAAACACGCGAAAGCCTACTTCCAAACAGCATTGGCGTGGCCGATTTTTTTGGTTTCCAAAGTGGATCAGCATCGAGGGCCCAGGACAGCGTTTTGTCTGGCTTAAAACTGTGGAAGGGCGTTATTCCAATTCTCGCAAGAAGTGGGTTTGGCGCTATCCGCCAAATGACTATTCGAATGTCATTACTTTCGAGCCTTTGTCAGCAACGGCGAAGGCGCAGGCTTCGAAGGATAGAATTTCCGCATAAATTGAGGGCGCTATACGTCGCAAGCAGCCAAGAGTTTGCGGACCGAGTGCTTGTGCTTTAATTGAACCGAGATATGTTCCCCGCTGGGGGGGCGGACATGCGCTTATTGATTGGCATAACTTTGGTGCGGTTAGCGTTATTGGTGCTTCCAGCCAGCCCAGCTTTTGCAACCGAAGATGCAGCCACAAATGCTAACAGCGTTGTAGAACACCGCGGCGTATTCACCTGTCCAGTTGGTGGCGAGGAATTCTATCAGAATGTCGAGATGAACTACTTTCCGCTCGAAAGCCTGCCCAACGGCAGCAATCCGGGCGGGCAGCTATCAGATATCATGGTACCAATCTGCCCCGGTAATGGTCTGGTTCTGGCGCCGAAATATGACGGCAACGACGGAGATCCAGAGGCTTTCGCGGACTATTCACCCGAAGAGCTGGCCAAGTTGCCTGCACTGATTGCCAGTAAGGACTATAAGGCGCTTTCCGGCGAAGCGAATTATCTCAAGCTCTATTGGCTGTCGGACAAACTCGGACGCCCGTCGATGCAGCGCTTCCATCTGCTCCAACATGTTAGCTGGATCGGTAAGACAGCCGAACAGCATCGCCGCTATCTGGAAATGTTTGTGGCACAGGCAGACGCGTTGATCGACAGCCCGGATTTCGCCTCAGAGCGAAGGCTTCGCTCGCGCTATTATGTCGTCAATGCCTTGCGCGAGCTTGGCCGGTTTGACGAGGCCAAAGCACGGCTGACGGCATTACAGACTGAATGGGATGCGCAACTTTCCATCATCCGCGCCAAGCAGCCACCCGAAGACCCGAACTTCGAAAGTGAGCGCGATTTTGACGATAATGACGCCTTCTCGGATTCTTTCTTTGAACAAATGGCAGCGATAGAGGCGCGCGACAATGACACTTTTCCTGTATCGATGATGGGCGACAAATGGGCCAATGCGGTGTGCGGCAATATCGAGGATAGCGTCCATCCCGTGACCGATCTGACCAAAGCCAATTGCGCCAAGCGAATGGCCGAGCGCAAAGCCTATTACGCCAATTCGCAAAAGGATTATAAAGCATCGCAAGACCTGTTGGGCGACCCGGTCAAACTGGCGCAGCAATGCAAGACGTTTCCCGAAGAGCAGCGCGATCGCATATTGGCGGAGGCTTGTCGTCTGGCGGACTATCAGGCCAATCGCGACAAGATGGAGGCAGGGGCCGCGCAGCTGCTCAAAAACCCCAAGGCGCTCGACCTGCAATGCAAGGGGCTGGTTTTCGGTCGCTACGCGACACCAAAAACTGCGCTTGGCATGGCATGCCAAGCGCGGCGCGAAGCCATCAATGATGCCGAGACTATCGCGCTGACTAAAAAATTCCGCAGCCAGCCGGCGGACTATTACCGGCTGTGTACAAAAGCTTCTCCCCAATTGACCAGCGACGACCCGGTAGAGGCGGCTTGTGGACAGGTGAAAGATGAGCGTGAAGATGACCGTAATGACAAGGAACGCGCGCGGCTCGACACCATGAACGAAGCGCAAATCTGGGCGGAATGCGAAGCGAAAGAGGCAGAACGGAACAACTGGCCTGCGGGCGTACCTATGGTGGTAGACTATACCCCGCTGTCAGGGCGCTGCGCTGACATTCGCCAGGATCGCGAAGAAGCGCTTTGGAAGGCGCTAGAGGCTGACCCCGTAAAACTTGCCGAGAAATGTGCGCTGCCCGATGATCAGCAGGAAGAATGGTATAATATGCGCTGCTATTACCGTCAGCAGCGACAGGAAGATGACGCGGCGCTGGCTATGGCGCGTGACCGAGCGAAATTGATCGCGACATGCGATGCCACGCCAGTGCAGCAGCGCGACCGTGTGCTGTACAAGGCATGTAACAACTATCGCAAATGCGTGGTTGTGCAGATCGCCGAACTGCCATTCGATCATGCCGCAGCCTATGCCTATGGCGGTCAGCGGGATTTGTCCGAACTTGCATCGCTATGTTTCGATACCAGCGGGGAGGCCGATGCCGCTTTCGCCAAATATGCGAAAGACCCTAAAAGCCTGCGCGCGGACTCGTGCAAGGATATCGTGCCGGGTTTGGCCGATCCTTATCAGGCGGACCTGTGCAAGCGTTATGCAGCGGGTGAAACTATCTATAAAGATTCGGCTGATTCCGCGCTCGATCTGGCAGATGAAAAGTTGGGCAACTCCAAAACACTCATTGCTCCACCGCCGCCGGTCAGAAAGAAATGACAGGCGCAGTTTGCAGAAAGAAATCCCATGTCCGTTGATCGCCGCCATTTCCTCTCGCTGATGGGAGGGACGCTCGCGGCCATGTCCTCCAGCGGTTGCACTGCCGCGTCTTCCAAAAGCGTGATCGTGATCGGCGCAGGCGTTGCGGGGTTGAGCGCGGCAAAGGCGCTCGCCCAGGCCGGGCACCGCGTGACGATCCTTGAGGGACGCGACCGGATTGGCGGGCGGCTGCACAGCAGCAACGCCTGGGCCGACCTGCCCATCGACCTCGGCGCCTCGTGGATCCACGGTACCAAAGACAATCCGTTGACCGCGCTGGCGGCGGAGGCAAAGGCGGCGACGGTTGCAACCAGCTACGACAGCAGCCTGCTGCACATCGACCCGGCCTATGCCGCGCTTGGTCTCGACGATCCTGACAGCGACTGGGCAGAGGCGCAGGTTGAACGCGCAATGGCTTGGGCGGAAAAGCGCGACAAGGATGCCTCGCTCAAACAGGCGCTTGAGGCGGTATCCCCCGCCGCCAAACTTTCCCCATTCCGCCGGGCGCAGCGCGACCATTATCTGGCGGGCAATTATGAGCAGGAATATGCAGGGCCACTTGATCGGCTGTCGGCATGGCATGTCGATGACAGCAAGGAATTTGCCGGCGACGATGTGCTGTTCCCCGGCGGCTATGGCCAGATTGCAACGCATCTTGCCAAGGGATTGACGATCAAGACCGGCCATGTTGTCAAACTGGTCGAATGGGACGCAAACGGCGTCAGCGTCATTTGCGACAATGGCAATGTGTTTCTGGGCGACCGCGTGATCGTCACGGTGCCGTTGGGTGTGCTGAAATCGGGTGCGATCACCTTTGCCCCGGAGCTTCCCCCGCGCAAGGCGAAGGCGATTGATCGGCTGGGCATGGGCCTTCTCAACAAGCATTTCCTGCGCTTTGAAAAACCCTTTTGGCCAACGGATGTGGACTGGCACGAACTGGTCAAGCCCGACCCCGGCAAATGGTCGCAATGGGTCAGCTATACCAAGGCGGCGGGCAAGCCGGTGCTGCTCGGCTTCACGGGCGCGGACACGGCAAAGGCGGTCGAGGCGATGGACGACCGCGCGATTGTGGCAGAGGCGATGGCGGCGGTGCGCACCATGTTCGGCAACAGCGCGCCCGACCCGGTGGCGGTGCAAATGACCCGCTGGTCACGCGACCCCTTTGCGCTTGGCAGCTATAGCTACAACGCCGTAGGCAGCACCCCCGCCGACCGCAAAGCGCTCGCGGCACCTGAGGTAGGCGGCGCGTTGGCTTTCGCTGGCGAGGCATGCAGCGCCGATTATCCGGGGACGGTCCACGGCGCGTTGTTGAGCGGGAGTGACGCAGTAAGAAAGTTGCTCGATTAAGGAAGGGACAAAACTTCCCATCCGCTTGCACGTCTGTCCTCCCCCTGCTAGCCGCGCCCGCACGGTCTCCCAAGCAAAAGGTCCCCCATGAAAGATTCGGTCAAACGTGTTGTCCTTGCCTATTCGGGCGGTCTCGACACCAGCGTCATCCTGAAATGGCTGCAGGTCGAATATGGCTGCGAGGTGGTGACCTTCACTGCCGATCTGGGGCAGGGGGAGGAGCTGGAGCCTGCGCGTGCCAAGGCGGTGCTGATGGGCATTCCCGATCACCACATCTATATCGACGATCTGCGCGAGGAGTTTGTCCGCGACTTCGTCTTCCCGATGATGCGCGCCAATGCGCGTTATGAGGGCGATTATCTGCTCGGCACCTCGATTGCGCGGCCGTTGATCTCAAAGCGGTTGATCGAGATTGCCCGCGAGACCGGCGCCGATGCGATTGCGCATGGCGCGACCGGCAAGGGCAATGATCAGGTGCGGTTCGAACTGTCGGCCTATGCGCTCAACCCCGATATCAAGGTGATTGCGCCGTGGCGCGAATGGGACCTCACCAGCCGCACCCGCCTGATCGAATGGGCCGAACAGCACCAGATTCCGGTGCCCAAGGACAAGCGCGGCGAAAGCCCGTTTTCGACCGACGCCAATCTGCTGCACACCTCGTCAGAGGGCAAATGCCTTGAGGACCCGTGGGACGAAACCCCCGACTATGTTTATTCGCGCACGGTCAATCCGGAGGATGCGCCTGACGCGCCCGAATATATCACCATCGATTTTGAAAAGGGCGATGGGGTTGCGCTGAACGGTCAGGCGATGTCGCCCGCGACTTTGCTCGCGGCATTGAACGATCTGGGGCGCAAGCACGGCATTGGCCGGCTCGATCTGGTCGAGAACCGCTTTGTCGGGATGAAGTCACGCGGCATGTATGAAACGCCGGGCGGCGAAATCTATGCGCGTGCGCATCGCGGGATTGAGAGCATCACGCTTGATCGCGGCGCGGCGCATCTGAAAGACGAACTGATGCCCAAATATGCCGAGATGATCTATAATGGCTTCTGGTTCTCGCCCGAACGCGAAATGCTGCAGGCGGCGATTGACCATAGCCAGGCCAATGTTTCGGGAACGGTGCGGGTGAAGCTCTACAAGGGCAGCGCGAGCGTGGTCGGGCGTAAATCACCGAACAGCCTCTATTCGGAAAAGGTCGTCACCTTCGAAGACGATGCTGGTGCCTATGACCAGAAGGATGCGGCAGGCTTTATCAAGCTGAACGCGCTGCGATTGCGGCTACTGGCGCGGCAGGGCAAGGATTGATAGCGCCGTTCCTCACCCATTGTCGTCATCCTGAACTTGTTTCAGGATAACAGGCGACGATGTTTTGTAATCCCGAAACAAGTTCGGGATGACGATTGGTTGGTAGTTGGGTAACAGACCGCATGGATTGGCCGCTTTTCAATATCTGCGCGCTGACGCTGGTCAACCACCTGATCGGCGCGCTGGCCTATGCGGCGCGGATCGCGGGGGTGCGGACCAGCAAGATCGCGTTGAGCTTCGCGCTGTTCAATGTGCTGGTGCTGGTTTCGCGCACCTCGAACAGCTTCCTCGGTCCTTTCCTTGCCAAGCGGATCGAAAATGCGATTTCGAATGGCACGGGCTCTGGGCTGCTGATGGACATGCGGCTGGTGCTGCTGTCGGCGACGGTCGCCACGATTTTGGGCGCGCTGGCGGTGCCAACGGTGCAGCGCTGGTTCACCGTTGCGATCGACCAGTTCCAGCATCACCGTTCAGTGGTCAAACTGGCATGGAGTGCAGTGACGCCCAAGGGCGCAAAGACTGTGGCCAAGGCGGTGAAACTGCCGAGCAGCCAACATCTGAAGCTTTGGACCAAGCCCGCCGCTGTATCGTGGCGGGTGATCGCTATGAATGTCGTGGCGCAGGCACTGCTGACCGTGGGGGTTATCGCCTCGCTCTATGCCGGTTATCTCCACCCCGAATTCCGCGTCACCGCGTCGCAACTATCAGCGGTGGTCAACGGCTTTGCGACGATCCTGTTGTTCGTCCTCATCGACCCGCAATTGTCCGTGATGACTGACGATGTGGTCGAGGGCCGCGTCAGCCAGCCCGAATATCGCCGCACCATTGTCTGGCTGTCGATGAGCCGGATTGCCGGGACGCTGCTCGCTCAGGCCATGCTGGTTCCCGCGGCGGCGTTTATTGTCTGGGTCGCGGTGCGGGTTTGATTTTGCGTCGCAAAGTTGCAGTTTAGCATCCTCGCAACAGCATATACAAAGTAGTGCAATTTAAACGTGGCAGTATTTGTTGTGACTTGACTCAATCGCCAATATCAATTCTGTTCTTTTGCATGAGAATCGTGGCGCAGCTGGAAACTGGCTTGGCGACAATTTGTCAATGGAAGTAAAATAAGGGAATTGCACCGGTACGCTGAAGGGAGCGGACTTTATTTTGTAGTTTTACTATGGTCGGTTGGCTGAAATTTTATTGGAGAGGTCGCTGTGGCAGATATTGTTGGAACAGGTACGGGGGAAACTCTCACCGGCACGGGCGATGCAGATACAATTACTGCATTGGGAGGAAATGATACGGTGAATGCCGGGGGCGGCAACGATACGATCAACGGTGGCACCGGTAACGATACGTTAAATGGCGAGGATGGCGACGACACTTTTATCGAAGATGAATTCACCAGCCCGACAGACATTTTCAACGGTGGGATCGGGTTTGATACGATTGAGCTAAGGGCCGCTTTGGCACCGATCACAACGATTTTCGGATCCACAACTTCGCATACGCTTTCCGCCGGAACGGCGATGGTTTCCATTGAACGCCTGCTTTTTGCGTCGCAACCGGGGCAAGTTGTTCAGGCAATACTCGGCTATGGCACTTGGGCAGGAAGCGGTATCACCCAGATCATTGGCGGGGCGGGACGTGACCTGATTACTGTGTCCGCAGGAGCCGCCGCCGGTACCTATACGATGCCGTCGCTCCCCATATCCGGTTGGGACACCCCCCCATTGAACGCTTGGGATTTTGCTGGCGACATGGTGATTTTGTCGTCGTCCGCGTCGGCTGCAACATCAGTGACATTGAATGCGGCAAGCGGCGCCAGCTTTTTCCAATTGCTGTCGGGCGGTCTTGGGAATGACATTCTGAATGGCTCTGCCAATGCCGATTATTTCAATGCATCGCGTGGCGGAGACACGGTCAATGCCGGTAATGGCAATGACGCAATTGCCATCGCGAACGCTGCGGCTCCGGTCGGCGGGAATTCCTGGGGCGCTCCTTCGACTTTTACAGGTGCGGGCGGCACATGGGATGGCGGCGATGGCACTGACGTGATCAGCATCGGCGGCGCGGTTAATTTGCAGGCGACACTGTTGAATATCGAAGGCGTACATTTGCAGGATGCTTTCATTCCGCCTGCCTTTAACACCACGCTGCGATATGCCGCCGAACTCACGCTCGACAGCACCCATATTGCGATGTTGCCCGCCAATGCCTTTTTCACCGGCAATGGTTCGGTGATCTTCGATATTGACGATACGCAGAGCTTCAGCGCCGAAAATTATATCGTCAACGTCGGATCAGATGTTTCAATGACGATCAACGGCGGTAATGGTGATGGCTTGACCTTCACCGGCAGCGCGCGCGATGACTTTATCAACATGGGTGTTGGGTCACAGACTGCTCTGGGCGGTGATGGTGATGACGTTCTGAACAACGGCTCAAGCTCAACCCCCGGTGCGGGCAATATCGCTATGTTTGGCGGCGACGGTGACGACATATTGATCCTAGACAATATTGCCCAAAATAACTTGACGCTGAATGGCGGTGACGGAACCGATTTGTTGCAGTTGCACAGTTATTCTGCAACATCTCCAACCGGCGCAAACATTGTCCATGTCGCAACATCAACCAATGGTGGCGGCATTTCGGAAATCGAGGCGGTCCAGTTTAATTCACTTGCCGGCTTTAGCATGCAATTTATCGCCGATTTAAATGCCGGCTTTTCAACAATTATCGGTGGTTCCCGATCGGACCAGATGATTTTTACAGTTACCAGTGCCGGCACCTATTCGATGCCCGATTTTTCGTTGTTAAACTGGAATAGTTTTCAGGGCGATTTTGTCGGGTTTGGGGTTGCTCAAAATGCTGCTTATGCCGTGACTCTCAACGGTCGTAACGATATCGGCCAATATTTTTTTGGCGGGCTTGCAGCGGATACGCTGAATGGAGGCGCGCTGGATGACAGGTTGTTCGGTCGCGGTGGCGCGAATATTGTAAACGGCAACGGCGGCAATGACGTTATCTTTCTCGACGCAGGTGCCAATGGTTCCAGCCTTGATGGCGGCAGCGGCAGCGACGTATTAAATATTAACGGCACCACAGCTTCGCTGGCCAATTTTGTCGGATTTGAGTCGCTTCAATTCGTCGGCGGCGCGAGCCTTACTCTCACCGGCAGCCAATTTGCCAATGGTCTGCTGCAAGTTGGGACGACGGTGACTGGATCGGGTTCGCTGACAATCAACATGGACGCTGGCGTCAATTTCCAGTCGCAGAATTTTGCATTTTCGGGCGTTGGTGTAACTGTGACGGTCAATGGCACGTCGGGCATCGACATTATCAAAGCAGGAACTGCCGTTCACATTATCAATGGTGGAGATGGTGTTGACCAGATTCGTGGTGGCACAGCCGCGGATACGATCAATGGCGATGCTGGCAACGACAAGATTATCGGCAATACCGGCGCCGATATAATTACCGGCGGTTCTGGCAGTGATCAGTTCCGTTATCTGTTTGATACCGATAGCGGCTTAGGCGCGAACGCAGACCGGATCACAGACTTCACCATCGGTGGAGACAAGTTGAACTTCCTGTTGATCGATGCCGATGCGGTGACCGCCGGTGATCAGGCGTTCAACTTTGTCGGGACGGGAGCTTTTGCCAATACCGGTGTGGGTCAGATCCGCTACCAGAATTCCGGCGCGGACTTGCTGGTGCAGGTCGATGTCGATGGCAATGGCACGGCTGATATGGAGATCATCTTGCAGGGCAATGCTGGCGGCACGCTGACGGCCGGGGATTTTATCTTATAGCAGCGGGTTCAAGGATCAATTGGTATGACATTAACGATCAACACCAACGGCAGTAATGTTACCAATTCTGTTACCGTTGAAGACGCACCAGCGGTTCTCATTTTGGGAAACTCTGTTGTTCTGACCAATGCTGCTGGCGGGCATATTGCGATCGACGTCCGATACCCAACCCGCGATTTCAATTTTGGGCTTGAACAGTCATATCGTCAATCGTGGCGCAATCGAAGCCACATTCGGATATCTGACTTCCATATTAGGAAATGCCAGTAACGAACAGGTCGACAATTATGGGACCATATATGGCTGGGTAAGGCTTGGCGAAGGTGACGATACCTTCAACCAATATTTTTCAGCGCCGGCGATCGGAACGGCAACGGTCGATCTAGGTGGTGGTAACGATACCTATAACCTGCTCGTAAGTCCGGGGCCGATCATATTTGGATTTGTGGACGGTGGAAGCGGCGAAGATAGCCTGAATTTGCTCTCAGAAATCTCGCTGGTTTATGGATTTTATTTCACTGGCTTTGAACATTTAACAGTCGGTGCAAATGTCACAAATCTCTCCAATTTTTCTGACCTGTTGTCGATCACGCTAACAGCTGGTGGGTTTAACAATTTTGTTAACAGCGTTAATCCGACGCTGGACATAAGTTTGCAGAATAATTGGTTCACCATCGGGCCGGGTTCGTCTTTCCGCAATATCACAGGGTCAGAGAACGCAGACACTCTTTCATTGAATTCTGGTCCATCCGGTTTCGCGACCTTAACAGGATCGGCAAATTTGGGCGGTGGAAATGACACGGTTCACATTTCGGTATTTGACACCAGTTCATCAAACCCAGTGATTGCCGGATTAATCGACGGAGGGCTTGGCAACGACTTCATTGGCGTCAACACGCGGAGCAACCAAACAGTCGACCTGACCAGTTTCATCAATTTCGAGATACTGAAAATCAGTACGCAAGCATTTGCTCCCAACACTGTGGCGCGCGTCATCAATGCTAATGGATTGCAGAAAATTACAGGGAACGCGACCGATGTTATCGCTATCGGCCAATCAAACTCCCCCAACGCTCAGCTTTGGCCGGGCTTTGGTGGGCCGATGACGCTCGAAGAAACCACAACTATCGGCAATATCGGCCAGGATGTGGGTAGTGCTTTTAACCCTTATGATCTGTCCGAATTATCGACAGCCGACGCCCAGTATAATTTGCTTGTCACCAACAACGGTACAATCTTGGGGGACGTCCAACTTTATATCGGCAACGATAATTATGATGGTAGCTTGGGATCTACCGGTGGCACAATCTTTGGTTACGCCGGAAACGACAGTTTAACCGGCGGGATAGGTGGCGAAAGGATAGAGGGCGGCTATGGGAATGACATACTGACCGGCAATGGTGGAATCGACATTTTGCTAGGCGACGCTGGGGATGACGCCCTGTTTGGTGGAATCGGAGCTGATCAATTGCTTGGCGGCGAAGGCAACGACAGACTCTTTTTCGATTATGCAGACAGCGTGATCGATGGTGGCATTGGCTCTGATACTATGGTCGTGGGCTCGACCGGAATGCTTGCGATCTTGCCTGCTTCGATCGAAGCATTGGAATTTGCAGCCGGAGCAATTCTAACGCTAACCGGCACGCAATCGCCAATGGCCTTGCCAGCAACAGCGCGCTTAGCGGCACTGGCACCTTAACGGTCAATATGACGGCAGGCGTCAATTTTCTCGCATCGGGTATGAGCTTTACTTCGACGGTTGGAACAGTGGTGAATGGCACCAGTGGTATCGATATCATCAAGCTCGGCCTTGGCGCGTCCACCGGCAACACCATCAACAGCGGTGATGGTGTCGATCAGATTCGTGGCAGCAACGGCGTCGATACGATCAACGGTGGCATCGGCAATGACAAGATCATGGGCATTGGTGGTGCGGATGTGCTCACCGGCGGTACCGGCAATGACCAGTTCCGCTATTTCCAGCAAAGCGACAGCGGGCTTGGGGCGGCTGCAGACCGGGTTACAGACTTTACCATCGGCGGAGACAAGTTGAGCTTCCTATTGATTGATGCCGATGCAGTCACCGCTGGCGATCAGGCGTTCAACTTCGTTGGAACAGCGGCCTTTGCCAATACGGGCGTTGGTCAGATTCGCTATCAGAATTCAGGTGCGGACCTTTTGGTGCAAGCCGACGTCAATGGCGACGGCGTGGCCGATATGGAGATCATCTTGCAAGGGCTCGCTGGCGGCACGCTGACGGCTGGGGATTTTATTCTTTAGCGGATTTGTTGTTCGAAAATGGTGTGTCGCTCGAAATCCCGGCGACCTCTACAATCCTTGGCTTGCTTCTTAAGCAGGTGTTCAGTAACTTTCGAACACAATCCTCAAATTTTGTGAGCGAGGAGGTCTAATGTGCACAAGACCAAACGTCATTCGTCTGGCAAACGGGTTGCCGTCAAAAGCAAAGCCCATGTCGGATGGTTTGTTATCTTTGCGGGTTTTATGACATTTTCCTCGGCATGCTCCGGTTCTATCGGCGTGGAGGAACCTCCGGTCGAATTCCAATGCGCGGTCATGGGTTCCGCATTGCTTAAACCTGCAATGTCCGACGAATCGGTTTGTGCCATGTTCAAGGCGGGAATAGATGACGTTGTTGCGCATTCTACCAAGGCGGTGAAAACGGTTTCAAATGCTTCGGATCGCGACTGGATCAAAATTGACATTCGCATCGTCGGCGATCGAGGGGCCAGTGTCACACTCGCCCAGAAGCGAGGTGGTGAACATGTCGAATTTCCAGAAATCGC
Source organism: Sphingomonadales bacterium (assembly GCA_016721875.1). GTDB lineage: Bacteria > Pseudomonadota > Alphaproteobacteria > Sphingomonadales > Sphingomonadaceae > Sphingorhabdus_B. The sequence continues at coordinate 271,415 of JADKHG010000003.1, read as the reverse complement.
TGTCGACGTTATGGACAAGATGATGGGTAAACAGGAATTGGAGATGCTGGCTGCTCAAGTGGCGCAGCTTCTGTCGAATAAGGTGGAGAAATAACCATGCCAGTAGCGCGAATGAACGAGCAATTTCAGGCAATGCAGCGGTCAAGTTCGATCCGGCAAGATCGTTTTGAACGAACATATTTCGATATCGATCAAGTGGCACAATTCGCCGGTATCGGAAATTCGGCGTTTGACGCGTTGAGCGCGTTGGATTTTGACAAATACGGCGAGGCCATTACGCACCAGGAAGGCTGCTCGTGCGGCGAATGCATGGCTGGCGGCGCAGCAAAGCAATCGGGTGACAGCCCAACTTTTGCTCCCGATCTTGTCCCCGGCGACACGACAACAGGTCTGACGATTGCAGTCGGAGGCAGCGTCGATGTAGCCATCGATACGGTAGGCGACCGCGACTGGTACAAAGTCGAGCTGACTGCAGGGGTAACTTATACGATCCAGACATCATTCGATGGCAGCGGTACGGATGCATTTTTGAATCTGCGCAACTCAACAGGCACGGTAGTACTTGCCTCAGATGATGATAGCGGAAACGGTGTCAATTCGCTGATCAGCTTTACCGCAACAACCACCGGTACGCACTATATTGACGCTGGCACCTATAACAATGAAACAACTGGGAGCTATCACCTGTTCGTGGCGGCAGCGGCTCCGGCTGGTGATTTTGTCAACGGCACGATCAGTTCGACTACAACATTGGCGGTTGCTGGAACCACCAACGGCAATATCGACAGCAGCGGGGATCATGATTTCTACAGGATCGAACTGGTAGCCGGCCAGACTTATGTGTTCCGGACTGCGGGAATCTCCGCCACCGATACGAGTGACACGGTTCTGACGCTGCGCGATGCAAGTGGCGCGCAGTTGGGGACCAATGATGATCCTGGTGAAGCTGGCTTTTCGGCTATCCGTTACACCGCTGCGACCACCGGAACATATTTTCTCGATGTGTCGGGTTTTGGAACAACGACGGGTACTTTCAATCTTACCGCTTTTGTCGCACAGCCATTGACACTTTTCACCAACGACCAGATCGCGACGCAACTCACCAACACTTATTGGGGCGGCACGTCGCGGCGTTTCAATGTGACCGCTCAACGTCTTGGCTTTCAAGCTATGGAACGACACTGCAAACCTATTCATTCCAGACATATATCCACGAGATCGGCCATGCTCTGGGCCTAGGCCATGCCGGCAATTACAACGGTAATGCGGGCTATGCCGACGATGCGAACTATTTGAACGACAGTTGGGCAACCACCATCATGTCGTATTTCGATCAGGTGGAGAACACCTATTTCAACGATCAGGGCTTCACGCGGCAATTTGTAGTTTCGCCCGTCGTTGCCGACGCCATAGCCGTGAACAACCTTTATGGTACCGCAACGACAACGCGCACGGGTAATACAACATATGGTTTCAACAACAATGCGGGTCGTGCAATCTACACGGCAGTCGCAGGTCAGACTGCCATGACCTATACCGTTGTTGACCATGGGGGTACAGATACACTTGACTATTCTGGTTATACTGCCGGTCAGCGCATCGATCTGAACCCCGAAGCCTTCTCAAATGTGGGCGGCCGTGTTGGCAATGTTACAATTGCGCGAGGCTCAGTCATTGAAAACGCCATTGGTGGCTCGGGCACCGATGTGTTGATTGGAAACAGCGCCGCTAATACGCTCGATGGCGGCGCAGGCATCAGCACATTAAACGGCGGCGGCGGCAATGACCGGCTGATCCTTCGCGCGAGCGCAAATGGATCGACCATAGATGGCGGCGCAAACACAGATACATTGGTGATCAACAACACCGTTACCTCGCTTGCCGGATTTGCCGGGTTGGAAGCATTGGAATTTGCAGCCGGAGCAATTCTAACGCTAACCGGCACGCAATTCGCCAATGGCCTTGCCAGCAACAGCGCGCTTAGCGGCACTGGCACCTTAACGGTCAATATGACGGCAGGCGTCAATTTTCTCGCATCGGGTATGAGCTTTACTTCGACGGTTGGAACAGTGGTGAATGGCACCAGTGGTATCGATATCATCAAGCTCGGCCTTGGCGACCACCGGGCAACACCATCAACAGCGGTGATGGTGTCGATCAGACTATCAGAATTCAGGTGCGGACCTTTTGGTGCAAGCCGACGTCAATGGCGACGGCGTGGCCGATATGGAGATCATCCTGCAAGGTCAGGCTGGCGGCACGCTGACGGCTGGGGATTTTATTCTTTAGCAGCGGGTTCAAATTAATTGGCAAAACATTAGCATTAGCTGGCCTTTGCTTTACGCAGCGAACAGATTGCCTTGATATTAATTCAGACAAGATGCGTCACAAATACTTTTTAACATGGCGCGCTTGATGTTTGTGTATTTGTTTTTGATTCCGACTTTATGTGGATTGTAAAATTCATTGTAAATCGCTTTTTATTCTAGTGGATTGCCTTCCATTTTTGCTAAACATGATAATATGGAGGTCATTGGCTTGACCGTTCATCTGGTGATTTAAGGGGGGTCAAGATGACCGATTTTGTTGAGGCAACGGCAACGACACTTTTGTGGGCACGGAGCAGACCGGATACAGCGACCGGCAATGGCGGCGATGATCTGCTGATAGGCATGGTGGTAATGACGATTTGGCGGGCAATGCCGGGTCCGATTACCTTGAGGGTGGTACAGGCAGCGATACGCTATATGGCGGCAACCGCACTGGTGCCCGAACGCCCCATATTACGGAATTTTGGACCGCGCCGACACTCGACACGGGCACGATCAGATACACTGATTGGCGGCGATGGCGACGATGTTATATTCGCGGGCTATGGCGACATTGTTGATGGCGGCACCGGCTTTGGCGATGTTTTGTTTATCAGCTTCCTGGCGCGACTTCGGGTGACGGTCACCCGGAACGGGCAGTTTCACGGTTGGTGGCGGCGCTGTTGCCGGAATCGAATATATCAACTGGGCAAGGTAGCGACTATGACGACGACATCACAATGGGTTCAACCAGCAATTTCTCCACTGGAAGCCCCATGTTCGATGGGCGGCAAATGACCGGCTGATTGCAGGCTATTACACAGGGCACATGGATGGCGGCGATGGCGACGATTTTGTCGACGCTCGTCTTGGCGCATATGGAGCTTAAAAGGTGCCGGTGGCGCGGGCAATGATACACTTTGGCGCCATCAGCTCTGGGCGGCATATGGCGGCGACGAAAACGACATTTATTACGGCGGCGGCAACTTATGGCAACGCCGCAATGATACGATCAATATAGAGTTTAGCTTTCGGTGTATGGTCCGCGGCGGCGGGGTGATGATACTATCAATGCCGCGGCGACTAGCGGCGCAACTGCTTTTGGCGATGAAGGCAACGCACACCCCGGAACGGTGCCGCAGGATTTGACGTGTTTACGGGTGGCGCGGGCAATGACGTGGATCAATGGGGAGCTCAGACCGCAGGCTCATCTAACTATAGCGGAGATATGGCTGTTTATTCGGGCAATATCGCGGACTATCAGGTCACCGAAAGCCTTTTCCTCATCGTGAAAGTAGGGACGGGACAGAACAGACATTGCGTTGAGCTCATATGAAATTCATATAGCCTCATCGTGTTTGCAAGTATATAATCACCAAAACATTAGCATTAGCTGGCCTTTGCTTTACGCAGCGAACAGATTGCCTTGATATTAATCTGTGACAAGATGCGCGTCACAAATACTTTTTAACATGGCGCGCTTGATGTTTGTGTATCTGTTTTTTTGATTCCGACTTTATGTGGATTGTAAAATCTCATTGTAAATCGCTTTTATTCTAGTGGATTGCCTTCCATTTTTGCTAAACATGATAATATGGAGGTCATTGGTTTGACCGTTCATCTGGTGATTTATGGGGGGTCAAGATGACCGATTTTGCTGGAGGCAATGGCAACGACACTTTTGTGGGTACGGAGCAGACCGATACAGCGACCGGCAATGGCGGCGATGATTCGCTGATAGGCAATGGTGGTAATGACGATTTGGCGGGCAATGCCGGGTCCGATTACCTTGAGGGTGGTACAGGCAGCGATACGCTATATGGCGGCAACCGCACTGGTGCCTGGAACGCCCCATATTACGGGAATTTTTGGACCGCGCCGACACTCGACACGGGCATCGATCAGGATACACTGATTGGCGGCGATGGCGACGATGTTATATTCGCGGGCTATGGCGACATTGTTGATGGCGGCACCGGCTTTGGCGATGTTTTGTTTATCAGCTTCCTGGGCGCGACTTCGGGTGTGACGGTCAATTTCGGAACGGGCAGTTTCACGGTTGGTGGCGGCGCTGTTGCCGGAATCGAATATATCAACTGGGTGCAAGGTAGCGACTATGACGACGACATCACAATGGGTTCAACCAGCAATTTCTCCACTGGAAGCCCCATGTTCGGGATGGGCGGCAATGACCGGCTGATTGCAGGCTATTACACAGGGCACATGGATGGCGGCGATGGCGACGATTTTGTCGACGCTCGTCTTGGCGCATATGGAGCTTGGGTGCACGGTGGCGCGGGCAATGATACACTTTATGCCATCAGCTCTGGGCGGGCATATGGCGGCGACGGAAACGACACTATCTACGGCGGCGGCAATCTCTATGGCAACGCCGGCAATGATACGATCAATATAGAGTTTAGCTTTTATGGCGGCGAGGTCCGCGGCGGCGTGGGTGATGATACCATCAATGCCGCGGCGACTAGCGGCGCAACTGCTTTTGGCGATGAAGGCAACGACACCCTAAACGGTGCCGCAGGATTTGACGTGTTTACGGGTGGCGCGGGCAATGACGTGATCAATGGCGGAGCTCAGACCGCAGGCTCATCTAACTATAGCGGAGATATGGCTGTTTATTCGGGCAATATCGCGGACTATCAGGTCACCGAAAGCGGCGGTATAGCAACAATAGTTGATTTGCGCGGGGGCTCACCCGACGGTACTGATACGCTCACAGGTGTTGAAATCCTGAAATTTGCCAACGGCACCTATTCATTAGCGGCGGTACTTGCGGGGCAAGCCAGCGGAGTCCAAAATTTCGTTGGGACGCCCAATGTTGACACCTATTATGGCAGCGAAGATGCCAATACGGCCATTGGCGATGGAGCTGCAGACAGCCTTTATGGCTATGGCGGCAATGATGTCATTCAGGGCAACGCCGGTGCCGATTTGCTCGATGGTGGTGCAGGGGATGACACGCTTTATTCGGGCGACCAGACGGGTAGCTTTAGCGCTCCCTCTTATGGCAATCCGTGGACCGCACCGACACTCGACACCGGGGCCGACCAGGATACGCTGATCGGCGGCGATGGCAGCGACGCTATTTTTGCAGGCTATGGCGATAATGTTGATGGCGGAATGGGCGGAGATACGTTGTACATAAGCTTCGCGGGCGCGACAGCGGGCGTGATAGCCAACTTCACGCTGGCAACGCAAACAATTGGCGGCGGGACGATCACCGGGATCGAGAACGTCAACTGGCTGCAAGGCAGCAACTATGACGACGATATCACAATGGGTTCAGGCAACGGGTATGGCGGATTTACGCCCGTTTTCGGCATGGGTGGAAATGACCGGCTCTTGGCTGGTTACTACACAGGCTATATAGACGGCGGTGACGGTAACGACACGGTCGATGGCCGTCTGAGCCAATATTTGCAAGCTGTCATAGGCGGAGCGGGCGATGACACTTTATACACCAATGCCAACACTTTCGCCTCCGCTCGTGGCGGTGACGGTAACGACACAATCTATGCCCATAGCGCGATTTTTGGCGACGCTGGTAATGACATAATCCATATTCAGTTTAGCTATTATGGCGGAGAAGTGCGGGGTGGAACGGGCGACGACACCATCTATGCACATTCAGGAGGCAGCACTGCCGTGTTCGGCGAAGATGGCGCTGATACGCTAATCGGCGAGGCTGGAGCTGATACGTTGAATGGCGATGCAGGCAATGATCGTCTCGTCGGGGGTGGCGGTGTTAACACGCTTTACGGCGGAGGCGGCAATGACCGGTTTGAACTGGTGGCCGGGGATAGTGGCACGGTGATTGATGGCGGTGCTGATTTCGACACACTGGCTGTCAGCGGTGCGGTTTCTATCGGTGGAAATTTCCTGGGAATTGAAGCTGTTGAGCTGTCAACGGCGACGCTCACACTCAGTGGATCGCAGTTCAACACCGGTATCGCCTCCAATGCCCAGTTTACCGGAACCGGGACGCTCATTGTCAATATGCAGCCCGGATTTTCCTTTCTGGCTTCCAGCAGGTCTTTTACTTCCACCGTGGCAACCGTGGTCAATGGTAGCAACACCAATGATATCATCAAGCTCGGTCTGGGTGCTTCAACAGGAAATACCGTAAACAGCGGTGATGGTGTGGACCAGATCCGTGGCAGCAACGGTGTCGATACGATCAATGGCGGCAATGGCAATGACAAGATCATGGCACTCGGCGGCGCGGATGTCCTTTCGGGCGGTGCGGGCAATGACCAGTTCCGCTATTTCCAGCAAAGCGACAGCGGCCTTGGCGCAGCGGCGGACCGGGTTTCAGACTTTACCATCGGTGAAGACAGGTTGAACTTCCTGCTGATCGATGCCGATACAGTCACCGCTGGCGATCAGGCGTTCAACTTTGTCGGGACGGCAGCTTTTGCCAATACGGGCGTTGGTCAGATCCGCTACCAGAATTCAGGCGCGGACTTGCTGGTGCAAGCTGACGTCAATGGCGATGGCGTGGCCGACATGGAGATTATCCTGCAGGGGCTTGGTGGCGGCACGCTGACATCGGCTGATTTCATCCTGTAGAAGAATTTGATCCGCACGTTGCGCCCAGCCAACGCCGTGCAGTGAATTTATCGCACCACAGCGAAGGCCTTGGCGTATTTGTGACGTTTTGAAGTGATATGGCTTCTGCCAACGGTACTGCCTTGCGTTTGGGAACCATTTGCTTGCCATTCCCGGGTGGACTATCAGGTGTCCATGGACAGTCGGGTAACGGTAGAATTCAGGGTGCCTTCCGCCGGGCTCGCGACCTATTTCTCCACTTTTTATGAAATGCATATCACCGGCGATGAGCCTGTGCTCGATTGTCTTCCGCCGGAATGGGCGAATATCCAGACCGGGATCGACAATTTTTTCAGCCTGGGTCCCGATCCCGATTCAGGTCTGGTGCCCAGTCCCAGCCAGATGGTGTTGCGCGGGCCCACAAAGGGGCCGACATGGGTTTCCGGCCTGGGTCGTGTTTTTGGCCTTGGCATATTGCCCATCGGTTGGAGCAGACTTTGGACGCATCCTTGCCAGCCCTATGCCGACCGGATTGTCTGCCTTTCCGAAATGGTTGGCGTTGCTGCTTATCAGAAGTTCGAGAGCGATCTGCGCAACGCCGCAGACTTTGACGACAGGATCAGCCTGGCCGAAAGCTGGCTGACCCAACAGCTGGCTATGACCAGGCCTGATCGCAACCAGCATCTGATCGACCGGCTGTTCGCCATGCTCAACGATCCCGAAATTCTGGAGATCGACGAGATCGCCGAATCGCTTGGGCTAAGCCCCAGTCAATTTGCGCGGATGTGCAAGCGCGCCTTTGGCTATCCACCCAAGTTGCTGCTGCGCCGCCAACGATGGATGCGGATGCTGGGGGAAATGCACAGCCGACCCTATAGCGAATGGCGTGATTTCATCGATCCGCACTATGTCGATCAAAGCCATATGCTGCGTGATTTCCGGGACTTTCTGGGGATGAGCCCGTCGGCTTATTTTGCCTTGTCCCGTCCCATATTGAACGCGACAACGCGCGCCCGTGCTGCGGCAGCAGGCAAGCCTTACCAGATATTGCACGATCCCGACGCCGCAAAGCCGGGCGACTGAAACTGTCAATTTATTCCTATATCGTCGGGTCGCATCCGGTTTAGCCCGCTCCGGTTGCAACAGCGGGAGAGTCACAATGCCGTCATGGATACGACCAAGCGATGGACTATGGGATGATCTGACAAACTGGTCAGGCGGGATACCCGACGCAGAGGGTGCGATTGCCAACTTCAATTTCTTTAATCAGACTACCGCACTCACTGTATTTGTGCCGAACGCGAACACCATGTCGATTGGCAGGCTGAATATCAACAACTCCAGCGCCGGAATGATCTTTCGCGGCAACGGCACCTCTGCAACCAACTACTCCTGGCTGGCATTCGATCAGTTGCCGGGATCGGCGGCAGCGGTCAATCACAACTCGACTGGCGCCCTAACCTTTTCCAGCGAGGGTGCACTGCGCCTGCTGTTGAATGATGAAACCATTTTCAACGCCGCATCCACTGGGACAATTTCCATCCTTTGCCCGATTGCGGGCACTGGCAAGCTGACCAAAAGCGGATCGGGAGATCTCGTCATGAGAGGCTGGAGCAATACATATTCCGGTGGAACCCAGATTGAGGGCGGGCGCGTGATCGTTGATCGCGATGTTTCTCTGGGTACTGGATTTGTCAGCCTGACCAACGATGCCGCTTTACAACTGCGCTTCACATCCACGCTAGATCAATGGGTCGGCACCGTGAGCACAGGGACAACAGCACCCGGATCGGGCAGGCTGTTGGCAAATACTGGCGCGATCATTACACTGACTGGTACATTAAGTCACGCAGGCGGGGGCACCTTAACGTTCGGCAGTGCAACCGAAACCGGCCGGATCGTTGTTGATACAGCCAGCTTTCAGTACAACGCGACGGCTACCAGCTTTCGCCTCGCAGGCGGTATTCTCGAGATCGGCAATCAGATTATCGGGACTCATATGTTCCGCTATGCTGGGGCAGGAACGAACACGATCGAAAGCGGCGCTTGGCTTAATACGGGCGGCTTCACGACATTTGTTTCCAATCTGGATTTGAACGGGGGCGCAATTTATACCTCCACAGGAGCAATGCGGTTCGATGCCACGCTTGCCGATGGCGCTGCGCAAACGGGCCAGATAACCGGCACCGGATTCGTCGATTCCGCCTCTTTCAGCACCGACGGCAATTGCGATCTGAGCACCCTGATATTCCACAGCTGGACGACATCGGACACCGTCGCGATCAGCGGAAACTCAGCAAGCAATTTCCTGATCGGTACCGCAGTCAACGATAAGATTAGGGGAAATGGCGGGTTCGATATCCTGCGCGGCGGGCTTGGCGATGACGAGTTGATATTTAGCTCAAACAACGGCGGCTCCTGGGCCGATGGTGGAACTGGCAACGACCGGATTACTATCTTCGGTTCGATCTCACTCGGTGCGATTACCGGGATCGAGGAGCTCAACCTGCCGACGGGCGGGAACCTGACGATGAGCCTGGCACAGTTCACGTCCTCGATGCCCAGCAACCTGCTGCTGATGGGCACCGGATCGCTGACCATCAGCAAGAGCGCTACAGATCCGACGCTAAACCTCGGCGGGCTGAACTTCGTGGCGGGATCGAGTGTGACAATCAACATCAACGGATCGACCGCGACCGACATCATCAAGGGCTCCACCCGCGGTTCGAACACGATCAACAGCGGCGACAGCAACGACCAGATTCGTGGTGGCAATCTGGCTGACACGATCAATGGCGAGAACGGCAACGACAAGATATATGGCGCTGGCGGATCTGACACATTGACCGGCGGGATTGGAGTGGACCAGTTCCGCTATGTCTTCGCCACCGACAGCGGGCTTGGCGCGGCGGCGGACCGGATTACGGATTTTCTTAGCGGAACCGACCGGCTGAACTTCGCGCTGATGGATGCCGATGCAGTCACCGCTGGCGATCAGGCGTTCAACTTCGTTGGAACAGCGGCCTTTGCCAATACGGGTATCGGCCAGATCCGCTACCAGAATTCTGGCGCGGACCTGCTGGTGCAAGCTGACGTCAATGGCGATGGTGTGGCCGATATGGAGATCATCCTGCAAGGTCAGGCTGGCGGCACGCTGACGGCTGGGGATTTTATTCTTTAGCGGATTGCTGGCAATCGGTCAAGCCAATCGCTTTTTAACCAATTTCCGCTAAAACGCAGTGTGTGACTGACGTTGTTACTCCAAAAACGGACCCGCACCCCGTTTCCGCTGTCAGCGCCGCTGTCGGCCTGTGCGGGCTTGCCGGGCTGGCGCTCGCGGTGCTGATTGCGCGGCATTTCGGGCCGATTATGGACGCGCTGGGCTTTCCCGGCTGGCCGCAACTGGCCGATGGTTCCTATTCGGCGGTCGCAGCCTTGCTATTCTGCGGGCTGCCGATGGTGCTGTGGTCGGTTTTCGTCGACAAAGTTCACCGCCGTGCCTCGACTGGTCTCGACTGGTCGCTGAGACGCCCGGTGTCGGAGGTGCTCGACACCAGCATTGTCAAGATTGCCGGGCTGTGGGCTACCTGGGCGTTGATTGCGCTCGTCTATTTTCTAGGCCGTTGGTATTGGGCACCGCCCTATGATTTTTCGATGATGCTGTTCGGCGTCGCGATCATCCCGCTGATCCTGCTTTCGATTCCCTATATTGTCTGGCTCGACCGCTATCTGGTCAATCCGCGCGATGGCAGTTGGCATTTCGGCGCATGGGTCGCTGGACGCAGCGATTGGGACGTGAGCGAGATTTTCCATCACCTGCGCGCTTGGGCGGTGAAGGGCTTCTTCCTCGCCTTCATGCTATCGATTGTTCCCGGCGGCTTTGGCGAGGTTGTGCGGATGGATTTCGGGCAGATGTTCTCGAACCCGGTCGGCATTGCCAATGCGCTGATCACCGTCATGTTCCTCGTTGACGTGCAGATTGCGACCGTCGGCTATATGCTGACGATGAAGCCATTGGACGCGCATATCCGCACGGCAAACCCTTATCTGGCGGGCTGGGTCGCGGCACTGATGTGCTATCCGCCTTTCATCATCGTCAATGAAGGGCGGCTGGTCGATTATAAGGTACACACCGCTGAATGGGATTTCTGGCTGCAGGGGCAACCGGCGATGTTGTGGATCTGGGGTGCGATCCTTGTCACGCTGACCGCGATCTATGCCTGGGCGACGGTGGCCTTTGGCCTGCGCTTCTCCAATCTGACGCATCGCGGCATCATCACCAACGGGCCATATCGCTTTACCAAGCACCCCGCCTATCTCAGCAAAAATGCCTTCTGGTGGCTTGCGACAATGCCCTTCCTTGTCACCAGCGACAGCTGGACCGACGCAGTGCGCAACACGGTGATGATGGTCGCGGTCAGCGGCATCTATTATTGGCGCGCACGGACCGAGGAGAAGCATCTGGGCGCAGACCCTGCCTATACCGACTATGCCGGATGGATGGAACGCAACGCTTTGGTTCCGCGCTTCTTCGGGCGACTGCGCAAGGCCGCCGGGGCACGATTGCGCCCCACCGACGGACCGCACCCCGCCGAATAGGGGTTTAATCGCGCGATTAATGTGATAGTTTTCCCGGCAAAGGCTGAGGAGAATCGCTATGCACGATCTGGTTATTCGCGGAGGAATCGTTGTCGATGGCACGGGCAATCCGCGCTTTGTCGCTGATGTCGCCCTAGATGGCGGTTTGATCAGCGCGGTCGGGCAGAACCTGCCGGCCGGTCGCGAAGAGATCGATGCGACAGGCAAGATCGTCGCCCCCGGCTGGGTCGATGTTCACACCCATTATGACGGCCAGGCGACATGGGACCCCGAAATGGCGCCCTCAAGCTGGCACGGTGTGACAACGGTGATCATGGGCAATTGCGGTGTCGGTTTTGCCCCTGCCAAGCCCGACCGGCACGAATGGCTGATCAGCCTGATGGAAGGGGTCGAGGATATTCCCGGCACTGCGCTGGCCGAAGGGATGAAGTGGGATTGGGAAACCTTCCCCGAATATCTCGACGCACTCGACCGGATGCCGCGCACCGTCGATATCGGTACGCACGTCCCCCACGGCGCGGTGCGCGCCTATGTGCTCGAAGATCGCGAACAGCCGGGTGCCGTCCCGACCGAAGCGGATATCGCGGCGATGGCCAAAATCGTCGAGGAAGGCGTGCGCGCTGGAGCACTCGGCTTTTCCACCTCGCGCACCATCCTACACAAATCGGTAGATGGCGAATTGGTACCGGGTACCAGCGCAACTGCAGAGGAACTGATCGAGCTCGGTCGGGCAATGGGCCGCGTCGGCTATGGCGTGTTTGAAATGGCATCCGACCTGAAACGCGAATGGAATGAGTTTCAGTGGATGGGTGACCTCAGTCGCGAAACTGGCCTGCCGGTGACATTCGCCGCGCTGCAATCGATCGCCAAGGAATTGCCGCTGGAGGAACAGATCAGCGAAATGCGGGCGCAGAATGACAATGGCGCGAACATCGTCGCGCAGATCGCGCTGCGCGGCAACGGCATCATTATGGCGTGGCAGGGGACAGTGCATCCGTTCCGCTTCGCACCAGCCTGGGCAGAGATTGACGGCTTGCCATGGGATCAGCAACTCGCCCACCTGAAAGACTCCGCCTTCCGCCAGCGGATGGTCAGCGAGCCTCCCGTGATACCCGATGTCGATGTGGCAGATCTGTACCGCGTCATTGCCGGTGGCTGGTTTGCCCAGTTCGAAATGGGGCCGGACTTCAACTACGAACCCACCCAAGCCGACACCATTGCCACGCGCGCGGCGGCGGCAGGCGTGACTGGCGCGGAATATGCCTATGACTTGCTGATGAAAGATGAGGGCAAGGGCTTCATTTATTTTCCGATCCTTAATTACCGCGACGGCAACCTCAATTTCCTGGAAGATTTGCAAGAGGCCGACGATACCGTCAATTCGCTGTCCGATGGCGGCGCGCATTGCGGAACGATTTGCGATGCGGCTTCGCCCACCTTCATGCTGCAGCATTGGGTGCGCGACCGTGAACGCAAACGGATTGGTCTTGAACATGCGGTCAAGCGGCAGTGCCGCGACACTGCCCTGCTTTATGGTCTCGACGACCGTGGGCTGATCGCGCCGGGCTACTTGGCCGATATCAACATCATCGATCTTGACGCTCTGAAACTTGGCAAGCCGTGGCTGGCCTTTGATCTGCCTGCGGGCGGCAAGCGGTTGTTGCAAAAGGCCGATGGCTATGTCTGCACGATCAAGTCAGGGCAGGTGACGTTCCGCAATGGCGACTATCTGGGCGTTCATCCGGGTAAACTTTTGCGGGGTCCGCAACAGGCACCGCTGGCGATCGCAGCAGAGTAAGCAAATCCCCGACTTCCAGCGGCATTTGCAGTGCCGCTGGAATATTCGTCACTAACCGCAAATTAACAGCGTGTCGGGAGATCATATTAACCTGATCCGGCGAGAAATGGCTCACCAGATACGGTAAGCCATAAGCGCTGGAGGGACATATGACACCGGACACGATGTTGATCGCATTTTCATCCTTGGGATTTGCTGCCGTCTTTCTGGCACTGGTCATCGGATTGGCCGATCGTGATCCGCGTAGGGCAATCGCAGCAGTATCGAGCATGACGCCCGGCGCAAAGCGTCAGGCCAAATATGACCGGCTGTTGGAAATGACGCGGCTTGCCGACGAAGCGATCGAAGCGCGCGTGATGGGCGGGCAGCATCCTGCCAGAGAAAGCGGTTTCTGAATTGAAATGGCCCGCAGCCAAGCGGGCATAGGAGAATTGCGAAGGTACAGTCTGGTCCAACTCTCTGGGCAGCACACCACCCCGCTGCCCGACTGTTCCAACGCTCTGACGGTCGTGCCAATGCCCCCCGGCACGACCGTCATTTTTTGCTTAATTTTCGCGCATATGCCCGCCGCCGGTCCGCTGACCGCGATCACCGGTTTGCCGCGCGGGAGCAGGCGCTGGAGCCGGTGCTGCCTGACGTTGTGGCTGCTGAGGTGGCGGCGTGTAGTTACCACCACCACGCGGCTGTCCGCGCAGACCGTCACCCCGACCGCCGCCGCGTGGCGACGCACCGGGCTGTGCTTGTGGGGTCACCACCGGAGCGGCATTTGCCCCTGCATTGTTATTGGGCTGCCAGTTGCGACGACCGCTTCCGCGACCTTCGCCACGTCCGTCACCACGGCTTCGTCCCTGCCAGCCGCTACCGGCTGCAGGCGGTGTGCCATTGCTATAATTTGGAGCAGCGGCACTTCCGTTGTCGCTGCGGCGACGACCGTTACGGTCATCATCGCGACGTCCAGGGTGATCATAGCTGCCATGACCGCCTCCGCCATTGTGTCCGCCGCTCCAGCCATTTCCGCCGCCCTGATGGCCACGGTTGTCGCGGTACCAGTTGTGGCGGCGTTCGCCCCAATAGCGGCGATCATGGTCGCGCATATTGTGGCGACGGCCATAGCTGTCGAATATGAACATGCCATAGCCCGGGTACCAGTAACTGTCGTACCAGCCACCGCCATAGCCTATATTGGAAAAGCCATAGCCATAGTCGCAGTCATAATAGCGATCGAACGGGCTATAGGGGTCGCAGTCATAACTGGCATAGCCATTGTCATAATAGCCCATTCCCATGTCGTAATAGCAGCCCGAAAGCCCAATTGTCGCTGCACCAAGCAGCGCCAGCTTCGTTGCCAGTCCTTTGCCGATCTTGATCATCATTCCACCCCTTTTGCCGGAACCATAACGAGCCGCCCTCGGTTCGTCGAATCATAGCCACGGCCTATCGTGTCGCAAAATTGGACTGTTGCGGTTGAATTGCGGGTGAACATCGTTGTTGGCTGGCGTTCAGATTTGTAAATGGCGGGACGCATAAACCCGGCTTGCTTGTCCGTGGGCGAAGTGGCAAATGCAATTTAATCGCGCGATTAAATGAAGGAGTCTCCCATGGCACTTGCCAGCAGCGAAGCCGCCAACCCGCATTGGGCCAAACGGGCCGGGAAAAACGACCTAAGTCACATTCCGGGCGAAAATGGCTGGCCGGTAATAGGCACAACGCTACGTATGTTGCGTGATCCGGTTGGCTATGGGCGGCACATGGTCGAAACCTACGGCCCTGTGTTCCGGTCTAACGCCTTTGGAGGGCAGAATATCTCGCTGGTCGGGGCTGACGCCAATGAGCTGATGCTTTTCGACCGTGACAAACTTTTCTCCTCCGAACAGGGCTGGGGGCCGCTGCTCAATCTGTTGTTCCCGCGCGGGCTGATGCTGATGGATTTCGACCATCACCGCATGGACCGGCGTGCGTTGGGGGTTGCCTTCAAGCCTGAGCCGATGCGTGGCTATGTCGCCGAAATGAACCGCATCTTTGCCGAGCAATTGCCGCGATGGCGCGGTGACATGGTTTTCTACCCTGCAATCAAGCAGATCACCTTGGACGTTGCCGCCAGCGCCTTCCTCGGCGTTCCGCTGGGGCCAGAGGCGGACCGCGTCAACAAGGCCTTTGTTGATATGGTTCAGGCTTCGATCGGCGTCGTGCGTGCGCCGGTTCCGGGTACCGCCATGGGCAGGGGTGTCGCAGGCCGCAAATATCTGATAGACTATTTTGGTCCGCAGATTGAGGAACGGCGGCGCAATGAAAACCGGCAGGACATGTTCAGCCAATTCTGCCGCGCGACTCGCGACGATGGCAGCCATTTGAACGATGGCGAAATTATCGATCATATGAACTTCCTGATGATGGCGGCGCACGACACGATAACCTCTTCGGTAACCTCGATGGTCGCCATGCTCGCGCGCTATCCCGAATGGCAGGAAAAAGTGCGGGCCGAATGCCTGTCGATTGCGCCTGCTGGTGCCAATATCACTCCCGAGCAACTCGATGCCTTTGAAATCACCGAAATGGTGTTCAAGGAAACATTGCGGGTGATACCGCCAGTCCCGTCGATCCCACGCCGTGCGTTGCGCGATTTTGAATTTCGCGGATATAAGATACCGGCGGGGACATCGGTCGGGATTAGTCCCTCCTATGTCCACAAAATGCCCGAATATTGGGAGGATCCCGAACGTTTCGATCCGCTGCGTTTCACGCCGGAAAATTCAAAGGGGCGGCACAAATATGCCTGGGTGCCCTTTGGCGGCGGCGCGCATATGTGCCTAGGCCTGCATTTTGCCTATATGCAGATGAAGTTGTTCATCCACCATTTGCTGACACAGGTAAGCGTGGAAACGGCTGAGGGCTATGTGCCCGAATGGCAGCCCTGGCCGATACCGAAGCCCGCCGATGGCCTGAAGGTAACAATGCGGGCGCTTTAACGCCCTATTGTTGCAAACAGCTGGGCCAATACATCCTTCTGCCCGGCGACCGTATCGGCAATTTCGGTCTGGACCGCGCCCAGCAGTGCGAGCAGCCCCTTGTCGGCACCCTTGTCGCGTTCGACCGCAATCAGGTGGTCGATTTCACCCAGTGCCGCGACCGAATCGGCGCGAGAGGCGTCGAGCCGCGACAGCATGACATGCGCCTGCGCCCAGCCTTCGCTGCCAAATGTGGCACCTGCCGCCGATTGCGCCGACGTGCGGCTGGCGGGAAGGGCCGCTGCAAACTGGCTTTGCCCGGTGCGATTGCGCGCAAGCAGACTCTGTGTGACTCCGATCAGCCGGTCAGGCATGCTGGTCGTCTGCGTCTCAGGCGTCGCCTCGGGGATGGCCAGCGGATCGGCGCTTTCATAAGGACGCTTTGACAAGGACGGAAAATTGCCGTTGGGCGTGGAGCAAGCAGTCAATGCCAGCGCGAGTGAGATGCAGGCTGTCGCATGCAGTTTTGGGCGGATTTGCATGGCAGAGATTGTAAGCCGGGTTTCGCGTGCGGACAAGTGGGAGCAAAAGGCCAAAATGTCCGCTCAAACGCCCGATCAGCGTTGACAAAGCCGAATCATTCGACTAGCTGCCCGCTCTCTGGCGTCGGCCTGCATGTGTTCGCATGTGCTGCTGCGTGCCGGAAAAGCGCCCCTCACGGGGAGCCCACTGACTGAAACAGATTGAGACAAAGCCATGTTCGCTATCGTGCGCACAGGCGGCAAGCAGTATCGCGTAGCCGCCGGAGACAAGATTGCAGTTGAAAAGCTGCCCGGAGTAGCTGGTGACAAGGTGTCGCTGGATGACGTTTTGCTTGCTGGCGACGGCGGCGAAATCAAGGATGCCAAGGGCCTTGCTGTTTCGGCAGAAATCATTGCGCAGGACCGCACCGAAAAGGTGATCGTTTTCAAGAAGCGTCGTCGGCATAACTATCGCCGCAAGCAGGGCCATCGCCAGTCGATGACATTGCTCAAGATTCTTGCCGTTGGTGGCGCTGCACCGAAAAAGGCTGCTGCACCCAAGGCAGAAAGGCTGGCCTGCTGCAGAAGCCCCGCAAAAGCCGCTGCGCCGAAAAGGCCGCTGCCAAAAAAGCCGAATAAGAATTCAGGAGTTTAGACCATGGCACATAAAAAAGCAGGTGGTTCCAGCCGCAACGGTCGCGACTCAGCAGGTCGTCGCCTTGGCGTGAAGAAGTTCGGCGGTCAGGAAGTGATCGGCGGCAATATTATCATCCGTCAGCGCGGTACCAAAGTGTATCCGGGCGCTGGCGTTGGCATCGGCAAGGATCACACCCTTTTTGCGCTCGTCGAAGGTCGCGTCCGATTCCACGCTGGCAAACTCGGTCGCAAATATGTGTCGGTGGACACTATGGCGATCGCGGCCGAATAACATACGGACAATCAATGAAGGGTTGTCCAATCGGATGACCCGGGGGTTTCGGTAACGAACCCCAACCAGCAAGGGAGACGGGTCAACCGGTCTCCCTTTCTTTTTGCCCCATTCTCCCTGCAAACCGTCGCTTCATCGCGGCGTCATTCACAGGGCTGTCATCTTGGTTCGCCAAGGGTCGCCCGCAACGCGAGGAGAAAGTTCATGTTCGCATTGACCGAGAGATTGCTGCTGCGGCCCGCTTGGCCCGAAGACGCCGATACGCTGTATCGTGCGATTGCGGATGAATCGATCGTGCGCAACCTCGCC
Source organism: Sphingomonadales bacterium (assembly GCA_016721875.1). GTDB lineage: Bacteria > Pseudomonadota > Alphaproteobacteria > Sphingomonadales > Sphingomonadaceae > Sphingorhabdus_B. Next base: position 253,440 of record JADKHG010000003.1, on the reverse strand, counting down.
AAAGTGCCGTGGCCCTATACCCCTTCGGACGCGGAATATTTTGCCTCGATGCAGGCTGAGGATCATTATCCCAGCGCGCTGCTCTGGCTGCGAACCGGCGCAGCGCCTGTCTTCGTCGGCACCTGCGGCCTTGCCGAGCATGAGGGCGAACCCGAGCTGGGTTACTGGATCGCGCGCAAGCATTGGGGGCAGGGCTATGCCACCGAAGCGGCAAAAGCGATGGTCGGTGCTGCCAAGGCATTGGGTCACAAGCGGCTGGTGTCAGGCCATTTCACCGACAATCCGGCATCAGGTCGGGTGCTGCGCAAAACCGGTTTCAAGCCCACGGGCCAGATTGCCCGGCGGTATAGCGTGGCGCGGGGCCAAGAGGTCCCCTGCGCGCTGTTTGCGTTGCATCTGGACGAAGGTGAAGGTGGATCGGACGGCAATGCCGATATGGTTATGCCAGCAGCGCCAATGGCATGGATGGCTGGACCAACGCGTCAGGCTGCCTGAATCTGGCGGCTGACGGTCTGGTCTTGCCTGTCTGCCGGGCGTAGCTGCAACTCACCCTCAGTGATGATCTGCAACGCCTTAAGCATTGCTTCGCCCTTGGCGATCAGCTGGCGGTCGTCAATCTGCCAGGGGTGAAATCCGGGCTTCAGAAACTGGAACCACGGTTTCAGCACAGCGCGACCGACCCCGCCCTTGGCAAAGCCGTTGCGCAGGATCATCGGCAATGCCTTGGTCCAGCCAAAGCCATCCTGCCGCATCAATTCCACTTGTCCGCGGGTGCGGTTGATGAAGAAGCTGATGCTCACGGCGACCATAAGTGCGCTGCGCACCAGCCAACGCCGCATCGGGCTCCAATGCGCGGTCGCGAACATCCATGTGTCGAAAGCGACAGCCTTGTGCTCGATTTCCTCAATCCCGTGCCAGAACCACAATTTCTGCATTTCGGGATCGGAGCCTTGCAGATGATGCGGACGGAGCATCAACTCGGAGGCAACAATTGCGGTCAGATGTTCGATGCACATCGTCGCACCCAATTTGGTGATGTCGCCTGCATTGGCGAATGTGCTGACAAACCCGCGGATCGCACGGTCTAGCGGAGCCATGTCGTAGCCCGATGCAATCAGCGCCTTGTTCATCGCGCCATGCTCGCGGGTATGGGCTGCTTCCTGAACGATGAAGGCGGCAACGTCGCTTGCCAGCGGTTCGGGCACGCGGTCACGCCATGGCTTGAGTGCCTCGATCATGAAAGCTTCGCCCACCGGGAACACCGCGGACAAGGCGTTGAAGAACGCGGTCGCACAGGCGTCGCCACGCACCCAGTGCCGTCCCGCCTGATGCAGGTTGCGTGCGCGGAATTTGCGCGGCGAACAGCCTGTATGCGCCAGATCCTGCGCCGGGATCGAAGAGGACGGGGTTGCCTTCATGACAACCCTGATAGTGTCTCGCCGATAAAGCGAAGCTAACGGAGAAGGTTAAGTCGCGTTAACACCAAAGGAATTTACAATGTTTCCATTCGGTTATCGGATTAACGGCAAGGGTTAGTGCAAAGTCATCAAGCGGCTGCTTCCGCCCCGGAAATGTAAGCGCCAATCAAATGGCGTTCGTCCGCATTCCATGGATGGAAGCCGGGCAGGAAATAGGCCACCCACGGCAGGGCAATTTTGCGGAACATGCCCGGACCCGCGAATGCGTAGCGCAGCATTTTCGCTTTGGCCCGCCATCCGGTCAATCCATCCTGCCGCAACAGATCATACATTCCGGTCATACGTTCGGGGATGAAGCGCCAAGTCACGACCAGCATCATCAGCGATTTCAGTTTCCAGCGTTGCCAGCGGCTCCAATCCCTCGTGGCATGTAGCCATGTGTCGTAGGCGACGCCCTTATGTTCGATCTCTTCGACCGCATGCCAGCGCCAAAGTTCTGCCGACTCGGCATCCGCACCCTCAAGATGCGCCGGATTTTCCAGCAATTCACGCGCAAGAATCGCAGTGAAATGTTCCAGTGCCATCGTCGCCGCCAAATTGATGATCGGCGGTCGTTCACGAACGAGTGCCAAAATGTCGTCTACCTGTTTGTCGAGGAAGGAAATATCATACCCGGCATCGGTAACGCGGCGGTTAAACGCAACATGTTCGCGAGTATGCATGATTTCCTGCATGGTGAAGGCGCGGATTTCTTCGGCCAGCTTTGGTGAGGCCCCGTCACGATGGGCCTTCACGCTTTCGATGAAAAAGGCTTCACCTTTGGGAAAGGTGGTCGAAAGCGCATTATAGAATGCCGTCGCATAGGGATTGCCACCATGCCACCAGCGGACCTGCACGGTACCTTCATCGCGACCAAAGCGGCGATCGCGTGGAATGATGGTCAGATCGTCAGGGGTTGGCGTATCCAGCGGAGGTGCGCTATGACCGGTTTCGAATTTGAAGGGGGCGTTCACGATTATCCCTTTGCAGATTTGGAGCAGAATTTAACTTACATCTGTGAAAATAAGGTAACTGACATAAATGTCAATAGTGAAATTGCCAGCCAATGACCAGAGCGGCCGTCGCCGCCCTGACTCCTGAAGCCAGTCGGCTTGCCGCACTAGAGGCGGCGCGCGATCTTTTGATCGAAGCAGGGCCGCAGGCGGTGACGCTGAAGGCGGTTGCTGGTCGAATCGGTCGCACTCATGCCAATTTGCTCCACCATTTTGGTTCGGCATCGGGCCTGCAGCGCGAACTTGCGGCGTTTCATGCGCAAGCCATCTGTACCCAGATCGGTGAGCAGATTCACAAGCTGAAGGGCGGTTATATTGGTCCGCGTGATCTGGTCGATCTGATCTTCGAACATTTTGATCGCGGTGGTGCCGGCGCGCTTGCGGCCTGGATGCTGCTGTCAGGCAATGAGGACGCGCTTCACCCGGTGGTGGAGGCTATACACGGGTTGGTCGACGAAGTGGGCGAAGGTGGCCATGATGACCGCAATTTGCACAAGCTAACAATGGAACTCGTGCTGCTTGCGCTGGGCGATTCGCTATTGGGCGGCCCATTGGCGGGGTCATTGGGTCTCGATCGCGATGCCGCCCGCGAAATCGCCGCCACCCGGCTGGCTCAGTCTTTTACGCAATGGCAAGAAATGCAAGGCGCATAAGCGCCAAGCAAAACCCCTTGGCAAGCCCATGCACCGCAGATTATAGGGCGATCCTGTCTGGTGCGGGGCCTTAGCTCAGTTGGTAGAGCGCGTCGTTCGCAATGACGAGGTCAGGGGTTCGACTCCCCTAGGCTCCACCAGATGGCTTCGCACTATACGATCTGGCCTCACTCTTGTCGGCGCCTATTCGCGAAATGCCTCTTCGCGAAGACGGGTTATCGGCGACAGCAAATAGCTCAGCACGGACCGACGATCACCCAATAGCGCAACGTCAGACACCATGCCCACTCCGATGGGCAGCTTGCGTCCTGTCTTAGAGATCAGCGCGGCGGCGCTCGTACGCACTTCGACAATATAGTGGCTTTCGCCGGTTTTCTCGTTGATCACAGCATCGGGCGAAATTGATGTGACCTTTCCTTTCAGCGAGCCGTAAATGCTACTGTCATAGGCAGTCAGGCTGACTTTTGCCTGTTGGCCAATTCGTACCGATCCAATATCTTTCGGGTTGATCATAACTTCGATCAATAGCCCGTCTTCGCTTGGCACCAACTCCAAGATGGGCGCGCCCGGTGCGACGGTGCCGCCGCGTGTCGAAACCAGTATCCGATTTATTGTACCTTTGACTGGAGCTGTGACAACCGCGCGTTCGGCGCGCTGCTCCAGTTCCGGCAATGTAGAGCTGCGCGCGGCATATTCGGCTTGCGCTGCAGTCAGTTCGGATGCGGCACGCGACCTCCAGTCTTGTACCTGCTGTTCGGTAGCAGCGCGCGCTTCAGCAATACCGGCCTGTGCGCGGGCGATGGTTGCAGATGCCGCTGCTGCTTCACTCGAGGCAGTTTGCGCTCTCCCGATAGCCTGGGTCAATGACAAGCGCGGTTCGATTCCGCGTTCGACAAGCGGCCGGATTGCATCAAGTTCGGCTTGCGCCGCAGATGCTGCAGAAAGGCGTGCTGCGTAAATGGATTGGGCCTCGTTTACCGACCGCGAAGCCCCCGCCACTCTTGCTGCTCCGGCACTTTGCAGGCTTGCAAGTTCCGCCATGCGTGCGCGATACAGTGCCCGTTCGATTTCGGCAGGGCCAGCCAAACCACCAAGATTGGGCGACCGGCCTGTGATTTCTGCCTTCAACCGCTCGATCTTGGCAGCAAGCGCAGCGACGGTAGCAGAGCCACTGCCAAACTCCCCCCCGGTAGCAGTTGGGTCAAGACGGACCAAAGGTTCACCGCTTTTGACCTCTTGGCCCGTGCGCACGAGCACCTCCTGAACAATCCCGCCTTCCAAATTGGATATCACTTGCATTTTGGAGCTTGGAACCACGCGTCCCATACCGCGAACGGTGCGGTCGATTTCGGTCAAAGACGCCCAGATCAGAAAAACGACAAAAAAGCCGAAGATCAGCCAGAGCAGAATGTTGGATCCCATTTTGGGAACGAAGCGGGCGGTTGCTGGCTCATCGTTTTGATCGACGGATTCGGGTTTAACGGGCAGGGTCATTGGCTCACCTGCGGATTTGCAAGTTGTTTCAGGATTGTATCGCGCGGTCCATCGGCAACGACCTTGCCATTGCCTATCACGATGATGCGGCTAACGAGTTTGAGAAGCGGCAGACGGTGGGTGATTATCAACATTGTGCGATCAGCCGCCTCACGCTGCAATCGTTCAATCAATGACAATTCGGTTTGATTGTCCATTGCGCTAGTGGGTTCATCGAGCAGCAGGATCGAAGGCTTGCCAGCAAGCGCGCGCGCTACCGCAATCGACTGGCGCTGCCCACCCGACAGGCTTTCGCCGCGGTCGGCGAGTTTCAATTCGTAACCATTGGCAAGCTTGCCCATAAAATCATGCGTGCCTGACAGGCGGGCTGCCCGCAGCATTTCCTCATCGTCAATTTGGTCACGGTCCAGTACAATATTGTCCCGTACGGTGCCCGATAACAGCACAGTGTCTTGAAGTACTGAACCAATGTTGCGGCGCATTTGCGCAGCATCAAGTTGTCGCACTTCGGTCCCGTCGATCAAGACCAACCCCTCGGCGGGCGGGTAAAGGCCCAAAATGATACGTGCGATGGTTGATTTGCCCGAACCCACCCTGCCCAGAAAGGCAACTTTTTCACCCGGATTGATCTGAAAGCTGACTCCGTTCAACGCTGCTTCGGTCGCATTGGGATAGGAGAAATGAACGTTGCGGAATTCGATCTGACCATTAAGGCTCTCGAGTGCCAACGCATTGGGCCCCTGGCCCTCGGTCTGGGCCTCCATAAACCGGTCCAACTGACGATAGGCAGTGCGAGTCATTGTCATTCGGGACAATAATGTCGCAATCTGCGACAAAGGTGCAACAGCGCGTCCACCCAATATTGAACAAGCAATCAGCCCGCCCATCGTCAACGATTGACTGGCGATCAGCCCCACGCCAGCGACGACGACGCCGGCATAGGCAATTTGCTGACCGCTCGCAGCGACCGTGATGCTGATGTTGGAAATCAGGCGTTGTGCCATCGATGTGGCGGCATGACTTTCGACGGCATCATCCCAGCGGCGCGACAATAGGCGTCCAGCACTGGCGCTTTTGACCATTTCCAGTCCGCCAATCGTTTCGATCAGGACGGATTGTTTGAGCATCGACTGTCCCATTGCCTTCGCTGACAGACGGTCCATTTGCGGCTGTGTTGCCAATCCGACGATGATAACCACTGGGATGAGAGTGATAGGAACAAGTACTAGCCAACCGCCGATCATCGCGATCACCGCCAGAGTTACCAGAATGAAAGGTACGTCAACGATTGCCACCAGTGTCGCTGACGCGAAAAAGTCGCGTAATGTTTCCAGTTCTCGCAGCATTTGCGCCAAACCGCCAGTCGATCCGCGCGGCTGATCGAGGCGGATTGTCAGCAAGCGGGAAAAGACATTTTCGCCTATTTCTCGGTCGATATCGGCACCCGCAACATCGACAAAATAGGCGCGCAATATTTTGAGCACAAAGTCAAAAATCAGGATGATTGCCAGACCGATCGACAGCCCGATCAGCGATGACGTGGCATTATTGGGAAGAACACGGTCATAAACGGTCATAGTGAACAGCGACGTTACCAACGCAAACAGGTTGATCATGACTGCTGCGATGGCAACTTTTACATAGACGCGGCTGTTGTTACGAATTGGGTCCATAAGCCAATCGGCGAAGCGAGGCCTTGGGTGGATGATCGTCGCTTCGTCGCTCATCTGAAAATCCTTTGGTCCGCAGGCGAAATTTTTAAGACGCGTAACAGGTCGCCTGCGCGGGCCAAAGCGACAAAAGTTGCAGCATCGCGTTCCGACATTGCGCGGATATAATTTGCTGCGGCCGCAAACAAGCGGTCTTCGGCATCGAGTGCGTCATAAAGTGTACCGCGGGCCACCCGGAACCGTTCAACCACAGCATCGCGTGTGATGCGGCTGGCAATATAGTCTTCGCGATATGCCGACATCATGTCGCCAAAGGCAACCACATCGGCCCAGGCAATCCTTGCCTCGCGCTCAGCCTCAAGCTTGACGCTCAATGCACGTGCATCAGCTGCGTCTGCCCTTGCTCTCGCTTCATCCGCGCGGGCGTCGCCTGGACCGAACAGCCGATAGCGGACGGTAACTCTGCCGCGCACGTCATAGTCGCGACGATCAGGCTCAAAGAGTCCATAGCGGCCTGCATCGATGCCGGCAGTGATATTTGGAAGCACTTCTGCGCGTGCAGCATTCGCATCGGCTTTGCTGCGCGTGCAATCGCCTCTGCGACACGCACTGTCGCCGATGTGGACGCACGCGCGGCAAGGGTATCGTCCGACATCCGTTCCAGTTCGGGCGCGGGTGCGCGAACAATTCGAGTCGGCGCATCCAGCCCGAACAATTCCTTGAAACGTGCCTGGGCATTGGCATATTCGCGTTGATACTGGGCGCGACGAAGCCGCGCCGACGCAATCGCGCCATCAATACGCGCACGTTCTACAGGGGCTGCCACCCCCTGTGATATGCGCTGCTCAACAGCGGCACGGAGATCTTCATTCTGAACAATGAAATTTTCGGCAAGTTCTGTCAGATGACCGAAAGCGAAAAGATCATACCAAGCCCCAATCGCATTCAGGGCGATGGTTTCAGATTTGCGATCATATTCAGCCTCTGCGGCACCGATCCTCTCGATTGCTGCGTCAATGCGACGGCGGCTGGCGCCAAAATCATAGAGTATTTGTTCGAGACTAGCCGTTGCATCGACGCGGCCCGCTCCTCTGGCCCGTTCGATTAGATTGTCGGGATCGTTGGAAAATTCCCGAGCCACTGACCGGTTGGCGCTAAACGCCATGTCAACCCTAGGAAACTGCACCGAAGCCGCTCCCCGTTTTGCTGCCAAGGCTGCGGCACCTTCGGCACGCCCTTCCGACAATGTAGGGCTGGCTTTCAGTGCTTCGGATATGACATCGTGAAAAGCGTCCTCGTCGGCAGTTATTTCTGCGATGGCAAGGATCGGATCGGTCGTGTTTTCTTTTGAAAGCGGCGCAGGGTCGGGATCGGGCAATCGGGCAGCTAGAGGATTGGCATAATCTTGCGCTTTTGCAGCCGCTTCTGGGACCACATTTGAGGAAATCAACAACAGAGTGCCTGCCGATAGCAGGATGTAATTTTCCGTCACTCTATGCGTGCCTTTAAACCGATCAACGATGCTGTATCAGCATATATGCTCGAACCGGTCAAAAAGTAGCAAATAGTGCCGCAACAATATGAGTTTACCCAGCGCATTTGCGCTCGTCTAGCGTGCACTCCTCACAACGGCAATAGTGGTGCAACACCAGCCCAGTAACCAACAGGACCACATATTGTGAGGAGACATTCAAGCCGCGCGGCGAACCGTTGCCTGCAGCCAGGCGCGGGCATGTTTTGTGCTTCGGCGATTTCGCGTGCGGTCATTTCGTCCGAAATTTCAGCCCGGCAGGTCATGGCTTCTTCGCTACCGTTTAGGGCTGCAAGGTTGAACCATTTGTGCGCCTCGATCAGGTCGACTTCGATCCCGCCGCTTCCGGTTGAATAGGCGACGCCAAGTTCAAACAAGGCCTGCGCGCTGCCATGTGCTGCGTCACGGAGCCGACTCTCCATCAGAAACTCTGCGCTTTTCATACTATTGGCCATGTAACCAAACCCCCTGTTGCCGTCCCTGTTGCGGACAAGGGGCAATTCAGCGGAACATGGATAACAAATGGTTAACGCTGGCTTTGAATTTACATCGCGTTGAAATTACACCGCAATATTATCGATCAATCGGGTCTTGCCGATCCGTGCTGCGGCGAGCAGGCGTAGTGGACGAACACCGGGCTCGGATACCGGTGCCAGCGTCACTGCATCGGCCAGCGCGAAATAATCGATGCTGGAAAATCCGGCGGCAAGAATAGCATCGGTTGCGCGTGTCGTGGCGGCGGCGACATCCTCCCCCTCGCTTATAGCTTTGGCAGCGGCTTTGAGCGCGTTTGGCAGGGCAACTGCTGCCTGCCTATGCTCTGCCGACAGATAAGCATTGCGCGATGACAAAGCGAGGCCATCGGCATCGCGCATCGTCGGCACACCAACAATCTCTATGTTGATATCCAGATCGCGGACAAATTGCCGGATGACTGCCAGTTGCTGGAAATCCTTCTCGCCAAAGCAAGCGACGTCGGCACCAACCTGATTGAACAATTTGGTCACCACCAGCGCAACGCCATCAAAATGCCCCGGCCGCGCACCGCCGCAAAAACCGGCACTCGGGCCTTCGACATGAACCTTGGTGGCAAAGCCTTCTGGGTACATCTCGCCGACGCTGGGTGACCAGACAATATCGACGTCGAGCGGTGCCAGCTTTTCGCAATCGGCCTCCAATGTGCGGGGGTACGCGGCGAGATCCTCGTTCGGTCCAAATTGCGTCGGATTAACGAAGATGGACACGACCACAACATCCGCCCGCGCCTTCGCTTCGCGCACCAGCTTCAGATGCCCTTCGTGCAGTGCGCCCATTGTCGGCACCAACGCCACCCGCCGCTGATTCGTCCGTAATGCGGCGATGGCTGTTCTGAGATTTGCAAGCTGATTGATAATTTGCACGGATAGGGGGCCTTGTTTATGGCAGGAGAAGGTCAGGCGGCAATAGCAGCCTTGGCCGGCAAGCTGAACAATTTATCGGGGGTAAGGCCGGACGATGGCCAAGGCACATCATATCGTATTCGCCAATGAAAAGGGCGGCACCGGCAAATCGACGACGGCGATCCACGTCGCCATAGGTCTGGCGTCACGCGGTGCGCGCGTCGCCTGCCTTGATCTCGATACAAGGCAGCGCACGCTTTATCGCTATTTCGAAAACCGGCGCGACACCATGGCGAGGCGCGGGATCGATTTGCCAATGCCCGGTTTCCATGTCTTCGATCAGGATTCGCAGGCGCGGCTCGAACAGCAGATCGCAGAGATTGAAAGCGATACCGACTATGTCATTTTCGACACGCCCGGGCGCGACGACAAATTTGCACGCTTTGTCGCTACCCGCGCCCATACATTGGTCACGCCGATCAACGACAGTTTTGTCGATTTTGACCTGATTGGCAGAGTTGATGGGGAGAATTTCAAGGTCAAGAAGCTGAGCTTTTACGCTGAGATGATCTGGGAAGCACGGATGGCACGGGCGCGTGCCGATGGTGCTACGATCGACTGGGTGGTGCTGCGCAACCGGCTGCACAATATGGAGGCGCGCAACCAGCAGCGCATGACCGACGCGATTGCCGAATTGGCCAAGCGAGCAGGATTTCGTGTTATTCCGGGTTTGAACGAACGCGTGATCTATCGCGAGCTGTTCCCGTCGGGCCTGACGCTGGTCGATAAAGGACATCTGGGCAATTTGGGGACGGCGCACATCGTTGCACGGCAGGAATTGCGGGATTGATCGCGGCGCTGGCTTTGCCCGAATTTGTCAAGTCGGAACCCGCTTTACTCTGATGCCATTCCTCGGCCTCCTTGTTGTCGGACTGCTGGGCTGGGCGCTTTACACCGGGCGGATACGGCCAGCCCAATTGCTGCCGATATTACTGACGCTGGGCGGTGCTTTCATCGCATTGCGTGGGCAATGGATCATCGGACTGCTGGTGCTTGGCGCAGGCGTGACATGGTATCGCGGAATGACATGGCGGCTGTTTGGGTCGCGCGCGAAACAGACAGACGAATATGCACTGTCTGCGGCGCGCTGGCTGCTCGGCGTTTCGGTACAAGACGATTCTGAGCGTATCCGAGCGCGACACCGCCAACTAATCTCTGACAATCACCCCGATCGCGGCGGGAACGATGAGCGTGCTCGGGAGTTGAATCAGGCACGTGACCTTTTGTTGAAGGATTTGGCAAACAAATCGAAGTAAAGGCCGCGCAGGCAAGACACAGTTGCGCTAACGGAGTCCGCATGACGCATAATTTCCATCCCACCACTTTACGCGAATACGACATTCGCGGGATTATCGGCGAAACATTGGGGGCAGAGGATGCCTATGCGATTGGGCGTGGTTTCGCGACCTTGCTGGGTCGTGCGGGCGGCAAGTGCGTTGCTGTCGGCTATGACGGGCGAGTCAGCTCGCCGATGCTTGAAGAAGCTTTAGTACGAGGAATTACCGAAGCCGGGCTTGACGCGGTGCGTATCGGCATGGGGCCGACGCCGATGCTATATTATGCCGAAGCCGTGCTCGATGACGTCGACGGCGGCATTGAAATAACCGGCAGCCACAATCCCGCCAATTATAATGGCTTCAAGATGGTCTTCCAGGGGAGACCCTTTTTCGGCGACGACATCCAGCAACTGGGCCGGATCGCGGCGGCAGGGGATTGGGCGAGTGGCAAGGGTAGCGCGCGGCATCTCGACATCATGGACCGTTATGTCGCCCAGCTTGCAGCCGCTGCGCCCGAAAAGGGCTTCCGTATCGGCTGGGATGCGGGAAATGGTGCGGCGGGACCGGTGATCGAGCGACTGGTGAAGATGCTGCCCGGAGAGCATCACCTTCTGTTTATGGATGTGGATGGCCAGTTTCCAAATCATCATCCCGATCCCACCGAAGAAAAGAACCTTGCCGATCTGCGCGCGCTTGTCGCGGAGAAGAAACTCGATTTCGGACTGGCTTTTGACGGTGATGGCGACCGCATTGGCGCGATTGATGGTCTGGGACGGGTCATCTGGGGTGACCAGTTGCTTCAGATTTTTGCCGAAGATGTGCTGGCCGAAGTGCCGGGGGCGACGATTATCGCCGATGTGAAGGCATCGCAGGCTTTGTTTGACCGGGTCGCCGAACTAGGCGGAAAGCCCCTGATGTGGAAAACCGGGCACAGCCTGATCAAGTCCAAAATGAAGGAAACTGGTTCGCCGCTGGCTGGCGAAATGAGCGGGCATATCTTTTTCAAACATGAATATTACGGTTTTGACGACGCAATCTACGCCGCAATCCGCTTGATTCGCGCATCGGCCAAGCTGGGCAAGAGTGTGACCGAACTGCGCAGCGCGATGCCGGACATGATCAATACCCCCGAAATGCGCTTTCAAGTGGATGAGAGCCGCAAGTTCGCGGTGATTGACGAAGTGCTGGCGCGCCTTTCGGCGGATGGTGCCGATGTGAACGCCACCGACGGCGCGCGGGTTAATACGCCCGACGGCTGGTGGTTGCTGCGGGCCTCGAACACGCAGGATGTGCTGGTGGCACGGGCGGAGGCTTCGTCAGAGGCTGGGCTGGAGCGGTTGATGGCGCAGATTGATGCGCAGTTGGAGGCAAGTGGGCTTGAGCGCGGGGAGCAGGCGGGGCATTGACCGAGCAAAAGTTCGTCGAGTCATTTGATGCCAAGTTTCCTTACGATGATGAGGAAGCGGCAACGGCTCTGATACACCAAGGATGGGCGATTTCTCCGAACGCTGCATTTTGTGTTTTGGAAGAAATTTGCCGCCTTCCGCGCGGTGCCGCTGTGGACACTGGCGCGCAACACTCGCTTGCTGCTCAGTGGGCAGCATCAGGCCAACATCCATTGATGTCGGCAGTATTAAGGTGCGCCGCAGCACTCATCGATTCGACGCCGCTATCTTCGCAGGATGCAGTCGGGATTATGAGAGATGTCAGTGCGTATTCAGGTCAATACGCTGCACTGAATATCGCCTATTTTTCTGGCGATTGTTCAACACCCGAAGGTGATGGAGCATTGGAGCAGGCCAGCATCGAAATCCGAAAGCAATGGGAAACTCTGGAGAGTAACTAGCCATTCCGTTCATGCCATCTAAGACATCCTCAGAAAGTGGCCTCTCTAGTCGCCGAAATTAATAGATCAGGTGATGGATTCCCGCCTTCGCGGGAATGACGAAGTGGGTTAGTTGATCGTAGTGACCATGACTGTTATCCCCCCCATCATAAATAACTGGTTCACCCAGCGCGGCTGGTCGCCCCGGCGGCATCAGTTGGAGATGGGTGATGCGGCGGCGGAGGGGCGGCATGCGCTGCTGGTGGCGGCGACCGGAGCGGGGAAGACCTTGGCGGGGTTTTTGCCGACTTTGTTGGAGTTGATCGCGGACTCATCCGTTCGTGCTGAGCCTGTCGAAGCACGTATCCAGCCAGCGCAGGGGTCTCGTCCTTCGACAGGCTCAGGACGAACGGAGAATTTGGGACTCCACACCCTATACATCTCCCCACTAAAAGCCCTCGCGGTCGATGTGCGGCGCAATCTGTTGGTGCCGGTCGAGGAAATGGGGCTGCTGATCCGCATCGAAACCCGCACCGGCGACACGCCGTCGGAGCGCAAGGCGCGGCAGCGGGTAAAACCGCCGCATATCTTGCTGACCACGCCGGAGTCGCTGTCGCTGCTGCTCAGCCATGAAGACAGCCTGCTAATGTTTGCCGGGCTGAAACGGGTGATCATCGATGAAGTCCATGCCTTCGCCAATTCAAAGCGTGGGGATTTGCTGTCGCTTTCGCTTGCCCGTCTGCAAAAGCTCTCACCCCAGATGCAGCGGGTCGGTCTGTCGGCAACCATTTCCGATCCCGATGCCTATCGTGCATGGCTTGCACCTTATGGTGACATTGACGCGGTGCGGTTGGTTGAGGGGGAGCCTGCCGCCGACCCAGACCTGCAAATCCTGTTGCCCGAAGGCCGCGTCCCTTGGTCGGGGCATAGCGGGCAATATGCGGTGCCGCAGCTGATCGACGAAATTGGCCGCAACCGTACAACGCTCATCTTCTGCAATACGCGCTTCCTTGCTGAGTATATTTTCCAGAAATTGTGGGACGCCAATGACCCCAAATATGCCATCGGCATCCATCACGGGTCGCTGTCGGTCGAGGCGCGGCGCAAGGTTGAAGGCGCGATGGCGCGGGGAGAGTTGCGCGCGCTGGTCTGCACCGCTTCGCTCGATCTTGGCGTTGACTGGGGCGATGTCGATTGCGTCATCCAGATGGGCGCGCCAAAAGGCAGCTCGCGTTTGCTGCAGCGCATAGGCCGCTCCAACCACCGCATGGACGAGCCGTCCAAAGCGCTGCTCGTTCCCGGCAACCGCTTTGAATATCTTGAGGCGCAAGCGGCCTATGACGCGGTGGAAGAAGGGCAGCGCGACGGCGAAGTCTTCCGCCCCGGCGGTTATGATGTGCTCGCGCAACATGTGATGGCTTGTGCCTGTGCCGCGCCATTCAACGAGGCGGAATTGCTCGACGAAGTGCGTTCGGCAATGCCTTATAGTGCGCTCGACGCCGCGACCTTTGGTAGGGTGGTCGAATTTGTCGCAACCGGCGGTTACGCGTTAAAGGCCTATGACAAGTTTCAAAAATTGGTGCGGGATAAGGGCGCTAATTGGCGTCTCTCTCACCCAAAATTCGCGACCCAACACCGGTTTAACGCGGGAATCATCGTTGATACGCCGATGCTCGACGTCCGCTTTCGCAACGGGCGCAATCTGGGCCGGGTGGAGGAGAATTTCGCCGCACCCTTGCGTCCCGGTGACAGCTTCATCTTTGCAGGCATGGCGCTGGAGGTGGAGGCGATCCGCGATCTTGACCTGATCGTGCGCGCGGCGAAGAAGGCGGCGACCATCCCCAGTTATATGGGCGCGCGGATGCCGCTGACCACGCATCTGGCGGATCGGGGCCGCGGCTTCCTCAACGACCGGGCAGGTTGGGCGCGTTTTCCCGACGATGTGCGCGAATGGCTGGAGATGCAGGACTGGCGCAGCGCGCTGCCCGAACCGGGGCAATTGCTTGCCGAAACCTTCCCGTATGAAGAGCGGCATTATCTGGTGGTCTATCCGTTCGAAGGCTGGAACGCGCACCAGTCGCTGGGGATGCTGGTGACCAAGCGCATGGAAATGCGCGGGCTGAAACCCATGGGTTTTGTTGCCAGCGATTATGCACTGGGCGTATGGGGGCTGGAGGAAGTGACTGACCCTGCTTCGCTGTTTTCCTCTGACATATTGGAGGAGGAATTTGTCGATTGGGTGGAAAATAGCTACCTTCTCAAGCGCGCCTTCCGCGAGGTTGCGATTATCTCCGGCCTTGTCGAACGCCAGCATCCGGGAAAGCGCAAGACCGGGCGACAGGTGACATTTTCGACTGACCTGATCTATGATGTTCTGCGCAAATATGAACCCGGCCATTTGCTGCTCGAGGCGGCGTGGCACGACGCACGGCAGCGGCTGACCGACGTCGGACGGTTGGGCGATTTGCTCGATCGGGCGGAAGATACCATGCTGCACGTTTCGCTCGATCGGGTCAGCCCGATGGCGGTGCCTTTGATGGTGATGATCGGGCGCGAAAGCGTGGCGCAAGGGTCGGTTGACGACGCTTTGCTGGTCGAGGCAGAAAGCCTTGCAGGCATTGCGATGACGCCTTGACTGACACTCCAGTCCTCGCTTGCGACCCCGTTATAATCGGCGTAAACTGCATGGAGAGGAGAGAGTCATGAAACCCTTTGGTGTTGATTGCTCATTGCCATCTTTAGTGGCGTGTTGCTTGATTGCCGCGACCCCCGTTTGCGCTCAAGATGTTAGTGGTATTGCTCCAGTCATTCCGTCTGTTGAGACTGCGCTGCCTATTACCCAAGCGTTTCAAATCGACCGGTCAGAGCGGATGACGGTGCCGGTGCGGATCAACGGCAGCGAACCCATTCCCTTCATTGTCGATACCGGTGCAGAACGCACAGTGATTGCCAATGATCTTGCGCGCAGGCTTAAGCTGGAGGCAGGGCCGCAGCTAAAGCTTGCAACAATAACAGGGCCGGCGATTGCTGAATCCTTTGTGATTGAAACGCTTGCAATGAATACGATCAATGTCGAAATGATCGAGGCGCCAGGGCTGGAGCGGCAGCATCTTGGGGCCGCAGGCTTGCTTGGCATTGACAGTCTTGAGGATCACCGGGTTTTGCTCGATTTTGCTGCCCGGAAAATGGATGTGCAAGCATCACCTCGGAAATCGCGGCCCAGCAAAGCAGAGGCAGGGATGATAATCGTCACGGCCACGCGTCGAGCGGGACGGATGATCTTGTCCAACGCGACCGTCGGCGGGATCAAGGTCGATATCATATTGGATACGGGCGCGCAAAGCAGCATGGGCAATTACGCGCTACGCGATCGGATGCGCAACCGCGACCGCCGATTCGGCTATGTGCCCGTTATCATGAACAGCGTGACTGGCGACAAATTGTCGGGTGACTTCACCCAGATCCGCAACATCACCATCGGTGGCGTCAACATCACCGATCTGCCGGTGACTTTTGCCGATAATTATGCCTTCAAGGCGCTCAATCTCGAGAAGAAACCGGCAATCCTGTTGGGCATGGATGCAATGGCGCTGTTTGATCGGGTGATGATCGACTTCACCAACCGGCGAGTCGGCTTTGATATGCCGCGCGGGGCACAGGCGCGCGATCCGGTCAGAATTGCGATGGCGAACTGATTTAGTTGTTTCGCGGATCGGTTAGCGGGGTGATTTCCAGACCTTCGGATAACCCGCCGCGCTCGTCGAAAACATAGCAAGCGCCTTTCCATCGGCTTTGCTCGGCCGGCACGTCCTCGAGATATTTTAATATGCCACCTTTCAGGTGGTAAACCTCGTCAAAGCCCCGTTCCTTGGCAAAGGCAGTCGATTTTTCGCAGCGTATTCCACCGGTGCAGAACATGGCAATCTTGGGCTTGCGGCCTTGCGCCTGCCATTCTTGAGCGCGAGCGTCGAACCATTCCGGAAACTGGCGGAAGCAAGGAATTTCGGGGTCAACCGCGCCCTCAAATGTACCCTCGGCGACTTCATAGTCATTGCGGGTATCGATCAGCACCACGTCGGGATCGGCGATCAGCGCGTTCCAGTTGGCGGGATCGACATAGGTGCCAACGATTTGGCGCGGGTCGATGCCTTCGACGCCCATCGTCACAATCTCACGCTTCAGCTTCACCTTCATCCGGCCAAAGGGCATTGCATCGGCATGCGAATATTTGACTTCGATCGGCGCAAATCCCGGCCATGACCGGATATAGGCGACGATCGATTCCAGAGCTTCGCGATCACCGGCAATTGTGCCGTTGATCCCCTCTTTGGCGAGCAGCAAGGTGCCTTTGATCGCAGCGTCGTTGCAGCGTGCCAGCAACGGTTCACGCAGAGCAGCCGGATCGGAAAGCGCAGCAAAATGATAAAGGGCAGCAACGGAAATCATCGCGCGCGCCTTTAACGAGCTTCGCAGCACTTGCACAGCCCCTTGCGCCATCGCATAGCGGAGCAATGCCACGCAGCTTCAATTTTGCCGGGATCGGATTTGTCGTTGCGGGAGAGGCTGCACTATATTGGCCGTCGCAACAGGCGTTGCTGGTGGCAGACTTGCACCTTGAAAAAGGTAGCGCCTTTGCGTCGCATGGGCAGATGCTGCCGCCCTATGACAGCCTGGCCACGCTTGAGGCAATCGAGAAATTGGTCGCAGCTTTTACTCCCCAGACTCTCTATTGTCTGGGCGACAATTTCCATGACAGCGATGGCGAAAACAGGCTGGGCGGGGCAGCGGCGGATTTGCTGAAAACTCTAACGCACGCGTGCGACTGGGTCTGGATTGTCGGCAATCACGATCCCGATATCGGTGCGCAATGGGGTGGTCGCATCGCCGCCGAATGTCGCGTGGGTAGTATTGATCTGCGTCACGAAGCTGCAGCCGCGCCTACCACTCCTGAAATCTCAGGGCATTATCATCCCAAATTCCGGCAGCAATTGCGAGGCCGCATGGTGTCGCGGCGGTGTATCCTGAAAAGCGCGACCCGCATGATCCTGCCATCATTCGGAGCCTATACAGGCGGTCTGGATGTTACCGACCCGGCATTTGCACCGTTATGGCAGGGGAGTGAAGACAGTGTCGAAGCGCTGGTCCCGACGACAGCACGATTGCTGCGCTTCCCGCTTTCGGTGTAAGTCTAACCGTTTCGCGCGCCGAACAGCGCGGTGCCCACTCGTACATTCGTTGCGCCGAGCAAGATTGCGGTTTCAAAATCGTCGGACATGCCCATGCTCAATTGTGCCAGTCCGTTGCGTGCTGCCAATTCGGCGAGTAGTGCAAAAAAGGGCGCAGGCTCGATGTCGGCGGGCGGAATGCACATCAGGCCGACGACCGGAACGCCAGCAATACGCGCCTGTTCGAGCAAGGCAGGAAGGTCGGCGATTGCGCAGCCGCCTTTTTGCTCTTCCTCGCCAATGTTGACCTGTATGAAACAGGGCAGCGACCTCCCCGCCTTTTGCATCGCTTTGGCTAGCGCATCGACCAGCGAGGGACGATCGAGCGAGTGGATGCAGTCGAACAGCGCCACGGCCTCGTCGGCCTTGTTTGTCTGCAACTGTCCGATCAGGTGCAGCGTGATGTCTGGGTAGGCTGCGCGAAGCTCAGGCCATTTGCCGGCCGCTTCCTGCACGCGGTTTTCACCAAAGCTGCGATGGCCAGCATTGAGCAAGGGCCGGATTTCGTCGGCGGACCGGGTTTTCGAAACCGCGATCAAATCGACTTCACCGGGATCGCGTCGGGCAATCTTGCACGCCTGCGCGATCTTCGCGGTGATTTGATGAAGCGGAGGGATTGCAATGTCGGGAGTCGCGTCTGCCATGGCTGCGCGCTATAGCGGGGCCGATGCCGCGTCGCCAGTCATACAAATCGCCTTTGCCCAGGATGTGGCTGATGACCGACCCGCGCATCGATGATCGGCTGTTGCGGGCTATCCGGAAATTGCCGCGCGGGTCGGGGGTTGTGTTCCGGCACTATGCTTTGGCTCCCGATGTGCGGCGGCAGCTTTTTGGGCAAGTCAGGCGGGTCTGTGCGCAGCGCGGGCATTGCCTGCTGCTCGCCGGGGACGAGCTGACAGCGATGCGCTGGAATGCCGACGGGGTGCATGCCCTGACCGGCGGGCGGCTACGCTCTAAGCGACTGCTAAGAACCGCGCCGGTCCATAACATCGGGGAAATCCGCAAGGGTGCAAAGCGTGGGGCGCTCGCGCTGTTTTTGTCGCCGGTGCGTCAAACCCGAAGTCACCCCGGACAAAGGCCGTTGGGGGCCAGCCGATTTGCGCAGCTTGCCAAGCTAAGCCCGGTTAAGGTCATCGCTTTGGGGGGCATGAGCCGTGCCCATGCGAAAAAACTAACAACGCGGCTGGCGCACGGCTGGGCCGCAATTGATGCATTCGCTTAGTTGGAATTTTGGCTTGGTTGGAATCGGCAAATTACCAAAATCAGAAGCGGATTTTGGTTCCCACAAAAACGGCTTCGCTGTCGGGCTTGCTCGATGTGACAGGATCGACCCGGTCACGTTCGCTGGAATAGCGGACACCAGCGGTCAGGTCGATGCGGCGTGAAAGCTTAAAGCTGCCCCCGACGTTGAAGGCATAGTCCCCAGCAGCTGCGGCTCCGCGTGGATTGGGTGCAGCGTTGCCGACTTTGCCCACCGAGACATCGGCGTCAAAGCGGCTGGGTTTTTTCTTGGCAGGTTCGTCGAGGCGGAAGCTGCCCTTGCCGACCACTTGCGAAAGACGGGGTTCATCGACGTTCAACGCCGAAGCTGGCAACTTGAATGCCTGCCATCCGCGTGCGGTGGTCAGCTGATAGTCGCTGTTGTTCAGGCGCAGCGTCTGGCCGGTGCCAAGCGCGGCTGTTTCGACAGCCTTGCGCACATTGACCGCGCGGCCATTGATCAGCATGTCGGTCCGCGCCGCGACGGTGATCGTCGAACGATGCTGCGAATCGATGCCGGCAGGTGTGAAGGGAAAAGCGCCGCCACGTGAGCTTTCGCGCACCGCCATTTTAGCAGCAAGCCTGCTATCGACACCTGCTGGAGTGAAGCGGCTCAACCAGCTATTGTCCTGCGATGCTGATCCAACCCATTTTGCTGCAAAAGCCGGGACGACTACAGGAGCGGACAGCGCAAGCGCCAGCCCCGCGAAAACCGCGATTTTCTGGGCTTTTGACCCGAGATGCGATTTGCCCCTGTTCATGGTAGCGACCAATTCGACTCCTACTGTCTGGTGAATATAGGCAAGAATGGCTGTGGACAAAAGCAAATTGCAACGAAAGTTCAAAATCATACAATTTGTTGCAATAAGCACACAATCCTTTGCAATCGCAGCGGCGATGGCTGCAGCGAACTCTGTTTTCTCGCGACCCCGCTGTTCAGCTTCTTGAAAGCTTGCTAGCGCCAGCAAAGCCACTATAGAAGCCGCAAGAGCGCGCAAATTTGCGCGCCAACGCGACGACATATAAGCGACAAGGAATGGTTATGCGTATCAAGGGAATGGTCCTGGTTTTGGCGTCGGGTGCAATGATGCTTTCCGCGTGCGGTAAAAAGGAACGTCCTGCCACTGACCTTGCCGCAAGTCAGGTCACCACTATTGGTGTAAACAGCTATTTGTGGCGCGCCTCGCTTGATGCGCTGTCGTTCATGCCCTTGGTGCAGACCGATTCCGCCGGCGGCGTCATTGTGACTGACTGGTATGTGAACCCCAACAGCCCCAATGAACGGATGAAGCTGACGGTTTCGATTCTCGACCGTGATCTTCGTGCCGATGCGCTCCGCGTTGCTGCATCGCGCGAAGTTGCGCAGAGCGGACAATGGGTGGCAGCACCGGTGAAGGCCGCGACCGTTCAAAAGCTTGAAGGCATCATCCTTACCAAGGCGCGCGACCTTCGCCGGAGCGCAATCGCCGATTAATTCGACAATTCCTGCGTCTTCGCGTTGAAGGCGCGAAGTCTATCAGGAAGCATTTGGACCATGGCGTCACGTTTCAACCCGTTCAAGGCGGACGGGCATTGGCAGAAAATCTGGGAAGAGCAGGAGGTGTTCAAGGCACCGCCTGCCAGCGATCCGCGTCCGAAAAGCTATATCCTCGAGATGTTCCCCTATCCCAGCGGGCGCATTCATATGGGGCATGTGCGCAATTATACGATGGGCGATGTGCTCGCGCGTTACAAGGCGATGGCGGGCCATGCCGTGCTGCATCCGATGGGCTGGGACAGTTTCGGGATGCCTGCGGAAAATGCAGCGATGGAAAAGAAGGTCCATCCCGGCGCGTGGACGCGTTCCAATATCGAGGCGATGAAGAAACAGCTGAAGCGGCTGGGTCTTGCCATCGACTGGTCGCGTGAGCTGAGCACGTGCGAGCCCGATTATTATGGCCATGAACAGGCACTTTTCCTCGATTTCTACAAGGCGGGCCTAGTCTATCGCAAGGAAAGCGAGGTCAATTGGGACCCGGTCGATATGACCGTGCTGGCGAACGAGCAGGTGATCGACGGGCGCGGCTGGCGGTCTGGCGCGCTGGTCGAACGCAAGAAACTGAACCAGTGGTTTTTGAAGATCACTGATTTTGCCGAGGAACTGCTCGAGGGCCTCGACGGACTCGAGCATTGGCCCGAGAAGGTCAAGCTGATGCAGGAAAACTGGATCGGCAAGTCAAAGGGGCTGCGCTGCACCTTCAACCTGACCGGCACGCATGACGGCATCGACGTGTTCACGACAAGGCCTGACACCTTGTTCGGGGCCAGCTTCATCGCAATTGCCGCGGACCATCCGTTGGCTCAATCACTCGCGGACAACGCGCCAGCCATGCAAGATTTTATCGCCGATTGCAAAAAGGGCGGAACGACTGCGGCGGAAATCGAGACTGCGGAAAAGATGGGTTTCAATACCAATCTGACCGTCGAGCATCCGCTTGACCCCAGCTGGCATTTGCCGGTTTATGTCGCCAATTTCGTGCTGATGGATTACGGCACCGGCGCGGTCTTCGGTTGCCCTGCGCACGACCAGCGCGATCTGGATTTCGCGCGCAAATATGATCTGCCGGTGACCCGCGTGGTTGCCGATGGCGACAATGAAGACAGCGCCTTTTATGGCGATGTCGCCTATACCGGCCCCGGCAAAATCGTGAATTCGCACTGGATGAACGGCATGAGCGTCGATGAGGCGAAGGCCGATGTCATCGCCAAGGCCGAACATGAAGGCTGGGGCGAGGGGCAAACGCAATATCGCTTGCGCGACTGGGGTGTCAGCCGCCAGCGTTATTGGGGCACGCCGATCCCGATCATTCACTGCGATTTCTGCGGTGTACTGCCAGTGCCGCGTTCGTCGCTGCCGATAGTGCTGCCCGAAGATGTCAGCTTTGACGTGCCCGGCAATCCGCTCGACCGCCACCCGACATGGAAGCATGTCAAATGCCCCAATTGTCAGGAACCCGCGCGCCGCGAAACCGACACGCTCGATACTTTTGCCGATTCGAGCTGGTATTTCATTCGCTTCGCGTCTCAGCCTGACGACAAGCCGTTTGACGCCGAAGAGGTCAGGGCGTGGCTGCCGGTCGGCCAATATATTGGCGGTATCGAACATGCGATTTTGCACCTGCTTTACGCGCGCTTCTGGACGCGGGCGTTGCAGAAAGTAGGCAAACTGGATTTCGCCGAGCCGTTCGCGGCGCTGTTCACGCAAGGGATGGTGACGCATGAGACTTATAAGTCTGTGGACGGCGCTTGGCTTTCGCCTGAAGATGTGAAGTTCGAAAGCGATATTGTGACAACGCTCGACGGCGCTCCCGTCGAACGCGGCCGTATCGAGAAAATGTCAAAATCCAAAAAGAATGTCGTCGATCCTGATCCGATGTTCGACCAATATGGTGCCGACGCAGTCCGCTGGTTCATGCTGTCCGATAGTCCACCCGAACGCGATCTGGAATGGTCTGAAAGCGGGATTGAGGGCACATGGCGCTTTGTGAACCGCGTCTGGCGCTTGGTTGACGGGCTGGAAGCCGCCGTAGGCGAAGACAAGACGCTCGACAAAGCGCTCCACCGCGCCATTGCCGGGATTGCTGCCGATATTGAGGCGCTGCATTTCAACAAGGCGGTGGCCAAGGTTCACGGTCTTGTGAACGATATCGAAAAAGCCCAACCTTCTGCTTCGCGCAACACCGCGATCCGCACCTTGCCGCTGCTTGTAGCCCCCATGCTGCCGCATTTGGCCGAAGAGGCGTGGGGTGCGCTGGGCAATGAAGGTCTGATCGCCGGCCAGCCTTGGCCGCACCACGATCCGGCGCTGCTCGTCGATGACGAGGTCACCATTGCCGTTCAAGTGATGGGCAAATTGCGCGACACGCTGACCGCCCCCAAAGGCGCGTCCAAAGACAGCCTCGAAGCGCTTGCGCTGGCGAGCGATAAGGTGCAGCGTGCACTGGATGGCGCGACGCCGAAAAAGGTGATTGTCGTCCCTGATCGACTGGTGAATATCGTTATATGACACGACTTCTGCCCCTGTTTCTTGCCTCGCTGATGCTCTCAGCCTGCGGCCTGCAACCGCTTTACAGCGGTGGATCAAAGGGTGCGGTTGCTTCGGTACTGGGCTCGGTTGCGGTCGATCCAATCGAAGGCAAGAGCGGCTGGTTGATGCGTAATGCCCTGAACGACAGGCTTGGTGCGTCGAACGGCAGCGGGCAGCAATATCGGCTGGTGATCAAGCTGGATGACCAGATCGAAGGTTTCGGCGTGCGCGCCGATGACACCGTCACCCGCGAACGGCGGACGCTGCGCGCGCGCTATCAGCTGGTCAATCTTTCCACCGGCGCAACAGTGCTCGATGCTACTGCGAAGTCGGACGCGGGCATCGACGTGGTCAGTTCGGAATATGCGACGATTGCGGCGGAAAACACTGCGCTGGAAAATCTGACCAACGAGGTTGCCGAACAGATTGTCACCCGACTGTCGCTCTTCGCTCAATCGCAACAATGAGCGGAAAGCTGCGCGAAGGCGATTTTGCCGCCAGCATAACCTCGCGTCCCGATATCCGGCTGTACTTCGTTTATGGACCAGACGAGTCCGCGGTCTCTACTATTGCGAGCACTATGGTTCGCAACCTAGGCACGGGACTCGATATTGTCGAACTTGACAGTACCAAGTTGCGCGGCGATCCTGCGATTCTTGCCGATGAAGCCGCCTCGGGATCACTATTCGGTGACAAGCGGCTGATCCGGGTTAATTTTCTGCGCGAAGAAGGCGTCGATGCGGTTGACAATCTGCTGACGGCGTCGGTGGTTGAAAATCCGGTGATTGCGACCGCAGGCGATCTGAAGAAAACCAGCAAATTGCGCAAACTTGTCGAGGGTTCGCCCTATGCCTTGTCCTATATCTGCTACATGCCCGAGGAAGGCCAGATCATCGACATGATAGCGGCAAAGGCGCGCGAGGCTGGCTTGAAACTCGACCGTGCATTGGCCGCGCGCATCGCGGCCTATACCGGCGGTGATCGCAGGCTGGCAGCGGGAGAGATCGAGAAGCTGGCGCTCTATTATGACGCCGCACCCGAACGTCCGGTTCTGGTCGAGGCTTCAGTGCTAGCGTTGCTGTCGGCAGAAACTGTCGAGGAAGATGTGCAGGGACTGGTCAACAAGGTGATGAGCGGTGATCTGCGCGAGGCGGTGAGCGAAATTGCCACAATGAAAGCCGCCGGTGTCGAGCCGGTGCGGGTGGTGCGCGCCTTTCAACGCAGGGTGGCGCTGTTGGGCGCTATGCGGGCTAAAGTCGATGCAGGCGGGCAGGCGGGTGCTGTCGTCCGTGCGGCGCGCGGTGTGTTCTGGAAGGATTATGGCACGCTCGAACGACAGGTGCAGCGCTGGCCATCACAACGGATCGCGGGATTGAACCGCCATTTGCTCGATATCGAAGCGCAGATCATGGCCAAGGGCAGCGATCTGGGGGGCGCTTTGCTTGAGGAAGAACTCGCTAGGCTGGCGCGGACGGCGGCGCGGGCGCGTTAGCTTTGTTCACTCATATTGCGCAGTAATCGGAATCCGTCCGCGAAAGGTGCCGGTCACATTGCCGCGCACGACAAGGTCGCCGCCGAAGGAAAATTCGAGTTTGCCGAAGCCGTCCAGTTTTGGAGCGGGAGGCAGGTTTGAACGGATATTGCTGATCTCAATCTCTCCGCCAGAAGCGTTTTTCATTGCGATCCGTGCGGGCATTTCGACGCGCACAGGGCGCCCGGGCTCGCCAGTTACGACAGCTGAACCGGCAAAGGCGCTGCCGCCCAGATCGACGACATTGCCGCTGACTTGGCGCGTTCCGGTCGCGGGGTCGATCTTGACCACGCCGCCACCCGCCGACGCCACGGCACGGCTGAAATCGAGCTGGCTACGGATTTCGACGGTCAAAGGTTTATGGTCAGGATCGCGCGCTGATCGCTGGTTGCAGGTCAAGCAATCATCGACTTTCGCTGCAGCCGGTGCAGCCAAAAGGCAGGCCAAAAATATGCAGCGTCGAAACATCGCCCAACCTTGCCGAGAAGCTGGTTAATAACGGGTAAATAGGGCCCGATTGAAAGCGGAGGGTGCAGGATTTCGTTTTCGTAAAGCTTGAGCGAAACCGCTTTACGGATTCCGGCGCAACCGGTAACGAATGCGGCCTATGGCACGCAGTCACGCCAAGGGAGGAGAAGTGTCGCCGATGCGGCTTTGGTTCATGCGTGCATTGAAGGCGGGCATCGCGCTTGCGCTTCTCGGGCTTTTGGTGCTGGGCATATTTGTTGCGATAGCGCGCGGCGAAATCGACAGCTTCGAAGATCTGAAGGCATCCCCCAACGGGCAGATGATCCGCGTGCGTGCTGCGGATGGTACGGTCATCCAGTCGATCGGTCCAAGCTTTGGGCGATGGCTGAACATCAACGATCTACCTAAGGATATGAAGGACGCGATGGTCGCTGTTGAGGACCGGCGTTTCTTTACCATCCGGGCATTGATCCCTATGGCATGGCGCGGTCGTTCTGGGTGCGAATAGAGCGTGGGCAATGGGCGCAGGGCGGTTCGACGATAACGCAGCAGCTCGCACGAAACGTCTATCTCAACAACAACCGCGAATGGGGCCGGAAGATCCGCGAGATCATATTGGCGCTGGCGATGGAGACGAAATTCTCAAAGGAGCAGATCCTCGAGCTGTATCTGAACAAGGTCTATTTTGGCGGCGGGGCTTACGGCGTCGATGCCGCCAGCCGCAAATTCTTCGACCATGGTGCGGAAACGCTTGATCTGGCGGAATCGGCGATCATCGCTGGGCTGGTCAAGGCACCCTCCCACTATTCACCCACCGCCGATGCGCAGGCGGCAATTGGACGTGCGGGTGTTGTTATCGAAGTGATGCAGGACGCCGGGATGATCACCGCCGAACAGGCGGCTTCGGTCAAACCTGCCAAGGTTAAGCTTGCAGGCGACAAGGCGCAGGACAGTGTGCGGTATTTCACCGACTGGGCGCTGCCGCAACTCGAGTGCAGTACGGGCGATGGTAGGCGGCACCGACTATGCGAAAAGCAATTACAACCGGGCGGTGACAGCCCTTCGTCAGCCGGGTTCGTCGTGGAAGCTGTTCGTTTATCTGACGGCCATCGAAGGTGGTTATCGCCCTGAGGACAAGGTCGAAGACAAGCCGGTCACGATAGGCGGCTGGACGCCGAAGAACAGCGGTGGAAATTTTGCGGGCGAAATCACGCTGCGCACTGCCTTTTCCTATTCGAAAAATACCGTTGCCGCACAGCTTGGCGAGGAATTGGGCACCAGTTCGATTTCCAATATGGCGCGGCGCTTTGGCATAACCACACCGATCAGCACAGGCCCCGCAATGGTTTTGGGTTCCTCGGAAACGCGCGTGATTGAAATGACCCGTGCCTTTGCATCGGTGGCGGCACGCGGGCGCAGCGTAACGCCTTATGCCATCAGCAAGGTGACGACAATCGATGGCGATGTCATTTACAAACACAAACCGCCCAAACAAGTCCAACTGGTCGAGGATTATGTCGCCGGGGCGATGACCGGTTTGATGCAGTCAGCGGTTGCAGGTGGAACGGGCGGCGCAGCGCAGATTGGGCGTCCGGTTGCTGGCAAAACCGGAACCACCTCCAGCAACAAGGATGGCTGGTTCCTCGGCTTTTCGTCGGGGTTAACCACTGGCGTCTGGATGGGCCGCGATGACGCGCGTCCTGTTGGCAATCTGCAAGGCGGCCATGCCCCCGCTCGCGCCTGGGGTAATTATATGCGGATCGCGGTTGCCAACAGGCCGGTCGAACATTTCGCCACAGACGTGTCCTTCCCCGAACGGCTTGAAGAAGATACCGCGGCTGAAGGCGAAGAAGAAATTCTGGTCGATGAAAATGGCATGCCGATCGAAGGCGAGCCCCTGCCCACAGTGCATAGTCCCGATGATGCAATTGAACCCGAACAAGTCGCTGATGAATTCATCGACCGCGCACTCGGTCGCAATCGAGGGCAGGTTGATCCGGGCAGCGTGGAAGACGAACCAACCCCGCAATAATCAGCTGTCGCGTTAAAACTCTTTACAAATTCCAGAATAGGCCCATTCTGTGTTTTCAATGGGATAAGCCATTATCGGTGCACGATAGGGCGAGGATATATGGGCGCAGGGTCGGATGGAGATGCTACGACTATTGACCGGATATCCGGTCAGCAGCCTTTGTTGGCTGAGCGCATTGGGCCAGACCGAATCGAGGTAGCCCAATTTGTCCCGCCACCTGAACTGGCGCCCTTTGTCACCCAAATCTATCACTTTCGCTGTGAAGAGTCGGTGGTTCGCGATTCCCAGCCTGCGGCTTTGGGACATCTGGTTTTCTTCATCCGCGGATCAGGCAGTTTGCGTTTCGAAGACGGTCATGTCGATCATGTGCATCCGGCTTCGTTTTTCGGCCCCGGTACGGCGTCAGCGGAATTTGACCTATCAGGTCCGATGGAGGATTTCGGTCTGGCACTGTCGCCTTTGGGAATTGTCGCGCTGACCGGGAAACCCGCCCCGGTTTATTCCAATCGCCTCGTCGATGCTTCGGAAATCTTTGGCGAAGGGATTGCGAAACTTGCAAAGCAATTTGCGGAGGGACGACGTGCAGGCACATTGTCGGTCAGGGAAATGGTTGAACAGGTAACGCGCTTTCTGCTGCCATTTCGCAAATCCGTTCCATCATCGCATATCGGGTTGATCCGTGAAGTCATTGACTGGTTGTCGGGCGAATTTGATCCCGATGTAGAAGCAATTTTTGCGCGGCTGCCTATGTCCCGCAGCACCTCAACCCGATTGATCCGCCACTATTTTGGTTCGTCGCCCAAACAATTGATGCGCAAATATCGGGCGCTGCGGGCTGCCACCGTTTTGTGTGACCCTGATGCACCTCCAGAGGCACGCGAGCGGATCGAATCGCTGTTTTACGATCAATCGCATATGATTCGCGAAATTCGCCACTTCACCGGCCGAACGCCCGGTGCATTGGAAAGCGATGATACAAAAATCCTGCGAATCTGGCTGTCCAAGACAATTACCGCGAACTTTCTGCCTATCCGGGTTGATTTCTGCTTGCCATCGGCGCATATAATCGGAGTAATCTCTTCCGATTTGATTTTGAGGTATCGCGCACATGCGGCTGTCGAACATGGCTGACTATGCAATTGTTGTGATGGGCGCCGCTGCGCGCCATTGCGGTGGTGCGCGTACTTCAGCCACAGAACTGGCGACCGAGACCGGGATTGCGCTTCCTACGGTTCAGAAATTGGTGAGCATTTTGACCAAAGCGCAATTGCTTCGTTCGGCGCGCGGTGCAGGTGGCGGTATCCAACTGGCGCGTCCGGCGGCGGCGATCAATCTGGCGGACATTATAGAGGCAGTCGAAGGTCCGATTGCAATGACCAACTGCGTCAACAGCGAAACCTGTCATTGCACAATCGAACCCGATTGCAACATCAAGCCGCATTGGGCGGTAGTGAACCAGACGGTGCGCGGAGCTTTGGCCGATGTAACTCTGACAAGTCTGGTGACGCGATGACCGACGACATCGACATCAAGGATCGCGCTGCCCGCGAAGCTGCCGCCAGCGTTGCCGATTATGAGCATGGCTGGTCGAGCGACATCGACACGGAGTTCGCGCCCAAGGGGCTGAGCGAAGACACCGTTCGTTTCATCTCCGCCAAGAAGAATGAGCCCGAATGGATGCTCGAATGGCGGCTGAAGGCCTATCGCCATTGGCTGACGATGGAGATGCCCGATTGGGCCAAGCTCAACATTGATCCGATCGATTATCAGGATGCCTATTATTACGCTGCGCCCAAGGCGAAGCCCAAGCTCGGCAGTCTGGACGAGGTCGATCCCGAAATCCTGCGCGTCTATGAAAAGCTGGGTATCCCGATTGCCGAGCAGAAATTGCTCGCGGGCGTGGAAGGCGGCGAGGATGGCGGGATGCCGGGTCGTCGGGTTGCGGTGGATGCGGTTTTCGATAGCGTATCCGTCGCCACCACCTTCCGTGCGGAGCTGGAAAAAGCTGGCGTGATCTTCCGTTCGATTTCCGAAGCGATTCGTGAATATCCGGAGCTGGTGAAAAAATGGCTCGGCAAGGTTGTGCCGATGCACGACAATTATTTCGCCACGCTAAACTGCGCGGTCTTCTCCGACGGGACCTTTGTCTACATCCCCGAAGGCGTGCGCTGTCCGATGGAGCTTTCAACCTATTTCCGCATCAATGCGGAAAATACTGGCCAGTTCGAACGCACGCTGATCGTCGCCGACAAGGGCAGCTATGTCAGCTATCTCGAAGGCTGCACCGCGCCGATGCGCGATGAGAATCAGCTGCATGCCGCGGTGGTAGAGCTGGTCGCGCTTGATGATGCCGAGATCAAGTACAGCACCGTGCAGAACTGGTATCCCGGCGACGACGAAGGCAAGGGCGGCATCTATAATTTCGTCACCAAACGCGCTTTGTGCCAGGGGCGGAACAGCAAGGTCAGCTGGACGCAGGTTGAAACCGGCAGCGCGGTGACATGGAAATATCCAAGCTGCGTCCTCAACGGCGAAAACAGCGTCGGCGAATTTTATTCGGTCGCGGTCACCAACAATTACCAGCAGGCCGATACCGGCACCAAGATGATCCACAATGGCAAGGGCAGCCGCTCGACGATCATCTCCAAGGGCATCAGCGCGGGGAAGAGCAACAACACCTATCGCGGGCTGGTTCGCGTGGCCCCCAATGCCGAAGGCGTGCGCAACTTCACCCAGTGCGACAGCCTGCTCTTGGGCAGCGACTGCGGCGCCCACACCGTGCCCTATATCGAAGTCCGCAACCCTTCTGCCCAGATCGAGCATGAGGCAACCACCAGCAAGATCAGCGATGACCAGCTCTTCTACGCGATGCAACGCGGGCTGGGGCAGGAAGAAGCCGTCGCCCTGATCGTCAACGGCTTTGCCAAGGAAGTGCTTCAGCAACTGCCGATGGAATTTGCGGTGGAGGCGCAGAAGTTGCTGGGCATTTCGCTTGAGGGGAGTGTCGGGTGAAACAGCCGACACTCAACGATCATGCAAAGCAGAACCAACCCCCTCCCCTTCAGGGGACGAGGATTGAAGGTACGATGCAAAAGCTCCCCTCCCGCTTGCGGGAGGGGTTGGGGGTGGGCCTGTGACCGGGGAATTCAAACCGCGCAACACGCGACGCGCTAAGGAATTGCGCAATCGGGCTACGCCTGCTGAGCGTGCGCTTTGGACAGTTTTGAGCGGTCGCAAATTGGATGGTTTCAAGTTTAGCAGACAAATGCCCGTTGGACCGTATTTCGCTGATTTTCTGTGTCGCGAGGCTAGACTGATCGTCGAACTGGACGGGTATTCACACGACACTCGTATCGCCCATGACTTGCGTCGTGACAGTTATCTGAAGGCGCAATGTTATCGTGTGATGCGATTTAGCAATGTTGACGTCCTAACCAATTTGGATGGCGTCGCACGGTCAATATCCGCTGCACTTGCTGATTCAGGCCCACCCCCAACCCCTCCCGCAAGCGGGAGGGGAGAAGAGAGCGAAGCACAGAAATTGTTGGGGATTAGTTTGGAGGGTTCCGTTGGATAAGGACTACTCCGGCATGACTGTGAACGAGCGTCTATTCGATGCCGGTTTGCTTGAAGAATATGATCGCATTCGTGCTTCGGGTGACCTCACCAAACTCAACGAGTTGCTCTCAAAAGTCGGTCTAAAATCCGAAAATGGTTCGCACTGGGATACAAATGCTCCAAATAAATAACCTCCACGCCACCGTCGGCGACAAGCCGATCCTCAAGGGCCTTACCCTCTCGCTCAATGCGGGGAGATCCATGCGATTATGGGGCCCAATGGCGCGGGGAAATCGACGCTGGGCTATGTGCTTTCCGGGTCGCCCCGGATATGAAGTGACCGAGGGTAGCGTCACCTTCACCCCACCACCTCGTCACCCCGTGCTTGACACGGGGTTGGGCTCTTCTTCGGGCGCTAGGGACGAAAGCCAAGCCTCGCATCAAGTGCGGGGCGACGTGGATTTGTTAAGTCTCGACCCGCATGAACGCGCCGCAGCCGGTCTGTTCCTTGGCTTCCAATACCCCGTCGAAATCCCCGGCGTATCGAACGTGCAATTCCTGCGTGAAGCGCTCAATGCTCAACGCAAGCATCGCGGCGAACCCCCGCTCTCCGGCGGTGAATTCCTGAAACTCGCCCGCACCCAGGCCGACGCGATGGGCATGGATATGGAGATGCTCAAGCGCCCGGTGAATGTCGGCTTTTCGGGCGGCGAGAAGAAGCGCAACGAGATGGTGCAGATGGGCATCATCGACCCCGCGCTCGCGATCCTTGATGAGACCGACAGCGGTCTCGATATCGACGCGCTGCGTGTGGTGGGCGATGGCATCAACCGGATCATGCGCGCTCCGCACAAGGCGGTGCTGCTGATCACCCATTACCAGCGTTTGCTCGATTATGTGAAACCGGACTTTGTCCATGTGCTCGATGGTGGCCGGATCACCCGCACCGGTGGACCAGAACTCGCGCTCGAGCTGGAGCGTGAAGGCTATAAGGAATTGGCGGCATGAGCCCGACCACCTTATTCCTCCCCGGAACGGGGAGGGGGACCATGCGCAGCATGGTGGAGGGGGGGTGCTTTCAAGCGCCTTACAAACCTCCAGCCCCCTCCGTCAGTCGCTTTGCGACTGCCACCTCCCCGCAAGCGGGGAGGATCTTATGATCTCTTCCCTCCCTACCCGCCGCGATGAAGAATGGCGCTATGCACCTGCCGAGGTGCTGGCCGGGCTGAAGGCGCTGCCGGAGGCGCAGCAAATTGCCGTCGAGGCGGGCGCGACGCATCCGGTCTATAAATGCGTTTCGACCGGGGCTGCGAGCAAGGTCGACATTCAGCGTTACCAGATCGACATTGCCGAAGGCGCGCGGTGTGAGGCGTTTTTCCTGCTCACTGGCGGCGGATATAAACGGCTCGATATCGATGTGACGCTGGCGGAAGGCGCGCATTTCGAATTGGGTGCTGTGGGCATCGGACGAGGTGAAGAAGTGACCGAAATCGTTACTCGCCTGCGCCACGTCGCGCCGAATGCCACGTCGAATCAGGTGATGCGCGGCTTGGCGATGGATCATGCCACCCTGACCATGATCGGCCGTATTGATGTCGCCAAAGACGCGCAGAAGACTGACGCGGCGCTGGGTGCCAAGGGCCTGCTGCTTGATCGCACCGCAACGATCAACGCAAAGCCCGAACTCGAAATCTATGCCGACGATGTTAAATGCGCGCATGGCTGCGCCATTGGCCAGCTCGATGAAATGGCGTTGTTCTATGCGCAGCAGCGCGGCCTGCCGATGGCGGAGGCACGCAACCTGCTGATGCAGGCCTTTGTGGCTGAGGCCTATGACGCGATTGGTGACACCCAATGGCGCGATCATATGACCGGCTATGCCGAGTCAGCGTTGCGGGGGACGTTCTGATGGCAATCGTCTCCGAACGCGCGCTCGGTCGCTGGGAAAATGAAGGCGGCGGGCTGCGCCGTGAACTGCGCGAGCAATTTCCCGGTGTGCGTGATTGGCACTATCTCGATACCGCTGCGACCGCGCAGAAACCGCAGGCCGTGCTCGACGCGATGATGCGTGCGGGCGGTGCGGATTATGCGACCGTCCATCGCGGCGTCTATGCGCGCTCGGCCAATATGACGCTGGCCTATGAGGCAGCGCGGCGACGGGTGGCGTCGTTTATCGGCGGGCAGGAGGACGAAATCGTCTTCGTCCGAGGCGCGACCGAGGCGATCAATCTGGTGGCGCAGTGCTATCCGAAAAAGGGCCGTGTGCTGCTTAGCCAGCTGGAGCATCACAGCAATATCGTGCCGTGGCAGCTTGCCGGATATGAGGTCGATGTATGTCCGTTGACCGCCGATGGGTGCATCGATCTGGACGCTGCCGAGGCGATGCTCACCCCGGAACATGTTTTTGTATCATTTGCACATGTTTCCAATGTGTTAGGATCAGTTCTCGACGTAAAACGCGCATCACGCATGGCCCATAACGTAGATGCGGTGATTCTGATTGACGGCTGCCAGGCAGTCCCGCGATTGCCCGTCGACGTCGCCGATCTCGACTGCGATTTCTACGTCTTTTCCGCGCATAAACTTTACGGCCCCACTGGCATTGGCGCGCTTTGGGGAAAGAAGGGGTTGCTCGACGCCATGCCACCCTATCAGGGCGGCGGGTCGATGATTGACCGGGTGACCTTCGAAAAGACCACCTATGCCCCTACGCCGACACGGTTTGAAGCCGGGACGCCCGCGATAATCGAGGCGATCGGGCTGCATGCGGCGATCGAATATGTTGAGGCTATCGGACTGGAGTCGATCCAAGCGCACGAAGCCGAGCTGGTTCGCCAGACCCGCGCGGCGTTGCGTTCGATCAGCTCGGTCCAACTCTATGGTCCCGAAGATGCAGCGGGGATCGTCTCTTTCAGTATGGAAGGGGTGCATCCGCACGACATCGGCACAATATTGGACGAGGAAGGTGTGGCGATCCGCGCCGGCCATCATTGCGCGCAACCGCTGATGGAGCACCTGGGCGTCCCCGCGACAGCGCGGGCGAGCTTTGGAATTTACAATGACGAAAGCGACGTCGCGGCACTGGTCCGCGGCCTCGAACGGGTAAAGAGGATCTTCGGATGAACGAAGAGCAGAAAATCATGGTTGAAGAAGTCGATAGCGTTGCGCCGCCACCCAAGGCGCGCGTCGAGGATGCCGAAAGCCCAGCTGAAAAGCTGGAGCGCAAGAAGGACTATCTTGAAGGCTTCCTTGCGCAAAAGCCAGAACCCGTGGCCGAAGGCGATGATGCCTTGCAGGATGCGGTCATCGCCGCGCTCAAGGAGATTTTCGATCCGGAAATTCCGGTCAACATCTATGACCTTGGCTTGATTTACGGTGTCGAGATCAATGGCGGCCATGCGCTGGTGACGATGACGTTGACCACGCCGCATTGCCCGGTTGCCGAGAGCATGCCCGGCGAGGTCGAACTGCGCGTCGGCAGCGTTCCCGGTGTGGGCGATGCCGAAGTTGTGCTGGTCTGGGACCCGCCATGGGGGCCGGACAAGATGACCGACGAAGCGCGGCTTGAATTGGGGATGTTGTGATGACCACAGAAACCAAAACCCGCCGCACATTACCCGCCGCCGTCACCCTGACGCCAGCGGCCGAAGAACGCGTGGCCGATCTGATGCGCAATGCTCCCGAAGGCACGATCGGCGTCAAGCTCTCGACCCCGCGCCGCGGCTGTTCTGGCCTCGCTTACTCGGTCGATTATGTCAGCGAAGTGGTGCCTTTCGACGAGCGCATCGAAACTCCGGGGGGCACTTTCTTCATCGATGGTGGCTCGGTGCTGTACCTTGTTGGCTCGACGATGGATTGGGTGGAGGATGAATTCACTGCCGGCTTCGTCTTCAACAACCCCAATGCGACCGGCAGCTGCGGCTGTGGTGAGAGCTTTACGGTCTAGGCCTGACCCGCTAAGCGCGCCTTCATGTCTCCTGCCGCCCGCCCCGATTTCTCGCATGTCGATTGCTGGCTGTTTGACCTTGACCTGACTTTGTACGATCCTGCGCACAATATCATGGCGCAGGTGCGTGACCGGATTGCGGCCTATGTCGAGGATTATTTTAAGGTCGATTCCGAACAGGCACACCAGATCCGCTATGACTATTGGCGCAAATATGGGACGACATTGGGCGGGATGATGGCCGAGCATGGGGTGGAGCCGCACGCCTATCTCGACTTTGTTCATGATGTCGATCTGTCGTTGTTGCAGCCCTGCGAGCGATTACGCTCAGGGATTGAGGCGCTGCCGGGGCGCAAGCTGATCTTCACCAACGCCGACGCGCCCTATGCCGAGCGCGTGCTTTCGGCGCGGGGGTTGAGCGGTGTGTTTGAGGATATTTTCGATATTCACCGGATGGAACACCGGCCAAAGCCTGCGCCCGAAAGCTATGATGCGCTGTGCAGCGCTCTATCGATCAATCCGGGGAAAGCTTTGTTCATTGAGGATTCGGCGCACAATCTGGAACCGGCCAAGGCGCTGGGCATGGCGACGGTCTGGATAAACCATGCGGGCGACCATGAATCGGGCAACCATTGCCCACGCTATATTGACCATGAAATAGACGATGTGGCCGACTGGCTGCACAGCATCAAGGAACAGGAAACAGCATGAGCGAGCAATTGCAGGCGACCATTGAACAGGCTTGGGACAATCGCGATGCGATCAACATTGGCACCACCGGCGAAGTGCGCGACGCTGTGGTCGAAGCACTCAATCTGCTCGACAGCGGCGCTCGGCGCGTCGCCGAAAAGGGCACGGATGGCGCTTGGCATGTCAACCAGTGGCTCAAAAAAGCCGTACTGCTCTCCTTTCGCTTGAACGACATGGGAACCATCCCCGGCGGCCCAGGCGGTTCGCATTGGTGGGACAAGGTGCCGTCGAAATTTGCCGGCTGGGGTGAGAATCGTTTCCGCGATGCCGGCTTCCGCGCTGTCCCGGGCTGCATCGTCCGCCACAGCGCGCACATCGGCAAAGGCGTGGTGTTGATGCCCAGCTTCGTCAATCTGGGCGCCTATGTCGATGAGAACAGCATGGTCGATACCTGGGCGACCGTCGGCAGCTGCGCGCAAATTGGTAAGAATGTCCACCTGTCGGGCGGCGTTGGTATCGGCGGCGTGCTTGAGCCATTGCAGGCTGGCCCGGTGATCATCGAGGACGACTGCTTTATCGGTGCGCGGTCCGAAGTTGTCGAAGGCGTGATTGTCGAACAAGGCGCGGTGCTGGCAATGGGCGTGTTCCTGTCGTCCACCACAAAGATTGTCGATCGGGCGACGGGTGAGGTCTTTGTCGGTCGTGTCCCCAGCTATTCGGTGGTTGTCCCCGGCGCGCTCCCCGGCAAGCCATTGCCCGACGGCTCACCCGGCCCCAGCCTTGCCTGCGCGGTCATCGTCAAGCGTGTCGATGCCCAGACCCGCAGCAAGACCGCAATCAACGAACTGCTGCGTGATTAGACGCGCATTTTAGGGATGGGCCAGAAGCGGCAGATTGTACCGAACAATTCACAATTAACGATTGCCACCAGAGTGTAACGAATTGGGATTGTTCAAAAATCGGGGTTGATTGGCAGAGGGTAGGCGATACTCCCAGCGAAGGAGTAGCCCAATGTCCATTGAATCCATCGCCCGTACTGTCGCTCGCCAACTTCCATCAACTGCACCTCTGCTCAAGGCGGGTTACCGGCAACGCGAACGGATATTGACCGGTGCGGGGGAAATCTGGCCCGGTGTCATCCGGGCACAGACCGAAAAAATCACCATCGCCATCACTGCGCACTGCAACCTGCGGTGCATGGGGTGCAAATATGGCCGCGATTTCATGCCCGGATCGGTGTTGCCAATGCAGGTTTATCGCGATCTGATCGAAGATGCCGCCGCCGCCAAAGTGCCAGCAGTTCGGCTCTATGGTGGAGAGCCTTTGCTGCATCCCGATGTGGTTGAAATGGTAGAGTTGACCAACAGCTTGGGCGTCGGCTGTTATATGACAACCAACGCACTGATCCTCGATCAGAAAATCGACGCGCTGCATGCGGCGGGGCTCCGCAAGATCACCATGGGGTATTACGGACAGGGAACGGCGTTTGACGAATATGTGCAACGCCCCGGACGGTTCGACCGCATGGTGGAAAGCCTGAATAATGTCAGGCGCAGCTACGACGCGAGCAAGCTCGACCTGCAATTCAATTTCCTGCTTTCAAGACGCAGCGCCAATATCGAAGCCGTCGATGAGGTAAAGCGTTTTGCCGAGCGCTATGATGCCAGTATCCATGTCGATGTGGTCCACTACTCACTGCCTTATTTTCAGGAAGGTCCGGAACGCGAATTGCAGTTCCGACCGGAAGACAGCGACAATGTCCGGCGGACAATCGACTATCTGCTCGAGATCAAGGCAAAGCAGCCACATTTGCTGACCGAATCCGCTGTCGCACTTGCGTCGTTTGAAGACTGGGCTTTGAAGCAAGAACAGATGCGCGTGCCTTGCGATGCGCGCAAATTGCTTTGGGTCGGTGCCGACGGATCGGTGATGCTATGCTATGTCACCTTCATGCTCGGTAACCTGCACGAAAAACGGCTGAGGGATATGCTATATTCTCCAGCACATCATAAGGCCGCTCGTGATGCCTTTCAGCTCAATTGCCCGAATTGCCATTGCGAGGCAGCATCGCGGGTCGAAAAGCACGGACCGTCGCTTCGCAAATATACCGCGATGGCTAACGATCGTGCGGGCTAGATCCGAACTTCAGGCGTTGTGAGAATGCGAGTTGCGCATCTTCTCCCCAATATGGTCACAGGTGGCCGGGAACGGATGGTCGCCGAGTTGTGTCGCCATAGTTATGCGTTGGGAATAGAGCCTGCCCTGATCTTCTACGATCCCGATATTGGCGACGCAGCGCAAATCGCATGCGATGCGCCGGTGCTGGCAATCAACCGGAATAGCGCGAGTTTTGCCAAATCCCTGCGGTCGGCATTGGGACCATTCGACTTGGTTCATGCGCAAGGTCATATCAGTGCGCATTATGTCAGACAGAGCGGACATGCAGGACCAAGTGTTGCGACAATTCATGTCGGCATGGAAAGAAATTGGCGTTGGCTTTATTCGATCCGGCAAGGTCTGCGCGCGATGGATCAGTTGACAGCAGTTTCGGAGCCTCTGGCGAAACTCTATTCCCGAATTGCTGGCCGGACGGTCGAACTCGTTGCAAATGGAATATCGTTGGAGCTGTTCGCAGGACATCGCGCCCAACCCCCGCAAAGCAATGATAGCTTTCGCTTTGTCATGTTGTCTCGCTTACACGAGGTGAAAGGCCATCGCGATGCGATTGCGGCGATGGATAGTCTTGTTGCCAGCGGCATAAAGGCAGAGCTGCTGATAGCGGGCGAAGGTCCGATGGAGAGCGAGCTGCAGAATCTGGCAGCAACCAGACCGCACATAAGTCTGGTTGGACCAGTCACCGATGCTCCCGCATTTCTGTCAGGGCATCATGCTTTTTTGCTCTGCTCAAAGCATGAAGGCATGCCTTTGGCGGTAGTCGAGGCGATGGCGGTCGGTTTGCCGGTGATCTGCGCAGATATAAAAGGAATTACCGCAACAACGGGTTCTGCTGCGCTGCTTGTGAAGGGGCAAAGGCCAATGGATTTGGTCGGTGCAATGCAGCGATTGACTACCGATCCGCACCTCTGGAAAGGCATGTCAGAGCATTCACTGCAGCAATCGCTAAAGTTTGATGTGCATAAAGTTGCCGAGCAATATGCAGAGATTTATGAGCGCTTATTGCTGAAATGCAGGGACGTGCGATCGGTGCTTCGCTGAACTCGAGGCTATGAATCACACCCAAAAAACCCGCTTGCAAATCAGAGTGAATCACTCTACTAACGTTTTTGCGGACCGGGCCCCTCTGGCGCTCGCTTCTTAGGAAGGAACGTGATGTCGGCCGCATCGGATGTATCCGGTGGCTCGGTCGTGTGGTTTCTCTCCCCTACCCCCCGAATCCACCTGCCGAGTGCCGGATCATCCGATTGAACTGTTTCAACCGTTCAAGAGGAGTAATCGATGTCGGATCGAACTTTCCGTCTCATGCAATATCACCAGAAACTTGATGCCGAACTGCGCAGTGAACTGCGCCGCAACTGGCCGCGCTTTGCGCGGATACAGCGGCTGAAAAAACTCAAATTGGCCGTCAAGGACCGGATGCAGCGAATGCTGCGACCAGGCGACGGTCCGCAAGCAGCATAAGATATGTTGCAAACCCTCTCCCTTTTTTGCGTTACGGGATAATTAGATGGAATTTCTGTTGATGGACTGGCTGGGAACGCCGGTCTGGTTCTGGCTGAGCTTTATCGGCCTTGTGGCAACGC
Organism: Sphingomonadales bacterium; assembly: GCA_016721875.1. Taxonomy (GTDB): domain Bacteria; phylum Pseudomonadota; class Alphaproteobacteria; order Sphingomonadales; family Sphingomonadaceae; genus Sphingorhabdus_B. The sequence continues at coordinate 214,544 of JADKHG010000003.1, read as the reverse complement.
TCACCGCCTTTGACCTTGGTTTCCTGCATAAGGAAGACAAAGAAATGGGTATCGGCGAATCGCTGAAGCTCACTGCCTTTTACATTGCTATTGCGCTGGCATTCGGTGTCTGGGTCTGGATGCAAAAGGGCGCCGACCTAGGGATGAAATATTATACCGGCTTTTTCATCGAAAAGGCGCTGTCGATCGACAATGTCTTCGTGATCAGCCTGATCTTCACCTATTTTGCCATTCCCGCCAAATACCAATATCGGGCCCTCTTATGGGGTATTATTGCGGTGATTGTGCTGCGCGGTATCATGATCGCACTGGGCGCGGCGCTGGTCGAACAATTCTACTGGACGCTCTATCTGTTCGCGCTGTTCCTGATCGCGACCGGTATCAAAATGCTATTCAGCGGCGATCAGGAAATGGACGTTGAGAGCAACCCGGTCGTTCGCTTTATGAACAAGCATTTCCGCGTTACTCCCGAGCTGCATGGCGAAAAGTTCATCGTCAAAGTTCCGGACGATAAAACCGGCAAGATGGTCCGCGCCATGACTCCGTTGTTACTAGCACTGATTGTGATCAACCTGGCCGACCTGGTGTTCGCGGTGGATTCGGTCCCGGCGATTTTTGCCATCACCACAGACACTTTCATTGTCTATACCAGCAACATCATGGCGATTCTTGGCCTGCGCGCACTTTATTTCGCACTGGCGGCGATGGTGCATCGTTTCCATTATCTGAAATATGCGCTGGCTCTGGTGTTGGTGTTTATTGGGTCGAAGATCTTCGTTGCCGACTTCCTGCTGAGTGGTGGCAAATTCCCGCCGGTGCTGAGCCTTGGCGTGACCTTTGCTTTGATCCTCGGCGGGATTGGATTTTCGCTGTGGAAGACGAAAGAGGAAGTTATCGCTTCCGCGTAGGCGCGTGAAAATCGGGCGGTTTGTTGGCGACCCAGTCGACAAACCGCCTGATCTCTTCATGGCCGAGCAAGGCTTCGGTGCTGGAATAGCGCCTTTCCAGATCGCTGTTGGTGAAGTTGTTGTGCACCGCCTGGTGGCAAATCGGATGGATCGGCTGCTTTTCACGCCCGCCCCGACTTTTGGGGACAGGGTGATGCCATTCGACAATCTCCCCCATAGGACGCGAGCATAGCCAGCAAGAAAGCACCGGCTCCGCCGCTTCTTCTTTGTCTTCCCAATAATCGCGGGACTTGCGCGCCATCAAGCCTTCAGCAAATCCAAGACAGCCGCCGTCATTGCCTCGACGCCCAGCCGCACTGATGGTTCGGGATCAATCTTGAACAGAGGCGAATGGTGGCCGGCGATGGGTGGTCCGCCCTTCTTCGCTGCGTCAATCCACGCCGGGTTGGTTCCGCCAACTGCGAAATAATAGCCGGGGATGCCGAAGGACGGATCGACAAAGAAGGCAAAATCTTCCGCGCCCATATTGGTCTGGCGGAAGGGTACAACCACTTCCTTGCCCAGCGCGTTGCCGATGGCGCTGTTCAGCCGCCGTGCGAGAGCAGCATCGTTGACGGTGACCGGCGTGGTTTCGGTGACCTTGACCGTTGGCAGTTTGTCATCGGGCAAACCATTGGCGATGCCGACGCCTTTTGAAACGCGTTCGATTGAGGCAATCAGCTTATCGCGGACTTCCTGGCTATTCGCGCGGACGGTGACCTGCAGATCGACAAATTCCGAAATGATATTGTGCTTCTGCCCGCCATGGATGGCACCGACGGTGATTACGCCGGGGTCTAGCGGCCCTTTTTCGCGGCTGATAATTCCTTGCAACGCAACCACCAGCTGCGATGCAATATAGACCGGGTCTTTGCCCAGATGCGGGGCTGCACCGTGGGTGGCTACGCCGTGAACGCGGATATCGACGCTGTCGGCGGAGCTGTATTGAATGCCTTCTGCGGCCGAAATCTTGCCCGTGGGCAGTTCAGCGGCGACGTGGAAGGCGAGCGCATAATTGGGTTTGGGAAAGCGGGTATAGAGACCGTCCTTCACCATGGCATCGGCCCCGCCGACGCGTTCTTCGGCAGGCTGGACGATGAAGACCACTGTGCCTTTCCAACGGTCTTTCATCCGTGCCAGTTGTCGGGCGGTGCCGACGAGCGAGGTGATGTGCACATCGTGCCCGCAGGCGTGCATCACCGGCATTTCCAGCCCATCAACGCCAACCTGCTTGACGGTCGAGGCATTGGGCAGGCCCGAGCGTTCGGGCACTGGCAGCCCGTCCATATCGGCGCGCACCAGCACCACCGGGCCAGCGCCATTTTTGAGGACGCCGACCACACCGGTTTGCCCCACCTTCTCGGTGACCTGCATTCCGGGAACAGCGCGCAGTTCCTGCGCCATGCGTTCGGCGGTCTTATATTCGCGGAACGACAGTTCGGGTTGCGGTGGAAATGGTCCCACATCGCACCAAGCGAAGCGTCATAATCGGCTTTGATGCTTTCCGACTAATCGGGCTTCGCCGCCGCGGGAGAGCCAATCGACGTGCAACCCAGCACCACCAAAGCCGCCGCGCCAGCAATGCGCAAATTGTGAGAATTCATGACGGCCATGTGCCCCTCCCGATATTAAACCTGCCAGACCTTATCACGGGCAACGGTCGAAGCAATGGCCGACCGGCGCAAATTCATCGACCATGGTGACATAGCGGACAAAGCCCTTGCGCGCCTTCATTTCCATCCAGAAACCGGCGCGCAGGCTATAGGCTTCCCCAACATGGCCGATCCACAGCCGCCCCTTGGCATCGCGCAGCCGATGGACGCCGAGCCCATAGCTGGTGAAATAGCCCTTAACATCATCGCCATTTTTGCCGTCAAAGCCCCAAGCTTCACCGGTCATTTGTTTAAATGCTGTGCGCGAGAGCAGAGGCTTTCCCTTGTTGAGCATCACTTGCCCGATTTTGGCGAGATCATGCGCGGAAATCCGCAAGCCACCCTGTGGGCTGAAGGCCGAGCCATTGCGTGCGAGTATATAGCGGTCAGGGTCGCAGCTGCCGTCGGTCGCGGGGACCAGCGCGCACGCCTCCGGCCCAGCCGCGTCCTTTGCCAGATCGCCATTGGGTCGTAACAATGTGACCGCCTGTGCACGCCGGTTTTGTGAGCAGCCCGCATGCCAATTGAAGCAAGCGTCCAGTTTCAGCGGCTCAAGCACCAGCCGCGCCACCAGCTTGTCAAAGCGCTCACCGGTTGCGCCTTCAAGCGTCGCCGCAATCACCGGAGAGTTGAGGTTCGAATAGCTGAAATATGTGCCCGGCGCATGCGCGCTGTCCCACGCAGCAGGGTTGGCTAGAACCGTTGATAGCTCCCCATCGAGCGGCAGGATATAGTCGACCTTGTCGCGAATGCCGGCGCGATGTGACAGCAAAAGGCGTAAAGTTATCGGGGTATCCGGGAAGGATGGGTTGCGCAGTCGCCAGCCCAGATAGTCAGACACATCGCGGTCAAGGTCGACCTTGCCTTGATCGACCAACCGCATCACGGCCAGTGCGCCGACCAGTTTGGAGATAGAGGCAACACGCACCGGATCGTCGGCTGTCACCAATCTCCCGGCAACTCCGGCCTCTCCGCTCAGGCTCGTTGAAGTTATCGAGCTCCGGTCAAAATCGATACGGATGCTGGCTTCTTGCGGAATGGTTTTGCCATTCGGTGCAACGGCCGAAACGACACCGCTCTGCAGCAGCAGGGCGAGCGGCAGGAAAAGGCGCAGTCGCATCACGCGCCGTCTGTGCATTTGCCTTCATGCTTGCCGATGGTTGCACCCTGGATTTCAATTTTGCCCGCCATCGGCACTTCGAGGACCAATTTGGTATCAAACTGGAATTCGGTGTCGCCAACGGTTCCATCAAGGTCCATTGCCGCCTTACCCAGTCCGCCCATTCCACAAGACAAGCCCATTTTTGCGCGGTTCCCGGCGATATCGAATGAGGTGTAGGTGCAATTCTCTGTACCCTCACCGCCAAAGAAATCGGCACCCGGCTTGCTCGCCTCGGCTTCGCTCAGGCACGAATGGCCAGCGGCCTCTTTTGAAAGCGCGGCCTTGATCTCGTCGGCTTGACCCTTCACCATCGCTGGCAATTTGACGTCTTTGACTTCGAAGCGGATGTTCCACTTTCCGGGCTGAATCGGCAAATATCCGTCGCGCGCCATTTCTTCGGCACGCTCGGTCTGCGACACTTTGCCATCGCCGTCGCTATCGGTATTGTCGTCACATCCGGGCAAAACCAACAGTGCTGCCGCAAGGCTGCACATGATCGATGTGCGCATATTAGCCATGTCTGTGTTCTCCCTGAACTGCTGCCCTGCCACATGAAACGAAAAGCACGAAATGGCAACTGTGCTTCGTTCATGACAAGGACAGTTCAACCGGCTAAAGGGGGCCGAAATCAACAGGAGCCTATTGCGGCATGTACCGGTTATTCCTTTCTTTCCTTCTCCTTCTCGGCGTCATGCCTTCGGCCTATGCACAGCAGGCACCAGCGGCACCCGCACCGGCAGCGGCCACAGTGGACCCGGAGAATATCCTGCATCTGGACCTGTCGACCGGCGGTCGCGTCTCGATTCTGATGAATCCCACCGTCGCCCCAGGCCATGTAGAGCGGATCAAGACGCTTACCCGCCGCGGTTTTTACAACGGGATTATTTTCCATCGCGTGATCGAAGGTTTCATGGCGCAAACCGGTGATCCCACCGGAACAGGCACCGGCGATTCGGACCTTCCTGACCTGAAGGCGGAATTCAACGCCATGCCGCATTTGCGCGGAACGGTTTCGATGGCGCGGACCAACGATCCCGACAGCGCCAACAGCCAGTTCTTCATACTTTTCCAGCCCAATTTCGGCTTGGATAAGAAATATACCGGATTTGGCCGGGTGATTGCCGGAATGCCCTATGTCGATGCCATCGCTCGTGGCGAACCGCCCGCCAATCCTGACAAGATCGTTCAGGCGTCAATCGGTGCGGACAATGTTCCGCCGCCAGATTTTGCTGCACTGGCACGTCCGGATGTGACCGCGCCGCCCCCTCCCCCTCCGCCACCCACAAATTGAGCCTGCGCGCATGCGCGTAGACCTGTTCGATTTTGCGCTACCGCCTGAGCGTATCGCGTTAAGGCCGGTTGCCCCTCGCGACGCCGCGCGCATGCTGTGCGTGTCGGGTGATGGTGCGTTGACGGACCGATTGGTGCGCGACCTGCCATCCTGTCTGCGTGCTGGCGATTGTCTGGTGTTCAACGACACCCGCGTAATCCCGGCCCAGCTCGAAGGCGTCAGACGCACCTTCAAAGGCGATGAAGCGCGGATTGGCGCGACGCTGCACAAACGCGTTGACCTGCGCCGCTGGCAAGCCTTCATCCGCAACGCAAAGCGGTTAAGGGTTGGCGACCGGATCGAATTTGGTGCGGGCGTTTCGGCGATTGCCGCTGAGCGTTTTCCCGACGGCAGCTTCATTCTGGCGTTTGAAGGGGATGAGCCGGTCGAGCTGCTGCTGGAGAGGGCAGGTAAGATGCCCTTGCCGCCCTATATCGCAGGCAAGCGCCCGACCGATATCCAAGACCGCAGCGATTATCAGATAATGTTTGCGCAAAAGGACGGCGCTGTTGCCGCTCCAACGGCGTCGCTGCATTTTACGCCGGAATTGATGGCTGCGCTCGCATCGGCGGGAATTGGGCACGAGACGCTGACGCTGCATGTTGGGGCAGGGACGTTCCAGCCGGTGAAGGCTGACGATACCGCCGACCATATCATGCACGCTGAATGGGGCCAGATCGACGCGCCGACGGCCGCACGGCTGAACGCAGTGCGCGCGGCGGGTGGTCGGATCATCCCGGTCGGCACGACCTCGCTGCGCTTGATTGAAAGCGCGGCAAACGATGACGGCATCATTCAGCCGTTCGAGGGCGATACCGCGATTTTCATCACCCCCGGCTATCGGTTCAAAGCCATCGACGGCCTGATGACCAATTTCCACCTACCCAAATCGACCTTGTTCATGCTGGTCAGCGCGCTGATGGGATTGGAAAATATGCAGGCGGCCTATCGCCATGCCATTGACGAGGGCTATCGCTTTTATAGCTATGGGGATGGCAGCCTGCTGTTACCGCAAACCTGTCATTTTTCGTTGAGATTGAAATAAGCTTTCAGGCGATGGGAAAGTCGTTGTGCTTCGGCTAGGTCGGGACCAGAAATATGTAGCGTATTCCCTTGTATTGTCTCGTTCAATATCGGGTTTGTTAGCAATTGGGTGCCCAAGCACACCGGAAGACGCGCTCCGACCTTACCCTGCTGGGCTGCGCCTAGTTTGCGGGTTCCTCTTTCCGAAAAGGCAATCTCGATCGCGGCCAATCCCTGTTCGTCAAACACGACATCCACATCAGTCGCATCGTCCCTTAGAAAAGAGACATGACCCACTTGAAGAACGCCTCGAGGCGTCGTCCAGCAAGGGTTGCCATAAGACTGCCCCATTTTCCGTTCGGCATAGAGTGGCGACTGAACCGCCAAAATCAGTGCCATTAACGCAGAGAGAGCAATGGACTTAGCCAATTCAATGCCCCTTCAATTCATCCCCGGTCAGTCGCACCACGTGCAGCACGTTGGTTGACCCCGGCGTCCCGAACGGCACCCCTGCCATCATGATCAGCCGCGCACCCGCACTACCCAGCGAATAGCGCAGCGCCATGCGCTTGCCCTTGGCAACCATTTCCTCGAACGAACCAATATCCTTGGTGGGAACGGCAAAGGCACCCCAAAGCAGTCCAAGGCGGCGTGCGGTCGATTTCGATGCGGTCAGCACCAGCAAAGGCACTGAAGGGCGTTCGCGCGAGATGCGGCGTGCGGTTGAACCCGATGAGGTGAAACAGATGATAGCGCTGGTTTCCACCGTGTCAGCAATCCGGCCACTGGCTTCGGCCAGAGCGTCGGCAGTGGTGGCGTCGGGTCGGGTTTCGGTGAAGTGGATGCGCTTGAAGAAATCGGGATCGCTTTCGACCTGCTGGGCGATGCGGTCCATGATCGAGACGGCCTCAATCGGCCATGCACCTGCCGCCGTTTCAGCGGACAGCATGACTGCGTCCGCCCCGTCATAAATGGCGGTCGCCACATCCGACACTTCGGCGCGGGTAGGGGTCGGGGAGACAATCATCGATTCGAGCATCTGCGTGGCGACAACTACGGGTTTGCCCATCTGTCGCGCCATCGAAACAATGTGTTTTTGCAGGCGCGGGACCTGTTCGGGGGGAAGTTCAACCCCCAGGTCTCCGCGAGCGACCATCACGCCATCGGCGAGCTCGAGGATCTCCTCCAACCGTCCGATTGCTGCCGGCTTTTCGATCTTGGCGAGCAAGGCCGCCTTGTTGCCGATCAGCTTTTTGCCTTCGGCGACATCTTCTGGCCGCTGGACGAACGACATTGCCACCCAGTCAACGCCCTGTTCCAGCGCAAAGGCGAGGTCCGACCGGTCCTTTTCGGTCAGCGCTGCGATCGGCACCACGACATCGGGAACATTCAGCCCCTTGCGATCTGAGAGCATTCCGCCGACTTCGACTATTGTCTTGATGTGATCAGGCCCGATTTCAGTGACGCGCAACACCAGCTTGCCATCGTCGAGCAGCAACCGCGCATCGACTTCCAGAGCTGCAAAAATTTCCGGATGCGGCAGGTGGACGCGCTTCACATCGCCAGCCTTCTTGTCGGTATCGAGCCGGAATTCGGCGCCGGTTTTCAGTTCGACCTTGCCACCAGCAAAGGTACCCACACGCAGCTTGGGGCCTTGCAAATCGACCAATATCGTCGTCGGGCGGTTATAGGCCTTTTCGAGCGCGCGTATATGCGTGACCAGCCTGGCTTTGTCCGCCTGTTCACCGTGGCTCATATTGATGCGAAAGGCATCGGCACCGGCGCGAAACAGCTTTTCGATCATTTCGGGCGTGTCGCTGGCGGGACCCAGTGTCGCGAGGATACGGACCTTGCGCATACGCGGCTTGTGATATTGCATGGATGTCGCTCTTTCGCGCTCTGGATATTGTTCGTTGCCCACCCCATAACGGGCTTAACCGCGAACAGGAAGGGACATAGCTATGCAAGATGACTTGGCAATGACGGATGAGGCCGCTGCCGCTGCCTTTCGCCGGCTGGTCGCGCACCTGCAACACCGGCATGACGCACAGAATATCGACCTGATGGGTCTCGCCGGCTTCTGCCGTAACTGCCTCGCCGACTGGGTGATGGAGGCGCAGCCGGGATTGACCAAGGAGGAAGCGCGCACCCTGATCCACGGCATGCCGCCAGCCGATTGGAAGGCGTGCTATCAAAGCGAGGCAACGCCTGAACAATTGGCGCGGATGCAGGAAAGCATGGCAAAGAATGAAGGCGGGCATTGATTTGTGAAAGCGGCAAGAGGGAGAGAGGCGTTGGATTTTTGCGCAACGCAAGATTGATACTCAACATCTCTTGCCTCTTTCGCCCGCAGGCGAAACAAATCTGTGGATTAGCGGCGAACGGACACTCGGACAGTTTATCTTTCCACGGGCGTCGCTTAAGCGATTGATCAAATGATTCGGGTCAACACTGGCCCCTAACCAACCGGAGATTAAAATGGCAGAAGGCAATATCGCCGCCGACCAGCTACGCCTGTTCATCGAACGCATCGAGCGTCTGGAAGAAGAGAAAAAGGGCATCGCCGATGACATTCGCGATGTCTATTCAGAGGCGAAGAGCCAGGGCTATGACGCGAAGATCATGCGTCAGATCGTGCGTTTGCGCAAAATGACCAACGACGACCGTCAGGAAATGGAAGCGGTGCTGGAAACGTATAAGTCGGCTTTGGGTCTGGCTTGATCCTAGACCCTTCCTCAACCGTTCGTGCTGAGCTTGTCGAAGCACAGCACAACGGACGTCTGCTGGATCGTCCTTCGACAAGCTCAGGACGAACGGCTAAGGTAGTTTGAGAATCAGGTTGAAGGAGCGCCAATATCTTCAAAGACTTGTTCGCCAGCGTGCGCGACATTGTTGGCGGTCGGTCGGGAGCGTATGAAAACTCTTTGCGCGACGCCCGCGAAACCGCGCTGAAAGAACTGGCCGACGAAGCTCGCGCCTTGGGTGCCGATGGCGTGATCGGCATCGACCTGGATTATGAAGTGCTGGGCGCTCAAAGCTCTATGCTGATGGTCAGCGCCAGCGGGACTGCGGTGAAGCTGGGGTGATCGCCTCAATCCGGTCCACAACTACCGCTGATGCTGCGCGTTGTGCCGAAATATACCGTCCTTATGTAACCGATAGCTGGGTCAGCTTTGAGCTCGATCCGCCCGACACGGCGGAAATGGCCCATAGGATTACCGCCTACGGCGAAAGCCATGGCTGGCTGGTGGCCGAGATAGAGGGGCAAATCGCAGGCTATGCCTATGGCAGCCCGCACCGCACCCGTGAAGCCTGTGCAACATCATCCGATGTCGCAGTTTATATTGATGCGACTTATGCGCGACGAGGAATAGGCAAGGCGTTGTATGTCGCGCTGTTCCCAATGCTCAAGCAGCGCAACTTACATGCGCTTTTTGCCGGGATAGCCCTTCCGAACGAAGCGAGTATCGGCCTGCACGAGGCGATGGGTTTTACGGCCGTTGGTGTTTATCGCGAGGTTGGCTGGAAAATGGGCGGCTGGCGCGATGTCGGATGGTGGCAGCGGTTGCTTTGATAATCGAACCTGATGTAAGGGCGCGCCTTCAATTCCATTCCAGCCGAAAAGAAGAGAGCCATGGCAGGCCATAGCAAATTCAAAAATATCCAGCACCGCAAAGGCGCGCAGGACAAGAAGCGCTCCGCGATGTTTTCCAAACTCAGCCGCGAAATCACCGTCGCAGCGAAGATGGGGATGCCTGATCCCGACATGAACCCGCGTCTGCGGCTCGCGGTCAACGCGGCCAAGGCGCAGTCGATGCCCAAGGACAATATCCAGCGCGCGATCGACAAGGCGGCGGCCGCTGGCGGCGAAGATTATGAAGAGGTGCGCTACGAAGGTTACGGCCCCGGCGGCGTTGCTGTCATTGTCGAGGCGTTGACCGACAACCGCAACCGCACCGCGACCAATGTTCGCACAGCCTTCAGCAAAAATGGCGGCAATCTGGGCGCGTCTGGCGCGGTGAGCCACGGGTTCGACCGGATGGGCCTGATCACCTATCCGTCAAAGGTTGGCGATGCCGATACGATTTTCGAGGCCGCGCTGGAAGCAGGCGCCGACGATGTCGAATCGGGCGAAGACGAACACAGCATCTGGACCGCAATGGATGCGCTGCACGAAGTTGCCAAGGCACTGGAAGGTTCGCTCGGCGAAGCAGAGAGCGCCAAACTTGCCTGGAAACCTCATGCCGAGGTTGAGGTTGACGAAGCCAATGCCGCGACACTGATCAAGCTGATCGATGCGCTGGAAGATGACGACGATGTCCAGACCGTCTGGGGCAATTACGATATCAGCGACGAAGTGATGGCGAAGCTGGGCTGATCGCTCTCAGCCGCCAACAATTGGGCCATGCCCGTGGTTAACAATTTTGCACTTTTTTAATAACGGTATATGTTCACTTCCGATGAATTGAATCGGGAGGTTGCACATGGCTAGTCGAGCCGGGGAAGTGGCAAAGGCGGGGTCGCCTGCGGATGCCTCAATATTCTCCCTGCCTGCCGCGCATGCGGCGGAACGTGACCTGATCGAAGAACGGCCCCTGGGCATCCAATATGGCACGCCCGCCGCGCGCCGCAAAAATGCCGAGCATATCTTTTACCTGTTCGCCAAAAATATCCCTGCGCTCGCCGCTATCTATTTTATCGCGACCCAGCCAACCGGATGGGTCGAATGGAGCGCCTTTACTGCCTTTTATGTGATGAACATCCTTTCGATGTCGATTGGCTATCACCGATTTTTTACGCACAAGGCGTTCGAAACTTCGACGCCGATGCGCTATGCCATCGCGATCCTTGCGCAACTCGGGTCGTTTGGCTCTCTACGCCGCTGGATCGCCGAACACCGCCGCCACCATTCGCACAGCGACCGCGCGGGCGACATTCATAGCCCCTATTATGATGATCACGGCCGCATGACCGGCGGGTTCAAGGGGTGGAAATATTCGCATCTCGGTTGGGTTTTCGTCGACAGCATGACCGATGAGGCGGTCTATGGCAAAGGCGTTGCGGAAGATAAAGCCGTGCTGTTTGTTGACCGCTATCGCATCCCGATTTTCCTGATTTCGGTGATCGTGCTGCCGACGCTGTGGGCGCTGGCGGCGGGAAGGCCCGACGCGGTATTGGGAACGGTTCTGATTGCTGGATTTCTGCGCGGGGTACTTGCGCTTCATGCCATCGCCTGCGTCAACAGCTTTGGCCATATCTATGGCAGCCAGCGCTTTGTCAGCGGCCATGACCAGTCGCGCAACAACTGGGTCATTGCGCTGATCTCGCTGGGGGAAGGCTGGCACAACAACCATCACGGTCATCCGCGCGCTGCCAATACCAGCCTTGCCTGGTACGAAATCGACATGACCGGTTGGGTCATTGCCGCGCTCGAAAAATTGGGGCTGATCTGGAATGTGCGTTGGGCAAAGCTGGAAACGCAGGATAGGAAGCAGAAGGCATGACTGCTCAGGGCATAGCCATTGATGGCGCGTCAAATGCTGCGGAAGAACAGCCGGTCGAAGGGATTAAGCCTGGTATCTGGGTCGGCGGCCCGCTCGCCGCGGCCTATCGTCGCGAATATTTAACACTGTCGGGTGTCAAATGGGCGGGTGCCATCGGCGCGATCATCTGGATGCTGGTCTACGGATCAGGCTGGGTCGAATGGACCGGCTTCCTTGCGCTTTACATCATGAATATGCTGGGCATTTCGCTGGGTTATCACCGGTTGTTTGCGCACCGTGCGTTCAAGACCTCGCAGGCTATGGAATATATTCTTGGTGCTATGGCGGCGATGGTAGCGGTTGGATCGGTGATCAAATGGTCAATCGATCACCGTCGTCACCACCGCTACACCGACCGTCCCGGCGACGCGCACAGCCCTTTTACGACAGCTTTGGCAAGCCGATGACCGGCTTTCGCGGCTTTACATGGCGCATTTCGGCTGGGTGCTCGACGAAACCTATACCGATGTAAAGTCTATGGCCGCGGCCTGATCGACAGCCCGCGGCCGTGTTTTGCAGCCGTACCCGCTGGTGGTGGTTCTTCGCCTCGCTCGTGGTGATGCCCGCCTTGTGGTGGCTGGCTTTTGGCTCGACTTGGCAGCAATTGGTAGGAACGATTCTGATCGCTGGGGGCTTACGCAGCCTGATCGTGCTGCACGTCTTCCTGTCGCTCGCCAGTTTCGGCCATGTGACCGGCTATCAGAATTTCAAAGGCAAGCAGAATTCGCGCAACAACTGGTTCATGTCGATCCTGATGCTGGGCGAGGGCTGGCACAACAACCACCATCACCACGCGCGCGCCGCAGACTTCCGCATTCGCTGGTATGAATATGATCCGTCGGGCTGGGTGATCTGGCTGCTCGAAAAGGTCGGGCTGGTCTGGGATGTCAAATGGATGCCCAAATATGTCGTCGACAAAAATGGCGAAGTCGTTCTCGATATGAGTGCAGACAACTGATCCATCGCACGGCTAAAGAGACATTATGATCATTTTGGGATTAGACCCCGGTCTGGGAACGACCGGCTGGGGCGTCATTGCCAAAGAGGGCAATCGGCTGAGCCATATCGACAATGGCGAGATTTCGACCGACGCCAAATTGCCGCTGGCGAATAGGCTGGTGCTTCTGGATGAAAAACTGCGTGCGGTGATCGACCATTTTAAGCCCGATCAGGCGGCGGTCGAGGAGGTGTTCGTCAACAAAAATCCGCAATCGACGCTGAAACTGGGGCAGGCGCGTGGTGTGGTGTTGCTGGGCGCTGCCCGCAACCGCGTTCCTGTTACCGAATATGCTGCGCGGCTGGTCAAGAAATCGGTGGTCGGGACGGGCAAGGCCGACAAGGATCAGATTGCCGCGATGCTGCGTGTGCTATTGCCGGGGGTGAAGCTGGCGGGAGAGGATGCCGCCGATGCATTGGCGGTGGCAATCACCCATGCGCATCATATCCGCTGAGCCGCTATTTCAAAGAAAACACCAACCGCGCGCCGATAAAATCCATTCCCGGATTCTGCCCGCTCAACAGTTGCGCATGGCTGACATGCACCCAGCTTAGTTCGGCAGCAACCGTGCCTGACAATTTTGCGCCTAACGCGATTTCGGGTTCAAACAAGATGCGCGATCCCAGATCGAGCCGACTGCCATCGGCGCGGAATTCCTTGATATGATCGGTGTGCAGCGCCAGCCCGATGCCTGGGCGCACATAGATTTTGTCGCCGATTTTCCAGCTGAGGCCGACTGCGGCAAGGCTTGTGTCGCCATTTAGGCTCGCCTGTGCGTGCAGATAGGCCGACGGCTTGCCAATGGCTTTCAGCGCTTCAATCGGCGCGCTGCGGATGCCCGCCTGCAGATCGCTGCCGCCTTCGCCGGTTTCGAGCGAAAAAGGCGTATCGACGCTGTGTTTGCTCGCGCCTATATAGATTTCCTGCGCAAAGGCTGGTTGCGCGATGGCAGCCAAAGCGATGGCAGCGGCAGTGAAAGTGCGCTTGAACATGACAGACCCCCAAATTCTGTCGGCGCATTAAGCTGCAATCGCTTTCGCGTGGCTGAACGGTGTCGTTCCCCCGATGTTCTCTTTTGCTTGCTAGGTGGGCGTGCAGGCGTTAACCGGAGCTATGATCGCGAAACTCTATGGCCGCATTGATGAAACGGGCAGCGACAGCCTGGTGATCGACGTGAACGGCGTCGGCTATCTGGTGCAGGCGAGCGCACGGACTTTGGCGGCACTGGGCAAGGTCGATGATTTCGCGACGGTCTTCACCGAAATGCTGGTGAGCGAGACCGACCAACGGCTGATCGGCTTTGCTAGCCGCGACGAACGCGACTGGTTTCGGCTTTTAATCGGTGTGCAGGGCGTGGGCGCGAAAGTGGCGCTGGCGATCCTTTCGGCGCTGGAGGCCGATGATCTGGCGCGCGCCATTGGCGGTGGTGACAGCGCAATGGTGGCGCGCGCCAACGGTGTGGGGCCGAAACTCGCCAGCCGGATTGTCAATGAGCTAAAGGACAAGGTCGGCGCGCTCGCCGGTCTGGGCGGAGGCGCGAAGCTGATGGCGTCAGGCGCGGGCGGCGGTGGCCATGCTAGCGATGCAGTGTCGGCACTAACGGGATTGGGATTCAAGCCCGGTGAGGCGCAGGGTGCGGTGGCACTGGCGCTGGAGGAATTGGGCAGCGAGGCGACGCTGGATGCGCTGGTGCGGTTGGCGTTGAAGAGGGCGGCGCGGTGATTTGCTCTCAACCTATCAGAAACCGTCACCCTGAACTTGTTTCAGGGTCCATCGGGAGGTTTGCTATTCCCAAGAGGCGGCAAACCCAACCCCACCGCCAAATCAGCCCAATGCGGGTTATGCTCGTTGATCAGGTTGATTTTCCAAGGCCGGTGCCAGTTCTTCAACTGCTTTTCGCGCTTGATCGCGCGTTCCATGTCGCCAAACAATTCAAAGTGAACGAGACGGTAGATCGTATATTTCGACGTATGTCCGGGCATCGCGCGATTGCGATGCTGCCACATGCGGCCAACAAGGTTCGATGTCACGCCGATATACAGCGAACCGTAAAGCTTGCTAGCAAGGATGTAGACGCAGGGCTGTTTTTCCTCTCGCATGGGCGGAGCTTAGCTGCGAAATGGACCCTGAAACAAGTTCAGGGTGACGAATTATTTGAGAGTGGTTTTTGCCAACGAGGTCATCCCGAACTTGTTTCAGGGTCCATCGGGAAATTCTCTCAGAAGTGGTCATATGCGCTGGAGGCGGTAACAAATGACCATTTCTGAATATATTAAGAGCAGTTTTACGCCATATGAGATCGCTGTTATCGGGCGCATTCTCAATTTTTTGATGTTTTTCGCGGTTCTTTTTTTTGCCTATCAATCGGCTTCGGCATCCGCATTTGTGATAATAATCGGGACCTTTTCCTCTTTATCTCTTGGGTGTTGGATATTGAGCCGCTGCCCTGGTTGCGCCAAGCCAGTCGACCGCGAGTATATTTTTAATGATCAGACGTTTTTTGGTGAATTGGAACGGCATTTTCCAATTGGACGCTGGCAAAAAGCTGTGGCCAGATCGGGAATGCTCAGAATGTCGGTATGAGCTGGATCTTTTCCCAGACCAACAGCGTGGCGGTAGGTAGGATAGTGTTTTGACCGATAACCCCCATCTAACCCCCATGCGCAAGCCCGAGGATATTGACGCGGCTCTTCGCCCCAAAAGCCTGTCAGAATTTATCGGCCAGCAGGCGGCGCGGGAGAATTTGCGGGTGTTTATCGAGGCCGCGAAATCGCGCGGCGATGCGCTCGATCATGTGCTGTTTTTCGGGCCTCCGGGGTTGGGCAAGACCACGCTGGCGCAGATTGTGGCGAAGGAATTGGGGTTGGGTTTCGCTCCACCTCTGGTCCGGTCATTGCAAAGTCGGGCGATCTTGCGGCGTTGCTCACCAATCTCGAAGAAGGCGATGTCCTCTTCATCGACGAAATCCACCGCCTGAATCCGGTGGTGGAGGAAATCCTCTACCCTGCAATGGAGGACCGTGCGCTCGACATCATGATTGGCGAGGGCCCGTCGCGGTCGGTGCGGATCGACTTGCCCGCCTTCACGTTGGTTGGCGCGACCACGCGTCAGGGGTTGCTGACCACGCCGTTGCGCGACCGGTTCGGCATTCCGGTGCGGCTGAATTTCTACACCCATGACGAGCTGGAACTGGTCGTAACGCGTGCGGCGGGGTTGCTCGACCTGGGCATTGCCCCTGATGGCGCGCGCGAAATTGCCAAGCGTGCGCGGGGCACGCCACGCATCGCTGGGCGACTGCTGCGCCGCGTGCGCGATTTCGCCAATGTTGCGGGTGAGGCGACGGTGACTGCGAAGATCGCCGATGCTGCGCTTAACCGGCTGGAGGTTGATCATCTGGGTCTGGATGCAATGGATCGGCGTTATCTGACGATGATCGCCGACATTTATCGCGGCGGGCCTGTGGGTGTGGAAGCACTGGCAGCGGGGCTAAGCGAACCGCGCGACACAATCGAAGATGTGGTCGAACCCTATCTCCTCCAACTCGGCCTGATCGCCCGCACCGCGCGCGGTCGAGCGCTCAATCCGCCGGGGTGGAAACATCTGGGCCTCAACCCACCTGCAGGTGGGCAGGATGGGTTGTTTGATAAATAGGCGAGCTGTATTTGCGCCAGTCATTCCCGCGAAAGCGGGAATCCATGGTCTGCTAGCTCTGTTTAAACTTCGGCAAAAGACCATGGACCCCCGATCAAGTCGGGGGTGACGGTGTATTGTAGACAGTTGGAGTCATATCAACGACCAACCGAGTCTCGCCTTGCATAACCCCCTTCCTGTCGCTGAATCCATGCGTTAAGCCGCAAAGCAATGATCGGTCCGCAACCCTATCACGGCCATTTCGACGGCCCACAGCACCTGTTCGCGGTTCGGGTCTATTTTGAGGACACCGACTTTTCGGGTCTGGTCTATCATAGCCGCTATCTGCATTTCATGGAGCGCGCCCGTTCCGACATGCTGGCCTGCGCCGGGATTGGCCAGCGCGAGGCGTTTGAGGGCGGGCAGGGGGTCTATGCGGTTGCCGATCTGCGGATCAAATATCGCGCGCCTGCATTTCGATGATGCGCTGTTGGTGGTGAGCGAAATGGAAGAAATCCGCGCTGCGAGCGTCATCATTCATCAACAGGTCATGCGCGCTGACCAAATTCTGACCGAAGCGTCGGTGACGGCGGCTTTCTGTCTCCAGAAGGGCGTCCCCGTCGGCAGCCGAAGGATTGGCTCGACAAATTTGCCGCGATCCGCGACGGCAAGGGACAAGCAAAGTAAGGGAAGCAAATGGATTTTTTGACACTCACTCAATCGGCTGCTGGCGCGGTGGCGGCAAAAGGCGCGAGCTTTGACCCGATCCAGCTGTTCATCGACGCTGACTGGGTGGTGAAATTTGTGATGATCGGCCTGATTCTCGCCAGCATCTGGGTGTGGACAATCATCGTCGGCTTCCTGTTCCGGATGAGCCGGATCAATGACGAGACCGAAAAGTTCGAGCGCGAATTCTGGAACCAGTCTGACATTGACAGTTTCTTCAACGGACGCGGCAAGGCCGATTTGCCAATCGCGCGCGTGTTTGCTGCTGGCGTATCCGAATGGCGGCGCTCGACCAATGGCAAGAGCATCGACCGCGCCGGTACCCGCGAGCGGCTTGCCACCGCGATGGACGCCTCGATTGCAGCGGAAACCGACAAGCTCGCCAACCGGCTGAACTTCCTTGCCACCACCGGTTCGGTCGCACCCTTTGTCGGATTGTTCGGTACCGTCTGGGGGATTATGCGCAGTTTCTCCGCGATTGCCGCAGAACAGAATAGCAGCCTTGCGGTGGTCGCCCCCGGCATTGCCGAGGCGTTGCTGGCAACAGCCATCGGCCTGTTTGCCGCCATCCCGGCGGTGATCGCCTATAACCGCTTCTCGCACCGCGTGAATCAGCATGAGGCGCGGCTGGGCCGCTTTGCCGATGGTTTTCACGGGACGCTGAGCCGTGAGCTGGAGCGGGAAGGGTAAGGGCGATGGCCATGAACCTTTCCTCATCGGGCGGGCGCAGCCGTGGTCGGCGCGGGTCGCGGCGCGCGCCGATGGCAGAGATCAACGTCACCCCGCTGGTCGATGTCATGCTGGTGTTGCTGATCATTTTCATGGTGACCGCGCCCTTGCTGGTGTCTGGTGTGCCGGTCGAGCTGCCTGAAAGCCGGGCCAATCCGCTCGATCAAAAAGTCGAGCCGCTCGACATTTCGATCGACAAGGAAGGACAGATATTCGTTGATGGCGATCCGGTTACGCTGGCCGCACTATCGGTGCGGCTGGAGGATGTGGCGGCTTCGCAAGACCCCGCCAACCCGCTCCAGATACTGCTGCGCGGCGATACAGAGATTGAATATGGCACGGTGATGCGGGTGATGGGTGAACTCAACCGTGTCGGTTTGAACTCCGTGAGTATGGTCACGGCGGGTTCATCGAAGGCTGAATAGGGTTTTGGCTATGGACCGCGAGGAGAAAATCGGGCTGGGGACAGCGGTTGGTGTGCATGGCGCGCTGGTCGCGGCGTTCGCGCTCGGCCTGTTGATGACCACGCCGGTGATCCGCAAGCCCGCGCCAATGCAAGTCACCATCTTCGGTGAGGACCAGATTTCGAGCGCCCCCGACGCCATTCAGGAAGAGCCTGCGCCCGCCGAGGCTGCCGCCCCGCCGTCGATGGAAACAGTGGAACCCGAGGTTGCGGAGCCTGAACCGGTACCCACACCTGTCCAGAAAATCCTACCCAAGCCGCAGCCGACACCGGTCGTGCAAAAGGTGCCACCCAAGCCCGTTGTCCAGCAGAAGCAGCCGCCAAAGACCGTGACGGTCAAGAAACCTCCCACCCGCACGCCGCCAAAATCACCTGGATTCAGCAAAGATTTTGAAAAGTCGATCGCTGGGATTGGCAAAGGACCGACAACCAAGACACCACCCAAGACCAGCCCCAATGACGGCGGCGGGGTGAAGGCGGGCACACCTGCTGCCAAAACCGCGCAACAGGTCCGCAAGGAAGTCAACGTCGCGCTTGGCCCGCAGATTTTGCGCTTTGTTGAACGCTGCGCACCTAGCGGTGTCGATGTACGCGCGATAGAAACCACCATTGCGCTTCGGCTCGATAATGGCGGGCGGCTCAACGATGTGCAGATCACCAACCAGACCGGCGTCAACGACAACAACCGCCCGCAGGCCGAGCCGCTCAAACGTTGCATTTTACAGGCAGCCCGTGCTGCTTCCCCCTATCGCGGGCTTGATCCAGACTATTACGATGTCTGGAAAAGCCATTCGATGCGTTTGCGTCCGCGCAGCTGACAAGGAAACCGATCATGACCCTCATCTGGCTTCGCAAGATATTGATGACTTTCGCTGCACTGTGCGTGCCTAACTTAGCGTCGGCGCAAACTACGCCTGCGCCCCCAGCGGAAGACGAACCCGAACTTGTCGAATTCGACACCGCCAAGGTTCGCCGCATCGCGGTGCCATCCTTCGTTGCCGCCAATCCCGCCGATACCGCCGCTGGCAACAGCAGCGACCTCAGCCGCCAGATTGCCGAGGTGATCGCGGCCAATTTGCGCAATTCGGGACTGTTCGAACCTCAGGGACCAGCGGGCATCCGTACCATCACTTTGGGCGAAGTCACCGCTCCCCAATATGATTATTGGAAAGGCCGCAACGCCGAGCAATTGATCGAGGGCTTTGTGAAAGTCGGTGGAGACGGCAATTTGACCGTTGGCTGCTATTTGTACGACGTCAATTTCGGGCAAGAGGTAACAAGGCTGGGCTTTGTGGTCGCCCCGCGTGACTGGCGGCGGGCGGCGCATAAATGTTCAGACGTGATCTATTCGAAACTGACCGGCGAGCTGCCCTTCTTCGACAGCCGCATAGCCTACATCGCCGAAACCGGGCCTAAAGGTAAGCGCGTCAAGCGGCTGGCGATCATGGATTCGGATGGCGCCAACCACCGTTTCATCACCAATGGCCAGTCAACCGCGCTGACACCGCGCTTTTCGCCCAATTACAAATCGATCCTCTATCTCAGCTATCAGGACGGCAATCCGCGTATCTATGTCTATGATATCGACAGCGGAAAGCAGCGACTGATTACCGCGAGCAAGAACCCGACCTTCGCCCCGCGCTGGTCGCCCGACGGGCAGACCATCCTTTATTCGATGGCGATTGCAGGCAACACCGATGTCTATAAGATCTCGGCCAATGGTGGCACGCCGGTGCGGCTGACCAACACGGCCGGCATTGATGTTGGCGGCAGCTTTTCCCCTGACGGCAAGCAGATCGTGTTTGAAAGCGACCGGTCGGGCAGCCAGCAAATTTATGTGATGAACGCCGACGGATCAAACCAGCGGCGGATAAGCTTTGGCGCGGGCCGCCATGCCACCCCCGAATGGAGCCCGCGCGGCGACCTGATTGCTTATACGCGGATCGCTGGCGATTTCCGCGTTGGCACGATGCGGCCGGATGGTTCGGGCGAACGTTTGCTCACCGACAGCTGGCAGGATGAGGCACCAACCTGGGCGCCAAATGGCCGTGTCATCCAGTTCTTCCGCACCGAGAGGAATAGTGGTAAAACAAGCGTCTGGCAGGTTGATCTGACCGGTCAGAACGAGCGAAAGCTGCCGACACCCGTCGATGGATCCGACCCGGCTTGGGGGCCGGTGTTGCCATGATGATTTTTGAAGCGGGGCAGGACAAAGGAGTAGAAGCATGAAGACAAAAGCACGCACCCTGGGCCTGATATTGTTGGCCACAACCGCGCTCGCAGCTTGCGGCAAGAAGGAAATCAAGGACCTTCCACCGACCGCTGACAACACCCAATATGGCAATGAAAACACCACACCGGTCGACCCCAATGCCGGGCAGAATGTCATTACCCCGGCAGCCAGGGAAGATTTCATCCGCACCGTCGGCATGGATGGCGACCGGGTGTTTTTTGATACCGACCGGTTCAATATCGACGCGCAGGATCAGGTGACTTTGCAGGCGCAGGCGCAATGGCTGGCGCAATATCCCGGCACGCGTGTGACAGTTGAGGGGCATTGCGACGAGCGTGGGACGCGTGACTATAACCTTGCGCTAGGCGAACGCCGCGCCAACTCTGCAAAAAACTATCTCGCCTCGCTCGGCATCGATCCAGCGCGGATCCAGACGGTCAGTTATGGCAAGGAACGCCCTGCCGCCAATGGTTCGAACGAACAGTCTTGGGCGCTCAACCGCCGTGCGGTGACAGTGACCCTTCAATAAGGATATCGCCGCAACGACGCGGCATGGCTGGACCAAGCGCGGGCAGGGCGGCATCCTGCCCCGCATGACGTGCCCAATTGCAACTCGATCAGGTCTGACAGGTTGACGGGGGGGTCGTTCTTAACCCCGCCGCCTTTGCCGTTGCCTTAGATGAATATACGGAAATCGTCTGAGGCGCGCTACTTCGCCTTCCTATAGGGAATGAAATCACCAAAGCTGCAGGACGGTCCTTGCATGCCGCTATAGCGATCAACCTGGCGGATGAAATCACCCCGACAATATTGGCCAGAATAGGTTTCGACTACCATGATATCATCGCCACGTGCCAGCCCGGGGCAAGATGATCGCAGCTTGTTCAGATAAACCAGATTGCCCGACACGCGATATAGCAGCGTATCGTCGCTGATCCGCATGGCATCGCGCGCATTGATCGAAGTAATACAGTTTACTGGTTCGCCCGGTGTTTTCCCATCCAGTTCCTTCGCCAACTGCTTGGCCTGTTTCTCGCCAATGGGAGCAGGGGCATCTGCCACTTCGGATGCGGAGCAAGCGGACATTGCCAAGGGCAAAACAAGAAGGGGTAAAAATTTGGTACGCATGTTCAATCTCCATATGCCCCACACTCGACAATAACGCATTTTCGGTTATCCCGATAGCGCGATGTGGAGGAGAATTGTCGATGGCATGGCCTGAACTGAAATGGGAAAAGGAACCCCAAGGGCCGCTCAAGGGTGTGCGGGTGCTTGACATGTCAACGGTGGTGCTTGGTCCATTTGCCACGCTGCAAATGGCCGATCTGGGTGCAGAGGTGATCAAGGTCGAACATGGCGGCGATATGATGCGCCGCGCCGGGCAATCACCCTCCGACATTGGGCCGATTTATGCAGCGCTCAACCGCAACAAGAAATCGATCGACCTGAATGCCGCCGATCCAGCGCAAAAGGCGATGCTGGTCGAACTGCTGAAAGGAGCTGATGTCTTCTTCCACAATGTCCGCATGGCCGGAATGGAGCGGCTGGGCCTAGATTATGACACGGTAAAGGCGATCAATCCTGACATCATCTATGTGCATTGCGCAGGCTATGGCAGCGACGGACCCTATTCCCAGTTACAAGCTTTTGACGACTTGATCCAGGCGGCGTCAGGCTTTGCGGCGTTAAGCGAAGTGCGCGATGGCAATCGCCCGCAATATGCACCGTCGCTAATCGCCGACAAGGTGTGCGGCTTGTTCGCGGCGAACGCGACGATGGCAGCTTTGCTGGCGCGCAGCAATGGTGCGGGCGGGCAGTTTGTGCAGGTGCCGATGTTCGAATGTTTCACCTGGTTCCACATGGTCGAAAATCTGTGGGGCGAAACCTTCCTGCCCGGCAATGGTAAACTGGCCTACACCCGATCGGTCAACGCACGTCGCAGACCCTATCCGACTGCCGATGGTTTTATCGCCATAGTCCCGTATAATGACAAACAATGGTCCCGCTTTTTCGAATTGGCTGGCACACCGGCCGTTTTCGACGATCCTCGCTTTGCGACTTATGAAGAGCGGACCAAAAATACCGGTGAACTTTATGCCTTGATTGAAGAAGCAACGGCTTCAAAAACAACCGATGAATGGTTGGCAATGCTAGCCGAAAACAACATCCCGGCTATGCGCTATAACCGGAATATTGATGTGTTGTCAGATCCGCATCTGTCTGCTGTGGGCTTCTTTGAGGAAAGGCCCGTCGCCGGGTCGGCGCATTATCGGTCGATGCGGCATCCCGTGCATTATTCGGAAACACCCGCCTCTTACTTCGCGGAGCCGCCCTCGCTTGACGCCGATGGTGATGAGATCAGGGAGGCGTTGGGTCCCGTGTCGCATTTCGTTAAACCGTAAGCCCTGAGCCTGTCGAAGGGCGTCCAGCAGTATCGAGGGGCGTGCTTCGACAAGCTCAGCACTACGGTGTCAATCAAAAAATGTCATCATGCGTTACGCCAGTAGCCCGCGCATGATTAGCGCGATGCTATGTTCGCGGTAGGAATCGCGCATTTCGGGGCTGATGTCGTCCTGATCATAGCAATGTTTCAGCACTTGCCGCGCGGTAAAGAAGCGATCCGCGGCACCGGTGACTGTAAAATAGAAAAGCTGCGGGTCGACCGGCAGGAATTTGCCTGCCTTCACACCTTCATTGATCAACTGGTCATAGACGCGTGAAATCGGGCGCAGATAGCGTTCGGCGATGCGCGCAGCCTCCACCGGCGCGCTGTCGCGGATCATCCGCATTAACAGACGGTTGAGATAGGGGTAAGCATAATAGGTGTCGATCACCGCACCAATATGGCGGCGCAGTTTCTCCTCGGGCGGCATATCCTTGGCAACCAATGCCTCCAGTCCATGCACAATCTCTCCCATATCGCGGTCGAGCAGCGCCTGCATCAGGCCGTTCTTGTTGCCGAAATAATATTTGACCAGCGCGCTGTTCAGGCCAGCACGCAACGACAATTCGGACAGCGACAGGTCGATTGTGTCACCTTCACGCATAATTTGGCTAGCCGCTTCGAGCAATTGTTCCCGCGCGCCGCCATTTTCGGCTGTGGCTGTCTTCGGTTCTGTGGCTGCCATCGCTCCCCCTTTTGTCAACTGTATAGCGCTTCGTCCCACCAAGGGAAGAAGTCGGGGAGATTTTCTGAAACAGTGTCAGGATATGTGGGGGTGCGTTTCTCAAGGAAGCTGGCAATGCCTTCCTTGGCGTCGCCCGAGCGCGCGCGGGTGAAAATGGCGCGGCTGTCAATCTTGTGCGCTTCCATCGGATGCGCGGTTGACGATAGCCGCCACAGCATCGCGCGGGTCATTGCGACCGAAACCGGGGCGGCGTTGTCGGCAATTTCACGCGCCAGCTTGCGCGCTTCGGCCAGCAACTGGTCGGCGGGATGGATTGAGCGGATCAGGCCGCCTGCCAGCGCCTCTTGCGCGTCGAATACCCGCCCTGTCATGCACCATTCGAGTGCCTGCGGAATACCAACGATGCGTGGCAGGAACCAGCTCGAGCAGGCCTCGGGGACAATGCCGCGCCGTGCAAAGACAAAACCGAAGCGCGCGGTGTCGCTGGCAAGGCGGAAATCCATCGCCAATTGCATTGTCACGCCTATACCCACCGCGGCACCATTGACCGCTGCGATCACGGGTTTTTTGCATTCGAAAATGCGCAAGGTCAACTTACCGCCGCCATCACGCACGCGCGGGTCGGACAAATCGTCAACCGGAGTGCTGTCGGCGAACACCGAACCTTCATCAGGCGTCAGGTCGGCACCTGCGCAAAACGCCCTTTCGCCCGAACCGGTGACGATCACCGCGCGGACCGAATCGTCGGCGTCGATTTCATCGAACGCGGCGATCATTTCGTTCATCATGGTGCGGGTGAAGGCGTTCATCTTTTCCGGGCGGTGGAGAGTGACCGTCGCCACCCCATCCTCTACATCGTAACGGATCTGGGTGTATTCGGTCATTAGTTTCTCCTCTTTCCTTCCCGCACGCGGGTGGAGTCGGGGGTAGGCAGTGTCAAACTGACTGTTGCACTGCCTACCCCGCTCCTTCACCTTCTCATTGAGAGAAGGGCTGTATTTCCGTCAGCGCGGCGCCATGCGGATTGCACCGTCCAGACGGACATCCTCACCATTGAAATAATCATTCTCGATCATGGTCAGTGCCAGATTTGCATATTCCTCGGGCTTGCCCAGGCGCTTGGGGAAGGGCACCGATGCGGCCAGCGCATCCTTCACATTCTGCGGTGCGCCCATCATCAACGGCGTTTCGAAAATGCCCGGCAAGATAGTGTTCACGCGGATGCCTTCGCTCATCAAATCTCTGGCAATAGGCAAGGTCATACCAATCACACCGGCCTTGGACGCGGAATAGGCAACCTGACCAATCTGGCCATCTTCGCCCGCAACCGAAGCGGTGTTTACGATGGCACCGCGCGCGCCGTCGGCGTTCATCGGATCGAGCGCCATCATCCCAGCCGCTGACATCGCAATACAGCGGAAAGTACCGACCAGATTAATTTGAATCAGCCAATCGAAAGCAGATGGCGGATAGAATTTGATCGAGCCGTCTTCTTTTGAACGGCTTGCCGTTTTCATCGCTGCGCCGGTTCCGGCGCAGTTTACCAGAACGCGTTCTTGGCCATGCGCAGCGCGTGCTTTTTCAAAGCCAGCTGCAACGCTTTCGTCGGAGGTAACATTTACCTCGCAAAACACGCCGCCAATTTCGGCTGCAACCGCTTCGCCTTTTTCCGCCTGCAGGTCAAAGATCGCAACCTTTACGCCTTTTGCCGCCAATGCACGCGCTGTTGCAGCGCCAAGGCCGGATGCGCCTCCTGTGACAACGGCGGAAATAGTTGAATCGAGTATCATGTTTTGTCCTTCAAATGGATGGATTGATTAGGGCCGTGTTCTTACAGGCGTTCGATAATGGTGACATTGGCTTGGCCACCGCCTTCGCACATGGTTTGCAGACCATATTTGCCGCCAGTAGCGTCAAGAACGCCAAGCAGCGTCGCCATCAGTTTGGTACCCGACGCGCCCAGCGGATGGCCGAGCGCAATCGCGCCGCCGTGCTGATTCAGGCGCGCATGCGTCGCACCGACATGCTTCATCCAGGCCAATGGCACTGGAGCAAAGGCTTCGTTGACTTCATAGGCGTCGATATCTTCGATCTTCATGCCGGATTTTTTCAACGCCTTTTCGGTCGCAAACAACGGCTCTTCCAACATGATGACCGGGTCGCCTGCGGTCACCGAAATGTGGCGGATCGCTGCACGCGGCGTCAGTCCATGATCTTTCAGCGCCTGTTCTGAAACGATCAATACGGCAGAGGCACCGTCACAAATCTGAGACGCGCTGGCGGCGGTAATTGCACCACCTTCCTGCAGCAACTTCAGGCCGGCAATGCCTTCCAATGTGGCATCAAACCGGATGCCTTCATCAACCACATGCATTTCCTTGCCATCGGGTGTTTCGATTTCCAACGCCACAATTTCACGCTTGAAATGGCCGGCCTCAGTAGCGGCCGCGGCACGCTTGTGGCTTTCCAGCGCAAAAGCATCCAGATCATCCTTGGTCAGACCGTGCTTTTGCACAAGCATTTCGGCGCCGACAAATTGGCTGAACATGATGCCCGGATATTTGGCTTCCAAACCGGGCGACTTATAATTGCCCATGCCTTCCTTCATGTAGAGCATGGCTGTCGAACCCATCGGCACGCGCGTCATGCTTTCAATACCACTAGCAAGCACGATGTCCTGGGTGCCCGACATGATCGCCTGGGCTGCAAACATCATCGACTGTTGCGAAGAACCACATTGGCGGTCGATGGTCACCGCCGGGATGCTGTCGGGCAGATTGGATGCAAGCACAGCGTTGCGGCCGAGATCCATTGTCTGTTGTCCGCCTTGAATCACACAGCCGGTGATCACATCGTCGATAGCTTTGGTATCAAAATCATTGCGGTCTGCAATTGCATTGAACACTGCCGCGCCAAGATCGACGGGATGCCAACCGGCAAGTTTACCCCCGCGTTTGCCACCGGCGGTGCGGACGGCATCAACAATATAGGCTGTGGTCATGAGAAAGCTCCTTATGGGGTGGTTTAATCGCACGATTAAACTCTACTGTCCGGTCGGTCAAGCGGTGGTGATTTCGGTATGCTCGACCAGTTTTGGCTTGGCGCGTGCGGCGACCAGACTTCCCCCGACTATCAGCGCGGTGCCGGCCATTGTGGTCAGCGTCACCGGCTCATCAAAAAAGGCCCAGCCGCACAAAGCCGCCCAGACAAAGGCGGTATATTCGACCGGAATCAACACCTGCGCCTCCGCCCGGGCATAAGCCCAGCTGAGCAATAGCAACGAAATAATCGCCAGTCCCGCCGCAGCGGCGATCATTGGTATCTCGCCGGTAGCATCCATGCTGAAAAACCAAGGGGCGGCGAGCGCGAGGATAGCGGCGGTGAACAGATTCTGGAAAAAGGCGATTTCAATCGGCCCTGCCTGTTGCGCCTGTTGCCGCGCGAGGATCAGGTTGTAGGCAAAAACGACGGCTGAAAACAAAACCGCCGCCGCGCCCCACAGGCTTTCGTCACTATAGTCGCCGCTGAATTTGCCCACGAGGATGATCGCCACTCCGCCCAGTCCAGCTATCGACGCAATGATTGCCTCGCGACCTATTGTCTCCCCCAACAATACCGCCGCCAGATAGAGCGCAATAACGGGGGCGATGAACGATAACCCAATAGCCTCCGCAAGTGGCAACACGGTCAACGACCAGAAAAAACTGACTGCCATCAAGGCTACGATGAAGCTGCGCCACAAATGCAGTTTGAGGACGGCCAGCATCGGAATGCGCTGCCGTGTGCCGAGAAACAATACACCGGTAAGCAGCGAGCCCAGCCCGTTCCGCCACAGCACCGCGTTGTAGGCGCCTATCGCCAGCGCCAGATCCTTCATCGCCGCGTCCATCAGCGAAAAGGTGCCAATGCCAAACGCGGCAACTGCAAAAGCAATGGCGGGACGGGTAGAATGGGCAGGGGGCATAGTCGATGCGCATAAGCGGGACGCAAGCGGCTGTCATCCCCTCTATGTCATGTCCTTGCCAAAACCACCCAACCCGCTGTAAAGCCAATAAGCAACATGGCTCCCACACCTTTCCCTTGGCTCGATGCGCTGATCATTTTGGCGCTGGTGGCAATTAACGGCGTTTTCGCCATGTCCGAACTGGCGATTGTTTCGTCACGCCCTGCACGCCTGCAGGCAATGACTGAAGGGGGAAGCAAGGGTGCGGCAGCGGCGCTGCGGCTTTCCCGCGATCCGGGAAAATTTCTTTCGACCGTGCAGATTGGGATAACTCTGATCGGCATCATCGCCGGTGCCTATTCGGGTGCGAGCCTTGGCGGGCCGACGGGCGAGCGATTGGCGCTGCTAGGGATCGACCCCGAATGGGCGATGACCATCGGCTTTGGTCTGGTAATCGGTGCCACCACTTATGCCTCGCTGGTAATTGGCGAGTTGGTGCCAAAGCAATTTGCGTTGATCGCGCCGGAAAAAATCGCTTCGCTGATGGCAAGGCCAATGGAAGGCATGGCCTGGATATCGGCACCCTTTGTCTGGTTGCTCGATAAATCGAGCGCGCTGATTTTCCGACTGCTTGGCCTCAACCGCGACAATCGCGATGCGCTGACCGCTGAAGAACTGAAAGTGGTTTTCACCGAAGCCACCCATGCCGGGATAATCGAAGAGCATGAGCACAAGGTGATATCGGGCGTCGTCCGCCTTGCTGACCGCCCCGTGCGCGAAGTGATGACCCCGCGCACTGAGGTCGATTCAATTTCGGTCGATGCCAGTGCCGAGGAAATCCGCGACCGGCTGGTGCATTCGCTGCACACGCGGCTGCCGGTGGTGGGGGAGAATGTTGACGACATTATCGGCGTGGTCCAGTCGCGCGATATTGTCGCCGCGCAGATATCTGGCGCGCCGCTCGAAATCCGTGCGATGATGCGCAAGGCAGAAATTGTTCCTGACCAGTTGGACGCGATGGATGCGCTGGAAATATTGCGCTCTGCCGAAGTCCCGATGTTGCTTGTCCATGACGAATATGGGCATTTTGAGGGGATTGTGACTCCCAATGATTTGCTCGCGGCTATCGCCGGCGAATTCGCCTCGGATCAGGAACAGGGCAGTGCCGCCAATATCGTGACGCTCGACGACGGTTCGATGCTGGTATCGGGCGCGATGTCAGCAGATGCCATGGCGGCAGAACTCGACATCGCGCTGCCCGAAGACCGCGACTATGCGACCGCGGCCGGCCATGTCCTCCACATATTGCGTCACCTGCCGGAGGAAGGCGAAAGCTTCATCGACAATGGCTGGCATTTCGAAGTGGTCGATATGGACGGGCGCAAGATCGACAAACTGCGGGTGAAGCGGGTGGAGTGACGACCGCTATATCGGGTCGGTATGAATCCTCCGACAGTTTGGTTCCACTTTGCTGAAGTCAAATCCTACTTCGGCTTATAGGGATTTTCGCAGACATAGTCGGATGGGTGTTTCGGCATTCCTCCGACAATCTGATCCTTGGGCTTTTCCTTGCAATACTGGTTGGGTGGCAAGGACGAGGGCATCGATAGCACCTGGTTATTGCCGTTCATCGTTGCCAGCCTCGCTCTGTGATTGTGATCGGCATATTCAATCCTGAAGGTTAAAAGCTCCGAGTTTGATTTGGCCAAATCGCCCTTTGCTTTTTGCAATTCCGACTTCAACGACAGGTTGTCATTCTGCAATCCCGACAACTTTGTTTCCTGTTGCTTCACCTGCGTCTGCAGCGATGAGGCCTTGGTGGATACAGCAGTCAAATCCGCGCGCAACTGGTCAATTTGTAGCTGCAACTCTCGAATCATGTCCGCATTGCGGTCAGCGCCGGATGCGGTATTGGCTGTATTTTGGTTTGCTGGAATTGGAGCCATTTTTATTGTTCTGGGGTTAGCTGTCACTTGAGCAACCACCATCGAGTGTACACCGCAAATCAAAAGCGGAAGGATTATCGCCTTTTTCATCTGATACTCCCAATTTGAATGCGACCCTGTTTAGCAGGCTTATCTATGAAGAAGTGGTAGGTCAAACCGTGATAGCATCACGAAAAAGGCGGGAACCTCTCGGTCCCGCCTTTCTCTGATGCGCCGCGCTGCGAGAGCCCGGTTGGCCATCACCCTCAGCCGATTTCGCTGCCTAGCGCGCCATAGCGCTTTTCAAAGGTTTTGATGTCGCCAGCGGACAGCAATTTGGCTTGATCGACCCAATTGTCGCGGCTGATCCGTCCGGCGAAATTGCCCAGCTTGGAGTCAGTCTCGGCAATGTGAGCGGCGGTCCACGCGGCGACCTGTTCAAAGCGGGTGACGCCCAGCGATTTGAGCAAAGTGTTGAGCTTTGGCCCGACGCCCTTCAGCAATTCCAAATTGTCTGGAATGACCGGCTTGGGTGCAGGTTTCGGAGTGGCCTTTGGCTTTGGTGCCACTTTGGGCTTGGCAGCAGGTGCCGCCTTTGGCTTGGCCTCGACCTTGGGTTTGGCAACGGGAGCCGCCTTTACCTTGACTGGTTCAACCTTTGCCTTTGCGGCCGGTTTGGCCACAGGCTTTTTGGCAGGCTCCGCTTTTACCTTCGGTGCAGCTGCCTTTTTGGCGGGCTCGGCCTTGGCCTTGGGAGCAGCAGCCTTTGGCGCTGCTGCCTTTTTGACAGGTTCAGCTTTGGGCTTTGGTGGAGCTTTTGCCTTGGGTTTGGGCGCGGCTTTCGCCTTACCCGTATCCATCAGCGCGGCAGGTGCGGCGGCAACTGCAACCTTTGGTGCGGCAACCGCCGGATCGGGCGCGGCGATCTTTGGCGCAGCAGCTGCAGGTGAGTCCATACGTCCGACGTCGGCTTCACCGCGATAGCGGGCCCAAACCCACCAGGCAGTGGCAACACCGATCAGGAAGGCGATCACAAAAGTGACCCAGTTTTCAGCGATTAATGCAAACATGAAATGTCCCCTTGATTGACGGCGGCGGCGCTCAGGCGCGGCGACCGCTGTCCTTCCAGATCATCCAGCCAAGGCCCAGCCCCAGCGCGAAAGTGATCAAAAGCAAAAGCAGCGTTTCGAAAAGCAGTGCCATGTCATTGGCCTCCTTCAGGGGCCGCGCCAGCGGCGGCGACGGAAAATACGGTGCGGCGGTTTTTGGCGTTGGCCGCGGCTGTCATGGCGTTTTCAACCGGTTGGGTCGAACCATAGCCCTTTGCAGTCAAACGGTCGGCGGGCACGCCCTTGTCGGTCAGTGCCTTGGCAACCGCCTCGGCCCGTGCCTGTGACAGCGTCTGATTGATTTCGGGATTGCCGGTCAGGTCTGTGTGGCCCTGCACTTCGACCTTGGTGCCAGCACACGGCCCCAATGCCTTGGCAAGTTCGTCAATGATCGCATTGCTGTCGGCGGCCAGATAGGCGCTGCCTGACTGGAAGTTGATCGTCTTGCCGGTCATCAGCGTGTTGATGTCGCCCTGGCATTCGGCAACCTGTTCCTTGGTGGCGGGCGCTTCAGCTGCTGCGGCAGGAGCAGCGGCTCCTGTCGAGCCATCATCCCAGCGTGCGTCTGCGACCCCGGGGATCGCCTTGACTGCCGCGATGATCTTCGCCTTTTCCTCGTCGCTCTTGTCGCCTGACAGGATGATCACGCGCTTCAGCGCCGGATCGCGTTCAGAGGCTACGGTCACGCCCTCGACCGATTGCGCGGCGAGCGTTTCCTTTGCCTGAGCTTCCAGCCCGTCAACAAAGGCCGCACCCTTGTCGAATACGCTGTGCGACCCCCATGCGAGCAAAGCCGTCAGGCCCGCTCCGATGAGGATTTTGGTACTGCTGTTCATTTCGATATTCCCCCAGTGACCATGTCTGATTCTCTCCGAATGACTGCTTAGCGGACACAAGCCAAGAGTCCAGTGCGCGGGTGCTTCCCAAGGCGCTAGGTTGCGCTAAAGAGGCACAATGAGTTCCGCTCCAAAAATCCGTATCGCCATCTACGACATGGACAAGACGGTGACGCGCCGCGCGACCTATAATGGCTTTCTGATACATATGGCGTGGAACAAGTCGCCTTGGCGGTTGTTGCTCGCGCCGCTGTTGCCGTTGGGCCTGCTGCTCTATGCGGTGAAGCTGTGGGATCGCGGTCGTTTGAAGCAGTTTGCGCAAACCTTGCTGATCGGTGGCCGCGTCTCGCCCCAAGCCTTTGCCCGCTATCTAGAAAGTCATGCCGACTTGGTGCTGGGCCGTAATGTCTATCAGGAGGCGCAGTGGCGCATTGAGGCGGAGAAGGCCGATGGATACCGCCATGTCATCGCGACGGCATCCTACCGTCTCTATGTCGATGCGATTGCGCGGCGACTGGGTTTTGAAAGCGTGATCGCGACCGAGCTTGCTACCGATAGCAGTGGCCATGTGCTGGCGCGGATCGACGGGCATAATTGCTACGATGCGGCGAAATTAGATCGGGTGCAGGTATGGATGGCTGCACAAGGTCTGGCGCGTGAGCAATGCTATATCCGAGCTTACTCGGACCATGTCTCCGACGCCCCGCTTTTATCCTTCGCCGACGAAGCCTTCGCCACCAACCCGCACCCGCCGCTGGAACGGCTGGCGCGCGAGAAGGGGTGGCAGATATTAAACTGGCGTGATGGGGATCCGGCAACTTAGTGCCGTTGCACGACAGTTAAATGATTACCGTAGTGCTGAGCCTGTCGAAGCACGCTTACAGGTTAGCGCTGGGCTGAAAAGCGCCCTTCGACAAGCTCAGGGCTACGGTCCATACATTAAGTATCGCGCTCAGACCTGATCCAACGCCTGTTTGAAATCAGCGATCAAGTCATCCGCATCCTCGATCCCAATCGAAATGCGGACGAGATTGTTGGTGATCCCCAGAGCCGCCTTGCGCTCTTCTGGTACCGACAAGTGGGTCATTGCTGCCGGAGGGCTGGCCAGCGTTTCGGTGCCGCCAAGGCTGACCGCGAGTTTGGCGATTTTCAGCGCGTCGAGTCAACGGAAGCTCTCCTTTTCGCCGCCTTTGATAAACACTGAGAAGGTCGAACCAGCGCCGGTACAATGGCGGTTAAAAATATCCTGCTGTGCCTTGTCCTCGATCATCCCCAGATAACCGAGGCCGACCACCTTGGGGTGGGTTTTCAGGAAAGCGCAGACCTTCGCTGCATTCTCGCCCGCGCGGGTCATGCGCAACTCCAGCGTTTCCAGACTGCGCAACAGCATCCATGCGGTATTTGGGTCGCAGATTGTGCCGATGGTGTTGCGCATCGGGCGGATCATGTCGATCAGCGACTGCGATCCGCACACTCCGCCAGCGACGAGGTCCGAATGGCCACCGGCATATTTGGTCAGGCTATAGACGACCAGATCGGCACCCTGCTTGATCGGCTGCTGCCACAATGGCCCGAGGAAAGTGTTGTCGATTGCGATTGGGGGTTTTTGCGCGCCGGAGAAAGCAGCATCGCGCGCTGCGGTTACCGCTTCGACATCGACGAGCGCATTGGTTGGGTTGGCCGGGCTTTCGAGATAGATCAGAGCAACCTTGCCACCCGTTTTCGCCGCCAGCTTTTCCGCCTTGGCCAACACCTTGTCGATCTCTTTGCGGCTGGCGCCGGCGGGGAAATCGACAAAGGAAACACCGAATCGCGACAATATTCGCGCGATCAGCGATTCGGTCGCGGCATAAAGTGGCCCCGAATGGACGATCACATCGTTCTGGCTAACCAGTGCAAGCAACAATGTCGCAATTGCCGACATGCCGCTGGAAAAGACCAGCGCATCCTCGGCCCCGTCCCACACCGCGAGCCGGTCTTCGAGGATTTCCTGATTGGGGCCGTTGAAGCGCGAATAGACCAGACCATCTGCCGGACCCTTACGTTTGCCGGTGATATGTTCGAAAAAGCGTTTGCCCGCCTTTGCATTTTCAAAGGCAAAGGTGGAGGTGAGGAAGATCGGCGGCTTCAACGCGCCTTCGGACAGCACCGGATCATAGCCATGCCCCATCATCAAGGTTGAGGGCTTGAGCATGCGCCCACCGACTTTCTTGACTGGCGATTTGCCAATGCGGCGGGGCTTTTTCGGGTCGGTCATGCGTCAAATCTCCTTTGACGCGAGCCTATAGCAATATTTGTTTCAATTGAAACTATATTAGCTTTGATCAGTGCAAACCTGCAACCAGCCAGACCACCCCCACGATCAGTGGTATCCCGAACAAAGCGATCATCAGGCCAGCACGCAGCATTCTGGGAAGCGCGACATGACCGGTCGCCCAAGCCAGTGCATTGGGGCCGGTCCCCGACGGCATCATGAAGCCCCAGCTTGCTGCGATCGAGGCACACATGGCTAGCAGCCACGGGTCCGAGCCAGTGGCGGCAATCAACCCTGCGACCACAGGCATGACGCCGCTGGCTGCGGCGACATTGCTGGCAAATTCGGTAATCAAAATGACCAAGGCAGTGACGGCAGCGGCTATGATCAAGGGATGAACCCCGGCAAGTGGCTCCAGCGCCTCACCCAGCCAATCGGCGAGCCCCGATGCGCCAATCCCTGCCGCAAGTGCCAGTCCGCCGCCAAACATCATGATCACCCCCCAAGGGGCGCGGTCAGCCTCTTTCCAGTTGAGCAGGGGCCGGTTGTCGCCATCGGGGATGACGAACAACAACAGCGCGCAGGCAATGGCAATGCTGCCGTCGGTTACCGATCCCTTGGGCAGCATGGTTTCCAACTGCGGTTGCAACATCCAGAGGCCGATCACCAACAGGATCACCGGAAGCAGCCGTTTTTCGGGAGTGCTCCAAACCACGCTCTCCCCAATGGCCTTGCGCGCGGCGGCGGTATCAAAACTGTGGCTGTCAATCCGCTGAACCCGCGCCAATATCCATGCTGTGAGCGGCACGGCGACGAGTAAGATCGGCAGGCCAAAACCCATCCAGTCCAGAAAGCCGATCTCCAAGCCCAATTGCTTTTCGATCAGCCCAGCGGCGATTGGGTTGGTGGGCGATCCGACCAATGTACCCAGCCCGCCCAGCGAAGCAGCAAAGGCGACGCCCAGCACCAGCGCCCCCGCCATGCCGTCATGCTCCTCTTCGCCGATGCCGCCCGCGGCCAGCACGGCGAGTGCAATCGGCATCATGATCAGCGCGGTCGAGGTATTCGAAATCCACATCGACAGAAAAGCCGTCGCCGCCATGAAAGCAAGCAGCAGACCAAAGCTGGTTTTGCCAGCAAAACTCAAAATATACAGGGCAACGCGGCGATGCATTCCGGTGCGTTCGATAGCGAGCGCAAGGAACGCCCCGCCGAGGATCAGGAACAGGATCGGCGAATAATATTCCTTCGCAACCTCACTCGCGCTCATGATCCCCATTAGCGGCAGAGCGAGAAAGGGCAGCAATGCGGTTGCCGTCAGCGGCAAAGCTTCGGTCATCCACCAGATTGCCATCAACAGGGTCAAGGCGGCGACATTCCAGGCAGAGGCTGCCATTGACGCGGGCGGCCCGACGAGCAGCATGAGAATGAAGATGGCAAGCCCGCCCCAAAGCCCCGTGCGTCTGGAGGTCATGGCTGTATGCCAATCAACGACAATTGCCGTCCATAGCCCGGCTCGTTTCGGTGGCAGCTGCGTCGATAGCTGAAGAAGCGGTTTTCCTGTAAATAGGTGTCCTCGCCCAGACAGGCCACGCGCTTAATTCCTGCGCTTGCCAGTCGCGCCGCAACATAGCCTTCGATGTCGAACTGGTAATGATCGGGCTTGCCGTCGAGGAAAAAGCGCTCATTGGCTTCATCTTCTTCGACAAAGCGGCGGAAGAAACCTGTATCAACCTCATAGCTTTTCTGCGCGATGCACGGGCCGATGGCACAAGCGATACGGCTGCGGTCGGCACCCAGTGCCTCCATTGCCGCGATTGTGTTGTCGGTAACGCCGCTGATCGCGCCTTTCCAGCCAGCATGGGCCGCGCCGATAATGCCTGCCTCGGCATCGGCGAACAACACCGGCACGCAGTCTGCGGTTACAATACCAAGCAGTAGATTGGAACGGTCGGTGACCATTGCATCGCCCTTTGGCGGGTTTTCGGGATCAATGCCGCTGGTTATGGTAACCACGTCGGGCGAATGGATCTGGTAAACGCGCACCAGCTCTGCGTTCGGGAGTACCGCGCCGATTGCGCGCCGCCGGTTTTCGATCACCGCAGCGCGTTCATCGTCCGACCCCAGGCCGACATTAAGTCCAGCGTAAATTCCTTGCGACATACCGCCACGCCGACCGAGAAAGCCATGCGCGAACGGCGCGAGCAAGTTGCTGGTAAGTGTTTCGACTTTTGTTTCATTCTCCACCATTGCTGCTCTGTTGCAGTCCCGGTTCGACTAATCAACACTCGTCATTCCCGCGAAAGCAGGAATCCATCACTTGCTGTGTGGGTTTACACCTAGCGGCGCATGTTTAAACCGATAGCACAGGTGATGGATCCCCGCTTTCGCGGGAATGACGAAGGCATGAAGTGACAAAGACACTGCTGATTTTTGGAATGGGTTATACTGCCACCCGCCTCGCAACGTGCTTACGTGCCGAAGGTTGGCAAGTGACGGGCACGCGACGGATGAGCGGGGGCGACGCCATCGCATTTGACGATCGTGCCTCGGTGCTGACTATGATTGATGCGGCGACCCACATTTTGTCCAGCGTTCCACCCAGTGGGGAAGGCGGCGATCCGGTGCTGGAAAAATATGGGGCGGCAATCGCATCAAGCGAGGCATCGTGGATCGGCTATCTCTCGTCCACCGGTGTCTATGGCGATACCGGGGGCGTGGTGGATGAAAGCGCGCTTATCGGGACAGGACGTCGGACCGCGCGCACTGAGGCGGATATGGCATGGCAGGCGTTGCGGAACGATGTGCGCATTTTCCGACTGCCCGGAATTTACGGTCCCGGCCGCTCGGCACTTGATCGGGTGCGCGAGGGAAAGGCGCACCGCATCGATCTGCCCGATCAGGTGTTTAGCCGCGTGCATGTCGATGACATTGTATCGGGCATCATAGCCAGCTTTGCGGGACCGGCGGGCATTTATAATCTGTCCGATGATATGCCGTGCAGCCAGAACGAAGTCATCGAATATGCCTGCGGTTTGCTGGGTCAGAAACCGCCACCACTGCTCTCGCTAGAAGAGGTGCATTTGTCGCCGATGGCGCGTGCCTTTTATGCAGAGAACCGGCGTGTCTCCAATGGCAAGGCAAAGCGCCTGCTAGGCTGGAAGCCGCGCTATCGCGATTACCGGCAAGGGCTTGACGCAATTTCCGAAGCATCGGTTTCAAAATGCAATTGACCTGTTGAATCATTCCCGTCTAGCTAGCGGCATGCCGGCGTAAGACCGGATCGATCGCACCTTCAGGGGGAATTGAATTTGGCCAGTCTTGCCGCGCAACGGGTTTCTCCACCCTCGCTTTTCCTGGCAATGTCGGAATTTCCGCGTGCAATTGCTGAATTTGGCTGGATGACTCTGGCAACGCCTTGGCTGATGCAGGCACCGCAAGGCGATGGCCATCCGGTGCTGTTGCTTCCCGGTTTCATGGCGACCGAAGTGTCGATGCGGCCGATGCAGACTTATCTGACGGGGCTGGGCTATCAGGCCTATCACTGGCAACTCGGTCGCAACCTTGGCCCGAGCGCAATTGGCCCCAATGGCGAGCGGCTGATCAAGCGGCTCGAACGGATCTTCCACGAAAGTGGGGAAAAGGTCAGCCTTGTGGGCTGGTCGCTCGGGGGAACATTGGCGCGACAACTATCTCGCAGCAGGCCTGATATGGTGCGGCAGGTGATCAGCCTTGGCTCACCGATCACCGGTTGCCCCAAATCGACGACGGTGTGGCGTGCCTATGAATGGATGACATGGCAGCGCATCGACGATCCGAACATTCAGGCGCAGCTCGCCGAAAGCCAGTTTGTCCCGCCGGTGCCAGCGACCGCAATCTGGTCGCGGCAAGACGGCATTGTGCCGTGGGAAAATAGCCAGGAACCACAAGGTCCGCACAGCGACAATATCGAAGTCAATGGCAGCCATTGCGGGCTTGGCCATAACCCTGCGGTGTTGTGGGCAGTCGCTGATCGTCTGGCGCAGGCCGATGGCGAATGGCAGCCATTTGAACGCAAAGGTTGGCGCTGGATGGTTTATCCGTCAGCAGGGCATTAACCGCGCTTTCGGGGAACTGCGCGCGCCTTAGGCTTTGCTTTAGTTTTGGCTTTTGGTGACGCTTTCATCGGCGCAGCCTTGTCCTTAGCAGCAGCCTTCGCTTTGGATGCAGGCTTTGGCTTCACTTTGGCTTCGTACAATTCCTCAAAAGCGGTCTTCAGCGCTGCGGCATAGTTGGCCGGGTCGGGGATCATCGCCCGGTCAGAGGTGAAGGAAATCGCGATCTCGTTTTCATAGCTATAGATGACGTTGATCATCCCCATGCCGTCGAACACGGGACCAAAGCCCATTTGCCGCACCAGCTTTGCGCCTGAAAAATAGATCGGCACGCGCGGTCCGGGGACGTTGGTTGCAACGGCGTTAAAGGCGGGGGCGTGCATGTTGGCGATGTGAAAACGGGTATAGAGCCGCGCTGCCAAGCCAGCCAACGCCGCCGGCATCAGCTCGCTATAATCGGTCAGGGTGCGTGCGCCGATGGCGTTGGTCATCGCCTTGCTGTTGCGCGTTTCACCGGTGACATATTCCAGCCGTTCCATCGGATCAGCAATCTGCGTGCCGACTCGCACCACCATCGCCGACACCAGATTGCCCATCGCGCCTTTTTCGCCTTCGGCACGCACCGAAATCGGCGCCATCACCGACAGGCTGGCCTCGGGCAAATCGTCGCGAGACTTCAGATAATGCCGCAGGCCACCGCCAATGATCGTCAGCACGACATCGTTGACCGTCGCGCCTTCGATGCGGTCCTTGATCGCGCGCACCTTCGCCAGTTCAAACACGGTGCCGTCGAACACGCGGTGCGGTGAAACCGGGCCGTTGAGCAAGGTGCGTGGTGCCGATCGCGCGCCGTCGAGCGATACGTCCCCGCCGACCGCCTGCTTGGCAAGACGCGCCACGCCGGGAACGGTCGCAGCAATCGTCTTGGCAAAACGCACAGGCTGGCGGATCGAGTTGACCCATGTGCGCAACATCAACTCGCCCATATTGGGAGGGTTCTCGCCATCCCAGCCTTTGGCAGAAGGAGCCTCTTCGGGCGTCGCGGTCAGATCGTGGATCGCAGAGGTAATCTCGACCCCGGACATGCCGTCAATTGCGGCATGGTGGATTTTAGACACCAGTGCGAAGCAGCCCTTGGGCAGGCCTTCGATATTATCGAGTCCTTCGATAACGATAAATTCCCAAAGCGGCTTGGTCAGATCCATTCCGCGCGCGTGCAACCGCGACACCTGAATGCACAATTGCCGCCAGTCGCCGGGCTTGGGCAGAGCAATATGACGGACATGATATTCGAGGTCGAAATTCTTGTCATCGATCCAATAGGGATGGTCGAGATCATAGGGAACGCGCACCAGTTTCTGGCGGAAGCTGCGTGACCGGTCGAGCCGCGATTCGATGTGGCGCAATATGTCCTTGAAACGCACAAAGCCACCGGGGGCTGTGGACGGATCGTAGATTGCAACCGATCCGATATGCATCGGCGTTGTCGGCGTATCGAGATAAACGAAACTCGCGTCCTGACCGCTTAGCTGCTCCATAAAACTCTCCCTCTCTCGAGGGATGTCTAGCGCGGCTATGGCTTGAAAGCGAGTCTATCGCGCGCGCATCGCCACCGCCAGCCCGAGCACCACAAAAGCAGCACCGCCAGCGGCCAGCATGGTCCATTCATAATCCTCGAACAATGTCGATAGCAGCATGGCGACGACCGGGATCAGCACGCTGGTATAGGCCGCTTTGCCGGGGCCGATGTCTCGGATTAACTTGAAGTAGAGCGGGAAGGTGAAAACCGAGCCGACAATGCCTAGATAGAATAAGCCACCCAGATAGGCCGAGCTCGTTTCGATCACGGGTGGCCCGAACGACGCCCAGGACCAGATCGTATTGGCTAATGCACCCCAAAGCATCGACCAGGACAGGATGGCGGTTGTCGGATAGCGGTTCATTGCAGGCAATCCCTGCACGACATTCGACACCGACGCGCACATCACCGCTGCCAGCGCCAGCGCGAAACCAATGACGACTTCGGTTCCGCCCACTGGTGCGCTTCGATATTCCTGCACCATCAACAGCGCGACGCCAATACAGGCGATAATTGAACCGACCAGAAAACTGCGCCCGAAATTTCGTCCCAGCCACCATTTGCCGAGCAGGGCGTTGGGAACGATCAACAACGCAAAAATCACCGCGACCAGTCCTGAAGTGATATATTTCTCCGCCGCGTAGACGAAATTGAAGTTCAGCCCGAATTGCAACCCGCCGAGCAGGAAGGTCCAGCGCATTGCCAGCGCGTCGAGCCGCAGCGACTGGCGCATGATCAATGTCAGCGCAAACATGCCAATCGCGGCTATTGAAAAGCGGTAGGTTACTGACCAGCTTGCCGGAACCGCGCTGATCTGGTCGCGGATGACCAGCCAGGTCGAACCCCAGATCAAGGTTACGATCAGGAAAGGCAGGACAACGCCCAGCTTTGCGGGAGCGTTTGCTGTTGTGTTGGCGGGGGCTTGGCTCACAATTTTGCGATTGCCTGCGCGAGCGGGGTCACGTCAGCTGCGGTGTGTTGCCAGCTAGTCACCAAACGTGCAGCACCTTCTCCCCAATCGTAAAAGTCATAGCCCAGCGCGCGCAACGATGCAGCTTCACTGGCGGTTAGGTGGATGAAAATTTCGTTGGCTTCGACCGGGTGGAGCAAGCGCCCGTCTGCACTATCGGCGATGATTCGCGCAGCGGCATTGGCGGTGCGGGCGTTAATTAGCCAGAGATCACCCTCAAGGAAAGCAAGCAATTGCGCTGCCAGAAACCGCCCTTTGGAAAGCAAATGGCCCGCGCGCTTGCGGTGATAGCGCGCGGTCTTTGCCTGTTCGGGATCGAAAAATACCAAAGCCTCCGCATTCATCCCGCCATTTTTGGCAAAGCCGAAACTTAAAATGTCGACGCCCGCACGCCACGTCACATCGGCTGGATGGCAGCTGCTGCTTGCCACCGCATTGGCAAAACGTGCGCCGTCCATGTGAAATCCCAGTCCGCGTCCGCGACACATTTCACCAAGCGCCGCCACTTCGTCGGGCGAGTAGGTCAGCCCATATTCTGTCGCATTGGTGATCGACAATGCAGCCGGCTGCACCTGATGTACATCGTTGCGGATTGAATTTAGCAACGCAGTCACCGTGTCAGGCGCGACCTTGGCACCGTCTCCATCAACGAGCATCAACTTCGCACCGCCGGTGTAGAATCCCGGAGCGCCGCATTCATCGACCTCGATATGCGCCTCGCGATGGCAGATCACGCCCTGATGCGGTTGCGCCAGTGCGGCAAGCGCGAGGCTGTTGGCGGCGGTTCCCGTAGACACCCACAACACCGCTACCTCGCGTTCAAACAGGTTGGAAAAGGCGGCATCAAGCTTCGCGCTCAACGCATCGCCATCATAGGCGGTGTCAACATGGTTCGCGCGTGCAATCGCATCTAGGATCGCCGGATGCACCGGAGCGGCATTGTCAGAGAAAAATCGCATGACTGCGTCCAAGTCGAAAAGCGGGGATGCGTCAAGGGCGGAAAAATGGTGCTGCTGGGGAGGATTGAACTCTCGACCTCTCCCTTACCAAGGGAGTGCTCTACCACTGAGCTACAGCAGCGCCTCAAGAGGGCGGCCCTATGCGAAGGCGCGCGCGATATGTCAAGCGACTTGCAAGCCTCGTTGGTCTTTGGCATCGCTTTCTGATGCAGAAGCGTAAACCGGATAGCCGTGAAGCCCGACTGGCCGAAGCCTTGCGAGCGAATTTGCGTCGCCGAAAGGTTGCCGGTCGTGAAGATTTCCAAGTTGTGGAAAAACCGCCTAGCTCTCCGAAATCAGACGACTGACCTGATCTCCCAAAGCCCCTCGGCCCTTGATGGTCGCCGTGGTCAGTTCGGAACTCCCCGCTTTAAGCTGCGTAGGCGTTAACCCGGTAAATTGCTTGATCTCACGGATCAGGTGGGACTGATCGTAAAATGCCAGCCCCAGTTCGGTATCATCCAGACTGTCCCCCCTCGCCAGTTTATGCGCGGCCCTGACTGCGCGATATTTGCGCGCCAGTTTTTTAGGCGGCATCCCGTAATAGCGTTTGGTCATGCGCTCCAGCTGGCGGGGCGACAAGCCGGTGTCCTGGGCTAGCTGAGCAACATCCGGATCGCTATCTTCCAAAAGCCACTTGTCGACCAAGGCGGTGAATTCGAATGGCGCCCTAGCGGCGCGGCGGTATATTTCGCTGGCTGCAGCTTTTCCGATCAAAAACTGCTCCTCCAAACTGGAGGAGGCAAGCAACGCATCGCGGACTCCCATAATCCAGTCACCAAATATCAATTGGCCGTCGAGTGTCTTATCAACCCAGTCCCCAGACGCAGATCCCATAAGTGCTGCCCATCCTGCTGGTGTCATCCCCCACCCGAAAACACTCAACGGTTCGTTGGCAAAAGCAACGACGGCTCCCGTAGTTGGGCCGATAATTGTAACAGGATATGTGGTTTCGACGTCACCTGAAGGGAATCGATAATTGCCGACACCTTTTAGCATGATTCGGAACTGGGCACGATCAGCGCGCTCCGGCTCCGAAAGCGAATTGCCTTCATAGTCAAAGCGATAAAATGACGACACGAGCGATGACAGCCGTGCGTCCGGAGCTTCGTACTGCAACGATATCATTGTGCCGACCCTGCCGTTCGACACAATGATAGCTGACAAATTGTAAAAAAAAAGGCCTGCCGGTTAAGGCAGGCCAATGAAGGTCAAGAACTCTGAGTCACAAGACGTCGAGCCCTTCGGGTCGCAAGGACGCTATGAGACAAAAATTGCACCTCCGCTTGCATGGAATCGTCATCTCAGGATCAAAATTTGACATTTTCGGCCAACGGTTATGCTTTGACGCCAATTTGCGTGTGAAACCGTCATTGCAGATTCAGCGATTTTGCTGCCATAGCGACGGGCATGATTTACGATCTGGTCCGACCTCTCCTGTTTCTCAGCGATCCCGAATCGGCGCATGGTTACTCTCTAGCTGCGCTTCGCTGCTTGCCTGTTGCAGCCACTCCACAGATTTCTGCACGATTGAAACAAACTATATCCGGGCTGCACTTTCCCAATCCGGTCGGCCTTGCTCCAGGCTATGATAAAAATGCCGAAATATTCCGGAAAATGCATGCGCTGGGATTCGGTTTCGCAGAAATCGGTACCGTCACGCCGCGTCCGCAAACCGGCAATCCCAGACCCCGCCTTTTCAGATTGGTCGAAGACCGCGCCGTGATCAACCGGATGGGCTTCAACAATGATGGAATGGAAGTGGTTGCCAAACGGATTCAGGGGAACCTGGCATCCCGCTCTATTCCGCTAGGCATCAATATCGGCGCGAACAAGGACAGCGAAGACCGCATCGCTGATTACGTGATGGCAATGCAGAAGCTCGCTCCGCTTGCTGATTATATCACGATCAATATCAGCTCGCCCAACACCCCGGGCCTGCGTGCTTTGCAAGACAAGGGTGCGCTCGACGATTTGCTGGTCAGGGTAA
The DNA here is from genome assembly GCA_016721875.1 of Sphingomonadales bacterium. Classification (GTDB taxonomy): domain Bacteria; phylum Pseudomonadota; class Alphaproteobacteria; order Sphingomonadales; family Sphingomonadaceae; genus Sphingorhabdus_B. Next base: position 171,283 of record JADKHG010000003.1, on the reverse strand, counting down.
GGGCGGCTGCCCCTGAGGGTCCACCGCTATTCCTGAAGGTCGCGCCGGATCTTGAAACCGTCGATATCGACGACATTGCCGCAATTGCGATTGAAAGAAAACTCGATGCGTTGATCGTCAGCAACACCACGATCACTCGCCCAACTCTCCAGTCCCGCTATGCAGGTGAGGGTGGGGGCTTGTCCGGCGCACCGCTTCGTGACCTTGCCCACCAAAGGTTGATCGACTTTCGGAAAGCAACTGGTGGTAAGGTGCGGTTGATCGGCGTAGGCGGCATTGCCTCCGCCGAGGATGCTTATGCCCGCATTCGGGCGGGTGCCTCGCTCGTGCAGATTTATAGCGCGCTGGTTTATGAAGGTCCGTTTCTTGCGGAAAAAATAACTCGCGGTCTTGAGGCATTGCTTGATCGCGACGGTTTTGCATCGATAACCGAAGCTATTGGCATTGATGTCGATTGAGGGCTTTTGCTCTGGCCTATGCGCGGCTAGTGTCGCGGTTATGAAAAAACTTTCGCTTTTTGTCGTTTTGGCAATTTCGTTCGCCAATCCTGTTTTTGCTGCCAATCGTGGAGGGGTGGCAAGTTCTGCCGATCCACGGGCAACCGCTGCGGGTGCCGAAATTCTGGCCAAGGGAGGTTCTGCGGCTGATGCGGCTATGGCGATGATGCTGGCTCTGACCGTGGTCGAACCGCAATCGAGCGGCATTGGCGGTGGCGGTTTTCTGGTTCATTATGATGCTCAGGGCGCGAAGGTGAGCACGATCAACGGTCGCGAGACGGCGCCTGCTGCTGCGACTGCCGCACGATTTACCGATGCCAACGGCCAACCCATTCCCTTTTTGCAAGCCTTCCCCGGCGGCAAGTCGGTTGGTGTCCCCGGCAATATCCGGCTGATGGCGGAAACGCATCGCAAATGGGGTAAGCTCAAATGGGCCGAAATTTTCAAGCCAGCGATACGGCTTGCCGAGAAAGGCTTTACGGTCAATTCGACACTGGAATCGCGGCTGGGAACGATCGAAAAACTGTGGACCGATTTCAAACCGGCGCAATCGATCTATTGGGTCAACGGCAAGCCTGCGAAAGCCGGCACGAAATTGCGCAACCCCGACCTGGCAAAGACGCTGAAGCTGATCGCCAAAAAAGGTCCGGATGGATTTTATTCGGGCACAATCGCGAACAGCATCGTCAACAGCGTAACCAAAAGCCCGGTCAGCCCGGGTGATATGACTTTGCAAGATCTCGCGGTCTATAAGGCGAAGGAGCAGGATGCGGTCTGTGGAGCCTATCGCATCTATGTCATATGCGGCATGGCACCGCCATCATCCGGCGCGACCACGGTGTTGCAGATTTTGGGAACGCTTGAGCGTTTCGATCTAAAAGCTCTCGGTAAGGACGATCTGAAAAGCTGGTATCTGATCGGGCAGGCCATGCAGTTGGCGTATGCGGATCGTGAGAAATATCTTGGTGATGCTGACTTTACCGATGTTCCTGTCGCTGGCCTTATTGATCGGACCTATCTCACCGAACGATCGGCGTTGATCGACTCCGAGAAAGCGCGCACGACTTATCCCGCTGGCAACCCGCCGGGGGCCTTGCCGCGCACTGCCGCGCTGTCCGGTGAGGTTGCCGGGACAACGCATTTTTCGGCGACCGACGCCAAGGGCAATATCGCGAATATGACTTCGACAATCGAAGGTCCGTTCGGCAGCCAGTTGGTCGCAAGCGGCTTTTTCCTCAACAATGAATTGACCGATTTCACCTTCGCGCCAGAAAAGGAAGGTATGCCCGTTGCCAATCGGGTCGAAGGTGGAAAGCGGCCTTTGTCGTCGATGGCCCCCACTATTGTCTTCAACCGCGAGGGCAAACCCGTTCTTGCGCTGGGTTCTGCGGGCGGCAAGCGGATTATCATGCATGTCACCAAGACGCTAATCGGTGCGATAGATTTCGGCCTGCCGCTGGATCAGGCGATTGCGCTTCCCAACATCTATTTTGGCGGCGGCGCCTTGCTCGTCGAAGAGAAGACCAAGCTTGCCGATATGGCGCAGGCGCTCGCCAATTTCGGGCAGACGGTAAAGCCCACCGATTTAGGATCGAAGGTCAACGGCCTGCAATTGGTCGCCGAAAAATGGACAGGTGCCGCCGATCCGCGCAGCGAGGGCAACGCCATTGCAGTTGATGCAAAGGGCAAACAGACTGTTATTGATGGCGACGGAACGAAGGAAGCCGCACCGACCGCCAGTGTTGGGTGAGCCCGGCTTGCCTAGCCGCATCTGCCGCGCTAGCTTCGCTGCAAAAGATCATGTTCGCAAAGAGCCTTCCCGGGAGAGTTTTTGGTGGCTGACAATTTCAACGACTTCGGATCGCTTCCCAATCTGGTGACAATGTTCCTCGACCGCGCGGCTCTGCGCGGCGAGAGGCCGTTTCTGGGTTTCAAGGATGGGGGTGAATGGCGGACGATCAGCTGGGCTGAAACCGCGCGGCGTGTTGCGGGACTGGCCAAAAGTCTTAAGGCAATGGGGTTGGCTAAGGGCGATCGGGTGATGCTGGTTTCTGAAAACCGTCCCGAATGGTGCATTGCAGATTTGGCAGTCATGGCGGCCGGTTGCGTGACGGTGCCGACTTACACCACCAACACCGAACGCGACCACCAGCATATCCTCGACAACAGCCAGTCGCGCGCGGTGATCGTGTCGACGGCAAAGCTCGCACAGGCGTTAATGCCTGCTGTGGTGCGCTCCTCCGAATGCGAATTTGTGATTGGCATGGAGCCGCTGAAGACCGCGCAAAAGGGGCAGCAGAGCTTCCACGACTGGGCCGATCTGGTGCAGGGAACCGATGCCGATGTCGCCGCGCTCACGGAAGAAATGGCCAATGTCGGGCGCGACGATCTCGCCTGCATCATCTACACCAGCGGCACGGGTGGCGCGCCGCGCGGGGTGATGCTGCACCATGGTTCGATCCTGTGCAATGTAGATGGCGCTGCAGAGGTGTTGCGCGAGGATTTCGGTCTCGGAGAAGAACGCTTCCTGTCGTTCCTGCCGCTCTCCCATGCCTATGAACATTCGGGCGGACAGTTTCTGCCTATCGGTTGCGGTGCTGAAATTTACTATTCCGAAGGGCTGGAAAAGCTGGCTTCCAATATCGAGGAAACCCAGCCGACGATCATGGTCGTCGTTCCGCGCCTGTTTGAAGTGTTGCGCGCGCGGATGATCAAAACGGTTGAGAAACAGGGCAAATTCCCCAGCTATCTGCTCGATAAGGCGCTTACCATTGGCGAACGCGATTATGGCGGCAAGAAGCGGTTTCGCGACGCGCCGATGCGGGCATTGCTATCCAAAACACTGAAGCCCAAAATCCGCGCACGCTTTGGCGGGCGGATGAAGGCAATGGTGTCGGGCGGCGCACCGCTCAACCCCGACATTGGCGTGTTTTTCCAGTCGTTAGGGATTACGTTGCTGCAAGGCTATGGTCAGACAGAGGCTGGACCGGTGGTTGCGTGTAATCGGCCGCGCGCGGGGATCAAGATGGATACCGTTGGCCCGCCGATGAAGGGCGTGGAAATCAAGATCGCCGACGACGGCGAAATCCTGCTGCGCGGTGAGCTGGTGATGAAGGGCTATTGGCGAAACAAGGCCGAGACCGCGCGGGTGATCAAGGATGGCTGGCTGCACAGCGGCGACATTGGCCATCTCGATGAAAAGGGGCGGCTGAAGATTACTGACCGCAAGAAGGACATAATCGTCAACGACAAGGGCGACAATGTCGCGCCGCAAAAGGTCGAAGGGATGCTGACCTTGCAGCCTGAAATCTTGCAGGCAATGGTGTCGGGTGACAAGCGACCTTATATTGTTGGGCTGATCGTTCCCGATCCCGAATGGGCACTGGAATGGGCGCGGGAGCAGGATATCAAATATAATTTCACGGAATTGCAAGACAATCCGCAATTCCGCGCTGCGGTTCGCGCGGCAATCGATCGCGTCAATGCCGACCTTTCGGTAACCGAAAAAGTCCGCCAATTCGAATTTGCCGATGAAGCTTTCACCATCGAAAACGGCGAAATGACGCCCAGTATGAAGATCAGACGCCATGTGATCCGTGAGCGATATCAGGCGCGTGTGGACGGGCTGTATAAGGGGTAGGGGCTAGACTTCGGGCAGCGCCCAATTGATCGGCGGCAATCCCTTGCTTTCGAGGAAAGCGTTGCATTGCGAAAAATGGCGGCACCCCAGAAAGCCGTTATGCGCGGAAAGCGGTGAGGGGTGCGCGGCCTTCAGCACCAGATGCTTCGAGCTATCGACAAAGGCGGCTTTTTTCTGCGCATAGGCACCCCATAGTAGGAAGACGACCGGCTCATCCTTGGCGTTTACCAGCCGGATCACCGCATCGGTAAACTTCTCCCAGCCTTTGCCCTGATGCGAGGCGGCCTTCGCCATTTCGACGGTCAGCACGCTGTTGAGCAACAGCACGCCCTGCTGCGCCCAATGTTCCAGAAAGCCGTGGCGCGGGCGTTCTATGCCAAGGTCGGCGTGGAGTTCTTTGTAGATGTTCACAAGGCTGGGCGGCGGCGGAACACCGGGCTTGACGCTGAAGCACAGCCCGTGTGCCTGACCTGGGCCGTGATAGGGATCCTGCCCCAAAATCACCACGCGCACCTTGTCGAGCGGCGTCAGGTCCATCGCACGGAACCACTCGCTGCCCTTGGGGAATATTTGTTTTCCAGCAGCCTTTTCTGCAAACAGGAAGCTGCGCAGCTGCGCCATGTATTCCGCCTCAAATTCGGGCAGCAATGGTGCCTTCCAGCTTTCGTGCAAGGCAATAGAATCGCTCATTCTGGCGAAGTTTCAGCCTTAGCCAACAACGCCGTCCAAGCCTCAATCTCTTTCTTGCTCGCGGGGCCTAGCAGTTCCATTGCATGGCGCAGGCGTTCGCGGAGGATGTCGCGGCCCAGGTGGGTGATTGCGTCGAACAGCGGCACGCCTTGCGGACTGCCCAATACCGCGAGGTAGAAGGCGCGGATCATGTCTTTCAGTTTGATCTCCAGCGCTGCGGCGGTCTTCCTTAGCGCAGCATCGACGCCGTCCTTGTTCCACTCGATCATCGCGTCAAACTGTTGCAGCGCAAGGGTATAGGCGGCGCGCTGCTGGTCGGTATCGATCTTTACGCCATCGCGTAACCGGTCAGCAGTCATCCCTTCAATCCGGTTCATGAAGAACGGTGCGGTCAAGGCACCCAGGTCGGACAGCCGCACAATCCGGCTCTGCGCCATTTCGGCAATCGGGGTCAGATATTCGTCGTTCAATGCCCATTTGCGCACCTCGTCGAGGAACTGCGCCGTGCTCAGGTCCTCGCGCATATAACGCCCGTTGAGCCAGTCGAGTTTCGAGGTGTCGAACACCGGCCCGCCGAGTGAGATGTTCGCTACATCAAAGCCGTCGATTAAATCCTGCAACGACGTTTTTTCATCCTCTTCGCTCGCGCTCTTGATAAACAGGCCGAGGAAATTTTGCATCGCCGAAGGCAAATATCCGGCGCGCTGGTAATAGAGGATGCTGGTCGGGTTTTTGCGCTTCGACAGCTTAGAGCGGTCGGCGTTGCGCAGCAACGGCAGGTGCGTCAGCACCGGTGGTTCCCAGCCGAAATATTGATAGAGCAACAGATGCTTGGGCGCCGATGAAATCCATTCCTCGCCGCGCATCACATGGGTGATCCCCATCAAATGATCGTCCACGACATTGGCGAGGTGATAGGTGGGCAAGCCGTCCGACTTCATCAATACCTGCATATCGACCACGGCATATTCGAACTCGATTGGTCCGCGCAGTGTATCCTGCACCACACACACGCCCTCGTTCGGCACCATCATGCGCACCACATGGCTCATACCCTTGGCATCGCGCTCGGCGCATTCGGCCTGGGTCAGCTTAGCACAGCGACCATCATATTTGGGCGGCTGCTTCGCTGCCATCTGTTGCGCACGCATCGACGATAATTCGTCGGGGGTGCAATAGCATTTGAAGGCATGGCCTTCATTCAACAGCCGGTTGCAATGCTCGGTATAGATCGCGCTGCGTTCCGACTGGCGATAGGGGCCGTGCGAGCCGCCGACATCAGGGCCTTCATCCCAGCTTAGCCCCAGCCAACGCAGCGAATCGAGAATCTTCACCTCGGATTCGGCGGTCGAGCGCACCTGATCGGTATCCTCGATCCGCAACAGAAACTCGCCGCCATGCTTCTTGGCAAAGCAATAATTGATCAGCGCGATATAGGCAGTGCCGACATGCGGATCGCCGGTGGGCGAGGGGGCAACGCGGGTGCGGACGGTTTTGCGAATTTCAGTCATACGCCGCCCCTAACAGCGCCAAAGCGCGACGTCGAGGGGTGGGTGACTGCTGGATTTGAGTGGACTGCCAACAAATCCGCTCGTGCTGAACTTGTCGAGGCCCGGCATAACCAAACTCATTGGGAATAGTCGTTCAATTTCGGTGGCCTTCGGCAATCCGCGAAGTGAAGAGGGGAAAAGTCATGCGTTAACCTCACCGTCACAATCCCTCTCCGCTGAGACTGAACGCTTTCGCCAAAGCTTCGGCGCCAAGTCTTGTCTCTCCCCCCTAACGGAAAGAAGGAGTGCTATCCGTCACCCTCAACACCGCCGCCATTGGCAATGGGCCATAGATATGGGGGAACAGAGCGCCGCCGCGCGATACCTCCCACTTCACCGTGTCGCCTAATAACGCCAGGTCAATTTCGGCGATCACCAGGCCGCTTTGTCCGGCAAAATGCTTGTCGAGCGTGCCTTGCACCTGCTCGGCGGCGGACAGGTGGATATAGCCATCAGCCAGATCGACCGGCGCGCCGTGGAACACCCCGTCCGCCTGAAACTGCGCCCATTGGTCGGCGGTCAGGATTTTATAGGCGGTGGCGGGGTGGGCTGTGTCGTTCACGGTTTTGCTTTTGCCCTGTGCGCAGCGATATCGGCATCGATCTGGGTAATCCGCATCCGTTCAGGCGAATCCTTGGGCAACCCCTTCAACCGCGCGCTCGCCCACAGGCTGCGGCGTTCGGATTCAAGTGCTTTGAGATAGAGATCAGCCATAGGCTGGGCATAGGCGGACATGGCGGCGGGGGATAGGGGGGATGGCGCAACCCCAGACCTTGCAACCCGTCCCTCGATATGCTGAAAACCGACACTATTGGGGAAGTTCGGAAATTGGCTCGGGACATTATCAGATGCTCCAGGCTGTAGGATTTGGCAGGAGGATGAAATGCGCGTTCGAGTTTTCATGTCCGCGGTCGTCGCGACCGCGCTGTTCGGATCCTCGGCCATGGCAGCGGAGCCGTCACATATCCGTTATGACAATTATACAATGTGCGCGGCCTATATGCAGGAGCAGGTCCAAGGCCGCATTGACTCAGGCAAACCGGCGGAGGCGGACATTCTTAAACCCGCGGTCAAGCAGTTGCAAACCAAGGCACTAAATCAGGGCGCTTTAATGAATTACAGTGCCGAACGCGTGACCAAGGACATTGCCGACGCCAGAGCCCATGTCGCCAGCTTGCTCAAGTCGAAGTCCGGGCCAGACCTGACAGCCTTTGTCAGGGCTTCAGGCGAGCATTGCGTCTTAGTGAACTTTGGCATGAACGGCGCCGAAGATAAGCAGAAATTGTTTTTCGCCCGGTAGGCGGGAATAGCCGACGCGAGGCGAGGCTTGGGTCGGCTCTAGACCAAGAACCAGCCGCTGGCGAAGGCGGCGATGAACAGTTGGCAAATGGCGGTCTGATGCAGGTTGCTGGAAAAGGGCTGTTTGCGCGTTTTGTGGCGGAAAAATGCGCGCCCTGCATAGGCGCCGATCGTTCCGCCGAATATCGCCCAGGCCAGCAAAGTGTCTTCCGATATTCGCCAGCTGCCCTCTTCGGCACGGATTTTGTCTATTCCGAACAGCATGAAGGTCCACAGGTTCAGGATCAGCAGCGCCATTATGGCGTTGGGTAGGGTGAGTAATGCTATCGGGTCCATTGTCGTCGGGCGTCTTCGTTTAACCGGTTTCAATCCCCGTAATAGGGTTCGCATGCGACGCCATCTCCGTCGCCATCCATGCCTTCGCGATAGCCGGGGTCGCCGCGATAGAGCGGATCAAGCCCTTGGGCGCGAACCTCATTGCACCCTGCGTAATAGACCGACTGTTCGATCTCTTTCGCCTCTGCTTCCCTGACGATAGCCGCTTCCTGTTCCTGCTGCGTCACAGGAGGAAGGTTGTAGATCCCCAAAAAGGTCAGGACGACAAGGGGCGCTGCAGTTTTTGCAAAGGAATCGCGGGCCATGCGACGACCATGACAGGGCAGGGTTAAGGGTTGGTTTCGGTCGCAGATTTTGGGGGTTAGGCAAATTGTCGCCACCGGAGAGAGAATTTTCGTTTCACGCGAAGGCCGCAAAGATTTTGAAGAGGGCAGTTGAAACCGCCCGCTTTCGGTCACCCGCCAACCTCTTTTGTATCTTAGCGGTCTTCGCGTGAAACGATCTGGGCCGGCGAGGATGTGACTGGGCAAGAAGGGGACATGCTACCCGCGTGTCCCCTTCTTGCCCTCTCCCTATACGAGGTTGACCCGCCTTGCCGCTTTGCGCATTCTGGCCGGGCCATGTGCAACCACTACGCCAACCATCCTGAAATCCAGAAAGAGCTGCAGACATGGCGCGAATATATTTCGTGGAGCCTGAACGTGCCGCTGCCGCCCGAACTGGCGGAGCTGGACGAGGATGTCTGGCCGAAGCGCGAGGCGGCGGTGGTGCGGGATAGCGTGGCGGATGGCGGCGCGGTGGCGGATATTATGCGCTGGGGCGTGCCGCTCAGCCTGCCGGGCAAGCGCGCAGGGTCTGTGGTGACCAAGCATGTCACCAATGTCCGCAATCTCGATAGCCCCTTCTGGCGCGGGATGCTGACGCGGCCGGAACAACGCTGCCTCGTCCCCTTCACCCGCTTTGCCGAACCAAAGATGGGTGCTGGCCGCGAGGAACATTGGTTTAGCATCAGCGACCAGCCACTGGCTGCCTTTGCAGGGGTGTGGCGTTATTCCTCCCCCACCGTTCGCCTCGAGCGCAGTCGAGAGGCGGCGAAGGCCAGCTTGATCTTACCGGTGTCTCGACTTCGCTCGACACGAACGGATTGGCCGCAGATGATCAAGAAAAGGTCTTCGCCTTCCTCACCTGCGAACCCAACCCGCTGGTCGCCCCGCTGCATCCAAAGGCGATGCCGGTGATCCTGCATCCGGAGAACTATGCCGCATGGCTAACCGCCGATTGGGAGGAGGCCCGAAAGCTGGTGCAGCCCTTTCCGAGCCAGTTGATGGCGGTAGAGTGAGGCGCGGGATTAAGGGGGACAGGGAATGATGCGCTATTTGATCATTTCGTGGGTTTCGGCGGTGGCTGTGCATCTGCTTGGCCATTTGGCCATGCGCGACGCACCCGATGTGCGCGGCTGGCGGGTGGTGAAGCCGGGGCCGATGTATGGCGTCGGCGTGTGGCTGGGCGCAGGCCTCACCGCGTTGATGGCTTATATCTGGCTCTTTGTCGGCTCAAACCGCGCGGACGGGGCGCAACAGATGCAGATATTATTCTGGCTCATCCTCGCCTTTGGTGCCGGCACCATGATTGTGATCTGGCAGGGCTGGCAGGTGCGGCGCACTGCCTTGCGCTGGCGCGGGGACCAGATGGTATGGCGCGCCGGCGGGGCAGAGATCAGCCGCCGGTTCGCCGATGTGGTGTCGATGGAAAAATCGCTGCTCGGCCCGGTGACGATCAGTTTCACCGACGGCACCCGCTTGCGCGTTGATCCCAATGCCAGCCATGCCATGGCGCTGATCGAGGCGTTGGATGGGCAGGGTGTGCGGTGATGGGGATAGGTTGGTGTTAGCGGCGTGGCTGGCGGTGTGGAGTTGCGCTAGTGGTTTAATTGGTAAAATGGCGCCGTAATTCCAGCACCGTAATTGGGCCCGGTAGGTTGAGCAAAACGGGGACATGCTACCCGCGTGCACCCGGAACGCCGACCTAGCGCATCCTCTTTACAGCGTCCTGATCTTTCTCTAATGGCTGCGCTCCAATTAACTGAAGAGAGGCCTTGCCATGTTTTTCATTGCAACATTCGCGCCTCCGCCTTCCTTCTGACGGGGCGGACGCCCCTGCTTCGATCCGCAGCCTGACCGGCTGGCGGCTTCCGACATTACAGATTTGAAGCGTGCGGCCCTGAACGGGGCAGCGCGTGCGAAGGTATATTATGTATATCCGGTTTGTATCGCCCCGGTGGCTCGACCGCCGCAGGGGCAATTGCGGCATATTCCAAGCCGCACTAGATGTTGTGTATGACAGCAGCACGCCAGAGCATTTCTATCTGCCGCTGCGCGAGTTGCTTGATTGGTTCAACGACCATCTGCCTGCGCCTGATGATAACCGCTTTGCGGTGCGATCACGCAAGCGCAACATTGAGGTGGGCATTTGCTGGTTCCGTGCCGATGCGCGGGACATGTTGCGCAACGCGCATCTGATGGCGGCTATTCTCAGGGATTATGGAGTTGCAATTGCGCACATCACCACCCGCGATCCGGGGCAGCTGCTTTACAGCGATCGCTATCAGGTCGTGGCAAAGCCCGCAGTCCACACGCCAACTATCTGGCACTGAACGCCAGCAACCAAAAGGCCAGCAAACAAAGGAGGCTATCATGACCAAATATCAGAAGTACGAAAACAGCCCCTGCTTTCGAACGCACATCCAAACGCCGCCGGGGCTTCCCCAGTGAGACGCAAGTCAAGCGCGGCTACCGGACGATAAGGGGCGGGGAGGTTGATCTGGTCGAAAAACTCGGCCGCAATGATCCCTGTCCCTGTGGTTCGGGGAGGAGATTTCAAACGCTGCTGCCTGAAAGGCGGCGGCTATGATGGAATGTTAAGGGGAGATTATTGGCGGTAGCTCTGGTCAGAAAACCGCTGCACCGTTGATGATCGGATTGAAGGGCAGCAAGAAGGGGGCATCTTGTTAGGTGCCCCCGGCTTTGCGGGCCCCGCCGTAATGCAAGAAGCGCCCCCGCCGCTGGTTCAGTTGATATATTTCATTTTGGTCTCGAGAATGCACACCTGAAATTCCGAGATTTCCCTTTCATCCCTGTTGCCCGACGCGCCAAGCTTATAGGCAATATCCATCATGCTCTGCAGCCTGGGAATGGTTATATGGCTGATCAGAATGTTGTTGGCCCAGCGACGATACATATCCCGCTCTTCGCCTCTGCGGACGGCGGCGTCGGAGGCATATTTTGCCGATAGCGAACACCCGCCATTCAGGATCTGGTCCGCCTGATATTGGGTCAATGCCGTATTCGACGCTGTTTGGGCAAATGCCGGCAGTGGCGCGAAGGCAATGGCCAGCGCAGCGGCAATGGCGGGTTTTTTGGAATAGGGGTCGGGTCATGGTCTTTTCTCCTTTAGGCGTCATGCGCCTATCGGAATTGGGCCCGAGATTTTGTGATTTGCGTCACGGTAGGTTGGGGGAGTGAAGAAGGCGGGCATTGGCGCTCACCTGCGGTGAGCAAGACACAAAGGCGCGAACGGGGCGGTTCGAGGCTGCGGCGGAAGGACAGAACGAAAGCCTTTGTGCCTTTGCGAATTGATGCTCCGCATCGCCTACGGCCCGCTCGCCAGAGGCGGGTCTTAATTGGCATTGCGTCCCCAGAATTCTCATTATGCTGTTTACTTCCGGAGGCAATAGCTAGTTCTATATGTGTAGTCGAAACCCCAAGTGCGTTGGCCAATGGTATCTACGTGAAAGCGACCATCAGGATTTGCTTCGGGCGTAGTGGGATCGAAATAGGCACCTAGGCCAAATTTTGCGTCCGCCTTCGTGTTTTTCCATAACGCGCACAATGTTTGAAACATCGGCTCCACAGGGGAAGGATTTACCGGAATCATGTCAAATGCCGAAAAGCTCATATGAGCACTCTTCTTCGCCCCGCCGATACAAGCATTGAATGCTGGAGAACGAAAACCGGACACGATCCTAACCTGCCCAACTTTTGGTTCCACTTTTTCGCGCAGAAATCGCAGTGTCGGCAAGACATTCGACCACAATTCGCGCGGTGGAATGATGAACGTGTCTATGGGACATTGCTGATCGGCATATTGTGCATCGGGTATCAGCAACTGCCAATAAGGCACTACATCGACTACATTCTGTTTTTCAAGGAAGCGATGAAAGTCGGACACCAAGCGAGCGCGTTCCATGCTACTCGTGCTCCATTTCACAAACTCCGGCGGAGCAATGTCTTCAGTTACTTCGGCGAACGCGGATGTAGACGTCAGGGCTAGCGCAAGTAGGAAATATCTTAGCATCATTTTAACACTTCTAATCCGATCGATCGTATATTCTATCATAAATAGTCATATTCAAGTGTGGAAGGTGGAAGATGCCTTCGGCGTTAGTTCGCGCATGGACGTTATAAGAGCCGGGGGTTGCCATCGCATTTAAGGCCAATATTTAACGCGAAGATCGCGAAGGTTTTTAATTGGGAGCAAGGCTGGAGGCGGCAAGTGATCTTCGCGTTTTATACCCTTTGCACCTTGCCCGTCATCGGCGGACGTTAATTAGTATAGTGTCCCCAGAATTCCACAGAAATCTGTTACTCAGTGAGGGCATACCAATCACGAATTGCCAACTTCAACCTCACCACTTCGTCTTCTGGCAAGTATCCACAATGGGCTATCGGCCCCCTCGCTAAATTGAGTCGTGATATAACTTTCTCAAGTCTCTCTATCTCGCAGTTTGGGAAAAGTCCGCCGAATACGTCCCAATTTTGTTTGACGATCTCGCCCAAGTGCCCAAATGTAACGTAGTCAATTGGCTGATCGGATCTCGGCGGTAATCCTTCTTTGCTCTCTTTTCGTTTATTCGCATTTGCATACTTTTGAACATCATCCGGAACGTGATCTTTCCACCAACTTTCTTGATAAGCATTGAGTAGGACTTCAGAGACGAACGACCTAATATCATTCTCAAGCATATAGAAAATCTGATAAAATTCTGCCATGCGAATGGAGGATGCTCTAATCTCGAAATCGACTTGGCCAAGATTAGCATCAATCAACGCATCAGTTGCCTTTTCAAGATCAGATTTTGCCTTAAATATATGTTTTTCGTCGGAAACACTTTCAAGATCAGATCGAATCGCAGCCGCCTTTAAAACAAAAAGCTCAATCGAATTGGCATGAAAATTCATAAAAGATTGTTCTTCAAGCTCTGAAATATCGCATTAAATACTGAAATATCTTTGGTTTCCGGAAGTACGATGTTTATGTGATATGATAGACCAAGCCCGCCGTTAACCTTGTGGGAATTGCCCTCCGGCTCGTTGATTTTTTCCTGCTCTTGCACTGGCGTTTCTGACTTACCGGAAACGTAATTGGCTGGAATGAAAGCGCGAAACGCATCAAAAGTTCCATAAATTTGATGAACTATTGTGTCTGATTTGATAAGCCCCGTTATCTCCACGATTATCTCTTTAACCTTATCTTCGGGGAGTGAGTGCGCAAAAGTATTCTTCTTAAATATCTCACTGAAAGCTTTTTTCACGCCGTGGAGCGCAGCTTCTGGCCTGCCGCCATCAGTTTGAAATTTGGCATACCATTCGGTCGGCTTTCCATCGCTGCTTATGAAATCGACGCGCTTCATGATGTTCGGAATTGGCGCCGCAGATCCGCCCGAGACGGATAAATATGTTTCAATATACGACTTGTTGAAGACGTCGGGACGCTCGGCATTTATTAGGGCTTGCAGCGCGGTTTTGAGTTTTCCAGGCGTGGTCGTGTAAGTGAAGTTGCCGGGTATAGTTCGGCGCTTTTTGTCGGCGGCCTCTACCTTTTTATCACTCGGATTTTTGCTTTCAACTTCGGCCAAATGACTTCTCCCCTACTCCGCCGCAACCCCTGCCTGTTCGAACATATCCACGCCGTCATTTTCGGCGGCGGCGGGTTCTATGCCGATGATCTTTTTCTTCTTGCGGTCAAAGCTGTCCCACACTTCGTTCCATGTGCCGCGCGTCGCTGCCTTGGCATATTCGGTGGCGCGGGTTTCGAAGAAGTTGGCGTGCTCCACTCCGTTCAGCAACGGCGCGAGCCATGGCAGCGGGTGGTCTTCGACCATATAGATGGGGTTGAAGCCCAGCTGGCCCAGCCGCCAGTCGGCGATGTAGCGGATATAGCGTTTGATTTCCTTCGCGGTCATCCCCGGCACCGGCCCCATTTCAAAGGCGAGGTCGATGAAATTATCCTCCAGCCGCACAACCTTTTGGCAGCAGTCGATAATGTCTTCCTTCACTGCTTTGGTCAGGCAGTCGCGTTCCTTGACAAAGGCATGGAACAGCTTGGTAATGCCTTCGCAGTGCAGGCTTTCATCGCGGATCGACCAGGTGACGATTTGCCCCATGCCCTTCATCTTGTTAAAGCGCGGGAAGTTCATCAGCATCGCGAACGACGCGAACAGCTGCACCCCTTCGGTAAAGCCGCCGAACATGGCGAGGGTGCGGGCGATATCCTCGTCATTGTCCACCCCGAACTGGTGCATATAATTGCACTTGTCGGCCATTTCCTGATAATCGAGGAAGGCCGAATATTCGGTTTCGGGGATGCCGATGGTGTCGAGCAAATGGCTGTACGCGGCGATGTGCACGGTTTCCATGTTGCTGAAAGCGGTCAGCATCATCTTGACTTCGGTCGGCTTGAACACGCGGCCATATTTGTCGTGATAGCAATCCTGTACCTCGACATCGGCCTGGGTGAAGAAACGGAAAATTTGCGTCAGCAGGTTGCGCTCATGCTCGCTGATCTTCTGCGCCCAGTCGCGGCAATCCTCCCCCAAGGGAACCTCCTCGGGCAGCCAGTGAATCTGCTGCTGCCGTTTCCAGAAATCATAGGCCCAGGGATATTCAAAGGGCTTATAGGATTTGCGGGCTTCTAGAAGGGACATCGTCTTGCTCCGTTCATCCCTCCCCCCTGTGGGGAGGGCTAGGGTGGGGGTGTGCCGCGTCTGCGGCACAATAATTCATCTACGTTTGCGCTGGGATGTGAGCTTCAAGTCTTTCAGCCGCAGACGCGGCTGGCCCCCACCCATCCCTCCCCACAAGGGGGAGGGCGTCAGCTATGATTGTCAGGACGCCTTCCATGTTCTGGTCGACGTCGCTGTTCCAGAAACGAAGGATGCGATATCCTTCCGCTTCCAGAAACGCCGCACGGTTGGCATCGTGAGCCATCCCGGCGCTTGTTCCGTGTTGGCCGCCATCAACCTCAACAATCAGCTTGGCATGATGCCATGCAAAATCAGCAGTGTAAGGTCCCATCGGTACTTGTTTGCGAAAATGTGCGTCAGGGAAACACTCGCGCAACGCCTGCCACAATTTACGCTCTTGCGGCGTCATATCCCGGCGCAAGCGACGTGCGCGGGTGATGGCGTCCGGGCGGAGAGCGAGGCGTTTCATCTTTCAACCCTCCCCCTTGTGGGGAGAGCAGGGCGAGGGCGTGCCGCGTCTGCGGCAAAATAAATCATTGACGGTAGCGCTAAGCGGCGAGCGCGAAGTTTTTCAGCCGCAGACGCGGCTGGCCCCCCACCTACCTCCCCCACAAGGGGGGAGGGGGATTGAAGTTCACTGGCAAGCAAGGCATTCCTCATAGTCGGTTTGTTCGCTGGCCATCAGTTCGATCTTGGGCGCGTCGGCGGTGTTGTCTGCTTCCACCCCGCCGGCAAAGCCAGCGCGCTGGATGCTCTTTGAGCGCAGATAATACAGTGACTTGATGCCCAGTTCCCATGCGCGGAAGTGGAGCATGAGCAGGTCCCATTTTTCCACGTCAGCCGGAATGAACAGGTTCAGCGACTGTGCCTGATCGATATAAGGCGCGCGGTCGCCGGCGAGTTCGAGCAGCCAGCGCTGGTCGATCTCGAAGCTGGTCTTGAACGTGTCCTTTTCCTCCGGGCTGAGGAAGTCGAGATGCTGCACCGACCCGTTCTTTTCGAGGATGCTGTTCCAGATGTTGGTCGAATCCTTCGCCTTGTCCTGCAGCAGCTTTTCCAGATAGGGGTTCTTCACGATG
Source organism: Sphingomonadales bacterium (assembly GCA_016721875.1). GTDB lineage: Bacteria > Pseudomonadota > Alphaproteobacteria > Sphingomonadales > Sphingomonadaceae > Sphingorhabdus_B. Next base: position 155,171 of record JADKHG010000003.1, on the reverse strand, counting down.
AAGCTGCCCGACAGCGTCTTGTGGGTGTAGATATTCGCCGGGATCGGCTCGATGCAGGCGCTGGTGCCGCCGCAGATGATGCTGATCGACGCAGTTGGGGCGATTGCCATCTTGCAGCTGAAGCGTTCCATGACGCCGCGTTCTTCGGCATCGGGGCAGGCACCGCGTTCGCTGGCCAGGACCATCGACGCCTGATCGGCTTGCGCGCGGATATGCTTGAAGATCTTCATGTTCCACGACTTGGCCATTGCCGATTCAAAGCCGAGGCTGCGCGACTGCAGGAAGCTGTGGAAGCCCATTACACCCAGCCCGACCGAGCGTTCGCGCGCCGCGCTATATTTGGCGCGCGCCATTTCGTCGGGGGCACGGTCGATGAAATCCTGCAGCACATTGTCGAGCATGCGCATGATATCTTCGATGAAGGTCTTGTCGGTGCTCCACTCGTCCCATGTCTCAAGGTTGAGCGACGACAGGCAGCACACCGCGGTGCGATCACCACCCAGATGGTCGCGACCGGTGGGCAGAGTGATTTCGGCGCACAGGTTGGAGGTCGAGACTTTCAGCCCCAGCTCCTGATGATGCTTGGGCATCGACCGGTTCACGGTGTCGCTGAAGATGATATAGGGTTCGCCCGTCGCCAGCCGGGTTTCGACCAGTTTCTGGAACAGGCTGCGCGCATCGACGGTGGCGCGGATGCTGCCGTCCTTGGGCGAGCGCAGGTTGAACTCCTCGCCATTGCGCACCGCTTCCATGAATTCGTCGGACAGCAGCACGCCGTGGTGCAGGTTGAGCGCCTTGCGGTTGAAGTCGCCCGAGGGTTTGCGGATTTCGAGGAACTCCTCAATTTCCGGGTGGCTGACATCGAGATAGCAGGCCGCCGAACCACGGCGCAGCGAGCCTTGGCTGATCGCGAGCGTCAGCAGATCCATCACGCGAACGAAGGGAATGATGCCGCTGGTCTTGCCGTTAAGGCCGACCGGCTCACCAATGCCGCGCACGCTGCCCCAATAGGTGCCGATGCCGCCACCACGGCTGGCGAGCCAGACATTCTCGTTCCAAGTGTTGACGATGCCTTCAAGGCTGTCGTCCACCGAGTTGAGGTAGCACGAGATGGGCAGGCCGCGTCCGGTGCCGCCGTTCGACAGCACAGGCGTTGCCGGCATGAACCACAGGCGGCTGATATAATCATAGAGTCGCTGGGCATGCTCCTGATCGTCGGCATAGGCCGAGGCCACGCGGGCGAACAGATCCTGATAATTCTCGCCGGGGAGCAGATAGCGGTCGCGCAGCGTTTCCTTGCCGAACTCGGTCAGCAAATCGTCGCGCGCGGTGTCGGTCACCACGTCAAAGCGTCGCACGTCCACCGTCTTGCTGTCGGTGACCTTGCTGTCGCTTTTCGCTTCGGGCTTCGCTTCATCCTTTTGCAGCGCTGCCTTCATATCCGCCTTATCTGCTTCCAATACGTCCATCATATCGCCCAAAGGTCTATCGTTAAGTCCGGCCTCACCGCCAGTGTCACGGAAATCCATTTAACCTATGCTCCCAATCCGGACGATTTCGGCCACCCCTGACCAGAACCGCTATCCCTGTTACACCAAGAAGTTCGTTCACTTCTTGTTCGACTCGGAGCGCAAGCGCCCCTCATAGCATTTTTGCGGCCCATGGGTGTATTAATTTGGGGTCTGAACCGACTTGGATTCGGCAAAAACCGCCCCGCCGCAGAAAATCGTCCTGCGGGAAGAGACACAAATTGTAGTTATGCCCCCATTGGCCAACCGCTACCTATAGTGCCTCAACCATTTTGAGACGCAAGAGGGTAAATGGTTAATTAGGGACTCGGTTCGTCGCTTGTCTGATTCGATTCGTCGCAGCAAAAAAATGCCGCAGCGCAGCGACGCGCGGAGTTTCTAGGTACAGAGTCGTGCGCAAGCTATTTTGCGGTGAATTGTTGCAATTTCTTTTCCACGATAAAATTTCGGTGGGGATAAACCGGCCAGCCTGTTGACATGGCGGAACTGCGTCGGGGGATGGTTAAGGCGACTAACGCCGGTTGCGCACGTCACCATTTTTGTCTGTGCGATTCGGAGGGGTTTACGCTGACGGATCGATTCCGTTTCGTTCGCGCGACCTTGCAAGCAACATTAGGCTCAGGCTGGCCACGGTCAGCAGGGCAAGCGCAAAAACACTCCCCTCCGGTCCTTCCCCGGCTCCATTGAGCCAAGCCGGCCCTAGAGGCACCAATTTCACCACCAGTGCGGGTAATTGACTATCCAAACCCGTAATCGGCACGGCAAAGCCTGTGCCGCCAAACCAGTTCCAGCCGGTGTGCCAGCCCATCACCCCCCAGATTGAATTCGAACGACGCACCCATGCGCAGGCGAAAATCGCGAAGATGAAGGTCATGGCCAACATCAACAGCGATGTTCTGGGTGAAAAGTGAAGAAATGTGAAAGCGGCGGAGGACAATATGAAGGCGGCAGTTATGTTCCAACGCCGCATGATGGTGGAGAACAACCAGCCGCGAAAAACGAACTCTTCAATGCTCGCTTGCACGGTAAAGCCGGCGAGCAACAGGGCGATCCAGCCGAGCGCAGCAGGGCTGGCAAAGGCTGGGGCGAGATCTGCGACACGGTATCCGCCAGAGAGCGCTATTGAGGTCACGATCGCGCCCATCATGGCAATGCCTACCGCCAGTCCGATCAGGAACTTTTTGAGCCGGTGTTCTCCGCGAAGTCCAACACTTGCAAGGCTTCTCTTTTCGACCCAGCGTACCCAGCCAAATACCGCAAGCCCCACGGAGATGAACGAAGCCAGAAGGAGGCAAAAGCCCAATGGCCCGAGCGGCGAACCCTGCGCGTCAATCAAGCCGAGATGTTCGAGCCCGAGATCGCCCGGCGTCATGGAGATGGCAAACAGGAAAATGCAGATGAAGGGGGCGGCGATACCCGGCGGTATCCAGCCCTTCGGCGTCTCGTCGGAAAAGATCATTTGTGTCATGTCTCATGGCCTAACCGCTCGCCGAAGAATGCTATAGAATGATCGTGCGGAACAAGTCCGAATGAAGTCACTGCTATGGCGGGAGAACTGCCTTGCGGAATGTGCGGCCAAAATGGCTCTGATCGGCAAAGCCAGCGCCATGGACTGCTTCAGCCAGCTTCGCGTCTTCACGCAACAGACGCTTGGCAAGATCGACCCTTCTGTGCTGCAGATAGCGATAGGGGCTGGTGCCAAGCAACGCCCGGAAATCACGCGAAAGCTGCCAACGGTCACAGCCAGTCACTTGCTCAAGCTGCTCCAGTCGCGCACCGGAAACGACGGCGGTTTCGAGGAATTCGCGCGCGCGCATCACGGCTGTTCGGTTAGCTGTCCTTACAGTTGTCGCCCTTCCAGACGCATTGTTCATGGCTTGCGCCAGATCGTAGAGCGCGTCTTCATAAGCTCCGGGATCCTCGACGCCCTCGCAGTCGATGATTATGTTAAAGGCGGCCGCGATCAAAGCGGGATTTGTCGAGACGCCATCGGCGAAAAACGGTAACTCGGCGCCTCCAAGCACTGTCTGGACATGCGTTGGCGGAACATAGGCCGCCCGATAACTGAAGCCAGCTTCATCGCAGCAATGTCCATCGTGTATTTCTTCGGGATGGAGGATTAGCACCTGACCTGGCAGCGAATGTCGCATCGCCCCGCGATAGTTGAACGCTTGTACCCCAGCTATAGTCAAAGCGACGGTGTAAGTATCATGCCGATGGGGCGAAAACGCACCCCCGACAAGCCGGTTTGCGACTCGCTCGATCGGCTCGAATGAGTCGGTCGAATGCGATGGGTTCGGGGAAAGCGTTGCAGAAATCATCAGTGGTATCTGGGCGTTGTGTCTAAGAAGACAACCCTGGCAAATTGGAATTTGGTTGTCAGGTCGCTTGCGCGACTTTCCAGCCCATACTGGCTTTCCTAGCAAAAGCAGTCTCGCTTGAACTTTGGAGATCGGTCGGCCCAGCCTCTTCCAGATATGGAAACCCCAGCAAACCTGCCGTTGGTACTTGACCTGAATGGATCGCAACCATCAACGCATGCGTCGCTAGTGTCGAAGGGCAGCAATCTTGTCGCAAACAGATCCTTGACTCCCTAATCCCATATCCATATCACGTTATATAACTAGATATGGAAAATGCGATGCGTGACGTAATTGCCGATATGGGTCCCTTGTTTCTGGGCAGCCGTCTGAAGCGGTTGGGTGAGCGGATGCAGGCTGGCGCGGTGAAGACCATTGCCAATGCCGGGCTGCCGTTTCAGGCGTCGCACATGGTCGTGCTGGCGGCGTGCGCGGTGGCGCGATGACGATTGGTCAATTGGCAGACGCGATCGGGATCAGCCAGCCGGGCGTCACCCGTGCCATTGGCCAACTGGCCGAACTGGGGATTGTTGAAGACATTCGCGCTGACGACAAGCGCAGCCGGTTGGTCGGACTCACTGATAGCGGTCGCCAAGCCGTCGAGCAGGTGGCGACCGATATCTGGCCGCGCATTGGCATGGCCGCCGAAGAAATATTGGCTGGGCTTTCCAGTCCATTTCTTGCGCAGATTGCCGCGATTGAGCGCGAACTGGACAAGGCCTCCATTGCAGAGCGGGCCGCGCGGGCACAGCCAGCTGGTCTCAAAATAGTTGAGTTTAGTGACGCATTGGCGGCCGACTTTCACGACATCAACGCCCAGTGGATCACCGCGATGTTCACGCTGGAGAAGACCGATCGCGATGTGCTGGAAAACCCACGCACCCTTATTATCGATCCGGGCGGCGTCATATTGTTTGTCGAAGCGCCAGGGCTTGGCGTGGTCGGCACCTGTGCCTTGCAGAAGACAGGCCCGTCCAGCTTTGAACTGACCAAGATGGGCGTGCGCGAAAGCGCGCGCGGGCTTAAGGCTGGGGAATTTCTGCTCAAGGCCGCACTGGACCGTGGCATGGCGATGGGGGCTGCCCCGCTCTATTTACTGACCAGCAAGAAATGCGTGGCGGCAATCCACCTTTATGAGAAACTGGGATTTAGCCATGACAAGGGCATCATGGAGCAATTTGGCGCGCGCTATCAACGATGCGATGTTGCGATGCTGTACAAGGGTGGTGATCGTTGAATATTTGGCTGACAGGTCAAACCTCTGTTATTTTGTATTAGGAATCCGTGCGTCCTGCTCGCCCGCCATTGCCTTTCCTTCCTCCCCGCTGCTATCGGCCCCCGAATGACTGACATCGAAAACACTGCCTGTACGCTGGTAACCGAATTGGAAGACCTGTTGACCGTCACCCGCATGGGCGACGGCTGGTATCTGGGCAAACGCAAACCCGGCGGCGTCGGACGGGTCTTTGGCGGGCAAGTGATAGCACAGGCGCTGGCAGCAGCGCAGGACACGGTGTCGTCCGAACGCATTGCCCATTCGCTTCACGCCTATTTCATGCGCGCCGGCAGCGAAGATTATGAAATCACCTATCGGGTCGAACGCGATTTTGATGGCGGCAGTTTTTCAACGCGTCGGATCATCGCGTTGCAACAGGACAAGCCAATCCTGAACATGGCCTGCTCTTTCCAGAAAGCCGAAAAAGGACTGAGCCACCAAAATCCGATGCCTGATGTGCCACCGCCTGAAGAGTTGAAGGACGAGGCGGAGCTTCGTGCCATCTATGCAGACCAGATCCCGGAAAAATTTCGCGACAATTTCGTGCGCGAACGCGCCTTTGAAAGCCGACCGGTCAATGCCCGCGATTGGCTTGGCGGTGACAAAAGTCCGCCAGCGGCGCAGGATGTGCGCTTCCTCTTTCGCAAAAACACCGTCGATGATCCCGCGATGCACAGGGCGATGCTCGCCTATCAAAGCGACAGCTGGCTGCTTGGCACCTGTACTTTGGCGCATGGCGTGACCTGGCTGACGCCGGGCATGATGAGCGCCAGCCTCGATCATGCGGTCTGGCTGCACGATGATTTCCGCGTTGACGACTGGCTTCTCTACAGCTGCGACAGCCCATGGACAGGGCATGGTCGCGGGTTCAATCGCGGTTCGATCTACACCCGCGACGGTCGGCTAGTAGCATCAGCGACGCAGGAAGGATTGATCCGGCTGCGCGATGAAAGTGCAAAGCCCGCATAAGGGGCTTTTCCGCATCGCAGGCTTGGTCTAGGCGCTCGGGCAACATCTCCCCTTTGCCAAGGACCGTGTGCATGACCGTCACCATCAGCGAAGCCGACATCATCGAAAGCGTCGCCGACGCGCTGCAATATATCAGCTATTTCCATCCGATGGATTATATCCGCGCGCTGGGGGAGGCTTATGAGAAGGAGCAGGGGCCAGCGGCGAAGGATGCCATCGCGCAAATCCTGACCAACAGCCGCATGTGTGCAGAGGGGCACCGCCCGATCTGTCAGGATACTGGCATTGTCACCGTCATCGTCAAATGGGGGCAGGGCTGCGTGCTCGACAGCCACCGCAGTTTGCAGGAAGTGATTGATGAAGGCGTGCGCCGCGCTTACCTCCACCCTGAAAACAAGCTGCGTGCCTCGATATTGGCTGACCCCGCCTTTACCCGCGTCAACACCCGCGACAACACGCCTTCGGTCGTCCATCTCGAAATGGTGCCCGGCGACACGGTGTCGTTCGATGTCGCGGCCAAGGGTGGTGGCAGCGAGAATAAGACCAAGTTCAAGATGATGAACCCCGGCGACAATATCGTTGACTGGGTTCTGGAGATGATCCCGCAAATGGGCGCTGGCTGGTGCCCGCCGGGGATGCTCGGCATCGGCATTGGCGGCACGGCGGAAAAGGCGATGGTACTCGCCAAGGAAAGCCTGATGGGCCATATCGACATGGGTGCGCTGAAGGCGCGCGGGGCCCAAAATGATATCGAGCGGCTGCGCATCGAGATTTTCGACAAGGTCAACGCGCTCGGCATCGGTGCACAGGGGCTGGGCGGGCTGACGACGATCCTCGACGTCAAGATCATGGATTATCCGACCCACGCCGCGTCAAAGCCTGTAGCAATGATCCCCAATTGCGCCGCCACCCGCCACGCGCATTTCACGTTGAAGGGCGAGGGGCCGGTGTTCCTCGAAGCGCCCAAGCTCGACGAATGGCCCAAGGTTGAATGGGCGCCTGACAGTTCGGCGAAGCGCGTCGATCTCGACACGCTGACTGCTGCTGATGTGCAGGGCTGGAAAGCCGGCGACCGGCTGCTGCTCAACGGAAAGATGCTCACCGGCCGCGACGCCGCGCACAAGCGGATCAAGGACATGCTCGCCAAGGGTGAGGAACTGCCGGTCAGCTTTGCGGGCCGCATGATCTATTATGTCGGCCCCGTCGATCCGGTGGGTGAGGAAATTGTCGGCCCCGCTGGCCCTACCACAGCCACCCGGATGGACAGCTTTATGGATATGATGCTCGAACAAGGCCTGCTCGGCTGTGTCGGCAAAGCCGAGCGCGGCCCTGCGGCGACACAAGCTATCGCCAAGCACAAGTCGGCCTATCTGATGGCGGTCGGCGGTGCCGCCTATCTGGTTGCACGCGCGATTAAGGGCAGCAAGGTCGTCGGCTTTGAAGACCTGGGCATGGAGGCGATCTATGAATTTGAGGTCAGCGACTTCCCGGTGACCGTCGCGGTCGATAGCAGCGGCGAAAACGTCCACACGACTGCGCCGCTGGTGCGGAAGAAGAAGATTGCGGAGGAAGGGCTGCTGGTTCCAGCTGAGTGATCTGGCTCCCCGCCACTCTTCTTGCCGCGCTGTTTCAGGCGTGGCGGACGGCTGTGCAGCAGCGGGTGCGGGCTGAGCTTTCGGTGAATGCGGCGGGGTTGGTGCGCTATCTTTATGGGTTGCCGGTGGGCTTGGTCTTACTCGGCCTCTATCTCTGGGGTAGCGGCGCAAGCTTGCCAGCGACAGGTGTGCCTTTCCTCACCTCTTGCGCCGCTGCGGGCTTGGCGCAGATCATCGGTACCAATTTGCTGCTGATGGCATTTGGCTATCGCAACTATGTCGCGGGTACGGCTTTTGCCAAGACCGAGGCGATGCAGGGCGCGCTGCTGGCGTTTCTGTTGCTGGGTGAGACGCTGAGCCTCGTCACGATAAGCGGGATTGCTTTTGGCGTGGCCGGGGTGATGATTGTGGCGGCGGGCGGGCAAAGGTTGCAGCTGGCCGATCTGGTGCAGCCAGCCGCGCTGTGCGGGCTGGGCGCAGGGCTTGGCTTTACCATGACTTCGATCTTTGTGAAGGCGGCGACGCTGGAGCTGGAAACGGCAGACAAGGTGTTGGCGGCGCTGACCGGGCTGGTGGTGATCAACGCTTGCCAGACCTTGATGCAGGGCGGTTATGTTGCGTGGCGAGAGCCCGATCAGGTCGTGCGCGTTTTCAAAAGCTGGCGCACCTCGGGGCAGGTGGGGCTGCTTGCCGCGCTGGGTTCAGCTTGCTGGTTCACCGGTTTTGCCACTGCTCCGGTCGCGCTGGCGCGCGCGGTGGGGCAGGTCGAGGTGATCCTGACCTTGGGATTCAGCCGGTTCTACCTTCGCGAGGCGCGCAAGCCGGGCGAGACACTGGGGCTTTTGCTTGTGGGTGCCGGAGTGGTGCTGGCGCTGCTGGGCGGGCTTTAACGCGCGTCTTTGGCGACAAATGTCAGCAATGCGCGTTCATAGCTGTCGATGCCGAGGCTGTCGGCCATCCGCACATTCAGCCAGCTTTGCTCTTCGCCGGTCACAGCTTCGGCCAGCGCCTGTTCGGTATCCAGATCACGCTTGTTTTCGCTACCACCAAATATCGCCTTCAGTCCGGCATCGAGATCGAGTTGCGCCATCCGCCCGAAAAAGCGCCCGATCGAAGGCGTCGAAACCCGCATGAAGTTCTCCAGCTGGGCCGCGCGCTCGCTGGTCAGCGGAGTGTAGGATGAAAAACCGGTCAGATGGTTGGCAACGCCCTGCACAAACAGCTTTTTCCATTCAGGTGCGTTTTGCCCGTGTAGGCAAACATCCTTTATCCGGAACAGTGCATCGGCTTCTTCCCGGCTGACCCGCGCAGGGCCGTTGCTGCCGGGCGCGAAGACCAATCGGCGCAGTAGGACTGCTTCGGCAGCTGTCACACAACGCGGACTGTCTGCACTTTCGCGAGTCGGTCCTTCGCCGCTGACGACAATCCGCTCGAGCTGGTCGAGGGCAAAGAATTTCAGGACATTGGGGGCGTCGGTGATTTTTTCCGCCAGCTTCACCAGCAGTTCCATCTCGCCCAGTGAATCGACGCGACCGTCCTTGTCGATCTGCGCGATCAGCCAGGCGGCATCTTGTTCGCTGACATAGCCTTTGGGGTCGCTGCCGTTGATCACATAGTCGCAGACCGCCTCGACAAAGAAGTCGATCCATTGCGGGTCGCGGCTGCGCGACAGCGCGTTGAGTTCGAACAGCGCCTCGGCCTCGGCCTGACCCATGGTGCCGTCGGCCCAGGCCCATTGCCGCAGTGCCAGAGTATCTTGCGCGTCGATGGCGCCGCCCGCGCGGATGGCTGCGCTGAATTGGTCGAACTGGAATGTCATTGGCTATCCCCTGCCGGTATCGGCGGGGAGCCTATAACAAAGTGGTTAAACCGAAGTTACGCCTTTACTGACCTTGCTGCGCGCGCATTTGCGCTTCGATCTGTGCCTGGATTTCAGGGGGGAGTTCGCCCTGACCACCACCTTGCGGAGCACCGCCCTGCTTTCCGGGACCTCCGGCTTTCTGCATCGCTTCCTGCTGTGCCTTCATCCGCTTTTCAAACTCGGCGCGCGGCAGATAGTCGTGCAGTTCGACGTCAAAGATCAGCAGGCTGTTGCCCGGAATGGCAACGCCGCCAGTGCGGGGATCAGGAACGTCATTGGCGCCATAGCCAAGATCGCTGGGGATCCAGATTTTATATTTGCCGCCCTTTTTCATCAACTTCAGCGCTTCGGAAAATCCGGGAACACTGCCTGCGACGGGCAGGGGACCGCGATCTTCAGGCTGGAAAACGGTGCCATCGCGCAGAACGCCCTTCAAAGTAATTTCTACCACATCATCATCGGTGGGAGATTTTCCTTCGCCGCCCTTGATGGTCTTGATCTGCAAGCCAGATTTGGTCTGGGTGACGCCGTCTTCACCGGCATTGTCGCTGAGGAACTGGTCATCGAGCGCATATTCGCTGCGGATCGATTTGGTGCCGAACCATGCCAGCGCCGCTGCAGCCAGAAGCAAGACGGCAATGCCGATCCAGTATTTTGCCAATACGCCTTTTTTCAGCGGCTGGATGGGAACGGCTGTTACAGACATGATCTACCTCTGATTTGCTTTGCTGGCGCCCTCATAGCGCGTGCTGCGGATAAAAAAAGAGCGCCCGTTGGGCGCCCTTTGTTTTTACCGATTGTCGGTCAAGATTATTTGCCGTTGTCGCGTTCGGCGACTTTGCGTTCCATCTTGCGGGCGCGACGGATTGCAGCAGCCTTTTCACGGGCGCGCTTTTCCGACGGCTTTTCATAATGACGGCGCAGCTTCATTTCGCGGTACACGCCTTCGCGCTGTAGTTTCTTCTTCAGGGCCCGCAGCGCCTGATCTACATTGTTATCGCGAACGATGATCTGCATAAAAAATCCACACTCCGAACGTCTTGGTCACAACCGAATCGGTTGGCGGGCCAAAACCCGCAAAAAGCCAGTCAAAAACGAAAATCGCCGCGCAGTTAGAGCGGCGAACCGACCGCGCCCTTAGAGTGCATGGATTCGGAATTCAAGCAAAAATGCGGTTTTTCCGCCCGCTGGCCCCTTGCCGCCCCGCAGCTTTCGCGACATAGTGGTATCAAAGCAACATAAAGGTGAGATGATCGACATGGCAACGCAGATCAAACGCAACAGCAAATATAGCGAATCGGAATGGGCTGCACGTCAGGAACTGGCCGCTTGCTATCGTGTTTTCGCGATGATGGGCTGGGACGAAATGATCTACAACCACATCACGGTGAAGGTGCCCGACGAGGACGGCAGCTATCTGATCAACCCCTATGGCATGCACTTTTCCGAAGTCACTGCCTCCAGCCTGATCAAGATCGATATCGATGGCAATAAGGTTGATGCCGACAATCCCTGGCATGTGAACCGCGCCGGATTTGTCCAGCACAGCCTTTTCCACAGAAATGTGCCCGACGCGCATGCGATCATCCATACCCACACGACAGCGACGATGGCGGTCTGTTCGCTCGAGGGCGGGCTCCAGCCGACCAATTTCTACGCCTGCAATCTGATCGGTCATATGGGTTGGCATGATTTTGAAGGCATTACCGTGCGTGATGAGGAAGGCGTGCGTCTTCTGCAAAATCTGGGCGACCACCGCGTGCTGATGCTGAAAAATCACGGGCCGGTGGTGATGGGCAAGTCGCTGCCAGCTGCCTTCCAGATGTATTGGGTGCTGCAACGCGCTTGCGAAATCCAGCTGGCGACGATGAGCATGTGCAAGCCGATCATGGTCCCCGACGAAGTCATCGCGGTGCACCAGCGCGACCAATATCAGGTTGCGATCCCCGGTGGGGCGGGCAAGGCTGATTTCGACGCCATGGTTCGCCGCGTGGACAAGATCGACACCAGCTGGCGCGATTGACTTGACCAAATTGACCGTCAACGAACGTCCGGTGGAATACCGGATGGATCCGGCAACCCCGCTTTTGTGGGCGTTGCGCGACGCGTCGAACCTGACCGGCACCAAATTTGGCTGCGGGCAGGGCGATTGCGGGTCTTGCGTTGTCGATATCGACGGAGAAGCGCTGAAAAGCTGCATGGTTACCCTAGCCGAGGCCGAAGGACGCTTCGTCACCACGATCGAGCGGCTGTCGATCGACCGCAGCCACCCTCTGCAACAAGCCTTTGTTGCCGCAGGGGCGGTACAATGCGGTTTCTGCACTCCGGGGATGATCATGGCGGCATCGGTGCTGCTGAAGAAAAACCCCAATCCGTCGGATGCCGATATCGACGCCGCGCTTACCAATATCTGCCGTTGCGGTGTTTACCCTCGTCTGCGGGATGCGGTGCAGCGGGCGGCGCGGGTCATGCGCGGGGAAAGCCGGATTTCGGCAACCCCGCCGCCGGGGATCACGCCAGAGGATGCGGCGGCAGCTGTGCCTGCTTTGCGAGGTAAGAAGGACTAAGCCTCCAGCTCAATGTCCCAATAGAGCCAGTCGCGCCAGCTATCGTGCAGATAGTTGGGCGGGAAGCCGCGACCCCGATCCTGTAATTGCCAGCTGGTCGGGCGAATCGCTGCCATCCGCAGCTGCATATGCGCCTGCTTTGGTGTGCGTCCGCCTTTTTTGAGGTTGCACGGCAGACAGGCCGTTGTGACATTCTCCCAGCTTGTCCGTCCGCCCAGGCGGCGCGGGACGATATGGTCGAAAGTCAGATGGTCGCCACATCCGCAATATTGGCATTCGAACTTGTCGCGCAAAAACAGGTTAAAACGGGTGAAGGCGGGATATTCATTGGGCTTCACATATTGCCGAAGCGCAATCACCGATGGGATCTGCATGTCTAGACTGGGACTGTGGACGTGCCGGTCATAGCTGGCGACAATATCGACCTTATCGAGGAAAACCGCCTTTATCGCGGTCTGCCACGGCCACAGGCTCAACGGATAATAGCTGAGTGGTGTGTAGTCGGCGTTCAACACCAGCGCCGGACAATTTTCCGGATGCCTGGCCCTGCCGGCCGCTTCAAGGGTACCTGCATGATACATGCCGCTTCATTCTCCCCTGACAATCTGTATCGCGTTTTGCCCAAGCACGTTACAGCATTTTGACAATCGCCAACCTATTTGCGCATAAATTGACGTCAAGAGGGCAAAAGACACTAGATATGGTATTCTGTGGGTAAAATTGCTGGTGTTGAATTTGCGCCACAGGTTGTGAGCGCCACGCGGTTTGCGCCCAGCCCCAACGGGCGGCTGCATATTGGCCATGCGTTTTCGGCACTGTGCGCGCATGATTTTGCCCGAGCCTTTGGCGGAAAATTCCTGCTGCGGATTGAAGATATCGACGGCACCCGCAGCCGGCCCGAACATATCGCAGCCATTATCGACGATATGGCGTGGCTCGGGCTGCATCCTGATGGAGCGCCGCTGTTCCAGTCGCAGCGCATCGCGAACTATGCCGCAGCGCTTGAACGACTGAAAGAAAAAGGGCTGGTCTATCAATGCTGGTGTACGCGCAGCGAAATCGCCGAAGCATTGAAGCAGCAGCCGGTGCGCCACGGGCCCGACGGTCCGGTCTATCCGGGGACCTGCAGGGGGCGGAGCGGAGGCGACGGCGATTTTTGCTGGCGACTGGATATGGAGAAGGCGGTCGCATTGACCGGGCCGCTCAGCTGGATCGACCTCGCCGCAGGTCCGCAAATCGCCAATCCAGCCATATTTGGCGATGTGGTGCTGTGGCGCAAGGATGCACCCGCCAGCTATCATCTGGCGGCTACACTGGATGATGCCACTGACGCGATCAGCCATGTCGTGCGCGGAATGGATCTTTTCGCTTACACCGCGATCCATCGGCTGTTGCAGCAGCTGCTAGATTTGCCCCAACCGCTTTACTGGCACCACCCCTTGCTGCTCGACGATAGCGGAGAGAAACTGGCCAAAAGCCGCGCGTCGAAACCGTTGTCGGAATTGCGCGAGGCTGGCGAAAGCGGTGCGGCGATTGTCGCTGCGCTGCGCCGGGGTCAGCTTCCGCTTGGAATTACCCTGTCGCGCCCCTAAATAGAGCTTGATGCTGCTATGGCGCGGGCATCATTCAGGAATAGACCATGTCCTCTTTACTCATTCTTCTGCTCATCGTTGCGATGGGTTTTGTCGTTTATGCGGTCGTTCGCGGCCTACATGCCTTTGCCAATATGAAACCCGACGAAGTGGGCGAGGACGGCATCCCCAAATCGCTGGCTTTGCAGAATAAGATGATGTTCTCGCGCATCAAATGGCAGGCAATCGCGATCTTGATCGTCATCCTGCTGCTGTCCGGTCAGGCGATGTCGCGCTGAAGCTCCGGCTCACATCATGGTTAAGCTGAACAAGATTTATACCCGGACCGGCGACGATGGCTCGACCGGGCTGGTCGATGGCTCGCGCCGGTCAAAGGCCGATGCGCGGATGCACGCGATTGGCGAGGTTGACGAGCTCAACAGCTATATCGGTGTTGCCATCGTCGCGCTGGGAAATGATGCCCTGACTGCGCAACTGGCGCGTATCCAGAATGATCTGTTTGATCTGGGCGCAGATATTGCGACGCCGGGCGAGGATTTTGCGCCTTCGCAGATGGTGTTGCGGATCGTAACAGCGCAAGTCGAATGGCTCGAATCGGCGATAGATGAGGCGAATGCCGAACTGGCTCCGCTCACCAGCTTCATATTGCCCGGCGGCTCGGCAAGTGCCTCAGCGCTGCACGTTGCGCGTGCCGTGTCACGCCGGGCTGAGCGGGCAATGGTTGCAGCAGCGGCGATCGAGCCACTCAATCCCGCCGCGCTTGCTTACATGAACCGTCTGGCCGACTATCTGTTTGTCATCGCCCGGCTGGCGAACGCCCAGACAGGCGGTGATGTGCTGTGGGTACCGGGCGCATCGCGCGGCTAGCGCTTAACTCTCGTCCGGTCACAGCGCCCCAGCGAATCAATCACAAATTTATAATCAGCCTGCGCGGCGGCAATTTCCGCTGGCCCACCCGATTCGACAAATGATTTGTCGAGCTGCACCGGCAATCCGCATGCCAGACGATACCAGAGCAGCCCGGGTTTTTGCGGCGCGGATGCCGATTCGTCGATGACTTCGGTGGTCGAAACCGCCCAGCGTTTTGCCTGACCCGGGCGGCTAAGGATTGAAAGCGAGATCGGCTGGTCTGTCGCGGTTTTCAGGAATATCTGGGTTTCACCCTCGCCAATAACCGTACCCACGGTGTGAAAGGCGCTAATAATGCCAGCAATCGCAGGCGGGGCATCGATCTGCACAGCCTCGCGGGTAATGGATCGAACGAGCGAATCGGTTGCCGAGCTCCACTCGACCAAGGCATCAGGACGCTGCAATTTTATTGTACCGGGCTGTGCGGCGACCCTCGATCCCATCAAAAAAAAGCGTCTTTTGTTCAATTTTGGAATTTTCCCCTTGGAATCTTTGGGGATGTCCAAGAGGAATCGCACGCGCCCGCTGATGCCGTCACTGCCACGCAGCAACGCCAGAACATCGGCCTCAACCAATGTGCGCTGCAGGTTGGCTGGAACCCCGATAGCTTGCGTCGCGGGCACCTTGGTCAGCTTGCGGATTCGGGCATCGATGATCAGCGGTGCGGCAACGACAAGGTCGGCAATATCCGCATAACTGCTGGAATTTGAGGGCACGGCAAGCGCTGGAAGCGCCAGCGACGGTACAGGCTTTTCGGCCGTCACATTTTGACCGACAGCGGGTTGCAAGCCAGCCAGAGCGATGCAAGCGATGAGGGGCAATTTCCAATTTTGGGGCATGAAGGTGGTTTCCATAAACTATGTTGGCAGCAGCTATGCCACCCTAGGCATTGATTGGCCAATATGCGAAAATGAATCTGTCAACCGGATTAATCAGCACTGGTGCGACAGAATCGGATTGCCTGTGGTTTTTGCCCTCGCTAAGACGGTATAGGAATCAGCCTAAAGACAGTTGCTAGGACTGCGCGGGCTCGTTGGGGTGGCATGGTAAATAGCCTTTCCAGACGACCTGTGCATATTAGGGAAAGTTAGGAGAGACGTACCGCATGGCATATGCTGACCAACAAGGAATGAGTACGGGACGCTTGATCTCGATCATTTTGGTTGTCCTTCTCCATGCTTTCCTTGGCTATGCTTTTGTTACCGGCCTCGCTTATGAGGCGGTGCAAAAAGCCAAGGAAAAGCTGAACGTCATTGACGTTAAGGAAGAAGAACCACCCGAAGAAGAAGAGCCGCCACCAGAGCCCGACAAACAGATCGAGCCTCCGGTTGTCGCACCTCCGCCGCTGGTGAAGACTGTGTCGCCGCCGCAGACGGTTACGACCACTGCGACTCCGCCGCCCTATGTGCCGATGACGCCGACAGCCGCTCCGCCGGCTCCGTCAGCGCCTCCGCCACCACCACCGCCTCCGCCACCACCCGTGGCGAAGCGTCCGAACCCGATTCCCAAGGGCAATCCGGGTAACTGGGCCAACACCAGCGACTATCCGTCGCGGGCACTTGCTCAGGAACGCGAAGGTACGACCCGATTCAGTGTAACGGTCGGGCCTGACGGCAGGGTGCAAAGCTGTTCGATCACCGGATCGAGCGGGCATGGCGATCTTGACGATGCAACCTGCAAGAACATTCAGCGTCGCGCTCGTTTTGAGCCGGCACTTGATGGCAATGGCAACCCGACTACGGGGCGCTGGGGTAGCAGTGTGCGTTGGGTGATACCGAAGTAATTGGATTTGAACGGGTCCGGCTGCGGGGCAGCTCATCGCCGGACCAGATTTTTAGATGAGCATTTGGTTCTGAGAGGAAGTTAAAGATGTCGATTGAATTTCTTGCAAACGCGGCGTCCGGCGCCGCCGCCGAAGCTGCGGCGAAGAACAAGTTTGGCCTTGTTGAGGCTCTGAACGAAGGTGGTCCGATCAGCTGGTCGATTTTTATCGTGCTGGTTATCATGTCGGTTTTTTCCTTCTACATATTGTTCACCAAGCTGATCGAACAGCAGAAGGTTCTTGGTCAGGCCAAGACCGTGCGTGCGGGCTTCTGGCGCGCTGCATCGCTGAAAGAAGGCGCAGCAAAGCTGGAAAAGAACAGCGCCTATCGCCAGCTGGTTGATGACGGCATCGCCGCTCAGGAGCAACACAGCCTTCTGAAAGACCCCGTTGAAGCCCATGACTGGCTACACGGCGCTATGAGCCGTTCAGAAGAAGCGATCAACAACAAGCTCAGCGGTGGCCTCTCGTTCCTCGCGACCGTTGGTGCTACTGCGCCTTTCGTCGGTCTGCTCGGCACGGTTATCGGTATCTATTCGGCGCTGATCAAAATCGGTATTGCCGGTCAGGCATCGATCGACGCGGTTGCCGGTCCGGTAGGTGAAGCCCTGATCATGACCGCCATCGGTCTGTTCGTGGCTGTGCCTGCGGTGCTTGCTTACAACTGGCTGCAGAGCCGCAATAAGACGATTGCACGTAGCCTTGCTGCCTTTTCGAACGACGTTCTGGGTTACATCACCTCGGACGGTCGCGTGAAGCCTGCGATTGCTGCTGCTGCACCCGCAGCAAAGCCAGCTGCACCCGCAGCCAAGAGCTGATTGACTGGAAAAGGGAAGGTGCGGCCCAGCCGTGCCTTCCTCCGGGAATGTGGAAAAATCCATATTCCATCCGATGTGCGTTTAGAGAGGGTTAGCCCATGGCAATCAGTACGGGAGGCGGCGGCGACGAAGCGCCAATGTCCGACATCAACACGACGCCGCTCGTCGACGTTATGCTGGTGCTCCTTATCATCTTCCTCATCGCGATTCCTGTCGTGATCCAGACTGTCGCAATGCAGTTACCGGTGGTCAAGTTTCAACCGGTGAAGGCAAAGAAGGAAAATGTCCTTCTGGCAGTTACCACAACCGATGCAGCAGGACGCGATCCGGGGCTCCGGGATATGAAGGTGCAAATCCAGGCGGCGAATGCCGTGTCTACTGGAATGTGACGCCGATGGATTCGACCGAACTGGTCGATAAAGCGGCAAAGCATCTCAAAACTCAGGTAGAACTACTTGGCGGTGACGCGGCTATCGCCGCTGGCACCATCCTGCCCGAAGATCTGCCCGAAGCCCATATTCGCGGCGACGTGAACACACCTTATCGCTGCATTGGTGGTGCGGTGTTCTCGATGCAGATGGCCGGTTTCATCAAGGTTGGCTTTGTTTCATCGCCAATTGACCTTTCGGTTTCCGCCAACTGACGCAACCGCGCAATTTCAGGAGTAACACATCATGGCAATGAGTGGCGGCAAGGATGATGGCAGCCCGATGATGGAAATGAACACGACGCCGTTGATCGACGTCATGCTCGTTCTGCTCATCATGTTCATCATCACCATTCCCCCGATCACCCACGCGGTGGAAATCGATTTGCCGGTATCACAGCCGGAAGAGACGCCTCCTCCGCCGGTTGATCCGGTGATCAACAAGATCATCATTCTGCCCACGAACGAAATCCAGTGGAACGGCACTCCGGTGTCGCTCGACCAGATGAACCAGTATTTGCTGCAGACCAAATCGATGAGCCCGGAACCGGAATTGCAGTTCCAGCCGGCCCCCAATGCGACCTACGACATTGTCGACAAGGCGCTTGCGATCGTCAAAGGCAGCGGCATCACAAAGTTCGGTTTTGTCGGCAACGAACAATATCGCGTATTCGGCAAGGCTGCCCGGCCGGGCAACTGATCGAATACAGAACCAAAGGCGATTGTGAAAAGGGCGGCCTTCTGGGTCGCCCTTTTTTGTTTGCGTGATGATAATCGGGCGGCTGCGCCAGTAGTTCGTTTCACGCGAAGTTCGCGAAGATTTTGAAGAGGTCAGATGGATACTATCGCGCAGCGCCTAAATTGGTGGTCCATCTTATTGAATGGTGCAGCGGCCCTAGCACTACCCTCTTCGAAATCTTCGCGCTCTTCGTGTGAAATATTGGTTCGCGTAGAGACAGTAGAGGAGCGGGGTCTTGCGTGGTTGTTTGATACCGTTTGCGCTGAGCTTGTTGGTGTCGCAAAAAACCAAAATTAGGGACTGTCCCCAATTAAATCCCGAATTCACGCATCGAACTGCAAACTCGCCAGTCGCGCATAGAGCCCGCCCGCTTTGCTCATCTCGGCATGGGTGCCTTCCTCGACGATCCGGCCTTCATCCATCACGATGATCCGGCTGGCAGAGCGCACTGTCGCCAGGCGGTGGGCGATAACGACGGTTGTCCGCCCCTGCATCAGCCGTTCCAAAGCATCCTGAACCAGCCGTTCGCTTTCGGCGTCCAACGCGCTGGTGGCCTCATCGAGCAACAAGATCGGAGCGTCGCGCAGCAAGGCACGGGCAATCGCGATACGCTGCCTCTGCCCGCCTGAGAGCCGCGCTCCGCCTTCGCCCAGATAGGTATCAAGCCCCTGCGGCAAGGCGCGCAGGAATTCGGCGGCGTTCGCCTGTTCGGCCGCAGTCCAGATCGCCGCGTCGTCCGCCGTCCAGTTGCCATAGCGCAGATTGTCGCGTGCGGAGGAAGCGAACAGCACTGTGTCCTGCGGTACCAGCGCCATACGCTGGCGGAACTCCCCCGGATCGGCACTGGTCAGGGCAACGCCATCAATCCGCACCGTCCCGCTTTCAGGATCATAAAAGCGCTGGGCAAGCTGGAACAATGTCGATTTGCCCGCACCCGACGGCCCGACCACGGCGACTGTCTCACCGGGATCGACCTTTAGCGAAAAATTCTCGAGCGCCAGCACTTCGGGACGGGTCGGATAACGGAAGCTGACATTCTGATACTCAAGCTGCCCGCGCGGCGGTGGCATTTTGACCGGATTTGCCGGTGGCGCAATTTCGGGCTCGGCCGCCATCAATTCAGCAAGCCGCCCGGAGGCGCCCGACGCACGGACTAGATCGCCATAGACTTCGGTCAAAGCGCCGAAGGCTCCTGCAACCAGACCGCCATAGAGCACCAGCGCCAATATCGTGCCGCTGGTGATCTTGCCTTCCGACACCTGATCAGCGCCTTCCCACACCAGCATGACGATCCCGCCAAAGACCAGCGCCATTACCAATGCGGTCAGAAAGGCACGCAGCCGAATGCGCTTCTTCGCGGCGGCAAAGGTGCTGTCCACCGCATCGGCAAAACGGCGATGCTCGCGGCTTTCCTGCCCAAAGGCCTGCACAATCTTGAGCGCACCGAGTGATTCCGAAGTGATCGTGCCAATGTCCGCTACGCGGTCCTGACTGTTGCGCGACGCCTTCTCCAGCCGCCGACCCAGATAGACGATGGGTAGGACTACCAGCGGAATGCCAAACAGCAGCATCGCGGTCAGCGCGGGGGCGAGGCTGAACAGTAAGGCCAAACCGCCAATACCGATAAAGACATTGCGCAGTGCGACCGAGACAGTGGTGCCGACAATCTGTTCGATGATCGCGGTATCGGCGGTCATGCGGCTGGCGATTTCGGCGGGACGGTTTTCCTCGAAAAAGCGCGGAGCCAAGCGCAGCAAATTCTGTTGCACCGCGATGCGGACATCCGCCACAACGCGCTCACCCAGCCAGCTGACGAAATAAAACCGGAAGGCGGTGGCGATCCCCAGAACGACGACAATCCCCAGCAACAGCTGAAAATAGGGCGCGACTTCGCCGCCATTTTCGATGAAGCCCTTGTCGATGATCATCCGCGATCCCCAGGGAATCGCCAGCGTCGATGATGCCGCGACCACCAGTGCGATGGCAGCGAACAATATCTGTTTCGGATAGCGTCCGGCAAAATGCGCAATCATCCGCAGATTGCCCAATTTGCGCTCGTTTTTTGCGATTTCGGCTGGGGGCTTTTCGCTGATCGTAACGGCAGCGCCTGCATTGTTGGTTTCGGTCATGGCAATGGCCTAGCAGGCGTGGCGAATCGCCTCAATCAACGATATTTCATTTTTTATGGTGCAATGCACAAAAAGTGCTTATGTTGGCGCAAACAGACATACAGGGGCGCACATGCTGTACACAGGTTATGATATCCAGCGCGGCTGGCTGGCCGGAATGGGCTGGCTGGCGGAGCAGCAATCAAAATTCATCGATTCGCTGCCTGCGCCATTCAACTATGGCGAAATGGGCTCGGTCGTGTCATCGGCGCTCGAAGTTTTTTCGCATTCGGTCATGCCGCGCAGCAAGCCCAAATTCGGTTTCGAATTTGTCGAGGTTGATGGCAAGCATTTGCCCGTCATCGAGCAGATCGAAGCGCGCAAGCCCTTCGGCCAGTTGAAGCATTTCGTTTATGAAGGCAGCGCCGACAAGCCCAAGCTGCTGATCGCCGCGCCCATGTCTGGCCATTTCGCGACGCTGCTACGTGGTACAGTCGAACGGATGCTGCCGACGCATGATGTCTGGATCACCGACTGGCGCGACGCGCGAAATGTGCCGCTGACCGGCGGTGGCTTCGACCTTGAATCCTACATCGATTATCTGATCGAGTGGCTGGAATTTATCGGCCCCGATGCCGGCGGACGCGGTGCGCATATGCTCGCAGTGTGCCAGCCGTCGGTACCGTCTTATGCGGCGGCGGCGATAATGGGGGCAAGCAACCACCCGTTGCGCCCGCGCACGCTGACAATGATGGGCGGGCCGATCGACACGCGTGAAGCGCCGACAGCGGTCAACGACCACGCTACCAAGCGCCCGCACGACTGGTTCATCCACAATGTGATCGCGACCGTCCCGACCTATTACAAAGGTGCAGGCCGCCGGGTCTATCCGGGATTTCTGCAATTGTCGGGCTTCATGTCGATGAATCTGGGCAATCACATGCTCAGCCATTGGTCGATGTTCCGCAATCTGGTCGAAGGCGACGGCGAAAGCGCCGACAAGCACATGGATTTCTACGACGAATATCGCGCGGTGTGCGACATGACGGCAGAATTCTATTTGCAGACGGTCGATGTCGTTTTCCAGCGGCATTTGCTGCCCAAGGGCGAGTTCAACTATCGCGGCAAGCTGGTCGACCCCGGCGCGATCAAGGATATCGCAATTCTGGCGATTGAGGGCGAGCGCGACGACATTAGCGGGCTTGGCCAGACCAAGGCGGCATTGACGATCTCGACCGGATTGCCCAAAGCCATGAAGAAATATCATATGGCACCGGAGGTGGGGCATTATGGGATCTTCAATGGCAGCAAGTGGCGCGAACAGATCGCGCCGGTGGTCGAAGACTGGATTCTCCAGCACAACGGCTGACGCGACTTGGCGCTGAGGATCAGCGCCGTCGTTGAACGCTGGCCGGTCGCCGGGCAGTTCATCATTGCGCGTGGGAGCAAGACCCATGTCGATGTGCTTGTGGTGGCGGTTAGCGACGGCACCCATACCGGCATGGGCGAAGGGACGGCGATCTATTATCATGGCGAGAGCGCCGAGAGCTGTTTGAAGCAGGTCGAGGATGCGATCGATGCTCTGATAGGCTTCGGTGTCGTCGAGGCGCGCGAGGCGGCGCAAGCGCTTCTTCCGCCCGGTGCCGCCCGCAACGCGCTCGATTGTGCTCTCTGGGACTTGCAGGCGAAATTGGCAGGGCAACCCTTGTGGCGAGTGGCCGGTCTGGCTGAGGCACCCAAGCCGCTACAAACCGCCTTCACAATTTCGCTCGGCGATCCCGGCACGATGGAAGCCGATGCCGCAAAGGCCGCAGCGCGCGGCTTCAGTCTGTTAAAGCTGAAACTGACTGGTGAGGGCGACCGCGACCGCGTAGCCGCCGTTCGAAAGGGCGCGCCTGCCGCCCGGTTGATCGTCGATGCCAATGAAAGCTGGGGTGCGCTTGATATCGAGGCAGAGGCGACTGCGCTGGCGGCACTGGGTGTTGAGATGATCGAACAGCCCGTGCCGGTGGGGCAGGACGCGTTGCTCGCAGGCGTCAACTCTCCCGTCCCTTTCCTCGCTGACGAAAGCTGCCAGTCGCTAGATGATATCGACCTGTGCGTGCGTTATTATGACGGGATC
Source organism: Sphingomonadales bacterium (assembly GCA_016721875.1). Taxonomy (GTDB): domain Bacteria; phylum Pseudomonadota; class Alphaproteobacteria; order Sphingomonadales; family Sphingomonadaceae; genus Sphingorhabdus_B. Next base: position 132,477 of record JADKHG010000003.1, on the reverse strand, counting down.
AATATCAAGCTCGACAAGGCCGGAGGGCTGACCATGGCTCTCGCCATGGCGCGATCAGCCGAGGCGCGCGGGCTGAAACAGATGGTCGGCTGCATGCTCTCCACCAGCCTGGGCATCGCGCCTGCCTACCTTGTCGCGCAAGGAGCGGATTGGGTCGATCTCGATGGCCCGATCCTGCTGGCGGAGGATCGGGAAGACGGGTTCCGCTTTGCGGGCGGAACAATCCAGCCGTCCTAAACCTATACGGCGTCCAGATATTCGATATCGGGTGCGGCTGCCATGAAGGGAGCCAGTTTCGGACCCGCGGCGCGGAAATAATCGGTCTTGCCATGGGCCTCGAGCGCGGCCTGATCGACATAACATTCGAGCACGCGATAGACTTGCGGGTTCGATCGTGAGCGGGTGAGGGTGTAGAATATATTGCCCGGCTCATTCGCGCGGACGGCGGCGGCCAGTTCGCCAAAGACCGCTTCAAACTCGGCGTTCTTGCCTTCGGCAACGGTCAGTGTTGCGACTACTCCTACTCCAGACATATTCATTCCTCTCGATATTTGGGGATTAGGCTCGGGCATCCAGTGCGGGGTCAAGCGCTTGCCCCGGATCAAGCTGAACGCCGAAACTGTTCAGCATCATTGACACTTGCGTATATTGGCCGACGGTCATCACCAGGTCCATTTTCTGCTTGTCCCTGAGGAAGGACAACGCTTCCCAGCTGGCATTGCTGACATGAAAGTCGCGGGTCAGGTCATCGGTCGCCCTCAACATAGCCCGGTCCTCCGCGCTCCATGAAGGTGCATCGGGTCCGGCCTTGATCGCCTCGATTTCGGCCTCGGTCAGGCCGGCATCAAGGCCGATGCGGGTATGTTGGGTAAACTCATAGCCTGAGCGGCAATTAAAGCCGACCCGCAGGATCACCAGTTCGCGGTCGCGCTCCGTCAGGCTGTTGCGGCGCGACAATATATAGCCGCCCCATGCCAGAAAAGCCGTCAGGGCCTTGGGGGCATGCACCATCGTGCGAAAGATGTTGAGCACGGTCCCTTCGGACTTGGTCACATCGCGGGCGATGCCCGTAAAAACCGACAGCGCCTCGCTCTGCTCTTCGTCAAGCTGATCGAGCTCGACGGGAGCGATGCGAGGCGCCGACAATCGCATTACAAAACTTCAAACAACCCAGCAGCGCCCATGCCGCCGCCGACGCACATGGTGACGACGACATGCTTCGCGCCGCGGCGCTTGCCTTCGATCAGGGCGTGGCCGACGCAGCGGGCGCCGGTCATGCCATAGGGGTGGCCGATCGAGATCGAGCCGCCATTGACGTTATAGATTTCCGGATCGATGCCGAGGTGATCGCGGCAGTACAGCGCCTGCACGGCAAAGGCTTCGTTCAGTTCCCAAAGGCCGATATCGCCAATTTTCAGGCCGAAACGGTTGAGCAGTTTCGGGATGGCAAAGACCGGACCAATGCCCATTTCGTCAGGCTCGGTGCCAGCAACCGCCATACCGACATAGCGGCCAAGCGGGTTGAGGCCTTTTTTCTCGGCGACCTTGGCTTCCATCAGGATTGCGGCGGACGAACCATCGGACAGCTGGCTGGCATTGCCTGCGGTGATCGTACCGTCGGGCAGAACCGTGTTCAGCGACTTCAATCCTTCCAGCGTGGTGTCAGCGCGGTTGCCTTCATCCTTGGCGATAGTGACTTCTTTCTGGCTGACTTCGCCGGTTTCCTTGTTGACGACATTCATCATCGTGGTGACGGGAACAATTTCGTCGTCGAATTTGCCCGCAGCCTGCGCGGCGGCGGTACGCTGCTGCGACGCCAGCGAATATTCGTCCATGGCATCGCGGCTGATATTGTAACGCTTGGCAACCACTTCGGCGGTCTGCAGCATCGGCATATAGACCGCATTGTGCATGGCGACCAATTCCATGTCCATCTGCACGCGCATTTCCTTGGTCTGGACAAGGCTGATCGACTCTTGCCCACCAGCAGCAATCACATCGACATTGTCGACAATGATCTGCTTGGCGGCGGTCGCAATGGTCATCAGGCCCGACGAGCACTGACGGTCCATGCTCATGCCCGAGGTGGTGACGGGAAGGCCCGAACGCAGTGCAACCTGGCGGGCGATATTGCCGCCCTGCGTACCCTGCTGCAGCGCGCTGCCCCAAAGAACGTCATCGACCTCAGCGCCGTCGATGCCGGCACGTTCGACAGCGGCCTTTAGCGAATAGGAGCCAAGGGTAGCGCCAAGGGTGGCGTTAAACCCGCCGCGATAGGCTTTGCCAATTGCGGTGCGGGCGGTGGAAACGATTACTGCGTCGCGCATGATTGCGGTCCTTTATTAAAATGAGGGCTAATAGTTGCGTTCAAACGAAAATCTGGGTGATCCATTCGGCCATCAGAGCGGGCTTGTCTTCGCCTTCGATTTCGACGGTGAATTCCATCGTCTGCTGCCACTGGCCGGGGCGTTTCTCGATCAGCTCGAGCAGTTTGAATAAGCCGCGCACCTTTTTGCCAACGCGGACCGGGGCGAGGAAGCGGGTTTTGTTGCCGCCATAATTGACGCCCATTTTGACGCCCTCGACTTTCGGGCTGTCCGACTTTGCCATCATCACTGGCATCAAAGAAAGAGTCAGAAACCCGTGGGCGATGGTGCCGCCAAAGGGGGTCATTTTCGCCATGTCGGGATTGACGTGGATGAACTGGTGGTCGCCGGTTGCGTCAGCGAATTTGTTGACCATGTCCTGATCGACGAGGATCCATTCGGACGTACCAATGACTTCGCCGGTTTTTGCGACGAGGTCGGAAAGGGAGATTGTTGTCATTTTCCGCTCCTGAATATGGGTGTTGCGCGCGGTTTTGCGCCAATGTCTGATGCTTGGCAAGCCTGTGCCTGTAAGCCCCCGCTGACCCTACGTCACTTCACTCCAGCGCGTGCTTGTTTGCGCGAATCAGCGTTTGCGCGGGGCTTTGGGAGCACTTGCTGGTTGCCCGGCAAAGGGCATTACCAATGTACCGTCCGGGGCTGCTGTAAAGGTCGTCTGGGTCGGATAGGCAAAGGCGATGCCATCGCGGGCAAAGCGGTCGATTATTGCCAGCGCCACCTTGTGCCGCGCCTCGAACAACTGGTCGAGATCGTCGCCCTTTACATCGAACACCAGCTGAAAATCAAAGGCACTGGGGCTGAATGCGGTCATCCCGGCGCGAATGAAATCCAGATCCTCTGCCTCGACAATTTCGCGCAACGTCTGTGGCAATGTGGACAGCACTGATGCCGGTGTCTGATAAACCAGCCCCAGCACAAAATTGGTCCGGCGGTGGTCGGTCATCGTGCCGTTGGTGATTTCCTTTTCGAGCAATTTGCTGTTCGAAATGATTTTCTGCTCACCCGACAGCGCGCGAAGACGCGTGCTTTTCATCCCGATCTTTTCAACCCTGCCTGTAGTGGTGTCATAGCTGATCGTGTCACCGCGCCTGAACGGCTGGTCGAAGATGATCGATATCGCCGCGAACAGGTCAGAGAATATGCCTTGGGCGGCCAGACCAATGGCAATGCCACCGACGCCTAGCCCGGCGATCAACCCAGAAACATTGACCCCCAGGTTGGACAGGATGACAATCGCCGCGACCGAAAACAGCGCAAAGCTGACGGCTATGCGGATCAGCGCCATGGCGCTCGACAAAGTATCGCTTTCCGATCCGCTTTGCTGGGCCCGCCGTTCGACAAAGGCGAGGATGATTTCGCGCAGCCAGATCGCGATCTGAATGACGGTTGCGACGGTAAACAGGTAGAAGATCACTTTATTGACCTTCTCCGGGGCATTGGCGAAACCGTTCACCAATTCAGCCGCTACGAATATCCGGAAAAAGCGGCTGGTGCGCGAAATTGCGCGCAGGGCAATGGTCGCCAGCGAGGTGTCATCCACCCGGCCCCGTACCGCGCGTGCGGCGCGGCGCTTGATCCAACTGGTTACTGCGTAGATCAATATGCCAGCGGCCAGAGCAATCGCCAGTTCCAACGCGTTGCCGACGATCCATTGTTCGGTCGCATCGCGATAATGTTGCAACCGATCTCCCAATTGATCAGCCGTTTGCGGAGTAAACATCGGCTTGGTGGCGGTCAGGAATTTTGCATTCGACATCGCACCCGACTACCGCCTGACTGCGGCTGCGACAAGTGCGCTATGCTGCAGGCTCGGCTTCCACTTGTCTCCGTTTCTTCCGGATAGGCCGCCACAGCGATTCACGCCGCCTGCGGGCAAGATAGGTATCAAGCCCCAGCTGCGTCGAAGTGAGCATGTAGAAAAACGGCTGGAAGGCGATTCCCACAAACAGCGACCCGACCATATAGATGATCTGTGCATTTTGCAGTCCGGTCGCAAGCGGAGCGACCCATCGCTCTTCCTCGCGATTGCGTTTGCGGTACATGCGCTGGATGACCTCCATCCGCCAGGCTCCGCCGATATGGATCAAAAGCCAGATGAACAGGCCAGGAAAGCCTTGTTCGCCCAGCATCTCGAAATAGCTCGAATGGAAAGCGCGGGCCTGATCAATGACCTGTTTATCTTCCGGACCCTCATCCGCTGCTTGACCCACATTTTTGATTTTATACTGCACCTGATTGATCAGATAGACCTCAAATCCGCCGCCGATGGGGTTTTGTTTCACATATTCCCATGTCCATTTCCAAACGGCGAGTCGCGTTGATGCCGATTCGTCAGCGTCATATTTTTTGATCGTGCCCATGCGCTGGGTATAGCTGTCGGGCAGGAAGGGGATGGCAGAGACCGCAATCAGACCTGCCGCAGCGAGATAAAGGAAGCGGTATTTGACATGGCGCAGCGACAAGATTGCCAGCACCCCGATGCACACAAGCCCGGTTCGTGCTTGCGTCCCCACTGGGATCAGCAGGCAGGCAAAGACCAATGCGGTTGCGTATAGCTTGACCTTCCAGTCAGGTTTGAAGATCGTACCATGCTGCGCCAGCCAGACAATCAGCGGTATGATTGCAATCGCCACGCAGGATATGATGCTGCCTTCATATAGCCCGCTGTTGATATCGACGAGCATCACCAGCACACCATAGCCGCCGCCGCCCGCCATTGTCTTGATGCCGCCCGTTACCACCAACGCCGAAGCACACAGCACCATCGTCAAAGCCAGCGCCTCTATTCGCAGCCTGGTATTCAAAATCAGTGGCAGGAAGGACGCAAAGACCAACGCCTTCCAAACCCAGGCCCATTTGGTCTGCGCCGCGATCGGTTCCTCGGCGATGGTCGTGGTATAGGCGCAATAGACCAGCAGTAGCAGCAGCAGGCCCCATCTCGGCGATATCCGGACATTCTTTTTGTCGTCGCTTATCAGGAATCCCAGCACCGCCAGTGCAAAGAGGATCAACGACAGTGGAATCGAGTTGAGCAGGAAATAGCTCAACCGTTGCGGCGCGATGATATCGACATAGGCGTAGGTTAGCGTGAACAGAAATGGCCGCTTGAACGCCATCAGCATCAGCAGCCCTAGATAACCGACGAAGAACAGGTCACGCATCGCGCGATGGTCCTTTGGCGGATTGTGCCATACGGCGCTTTGCGAAGCCTTCCGGTTCCGGCTCGGGCGGGGGAGGCGGTTCGTTGTCCAGGTCATCCCGACGCGTCAGCAGCCAGAAGGTCAGCACGATAAGCACATGGCTGAGCAACAGCGAAAAATTGTCGACCATCTGTCTGTTGCCCCTGGGAAACGTTGCCTGTGCGGACGTTGCCGTCCATAGCGTAAAAATTGCTATTCCGATATGTATAGCGTTCGAACCCTAAACCCGACAGGGTTGACGTCGCGTTAAACATTGTTCGGTTAAGACAAATCATGCCTCGCATCCTGCACGTCCTTGATCACAGCCTGCCGCTGCACAGCGGATATACCTTCCGCACCCGCGCCATCATGACGGCGCAAATGGGGCTGGGCTGGGAAGTCGCCGGGCTGACGGGTGTGCGTCAGTATCAGCACGGGCAGGAACGCAGCGGTGAAGGCGAAACCGTTGATGGTTTGCGTTTTTTTCGCACCACAGCAACGGCGGGCGGGCCGCCACCGCTGCGCGAATGGAACGAAACTACTGTGCTGGCGCGGCGCATCGTTGACCTGCATAGCGAATGGCCGTTCGATATCGTCCATGCCCATTCGCCTGCGCTGAACGGCTTGGGTGCGGCACGGGCGGCCAAAAGGCTTGCTATTCCCTTCGTATATGAAATCCGCGCCTTTTGGGAAGATGCAGCGGTCGGCAATGTCACCGGTAGCGAAGGATCGGTCAAATATCGCCTGACCCGCGCTCTGGAAAACCATGTGATTGCAAGGGCCGACCGGGTCGCGGTGATTTGTGAGGGATTGCGCAGCGACCTTATCGGTCGCGGGGTTGATCCGGCAAAAGTCTTTGAGTCGCCCAATGGGGTTGATCTGGAGCTGTTCGGGACTCCGCCCGAATATGACGCAGAGCTGGCGGCAAAGCTCGGCCTGACCGGCAAGACCGTGCTCGGCTATATTGGCAGCTTTTATGACTATGAAGGCATCGATGATCTGATAGCGGCGATGCCGTTGATGCAAGGTGCAGCTGCGGACGCACAGTTGTTGCTCGTTGGTGGAGGACCGATGGAATCGACTCTGCGCGCACAGGCTGAGGCTTCCCCGGCGCGCGACCGCATCCACTTCGTCGGCCGCGTTCCGCATTCGGAGGTTGAGCGTTATTACAGCCTTGTCGACATCTTGGTATATCCGCGCAAGTCGATGCGGCTGACCGATCTGGTGACACCGCTGAAGCCGCTGGAGGCAATGGCGCAGGGGCGGCTGGTTGCGGCCTCAAGCGTAGGCGGGCACCGTGAACTGATCGAAGATGGCAAAACCGGCGCGTTATTTGCTCCCGACGACCCGGCAGACCTTGCTCGCTCGGTTGAAAAATTGCTGGGTGATCGCAAATTATGGGAAAAACGCCGTGCAGACGCCCGTGCTTTTGTGGCCGCTGAACGCAACTGGCAGCACAATGTTTTGCGTTACGATCCTGTTTACCATTCTTTGTTAAAGCATGATAAACAGGGGTCTACTGCCTGATCTCAGGTGTACCCGGATTATGTGGGAAACAGGTTTGATGCGTCTTAACAACGCCATGGATGGACAAATTCGCGCACTGGCCATTGCTTTGGCCGGGGCCGCTGCGACGGCAGTTGCCGCGATGTTTGTGCCGACCGCGATTTACGAAACCATCACCGGTTCGACCGGTATTTCCGAAGTCTTCCCTTCGACTAAAGCACCGCTGGGTGATACCGCCCGCGCACTAATCGCCTTTGCAACCGCGGCGCTGGCCTTTGCCCTGCTGTCCGCTTTTCTGCTGCGGCAAAATGCGTCGCCTGTTGTCAGAGCCGCTGCACCTGCGGCGCCCGTCTCACCGGCTGCGCCGATTGTGCAACTCGACCGCGAAGACAATGTCATCGCGGATTCCAAGCCTTCTGCCTTTGATGCGCTGAAGAAAAAACTGTCAGACTTTGTCGAATCGCGCCGCAAGGGTTCGGATGGAATCAAGGATCTGGCTGACCTGCCCAAGCTGCGTGCCGAAGACGCCCACCCTGACGCACCGCCGCGCCGCCCGATTTCAGCGCATCGTGATTTTGGCGAACCCGCCGTCGCAGCCAAAGCTGAAGTGTTCGAAGCTCCGATGCCAGAAGCATCGTCAGTGATGGTTGAAGCAGCGGTCGAAAGCAGTGCTGCTGTAGAGCCCGAGCAGACCGTTGTCCCGGCACCCGCGGCCATCGCGGAAAATCCTGCAGAAGGCCAGTTTGTGAGCGTCGTTGAAAGGCTCGAACAGGCGGTTGCGCAGCGCCAACAAAAGCTCGATGAGCTCGACCGCGTCGCCCGCGAGATTGTTTCGAGCGATGCGCCGCTTGCTATCGATCCGGCACCATCAATAACTGCGGACGTGACAGCCGCAGACACACCCATACGTCCGCAACCCTATCTTTCAGCAATTGACGGCGCAAAGCCCGGTTCCTCATCGGCAAAATCCAACGATGACATGGATGCGGCGCTCCGTTCCGCGCTGGAAACATTGCACAAGATGAACGCGCGCAGCCGCTGATTACGATCATTCATCGAGCAGCAAAGCCTCGATCCCGATCTTCTGAACGCCCTCTGCGCCGTTTTCGCATTCGGCAAGGCACATGTCGGCGACAAAGCGTCCAGACCTGGCAACTGGCAATTCCGCAAGCACTTCAAGGCAGGATGAAAGCCGTTCTGGCGCGATCGGTTGATCGGTCTCAAAGGTCAGCACCATTCGAACGCCAGCAAAGGTCGCGCTAAACCAGTCGCGCTCGCGCCTGTTGACCAGCCGCAATTCGGGCAGGGCTGCGAGCAAGGCGGTGACAAGCGGGCAAGCGAAGTGTTTCATGCCGCGTCCCTCGCATCCTGATCTTGTTCGGTGCTTTCGGCATAGCCTTGCATGAAGGCTTCGACCCGGTCCGCCAAATCGGGCCTCAACTGTCGCCCGTTGCGCATATCGAGCACCAGCCGGGGATCGCCCGCGACCATGCGGCCAAACCGTGTGGCAGGGATGTCGTGCTGTCTCAGGAAGCGCTCGACCTTGCGATTGATGTACATGAACCTTTCCTTTTTCTGCCTGCGGCCACCCTGCCCACGCATTTGCAACACTGTTCCGAATCAATGAGAACAATAGAAGAACATTGCTGATAGGAAAAATCCTACTTGTCTAGGAAAAATCCTATTGCTATTGTCTGGAATATGGAAATTTCTGATCCGCGTGCGGAGCTTGACCGCTTGATCCGTAAACGGGGCGACGATTATTCGGCGCTGTCGCGGCTCGTCGGGCGCAACCCGGCCTATATCCAGCAATATATCAAGCGCGGCAGTCCAAAGCGGTTGGGCGAAGCCGAACGCGCCGTCCTCGCGCATTATTTCGGCGTGGATGAGACGCTATTGGGGGCGACCAAGCCCGTCGGGCGCAGCGATCGCGGTTCGTTGAAGCTGGTTCCACAGTTGGCTGTAGGGGCGTCGGCGGGGGCAGGGGCGCTCAACGATGGCGAATGGCTGGCGGGCAAGGTCGGCTTCGATCCGGGCTGGCTGCGCAAACTGGGGGTCGATCCCGATAAGGTCTCTATCATCCGTGTCGAAGGCGAATCGATGACGCCAACGCTCAATGATGGCGACGACATCATGGTCGACCGTGGTGGTGCCACGGGGCGATTGCGCGAAGGCGTACACGTCGTCCGCTTTGACGACAGCCTGATGGTCAAACGGCTGGTGCCGGGGCCGGGCGGCCGGCTGTCACTGCTCTCCGACAATCCCGCTTATCCCGACTGGTCCGATCTCGCGGTGGATGCCGTTGAGGTTATTGGGCGGGTTGTCTGGGTGGGGCGTCGGTTGTGAACATCTTGCGTCGCTCGACGATCCGCGCCACATAACCCCGCATGTCCAACGTCACATCCAGCATGAACGCCCAGAAGCCAATTGAGCCGCCGCTCCAAGGCAATCATCATTCCGGTCACCCCGCTGCAACAAAATTGCACTTTGTTCTGGTGCACCGAAACCAACAAGGGTGCGTTGGTCGATCCGGGTGGTGATCTCGACAAGTTGAAGGACGCGGTCGCCAAAACCGGGGTGCAGCTCGAAAAGCTGCTCGTCACCCACGGTCATCTCGATCATTGCGGGCAGACGGGCATATTGGCGAAGGAACTGGGCCTGAAAATCGAGGGGCCGCATGAGGAAGACCGCTTCTGGATCGCGCAGCTTGATGATGATGGCAAACGCTGGGGAATGCATGCGGAAAGCTTTGAGCCGGACCGCTGGTTGCACGATGGCGACACGGTGACTGTCGGCAACCTGACCCTCGACGTAATCCACTGCCCCGGACATACGCCGGGTCATGTGGTTTTCTATCATGGGCCAAGCCGCCTAGCGATTGTCGGCGACGTGCTGTTCCAGGGTAGCATCGGCCGCACCGATTTCCCGCGCGGCAATCACCAGCAACTGATCGATTCGATCACGCAGAAATTATGGCCGCTCGGGAATGACGTAACCTTCATTCCCGGACACGGACCCACCAGCCAGTTTGGCCATGAGCGCAAGACGAATGGTTATGTGTCGGATTATGCGTTGAGTTGAGGGATGGGATTGTTGGGGGGAGCGGACTGGCAGGTTTTCAGGCCGCAAAGACTGACAGCCGACGCTACAAGACCAGCCATTCGACGCGCTTTCTCGTCGCTCTGAAAGCTGCCATCGCTTCTACAGTCGTGCAGTGCAACCGGCATTCACGACTCAAGATTCTTGAGCACCATGTCAAACGTGCCAAAGACATAGTGGCATGGATGCGAGGCCATTGGCGAGAGATAGGGAAACTTAGGAACCGCATTTTTGTCGAAGCCGAATTTCAGCTTCAAAGATCGGAAAAAACTGTTGTCCAAATAAAGTTCTGCATGCCCGTGGTCGCCCACTTTAGCGGCGCGCTTTGCTGTGGCCTCAATCGCCTGGAGCTGGGCAAACGGAAGGCCGAGGCTGTTCAGCGAAATGTGATTTCCAGTTGGTGCTGTATGTGTGAGTTCGTCACCATAAAACTCATTCTGCCCTTGTGTGACTACAGCATAAATCGGCAGTCCAAGAGTTGTCATGTAGGCTGCCGCCAATTCGGGAAGAATGCTGACGATCTTTTCCGGTTCGTATGTGTTTTTGATCGGGCGGTCCCATTGCCCAACTGTCCAATTCGTTTTGAGTAGGAGACTGTCGGCAAATGAAACAAATGATACATCCTCATGCTTGGCAGCGATGGCATCAATTTTGTCTCGGAGATCGCACAGCTTCTCTTGCGTAATCGTGCCGTTCACAAGCGACCGTTTTACGCCAATCGCATCCACCAGAGCGAAAGCCGAGAATACACGTGTGTAATTTTCCAGCCATTCATCAGTGACAAAAATCCTGGGCTTCTCATCGTATTGCAACATTTCTGTGCAGGTAACGAAATGCTGACGTGGCAGCGTGACGCGAACTTCGTGGAAGCGATCAAAGATGTTCGGGTACCAAGACAATTCTACGCTGTCGGCATCAACTCCATGCGCGCAAGCGTAAGAAATGTATCCTACGTTGTCCCATTCACCACCTGCAATACCTTTGAGCAGGGCGTCTGAGTAAGCAGCCATCCATTCTTGGCCCATCAGATAGATGTCACGGTCGAGTGGTATCTCCTCCATGCTGAGGATTTCAATGTCTTCATGGTCGAACATCGTTATAGCTTACCAATCTAGAGTGCTCGCGACTAGACGGCGGACCAACGGCTGAATGGACGTCCGCTTTTGAGACCAGCGAACTGATGAGCGAACGACAAAAAAAACTTGTCGTCACCTGCCATTCGAGCATATCCCACCTCCCGCCCTTGAAAAGTAGGATTTATCCTGCAACCGTTCGCGCGGGTTGCCGCGTGGTGATCTTTGCTCTTTGAAAGCTCGGACTGTATCGTCGGGCACTGAATATCCCCGGCGCATACTCAGCGCCGTTCACCGGTTTCTCTTGCAAGGGTGACATAAGGTGACAGATACGCCCCCCACCACATGTGGAACTTTGTCACCTTATGTCCTGTTTTGGGTTGAAGGGCGCTCAGCCTAAAGTTGAATAGACACTCCACAGCGCATAGCCCGCCAGACCGATCAGGGTCAGGAATGTGATCAAAGTTCCGACCATCCGGCCTTTGGCAAATGTGGTGCCGTCCATTCCCAGCCCATGCGCCAGCCTGCCGAATATGAAGATGATCCCGACATACCAAAGCCAGTTGGCGGATCCCTGAGTGGCTTCCAACGCGGCAATAAGGATCAAGACAAAAGGCGTGCTTTCGACGAAATTGGCATGTGCGCGCATCCGCCGGATCAGAAACTCGTCGCCGCCATCGCCAATGGAAACCCCGCCCTTTGTGCGCGCTTGCCCGCAACGGATCATCAGCCATATGTTCACCAACGCCGCTCCGGCGGCAATGGTAAGGGTTATTGGTAAGCTCAGCATATTTTCCTCCCTGTTCGATTGGCGTTGCTATCAGCCAAGATTGCGGTTGCAAAGCGGCATCTATAAACTTGCAAAGCGCAGAGAAATCGGTATTAGCCGCCCCTCATCCGAACAGTTGGGGTGCATAAGGCTGGTTTCAGCCGCGCTGCTTGTCGCCGCGTCATGTCGCTAACTGCCGGGAAAAACAGTATATTTTTTGAAATGGAACAGGTGCCGAGATGGCTGTCCCCAAGAGAAAAACCTCGCCGTCCAAGCGCGGCATGCGTCGTAGCCACGATTCGCTCACGGTCGAAGCATTCCAGGAATGCTCCAACTGCGGCGAACTGAAGCGTCCGCATCATGTCTGCCCGGCCTGTGGTTTCTACAATGGCCGTGAGGTTGTTGCCGCCGCTTAAGCCGGCAGCCCCGGTCCGCTCGACGAATAAGGGGAAATAACCGTGACCAAGTCTCCGCGTATCGCGATTGATGCGATGGGCGGCGATGAAGGCGTTCGCGTGATGATCGCGGGCGCAGCACTTGCGCGTCACCGCCATGAAAGCTTCCGCTTTTTGCTGGTCGGTGACGAAGTGCAGATCAAGGCCGCGCTGGAAAATCACCCCAATTTGCGCGCCGCATCCGAAATTCTACACACCGATCAGGTCGTCACTGGCGAGGACAAGCCCAGCCAGGCGCTGCGCAAATCGCGCGGCAGCTCCATGGGGCTGGCGATCAACGCGGTGAAGACCGGCGAAGCTTCGGCCGCCGTCAGCGCGGGTAATACCGGTGCTTTGATGGCGATGTCGAAACTGGCCCTGCGCACCATGCCGGGGATCGACCGGCCTGCGCTTGCGGCATTGCTGCCGTCGTTGATCGACACCGATCTGGTGATGCTCGATCTGGGAGCCAATACCGATTGCGATGCACGCAACCTGATGCAGTTCGCGGTGATGGGTGCGGCCTATTCCCGGATCATCTATGGTTTTGAAAAGCCGAAGGTACGCCTGCTCAATATTGGTACCGAAGAGATGAAAGGTACCGATTCACTGCGCGACGCGGCGCAGCATCTGCGTGATTCGCCTGATCTCCACATGGATTTTCAGGGCTATATCGAGGCTGACAAGATCAACCGTGGCGAATGCGATGTGGTCGTGTGCGATGGCTTCACCGGTAATATCGCGCTGAAATCGATCGAGGGAGCAGCGCGCTTCGTGACCGACCTGTTGCGGCGCGCCTTTACCAGTTCGATTCGCTCGAAATTCGGCTTCCTCGTTTCGCGGCCCGCGACCGAGCTGCTCAAGCACCATCTTGACCCCAACAACCATAATGGCGCGGTATTCCTTGGCCTCAACGGCGTGGTGGTGAAAAGTCACGGAAGCGCGAGCGTCGAAGGCGTCGCCAATGCGGTAAAGGTTGCCGCGAGGCTCGTCGAAGACGACATTACCGCCCGGATCGTGCAAGACATTGAGCGAATCAACGGAACAGGAAATCATCCGGCATGAGCCAAGCGTCCATTCGCGCCGTTATCAAAGGCACCGGATCGGCTTTGCCCAAGCGCAAGGTTTCCAATGCCGAACTGGCTGCGCAGGTTGACACCACCGACGAATGGATTGTCGAGCGCACCGGTATCCGCTTTCGCCACATTGCCTCGCCCGAAGAAACCACGGCGACGCTGGGCGCTGCTGCAGCGCAGTCTGCACTTGATGCCGCCGGAATGACAGCCGATCAGATCGACCTGATCATTGTTGCCACCGCCACACCTGACCAGACATTCCCTGCAACAGCCACCAAAGTTCAGCATATGTTGGGCCAACATGGTGGCGTCGCCTTCGATGTGGCGGCGGTTTGTTCGGGCTTCCTCTATGCCTTTTCAGTCGCGGAAAGCATGATCCGTGCAGGCTCGGCGCACAATGCGCTGGTGATCGGCTCGGAAACCTTCAGCCGTATCCTCGACTGGGAGGATCGCACAACCTGCGTTCTTTTCGGCGATGGCGCGGGCGCGGTTGTGCTGTCGGGTGAAGTCGGCGAGCGCGGCGTCTTGGCCACTAAGCTGCACGCTGACGGGCGGCACAATCAGTTGCTCTATGTCGATGGCGGGCCTTCGACCACCGGAACCGTGGGCAAATTGCGCATGCAGGGCCGCGAGGTTTTCCGCCATGCTGTGACCAACCTGTCGAATGTATTGATAGAGGTGCTTGATGAGGCCGGGATCGCCGCTTCGGCAATTGACTGGGTCGTTCCACATCAGGCCAATGCCCGGATTATCGACGCCACTGCGCGCAAATTGGGTCTTCCTGCCGAACGCGTCATCATGACCGTTGCCGATCACGCCAACACCTCTGCGGCTTCGGTTCCGCTGGCGCTTGACGTTGCGATCCGCGATGGCCGGATCAAGCAAGGCGACCTTGTGATCCTTGAGGCCATGGGCGGCGGTTTCACATGGGGGCGTCACTCGTCCGGATGTGAGACAATTTGTGATTGTCATGCGCTTGTAATTTTACAACACTCCTAAAGTGCGATATAGCCTACAAATCAGAGGGGTAGCTGCGCAGTAGGAGGATGATTCGATGGCTGAAGCCGGAACATTGACGCGAGCCGACATCGCGGAACATATCAACCGTCAAATGGGGCTATCGCGTGCCGACGCCGGTGCAATGATCGAATCGATCCTTGGCCATGTGATCGACGCACTTGCCTCGGGCGAGAATGTCAAAATCTCTGGCTTTGGCACCTTCATACTGCGCGACAAGGCGCAGCGCATTGGCCGCAATCCCAAGACCGGGGTAGAGGTGCCAATCACCCCCCGCCGCGTGCTGACCTTCCGCGCAAGCCAGGGCCTGCGGCACAAGGTCAAATAGACCGACTGCTATGGAAAAATCGGCAGACGCATTTCTGACGATCGGCGAGCTGGCCGAACGCTTAGGCGTGCGCACTCATATTTTGCGCTATTGGGAAGAACAGTTCCCGATGCTCGAACCATTGAAGCGGGCAGGGGGGCGGCGGCTTTACCGGCCTGCTGATGTCGCGCTGGCTGAGACGATCCACGACCTGCTGTCGCGGCAAGGCTATACGATCAAAGGTGCGGTCGGCTATTTGCGCAAGAATAAGGGCGAGGCAATTGCCGCGCCTGTCCAAACCGCACCCATCCCAAATCCTGTGGCCCCTCAGATCAACTCTGCGCCATCAGGCCCGCAAATCGCGTTTGTCCGCGATGAACTACGCCGGATAAGGCAGAATCTGACTGACGCTTTGGCCGACGCCTGACTATTCGATCATATAGTCGGGAAGTGAATGAAAGGCGCTACGCAGCGCATCCGACCAACCGGTGGATACTGTGTTGAAATAGGGGTCATCCTCGGCAAAGCGACGTTTTTGCAGCGGCTCGAACTTGTCACGCGGCAACAGCAGCATGTCGAGCGGCAAGGCCACAGACAGATTGGCGGCCATGGTTGAATCGAACGACACCATCAGCAGCTTGACTGCGCTTTCAAAACTCATGTCCGACTGAAAACCCCGCACCAATATCGGCCGGCCATATTTGGTTTCGCCGATTTGGAAAAACGGCGTGTCGTCGGAGGCTTCGATGAAATTGCCTTCCGGGTAAATCATGAACAGCCGCGGCTCCATGCCCTTGATCTGGCCTCCGACGATCAATGTGGCATTGAATGTCGCTTCTGCGGTCAGCCCGGTCTGCTCGCGCTCGCGGATGGTTTCGCGAAGCAGATCGCCTATGATCTGCACAACCTGAAACATCGATGGCGCCGCAAGAATTGAAGGGTTGCGCTCTTCAGGTGCTTTGGTGCGCTCACCCAGTCGGCTGATCACGGCCTGTGTTGTCGCCAGATTGCCCGCGGTCAAAATCGTGACGTAGCGATCACCTGGTTTTTCGAAGGTGAACATTTTGCGAAAGGTCGAGATATTGTCCACGCCCGAATTGGTGCGCGTGTCCGACATGAAGACCAGCCCAGCATCAAGCTTCATGCCAACGCAATATGTCATGCCCCATTATCCCCGAATCTTGTTTTGCCGTGCGTTACTGTTCGACCGCCAGCCTGACAACCATGCTTTGATCGCCACCGCCAAAGGACAGTCCCGAAATCGGCGCCGCCTCGGCATAGTCCGCGCCAGTCGCGACCCTGACATAGCGGGGATCCGGGCTGATACCGTTGGAGATATCGAACCCGACCCAGCCCAGCCCGTCAATATGCGCTTCGGCCCAGGCGTGGCTTGCCTCTTGCTCGACGCGGTCGGTGAGCATCAGATAGCCACTGACATAGCGCGCCGGATGCCCCCAGCACGCGGGCTGCAGCGATGAAGATATGGGCATGGTCCTGACACACGCCGTGCCCCAAAGTCAGCGCAGCGTCAGCCGTGGTTTCAGCATCGGTATGGCCGACATCATAGCGCACGGCCTCGCGGATATGCTTGGACAGTGCGTGCAAGGCGGCCAGCGCGTCATCGCCCTCCTTCTGGCTGGCCCGGGCGAGTGCCTGAATCTCCTTGCTCGGCTCGGTCAAGCGAGTCGGCTTCAGGAAATACCATAAAGGCACATAGCCGCCATGTTTGCCCAAAATCCCTTTGGTGTCGCTCGTCTCGACCTCACCATCACAAGTCACCACAATCTCAGTTGCACTTTCATCGATACTGACCAGCAGGATATGGTTGTTGTGAAAATCGAGATAGTCGGCCTCCACCTTGCCGCCTTCAATATTGGTATCCCATCTGACGATATGTTGGGCAGCATTTTCCTTCGGGATAAGCCGCAGCCGTTGCAGGCCATAGGGCACCGGATGTTCGAAGCGGTAATGGGTGCGGTGGTGGATTTTCAGCAGCATGGCAGCATTGTCATCCGTAAAACCGGTAGTTGCGTTCGATTTCGGCGGCGAGGCGCGCATTGCAGGTCATGAAATCGGTGAGGAATTCGTGCAGTCCGCTTTCGAAAATGGCGTCGATCGAGCGCGACTGGAGCCCGTCATGGATTTCTTGTGCCAGATCATGGGCAGGGAAGCGCACGGCATAATCTTTTTCGAGATAGAGCAGATTGCCGAACAGCTTTTTATAGCAAAAGGCCAGCGAACGGGGGAATCGTTCGTCAAGGATCAGGAATTCGGCAACCCCAACGGGCCGCGTATCGCCGGCATTGAGCCAGCGGAAGGCATGTTCTGCCGAGACCGAACGCAGGATCGTCTCCCACTGCACATTGTCGAGCGATGAGCCCACAAACGAGAGCGATGGCAGCAGCACATAATATTTGACGTCCAATATGCGCGCGGTGCTGTCAGCGCGCTCAAGGAAGGTGCCGAGCCGCGCAAAATTATAGACATCTATTCGCAGCATCGATCCGTGCAGCGCGCCGCGCACCTGTGCTGACTGCTGCCGGATCATCGCGATGATGCCGGGCAGGTCGGTTTCGCGGATGGGTCGCGCCAGCGCATCCTTCAGCCGCATCCAGAAAATATTGGTCGCTTCCCAGACTTCGCGCGTGAGCGCGGTGCGGGTCATGCGGGCATTGTGGCGCGCGGTTTCGAGCATTGCGAGCACCGAGGTTGGGTTCGCCTTGTCGCGCAACAGGTAATTGACGACATGCGCGGCGTCATAATCATCAAATTTGTTCTCATAACCGTCGCGCAGCCCGGCAGTCAGGATCACCGACCGCCATTCCTCATCAGAGCCGCTGCTGCGGGTCAGCGCCATTCGGTGGCGGCCTCAAGCAGCCGTGCCATATTCTCGCACCGTTCAAGGTAGCGAAACATCCAGAATATGCCGCCTGCGGTTCTGCCGAGCATCTAGAGTGCTTCCATTCCAGATCGCATTGGAAGCCGTTCGTGTCGAGCGAAGTCGAGACACACATCGTCCGAGCGCGTCTTCACGGCCTCTCGACTTCGCTCGAGGCGAACGGAGTCGGGAAGGGACTCAAAAGAATTTCGCATACGCCTAATCCTCCAGCACCCAGCTGTCCTTGGTGCCTCCGCCCTGGCTTGAATTCACCACCAGCGACCCTTTTTTGAGCGCAACACGGGTCAACCCGCCGGGGGTGATTTCTATTCCATTGGGAGAATAAAGGACAAAGGGTCTGAGATCGACATGACGCGGCGCGAGGCCGGATTTGGTCAGCACCGGGACAGTGGAAAGCGCCAAAGTCGGCTGCGCGATATAATTGCCCGGACGCGCCTTCAGCTTTTTGGAAAAGGCGTCAATCTCGGCTTTGCTCGCGGCTGGGCCGACCAGCATGCCATAGCCGCCTGAACCATGGACTTCCTTCACCACCAGCTCTTTCAGATGGTCGAGCACATATTTGAGCGAATCTGGTTCAGCGCAACGCCATGTCGGGACATTGGCGAGCAGCGGCTTCTCACCCGTATAAAATTCGACAATATCGGGCATATAGCTGTAAATCGCCTTGTCATCGGCAATCCCTGTGCCTGGCGCATTGGCGATGGTGACCTTGCCCGCGCGGTACAGATCCATGATGCCCGGCACACCCAGTTGTGATTCGGGACGAAAGGTCATCGGGTCGAGAAAGTCGTCGTCAACGCGGCGGTATAATATGTCGATGGGCTTGAACCCCTGCGTCGTGCGCATCGCGACGCGGCCATCGATGATCCGCAGGTCGTGCCCTTCGACCAGTTCCGCCCCCATCTGGTCGGCTAGGAAGGCATGTTCAAAATAGGCGCTGTTGAAAATGCCGGGGGTCAACACGCCGAGCACCGGCTTGCCATCGCATCCCGCAGGCGCGCAGGCCTCTAGTGAGCGGCGGAGATTTTTGGGATAGCTGCTGACTTCGCGCACACGGATCGCGCTGAACAGTTCGGGGAACATGTTCATCATCGTCTCGCGATTTTCGAGCATGTAGGACACGCCCGATGGTGTGCGGGCATTATCCTCCAGCACATAAAATTCATCAGGGCCGGTGCGAACCAGATCGATGCCGACAATATGGGTGTAGGTTCCACCGGGCGGGGTGAAGCCGATCATCGCGGGCAGGAAGGCGCTGTTCTTGGCGATCAGCGCTTCGGGGATGCGACCGGCACGGACGATTTCCTGGCGGTGGTAAATGTCGTGGAGGAAGGCATTGATCGCCTTGACGCGCTGTTCGATGCCGCGTGACAGCCGCGACCATTCCTTGGCATTGATGATACGTGGAACGATGTCGAACGGGATCAGCCGTTCCTCTGCCTCATTCGCTCCATAAACATTGAATGTGATGCCTGTGCGGCGGAACACCGCATCGGCTTCCTCGGCCTTGCGGCGCAGCCCGGCAAGCTGCTGCCCATCGAACCATGCCGCATAGTCGGAATAGGCCGGTCTTGCCCCATGTTCGGGGTGCAGCATTTCATCAAATCCGGTTTGTTGCTGCTCCATAAGAAGCGAAGCTGTCAAAATATTGAGCAGCGCACAAGAGCTTTTCGCATCTGCACAATATTTGAACAGGTGTGATTTTACATGGTCAGCGAACGGGCAAGCAGCATGTCGTGGAATTCGACATCATCGACCATGAAAATCGTGTCGCCAATCTTGGAAAAACCGTGCTTTTGTAAAAGCCGACTGCACGGTCATTATTTTCATAGACCGCCAGCAGCATCCGCTTTGCCTGTCTTTTGAGCGCGCATTCAACGGCTTGTTCCAGCAGCGCGCCGCCATTCCCGCCACCTTGCCACGGGCCAAGCAGATAGATTCGTTTCAGTTCCCAATCGCCATCGCGTTGAAAGTCAGGATGTTCGGGCGGGCAGAGCATTGCATAGGCAACCGGAGCGCCCAGCGGGGTTTCACCGATAATGATGTCGATTTGCGGATCGGCCAGTTTTGCTGCGTAAAAATCCGGGCTGTGCAAATCTTGCAAAAACCGGATCAGCGCGGGTCCAGGATGGTCAAAGGCAAAGGTCGCAAGAAAAGTAGCCTGGCCCAAGAGTGACAGCGCCTCTTCGTCGCCTGAAACAGCTTTTCGCCAATGGATTGGCGTCATTCTTCGTCGGGACCGAGCGTAGGGTCAAGGTCGCGCGGACGCACCAGACGTTTCAGGTGCGCTACCGGCTTGCCGACATCGGCCCAATGGTCAACAGGGATTTCGATCTGTGCCAAAGTCGCTGTGGGGAATTTGATTTCGACTTCCTCGCGCAATGGCGAACTGCCGTCATCGGGAACCAGATCGAAGACGACATCTTCCATCCCCGGATTGTGCCCGACCATCAGCAGGCTGTCATGATCGTCGCTGCATTCGCGCACCACATCGAGCAATGTGGCGGAGGAGGCGAGGTAGATGCGCCGTTCCCAAGTCGGTTCGATCTTGCGACCATAGCCCGCCCATAGGCTATCGAGTGTGTCGATCACGCGCACCGCAGGGCTGGCAATGACATGTTCAAAGGTGATGCCGTTCGACGCCATCCACTCGCCCATGATATGCGCGGCTTTCTCTCCCTTTTTGTTAAGCGGACGGTCGAAATCGCGCGCAACAGGATCATCCCATCCCGACTTGGCATGTCGCAGCAGGAACAGTGTCTTGGTCAAAAGGATATCCTCGTCCTCAATCTCTTCCGCGCTCCCCTGCCCGAAAATTGTTGCGGGCGAAAGACCGGATTTGATGCGCAATACCGCTTCGTCGAGCGTGACTCGGTTGATCCGGGTCCCTTCGGAAAGGCGGTCAACAGGCGCGAGGGTGTGGCTGAGGACAGCAGCACGAAATGCCCTTTGTCATCCGCCTTGCGGATCAGGCGGCCAAAGGCCTGAGCAAGCCGCGAACGGATGATGCGGTCGTCATAGTCTGTGCCGCCACCGGCCAGACGCCTTGCCTTGTGCAATATATCGGGACGCGGCCAGGGCACTTGTTCCATCACCACCAGCCGCAGCGAGTGGCCGGGAACATCCATGCCGTCGCGCAATGCATCGGTGCCAAGCAGGCTGGAATGCGGATCGTCACGGAAAATATCGACCAGTGTGCCGGTGTCGATCGGATCAACATGCTGTGCGTATAGCGGCAGGCCGTCGCGCGCCAATCGGTCTGCAATCCGCGAATGGACAATCCGCAACCGCTTGATCGCGGTGAACAACCCCAAAGCCCCACCCTGCGATGCCGATATCAGCGCGGCATAGGCCCCTGCCAACGCCGCCATGTCGCCGCGCGGAATGTCGGTGACAACCAGCACCTCGGCCTGCTCGGCATAGTTGAACGGGCTGGGCGCGGAAAAATGCTGTGCGCCATGGTCCAGATGCCGCGCCCCGGTGCGCGCCTCTGCCGTGTCCCAATCGCCACCGCTGCGGAGCGTTGCCGATGTGGTCAGCACGCCATGAACGGGTTTGAGAACGACGCTCGACACTGGCCTTGTCGGGTCGAGCCAGTGGCGGTGGATGCCGATATCATATTCGCGGCCTTCACCCCTGTCGACCGCCAGCCAGTCGACGAAATCAGGATCGACCGGCCCGCCACCACGCCCAAGCAAAGCGATCCAGCCGCGCAGCGTATCCGCCCGCCAGCCTAGACTCGCCATTGCCCCTTCGATCCGTGCACGCGCCGCACCGTCCAGCCAATCAGGCGCTTCCTCGACCAAAGCCTCCAGCCTTTGTCCGAGCACCGTCAACGGCTTGGCGAGCGCTTCCAGCGCCTTCATCATCTCGGCTATGGCTTCGATCAGATGCGGGTCGAGATTGGCATATTCGGTTTCCAGCCCATAACCGCTTTCGGCCTGCCCCTCATCGCGGGCATATACGGTCGTGCGCACTGCTGACAGCAGGCGTTCGGCTGGGCCCGACGGCATCCCTTCACCCACACGGCCCAGCCAACCATCGCCGGGCAGCGCCTCTGCGGCGTAGCGCGCGGCTTCGATGGCAAGTCCGCCAGCTTCGTCATAGCTCGCCACATCGGCGAGCCGCGCCGACAGCCCGCGCCGCCTTCCACGTGCCTTGCCTTCGGGGCCGATCACCCAGCGGCGGATTTCGACCATCTCTGCTCCAGTCAGTGCCGCCGCAAAGGTCGAATCTGCGGCGTCGAACAGGTGATGGCCTTCGTCAAAGATGATCCGCGTCGGGCGGCTGGCTTCTTCGCGTCCGCGCGCCGCATTGACCATCATCAGCGCGTGGTTGGCGATGACGATGTCCGCCTGCGCCGATGCCCTTGCGGCGCGTTCGATGAAGCATTTCCGGTAGTGCGGGCAACCGGCATAGATGCACTCGCCGCGCCGGTCAGTTAGCGCGGTTGATCCATTGCGGCGGAACAGGGTGGGCAGCCAGCCCGGAAGGTCGCCCCCGATCATGTCACCATCGGCAGTATAGGCCGCCCAGCGCGCAACCAGATGCGCAAGGATTGCCGCGCGCCCGGCGAAGCCGCCTTGCAGCGCATCCTCAAGGTTCAACAGGCACAGATAATTTTCACGCCCCTTGCGGACGACGACCTTTTCCTTGAATTGCGTAGCATCGGGATAAACGCGTCGAGCCTCGCTCACCAATTGGCGCTGCAGCGCCTTGGTATAGGTCGAAATCCAGACCGCACCGTCTGCCTGCAGCGCCCAAAGCGAGGCGGGGGCAAGATAGCCCAAAGTCTTGCCGATCCCGGTGCCAGCCTCTGCCAGCAGCATATTGGGTTCGCCTTTGCGCACTCTTGGATCAAAGATATGCGCAGCCGCCCCGGCAAAAGCACGCTGTCCTTCGCGGACTTCGGCACCACTGCCAGTCAGCCGGGCGAGTTGCGTTTCCACCGCCACGCGATCGAGAACCACCGAGCGCGGTGGTGTGCGCGGCGCTGCTTCCTCCCATTCGGGCAGTTTGGAAAACAGCCAGCGTTCTTTTTCGCTGGGCTTTGGCAGTTGTTCGCTAACCGCCCGCGCCCAAGGCCAGCGCAGCCGGGTAAGAGCTTGTGCCGCATCCCACGCGCCTTCGCGTTCGGGCCATGCGGGGTTGGTGAGGGTGCAGAGGAGGGTTTGGGTGCCGGTTTGGAGGAGGGATGCAATAAATTCCTCCCCGGAACGGGGAGAGGGACCACCCGCAGGGTGGTGGAGGGGCACGGGAGTGTAGCCCTGACTTGCTATTGCGGAGGAACCGGCTTGTGCCCCTCCACCATGCTCCGACTGGTCCCCCTCCCCGTTGGGGGAGGAATTTTAAGCACCTCCGCCATCCCCTTCGCCGTCGGCACGACAAACCGCGCCGGATGCACAAAGGCAAACAGTTCGAGCAAATCGAGCCCCGACAGTTCGGCATAGCCCAGCCGCTGCGCCACCAGTGGGGCGTTGAGCATGATGTGCGGTGTCTCTGCTGCGCGCGCCACAGCCTCGGCCTTGCCCACCCGCCGCGTCTCGCCATCGGGCGACGCAATCCAGATACCGGCATGGCTTGCATGCAGCGCAGGAAAGGTTAGGGGAGGGGCCATATCCGCCATTCATGGCAAGTTTGGAACGAAAAGGAAACATGGAAATGAGCGTCGACCCCGCCCTTCGCACGGCAGCCTTGGCAAGCAAGGCATGGCCCTATGAAGAGGCGCGCAAGCTGCTCAAACGCTATCCGCAGGGCAAGGCGGACGGCTCGCCCATCCTTTTCGAAACCGGTTATGGCCCGTCGGGTCTGCCGCATATCGGCACTTTCAACGAAGTGTTGCGCACGACGATGGTGCGCCGCGCATTCGAGGAAATGAGCGATATCCCGACGCGGCTGGTTGCCTTTTCCGACGACATGGACGGTATGCGCAAAATCCCGGACAATGTCCCCAATCAGGAGATGCTGGCACACCATCTTGGCAAGCCATTGTCGCGCGTGCCCGATCCGTTCGAGAAATATGAAAGCTTCGCGCATCACAACAACGCAATGCTGCGCGAGTTTCTCGACAGCTTCGGTTTCGAATATGAATATATCGCTTCGTCCAGCCGCTATGAAACCGGCGCTTTTGACGAAGCGATAAAAAATGTGCTGCGCAATTTCGACGCGATATTGGGCATCATGTTGCCGACGCTGCGGAAAGAACGGGCGGCAACCTATTCACCTGTGCTGCCGATCAGCGAGAAGACGGGCGTTGTCTTGCAAGTTCCGATCGAGGTTGTGGATGCCGAAGCGGGGCTGGTGCGCTTTGATGATGGCGGCGACATTGTCACCCAGTCGGTATTGGGCGGCAAGGCCAAACTGCAATGGAAAGTGGACTGGGCGATGCGCTGGGTCGCATTGGGCGTCGATTATGAAATGTCGGGCAAGGATCTGACAGACTCGGTCATACAGGCGTCGAAAATCGCTCGCGTGCTGGGCGGACGCCCCCCCGAAACCCTGATCTACGAAATGTTTCTCGATGAAAAGGGCGAGAAGATTTCGAAGACCAAGGGCAATGGCCTCAGCCTTGAAGAATGGCTCTCCTATGGCACTGAAGAGAGCTTGGCCTTTTACGCCTATCGCGAACCCAAAAGCGCGAAGCAGCTGCATCTGGGCGTGATCCCGCGTGCAGTGGACGAATATTTCCAGTTCCGTGGGGCTTATGCGGGGCAGGAAATCGAAAAGAAGCTCGGCAATCCGGTGCACCATATCCACAATGGCAAAGTGCCAACCGATGTGCCGCCGGTGACTTTCGGGCTTCTGCTCAATTTGGCGGGCGTGATGGGGCCGCATGCGACAGCGCCACAGGTTTGGGGCTATCTGGGCAATTATGTTCCCGATGCCACCGCCGCGACCCATCCGGAGCTTGCGAACCTCATCAACCTCGCGCTTGCCTATAACCGCGATCATGTCGCACCAACCTTGCAGCGTCGCAAGGCCGAGGGGATCGAGGTTGAAGCCCTGAAACGGCTCGATGGCGCACTTGCGCCCATGCCCGCCGATACCTCGGCAGAGGACATCCAGAATATCGTCTATGAAATCGGCAAAACCGCCGGTTTCGAAAATCTGCGCGACTGGTTCAAGGCGCTGTACGAGACATTGCTCGGTTCGAGCGCAGGTCCGCGCATGGGCAGTTTCATTGCGCTTTACGGCATCGAGAACAGCCGCAAACTGATTGCAGAGGCGTTGGCATGACCGCGCAGCGCACGGTCGATGACCTTGCGCTCGAGCTGCTTGGCAAGACCAGCGATGCCTTGTCTCCCGCTGAACGGCGGGTGCTGCAACGCATCCACAAACGCGAAACGATCAGTCAGGACATGGGGGTCGTCCATGAAGAGGATGCGACCTTTGGCGAACGCTTGTCCGACCATGTCGCATCGGTGGGTGGCAGCTGGGGATTCATCATTTCCTTCGGCGTTGTGCTGTTCGGCTGGATGATCCTGAATTCGAATATTTTGGGGCCGATGGGCAAAGCCTTTGACCCCTATCCTTTCATCTTCCTCAATTTGATGCTGTCGACATTGGCCGCCATACAGGCGCCGATCATCATGATGAGCCAGAACCGGCAAGCAGACAAGGATCGCGCCGCGGCATCGCACGATTATGAAGTCAATCTGCGCGCCGAGCTGGAAATCCTGCGGCTGCATGAGAAGGTCAATCTGTTGATCGAGAAAGTCGATATGATCGCTTCGACGCAAACTGCCAAAGGTCAAAAATGACAGTTATCGCAGCACGTGTTTATCGTGAAGGACGCTTGCTGAGCGAGGTCGATCTTTCCAAACCAATCCCGACTCTTGAAAAGAAAGAGGATTTTATCTGGATCGGTTTGCATGATCCCGATGCCGCCACGATCAAGACCGTTCAACAACATTTCGGGCTCCACGAATTGGCCGTAGAAGATGCGCTCGATCCGCGGCACTTGCCCAAGATGGAGAATTACGGTGACACATTGTTTGTAGTCGCTCGGACAGTGCATCTGGAGGACGGCAATGGCGGGACGCGTATTGCCTATGGCAACACTGCAATATTTCTGGGTCGCCAATTCATCATCACCGTGCGCCATGGGTCGATGCGAAGCCATGCACCGATCCGGCAGCAGCTGGAAGCCACGCCCTGGCTACTGAAGCACGGGCCTGACTATGTTCTCCACGCCATTCTCGATTTTATCGTTGATGGCTATTTCGAGGTAATCG
Source organism: Sphingomonadales bacterium (assembly GCA_016721875.1). Taxonomy (GTDB): domain Bacteria; phylum Pseudomonadota; class Alphaproteobacteria; order Sphingomonadales; family Sphingomonadaceae; genus Sphingorhabdus_B. The sequence goes on along the minus strand of JADKHG010000003.1, from coordinate 106,497 downwards.
ATTTGGTTGAAGAACAGGTTTTGGTGATGGAGGATCAGGCCTTGGAAAGCTTTCTCAATCGCGAACAAACCGCGCGGTTGTTTACGCTCCGCCGTGACCTGTTCCGCTTGACCCGGATTTTGGGGCCGATGGAGGACCTCGCCAACCGCTTCGTCAATATCGATCTGCCCCAGCTCGATAGCGAGATTGATCCCTATCTCCGCGACCTCGCCGACCATGTTCGCAGAGTGAATTATCGGGTCGCCGGACTGCGCGATACGCTAACCAGCGTGATCGAAACCAGCGGCTTGTTGGAACAGCAAAGACAGGGCGTCATCACCCGGCAGTTGGCGGCATGGGCGGCTATCCTTGCGGTGCCAACGGCGATTGCCGGGATTTACGGGATGAACTTCCGCTTCATGCCCGAACTGGAATGGCGCTATGGCTATGTCGCCGTTTGGGGCGTGATCCTGCTGGTTTGCGTCACGCTCTATGTGCGTTTTAAACGGTCGGGCTGGCTGTAACCAGCCGCAACACCGCCCGATAATCCGGCGCTATCGTCATCCGGCCATGATAGCCGCCTTGACCCAATAGTGCATGGGCAAGGGGCAGGCTGTAGCATGGAACGCCCATGAACAGATGGTGCTCGCTGTGATAATTGACCCAATAAGGCGCAACCGTCGCGCGCTCCCACAGCCCTGCATAAGTGGTGCGGGCATGGGTGAATGGGTCATCGCTGCCGGTGGTGGTGCAGGCATGTTCGGCGATATTGCGGATGCGCAGGAACAGCTGGAATGTCGTCGCCAGTGCCAGCAGGTAGAGCGCATAGGGCAGCCATCCCCAGATCAAGAGTGACAGTGCGAGCAATACTGCTTGTACCAGCAGGAACCGCCCGACAGTTTTTGCCACGGCAACGCCTGCGGTATCGGGCGGGGCGGATACGCCATCTTCGCTTTGCTTGTTGAACGGAGTGCCAGCCACCGTGCTGCGTTTCGCTTCGGCGTCGCCCGTTCCGCGCAACATGGCCTTCACGCCTTTCAGTGCAAAGCCGAACTGGGCAACGCGTTGCTTGAAAAAAGTCTGCCCGGTCAGGTCACGCACCACCTTGCGCCATAGACTCGCGCGGCTGGTGGGGAAGGGTTTGGACAGCGACAGGTCGGGGTCTTCGGGCTGTTGGGTAAAGCGGTGGTGGGTCAGATGATAGGCGCGGTAGCTTTTCAGATCGCTGCCGACCGCCGCGCCAGACGGCCACTCGCCCAGCCAGTTGTTGAGTTTGCGATTGGGGTGGAGCAAACCATGCGCGCCGTCGTGCATCAGGATCGCCAACCCCAATTGCCGCCCGCCAAGCAGCGCCAGCGCGACAGGGGTCGCCACCAATCCCGCCAGCGAGTGATACTCCCACGCCCATGCCGCACCAAAGGCCGCCAGCGCGACCACAGTCCAGGCATGGATGATTTGCGCAATGCCCTTCCAACCCGAAACATGCGTGATCGCTGCCCAGTCTTCTGGGGCAAAGATCGTCTTGGGGTTGGCGGCTTTTACAGCGGGCATAGCTGGAACATACACCCGATCCCGCGCGGTTCAAAATCCGTTACGTCGCGGCTTTTTCGGTCTCTGTCCGGGTTTCGGCTTTTTTCGGCTGCTGCGCTTCGATATTTTTGGCAATCTCGGCCAACAAGACAGCGGCGGGATTATCCTCGCTGCGATTGTGCGGGTCGTTGGCCAACGGCATCAGCATCCGGTGCGCGAGACCCCATTTCTTTTCATTCATCAATTGCTGCACCACCTGCCACCGCACCGCCTGATCATAAGGGGCGAGTTCCAGCGCGCGTTCCAGGCCGTGCGCCGCAAGATCGGTGATGTCTTTGCCCTCCCCCTGCAGACTGCGATAAAAATAGATCAGGGGAATGGGATGATCGGGTTCGATCTTGTTGAGCGCGGTGATTGCGCGTTTCAGCCGTTTCCAATCTGTATCGGCATTTTCGGCTTTGTCGGCAATTTGCCACAGGGCATAAATTTTCTGCACATGCGCGTTGACGTTTGCGGGATCGAGCACAATTGCCTTGTCTGCGCTCGCGACAGCAGCGGCATGATTGCCGGCATCGTGCTGGGCTTCGGCAAGGGCTGCAAGCACAGCCGCGTCATTGGGGAATTTGGCATGGACCGCCTCGGCCCTGGCCAACACCGGAGGCGCTGTCTCTGCATTTACCCCGCGCTTTGATTCCAGCACCACCGGCATGATCGCTGCTTCTCCGGGGCGCATCGCGCGGACGGTGATAGGGCCGATGAGCAGCTCTTTGCCTGGTATGGAAAGAAAGGTCATCCGCGTTTTGCGCAGATAATTGTTCAACTCCTTGTCCAGCTGTTTCAGGTCACCGAAAACGCGGGTTGCCGCTTCCATTTCGCTGGCCCCATTGGCAAGCGCGACTTGATAATCGACCAATTGACCCTTCCGATTCCCGGACAATTGCAGATAGTGATAGAGCAGCCAGCTCCGCCCGTAAAATTCGTCATAGCTGTTCGATTTGTCCTTTTTATAGGTCGCGGAATCGAGCAGCGCCTCTATCGAAACATTGCGGGCATAGGCCAGTTCGCCCGCGCGGTGGTGGGCCGGAAGCCCCAGCCCCACGCCGCCTTCCTTTTCCAAGCGCGCGGTCGAGAAAAACTCTGCAAACCCCTCGCTCAACCAGCGAGGCGATGCCCATGCTGTCGCGCCGTGCATGATATGATGTGCATATTCGTGGAACAGCACTTGCTCGCTCTGACTGATCAGGCTTCCCTGCCCATCGACGCGAGAGATGAAGGCGACAGAGCCACCGGCGCGGGCCTGATAAAATCCCCGCAGAAACCCGCTTTTGTTGCCCGCTAGTTTTTGCACCTGTCCGGCGGATCGCACGACATAGATGGTAACGCGATTGGATGGGCTGGGCGGTGTCGTTGTTTTGCGACCAAGGATGAAAACCATTGCGCTGTGATAGCGTTCAAGCCGTTCGGTAAATTCCCGAACATCTTTTTCGCCCTGTTCCGCAATGACGCGAAAATTTTCACTATTGGCTTCATGCCATTCCGCTTTGGCAATGGTTGGAAACAGCAGCAGTACCAAAAGCAAAAAACGAACCACGATTGCCCCCCTCGCAACAATAAAACTTGCCCTGTTGGATTGTGGCAAAGCGTATTTACTATCGCAATTGAAATCGTGTCTTGACGTCGTGCAATTTTACATCAGGATCAGGTGCTAAGCGGTTTTAACTGTTCGTCGAGCTTATCCAGCGGACTTTGGGATCATCCATGTCAACAGCGTCACCCAGCTCCCAGACATTTTTATAACCATAGCCATAGAGGTTGATGAAAGTCTGGATGTTAAGCGCAAGCGGCAAGGCCTTGGTCACCACCGGACGGCGATTATTGATAAAATTGTTATTGCAATAAATCAGAATTTCACGGTTGGCGTTTTTGCCGATGATGTCGGCGAGCGCCTCTGCGGTAAAGTCGGGCAGCGGCAGGTTGACTGCTCCCTCCAGATGGCCTTCCTTGAATGCCTGCGCCGATCGTGCGTCGAGCAGCAAGGTTTCGCCTTTGGCCGCGCGTTTCTGGAACTCGGCCAGACTGACCAGCCGATTGGCGCGATAAGGGCGCACTTCGGCAGTCAGGTCGCTGAAACCCTGATAGTCAATCAGTGGACTGCCACTGCTTTGCGCCAGCGCGGGTGAAGCGAGTGCAAAAGCCAATGTTATAAGGGTAATACGCATAAGACCAGTTCCTCCAAGCTGAGACTGAACTGGCCTTATGCATTTGAACTTTCGCTGAACGCCTATTTCTGGGAGGCAATCCAGTCGTCGATCTTCTTTTCCAATACTGTCAAGGGTAGTGCCCCAGTGTTCAATATCTGGTTGTGGAATTCGCGCACATCGAATTTGTCACCAAGCGCGGTTTTGGCTTTCGCCTTCAGCCGCTGAATTGTCAACGCCCCGATTTTATAGGCCAAGGCTTGTGACGGAATGGCGATGTAACGCTCAACCTCTGCGGTGGCGTCGGTCTTGCCCATGTCGCTGTTGGCTAGCATGTAATCAATCGCCTGCTCGCGGGTCCAGCCTTTGCTGTGGATGCCGGTATCGACCACCAGCCGCATCGCTCTCAGCATTTCGTCCGACAGCGTGCCAAACCGTTGATAGGGATCATCCAACAGACGCATATCATAGCCAAGCGTCTCGGCATAAAGCGCCCAACCCTCTACATAGGCGGTGTTGCCGCCAAAGCGGATGAAGGCCGGCAGTTTCTCATTTTCCTGCGCTATGCTAATCTGGAAATGGTGCCCGGGCGCACCTTCGTGCAAATACAGCGTTGTCATGCCCGGTATGGTGCGGCTGGGCAGGTCATAGGCGTTGAAATAGAAAATACCGGGGCGCGAACCATCGGGGGTGCCGCTCTGATAGCTGCCGCCCGCTTCATATTTCTCGCGAAATTCCTCATAGGGCCGGATTTCGAGCGGCGCCTTGGGTAGATATTTGAACTGGCTGAAGATCGCGGCATCGACTTTCTTGCCAATGTCATAATAGCCCTGCGTCAGGCCTTCACGGCTGGTCGGCTTGAATTTGGGATCGGTACGCAAATGCTCGAAAAATTCGGGCAATGTGCCCTGGAACCCGACTTCCTTGCGGATTGCTTCCATGCCTTCTTTGATCCGCGTAACTTCGCCGAGTCCCAATTTGTGGATTTCATCGGCCTTCATCGGCAGCGTCGTGGTCGACTCGATCTGATAATCGTAAAGCTTCTTGCCGCCCTTCATGTGCATCAGGCCAGCGCCATCGCGCGCTTTGGGCAGATAGTCATTTTTCAGGAAATCACGAAGCCGGGTGTAGGCCGGAAAAATGCCTTTCTCGATAGCGTCGCGATATTCGGTGGTCAGCCGCGCCTTGTCGGCATCCGAAATACCTTCGGGGAATTGCTTCACCGGGCCGAAATAGGGTGACTCTTCGGGTTTCTGTGCGAGTTGGGTGTCGAGCTGGTCGATGACATTGCGGATCGTCATCTTGGTTTCAACCACGCCCGATTTCATGCCCTGACGAAAGCGCCCGATGGCACCGTCCAGATTGGTGACAAACTCCTTGTGGCGTTTCAGATTGTTTTCATAATCAACCAGCGTTTTGAACGGAGCCGCGCCCTGGCCGCTGGCGAAATTGGGGTAGAAAGTGTGGACCCCAAAGAAATGGTTGATCGGGCGCACCACGGTCAGGTCGAGATAGGGTTTGGACAAGCCCTTCAGTGCGTCCTGCTGGTTGCGCAAGAAAACATCATAGGCGATCTTGTCAGTGGCGTTTAATTTGTCGCGCTTGATCGCTTTCAGCTTGCGGACATTGTCCTGTGCTGCCTTGCGTTCGGCGTTGTAATAGGCATCGCTGGTAAAATCGCCGAAGCGGTCTGCATAGCGCAGGTCGCCGCGAAACAGAGCGTTTAACGGATTGCGCTTCAGATTGGCTTCGTCATCTTCGGCAAACAAGGCCGTCAGCTTTTCACTTTCGGTCAGCTGCGCGGCTTCTTTTTGCACAGCATCTGCAGCGAAGGCAGGTGCAGTCGCTGAAAATGCCGCGATCAATGCCGAGCCGCAGATCGAAATTTTCAAAACGCTTTCATTCGGGAATCTCCAATCAACCGACCTGCAGCCGGACCGTAAAGTTTGGGCAGTGGCCGTTTCAATATAAAGCTTCAAAAACCATTCGACAGACAGCCTAATCCGCTCCGCGAACCGCACAACAGGTCCTGACCCTAGGGTCAGGACCTGTTAAATGCGCGTTCGAGGCGTCAAAATGGCAAAGATATCGGAGCAAAATGCCCGCCGCCGATAGTCATTCTACCGGCAAGGGTATTTTGTTTCGAGATCAAGGCCATTTTGGCGTCCGAAGGATTTGACCAATTTCGTCCATTGCGTCGTTGGCAAGCCTTGAAATATCGACATATTCCCGCGCCTTGCCGCCTCGCACTGAACGAAATTGCCTCAAACCTCGAAGGCGCATTTAACAGGTCCTGACCCTAGGCTGGCGGTACCGTGTTCAATTCCAGCCAATTATTCTGCCGGTACCATTTGGTGATGATATGCTTGATCCCGGCTTTGACCGGGGTGCCGGTGTGCAGTGATTTATAGTTCAACGTGCCGTCGGGTTTCATATTGTTCCAGATTGCCATCGTGCCCGCCTGTGGGCGAACGCCGATTTGCACATGCGGAAATTCGGTGGTGCCGCCGTCGGCAGGTTCATCGAGGAAAATCATCGCGGTCCATGTGCGCTGTCCGCCTTGCGGCCCTTCCAGTTCCCAATAGCTTTGCGTGGGGTGGAAGAAATCATGATGCGCCCTGAACTCTTGCCCGACTGCATAGCGTTGACCTTGCATCGTTTCAGCATAGCCATTGTCAATGCCCAGCACCTGGCTCATCCGCGCTTCCAATCGCGACACATCGGGGTCCCAGCGGTTAAGATGGCAGCTGTAGCTGGTTCTGAAACCAGCTTGTTCTGTGCCTTTGTACAGGGTTGAGGGCACCGCATCTTTGTCGATCTTCTTGATCAGGATCTGGCAGTCCTTCTCGCTCAGAAAACCCTGATAGATATAGAGCTGCAGATCGGGCACATCGACCTTCTGAATGAAGGGGTTTGCCTCCAGTTTCTTGGTCACATGTGCGCCGACCCGCGCCAGCTTGGCGGGATCGTTGTTCGGATCAAATTTCGCAGGGGCCTCGGCTTCAGCGGACACGCTCGTTCACTCCATCATTTGATGATTCGGCCTCTTACCATGACCCACTGCACTTTTTCGAGGGTGCGAATGTCGGTCAAGGGATTTGAATCCACAGCAATCAGGTCTGCGGAATAGCCCGGTGCGATGCGGCCGATTTCGGTCTCCATGCCCAGTGTTTTGGCGGCGACCGTGGTCGCGCTCGCCAAGGCTTCGCCATTGGTCATCCCCGCCTTCACCATCAGCGCAAACTCGCCTGCGTTGCGGCCATGTTCGAACACACCAGCATCGGTGCCAAAGGCAATCGGAACGCCCATTGCCTTTGATCGTGTGACTTGCCGCCCTGCTGCTTCGAGCGCTTGCTTTGCCTTGACCTCGACTGTGGGGGTGAAAATGCCTTTTCCCAACCGTTCGCGCACACCCTCCAGCGCCATCAGCGTCGGCACCAGCACCGTGCCCTTGGCCTTCATCACTTTCAGCGCGGCTTCGTCGGCAAAAGTTGCATGATCAATAGTGTCTATCCCGGCTGCCGACGCCGCCTCTATCCCGCGCGCGCCATGGGCGTGGGCCATCACCTTCAGCCCCAGTGAATGCGCAGTGTCGGCAATAGACTTCAATTCATCATTGCTGAAATGCGCCTCTAGCCCGCGCCCTTGTTGCGACAGCACGCCGCCGGTTGCGGTGATTTTGATGATATCGGCCCCCATGCGCGATGCTTTGCGGACCTTCTCGGCGCATTCGACAGCACCGGTGCAGGTATAGCCACCGTCAAGCGCCCGGAGAACTTCCGGCCTAAAGCCGCTGACATCGGCATGGCCGCCGACGATGGACAACGCAGGACCAGCGGCGACAATGCGCGGGCCATCAATAATGCCCGCTGCCGTTCCGCGCCGCAGCGCATAGCCGGTGTTTTGTGCAGAGCCCGCCTCACGCACCGTGGTGAAACCCGCTTTCACAGTCAGCGCGGCGTTTTTCACGCCGATAACCATGCCCCATTCGTCTGGCTCGACCGCTTCATCGCGATAATCACCGCCCGGGTCGCTGGTCAGGTGGACATGCAAGTCGATCAAGCCGGGGACGACGGTTTTGGTCGACATGTCGACTATCATATCGGCCACAAATTCTTGGCCCGCGACCGAGGCATAGGGCTGTACCGAGACAATCCGCCCATCTGTAACCGTCAGCACCGATTTGCCGATCGGTCCAGTTGCCGCGTCGGGAATGACGTTTCCGGCAATGATGATCGTGGTTTCGGCCTGAGCAGCGGGCGATGCCAGCAGGCAGGCGGTGGTCAGCAGGATTTTCTTGAACACGCGACTTCTCCCAAAGTGAAGGGAGAGTGGGGCGAAGGAGCGGGGCTTGCAAGTCAAAAGGAAAAGGGCCCGCAACGCTCTCACGCTGCGGGCCCATTCTTCTGGCGATCAGGATTTACCAGAAGAAATCGTGAATAACATCAACAACATAACCGTTGCGAATATCGATCAGCAAGACGTCGTCATAGTAACGAACCCAGCGGTACGGACCGTAAGCCTCGGGCAAGCGATAGGACCAGGGGTCGGCAATCCAGTAGTTGCTGCCGTAAAAGGGTGAGCCGAGATAAATGCCGATGCTGAACCGGCGATAGCTGTGATAGCGATCGGGGGCATAATAGCGACCGGGGCGATAGATGTTTCGGTTGCTCTGACGATAGCCACGCCAGTCATAGCGCCGGTCATTGTGCCAGCTGCGATCCCATTGCCGGTTGTCGTCGCGGCGGTTCCAGTCGCGGCCATTGCGGTTGTCTTGGCGGCGGTTGTCGCCATAGCCTCCACGGTTGTCGTCGCCGCGGCGGTCATAGCTATATCCGCGATTGTCGTCCCGTCTGCGGTCGTTGTTGCTATAGCCCCGGTTAGCATCACGGTTGCGGTCGTTGTCGCGATCCCAGTTGCGACCATTTTGACCCTGCCATGCACCTGCATTGGGGTCTTGGTTGCCACCGCGATTGCGCGTTTCGGGTATAGGTCGTGTCGTGGCGGTCGAGCCGCCGCGGCGCTGGGGTTGGGCTTGAGGTTGGGGCTGGGGATTATTCTGGTAGCTGCCGCTGGTTCCGCCGCGATTGCCGCGCCGATCCCAACTACCGCTGTCGCGCTGAGTTTGACCAGAGTTGCCCTGCCAATTGCCACTGCGGCGTCCTTCGCTGCGCTGACCACTGCCGCGCTGGCCGTCACCCCGGCGGAAATTGGCGTCCGCGCCATCGGCGGCAGTGCTGGCCTTGCTGGCAACTGCATCCGCAGGCGCCGCATAGGCAGCAGGCGTCAGTAAAGTTGCGCTTAGCAATCCAATCCAGAAAGTCTTGTTCATGACGATTTCCCGATGCAGCGAACCCGATTGCCCGCTGTCTTGATCCTAGGGTTAAGCGATCTTGCCTGACGGGAGGCTGAACGCGATAGAAATGTTCATGAAAGAATCGGTTTTGATGAACGAAATTCCTCAAGGCAGGTCTTCGAATGGGACGTCGCGGATCGGGAATTGTTCCCAGCCATTAAAATCAAAATGCCACCATTCGTTGGAAATCCCCCGAAACCCCTCAGCCTCCATAAAGGTCTGGAGCCTCTGGGTGTTGGCGATAGCAATCGCTGGACCACCCCGATAATCACGGTGCGCACGTTCGCTGAATTCGTCATAGCCGCTCGGCATGGCAACCAGTTCGCCGCTCGCGAGATCGTGCATCGTCAGATCCGCCGCACAGCCGCGATTATGCTTTGATCCCTTTTTCGGGTTGGCCACATAATTGCGTTTGGGTCCCGGCGGGGTCGCATCCCAAAGCCGCTTGGTCACCCTCCAAGGGCGATAGGCATCGAAAATTGTCAGGCCAAAACCATCAATAGCTGCCCGGTGATGCGCCCGGACCAAGGCTTCGGCTGCTGGTCGCGCGAGAAACCCGCGTGCCTGATTGTAAAGCACCCGCCCGGTGAAATTGTTGGCTGTGGCATAGCGCAGGTCGAGACGGATCGTTGGGTCGAGCTTGACCAACTCGACAAGGTCAGTCGGTTTCCCGCCGGCAGCCTTGGGCTTCTCTTTTTCGAAAGGCCTGTCTTGCGTTGTCGGCTTGCAGCCCACCAACGTGGTTGTCAGCAACGCCGGAACCCCTGCGCAGACAATATCGCGCCGGGTTAGTCTCATATCAGTTGGCGTTCCTTGCCAGCCAATCCTCAAGCCATTTGATCGTATAATCGCCATTGATCACATCGGGATCGCGCAGCAAATCCTGATGCAGCGGGATGTTGGTCTTGATCCCCGAAATCACCATTTCCTCCAGCGCACGCCGCATTCGCATCATGCAGCTTTCACGGGTACGGCCATAGCAGATCAGCTTGGCAACCATGCTGTCATAATAAGGCGGGACGCTATAGCCGGCATAAAGCCCGCTATCGACGCGAACATGCATGCCGCCAGCGGGGTGATAATAATCGACCTTGCCCGGCGAAGGGATGAAGCTGCGCGGGTCCTCCGCATTGATGCGGCATTCCATCGCGTGGCCGCGAAATTCGAGCATGTCCTGCGTGACAGAGAGCCCACGGCCATCGGCAACGCGGATCTGTTCGCGGACAAGGTCAAAACCCGTGATCATTTCGGTCACCGGATGTTCGACCTGAATGCGGGTGTTCATTTCGATGAAATAGAATTCGCCATTTTCCCAAAGAAACTCGATCGTGCCAGCACCGCGATAGCCCATATCGGCCATTGCCTTGGAAACGATCCCGCCCATCCGAGCGCGTTCTTCAGCGGAAATGACGGGGGAAGGAGCTTCTTCCAACACTTTTTGGTGGCGGCGTTGCAGCGAACAGTCGCGCTCACCCAGATGGATGGCATTGCCTTCGCCATCGCCGAATACCTGAAATTCGATGTGGCGCGGATTGCCAAGATATTTTTCGATATAGACAGTCGCATCGCCGAATGCAGCTTTTGCCTCGCTCCCGGCCTGCTGCATCTGGGTTTCCAGCTCTTCCTCGCTGTTGACGACTTTCATTCCTCGACCGCCGCCACCGGACGCCGCCTTGATGATCACGGGATAGCCAACATCCTTGGCAATGCGACGGGCATCGTCAATTTCGGACACCGCGCCGTCGGAGCCGGGGACGAGCGGCATGCCGAGCGCTCCTGCGGTCTTCTTCGCCATCACCTTGTCACCCATCGTCCGGATATGCTCGGGTTTTGGGCCGATGAAGATCAGATTGTGGCTCTCGATAATGTCGGCAAACTGGGCGTTTTCCGATAGGAAGCCATAGCCGGGGTGGATCGCATCGGCGTCGCTGATTTCGGCCGCCGAAATGATCGCCGGGATATTGAGATAGCTGTCCGCAGCCGAAGGCGGACCGATGCAGATCGCTTCGTTCGCCAGCCGCACATGCATCGCATCGGCATCGGCGGTGGAGTGGACCGCGACCGTCTTGATTCCCATTTCATGTGCTGCGCGGTGAATGCGAAGCGCGATTTCGCCGCGATTGGCGATCAGGATTTTTTCGATGGCCATAGTGTCGTCCGGCCTTATTCGACCACGACCAGCGGCTGGTCAAATTCGACCGGCTGTCCGCTTTCCACCAGGATCGCCTTCACGGTACCACCATTGGGCGCGATGATCGGGTTCATCACCTTCATCGCTTCGACAATCAGCAACGTGTCACCGGTTGCGACCTTGTCACCGATGCTGACAAAAGGCGCCGCACCGGGTTCAGGTGTCAGATAAGCGGTTCCGACCATCGGCGATTTTACTGCGTTTGCGGGAGCCACCGCAGCGGCAGGTTCAGCCGCAACTGCTGGTGCGGCGGCAGGGGCAACGCCAGCGGGTGCTGCATAGGCAACGGGCGCCGCCATCAATGTGCGTGAAACGCGGATTTTCCGGTCGCCGTCCTCAACCTCGATTTCGCTGAGTCCCGTATCGTTCAGCATATCCGCGAGTTCGCGCACCAGCGAGGTGTCGATATGCATGCCGCCGGATTTTCCGTTCATTTTTTTACTCCACTTGACCCTTTGGGTTCGCTTTAGTCACAGACGGGCCGCCGCGTCCAGCGCCAGTTCATAAGATTTCGCGCCATGCCCGGCAAAGCAACTGTGCGCCACCATGCCGACATAGCTGATATGGCGAAACGCCTCGCGCTTCATCGGGTCCGACAGATGGACCTCGATCACCGGCACTTTGATCGACTTGATGGCATCGTGCAGTGCAATTGAGGTGTGGGTATAGGCGCCTGCATTGATCAGCACAGCCTTCGCGCCCACCGCCTGCGCCTCATGCAGCCAGTCCACAGATGGCCTTCATGGTTCGACTGGCGAAAATCGATGTCAAAACCAAGTTCTCGTGCCTGATCATCGAGCCGTCCCGCGATATCATCGAGGGTATCGGTCCCGTAAATCTCAGGTTCTCGCATCCCGAGCAGGTTAAGGTTGGGGCCGTTGAGGACGAAGACGACGGGGTTGGTGGACAAGGATTTCTCGCTGATGCGGTTGCTTGAGCTTGGCCTTAGCCTCTATAGGGAAGAGGTGTAAAAAGCGAGATGAAATGACTGACACGGCAATCCATATCGAAATTCAGATCACCCTCAACGGCGATCCCCGCCGGGTGCCTATCGGCTGGACCATCGCGCAACTGGTTTCCGAAATCGGCCTTGATCCCAAAAAGGTCGCGGTGGAGCGCAATCTGGAGATTATACCGCGTTCGACGCTGGCTCAGGTCGAACTGCGCGACGGCGATGTGCTGGAGATTGTGCATTTCGTGGGCGGGGGTTAAGGCGCGCAACATGAGCAACAACGACAGCTGGACCGTCGCCGGTCGCACCTTCACTTCGCGCCTGATTGTGGGCACAGGGAAGTATAAGGATTTCGAACAAAATGCCACCGCGTTGGTCGCATCAGGTGCGGAGATCATCACAGTGGCTGTGCGTCGGGTGAATGTGTCGGACTCGAAGGCACCCATGCTCACCGATTTTATCGATCCGAAAAAATACACCTATCTGCCCAATACCGCCGGTTGCTTTACCGCCGACGAAGCAATCCGCACCCTGAGGCTTGCGCGCGAAGCGGGTGGCTGGGATCTGGTCAAGCTTGAGGTGCTAGGTGAGGCGAAGACGCTTTATCCCGACATGCGCGAAACGTTGAAGGCAACCGAAGTGCTGGCCAAGGAAGGTTTCCTGCCGATGGTCTATTGCGTCGATGATCCGATTGCAGCGAAGCAGTTGGAGGAAGCCGGTGCAGTGGCTGTGATGCCGCTGGGTGCGCCGATCGGATCAGGGCTGGGAATCCAGAACCGCGTCACCATCCGCTTGATAGTCGAAGGGGCTAGCGTGCCGGTGCTCGTCGATGCTGGCGTTGGCACAGCCTCGGACGCTGCGGTGGCGATGGAGCTAGGCTGCGAAGGCGTGTTGATGAACACCGCGATTGCCGAAGCCAAAGACCCGGTGCGTATGGCACGCGCAATGAAGCTCGCCGTCGCAGCAGGGCGCGAAGCTTATCTCGCCGGGCGCATGGGCCGCCGGATGTATGCCGACCCGTCGAGTCCGCTCGCTGGATTGATTTGAATCCATTCGACCGCGCATAGCCGTTTGTCGAATTGTCGACCGTACAAGTCGTTAGTCGATACTGTATTGCTACACTAAGGCACCTTGGTGCAGGAAGGCCTCGCACCCGGGCTCGTGAATCCCCAGTCCCACGCCCGGCTGCTTGGTCGCGCTCATCGGAATGGCTCCGCCGGGCGATTTCCCCAACCTGTATGCCCCCTATCGCATCACAGGCACCTTCCCCGGCGAGACCAACCGTCTCGCTGGGGTTTGCCAGAATCCGGACCCTAGGGTCCGGACCTGTGCATCACCGTCGAGGCGTCAAAATGGCAAAGATATCGGAGCAAAATGCCCGCCGCCGATAGTCATTCTACCGGCAAGGGTATTTTGTTTCGAGATCAAAGCCATTTTGGCGTCCGAAGAATTTGACCAATTTCGTCCATTGCATCGTTGGCAAGCCTTGAAATATCGACATATTCCCGCGCCTTGCCGCCTCGCACCGAACGAAATTGCTTCAAACCTCGAAGGTGCATTTAATAGGCCCTGACCCTAATTACTTGCCTGCGAGCTTTTTCACATCGGCCAGATATTTGCGCCCGATCCGCAGGGATAGATCGCCGTCAAGCAATGCATGCCACACGCCACCGCCTTCGTGGCGCAGCCCTGTGACCAGATTACGGCGAACAATATGGCTGCGGTGGATGCGCTGAAACCGGCTGGGGTTCAGCCTGTCTTCCAGTGCGGATATTGTCTGGTGGAGCAAATAGCTGCGCGAGCCGACATGCAGTCGCATATAGTCACGTTCCGCCTCAATCCGGTCGATGTCGTCGGCAGCAATGCGGATCAATTCCGAGCGGTGCGATACCCAGAATTCGCTGGCAAATTCACCAGCCGATTTGGTCTCGGCATCGGGTCGAGCGGCAAGCCCTTGCGCAGCCCGTATAACCGCTCGTTCCAGCCGATCCTGTGCAACGGGTTTGAGCAAATAATCGACAATGTCGAGGTCGAACGCCTCAACCGCAAAATTGTCATAAGCGGTGACCAATATCACCGCAGGCCGCAATTTGCCCTTTTGCAGGGCTCGCGCCGCAGAAATCCCATCTAGGTGCGGCATTTCAATGTCAAGGAAGACCAGATCGGGTGCCAGTTCGGCGGCGCGTTGAAGCCCCTGCACCCCGTCGCTTGCCGAACCAATCACTTCGACGGTCTGCAACGCTGCGCAAAGCAGCTGCAAACGTTCGACAGCCAGAGGTTCGTCGTCGACAATTAGCGCTTTCAGCCGAGGCGTGTCTCCATTTGCCGTCATCCTGCAACTCCATGATTGCGCGCAATTTCGATCCGCGCCGAAAATCCGCCTGCCGGATTTTTAACGGTCGTTAAACGTGCGTCTGAACCAAAGCGCGCTTCCAGACGGTCTCGCACATTGGCAAGACCAATGCCGCTGCTGGCAATTCCAGCTTGATCAGAAGGGTCGCCGTCATCCTCGACCAGTATTTCAACCGTGCCACCATGCTGCCTGGCAGAAATGCTGACAGTCACCGTACGGTTCGTTCGTGCGACGCCATATTTGATCGCATTTTCAACCAGCGGTTGCAGGATCATTGCGGGTAAGGCAAAGTCTGCAAGTCTTTCTGGAATATCGAATTGCAGGCGCAACCTTTCGGGATAGCGCACGGCCTCAATCCCCAGATAATGTCGCTGCAACTCGACCTCCTCGGCCAATGTCACATCGTCAAGTGGATCGCTCGACAGGCTGGTTCGGTAAAAGCTGGCGAGATTCTGAATCATCGCCTCTGCCTTTTCATTTTGGCGGGTGATGACGAGACTCGACAGCGAATTGAGCGTGTTGAACAAGAAATGCGGGTTAACCTGATAGCGCAAGGACCGTAACTCGGCATCATGTGCCGCCTGCGCATAGCGGGAGGCAGTGCGCTCCGCTTCACGCACCTCACGCGCATAGCCCAATGCGAGGTAAAGCGAAGCCCAGGCAATGATGAAGAAATAGCGGGTTACCGCGACTTCGGCGATGTCCTGCAACCCGGTCAGGCGCAATTGCTCCTGAATTTCCGCCACACTTTGATTCAGTGTTTGATCCGCGAACAGATTGGCAGGATCATAGAGATTGAAGAAATAATAATTCACATAGGCGATCGAGATTGCGCATGGGATGGCAGCCAGAAACGCTGTCGCTACCCGCACGCCCATCGGCTGTCGGTCGAACATCCTCAGTACCAAGTAGAGCAGCCAGGTCAGAGCGATGCCTGCTACCGTGACCATGATGCGGCGAAGAGCGAGTTCATCCTGAGACGGAAAATCCATCACTGCAGAGCGCAATGACACGATAACGGCGTGGAAGACCCAAAACCCGACAATTGTCAGAAACGCCATCTGGTGACCGACCAGTGGTTGATAGGGTTTTTTGACCGTCAGCATTGCAACCAATGATTAGGCGAAACCGGATACATAACAGCCCCCGTTGAACACAGCTTGTCGAATTTGCAATGGCATTGATCGAACAGCCGCTCCTATGCACGAAATGCAATTTCGTTAACAAGCCGGTAACCATATTTGTGCGAATGTTGTATCAGACGCAAAATGGGGGCGTATGTGATGACAAACGGAAACGGATCTGCACCGGGACTGCTCACTCTCTCGGAAATCAAGGAATTTGCGAGCTTCGCAGCGGGGCACAGCGCTATATCCGCCGTTCGCTGGACGTCGCCTTTGATCGCAAGGATGCGATCGAGCTTTGGTCGCGAGATGGTCGAGGCGGCAAGCATCAACGCACAATACAGCTTTTATGATCGCTTGCCTGAAATCCGCGCGTTGATCCCCGATTCGAGCGCGATCAGCGACGCTGAGCCCTTCATGGCCCCTTTGATCTCTGTTTCGGCCTTCGATCTGGGGCAGGGACGGCTGGACGGTTTTGGTGCCTATCGTTTCCTGTACGAACGTTTGGTCGGCGCAGAAGCGCGTCCTTGGCTCCCCTCTGCCTTCTGCGCAGCGGCTTCGATGCCGCATTTGCAACCTGAGCGGCGCAAACATCTGTTGCAATCGATCAGCGAAGCTGTGGCAACAGCCCCTGGCTGGTCAAAACGCGCACCGCAATTCTTCCCGGAATGGGTCGAAAAGGTCGAAATCGGAAGCGGCGCGGCGCATTAAAGTGACGACCTCAAATTAGTTCAGCATAAATCGGCTAGGTTTAATCAAAAAAGTCAGGCGAACTCCCATTTGGGCGGTTCGCCTGACTTTTTTTACAACCTAGCTTAAGGTTTATCAGCGAGCTTAGTATTTGCCCAACAGGTTAATGAACGGACCGCGGCTTGAATAGCTTTGATCTGTCAGGTCATCGGAATATTTCGACGTGCCGTAGCCAACGCCGATTTTAACATTGTCGCCAAGATGCCGGTAAATCGCGCCGAGCAAGCCCCAGCGGTTGCTGTCTGCGAGCGGGGTTGAGAGATAGCGGACTTCGCCCAGCACATCCCAATTGCGAGCGACCCGATAGTTCAGGCGGGCGACCCCGAGATGGGTGTCGCTTTTCACATAGGTATCGCTGTTCCGGCCGAGCGAGACTTTACCCTGACGATAGCCATATTTGAGACCCAAAGTCAGCCGCTCGGACAAATCGAAATTGAAGTCGATATTCGCGACCTTGCTGATCTGTTTCGGCGATTCGGTCGTCCCGCCACCGGTCACCTGACCAATCGGGCCAAGGTCGCGGAAATAAGTCAGGCGCACAAGGCCATTGACCCGCTCGTTTTCGACAGGGCGGAACGCCATGCCGACGACACCTTCGACGAAGTTGGCGGCGTTGACCGACGGGCTGCCTTCATCAGCAAAGGCAAAATTCAACCTGCCAATTGCACGCCAGTCAGGATCGACTGCATAATCCACCGAGTTGCGGAACAACCAGACGGTTTGCTGGCGGCCAGCGCCCCGATCCGAGCGCAGTTCGACACCCGAACCGGCGCGAACTTTGTCGGTTGTATAACCAACGGTCAACGAGGCGGCGGTGCGCTTGATGACCCCCGACGTAGCATCGTCTATCCGGCCATTTTCTATCGCACCATTGACGGAGAAATGCTTGTCCGGGGTGAATTCCAGGCCATATGAACGGATCAGGCTTGGGGCGGTACCCCCATGGCCAAGGCGCTGTTCGCCGTGCATCGCAAGCGAATCGGAAAAGCGACGGCGTGCACCAACGGTGAAGGTGCCGCGTTCATTCTGTCCAAACAGATTCTGCGGTGACAGTCCGATATCAGTGCGATCCGCATCCAGGCGATATCCGACATAAGCTTCGGAATCGGTATCGAGCTTGTGGTTCAGTTTCAGATCAAGGCCCAATCCACCGGTTCCGACAGAGGCCTCGCCCGATGCGCTGAGGCGCTCGGTAAGCGTTGCTTTTGCGCCTATTCCGATCCGGTTGTTTGCCAAACGACCCGCATCGCGCTCCAGCGTTCCCTGGCCGAAAGCATGGACCCCCCAATTTGTCGATGGATCGTCATAGGCGATTTCGACGGCTGCATCGATCCGGCGGCCGGACTGAACACTGTTGTAAAGCTGGTTCGGCACACGATCTTCAAGGCGCAAGCCAAGCTTTCCGGTCAGTCCGACGCCCAACTTCTGCGACAGATCGGCCGTTCCGGTGCGACTGCGACCAGTATCGGCACTGGCAAGCTCGTCCCACGCAAAAACGATATCCGTTGTGGTACCAAGCGGCAGATTGCCACCGACGCCCCAGCGTTCGGTTTCGCTGGTCATCAGGCGTCCGACAGAGCTGAAGCCGGCATCGAAATGCTCATAAAATCCGCGAATCTTGCCTCGGTCACCCGAAACCTTTTGCAGTTCGGCGATATTGACCGCGCCTTCTGTACGCCAGGCTTTTGCTTTGATTCCGCGAAGGCCAACGGCGGCGGTATCGGTGAAGTTCAGACCTCCGTCGATCGACGCAGATTGGCCGAAGCCGGGACCGTCGGTTTGCGCCAATTCGGCTTTGAGATAGGTACCCGCTGTCAAACGCAGCATTGCATCGCCCGCGATCAGGGTTTGATCTGCTGAGTCGAGGGTTTCGCGTTGTGCGGTGACGCCAAGGCGAACCAGATCACCCAGCCACTGTGTACCGCGACCACCGATTGTATAGCCCGACAGGCTTCCCACCGCTGGTGAATATTCGTATCGGACAACCAGCACGGGGATGTTGCCAGACGACGCGCCTGTGCGCACTGTTTCAGTTGTTGTCGCGTAGGACGAAAGCGGACGCAACAGCGTGACCCGACCCTGGAACGGATCAAAGTCATAATCTTCCTGCGGATGCAGTTCGCTTGATTCCAGCACGACTCCGGTATTGCGGTCGCGTATTTCGATGCGCAGACGCTCCGAACCGACCGAAACATCCTGCCGTTTCAGGTAATAGAGCGAACCGCCCGTGCCGCGAAATTCATCGCGCCCCGGAATTGTGCCGGGATCGGAAGCGAAGGCGGTGACCTGCGTCTTGCGTTCGCCAAAGTTAGTGGTTGCGCTGCTGCGATAATCGAACAGGCCACCGAACAGACCGCGGTCCAGCTGGGCGAGCTCAGCACCCTGAATGGCAGTCGAGAAATTGCCAAACATGATTTGGCTATCTTGGCGTTTCGCCCGGAAATAGAACCGACCCTGGGTTGGCGCGTCTTCGACCAATGTCGAATCATCGCCGTAGGTGGGATAATATTGATCGCTGTCGAGCCGCCGGAACAGTTGACGTGGATCTTTGCGATCAAGATTGCTGAAAATGTCTTTCAGTCTGGCCTCACCTGTGTCGAGTGCTGCGGTGACCTGAACTTCGTTGGCGACCACACCTTTGGCGTAAAATGCCGCCCGGCCAATGGCAAAATCCCCATTGGTTAGTGTGTCACCACTGACTTCGCTTGCCGGACCTTTGGACGAGGTCGTTCCAAAGGTGATGTCACCCTGACCAACGACGAACCATTCATTGCGCGGAACAACAAAACTGCGGGTGGTCGAGTGAATTTCGGTTCCATTGCGTTCCACAGAAACGCGAACATGGGCTGCTTCGCGCGGCACAATCAGTCGCGCGGCAAAATGGCCTTTGTCATCAGCTGGTATGGCAAGCCCATCAATCCGGGCGACATCGCCCGACGCCAAATTTGCACCCGAAACATCCAGCATCACACCCCGAACCGGGATATTGCGCCTTTGTGCTTCGTCTACCGAACCAAATTCGGGACGTGTCGGTTTCTCGGCTTCGGCGGGCGCTTTATCCAGCAACTTCAATATTTGGCCGCGGGTTTCGTCGAAACGGCCTTGGGCATCATATACGCGCAAATTATACCATAAATTTTCGGGCAAATCAGCAGGAGTGCGCCAAATGGCAACGCCATTGGAATCGAGTGGTACGGTTGCGAGCGGAGTGGCATCCGCCGATTGTCCTTCGGCGTGAATGCAAATTTCCGCACGACTTACATAGGAGGGATAGTTGTTATAGCCGACAAAACGGGCTTCTTCACCGCGAACTACGGTTTGAACGCTGTCGACCAAACCGACACTCAGGACCGGAGTAGCAACCAGCGAATCGGCTTTGGCTTCAATGTTGAAGGGATCAACCTGACGGTCGCTGCCTTCCGGCAGGATTTGAAAAGCGACAACGGTGCCTGTCGCTGAACCGATTGCCGCAACGGCACTCCCCGCTTCTTGCGCATTGGCGTTTCCGACACCTGTCAGACCTATGATCAGAGAGATTGCGGACGCGCCGAGCATTTTACCAGCGACAATTTTATGATGTGATTTGGTCATAGTCTTTACTCCCGCCCCGAAGCGCTTTCGGCGCGGCTGATTGTCATTTCGACGGCTGGCAGACGGCGGTCCCGCTTGGCATTTGCGTCGGCAACGGCAAAGGATTGACGAATTTGATCGGCCATTGCGGCAAGCCGCTTTTCCGCGACGCCGGACTCTTCGCCCGCAGTCAACCGGTATTCCAGTATGACCTCGGGACGATCACCAGCGACTTGGATCGGCAATTGCTTCAGGGCTTCGGCGAACTGATTTTTCAGCGCACCGTTTGCGTCGAAGGCATCGCTGTTCAACGTGATGACTGTCCGCTGGATAGCCGCCGCGCCAAAGTTCAGCTCACCCATCTTGCCGCGTGTCAGGCGGATCGACTGCGGATTGTCCTGGGTCGGCGCATAGCCGGCGGGCAGGGTCCGGGTATCAATCTTCAACACGAAGTTCGAACCGATCCGGGCATCTGGCGCTGCCGCACAGGCGATGTGATAGCGACCCTGAGCATCGGTGGTGACCAACTGGCCATTCACTGTTGCCAGACGGACATTCGGGATTCCGCGCTCACCTTCATCCTGATAGCCGTCACGATCAAGGTCATCGAAAACCTTGCCAATCAATTCCGAGCAATCGAAAATCTGGCTGGCAACGATAGACACTACTGCGGTTCCCCGGTTCGAAATTTCCCTGCCGCCGCTATCACGCGATAGTGCAGTGTTGACTTTTTCGCCCTGCGTCACCCCGGCACCGACGACCATAACCAGGTCATAGCGTACCGATCCGTTTGCCGGTATTGTCTGGCCGGGCCAGCTCAACAGGCGGTCACTGACAGTTGGTTCTACAGCCGCTCCATTGACCCGTGCACTGCCAGCGACATAGCGGAAGCCAGCGGGTGGGATGTCATTGACTGTCACACCAGCCCGCAACACCGATTCTGTATTCCGCACGGTGATGGTGTAGGGCACGATGTCACCCACGCTGACCGAACGCTCTGGTGTCGTCTTGGTAACAATCAAAGGCACGCGGGTCAGGAAGGGATCAAGCGGGATATGGTTGTTGACCACATGCGGATCGCCAGACGCCAAAGTGAAGTCCAGATAATAGGTCGTTGGCTGACCTGCCTGCGGCGCAGTTGCCGTAGATACCACGGTAACGGGGTTGCCAAGACCAGTTGGGTCCAGTGCTGTCGGTTCGGGCAGCAATATCGTGGAGATTCCCGATGAGTAGCCCGAGGGAGCCGTGAAGGCGATGCGATAATTTGCTTCGCCAACGGGGCACTGCGCGGCAGCTCCTGGAACCAGATCGAAGCGATATTGACCTGTCGCTCCAGTCAGCTGGTTTTGCTGCGAGCCATCGATGAAGCATGCCAGCGGCAACGGGGTTCCGTTACGATCGACGAGCGTTGCAACGACACCTGAGACGGGCTCGCGTGTAACCGCATTGTAGAAGACGCCCGAAGGATCAATCGGAAGGTTCAGGTTTACGGTCGCATCGTTGGTCAGCGTGACATCTTCAATCACGTTGTACACAACGTTGCTTCCTGGTGCACTGAACCGCACTTCGTATCCCGGTCCGCTAGGCAGATTGGTGATGGTGTAGGCGCCATTGGCATCGGTAACCGCAGAGCCGATCACCACGCCGTCGCGAACCACCTCGACTGTCCAACCCGCGCGCAACGGTTCGTCCGGCTGAATGACATCGTCATAGTTGATGTCGTCGAAGACGATACCGGACAATGTGGTCAGCGGCGGAGCCACAGTCACACTTGCGGTGGCGGTTGCACAGTTGGCCGGGTTGAGGGTTTCGCAGATGGTGTAGTTGAAGCTGTAGGTACCAGCAGGGGTGTTCGGGTTGACCGAGACATTGCCCGTTGCCGGATCGAACGTCAGGCCAGCAGGAACGCTGCTGCCGCTTGCAACCGCAATGGTGACACCCGCAGTGGTCGCAGGCGCAGCGTTCAGCGTATCGCTACCAAGCACGTTGAGCACATTGGGCGCTCCCGTCGTGCCGTTCACACCGGTTGCACTGTCATCGACCGCCGCAATCGGAGCTGCATCGACCGTAACCGTCACGGTGCTGTCTGCACAGTTGCTCGGGTTGAGCGCTTCGCAGATGCGATAGCCGATGACATAGCTGCCAGCAGGCGTGCCAGCAGGCACATCGACCAGACCCGTCGCCGGATCAAGCACCGGTACCGGACCGCCATTGATCGGCGTTGCAGGCGTCAGCACAGTGCCGGTGATGGCAGCAGGATTGACCGGCGCACCATTGAGCGTGTCGTTGGTGTAGGCATTGACCACATCATTGCCACCCGTCGCACCGTTGATCCCCGTTGCCGTGTCCGGCGTGGCGGTGATCGGCGCTGCATCGACCGTCACACTTGCGGTGGCGGTTGCACAGTTGGTCGGGTTGAGGGTTTCGCAGATGGTGTAGTTGAAGCTGTAGGTACCAGCAGGGGTGTTCGGGTTGACCGAGACATTGCCCGTTGCCGGATCGAACGTCAGGCCAGCAGGAACGCTGCTGCCGCTTGCAACCGCAATGGTGACACCCGCAGTGGTCGCAGGCGCAGCGTTCAAGCGTATCGCTACCAAGCACGTTGAGCACATTGGGCGCTCCCGTCGTGCCGTTCACACCGGTTGCACTGTCATCGACCGCCGCAATCGGAGCTGCATCGACCGTAACCGTCACGGTGCTGTCTGCACAGTTGCTCGGGTTGAGCGCTTCGCAGATGCGATAGCCGATGACATAGCTGCCAGCAGGCGTGCCAGCAGGCATCGACCAGACCCGTCGCCGGATCAAGCACCGGTACCGGACCGCCATTGATCGGCGTTGCAGGCGTCAGCACAGTGCCGGTGATGGCAGCAGGATTGACCGGCGCACCATTGAGCGTGTCGTTGGTGTAGGCATTGACCACATCATTGCCACCCGTCGCACCGTTGATCCCCGTTGCCGTGTCCGGCGTGGCGGTGATCGGCGCTGCATCGACCGTCACACTTGCGGTGGCGGTTGCACAGTTGGTCGGGTTGAGGGTTTCGCAGATGGTGTAGTTGAAGCTGTAGGTACCAGCAGGGGTGTTCGGGTTGACCGGAGACATTGCCCGTTGCCGGATCGAACGTCAGGCCAGCAGGAACGCTGCTGCCGCTTGCAACCGCAATGGTGACACCCGCAGTGGTCGCAGGCGCAGCGTTCAGCGTATCGCCACCAAGCACGTTGAGCACATTGGGCGCTCCCGTCGTGCCGTTCACACCGGTTGCACTGTCATCGACCGCCGCAATCAGGGCGGGAACCAAAGGCGTCGAGACGCTATCGGTCACAGGAGTCGTGACCTGGGTTGAGCTCACGCTGGCGGTATTGTTGAGCGCGCCGCTGTTTACGTCTGCCGGTGTTAGCACATAGGTACCGGTGAGGGTGCATGTGGCGCCCGGAGCGAGCGTTGCACAGGTGGTCGAGCCCGGTGTGAGCATGGGATCGCTGACCGTGACCGCACTCTGGGTGATGTTGCCCGCGTTGGTGGCGACGACCGTGTAGGTCAGGGTCGAGCCGACGGTGAGGCTGCCGGTGGGCGCCTGCTTGTCGAGGGTGAGCGCAGGCGCTGCTGCGATCGGGGTCGAGACGCTGTCGGTGACCGGTGTTGTGACCTGGGTCGAGGCGACCGAAGCGGTGTTGTCAATCTTGCCCGCGTCGACATCGCTCTGCTGGACGACATAGGTACCGGTGAGGGTGCATGTGGCGCCCGGAGCGAGCGTTGCACAGGTGGTCGAGCCCGGTGTGAGCATGGGATCGCTGACCGTGACCGCACTCTGGGTGATGTTGCCCGCGTTGGTGGCGACGACCGTGTAGGTCAGGGTCGAGCCGACGGTGAGGCTGCCGGTGGGCGCCTGCTTGTCGAGGGTGAGCGCAGGCGCTGCTGCGATCGGGGTCGAGACGCTGTCGGTGACCGGTGTTGTGACCTGGGTCGAGGCGACCGAAGCGGTGTTGTCAATCTTGCCCGCGTCGACATCGCTCTGCTGGACGACATAGGTACCGGTGAGGGTGCATGTGGCGCCCGGAGCGAGCGTTGCACAGGTGGTCGAGCCCGGTGTGAGCATGGGATCGCTGACCGTGACCGCACTCTGGGTGATGTTGCCCGCGTTGGTGGCGACGACCGTGTAGGTCAGGGTCGAGCCGACGGTGAGGCTGCCGGTGGGCGCCTGCTTGTCGAGGGTGAGCGCAGGCGCTGCTGCGATCGGGGTCGAGACGCTGTCGGTGACCGGTGTTGTGACCTGGGTCGAGGCGACCGAAGCGGTGTTGTCAATCTTGCCCGCGTCGACATCGCTCTGCTGGACGACATAGGTACCGGTGAGGGTGCATGTGGCGCCCGGAGCGAGCGTTGCACAGGTGGTCGAGCCCGGTGTGAGCATGGGATCGCTGACCGTGACCGCACTCTGGGTGATGTTGCCCGCGTTGGTGGCGACGACCGTGTAGGTCAGGGTCGAGCCGACGGTGAGGCTGCCGGTGGGCGCCTGCTTGTCGAGGGTGAGCGCAGGCGCTGCTGCGATCGGGGTCGAGACGCTGTCGGTGACCGGTGTTGTGACCTGGGTCGAGGCGACCGAAGCGGTGTTGTCAATCTTGCCCGCGTCGACATCGCTCTGCTGGACGACATAGGTACCGGTGAGGGTGCATGTGGCGCCCGGAGCGAGCGTTGCACAGGTGGTCGAGCCCGGTGTGAGCATGGGATCGCTGACCGTGACCGCACTCTGGGTGATGTTGCCCGCGTTGGTGGCGACGACCGTGTAGGTCAGGGTCGAGCCGACGGTGAGGCTGCCGGTGGGCGCCTGCTTGTCGAGGGTGAGCGCAGGCGCTGCTGCGATCGGGGTCGAGACGCTGTCGGTGACCGGTGTTGTGACCTGGGTCGAGGCGACCGAAGCGGTGTTGTCAATCTTGCCCGCGTCGACATCGCTCTGCTGGACGACATAGGTACCGGTGAGGGTGCATGTGGCGCCCGGAGCGAGCGTTGCACAGGTGGTCGAGCCCGGTGTGAGCATGGGATCGCTGACCGTGACCGCACTCTGGGTGATGTTGCCCGCGTTGGTGGCGACGACCGTGTAGGTCAGGGTCGAGCCGACGGTGAGGCTGCCGGTGGGCGCCTGCTTGTCGAGGGTGAGCGCAGGCGCTGCTGCGATCGGGGTCGAGACGCTGTCGGTGACCGGTGTTGTGACCTGGGTCGAGGCGACCGAAGCGGTGTTGTCAATCTTGCCCGCGTCGACATCGCTCTGCTGGACGACATAGGTACCGGTGAGGGTGCATGTGGCGCCCGGAGCGAGCGTTGCACAGGTGGTCGAGCCCGGTGTGAGCATGGGATCGCTGACCGTGACCGCACTCTGGGTGATGTTGCCCGCGTTGGTGGCGACGACCGTGTAGGTCAGGGTCGAGCCGACGGTGAGGCTGCCGGTGGGCGCCTGCTTGTCGAGGGTGAGCGCAGGCGCTGCTGCGATCGGGGTCGAGACGCTGTCGGTGACCGGTGTTGTGACCTGGGTCGAGGCGACCGAAGCGGTGTTGTCAATCTTGCCCGCGTCGACATCGCTCTGCTGGACGACATAGGTACCGGTGAGGGTGCATGTGGCGCCCGGAGCGAGCGTTGCACAGGTGGTCGAGCCCGGTGTGAGCATGGGATCGCTGACCGTGACCGCACTCTGGGTGATGTTGCCCGCGTTGGTGGCGACGACCGTGTAGGTCAGGGTCGAGCCGACGGTGAGGCTGCCGGTGGGCGCCTGCTTGTCGAGGGTGAGCGCAGGCGCTGCTGCGATCGGGGTCGAGACGCTGTCGGTGACCGGTGTTGTGACCTGGGTCGAGGGCGACCGAAGCGGTGTTGTCAATCTTGCCCGCGTCGACATCGCTCTGCTGGACGACATAGGTACCGGTGAGGGTGCATGTGGCGCCCGGAGCGAGCGTTGCACAGGTGGTCGAGCCCGGTGTGAGCATGGGATCGCTGACCGTGACCGCACTCTGGGTGATGTTGCCCGCGTTGGTGGCGACGACCGTGTAGGTCAGGGTCGAGCCGACGGTGAGGCTGCCGGTGGGCGCCTGCTTGTCGAGGTGAGCGCAGGCGCTGCTGCGATCGGGGTCGAGACGCTGTCGGTGACCGGTGTTGTGACCTGGGTCGAGGCGACCGAAGCGGTGTTGTCAATCTTGCCCGCGTCGACATCGCTCTGCTGGACGACATAGGTACCGGTGAGGGTGCATGTGGCGCCCGGAGCGAGCGTTGCACAGGTGGTCGAGCCCGGTGTGAGCATGGGATCGCTGACCGTGTCCGCACTCTGGGTGATGTTGCTCTCGTTTGTTGCGACGACCGTGTAGGTCAGGGGTCGAGCCGACGGTGAAGCTGCCGGTGGGCGCCTGCTTGTCGAGGGTGAGCGCAGGCGCTGCTGCGATCGGGGTCGAGACGCTGTCGGTGACCGGTGTTGTGACCTGGGTCGAGGCGACCGAAGCGGTGTTGTCAATCTTGCCCGCGTCGACATCGCTCTGCTGGACGACATAGGTACCGGTGAGGGTGCATGTGGCGCCCGGAGCGAGCGTTGCACAGGTGGTCGAGCCCGGTGTGAGCATGGGATCGCTGACCGTGACCGCACTCTGGGTGATGTTGCCCGCGTTGGTGGCGACGACCGTGTAGGTCAGGGTCGAGCCGACGGTGAGGCTGCCGGTGGGCGCCTGCTTGTCGAGGGTGAGCGCAGGCGCTGCTGCGATCGGGGTCGAGACGCTGTCGGTGACCGGTGTTGTGACCTGGGTCGAGGCGACCGAAGCGGTGTTGTCAATCTTGCCCGCGTCGACATCGCTCTGCTGGACGACATAGGTACCGGTGAGGGTGCATGTGGCGCCCGGAGCGAGCGTTGCACAGGTGGTCGAGCCCGGTGTGAGCATGGGATCGCTGACCGTGACCGCACTCTGGGTGATGTTGCCCGCGTTGGTGGCGACGACCGTGTAGGTCAGGTCGAGCCGACGGTGAGGCTGCCGGTGGGCGCCTGCTTGTCGAGGGTGAGCGCATGCGCTGCTGCGATCGGGGTCGAGACGCTGTCGGTGACCGGTGTTGTGACCTGGGTCGAGGCGACCGAAGCGGTGTTGTCAATCTTGCCCGCGTCGACATCGCTCTGCTGGACGACATAGGTACCGGTGAGGGTGCATGTGGCGCCCGGAGCGAGCGTTGCACAGGTGGTCGAGCCCGGTGTGAGCATGGGATCGCTGACCGTGACCGCACTCTGGGTGATGTTGCCCGCGTTGGTGGCGACGACCGTGTAGGTCAGGGTCGAGCCGACGGTGAGGCTGCCGGTGGGCGCCTGCTTGTCGAGGGTGAGCGCAGGCGCTGCTGCGATCGGGGTCGAGACGCTGTCGGTGACCGGTGTTGTGACCTGGGTCGAGGCGACCGAAGCGGTGTTGTCAATCTTGCCCGCGTCGACATCGCTCTGCTGGACGACATAGGTACCGGTGAGGGTGCATGGCGCCCGGAGCGAGCGTTGCACAGGTGGTCGAGCCCGGTGTGAGCATGGGATCGCTGACCGTGACCGCACTCTGGGTGATGTTGCCCGCGTTGGTGGCGACGACCGTGTAGGTCAGGGTCGAGCCGACGGTGAGGCTGCCGGTGGGCGCCTGCTTGTCGAGGGTGAGCGCAGGCGCTGCTGCGATCGGGGTCGAGACGCTGTCGGTGACCGGTGTTGTGACCTGGGTCGAGGCGACCGAAGCGGTGTTGTCAATCTTGCCCGCGTCGACATCGCTCTGCTGGACGACATAGGTACCGGTGAGGGTGCATGTGGCGCCCGGAGCGAGCGTTGCACAGGTGGTCGAGCCCGGTGTGAGCATGGGATCGCTGACCGTGACCGCACTCTGGGTGATGTTGCCCGCGTTGGTGGCGACGACCGTGTAGGTCAGGGTCGAGCCGACGGTGAGGCTGCCGGTGGGCGCCTGCTTGTCGAGGGTGAGCGCAGGCGCTGCTGCGATCAGGGTCGAGACGCTGTCGGTGACCGGTGTTGTGACCTGGGTCGAGGCGACCGAAGCGGTGTTGTCAATCTGCCCGCGTCGACATCGCTCTGCTGGACGACATAGGTACCGGTGAGGGTGCATGTGGCGCCCGGAGCGAGCGTTGCACAGGTGGTCGAGCCCGGTGTGAGCATGGGATCGCTGACCGTGACCGCACTCTGGGTGATGTTGCCCGCGTTGGTGGCGACGACCGTGTAGGTCAGGGTCGAGCCGACGGTGAGGCTGCCGGTGGGCGCCTGCTTGTCGAGGGTGAGCGCAGGCGCTGCTGCGATCGGGGTCGAGACGCTGTCGGTGACCGGTGTTGTGACCTGGGTCGAGGCGACCGAAGCGGTGTTGTCAATCTTGCCCGCGTCGACATCGCTCTGCTGGACGACATAGGTACCGGTGAGGGTGCATGTGGCGCCCGGAGCGAGCCGTTGCACAGGTGGTCGAGCCCGGTGTGAGCATGGGATCGCTGACCGTGACCGCACTCTGGGTGATGTTGCCCGCGTTGGTGGCGACGACCGTGTAGGTCAGGGTCGAGCCGACGGTGTAGGCTGCCGGTGGGCGCCTGCTTGTCGAGGGTGAGCGCAGGCGCTGCTGCGATCGGGGTCGAGACGCTGTCGGTGACCGGTGTTGTGACCTGGGTCGAGGCGACCGAAGCGGTGTTGTCAATCTTGCCCGCGTCGACATCGCTCTGCTGGACGACATAGGTACCGGTGAGGGTGCATGTGGCGCCCGGAGCGAGCGTTGCACAGGTGGTCGAGCCCGGTGTGAGCATGGGATCGCTGACCGTGACCGCACTCTGGGTGATGTTGCCCGCGTTGGTGGCGACGACCGTGTAGGTCAGGGTCGAGCCGACGGTGAGGCTGCCGGTGGGCGCCTGCTTGTCGAGGGTGAGCGCAGGCGCTGCTGCGATCGGGGTCGAGACGCTGTCGGTGACCGGTGTTGTGACCTGGGTCGAGGCGACCGAAGCGGTGTTGTCAATCTTGCCCGCGTCGACATCGCTCTGCTGGACGACATAGGTACCGGTGAGGGTGCATGTGGCGCCCGGAGCGAGCGTTGCACAGGTGGTCGAGCCCGGTGTGAGCATGGGATCGCTGACCGTGACCGCACTCTGGGTGATGTTGCCCGCGTTGGTGGCGACGACCGTGTAGGTCAGGGTCGAGCCGACGGTGAGGCTGCCGGTGGGCGCCTGCTTGTCGAGGGTGAGCGCAGGCGCTGCTGCGATCGGGGTCGAGACGCTGTCGGTGACCGGTGTTGTGACCTGGGTCGAGGCGACCGAAGCGGTGTTGTCAATCTTGCCCGCGTCGACATCGCTCTGCTGGACGACATAGGTACCGGTGAGGGTGCATGTGGCGCCCGGAGCGAGCGTTGCACAGGTGGTCGAGCCCGGTGTGAGCATGGGATCGCTGACCGTGACCGCACTCTGGGTGATGTTGCCCGCGTTGGTGGCGACGACCGTGTAGGTCAGGGTCGAGCCGACGGTGAGGCTGCCGGTGGGCGCCTGCTTGTCGAGGGTGAGCGCAGGCGCTGCTGCGATCGGGGTCGAGACGCTGTCGGTGACCGGTGTTGTGACCTGGGTCGAGGCGACCGAAGCGGTGTTGTCAATCTTGCCCGCGTCGACATCGCTCTGCTGGACGACATAGGTACCGGTGAGGGTGCATGGCGCCCGGAGCGAGCGTTGCACAGGTGGTCGAGCCCGGTGTGAGCTCGGGATCGCTGCGTGTGACCGCACTCTGGGTGATGTTGCCCGCGTTGGTGGCGACGACCGTGTAGGTCAGGGTCGAGCCGACGGTGAGGCTGCCGGTGGGCGCCTGCTTGTCGAGGGTGAGCGCAGGCGCTGCTGCGATCGGGGTCGAGACGCTGTCGGTGACCGGTGTTGTGACCTGGGTCGAGGCGACCGAAGCGGTGTTGTCAATCTTGCCCGCGTCGACATCGCTCTGCTGGACGACATAGGTACCGGTGAGGGTGCATGTGGCGCCCGGAGCGAGCGTTGCACAGGTGGTCGAGCCCGGTGAGCATGGGATCGCTGACCGTGACCGCACTCTGGGTGATGTTGCCCGCGTTGGTGGCGACGACCGTGTAGGTCAGGGTCGAGCCGACGGTGAGGCTGCCGGTGAGCGCCTGCTTGTCGAGGGTGAGCGCGGCGCTGCTGCGATCGGGGTCGAGACGCTGTCGGTGACCGGTGTTGTGACCTGGGTCGAGGCGACCGAAGCGGTGTTGTCAATCTTGCCCGCGTCGACATCGCTCTGCTGGACGACATAGGTACCGGTGAGGGTGCATGGCGCCCGGAGCGAGCGTTGCACAGGTGGTCGAGCCCGGTGTGAGCATGGGATCGCTGACCGTGACCGCACTCTGGGTGATGTTGCCCGCGTTGGTGGCGACGACCGTGTAGGTCAGGTCGAGCCGACGGTGAGGCTGCCGGTGGGCGCCTGCTTGTCGAGGGTGAGCGCAGGCGCTGCTGCGATCGGGTCGAGACGCTGTGGTGACCGGTGTTGTGACCTGGGTCGAGGCGACCGAAGCGGTGTGTCAACTTGCCCGCGTCGACATCGCTCTGCTGGACGACATAGGTACCGGTGAGGGTGCGTGCGCCCGGAGCAGCGTTGCCGGGTTGCCAGGTGGTCGAGCCCGGTGTGAGCATGGGATCGCTGACCGTGACCGCACTCTGGGTGATGTTGCCCGCGTTGGTGGCGACGACCGTGTAGGTCAGGGTCGAGCCGACGGTGAGGCTGCCGGTGGGCGCCTGCTTGTCGAGGGTGAGCGCAGGCGCTGCTGCGATCGGGGTATTCGTTGTTGACGGCATACTGGTCGTGATCGGTCCTGTCGGCGGATTACCTGACACGGTTGCCGAGTTGGGAACGCCTCCCGCGTCGATATCGGCCTGCGTGATGGTGTGTTCGCCAGAACAGCTTGTCGTCGCCCCCGGTGCAAGCGTCGTTGCAAGGCATGTGGCCGCAGCATCGAGTTGCGCATCGTTAACAACGATACCAGTCATCTGGACGTTGCCAGTATTTTCGACGGCAAAGCTGTAAGTGATTTTCTGACCGACTGCCAATGTTGCCGGTGGTGTTGCCGAGTTGACGACGGTCAGGGCTGGCGCGGGTTGGAATGTATTGGTGATCGTGCAGGTGGCAACGTCGCCATGCACAAGAGCAACACTGTTGCCCGCCACAGCGGGGGCAGCACCGACGACACAGGAATAGGTTGACGCGGTGTAGCCTGATGGGCCTCCGGTTTCGGCCAGCGAATAGGCGCCTGCACTGACTGTAGCATTTGTAACAGCTGCATTGCCGGTCACGCCCGAAATCGTAGACGGACCTGTGGCGCTGAGCGTCCATGCGCTCGCCGCCGCTGTGCCGCCACCCGTGTTGACCACGGACTTCACAAGGGTCAGTACCGGTAACGGTACAACCGTGTTGGTGTCCGTTGCACTATTGTCGCCAGGAGTCGGATCGGTCGTGCCCGTTGGGACTGCGATGGTAGCGACATTGTCCAGCGAGCCGCTGGCTGCGGTAACAGTGGCGGTAACAGTGATACTGTAGCTCTGCCCCGACGCAAGCGTTGGCAATGCGAATGTACCCGATTGCAGCTGTGCCACGGACGGCGCAGTGACGCACTGGCCCGGTGTTCCGGCGCAAGCAACAGCTGTAACGTTCAGTCCGGCAACAACCGGATCGGAAAGAATGGCACCGGTAACCGAAGAAGGTCCGTTATTGGTTACGGTAATGGTATAGGTTGTTGAATCGCCCGAATTGACGCTCGTTACACCATCGGTTTTGCTGATCGTCAGGTCGCTGACGCGGTCAATGACATCCGTATCGGTTGAATCATTGTTGCTGGTATCAGGATCGAAGAAGCCCGACGGCACGGCCACATGGCCCGTGTTGACGGCGTTTTGTGCCTGCGCGGTGACCGGAGCCAGAATAGCAAAAACCGGCAGAAGCCCGGTAATTGCCTTGGCAAAAAAGCTGCGCATTGTCATCGGTTTCATCTCCGCCGCCTCGCTCAAGGCACGTTACAGGTAAAGGTGAGGACGGCCGATTGGCCGACATTCAAGGTGCCGAGCGTAATGCCAGCGCCGGTAAGATTGGCTACGGTGAAACTGCCCGCTGGAATTCCACTGCCGGTGATCGTCACAGTGTTTGCTGCCGGGCAATTGAGGCCTGACACCGGCGTGTCGGTTACCACTGCGCCGGTTACGTTGTCAGAACCATTGTTGGTGACAGTCAGCGTATAGGTGGTGGTGCTGCCGCTAACGACGTTGGAGGCGCTATTGGTTTTGACCATTGCCAATTCGGCGGTTCGCAAGATGGTGACTTCATAATCCTCAACCTCGCCGTCGGCCGCCAAGCCGCTGACGCCCAACCCTGCGGTTGTGGAATAGCGGAAACGGGCAATGGTCGGCGTAGTCGCGGACGTTGCAGGAGGGGTTACGGCGATACGGATCACGCCGTTCACGACGCCATCGGCATCACCTGCACCACCGTCGATGGCATTGTTGGCAATCCGATCGCCGGCTGCGGAGAAGTTGCCATCATCGGCCCAATCGATCCAGCCCTGCAGTCGCCCACCGCTGCCGGTTACCGCGACGTCGATGTTAGAGGATATGGTACGCGACAAGGTGGGAAGTGTTACGCCATTGTCGCTATCGCTTGCCGCGTTGGCATTGGCCAAGGGGCTGGGCGTCAGCGTGCCGGGGTTGGTGACATTCGCATTGTCTGCCGAGAGCGACGATCCCAAAAAGACGCTGCCGACTATGTGGCTGGCGACTGCGCCGCTTTCATAGCTGGTTGGCGCATCGCCGAAATCCTCATCGACAGAAACCGTCAGGCCGACGCCATCCTGCGCACTCGCACTAGTGTTGGTCCAGTTGCCGCTCATCACCAGGTCAATGCGGAACGTCACCGAAGTCACCGTTCCGTTGATCCGCACACTCCCGCAACCTGCCACGGGAGCTGTGCCGCAGGTCGTGCCGCCATTTGCAGTTGTTGCACCAGCAGTTGTAGTAGAGATCAACGAAAAATTGGCATTGCCATTTAGCAGCGTGAATGTCGGTGACGTCGTCGGACCGGTTGCGCTGGTTATGACATAGCGACTTCCGAAATTCGACAGGTTAGCACCGAGAGAAGAATTTCCGCCCAGTCCCGACAAATGCAATACAGGATTTGTCACTGCCCTAGAAAATGTCAGCGTCATCGTGCCGCGATTGGAGCATATCGCAACTGTGGCATTACACCCAGCCGCACTCGTAAGGATCTGTAAACCTTTGCTCGTCGGAGCAATTGGTGGACTAAGCTGTGTGCTGACCACCCCGCCATAACCGTTCAATACGCCATCGGCGACACCTATGGTGGTGTTGCCGCTTATCGCCATGGTCATGGTCAAAGCCGAAGCAGGATAGGTTTTGACGACCGGGCCAGCGCCCGTCGAAGAAGCCGGGACTTGGTTGGCGCGTGCCGGATTGGCGGCAAAAGCGAACAATAGCGTGAGCAGGAAAAACGAAACCGTCAAGGTCCGCAAGGCAAGTTGGTGAAGCACCGCGCTATGCGTCGATGGGCGATCCGCAATCAGCCCTGCATCGTTACCAACCATATGACTATTCCTGTTACCCCATGAGATTGGGCAATTCTAAAACAGATAATGGTTAACGATTTGCATATGCTCCTTAAATTTTTGTAAATTGCCAATGACCCGCAAATGCAGTTTGCTTCTTTACCCACTAAAGTGTTGATCGGTGACTATGCCATCTCCAGACAATCGACGCCGATTGGCAGAGCCTGACCCGACCAGCAGACTATGCTCCCTGCTCCGGTTTTCAAAAGCAAGACTGCTCCAATTTATTCAAACGTGTATTTGAAGCGTCGCAAAGTCATATTTTGCGATAGCGAAAATACCAGACCTCATGGCCATACACATTGCGGGCTTTCGCCTCATAGCGGGTTTCGGGCCAGCCTCCGGGACGCTTTTGGAAATCGCCAGGTTTTCACATAGCCATTCAAACTGGTGCCTGTGGCGCTGCATCACCATTAACGCATGGCGCAAATAGATTGCATGGTCAGTGCCAAACGGAATTCGCCGCCGGGCTTCAACTTGGCCGCGATCAAATCGACCGGGCCGTCGTTCATCATCCGCCGTTTGGCATGACGGGCTTTCGGCCACGGGTCGGGATGCAACAGATAGACAAAGCTTAATGAATCATCGGGAATGCGCGTCAGCACCTCCAGAGCATCGCCCATGTGCAGACGGATATTGCCGAGCGGCCCCAGCCCTTCATAATTCTCAACGTGGCTCAGTGCCTGCGCAACGCCGGTTTCAAAGGGCTCACAGCCGATAAAGCCATGATCAGGCAGCATATTGGCGCGGTAAGCCATATGCTCCCCGCCGCCGAAGCCGATTTCAAAATGCAACGGCCGATCATAGCCGAACAGCACTTCGGCGGCGACAGCTCCGTCAAGAGGAACCGAAATTTGCGGCAGCAAATGGTCAACCAGATGCTGCTGGTGCGTGCGCAGCTTTTTGCCCTTCGCCCGGCCATAGAGCCGGTTGAGCGTTGTCGGATCACCTTCCTTGTGCGCAGTCATGGCGGGCGCCTTGGCGAAGCGCGGCGGGTTTTGCAAGTCGGTGCCGTGTCGCTCGCCGATTTTACAGCCAGAGGAGATCATGATATCAAGATGGCGGAGTGAGAGAGGGAGAAGTAAAATGCGAATTTCAGGAATGAACTTGCTCGCCATTTTGGTGGCAGCAATCGCGATCTATCTTGTCGGGTTCGTAATTTATGGAATGCTGATTGCACCCGAAAGCTGGATGGCAATGTCGGGCATTACCAAAGAACAGGCTGATGCGGTTGGAATGACACGGATGCCATATAGCCCGATCATGCCGATCATGACAGCCATCGGTCTGGCCATATTGTTTAAATGGGGCAATGTCAGCGGAATCGGTAATGGCATCAAATGGGCTGCAGTGGTCGCCTTTGCCTCTGCCATCCCAGCCATTTGGTATGGTTGGGTTTATGGTGTTGGGGGCAGCACAATCAGCCTGATCGATAGTGCACATCTTTTGGTCGGCCATATTCTGGCCGGGGCGATTCTTGCGAGTTGGAAATAGAGTTGGAGGCGGCGGGGGCTGGTTAAGCTAGCGCCGCCTTCAAATCATCAACCAGATCGGTGCGCTCCCACGGGAAGCTGTCGCCTTCGGCCTTGCGACCGAAATGGCCATAGGCAGCGGTCTTGCGATAGATCGGCTTGTTGAGACCCAGATGGGTGCGGATCGCGCGCGGAGTCAGGCCACCGAGCTTTTCGATGCCCATGATCGCGGCTTCGATCTTGTCATCACCAATGGTGCCGGTTTCATGCGTATCGACATAAAGCGACAGTGGCTTGGAAACACCAATGGCATAGGCCAGCTGGATCGTGCAGCGTGTTGCAAGGCCAGCGGCAACGATGTTCTTGGCGAGATAGCGGGTGATATAGGCCGCAGAACGATCAACCTTGGTCGGATCTTTGCCCGAAAACGCGCCGCCGCCGTGGGGTGCTGCACCGCCATAGGTGTCGACAATGATCTTACGTCCGGTGAGGCCAGCGTCGCCATCGGGGCCGCCAATTTCAAAGCTGCCGGTCGGGTTGATGTGATATTCGGTTTCGCGCAGCAGCACGGGAGGCAGCGTTTCTGCAATCACTCGCTTCACATAGGCGTGCAGTTCGGCTTCCTTCTCGCCCTGATCATAGCCGGGGGCGTGCTGGGTCGAAACAACGATAGCAGTCGCGGCGACCGGCAGGCTACCTTCATAGCGCAAGGTCACCTGGCTTTTGGCATCGGGTTCAAGGAAGGGCGCGGCACCCGAATGACGATCGGCGGCCATACGCTCGAGGATTTTGTGGCTGTAATCCAGCGTTGCGGGCATCAGGTCAGGGGTTTCGTCAGTTGCGTAACCGAACATGATCCCCTGGTCGCCCGCACCTTCATCCTTGTTACCGCTGGCATCGACGCCTTGGGCGATATGCGCAGACTGGCCGTGCAGGTTGTTCATGAAGGTCAGCGTTTCCCAGTGGAAACCATCCTGCTCATAGCCGATTTCCTTGACGGTACGGCGGACGGTTGCTTCAATCTCTTCTTTCGCGCCGGGTGCCCAAGCGCCATTTTCGTAAACGCCCTTGCAGCGGATTTCGCCGGCAAGGACAACGAGCTGGGTCGTGGTCAGTGTTTCGCAAGCGATGCGCGCTTCGGGGTCTTTCGACAGGAACAGGTCGACAATAGCGTCGCTGATTTGGTCAGAGACTTTGTCGGGATGGCCTTCTGAAACAGACTCAGAGGTGAAGAGATAATTGTCGCGCATGGTTTTTCCAGTCCCCAAAATGAGAGTGATTCTGTATCTGCGTATAAAGAATTCTTTATGTGCTGCGCGGCCCCTTAGCGAGAAGTGCGGCGGCGGGCAAGCGGCATCAGGCCAAATGCGATGAGCAGCGCGGCGAAGGCCATGGGTAGCGCATTTCCATAGCGCGCAAAAAGTGTTGGCTCTTTGGGGCGAGGAAGTTGCGCATCAATCCGTCCGGCAATGCCTTGGGGTAGGCTCTTTAGGACCCGCCCGTCAGCGTCGATTACCGCGCTGATGCCCGTCGGGGTGGCGCGCACCACGGGCAGACCTTCCTCAATAGCACGCAACCGTGCTTGAGCCAGAAACTGCGGCGAGCCCCAACCGCCAAACCATGCGTCGTTGGAGGGATTGAAGATGAAGTCGGGGCGGTGCGTTTGGTCGACGACTTGGCCCGAAAATATGATTTCATAGCAAATCTGCATCCCGACCTTCACCCGCCGACCATCGAATGGCAGGTCAAGGGTACGCGGTCCGGGACCGGGCCAGAAGTCGAGATCGCCCGGCACCAGCCGCGCCGCACCAAGCGGCTCGAGCAGCCAGCGCAGCGCCAGATATTCTCCATAGGGAACCAGATGGGCCTTGTCATAATTGCCCAGAATTTTTCCGCTGGCGTCCATCGCAGTCATACTATTGCGTGCGCCGACCAATTGGCGGTCCTTGTCAAACTCCAACCGGTCCACTCCGGTGAGCAACAGGTCACCAGGGTTCATCAGACGAGTCAGCATCGTCCGCGCACCCTCCGCGCTTTCGCCTGGCTGGAACTGGTAGAAGCGATAAGGATAGCCATCCTCCAGCCGCCACGGAATTGCAGCCTCGGGCCAGAGGATCAGGCGGGGCTTGGTGTCGCGGCTCAGACTGTTTTCGGCTAGGCGGCGGAAATTGATCGCATCATAGCCGGGGGCATATTTGTCGATCTGGGAGATGTTGGGTTGGACGATGGTGAGTGCGACATCTGCCTTCGCGTAATCGGCCGATTTCTGAGGAATCAGGGAATCTGGAACGAAACTTACGGCCAACACTGGCGCGATGAATAACGCTACAAATCCAATCACCACCCAACTGCCCGAGCGTTGAAAATTTCCGGCGGCAAAATTGTACTTAAACCAGGGCACAGCAGCGGCCAGCAATCCAGTGTAGAACAAAAGGAGGCCTGACATTCCGTAGGTTCCGACTATGGGAAGCCACATTCCAGACCACAAAGTGTCGACCCACAAGGCAGACAAGGGATTCCACGAAAATCCCGTAAACACACAAGCGCGCAGCCATTCGGTGATGATCCAGCATCCGGCGAAAAAGAGGATGAAAGGGAGGTTTAGCCCCTCCCCTTTAGGGGAGGGGTTGGGGTGGGGCTTGTCAGTGTTGCGCAATGGCTGAGAGACCCCACCCCTTGCCCCTCCCCTAAAGGGGGGGGGAGAATTTTTGAGCCACCACGCTCCCCAGGCTGCCACCCCCGGATAGACCGCCAGATACAGCGCCAGCAGTGGCACTGCGCACCAGCCGAGCCATACGGGCATATTTGCTTGATAGGTGAAGGCGGTGGCGATCCAATTGTTGCCGATGGTGAAATGCCCGACGCCAAAGGCCCAGCCAAGCAGAAATGCACGCTTGCCACTACAGGCACGCGCCACCCAGTGCATCAGCAACGCGAGGCATAGTAGCGTTAGCGGCCACCAGTTCAGCGGCGCAAATCCAGTCGCGGAGATGCCGCCAGCGACGAGCAACACTTTAGCGCGATGATTTTCAAGGAAAGCGAACAACTTGGTCATGGCGCGCAGACATGGCGGGCAATAGGGGCAAATGCAATCGGCCAATATTGTTGCTTGCCGTTCAGCCGCGCGGTGCTAGCAATTGCGCCATGACCTTGACACCGATCTTCGCGCTGATGCTCGCGCCCAATCCGCCGCTCCCGCTTTCCGACGCGCAGATGCGCGACATTGGCTGCGTCGCCGCCATCGGCATCATCGCGCATGAGCAACGTTCCGGGCAGGGGGCTTCGCAAAGCTATCCCGATATGCGCGAAAGCGGCAAGCGCTGGGCCGGCATTGTCGGCGACCGGGTGATGGAGGAAAGCGGTCAGCCGCGCGAAGTGGTTGCCTTTGCGATCAAGCAAGCTGTCGAAGCCGAACAGGAACAGGCGATGAAATCGGCCAACCCTGCCGCTTATGTGCAAGCGCGCATAGGGCAGTGCAGGCCGATTATGGATGCACAGCTTGTTGCGGCGGATGCGGCAACGAAGATCGCTCCAACCTACGACACCCCAATGATGCTGACGCCGCAACCCCAGTTGGAAATCCACGATCCTGACAAGATCGGGTTATTTCGCAAGACGCTGGGCGAGGACCTGTCGAACCCGCACCGCATCCGATACTGCAAGGTGCTGATCGACATGGCGACCAAGGAAATTGTCGAGCGCGAAGGGCCAGACAGTCGCGATGCCAAGGGCTTTGCCCGATTGGCTACCGCCTTTGACGGTGAAGTGAACAAGCTGCCTAAGGCTGACGAGCCGAAACCGATCAGCAACGAAGAACTGCAGGCCGAGCTGGAAAAAGAACCCAGCAAGGAAGAGAAAATGTCGCGCTGCATCCGTCTGGGTGAAACGCTCGCGCTTGCAATGCCGCCCGAAGAATGAGCGGACTGCGCCCCTTTCACTTGGCCTTTTCGGTGCATGACCTTGCGGCGGCACGCGCCTTTTACCGCGATGTGCTCGGCTGCGGTGAAGGGCGATCCTCGGAGCACTGGATCGACTTTGATCTCTATGGCCACCAGATCGTTGCGCATCTCGGCCCGGGGATGATTGCGCGCCCGATCCACAATGCGGTCGACGGCCATGACGTGCCGGTCCCGCATTTCGGGATTGTGCTGACCATGGAGCAGTGGGAAGACCTCTCTGCGCGGTTGAAGGCCGCAGGGGTCGCCTTCGGCATCGAACCTTATGTCCGTTTCAAAGGACAGGTTGGAGAACAGGCGACGATGTTCTTCACTGACCCCAGCGGCAATGCGTTGGAGTTCAAGGCCTTTGCCGATGATGGGCAATTGTTTGCGAGCTAGTCAGAATTCGATTGTCCCCACAATCCGTTCGTGTCGAGCGAAGTCGAGACGCCCATAAGTCACGCTTGCTTTCTGGGCCTCTCGACTACGCTCGAGGCGAACGGTTAGGGAAATAGACGGAGTTATAAGCGAGAAGCGAGTTATCAACTCTTCTGGAAAACCTGTTCCATCGTCGTCACACCCGAACAGGCATCTCCTGCTTTGCCACCGCCACCTGACAGCATCGCGAAGGCGACAAATCCGCCCGCGACAAGGATCAGGAAGCCTGCCGTGACCCAAGGCAGATATTTGTCGATAAACGCCTTGATCGGGCGACCGAATTTCCAGAACAGAAAGCCGACGGCGATGAACTGCACCGAGCGTGACACCATGCTCGACCAGAGGAAGTCGAATAGGTTCATATGGATGAAACCAGCCGTCAGCGTCAGCAGCTTGAATGGAATAGGCGTCGCGCCTTTGATCAATATGATCTCCGCGCCATATTCACGCAGGTAACAGGCGGCGGCAGGGAAGCTGTCCCAAAGACCCAGCGCCTTCAGCAGCGCGATGCCTACTGTCTCATAGGCGAAATAGCCAATGGCATAGCCGAATAGCCCGCCCAAAACCGACGAAACCGTGCAGATCACGCCAAAGCGCAACGCCTTGTCGGGGCGCGCCAGACACATCAGCCCCAGCAGCGGATGCGGTGGGATGGGGAAGAAACTCGATTCCATAAACGAGAACAGAAACAGCCAGCGTTCGGCGTGCGGATGACCGGCCTTGTCCATCATCCAGTTGTAGAGTTTTGTGAGCATGGGCGCGGATTTACGGGGTTTCAGGCGTGAGGCAAGGACTTATTCCGCAGCCAGACTTCCGGCCCGCATAACCTTGCCATAGGCCCAGCCAATTCCGATCAGCGCGATGCCCAGCCCCATGAACGACAGGATGCGAAGCACGCCCTCCAATGCGGCAGCATCGATCAGGAAGACTTTGAGCGTGACCACGGTCAATAACGCCAGCCCGGCAAGGCGGAGAACGGCAAGGCCCAAGCGGATACCAATTGTCATCCAGATGATCGAAAGGATAAGCAATGCCGCCGAATAGAGGTAATTTTCCCCGGTTTCGATGCCACCACCCGAAATCAGATTGCCATGCGCCAATTGGCGCACCGTGACCAAGGCGGTTAGCGCCATCATCACCAAACTGGCAATTTCGGATAATTTGGGCAGTTGCCCATGCGCCGAGGCGACAACGCGGCTGCGCGCCATTTGCCATAGCCAGAATGCCGTCAATCCCAAATGGATGGTTCCCAGATTGGCGACCGGTATCGGCCCCAGCGATTGTGGAACATAAAGCGGATTGAAGACGCCCAGATCGAACCAGAACATGCGGAACAGCGCGAGCGCGGTCGCGGCCATTCCCGCCTTCGCCCAAAGGCTAGACCAGTCGGTCGCGCGACGCAGCGCCAACCAGCCTGCCAAAAACAGCAGCTGGGTCATGACCACCCGTTCGGCAAGGCCGAGCGTGATGAATTGCGAGGGGCTGTCGATGGCCGCGACCTGTTTGGCGATCAGCCATAGGAAACCCAACGCGCCTGCTCCGCCCGCAAGCCATGCCAGTCGGCGCGGCCAGCGGCCGAGAGCGAAATGGGGCAGGGCGGCAATGAGTCCCACCAGCAATGCGGGGAGCAACGTCATCCGCGCCGCCTCCCCAATTTCGGGGAGGGTCGATGCCATCAACTTTATCCCGCCGAGAGAATTGTTCAGCGCCTCGAAAAAGCGCCATGACCCGGTCGCAAGCGCCAGCACGCCAAAAGCCAGAGGTATCACCGCCAGTTCCTGCATTGCCTTGCTTTGGGTCCGCATCGCCCATGCCGCCAACGCCGCTGTAACGACGAAAGTCGCGCTGGCGAGATAGTCGTTGGAAAACCAGTGGGTGAGTGCGATCCAGCCCATAAGTGCGGCAAGCCCGGCGCTTGCGATCCGCACGATCCGGTCAATATAGCTTTCTGCGCTGCGCCATTGCCAAGCGATATATCCAGCCGGAACGATCAGCAAGGCAGCGACACCGCCCCATGCGAAATCGGAGAATTCAGGCTTGGCGAGCGAAAAGGCCGTGAAGAAGGGCAGGGCCTGCGCCAGCAATGCCAGCAGCGCCCAATAGCTTCGACTGACCGCCGATGATGCTGCGCGCAGATGTCCGGGGACGCCAAACAGCAGGCCCGTGCCCACCGACGCAAGGGTCATCATGCTGTGACCGGCCTGACTTCCCCATCCAGTCGCCAGCGGCATCAGGCAGAGCAGAAGCGCGCCGAATATATTGGGCAAATGC
Source organism: Sphingomonadales bacterium (assembly GCA_016721875.1). Taxonomy (GTDB): domain Bacteria; phylum Pseudomonadota; class Alphaproteobacteria; order Sphingomonadales; family Sphingomonadaceae; genus Sphingorhabdus_B. The sequence continues at coordinate 64,767 of JADKHG010000003.1, read as the reverse complement.
CGGTCGTCGCGCCAAGCCAGACCGATTGCGGCGGCGGACAAGGCAGCATAGAACCCCAGCCGATGAAGCTGAATTCCAGTCGCGGCAGCAACATCGCGAGTTGCAACAGCGCGATCCCCATCGGCGCAAACCGAGCCACGGCCGCGAGTCTCGGATCATCCTCTGCAAAGCGGTCGCCAACCAATACCGCTGCACCGCCGGCGATCATGACAAACATTCCGATCAGCGGAAGCGAATCATTTGCGGTGACAACCAGACCGATCGTCCAAAGCGCGCCGCCGCCGCTTGCCAACAGCAACAGCCAGAGCCAGCGCCGCCACAGCGCCAGTCCGAACAACCCCGCGAGGAATACCCCCAGAAAGAGCAGCAAGACCGGGACATTGTCGGGACCGAGCCCCTGCCACCCAAGGCGCGGTAAATCCGCCGACCAGTCCCATCAATGCGGTTGGCGGACCGTGGCGCAAAGCGAGCGCAAAGGCTAATACGGTAGTGGCAATCAGCAGCGCAAAAGCGACCGGTACACCGATCAAGCCATAGATTTCGGCAGCCATGTACAGCGTGCCAAACAGGGTCGCGATGCCTGCCCCTGCCAGTGACTGGGCGATGCGCGGGTCGGCAGTGAAGGATTCGCCAATTTTGGGAAGCCGTCCGCCCCATTGGCTGCCCGCGATCAGCAAGAAGGCGAAAATAGTTGCCAGCACCGAACGGGTTCCGGGACCCAGAAGCCCGGCATCAATCGTATAGCGCACGAGGAAAAACCCTGCGAAAACCAGCGCAATGCCACCGATCCAGATCGGCAGCTTGCCGCCGACCAGTTCCTCGAAACTCCAACTTGCCGATCGTTGCGGCAATTCCACCGGGTCGACGGTTGAGGGAAGCTCTTCGTCCACCGCTATCGGGGGTGGTGCCGATTTCGCCTCACTGCGCAGCGTCGCCGGTCGGCGGCTGGCATAGGCAATCGCTGGCTTTACCGCGGCGGGGGTTTCGGCCAAGTCCGGTTCGGCAGCGGGTGCGGTGGTTTCCGGCCTTTTCCCGGAGGTCAGCAGATCGAGTGCATCGGCAAGCCGGTTTTCAAGCATCTTGATGCGGCCGTTGAGGTTGAGCATCCAGACACCCAGGACCAGCGCGAGCAACAATATCAAGCCGTCCATCTTACCCCACCCCAATAGCGATTGGCCTAGGCTTAGCTGCTCAGCGGCGATTTACAAGGATGGCCATTTATCGGTTGCAATATGCCACTGATTTGGCAGTCTGTGTTGCGCAACAATCCCAATTCCTCAGAAAGTCTGTCCGCATGAAACTCTACGGCTCCTCCTTCTCTCCCTTTGTCCGCAAGATCATGGTCTATTGCGCTGAACGCGGCCTGCCGTATGAGTTGGAGAATATCACGCTCGACGCCGTCGATCCCGAATTCCTGCGCGCCAGCCCTTTGCGCAAAATGCCCGCGATGACCCACGGCGATTTTGCAGTGTCGGATTCAACCGCGATCCTGACCTATCTTGAAAAGAAGCATCCTGATGGCGCGATGCTATCCGCCGATCCGGCGGATGCCGCGCGAACGGTGTGGTTTGAGGAATTTGCCGATACGCTGATGAGCGTCGTCGTCTTCAAATGCTTCTTCAACCGTGTGGTCGCGCCGTTGTTCCAGCGCAAACCGGGCAATGCCGATCTGGCTGCCGAAGGTGAGGAGGTCGATTTGCCCAAATTGCTCGACTATCTGGAAAGCGTTGCTCCCGACCCCGGCGGATTTCTGGTGGGTGGGGCATTTGGCATTGCCGATATTGCGGTTGCGAGCATGGCGGTTAATTTCGACCATGCCTGCGACGGCGTTGATTGGAGCCGCTGGCCGCGCACCCGCGCCTGGCTCGACAGTGTCCATGCCCGCCCGAGTTTTGCGGGGATTATCGCCAAGGAACAGGCCATTTTGGCAAAGCTCCGCGGTTAGGGTCTGCGAAGAAAATAACCATATAGGAAAATATCTCTTGACATCGTAACGCCATTCTGGCACTATTTGGGATATTGGGAAAATGTGATTCGGGGCCGGGGCGGTGATTACCGCATCCGGCCCCTTCGTTTTGCGCGAAAGGAATTCGGACATGGCGTTTTCGAAAAAGGCAGGAGGAAAACCGAGGAAATTTGGGACAGCCGCACAAAAGCTGTTCCTAGCGCATCTCGCGCAAACATCGAATGTAACTGCATCGGCAAAGGTTGCCGGGGTCATGACCAAGCCGGTCTATGACCTGCGCAAGAGCTGCGCGGCGTTTTGCGATCAATGGATGCAGGCATTGTCCGAAGGCTATGCCCGGCTGGAGGCGAATTTGCTCGCGGAGGCCTTGTCACCACCCGCCAGCAATATGAAAGACAGCACCTTCAAACAGAAACAGATGAAGGCGCGGATGGGCATGGCGCTGCTTGCCGCCCACCGCGCAACTGTGCGAGGGGTGGGGGCGACGCCCGCACCGTCGCGTTCGCGCGATCCAAAGGAAGTACAGGCGCGGCTCGAAGCGCGCTTTGCCGCAATGCGCCAAAGGATGAGCGATGACGACGGAACCCCGAAGTGAAGCAGAGCGCATCGCGCAGATCGATCCGGAAGAGCGCGTCAAATGGCTGGCGAAGGTAAAGCCGGAGGATCAATGGCAACTCGAATATGACTGGAATCTGTGGGCGCGCGATGATCAGCGCCCGCCCGAAGGCGATTGGCGCACATGGTTTGTCATGGCCGGGCGCGGCTTTGGCAAAACCCGCATGGCCGCCGAATGGGTGCGCGCGCAGGCCGAGGCCGATGGGTCGCTGCGCATCGCATTGGTCGCAGCGACAATGCACGAGGCGCGCAGCGTGATGATCGAGGGCGAAAGCGGCTTGCTGGCGATTGCTCCCGATGAAAAGCGCCCGATATGGGAGCCATCGCTCAAACGGCTGATCTGGCCTACCGGTGCCATCGCCACTGTCTTTGCCGCGTCGGAACCAGAGGGGCTGCGCGGCCCCGAACATCATCTGGCCTGGGCCGACGAGGTCGCCAAATGGCATGATGGCGTGGCGGCGTGGGACAATTTGGCGATGACAATGCGGCTGGGCGAAACACCGCGCATTGTCGCCACCACCACGCCCCGGTCGGTGCTGCTGGTTCGGCGCTTGCTGGTCGAAGGCGGCGTCGAAATTACCCGCGGCGCGATGGAGGCCAACCGGTCGAACCTGCCCACCAGCTTTCGCGCCGCGATGCACGAAGTCTATGGCCACGCGCGGCTGGGTCGGCAGGAATTGCTCGGCGAATTTCTGGAAGATGCAGAGGATGCGCTGTGGACCCGCGATTTGATTGAAAGATGTAGGATTAAGGGCGCGCCAGAAATGCGCCGTATCGTCATCGGCGTCGATCCACCAGCGAGCACCGGCGGCGATGCCTGCGGAATCGTGGTGGTGGGAAAAGGCTCCGACGGCAAAGCTTATGTGCTCGCCGACCACAGCGTGAAGGGCCGCAGTCCCGAAGGCTGGGCCAGCGCCGTCTCCGCCGCCGCGCTCACCTGGGGCGCGGATCGGGTGGTGGCAGAGGCGAATAATGGCGGCGACATGGTGGTCAGCACTCTGCAGGCTGCCGATGTGACAATGCCGGTGAAAAAGGTTTCGGCGTCCAGAGGCAAGGTTGCGCGGGCGGAACCGGTTGCGATGCTTTACGAGGCGGGCAAGGCCTTCCATATCGGCGGCTTTCCCGAGCTGGAAGACGAACTGTGCGGCCTGATATCGGGCGGAGGGTATGAGGGACCGGGACGGTCACCGGACCGGGCGGATGCGCTGGTCTGGGCGATGAGCGAATTGATGCTGGGAAAGCGCGGGGCAGAGCCGCGGATTCGGCAGCTTTAGGAAATCTGGAGTCACAAATGAAAATCTTCGGCTGGAAGTCAGCCGGGCGTGCATTGGCGCGTCCGGCTAAAACGCATGTCCCGCTCGCGCGGCGCTTTGGCAGTTGGTCGCTCGGCGAATGGCCGATGGCGTATGAGGCGCAAATGCGGGATGGTTATCTCAACAATGCAATTGCGCAGCGCGCAGTGCGGCTGGTAGCGGAGGGTGTTGCTTCGGCGCCGCTTGCCGCGAGCGACGATTCAGCGGCGGCGCTGGTCGCGGCGACATCGGGCGGGCAAAGCTTGCTGGAAACATTGGCCGCGCAGTTGCTGCTCCATGGCAATGGCTATGTGCAGTTGCTGACCGCGCCCGATGGGTCGCTGTGCGAGCTTTATGCGCTGCGCCCGGAACGGGTTTCGGTTGAGGCCGACGCGCGCGGCTGGCCCGTTGCCTTCCGCTATAAGGCAGGTGAGGCCGTGACGCGGCTGGGCAGCAATGAACTGATCCATATCCGCAGCCACCATCCGCTCGATGATCAATATGGGCTGGGCTGTCTGGGTGCCGCATCGGGCGCGATTGCGATCCACAACGCCTCGGCCAAATGGAACAAGGCGCTACTCGACAATGCCGCGCGGCCCAGTGGTGCTCTGGTGCATGAAGGTGCAGAGACGCTGTCGGGTGAACAGTTTGACAGGCTGAAGGAAGAGCTGGCCGCGCAATTTTCCGGCAGCAACAATGCGGGTCGGCCGTTGCTGCTCGAAGGCGGGTTGAAATGGCAGGCACTGTCCCTGTCGCCTGCCGATATGGACTTTGCCGGACTGAAGGCCGCTGCCGCGCGCGAGATTGCCCTCGCCTTTGGTGTGCCGCCCGTGCTGCTCGGTCTGCCGGGGGATGCGACCTATGCCAACTATCGCGAGGCGAACAAGGCGCTGTGGCACCAGACCATATTGCCGCTGACGTCCAAGATTTTGCGCGCGCTTTCCCAAGGGATGCAGCTTTGGTTTGCGGGCCTGTCGCTGAGAGTAGATACCGATCAGGTGGGCGCAATCAGTGAAGATCGGGAGCGGTTATGGGCGCAAGTGAGCGCTGCGGATTTCCTGACGCCCGATGAGAAGCGTGTCGCCATTGGCTTGGAGCCTCTGACGGCTGACAAACTCTCAAACCATGACGAAAAGAACAAAACAGGTATATTAGAGCTGAAATACAATCCTTGGCACGATCCCGGCGACGGCAAATTCACGGAAGAAGGGCAGGGACGCAATTATGGTGGAGGCGGTGCTTCCGGAAGTTGGGATGGACCCGCTGCGAAAAATGGTCGAGCCGCTGGCTCTGTTGGTAGAGGTGGCAGTGGCTCCACGAAGAAACCCAAAATTCAGGCTGGAGGGGGCAATTTCGGTGGTGGCGGGGCCAGTGGTTCGTGGGACAAACCAAAGCCAGTAAAGCCGGTTCCCAAAGTACAGCGGCCCAAAAGAGAAACTGTCAAACCGCCGTCGGCAAAACCTCTTGGGCCAATATTGACCACTGCGTCCAAGCCCAAAACGCGCAAGGTTGAAGCCAACGGCTATCATTTCGAATTGGATGAGCAGAACCGCACTGTGCGGGCTCGGGGAGAATTGCGCCTGGACAATTCACAGACCCGAAAACCGACCGCGCAAACGGAAGAAGGGAAGCCAGACCGCCTGGAAAGCGACCATGGCGGACACTTCATTGGTCGGCAATTTGGCGGGCCGAAAGAAGCCATTAATCTCTTTGCACAGGATGCGAATTTCAATCGCAGCGGCTACGCCACGCTCGAACATGAATGGCGGCGCAGTTTGAAGGCCGAGAAAAAGGTCTATGTCGACATTCAGGCTTATTACAACGGTTCTTCTAAAAGACCTGACAAAATCGATGTATCCTATTATATCGATGGTAAATTAACTCAGGTACCATTTCCAAACCGTGCCAAAGGAAATTGATATGGACCAAGCAAAGATGCAGGATCATTTTGTTGCCATTGGTAGGCATATGGCAGTCAATATAGGCAAGGACCCTAACGGAGCTTTCTTATACTCGGAAGGGGGAGACAATATCTATTTGTTGGCTTTGTATCATGATGAAGGCGACAAGGTTGTCTGCCACCTCCCCTCCAAGGAGCTTTCAGATATACTGGAAGCGTTCTGGAATGATTGGCCAAGTGACAAGCTGCCCGCCGCAATCCTCTACGAAATAGTCGACGGCCAGTTCGAAGTCGAAATGCGTTATCCTTATCAACTTGATCTGACAAAAGAAGCGTGGGAACGTAGTGATCATGCAATCAATCTTCGCTATCGAGATAGACGCATCTCCTGCCCCAAGCCTGCTGATTGGCACGAACTTTCTGTCGATGATTTGACCGATTGGCAATGAACGGCTTCTATTTGGGCAACTGAAAATGCAAATCACAAATGAACGGCTTGCCGAGTTGCTCGAGCAGGCTTCCCAAAATGGTGCCCAGCGCGGGCTGGCGCATCTTGGTCTTGCCGACGAAAGCGCGGCGAAAGACATGGCCGATCTGCGCGAGCTGCTGTCTGCCTGGCGCGATGCCAAGCGGTCGGCGCGCAAGGCCGTGGTCGAGTGGCTGGTGCGCGGCGCGCTTGCGGTGCTGGTGATCGGGCTGGCGGTCAAGCTTGGGCTGGGCGGGCTGGTGATCAAATGAGAATCGCTGGCTATGCTGCCATTTTCGACCATCCCGATCGGGGCGGGGATATTGTCCGCAAAGGGGCATTCGCCCGCGCCGCAAAGGCCGGTTTGCCGCTGCTGTGGCAGCATGATCGCGCACGGCGCATCGGCTTTGTCGAACGCGTCGAGGAGGATGATCGGGGACTGCGTGTCATCGCGCAAATTGACCCCGACGCGCCGCCCGTGGCGAGCGGAGCAGGGCTGTCCTTCGGCTACCGCGTTCGCAGTGCCAACAAAGGAACATATCGCGAACTTACCGATCTCGACCTGATCGAAGTCAGCGTCGTCAACCTTCCCATGCAGCCGCTAGCGCGGGTGCTGGCTGTTGCAGATTGACGCGGCAAACAATTTGTTCAAATCTCCTAAAAAAACAGGAGACGACAGATGTATAGAAATATTGTTTTAGCCGGATTGGCAATTATCAGCATTGTCAATCAACCGGCGATGGCGGCACCAATTACTTATGGATGCGACACTCCGGCTGATCGTTTTTCGGCCATTGAGCAACAGGTGAGTCTCAGTTCATTTTCGATCAAAGGAGCGATCCAACCCAATGAATTTCGCAAAGGCAAATATTCGCCACTTGCGCAGATTTTCTTAGACAGCGCTGACCAGAAATATCGCTGGGCGATGAAAGTTATCGCGCTGGATTCGAAAGCCAAGGATGCATTTGTTTTTCTGGAAATGACTGAGAACGGAAAAGAGAGCGATCCCTTTTTGATCGGCTCAGTAAAAATTGGCGCGAAACTGTCGTTCAATATCAGTGTGACCGAAGGGAAAATAATCAAGTTCAGAATTGGCGAAATGGACGGGAATCCAGAGCTGAACCTCGGTTCCCAAGCTACGCTGAATATCATTTGTTCAACCGGTGACTTCGTCTTTTCCGATTTGGAGTGGTCCGACAAATAGATCGTAGAAGACAATCTACTTTGTGTAGGCCGTCCTTTTGGGCGGCCTTTTTTTTGGAGAAAAACATGGATTATGAAGTGAAAGCCGACCCGTTGGAGGCGGCATTTGATGCTGCGGTGGTTCCTGCCGTTGTACAGCGTCCGCAGCTGGCTGCGGGTGACGCAACCAACCCCGCGCACAAGGCCTTTGTCGATGGCTATTTGCGCAGCGGTCGCGAAGTCGAACTGAAAAGCTTTGCGGGCAACGTCGCTGCCGATGGCGGCTATGCGGTGCCCAAGGAAATCGATGAAGTTATCGACGCAACATTGAAGGCGATTTCGCCGATCCGTGCAGTGGCCAATGTCGTGCGCGTCGGTAGTGCAGGCTATCGCAAGCTGGTGACCACTAATGGCGTGTCCTCTGGCTGGGCGTCCGAAGTCGCCGCGCGGCCCAACACGGCGACCCCGGTGTTCAACGAGATCGTCCCCAGCTTTGGCGAGTTGTATGCCAATCCAGCAGCGACGCAGGCGATGTTGGATGATGCGCAGTTTGATGTCGAGGCCTGGCTGGCGAGCGAAATCGCCACCGAATTTGCCAAGGCCGAAGGGTCTGCCTTCGTCAATGGCGACGGCGTGGATAAGCCCAAGGGTTTCCTGACCTACACGACCGCCGCAACCAGCGATGCAACGCGCGCCTTTGGTTCGCTGCAATATGTGGCATCGGGTGCGGCTGGAGGTCTGCCCGCGAGCAATCCGGAAAACAAGCTACTCGATCTGGTTCATGCGCTGCGCGCGCCTTATCGACAGGGTGCGGTCTGGGTGATGAATTCATCGACGCTGGCAACGATCCGCAAGTTCAAGACAGCCGACGGAGCGTTCATCTGGACGCCGGGTCTGGTGACCGGGCAACCCGATACGCTGCTCGGCTTTCCGGTGGTGGAAAGCGAGGATATGCCGGACATTGCGGCGAACGCGACCCCGATTGCCTTCGGCAATTTCCAGGCTGGCTATCTGATCGCCGAACGCAGCGAAACCAACATCCTGCGCGATCCCTATTCGAACAAACCCTATGTCAATTTCTACGCGACCAAACGGATTGGCGGGGCGGTTTCGAATTCGGAAGCGATCAAGCTGCTGAAGATTGCGGCGTCGTAACGCCGGGCTTTTCGCAATAACCTTGTCATTCCCGCGCAAGCGGGAATCCATGGTCTGAGCACCAAGTTTAAGCCAATGGTCCAGACCATGGACCCCCGATCAAGTCGGGGGTGACACCTCTCCTGACTTTGGGAGCGATCATGACCCCCTTTACCTTCCAACGCGGCGAGACGATTGCCCTCGCGCTTGATGCCGTCAACGGTGATCCCCTTTCTGTCACCGGCATCAGCGCGGTTTTGAAGGCCGTCCCGCCCGGCCGCACCGGGGTGCCCGATGGCGCCCCGGTTGCGGCCACATTTTCTATCGCGCAGCGTGCAGCATCGGGGAAATCCCGCCCGGCTGGACGCTCGGCATCGATGCCACTGCTTCGGCGGCGCTGACGCCGGGCGCCTATCTGGCCGATGCGCGGCTGGAGGTCGCGGGTGGCGTGATCGTGACCGAACCGGTCGCGCTTCGCATCAAATCTTCGGTGACGCCATGATGCTGTTGCAATGGCGAAAGGACAACCCGGCCCTGGAGCTCCGCTGGCGCGGGCCGGATGGCGGGTTGGCGCCCATCGCGGCTGCCAACCCGCCCAACCCTCTGCCGACACTGATCGGCCCCCCCGGTGTTGCTGGCCCTCAGGGACCTGAAGGACCGGTCGCCGAAATCATCGACGGCGGGACGTTCAACTAAAGGAACCAATATGCCCAGAATCCAACTCAAACGCGGCCTGAAAGCCAATTTGCCCACGGCATCGATGCTGGCAGGTGAGGCGCATTTTACCACTGATCGTGGCACGCTGCATATCGCAACGGGCGCGACCGCCAAACTGCCTGTGGTCCCGGCGATCGATGACCTGACGACTGTCGCGGCGGTCGATGGTGCAGCAGATTATCTGATCCTGCACGACGCCTCGGCAACCGGACAGAAGGAAGGCAAGATCAGCGTCAACGCCTTCAAGGCCGCGCTCAACATTCCCGCATCCGATCTTGATGAGAAAGTCGCGGTCGCATCGGGCGGAACCTCGGGATACATCTGGGGGACCAACGGTACCGATGGTGTGGTGCGCATGAACGCTTCGATGGCGTGGAGCAAGGATGCCGGAAACGGCTTTGTCACGCTGGCAGTCGGCGATGTCGATTGCGGGACATTCTGATCGATGCCGTCGCTTTCCCACAAACGCGGGACGCGCGCGCAGATTGACGCTGCAGCTAGCGCCAATGCGCTACGGACTGGTGAGGTGTATCTGATCACTGATGAGGCGAGGCTGACAGTCGGTACCAGCACAAATGCGCATGAACCCGCCGCCAAACAAAGCGATGCGGGTGGCGGTGGAGCCGATCCGTGGGTCTGGACAACGCTCGCGGCGGATGTGGCCAACAGCACAACGACGCTGGCAGCGGTGACCGGACTGTCTTTCACTGCTGCCGCGAACACTTCCTATCTGGTGCAGCTTTTTGGAGCCTTACAATCGGCGGCGACAACCACTGGCGCAACGCTGGCGGTTGATATTCCGTCGGGCTCGATCGTCGGGCGAACAACAATCAATTCGAGCGCAACGGCTATGCTGACGACCGAACAGATTGCCGATAACGCCACAACAGGCATCACCACCGGTGTCCGTGCGGCCAATACCAATGTCCCGGTCGAGGCCTGGTTCAGGATCGATATCGGCGCGACCGGTGGCACGATTCAGTTGCAATTCCGAAGCGAAATTGCCGGGTCCGCGGTCACTATGAAAGCCGGTCTGACGACAATGGGTTACCGGACCATTTAATCCAAGGAGACGATGATGATCAGCCGCGACGCGGTGGTTCTCGACAGCGCGATGCTGGACGAGGCTAGAGCCTATTTGCGCCTTGAAGGCGACGATGACGATGCCTCGCTAGGCGCTGTGTTGCTTGGCGCGATTGGCCATGCAGAGGCCTATCTTGGCCAAATGCTTTGCGGCGCGGCGCGCGTGAAATTGTGCCTGCAGGGACTCGATGGCAGCGGCTATCGGCCTTTCCGGTAACGCTGGTTACGGCAGTGACGGGCATTCCGGCGGAAGGGGCGTCTTTTCTGCTGACCGCCGAAGCCTATAAGGTCGACATTGACTATCACGGCGAAGCCTGGTTGCGGGTTTCGCAGCCGGGGTCAGCCGGCAGGGTCGAGATTGCCACCGAGGCCGGAATGGCTGCAAGCTGGGACAGCTTGCCCGAGGCGATCCGGCTGGGCGTACTCCGTTTGGCCGCGCATTTGTTTGCCCATCGCGACAACCCCGACGATCCGGGACCGCCAGAAGGTGTCGCCGCCTTGCTGCGCCCATGGCGTCGGACGCGGCTGTCATGAGCGGCGAATTTGCAGGCGCGCTGCGTGAGCGCGTGACTATCGAACGGCGGATGGGCAATCGCGATACGCTGGGTGGGGCAAGCGGCCGTTATGCCTATGACGGAGCGGCTTGGGTGGCGGTGACGCCGCTGATCCCGGCGAATCTTGCCGAAGCCGACAGCCTTTCGGCGCGAATGCGCTGGCAGGTGACGATGCGCAAGCGCGAGGGGATTGACCTGAAAACCAGACTGATCTGGCGCGGACGCTTTCTGGGCGTACGCGGGATGATCAGCGACCCGCGCAATCCTGCACAAATGGTGCTGACCTGTGAGGAGGCACGCTGATGTTTGATCGGTTGAAGGCAGCGGCTGACCATATGGCCGACCGTGCACTGATGCGCGTGATTGAACGCATGGCGGCAAACACACCGCCCAATGGGTTGGAACTCGAACGCCGGTCAGACTGCCTGCTGCTCAAGGGCAGGCGACTGAAGAGGCGGATGATCGACAACCCCCTATTGAGGAATTTCTGGCGATGAGCAGAGCTGCCATTTTGTTGCAGGAGGCGGTAGTCGCCGCGATTGAAACCCATCCGGTGTTGAACACACAGCTAGAAGGTGTCTTCGATGGCCCGCCACCGCGCGCTACCTATCCCTATGTGGCGATTGGGGATGGTCTGGTCAGCGACTGGAGCACCAAAAGTGAACCCGGACGCGAAGTGCGGGTTGCCTTGACCGTATGGGATGATGGCCAGACACCGTCACGGCTGCATGATCTGATTGCGCATATCGACGATGCGGTAGCGGCGATCCCGCCAGATCTGCCAGGGTGGCATATCGCCAGTCTGGTCTTTCTTCGCTCGATGATTGCTCGCGACCCTGATGGTCCTTGGGCGGGTCTCGTCGAATATCGAGCGCGGATGCTTGCTAATACATAGACCCCGGTTTCCTAGTGCTTGTTAGATTAAATCCAGAATAGGCCATCTACCAGCCGTTCGTCCTGAGCGTGTCGAAGGACGTACCCAGCCGACGGTAGTTGTGTTGTGCTTCGACAAGCTCAGCACGAACGGAAAAAGACTAATTCGATCGAACCAACTTAGCCCATGGGATAGTCGCTCAGCCGGCGACGTCGTTTTTTGGGCGGCTCTTGCTCGCATTTGGGCAGCAGCACCGCAGGTGCACGGCCTTCGCTTTTCGGAGTTGGAATCGGTGCAGCTCGCGGCGGCTCCGGCGGCAAAATTGGCTGCACCTTATAGGCACCCATCATTATTTCCGCAGCGGCGCATTCGCCCGCAACGGCCACCTTATGCTGCGCAGCAAAGGGTGCAGCAAAAACGCTGCCTGACAGCAAAATTTCAAACAACATGGCGACCTCCTCTCCCCAGTGAGTCGTCCAGCGAAGGAGACAGTATCAATGCCCGCAGAAAAGGGAAGTGCCTTCCTGTTAAAGGTCGGAGACGGCGGCGCGCCGCTGGTTTACAGCACAGTTGCAGGGCTGCGCACCACGCAGCTGAGCATCAATGGCGACGCCGTTGTCATCACCAACAAAGGCTCTGGCGCGTGGCGCGAGTTACTGTCGGGCGCTGGCGTGCGTTCGGTATCGGTTTCAGGTGCGGGTGTGTTCACCGGCTCGGCTGCCGAAAACCGGATCAAGACCAACGCGTTGGCGGGCGTGCTCGACGATTATGAATTGAGCTTTGAAAGCGGCGAGCGATTGCGCGGAAAATTTCTGGTGCTGCGGCTGGACTATTCTGGCGATTTCAATGGCGAGCGTTCCTACACAATGGCGCTCGAAAGTTCGGGCGAGGTTGCGACGCTGTGACTGGTTCAGCAAACCCTGCGCGCGGTGAGGCGCGTGTCGCCGACACCGTTTTGCGCCCGACCTTTGCCGCACTGGTTGCTGCCGAGGACGAATTGGGTCCGCTGTTCGCGCTCGTCGAACGCGCGGCATCGGGCCAGTTGCGGCTTGTCGAAATAGCGACTCTGTTCTGGCATTGCCGCATCGATACTGACCTAGACCGCGATGCGTTTAACCAGCGGCTGGTCGAGCAAGGTCTGGCCAAGGCCACGCCTGCGCTCAAGATCATATTGGGTCAGATCCTGGCTGGCCAATGACCTTCACCGACACGGCGGCCAAACTCGCCGGTCAGTGCGCGCTGGCGCTTGGCTGGCGACCCGATGAATTCTGGCGCGCAACCCCTGCGGAACTGGCGGCGATCACGGCCGCATTGGTGCCGCACGACATACAGCCTCCCGACTCTTGCCTGCTCGACAGATTGAAGGAGCGTTTTCCCGATGCCCCCACCGGAGGTGATTAATGGATGAGGAAATTGAACGGCTGGTCGTTGCCGTCCGCGCCGACACCCAAGGCTTTGCGCGCGACGTTGCAACGATGCGCGCAGAACTCGACGGCCCGTTTCAAACCGGGCTCGATAAAGCAGGGCGAATGCTTGAGGGCAGTTTGGCGCGTGCGATCCAGACCGGTAAATTCGGTTTTGAGGATTTGCGACGGGTTGCGCTTTCGGTGTTGTCCGAAATTGCGGCTTCGGCCTTGCAGTCCGGGCTGAGTGGCCTCTTCGGTGGCGGCAACCAGCCAGCGCAAGGCGGCGGACTTTTTGCGTCGCTGGGTTCGGCCTTGGGCAGCCTGTTCGGACTACCCGGCAGAGCCACCGGCGGCCCGGTTTCTCCGGGGAAGGCTGACCGTGTCGGGGAAAATGGACCAGAGCTTTTTGTGCCCACCAGCAGCGGGCGGATTGAATCCGGCGGCGGCCGGGCAGGCGCGGCGACGGTCAATCTGACGATCCGCGTCTCCGACCATGGCCGGATGAGCGCGCCCGACGCACTAAAACGATCCTCGCGGCAGGTCGCACGCGCGATCCGTGCTTCACTTGCCCAGGCAGAGGATTGAGCCATGACTTACTGGCTGTGCGATAAGCGCAAACATCAGCAATCGGCACCAGTAATGCGGTTCGACCCGCGCTTCTGGACGCTCAACTTTCCGCGCCCAATGATGGCCTCAGTGGTGACGACGGGACCCGAATCGCTGCGGGTCGAAGCGACTTTCTACCGCAGCGATGATCTCGCCGGACTGATCTGGGAAAGCGAGGATATCTGGGATCATCCGCTGCTCGCCTATGAAACCAACCGCGATTACAGTCATTTGACGCTGACTTTCCGCTGGCGTTCGCAGGGGATCATGCCGCTCGACGCGGTCAATGGCCCGACGCTGACGATTGAAGGGCGCGACGCGGACGGGCAGCCAAAAAGCTGGTTTGTCCGGCTGTGGAACTATGCCAGCGGCACGGCAGAGGACGCGCAGATTGTGTTGCCGTTCAGCCAGATCGCAGGCGGCTTTATGTTGCCCGATGAGGCCGACCCCATCGTGCCCGACGCCATTGATCGGATGTTCATTTCGATTGTGCCTCCACAATATAGCGGCGGGCCCGGCGACTTTGCTTCGGCGGTCGAGGGCTGGGTCGAAATGTCTGAAATCCGTTGCGACGGGCAGGGGGTGATGCTCGACACCGGCAATGTCATGTTGCCCGAACACAGCCTGCAAATGGCGACGGGATATGACGACAGCTACAATCAGACCCCGGCCCGGCTTTTGCGGCAGATTGAAGCCTTGGGTTATCGCGGCACGATCAACCATTATGTTGGGATGAGCCATTATTTCCGGCTCGAACCCTTGTCGGGCGGGCATTATGTCAGCCTGACCGGCGGCGCGCTTAATGCGCCGTGCAGCGCATGGCATCTCGACTTTGCGACGCGGGCAAAGGCGATAGGCTATGACCTGATTGTCTCGCTCAGTTATGAATTGTTCGACGCGCATTGCTGGAACGACTGGAAACAGCGCGCCGAAAATGGCGACCCCGCCCTGACTGGCTGGTCACCGCCATCGGCGCTGTTGTCGCCAGCCAACATGGGTGCAATGGGTTATTTGCAGGCGGTTGGGCGCGCTTTTGCCTATATCCTCAAGCTGGCCGGATTGCCGGTCAAATTCCAGGTGGGTGAGCCGTGGTGGTGGATCATGGCCGATGGCCGCGTCTGTCTCTACGATGCGGCTGCAACGGTGGCGATTGGCGCGCTGTCGGTGTCGATTCCCGACATCAGCGGTCCAAAGACCAGCGCACAAAATGCAATGCTCGATCGGGCAGGCGAAATTCTCGCGGCCTCCACCGCTGCGCTGGTTACAGCGGTCGCCGATGAAGCCGGAGCGGTCCCGTTCACCAGCCATATTGGTATATCTGCCAACAGTACTTGATGAGGCCGCCCCCGAAGCAAGGCGCGCGAATGTGCCTCTCGGCTGGGCTGCGCCTGCCTTCGACGTGCTGCAACTCGAAGATTATGACTGGGTGACCGTGGGGAATGCCGGGACAACCGAACGCGGGGTTGCGGCGGCGACCGCAAGGCTTGGTTATCCCGTTTCCGAACAGCATTATTTTGCAGGCTTTGTGTTGCGCCCCGAAGACCGTGCGCAGTGGCAGTCGATTGAAGCTTCCTGTCGCCAAAGCAAAGCGCGCGGAACCGACCAAACCTTCGTCTGGGCCCTGCCGCAAGTCACCCGCGACGGCTTCACCTATTTCGAACTGGACAAAGATCAGGAGGATGATGTGCGTGCCTTTGACGATGTAACATTCCCGCTGGAAATCGGGCGCAAGGCAGCCGTAAATGCCGAATTTTCAACACAGATCATCAGCCTGCTATCGGGCCGCGAAAAGCGCAATTCAGGCTGGTCCGATGCAAAACTTAGCTATGATGTCGCGCCGGGCATATGCTCAGAAGCCGATGTTGCTGAACTGCTGGCTTTTTTTCGGGCGCGGCGCGGTCCGGCGGTGGGCTTCCGCTTTGCGGATCCGCTTGACTATAGCTCGAATGGCATGACCGGTCAGCCGACCGCCAACGATCAGATGATCGGGACCGGCGATGGCGTCCGCACCGATTTTGCTCTGGTAAAGCAATATGGTGCCGTGCCCGATTTGCAGCAGCGCCACATTACTCACCCGCGCAACGGATCTGTTCTGGTTGGCGTTGATGGCATCGCTGCAACCGGGTGGACGCTAGAGCCATCCGGGCTGGTCCGCTTCGAAAATCCGCCTGCGGCTGGAGCGGTGATAACGGCGGGATTTCTGTTCGACGTTCCGGTCCGCTTTGCCAATGACCGGCTTGAATTGAACGGTGCAACCTTTGGCGCTGGCGAAATTGACAGCGTCATCCTCGTTGAAGTCAGAGATCAGCCATGAGCGACCCTTGGCTTGCGGGGCCCGTTGTGACGGCAGTCTATGGCTGGAAACTGGAGCGCCGCGACGGTGTGACATTGGGTTTCACCTCGCATGACCGCGACATCTATTTTGAAGGCCTGCTGTTGAAAGCCAGTCCGGGCCTGCGCCCCGCAAGTATAACGCAAAGCGTTGGTCTGTCGGCGGGTGGTTTGGATATTAGCGGTGTTTTGTCGTCTTCCGCGATCCGCGAAGACGATCTGGAAATGGGCCGGTGGAACGGTGCCTCGCTGTCTATTTTCCTGTTCGACTGGACCAACCCTGCAGCTGGCAAACGACTATTGGCGTCCGGAGAATTGGGTGCGATCCGTCAAAAGGGTATCGAATTCGAGACCGAGTTGCGCGGTCCTGCTGCCCTGCTTGACCGCTCGATCGTCCCGGTGTCCTCACCAACCTGCCGTGCGGAATTTTGCGGAGCGCAGTGCAAATTGAATAGCTTGCGGTTCGAGCACCGTGTTTCGGTTAACGGTGTTGTTGCTGACACGCTCTACTTCTCTGCACCTCTGCCGGCACCATTCAACGGTTTTGCCCGTGGTACAGCGCGGCAGCTTTCCGGCACCGGCTGCGGGCTCAAGCATGACATTGTCGCGAGCGGAGCCGACTGGGTCCGCTTGGCGCTACCGGTTGCGCAACCATTGGTAGCGGGAGATCGCGTTTTGCTGCTCGAAGGGTGCGACCGTCGGCTGGCGACGTGTTCGACCCGTTTTGCCAACACCGTTAATTTCAGGGGCGAGCCGCATTTGCCCGGAAATGATCTGCTTACACGCTACCCGGGGTCGGCATGAGCGTGACTGGCCGCACGATTGCCGAACGCGCTTTGTTGCAAGTGGGCACAGCGTTCCGCAAAAATGGCCGCCTGCCAGATGTCGGACTCGATTGTGTAGGTCTGGTTGGGCACGCGTTGGCGTTGGACGATATCCCCAATGATTACAGTCTGCGTGGCAATCATATGACGCGGATTGAGGACTATTTGCGCCGAAATTTCTGTGTCGTCTCGCCGCCCAGCGATACCGTCGCACCCGGCGATATCGCAGCGGTTTGCAGTGCGCCCACGCAGGTGCATTTGATTGTCAGAACGGATCAGGGGTGGGTGCATGCCCATGCCGGTTTGCGGCGCGTTGTCATCACACCCGACCCGCTGCCTTGGCCGGTGCTGAGCATCTGGCGGTACAAAGGATAAATCCATCATGGCAACCTTGATTCTGACAACGGTTGGTTCGTTTTTTGGCGGACCGATCGGCGGCGCATTGGGAGGATATGTCGGAAGACAGATCGATTCGGCTATATTCGGCGGACCAAAACCGCGCGAGGGTGCCCGGCTAAACGAATTGACCGTCCAGACATCCAGCTATGGCACGCAAATTCCGGGAGTGCTTGGTAAAATGCGGATGGCGGGTACCGTTATCTGGGCGTCCGATCTTATCGAACAAAAGGTCAAATCAGGCGGCGGCAAAAATCGCCCTTCCACTGTCCAATATAGTTACTCGGTCAACCTCGCCGTCGCCATTTCCTCCCGCCCTGTTAAGCGGATTGGCCGGATATGGGCCGATGGCAATCTCGTTCGTGGGCAGGATGGCATTTTCAAGGTAGATACCGAATTTCGTTTTTACCCTGGAAGTGAGTTTCAGGCTGTCGATCCGTTGATCGCATCGGCAGAAAATGTTGCGAAATGCCCGGCGTTTCGTGGCCTCAGCTATGTGGTTTTTGAAGGCCTGCAACTCGCGGATTTCGGCAATCGGGTGCCGTCATTCAGCTTTGAAGTGATCGAGCGCGATGCTCCAGTCAGTGTATCGGATATTTGCAACTCGGCATCCGGCGGCTTGATTTCAGGGACGAGCGCGGAGACAGTTTCGGGATATGCCTTGCAGGGCGACTCAGCGCGCGCCTCGATTAAGCCTGTGCTCAAGCTGGCACCTGTCGCTGTTCTACCCGTGGATGACGGCATGGTTGTTCGCGACTGGGCCGCTCCAATGTCAAGCCATAGTCTGTCCGACGTTGCAGAGGCACAAGGAGACGCCAGACCCTCGTTAGATAGATCATTTCCCGGCGCGGAAGCAGAAATCCCGGCTTTTGGCCTGCGCTATTACGACGTCAGCCGTGATTTTCAGGCTGGGCTGCAAGTCAGTGCGCGTTCGGGTGTCGGCAGAAAACCGCATGCATTTGAATTTCCCGGAGCTCTTGATGCGCAAGCTGCATTGCGACTGGCGGACTGGCAGCTTCTCAATATTCCCAGACAGTCGTTTGAGACAGTAGGAATGTTTGCCATCGGGCCTGAGTCGCTTGCCGTTGGTGACAAGGCTATGCTCCCCGGCGATCAGCGGTCATGGCACATTGCAGAAGTCGAGATGTCCGGTTGGCGCTGCGCGTTACATTAAGGTCTGCTTTTGTCGACTCTGGACCGGATGCTGCGTTGGCAGACCCTGGTCGAAATTTGGTGGGGTCGGACCTACCCATTGGCGAAACAGTGCTGGTTGCGATGGACCTCCGGCGCTTGCTGGAAATAATGCCGAAAAGCCGATTGTAGCAATAGCGGCCGCCGGCACCGAGGCCGGCTGGCGCCGCGCCGCGATCAGCTTGATCGACGGGGATAACCGAATCGAACTCGGACAGACTGCCCTGCTGCAATAATAGGGAGCTTCTGGAGATTTTGCCGCCCCATCCAAACCATTTGTTGGATACCCAAAATCAACTGCGGGTGCGCCTCTTCTTCATGAAGCGATGGAATTGCCTGCCGGTAGCGGGCACCTGTTTCCCCAACCGCGCCTGCCGTTTGGATAGGTGATGAGATCGTCCGCTATGGTTTTGCAGAACGCATCTCGGCGACTGATTATCGCCTGACCAACCTGCTTCGTGGTGTTTCTGGAACCGACTTTTCGCCAAATGTCCATCAGATCGGGGCTCCACTGGTTTTGCTCGACAGCGACACACTCCATTTTGTCGAAGGGCACCCCCTGATTGTCGGCCAAGACATCACTTTCGAAGCGATGGGGCTGGCCGATGTTTTGCCAGAGACCACGGAACTGCTGTTGAACGGCAATGCGCTGCGCCCGCTATCCCCCGTTCACTCGTCGTTCGACGTGAACGACGCCGGAGATGGCCTGCTTTCGTGGATAAGAAGGACGAGGCGAGACAATGGATGGCAGGATTCGGTCGATATTCCAATCGGTGAAGACGTGCTTTCATTCGAGATACTCTGCTATTC
Source organism: Sphingomonadales bacterium (assembly GCA_016721875.1). GTDB lineage: Bacteria > Pseudomonadota > Alphaproteobacteria > Sphingomonadales > Sphingomonadaceae > Sphingorhabdus_B. The sequence goes on along the minus strand of JADKHG010000003.1, from coordinate 45,420 downwards.
CAGTGGGTTGCTACGATCAGCCTGGACAACCGATGTCGAGCATCTTGTCATTCCTGCTGCCGAACTGACGGCGTTGGCCGGTGGCCTGTCGGGGGTGCTTGATTTTGAATTCCGTCAAATCGGCACGCACTCCAAATCCGGCCCGGCGCTATTGCAAATTTCGATTTGAAAACGATTCCGCAGATTGAAAATGAGGACAATCGCTTATGGCTGAATTGCATACCCCCCGACACGCGTTGCCTGAATTGGCAGTTGCCCAATCGCAAAAAGAAGTCACCCACAATGAGGCTATCCGGCGCATCGATTCGCTGCTGCACCCCTTGATTCAGGGGGTATTGTCGTCTCCGCCTAGTGATCTTGCCGCTGCTGATGCAGGAAAATGCTGGCTTGTCGGAACAGCTTCGACTGGCATCTGGGCTGGAAAGGCGAATAATATTGCGACGGACGGGTGCCAGTTGGCGATTCCATCCGCCTGTGGAGGGAATGGAAATCTGGGATATTTCGTTTCAGTACAGACGGATATTCCGCGACGATGAGTGGATGGAACCCGCGTCTATCGCCGAACCAACTGGCGGGACTATGATTGATAATGAGGCAAGAAATGCGCTCGTACAACTGCTGACAGTTTTGAAGATTCGCGGAATCCTAGCGGATTGACGGTGGAGAATTTGATCTAACTAGATTTGGATACGATCCGTAACCTGCTGTTCAATTGCAAAAGCCTGCAACATTATAAGGTTACTCGCAGAGATTCTTTCGAAAGGCGACATTTTGGCAACAGTTTCGGGGCAAAGGATGCTTGCAACCTCCGAAGAGTGACGGTAGGACAAACGCACCGAAATTTCGATCCTTAGAAAGAAAAGGGGAAAGTTGATGCGTAAGTTAGCCATTAGTTTGGCACTCGCCTCCACCGCCTTGGCGTCGCCCGCATTGGCTCGCGACGATTCATGGTATGTGGGTGTAGATGGTGGTGCCATGCTTGTTGAAGACCAGCAGTTTGACGTCGGAACGACGCCCGACGCTGTGTCGCTCGACCATGAAACCGGTTATGATTTTGGTGCGGTTGTCGGATACGACTTCGGTGGTTTCCGCCTCGAAGCCGAAACTAGCTACCGTGAAGCCGATCCCAGCAGCATGTCCAGCTCCGTCCGCATTCCTGCAGCTGCTCCTCTTTCGAGTGCGGCGCCGGGGGTTATCGGAACTTGGGACTATGTGGCTGGTGACGTGAATGCACTTAGTTTCATGCTCAACGGCATGTTCGACTTTGGCGATGACGATGGCCTGCAAGGTTTCGTTGGCGGCGGTGTTGGTGTGGCTCGCGTCGATCATCACTATTCGATCAACCGTGTTGGGCCAGGCTGGCTTGATGATTCGGACACAGGTCTCGCTTGGCAGGCACTTGCAGGCATCCGTGCTCCGCTGAGCGATAGCTGGGACGTTGGTCTGAAGTATCGTTTTTTCAACGTCAACAACGTCGATCTGGTTGATAGCTCGGGCCGTGACGTCAGCAGCCGTCTGCGTACGCACTCGCTGCTCGGCAGCTTGATCTACAACTTTGGTGGCGCTCCGGAACCGACCCCGGTCGAACCCACCCCGCCGCCGCCGCCATATGTTGCTCCGCCGCCACCCCCATATGTTCCACCTGCACCGCCGGCTCCTCCGGTCGTTCAGTGCAACACCGGACCTTACATCGTGTTCTTCGACTGGGATAAGTCGAACCTCACCGGTGAAGCCACCGGCGTTCTGGACAACGCAGCGGCACAATATGCCAATTGCGGCAATGCTCGCGTCATGCTTGCCGGCCACGCCGACAAGTCGGGTGCAGCCAGCTACAACGTCGGTCTGTCACAACGTCGTAACTCGACCGTCCGCTCTTACCTCGAAGGCAAGGGCATCTCGGGCGGTGCAATTTCGACCGAAGCATTCGGCGAATCCAAGCCGCTTGTTGATACTGCCGACGGTGTGCGCGAACCGCAGAACCGTCGTGTTGAAGTCAACTACGGACCTGGCTCGGGCAACTGAGTTCATTCAGGACAATGATAGAGAAGGGCCGGATTATCCGGCCCTTTTTTATTGCGCTGTTTTAAAGAAGTGCAATGCGCCCAGGCGCTAGAAAAACTTTCAGGCCGCTATCGCCGCCTCGGCTACACCTTCGCCGGTCGCCGCCTCGATCAATCTGGATTCGAGTGCCTTCAACCGAGCCTTGTTTTCAATTTTTCCGCCAAACAGATCGGTAATATAGAACGTATCGACAGCACGTTCGCCGTAGGTCGCGATATGGGCTCTGTGTAGTGTAACCTTTGATTGAAACAGCGCGAAGGCTAGACGGTTCAACAATGCGGGACGATCAGCCGCGCTGACCTCGACCACCGTGAACCGATTCGATGCCTTGTTGTCGACCAGAACCGATGGCGCCACTTTGAAAGCATCGGACCGTCTTCGGGCGGTGGATTTCGCTTCCAGCTTTGGAACAATCGCCGACCGGTTGGCCAAAGCATCTTCGACTGCGCGTTCCAGCCGCTCAATTTGACTGGCTTCTTGAAAGGGACGTCCAAGCGGGTCTTGAACGAGGAAATTGTCCACAGCCATTCCATCGGCGCTGGTATGGACGCGGGCATCAATGATGTTCCCTCCAGCCAGATGGATTGCGCCGGCAATCCGGTAAAACAGTCCGGGATGGTCGGCAGCGAGAACCGTTACCAAAGTTGCACCACGCTCCGCATAGTAGCAGGCGTCGATCACAAGTTCGGTAGCGGGATTGTCGAGAATGAGACGGGCATTTCTCTCTAGTATATCGTCAGGCTCGGCAATCCAGTAGGCATCAGGTAAACGCTTGGCAAATTTGACAAAAGATGCAGGAGTAAGTGTTAATTTCTCAGACAGACTGGCTTGCTTGGACTCAATGCGTTCGCTGCGTCCACGTTGTTTATGACCCAACCGCAAAACTTCCTCGGTTGCCTCGAACAGATCGGAAAGCAATTGCCGTTTCCAGCTATTCCAGACCCCAGGGCCGACGGCTCTGATATCGACCACTGTCAAAACTAGCAGTAGCCGTAGACGTTCCAACGATGTTACCGATTGGGAAAAATCAAGGATCGTTTTGAAGTCCGATAGATCACGCTTGAATGCAGTAGCTGACATTAACAGATGGTGCCGCACCAGCCACGAAACCGTTTCTGTTTCCGCAGCGCTCAAGCCAAGGCGCGGACATAGTGCAAGCGCAATTTCCGCGCCCAATATGCTATGGTCTCCGCCACGACCCTTCGCAATATCATGGAGTAAAACCGCGACAAATAAGACGCGCCGGCTTAATATTTGCGCCATTATTGTTGTGGACAGCGGATGGTCTGTTTTATGGTCGCCCTTTTCAATTTCGGATAAGAGACCGATCGCCCGAATCGAATGCTCATCGACCGTATAGTGGTGATACATATCAAACTGCATTTGCGCGACGACGCGGCCGAAATCAGGAATGAATCTCCCAAAAACCGTGGATTCATTCATCCAGCGCAGCACCCGTTCCGGATCGCGCGGCGAACTCAACGTTTCCAGAAACATTCTGTTAGCGCGGTCATTCACTCGGATATTTGCATCGATCAAACGCGCATCGCGTCGCGCCGAACGCATCGCCAAGGGATGGATTTCCAGCTCAAAGCGGTCTGCCAGCTGAAAGATTTCCAAAAGACGAACCGGGTCCTCGGTGAAAAAGCTTTCATCCGGTAATGCAAGCCGTCCGCGATCGAGCTTAAAGCCGTTCAGCTTTCTTGGCCTTCGGGTCAGACTGGGCAGGAAGCGCTTACCCTTTTTACCTAATGCTTCGTCCAAATGCGCTAGAAACACACCGGTAAGATCACCAACGGTTTTCGCGTTGAGGAAGTAGAGTTGCATGAACCGCTCAACCGGTGAGCGTCCGGGGCGTGCCGCAAACTGCATTCGCTGCGCAACGTCGCGCTGCAAGTCGAATGTCAGCCGGTCCTCGGCGCGGCCGGCTATGTCGTGCATATGACAGCGGACGGTCCACAAAAATTCTTCAGCCTTTCGGAACTTCCGAAACTCATCGGCGGTCAACAGGCCAACGTCGACCAAATCCGCGACTGAACGGACTCGGTAGACATATTTTCCAATCCAGTAGAGCGTATGCAGATCGCGCAAGCCGCCCTTGCCCTCCTTTATATTCGGCTCGACCACATAGCGACTGTCGCCCATGCGCTTGTGACGGTCATCGCGTTCGGCCATTTTTCGGGCGACAAAATCCGATCCGGTTTTGCCTGCAACGTCATTCCAAAATCGCCTGGAAGCCTCGTCAAAAACTTCGCGATCACCCCAGATAAATCGACTTTCCAGCAGAGCTGTCCGGATTGTGAGATCTTCCTCTGCCATGCGGACCGTTTCGTCCAGTGACCGGCTGGACTGCCCCACTTTCAAGCCAAGGTCCCACAACAGGTATAATACAGTTTCGACGACCTGCTCGGTCCAGGCGGTGCGCTTATATGGCGTTATGAAACCGATATCGACATCGCTGAACGGTGCCATTTCTCCTCGGCCGTAGCCGCCAACCGCCAATACCGCGATCTTCTCGGACGTAGAACGATTGGCGGTGGGATAAAGCGTTTCGGTGACGAAATCATAGGCCAGCCGGATAATCTGATCGATCAGGAAGGATTGCTCCTGCGCTGAGCGATGCCCCTGCGACGGATGTTCACGCAATCTTCTAGAAATTTCGTTGCGTCCCTGTTCCAGCATCTGCTGGAGCATTCCAAGCGCAACTTGTCTGCGGTCGGCTGGCGCGCATTGGGAGACAGCGTGCTCCAGCCGCTCTGCAGCTTCCTTACGGTCAATGATGGCCCGCTGTTGTCGGATCGCGGACGAGGGGAGCGTCATTCAGAGGGCTTTCAAATTCACATGGTCGAGCGGCAGGACTCCGAACTTAATTGCCTTAAACGTGCTTACCATATTCCCGACGCAAGGTAATGCGATCAATTTTCTGCGTGCCCAATCTGGGCAAGGGTTCGTCGGCTTGCCAATAATGCACAGGCACTTTGAACGGTGCCAGTTTGCTGGCTAGAAAACTGCGTAAATTGTCGCCGGACAACGACTGGTTATCCTTGGTATGATAAACGATCGCGGGCACCTCTCCAAAGCGGTCATCGGCTACTCCGAATACCGAAAGTTCGACGATCAAATCATGTTCGTAGGCGGCTGCTTCGACTTCGGGACAACTGATATTTTCGCCGCCGCGGATGATGATGTCTTTTTTGCGGTCAACTATGAACAGATATCCGTCTTCATCAAGATAACCGATGTCACCGGTCAGGAAAAATCCGTCAGTAGTGAAAGCAGCGTTTGTGGCGTCGTCATTGGCCCAATAGCCACCGAAGTTTGCGATTGTCCGTATTCCGATTTCGCCGCGTTCTCCTTGAGGTAGCTGTTTGCCATCATCGTCGAGAATCCCGACTTCAACCATGGGCTTGGTCGCCGGACCGGTGCTAGTAAGCGGCCAGATAGTTTTCTGTGAAATTGCCGCAACCCACCCCGTTGGTTTCGGTCAATCCATAGCCAAGCAGCGGGAAACCCAGCTCATTTCTTCCTTGATCCGTCGAACATGTTCGACCGGGCGCGGGGCTCCGCCGGCCGCAAAACCCGTGCAGGACGTCAGATCGTATTTGCCCTTGTTCGGATGCGTCGCGATCTCGATGCTCATCAACGGGACGCCAACAAAATAGGTTATCTTTTCCTTTTCGATCAATCTCATCGCCTCTTCGGCATCCCATTTCGGCATCATGACCAGCCTGCGCCCGATAGCGAAGCTTTGTAGCAATACCGGGACAGCGGCGGTTACATGAAAGAGCGGTACGTTGAGCAACGTGGCAGGTTGCAGGTCTGATACGCCATTAGTCGCACTCAATATCTCAAAAAAGACCATCGTCTGCCCGACATAACTCATTGTGGCCTGCGTAACCGCACGGTGGTCCGACCAAGCGCCTTTAGACTGACCGGTCGATCCGGAAGTAAATAGGATTGTCACCTTGTCCAGTGGATCGATCGGCGGCAATTCGGTTTCTGCGCTGCCGCCCTTGGCCAGTAATATTTTCAGACCGTCGAGCGGTAAAACGTCATGTTCGAAAATTAATATCTCGGCGTTGCCGACATCGGCTCCAGTTAATCTTTCTGCGCGTTGCTCGTCGGCGAGCACAACGGCACTCCACCATCGCAATACCTTCGGCCAATTCGCCGCCTTGCCACCAGCCGTTGAGCAAAGTGGCAACCCCACCAGCCATAACGATCGCCATATAGGCGATGATCCAGTTGGCCGAGTTGCGCGCGGCAATCCCGACACGATCCCCTGTCTGCAAATTATAACCTTCGACCAGACCGCCCGCCAAAGCACGCGCTGCCGCATAACATTCGGCAAATGTCAGGCGAATTTCCCCGTCGACCAAAAATTCCTTGTCAGCATTCAATGCCGAGAAATAGCTTAAATAGTCACGCAAATTCGCGGGTGCATGTTTCAGAACAGGCAGTTGCTGCCCGAATTTTTCGACCGATACCACGGACAATGGACCGTCATTCTCCATCAATAGCTGGACCGTCGCTTCAATTGCCCTGTCTAGATCTGAAGGCATCGCGAATCTCTCCTTTGTGCTTTTTGTCTTTTCGCTTTGCCTCTATAGGAAACCGATTGGATAAGGGGAATGGGTTTGCATCTCGAAGTTTTGTCTGCAGCGATTGAGTATACGCGTTTTTCCGAACTCGGCATTGGACCGGTCGCGCTGAAGCTCGGCAGTTTTCAAATCCGCTGGTATTCGCTTGGATATCTTTTCGGTATCCTGCTGGGATACTGGTATCTTTTAAAGCTGATTGCGAAGCCCGGTGCGCCGATGTCGCGCGTTCATGCCGACGATATGATCCTCTACGCGACGCTTGGGATCATTCTTGGTGGACGACTGGGTTATGTCTTATTTTATCAACCGTCGATGCTGGCAAATCCGTTGGAAATCCTGCAATTGTGGAACGGTGGCATGTCGCTTCACGGCGGTACGATTGGCACGCTAGCTGCCATCTGGCTCTTCACGAAGCAGAGAAACCTCTCCTTTTTGAGGGTGAGCGACTATATCGCCTGTTGTATTCCGTTCGGTTTGTTCCTTGTGCGCCTTGCCAACTTTTCCAACGGTGAATTGTGGGGGCGCGAAACCGACGTAGCCTGGGCAATTATTTTTGATCAGGCCGGCTCAATGCCGCGTCATCCCAGCCAGCTTTATGAAGCCGCGCTTGAAGGATTGGGAATGGCAGCAATTATGTGGCCGCTCTTCTGGTTTACCAATGCGCGTTACAAGCCGGGTTTCCTGTTCGGGACGGCTGCCCTGATCTATGGTTTTTCAAGATTCTTTATCGAATTTTTCCGCGAGCCCGATGAACAACTGCGCCACTTGGTCGAACAGACCGGTCTTAGCATGGGGCAATGGCTTACTATTCCGATGATTTTGATCGGTATCTATCTGGTAGTGACTGCGGCAAAACGCCGTCAGCGCGTGGAGCCCATATCGGGCACAGATAGTGTCGCCTGACGCTTCGCAACTTGCGGAGCGACTGGCCCGGCAGATTCATGCCAGCGGTCCAATCAGTGTTGCCGAATATATGCGGCTGTCCAATCTCGAATATTATGCGAAGGGAACGGCATTTGGTGTGGAGGGTGACTTTATCACAGCGCCCGAAGTCAGCCAGATGTTCGGCGAGCTCATTGGCCTTTGGCTGACCGACCAATGGATGCGGATGAACAGGCCGGACAATTGTCACTATGTCGAATTGGGCCCCGGGCGTGGCGTGCTTGCAGCGGATGCATTGCGGTGCATGGCCCGATTTGAGTTTGAGCCGCGCATAACATTTGTTGAAAATAGCGAAGCTCTGCAAGAAGTGCAGACTGCGCATGTGCAAACGCCCAAATAATTGTAGATATTGACGAATTGCCCGATGATGGACCGTTGTTGATCGTAGCAAATGAGTTTTTTGACGCTTCCGGTGCAGCAAATTGTCGCGACGCATAGCGGCTGGCGTGAAAGAGTTGTCGCAACTGGCAAGGCTGGTCAATTCATGGCTATGCCGGGCACGGCGCCGATGGACAATCTGGTTCCCTCTGATTTTCGCAATGCACCGCCGTCGAGCATCTATGAAACCTCGCCAGATACCGGAACTGTCATGTACGAAATAGCGGGCAGGTTAGCGCGACAAGGCGGTGCGATGCTGGTTGTTGACTATGGATATCTACTTCCCGGGCTAGGCAGCACGCTGCAAGCGGTGAAAAACCACCAACAAGTTGATCCATTCGAAAATCCTGGAGAATGTGATTTGACGGCCCATGTAAACTTTCTCGAAATCGCTAATTTGGCGCGAATGCGTGAGTTGCGGGTCAGTGGCCCGGTGGAACAGGGGGCGTGGCTGAAAGAGCTTGGCATCGAAGCGCGTGCCAGCCAGCTTGCAGTCGCATCTCCAGAACGAGCCGACGAAATCATGGAAGCGCGCGATCGACTGGTAAATGCCGACCAGATGGGCAGCCTGTTCAAAGTGTTGGCGGTGTCTTCAACCGACTGGCCGACACCGGAAGGTTTTGTTTCGCTGCGGCCCGAATTGTAGCGTTTCGAAACGAGTTTCTCGTCAACTGCCCTGCGATTGCAACCAATCTGAAATTGCGACCGCAACCTGATTTGCGGCTTTATTCAAAGCGACGCCAGCGGGTTCCGCATTTATATCCATAGCAGCGACACGTGCTTCAAACCGGCGTTTTTCGAGTGGCTTTCCATTCTGCGTCAAAAGAGCGTCAAAAACCACGATGGCTTCATTCGAGCTGGAATCTACGCCGAATTCTACCAATGTTCCAGACAGCGCCCGACTGGCACGCACACCGATATCGCCTTCGGATAGCACCAGGTTTCCTGTCTTAGCCGAAATTGTTTCCGCTAGCAGCGATCGCATCAACCGAGCCGGCTTGTCGGACCAGAACGCATCCTTGATATAGGCGACATTGCTGATGCCCACCTGCACCGCCACGCGGTTGGTGTTGAGTTTCTGTGGTACCGAAGGTTCGATCACGATCAGTGCATCGGCAGCGTTTCCTTTGACGCTGGTTCCACTCGACACACGATGATCAGCCGACAACAACAACATATTGGCAGGTGCTTTCCCGCCAAAGCTGACGCATGACGGAAGCATTAAGATGGTCGCAAAAATCAGCGCCAAGCGGCTGGTTTGAAATGCCATGCCCGTCCTCCTTTATTTCGTCTTGCCCGGATCATAGTCCGGCAATGGTGGCGCGCCTACCAGTCCCCCCACCCCTTGCTGGTCGATCCGTTCGGTGATTGATTTCATAGATTGCGACAGCTGCCGGACATCCCGCGCCAATTGATTGAATTCGGGCAATGTCTCGGTTGTCAGCGTATTTATCGCCGGACCAGCGCTGTTCACGCTGCTTTCAAGCGCACTCAAACTCTTGTTTGCAGACGCCAGCGTCTTGCGAAGATCGGCAATCATCGGCCGTCCTTCACTGTCGAGAAGCTGGTTTGCGTTGCCCGATAGCGTTGTAAGCTGGTCGGCCGCCAATCCCGCCTTTTGCAATGTCAACCGCGATTCGCGGATTGCAGCCTGTAAATCAGGAGCTTGATTGGCAAGTGAGCCAGAGAGATTTTCAACATTGTCGAGAATTTTTCGATCGATTGCTCATTCTTGTCGGACAATATGTTGGTCAGCCGTTCGGTCAAAGTCGAAAGGCGCTCGAGCAACAAAGGCGCATTGTTGAGCAATTCCCCAAGCGCCCCTGGCTTGGTGGGGATAACCGGCACACCCGTCGGGCAGCTGGCCTTCGGATTTTCCTTCGGGCATTTGATAGGCGGTGCGCCTTTGCCCGATCCATCGAGTTGAACTTCCGATACGCCGGTGAAACCAATCCCCGAAATTGTGGCAGTCGTGCCTTCCAATATCGGCGTCTTTTCATCAATTGAAATGCGGACGCGGACAAAATCCGGGTCGGGCCGCCAAAGTTCGATTTCCTTAATCTGGCCTACGCCTACTCCGGAAAACGCGACGCCCGATCCCTTGGCCAGGCCGCTAACCGATTGCTGGAAGAATATGTCATATTCCTTCTTGCCACCTTCGCCTGCGCGCGTCAGCCATATCACAAATGCCGCCAAAATGGCGAGCAGAAGCAAGGTCACGGCCCCAACCACAACATGGTTTGCTTTGGTCTCCATTGCGCCTCCTATGGGCCGTCCGGGGACGGCTTGTCCACGCTCATTTTTGTTATGCCACGATCATGGCCGGATTTTGCCGCTCTGCCGCGCGGCCCGCTGAAATATTCGTTGATCCACGGATGATCAATTGCCAGCAGTTCGTCGATCTTTCCTACGGCGATTACCTGACGGTCGGCCAGCACCGCGACCCGGTCGCAAATCGCGTAGAGCGAATCAAGGTCGTGGGTGATCAGAAACACAGTAAGCCCTAAAGTCTGCTTCAGATTGAGCGTTAGCGCATCGAAACGTGCGGCGCCTATCGGATCCAAACCCGCCGTCGGTTCGTCGAGGAACAATAGGTCCGGGTCCATCGCCAAGGCACGGGCTAACCCAGCACGCTTCTTCATGCCCCCCGACAGTTCCGATGGGAATTTAAAGGCGGCTTCTGGGGGAAGGCCGCTGAGGTGGATTTTATAGCGCGCGATCTCGTCGAGTGTAGCCTTGCTGAAGTCTGGATAGAATTCTTTCAGCGGGACTTGGACATTTTCTGCAACGGTCAGCGTTGAAAACAACGCACCCCCTTGAAACAGAACACCCCAACGCCGCCGAACCTCGGTTGCCTCATCCTCTTCCTTGTCGCGCATCGATTCGCCAAAAACGCGAATTTCCCCTTCTTCGGGATTTTGCAGTCCGATGATCGAACGCATCAGCACTGACTTGCCAGTCCCCGATCCGCCGACAACGCCCAAAATTTCGCCCCGCTTTACGTCAAGATCAAGACCGTCGTGGATCACCTGATCACCAAACGCGTTGCGAAGTCCACGGACCTCGATGATATTGTCCCGGTCAGGCATCAGTTCCACCCGATGCCGGTGAAAAAGACAGCAAAAAAGGCATCGAGTACGATGACGAGGAAAATGGCTTGCACCACCGCAGCGGTGGTTTTCAGGCCAACCTCTTCAGAATTGCCCTCGACTCGCATTCCCTGAAAACAGCCAGCCATTGCGATAATCGCACCAAATACCGGCGCTTTGACCAGTCCGACAAGCAGGTCTGTGAATGGTACGACTTCGCGGATGCGCTGCACAAATGTTGCCGGTGGGATGTCGAGCGCTATCCAGCACAGCAGACCTCCGCCAATCATTGCGATGATCGACGAATACATCGCGAGCAACGGCATCATCACCACCGTCGCCATGATCCGCGGAATGACCAGCGCTTCGGTCGGCACCACGCCGATCGTCCGCATGGCGTCAACCTCTTCCGTGATTTTCATCGTTCCGATTTGTGCGGCAAAGGCAGATCCGGATCGCCCCGCAACCATGATCGCGGTCATCAACACACCCAATTCGCGCAGCGTCAGTCGTCCGACAAGATTGACAGTGAACACTTCGGCACCAAATTGCCGCAGTTGAACAGCGCCTTGTTGCGCAATAACAATGCCGATCAGAAAGCTCATCATCCCGACGATTGGCAGTGCGCGCACCCCCGCATGCTCAAAGTGCTGTACCACGGCATGAATGCGAAAGCGACGCGGATGCAGGATCAGATCGATAATCGCCTTCACACACTGACCCATAAAGGCAATAAATTGCACCATCGTCCCGAAAGCAGTGAGAACGGCATCGCCCAATTCACCAATCAGTTTGATGATGGGTGATATGACAGGAGGCGCAATGCTATCGTTGCTGTCAACTCCGCCTACAGCCTCGATCAGCGAACGCGCATTGGCGTTGACTCCGACTATGTCCGCGCCCATGTCGCGCGCGGTGCGGTAAACTATCCACGCACCGACGGTGTCGATATGTTCGACTGCACTCAGGTCGATGTGTCGAACTGCGTCCCCCAATGCCCGAAGCCGCTTGTCCGCATCAGCCACGCCAGCGATCGTCCATGCGCCATTTAACCGCAGGATCAGTCCGCCTTCCTCGGCGGTGTCTTGTGTAAAATCGGCTGGCTCGATCATAGGTCGCAGCCGGTGCGTTCTCGAACGATCTTTATCGCATCAATGACCCGGCCTTCAGCGCGTAATTTCAATATCTGGGAGCGCAATTCCGGGGTTAGGCTGGGTGGCGGGGTGGGAGGCTTGTCGAGATTGGATCGATTAAGCCGTCTCCTTCGCCAACCGAGAAACAGCGCAACCATCCCCCCGATTAGCATGCCAAGTGCGAACGAGGTCCAATCATAGTCGCCATTGCCGAACATGAATCAGGACCTTTCGCGTTCGACGTCACGCCAGCCAATGTCGCGCCGACAGAATCCGGTCGGAAATTCGATGCTATCGACCGTTTCATAGGCCTTGGTCTGAGCTTCGGTCACTGTATGTCCCAATGCTGTCACGTTTAGCACGCGACCGCCATTGGCGACTAAAGAACCATCGTTTATCGCGGTCCCCGCATGGAAGATTTTGGCATCGTCCACATCGGGCAGCGTTATCCGACCGCCTTTTTCCGGTGTTCCCGGATAGCCGTTGGCCGCCATGACCACGGTCAGCGCGGTGTCGGCTTTCAATTCGACCGCAGGCGGATTCGCCAAACCATTTTCGAGCGATGCCGCGTGCAGCAAGGCTACAAGATCACCGGCAAAGCGCATCATGAGCACTTGGCATTCGGGGTCACCAAAGCGGCAATTATATTCGATCAATTTGGGACCTTCGCTGGTCAGCATCAGGCCGGCGAACAGCACGCCCTGATAGGGGCGTCCTTCGCGTGCCATGGCGGCAACCGTCGGATGGATGATCCGTCGCATCACCTCGACTTCCAGCTCCGCGCTCAGAACGCGGGCAGGGGAATAAGCGCCCATGCCACCGGTATTGGGTCCGGTATCGCCGTCGCCCACGCGCTTGTGATCCTGTGCGGAGCCGAAGGGGATGACATTTGTGCCGTCGCTAATTGCGAAAAAGCTCGCTTCCTCGCCGGACATAAATTCTTCAATCACCACTTCGGCACCGGCATCCCCGAACCCGCCGGTAAACATATATTCAACGGCTTCACGCGCATCGGTATCGGTTTCGGCAATTATCACGCCTTTGCCGGCTGCCAGACCGTCGGCTTTGATCACGACTGGCAAGCCGAAGCGAGGTAGGTCAGCGAGCGCGTCTGCCTTGCTGGTGTGGCGCGCGTAGGCGGCGGTGGGGATATTCTCCTTCGCACACAGGTCTTTGACAAACCCTTTGCTGCCCTCAAGGATCGCTGCATCGGCGTTCGGTCCGAATACGATAACGCCTTTTCCCCGAAGGCTGTCCGCTAATCCGTCAACCAGCGGTGCTTCGGGGCCGACAACGACAAAGCCGATACTGTGGTCTGCGCAAAACTCAATAACAGCCTGATGATCCGTGACATCCAGATCGACGCATTTGGCATGCTCGGTGATTCCAGGGTTGCCCGGTGCCGCATAGAGTGCTTCACACAAGGGCGATTGCGAAAGCCGCCAGGCCAGCGCATGTTCGCGTCCGCCACTACCGATCAGCAGGATATTCATTGCAGTGCCCGACTTTCCAGACGAAGAAACCTCAGCGCTGTTAGCCAAGGACGACAAGGGCGGCAATGCCCCGCCGTTCAGCGTGTCGGAAATTTCGTCTGCATTGAAACGCACTGTAGAAGATCGTTTCGGCCATGTGCGCGTGCGCGGGGAGATTTCCGGCTTCAAACGCGCAGCCTCGGGGCATCTCTATTTCAGCCTGAAAGACGCTGACGCGAAGCTCGACGGGGTAATGTGGAAGGGCAATTCTGGTCGGCTACCCTTTGCGCCGGAAGACGGGCTGGAAGTGGTGGCGACGGGGAAGCTGACCACTTACGCTGGCAGGTCCAGCTATCAGATTGTCGCCGAACGGCTGGAGTTGGCGGGCGAAGGCGCGCTGATGCTGTTGTTCGAAAAACTGAAAGCGCGGCTGGCGGGCGAAGGGCTGTTTGATCAGTCGCGCAAGCGCCCGATCCCCTATCTACCCCGCACCATCGGCATTGTGACTTCGCCCACCGGCGCGGTGATCCGTGATATGTTGCACCGGCTGGCAGATCGATTTCCCAGCCATGTCGTGTTGTGGCCGGTACTGGTGCAGGGCGACGGCGCAGCGGCGCAGGTCGCAATCGCCGTACGCGGATTTTCGGCGATGCCATCGAACCGACGGCCCGATCTGCTAATCGTGGCGCGCGGTGGTGGTTCGATTGAAGATTTGTGGGCGTTTAATGAAGAAGTCGTGGTTCGCGCCGTGGCGGAATGCACGATCCCGGTGATTTCCGCAGTGGGGCACGAAACCGACACCACACTTTGCGATTTTGCCGCTGATTTGCGCGCACCCACACCCACCGCTGCGGCCGAAATGGCGGTGCCTGTGCGACTCGATCTGATGCAGCGCTTGTCGCAGTCAGAATTCCGCATGACCGGTGCCGTGCGCCGTAAGTTGCAGCATATGGGGGAACGGTTGGAGGCGCAGCGGCGCTTGCTGCCCAAACTGACTGACCTGTTCGCCCCCAAGCAACAGCGCGCCGATGAATTGGCCGAAAGGTTGCGGCGCGCATTGCAACGGCGCGCCGATTCTGCCCGTATCGCTTTGGCAGGGCCAGCAATGCGTCTTAACCCTGCGTTATTGCAGCGACAAGTCAGCGTGCGGGCTGAACGGCTTGCGTCGCTTCGGCTGCCTTCTGCACCTTTGCTGCGCCGCGTCGAAGAAGCACGGGCATGTCTCGCATCGTTGGGTCGGTTGGCCGAAAGTTTCCACCCCGAAGCGCCGTTGAAGCGCGGATTCGCGCGGGTCACTGGCGCAGATGGAAAGACGATCCAGAGTGCAGCGGCAGCAAAAGCAGCGGGACATGTCGCGATCCGCTTCGCCGATGCCGAGGTCAGCGCCCAAGTCGACGGTACCTCCACCCCACCAAAGGCACCACGGGTGGCTCCGCGTCCGACTTCGCCAACGACTTCTCAGCAGGATTTATTCGGCAGCGAATAGCCCGCACGCCAAATCGCGCTCTCTGGCCATTGCCCGTTCAGCAAAGCTGCGGCATAAGGCGCGCCATGTTGATGATGAACCGGAACAAGGCCGCAAAGCTCCACTATCTGGCGAGCAGTTTTCGCGTGCTGGCCAATGGCGACCATGTGGTATGTGCGGTCAGCGGTGAAGCAATCCCGCTTGACGAGCTGCGCTATTGGAGCGTTGCCAAGCAGGAACCCTATGCCAGCGCCGAGATTTCAACGCGCGCATTTCTCGGGCAAAAATAACTCCATGCTTTCCCGCGTTCCGCTGACCGCCGTGCTTTCGCTTGCCGTGATGGCAAGCTGTTCGGCCAGTCCTTCTGCCAAAGCCCCCCCAAAGTCGGAGCCGAAGGTGGCCGTTGCCACACCAAAAGCTGTGCCTCCCGAACCCGCCGGAACCGAAATTCGCACCGATTTCTGGCTATCACGCGATCCGCAGCAAGGTGCCGTCGTCATCGGTCGAGCGCCCAGCAATACGAGTGCTGTCAGTTTTAATGGCTCGCCCATTCCGCTCGACCGCGAAGGTTTTTTCATCTTCGGTTTTGATCGCGATGCGGAAAACAGTGCAAGCCTGACCGCTACTTTGGCCAATGGCAAAACCGTTGAACGTTATCTTCCGGTCCAGCCCGGCCAATGGAAGATCGAACATGTGAAGGCCAATCCCACGGGTGGGGCCGGAACAACCGAAGAGTTCAAGGCACGTCGCGGTCCCGAACTTGCGCAGATCAATGCTGCCCGTGCCAAGAAAGTGCAAAGCGAAGGCTGGCGGCAGGAATTCGTTTGGCCGATTCAATATAAGTCCGTGGCGGGCGGCCGCATTTCAGGCTTTTTCGGGTCACAGCGAATCTACAACGGCCATCCTGGCAGCTATCATGGCGGCATGGATATCGCCGCACCCAGCGGCACGATTTACACCGCCCCGGCAGACGGTGTCGTGGTTCTTGCGGCAAAATCACCCTTCACGCTTGAAGGCTATTTGCTGATGATCGACCATGGCATGGGTCTCAACAGTGCTTTTCTCCACAGCTCGGCCTTGCTGGTCAGCGAAGGCGAGCGTGTGAAGCAGGGGCAGCCGCTGGGTAAGGTCGGGATGACCGGACGCGCCAGCGGACCACACCTGCATTGGGGGCTGAAATGGAACGCTGCGCGGGTTGATCCGTTGAAATTGGTGAAGCCGCTTTAGGCGTTCATTCTTTCAGCGGCTTCACCGTAAATTTCAGCGCGCCATCGCCTTCCTCGACCTTAAGTGTTGAGCCATCGGGCACTTCGCCCTTCAGGATCAGGTCTGCCAGCGGGTCTTGCAAATGGCGCTGGATCGCGCGTTTCAGCGGCCTTGCGCCATAGACCGGATCATAGCCGACGCGGCCCAGCCAAGCCTTCGCTTCGTCGCTGAGTTCGATCACGATCTTGCGGTCCTTCAGCAGTTTTTGCACCCGACCGACCTGTATTTCGACAATCGGCGCCATATGCTGCGCGGCCAGACGGTGGAACAATATGATTTCGTCGAGCCGGTTCAGGAATTCGGGTCGGAAATGCGCGCGGACGATTTCCATGACTTGCGGTTCAGCCTTTTCGACATCCTCATCATCTGCCAGCGCCGCCAGATGCTGACTGCCGAGATTCGATGTAAGGATAATCAGCGTGTTGGAGAAATCGACTACGCGGCCTTGTCCATCGGTAAGGCGGCCGTCGTCGAGCACCTGCAACAGCACGTTGAATACGTCGCTATGCGCTTTCTCAACCTCGTCAAACAGCACAACCTGATAGGGGCGACGGCGAACAGCTTCGGTCAATACCCCGCCTTCATCATAGCCGACATAACCCGGAGGCGCGCCGATCAGGCGAGAGACGCTGTGTTTCTCCATGAACTCGCTCATGTCGATCCGCACCATCGCGCTGTCATCGTCAAACAGATATTGCGCCAGCGCCTTGGTCAGCTCGGTTTTGCCAACGCCGGTGGGGCCAAGGAAAAGGAACGAGCCGAGCGGGCGGTTGGGGTCCTGCAAGCCAGCACGCGAGCGGCGCACAGCCTTTGATACCGCTACAACCGCGTCCTTCTGGCCGATCACGCGCGCGCCAAGCCACTCTTCCATCTTCAGCAACTTTTCGCGCTCGCCTGCCATCATCTTGTCCATCGGGATGCCGGTCCAGCGGCTGACCACCGAGGCAATGTCTTCGCTGGTTACTTCCTCACGCAGCATTGCATTGCCCGCAACGGCAACGGCGTCTTCCAATTGCTTTTCAAGGCCCGGAATCGTGCCATATTGCAGCTCACCCGCCTTGGCGAGGTCGCCTGCACGCTGCGCCTGTTCCAGTTCTATGCGCGCATGGTCGAGCGCTTCCTTGATCTTTGATTCGGCCGAGATTTTTTCCTTCTCGGCCATCCAGCGCGTGGTCAGTTCGGCCGACTGCTGGTCGAGATTGGCAAGCTCTTCTTCAAGCGTCGCCAGCCGGTCTTTCGACGCGGTATCAGTTTCCTTTTTCAAAGCTTCGCGTTCGATCTGCAACTGCATGATCCGGCGGTCGAGATTTTCAATCTCTTCGGGCTTGGATTCGACCTCCATCCGCAACCGCGATGCCGCTTCGTCCATCAGGTCGATCGCTTTGTCGGGCAGGAAGCGGTCAGAAATATAGCGATGCGAAAGCGTCGCTGCGCTGACCAGTGCGCCATCGGTAATCCGCACGCCGTGGTGCAGCTCATATTTTTCCTTGAGGCCGCGCAGGATCGAGATCGTATCCTCGACCGTCGGCTCGCCGACAAAGACCGGCTGGAAACGCCGTTGCAGCGCCGGGTCCTTTTCAACATGTTTCTGATATTCGTCGAGCGTGGTTGCGCCAATGCAGTGCAATTCGCCGCGTGCCAGCGCAGGCTTCAGCAGGTTTGACGCATCCATCGCGCCTTCACCTTTGCCTGCGCCGACCAGTGTGTGCATTTCGTCGATGAACAGGATGATGTCGCCTTCGGCCTGCTTGACCTCGTCAAGCACGCCTTTCAGCCGTTCTTCAAACTCGCCGCGATATTTGGCTCCCGCAATCAACGAGCCCATGTCGAGCGACATCAGTTTGCGGTCCTTCAGACTGTCAGGCACGTCACCATTGGCGATACGGATCGCCAGCCCTTCGGCAATCGCGGTTTTGCCGACGCCAGCCTCACCAATCAGCACCGGGTTATTTTTCGTGCGCCGTGCCAAAATCTGGATGGTGCGTCGGATTTCCTCGTCGCGGCCAATCACCGGATCAAGCTTGCCTTCACGCGCCACCGCAGTCAGGTCACGGGCGAATTTTTTTAGCGCATCATAGCGATCTTCGGCGCCCGCGGTATCGGCGGTGCGTCCGCCGCGCAGTTCGTTGATCGCAGCGTTCAAGGCTTCGGCTTTCACTCCCGCCATCGCCAGAGCTTTGCCAGCTGTCGTCGTGCCTGAAAGCGTGAGTGCCAACAGCAGCCGCTCGACGGTTACATAGCTGTCGCCAGCCTTTTGTGCGACCTGTTCGGCCTGATCCAGCACTCGTACAGCGTCATTATCCAGCCCCGGAGTCTGCTGCGCGCCGCCTCCCGATACCGCTGGCACCTTCGCCAGCGTAGCGTCGATTTCGCGCAATGCTGCTGCGGCATCACCGCCTGCTGCCTTGATCAGGCCTGAGGCCATGCCCTGCTCATCCTCGAGCAAAGATTTCAACAGATGTTCGGGGCCGATCCGCTGATGGCTCATGCGAATGGCAACAGTCTGCGCGCTTTGCAGGAAGCCTTTGGCGCGATCGGTAAATTTTTCGAGATTCATATCCCTGTCCTTTGCGATCAGCTTCCCCGCTCACTATCTAGGAAGCCTATGAGGCAGATGTAATGTTGCATTTATATCACACAAGGGGCGTGTGCAAAAAACCGTAATCGGAGCAATTAAGGCGTTGGTCGAAAAGCGATGTCTCCCTGTTGGCAATATGCTCGCGGCTTCTATAGTCTATTTTGATTATTTGATTCCCGAGGAGCGCTTTTTTCATGATCCGTAAACTGACCCTTGCACTGGCTGTGTCGTCGCTCGCTCTTGCGACGGCAGCGAATGCCAAATCAAAACCGGCACCTGTCGCCAATTTGGTTGAGCAAGTGAATATCCCTTATGAAAAATTCACGCTCGATAATGGCTTGACGGTATTGGTGCACGAAGACCGCAAGGCCCCTGTGGTTGCGGTTTCGATCTGGTACGGAGTAGGGTCCAAGCATGAGCCCAAGGGGCAGACCGGTTTTGCGCATCTGTTTGAGCATATCATGTTCAACGGATCGGAAAATGCGCCGGGCGAATATTTTGAGTACACCAAAAGGATTGGCGCGACTGACCTGAACGGCACAACTTGGCTTGATCGCACCAACTATTTCCAGACCGTACCGACCAGCGCGGTGGAATCAGCGCTCTTCCTGGAAAGTGACCGCATGGGCCATTTGCTCGGCGGTTTGACCGAGCAGTCGGTCAAGAACCAGATCGGTGTGGTGTCCAACGAAAAGCGCCAGGGCGACAACCAGCCATTCGGTCTTGTCGACTATGCGCGTTCAGAGGCGCTTTTCCCTGTCGGTCACCCTTATCACCACGATACCATTGGCAGTCTCGAAGATTTGGCTGCGGCAAAACTTGATGACTTCAAAAAATGGTTCAAGGATTTTTACGGCCCGAACAATGCGGTGCTGGTGCTGGCAGGTGACATGAACGCTGCTCAGGCAAAGCCGCTGGTGCAAAAATGGTTCGGGGACATCGCACGAGGCCGCGATGTACCCCCGGTCAATGCGCCGATCCCAACGCTCGAAAAGCCAGTCAAGATCGCGATGAAGGACAAGATTCCGACGACGCGCATTTTCCGCCACTGGGTGGTTCCAGG
The DNA here is from genome assembly GCA_016721875.1 of Sphingomonadales bacterium. Taxonomy (GTDB): domain Bacteria; phylum Pseudomonadota; class Alphaproteobacteria; order Sphingomonadales; family Sphingomonadaceae; genus Sphingorhabdus_B. The sequence goes on along the minus strand of JADKHG010000003.1, from coordinate 25,372 downwards.
CCTCGCGGATCCCGAATTTACCGCTCTCCGCGCCGGTGCATCAGTGCTGGGTGGCTTGGCTAGCTCTAGGCTCGACAACGCTTTGGTGCGCGAAGAACAAAGCGCGGTTTCTGTTTCAGCCTTTGTCATGCCCTTTGTCCATGCGAGCCTTTTCTGGGTTCAGGCCGATGTGAAACCGGGTGGCGATGCTGATGCTCTGGGCAAACGGTTGGACGAACTGATGGCCGACTTCATTGCCAAAGGTCCGACTGCAGACGAAGTTCAGCGTGTTGCAGCTAGTGAAGCTGCGGAGCGGATTGAAGGGCTTGAGCAGGTTGGCGGATTTGGCGGCAAGGCGGTTGCGCTTGCGCAAAGCCAGCTATTTGTCGGTGATCCTGACTATTACAAAACCGAGCTGAAACGTCTGGCTGAATTGAAGCCGGAAACGGTAACAGCCGCAATGCAGAAATGGCTGAAGCGCCCCGTGCTGGAAATCCGCGTCGATCCGGGTGAGCGCGAAGCCTATAAGGAGGTCGGCTCTGGCATTGGTTCGCGTACCGGAACATTGTCCGCCCCTGCCTATTATACACCCCCAGGCAACGAATGGCCTGAGGGTAGCTTGCTCGCCTTCGACGGTGATCGCAGCAAATTCCCCGAAGCCGGAGCCTCGCCCAATGTCGATTTTCCCACTGTGGAAGAAGGGAAACTCAAAAATGGCGTAAAGGTCTTTTTTGCGCGGCGGACAGCCGTTCCCACGGTGCGAGTCGCGATGAGCTTTGACGCGGGTTATTCGGCCGACAGTCCGGACAAACGCGGGTTGGCCAGCATGGTAGGCACGCTGATGATGGAAGGCACCAAGACGCTGAATTCCACCCAGCTTGCCGAAACCGAAGAACGGCTGGGTGCGGATGTCAGCGTGTCCTCCGGCCAAGACCGAACAGTCGCCAGTTTGCGTGCGGTCAAGCCCAATCTGGGAGCATCGCTCGATCTGCTTGCAGACGTCGTGAAAAATCCGGCCTTCGCCGAAAAGGAAGTAGAGCGGATCCGGGTGCAGCAATTGACCCGCATCGCTGCCGAAAACAACCAGCCGCAAGGGATCGCCGCGCACAAAATGCCGCCTTTGCTTTATGGCGCGAATCACCCTTATGGAGGACCGGTAACCGGATCGGGCAATGTCGAATCGGTCGGAAAACTGAGCCGTGATGATGTGGCCGCCTTTCACGCAGCATGGATCAATCCGGCCAAGGCAACGATTTTTGCAGTCGGCGATACGACCTTGAAAGAATTGACCAAAGAGCTCGACAAACGGTTCGGTAAGTGGAAGCCTGCAAAGGCAAGTAGGGCAGCGGCCAAGAGCTTTGCAACCCCTATACCCACACCCACGAACCGAATCGTGCTGATCGACCGCCCCAACTCCCCGCAGTCGATGATTTCGGCTGGCATGGTAATTGATGCCAAGGGCAGCGACGATTTGGTAACTTTGCGCGCTGCGAACGAGGTGTTTGGCGGGGACTTTACCTCGCGTATCAATATGGATCTGCGTGAAACCAAAGGTTGGTCTTATGGCACGCGGTCGCAGGTGCCGGGTGCAGTTGGTCCTTTGTCCTTTCTGATCCAAGCACCGGTTCAAACCAACCAAACAGGCCCGTCTATCGCCGCACTGATCGGTCATTTGAATGATTTCAGAGGAGGCAAAGGCGTCAGCGCTGAGGAACGCAATGCGACCGCAGTCAGCAACGTCCTCGAGCTGCCCGGCAGCTATGAACAATCGGCTGCGGTGCTGGGACAAATGCAAGCGGACAAACTCTATGGCCGGCCCGTCAACTATGTCGAAACACTGTCTGGCAAATATGGCACCATGACTGCCGAAGGCATGACTGCAGCCTTCAATGCCAAGGTCGATCCGTCTAAGTTGGTATGGCTGGTCGTTGGAGATGCCGCAAAAGTTAAGCCGCAGTTGGAATCGCTTGGATTGCCAATTGAAATGGTCGGCGAAGCTGCTACCAATCCTGCTGCTAACAGCAATGTTACTACCCCCTGAAAAGAGAGGACTTGAAAATGGCAGCAGTAGATGGCGATTGGGACGTCACGATCAAAACCCCGATGGGTGATCAGAAATCGGTTTTCACCGTGGTCAGCGACGGAGCCAGCTTTAGCGGCAAGGTTGCCGGCGCTATGGGTTCAATGGATGTTCAAAACGGAACAGTTGATGGCAATAGCCTGACTTGGAAAATGGACATGACCGTGCCGATGCCGATGACGCTGGAAGGCAGCGCCACCGTCGATGGCGACAATATCAGCGGCGAAGTGAAAGCCGGCGCGTTCGGATCAATGGCATTGTCGGGTTGCCGCAAGGCATAAATCCACCGGCATAGCCTGGATATTTGCAAGGCCGCGTTCTCAGTCGAGAGCGCGGCCTTGTCGTTGCCAGTGCGGCTCCCTATGGTGCCACAACTGGATCGAATCTCGCAGGATAAATGAAAAGCCAATGAGTCAAATTGCCTCTGCATCCCAACTGCGCATGTCGCTGGTACGATGGGCATTGTTCACTATTCCGACCCTCATGGTCCTTGGGCTGTTGTCGGGGGTGGTGTCGGGGTCGGGTGAAGCGAATAGCTGGTACCAGATATTGCAAAAGCCTGCAGTGCAGCCGCCAGGCTGGGTTTTTGGTGTCGTCTGGCCAATTCTCTATTTGATGCAAGGATTGGCGCTCGCCATCATTCTCAACGCGCGCGGAGCCCCGTTGCGGTGGCCTGCTGTCGCGCTGTTCGGTTTACAATTCGTGATGAATCTCAGCTGGTCGCCGCTTTTCTTCGGTCGCCATGAAGTTACCAGCGCCTTTTACCTGTTAATCGCGATCTGGATTACCGCTTTTGCCACGACCATGGTTTTTGGACGAATCCGCAAGGCGGCGGCTTGGCTGTTGGTGCCCTATATGGCCTGGCTCAGTTTCGCCGGCATCCTGAATTACCAGATTGATGCGCTTAATCCCGACGCAGAAAGTTTATATGTTCCCGCTGCTTCGGCAGAAATTGGAGGCTGATTGCCATGCAGACCGAAAAACGGATTTTTGATGATCTTGCAAAACTCGCGACCGGTGTTGCCGGAACCGTTGCCGGAATGGGGCGCGAAGTTGAAAGCGCCTTTCGCGAGCGCAACCGGCAATGGGTGGCGGGAACGGACCTGATCAGCCGCGAAGAGTTTGACGCTGTCAAGCAACTGGCGGCGAATGCACGGGCAGAAGCGGATGCTTTGAAGGTGCGAGTAGAAGCGCTGGAGGCGGCATTGTCCGCGAAATCGGCAACCAAATCTGCGCCAAAGGCCAAAGCAACACCCCGCAAATAAGTCGCTTTTGCGACTTTATCCACATATCGCCCACAGACTTGTAAAGCCTGTGGGCTAACGCTGCTTGCGTGCGATTCATCGAACAGGCAAATAGTGCCCAGATAAGGGGCGCTACGGCCATGCGGGATCGCGATGAAGAATTTAGCGAGTATGAGCGGGACGAGACACCGCCGCTCGATATGCTATCAGCGCTTTTCGAAGCGCGCGGCTGGAACCATGAAGGCGTAAGCGAAGAAGAGGTTTCGGCAGAATTCAAGGGCAGCTGGACCAGCTACCAGATCCGCGCAATCTGGCGCGAAGAGGATAATGCGCTCCAGCTGTTGGTGATGCCCGACATCACGGTACCAGCCGAAAATCGCAACACCATCTATACGGCGCTGGGCCTGATCAACGAACAGCTTTGGCTTGGACATTTTGATTTGTGGTCTTCCAACGGACTGCTGCTGTTCCGTCACGGCTCGTTGTTACCGCCCAGCGGTATGCTCAATGTCGATCAGGCACAGACGATTATTGATGTCGCACTCGACGAATGTGAGCGGTTTTACCCTGTATTCCAGTTCATCATCTGGGGCGGAAAGTCACCCGAAGAAGCTTTGGCCGCGGCGTTGATCGAAACCCACGGCGAAGCGTAAGCTCGGCTATCCGCGCTTCATCAAATAATGCATATTGGCGATAGCGACCGGTTTGGCAGGGTCGTCCTGCCACGCTCGCGCTTCGACATTGGCCATTGTCCGGCCCATGCGGATAACTTCGCCAGCTGCATAGCTGACTTGCGGCAATCCGCTGCGCATGAAATCGACGGTGACATTGACCTGCTTGAAGCTGGCTTCATCACCGCGTTTGCGCAGTTCGGCCTGAATTGCAGCAACGGCCGCAATTTCCAACAGCCCTGAAATCGCGCCACCATGCAGGAAACCAGGTCGGCCCTGCACCTTATTGGCAAAAGGCATAGCGATACGTGGTCGGCCTTCATACTCGCCATCCAGTACCATTTCGAGCGCAAGCGCGTAGGGGGGAAGTATAGCCCGCTCGGTCATGGCAGACGATCTCCGACCCGGATAAAGGTACCGATAGCGTGCGCCAGCGGATGGTCCGGATCGCCATTATGCGCAATGCCGCGGACAAAACCGACGCTATGGGTCAGGTGATAGCAAATTCCGCGTCCGAACAACGGTTCGCCCCTTGGCGAAGGGCGCAAATAATCGAGTCGCAAGTCCATCGTCACTTGCGGACGGAACTCGCCCAATTTGGTCCAGATAGACAAGCTGCAAGCGATATCGAGCAGGCTAATCACTACGGACGAAGCCAGAACGTCGCTTGAAGGATCGCCAACCAGGTCCTCGCGCCAATCGAGCGTCAGTTCGACCCAGTCGTCTCCATGATCGGCATAGCGAGAGCCGAGGAAACCATTATGTCCGGCTCCTGCCATAAACTGGGTTGCTAATCGCGGATCGAACCGCCCGTTCATCGGGATGTCGGCTATGGTCTTTCCGGTCATTGCGATTCCACTACGTCGCTTGCGCCAAAATACCGATCGGGTGCACGCGTCGGCAAGCCGTCGATGCTGGTCGTTCGCCCTTGAACTTTTTTGAGCCACGCTTCTTCGCCCAGTTGCGCATGGGCTTTTTTCAATGTGTCGCGTTCGCGGTCAAACTCCATGAATGGTACGCCCCAACCGCAACTTGTCTGTACGCTTTCGACATCAATCATAAAGATTTGGCGTGTTCCGGGAAACAACTCAAAATGTGCGGCAAGCTCTTCCCATTCGCTGTCCTGCGGCAATATCGCCCGGCCGGTTCCATAAATCCGCAGGATTAGCGCGGGCCGGTCGAAGTTGCAGAACATCAACGTGATCCGACCATCGGCTGCCAGATGAGCGTGGGTTTCGTTACCCGACCCCGCGAGATCGAGATAGCCAACTTGCTTCGGGCCGAGCACGCGGAAACAGTCATAGCCTTTGGGAGACAGGTTGATACGTCCGTTCGCGGCAGCGGTTGCGGTGAAAAGACCGGCTGTTTGCCGATCATCTCGATATGTTTTTCGCTTAGCGCTTCTGAAAAATCGGCCATGAAACACTCATGCCGAAAGCCGACGCGCTTTGCAAATTAGCAGGAGGTCCCTGGAATGGGTACGCCAAACGGGCCTTTGCAGGGCTTCGGCTTGCGGGGCGCTGGTGCCGCGCCGCCGCCGCCACCACCTGCACCGCCCATTCCAGTCATGAAGCTGGCAAAGGCCCGGAATCGGACCTTGCTGGTCCATTCTATATGCCAGACCGCCTTAGGGTCAGCGGGTTTGGGAGGGAATGCGAAATTTTCTTCGGGGCCAAAGGCATTCATGCTGCCAAACATCATTCCGCCAGCAGCAGTCTTGGCTTCGGCAGGAATGTTGCAGCTGGTCTGCGATGGCGGCATCACATTTTTGGCGGCAATCGCTTTTTGAACTTCGGCGGGAGACAGCCAACCCATTCCCTCGCTAAAGTCCCGGTTATTGGCCGATGTCCACATCACCATGTCACCGCCTTGGCCAGCGCGCTCCATTCCGCCCATCGCCCATGCCGCATAGCCGGTGGCAGTCGGTATGCTGTTCCAGCCGAGCAGAATAGAACCACCCGAGTCCGACGGATTGACGTTCAGCGCAGCCATATAGTCGTTGGCGACCGAAAATTTAATCTCCGGGGTAAAGCCACTCGCAATCCGGTGATCACCGCGCAGCGACGAACCCGATTTGGGCTGTTTGCCATTTTTTCCATTGGGCCACCAAGCGGCATTGGCATCACGCGCATTGGCCTCTGCCTGATAACGCTGCATCTGCTGCGGCATATTTGCAGGCATTTTGCAGTCGGCATTTTGGCGAAATCGATGATGTAGGGCTGACCTTTGGGGGCGTTTGCATGGCAACCCCAGAACATCAGGATGCGGCCCTTGGGCTTTTCCAGTGTCCCTTGCTTGGGGTCGTAATCATATTTCGGCTTCGAATCCCCCGGTGCATCGCCCAGCAACGGTACCGATTTGCCCATCTTCGCCGCAGGCAGGAAGAAATGATCGCCCTTTTCCGGCTGTGTTGGCGAAGGCGTGGTCGAGGTCAACCGAAGGTCGAGCATATAATTGTCGCCGCCGCCGCCCAGCAAACCACCAAGGCCACGGCCCATCATTGCACCCATGCCCATGCCAGACATGGTGGAGACGTCCATTGCGTAGCGCGCCTTTGGTCCGGTCGTCTTTTGAGCAGAGCCCGGAACGGCGACAAGCATCGCAGTAACGGCAGCGAAGGAGGCAAATCGATAGGCAGTACGCACGGCATTTCTCCTACACGCCAGCGCATTAAGCTGGCGGTATATGCGACCCGATAGTTGATAGTATATGCTTCACAGAGCGCAGCGCAAGCGTTTAGCGTGTAATTACCAATGGTTGCCAGCGGCGACGGCTTCGGCTTCTCCTGGGCGGTTGGCCCGACCCAAGGCGAAATTGCGGTGCGGGAAGCGACCAAAGCGTTCGATCATCGCCTGGTGATCAAGCGCATATTTGAGCAAATCGGCGTCACCCAGGCTGCTTATCAACCGTACCGATTCGCGCTGGTCTTCGCGGTTTTCGCTGTGCTCAAAGGGCAGATAGAGGAACAGTCGTTCGTCTTTGCTCAGGCCGATATCGTAGCCCAGTTCAATCGCCGCGCGGCTGATTGCCAGCGCCAGATGGTCGGTGGCAAAGGCTTCTGCTGTCCCGCGATGCACATTGCGCGGTACCTGATCGAACAGGATGTTCGCAGCAAGTGCGGTTTTGGCGTCGGTTAAAAAAACCTCGACTGGCTGACTACTCAGCGCTTCACGCCAGCCCGCAAAACGGTCGGCTACCTTTGTGTCAAATTCTGCACCTCCCGCGAACCAGTCAGCAAAGCCGCTGTCGACCAACCAGAATTGCAGCACCCGCTCGGCCCAATCTGAGGGCGGAAGTGGCGCTTCGCTCTCCTCTTCGTCGTCGATCATCCGGCGGTTCCACCGACGGTCAGCGCACTGACCAATGTCGTCGGCTGGCCGACACCAGCGGGCACGCTTTGCCCGCCTTTGCCGCACACACCGATCCCTTCGTCGAGTGCCATGTCGTTGCCGATGCCGATGATCTTGTTGAGCGCGGTTGGCCCGTCTCCGATCAGCGTTGCTCCTTTGATCGGGTCGCCCAGCTTGCCATTTTTAACGCGATAAGCCTCGGTGCAGCTAAACACGAACTTGCCCGACACAATATCAACCTGCCCGCCGCCGAAACTCTTGGCGAAAATCCCATCCTTCACCCGCGAGAGCAGTTCTTCTGGATTGTCGTCGCCGCCCTTCATGAAAGTGTTGGTCATGCGCGGCATCGGCGCGTGGGCGAAACTTTGGCGACGTCCGTTGCCTGTGGGTTCAACCCCCATCAGCCGCGCGTTCAGCCGGTCCTGCATATAGGATTTGAGGATGCCATCCTCGATCAGGATGTTTTCCTGAGTGGGCGTGCCTTCGTCGTCAATCGACAGTGAGCCCCGGCGGTTGGCAATCGAGCCATCATCGACCACGGTGACGCCGGGTGCTGCCACGCGCTGCCCGATTTTGCCCGAAAAGGCGCTGGTCCCCTTGCGGTTGAAATCACCTTCCAGACCATGCCCAACCGCTTCGTGTAGCAATACACCCGGCCAGCCCGGGCCGAGCAGCACGGTCATTTCGCCTGCCGGAGCCGCAACCGAGCGCAAATTGGTCAGGGCTTGCGCCAATGCCTCGTCAATTGCACGGTTCCACAACTCTTCTTCGAACAATTGATCGTACAGATAGCGCCCACCAACGCCAAAGCTGCCGGTTTCACGACGGCCATTTTCTTCGACCACGATCGACACGTTGAGGCGCACAAGTGGACGGATGTCGGTTGCGACAAAGCCGTCGGCGCGGACGATCTCGACCACCGTCCAGCTTCCTGACAAGCCGGCCGTCACTTGGGAGACGCGAGGGTCTCGTGCGCGCGCGGCGGCGTCAACCTTTTGGCAAAGATCGACCTTTTTGGCGAAGGGGACCAGATCAAGTGGGTTGGCATCGGTGTAAAGATGGCGGTTGTTGTTGCGCGGCGGGGGTGCGACGGTTCCTTTCGCAGGATCGAGCAGTTGCAGCGTTTCTGCTGCACGCCGGATCGCGCCTTCGCTGATGTCGTTGGCGTGGCTGAACCCGGTCATCTCGCCTGAAACACCGCGCAGGCCAAATCCCGAGGCGGTCGAATAGTCTGCCGTTTTCAACCGGCCATCGTCGAACGCAAAGCTCTCGCTCGCGCTATATTGCAGATAGAGTTCGCCATCATCGCAGGCAGACAATGCATCACGGGTAACGCGTTTGGCGCTATCGGGATCGAGCAAGCCGGGTTGATAGAGGAAGGAACGGGGATCGGTCTGGGTCATCAGACCGATATAGGAGGATTATTCGCCAGCGAAAGGCGGCAATTCACTTTTGGTGATGGCCGCAGGCTTGGCTGCCGACTGCGCGGGGCCACCAACCAGCACGAAGCGCCGGTCGCAATAGCCGCAATCGACATAGCCGCTTTCGTCAATCTCCAGCCACACCTTCGGATGGCCAAGCGCGGCGGGAATACCATGACCGCTGCCGTCGCAAGAAACGCGCTGCATGCGGACTTCGATCGTTTCAGGTTCGCTGGTCATGGGCTGCCCGTTAGCAAAGCCTGTGCGGCTCTGCAATGCTCGGGGATCACTGATAGTTTAGTGTGATGTTCCAATTGCCAGTATAGGTGCCTGCCGGCTGGTTGGCGGCGACTTCCAACGTCGCTCCCACCGGAAATTGGAATAGGCCATTTGTGGAGGCGATACGGAAAACCTGTGGATTCGTGGTCAACACTGCAGTCGGTGTACTGCCGATAACAAATGTGCGAACGCGCATTGCCGGTCCAGGGCCGGTAATGAATATGCTGTTCGAACCAAGGGAAACCGAGACGCGTTGGTTATAGGTACCCCAACCCGCAAATTCTGCCACCTTGTGGCTGGTTCCATGCAGAGTAACACCGCCTGTCTTGGTGCGGGTGCCGTTGGGGGCAAGTGTTACCGTTCCGGCCGTCGTTCCAGCATACATGGTGCCGAAATTCAGGTCATCGATCTTGATGAATTCCAGCCGTCGTAGAATGGCCGCAGTGCTGGTCGTGGTATCGGTATCGGCGTGCGCGGGCGCTGCCGCCAGGAATGCTCCCAGCGCTGATGCCAATATGGCAGTCTTGAAAGACCTGTTTTTTGCCCCACACATAATCTTGCTTTCGCATGAAACTGCCACCAGCTCATTTCAGCATATGGTTAACGGGCCAATAATTTATTCGCTGAGCCAAAATTAAGCATGGCCTTAAACTTAGCAATTTCGGGCCGTTGCGTGGAGCCATTGGCTGGTCTATCGACTGCAGCCATGTCCGAAGCCGCTATTTCAATCCGCAATCTCCGAAAGACTTATGCCACTGGCAAGCAGGCGCTTGATGATGTCAGTTTTGATGTCGAGCGGGGATCGATTTTCGGTCTGCTCGGCCCCAATGGCGCAGGCAAATCAACGATTATCAACATCCTTGCGGGGCTGGTCAGCAAGACCAGCGGACAGGCTAGCATCTGGGGCTTCGACATTGACGAAAACCCCCGCAATGCAAAGGTTTCGATAGGTATCGTGCCGCAGGAAATCACCTTCGATCCCTTTTTTACCCCGCTGGAAATGCTGGAGCTTTATGCCGGGCTGTACGGAGTGCGGAAGGAAAACCGGCGCTCAATGGAATTGCTGCGCGCAGTGCGGCTGGAGGACAAGGCGCACGCTTATTCGCGCACGCTTTCGGGCGGGATGAAGCGGCGCTTGCTGGTCGCCAAGGCGATGGTGCATTCGCCGCCGGTGATTGTGCTTGATGAGCCGACGGCTGGTGTCGATATCGAGTTGCGCCAGCAGCTTTGGGAATATGTGGTTGAGCTCAACAAGGCCGGAACCACGGTAGTGCTGACGACGCATTATCTGGAAGAGGCCGAGCAGCTGTGCGACCGTATCGCCATCATCAACCATGGCAGGGTCATCGCAAACAAACCCACCGCCGAACTGGTCGGGATGGCGCGCGAAAAGGCGGTGCGGCTGACACTCGACCGCGATGTCACCGAAGCCCCCAGCACAGCGCCTTTGAAAAGGCAGAGCTTGTCGGCGATCGCACGGTCGAGATTGTCTATAACAAGGACCGGATGAACGCAGGCGAAGCACTGACGACAGTTCAGGGGCTGGGGCTGGGCATCATCGATGTTACCACCAAAGAGCCCGATCTGGAGGATGTGTTCTTAAGCCTGACCAGTGGCGGTGCGGAGTGACTGATGGAATCTGACATCCTCATCATCGGCTCAGGCGCGGCTGGACTTACCGCAGCGCTACAACTCGCGCAGACGCGCAAAGTCGCGGTGCTGGCGAAAGGTTCGCTGTCCGACGGCGCAACGGCGTGGGCGCAAGGCGGGATTGCGGCGGTGCTCGAACCCGGTGACACCTTTGAAAGCCATATCGACGACACCATGGTGGCAGGCGGCGGCCTCAACAACCGCGAAACGGTGGAGTTTGTCATCGAACATGCCCCGCAGGCGATAGACCGACTGGCAAAACTGGGCGTGCCTTTCAATCTGGGCGGGCCGACCAATGAATTTGGCGAGAACTGGCATCTGACGCGTGAAGGCGGGCACAGCAGGCGGCGGATCGTGCATGTCAACGACGCCACCGGCTGGGCGGTGCAGCAGGCGCTGGAAGCCGCCGCAAAGGCGCATCCCAACATCACGCTGGTGCCTGATATGGTCGCGATTGACCTCATAGTCGGTCGGCATCAGGAACGCTTTTCAACCAGCGGGCGGGTGCATGGCATTTATGCGCTAAACCGCCGTACGGGCAAGGTCGAGGCGTTCACAGCCCGTGCGACCATATTGGCGACCGGGGGGGCAGGGCGGACCTATCTCTATTCCACGGCACCACGTGGCGCGACTGGCGATGGCATTGCGATGGCATGGCGCGGAGGATGCCGGGTTTCGAACATGGAATTCATGCAATTCCATCCGACTTGCCTCTACAATCTGGAGGTCAAGAATTTCCTGATTACCGAGGCGGTGCGTGGCGAGGGCGGGATCCTGAAAAACCCCAAGACCGGGCACCGCTATATGCCCGACTATGACGAGCGCGCCGAGCTTGCCCCGCGCGACATTGTTGCGCGTGCCAACGATGCCGAGATCAAGCGCGACGGACTTGATTATGTCCATCTCGACATCAGTCATAAGCCTTCAGAGTTCGTTCGCGAGCATTTCCCCAATATCTATGACAAGCTAATCGGCCTGGGCATAGACATTACCAAAGAGCCGATCCCGGTGGTACCAGCGCAGCATTATACCTGTGGCGGGGTGTTAGTGGATCTTGATGGCCGGACCGATGCACCAGGGCTGTATGCGGCGGGCGAAGTGACGCAGTCGGGGCTGCACGGGGCGAACCGCCTCGCCTCCAATTCGCTACTTGAATGCTTTGTCTTTGGCGATGCCTGTGCACAGCATATCGAGGCGAATTGGGACAGCCTGCCGCCTCCTCCCGCAATCCGCCAATGGGACGAAAGCCGCGTCACCGACAGCGACGAAGAGGTCGTCATCCAGCAAAGCTGGCGCGAAATCCGGCAGTTCATGTGGAATTTTGTAGGCATTGTGCGCACAACAAAACGGCTGGAGCGCGCCAAACACCGTATCGACCTGTTGCGGCAGGAAGTCGGTGATTATTACAGCCATTTCCGCGTGACGCCTGACCTGATCGAGCTGCGCAATCTGGTCGAGGTTGCCGACCTGATCATCCGCTCAGCGCTGTCCCGCAAGGAAAGCCGCGGGCTGCATTATACGCTGGATTATCCGAAAACCGCAGTGGATGCTGTCGATACGGTGCTGGTTCCTTAATGCGCCTTCCGGTGCGCCCACCAGTGGTGCACCACCACGATCACGCTGCCGATTGCCAGCCCAGCCACACCCGATAATCCCGCATCAACCAGCCATGCAACCGCACCTTCGTGCAGGCCAAACCACTCGGCGGGGTGGATGTGGAAGCCGTGAACGATAATCTGTCCGCCGACCCACAGCATTGCAGCCGTGCCGATCATCGACAAAGCCGATAGCAGCTTGGGCATTCCCTGCACCAGCGCGCGGCCAAAGGCCTTTGCTCCACCATTTTCGCGGGTGGCCATGTGCAGGCCAATGTCGTCCATTTTGACGATGAAGCCAACTACACCATAGACCGCAATGGTGATGCCGATGGCGACGATCACCAAAGCGGCCGCTTGCATCCCGATAGAGGGGTAGCTGTCGGCGACTTCCTTCAGCGCTATCGCCATGATCTCGGCTGACAGGATGAAGTCTGTTCGCACAGCGCCCGCCACCATATTTTTCTCGTGATCCGCGCTGGTCAGTTCGGCGACTTCCTCGGCCAGCGTTTCCTCGTCGCCGTCGGTTGCGTCGCGGAATTTTTCGATCACCTTTTCCGCGCCCTCAAAGCACAGATAGGCACCACCGATCATCAATATGGGTGTAATCAGCCAAGGCGCAAAATAGCTGAGCAGCAGGGCTGCAGGCAGGATGAAGACCAGCTTGTTGACCAACGAGCCTTTGGCAATCCGCCAGATGATCGGCAGTTCGCGGTCAGGGGTGAAGCCAGTGACATATTGCGGCGTCACAGCAGTATCGTCGATGACCACACCTGCCGCCTTGGTGCTGGCCTTACCCGCTGCAGCCGCAACATCGTCTATCGACGACGCGGCGATTTTTGCAATGGTGGCGACGTCGTCGAGCAGTGCGGCGAGACCGGATGGCATGCTATTCCCCTGTATTTTCTAGTGCTGCGTCCGTTAGCTTGCGCCGAATCCGTCTGCAAGAAAACGTTCGGCGATGGCGGCGTGCAATGCGGCACCGCGTGCCATCACGCTATCGTCGAGGACCATGCGGTTCGAATGCAGACCGCAGCATTGCCGCCAATCGTCGCCCTCGTGACTCGCGCCCAGAAAGAACATCGCGCCCGGCACTTTTTCCAGCACATAGGCGAAATCCTCTGCACCCATGATCGGGGAGGACAGGCTGGTCCAGCTTTCGCTGCCGAACAGATCCTCGACAACGCTTTTTACCAAAAGCAACGGCACGGTCATCGCAAAGAGTCACGGGAAAACCCTGTTCGATATGAACTTCGGCTTTGCAGCCATGCGCCGCCGCAATTCCCGGAGCTAGTCGATTCAGCTCTTCCGCTACCTGCGCGCGGCGATGCGGGCTGAGAGTGCGGATCGTGCCAAGCAGATTTGCGGTTTCGGGGATGATATTGTTGGTGGTGCCAGCTTCGATCTTGGCGATGGTGATCACGGCGGGATCGAACACAGAAACCTTGCGCGTCACCAGTGTCTGAATTGCGGAAACGATTTCGCAAGCGACAGGAATAGGGTCAATCGCATCATGCGGCATTGAAGCATGACCGCCCTTGCCGATGACCTTGATCGACAAAACGTCAGAGGAAGCCAGCAATGGTCCCGCGCGTCCAGTAAACATGCCGTGTGGCGCATTGGGCATGATGTGCAGCGCAAAGGCGGCATCGGGCAGAGGGTCGATCAGTCCGTCGTCGAGCATGAAGCGCGCGCCGTGGTGACCTTCCTCACCCGGCTGGAACATGAAAACGACTGTGCCTGTCAGTTGCTCGCGTCGCGCGCACAGCATCCGGGCGGCCCCAGTCAGCATCGCAACATGGGTGTCATGACCGCAGGCATGCATAGCGCCGGCTGTGCCTGAGCTGAATTCAAGGCCAGTGTCCTCGTGCAAAGGCAGCGCATCGGTATCACCGCGCAGCAAAACCGTTCGGCCATTGGCGGGTCCGCGCAATATCGCGATCAAGCCGGTGGTCGAAGGGCCCTCGCGATATTCGAGCGGCAAGCCAGCAAGCGCTGTCTTGATTTTCGCCAGAGTTTTGGGGTTTTGCAGCCCAAGCTCGGGCTCGCGATGGACGGCGCGGCGAAGCGCAACCAGATCGGGAAGCAGGGCTTCAGCGTCTTCGCGCCAAGGGGTGTCAGTCAGTGTCATGGAACAGTGACTAACACCCCTTTGGGCAAAGCGGTAGCCGGATCAGTCGTCGATACGAACCGTCGCATATTGGGTGGGGGCACCGCGTCGTTTGACCCCAAGCAGGATCGCGCTGCGATTAGCCTTTTTGGCTTCGCCTACGGCTGCTGAAAGCGCATCCGGAGTCGTGGTCGGCTTGTAATTGGCCGAAACGATCACGTCCCCGCGACGCAGCCCGGCCTGCGAGCCAGTACCCGATCCGGCAACATCCACGACTACGCCTTTGATATCCGCGCTCATACCCAGTTGACGCGCGATTTCAGCATCGAGCGGAATGACGCTGATTCCAAGCGTGTCACGCAGCAATTTGGTTGCCGCTGAGTCGCCTTCTTCCTTGAAATCCTTGTTTTCATCAGGGTCGAAATTGCTCTGCGCGATTTTTTCCTCAGTCGGGCGGGTACCAACGGTCGCAGTCAGCTTCATCGGCTTGCCTTCGCGCAGGATATCGACCGGAATTTTGGTTCCCGGCTTCACATTGGCTACGATGTAGGAAAGTGTTTCGTCGGGCGTGACGTCACGGCCGTTCACTTTCAGGACGATGTCGCCTTCCTTCAGGCCGGCTTTTTCAGCGGCCTCGCCGGGGACAATCCGGTTAACGAATTCGCCTCGATTTTTCTCAAGCCCCAGTGCATCGGCGAGATCTTCGCCTACCGGTTGAATGCCAATGCCCAGATAGCCGCGTTCCGGGCGGTTACCCGCCTTTAGCGATTCGATAACCGGCATGGCTTCTTCTGCCGGAATGGCGAAGCCGACACCGATATTGGCGCCTACAGGTGAAATCAGGCGGTTGTTGATCCCGACAACCTTGCCCTGCAGATTGAACAGCGGACCGCCGCTATTGCCCGGGTTGATTGCGGTATCAGTCTGGATGAAGCGGTCATAGGCCCCGCCCGCGCCGATATTGCGCTGCAAGGCGGAAATGATGCCTGCTGTCACCGAGCTGTTCAGACCCAGCGGGTTGCCGATGGCAATCACCCAGTCGCCAACGCGGCTTTTCTTCGAGCTTTCCATTTCCACGAACGGAAGGTTGGTGGCGTCGATCTTGATCAGCGCGACGTCGGAGGTCGGATCGCGGCCGATGATTTTTGCCGTGTATTCCTTGCCGCTGAACAGGGTGACTGTGACCTTATCAACCGCGTCGCCGCTGGGTCCACCGGCGATCACGTGATTGTTGGTGATGATATAGCCGTCAGCCGAAATGATGAAGCCTGAGCCACCGCTTTGCTGTTCTTGCGTTACAGGGCGACGTTCGCCGGTGAAGGGATTGAAGCTGGTGGCAACCTGAACCTTTTGCTTGGTCGCGATATTGACCACGGCGGGCTGCAATTGTTCGACCAGATCGGCAAAACTGTCAGGCGCGCCGCGCGGAGCAACGCCGCTTTGTACCATTGCGATACTTCCCGGAACCGGAACCAGCCCGCCAGCGGGTGTTGGCGAACCGTCGGCTAGCGCAAAAGCACTGCCCGAAAGCAACAAAAGTGCGGTAATTCCATAAGCATAGCGCACGATATTCAGTCCTCTCAATTCAAAGGCAGCGGAATTGGCCACTGCCTGGAAAAACACAATTTACGTGGCGTCATATTCCTTAACGCCAATTGAATGAACCAGCGCTGTCCTGCCGAACCCGCGTCGGCTTTCGACAAACGACAAGGCCGGACGTCCGGTCTTAACGGCCATCGCGGAATTTCCGCAGATAATCGTTATTGGGCGACAAGACGATGTTAGTCCGCGGCCCGCCTTCCTGTCCTTCCTGCTGGAAGGTGCGGCGATAAGACTGCATCGCGCGGTGGAAATCGTAGAAATCGGCATCCTTGTTATAGCTTGCAGCATAAATTCTCGCCGCTTCGGCTTCCGCGCTAGCACGGATGATCTGTGCCTCTTTCTGACCTTCGGCCTCGATCGCAATTGCTTCCTGCTTGCGCGCGCTTTCCATGCGGGCGAAGGCGGATTGTAGCGGCGTGCCTTCAGGCAAGTCCGCGCGCTTGATGCGGACGTCGATTACTTCAGCACCAAAACGACGAGCCTGACGATTGAGCGCGGTCTGGATGTTTTCCATCACCTGGCCGCGTTCGGCGCTCAGCAAGGTCGAAAAAGAGCGTTTGCCGAGTTCGTTCCGCAACGCCGAGCCAAGGATTGTACGCAATTGTTCGCGCAGCCGGTCTTCGGTGCGGATCGCCTGATACATGCGAACAGGCTTTGTCACGCGGAACCGGGCAAAGGCATCGACTTGCAGCCGCAACTGGTCGGTCGAGAGCACTTCCTGTCGCTCCATTCCAACACTCAGCACGCGCTTATCGATATATTGGATCTGCTCGAAAAAGGGGATGCGGAAGGTCAGGCCTGGCTTGGTGCCGCCAAATTGCTCATCCGGCTTATAGGCGTTCACCACGCGCAACGGCTTGCCGCCGAAGCTGCTGATGATGGCCTGCTTGGTTTCCGGCACAATCGATACGGACATGCCGATCAGCATGAGCAGGCCAAGCGCAGTCAGGCCCATTGCGACCGGATTTTGAAAGAACGGCCGGCTCATTGCTTCTTCCCCGTAACGGTTACGCTGTTGCTCTCGCCGCTATTTCGGCGCTGCATTTCCGGCAGCGGCAGATAAGGTGTCACTGCGCCGCTTTCGACTATGGTTTTGTCGACCTTGCCCAATATCTGCTCCATGGTTTCATAATAGAGCCGCCTTTTGGTAACCTCTGGCGCGGTTTTATATTGCTCGTAAATTTTATCGAATTCGGCGGTTTCACCGAGAGCCAATTGAGTCACTTGGCTAGCATAAGCGCGCGCATCGTTGAGATTGCTTTCGCGCTTTTGTTGTGCGGCGTTGACCGCGCGGAACGCGTCGGTGACCTCTGCTGGAGGTCAGACTGCCGAATTGAAACGCTCTGTACCAGAACGCCCGACCGATATTCGTCGAGTATAGCCTGCATGCGTTCCAGCACCTGACCTTCGATTTCGGCACGGCCATCGCCGATGGCCTGCGTCAGATTAAAATTGGCCACGGTGGCGCGCATGGCGCTTTCCGAAACTTCTTGCACAGTCTGTTCGGGCTGATCGAGCTGGAAAAGGAAGCGCTCGGGGCTTTTGATCGACCAGCGCACATCATAGGCCATATCGATGATATTCTGGTCCTTGGTCAGAACCAGATTGTCATTACTCGATTTGGATGAACCAATTGGCGTTGTGCGAATTTGCTGGGTGTCGAGCTTTTCGAGCCGCTGGATCGGGAAAGGCGCGGTCATCGCAATGCCCGGCCCAACGGTGTGTGAATATTTGCCAAAGGTGGTGACAACGCCTTGCTGTTCCGGCCCTAGACGGTGAACGCTCGACCAACTGAGCCAAAGCAGAACCAGTCCGCCAGCGATGATCGGCCACCAGCTTTTGCCATCGGGCCGGGTCGGCAATCCGCCAAAGCCACCGCCGCCGCTGCCTTTGGTCCGGCGAAAAATATCTTCGAGTGAGGGCCCACGGGGCTTGCCCGTTTTGCGCATGGCGTCGGGATCCCACGGGTTGGAGGGGCCAGCCGAGCCATTGTCCGGGGCTTTGGAGGGCCCATGCCCTGCGGTGTCTCCACCTGCCCCAGCGGACGGTGCGTCCCAGGGGCCTTTCCTTCTTCACTCATGCCGGTTGAAGTTCCCGTCCATCCTTGGTTTGTTCGTTCGCTACCATGGAAGCCGCGCAAAGAAAAACAGTGTCATTCCAGAGATTCTGATTCTATTCGCCGAAGCCATGATCGAGATGGACACATTGCAGGCTGCGCTCCAGCCAATCGCAGACGGCAGGATCAGCGGCGTTACAGCGAATGAGCGTGGGGTCACGGTGGTTCTCGACGTTGCCGGTCTGGACAGCGAGGCACGGTCGCAATTGAACAACGCTGTCTGCGACCGCACGAAAGAGCTGACCGACGGTGCTCCGGTGCGCGTGCTTGAAACGATGGAGCGGATAACACCCACATTGATCGCGGTCGCCAGCGGCAAAGGCGGGGTTGGCAAATCGACGTTGTCGGCCAATCTCGCGGTGGCGATGGCGCGAGTCGGGCGCAATGTCGGGCTTGTTGATGCCGATATTTACGGACCATCACAACCGCGTTTGCTCGCGCGCGAAGGCGTTAAGCCGACCGCCGAAGGCAACAAGCTGGTGCCGTTAATGGGCATTGGCGGGGTTCCCTTTTTGTCGATGGGACAATTGACCAAGGATGGACAGGCGATTGCCTGGCGGGGTCCGATGGCGGGACAGGCGCTGGGACAATTGGTTGACGCGGTCTGGGGTCCGGTGCGCGAAATCATCGTCGACATGCCGCCAGGGACGGGCGACATCCAATTGTCGATGGTGCAAAAGCACAAGCCCGCTGGGGCGGTGATTATTTCCACACCGCAGGATCTCGCGCTGATCGACGCCACACGCGCGATCAATTTTTTCGACACGGCAAAAGTGCCGGTGATCGGGCTGGTTGAGAATATGGCGGGATATCTCTGCCCGCACTGTGGCGAGGTTAGCGAACCCTTTGGCCATGGCGGCGCGGAGGCAGCAGCGGCAAAGCTGGGCATTCCCTTCCTCGGGCGCATTCCGCTCGATATCGCGATCCGCACCGCAAGCGATGAAGGCGATCCGCCTGCGTTGCATGACACGCCGATTGGCGACGCCTTTGCGGCGATTGCTACTAAGGTCGGTAAATGGATCGACAGCCAGCGTGGCGCCGGATGAGCCGGTTCGATCTCCCCGATCTATCGCGGCGCAATCTGCTGATCGGCGGAGGGATAGGTGTCGGGCTGCTGGTTGGTTGGCAATTATGGCCGCGCCAATACCGCGCCAACTTGCCGCTGGCTAAGGGTGACTATGGATTTGGCAGCTGGCTGAAAATCAGCCGCGACGGATCCGTCACTGTTGCCATCCCGCAAAGCGAGGCGGGGCAGGGGGTCTATACGGCGCTGGCACAGATCGTCGCTGGTGAACTGGGGGCCGACTGGCGCACCGTTGCTGTCCAGCCCGCGCTCGCCAGCCCGGAATTCGCCAACACTTTGTTTGCGCGCGAATGGCGATCGGCTTTGATGCCTGCGGGCTTGGGCGCTCTCGCCAATGAAGATGCGATTGATGGCTTGGGTGACGATTGGGCGACGCGCAACGCCTTCATGATCACCGGAGGGGCGACCTCGATCCGCCAGTTTGAGGAACCGTGTCGCTTGGCCGGGGCGGCCGCGCGCACTTTGCTGTGTCAGGCCGCAGCCGAGCGTTGGGATACCGAGTGGGAAAATCTCGAAACGCGCAATGGCTTTGTGGTTTTCGGCAAAAAACAGATCCCCTTTTCGCAACTTGCCGAGGCAGCGTCTTCGTTTGACGGACCCGATCCGGTGCCGCTGAACCCGTCGCCGATCAACGCGCTGTCGGGAAAGGAAATGCCCAGGCTTGATGTTGCCGCTAAAGTTGACGGCAGCGCCAATTTTGCCGGAGATATTCGACTGCCCGACATGCTCTATGCCTCGGTTCGGGCGGGGCCCACAGGCGATACGACGCTGAAATCAATTGCAGCAAAAGGGATCAGTAAGCGCAAAGCGGTGGTTGATGTCGTAAAGACCGACGGCTGGGTTGCGGTACTCGGCACCAACTGGTGGGCCGCCAATCAGGCGCTCGACGCAATTGCACCGACTTTCGAGACCGTCGGTCTCATGGCCGAAACCGCGTCGATGAACGAGCAGTTGTCAAAAGCATTTTCCAAAGTGGAAGGCGCGAAGATATTTGACCAAGGGTCAATTGACGCAGCATTTGATAAATCCTCGGGCACCCGCATTCACAAAGCGCTCTATTTTACCGCAGCTGCACTGCACGCCCCACTCGAAACGCGCACCGCAACAGCGCAGTTTCAGGATGGTCGGCTAACGCTGTGGATGGCCAGTCAGGCCCCGCAAAGTGCGCGCGCGGCGGCGGCACGCCATTGGTATTTCGGTCGATGACGTGACACTGATCCCCACCTTTGCCGGAGGCAGTTTTGGCCGCAATCTCGATTCGCAAATCGCACGACAGGCAGCGGCCTTAGCCAAACATAGCGGTCGACCGGTGCAGGTCATCTGGTCGCGACCCGAGGAATTCATGCGCGATTTCGTGCGACCGCCCGCCCATGCCCGGATGACGGCATCGCTTGCAGCGGGTGGTGTGGTCACAGGCCTGTCGGTGCGTATCGCAGTCCCGCCATTTGCCCGTGAGCAGATGCAACGAATAAGCGGCGACGGCGCGGTTGAGGCGATGGAGAAAACGGCTGGTGAGCATGATCCGATGGCAATTGCAGGCGCGATCCCGCCTTATGCCATCCCCAATCTGAGCATCGCCCATTATCCGATCAAACTGCCTCTGCCGGGTGGCATCTTGCGTGGTGGCGGGCATGGTTACACCGCCTTTTTCATCGAAAGCTTCATCGACGAACTCGCGCATGAGAGCGGTGTCGAGCCATTATCGTTCCGCATGCAGATGCTCGTTGGCCAGACCCGTTTGGCGCGCTGTCTGACTGGCGTTGCAGCACTAGCCAATTGGGATGGTGGCGCATCGGGAAGCAGCAAGGGAATAGCCTGTCATAGCATGCAAGGCAGCCATATCGCCTTGATCGCGACCGCCACCACCAGCGAGACGGGAGTGAAGGTCGAACGGATCTCGGCAATGGTCGATTGCGGGCGGCTGATCAATCCAGAGCTGGCGCGGCAGCAGGTTGAAAGCGGAATCATATTCGGCCTCGCACAGGCGCTCGGCTCTTCGACCGACTATGAAAGCGGAATGCCGACGGCACGCCGCCTGCGCGACATCGACTTGCCGGTCCTTTCGGACATCCCCGAAATCGAGATTGAATTTGTCCGCAGCGACGCCGAACCCGGTGGCGCGAGCGAGATTGGCGTGCCAGCAGTCGCTCCAGCGGTTGCCAATGCGCTATTCTCCGCCGCGGGCGTGCGCTTGCGCGAATTGCCGTTGCTGTCGAAGGGATTGTGATGCAGCGACCCGCCGACCATCCCGAAATACCGCCGCGCCGTATTGGTGTGATTTTGGTCAATCTTGGCACGCCCGATGCTCCGACCCCGGCTGCGGTGCGTGGTTATCTGAAGCAATTTCTGTCGGACCGCCGCGTTGTCGAAATATCGCCCTTGATCTGGCAACCGATATTGCGCGGGATCATTCTCAACACCCGCCCCAAAAAATCGGCGGCCAATTATGCCAAGGTCTGGACCGACCGGGGTTCGCCGCTTGCGGTCGTGACGGCGGATCAGGCCGATGCCCTCCAAAAACACTTTGGCGATGCTGTCTATTTCAGTGCCGCGATGCGCTATGGCAATCCGTCGATTGCAAGCGAACTGGAAAAGGCCAAGGCCGCCGGCTGCGGCCGAATCCTGATCGCGCCGCTTTATCCGCAATATTCGGGCGCGACCACGGCGACTGTGTTTGATGAAGTGGCCCGGGTGATGGCCGATATGCGCTGGCAACCGGCGCTACGGCTCCTGCCGCCTTATTATGATGATCCGGTGCATATCGATGCCTTGGCAAAGTCGGTTGGGGAAGCATTGGAGCGTCTGCCATTTGTCCCAGATGCCATTGTCGCCAGCTTCCACGGTATGCCCGAACGCACATTGCATCTGGGCGATCCCTATCATTGCCAGTGCCAGAAAACCGCGCGACTGCTGTCGGAAAAACTGGGTCGCGAACTTGTGGTGACATTCCAGTCGCGCTTCGGACGGGCGAAATGGCTCGAGCCCGCGACTGATAGCACGCTGGAAAGACTGGCACGCCAAGGCAAGCGCAAGGTGGCGATATTCGCGCCCGGCTTTTCCGCAGACTGCCTCGAAACGCTTGAAGAACTGGCGATTCAGGGCAAGGAAAGCTTCCTGCACGCGGGCGGAACCGACTTTGCCTATATCCCGTGCCTCAACGATTCCAGCGAAGGCATCGACATGCTTGAAGCGCTGATCCGCCGCGAATTGGCGGGCTGGACCAATCTCTAATACAAAAGTCTAATTCTCCTGACGCTTGCGTCAACTTGTTGCCGCGCCTTGTCATGGCTATCGACAGGTCAAACAAGACGCAAAGTCAGGAGAGAGAGATGAGGATAGCGGTTGTCACCGGGGGTACCCGCGGGATCGGCGAGGCCATTAGCCTTAAACTGCAAGAAAAGGGACGCACGGTCATTGCCAATTATGGCGGCAATGATGCAGCGGCCAAGGCGTTTTCCGATCGTACCGGCATTGCGGTGCGCAAATGGGATGTGGGCGATCATCAGGGCTGCCTCGACGCCTGCGCCGCGATTGAAGAAGAGCATGGTCCGATCGATATTCTGGTCAACAATGCGGGTATTACCCGCGACGCAACGATGATGAAAATGACCTGGGATCAATGGGATGAGGTAATTCGCATTGACCTGTCCGGTTGTTTCAACATGGCAAAGGCCGTCTTCCCCAATATGCGCACGCGCGGCTGGGGCCGTATTGTCAATGTGGGGTCGGTTAACGGGCAGGGTGGGCAGATCAGCCAGGTCAATTATGCCGCCGCCAAATCGGGTATCCACGGCTTCACAAAGTCGCTGGCGATGGAAGGCGCCAAATATGGCGTCACTGCAAATGCCATTGCGCCCGGATATATCGCCACCGAGATGCTGGCGACCATCCCCGATGTGGTGATGCAGAAAATCGTCGCGCAGATTCCTGTCGGACGGCTGGGCCTTCCCGAAGAAATCGCGCGCGGGGTAGAATTCCTCACCAGCGACAATGCCAGCTTTGTCACCGGGTCGACGCTGTCGATCAACGGTGGCCAGCATATGTATTAAATAGACCGATGACCGATCCAACACTGAAACAGGCTCAACAGGATTTGGCAAAAGCCTATGTTCGGGGAGCGCCTGGAGTGCTGGTTTCCGGTCTGGTATGGCTTGGCGCAGGCTTTGCCTGGACCGGCTACGGACCGGTTGTGGCTTTCTGGACTCTGTTCTTTGGTGGAATGGCAATTTTTCCATTAGGATTGCTGATCGCTAAAGCGCTTTTTCGCGCTCCAGCGGTTACCCTGGGTAAGCCATTGGAGCGCTTGGCTCTTGAATCGACATTTGTGCTTTTTGCCGGAATTGTCGTTGCCTGGGTTTTGTTACAGGACGATGCGGAACAAGCCATAGCCGCAATGGCCGTCGTGGTGGGTGCGCGCTATTTCAGTTTTCGAACATTATATGATGAGGCTGCCTTCTGGTTTTTGGCTGCTACCTTCGTTGCAATCGGCTCGGCTGCGCTGTTCGGCCTCGGCTTAGATGGTCCAATATTGGCCTATTCGATAGGCTTTGTTGAAATGGTCGCGGCGATCCTCATTCATCGCCGCTGGCAGAGCGATGCGCGCGGTGCGGCACCTACGATTTGAGTGTGGCATATAAAAGCTGCAACCCTGCAACGGGTGGCCCATGACCAGCGCGCCCTATCATCCGCCAGTCAAGCGGTCGGTTACGATCAACGGCCATCAAACATCGATCAGTCTGGAGCCTTTATTCTGGGACATGCTGAAGGCGGCGGCGGAATCGCGCGGGGTAGCGGTGAACGCGCTGGTGGCCGAGATTGATGCCGAACGGATCAGAAGCAAGACGCCGCCGGGGTTGGCGGGGGCGATCAGAATTTGGCTGGTGACACAGACGACGGACTGACCAGTTGGCGAGCAATTTCGATCAAGCCAATATCGCCCAGCACCTCCTTGCCACATAGCGGATTGGCGTGGGCGGGTTTGAACACGCCCAGCGCCACTGTCAGGTCGAATTGCGGAACCTCGCCATAGGTCGCGCCATCGTCGGTGCCGATACCACTCGGGATGTCGATGGCGGCACAGCGGCTGGCCAAAGCAGCCAACCGATTGAACGGCTCGGCAATCGCCGAGTCTAGCGCGCGGGTGAGGCCAGTGCCAAACAGTGCGTCGATCAGCAATGGTGCGGGGTGGGTTTCGGCACCGACCAGACTCAGTTCTCCTCAAGCCGTTCATAGCCACGGTCGAGGTGGTAGATACGCTGCACCTGCGTTTCGCCTTCGGCGACCAGTCCTGCAATAACCAGGCTCATCGAGGCGCGCAGGTCAGTGGCCATTACCGGCGCACCGGTCAGTTTCGGGACGCCATGGACAATCGCGGTGCGGCCTTTGGTTTCGATATGCGCACCCATGCGGTTGAGTTCAGGGACGTGCATATAACGGTTTTCGAAGATGGTTTCAGTCAGCACGCTGGCACCGTCGGCCATGCACAGCATCGCCATGAATTGCGCCTGCATGTCGGTGGCAAAGCCGGGGTATGGCGCGGTCGAGATGGTCAGCGGTTTGAGCCGCCCTTCTGCTGCCACGCGCAATCCGCCCTTGATGGCTTCTACTGTCACGCCCGCTTCGCGTAGCGCGTCAACGGTTGCCTGCATTTCGGGTTCGTTCGCCCCGACCAGTTCGACCTCGCCCCCGGTCATCGCCACCGCGCAGGCATAGCTGCCCGCTTCGATCCGGTCGCTCATCACACGGTAGGTGGCTCCGTAAAGCCGGTCTTTGCCGTGGATGGTCAGGTCGGAGCTGCCAATTCCTTCAATCTCGGCACCCATCGCCACCAGCAGGTTGCAAAGGTCGACAATCTCGGGCTCGCGCGCGGCATTGTGCAGCACGCAGGTGCCTTTGGCGAGCACCGCTGCCATCAGTGCATTTTCGGTCGCGCCAACCGAGACCACCGGGAAGCTGTAGCTGCCGCCGGGAAGCCCGCTTTTGGGGGCGATCGCCTTCACATAGCCAGAGGCGAGCTCAATCTCGGCGCCAAAAGCTTCGAGTGCCCTTAGGTGGAGTTCGATCGGCCGGTTGCCGATAGCGCAGCCGCCGGGCAGCGAAACCGTCGCTTCGCCCATCCGCGCCAGCATCGGGCCGAGCACAAGAATCGACGCGCGCATTTTGCGCACCAATTCATAGGGCGCGACCGAGGA
>JADKHG010000002.1 GCA_016721875.1 Sphingomonadales bacterium | reverse complement strand
GAACGACCTCTGAACATTGTAACGCCACGTATAAAGGAAAAACAGGATTAACCCAATCTTGACCTTTTTGAGCGATTTACGAAGCCAGAACAGGGCAAAACCGATATGAGTGTCAACAATCAGACTGCGGTTACCGAAACCGAAGATATAGGTGTAGAACCGCAAAAGCGCATGTCGATGGTGAACACGCTGCTGGTGGCCTGCGCTATTGGCATGTTTGTCTATATCGGTGGATCGGTTGCGACCCAGATGGTGCGGCAATATGCCGGAACAGCACCGGGCACCGATCAAGCTATGGTTTCGGCCCTTCTGCTCAATATCGCTCTCATTTTGCTAATCTGGCGCCGCACGACCGCGCTCAGCAGCGAAGTTGATATTTACAAGCAGGCCGAAGTGCGCGCAAAACATCTTGCGATCACCGACCCTTTGACCAATCTTTTTAATCGCCGCGCTATCAAAGAAAAGACTGCCGAACTGAGCACACGTTCTTCGCGTCGCGGAAAATCAATTGCATTTTTGATGATCGATCTTGATGGCTTCAAAAAGATTAACGACCTTTATGGCCATGACAGTGGCGATCAGTTGCTGCGCGAAGTTGCTGACCGGATGCGCGACACCGCACCGCCTAGCAGCATCCTTGCCCGTCTGGGCGGCGATGAATTGGCATCTGCATGGTTTTCGAACCTGAATTTCCGGAAACGGTTGACCGCGTTGCCGAAGATTTGATCGAAGCAATGGCACGACCGGTGACCATCGGCGACATCGACCATAGTGTGACTGCATCCATCGGCATCGCCCGTCCCGAACTGGACTGTGATTCGATTGACATGCTGATCCGTCGATCCGACATCGCGCTTTACGCCGCAAAGAAAAACGGCCGGAACGGATTCTGCTGGTTCGAAAGCGGTATGGAAATCGAGCTGCGCACACGCAACTCGTTGGAAGCCGATATTCGCGCAGCGATCCCCAATGACGAATTTGTGCCTTATTTCGAACAGCAGATTGACCTGCAAACAGGCGAACTTGCAGGGTTTGAAATGCTCGCGCGGTGGGTTTCTCCGGTTCGCGGCCTGATCCCGCCCGACGAATTCATCCCCGTTGCCGAAGAAACCGGCTTCCCGGCAAACCGGCTTGAGGTGGAAATCACCGAAAGTTCGCTGTTCAAAAATCTCAGCCTTGCGCAGTCGATCGTCGGAAGCTTGAAAAACCAGGGCATTAAGATTGCCCTCGACGATTTCGGCACAGGCTATAGCTCGCTCGCTCACCTGCGCGCGCTGCCTTTTGACCGGATCAAGATTGACCGCAGCTTTGTCTCGACAATGGAAACCAACCCCGAAAGCGCCGCGATTGTCAGTGCAATTGCGGGACTTGGAGCCAGTCTTGCTGTGCCGATCACTGCAGAGGGTATTGAGGAAGAAAGCCTGATCCATGCACTGCGCGATCTGGGCTGCTCGAAAGGCCAAGGCTGGCACTATGGCATGCCGCTGTCGATTGAACAGGTCACGACACTGCTTGCCGAGCGCAATTTGTTGCAGCCGCGCAAGAGCTTGAATCTCGGCGAACGGGAAGATGCCGTTTTCCCCGTAACGCGCACAGCTGCCGGACAATAAGCAGAGCCTTTTGCTGGACCGGTTCCGCGCTATGTCCTAATGCGCGCTCATGACTGCGACGCGCTTTCACAAGATGCATGGCCTTGGCAACGATTTCGTTGTCATTGACGCGCGCGAACAGCCGGTCGAGATGTCCGCTGCCAGAGCGCATGCGATAGCCAATCGCCGTACGGGCATTGGCTGCGATCAATTGATTTTGCTTGAACCTTCCGAAAACCACGACGCGCGGATGCGGATATTCAACGCCGATGGTGGCGAGGTTGAGGCCTGCGGCAATGCCACGCGTTGCGTTGCAGTTTTGCTTGACAAACCGGCTATGATCGAAACCAAAGGTGGATTGCTGCAAACCGAGCCAGCGGAATCGGCCGCCACCGTTTTCTTCGATCAACCTGCCTTTGATTGGGAACTGATACCACTAGCCATGCCGATGGACACGCTGGCGATGCCGGTGGGCTGGGATAGTCTGGAGCAGCCGGTAGCGGTTAACGTCGGCAACCCGCATGTGGTGTTTTTCATCCACGATTTAGCGGCAATTCCAGTCGAACAGCTCGGTCCGCTGATCGAGAATGACCCGCTGTTTCCAGAGCGGGTGAATGTCAACGTTGCACAAATTGTCGATGACCATCATATCCGGCTCATAGTCTGGGAACGTGGGGTTGGTCTGACGATGGCTTGCGGAACAGGTGCGTGCGCCACAGCCGTCGCCGCAATCCGCACCCGCCGCGTCACTTCCCCGGTGACTGTCACCCAAGCAGGCGGCGATTTGGAAATCAGCTGGTCTGAGGGCGGTCCAATCGAGATGAAGGGGCCAGCG
Source organism: Sphingomonadales bacterium (assembly GCA_016721875.1). Lineage (GTDB taxonomy): Bacteria > Pseudomonadota > Alphaproteobacteria > Sphingomonadales > Sphingomonadaceae > Sphingorhabdus_B. Next base: position 504,867 of record JADKHG010000002.1, on the reverse strand, counting down.
ACACATGTCTTTACCGGCGAAGCTGACTGGAGCCGCTTCGGGTGAACGCGCCGGAAATCATTACCCTTGGCTGCAGGCTCAACCTTACGGAGAGCGAAGCGCTGGCGCAGCAGATTAGCGATGGCAGCGACCTTGTCATCGTCAACAGCTGCGCGGTTACCAATGAAGCTGTACGCCAGACTCGACAGGCAATACGGCAAGCGCGAAAACGCCGTCCCGACGCGCGTATCATTGTCACCGGCTGCGCCGCGCAGGTTGAGCCCGACACATTCCGTCAGATGCCCGAGATTGATGCAGTGCTGGGAAACCTAGAAAAGCAGGATGCCGGCTTGTTCAGTGACCGCTCGCTGGACCTCGCGGGTATCCGACATCATGGCAGTGCGCGCCAATGCACCGCATCTGGCTACCGCCTTTTCCGGCCACACCCGCGCATTTGTGGAGGTGCAAACCGGTTGCGACCATCGCTGCACTTTCTGCATTATCCCTTTTGGTCGTGGCAATGCGCGCTCGGTCCCTGCTGGCAAAGTGATCGCGCATATACAGGCGCTGGTGGACCAAGGCGTGCAGGAGGTCGTGCTGACCGGTGTGGACGTCACTAGTTATGGCTGCGATCTGCCGGGCAATGACAATCTGGGACTACTTGTTGAGCGCATCTTAAAAGGCGTCCACGCCCTACCCCGGCTGCGGCTGTCGTCGATTGACGGAATCGAAATCGACGAACGCCTGTTCGACCTGATCACCGGCGAAGCGCGCCTAATGCCGCATGTGCATCTGTCGTTGCAGGCCGGCGACAATCTGATCCTCAAACGCATGAAGCGCCGGCACGCCCGTGAACAAGCGATTGACCTGGTCGCGCGGATGAAGGCTGCCCGTGCTGATATCGCTATTGGTGCCGACATCATCGCGGGCTTTCCGACCGAAGATGAGGCAATGTTTGAAAATAGCCTGAAGCTGGTCGATGAATGCGAGATCGTTCACGGCCATATCTTCCCCTACTCGCCAAAGGCAGGCACCCCTGCTGCCCGCATGCCGCAAGTCGCCCATGCTGCGATCAAGGCGCGGGCCAAGGCATTGCGCGAACGGGTCGCGGCACGCCGCGCGGCATGGCTCGACACTTTGGTCGAAACTTCACAGACAATCGTCGTCGAAGCCGATGGCCGCTCTGGTCATTCGGAAAATTTCGCCTATGTCGAACTCGACACGCCCACCGCGCCCGGCGCACTGCTGAAGGTGAAGGTGGGTGGAGTGGACAATGGACGGCTCAAAGGATCAATTGCCGCATGAATGAGAAACCCGGCTGGCGCGAGAAGCTGTTTGGCGGCTTTAAGAAAACGTCCGGCAAACTGACCGAAAACCTGACCGGGCTGATCACCAAGGGGAAGCTCGACGCCGAAACGCTCGATGAGATCGAGGAAGCGTTGATCGTTTCCGATCTGGGTCCGGCGACTGCCGCGCAAATCCGCGAAAAGCTGGCAAGCGGACGGTTTGAAAAGGGCATCGACGAAGCGGGCATCCGCCAGATTGTCGAGGATGAAATCACCACGATCCTCGAACCTGTCGCCAAACCGATAGAGGTCGAGGCTTTCCCACGTCCGCAGGTCATTCTTGTCATCGGCGTCAATGGATCGGGCAAGACCACCACTATTGCCAAGCTTGCACATCTGTTCATCGAACAGGATTATGGCGTTATGCTCGCAGCGGGCGACACTTTCCGCGCGGCAGCGATTGAGCAGCTGAGTATCTGGGCGGATCGGGTTGGCGTCCCGATCGTTAGCGGACCCGAGGGCGGCGACGCCGCCGGCATTGTGTTCGATGCGGTCAAGAAAGCAACCGCCGAGGGCATCGACGTATTGATCGTTGATACCGCAGGCCGCCTGCACAACCGGCGCGAGTTGATGGACGAACTGGCAAAAATCCGCCGCGTCCTTGGCCGATTAAACCCCGCATCGCCGCATGATGTGGTACTGGTGCTGGATGCCACCACCGGACAAAACGCGCTAAGTCAGATTGAGGTTTTCAAGGAAATCGCTGGTGTGACCGGGCTGGTCATGACCAAGCTCGATGGCAGCGCGCGCGGCGGCATATTGGTTGCGGCGGCGAAACAATTCGGCCTGCCGATCCATGCCATCGGCGTTGGAGAAACGATGGAAGACTTGCGCCCCTTCAACGCTCGCGATCTCGCGAGAGCCATTGCCGGAGGTGACGCATGAACGCCCCCAGCAAGCACAAACCCACACCCAAAGGCCTAAGCTTCCTTTTGGATTTCGGCCCTTTGCTGATCTTCTTCCTTGTCAACCGCCTCGCCAAGTCGGAAACCGACCCGGCGCAGGGGCCAATCTATGGCACCATCGCCTTCATGGTCGCGATCATGGTAGCAATGGTGGTTTCCAAATGGAAATCGGGCAAGATCAGCATCATGATGTGGGTCTCCGCCGTGCTGGTCGTTGGGCTTGGCGGAATCACGGTATTGCTCGGCGATCCGGTTTATATCCAGATCAAGCCTACAGTCGTTTACCTGCTATTTGCGGCGATCCTGTTCGGCGGATTGCTGCGCGGCAAGGCGCTACTCAAATATCTGCTCGAATATGCCTTTGAAGGCGTTGATGATGCCGGATGGCGCAAATTGTCGCGCAACTGGGCGCTGTTTTTTGTCGGCATGGCCGCAATCAATGAAGTCATTCGCCGACCCGAACTGTTCAGTTTCGATAGCTGGCTCGCGATTAAGGTGTGGGGCGTAACGGCCCTCTCCTTCCTGTTCACCCTTTCACAAATCCCGATGTTGATGAAGCACGGGCTGAAGCTGGCGGAAGACGACGCTAACGCGCCTAAGGGGTGATCCGCACGAAAAAAGCAGACAAATTGCCACCCACGCAATTGCGACCAAATCAATCCGCTTCCCCTCTTGTAACACAGCCCCCCCTTGGCTAGGCTTGATGTCATCAAATGAAACAAAGCCTGAAGGGGAAGCGAAATAGCGAAATTTTTGGAAATCTGCACCTTGTGCTCTTAGCTGGGCTGGTGCTGGCGATTGCGCTGATTGCGGGCGTGCCCGCCAATGGCGACATGGAACAACAGGCGATCCGCTGGCTGCATACTTTCTTTGGCATCCTCTGGATCGGTTTGCTTTATTATTTCAACTTCGTTCAGATCCCGACGATGCCTAAAATTCCGGCTGAACTGAAGCCCGGCGTTTCAAAGCATATTGCACCCGCCGCTTTGTTCTTCTTCCGCTGGGGCGCAGCACTCACGGTTCTCTTCGGCCTGATCATTGCATGGCGTGCTGGCTATCTGGTGCAGGCACTCAGCCTTGCTGAAAGCCACCGTTTGATCGGTATCGGCATGTGGCTGGCGCTAGTGATGGCCTTCAACGTATGGTTCATCATCTGGCCCAATCAGAAAAAGGCGTTAGGCATTGTCGAAGCCGACGATGCAACCAAAGCAAAGGCGGCGAGCACAGCGATGATGACCTCGCGTCTCAACACTCTGCTGTCGATCCCGATGCTTTATGCGATGATCGGTTTCAACGGCGGTTGAGTGCGTCAACTATGGAATAGAGAAAGGCGGCTTTCGGGTCGCCTTTTTTGTGGGGAGAGGTTTAATGAAATTTGATGATGTCATCATGGGTCGACGCAGCATTCGCGGGTACAAGCCCGATCCGGTGCCGCAAGAATTGATCGAGGAAATCTTGACGCTGGCGATGCGCGCGCCTTCGTCGATGAACACGCAGCCTTGGAATTTTTACGTCATTACCGGCGAACCGCTCGATCGGATCCGCAAAGGCAATACCGAACGCATGGTCGCCGGCATCCCGCAATCGCGCGAATTCCGCATCGGACAGCCGTTCGAGGGCAAGCATCGCACCCGGCAGGTTGATGTCGCCAAACAATTGTTCGGCGCAATGGGTATCGAACGCGACGATCAGGAAAAGCGGCAGGACTGGGTGCTGCGCGGCTTTCGCCAGTTCGACGCGCCGGTCTGCATCATCGTCACCTATGACAAGGTCTGCGACGGCAGCGACGACACCCCGTTCGATTGCGGCGCAGTCGCTACCGCATTGGCCAACGCCGCATGGTCGCGCGGGCTGGGCGCGGTCATCAACAGCCAGGGTATCATGCAAAGCCCGGTGGTGCGTGAACATGCCGGTATTGCGGACGATCAGGTGATCATGAAAAGCATTGCGCTCGGCTGGCCCGATATGGATTTTCCGGCAAATGCAGTGGTGCCGCCACGAAAATCTGTCGAAGAGGCGGCAACATTTGTGGGATTCGCGCCTTAAGAGCCGATAAGATGCCTGCCATTTATGACGCTATCGGTGTAGATTATGCCAATCTGAGGAAACCCGATCCACGTATCGCAGCCTATATACATGCGGCACTGGGCGACGCGAAAACAGTGTTGAATGTGGGTGCCGGTGCCGGGAGTTACGAACCGGTTGATCGGCAGATAACCGCAGTCGAACCGTCAGCGGAAATGATACGGCAGCGTCCTGAGGGCGCGGCTCCAGCAATTCAAGGCAGTGCCGAAGCCTTATCTTTTGCAGACGATAGCTTTGACGCCGCAATGGCGATTCTAACGGTTCACCACTGGACCGACAAAGCAAAAGGATTGACAGAGATGCGGCGAGTGTCGCGCGGGCCAGTGGTGCTTTTGACATTCGACCCTGCCCATCGCGGCTGCTGGCTGACCGATTATCTTCCTGAGCTGGTGACTTTAGATGAAGGTCAGATGCCTGTCATCGCCGACTATGCGCTGGCTGGGGCCGGTCACCACCCTGCCCGTTCCGATCCCGCATGACTGCAGCGACGGCTTTCTCTATGCCTATTGGCGGCGGCCCCACGCCTATCTCGACCCTCGCATTCGCAAGGGCATGTCATCCTTCTGGAAGATTGCTGGCGCAGAGGCTGCATTGGAAAGGCTGGCGGCCGATCTCGACAGCGGTGCCTGGGAGGCGCGCTATGGCAATTTAATGGAGCTAGACGCAATTGATGCCGGGTATCGATTGGTGGTTTCACAGGGGTGACGTCCCTCACCCCAGCAAATCATGCTTCTTCAAACTATGGCGCAACTGGTCATAGCTTAGGTTGAGGGCCTTCGCGGTCTGCCGCTGATTATAGCGGTGCTGGGCCAAGGCCTGCTCGAGCAGCGCCTTTTCAAATGCCTCGGTGGTCGCCTTGAAATCTCCCACCTTGATGCTGGCTTCGTTGATAGCCGAGAAATCTGTGGAGTGACGAGCCGCCATATCGTCGGTTTCTGCGGCGCCATTTCCGCCACCGCTTTCGGCGTCACGCATCGGAGAGGTCGGCTGGGATAGCGGGGTCCATGGGCTTTCGAAAGGATCGAACTGGATATAATCCACCGGCTGCGCGGGGTCTGCCCAGCGATAAACCGCGCGTTCGACGACGTTGCGCAACTCGCGGACATTGCCCGGCCATTGGTAATTTTCCATCGCACGCACCGCGACCGGCCCGAAACCCGGCCAGCCATCCCATTCCAGCTCATTCGCCATGCGTCGCCCGAAATATTCGCTCAGCACCTCGATATCGCCTTCGCGCACGCGCAACGGAGGGAGCGTCACGACCTCGAAACACAGCCGGTCTAGCAAGTCAGCGCGGAATTTGCCGCGCTCGACCATTTCAGGCAGGCTTTCGTTGGTTGCTCCAACAATACGGACATCGACGCGGATCGGCTTTGACGAGCCGATGCGCGTTACCTCGCCATATTCGACAGCGCGCAGCAGCCGTTCCTGTGCACCCATGCTTAACGTGCCCAGTTCGTCGAGGAACAATGTACCGCCATGAGCCTCTTCAAACCGCCCTTCCCGCGCCCGGGTAGCGCCGGTGAAGGCCCCTGCCTCATGCCCGAACAATTCGGCCTCGATCAGCGTTTCGGGGAGAGCCGCACAGTTCATCGTGACCAGTGGGCCGTCCCACCTTTGGCTAAGGCGATGGAGGCGCTCGGCGATCAATTCCTTACCCGTCCCGCGCTCGCCGATCACCAGCACCGGGCGGTTGAGCGAAGCAGCGCGGCTGGCACGCTCTACCGCATCGAGAAATGCTGAGCTTTGGCCGATAAATTGCGTTCCGCGTTCCATTTCCGAACATTGGCACATTTCACTACATGTTGGCAAGTCTCACATAGAGTGACAGAGCGTTCTTGGTGTCAACTTTGTCAACTTAGACGGATTTTAGCCATTTCAGCAAATTGGCACGCTTCCTGCTATTATCCTGGCAAGACCAAAACGAAACCATCGAATGAGGAAAAAACCGATGCAACGCAACGACAACACCCAATCCGGCACCCCGGGGACGTTGGTAGGCGGAACAATCTCACTCCTTCTGCTTCTTGCCTTTAGCACCACCTCGTTCCTGGCTTCCACGAAAGATGCAAACGCCAATGCACCAGAACAAGCACATCGAAACGCCATCGTCCGGGCTTATCTTGCCTGATGCGGTGCGCCAACGGCCGGGACGAACCAGCTCGTCCCCAGCTCCCCTAACCGAGCTCGTCCCGGCCACCCCTTTTTTTGGAACCAAATACCAGTCGACTGCCAAACCTTATTTCCGGAGCCACACTATGGGCATATTTTCCCGAACCCGCGACATCATCGCTGCCAACGTCACTGATTTGCTCGACAAGTCAGAAGACCCGGCAAAGCTGATCCGCATGATCATCATGGAAATGGAGGAGACGCTGGTAGAAGTCCGCGCCTCTGCTGCCCGCACCATTGCCGACAAGAAAGAACTGGCGCGACATATCGCGAAGCTCGATCATTTGCAGGCCGACTGGACCGACAAGGCACAGCTCGCGCTGTCGAAGGACCGCGATGATCTGGCCAAGGCAGCGCTCGTTGAGCGGAAGAAAGCGGTCGATATGGCCGAACAACTCCGTTCCGAAGTCGCTGTCCTTGACGATGCCTTGAAAGCATCTGAGCAGGATATTCACAAGCTGCAGAAAAAGCTGACTGATGCTCGCGCACGCCAGAATGCACTGATGACCCGCCTTGAAAGTGCTGAAAATCAGGTCAAGCTGCGTACCATGTATAATGGCGACAAGGTCCGCGCTGCTTTCAGTCGCTTCGACGATCTCGAACGCCGCGTTGATGAAGCGCAGGGCTATGCCGATGCACTGGCAATCGGCGCCGAAACCCCGCGCACTTTGGGTGACGAAATCGACGCTCTAAATTCAATTGATGAAGTCGATGCCGAACTGGCGGCGATGAAAAAAGCCATGAAGAAGGGAGGCTGAGCTGATGGAAGATATCCTAGTTCCGATTTTCGTTTGCGGAATCCTGTTCATAGGCCTGCCTTGGCTGGTCATGCACTACGTCACCCGCTGGAAAACCGCGCCAACCCTTACCAACGATGACGAACGCATGCTGATCGACATGAACGAACTGGCGCGCCGTCTCGAAGACCGTCTGGAAACGGTCGAACGCCTCGTCGCTTCGGACAATCCGGATTGGCAGCCCCGCCGCATCGACCATGATGCTGATGAATATATAAGCGAAAACATCCGCCGTCTTGAGAGGAAGAACTGAGATGTCCGGCACGCACACAAAATTCTATCTCGACAAGCAAAATGCCAAATGGAAAGGCGTTTGCGCCGGGATCGCAGACTATACCGGAGTCAACGTCCTCTGGGTTCGTTTGGGCGCGGTCGCGCTAACCATAATGGGCGGCTTCCCATGGACGCTAATCGCCTATTGGATCACCGCATGGATGGCCGACAAAAAACCGATCCATCTTTACACCGAGGACCAATCGGAACAGAAATTCTGGCAAGGCGTGCGGCAATCTCCTGCACGCACCACCCGTGATATTCGTTCGCGTTTCCGCGAAATCGACCGTCGGCTGGCGGATATCGAAACCTTCTATGTGAGCAACAACAAACAGCTCGCTGACGAAATCGAAAGCCTGCGCTGAGCGCGCTTTCAGGGAGACCAAAGATGCACGAAGGGGAGTTTATGTCAGTTCTGCTGCTCGGTGGCATGATGGGGGCGGCAGTTACCATGATGATCCAATGGTATGGACGTCGCAAAGTCAAAGCCGCTTTGAAGCAGGAAGGGCTGACGCCCACCCGCCAGACCGAATTGTTGGTCAACGAAAATGAAGCAATGCGCGGCCAGATGCTTCGGCTGGAAGACAGGCTTTCAGTGATGGAACGTATCGCTACCGACAGCAGCATGAACCTTGGGTGCGAGATCGAAAGACTGCGCTGAGAGCCGCAGAAGGAAGGAAACAGGATATGGGACCTGAGATGGTAATCTGGATTGTCGGTATCTGCACGGGTGGCTGGCTCATAAACAATTGGATCCGTGCGAAGCACGGCTACCCGCTGGAAGATGAATGGGGCGGAAAGACCGCACTAACTGACAGCAACCATCCCGAAGCAGAACGTAAAATTGCCTTGCTGAGCAATGACAATGAACAACTAACAGGCAAAATTAGCAGGCTGGAAGAACGTATTGCGGTTCTTGAAAGGATCGCAACGGATGGCGGCACCCGATTGGCCGATGAAATTGAAAGACTGCGTTAAAGCGCAGCTGATCAGGAAGGAATAAAAATGGACCCGGATAAAGTAGCCATCATTTCCACAGTCGCTCCCATCATTGCAATCGTCGCTGTTGCCGCTGTCAGCGGTTGGGTGTTGACCACATGGATACGCATCAAAAACGGATATCCGCTTGATGGCGCTTGGGGCCAAGCCGTCTATCCCAAAAATGATCAGGAAGCGATCGAACGTGTACGCCTGATAAGCCAGGAAAATGCACAGCTTCGTGCTGAACTCGGCTCGGTTAAGGATCGGCTGGCCAATATCGAGAAGATCGTGGTCGACGACAGCCATCGGCTGACATCGGAGATCGAAGCTCTGCGTGGCCCAACCAATTGAACAAAAATCGAGAAATTTGATGAGCCCCCTAATGATACTCATTTTAGCGATCAGTTGCGGATTGGTTGCTATTGTTGCCAACACAATAATTCGCCCTTGGATAAAAATGAAGGAGCGCCAGATGGAGCTCGATGCCGAGAACATTGCCGAAAAAGCAGCGCAATATGCTGCTGACAAGGGCCGGCTGGAAGAACGTGTAGCTGTGCTGGAACGCATCGTGACGGATCAAGGCTACAGTCTTGCCAACGAAATCGAAGCTTTGCGCAGCCAGCCAGTGGCTGCCCTCCCTTCGCATGAAAAGGAAGTTTTGAAATGATCGGTGATCCTTTCACTATGGTCGTCGCCATTGTCCTGATTGTTACGATCGGCAGGGTTGCGAGTTCAAAATATAAGGCAAGACATGGCATTATTGAAGACGAGGATATGCTGGGTAACAAGACCCAACGCCAGATAGGCAACGGCGATACTCAAGCCATGCAACATGAGATCCACGAGTTGAAAGAGCGGATCAAAGTGCTGGAACGGATTGCCACCGACAATAACAGCGCCAACGACGTCAGTCGTCAGATTGAAGCGTTGCGCGACAATTGATTGAACGAGGAAGGAAGGAACCATGCCCCAGGATCCCAGCTTCTACATGATCGCAAGCGCGCTGATGCTTGCCACGGTTGGAATTGTCGCAGCTGTGACTTTGCGTGGTTGGCGCGACTGGATTTCTTTGAAGCGTGCCGAATTGGAAACGATCCAACGCCCAACACAGGATACGCCACCTTCTGCCGTGTCGCGGATCGAGGTTGCCGACCTGAAAGAGCGGGTGAAGAAACTCGAAGCCATCGCCGCAGGCATTGATCTCTGACGCCCAAGGCCATAAGCGCACGGCCATGACAGCATTGGCCGACATTCTCGACGAATATGAATTTCTCGATCCCGACGACCGTTATCGGTTGCTGATCGATCTGGGCAAGGCTTTGCCGCCTATGGCGGATGCCTTGAAAACAGACGCGACATTGGTTCGCGGCTGTTCGGCAAATGTGTGGGTCTATCCGCTTACTTCAGACACTGGACTGCAATTTGTCGCCGACAGCAATGCTGCGATTACCAAGGGCATTATAGCGCTGGTGCTGAAAACGGTTGAGGGCAAAAGCGCAGCGGAAATTCTGCAAGCCGACATCGAAGGCAAACTCGCTCCATTCAATTTGAAAAACCAACTCAGCTCAAACCGGACGCAAGGCATTCCCAACATGATTTCGCTGATCCGAGAGACGGCGGTACGATATGCGGGTTAAATCCCCGAGCCCTTCCACTCACGGTTTTCCTCGGCAACGCGCAACACGTTGAACGCCGCCTGCCCAGCCTGAAACGTCTTTGCAGCTTCTGCGTCGTTCGGGCGAACGTCAGGATGGCTTTCTTTGGCAATTTTGCGCCAGGCCTTTTTAACATCCTCAAAGCTGGCATCGGTATCCAGTCCTAGCAAATCCAGCGCGCGCATTTCGTCTCGGCTGCGACTGCCGTCGCCTGACCCTGCCCAGCCATAATGTGCCGATTCACGATAGCCACTGGCATCACGCTTTTCATTGGCTTCGCGCTGTGCGGCTTCTTCGGCGGACAGTCCGGCGAAATAATCCCAGCCTCTATTATATTCGGCGGCATGCTCTTCGCAGAACATCCAGCGTTCCGGGCTGTTGGGGGATTTGGGCGCAGGGCATTTTCCCGGCCGTTCGCATCCTACGCGGTCGCAGAGCCGAACCGGCTGCGCATCGCGCGACGAGCCGTAGCCGCGCCAGCGGGGAAAACCCCAATCATTACTCCGGGAAGAACGAGCCATGCCGCCGCCCATAGCGACAGCATGGCTTTGTGACCAGATTCGAATTTCGCTCTTACATTCCCGAAGCGGCGCCAGCCATCATGGCTCCGCCAAAAAACATGCTTATGACAGCGGTTGCGATCACGGCGCCGACAACCAAAGATGCGACAAGGTAGATCAACACGGTCACAACGGTCATACCCGCGACTTTTTCCTGCGGGATATCCATTACCGGACGAACGCCCAGATAGATCAGATAAACCGCATAAGCCATGGCGGCTAGCGAGAGCAGCATGCCAATGACAGGCACCCAGGATACCAACCCAGCGACCCAAGTAGGCGTTGCCGAATAAACCATCAGCTTCGTTGCCTGTACCATGTCGGAGTTGCCGTTAAAGCTAGGCGAAACCGATTTCACGATGAATGAGACGAGCCATAAAAGCCCCAGGCCAACGAAATAGCCGACCACTGCGGTTGTGATCCAATAACTCATGCCAAGGCCAGCCATCATTGCACCGCCGGCTCCCATTCCGCCAAGGCCGATGCCGAGCACGCCCATGAACAATGCGCTGGCTATTGCTGGCAGCAGTGCCAATATTGCGGCGTAACCGGTAAAAAGACTACCGACGGTCGCTGGCTCTTTTGCAATCACTTCCCATTCCTGTGCTGGCTGCAGCAGGATATTTTTTGCGCGATCTACGAATGACATTTGACTTCCCCCTTCAAAGGCTGGTTTGCGCTGGCTTAGAGAAGACCATAAAAGCAACCCGATGTAAATCTTTTGGGGAGGTGGAGGAAAATGACACTGTCGCGGATATGGGCTGGGTTAGTTGGAATCGTCGGTTTGCTCTCAATTCTGACTGCATTCCAGCATTGGTTCGATTTGAATAGCATAGAGCTTCAACGGGGAATTGTTGGCAATTCGGTAGCGGGCAAGGCCAATATCCGCGCCGATGTTGGCGGCATTTTCCTGGCAATCGGTATTTTCATGCTGCTGGCGTCATGGAAACGCAGCGCACATTGGGCGCTCGCAACCCTCCTCCTGATTTTGTCAGCCCTGACTGGGCGTCTGCTCAGCCTTTCGATCGACGGCATCGGCACAGGCATTTTACCGCCTATCCTGATCGAAATGTTGTTCGCGGGGATGATGGCCGTGGCATGGCGGCTTTGGTCCGAAAAAGTGCCAGAGGGCCTATAAGCCGGGTTCTGTCCTCCGCTATAGCCTAAGCGACAGCGGATGTGCGACCATTCCTCTAGGCGCAGCGTTGCCGCTACACTCAAGCAATCAACCCGGGCGACTGGCAGGAGGATGCCATGCGCCGCCCCTATTCGATTTTGCTCCCGGTGGGGTTTGCCAAGCCGCTGACGTTGCCGCCCGCGCGGTGCGCTCTTGCCGCACCCTTTCGCCCTTGCCTGGCCGAAGCCGTGGCGGTTTGCTTTCTGTGGCACTGTCCCTGATTCGCCTTCGCCTAAGCTATGGCGAACCGCCGGGCGTTACCCGGCACCGTTCCTCGCTGGAGCCCGGACTTTCCTCCCGTGCCTCCATAAAGAAACACCGGCGGTCGCCCAACCCTCTGGCTGGTCAGCCTATAGCAGCGCCGCCTTCATATTCCAACAAAAGGCTCCACAGGATCGCACGGCATTGTCCGTCGATTATGCCATCGACATTTTCCTGTCTGAAACGACGCTGGAAGGCGACGACTGCAGCAGGGCCGTCAGTGACGCCATAGCCATAGCGTTCGAGCGCAAGCAGAAATGCCGCATCACTCCAACCGGGATCAACCAGGTTTTTGGTAGGACGCGGAACTGCCAGACCAAGCTTTGCCAATCGCTCCCAATCGAACAATTCGCCCGGATCCTGCTTGCGCGCAGGGGCGACATCGCTGTGCCCCACGACATTTCGCGGTTCGATCGAATAGGTGCGGACTATTTCGGCAACCAACGGCACCAGTGCGGCCATCTGTTCTTCGGGAAAGGGGCGGTATCCCCATTCATGCCCCGGATTGACGATTTCGATGCCGATGCTGGCGCTGTTATTGTCGGTGATGCCCCGCCAATAGGACAGGCCAGCATGCTGGGCACGCTGTTCTTCGCGCACCATGTGAACAATTTGTCCGTCCTCGTCGACTACATAATGCGCCGAAACCTTGGATTGCGGATTGGCAAGCCAATCAATCGCAGAAGCGCCGCTTTTCATTCCGGTATAGTGCAAAACGAGCATCGAAATCGGAAGCGTGCGCTCTCCGATGTTGGGCGAAGGAGTCCAGATCATTGGGTTATATTAGGAAACCCTCTGCAGAATGCAAAGCTTTGAAACGTGTTCAAGGGAAGGAATGGGCTACCCTTGTTGCCCATATTCCCGATCTTTTGATAAAATCCTCTAAATTCAGCATTGGCGGCGAAGCGCTCAGTCTGTCCTATCACCGTTTCAGCGGCACCAAGCATTAGCACTCCGTCCGGCGCAAGCCTTGCGGATAAAGCGGTAAAAACCGACTCCCGCGCACCTTGACCGAGGTACATGATCATATTCCGACACAAAATGATATCGAACGCTCCCCAGTTCGGAGAGGTGTCGACAAGATCATGTTTCCGGAATGACACTTTCCTACGAATATCATCGCGCAAAAGCCATTCGTCGTCTTTTTGCTCGAAATAATTGAGCATCAGTCGAACCGGCATCCCGCGTTGCACCTCAAACTGTGAATATTTGCCAAGTTTAGCCTGAGCCAACGCCGACATCGATATGTCCGACGCGACAATTTCGATCAACCAACCGGCCCATTTTTCGTTGTTCTCTGCAAAGGATATTGCCAGCGAATAGGGTTCTTGACCGGTCGAGCAAGCAGCAGACCAGATGCGCAATCGCCGCTGTTGGCTCCGACGAGCATGCAGGGCATCCAAAACCGGGCCGGTGAGCAAGGCGAAATTGGCCTGGTCTCTAAAAAAGCTGGTTTCGTTGTTCAGCATCGCGTCGATGCAATCCTGTTCCAGTGCAGCGTCACAGGCATTTTGGATCAACTCCGACAATACCGAAATATCCGGAATAGAATGGCGGCGAAGAACAGGCTTCAGCGCCATTTCAACGCGCCAATGGCGGGTAGGGTGCAACACTTGTCCAGTCCGCTTTTCCAGCAGGTCTGCTAAGTGCGAAAATCCATTTGTGGGAAGAATAGTCACAATAGAACAACCCGCCGTAGCTGTTCGGCGATGTCGTCGGGTGACAAAATTGCATCGGCCGAGTTTTGTCGTGCCACTGCACCCGGCATGCCCCAAACAACCGAAGATTTTTCATCCTGAACGATTATTGCGCCGCCTTGTTCGCGAATTTTCCGCGCTCCGTCGCAGCCATCATTGCCCATTCCACTGAGCACTATTCCCAACGCTCGATCGCCAAAAACCTTCGCGACCGAACCGAACAATATGTCGACTGAAGGGCAATATCGGCTGATTTCGCTATCTTCGACGAGGTCGATGAAGGTTCTGCCTTGCGATTTGCGGCATACCAGGTGCGCATCACCGGGGGCGAGGATGATTTCATTTGGTCGGACGACGGCGCCACGAGTTGCAACCGACACCGATCTGCTCGTCAATGCGGATAGTTGCCGCGCGAAAAAGTCCATGAACACAGCCGGAAGATGCTGCGTTATGAAAACAGGGCAAGTCAACTGCTGCGGCAGTGAGGAGACGAGTTGGTAACAAATGGGTATCCCACCGGTCGAGGCTCCGATGGCAATGCACTCGGGTTTACTCGCAAGTTGCCAGTCGGCAGCGACAATTTTCGGGCGCGCAGACTTTGATTGCGATACCGGACGACCCAATCGAAGCACTTTGTGAACAAGCAATTCGGAGAATCTGCCAGTCGAACCCACCGATCCCGGTTTCGCAAGTGTATCGCAAGCACCAAGCGAAAGCGCCTGTATCGCTGCAGGACCATTTGCCTTAATAAAGGCAGAAACAATGATGACGCGTGCATCGCCAGCAAGCGCGACAATTTCAGGAAGAGCATCGATCCCGCTGCGATCAGGCATCTCGATATCGAGCAGGATGATATCGACTTCATTGGCTGTCAGAAATTCAAGCGCTTCTGCACAGTTCGCGGCTGATGCGGCGACTTCAATTTCGGTACATGCATTAAGTACGCGGGAAAAAACCGAACGCGCCACAACGCTGTCATCGACGATCAGAACCCTTAGCGGATTGTATGGCGCCTTTGATTTGACCAATCTGGGCTGGAGATGTGCGAGCATCGCAGGGTTCTCACATGCAACCGACCATTTGCAATTTGGATTCAAGCGTCTGGCGGTCGAATGGCTTCATGACATATTCGTCAGCACCCGCGTTGATCGCTGCCTGAATATGGCCAATGCCATTTTCGGTTGTGCAGAATATTACCTTGGCTGTGTTGGAAATTGCTTCGCTGCGATAGGCACGGAGAAAATCCATGCCACTCATTACAGGCATATTCCAGTCGAGTAATATGACATCGGGCTTTTTTTCTGCACAACAATCCAGTGCCTCGACACCGTCTGCGGCTTCCATGACGTCAAATTTCAGCGCTTCCAAAATATGGCGCGCGACCTTGCGAATTACCTTGCTGTCATCAACTATAAGGCAGGATTTCATTGCACGTCCCCATAATGATCCCCGAGCCAAAACAGGTAGGCTGTTATCGTTATCGAGTGATTAACGCCACGCTCAGATAACGCAGGCCATAAGCGATCAGGCAGCTATGGAATAATCAGGAGAAACCAGGCTCGCCGGATCAACGACCATGATTACCCTACCCTCAACTTCCACCACATTATCGACCAACGATTGCCATTTTGGATCAACACGCGAAATCTGGCTGACAGCTTGTTCTTCAATTTGAATGACATCCATCACCCGATCGACGATCAAACCGTAAATATGGTTGTCGATTTCTACCATGACAGCGAAACTCCCGTGCGGAACTTTATTCTTTCGACCGGTGACCCGAAACTGGCTGTCTATCAGTGTCAGCACACGGCTACGTAAAGCAAAAAGACCCGCGATAGTCGGATCGCTTCCGGGTATCTCGACCACATCGCCGACCGATATCACCGATTCGACGACACAACTGCGAATCGCGATTTCCGTTCCTGCAATTTGAGCAAGGAGAAACAATTGTTTCACGAAACGGCCTCTCCGCAATTTTGTCTCAATAGCCGCAACCAGATTGTTCCGGTCATATTTGTAAATGCCCTCGACCACGGTGTCATTTGTGGCTGAGTCCAGAAGGCGGATGGTCTTTTCAGGAACCGTCGGTAGCTCCAGTGAACGCGTCAGTATCACGTCAGCCTGCCCCCTATCATTGTCATCAAAACTGACCCGGTAACCCGACGCGGTCAACAGCGGCGCCAAAATGGTGCGCTCCCAGCCTCCCGTGTCATCGGCTTCGACGAAGCAAAGCGCGGGGTTTCGGATGGATCCAGCATCATTCTCGAACAACCTGTAAGCATTCAGCAACTCGACAGGTCTACCGTCGCATTCGATTACTGCTTCGAAGGTGTCCGGCAGCTGCACCGAAACAGACAGGCGATTTATGGGGAATATGTCGAACACGTCTCTGACAGCCAGATAGCGGATGTTGAATCCGTCAGAAAGGCGAAGCATCTTTATTTCTTCCAAGCCAGCTTCGCCCGAAAAGCCAACAATTTCGCTGAGCTCGTCACCCCGTGAAACGCAAAATCCACCTGCAACTGCATGAATTTCGGAAGGGAGAATATCTTCCATTCGGTCGACAACCGATAGCCTGATCGCCCGTGTGGCGCCGTCCCAATCTTCAAAAACCAACGCAGATTCCACACATTCTTCCACAACTGCATCGGCTTCGTTGTGCCAGCCCAGTTGCCTTCCAAAGCGAGTGTCACTGTCTTTCAAGCCGATGGCCTCCGCTAAGCCACTAGCGTCCAACAGCAGCACTGGGCGACCGTTATCCGGCAACGAGGTTCCGGCATATCTGCCTGATTTAGCCAAAATGGGAGGAACCGGTTTTACAACAAGCTCTTCGATATCAACAACCAGTTCGACATCCAGAGCGAAGGGCACGCCCGAAGGTGGACGAACTACAATTACTGTCCGGCCATGATCCGGTTTGGTTGATTGCGGTTCCAATTGCAGAACTGTTTCTAAACGCGCGAATGACAGGCGCTGGCCGCGAATATTTGCAATTGGCAATTCGCCAATAAACTCCAGTGATACATGCTTGTTCGACGCCGACAATATCTCAACAATCGTTGATCTCGGCAAACTATACAATCCTCCTCCAGCTTTTAGAATTAGGGCCGGGATGATTGAGAGCGTTAGCGGCAGCCGCAGCGAAATCAGCAAACCATTGCCGGGCATATTTTCTAGCTCGATTGTTCCACCGATGGCTTGCACATTGTTACGCACAATATCCATACCGACGCCACGGCCGGACACTGCTGTTACTTTATCAGCCGTCGACAAACCGGCCGCAAATATCAGTTCGAGCTTTTCCTTTTCCGAAAGCGAGTTCCATTTTGCTTCGGTAACAATTTTGCGTGCAAGCACACGTGAGCGGAGTTTATCCAGATCAATACCACGGCCATCATCCCGAATTTCGACAACTATCTGGTTGCCGGTTTGCCGCGCGCCAATAAAAATTCGTCCGGCAGCGCCTTTGCCACTCGCGATGCGTTCAGCTTTTTGTTCGATTCCGTGATCTGCGGCATTGCGCAAAATATGGGTCAAAGGATCGCGCAGAGACTCCACCATTTCTCTATCGATTTCGACATCACTGCCATCGATTTCGAGTTTGATCTCCTTATCGAGCTCGATGCACATGTCGCGGACCAAGCGGGGTAGTGCTGAAAAAAGCCGCTCAATCGGTTGCATTCGCATATGACCGACTGCATCGCGGATTTCTGACACAGTCGATGACAATCTTTCAAAGGCCTGATCGGTATCGGTCGATCCGTGCAAGCGACGCAATTGCCGCGAAACTTCATTTCTGGCGAGGACGAGATCGGACACACCGTTCATCAATTTGTCGAGCAGAGCCAGAGGGATGCGCACGGTCTGGCTGCGTTGCTTTACGATCGTTTCCAGATCGTCAGCCAGCAAGTCAGCATAGCTGCCAGCACCGTAATCGGCTCGTTCCACGTCATCCACATCGAACGTCGGCAGAAAGGCAAGCATGTTTTGAATCAATTCGGCGTCATTGTCGTCGATTGGTTCGCCAGTCTCCAACGCATCTGTTAGCAATGCAATGCGATCGATAACGGACAATACTGCGCTCACCAGTTCGCTCGACGGGAGCAATTGTCCGTCACGGGCGACGCTCAAAATTTCTTCGGCAGCATGGCTTAGGCGCGCAAGCCGCGGCAAATCCAGAAAACCGCAACTACCCTTTACCGTGTGCACAAAGCGAAACACGGAATCGATCAGCCCATGGTCCTCAGGCGTTTTTTCCCATTGGACCAGTTGACTACTCAATATTTCGAGCGTTTCCCGGGTCTCTGCTATGAATTCGTCGCGCAGATCGTCCATTTACCACAGCCTTGCATGCATGAGCCGTAGGTAATGACCAAACAGGGTTAAAAAGCTGTTTACACGGTCGGCTTAGCGAACAAGCGCTCCGATTATGAGTTCGTTTTCAGCAGGGCTGGCAATCTGTATCACACCGCCATTAATCTTGCCGAGCGAATAGACCATCCATGCAGCGGCGGAACGGGAGTCAATCTGGGCTTCGTCACCCGCGCCGGTTAGCGTCGCTTTGACGGTTTCGTCGAGAATGATACGCGGTCCGACCGCGCGAATGACAATTTCGCATTCCCCGTCGCGATTTTCAGCCCCCACATGCAATGTGCCGCCGCGAACCAAAGCATCATGTGCCACCAAAACGAGATTGAGGAGAATTTTCACAGCGCGCTTGGGCAAGTGCATAGGCGGCACTGACCATTGCAACTCGGTACGACCCGACGACGACACCAGCGGCTCAATAACAGCGCGCGCTTCGCCCGGATCAACTTCGGCACCAAAGCCGCCCGCAGCGCCAAAAGCAAGTCGGAAGAATTTGAGTTTATCGGCGGCGGATTTTGCGCTTTCCGCCAACAGGTCCATGCAGCGCTTGCGCATTTCCGGATCATGCTCATCCGCGAGCAATTCCAGCCCATTATTCATTGCGCCCACAGGGCTCAGCAAATCATGGCATAGGCGCGAGCACAGCAAGGCTGCCAGATCAATTTCAGTGTCGGACATTTGGGTCACTATCCTTGGAACATAATGAAGGCGGCAATGGACGCTGTTGGCTTGAGTTTCAAGTCTCCACAAGGATTTCAGGCACAAAGAAAGTAGCCTGCCTTCCTCCCCGCTCTACAGCACGCCATGCCGAAATTTCAGCACCTGCAATGATCAACCAGCATCGGCCATCGGCGGCGGCGGACCGTGCATCAATTTTGGACGGTTCAATCGAACCATTTGGATGCGAGTGGAAATAGCCCAATATTTCCAACCCGCCCTCCCGCGCGCACTTTTCAGCGCGGATCAACATTGAGGAATCGATTTCGAAGGAATTGTAAGGACTGGCGGCAACATTGGCCGTTAACTCGAGTAATTCCACAGTGTCGCCGCGCCCCAGAATCAGTCCGCAGCATTCGGAGCTTCTGACTCTTCCGCAAAATCGAGCAATTGCCGCCGGTGCTGTCTTGATAAGATCAAGGTCATCCCCCACATCTACCCAATGGAGGGGCAGGAAACCAGCCACAGCGGAATATTGGGGCCGGGCCGGTTGGACCGCGCTCTTGCTGAGGCTATTCCCGAGCTTTCCCGCGCGCGCATTCAAGCTTTGCTCGAAGGCAATGCTTTGCTCGTTGGCGGCCAAGCGGTAAATGACGCCGCTACAAAGAAACTGCAAGGGCAGCCCTTCATCCTAACCGTCCCTGCGCCACAGCCTGACAAGGCACAACCGCAGGACATCAAACTCGAGGTTGTGTTTGAAGATGATCATTTGATCGTCGTCGACAAGCCTGCCGGTCTTGTTGTCCATCCGGCAGCCGGGCACGTCGATGGCACGCTGGTCAACGCCCTGCTTCACCATTGCCGCGGCAAACTGAGCGGTATCGGAGGCGTGCAGCGCCCCGGCATTGTCCACCGCATTGATCGTGACACATCCGGTCTGCTGGTCGTCGCAAAATCCGATGCTGCGCATGAAGGGCTGGCGAAGCTGTTTGCCGCACATGACATTGATCGCCGTTATTTGGCGGTCGTGGTCGGCCACCCTGCCCCACCCGCTGGCACCATATGCACACAAATTGGACGGTCCACGACCGACCGGAAGAAAATGGCCGTGCTTCCCGAAGGCAAAGGCAGGCATGCCGTCACCCATTTTAGTATGATAGAGCAGCTGGAAAGGCGCGGCATTGGTCGAATGCCGTCTGGAAACCGGCCGCACACATCAGGTTCGCGTGCATATGGCGCATATAGGACATGCTTTGATCGGAGATTCCACTTACAATAATCGACGAAAAGCATTTTTATTTGGACCAAATCAGTCGCAATTTGATCGGCAAGCCTTGCACGCCGTTTCATTGGGGTTTATTCACCCGATTACCGGTGAAAAACTGGGCTTCGAGAGCAGTCTGCCTGAAGATATTCAGCTTCTGCTAACGTCGCTTAAGCGAGTTCATCGTAAATGTCTGCCAAAGGGTGCTCGACGAGGCCCCGAGGAGACAAGAAAGAGGACATGATGTCAGAGAAGAAGAATGTTCCGGCAACAATCCCTGCCCTTGGGGGGGACGACAGCCTTAACCGCTATCTCGCGGAGATTAAAAAATACCCGATCCTTGCGCCTGAGCAGGAATATATGCTTGCCAAGCGTTATCAGGAACATGAAGACCCGGCTGCCGCCGCGCAGTTGGTGTCATCGCACCTGCGCCTCGTTGCCAAGATCGCAATGGGATATCGCGGCTATGGCCTCCCGGTTTCGGAGCTGATTTCCGAAGGCAATGTCGGGCTGATGCAGGCCGTCAAGAAGTTCGAGCCGGAGCGCGGCTTCCGGCTGGCCACCTATGCCATGTGGTGGATCAAGGCGTCGATGCAGGAATTCATCCTGCGCAGCTGGAGCCTTGTGAAAATAGGCACCACCGCAGCGCAAAAGAAGCTGTTCTTCAACCTTCGTCGCATGAAAAACAATCTGCAGGCGTTTGAAGATGGTGATCTGCGCATCGAAGATGTGCGCAAAATCTCGACCGATCTGGGCGTTTCCGAACAGGAAGTTGTCGACATGAACCGCCGCATGGCGATGGGCGGAGATACTTCGCTCAACGTGCCGATGCGCGAGGATGGCGATGGCCAATGGCAGGACTGGCTGGTCGATGATGAACCCTTGCAGGACGAGCGCGTTGCAGACGCTCAAGAAGCCGATGTCCGGCATCAATTGCTGACCGAGGCGATGGACAGCCTCAACGACCGCGAAAGCATTTGACCGAACGCCGCCTGATCGACGAAAAGGCGATGCTGCGCATTGCCGGTGACCGGCGGTTATTGTCTGCGGCCTGACTTGTAAAAGGAAGTGACGAGCGCGTGGGCGCACGCTAGCTTGGCCTTATGGTTCAAGCAAAGCGTTCGCCCATCGCCCGTTTCCTGTCACTCCTGTTCAGAGGCTTGCTCTGGTATCTGGCACTGACCTTTGCGTTGGTGCTGATCTATCGCTTCGTTCCGGTTCCGACGACGTTGACGATGTTGTTCGATAGCAACGGCGCCGAACGCGATTGGGAACCGCTTTCCAGGCTCTCACCCAATCTCGTCCGCGCCGTAATCGCTGCAGAGGACGCCAAATTCTGCCAGCATAGCGGCTTTGATACCGAAGCCATTGAAAAGGCAATGCAACGCAACCAGAATGGCGGCAAGCTGCGTGGCGGATCGACGATCAGCCAGCAGACCGCGAAAAATGTGTTTCTGTGGCAGGGTAGCGGCTGGACCCGTTACGTCCGAAAGGTGCCCGAATTCTGGTTCACCTTCCTGATCGAAACCTTTTGGGGCAAACCACGGATCATGGAGGTTTATCTGAATGTCGCAGAAACCGGGATCGGAACCTATGGTGCCGAGGCCGGAGCGCAACGCTATTTCAAGAAGAGCGCGGCCAATCTCACCAAAGTTGAAGCCGCGCGAATGGCCGCCGCCCTGCCCCTACCCAAAAAACGTGCCGTCAACGGCGCTGGCGGCTTCACCCGCCGCTATGGCAACAGCATCTCCGCGCGGATAGGTGTGGTGAAGCGTGATGGGTTGGATGGTTGCATCTACAAATGAAAAAGGGCGAGGTCGAAATTGACCTCGCCCTTTTCACTTGAGCTGCGATGTCTGGACGACTTATCAATAAGCGACGATGATCGAAGCAATAAAGGTACGCGGAGCGCCAATCTGAACAAAGGGCACCGAATTGTTGGCCAATTGTCCGTCAAAACCACCGACATATAATTTATCGAAAACATTGCTGACATTGAACTGGAAATAGGTCTTATCACCCAGTCCCGCCCAATCAAGCCGAACCCGTGCGTCGAGATCGACCAGTGTATAAGCGGGTGTTTTGCTTCCATACACAACAGTGTTTGCAACGCCGTTGACTGTCTGCACCAACGAAATGTTCTGGTCATTGACGTAGCGCGGACCCGTGCGTTTGATTTGTGCACCCAAATCGACAGGTCCAAGTTCAGCCTGAATACGGCCACCGAGCGTAAATGTTGGTGAACCGGATTCACGTTTGCCAGCAGTCAATGCAAAAATGGGATCCCCAATTGCCGCACACGATGTAGACACTGCCGTGCAGACGCCGTTCTGGACATTGTCTTTGATTTTTGACTTCAGATATGAAGCAAAGGTGTAAATCGATACCTCAGGAATCGGACGATAGGATACACTGGCATCGATTCCGTATTTGTCTACGCGACCGAGGTTGCGATAAACATTTCGTTCGGTTTCTGGATCGAATGACGAAGCCAAACGATCATTGAAAATCGTATACCAAAGTCCAAGCTGTGCCTGCAATTGACCGGTGCGAGCGCGCAAACCGAGGTCAAAATTATCAGTTGTTTCGGGTTTCGGGTTCGCAGCATCTGAAGTCGAAGGGAAAAAGAACGCATTATACAGATTATCGGTACCCGGAACCTGAACGCCCTTCGAATAGTTCGCGAAAACGCTCACGTCATCGGTAAAGTCATAAGTCAACCCAAGATTGGGGGTTAGCTTATTATATTTACGAATTCGCTGCTGAGGCCCCTGTACGGCATTGGTTACGCCAGGTCCTGTGGTAACAGTTGGATTCGCCCCAAGCCATGCAGCAAGCCCGGCTGCATTGGTACCAAAGCATTCAACAAAACCTGTTGCACTCGAAGTGGCACAATTGTTTGTCAAATCACGCTTGAACATTTTGTAGCGCCGCCCACCTGTAGTGTCAGTGGGCCAAATTCGCCGCGATATTCTGCACCAATCATGCTGAGGCTGGCGATCGATTTACGATCACGTTTCTGCAGAACATTACCCGATGCGTCAGCGAGCGGATCGTTCACCGCAAAAACATCGGTCGGCGAACCGTCTGATTTCAGGAAATTCGTTTCACCGGTCTGACGATGGCGCGCGCGGTCAAAGCTGTAAAACAAGCGCACTGTGTGGTCGTCATTTACATCATAACGCAAACCCGTAATCACGCCCATACGGCGTGTTTGCGTCTGACTGGGGGCTAGAACCCTTACCGTGTCCAACAGGTCGCCATCGCCATTCAGGTCGCGTCCAAAGTAAGGGGTACCGCCAATGTATCCCATTTGGCAGCTCACCGTCGCACTATTGGCGGTGGTATTGCAGTTGGCAGCACCGCCCGACGGGTTAACGTCGCGGCGCGCTTCCTGACCAACAACGGTTCCGCCGCCATTGGCTTTTACATATTGGAAGCTGGGATCGATTGTCAGGATCAAACCTTCTGCCAGTGTAAATCGCGAATTCAATCGCACATTGCCTGTGTTCGAAGGATTGAACCGCTCATCAAATGCCGAACCACAGCTGTTAGCAGTGTTGGCGACACCAGCTATGGCAACCTGATTGGTTTGGCAGCGAGCAATGCCATAATCACGGTCATCGCGGTTTTGCGGAAAGATATTGGGTACAAAATTGAGGCGACGTTGTGAAGATCGCGAAGACCGACAGAGCCGAAGAAATTGTTGCGATTTTGGTTATAATGTCCCGAAAGCGCAATGAAATCGCCATCATCACCAATCGGCTGATAAATCTTGGCATTATATTGCTGCTTGTTAATCCCGCCCTTGCGCGACGTGATAGCCGGACGGGCTGCCACTACGCCGGCGACGGCTGGGAAAGCGGGCATATCTTCGTTTCCGAAAACTGTGTCATTGGTCGACGTGCTTGCCGAAAAGAATGCTCTGGTTCCCCAAGGCGTGAACACACCAGTATCGACCATGCCGAAAATACGGAAAAATTTGAAATCACCAGTCGAACCGACAAGTTTAACGCCAAATTCTTCGCCCGGTTTGCGCGTGCGATAGTTGACCGTTGACCCGGATGCAGCAGCAGTCGGACTGTCAACGTCGGTTGAACCGAGGTTAACATTGACCTGTTCGATCAATTCGGGGTCGAGCTGTTGGTTCGAATAAAGGGCATAGTTGCCTGAGTCATTCAACGGGATACCGTCAAACGTCTGATTAATACGGGTATTATCAAAACCGCGAATTGACATTTTGCCGCCGGCAGAGCCGAATGCATCGTTATTCTGGAAGCTGACACCGGGGAGTTGATTGATGATATCGTTTACCGTTTGGCCAGGAGCCTGACGCGCAATAAATTCCTGCGTCAGAACAGCCTTCGCTTTTGTAGTATCGGGCGTCACAACGCCTGCAACACCATTGTCGGAGCGCTATCCGGTGACAACGATTTCCGCTTCATCAAAATCTTGCGAGCCCGTCGACTGGGCAAGAGCGGCGCCTGAAAAATTAGCAATGCAAAGCGCGCCAGCGCTTGCAGCCAGATAGTAACGAATCTGCATTTTATACCCCTATTTTGTCGCAGGAACGCGAGTCCCAATGAAATGGCGATAGCCTGAAATGCCGATTCGGCAAAGCTAGGCTTGCCGCTTTGCTGTGCGCAAAATGTGTCAGCGGCGTGACAAATGCTGCCATGCAGCAAAATAGAACGCTGTGCCACCTAACAGGCAACATCATCAGTCAACAAATAGCTATTAAAACCAAAGGATTATGAAACCGAAACCCTAACTGTTGCGCACATGCCACAGCTTGCAAAAAATTAGGCTGCATCTTCCTTGGCAGCTTCCGAGAACACTCTGACCGGGTCCTTGCGGCCTTCGATGACATCCTTGTCGACCACCACTTCCGATACGCCGTGCATTGTTGGAAGCTCGTACATTGTATCGAGCAAAATTGCCTCGAGAATGGACCGTAGGCCGCGGGCACCGGTTTTGCGTTCGATGGCCTTTTTCGCAACAGCTTCAAGCGCGTCGTCAGTAAAGGTCAGACCGACATCTTCCATCTCGAAAAGTTTGCGATACTGTTTGACCAGAGCATTTTTAGGCTCTGACAGGATTTTCACCAGCGCCGCGATGTCGAGATCTTCCAGCGTTGCGGTCACTGGCAGGCGACCAACAAATTCCGGAATCAAGCCATATTTGAGCAAATCTTCAGGTTCGATCTGCTTTAGAATCTCGCCCGTGCGGCGGTCATCAGGATCAGCAACATTGGCGCCAAAGCCGATCGATTTGCCTTCAAGCCGGTTCGAAATGATCTTTTCCAGCCCGGAAAAAGCACCGCCACAAATGAACAGTATGTTGGTTGTATCGACCTGCAGGAATTCCTGCTGCGGGTGCTTGCGGCCGCCCTGTGGCGGGACACTGGCGGTTGTGCCCTCCATCAGCTTGAGCAGCGCCTGCTGGACGCCCTCCCCGCTGACGTCGCGGGTGATCGAGGGATTTTCCGCCTTACGGCTGATCTTGTCGATCTCGTCGATATAGACAATGCCCCGCTGGGCGCGTTCAACATTGTAATCCGATGACTGCAGCAACTTCAGAATGATATTCTCAACGTCCTCACCGACATATCCGGCTTCGGTCAATGTGGTTGCGTCGGCCATCGTAAACGGCACGTCAAAGGTCTTGGCGAGGGTTTGCGCAAGCAAGGTCTTGCCGCAGCCTGTTGGTCCGACCAGGAGGATGTTCGACTTTGCGAGTTCGACATCGTTGTTCTTCTGAGCATGGTTCAACCGTTTATAGTGGTTGTGCACGGCTACCGAAAGCACTCGCTTCGCCTGAAACTGGCCGATGACATAATCGTCGAGCACATCGCAGATTTCCTGCGGCGTGGGAACATCGCCATCTTTTTTGCCGGTGAGCGTGCCCTTTGTTTCTTCGCGGATGATGTCATTGCACAGGTCGACGCATTCGTCGCAGATAAACACCGTCGGTCCGGCAATCAGCTTGCGGACTTCGTGCTGCGACTTCCCGCAGAAGGAGCAATATAATGTGCTCTTGGTGTCAGAGCCGCTCAACTTGGTCATAAAAAATCCTGTTCGTGGCACTTACCCAAAGCAAATGCCTGACCCGCCAATCTAAAGCCGCGTCACAATTTCGCAATAGCCGAAAAAGCCCTGCATTTGCTTAACGGTCAAAGCGTATCGCTTCGCTACAATATCCGAGTAATCAGTTACCCCTCAGACTCGGCAGAGGTTGGCCGCTTTTCAAACACTTCGTCAACTATGCCAAATGCCTTGGCTTCATCTGCTTCGAGAAAAGTGTCGCGATCCATCGCCTTCTCGATCTCCTTAAGGGGCTTTCCGGTGTATTTTGCGTAGAGATCGTTCATCCGCTTGCGAATGCGCAAAATTTCATTGGCCTGGATCTGGATATCCGACGCCATACCGCGCGCACCGCCAGATGGCTGGTGTACCATGATCCGGCTGTTGGTCAGCGCAACGCGCATACCGGGCTCACCAGCGGCAAGCAGGAAGCTGCCCATCGATGCTGCCTGCCCAATGCAGACTGTGCCAACCCGTGGGCGGATATATTGCATGGTATCGTGGATCGCCATGCCGGCCGTCACCACCCCGCCCGGCGAGTTGATATACATCCAGATATCCTTCTTCGGATTATCGGATTCGAGGAACAGCAGCTGCGCGGTAATGACCGCCGCCATATTATCCTCTACTTCACCAGTAACGAAGATGATCCGTTCACGCAGCAGGCGTGAGAAAATGTCCCAACTCCGTTCGCCCCGGTTGGATTGTTCAATAACGACGGGGACAAGAGCCTGAAGGGGATCGCGGATCGGATCGTACATTGATTACCTCTGTTTATTTTAGTGTTGTTTGACACCCTACATCGGCGTCGATTGCCGAAGTTTCAAGCGGGAAAAGGTTAAGGGCGGGTGCATAGAGGCAAACAATCACGCAATTTGCGCCGAGTTTAGCTTCACGACAGTCCCGACTTTCCCCTTCGAAGTTAGGATGTGTTAATCGATCAGATCGATGATAGTGCATCATCTAATCGCTTTGCTGCTTTTCAAGCGCCGTCGTATCCTGAGCCTATTAATCAAGGAGACGAATTATGGCAGATGCAAAATGCCCCGCAACCCACCTGACCACGGCCTTTGGCGCACCGGTGTCGGACAATCAAAACAGCCTTACCGCCGGCGCCCGTGGGCCGTTATTGGCTCAGGATGTTTGGCTCAACGAAAAGCTCGCCAATTTCGTCCGTGAAGTCATTCCCGAACGGCGCATGCATGCCAAGGGCTCTGGAGCATTTGGTGTGTTCACTGTCACCAACGACATCAGCAAATATACGCGTGCAAAATTTCTGTCCGAGGTCGGAAAAAAGACCGAACTGTTCGCCCGCTTCACGACTGTGGCTGGCGAACGCGGAGCAGCCGATGCCGAACGCGACATTCGTGGTTTTGCGCTCAAATTCTATACCGAGGAAGGCAATTGGGACATGGTGGGCAACAACACCCCGGTCTTCTTCCTGCGCGACCCTAGCAAATTCCCTGATCTAAACAAGGCGGTGAAGCGCGATCCGAAAACAAACCTGCGCAGTGCAACCTATAATTGGGATTTCTGGACCTTGCTTCCAGAAGCGCTGCACCAGGTTACAATAGTCATGTCGGATCGCGGCATCCCCAAAAGCTATCGCCACATGCACGGCTTTGGCAGCCACACTTACAGTTTCATCAATGCCGACAATGAGCGTTTCTGGGTGAAATTTCACTTCATCACCCAACAAGG
Organism: Sphingomonadales bacterium; assembly: GCA_016721875.1. Classification (GTDB taxonomy): domain Bacteria; phylum Pseudomonadota; class Alphaproteobacteria; order Sphingomonadales; family Sphingomonadaceae; genus Sphingorhabdus_B. Next base: position 476,903 of record JADKHG010000002.1, on the reverse strand, counting down.
CATTGAAAATCTGACCGACGATGAAGCGGCAGCGATCGTCGGCAAGGATCGCGAATCCAATCAGCGCGATCTGTTCGATGCAATCGAACGTGGTGACTTCCCCAAATGGAAAATGTGCGTCCAGATCATGCCAGAGGCGGACGCGGAAAAGGTGCCCTATCACCCGTTCGACCTCACCAAAATCTGGCCAAAGGCCGACTATCCGTTGATTGAGGTTGGCGAGTTTGAGTTAAATCGCAATCCAGAGAATTTCTTCATCGACGTCGAGCAATCCGCCTTTGCGCCAAGCAATCTGGTGCCGGGCAGCAGCGTTTCTCCCGACAAGATGCTGCAAGCGCGCCTTATCAACTATGCCGATGCGCAGCGCTACCGGCTTGGCGTCAACTACCAGCAGATACCCGTCAACGCGGCTCGATGCCCGGTATTCAGCAACCACCGCGATGGCCAGGGGCGCGTCGATGCCAACTATGGCGGTACGTTGCACTATGAACCGAACAGCTTTGGTCAGTGGCAGGAACAGCCTGAGTTTCGCGAACCACCGCTCAAAATCTCAGGCAATGCCGATCATTGGAACTTCCGCGAAGACGACGATGACTATTTCAGCCAGCCCCGCGCGCTTTTCCAGCTGATGACACCCGTTCAGCAACAGGCATTGTTCGGCAACACCGCTGCAGCCATGGGAGATGCACCCGACTTCATTAAGCAGCGGCACATCGACAACTGTACCAAGTGCGATCCGGCCTATGGCGCAGGTGTAAAGAAGGCACTGGGCATGTAACCTCTTTCCTGATGCTCAAAACGAAAAAGGGCTCCGACATCGCTGCCGGAGCCCTTTTCATTATGTTTTTTGTAGGATCAGAACTTCACGCCGACCTTCACGCCATAGAAACGCGGCGGAGAGGGATAGACAACAAAGCTGTTCCCCTGTTCCGGAACCGGGAATGACGTGATGTTGTAATAGGTGTCGAACAGATTTTCGACATAACCTTCGATCGAATAGCGACCGTCACCAAAATTCACACCAGCACGCAGGTTCACGATGCCAAAGCCGTCATTGCCGACAAATGCCCGCGCGAGCGGATCATTCATCGAAACGACATCGCTGTTGTAGCGCCAGTCAACGTGGACAAGACCACCAACGCCATCGCTGATCTGCGGGGTCCAGGTGACGGCACCGGTGATCGAATGCTTCGGCTGGTTGGTCAGACCGCGGCCATTATCGGTCCCGGCAAGCGGGTCTGTCACTTTGGTCTTCAGATAGGTATAGCCCATATTGATCGCGAGATCAGGATGCGGACGCACGATGCTTTCGAGTTCCAAACCCTTTGAAATGACTTTGGCAAAGTTGCGGACAACGAAGCTGTTCCCTTCAAAACGGTTGTTCTGATAACCCTTGAAATTCTGATGGAAAAGCGATGCGTTGAACTGGAACTGGCGAGAGAAGTTCGTTTTCATGCCGATTTCATATGCATCAACGCTTTCATTGCCGAATTCCAGATCGGTCAACTGCGCGCCGTCGCCACCCAGCAATACGCTGTCGAAGCTGCCACGGTCGAGGTTATAACCACCTGACTTATAGCCACGATCATAACCGCCATAGATCAGCACATCGTCGCTGGCCTTGAACGAAAGACGTGCGGTTCCAGTGAATTCATTTTCTGAACGCTTGTCGGAACGTACACCATTGAATTCGCTGTTAACGGTTGGATTACAGGTCAGCAAATGCGCCAGCCCGAACAGACCGGCAGTCTGCATGGCCGAGCGATAAGGCGCCGTTGACGGATTGTTCCAGAAAGCACAGGCCGCAACCGAAGAATTCAGATTGGTATCGATATTCTTCTTTTCGTGATTGTAGCGCAGCCCCAAGGTCAACGACAGATTATCGCTGAAATTGATGATGTTATGCGTGAAAAGCGCGATGGCTTCAGTCTTGACGCGATAATCATCAGCAACCTGTCCTGCGCCATTCGCATTGCTGGGAACGGGGCTGTTGAACAGTGCGAACAATGGTGGACTGCTAAGCGCGGCCGCCAGCAAAGTCGGGTTGGTCGCAAGTGCAACCTGGCCGAACAGCGGAACGCCCGCCCACAATGTACCGTGCAATTGCATACCTGTCGGCAAAGCCAAACTACGGGTCAATCCGTTGACGATCGAATCAACATAGAAATTGCCTTGGGCACCAAAACGAACCGTATCGTGCAGTTTCAACGTTTCATTCATATAGAAACCGCCGACGAGCCAGTCGAGTTTGTCATCTAGTGCCGACCCTTGCAGGCGCAATTCCTGCGTGAAGTCTTTCATGCTGGTACGATAATCATCGCGATAGGCGCGATCGATACCCGAAAAGTCGATGTCCTGATCACGCAGTGCCTTCCAGTCACGATAGGCTGTGATCGACGTCAGCGTTGCGCTGCCGAAATCCCAATTCAATTCGCCGGAGATGCCCCATTCATCAACCTGTTCGGTCAGCGACCGCCCCGGAGTGACAGCCATCAAGCGGCTTCCGCGCTCATAAGGAAGCGGAATGCCAATACGTCCAGCCGCGCCGCCAAGTGCGGGAGTAGCTGCTGCTGCGTTAATCGCACCAACCGCAATGCGAGCAATAGCGGAATTGGTATCCGTGGGCGGCAACACCAGACCACTTCCGGTGTTGACTGCACCGCAGCATTCTTCGTCTGTTTTGGCGATATCGGCGATCAAGCGAAAGCTGATAGTGTCGTTTTCGAACAAAGCCTGACCGCGAGCAAACCAGCGATTAACATTGTTCAGATCATTGCCGCTGTTTACGTCGGTGATATAGCCGTCGCGCTTGTGATAGCCGCCATCGAGGCGAAGCGCGATCAGTTCTGAAACGGGGCCAGTAACGCCTGCTTTGACTTCGATTTCGTCATAATTGCCATAGCTTGCCTCAACATAACCACCGAGTTCAAACTTGGGCTTGGCGGTCGAGATGCTCAGCGCGCCAGCGGATGTATTACGGCCAAAAAGCGTGCCCTGCGGTCCACGCAGAACTTCAACACGGTCAATCGGAGGCAATTCGGCAAGGGCGACACCTGCGCGCGCACGGAAAACGCCGTCGATGAATACGCCCACGGCAGGTTCAAATCCGGGGTTGTCGCCTGCGGTGCCGATACCGCGAATGGTCAGCACCGCGCCAGTGGCCGCCGATTGCCCCGTTGTTGTCTTGAGCGAAGGCGCGAGTTGCTGAATGCCGCGAATGTCGACAACACCTGCATTGGCCAATTGCTCGCCAGCGACAACGTTTACCGAAAGCGGGACGTCTTGCGCGGCCTGTTCACGTCGGGTTGCGGTAACAACGATCTCGTCGTCATAAACAGCTTCTTCGGCAACCGCTGTTTCATCGGCAGGCGCTTCTTGCGCGAATGCTGCTGGCGCAGAAACCAGCGCACCGAAACTGATCGAAGTCAGCAAGGCAGCGCGAATGGGAAAGGATGACTTTTTCATTTTGTATCTCCTAAAAACTCCGACGCTTGATCCCGATGGATCAGCCGGTAGTTACGATGGGTTCAGATTAGAACGCCGCGCGCTGGCAGTCAATTGACCTGAAACAAAACCAATGAAATTCCGCGCGATAGTGGCAATGTAGCAACAGTATCAAAGCAATGAGGGCCGCCGAGGCTTGAACTCCGGCGACCCCCAATAGCAATTCAAAAGGCAAATTTATTTCTTCGCCGCTGCCTTTTTGGCAGCAGGCTTCTTTTCAGCAGCTTCCTTTTTTGGCGCTGCCTTTTTTTCGGGTTTTTCCGCTTCAGCCCCGTCTTTGGCCGCATCCTTCTTTGCAGTAGCCTTCTTCGCCGGCGCTTTCTTGGCAGGTTTTGCCTCAGGCTCGGCTTCGATTGCCGATTCGAGCTCGGCACGCTTCACGGCGCGATCAGAGATTTCTGCCTTATCGAACAGGAAATCCACAACTTTGTCTTCGAACAAAGGCGCACGCAACTGCGCTGCAGCCATCGGGTTTTCCTGCAGATATTGCACAAAGCGCTGCCGGTCTTCGGGACGATATTGCTGGGCAGCCTGCTGCACCAGCATGTTCATTTCCTGACTGCTGACTTCGACACCATTGGATTGGCCGATTTCAGAGAGCAGCAGGCCCAGGCGGACGCGGCGGACAGCGATATCGCGATATTCGTCGCGCTCACTTTCCATTTCCTTGCGTGCAGCTTCGGGATCCTCCTCGCGTGCGGCTTCCTGCTCGAGCTGGGCCCAAATCTGTTCGAATTCTGCTTCGACCATTGAGGGCGGAACTTCGAAATCATGGTCGGCAGCCAGCGTATCGAGCAATTGGCGCTTCATATGAGTGCGGGTCAGGCCATTCAGTTCCTGCTCGACCTGAACCTTCATCAGTTCGCGCAGTTTGTCGATGCTTTCGAGCCCGAAAGCAGTAGCCAGGCTGTCGTCCAGCTTGGTTTCAGCCAAAGTCCGGACTTCGCCAACGACAATGTCAAAGGTCGCAGCCTTTCCTGCGAGATCCTTGGCGCCATAATCGTCGGGGAAGGTGACGTTCAAAACCTTGCTGTCATTGGCTTTCACGCCGATCAACTGGTCTTCAAATCCGGGGATCAGCTGGCCCGAACCGATTTCGACCGACATGGCTTCGCCTTTGCCGCCATCAAACGGCACGCCATCGACCTTGCCTTCAAAGTCGATGACCACGACGTCACCCTTGGCAGCTTTGTGGCTCTTTGCCGCAGCCTCGAAATTTTTGTGGTTCTCGGCCAAACGGGCGATTGCCGCATCAATTTCTTCGCCTTCCGCTTCAACGGTGAGGCGTTCGAGCTTGAGCCCGGCAACTTCGGGAGCTTTAATTTCGGGCAGAATTTCGAAATGGAAGTCGACGACCGCATCCTTGCCGGGAGCATAATCGTCGTTCAGGTGAACATGGGGCTGGGTCGCGGGACGCAGCTTGTTGTCCGAAATCGTTTTTTGCACACCTTCCTGGATCGAGCTGTTCAGCGCTTCCTGAAGCAAGCTGTCCTTGTGCATTTTCTTTACGAGGTTTGCAGGGACCTTGCCAGGACGGAAGCCGGGCATACGGACCTGCGGGGCGATTTTCTTCACCTCCGATCGATGCGCGTTTCAACATCGCTGGCCGTAATGGTAAGGCGGTAGGCTCGTTTCAGCCCTTCATTTTGCGTTTCTTGCGCTTGCATCGTCTGAACTCTGATCCTCATTGCGCACCGACTGGTGCTGATAGTCTAAAAATCCGGTTTTGCAGGCAATCGGGCTAAGTGCGGAATGGTGCGGGCGAAGGGACTCGAACCCCCACATCTTACGATACTGGTACCTAAAACCAGCGCGTCTACCAATTCCGCCACGCCCGCATTGCCACACCTGCTTTGGCCGTGGGTCGGGAGCCTCTAACGGCAAAGCCCGCCAAGAGCAAGCGCCGAAGCGGCTTGCGTGGTCGGGTTATAAAGATTGATCCAAAATCGCGTCAATCGTCGGTTTCCGTTTTTGTATCGAGCAGCTTCACTGAACCGAAAAGTTTCCGCACTGACGGCAGATAATGTTCAAAATAGTGAAGCGAAGGAGCGACGAAATTCACAAGGTACAGCTTGCCATTTGCAATCGCACCAACCGCCTCCCCGCGACGCTCTAGCAAATCGTCAGGAACAGCATAGCGATAGGAGAAACGGACTGCTGGATAGCCCGACAAGCGATCTGCTTCGACCTTTTCGATCGTGAACACGGGAGTATCGAGCAAAAGCCTGTTCGACTTTTCAAAAAGCTCGGGAATTTCCGGCAACAACATATCCGATTTGAACACTGGCAGTTTATCACTGCCAAAGATCCTGTTCCAGTAAAGAGTATCCCCCTCCTCTACCGCGGCAAAAAAGGTCAGTTCGTTGAGCGCGACTCCGTCCGCCGTCCAGGTTTCACCAAATTTTGCGGAACTTGCGGTCGACCGGTTCCACTCCATGTTGGGCACGACTTCAATCTTATCCTGCGCCACCTTGATCGACTCGTCCGCCGGTACAGCTCGCCATTCGGCATAGGACGGTGCAGCCATCAGCAACGCTGCTATTATAGCCATCGCGATCAACGCAAATTTCAATTTTCGCTCCCCACCATATCCGCCAAAAGCGCCGCGTCCGAAGCCTGCGGACGCAGTTCGAGATATTTCCGGATCGCCTTGATCCCTTCGGGTCGATTGGCCGTGCGCATCAGGCTTAAACCCAGTCCGCGCCAACTTTCGGCAAGCGCAGGATCCGTGGCAACGGCATGCCGGTAATATTTCGCGGCTAGCGCGTAATCCCCATCCTTTGCCCGATATCGGAACAATTCCGCCATCGCATGATATGACGCACCGCTCCATTTTGTGCCCGCCAATGATTTGATCAGAAATTCCGATCCGCCAAAGTCGTTCAATTTGATCTGATCATCGACAAATAGCGGCAGCCAGCGCGCCATCGCCTTTTGATAATCGGTCCGTCCCGTTTCCAAATTCGGCCGCGTAAGCCGTGTTGCAGAAGCGCTCAGATATTCGAGCCTTTCGGAAATCCCGGGGTGCGACGAAAACATGTTGGTTTGAATGTCGCCGTCAAACTTAATTTTCCCGGATGCCGCAGACGCTTTACGCTCGGCCAGAAAATGTCTCCAAATCTCTGACGCTGACTGCGGATCATAGCCGCCGTTGACCAGCGACTGCACCGCCTGAAAGTCGGCCTCACGCTCCATGTCGCGGCTAAAGGCAAATACCGAGGTAAACAGACCGATTTGCGCGAAGGCACCGCCCGGGACAAAGCCCAGCCAGGCAATCGCATCGGTTTTCGCACGAACATCGCGAAATTTCTGCAGCGAATGGCGCTTTTCAAAATGGGCAAATTCGTGTGCCAATACCGTGGCCAATTCAGCCTCGTTGCGCGTCCGCAGCAACAGACCGCTCCACACCACCATCATGCCATTGGGCGCCATGGCCGCGTTGAATTGCGGGGTGCGTAGAATATAGATGCGGACCGCGCTGCATTTTTCAGCACCGACTGCTCGGCACAAGACAGAACGGACATAGTCGTTCAATTCTGCATCGGCGATCAGCAAGGGCGAATGGCGGATATTGCCTTCATATTCGTCCATGGTGCGCCACAGGGTGCGCTCGTCATCATTGATCGGCTGATATTTTTGGGCGCTACCGCTGGCTTGCGCTGCAGCCGGTGTCGCCACCGCAACTTGAAGCGCCAGTGAAGCCGAGAGAAGTTTCAGCAAAGCCTTCATTTGCCCTGCCCGGAGTTGGTAGCAGGAAACCCGCGCAACAATTGCTTCAAGCGCAGATTCGCACCCGCGCCGGTTTCCAAATCGGGGGACATTTTCAGGTTCACATTCAACCAGACCAACTCCCCGCTTTTCAGATCAACAAGCCCTGCATAGCCCATATGCTTTCCGCGTTCGGCACGATTGCCAAGTGCGGTGGCAAGCGCTTGCATCGCCGTCTTTCCAGCAGAGTTTCGACTATCCCTCGTATAAATGAACAAACCGTATGTCGCATTGGTTTGGGCGATATAGTCGCTCATACCCTTGCCCAACGACCATTGGAATTGCCCCTGCTTCGAAGGCAGCGGCTCGGTTGCAAACAAGCGGTGCCGGATCGCAGCGTCGACCACCAATTGAAAAAGCGCGCGCTGACTTGCAAGCGCGGGCAAGGCTTCAGCAGCTTTGGGTTCGATCACTACCCACTTTGCATGGGGGAATGACGGGTCGGTTTGCAATGATTGGATCAGCGCAACACGGGCAGCGTCAGTCGCTTTGGCATCAGGCAAAGCCATGCCGGCCGCATTCGTTTCGGACACTTCGGAATCGGGTGGAAATACCGCGATGCGAACCGGCTCCCCGGTGGCGAAAAGAAATCCGTCGCGAATTGCGCTCTTTTCGGTCGGAAATTTGCGCTGGGCGACGGCAAGCTGAGGCAGTTGCATCCCCAGCAAAAGCAGCATCAGCCAGCGCATTTTGGAACCGATCACCCAACCTCCCGATCGCAGAATATGTGTATTCGGCAAATCATAGGCAAATCAGCGCATTCAAGCACGCGAAATCGCGCAAAGCCGATGTAAATGTGTCTTTGCCGGATTTTAACGCGATCAACCGCTAGCCAGCGCCTTTTTGAGCAGATCGTTGACGACACCCGGATTGGCCTTGCCTTGCATCGCCTTCATTGTCTGGCCGACGAAGAAACCGAAAAGCTGTTCCTTGCCCGCGCGATATTGTTCGAGTTGGCCGGGATTGTTGGCGAGGATTCTTGCAATGACAACTTCGATTTCGCCAGTATCGCTAACTTGGGCCAACCCTCTCTGACGGATTATCTCTTCTGCGCCGAGGCCATTTTCCACCATCGCTTCAAAAACCTGTTTCCCCATCGTATTAGAAATGGTCCCGTTTTTGATTGAATTTAGCAGTTCCGCAGCTTGTGATGGAGTGACGGGGCTTAACTCGATAGGACGCCCAACCTTATTCAAATAGCCTAATAGCTCCGAGAGCAGCCAGTTCGACGCCTGCTTTGGTTCGGCGCCAGCCGCTAGTAGGTCTTCGAACCAGAAGGCGGTTTCGGCTTCGGCGGTCAGGACCGCAGCGTTGTAAGCAGACAAACCGAGTTCGTTTTCATAGCGCGCACGTTTGGCATCGGGCAATTCGGGGAGCGACGATTTGCACTCTTCCAGAAACGCATCGTCGAGTTCGAGCGGCAACAGGTCGGGATCGGGGAAATAGCGGTAATCATGCGCGTCTTCTTTGCTGCGCATCGACCGCGTTTCCATCTTGTTGGGATCGAACAGCCGGGTTTCCTGCACCACGGTGCCGCCATCCTCGATCAGATCAACCTGTCGCCGCGCCTCGACTTCGATGGTTTGCATGACAAAGCGGATCGAGTTCACATTCTTGGTTTCGGTCCGCGTGCCATATTCGGCACCCGGCTTGCGCACGCTGACATTGACGTCGGCGCGCATTGAGCCTTCCTCCATATTGCCGTCGCACGAGCCGACATAGCGCAGAATTGAACGCAGCTTTTTGACATAAGCCCCTGCCTCGGCAGGTGAACGCATATCAGGACGCGATACGATTTCCATCAGCGCCACGCCGCAGCGGTTCAGGTCAACATAGGACATGGTCGGATGCTGATCGTGCATCAACTTGCCCGCATCTTGCTCCACATGGATGCGCTCAATGCCGATGGTTTTGCGCGGGGAGTCGGCGTCTTTCTCGTCAAGAATGACCTCGATTGCACCCTCGCCCACAATCGGGTGATAGAGCTGCGAAATCTGGTAGCCTTGCGGCAAATCGGCGTAGAAATAATTTTTGCGGTCAAACCGCGAGTAACGGTTGATCTGCGCGTTGATTGCCATGCCGGTGCGCACCGCCTGACGGATGCATTCGCGGTTGGGTACCGGCAGCATGCCGGGCATAGCGGCATCGACGAGGCTCACATGGCTGTTCGGCTCTCCACCATAAGCGGCGGACGCGCCTGAAAAGAGCTTGGCGTTCGATGTGACCTGCGCATGGACCTCAAGGCCAATCACGACCTCCCATTCGCCTGTCATGCCCTGGATGCGGTAATCGCTCATTTCATTTTCCAACATATGCTGTGCGGAGATCGGGACCGGCAAAGCCTTTTGTAACCAGTTCTGCCGACAAAGCCTCTGCCTTGGATTGGTTTTCAGCCCCACCTGCTTCGTATAGCTCATAGGCAAGGTTGAACTTTGCGACATCCATCTCGAGCGCAGCAGCCTTCTCTAGCCACACCAAGGCCGATTTAGGTTCTCGCGCGGACAACCAATAATATTGATAGAGTCGAAAAGCAGCCAATGGATCGTCGTCTGCACGCGTAATCAACTCATCGCGTTCGACGGCGAAGAGACCATAAACAGCGGAAGTCGTCAAAACCTTCCTAGGATCAACAGCGGTTGCTCTGCCATTCGAACAAAAGAGCATCATGAACCCGCCAGTCCCGATTGAGAAACCCGCAGGCATGGACCGCCCGGGATCTTTCACGTCCTTGACGATGAAAACCGGATTGCTGCCGCACATCATTCCGCCCGCCTTCACGAAATAGGCGTCAGAATCACAACCAGTGACTTTAGTCTCCAGCAATTTCGATAATTGAGAAGTGTATGAATTGCCGTCCCCAGCTTGGCTATCGCTGAAGCCAAGCTCCACCCTTTTCTTCTTCTTTCCTGTGAAGCTCGGCGAACGCGATACGCCTGAAGCCAATTCTGCAGGATGAATCAGTCGTCCGTTTGGGGCAAACAACCGTCCCATTGCGCCGGTGCCGCCGATCGAGAACGCATAATCAGGGTTCCAAGCCGCGCTGTAGCTCGACATCCAACCTACCATCTCATCGGTCGAGGTTCGCGCTATCGGATCCTCGGGTGAAACGCAGTCGAATGCCAAATTTATTGACTTCGCGGATACAGACGTTGGATGCATCGCCAGACAGCTGGCAAGTCCGACCAAGAAGGTTTGGCGTAGTTTCACCACCACTTCTCCGCCTCAGCTGTAAATCCAGCCCGTTCCTCAATCGCCAGACCTGCGTTCAACACGCCCTGCTCATCCAGCGCCTTGCCGACGATCTGCAAGCCTAGCGGTAGGCCCTGTTTGTCGATGCCGCCGGGCACCGACATGGCGGGCAAGCCTGCGAGTGAGGCAGGCACAGCGAACACGTCGTTGAGATACATCGACAGCGGATCGCTGGTCTTTTCGCCCAACCCAAAAGCAGCACTCGGCGCGGTTGGGGCGAGGATCAGGTCGCATTGCTTCCACGCATTCTCAAAATCGCGGGCGATCAACGCGCGGACCTTTTGTGCCTGCGTGTAATAAGCGTCGTAGAAACCGGCGCTGAGCACATAGGTGCCGATCATGATGCGGCGGCGCACTTCGGCACCGAAACCGGCGGCGCGGGTAGCGGCGTACATGTCTTGCAGCCCTGCCCCATCAGGCAGGTCGCGCAGGCCGTAGCGCACGCCATCATAGCGCGCGAGGTTCGACGAAGCCTCTGCTGGCGCGATGATGTAATAGGCTGGCAGCGCATATTTGGTGTGCGGCAGGCTGATCTCGACGATCTCCGCGCCCGCATCCTTCAGCCAGGCGATGCCATTGTCCCACATTGCGGCGATATCTTCATCGATACCATCAAGGCGATATTCCTTGGGAATGCCGACCTTTTTGCCGCGCAGATCGCTGTTCAGCCCCGCCTCCCATTCGGGCACAGGCAGGTCGAGCGAGGTTGAATCCTTGGGATCAAAACCCGCCATCGCCTCGAGCATGATCGCACAATCGCGCACGTCGCGCGCCATCGGTCCTGCCTGATCGAGCGAGCTGGCGAACGCGACAATGCCCCAGCGCGAGCAACGGCCATAGGTAGGCTTGATGCCGCTAATGCCAACAAAGGCCGCAGGCTGGCGGATTGAACCGCCGGTGTCGGTACCCGTTGCCGCCGGGCACAGTCGTGCCGCAATTGCCGACGAAGAACCCCCGGAAGAGCCACCGGGTGCCAAGGCGGCATTTCCGCCATCGTTGCGCCGCCATGGCGAGACGACATTGCCGAAATAGCTGGTCTCGTTCGAGGAGCCCATCGCGAACTGGTCCATATTGAGCTTGCCCAGCATCCCTGCCCCCGCGGCCCACAGCTAGCCCGAAACGGTCGATTCATATTGCGGGACAAAGCCTTCCAATATGTGACTGGCCGCCGTTGTCTGCACGCCCTCTGTGCAGAACAGGTCCTTCATACCAATCGGAACGCCGGCCATTTTGCCAAGCGGCTTGCCAGCAGAGCGGTCGGCATCGACGGCTTTCGCAGCCTCGATCGCCTTTTCAGGGGTTTCGACGATGAAGGCGTTCAATGCCTTCGCCGCAGCGACATTGGCGTTAAAGGCATCGGCGACCTCGACGGCGGTGAAATCGCCGGAGGCTACGCCCGAACGGATGGCGGCAACGCCCAAATTTGTAAGATTGGTCATACTACCATCTCCGTTCGTCCTGAGCCTGTCGAAGGACGATAGGGCGCGCGGTCTCGTGCTTCGACAAGCTCAGCACGAACGGTAAGGGAAATTTGCACAACCATCACTCAATCACCTTGGGCACGCCAAAGAATATGCCTTCCCGTGCAGGGGCATTGGCGAGCACCTTGTCACGAACATCGCCGTCGGTGACGACATCGTCGCGCAGCCGCAAATGGTTGGGGATAACGGCGGTCATCGGCTCAACGCCTGACACGTCCACCTCACCCAATTGCTCGACCCAGGCGAGGATGCCGTTCAGCTCCCCGACCATCTTTTCGGCCTCTTCGTCACTGATCGCGATGCGGGAGAGCCGCGCGATCTTGTTCACGGTATCTTTATCGACTGACATGAGGGGGCAGCTAGCATTGTGCTGTCGCAGCATCAACTGCCAAAGCTGTGCTTTTCAGCCAGCGTTCAAATATCCGGTGCTATTTTTTGCCAATTCGCTAAACGCCGCCCAAAGAACAGTCTAAACGGATATCGAAAACGTGGCCCGCAAATTCCTTTACCTTGTTGCTGCCATCATCATGCTGGTGATCGCCGGTGGCTTTGTCGTGCGGATCTATGAGAAAGAGCTCACCGAATTCGCCTTTGTGCCGACGGCGAAATTTGAAAAGCAGGCGGCGCTTTCGACCAATGTCTATGACGATCCCAAAATGTGGTTCGCGCGCGGCAAGGTTGCGGAGAATAATCCGGTTCGCTGGCAACCCGAAGGCGCCCCTGCAATCGAGGCCCCGGGACCAGCTGCAACCTTTTTCATCCATCCGACCTCGTTCCTTGCGAAAGACCATTGGAACGCCCCGCTTGATGACACCCAATCGCATGCTCGGGCACGGATTTTTCTGCGCGGACTGGCGACACCCTTTGCCGCATCGGGCGAAATCTGGGCGCCGCGCTATCGCCAAGCCGCAATCGGCGCTTTCCTGACGCAAAAGCCCGAGGGGCAACAGGCCTTGAACGCGGCCTATGGCGACATATTGCTAGCCTTCGACACCTTCGTTGCCAATGTTCGACCCGATCAGCCGATCATTTTGGCCGGGCATAGCCAAGGCGCGCTGCACCTAACTCATTTGCTGAAAGACCGGATCGCTGGCACTCCGCTCGCCAAGCGGATTGTCGCCGCCTATGTCGTTGGCTGGCCGGTTTCGATCGATACCGATTTGGCAGCTATGGGACTGCCTGCCTGCACATCGCCTGATCAAGTGGGCTGCATAATGTCTTGGCAGAGCTTTGCCGAGCCTGCCGAATATGGCCGTATCGTAGAGGTTTACGACCGCACGACAGGCTTCAATGGCGAATCGCGCGCTAACACCAAAATGCTTTGCACCAATCCGCTGAATGGTGGCGCTGCGGCTCAAGCTGACGCTCAGGCGAATCTGGGAACACTGAAACCCGCTATCGACATGACCAGCGGCGAACTGATTCCGGCAGCGGTTCCCGCGCGCTGTGACGATCGCGGCTTCCTGTTGATCGGAGATCCGCCCGAACTTGGCCCCTATGTGCTGCCGGGCAACAATTACCACGTCTATGATTATCCGCTTTATTGGTCAAACGTGCGCGCGGATGCGCTGTGGCGTGTGCAGCAATTTCTGGCACGACCGGTTGCAGCCCCCCGAAACAGGTTGACCGCGCGTTGATCTATACAAGCGCACCGGAATTCCGCGTCGTCCTGCCCAATGGCGGCGTGCTGATAGGGCTGGATGTCGGCAGCAAGACCATTGGCACTGCCTTTTGCGATGCAGGCTGGAGTTTTGCCTCCCCCGCCGATCTCATCATTCGCAGCAAATTCTCCAAGGACAAGCTGAAATTAGAGGCGGCGATTGCCACCCGCCCGACTGCCGGAATCGTCATCGGTTTGCCGATCAACATGGACGGCAGTGAAAGCCCGCGCAGCCAATCGAGCCGTGCCTTTGCGCGCAATATCGAGGATATTGGGCTGCCCATCCTGTTGTGGGACGAACGCTGGTCAACCGTCGCCGCCGAAAGGGTGATGATCGAAGCCGACCTGAGCCGCGCCAAACGAGCCGAGCGGATCGACAATGCAGCGGCAGCGCATATTTTGCAGGGTGCGATTGATGCTTTGGTGGGTTGATCATCAGGCCCAACCCGCCTAAGGCACTGCCTTTAATGACATCGTCCGAAATCGCTTCGCCTGACCGCTTCCCTGTTGGATCGGCAGCCTATCCGCACCGGCATTTGCTGGGCATTGCGGGGCTGCAACCCTGGGAAATCCAGTTCATTCTGGCGGAGGCTGAGCAATGGGTCGCTCTTAACCGCTCGGGTGCGGCAAAGCGCGATGACCGGCTGCGCGGGCTGACCATCATCAACGCCTTTTTTGAGAACAGCACCAGGACTTTGCTGTCGTTCGAGATTGCGGGAAAGCGGCTGGGTGCCGACGTGGTCAACATGCATGTCGCGCAATCGAGCACCAAAAAGGGTGAGACTCTGATCGATACTGCGGTCACGCTCAACGCGATGCGCGCCGATGCGATTGTTATCCGCCATGCCAGCTCGGGCGCGGTTGATCTGATCTCGCAAAAAGTTGATTGCCCAGTGCTCAATGCCGGTGACGGCACGCACGAACATCCTACACAAGCTTTGCTCGATGCACTGACGATCCAGCGGCGCAAAGGGCGCGTCGAGGGACTGGCAGTCACGATTTGCGGCGACATTTTGCACAGTCGCGTTGCCCGCTCCAACATGTTTTGCCTTGCCTCACTGGGCGCAGAGGTTCGCGTGGTGGCACCCCCTGCCCTGATGCCTGTCGGCGTCGAAAGCTTTGGCGTGCGCGCCTATCAGCATTTTGACGAAGCCTTGCCAGGTAGCGACGTCGTGATGATGCTACGCTTGCAAAATGAACGGATGCAGGGCGATTTCATCGCCTCGCCACGTGAATATTACCATCTCTACGGCCTCGATTCGCGCAGGCTGGCGCTGGCAAAGCCCGACGCGCTTGTCATGCACCCCGGCCCGATGAACCGCGGCGTTGAAATTGCCAGCCATATTGCCGACGATCTTGAACGCTCCGCCATCACCGAACAGGTTGAAATGGGGGTCGCGGTGCGCATGGCTTGTCTCGACATATTGACGCGGCACGCACGCGGCGTGGAGGGCTGGGCATGAGCGGGGTCAATATCCTGAACGGGCGGCTGGTGTTGCCGGGACAAGCCGAACCCCAAAGCGGCCACATCCACATCATCGGCGAACGGATCGCCGAAGTTGGCCGTGCCGAACCCATTGCCGAAACCATCGACGCCGAAAATCTGGTGGTGGCACCGGGGATTATCGATCTGGGCGTGTTTGCCACTGACAAGCCTGCATTCCGCTTCGGCGGTATCACCCGCGCCGCGTTGATGCCCGACCAGTCACCAGTGCACGACGATCCGGCTACAATCCGCTTTGCTGCGCGCAAGGGAAAACCCGATTTCTGGGTGCACCCTCTGGCTGCAGCGACCAAAGATCTCGACGGCAAGCACATGGCCGAAATCGCGCTTATGAAACAAGCGGGCGCTCTGGGCGTTGCTACTGGTCGGCGCTGGATCGATGATTCGGGTCTTATGCTGCGGTTGATGCAATATTGCGCAATGCTGGACATGCCGCTGTTTGTGCATGCCGAGGATGCTGGCCTTGCAGGAAAAGCAGTCGCCACCAACAGCACTAACGCGACGATATTGGGCCTGCCCAGCGCCGCGCCAATCGCCGAAGAATTAGCGATCCAGCGCGACCTGTTGCTGGCCGCAGAAAGCGGCGCTCACCTTCACATCCGGCAGGTGACAACCAAACGCGGACTGGATTTGGTGCGGCTGGCAAAGCAACGCGGCGCACGAATCACCTGTGGCATCACCCCTGCCCATCTGTTCCTGTCGGACACGGCACTGATTGGTTTTCGCACCTTCGCGCGGCTTTCGCCGCCGCTGCGCGGCGAAACCGACCGGCTGGCCTGTATTGCAGCAGTCGCTGATGGCACGATTGATGTGATTGCTTCAGGCCACGATCCGCGTGGACCCGAGGACAAGCGCCTGCCCTTCGCCGATGCTGCACCCGGAATGGCAGGAGCCGAGACGTTACTCGCCTTGACGCTCAATCTGGTGCGCGATGGCGTGATCAGCATGGGCAAGTTATTCGAGCTGCTGTCAGGCAATCCAGCGAAGATCCTAAATCTCAACGCAGGTCGGATCGCGCCCGGTCATGAGGCTGACCTGATTTTCATCGACCCCGACACGCCGTGGCAGGTGGATAGCGAAAAAATGGCGGCGCTGGCGGGCAATACTCCGTTTGATAAATTGCCGGTGCAGGGCCGTGTCCTCAAAACGATGAAGGGCGGCCAGATCCTCTGATCCACCGCCCTTCGTCATTTGAATTTCTGTATAGCTTAGCGCGCAGCGATCCGAACCGGTTTCTTGCCGCTCTTAGCCCGCGCCATCCGCACCGGCTGTGCTTCGCCCGAAATGTTGCGGACGAGGCAAACGCCACCCGATGACTTGATCCGACTGCAAACTGCATTGGCAGATTGCGCATTGCCAAAGCCCATTGCCGCAAGGCGGACAAATTTCTTGCCCTTTACGGTGACCGTTGAGCTAGCCGACGAAAATCCCTTCAGCACGCTGTGCTTTGAAGTCAGATCCGACCATGCTTTCTGCGCATTGGCTGCCGATGAGAAGGCCCCAAGCTGCACAAGATGCGAGCCACTTACCGATCTGGAAGACGATACAGCCGGAACATCGGCAAGCGCCAGTTTGACGGGTTTGGATACTGGCTTTTCAACCTTTTCCATCTGAGCAGCCTTCGTCGGGCCAACCGGCGCGCGGATCAGTGGAGCAGGCTCGGCTTCAATCATGGTGCTGGGATCGACCGAAGCGACCACGACATTGCTTTCGCCACCCGGAACGGGACCGGTTGCCGCCAGTTCGGCGATGATGTCAACAGGGGCGGGCTCTGCCGAAGCAACCGTTACCGGATCAAGTGCCGCCATTTGCACATCGGCGGCTACGGCATTATTCAATGCAAGACGGACCGGCTGACCAGCGTCTTCGACCGGGTTCACGCCAAGCAAACCGGCGATGCGTACCGTATAAGCACCCGGTCGTGCATATTGGGCCCATTTGACCAGATGGTTATCCACGGTTTCCTGCGGCATATCCTGCAGCGCCATAACCTGTGCTTCACGCCAACGACCGTCCATCGCAAAGGCGAGAGCCAGATTCTGGCGGGTACGAGCGGTGGCATTGTCTGACCGGATGGCATCGGTAAGGACGGCGATTGCGCGTTTCGCATCACCCGCCAGAGCCAGTGCCAAGCCATAATCCGATGCTGGAAGGATAGCGCGATTCGCCTCTACCAAAGAGATGGCGGATTCGACCTTACCTTGCGCAATCCGCGCCAAAGCAAGGCTGACAACGGTGCGCGGATCGACCTGACCCAGTTCCATCACATCCATCAACGTGCGTTCCGCTGAAGCGAAACGGCCATTGGCGACATAAGAACGGGCGAGCAGGCCACGATATTCGAGATTGCGCATATCGCCTTCGACCGCCATTTCGGCAAAGGTCAGCGCCTGATCGGCTTTTCCCTTTGCCAGCAGCTTTTCGGCCTTCAACGCCCAGCCATTGGCCTTTTTGGCTTGCACATTTTCTGCGCGAGCTGCGGTTGAGGGGGCATCCATACCAAATTGTGTGCAGCCAGCCGTTGGCACGGCGATGGCAACAGTCGAAAATGCCAGTTTCAGGAAAGCAGAATTCTTCATGACCATTACCCCAATTTTCAAAATGCACTTCCGGCTTTTGATGACGGGATTTGCGATGCCAGTTGCGAGATTTCAGGCATTGCATCGATGAATGCGTCCAGAGCGGACGTAACCAGTTGCTGCGCCGACCGGTTGCTTACAGCGCAAGCGAGACGCAGTTTCAGATGGCGTTCGGCGTCGATCCGCAGGGTGAAGGCCGATTTTGCCTTGCTGCCTGCAGCCGCTTTAGGTGCACTTTTTGTAACGGGCATCTTCCGCGCGGTTTTTGTGATTTCAACGACTTCAGCCGCGACCTGTTCTGCCCCGTGATCGGCAATGCCAATCTCTTCGGCCTGAACATGCAGTTGTTCGGCAATGCGTTCTTGCTGAATTTTGACTTCAGGCTTGGATTCAGGAATGGCATTGGCCAACGAGTTGAAGCCAGCTTCGTGATCATAATCCATCGGTGTGTTGGGATCGGGATCGACATCATATCCCATATCGTTCCACCCCAGATCATCATGACCCACGGCTGCGGCAACGCCATCTTGACTGAATGCAGGTCGGCGCATGGCCGGGCGAGCAGCGCCTTTGCGGGCGAGCAATCCTGAGGAAAGCGATGCGATTGGTTTGGCTTCTGCCATGTTCAGCCCCCCTATCACGTTCACCCAACGACCCGCCGACCAAACCCGCCCATTGGGCGAGCGGCGGCGACTTGCTGGTTGACGGCTGCGGGTGCGCTGAACACAGTGCGGCGAAAGTTCTTTTCGAGCCGATCGGAAATATAAGCCCACAACTGGCGGACTTCGTTTGCTGAACGACCTTCAGGATCGACTTCCATAACGGTGCGTCCGTCAATCATCGATGCTGCGAAATCAGTGCGGTGGTGAAGCGTAATCGGCGCGACCGTGCCGTGTTGTGACAAGGCGACAGCGGCTTCCGAAGTGATTTTTGCTTGGGCGTGGCAGCGTTGACTACGAAAATCAGCGGCTTGCCAGCACGTTCGCACAAATCAACCGTTGCCCCGACTGCACGCAAGTCATGCGGACTCGGACGGGTTGGAACGACGATAAGTTCTGAAACTGAAATCACGCTTTGAATGGCCATAGTAATTGCCGGTGGCGTGTCGATAACGGCCAGTTTGAAGCCCTGCTGACGCAAAACCGCAAGATCAGCCGCAAGGCGGGCTACTGTTGTCTGGGCAAAAGCCGGAAGATCGGCTTCGCGTTCGTTCCACCAATCGGCCAACGACCCTTGCGGATCGATGTCGATGAGCACAACCGGGCCGGAACCCGACAGTTGCGCTTGTACAGCCAGATGCCCCGACAATGTAGTTTTGCCAGATCCACCTTTTTGTGATGCCAATGCGAGAACCCTCACATTAATCCCCTTTTTACGAGCCGTTTGAAGGGGGTGTGACAGAACAGGGCTAAAAAGTAGTTAACGACATCCGGCCTTTTGGTGCCACCCGCCACTCAATCGGCAAGCGAGAAAGCCAGCAATTGCAAGTCGCTCAAAAACGTGCAGACTGTAGAAAGCTCTGGTTAAATCATTCAGTATGTGCATTTACCATTTTGCAGTTTTACCGCGCTAAAGCAGATGTGTTTCTTCTATTGGGAGTATTGATCGTGCGCCGACTGAGCTCATTCTCGTCAGGAATTCTGGCCGCTCTAGCCTTAACCGCTGTCGCCGCACCCGCAATTGCAGATGTCAAATCAGGCGTCGATGCGTGGAGCCGTGGCGAATATGAAGCCGCCGTCAAGCAATGGCGTGAAGCGGCGATCAAGGGCGATGCAGATGCACAATTCAATATGGGACAAGCCTATAAACTTGGCCGTGGGGTCAAACAGGATTTGAATGTCGCCAGCGACTGGTACCGCAAAGCCGCTGGCAAGGGGCATTTGCAGGCAGCCGACAGCCTTGGCCACTTACTCCATTATCAGGGCAAAGTGGGTGAGGCATTGCCCTACCTTCAGGTATCGGCAGACCGGGGCGATCCCCGTTCACAATATTTGCTGGCGACCGAGTTGTTTAACGGCACCAACATCACAAAAGATTGGGTGCGCGCCTATGCGTTGATGACCCGTTCTTCTGCAGCAGGACTTGCGCCAGCATCGCGCAGCCTTGCCCAGATGGATCAGTATATCCCGCTCGATCAGCGCCAGCAGGCAATGGTTCTGGCTGCAGAGCTGGAAAAAAAATCAGGCCAGATCCGCGCACAACAGGTTTCGGGCTTTCCGATCAACACATCACCCCCACCCAAAGTCGTGAAGCCGATTGCAGTTCCGCCGTCGGTGCCGCAGTCTCCTCCAGTCATCACTGGCCCCACCTATCCAGCGGTGGATGGCGGAACAACGGTCCCTCCGGTCGTTACCGCTCCCAAGCCTAAAACGCCCGCCCCAGCGCCAGTCGCAAGCGGTTCGGGCTGGCGCATCCAGCTTGGCGCCTTTGGCAATGAAGCGAACGCCAAGAACCTATGGAACAGCCTGGAAGGCAAAGTGTCCGAGCTTGGCGCTTTGACCCCTTATTTGCGGGCGGCGGGCAAGGTGACCCGACTGCAAGCAGGCCCCTTCTCTTCGCGCAATTCAGCCGAGGCGATGTGCGTAAAAGTTCGCGCGAGCAATCAGGCCTGTATCGTCGTCCCCGGCTGACAACCGGTCAGGGACACAGCTTTTCGAAATCACGTCCCAACGCTTTTCTGGCGTTGACGTCGCCCTGTTCGACAAAATAATAGCTCGTTCCACTCAGGCTGGCGCGCGGCGAGCAATAGCTCGAACACCCCGAATCCAGTGTTCCCGGAATTCGCAAAGCAACACCGTCAAATTCGGCAGTGAAACTGCAGCTTTCCTTCCCCTTCAAAGTGATTCGGATATGGCTGCTATCCGCTGTTGCCGAGCCTTGCGCCTCACATTTGCTCTCTGGCCCAAATACCGCAAGAATTCCGATATCGTGTTGACTGCCATTTTTCGTCGCGCAAAATTTATCGGTTCCCAATTCGCTGCGCCGCTCATAGCGTCCCGCCATGTTGAGCGTTTCGGGATCTGGTAACAGGTCCTTGGCTATTGCCTGGCGATCCAGTTCTGCAGACGAATCAGAAGAAAATACCGTTCCGCTTCCATCCTGCCCGCAACCGGACAACACCAGACATACAAAAATGGCGTTCCACCGCATCAAGCAGGTACCAATTTTCCATCGACAAGCCGGCGATAAAAGCAGCTTTGTGCTCCGGTGTGGCAGGTGGGACCGTCAGGCTTTGCCTTGATCAGCAACGCATCCTGATCGCAATCGACCAATATTTCGACAAGGTTGAGAAAATGCCCACTACTTTCACCTTTCATCCATAGCCGATCTCGGCTGCGAGAGTGAAAATGCACCTTGCCGGTCGCGAGTGTCGCATCAAGCGCTTCCTGATCCATATATCCAACCATCAGCAGCGCGCCATTTTCGGCATTGGTCACCACCGCACTCAAAAGTCCGCTGTCATCGAATTTGGGGTCGAAAACCGAACCTGTTTCGCGTTCATCGCTCATTCGCGCATCGCTAGCCGAGCAACGTCCCGGGTGCAACGTCATTGCTGATGCGATAAAGCGAGTGATGGAGGGCGACTAG
Source organism: Sphingomonadales bacterium (assembly GCA_016721875.1). GTDB lineage: Bacteria > Pseudomonadota > Alphaproteobacteria > Sphingomonadales > Sphingomonadaceae > Sphingorhabdus_B. Next base: position 455,570 of record JADKHG010000002.1, on the reverse strand, counting down.
GGGGAGACAAGCCAACTGCCCTGCCCTATAGGCAGCGCCAAAGAACGCGGGCGGATTCGGCACATGGTTGCAACTATTACCACCAACCCATTCGACGACGACAAATTGCGCGAAGAATGCGGCATTTTTGGCGTGTTCAACACCGAAGGTGCGGCGGCGATGGTTGCGCTTGGGCTGCATGCGTTGCAACATCGTGGTCAGGAAGCTGCTGGCATTACCAGCTTTGATGGTGAAGAGTTCCACACCCACCGCGCGATGGGGCATGTTGCAGGCAATTTCGACCGCGAGGATGTGATCGGAGCATTGCGCGGGCAAGTCGCGGCCGGGCACGTCCGCTATTCAACCACAGGCGAAACGTCACTGCGCAATGTGCAGCCGTTATTTGCCGAGCTATCGACCGGCGGATTTGCTGTTGCGCATAATGGCAATATCTCGAACGCAACCTATTTGCGGCGGGGGCTGGTTGGTCGTGGATCGATATTCCAGTCAACATCCGACACTGAAGTCATCATCCACCTTGTCGCCACATCGGGCCAGCGCGCCTTGCTTGACCGCTTGATTGATGCGCTGCGCCAGGTCGAGGGTGCTTATTCACTGATCTGCGTCACATCCGAAGGCATGATCGCCTGTCGCGATCCTCTGGGTATCCGCCCGCTGGTTATGGGCAAACTCGGCGATTCGACCATTTTCGCCTCAGAGACCGTTGCGCTGGACATTGTCGGCGCCGAATTTGTCCGCTCGGTCGAACCCGGAGAAATCATCATTGTCAGCGATGAAGGCATCCGTTCGCATAAGCCTTTCATGCGCACACAGTCGCGCGCGTGCATTTTCGAACATGTCTATTTTTCAAGGCCGGACTCAATTGTCGATGGCAACAGCGTCTATTCGGTACGCAAGGCGATCGGCGCGCAGCTGGCGCGCGAAAATCCGGTTGATGTGGACTATGTCATTCCAGTCCCCGACAGCGGCACACCAGCAGCCATTGGCTATGCAGAAGCGTCGGGAATTCCGTTCGAGCTTGGCATCATCCGATCGCATTATGTCGGCCGCACCTTCATTCAGCCCGGCGACGGTGTCCGCCACCTTGGCGTCAAGCTGAAGCATAATGCCAATCGCAATCTGGTCGCCGGCAAGAAAATCGTGCTGATCGACGATTCAATCGTGCGCGGCACGACCTCCTTAAAAATCGTACAGATGATGCGCGAAGCTGGAGCAGCCGAGGTGCATATGCGTATCGCCAGCCCGCCGACGATGCACAGCTGCTATTACGGCGTCGATACGCCCGAGCGTGAAAAGCTGTTGGCGCATCGGTTGAATATCGAGGAAATGCGCGAATTCATCCATGCAGACAGCCTCGCCTTCCTGACCATTGACGGCCTTTATCGCGCGTTGGGAGAAAGTGGCCGCGACCCTTCCCGGCCAACCCATTGCGACGCCTGCTTCACTGGCGAATATCCCACCAGCCTGACCGATCAGGATGAAATCATGGCGGCGGGTCAGTTGAAACTGCATGCGGTCGGATAAATAATGAGCGATTTTCAAGGACGGATAGCGCTGGTCACCGGTGCAAGTCGCGGCATCGGCGCGGCCATTGCGGAAAAGTTGGCAGCCAAAGGTGCGCATGTGGTGCTGACTGCACGCACTGCTGCTGATCTGGAGGCGGTTGAGCAACGCATCTTCGAAGCCGGTGGCAGCGCAACCATCGCGCCGATGGACCTGACCGAAGGCGGAAGTATCGAACGGCTGGCAGCGGCGTTGCGAGAACGCTGGGGCAAGATCGACATATTGGTGCTCAACGCAGCTATGCTTGGGACATTGTCGCCGGTGCCGGTGATCGACCCGGCCGAATTCAACCGCGTGTTGACACTCAACCTGCTTGCACAACAGGCGTTAATTGCTTCGTTTGACAGCCTGCTCCGGGGAAGCAACGCCGGGCGTCTTGTGATTTTGACCAGCAGCGTCGGCAGCGCACCACGTGCATTTTGGGGTGCCTATGGGGCATCCAAAGCAGCGCTCGAAACACTTGCCCTAAGCTATGCCGAGGAAGTCAAAAACCTAGCTCCACTCAAGGTTGCGATTGTCGATCCGGGTCGCACCCGCACCGCGATGCGCGCCAAGGCCTATCCCGGCGAAGACCCGGCTACGCTGAAGGAACCATCGGTAGTGGCGAAGGCAATCGGCAAATTGCTCAGCAGCGACTTTCAAACCGGCCATCGATTGCAGATCGAAGGTTGATTGCTGGCGATTATTCGCTGCAGCGTCCACTACCGCACTCGGCGATATAATAGCCCACCAGTGCGAGCATTACACCGCCTGCAACAAGCGCCACCCAAGCGGCCTTGTCGCCCGTGCTTTGCTTCCCATCATCATCTTCCTGTTCGCTTTTCTCAGCAGCACCGAGCTTTGTATAGTGAACTGCAACAGGCTTGCCGGCGAAGTTGACACTGGTGGAGTAGCCAGGATTCAATTCGAAACCGATTAGTGATGCTTCACCGCGTCGCAATCCATCTAGGGATTTTGCATCCGGCACAGCCATGATCGGGCCCGCAGCTAGGCTCAGCTTTACCTTCTCGCTTTTTTTAACTTCGCGCTCCGAACCCAGTTTGATTTTGACCCCAGCCATAGCGCCAACGCCAGTCTGGATTTGTCCAATTCCGGTATTGTGCAACACAAGACCGGTGTCCGGAGCCGCTTGTGCAGCGGGGCTCAAGACAAGACCGGTCAGTGCTAATATGTGGCCCAATTTCATAACGGATCGTCCTTGATTAAAAACAATGGCTGACGGTTAGCGTAAACTGGTCATCCCGAACAGAAGGATTGCCCGCTTTCGACGCACCGGTACATTTTCACTTTCCCTGTGAATGATAGGCCGCCAGCGCCCGTTCCCGCGCCTCCCGATGGCCGATAATCTTAGGCGGATAGGACGAAGGACGGCGGCTAAATTCGTCAGGGTCATGAATATAAGGCGCATCCAATCCGATCAACTCAGGTACCCATTGGCGGACATAGGCGGCAGCATCGAATTTCTCCGATTGCGACAGCGGTGCCATGATGCGGACAAACATATTGCTGTCCACCCCGGTCCCCGCCGTCCATTGCCAATTGACCGCGTTCGATGCGTAGTCGGCATCGACCAGAGTATCCCAAAACCAACGCTCACCTTCGCGCCAGTCGATCAGCAGATGCTTGATCAAAAAGCTGGCCGCGATCATCCGCACCCGGTTGTGCATCCAGCCCGTGGCCCACAATTGCCGCATCCCGGCATCGACGATGGGATAGCCGGTGCGCCCGCGCTTCCAAGCCTCCAGTTCGGCAGCGATTACCGGATCGTTTGCATCGCGCCATGGGAAGGCATCGAACGATGCACGGGCGTTGCGCGCGCCATAGTCGGGGAATTGCAAAATGACATTGGCGGCATAGTCGCGCCAAACCAGTTCTTTCAGGAATGTCTCGACCGATCCCCCTGCCCGCATCGTCGCGTGCCAACAGGCTGCGGGTGAGATTTCGCCGAAATGCAAATGCGGTGAGAGAAAGCTGGTGCCCTCGATTGAAGGGCAGTTGCGGTCTTCCTGATAGCGGTCGGCGCGATCGATGAAATCCGCAAGCCGATCCTGCGCACCCGCCTCACCCGGTGTCCAGAAATCGCGCATTCCCCCTGCCCAATCGGGTTTGGTCGGAAGTAGGTTCCAGTCCTCCACGTGTTCAGACGCAGGCCATTCCTTGGGGCTTGCCAGCGCATCGGGCGCGGGCATTGGCGCAGGTGGCGGCATATGCGCGGACAAGGCGCGCCAGAACGGCGTGTAGATTTTGAACGGCCCACCCGCACCGGTGGTCACGCTGCCCGGCGGCATCAGATAGTTGCCATGATGGCGAACAAGCGCGCATCCATCGGGCAGCGCCTCTTTCAAAGCCCGCTCCGCATTGCGCCACCACGGTTCATAATGGCGGATGCAATGGATGGCGGCAGCCCCGGTTACTTGCGCAAGTTCCGACAGGATCGAAACAACATTTCCGCACCGCAGGATCAACCGCGAACCGCGTTTCTGCAAATCGGCATCGAGCGAGGCAAGGCTGTGATGCAACCACCAACGCGACGCCCCGCCCATCTTGCGATGCTTGGGCTTTTCATCGTCGAGGACGAAAACCGGAATCACCGGCGCACTGCTATCGACCGCTGCCGCCAAAGCGGGTTGATCCGCCAGACGAAGGTCACGGCGCAACCAGAGGATGACCGGCTGAGTCATTGAGGAACTTGCACGGTGAATCGACCTTGGGTCAATTCATTGTCAAATCGTTGGTCGCCAATGATGCGCTTTTCGTCCGTACTCGAAACCATGACAGGCATCCGTGACCAGAAAAGAAAAGCCTTCAAATCCGAGCTTGCGTTAGCAACCCCTGATTGCGCCGCGTCATATATCGAACCAGAACCAACAATCCGGTTTTCGCTATGCCCGATCCAGTTTTTGGCATCGAACAGACTATAATCAAAATGTCCGTGATTTTGAGCATCACGCCATAAGACATCGCGCTTCCAAAACGTCACGGGAACAGGATTGGCGACGACCATCGTCGGTTTGGCATCTCTTTCCCATTGATACGCAAAATAGCCTTGCCGTTCGGCTAAATTTGAAACCACCATGTTGAAAGGAATATAGAGAATGGTTGCGATAAAGGCAGCAAATGCAGGTGTACGCCAATCGGCGCGCTCACTCCGCTCCCTTCGCAAAGACAACCAAACCCCCGCAATCAGCGCTGCCCAAATCCAGACGTCAATGATGAACAACGTATCGCCGTAAAACCATTGCGATGAAAATGGCTCGAGCAGCCGGACGCCATAGTTATTGAACCAGTCAAACAACGGATGGCTGAGGCAACCGATATAGGCCAAGATCAACAGCCATTTGCGGTCCACAGGCAAGCGGTTGGCGGGTCGTGTCCCGCGGCGATCCTGCCATCGGTCAAACCACAGCACTGCGCCCCACAGTAGCAATGGCAGCAACATCATCGCAATCGGCCCATGGGTAATCCCGCGCCGGATCGCCAAATGCTGATGCCCGCCGAGCAATACCGCGACTGCATCAATATCCGAATATTGGCGGCAATGATCAGCGTCGGCATGGCAAGGCCGGTCTTATGCTTCAGCCCCATCTGGCCAAGCAATGCGCCAACAAGGCTGTGGGTCAGGTTATCCATATTTCATTTTAGCTCGCACGAAGACACGAAGATCACGGCTTAAAATTCTCCGAATGGTAATCATTAGAAACGCGGCGCAGCCCGTCCTTGAAAGTGGCTTGGCCGAAATTCATTAAAATGCCCAAAGGCATTTTGCACAGACGCAAATAGGTAAGCAGTTGTTTCCCGTGGACTGCCGAAAGGCGTTCAATTGATTTAAGTTCAACGATCAAGAGACCGTCGACCAGCAGATCGATTTTGAATGCATTGTCTACGACAACGCCTTGGTAATTCATAGTAATGGGAACCTGCCGTTTAACGCTGTGGCCGACATGCTCCAGCGCTACGACCATCAAAGACTCATACGCCGATTCGAGCAGGCCCGGTCCAATGTCCCGATGGATACGATAGCCACAATCGATGGCGCTTGCTGCAATCCGCTCCAGTTCATCGAAACGCGACATCTTCGTGTCTTCGTGTGAAACAAATTTTACTCAACCGTCCAGGTCTGTCCTTTCGCAATCAGCGCCTGCAAATCGGGCGTTTTCCCGGCTGATAGCGCCGCATTCTGCTCAATCACAGCGCTGTCATAGGTAGGACGCGGATCGTCGTAGAGGACACCCAGTGCCATCGGTAATTCGCCAAAAGGCATCTCCACCAGCATGTGCGCAATCGAGCGGTTGGTGACATTGTGGACGATCACGCCAGCGGCCTGCCAATCGCCATCAACGACATCGACCACTTTCAGATTCAACGCCTCAACATCAAGCGCGATGCCCTTTGTGCCCTGCGCGAACAACATGGGTTCGCCATTTTGCAGCCACAGCTGGCGATGTTCGGCACCCTTTGCGGCGGCGAAATCTTCGAACACATCCTTGTTGTAGACGATGCAGTTCTGGAAGATTTCGATGAAAGCAGCACCCTTGTGCGCATGCGCGGCTTTCAGCACTTCGGGCAGATGCTTTGACACGTCAAAGCCGCGCGCGACAAAACGCGCGCCAGACCCCAGCGCAAAGGCGCAGGGTGTCGCCGGGCGGTCCACCGAACCAAAGGGAGTGGAAGGCGATTTGGTGCCAACGCGGCTGGTGGGCGAATATTGGCCCTTGGTCAGGCCATAAATCTCATTGTTGAACAGCAATATCTGGCAGTCCAGATTGCGGCGCAGCAGGTGCATCGTGTGGTTGCCACCAATCGACAGTGCGTCGCCGTCACCGGTGATGATCCAGACGTCCAAGTCAGGATTGGCGAGCTTCACCCCCGTCGCCACCGCTGGCGCACGGCCGTGGATGGTGTGGAAGCCATAGGTTTCCATATAATAGGGAAAGCGGCTGGAGCAGCCGATGCCGCTGATAAACACCGTATCCTCCGGCTTGCGTCCCAGTTCGGGCATAGTGCGCTGCACCGCCTTCAAGATCGCATAATCACCACAGCCGGGGCACCAGCGGACTTCCTGATCGGTCTCCCAATCCTTGGGGGACGATTTCTGGATGGGGGTCATGTCGTTCATTATTCACCTAGCTGCGAATTTGTTATCGCCTTAAAATGCCTTCTAAATCAGATATCAGTTGAGCTTGTCTTTTATTCTCTTCCTCAAGCTCATCGACTCGACTTTCCAGCTCATCAATTTTTACAAGAGCGTTGGCTCCGTTAACCCGAGCAATGTCAGCCATTTCGGCAGTCTCTTCACTCGACATTTTCGCATATGGCGATTGATTGCACCCTGCTAAAAAAAGCATGCTGGCGAGCACCAAACACCGCACCATGTCACCCTGAACTTGTTTCAGGGTCCATTTCACCTCGCTACCCTTCGGCCTGTGGGGCACGATGGATGCTGAAACAAGTTCAGCATGACGAAGTGGGGAGAGGTGAAATTGCGCTATCACCCCAAAGCCCCCTCAATCGCCGCTTCAATCTCCGCAATACGGAAGGGCTGGCCGCTGACCTTGTTCAACGGCTTCGCATCGATCAAAAACTGGTCGCGCAGCACAGTCTTGAACTGGCCGGTGTTCATTTCGGGAACGATTACCTTGTCATAGCTTTTCAGCAGCTCACCCATATTGCTCGGCATCGGCCAGATGTGGCGGACGTGGATGTGGCTGACATCATGGCCCTTGGCGCGCATGCGGCGGACGGCCTGATGGATCGGGCCAAAGGTCGAGCCCCATCCCACAACCGCCAGCTTGCCTCCCTGTTGTCCGATGCAGACGTCCTGATCGGGGATGGTGCGCGATGCCGTCGACTTTGGCTTTGCGCAGGTCGGTCATCGCCTGGTGGTTGGCGGGGGAGTAGTTAAGGTGGCCTGTATCGACCTCCTTCTCAATCCCACCGATACGATGCATCAGGCCGGGCGTGCCGGGTTTGACCCACGGACGGGCCAATTTGTCGTCGCGGCCATAGGGTTTGAAGCCGCCTTCTTGCGCTTCGGTGCGGAATGTCACGGGGAATGGCGTATAGCTCGCCATGTCTGGCACTTTCCACGGCTCGGCTGCATTGGCGATATAGCCGTCGGTCAGCAAGATTACCGGTGTCATAAATTGCGTCGCGATGCGCACAGCCTCAATCGCGCAATCGAACACATCGCCGGGGCTGCGTGCCGCGATCACCGGCAGCGGCGTGTCGCCATTGCGGCCATAAACTGCTTGATAGAGATCCGACTGCTCTGTCTTGGTCGGCAGCCCGGTCGAAGGCCCACCGCGCTGTGAATTGATGATCACCAGCGGCAGTTCGGTCATCACCGCAAGACCGATGGCTTCGGTCTTCAGCGCGATACCGGGACCCGATGAAGAGGTCACACCCAATTGCCCAGCATAAGACCCGCCAATAGCCGAGGCGATGGCGGCGATTTCATCTTCAGCCTGAAAAGTGGTGACGCCAAATTCCTTGAACCTGGCCAGCGCGTGCAGGATCGAGCTGGCTGGCGTGATCGGATAGCCGCCGAAGAACATCTTCACGCCCGCAAGCTGACAACCGGCCACAAGGCCCATCGCAGCGGCATCCGCTCCATTGATCGTGCGATAAAGGCCGGGTTCAACCGGTGCGGCATCGACATGTCTGCGGGGTATGGCAACAACACCGGGTTGGCCTATTTCAACGGTTTCGCCATAAGCATGGCCAGCGTTCAAGGCTGCGATATTGGCATCGGCAAGCACCGGATTTTTCGCAAATTTGTCCTTCAGCCACTGGATGATCGGCGCGCGGTCGCGGTCAAACATCCAAAGGGCCAGACCCAGCGTCCACATATTCTTGCAGCGCAGCGCATCCTTGTTGCCCAGACCAAAGGGCTTGACCGCCTCGACCGTCAGCGCGGAAATATCAAACTGCACCAATTGCCATTTGCCGAGCGAACCGTCTTCGAGCGGACTGGCGTCATAATGCGCCTTGGCAAGGTTGCGCGCAGTGAATTCACCAGCGTCGGCGATGATCAGCCCGCCGGGCTTGAGATCGATGACATTGGTCTTGAGCGCCGCCGGGTTCATCGCGATCAGCACGTCAGGTGCGTCGCCTGCAGTATCGACTTCCGACGCGCCGAAGTTGATCTGGAATGCCGAGACGCCAAACAAAGTACCCTGCGGCGCGCGGATTTCTGCAGGAAAATCAGGGAAAGTCGCAAAATCATTGCCAGCCAAAGCCGCCGACAGCGTAAATTGTCCACCGGTCAACTGCATGCCGTCACCGCTGTCTCCAGCGAAACGGACTACTACTGCTTCGGGGTGGGGGATTTCGGGGTGGCCATCGGCTTCCGGGCTGCGCGCGGCAGTCGCCATAAAAATTCGTCCCTTGAAAGTCTCTTGTCTTTCCCACCCCTATGCGCCGTTTTTTACCGAATTCCAAATAGGATTTCTGTATGCGGCGACAGCAACGCTTTGACGTGGACGAAGGTTTCGGCTGCTATTAGGACTGTCGGTCGAACAGAATAAGAGGGAAATAATGGCGGATCATTTTGTGCGGCCCGATGTCGCAGCATTTCTGGAATTTCTGAATAGCCAGCCTGGCCCCAAAATGCACGAGGTCTCACCGGATGATGCCCGGCAAATGATGGTGATCATGACTTCGCTTGCCGAGGAAGAGGTTGGTCAGCTTGCCGTGATTCGCGACATTGCGATCCCCGGCCCCGCTGGTGCCATTGGCGCACGGCTGTTTGATGCGCGCGAAAGCCGCGAGGCCGGGCCGGTCATGGTTTTCTTCCACGGCGGCGGTTTTGTCATCGGTGATCCTGACATCTACGCATCCTATTGCGCAGAGGTTGCGCGGCAACTTGATATGCCGGTTATCTCAATCGACTATCGCCTCGCTCCCGAACATCGCTTCCCTGCCGCTGCCGAAGATTGTGAAGCCGCGGCAAGGTGGGTTGCCGAAAGTCCGGCTGAACTGGGCTATTCGGTTACCGGCCTGATCCTGTCGGGCGATAGTGCGGGTCGCAATTTGACGCTTGTCACCGCGATTGCGCTGCGCGATCATCCAGCCAAAGTGCCGGTAATCCTTCAGCACCCCATCTATCCGGCGACATCGGTATCGACCGATTGGCAAAGTTACCGCGACTTTGGGGAGGGTTTTTTGCTTACCCGTGATTCGATGGACTGGTTTGGTGAGCAATATGGCTGGTCAGAAGGCGACTGGCGCGCTGATCCCTTGAGCCATGATCAAACGAATATGCCGCCAACTCTCATCACCACCGCCAGCCTTGACCCGTTGAGCGAGCAAGGCATTGCCTATGCCGAAAAGCTGCGGGCATCCGGCGTGCTGGTTGAACATCGCAGCGCCGAGGGCAACATCCACGGTCACATTACCTTGCGCAAGGCCATCCCATCCTCCAAGGACGATGTCGTCGGCAACCTGTCGGCACTGAAAGCCATGCTGGCCCAACTCTGATCGATAGCTATGAACGACCCCGCTTCCCTACCCTATCGCCCCTGCGCGGGATTGATGCTCGCTAATCGCGAAGGCAGGATCTTTGTCGGCCAACGCATCGACAGCATCAGCAATATTGCCTGGCAGATGCCGCAGGGCGGTATCGATGAAGGCGAAGAGCCCGAAGCGGCTGCTTTGCGTGAATTGGAAGAAGAAACCGGAATCTCGCCTGATCTTGTCGATATATTGGCGCGCAGTCAGGAAGAATATTTCTACGACTTGCCCGACGAACTGATCGGAAAACTGTGGGGCGGCAAATGGCGCGGGCAGCGACAATGGTGGTTTCTGCTGCGCTTCAAAGGCGATGACAGCCACGTCAATATCGCGACCAAGCATCAGGAATTTAACGAGTGGCGCTGGGTGGAGCCGACAGAACTGCCCGGCCTTATCGTCCCGTTTAAGAAGCGGATTTATGAAGCGCTGGTGGCGGAGTTTGCGCCGCTGATCTGAAGCTTTACTTTTTTTCGTCGGGCAATTGCGAAGCCACCGGCTTCAACTCGACCGCCGCCTGTTCAACCGGCTTTTTCTCACCCGATTTGTCAATTAGAGACGACAGCTTTTCAGCGGCGCTGCAGTCGGTGCGGCACAGCATCCTTAAGCGCGCCACATTTTTTTTGGCAGATTCAAGCGCGCCCTTTTCGATCATCAGTTCACCTTGCTGTACTAGCACAGTCGGATCATTGGGTTCGATATCGAGAGCGTTTTTGTAATAACGAATTGCCTTGCCCTTGAGCCCAGCCTCTTTGGCGAGATCGGCAAGTCCGAGATAGGCAGCGCGGTTTCGAGGATCAACGGCTAGTGCGGTTTCGTACCAGCCAACCGCCGCTTCCTTATCACCAGCCTTGCGCGCGCCCTCGGCTTCGCTCGCCATCGCCAGCGATTGCGGATCGATTTGCACATCGGGGCGTTTGCCCACGCTGACACTGGCAGTGGTCAGGAGAAGCGTCGACAACGCAATGGCGGCGGGTGAGAAGCGCATGATGAGCGATCCGATATTTTGCAATTTCGCCCCCGCTATCACAGCATGCGCAACCGCGCCAAGTAAAAGCCGTCGCTAGCGTCATGCGCCGGGGTAAGCAAGGTACCAGGACCATCGGCGCGTCCCGCACTGATACCAGCTGGCTCGGCCCGCCAATTCGGGTTGTTGCGCAGGAAAGTTTCAACCTGAACGCGCCCCTCGCGTTCAAAGATCGAACAGACCGCATAAACCATCGCACCGCCGGGCTTCACATAGTGTGTGGCCAACTCCAACAAGCGTGCCTGTTCAGCAATCAACCGCTCAAGATCGTCAGGCTGCAACCGCCAGCGCGTTTCAGGATTGCGCCGCCATGTGCCGCTGCCCGAGCAGGGCGCGTCGATCAGCACCAGATCGCATTGGCTTTTCAGTTCTTCGAGAGCTTCCTTCTCGCGCATCGGATTGAGCAATTTGCACTCGATACCGTCCGCACCATCCCGTTCTGCTCTCGCCGGAATTTTCGATAGCCTGTCACGATTGGTATCGCTTGCTATCAAGCGCCCTTCGCCTTGCATCGAGGCGGCCAGCGCGAGCGTTTTCCCGCCGGCACCTGCACACAAGTCCAATATAATCTGGCCAGGCTTCGCTTGACTGGCAGCCGCGATAAGCTGGCTGCCAAGATCCTGCACCTCGATCACACCCGCCGCAAAGAGTGGGTGTTGCTCGACCGCATAGCCCGCCGGAAGCCGGATTGCGTCGGGCAACGCTGACAATGCCTCCCCATCTCCCAATTCGGCAAGCACTGCATCGCGCGTGGATTTCAATGTATTCACGCGAATATCGAGCGGCGCACGATCGAGCAGCGAGGCATATTCATCGCTTTCAAGCAGCGATGATATTTCTGGCAACAACCAGCCGGGAATCGGTCCGCCCGTCGCCTTTGGCTCGTCAATGGCCAGGGCAGCTGGCCCATAGCCTGTGCCGTCAAACAATCCTGCGAGCCCAGCATCTTCATCCGCCAGTGCGACAAAGGCTGCGCGCGCGGATACCGGGGCCTCACCAAAGCGACGGATCGCGTTCCACGCCAGTTCACGAACTGCCCGCCGGTCCTTCGATCCGGCATAGCGACGCTGGGTAAAAAAGGTCTGGGCGATGCGATCGGCAGGAGCGCCTTTGGTTCGTGCTGCCGCCAATATGGCGTCAACAAGGTCTATTGCGGCTTGCAGCCGGGCTGAGGGTGTCATTTTTGCGAAGCCTTTTGGTCTTCCATCTCCAGCCATGCCTTGTCGGTTTCTTCGCTGGAGGCGGATTTGATGCACTTATAGTCAAAGCGCCGTTCGCCAAACTCTATATGATAAATTTCGCGCTGCGCCACATATTCGCGGCCGTTCGCGTTGCATTCTTCCAAGTTAGCGAAAACCACCGGGGCACGTTCTATCGTGAATTTGCCGGGTTCGTCGGGATGCCAGCTTATCAGAACAAGCAGGTAGGGGATGAATTCTTCCACTATCCCGGCCTAACGAGTCGGATAATTCGGTGCTTCCCGCGTGATTGTAACATCATGGACATGGCTTTCACGCAGGCCAGCATTGGTGATCTGCACAAATTGCGCCCGTTCCTGAAGCTCGGCTATTGTGGCCGCACCCGTATAGCCCATCGCAGCTTTCACGCCTCCCACCAGTTGGTGGATTACGTCTGCCGCCGGGCCTTTGAACGGTACCTGTCCTTCAATCCCTTCAGGAACAAGCTTCAGCTGATCCTTGATATCCTGTTGGAAATAGCGGTCGGCTGAGCCGCGCGCCATCGCGCCAACCGATCCCATGCCGCGATAGCTTTTGTATGCACGCCCCTGATAAAGGAAGGTTTCGCCCGGAGCTTCTTCGGTGCCCGCAAGCAGCGAACCAACCATGACCGTAGAGGCCCCCGCCGCCAATGCCTTGGCAATATCGCCAGAGGTCCGCAGGCCGCCATCGGCAATCACCGGTACGCCTGACTTGGCGGCTTCTTCAGCGGCGTCCATGACTGCGGTCAATTGCGGAACACCCACGCCTGCAACAACGCGCGTGGTGCAGATCGAGCCCGGTCCAATACCAACTTTGATGCCGTCTGCCCCAGCGTCAATCAACGCGCGGGTCGCACCAGCCGTTGCGACATTGCCTGCAATGATCTGAACATGGCTCGCCATCTTTTTGATCTCGCTGACCGCCGCTGCAACCATCGCGCTGTGTCCGTGTGCGGTATCGACCACGATTAGGTCGCATTCCGCATCGATCAAGGCGCGGGTGCGTTCAAGCCCCTTTTCACCGACCGTTGTGGCGGCGGCAACACGCAGCCGACCGGTGCTGTCTTTGGTTGCCGTCGGATAGGTCACCGCCTTTTCCATATCCTTCACAGTCACCAGACCGACGCAATGAAAGGCTTCGTCAACGACCAGAAGCTTTTCGATACGGCGCTGGTGCAATAACCGCTGTGCTTCTTCGCGCGAAACGCCTGCGCTGACAGTCACCAGATTGTCCGAAGTCATCAGTTCCGGAAACTGGCTGTGACGGATTGGCGGCAAAGCGGACATCGCGGTTGGTCAGAATGCCGACCAGTTTGCCGCTTGCTTCAACCACGGGAATGCCTGAAATCGCGTTGGACGCCATGATCGAGCGAGCCTCGGCCAGCGTGGCGTCGGGCGCTATCGTGATCGGATTGACCACCATCCCCGATTCAAAACGCTTCACCTGCCGAACGGCTGCCACCTGTTCGTCGACCGTCAAATTCCGGTGGAGCACGCCGATGCCGCCCAATTGCGCCATGACAATCGCCATCCGCGCTTCGGTTACGGTATCCATTGCCGAGGAAATGATCGGGATGTTGAGCGAAATGCCCGACGATATTTTGGTGCGCGTGTCCGCCTGACTCGGCAAAATGTTTGACGCGCAGGGCTGTAGCAGCACATCGTCAAAGGTTAGGCCGAGGCGGATTTTGTCGGATTTCATGGTGCCACTTTTTCCAGTGTCTGTGTCGATTCGTGGCGGCCCATGTAACCAGTGAGCGGTCTATTCACCAGCCCCCTTGGCCTTATCGGTGCCGCTAAATTTCCGGTTGCTGGCAAAATATTTTCCAAGCTCGACATGCAGGCTTGCATCCTCTGCCGCCCCGCCGAGTTCGATTGCTGATCCAGCCTCGTCGTCCGGTCCATGATAATCACTGTCCAGAAAGCTCTGCAGCAGCTCTGGATCGGCAAAGGAGCCGCCGACCATCAACGCCGGAACACCCTTTTGCGTGAACGCCCAACCGTCTTGCCGTTCCAAAAATGCATTGGCTTCGGTCGATGGCTCGATGGTCCTTCCCAGCTTGCGCGCAACATTCTCAATCACACCATCGAGCGGTGTTGTCCCTCGACCTATGATCGACACTTTGGCCCCGCGCGGAGCGATGGCTATCGTATCGACATTGAGCAGCACCTTGATCGAATCGAGTGGGACTGTGGGGGCCGCCGCATAGGCTTTTGCGCCCAATAGGCCACTTTCTTCGCCAGTGGTTCCGACAAACACAATATCGCGGTCGTGCTTTCCGCGCGACAAACTGCGTGCGACTTCTGTCAGAACCGCCATTCCGCTGGCATTATCGACTGCGCCGTTGCAGATTCGGTCCGCAGCACCCTCTGGGCGGCAAATGCCCAGATGATCCCAATGGCCCATGAACATGACGGTTCCCGACCCCGACTTGCGCCCTTTGATCTTGCCAATAATATTGTGGCTATTGAAACGATTAATACCGGTTTCAACTTTGAAACTCGCCGTGCTGTTGAGCAACTGACCCGCATAATCCGGTGCTTTGGCGGCCAGACGCAGTTTGTCCCAATCGCCCCCTGCGGCCGTCACCAGCGCCACCATATAATTTGAACTGACAGCGCCTTCGATCGGCGCATGCCCGATGTTTGAGTCGAGCCTTATCGGGCGCGACTGAAATTGCCGTTTGATCGCGGTAAACTCGAACTGCTCGCCAGATACCGCAATGACCGCAGCTGCACCCTTGTTAGCCAAGGCCTCACGCCTCGATCGCGACGACAACAGCTTTTCCGGCAGGAAGTCGGCCCGGTCGGTCAGCATGAAGACTGCTTTGTCCCTCACATCGGCCACAACTTCACCCTGCGCATTTACGCCATAGCCGACAAATATGGTAGGCATCGCAGCCGTTTCGCTATTTGCTTCAAGGCCGATCAGCACAATGTCTTCGTTAGACAACCGCAGCCGGTCTTTGCCGCTATGATAGGAGGCGGAGGATTGAACCGGCACACGGCGTACCATTGCCACCGGCTCCAGCCAGCTTCCATCCCGAGCAGCAGCTTTGAGGCCTGCCTTTTTCCATTGTGCCTGCAGATATTCTAGCGTTTTACGCTCACCCTCGGTGCCAGGCTCGCGCCCTTCAAAGGCGTCACTTGCCAAAATTTCGATATGCGGGCGAAGATCATCTTCGCTAATCGCGGCAGCCGCCCAGGCAGACGGCATTTGGCCAATGGCCGCCATCACGACCAAAGTCTGCAAAAGGCGTGCGGTAGATTTCATGCTGGTCAACCCGTCCTGTCACTCGCGCGTTCTATCGTGCGTTTGGCCTGTTCTACATGCATTGATTCGATCATGCGACCCTGAAAACGTTGCGCCCCACCCGATGCTGCCGCGATCAGCTCACGCGCCGCTTCCAACTCCGCAGCATCCGGCCCGAAACCCTCATTGGCAATGGCAATCTGGTTGGGATGGATCACGGTTTTACCGGTGAATCCATAGCAACGCCCCTGCCCACATTCGCGTTCGAACCCGGCCAGATCGTCCAGCTGGTTGTTGACTCCATCAAATGCCGGTTTCCCCGCCGCAGCGGCGGCGAGCACGATTGACTGCAAGGCTAATTCCAGCCCCTGCCGTTCTGGACCCGGTCGAATGCCCGTTTCGGCGCAAAAGTCATTCATTCCCGCAATCAACCCCACAACCGAGGGATGCGCCGCAATAGCGCGGGCGTTGTAGATACCAATTGGCGTTTCGATCATGGCCAGCAAAGGTTTGGGCAGCGACACGCTGTCAAGCGCCTCCGCCGTTTCGATCTTGGGCAAGACATAGGCATCGACCTGCGCAGCCTTGGCGGCAGCAAGATCGTCGGCAAAATGTGCGCTGTCGAGCGCGTTGAGGCGCAGCGCCACGAGTTTGCCGGGAAAGCGGGCGGCAGTTTCGGTAATCGCGGTCTGCCGCGCTTCTGCCTTGCTCTCGTCTGGCACAGCATCTTCCAGATCGAGGATCACCATATCCGCGTCGAGCGAACGCGCCTTTTGCAATGCCCGGCTGTTCGATGCAGGGATATACAGCGCGGTCCTGACATTTTTCAACGCGGCAACAACTGTCATGGCTATTGGGTTCCGATCCGATTTCGCTTGGCAAGCACTCGCTTATTTGGGAGATTGCCCGCCGTCAAACAGGAGGAATTCGATGGAAGGTTTTGTACTGGCACTTTTGGTGGTTGCGGTGATTTTCCTGATGATGGGGATCAGGGTGGTCCGGCAGGGTTATGTTTACACCATCGAACGCTTTGGCCGCTTCACCCATGTCGCCAACCCCGGCTTCAACTTCATCGTTCCCTTCGTCGATCGCGTTGGTCGCAAGGTCAATGTGATGGAGCAGGTACTCGACATTCCGGGGCAGGAAATCATCACCAAAGACAACGCCATGGTCGGCGTGGACGCAGTGGTATTCTTTCAGGTGCTGGATTCGGCAAAGGCCGCCTATGAAGTATCCGACCTTTACGTCGCAATCATGCAGATCACCACGACCAACCTGCGCACCGTCATGGGATCAATGGATCTCGACGAAACCCTGTCGAAGCGTGACGAGATCAACGCCCGGTTGCTGAGCGTCGTCGACCATGCGACTTCGCCCTGGGGGGTCAAGCTGACCCGGGTCGAGGTGAAGGATATTCGTCCTCCCGCAGACATTTCGAACGCCATGGCGCGGCAGATGAAGGCAGAGCGCGAAAAGCGCGCGCAAATTCTCGAAGCGGAAGGCCTGCGCGCTGCGGAAATCCTGCGCGCCGAAGGTGAAAAGCAGGGCCAGATTTTGCAAGCTGAAGGTCGTCGCGAAGCAGCCTTCCGCGATGCCGAAGCCCGTGAACGCGAAGCTGAGGCCGAAGCCAAGGCAACACAGATGGTATCCGACGCCATCGCCGGCAGCGGCAGTCAAGCGATCAACTATTTCGTGGCGCAGAAATATGTCGAGGCGATCAGCCAGTTTGCGACATCACCCAACGCCAAGACCATCCTGTTCCCGCTTGAAGCAACGCAGTTGATGGGCACGCTCGGCGGAATTGGCGAACTTGCCAAGGAAGTCATGGGCAAAGACAAGGATAAGTAGATGAGTGAATGGCTTTCAACGCTGGACCAACATTGGTTCTGGCTTTCTTTGGGGCTGATCCTCGGCGCAATCGAGATGCTGGCGCCCGGCTTCTTCCTGATGTGGCTGGGGTTGGCGGCGATCATTGTCGGTCTGCTGTCATGGCTGGTCCCGGGGATGATCATTCCGATGCAGGTGGCATTGTTCGCTGTGCTGTCGGTTCTGACCGTCTATGCCGGCAAGCGCTTCCTGAAGGACAACCCAATCGAATCCGATGACCCTGCGCTCAATGACAAGGGGGCCCGACTGACTGGCGAGATTGTTACGGTGGTCGAAGCAATCGAAAACGGTCGCGGTAGGGTGCGCGTCGGCGACAGCGAATGGAACGCCCGCGGCGCGGATGCCGCTATCGGCGCGCGGGTAAGGGTGACCGGGGCTGATGGGGCTGTGTTGTTGGTGGAGGGGGTTTGATATTTGGCGTGTCCCGGGAGCTGCTTGGCGCAGCTCCCGCTTCACTTTTTGTAGCGACCTAACTTCAGGGCGTAGCAGCACTCTGCCCATGTTTGAAAAACCGTGCAGTACTCCACATCGCGGCAAAGAGCACCAGCCCCTCCAGGAAAAGTGCCCAAATCAGATTGGCGCTTTGCTGCACCGCAGGGACAGCAAGCATGATGCTTAACCCCAGGCCAGCGCTCAGCATTAGCCCGCATAGGGCAACCATAGCGAGTTCATGCCATCGCTTCATCAGCGTGGCGACAACGGCAGCGCTCCAGACCATTGCCAATGCGCTGAACACAATGCCCAGTGTCCCATCTTGCTGGCCCAGCCGCATGGCATTGGCAAAGCTCAGACCGGCCAAGGCCAAACAGCCTGCAAGGCAGAAAAATTTGGCGACTCCAATTCCCGTTTGAAACATAAATATAGTCCTTTCATGAGCGGCGGCAAAAAGACACCCTGCAGCGAATGGCAGGCATTTTTGTGCTGAAATATGAGCCATTTCCGCCCGCATGGCGTCGACCCATAAGCGGCGGCGACCGGGCGCTATATATTTGGCAAGCCGGAGTATGAGATGGGCAAAGCTGCTCATGCCGTGGCCAATCGGGTCGCCAGGCGCGCTGCAAATTCGGCGACGCGGCTTTGCGCCAGCTGAACCCCGGCGTCTGTCAGCCGATAGAGATGCCGCGGAGGACGGCCAGCAATCGCCGAAACTTCCCATTTGGCATCAAGCAACCCCTGATCGGCCAAGCGCATCAGCAAGGGATAGAGTGTGCCCGATTTCAGCCCGGTGGCCTCGCAAAGCTGATAGCCATAAAACCATGCATCACGCGCATTGAGCAGCAAGGTGAACAGCTGCAGAGCCTGGAATGAGGTATGTTGGCGTCTTGGCATTTAATAACTCTACATATATAGAGATATTAGTCAACTGCTTTTGGCACGGTATGGATTTCAGGGAAACGAGTCCAATTCCGGTTCGCGAGCATCGGCATGGAATTCCAGGGACACGGAATTCCAGTGATATAATTCTTAATTCGGCCCCGCGCCTTGCCAAACCAGCCCGCGCTTTTGCGCACAAGCCATCGCGCAGCAACAGCTAGATTGCCGCCGGATCAAGCAAACCTGCCGCACTGGCATCGTGCGCAAGCTCGTCTGGAATTGTGATGTTTAACATGGTCATAAGCGATTTGTGGCAGCGCACAGGTCAAAAATCCACTTCCATTGATAGCAGAACATAACAAAAACAAACCTGACAAGGCAAACCAAATAGGTTATTCGTTTATGCATGGCACACGAACCCTCCTCCTAATCGCCCTCCCCGAAAACTCCAATCCCTCCGCGCCCGCATTCAATCTGGAGACCCCTGCTGATTACAATCCGGAAGACTATCGCTGGGTCCCCGTGCGCCGTCGGCCGCGCTATGATGGCTGGACAGAAGAGAAGCAGCGGCGCTTTATTGAGGTGCTGGCCGATACCGGCATTGTTACCTTCGCGGCCAAAGCGGTGGGTATGTCGCGCGAATCGGTCAATCGCCTGCGCCACTCGCCCGATGGCGTCGCCTTTGCCCGCGCATGGGATGCGGCGCGGCAATATGCTGGTTCTGTGCTGGAGGATATCGCCTTTGAACGCGCCATCGAAGGCGTCGAGCAGAACGTCTATGACGAGTATGGAAATATCGTCTGCACCAAGCGTGTCTACAATGACCGGCTGCTGCAATATCTGTTAAATCATTTGAAGCCCGAACGCTATGGCCGGGCGGCGGCTGCCAGGCCGAGCCGCCGCCACGCCGCCCGAAGCTGCGCTGAACGCAAGCCTGCGTGCTATGGAGCCGATATTGCCAGCGCCGCCCGAACAATTGCTGGGCGATGTAACGCTGGCGGATGAACTGGAAATTGCCGAGATTGCCGATGGTGCACTGCCCCGCTTCCTTTCCGAACAGCGGGCTGAAAAGACCGACGAACAGCTATGGGCCGCACAGCTTGAGCATGGCAAAGCGGCTTGCGAAAAACAGGATTGCGGCGAAGACCCGCTGACCGATCAGGACTATAAGGACATGTGCCTCTATCTTGATCCGCTACAACGGGACGAGCGCGGCAAAAAGCGTTTCAGGCGAGACTTTAGTGTGACCTTTCACGCAATCATGCGGATTTCAGCGTGCCAGCTTGCCTGCCATGCCGATAATGTCGTCCAGCGGATTGCCGTCGCCATTGAGATCGAGCAACGAGCCAAGTCCGCCCAATCCGCCGCCGCCAGCAGGGGCGGCTTGCTGACCGCCGCCGAGCGCGCCACCGAGCACATTGCCGAGAATGCCGCCAAGGCCGCCGCCCCCGCTGTCTTGGCCTCCACCGAGAACGTTGCCCAAGATTCCGCCTAGGCCTCCGCCCTGCTCACCGCCGCCTTGCTTGTCCATATAACCGGCAACCAGCATGGCGAGGATCGGCAACATTTTCTTGAGCAGCGACGGGTCGATGCCGGTCTGTTCGGCTGCATGCCCAGCAACGGTACGGCTGACGTCTTTCGATCCGAAAATCTGACCGAGCACGCCGTTACCTGCGTCAACATTGGTCGGTTCGGGCGACACGACATTGTCGAACAGTCCGCCGCCACCAAGTTGGCCGAGCAATCCGCCCAGTCCATCAAGGCCCGAAGGTTGTTCCTGTGTCGTCTTTTTGAAACCGCCGAGAATGGCTGGAAGCAAAGCCCCTGCCCCGATTTCAGCGACCTGTTCGTTGACGCCCAGTTGCTGCGCGATTGAACCGATGGCACCGCTTTGTTTCAATATACTGATCAAATCCATTGTCATGTCTCCTGTTGGCGGCGAACCTGACGGGGATTGCACCTATTTGCAAGGTATTTGGGGTTTTGTGACGCGGTGTTGATCGAATTTACAACTACCAAAATCTTTACTCTCCTCTTTGCCAAGGAAAGCGAGTAAAAGCGCAGCAACCCGATTTTGGGCATTCATCCCGTGGAGGAATTATGGGCATTTTCAGTTCTATCAAGGACGCAATTTTCGGCAAAAAGGCTGTGGCGGCTACCCCCGCAGCAGCACCGAGCATCCTCGAAGCAGCCGCTGCTGCGGCATCGGCTGCAGCGCAGACCGCAGCCGACGAAGCCGCGAAAAATATCGACATCGCAGCCCATCTCGAAGAAATGGGTGCGGGCAAGGATTTGAACTGGCGTTCGTCCATCGTCGATCTGATGAAGCTGGTCGGAATGGAAAGCTCGCTTGCCGAACGCAAGGAACTGGCGACCGAACTCGGCTATACCGGCGAACTGAACGGAAGTGCTGAAATGAACATCTGGCTGCACAAAGCTGTGATGCGCGAACTGGCTGCCAATGGCGGCGTGGTACCGGCTGAATTGCTCGACTGAGCTTTTCGCATTTGATTTGAAGAGGGGTGCGGAGCAATCCGCGCCCCTTTTTTATGCCGCAGTCGCGACCAGCGGCATCAAGTCGGGTTCTATCCACTCGCGCCGTGCTTCGACCGAGAACAACCGTTCCTTGCTGAAAAAGCGCAGTGGCCAGTCTCTTTGTCCCTCGGGTGCGACCAGCAAGGCATTCACACCCGGTAACAATCCAAATGGCATAGTCCGGTCGTGCCAGCGACGGATGCCGCGGGCAAAGGCTACGGTAATGCTGTGGTGATAACCCTCGCTATCGCTATTCACCCCTCCTACGCTTTCGTTGAAGCGCGAGATCAGGGTGCGGAAGTCGCGCTCCGGCTCGATGTCCGGTCGCGCCATGATGACCCATAGGCCAAAGGCGATATGCGCCTCATGTGTCCAGGAATCGCGCGGCAGATTGCACGCAATCATTGCCTCACCCAGATCGCGGACATCCTGCGCACTTTCGAAAAGGCGAACGGAATGATTGTTACTGTCAGTGCTCATCCCGCCCCGCCTTCGTCTTATTCTTTACCGCCGAACAGACCTTTGGCCATCCCCGCGAGATCATTCAACGGATTGCCGTCGCCATCCTTGTCGGCAAAGCCGGTGATTTTGCCCAAAATGCTGCCTTCACCGTCACCGCCGAGCATTTCCTTGATCTTGTCGACCGAAATGCCATGTTCTGCGGCAAGGTCCTGAATTGCCTGCATCTTGTCGCCGTCGCCCGACAGCTTTTCCGTCAGCGAAGACGTGATTTCCTGCACCTTGTCGGCAGGTAAACCCAGCTTACCAGCGATGTCGTCAAGATTGCCCAGAAGGCCGTCCAAAATACCCATGATAATACTCCTTCAGATGTTGCGAGCCTTCATAACGACAAAGGCGCGCCGGACAAAGCCCGACGCGCCTCCACGATTGTAAATTCGGTGCTTACGCTGCTTTGAGCGCCGCCGACTTCACACCATCGTCGACATGGTCAACGAACTGCGCAAAATTGTCGACAAACTGGCTCACCAGCTTTTTCGCGGTCGCATCATAGTCTGCGCCATCGGCCCAGGTAGAACGCGGATCGAGGATTTTGCTGTCAACGCCGTCAACCGCAACAGGGACTTCAAAGCCAAAGTTGGGATCAATCCTGAACTCTGCATTGTTCAGGCTGCCGTCGAGTGCGGCGTTGAGCAGCGCGCGGGTTGCTTTGATCGGCATGCGGCTGCCGACGCCATATTTGCCGCCGGTCCAACCGGTGTTGACCAGCCAGCAAGTGACGCTGCCCTTGGCAATGCGTTCTCTCAGCAAATTGCCATATACGCTGGGATGGCGCGGCATGAAAGGCGCGCCAAAGCAGGTCGAGAAGGTCGCAGTGGGTTCGGTTACGCCGATTTCGGTACCCGCAACCCGCGCGGTATAGCCCGACAGGAAGTGGTACATTGCCTGTTCGGGCGTCAGACGCGAAATCGGGGGCAGCACTCCATAGGCATCGGCGGTCAGCATGATCAGATTTTTGGGAACCGGCCCCAAATTGTCTTCCGATGCATTGGGGATGAAGTCGATCGGGTAAGACCCACGACTGTTTTCGGCCAGACTATTGTCGTTGAAATCGAGTTCGCGGGTTTCCGGATCCATCACCACATTTTCCAGCACCGTGCCGAAACGCTTGGTGGTCGCGAAGATTTCCGGTTCGGCCTCTGCCGACAGGTTGATCATCTTGGCGTAGCATCCGCCTTCGAAATTAAAGACTGCGGTATCCGACCAGCCATGTTCGTCGTCACCGATCAGCGTGCGGCTGGCATCGGCCGAAAGCGTGGTCTTGCCGGTTCCCGAAAGACCGAAGAACACGGCGGTCTTGCCATTGGGGCCGACATTGGCCGAGCAATGCATCGGCATCACGCCCTGTTCGGGCAGCAGATAATTGAGAATGCCGAACACCGACTTCTTCATTTCGCCGGCATAGGCAGTGCCGCCGATCAAAATCAGCTTCTCGGTAAAGCTGACCGCAATTACGGTTTCACTGCGGCAGCCATGACGTGCAGGATCAGCGCGGAAGCTGGGCAGGTCGATAATCGTATAGTCGGGTACCAGATCCGCAAGTTCACTATCGCCGGGCCGCACCAGCAAGGTGCGGATGAAAAGATTGTGCCACGCCAATTCATTGATCACGCGTACATTGACGCGATATTCGGGCTGCGATCCACCGAACAGGTCGGCGACATACAGCTTGTCCTTCGAAGCGACTGCCGCGAGAAAATCCGCCTTTAGCGCGGCGAAATGCTCGGGCGTCATGCCGAAATTGGTGTCGCCCCAATGCACGGTATTTTCGGTAGTGGCATCGCGGACGAAAAATTTGTCCTTCGCCGAACGTCCGGTGTGCTTTCCGGTTTCAACAACCAGCGGACCTTCTTTCGCCAAATGGCCTTCGCCATTGGCCAGCGCTGATTCGACAAGACGTGCCGTGCCGAGATTCCAGAAAACTGCTCCGTCGGCCTTAATGGATTGATCGGAAAGCGAAAATTTCGGCTCAATGGACACGCCGTGGCTCCTTGCTAGGTCTGTGGGGCGAAGTGATGCATAGGAATGCATGCGCCTGTCGCGCCGCCCCCTAAACGAGCAGAAACCCTACGTCAAACGCGATTGGCAGATGGTTACATTTGCATCCAAATTTGTGCCGCCGCGATAACCAGTCGCCCATTGATGCATTCGCAAGTGCAACCTATAGACCGGTGATGCCCGCAACAATCGCCCTTGTCGATGACGACAGGAACATTTTGACCTCTGTAGCGATTGCAATGCAATCGGAAGGCTTTCTGACGCGGCAATATCCAGATGGCGAGGCCGCGCTAAAAGCCTTGCTGGAAAATCCCGCAGACCTTGGCGTGTTCGACATCAAGATGCCAAGGATGGACGGACTGGAATTGCTACGCAAATTGCGGGAAAAATCAGACATGCCAGTGATATTCCTGACATCGAAAGATGAGGAACTCGACGAGGCACTGGGGCTGGCGATGGGCGCCGATGATTATATCACAAAACCCTTCTCGCAACGTCTGTTGATCGCGCGGGTGAAGGCGATATTGCGGCGCACGACTGTCGGCGCAGAAGCCGTGCCTGGGGACAACTCCCAAGAGCCAGAACCTATGGTTCGTGGTAGCCTGGAAATGGACCCGGCGCGTCATCATGTCCGCTGGAAAGGCAATGCGGTCACACTGACCGTCACCGAATTTATGATATTGGAGGCACTTGCCGCCAGGCCGGGTGTCGTGCGGTCGCGCAACCAATTGATGGACATCGCCTATCATGACGATGTCTATGTCGATGATCGCACAATCGACAGTCACATCAAACGCATCCGCCGCAAATTCCGGCAGGCTGACCCCGAATTTTCCGCAATAGATACTTTATATGGCGCCGGATATCGATACTCGGAAAGCTGAGCCCGCCGGATTGCGTCTGCGCTGGAGCGGCGAATTGTCGCTCACCACGCGCATATTGGCGGTCAATCTGGCGGCGCTCGCGCTGATGGCGGCTGGCTTGCTGTTTCTGGATTCATATCGGTCACGGCTGATCAGCGAACGGGTGAATAAGGCAGTTGAACAAACCGAAATTCTAGGCCGGACACTTGAAGCCAGTGGAAAAGGCGAATGGGATACACACATCAAGCTGGCAGCGCGAACTGTCGGTTCTGGCAACCGCATTCGAGTTTATGACCAACAGGGCGCCAAGATTGCTGACAGTCTGGCGCTAGGGATATCTGGTCTGGAAATTACCAACCCTGCGACTCAGCCATGGGAAAAGCGTGCTGCAGCGACGATGGACCGAATATTCGATGGCATCGTAATGGCCCCGCGACTCGATAGTTTCGCTGAGCCCAAGGTCGATGACGCCAGTGCTTGGCCCGAACTGATCCGAAAATTTTCCTCCACTGAAATCGGCAAGGTACGGCTGGCAGCCGATTCCACACATGTAGTTTCGGCAACTTTCCGCCCGGTCTCGCGGCAATTTTCGGTGCTATGGCTGTCGAATCCCCGTGATGTCCGGGCGCTCGTGCGTGCCGAACGTTTTAGTATCGGGCTTTATTTCTTCACGGTTCTCCTAGTCTCGGTGCTGCTGTCGCTGTTCCTCGCCCGCACTATCGTGCGGCCGTTGCAACACCTTGCCAATGCCGCCCAGCAGGTGCGGCTTGGGCGGTCGAGCGCGGTTTATGTCCCTCGCCTGCCTTCTCGGCGCGATGAGATTGGCCAATTGGCGCGTGCGCTATCCGACATGAGCACCGCGCTGCGGCAAAGGATCGACGCCACCGAAGCCTTTGCCGCCGACGTCGCACACGAGATTAAAAACCCCCTCGCCTCGCTCCGCTCCGCGCTCGATGGACTGGAAAAGGTCAGTGATCCCAACTTGCGGCAACAATTAATGGTTGTCGCGCACGACGATGTGCAACGAATGGATCGTTTGATAAGCGACATTTCCGATGCCAGCAGGATCGACGCACAACTCGCCAAGGCTCGGTTCGAACGGATCGATCTGGGCGATATGATCGAACAATTGCTCGATGCGCGCGAGAATCGTGGCGAAGATGGCGGCGTTTCAATCGCCTTTGCCCGCCCCCGTCGCGACATAGCCGCGATCATGGGCGAAGATTTGCGGTTGGAAAGGGTGTTCACCAACTTGCTCGACAATGCGGTATCATTCTCGCCCGACAATGGCCTTGTCGAAGTGTCAGCAACCTGCAGCGACGACACTGTCATCATCCGTATCGTCGATCAGGGTCCGGGAATTCCCGAGAATGAGCGTGAGAATATCTTCCGCCGTTTCCACAGCGAGCGGCCCAGCAATGAAGGCTTCGGCAAACATAGCGGGCTTGGACTGGCCATCGCCCGCACCATTATCGAGGGCCATCACGGTACGATTTCGGTACACGACCGTGAAGACGGCGCTTCAGGTGCCTGTTTCGAGATCCGCCTGCCCGCAGCCGGCAATGAGGAGCGGTTGTGACCGCGCAATCGTCACGTGTCGCCAGTCGACATGCCACGGCCATCGCCATTGGTAAAAGCGGGGTTGCCATATTCGGCCCTTCGGGTGCGGGCAAATCCGACCTAGCATTACGGCTGATTGATCGCGGAGCAACGCTGATCTGCGATGACCGGGTCTGTTTCAACGATGACAATGGGCAACTGGTTGCCAGCGCGGTTCAGGGCATTGCGGGCAAACTGGAAATCCGCGGCGTGGGCATATTTGCCTTCCTCCATCTCCATTCCGCACCTGTTCGCCTGTGCGTGGAACTGGGCTATGAAGGCGAACGCCACCCCTCGCCCTGGCCGGTACGCGAAATTGACGGCTATCGAGTTCCGCTTTTGCAGATCGATCCCTTCACCGCGAGTGCACCGATCAAGGTCGAATATGCCGTGAAGTCTGTGGTTGACGCAGCGCTATGGCCGGTGCCAATTGCTGGCTTACCCCATCAGGGCAAAACGTGATGAACAGCAATCAACCCGGCATCAAAAAGGTCCTGCTTGTAACAGGGCTGTCGGGCGCTGGAAAAACCACTGCGCTGCAGACATTGGAAGATCTGGGATGGGAAGCGGTGGACAATTTCCCCATCCGGCTCGCCGGTCCCTTGCTCGCTATGCCTTCGCCAGAGGGCAAGAACGAGCCCGATGTTCCGCTCGCGCTTGGCTTTGACACGCGCACGCGCGGCTTCAACACCAACCGCTTGATCGAACAGATCAAATCGCTGCACCAGCGCAACGATATCCAGATCACCATGCTTTTCCTTGATTGCGCAGGAATGGAAATCGAGAGGCGCTATTCCGAAACGCGGCGGCGGCATCCGCTGGCACAGGACCGCCCCGCGATTGATGGCATCGCGCAGGAACGCGCGCTGATGGAGCCTCTACGACGATGGGCTGATGTCGTGATCGACACCAGCAGGATGTCCGCAAGTGACTTGCAAGCCGACATCCGCCGTCGCTTCCGCATGCCAAGCGGTACCATGACAGTGTCGCTGACCAGTTTTGGTTTTTCGCGCGGGATGCCGCACAATGCCGATCTGGTTTTTGACATGCGCTTCTTGCGCAACCCGCATTGGGATGCCGAACTGCGCCCGAAAACCGGGCTCGAAGCCGATGTGTCGGCCTTTATCGAGGCAGACCCCGCCTATGCCGAAGCGATCCAGAAAATCTATGACCTGCTGATCTTTTTGTTGCCGCGATATGATGCGCAAGGAAAGGCCTATGTTACCGTCGCATTTGGTTGTACGGGCGGGCGCCATCGCTCAGTGCATGTCACGGAGCAGTTCGGGAAGCTGTTGCGCGAGGCTGGTTATTCGCCTGCAATATCGCACCGCAACCTGAACTCGCGACCGATTGATGCGCTCGAACGGCAGGGACATGATAATGCGCAAGCAAATTACAGTTGATTCGGGGCAACGGGACGCATGATCGGATTGATATTGGTAACCCACGGCACTTTGGCGCAGGAATTCCTGCTCGCCATGGAACATGTCGTCGGTCCGCAAAAGCAGATAGCGACGATTTCGATCGGACCGCGCGACAATATGGAAGAGCGCCGCCGCGAGATAGCGTCCGCAATTAAGCAAGTTGAGACCGGCGACGGGGTGGTTATCCTGACCGACCTGTTTGGCGGCACGCCTTCCAACCTTGCCATTTCCTTTCTCGATGCCGGGAAGATCGAAGTGATCGCTGGGGTCAATCTGCCAATGCTTATCCGGCTGGAAAGTGCACGCAAGGTCATGCCGGTGAAGGAAGCCGTGCTCGCTGCGCGCGATGCTGGGCGTAAATATATCAGCGTGGCGTCGGAATTGCTGGAGACGCAGAAATGAGCCGATCGAGCCGCACCGTGACCATCGTCAACCAAAAGGGGTTGCACGCCCGCGCCAGCGCCAAATTCGTAACCTTCGTCAGCCGCCTGCCCGAAGGACTGTCAGTCGAGGTCGAAAAGGATGGTCAGAATGTCACCGGATCATCGATTATGGGGTTGATGATGCTGGGTGCGGCGAAGGGCAGCGAAATCACCATCCATGTCGAGGGCAACGAAGCCGACATGGCGTTGGAGAAACTGGCGGGGCTGGTCACCGACGGCTTCGGCGAAGACTGACGGCAAAGCGCCATGCGCCGCGAAATCACCGGATTTTCCAACCCGCTGGTCAAGCAGGTTCGTTCTCTGCGTGAGAAAAAGCACCGCAAGCGCGAAGGGCTGTTTCTCGCCGAAGGGCTGCGGATTATGACCGAGGCGCGCGAGGCCGGTTTCCTGCCCGAAATGCTGTTCCGCTGCGCCGATCGCGATGCTCATAGCCTGGAAATAGTGCTCGAGGGCGAAGTGCTCACGGCTGGCGGCGATGTTATCGAAACCAGCGCCGACATATTGTCCAAATTGTCCGGCAAGGACAATGCGCAGACCGTTATCGGCGTGTACCACGAACATCCAACCGCGCTTTCCGACATCGACCGCAACGCTGCACCAATCTGGCTTGTGGCGCAGGCGATGCGCGATCCGGGAAATCTGGGGACGATGCTGCGTACCGGCGACGCGGTCGGTGCTGGCGGACTTATCCTGATCGACGACTGTACCGACCCCTTCTCGGTCGAGGCTGTGCGTGCGAGCATGGGTGCAATTTTCACGCAAAAAATCGTGCAATGCCGCTGGGCAGAATTTGTCGAATGGTTGCGTGGAGGGCCGGGGCAGCTTGTGGGTACCAGCCTGCAAACCGAATTGGACTATCAGGACCCCAGCTATCAATCCCCCTGCTTCATCCTGACCGGCAACGAGGCCCAGGGCATGCCAGCGGATTATGCGGCGGAATGTGACCTGTTGGTCAAAATGCCAATGCGCGGCAAGGCTGACAGCCTGAACGCGGCGGTTGCAACAGCGGTAATGGCCTATGAGGTGCTGAACCAGTTCCGGCGCACATAGTCACCCTGCACAAAATCGGAACCAGTACATTGTAGTTGCCGCCGTTCATTTGCGGTTTGGTTTCAAACCGCTACTTTGCTGCGATGAACAAAATTCCCAAATTTCCGTTGTTGGCGACCTGCCTGCTCGCACTTGCTGGCTGTCAGACGGTCGCGAACCCTGACACTCAGCCCGATGGCATGCCCTACTACGCGGCAGGGACCGAGCCTTTTGGGCAATAAAAATTGACGGCGGCAAGCTGGAATTCAAATCGCTGGCTATGGGTGAATTCACTGAAACCGGCGTCAAATCCGCTTCGGCCACCAATGGCATGCACTATGAAAGCAAGCGCCTGACACTTGATATCGTATATGCGGCATGCAGCGACGGGATGAGCGATATTGCCTATCAGCATAAGGTGGAGTTGAGAATGCAGGGTGCCACGTTCCTTGGTTGCGGCGGCGGATTAATGCCACCATCCAGCCTTGATGGAACCAGTTGGCGGCTGGTTTCGCTGGATAGCGCTGCCATCCCAAAAGACTGGAATGCGATATTCGCCTTTGAAAATGGGCGACTGTCAGGAAGCGCAGGCTGTAACCGGCTTGGCGCGAGCTATAGCATCAAAGGCACCGAGCTTGGGTTTGGCCCAGCCATATCGACCAAAATGGCATGCGACGGACCGCGCGGCACACAGGAGCTGAAATTCACCAATTTACTCTCGGAAAAGTTGCAAATATCGATGACCAAGGCAGATCAATTGGTGTGGACATCGGCAAGCGGTGTCACGGTGGTTTTCGACCCGATCGATGTCGAGCAAATCGCAAATTAAGATCAGTCTTCTCCGGACGGTTCGGGCGAAGTAATCAGCTCCTGCTCGACCTCGCTTGAATAGCGCGGCAAAGCCTCGACCAGCGGCACATCCTCAAGCTCGCGCTTGCCGGTTTCAATGTTGAGTTCGGCAAATTTTCGGCCGGTCGACATGACATTGCGTTCAAAGCTGCCGACAAATTTGTTGTAATTATTGACTGCGCTCGAAAGCCCCGATCCGACCGATTTCAGATGCCCGGCTGCAACCGCAATCCGGTCATACATTTCCTTGCCCAAAGCGCCGATTTGCTTGGCTTCGCGCGCCAGCCCCTCTTGCCGCCAGACGCTGGCAACAGTGCGAGCTATTGCTACAAGGTTGGTTGGTGTCGCCAACAACACGCGCTTTTCAAACGCCAGATCCCACAAGGCGGGTTCGTGTTCGAGAGCCGCGGCCAGAAAATGCTCGCCCGGTACGAACATGATCACATAGTCAGGCGCGTCGTCGAATTGGTCCCAATAGGCCTTGCGCGAAAGCCCCTCGACATGGTTCTTCATCGACGCCGTGTGACGCGTCATCGCAAGTTCGCGGACATCGTCGTCGTCTGCGTTGAAGCCGTCCTGATAGTCATTCAACGACACCTTGGCGTCGATCACCAGACTGCGACCGCCGGGAATGCGGATGATGGCATCGGGCCGAAGCCGCCCATCCTCAACATTCACACTTTGCTCGGTGACGAAATCGACATGTTCGGAAAGGCCGCAGCTTTCGAGGACATTTTTGAGCTGTTGCTCGCCCCAGCGTCCGCGCGCCTTGGGGGCGTTGCGCAGCGAATTGACCAGCCGCGCCGCTTCGGTTTGCACCCGCTCCTGCCCTGCTCGCATCTGGTCGATCAATCCGGTCAGCGCACCATAGGCTTCGGTGCGGTCCTTTTCGATCTTGCCGACCTGATCCTCATAGGCCTTCAGCCGCTCACCCACCGGGGCCAGCAACTGTTTCAACCGTTCTTCATTCTTTTCGCCCGCTTGATTAAACCGTTCGTCGGCACGCTGCAAAAAGGCGGCCTGCGCTTCGCCGAGCAATTTCTGCCCGATCTCGCCAAATTGGGCAGAGAGCATTTCCTTCGCCTGGCTGAGTACTTGCACCTGATCATCAAAGCTGCGCTCGCGTTCTTCCAGCGAGGTTTCGATCCGCGCAAGCCGGTCACGTGCGCTGTCGCGTTCGACCACAACCTCATCAAGCATAGCGCGCAAATGCACGGTGGTTTCAGCACCAGCCCGCGCCGCCTTACCCCCCATCAGCCAGCCGAGGCCAAGCCCGGCAAGTAGGGTAACCAATACAATAAGCGCGATGATCAGCGGTTCCAAAACCACTCCTTAAACCTCAGGAACGAAAAAAGAACATAGCCGATGGTGGCCAGAGGTCAAGCACCGTCGGATGTGACTGTTCGCCTTGAACGCTTCACCTTGCCATAGCGCATCATGCTGAAAGGGATCAGCGCGATGTAGACGACACAAATGGCAATCAGGGTGATCAGCGGTGCTGCGACCAGCGCCGCCGCAAATCCCGCAATCGCAACCAGCGCCAGAAAACGCATCCCCGCCGGTATGCGGATTGATTTCCAACTGAAGGTCGCAAGGCTCGATACCATGAGCAACGCAACGCACAGCATCCACGGCCCGACCACCGAATAATGGCGGATCGGCTCCCAGCCGGTCTCAAGCCAGATGATCAGTGGCAGCAGCGACAGCCCTGCCCCCGCCGGAGCCGGGACCCCGGTGTTGAACCCTGCGGACTTATGCGGCTGATCCTCGACATCAATCCGGGCGTTGAAACGCGCAAGCCGCAACGCCATGCACAATGCGAAGAAGATGCAGATCGTCCAGCCGAAGCGCGGCATATGCTGTAACGCCCACATATACAGCACCAGCGCGGGAGTTACGCCAAAGGCGGTGACATCTGACAACGAATCAAAGTTCGGCGCCAAAACGGCTCTCCCCCTTCAGCATCCGCGCTATGCGACCATCCATACCGTCGAGCACGCCCGCGCCGACAATCGCCGCCAGTGCCGCTTCCCACCGCCCCTGCATCGCGAACCACGCACCTGACAGACCGGTGCAAAATGCCATTGCGGTCACTGCATTGGGGGCGATGGCGCGGAGCGTTATTCCGGGGCGCTGATATTTTTCCATATTCGCGGGTTTCGGGCGAGCGCTGCCCGCTGTCAATGGGCGATTGCCAACAGGTCCTGATCGACCCCCAACGTCGCAATGATCGTTTCACCGGCAACGCAACGCTGCCCCTTAATGATCTGCGGGGCGGTACCTGCAGGTAGATAAACATCGACGCGGCTGCCGAAACGGATCAAACCGACCCGGTCGCCTACGTTGACGGCATCGCCTTCTTTTTTGAATGAAATGATCCTGCGCGCGACCAGCCCGGCAATCTGGGTAAAGCCAATCTTTACGCCATCGCCTCGTTCGACAAGGAAATGCTGGCGTTCATTATCCTCGCTTGCCTTGTCGAGGTCAGCATTGAGGAACTTGCCGGCAATATAGGCGATACGGGTGATCGTGCCGCGAATGGGCGCGCGATTGATATGAACGTCGAACACGCTCATGAAAATCGACACCCGCGTCATCGGTGCATTGCCCAAACCAGCAGGCCCCGACAATTCCGGCGGCGGCAGCACGTCCTGAATCAACGTTACCAGCCCATCTGCAGGGGCCACGACGAACCGATCATCCTGTGGTGTAGTGCGCGCAGGGTCACGGAAAAAGGCAAGCGTCCATGCAGTGATTGCTGCCATCGGCCAAGCCAGTGTTTCCCAAGCCATGAAGGCGAAGAAGACGCACAGCGCCCCGGCAATCAGCCCGAATTTGCGACCCTCGGGGTGGACAGGCGGAAATGCCCATTTTGCGACCCCGTCACCGCGGTTGGTCAATTCTTGTTTTTTCATGGTGGCGCTATGTAGAGGTGGTTGCGCGATGTTACAACCTTTGGGTTACGATCAGGCAATTTGCAAAATCCTGACGCTTCGGTCATTATAGCCATGTGGCCTCCGTCCCCATTATATTGCTGATAATTTCCTTCCCGAAGCCGTACATCGTCGTCTGCTAACGCATGTGTTAGGGGTGCGTGATTTCAGACCAGGGAAAATCATTGCAAACGGACAAACTTCCTATTGCCCCGAAAGTCGCAAAGGTCAGCTTTCCGACGACCGGCTCGGTGAACATTTGCCAGCCTTTCGTTCAGCATTGCGTGCAGCATTCGGCGAGATCTGCGCCGCTGTGGGCGTGCCGCCATTTGATCTGGCAAATATCGAAATCCGGCTCGCGGCACATGGCGATGGTGATTTCTTCAGCCCGCATCGCGACAGTTTTGTCGGCAACGACCGGACTGCCGCAAATCGGGACCGGATCGTGACTGCGGTCTATTATTTACATCGCCAACCCCGGCTATTCAAAGGTGGTGAATTACGAATATTTCCGTTCGACAACAGTCAGCCATTATTGGTTGAACCAAGCGACAACCGGTTGGTCGCGTTTCCGTCTTTTGTAATGCACGAGGTGCTGCCCGTCTCTGTTCCTGACGGCGCATTCGCCAATTCCCGCTTTTCGGTAAGTTGTTGGTATGATCGCGACCTGCCAAAGATTGTTTCGTGAATTTGGAGTGCCAAGTAAACAAAGGCCGCTTCCCGTAAAATGACACAACTCCCCCGCTGCCAACACTGACAATCCGACCGCCAAAATGATCATGGGTCAAATCTTGACCAGTCAATCGTTTCGTCAGCAAAAGCAAGGCAGCGCATGGACGAAATAGATTGATTAGCTGGCAGCCGAATTTTTCTGCTGCGTAGCGACTTAGACGTCCATAGACGCAAGAAAGTGCTTTGCGCGATGGCAAGAAATTTTCGACACCCTGCAACCAACGCTTCGATCCAGAACAAAACACCTGCGTTGTTGCCGTTTTCGCAGCGCTAGTCACATTTTCGAGTGTAGAATTAGTGGCTTTTCCGATTTGAAACGTGATCACTTAATGGCGCGAAGGCATGGACATGCCAAACCGCCGCCAGCCATAGCTATTGAGACGAAAGTAGGGTTCACATAATCTTGCTCATCCGCAAAATCTTGCTATGGCGCTCGACGAAACAGGTAAAAACTTCCG
This sequence comes from Sphingomonadales bacterium, assembly GCA_016721875.1. Taxonomy (GTDB): domain Bacteria; phylum Pseudomonadota; class Alphaproteobacteria; order Sphingomonadales; family Sphingomonadaceae; genus Sphingorhabdus_B. The sequence continues at coordinate 421,417 of JADKHG010000002.1, read as the reverse complement.
CAGGAAAGCAGCGCTCTCATGGCAAAAATCATGAAAAAACCCCGTCGTCGAACTTGATGGCGACGAAATGACCCGCATCATATGGGAATGGATCCGCGAACGCCTGATAAAGCCTTATCTCGATATCGACCTGAAATATTATGACCTTGGCGTAGAAGCGCGTGACGCGACCAATGACAAGATCACCGTCGATGCCGCCAACGCGATCAAGCAATATGGCGTTGGCGTAAATGCGCCACGATCACCCCCGACGAAGCGCGCGTTGAAGAATTCAAGCTTAAGAAAATGTGGAAGTCGCCCAACGGCACGATCCGCAACATTTTGGGCGGCGTTGTCTTCCGCGAACCGATTGTCATCGAAAACGTCCCCCGCCTGATCCCTGGCTGGACCGATCCGATTGTCGTTGGCCGTCACGCTTTCGGCGACCAATATAAAGCAACCGACACGCTGATCCCCGGCCCCGGCACGCTGCGGCTGGTGTTCAATGGCGACGACGGCAAGGATATCGACCTTGAAGTCTTCAAATTCCCGAGCAGCGGTGTTGCTATGGCGATGTACAATCTGGACGATTCGATCCGCGATTTCGCCCGCGCGTCATTGAACTATGGCCTCAATCTCGGCTGGCCGGTTTACCTGTCAACCAAGAACACCATCCTAAAGGCCTATGACGGCCGGTTCAAGGATCTGTTTCAGGAAGTATTCGACACTGAAGGCTATGCCGAAAAATTCAAGGCCGCCAACATCGTTTACGAACACCGCCTGATAGACGACATGGTTGCCTCGGCTTTGAAATGGAGCGGCAAGTTCGTCTGGGCTTGCAAGAATTACGACGGCGACGTGCAGTCGGATCAGGTTGCGCAGGGCTTTGGCTCGCTCGGCTTGATGACCTCGATCCTGATGACCCCGGATGGCAAGACCGTCGAGGCCGAGGCTGCGCACGGTACGGTCACCCGTCACTATCGCCAGCATCAGGCTGGCAAAGCCACCTCGACCAATCCGATTGCGTCGATCTTTGCATGGACCGGCGGTCTTAAATTCCGTGGCAAGTTCGATGATACGCCTGATGTGACACGCTTTGCCGAAACGCTTGAAAAGGTCTGCATCGAAACTGTGGAAAGCGGCGCGATGACCAAGGATCTGGCGATCTTGATCGGCCCCGATCAGGCGTGGATGACCACCGAGCAGTTTTTCGAAGCGGTTCGCGCCAATCTCGAAACAAAAATGGCAAACTGGCAGTAATTACTGCGCAATTGCTGGCGAATGCACATGTTCGCGGCGGATACCAAGGCCGATAATCCGGCCCGGGATCCGCCGGAGCATCGGAAAGCGGTTGAGCAGGCGCAGCGCGAGCGGAGGTCTTGTGAACCGCTTTTGCGAACCCAAAAGCGTACTGATGACATTATCCTGCGCCAGTTTCTGCCCGGCCTGAATAATCCGAGTTGGGAATAGCCGCCGTTTTTCCACCTTGCCCAGCAGGCGATCGACATGCGCCGATGTGCGCAGCGGTTCGGCAAGAATATTCGCCGCAGCCACAGCATCCTGAATCGCCAGATTGATACCGATGCCGCCAATGGGTGACATGGCATGCGCGGCGTCGCCAATCGCTAGCAAACCTGGCCGGTGCCAGCAGTCCAGCCGATCAAGCGCAACCGAGAGCAGTTTGAACTGATCGATGTCAGTCAGCACCGTGTCGAGCGGCCCCAATTCCGGTGCGGTCTGTTCGACTTCCGCCCGGATAGCGGCGACACCCTTGCTCCGCCAAATTGCAGCACTTCCCTTGGAAATTGCAAAAGCGCATTGCCAATAATCGCCACGATCGATCTGTACAAGAATGCGTCCGGTGTCGAACGAACCACGCAGCCTCCCTTCATTGTCTGGTACTTTCGGGACCGCGAACCAGAAAATATCCATCGGCGCACCTAATATGGTCAAAGGCAGCAAAGCCGCTCGGCGCACCAGCGAATCCCGTCCATCTGCCATGATTACCAGCTTGCGCGCGTTGACCGTCTGCCCATTGGCCAAGCTAACGCCAATTACGCGACCGCCATCTTCGACCAGCGCCTCGACTGGCGCTGTCATTGACAAATGAAAGGCCGGAAAAATCTCCGCCTCGTCTCGCAGAAAATCGAGGAAATCCCATTGCGGCATCATCGCAATAAATGGTGCCGGAGTTTTCAGAAACCGCAGGTCGCCGATTGTCAAAGCCTGCCCGGCAAAGTTCAATTCGGCCTGATCAATGCGGCTATGGGGCCGTTTCAGAAAGCGATTCAGCATCCCCAGCTCGTTCAGGATTTCCATCGTTGAAGGGTGAACGGTATCACCGCGAAAATCGCGAAAGAAATCGGCATGCTTTTCGAGCACCAACGTGTCGATCCCAGCGCGAGCGAACAGCAAACCCGCCATCATCCCCGCCGGACCGCCGCCAACGATTACGACATCATGTTCCATGGGCTGACATTCCGTCATTTATAGGTCATTAGCAAGATATGGCCGCCGAACTGCATAGTGAAGGACTGAACAACGCGCTGATCATATTGGGCGCGGCGGGGATTGTGATCCCGGCATTCGCCCGACTGCGCATCACGCCTATCATCGGCTTTCTGTTGGTTGGCGTTCTGGTGGGGCCAATGGGTCTCGGCGCTCTGGCAGGACAATATCCCTGGCTGCGCTGGGTTACAATTACCGAAACGGCGGACATTGCCCATATCGGCGAATATGGCATCATCCTACTGCTGTTCGGTATCGGACTTGAACTGTCATTCCGCCGGTTGTGGCGGATGCGCAAGCAAGTGTTCGGACTGGGCGCTGCCGAATTATTTGGCGGTGCGATCCTGATCGGGTTTGCCCTGATGATGGTCGGTTATAGCGCGACCGAGGCTGTTGGTCTGGGATTGGCGCTTTCGCTATCCTCCACCGCTTTGGTGCTTCCCATTGCGGGAACGACATCCTCAGTTGGCAAAGCATCCTTTGCGATGCTGTTGTTCGAGGATCTGGCGATTGTCCCGATTATCTTCATCCTTGGCGTACTGGGACCGCAGGCAGCAAGTGGTGCTGGCTGGGATGCGTTGTTCACGGTCGTCTGGCAAGGACTGGCGGTGGTGGTCGCCATGCTCGTCGCTGGGCGTTTCATGTTACACCCGTTGTTCGGCCAGGCCGCGCGGACCAAAAGCCCCGAGCTGTTCATTTCTGCGACCTTGCTGGTTGTCATATTGTCGAGCCTTGCCACCGCCGCCGTCGGGCTGTCGCCGATTGTGGTTGCGCTGATCGCCGGGCTGCTAATCGCCGAAACCGATTATCGAGGCGAAGTGGAAACCGTGGTCGAACCCTTTAAAGGGCTGGCGCTGGGTGTGTTCCTGATCAGCATCGGAATGCAGATCGACATTGGTTTCATTGTCGCCAATGCAGGCAAGCTCGCTGCTGCAATTGTCGTCGCAGTTGCGATCAATGCCTTTGTCGTCAGCAGCCTTTTGAAACTGGCCGGAGCTCGACCCGGCGTGGCAACCGAAACCGGATTGCTAATGGCGAGCCCGTCGGAAACCACATTGATTGTGCTGGGTGCAGCGAGTGCTGCACAGATTATCGATCCGGAAACCGCACGCTTCTGGCAAGTCGCCACTGCTATCGGCCTGCTGTTCACGCCGATACTCGCGCGCGTCGGTCACGATATGGCGCGGCGGATCGAGGTTCGATCCAGCGGTTTGGCTTTGGAGGAAGATGTTGGCACCTCCGAGCCACGCACGATCATCCTCGGCTTTGGCCGGGTCGGGCAATTGGTGGCAGATATGTTGCAGACCCATGACCAGCCCTATCTGGCGGTCGAGCATAATGTTGATGCCGTGGTCGCGGCGCGGCGCGATGGCTATCGCGCGATCTTTGGTGATATTACCAAATTGCAAACGCTGCACCGGCTCAACCTTGATACCGCCAAAGCGCTGGTGTTGACCATGAACGATCCTGTGCTCGCCGCCCGCACGGTAAAACGCGTAAGGTCAGAGCATCCTGATCTGACAATTGTCGCCCGCGCCCGCGATGCCAACCATGCAGCCGAACTTTATCTGGCCGGGGCCAGTGATGCGGTACCGGAAACTCTGGAAAGTTCGTTACAGCTATCCGAAGCGGTGCTGGTTGACTTGGGGATAGCAATGGGTCCGGTGATCGCATCGATCCACGAAAAGCGCGACGAATTCCGCCGTGCAATCAAAAAGGCGGGGGAGCTGGAAGTCGCCCCTCGGCTCAAATCGGTGGCGATATCACAGCAAATTACCTAAAGCGGCTGCAACTGCGCGCAAGCCTCGTCGATTGCGGGTTGCAAAATTGAAGAGCCAATGACTGAGCCAAGACAGATGCCGTTTCACGCTTTTCGCATGAATCACTGACAAATGTTGCGCCTGGTTGCTTTGCGTTTACTCCGGCCGAGCGCTTCATTTTTGCGGTTTGTCGATCGTCGAGTGATAATCCAAAAGCTGGAGCTACTTTTTGCCATCCAATGTCGGGCAGTTGTCGATAATCGAGACGCCTTGTTTTTGCGGATTGCGCAATCCATCTGCAATTGGCCGCGAGCATATGCGCTACAAGCGCAAGTCCTGCTGGGAGCGGAGACGGAGTCTCATCAAAGTCTGGCCCCAACACATATTCGAGTGCAAGATTTTCCATCTGCAATAGCGGTCGCATTTCGATTGAGCGAAGGACTTCCACCGGATTGCGAGACAGAAACACTGACGGAGCGTCGCCCAACGCCTTATCGAGTAACCGCGCATGGCGGCATAGCAGCGTCGGCCACTTGACCACAATCTGATCTGCAACGGGAGCCAACCCGCTGCCAAAAAGGCAGGCAAGTTTACGCACTCGGATTTCCGCCAGTCTTGTTTCCGCGCCTGGCCGAGACAGCAATTCAAGAAAGATAAAAGGTTCGGAAAGACCAAAAACCCGATCCAATGCACCAATTTGTTGCAATAAGCTTGTCGATCCACAGCGGGTAATATGATGGATGGAACCGGTAAATTTTCGCTCGTTTCCATTTAGTACAACGTCATCCAAGGGAAGAATGGCTGACCTCCGCGCGTATTTATCCAGCGCAGTTCCCCAAAATGTAGTATGTATTTTGTCGTCGCTGATTTCAGCCAGAACAACCAACGGTGTTTCGTCCCGCCAAACCAGTTCGTAGGGAATGGTAAGGATCTGATTCACCGTTTCACCCATTTTCCGCCATGCAGACAGCATAGGATCATTAAAATCACGCTTGTGACCAGTGATCGCAGAGTCAATGGTTCACCCAAGGAGGATTTTGCGAATTGCATCCAGTGCAGCGTCTGCTTTCGACCCATCCGGACCGCCGCCTTGTGCCATTGCCGGCCGTCCGCCGCCACCGTTGCCACCCAACACTTCGACCCCAGCGCGCACCAGATCTACTGCGCTCTGTCTTTCGACAAGGTCATCGGTCACAGCCACCCCAATGCTGGCACGACCGTCGTTAATGGCAATGATTGCAGCAACCCCTGAACCTAGCCGATTCTTTGCCTGATCAAGCAGGCCGCGCAACTCTTTTGGATCTAGCCCGGAAACGAGCTGACCCAGAAATCCGTATTCGCCCAACACCTCAGGTTCCGATGACACGGCACCTTCGCCTGACAACGCAAGTTTGGTTTTGGTGTCAGACAGTTCCTTTTCCAGTGCCCGACGTTCCGCCAACAATGTTTCCACACGGGCACCAACTTCATCGGGCGAAATCTTCAAAGGGAAGCCAAGCCCTTCAACTGACTTTCGCGCTGCGACAGATGCAGCCGCGCGGCTTCGCCGGTCAAGGCTTCGATCCGGCGAATGCCGCTGGCAACGGCGCCTTCTGAAATGACCGTCATTAGCGCAATATCGCCTAGCGCGTTGACATGGGTGCCGCCGCATAACTCGACCGAATAGTTTTTGCCATCGGCATCGCCCATGCTGAGCACGCGGACTTCGTCGCCATATTTTTCGCCAAACAGCGCCAGAGCGCCAGCTTCAACAGCTTGATCAGGAGCCATTAGCCGCGTTGTCACCGCTGAATTGCTGCGGATCTGCGCATTGACCTCTGCTTCAATCGCCGCAATTTCGTCGCCGCTGACCGGCTGGTTGTGTGAGAAGTCGAAACGCAGCCTATCGTGGGCAACCATGCTGCCCTTTTGCGTCACATGCTCACCCAATGTGTTGCGCAGCGCAGCGTGCAGCAAATGCGTCGCGCTGTGGTTGGCGCGCAAAGCATTGCGACGGGCAGAATCGACCTTGAGCTGGACAACATCACCAACCTTGATTTCGCCTGACGCCAGCGTCACCTGATGTGCGTGCAAACGGCCTAGCGGTTTTGCAGTGTCGGTCACTTCACCCCGGAAGTATGCACCACTGATCGAGCCGGCATCGCCCATCTGGCCACCACTTTCGCCATAAAAAGGCGTCTGGTTGGTGATAATTGTGACGGTATCATTTGCGACCGCCGATTGCACTTCAACGCCATCATTGACCAGAGCAACAACCTGCCCCTCGCCCTCTGTCGCGGTATAACCGGTAAATTCGGTCGAACCGACGCGCTCCGCAATGTCGAACCAGACATCGTCCGATGCCTTCGCCCCAGAGCCTTTCCACGCCGCGCGAGCACGCGCCTTTTGCTCGCCCATCGCCGCTTCGAAGCCTGCAGCATCGATGCCAAAACCTTGTGCACGCAACGCATCTTCGGTCAGGTCATAAGGGAAGCCGAAAGTGTCATAAAGTTTGAAGACGGTTTCACCGGCAAGGACATCACCCGGCCCCATTCCCGCAGTTGCTTCATCAAGCAGCTTCAACCCCTTGTCGAGTGTGCGACGGAACTGGGTTTCTTCCTGCTTCAGCGTTGCTTCGATCAGCGGCTGTGCGCGCAGCAATTCCGGGTAGGCCGCACCCATTTCAGCCGACAGACTGCCAACGAGGCGGTGCATTAAAGGTTCCTTCGCACCTAACAGATGCGCGTGCCGCATCGCACGACGCATGATCCGACGCAGCACATAACCGCGCCCTTCGTTCGACGGCATGACGCCATCGGCGAGCAGGAAGCTCGTCGAGCGCAGATGGTCGGCGATGACACGATGGCTCGCCATCTGCTCTCCCTGCGCTTTCGTGCCAGTAAGCGCCTCAGACGCTTCGATCAGCGCCTTGAATGTGTCGGTGTCATAATTGTCGGTGACGCCCTGCATGACTGCTGCAATGCGTTCCAGCCCCATTCCTGTGTCGATGCTCGGCTTGGGCAATGGCACATCGGTGCCGTCATCCTGCCGTTCAAACTGCATGAAAACCAGGTTCCAGATTTCGACAAAGCGGTCGCCATCTTCATCAGGGCTTCCCGGAGGGCCGCCGAAAATATGGTCGCCATGATCGTAGAATATCTCGCTGCACGGACCGCATGGCCCGGTATCGCCCATCGACCAGAAATTGTCCGAGGTCGGGATGCGGATGATGCGGTGCTCGGGCAGCCCGGCAATCTTCTTCCACAGATCAAATGCCTCGTCATCTGTGTGATAAACGGTGGCTGTCAATCGGTCAGGGTTCAGCCCCCAATCTTTGGTCAGCAGCGTCCACGCATGGGTGATCGCCTGTTCCTTGAAATAATCACCGAACGAAAAATTGCCGAGCATTTCAAAGAAAGTGTGGTGGCGCGCGGTATAACCGACATTGTCGAGATCATTATGTTTGCCGCCAGCGCGAACGCATTTCTGACTGGAGGTCGCACGCGGGATTGCCCGGCTCTCCAGACCCGTGAACACATTTTTGAACGGCACCATCCCTGCGTTGACGAACATCAGTGTCGGATCATTATAGGGGACAAGCGGCGCCGAAGGCACCACATCATGCCCGGCATTGCCGAAATAGTCGAGGAAGCTGCGGCGGATATCGTTGGTCGAAGTCATAGCAAGCGCGGCTTAGGCGACCGCGCGGCGGCTCGCAAGCGGGTTATGGGGTTCAGCTTTCATCAAAACGCCTGACAAACAAAAGACCCCCGAAGTGCCAGCGCAAATCGGGGGCCGTTGTTATCTGGGCGGCGCGAAGTCAGTCTTTGGCCTTCTTTTCGGCCTTGGCTTTCTGTTTGGCGATGCCCTCTTCCACGTCCGCGCGCACTTTTTCATTATGTGCGGCAACGGTGGAGATGGTTTCGTCCTTTTTGTCGAGCAAGATTGCTTCTTCGCTCGATCCATCAGCCGCCAGCTTGATACGCAATGGCCGCGGATATAGACTGTTCATTGAACCATTGGATGCATCAACGCCAGCGCCGATCACTCCACCGAGCAAGATATTGCCTACGCCAGCGCCGCCTGTCCGGCTTTGCACAAGTACGGTTTCGGACTTGTAGCCAGCCAGATCGAATGACACTGAAATGTCATTGCGGCGTTTTAGGCTGATTTCACACGGCGTTGTGCAGGATTCACCGCTCGAAAGCACCGCTTTTGCACCCTCTGGCGAAGATTCAATTTGATAATCTTGACTGGTGCCATTGATAACAGTTGCACAGCCGGAGAGCGCAACAAATCCTATTGTCGCCGCTGCGACAGCAAATACTTTTTTCATTGATTTTCCCCCATCTGCTTAAATAGCAATCGCTAACTTATATCAGCGAGCGATGCTGTAAAGTAACATTTGCAGATGGCTGGAATTTATACATGCACGCGCAATATTACGCATAAGCATAAGGCCCACCCTTTGCGAGTGCCAACTGCCAAGCGGGCCTTGCGTGGATTCGCTCGACATAGGCCGCCAGACGGGGTTTGTCCGCGGCCCGTCCCATTTTGACCGCTGCTTCGGCCGGGAAGCTGACCATGATGTCCGCTCCGGTGATTTTACCTCCGACCAACCAGTCTGAGTCGGCCAACCGGTCGTCAATATACCGAAAATGACTTTCCAGCTGCTCGCTGATACGTGGATGCAGCGGGGCGGCGGCCTCCCAGACGCGCGGTATAGAGGTTGAGCAGGATCGGTGTCATCGCCGAACCTTCAGCAAAATGGAGCCATTCGAGATAGCGGATATGGTCGTCAGTTCCACGCTCGCGCACCAGATGCCCACCGCCGTGCCGTTCGCACAGATATTCGACGATCGCGCCCGATTCATAAACGATCTGACCATTATCCTCGATCATCGGCGACTTGCCGAGCGGATGGACAGCAAGCAAAGCAGGCGGGGCAAGATTGGTAACGGCATCGCGTTGATGATGGGCAATTTCATATTCGAGCCCGAGTTCTTCAAGCAGCCACAATATGCGCTGTGATCGGCTGTTGTTAAGATGGTGGACGGTGATGGTCATGCTGCACTCCTAATGAATGATTTTTGAGCGGTAACAATCCATGCCGCTGCAGCAAAACGAACCGCGCCGTCTTGCAAATGCGCTTCAGCCAATTCGCGCAAACGGCTGACAAACGCTGTTTGCGCGTCGCCTTCCAGCAAGCGGATTGCGCGTGCTGCAGGTCCGATGTGGCCGAAAAAGTCGAGAGCATCGGCAACCGGATCGGCACCAGAGCCTGCGACATAGTCGAAATCCACGGCCTCAAACGCAACATCGCTCCAACTCGCTGCAGCAAATATGGCCTTGACCCGGTCGGCATTGGCAAAAGCAAACGGCCCCGGTGCGTCGGGATCACTCGCCGGAGCGGATGGCAAAAGCGTCGCAATTTCTCTCGCCCAGTCATTTTCAGCGGGGGATCGAAAGCAGGACAATATGATCCTTGCCTTATCACTGGCGCTGTCTGCCAAATTGGCAAAAGCAGAGACAGGGTCATCGAAAAACATTACGCCATGGCGCGAGACGAGAAGATCGGGCGCAAAATGCGGGTCACGCCAGGTGGCAGCGTCGGCAACCGCGAAATTCAGATTGGATCGGCCTGAGCCTCTTTCTGTCGCCGCAACAATCAAGTCGGACGAAATATCAAGCCCAAGAATATCGGCGGCAGGCAAGGCATCGGCAAGCTTGATCGACAGCTCCCTGCCCCGCATCCAATATCTGCGATTCTCTCCGCATCACCCGCTACAATAATGCGTTCGATCAATCGCTGTGTCAGCGGTGCAAAGGAGCGATCGGTGCGCTGCCACTCGCGTGCCCAGCTCGACCCTACCTGTCCTTGCCATTCCATTTTGTCTGTCATGCTGGGGACAGTAAGCCAGCCTGCAAGCGGTGCAACCATATTTGCACTTGCGACTCACGCCTGATCGGCGCAGCATTCTGTTATTGCGCGTTGGCGCAATGACCGGCCAACGCGCCCCACTCGGAACAGAGGAGGCGAATGATGGCAAGCACCACCAACAACAGTAAAACATGCGGCGTAAGAGCAGTGGCTCTGGTCGGGCCAGCAGGGGCAGGAAAAACCAGTCTGGCAGAAGCCATGCTCTTTGCATCGGGGGCGATCTCGCGGCTGGGATCGGTCGAGGCAGGCACCAGTGTGGGCGATTCAAGTCCAGAGGCGCGGGCGCGACGCGGGTCGACCGAGATCAACCTCACCCGCTTTTCCTATTTGGGCGACAGTTTCGCTGTCATTGACACTCCCGGCTCGGTCGGGTTCGCTGCCGATGGCTATGGTGCCTTGGGCAGCGCGGATATGGCGATTGTCGTTGTCGACCCCGAACCCGAACGTGCAGCGCTTGCCGAACCGATTTTGCGCAGGCTCGACGCCATGAAATTACCGCATGCGGTCTTCGTCAACAAGATTGATGCTGCGCGCGGCAACATCCACGATTTGCTCGAAGCAATGCAGCCTTTGAGCAGTGCCCCGCTGGTCGCACGACAAATCCCTATCCGCGAGGGAGAGAAGATCACCGGTTTTGTCGATATCGCACTCGAACGCGCGCATCGCTATGTTCCCGGACAGGAAAGCGAGCAGATCGAAATGCCTGCCGATCTCGCCGAACGAGAGGCCAGCGAGCGGTTTCACATGCTCGAAACGCTGGCGGACCATGACGACGCGTTGCTCGAAACCTTGTTGATGGACGAACAACCCAGCTTGGATCGCGTATTGCAGGATTTGGCCGAAGAAGCGCAGGCAGGATGGGTGGTGCCGGTGATGTTTGGCTCTGCACTCAATGGCTTCGGCGTACACCGCCTCCTCAAACTTTTGCGCCACGAGGCTCCGTCGGTTGAACAGGCGGCAGCGCGACTGGGAACCAATGGCAAGGGGCTGCATGTTTTCAAGGTCGCCAATGGCGGAGCGGTCGGAAGGCTCGCCTTTGCCCGCGTGCTGGGTGACGGTTTGAACGAAGGCGCCGAACTATCCACCGACATGCGCGCGGGTGCGCTTTTCGCAATGCAAGGCGACAAGCCGTCGAAGAAACCGGCCGCAGAGCGTGGCGACATTGTTGCCATTGCCAAAGCCGATGGCGCACGGCCCGGAATGGTGATCGGCGGAAATGACGACAACGGCTCCGCGCAACTGATCGAAATGCCCGCACGCAATGCCAGTCTGGCGCTACGTCCCAAGAACCGGCAGGACGATGTAAAATTGTCGACCGCGCTGCACAAGTTGACCGAAGAAGATCCGGCCCTTTTGTGGGTGCAAGATGAAGCCAATCATGAGACTTTGCTGCGCGGTATCAACGACGAGCATTTGCAAGTGACATTGCAACGACTCAAGCGCCGCTATGGTGCCGAAGTCGAAACCCATAGTCCGCAAATTGCCTATCGCGAATCGATCCGCAAAGGCGTTACCCAGCGCGGAAGACACAAGAAACAATCCGGCGGACATGGCCAATATGGCGATGTGGTAATCGAGGTTCGTCCGATGCCGCGTGGATCGGGTTTTGTTTTCGAGGAAAAGATTTCCGGTGGCGTCGTTCCCAAGCAATGGATTCCGGCGGTGGAGGCCGGAGTGCGCGATGCCATGGAAAAAGGCCCGATGGGATTTCCGGTTGTCGACGTCACGGTGACATTGGTCGATGGCAGCTACCACTCGGTAGACAGTTCCGAACTGGCCTTTCGCCTGGCGGGCAAGCTGGCGATGAACGAGGCGTTGGCACAGTGCCAACCCTATCTGCTCGAACCGGTTGCGCATGTCGCCATTGCTTCGCCGCCCGGTACCGGATCGAAAATGGGATCGGTGGTGTCATCACGGCGCGGGCAGATTCTCAATCTGGGCAGCCACCCCGAATGGCAACGATGGGACATGGTTGAGGCGCATTTGCCGGTTTCAAGTCTCGATGGTCTCGATGCCGAACTGCGCTCATTGAGTCAGGGTCTGGCGACTTTCACCGCCGAGTTTGACCATCTGTCGGAACTGTCGGGAAAGCTGGCGGATGATGTGGTCAAGCGCGCAACACTCGAACATGCCTGAGTGGACATGTGCGCTAATTCGCTACTGGCGGTTCGACCATGAGCGCGTGTTGAAAAGGTGAAAGAGGCAGGAGGGAGAGAGGTGTCGGCTTATATCTGCCCCTCTCCTCCTCTCGTCTCTTTGACATTTCGGCTTCTTGGCCGCCGAAACCATCCGGGTTGTCGAAAGTCTTTCTGACAAACATATTTTTTGACGACCACGTGACTTGGAATCATTACAATAAAATTGGCCCGCCCCGGGGTGGACCAGGGCGGGCCGGGTGCGGCATCAGGCGTGCCGCACTAGCTCCTTTGGGGTCAGGAGTTGGGGTTGGTCAGAGCGAACCGTCTTCGCCGGCAACATCATCTTCGGCGCTGGGTCCGACCATCATTTCTTCAGCAACCTTGTCGGTGTGCCCGCGGATCGACGATTCGAGCTTGGCGGCCATTTCGGGGTTTTCGCGCAGCCAGATTTTGGCATTTTCGCGACCCTGCCCGATGCGGATCGAGTCATAGCTGAACCATGCACCCGACTTTTCAACCAGCCCGGCCTTGACGCCGATGTCGAGCAATTCGCCGGTCTTGGAAATGCCTTCGCCATACATGATGTCGAATTCGACCTGCTTGAAGGGCGGCGCAACCTTGTTCTTCACGACCTTCACCCGGGTGGTGTTGCCGACAATCTCCTCACCCTGCTTGATCTGGCCGGTGCGGCGAATATCAAGACGGACCGAAGCGTAGAATTTGAGCGCATTACCGCCGGTGGTGGTTTCAGGCGAACCGTACATCACGCCGATCTTCATGCGGATCTGGTTGATGAAAATCACCATGCAGTTCGACCGGCTGATTGACCCTGTAATTTTGCGCAATGCCTGGCTCATCAAACGAGCTTGCAGACCAACATGGCTGTCGCCCATTTCGCCTTCGATTTCGGCGCGCGGAACCAGTGCCGCAACCGAGTCGATCACCAAAATATCCACCGCGTTCGAACGCACCAGTGTATCGGCAATTTCCAGCGCCTGTTCACCGGTATCGGGCTGCGAGACGATAAGATTGTCAATGTCGACACCCAGCTTTTTCGCATAGGCCGGGTCGAGCGCATGTTCGGCGTCGATGAAAGCCGCAGTGCCGCCAGCCTTTTGCGCTTCGGCAATCGCGTGCAGCGTCAAAGTGGTCTTGCCCGAACTTTCGGGTCCGTAAATTTCGATCACGCGGCCCTTGGGCAAGCCGCCAATGCCAAGCGCGATATCGAGTCCCAGCGAACCGGTTGAAATCGATTCCATCTGCACAGCTTCGCGGCTGCCCAGTTTCATCGCCGAACCCTTGCCGAATGCACGGTCGATTTGTGCGAGTGCGGCTTCGAGAGCGCGTTCCCGTTCTGCGTTGTTCATGTTTTTTGCCTGATTCCCATCGATAACTTTAAGACTTGCCGCCATTGTTCCACTCCTTTGCGTCATGTCGTACCATCCAGTAGGACCTGACCTATGTATTGCTTTTGTTCTCAAAGAACAAGTGTGGAACAATATTTTTTAACTGATTTATTTCAATAGTTTGATCATTTCAACGCATCACGTACTGCCTCTGCGATCTGCTGCACCGAGAACGGCTTGGGCAGGAAGTGGACATTTTCGATGTTGATCGACTTGCGCAATTGCTCCTCGGCATAGCCCGACATGAACAGGATGCGCATGTCGCCATAGTCGCGGCGCAGAGTGCGCGCCATGGTCGGCCCATCGACATTGGGCATCACCACATCTGAGATCACCAGATCATAGCGTTTGCCTTGCGCGAAATATTCAAGCGCTTCCTCGCCATCGCGCGCCGTTTCGACGGTATAGCCCTGCCGCACCAGCGCGCGCTCAGCCACCGCGCGGACCATATCCTCATCCTCGACCAGCAACAAATTGCCGCTGCCCCAAAATTCGCCAGCCTCAACCGCCTTGGCCGCTTCGGGCAGCATTTTGGGCTTTTGCGCAATGTCGCCTGCATAGGTGGGCAGATAGACGTCAAAGCGCGTGCCGTCGCCCAGTTCGGATTCGGCGAAGATGAACCCGCCCGACTGTTTGACGATACCATAAACCGTCGAAAGCCCAAGCCCGGTCCCCTTGCCCACTTCCTTTGTGGTAAAGAACGGCTCGAATATCTTGGCCAGATTTTCGCGGGCAATGCCGGTGCCGGTGTCGCGCACCGACAGCAGCGCATAGTCGCCGATAGGCAAAATTTCGCTGCGCATCGCACGCACATCGGACTGGGTGACCGCACGTGTTTCTATGGTCAGCGTACCGCCATTGGCCATAGCATCGCGGGCGTTGACGCCCAGATTGATAATCACCTGTTCCAGCTGGCCCGGGTCGGCACGCACCGCCCCGATGTTGCGGCCATGCTGCACCTCAAGCACAACCTTTTCGCCAAGCAGACGTTTCAGCAGATTGGAAACCTCCGCCACCACATCGGACAATTGCAGGATTTGCGGCCGCAATGTCTGCTGGCGCGAGAAAGCGAGCAATTGCCGCGTCAGGCCGGCGGCGCGGTTGGCGTTGTTCTTGATCTGATGGATGTCGTCATAATCGCTGTCGCCCGGCGGATGGCGCAACAGCATCAGGTCGCAATAACCGAGAATCGCGGTCAATATATTGTTGAAATCATGGGCAACGCCGCCCGCAAGCTGGCCCACCGCCTGCATCTTGGTCGCCTGCGCCACCTGCCGCTTCAGCTTATTTTCTTCGCTATTGTCTTTGAGGCCAAGCAGCACCGCCGCCTCACCCAGTCCGCGCACGCCCGCGATAGACAGCGCAACCACTTCGTCGGGCTGGTCCTTCAGGCGGATCGCAATGTCGCCTGCCATCGATTGCCCGCCGGCATAGCGACGGATCGAATCGGCGACCGCCGATTTGTCCTCGGCAATCACCAGATCGCCGGGATAAGGCGGCAATTTGGCTGCATCAATGCCCGCCACACGGGCAAAGGCATCGTTGCCGAATAGGAAGCGACCGTCGCGATCGACAAGCGCCAAACCGAGCGGAAGATTGGCCAGCAGATGCTCGACATGCACCAGCGCAGAAGCGCGTTCATGCTGCGCCGCATCTTCGTCAATGGCGAGCAGCATCGAGCTACCTTCGGGGTTGTTATCCTCGAGTGGCACCTGCAACAATCGCACCGGCACACCATGTTTGCCATCGCGTTCGAAAAATATCCGACCCTTATCGTCAAGCCGCAGAAAACTGCTGACATCGCGATTGACGAGGTTCGAATTTTCGCTGCCGGTCGCGCGCACAGCAAAGGCGCCATTGGATGCGCGGATCCGCCCCTCGGGTCCCACCGTCAGCGCCATGATCCCCGAAGTGGACAAGGCACGGCCAAAGCGACCAGCGACCAATTCCCCGCTTTGCGACACCAGATTTTGCGAAACCAGCGGCGCGAATTGCCAGATCAGATATTCATCACCCACCCCCGAACGGGCAACCCACGCGCGATATTCAACCGAGCGTTTGCGGATCGGCTCGGCCGAGGCACTGCCATCGCGCCAGGCGGCTCGCCCTGCCTTCAAAAGCAGATCATGCGACCCTTCGTCGAGGCCCATATCGGGTGGTGGCCGGGTTCCGTCGAACCATTCGATATAGCGATCATTTGCGCAAAGCAGCCGTCCTGCGCGATCGGTAATCGCGACGCCTGCGGATTCGAGATCGGCAATGGCGCGCATGACGGTCCAGTCGGGTGGTGCGACTTCGGTCTCAATTGTGTCGCCTGCGCGCGCGCGGTTCCAATAATCGACGATTGCGGCCAATCCGACCAACGCCGCCAATGCCGCCCCAACGAGGATGATATTACCAGTCGCAAACCACAACAGCAGCAGCGAAAGCAAAAGCGCCGCTCCCAGCCCTGCAAGCTGCCAGCGGCGCATTATGGCCTCGCTGCCATCCTCACTCGCTACCAGCAATTTCTGCGAGGATGGCTGCGTGCTGTTCAATGTGGTTCCTTACCAGATTTTGACTCGTTCCTCCGGTTTGAGAAACAGTTTCTGTCCGGGTTTCGGCTGGAACGCCTCATACCATTTGTCAAGGTTGCGCACTACCCAAACGCGTTGTTCAGACGGGCTGTGCGGATCGGTAATCAGCCGTTGACGCAAATTGGCCTCACGGTAATTGCGCCGCCACACCTGCGCCCAACCCAGAAAAAAGCGCTGATCACCGGTCAATCCGTCGAGCACGGGCGCTTCCTTGCCACCCAGAGATGCCTTGTATGCATCATAGGCAACGTTCAACCCGGCAAGATCGCCGATATTTTCGCCCAGAGTGAATTCGCCCTTCACATTGGCACCGGGGAAAATTTCATAGGCATCATATTGCTTGATCAACGCATCGCTCGCTTTTTTGAAGGCCGCGACATCAGCCTCTGTCCACCACTCAGACAGGCGGCCATTCTGGTCGTATTTCGATCCCTGATCGTCAAAATGGTGGCTGATTTCATGGCCGATCACCGCGCCAATTCCGCCATAGTTAAACGCCGAGTCGGCTTTCGCATCGAAGAATGGCGGCTGCAGGATCGCAGCTGGGAAGACGATTTCGTTCATGCCGAAATTGGCATAGGCGTTGATTGTCTGCGGCAGCATGCCCCATTCCCACCGGCGGATCGGAGTCCCCAGCTTGCCGATATTGTCCGCAAAGCCAAAGGCATTGGCGCGCATCCCGTTACCAAAGGCGTCGCCCTTGACGATTTTCAGCTTTGCATAATCGTGCCATTTGTCGGGATAGCCGATCTTGGTGGTGAAATTGGCTAGCTGCGTTTTCGCTTTACCCTTGGTTTCAGGTTGCATCCAATCGAGCCCGTCTATCCGGCGTCCCATGGCAGCAACGACATTGCGCACCAGTTCATTTGCCGCAGCTTTTGTTTCGGGCGGGAAATATTTGGCGGCATATTCCTTGCCGATTTCATCAGACAGCGCGCCTTCAACAAAACCAATGCCCCGCTTCCAACGTGCTTGCTGCTGCGGTGTGCCCGACAGGGTAGTGCCATAAAAAGCGAACACGGTGTCATCGACGGCCTTGGGCAATACGCCTGAATAGGTGGCCAGTGCATTGATCAGCATCTGATCCTTGAACACACCAATGTCGGTTTCGGCGAAAATTTTGGCTGTTCCGGCGATTGCGCTGGGCTGACCAACAATGACTTCGGTGATTTTCGGGCTGATCTTTTGAGCATCGCCGACATACCGATCTGCGGAGCCAGTTGGTCAAGCTGCGCGGTCGTCATCTTGTTATAGGCTTTGGTTGCATCCGAACTGTCTTCACGAGTCCATTGGATTTCTGCGATTTTCTTTTCCGCGTTGAAGATCGCACTGGCGCGTGCTTCGGCATTTTTCTCACCGGCATGGGCCAGCATTTTGGCGAGGAAGCCTTTATAGGCAGTGCGAATTTCCTCGAATTTCGGGTTATCCAGCAGATACATGTCGCGGTCGGGAAGCCCAGTCCCGCCCTGCCCAATCTGGAAAATATAGACGTCAGGGTTTTTGTCATCCTGTGCGACATAGCCACCGAACAAGGCGCCGACACCGTTGGGGGCCAATTTGGGCAACAACGCCTCAAACTGCTTGTGGGTCTTGACCCCGCGAATCTGTTTCAGGATCGGGTTGATCGGTGCCAACCCTTTTTCTCGATGGCCGCTTCGTCAAGGAAGGTCGCATAGGCGACGCCCATCTTGCTCTTGGGGTTGGTTGCCGCCGCGTCGAGAAGCCCTTTCACCCGTTCTTTCGACAGATCATCCAGCTTTGTGAACATGCCAAAATTGGATTTGTCCGCCGGAATTTCGGTCGCTTTCGCCCATGCACCATTGGCATAGGTATAGAAATTGTCGCCGGGTTCAGCGCTGCGGTCCATGCCGCTTTCGTCAAATCCGTAATTGCCCAGTTCTGGCTTTGCAGCTGGTGCATCGGCGGCGGCGGTGCTGTTGGCATAAACGGGTGCGGTAAAGGCCATCGCAATCAGCGAGGCGGAAATGGCCAGTAACGGCTTTTTCAGATGGTTCACTTTGTGGACTCCCCAGAATTTCGTTCGGGCGCGATCCTGCCCGATTCTGGGATTCAGCCTAAGCTTTAGGCAAAGATTGCGAAGCGCTTATCCACCAGCAGCAACTGATTTCCACCGACGACGCCATTTTGTTGAAATCCGCCAGCGCCAAAACCATGTCGCAAGCAGATAGCCGATAGCAGCGCTGACGACTGAAATTACAGCGAGGCCAAACAGCATTGATGGCGCAGCATCTGACAGCAGCCAGTAAGATAAATCTATCAATTTGGGCCACCATGCCATTTTCGCATTCAATATCGACATCAAATGCGTCGCATCGGCACCGCCGACATAGGCAGACGCTATCAATATCAACGGCGTGGTGACCGGCATCGAGAGGAAGGTCATTGCCGCACCAATTGGGATATTGGCTCGCACAGGCAGTGCCAGCAAAGCCACCCCGGCAATTTGCACGCCCGGAATCAACAAGAAAATCCCCACGAGCAACCCCAAGGCAACACCCCTTGGCACCGAACGGCGGGTAAAGCGCCACAAAGCGGGATGGAAAACGCGGTGGGCAAATGGACGCAGAAAACGGCTCCGCTCGAAACTCTCCCGAGACGGTGCCTGATCATGAATCCATTTGGTTAAACTGTTCATCCGCGATCTCTAAGTAAGCGCCCTTGCTCGCGCTTCCAGTCCCTTTCTTTTTCAGTCGCCCTTTTATCGGGCGCTTTCTTGCCTTTTGCCAACGCGAGTTCGACTTTTGCCCGACCACGGCCGTTGAAATAGACCGATAAAGGCACCAGCGTCATACCCTGCCGCGCAACGGCTCCATGCAGCTTATTTATTTCGCGCATATTAAGGAGCAATTTACGAGGGCGCTTCGGCTGGTGATTAAAACGGTTACCGTGGCTGAATTCTGGAATATTGGCGTTGATCAGCCAAATTCCGCTTTCCGATACCTCGGCGTAGCTTTCGGCAATCGAGCCTTCGCCGAAACGAAGCGATTTCACTTCGGTCCCGGTCAGCGCAATCCCTGCCTCATAAGTATCCTCGATATGATAGTCATAGCGCGCGCGCCGGTTTTCGGCGACGACTTTGGCTTTCTCGAATGTGGCGTTTTTCGGGCGTGCCATCAGACCAGACCTGCATGCTCCAGCGCGGCATCAACCTGCGCGCGGCTCGCCGCAGAGGCTGCTACCAGCGGCAGACGCACGTCTTCGGGGAAGCCTTTGATGATCCGCGCCATAGCATATTTGACCGGGCCCGGTGAGGCATCGGTGAACAATGCACCGTGCAGCGGGTGCAACCGGTCGTTTAGAGCGCGTGCCTTGGCATAATCCCCAGCCTGTGTGGCTGCCTGAAACTCGGCGCATAGCCGCGGAGCGACATTGGCGGTTACCGAAATGCACCCCACACCGCCGCTGGCATTGAACGCCAATGCCATGTCGTCATTGCCCGATAATTGGCAGAAATCTTCTCCGCACGACAGGCGGTGCGACCCCACGCGCGCAATCGCTCCGCTGGCATCCTTGATCCCGACGACCGAAGGAATTTCGGCGAGCCGCGCAACGGTTTCGGGCAAAATGTCGGTGACGGTTCGGCCCGGGACATTGTAGAGGACGATCGGCAGATCGCTCACCTCTGCCAGTCGGGCGAAGTGTGCGTAAATCCCATCCTGATTGGGCCGATTGTAATAAGGAGCGACGACAAGCGCCGCTGTCGCGCCAGCCTTGGTCGCATATTTCATGTGCTGAACCGCAGTCGCAGTGTCGTTCGATCCACATCCGGCAATCACCGGGACACGTCCCGCCGTCTGTTCGATACAAATGTCGATGACACGATAATGCTCGTCATAAGACAGCGTCGGTGCCTCGCCCGTGGTGCCGCAGGGTACCAATCCGGATGAGCCTTCGGCGATTTGCCAGTCCACAAGCGCGCGAAAATGCCCTTCGGAAAACGCTCCGTCGCAAAAAGGAGTCACCAGAGCGGGAATTGAGCCGGAGAACATGGAATTTGCCTTCTATCGTCGCCATTAAAGATCAGCGGAACCATCAGGGGTGTTTGGTTCATCGCATACTCAGGAGGCTGCCCTTAATATGTCACGCATGATAAAGCATCTGATTTCCGCTTCACTGCTTGCAATACCAGCTTCTGCCTTCGCCGCCGGCACCGATGCACCCCGGATCGTCTGGCAGGCAGGCACTGGTGACGCGAACAATGTCCCCGTTTCCGCTGTCGATCCCAGCGATGGCAATATTCCCGCCGCGATCCAACGCTGGCGGATGCTCAGCCAGTCAGGGCAATATTCCTTCGGCGAATATGCCTCTTTCCTGATGACCTATCCGGATTGGCCGAACGGCGACGACATGCGCAAAAACGCCGAACAGGCGATCAACCTCGCAAGCTATTCGCCCAATCAGGCCGTCGCCTATTTTGACCGCTTGCCTCCGCTGACCAATGGCGGTCGTGCAAAATATGCGCTGGCACTCTCTGCCACAGGCAATGCCAAGGACGCAAAATTCTGGGCCCGCCGTGCGTGGCGTGAAGGCCCGCTGACCGACGATGATGCATCGCGCATCCAGCAACTGCTCAGTTCCGAGCTGACACCGGCTGACTATGACGCGCGCGTCGACCGGCTGCTGTGGTCGAATGCGACGCGCGCTGCCGCCGCGTTGATGCCGATGACTTCGCCCGGCAAACGCCCAGTCCTCGAAGCACGGCTGGCCTATGAAACCAAATCCGCCGAAGCTGCCGCAAAGTTCAGCGCGGCGGGGCAAGCAGCCCATGCCGACCCCGGCCTGCTGCTCGATCGTGCTGCTGCGTTGAAAGCAGCGGGCAATAGCTGGGGCGCTCGCGAGTTGCTTGCCAACCGACTGCCGCTGGCGGTGCCTCCGGCAGTGCCAAAAGAATGGCTGAAATCATTGCTGTCTCACGCTCTGGCTGCTGCCAATGACGGCCAATATGACACTGCGTATAAAATCGCCTCAAAGGCCAATGATGCGCTGCCACCCAGCGAAGTGATGGCCGAGCAGGACCTCACCACGCGCGATCATTTCACCAGCCTGACCTGGCTTGCAGGCAATACCGCGATGCGCCAGCTGGGTCGTCCGCGCGATGCAGTCGAAATGTTCCGCCTCTATTCAACCGGTGCCAAAACCCCGCAGACAAAATCCAAGGGATTATATTGGGCGGGAATCGCAGCGAAGAAGGCCGGCGATACTGCCCTATCGCAACGCTATCTGAACGAAGCCGCACAATATTATGACTATTTCCACGGCCAGCTTGCGCTCGAAACACTTGGGCGTCCCCTGCCCGCTGTCGCGACCAATGTGCCATTGCCGCAATTGAGCGCCAGCAATGTTCCGCCGACCTACATCGCGGCACGTCTGTCGTCATCATTTCCGGGCTGGAAAGATTCGAACAGCTTCATGCGCGCGCTTTCCAGCAAAGCCAAAAGCGAGAATGACTTCCTCCAGCTGTTTTCCTGGTCAAAGCAGATCACAAGGCCCGATCTTTCAGTGATCGCCGCACGCAGCGCCCGCGCTGCCGGCTATAGCAGCATGATTCCGCTCGGTTATCCGACTGTGTCGGTTCCTGCCGATCAGGCTGACAACTGGACCTTCATCCACGCCATTGCCCGGCAGGAAAGCCAGTTTGACCGCAATGCAACCAGCCACGCAGGCGCGCGTGGATTGATGCAGCTAATGCCGGGAACCGCGCGCGAAACCTCCGGCAAAATTTCTCTCGCCTATCGCCCGGAGTCGCTGAACAGCGACATCAGTTATAATATCCAGCTTGGTTCAACCTATTTCCAGCGGATGCTGAACTATTATAATGGCAGCTACCCCTTGGCGGTCGCCGCCTATAACGCAGGCCCGGGCAATGTGAACAAATGGCTCGCCGCCAACGGCGATCCGCGCAGCGGGGGAATTGAAATTCTCGACTGGATTGAAGCCATCCCGCTGTTCGAAACCCGCAACTATGTACAACGCGTGCTCGAAAATGCAGTGATGTATGATCATCTCAATCCTGATAAGGCGCGCCAACGGACAAACACGCCGCTGAGCAGCTATCTGGGTCGCAGAACACATAGCTGATTTTCAGCCATGTCCGAACGCATCAACCCGATTACCCCTGCGGGCTTTTCTGCCTTGCGCGCGGAATATGACCGATTGTTCAGAGAAGAACGACCCAAGGTTGTTGAGATCGTGAGTTGGGCAGCAGGCAATGGTGACCGCAGCGAAAATGGCGATTATATCTACGGCCGGCAGCGACTGCGCGAAATTGACCGCAAACTGGGCAAACTTTCACGGCAGATGAAGGTCGCCAAGGTGATAGACCCTGCCAAACAGGAAGACCGCAGCCGGGTATTTTTCGGTGCCAATGTAACGCTGGTCGACGAAGACGATAATCAGCGCGTAATTACATTGGTCGGCGACGACGAAGCCGACGCCAGCAGAGCGCGGATCGGATGGAACTCTCCCCTTGCCCGGTCGCTGCGCGGGGCCCGGGTCGGCGATTTGCGGACCGTGCAATTGCCGGGCGGTGCCAAGGAGTGGGAAATTGCCGGGATAGAATATCCCCCAACAAGTTAATCGCCGAAGGCCAAATCCGCTAGTCTCTCTATTTCCATGTCGAGTGCCGGAAACTCTTGTGGGATATTCGCTTCCATCGCCTCAACCACGTGCTCCAAGACTGCGATGCGGGCGGCCTTTTGGTTGTTGCCGTCAATCACTTTCCAAGGCGCCCAGCGCGTGTCGGTTTCGGCAAACATTTCCGCAAAGGCCTCAAGATAGGCGTCGCGTTTTTCGCGGTTACGGAAATCTTCTGCGGTCACCTTCCAGCGCTTGGCGGGGTCTTTCAACCGCTCCTTCAGAACCTTGTCCTGCTTTTCCTGTGTGACGTGCAGGAAAATCTTGATGATGTGGGTGCTGATGTCGCGCTGTTGCGCTTCGAACTCGTTGATTTCGTCAAATCCGCGTTTCCATTCGGCTTCGGTGCAAAAACCTTCGACGCGCTCAACCAACACGCGGCCATAATGGCTGCGATCGAGAACGGTGATTTCCTTTGCGCGCGGCAATTTGGCCCAGAAACGCCAAAGAAAATGCCGTTCCTTTTCCTCAGGCGTCGGTGCGCCGATGGGAAAGACTTCAAAATAACGTGGGTCCCAATTGGCAGTCAGGCGTTTGATCGCACCGCCTTTGCCTGCCGCATCCCAGCCTTCGAAAACAATCAGAGTCCGGCAATTGTGAATGATGTGCAGCGACTGCAGTTCGGCCAATCGGTCGTGCAGCTTCTCCAGATCGGCGTCATAGTCGCCTTGGTATTTCTTGCCGTTTTCGAAATCGGACAGATTAATCGCCACTTTCGGCCTCCACTATTCAAGCGGAAGTCATAAGGACGTCAGCGATGGGTGCAAGCGGTCTGAAGGGCCTGCCCTTAATCGGGACAGTCTGAAACTGACTATTTGGAGCGTCCGTTGACCCAGGCCCTGCGCGCTGTGATTTCAGCAAGTGCTCTGCGATTTTTGTCGATACGCCGGATTCCCTCAGAGGCAAATTGATCGTTGGAATTTTGCGACCGAAGATTGTTGTAAATTGAAAGCGCCGAATCAACATCGCCACGCCCTTCTGCACAAACGGCGCGATCAAATGCCAGCGCTGCATTTTGCGGTCCATCTCCTGCAAGGGCGTCAAACTCCGCACATGCCGCCGATGGATTTGTTTTGGTCAGTTTGATTGCGGCGCGAAACCGCTTGATCGCCGGCTTTGCAAGCCCGCCGGTTTCCTCACGCAGCTTGACGTAATAATTGCCCTGTCGCGGGGCTAGCTCAGGAATCAAAGAGAGCACCGATGCCTGTAGCAGTTCGTCTGCAACTTCATCGACCGTCTGCGGACTGGAGCTGTCATCGGGGCAAATTACTTTCTCTTGCCTGCGCTGCGCACCATCTGACAATAACACCCGACCATCTGAAGGAGAGTGAAACCGCAATTGCGTGCTGATGGAGACAATCCGCCGCGTACAATCCATCGGAACGTCGCGATACCGCAGGCACTTTTTGTCAGCGTCCTTTTCATCGCAAATTTCGCGTTTTTGCCAATTGCGAAATGTTTCGACCGAAACGCGAGCAGAGCCTGTGGCAATCGCATCGGGCTTGGTCCCATTGCCGTCAACGATGACATTGAAAAACGGTCCGTCCTCACCCCGGAATCCCGCCAGTCGTGCTTCGACCACATGGCTCAACGCATTTCCGTCATCGCCTTGGAACGCGCCAAGCGCTATCGACTGAATGGTCAGGAAATCGGGATTACCGCTTGGAATATGGTCTGGAACGCGAAGTGTTTCGGCCGAAGCAGGCTGCAACATCGCAATCAGCGAAAGCGCCGCAGCAACACTGCCAAGCGCTCGTGAATATACCTGCTTCATCCCGGCCCCTTTTCGTTTGATCGCCTATCCCTGCTTGGGTTGTTCAATGACCCGAATATGCAATTCGCGCAACTGCTTCAATTCTGCTGGCGATGGTGCGCCCATCAACAGGTCTTCGGCACGCTGGTTCATAGGGAACAATGTGATTTCGCGCAGATTCTGTACGCCGCAGAGCAACATCACCATACGGTCGACACCTGCCGCCATGCCGCCATGCGGCGGTGCGCCATATTGGAACGCGCGGTACATGCCGCCAAAGCGCTCCTCTACATCAGCCTGCGTCAAGCCGGTTAACTCGAACGCTTTGACCATCAGATCAGGATGCTGGTTGCGGATCGAGCCAGAGGCAAGCTCATAGCCATTGCAAACCATGTCATATTGATAGGCCTTGATCGTCAGCGGATCCTGACTTTCCAACGCCTCAAGCCCGCCTTGCGGCATCGAGAACGGGTTGTGCGCAAAGTCGATCTTCTTCTCTTCCTCGCTCCATTCGTAGAAGGGGAAGTCGATGATCCAGCAGAAACGGAACGCGTCCTGTTCGATCAGTTCAAGCTGCTCGCCACAGCGCGTGCGCGCGGCCCCCGCCAGTTTAGCAGCTTGCTCTTCCTTGCCAGCAGCAAAGAAACAGCCATCATCGGGACCAAGGCCGATGGCGTCGTAAAGCGCTTGCATGCCTTCTTCGCCGTGGTTTTTGGCGATAGGTCCGCCAAATTCGCCGCCCTTGCGGGTGACGTAGCCAAGCCCGGCATGGCCTTCACTGCGCGCCCATTCGTTCATGTCATCGAAGAATTTGCGGCTCTTTTCGGCGGTCTTTGGTGCGGGAACGGCGCGAACAACGCCGCCCGAACCGACTATCTTTTCAAACAGACCAAAGCCCGAGGAGCGAAAATGCTCGGTCACGTCCTTGATGATCAGCGGGTTGCGCAAATCGGGCTTGTCAGTACCATAATCGAGCATCGCTTGGCGATAGGGAATGCGCGGGAAGTCACCGGCAGGCGTAACCTTACGGCCTTCGGCAAAGCTTTCGAAGACACCGGCCATCACCGGCTCCATCGTCTCCCACACTTCTTCCTGCGTGACAAAGCTCATCTCGAGGTCAAGCTGATAGAATTCGCCGGGCAAACGGTCGGCGCGCGGGTCTTCGTCACGGAAGCAAGGTGCAATCTGGAAATAGCGGTCGAAGCCAGCCACCATCAGCAACTGCTTGTATTGCTGCGGTGCCTGCGGCAGCGCGAAGAATTTGCCGGGGTGAATGCGACTTGGGACAAGGAAATCGCGCGCGCCTTCAGGCGACGATGCGGTCAAGATCGGCGTCGAATATTCGGTAAAGCCGATATCTTCCATCCGGCGGCGCGTTTCGCGGATGATCTGCGTACGCTTGACGATATTGGCGTGCAGCGTTTCGCGGCGCAGGTCGAGAAAGCGGTATTTGAGGCGAATTTCCTCGGGATATTCCTGCTCGCCAGCCACTGGCAGCGGCAATTCCTCGGCGCGGCTCTGCACCGTGATGCTGCGGGCGAACACTTCGATTTCACCGGTGGGCAGGTTCGGATTCACCGTTGCTGCGCTGCGCGCCTTCACCTCACCGTCAATGGTGATCACGCTTTCGATCCGCAGCCCTTCGAGCACCGGAAGCGCAGGGCTGTCACTGTCAGCTACGATCTGAGTCATGCCATAATGGTCACGCAAATCGACGAAAAGGACACCGCCATGGTCACGCTTGCGGTGCACCCAGCCTGAAAGGCGGACGGTTTCACCGACATGGGAGGCGCTCAGTTCGGCGCATTTATGGGTACGATATGCGTGCATTTTTGGTCTTTTTCTTGGGTTTTCGACAGGAAAATATGAAGGCGGCGCTAGACCGCTGCAACGCCCCTTTGTCAAGTTGCGATTGCCTGTTATGGGCCATCGCCAATGCAGATTCATCCACTCATCACCGACAGCGCACAACTCGCCGCCTTCTGCGCGCGTTTGGCCCAATCCAATTTCGTCGCAGTCGATACCGAATTCATGCGAGAGAACACCTTCTATCCTGAACTCTGCCTCGTCCAGCTCGCCGACGAAAATGAGGCCGCCGCCATCGATCCCAAAGCTCCCGGGCTGGATATGGCGCCGATGCTGGACCTGCTTTGCAACAACGAAGATGTGCTGAAGGTTTTCCACGCAGGTGGGCAGGATATTGAAATCTTCTTCAACCTGACCGGCAAAACCCCGCACCCCTTGTTCGATACACAGATCGCGGCAATGGCACTGGGTCAAGGCGAGCAGGTGGGTTATTCCAATCTCGTCGATCTCTGGCTCGGCATCCATCTCGACAAAGGCGCGCGCTTCACCGACTGGTCACGCCGCCCGCTCGACAAGCGGCAGATCGACTATGCCATTGGTGACGTCACCCACCTCGCGACAATATTCCCGATGATGCTCGAAAAGCTGGTGAAGACCGGGCGCGGTGTCTGGCTGAATGACGAGATGGAGCGGCTCGCCAATCCTGACAATTACCGCAACGATCCCGAACAGGCGTGGAAGCGGATTAAGATTCAATCGCGCAAGGCCGATGTTCTAGGCCGAGTCGTTGCCATGGGTGCATGGCGCGAACGCGAGGCCCAGCGCAAGAATATCCCGCGCGGTCGGATCATGAAAGATGAGACGATCGCCGACATCGCCTCGCACCCGCCAAGAGTTCAGGCCGATCTGCCCAAAGTGCGCGGCCTGTCGCCGGCCTGGAAAGACAATGAAATCGGTGCGCGGTTGATGGAGGCGATTGAGGCGTCCGAGCCTTTGTCGCGCGATTTGATGCCCGACCGCAGCAGCAACGGACCCGGCCCCGGCAAAGATGGCGCACTGGTTGCCGACTTACTCAAGCTTCTGCTCAAAATCCGTTCACGCGAAATCAATGTCGCAGCGCGCCTTATCACGCGCAGTGACGAACTTGAACGTCTTGCCGCCGGTGATCGTGAGGGTCTGGAACTGCTCAACGGCTGGCGGTTCGAACAATTTGGTCGTGACGCGCTTGATCTGGTCGAAGGCAGACTTGCTTTCGCCGTGGTCAATGGCAAGCTGAAGATGACGCGCACCGAGGAGGCTCCCCCATGCGAAACAGTGCCAGAACCGCAGCCCTAATCACCGCGCTGTCCTTAGCCGGTTGCATCCCCAATGCGCCGAAGAGCCAGACCGAATCATCTTCTACGCCACCAAACGACATGGCAGATTTGAAGGGTGCCTGTTCAACCAAAGGCATCGACAATGCGATTGGCAAGACGCTGACGCCCGAACTGATTGCCAGCCTAAAAATGCAGGCAAAGGCAGACACTGTCCGCGTCGCGCCGCAAAATGGCATGATCACAATGGATTTTTCGCCACTTCGGCTGAACATTTTCCATGATGACAAGGATGTGATTGTTCAGATCAACTGCGGTTGAACTAGCCTTCGATCATTTCCTTCAAAGGCACACCTGCGTCGGCAAGCTTTGCGGGTTCAACCACCACCCTGCCCTCGACCAGCTTACGCCCCTGCACATAGTCCTTGACCGCATTGACGCAATCAAGTGCGATCACGCGGCCTTGTTTCAGATAGATCACCGAGAAGCTGCGCGCAGCTGTGTCGCCGCGAACCACCGTCTGGTCGTGCCCAGTTGAAAGACCGACTGTTTGCAAGCGCAGATCATATTGGTTCGACCAGAACCACGGTGTTGCACCATAAGGTAACAACTCGCCGCATATCGCCTTCGCGGCGATTGTTGCCTGATCATTGGCGTTCTGCACCGATTCGAGCCGGATCATGGCGCCATCGGCAAAGCCGTTGCTATGCGCCGCGCAGTCGCCAATCGCATAGATATGCGGCAGGGTAGTGCGGCAATGCGCATCGACATTCACGCCATTGCCACCTTCGGCACCTGCCGCCAGCAAAGGCTCCACGCAAGCGATGATGCCGATACCGACAATGACCATTTGCGCCGGGATCACGGTGCCATCAGCGAGCTTCACGCCGCTGACTTTGGCACCGTCGCCAACAATTTCCGAAACCGAAACATTGGTCCGCAGGTCAACGCCGTGCGCGCGATGTTCTGCCTCGTAAAATTCGGACAATGTCTCACCGGCAACACGCGCCAGAATCCGCGGCAGTGCTTCGAGCAAGACGACCTTCTTGCCGAATTTGGTCAGCACCGCCGCCGCCTCCAGCCCGATATAACCGCCACCAATCACCACCACTTGATCGACATAAGGCAATTCAGCCAGCATTGCATCGACATCGGCGCGGGTGCGAACAGAGTGGATTCCGGCAAGCTCTGCCCCGGACAGCTCAGTTTGCGTGGATCGCCGCCTGCGGCCCAGATCATGTCGCCAAAGCCGATTGTC
Organism: Sphingomonadales bacterium; assembly: GCA_016721875.1. GTDB lineage: Bacteria > Pseudomonadota > Alphaproteobacteria > Sphingomonadales > Sphingomonadaceae > Sphingorhabdus_B. The sequence goes on along the minus strand of JADKHG010000002.1, from coordinate 392,346 downwards.
GTGCCATCGGACAATGTGGCTGTCTGATCAGCGGCGTTGATTGCCGTCACTTCGATGCAGGTGCGGAACTCAACCTGCCGTTCTTCCCAAAATGCCGCAGGGCGGATACCGATCCGTTCAAATTCCTTCTCGCCCGAAAAATATTCCTTGGACAAGGGTGGCCGTTCATAGGGCAATTCAGGTTCGCGCCCGACCACCAAAATCGATCCCGTCAGCCCCGCCTGCCGCAACGCAATCGCGGCAGAGGCTCCGCCATGACCGGCACCAACGATTACAACGTCAAATTTATCCATATACGGACTGTCCCTGCTTCATATTGCGGCTGGCGCATTTTCATTCTGCTAAAGACCAGCGTTTCCCAAAACTCAACCCGCAGTCATTGCGCCGCGTCAAAAATCGCACACGCAGCGCCTATCGCTCGGTTTCGAGCAGCCGTTTCACGCGCGGCAGTGTCAATGCACCGCCTTCTGAAAGCGAAAACTGGTTGGCGCGGCGGACAAATGCCTCAATTCCGGCATAACTCCGTTCGATCCGCCGCAGAGCATAAGCGAGCGCATCGATGCCAATCGATGTCCCCCGATCGCGAAACAGTTTGAGCATCAACTGTTCGGCCAGTTCATCGTCGGGTTGGTCGAGCAGAATGATCTGCGCCGTTGCCAGACGCGATTTCAGGTCGGGCAGTGATATGTTCCAGTCTGCCGGCATGTGCGCCGACACGAGCAACAGAGACAAATCCTTTCCCCGGGCTTCATTCCATTTGTGGAACAGCGTTTCGTCGTCCAGCGCATCGGCATCGTCAAATGCCAGCCCGCCTTGGCTTTCGAAATAGCGCGCGAGCATCGACTTGCCCGAACGCGCGGGGCCGACAAGGATTGCACAATGCCCCGGCCAGGCCGATGAATTGCCCAATGCCGAAAAGGCCGCGCTGTTGGCGTTGGTGATGATCAGGCAATCATCGACCTTGTCGGGCCTTAATTCGTCAAATGGCAATACGATCTGTTTCATGGATTTGGCTGTCATGCCGCGCGCGGCAAGGGTTGCTTACCGGAAACCGCGCGACTGCAACGCGGAATTGAGCGCCGCCGGATCGCCCTGATAGGTCACCCGAATGACCGATGTACCACCCAGAGCAAGACTGGTGGTGACGACAGAACGAACGCCCGGAATACCGCGCAGCGTCGCCTCGGCACGGTCAACCGCCTCGGGATTGGGTGTGCTGACCTGAACGCTGACTGTTACCTGCTGCGCCGGTTGGGGCGGAGTTGCTGGCTGGCTGCCCTGCTTGTCGCCATCGTTCTTTTTCTCTTCTTTGGCTTCATCAGCGACCGATTCGACCGCCGATGCCAGCGGATCCTTGTCCTCGGCTGCCTCGGCAGCTTCGGCGGCCTCTTCGAGTTCTTCCAGATCTTCGGCGTCGATTGTGTCTTCAAGAAGCAATGCCGCCTCGGCGCGCAGTCGGCCTGACTGGAAAGCATTCTGGAACATTTCGTCCATCTTGCGGACGCCCTCTTCCATCATCGCCGGAACGCCCTGTGCGTTGTTTGCACGCAAGGTGAAGCTGCCGATGAAGCGGTTTTCGGGGCCGTAGCGCGCAGCAAAGCGCCCGATTACGGGTCCGCCGGGCCATTGCCGTTCGAGTCTGACAATCGGGTAGATCACGTCAGCCGCACCGAACTGGTCGAGAATCACCCGCCACCAGTTGCGGCTGCGTCGGTCAAGCTGCCCGGCATTGAGCAACAGCGATTCGCCGCCGCCACCATTGGGGCGCACATAATCGATCTTGCTGTCGGCAGTGCGGAATTTGGCCCAGGCACGTTGCCACGAGGTCTGGCGTTCAAACACAATCGGCGCGGCACCGCTTTGCATGATGGGAATCACCAGCAATGGCGCGGATTTGCGGCCAATTCCCTTTACGCCGAGCAATTGTCCCGCCCGCGCGCGGTCAAAAGCTACGCCCAGTCTGGCGACATAGCGGCGCGGGCCGATCTGTTCTTCTTCGACTATAATGGCTGACACAATACCATTGAGTGTTCCATCAGACAGCGAAGCACCGGACCCGCCGTGAGTCTTTGCCCATAATTGCGACCAGCCTTTCCGCTGCGCTTCTTCCCATCCGGCACGACGTGCTTCTTCAGCATTTTTGCCGGTCGTGTTGACTTCAATCCCTACGGTTTCAAAGTCTCCGGTGCTGGCAATCGGGGCAATTCCGCGCTTTGGGCCCTCAATCTGGGCGTAAGCAAAGCGACGACGCCCCCAATGCGAACGGGAGGGCCAGCAACAATTTCCAGCGATGCTTCTTCGATAACAGCGACATTGCGCGCCCTTTGGCGACTTATGAATGGAAATCGAGGAAGTCGCTAGCGGCGGTAAAATGAGCGAGGATGAATCCTATACCTACGCCAAGGCTGGCGTCTCGATCGAAACCGGCAACGCCCTGATCCGCGCGATTGCGCCGCTGGCAAAGGCTACCCGCCGTGCCGGTGCAAATGCGGACTTGGGTGGATTTGGCGGCTTTTTTGACCTCAAGGCTGCGGGTTTCAACGATCCGCTGCTGGTCGCGGCCAATGACGGCGTGGGTACAAAGCTGAAACTCGCCATCGAAAGCTGCAAGCATGACGGCGTTGGCATCGACCTTGTTGCGATGTGCGCCAATGATTTGATCGTCCAGGGCGCAGAGCCTCTGTTCTTCCTCGATTATTACGCGACCGGCAAACTCGACAATGATGTCGCCACCGCCGTCGTCGCCAGCATTGCCGAAGGCTGCAAACAGGCGGGCTGCGCGCTGATCGGCGGCGAAACGGCGGAAATGCCGGGCATGTATAGCGAGGGCGACTATGACCTTGCAGGGTTTTGCGTTGGTGCAGTCGAACGCGATCAGGTGCTGACTGCCGACAAGGTGGCCGCTGGCGATGTGATTCTCGGACTTGCTTCCTCTGGCGTGCATTCGAACGGTTTCTCGCTGGTGCGCCGCCTCGCCGCCGACAAGGGCTGGAAACTTGACCGGCCTGCGCTGTTCGATTTCGACACGCTGCTGATCGACGCGCTGATGGCTCCCACGCGGATATATGTGAAGTCACTGCTTCCGCTGGTGCGCAGCGGCAAGGTTCACGCTTTGGCGCATATCACCGGCGGCGGTCTTCTCGAAAATGTCCCGCGCATCCTGCCCGATGGCCTGCATGCGCATATTGATGCCGACGCTTGGGAGCAGCCGCGGATGATGGCCTTCCTGCAAGCCCAGGGCAATATCGAACCCGAAGAAATGGCACGCACCTTTAACTGCGGCATTGGCATGGCGGTTGTAGTTGCAGAGAGCGATGTTGCCGATGCCATAGCCGCGCTGGAAGCCGCTGGTGAAGTGGTGTTCCGGATCGGTCATATTGCAGCGGGCGAAAAGGGTTGTACGGTTTCTGGCTCGATTGAAACCTGGAGCGCCAAGGCCGATTGGAGCGCCACGCACAATGGCTAGGGCGCGCGTCGCCGTTTTGATCTCCGGCAGCGGAACCAATATGGCCGCTTTGCTCTATGCGGCGAAGGCAGCAGATTGCCCTTATGAAATTGTGCTGGTCGCCAGCAACAACCCTGACGCCGCGGGACTGAGGCTGGCCACCTCCGAAGGCATCCCGACCTTCGTCCGCCCCCATAAGGGGCTGAGCCGAGAGGTGCATGACGAAATCATGCACGACGCCATCGTCGCCGCAGGAGCGCAGTTTGTCGCACTCGCGGGCTATATGCGCATCCTGTCGAGCGAGTTTGTCAGCCAATGGGAGGGCCGGATGCTCAACATCCATCCCAGCCTGCTGCCCAAATATAAGGGCCTGCACACCCACGAACGCGCATTGGAGGCGGGCGATGCGCATGGCGGGTGCAGCGTGCATCTGGTAACCGCAGAACTGGACGACGGCCCGATCCTTGGCCAAACGCCGGTCGCGATCCTGCCCGGCGACACGCCCGAGACCCTAGCCGCGCGTGTGCTGATTGCCGAACACCAGCTCTATTCGCGCGTGTTAGCTGACTATGTTGCGCGCGAGCAATCACCCGAACATCTGATCGACCAGGTCCGCGAACGCGCGCTGGCCCTGCCCGAAGCCGACGAGGTGGTCAGCCACGGCATGCCCTGCTTCGGCATCATCAAGGGCAAGAAATTCGCCTATATCAGCCGCGATCATCACGGTGATGGAAAGCTCGCCTTGCTGGTCAAAATCAGCGGTGTGGAAGAACAGGCAATGCTGATTGAAAACGACGAAGACCGATATTATCGCCCCGCCTATTTCGGCGACGGCTGGATCGCAATGCGGCTCGACCTGGGCGACAATGACTGGGACAATATTTCCGACTGGCTATCGCGCAGTTGGCGCGCGGTTGCACCAAAGAAACTGACGGCGATGACGGATGTGGTTGGGGAGTTTTGATGGCAGTTTCGCTGTTCACTTTTGTCTGTGAGTATGCGGGTGGTACATATGTTTGCCAAACACTAGCCGCTTCGGAAACCGATGCGGTCAGTTGGTGGATTGACAACCTGAGGAACGAAAAGTTCATACCAAAAGTTTCGACAGTTATTGCTGAACTGTTGAGACAGTCTGTCGATGAAGAGCAAGATTTGGAATTTTATCTTGCTCCCTTAGACGGCCTGAAAAACGTATGGCAGTTTGGAGACACATTCTTTGACAACGGCCTATATACGACGGTCATAAAAACAGCAGGGTGATTTTGGTTGCCTCTCCCAAAGGGGATCCAATCGCCGCTTAACTGCGATCTCCCCAGCATTCACAACCGGCCTGCTCTCCCTTGTTCCGTGATATCGTACGTCGGGTTCACTTTTACCGGGTAAGATGCCCACATAAACGTCATGCACATCCAGAGAAGAGGAAGTCGGCTCGGCTACCGGTCACACGGTAGCTGACAGTATCGCCGACCTTGATTGTATCAGGGTCTAATTTAAATGCCAACAGGCAGCCCTCGTTCCCTCCCCCTGCCGACCATTGTAAGCCTCCTCAGCGAGAGAATATACTTTGCTGGTGGGGCGGAACCCCTCACCCAGCTACAGCTAGACAGCAAGCTGCCAAGTTTGCGCGTCCCACTCCCACTGGAGAGGGGAAACTGGCCGAACAGCCGAATGTAAAGCCTCTGCCAATGCTCTTGCCAAACCCCCGTTTTTAGGAAAAACTGTCTACACAAAGGGGAAATAATCATGCCGCACTTCATCCGCTCTGCCACCCTTGCCTGTCTCGCACTCGGTATCGGCACCGCCGCCTATGCAGCACCTGCAAAGCAATTCCCACCCAAGGACGATTGCCTGTCGATGGACGGCTATTTCGACCTGCGGCAAAAATTTGAGGACATCGTCAAGCGCCGCGACGCCAAGGCTTTGCTGGCGATGGTTTCGCCTGCGATCAGCTGGAACTTTGGCGGCGAACCCGCGACCAAGGAGGCTTTCGCCAAAAACTGGAAGCTGGAAACCGGTAAGGCCTCGCCCATCTGGGTGGAGCTTGACCAGATCGTGCGACTGGGATGCTTTGCGCAAGGGCCCGACAATCCCACAATGCCGCACTTCTTTGGTCAAGATACCGGCGCGCAAAGCCCCGGTGGATCGGCACTGGTTCTTGGCCCCGCCGTCAATTTTCGTTCGCAACCCAACACCTCCAGCGCCTCGCTGCGCAAGATCAATTGGGAAGTGGTGACCACGCTGGAGCAAAGCGCCGACCAGAAATGGACCAAGGTCAAGGATGCCGACGGCAAAACCGGCTTCATCCGCAACGATTATCTGCGCGGTGACCTGGATTACCGCATCGGTTTCGAGAAAAAGGAAAAGGCTGGGTCATCAGCTTTTTCATTGCCGGGGATTGAGACTTAACCCGCCAACAACCCATCATTCCCCGGATGCAACCGCAGCCGCAGCGAATTCTTTAGTTCGACAGTCTGTTCGTCATCGTTTACCACCAACGCCAACTGGCATTGCGATGGCCGCGCCGACCTAAGCAATCAGGCTTGAATTTCCGATTCGTCAACAACCGGACGGCTTTCGCGCGTCCCGCGATACAGCACTTCCGGACGCTGTGGGTCGCCCTCAATGATCACATAGTCGCCATGCACCTCGACCAAAGTGCCGACAAAAGGCCAGTCGGCAAGGCCGCCGGTTACGCGATAGCTGACAACATCGCCGGGTTTGAAGCTGGTTTCGTCAAAGTTGAATTCAAACGGACAGTCTTCGCCGCCCTCACCCATTCCGCGCATCTAACTTCTCCTTGTCCGGCATTGTTAGGGGCCCCGCAGCACAAATCCAGCCCCCTGACGAAAAAAGGCCGCCCGATTGCTCAGGCGGCCCTTTTCTGTTCGATTGCCGAATAAATCAGCCGACGATTTCTTCGGGCTTGAAGAAATAGGCGATTTCGATCGCTGCATTTTCGTCGCTGTCCGAACCGTGCACGCTATTGGCTTCGATGCTTTCAGCCAGTTCCGCGCGGATCGTGCCGGGGGCTGCGTCCTTGGGGTTGGTAGCGCCCATGATGTCGCGGTTCGCCTGCATGGCGTTTTCGCCTTCCAAAACCTGCACGACAACCGGGCCGCTGATCATGAAATCGACCAGTTCGCCAAAGAAGGGGCGTTCCTTGTGAACGGCGTAGAAGCCTTCAGCCTGTTCGCGGCTCATGTGGATTCGCTTTGAAGCAACGACGCGCAGGCCGGCTTCTTCCAGCATCTTGGTGACCGCACCGGTCAGGTTGCGGCGGGTGGCATCGGGCTTGATGATCGAAAAGGTGCGGGTAACCGCCATGGGAGAACTCCATCTGTTTGGGGGAAATGTTGGGCGCGCCTCTAGCCTCGCTGAGCGGCGAGCGCAAGGGGGCGGAAGTCTCGGCGCTATTTGGTCTCGATCACCAGCATCACCTGACTTTGCCCTCCTTCTCCCGGCGTGATCGTGGCGACCAGTTTTTCCGCCTTGTCATTTTCGGCGGAAAAGCTTGCCATATTTCCGATCATCGTTTCACTCGATTTGCTGGTCATTCCGCGCTTTTCCGCTTCGGCTTTGTAAAAGGCGGCACCCTTGTCTGGTGCATCGCTGGTGGTCATGATCACCATTGCTCCGCCCTTGCCGTCACCGCCGGCACCAGTGATATTGCCCTTCACTTCAGCGCCCGGATAGACCGGAATTCCCAATGGCAGGTTTTTGCCAGAGGCCGGACCCGATCCAAATGTAACCTTGTCGCCATCATCGGTGGTGATTGTGGCAGTGCCGTTTTCAGCATCGTTTCCATTCGCGCTGATCGTGACGGTCTTGCCATCTTCGGTTGTGATCGTGGTCTTCTTTTCGGATTGACCGCACGCCGCCAACGCCATTGCTGCGATCAAAATGCCTGAATATTTCACTATGATCTCCAAATCCTCGACGACCCATCGCACAAGTTACGGCCATCGCAAGCGGGGTCAAGGCCCCTGCCGCCATTTGCCGCCATCTTGCTTCCAATAGCGCCTTTCGACACCATCCTTGCTGCCAAGTGCACGCCAGGCCGCGCGGGCATTATCAGTCGCGTCCGGCGCAAACAGGTAAAATGCACGGTCAAAGCCAAGCGCCTCTTCGCGCCATTGGCCATCGACCAAGGCAATCATGCGTGCATCATTTTCAGCATCAACACTATGCGACAAAAGCACAGGCTGGATGTTACCTTGCCCTTCGGTAGCTTTGCCATGCGCGAGAAAACTGTCAGGCTTAAAATCCCACAACGCTTTTGAAATGCGGGCGAGCTGGCCGTCGTCCTCGCTAACCACGAGCAAACGCCCGCCGTCACTCAATATTTTTTGAGCAATCGCCCGCAAAACTTGCTCTGCAGGATCGCGGGTAAGCTGGTAGAAATCGACCTGCACCGCTATGCCCTTCGCAACCAGTTGTGCGTGACCACGAGCCCCAAAACCTCTGTCCGCACAAATATCCCGAACAGCACAGGCAAGGCATTGAAGGCCATATAAGCAATCAACAGCATTATAACGCCCACCCGCGCATAATTGTTGATCCGGTGATGCACCGGTTCGGTCGATTGCAGCAATATCGCATTATAGGCCACACCAAAAGTCCGCCAGATTCACAAAGAAATAGCCCGTTGCCGAAATTCCCAATTCCGCGCGTTCAAGCCCTACCAGCGTATCGAAAGCGGCGATTGCGCCAAGCACTTTCTGGCTTACCCAAGGCAATGCAAGCAGTGCGCAAACCGCCAAATCGATGCGGATCAATAGGCGAAGCAGGTTTGGCAAAGCTCGCTATTTCGCCTCAAAATTATCCGCGACAAAGCGGTCGAGCAGCTTCACGCCATAGCCAGTCGCACCCTTCGCCCAGGTCGGGCCGTCCTTGTCAGCCCATACCGTGCCGGCAATGTCCAGATGCGCCCATTTCACGCCGTCCTTGATGAATCGCTGGAGAAACTGCGCGGCGGTGATCGAGCCCGCATCACGCGGACCGACATTTTTGATGTCGGCAATCGGGCTGTCGATCAATTTGTCATAGGCCGGTCCTACCGGCATCCGCCACAATTTGTCGCCGCTGGCCTTGCCCGCTGCGAGCAGCTGGTCGGACAATTCATCACTGTTCGAAAACAACCCAGCATGTTCTTTGCCCAGCGAAATGATGATCGCACCGGTCAGCGTCGCCAGATCGATGATAGTATCGGGCTTATAGGTCTCCTGCGCCCAGTGCAGTGCGTCGCACAAGACAAGACGACCTTCTGCGTCAGTATTGATCACTTCAATGGTCTGTCCCGACATGGACGTCACAATGTCACCGGGACGCTGCGCATTGCCATCGGGCATATTCTCAACAAGCCCGCATATGCCGACAACATGTGCTTTGGCCTTGCGCCCTGCCAACGCCTTCATGGTCCCAGCGACCGCACCGGCGCCACCCATATCCCACTTCATATCTTCCATGCCCGCTGCGGGTTTGATCGATATGCCGCCGGTATCAAAAGTCACACCCTTGCCCACGAAAACCACCGGTTTTTCCTGTGCACCGGCAGTGCCGTCCCACTTCATGACAAGCAGCTTTGCTGGACGAACCGAGCCCTGCGCCACGCCGAGCAAGGCGCCCATTCCGAGTTCAGTCATCTGCTTGTCGTCAAGCACGGTAATTTCTACGCCCAGTTCCTTCAGATGCAGGCAGCGTTCAACAAAGCTTTCAGGGTAGATGACGTTGGCGGGTTCGCTCACCAATTCCTTTGTTAAAGCAGTGCCAGCGGCGACCGCTTCGAGACCCTGCCAAACAGCGGTAGCATCATCCGGGGCACAGACTACGACAAATTCTGTGACCGAAGGCTTCGCGGTTTCCGCCAATTTGGTCCGGTATTTGTCGATCCGCCAATTGCGCTGTGCAGCACCAAAAGCGACTTCGGCCGCAGCCTTGCCGGAGAGATTTTCCGCGTGGAGGATAATTTTCTTGGCACCACAGGTTTGCACCTTGGCAAGCAGTTCCCCGCCCGCCTTGCTAAAATCGGCTGTGTCGCCCTCTGCCACACCCAGCAAAACGATGCGCACCATGCGGCCTTGCTCGGACGCAATATACAGAAAGCTCTGCCCAGCAGCACCTTCAAAGCGCGCCAGCTTGGCCGTTTCGCGCGCTGCCTCTGGATTTTCGAGCGGGAATGCGAATGTTTCGAATGTCGATTTGGTAAGGACAAATCCCAAAACATCAGCATCCTCGGGGCGCTGGCTGGCAAAACGGATATCCATTGGTGCGTAAAACCTTTCAGGTTGAATAAGCCGTCGCAAAGTCGATGCGCGGCAACATGCTGGCGCTATAGGCCAAAGCCACGCGTGGGTAAAAGCACAAAAAAGCTGTAAAAAGCGTTCCGCTCACCGAACGTTAAGGCCGGTCGGGCACAAGGCGGGCTGGACCATCGCAATGCGCGGCGATAAAGGGAGCGCCAATATCATGGAATTTTCCGCTCCCCTTCGATTCTGGCTGCGCCTGACAATTGGCATCCTCGCCTCATTGTCGGTCGAAAATGTCGCCAATGCTCAGGAAACTCCTGAAGAACTGCCGTCGGCTCTGGATGATCAGATCACCTTTTCGGCCGAAGAAGTCGAATATGATCAGGCATCTGATACAGTCACCGCCACGGGCAATGTCGTTGCCAGCCGCAACGGATATATTCTGCGCGCCGATTCCATCGTCTGGAATCGCATAACCGGCCAAGTAACCGCCAATGGCAATATCCGGTCAGTGGGGCCGCGTGGTGATGTCGCTTATGGTGATTCCATCGAGGTCACCGACACGCTGAAAGACGGCATTGTCAAAAATCTGCTTCTGGTATTGAAAGACGGTAGTCGACCTGCTGCTAACAGCGGGACGCGCACCGATGGCGGCTGAACTGAACGAAGCCGCCTATACGCCTTGCAAGGTTGAAGGCCCGGATGGCTGCCCGAAGGAACCCAGCTGGCAGGTCAAGGCCAACAAGGTCATTTACGATCCGGAAAAGAAGCGCATCAAATATAAAGGCGCACGGATCGAATTGTTCGGCCTGCCTGTGGTTCCCTTACCCGGACTGTCACACCCCGCCGAAACCAAGGCGGGTTCGGGCTTTCTCGTTCCCAATCTGCGCTTCTCGCGCAACAACGGGGTGGAAATCGAGCAAGGCTATTATTGGCGACTGGGGCAGAACCGCGATCTGAATGTTGCGGCGCATCTTTTCAGCAATGTCGCACCGATGGCACATGCGCAATTCCGGTCCTTTGAAGACAAGGGCGCGTTCCAGATTACCGGATATGCGACCTATTCGAACAAGGTTTCAACGGCGACCGGGACAACCACCGGATCAGACGCCTTTCGCGGCTATCTGGAAGGCAGTGGCCGCTTTCAGTTCACGCCGGAATGGGGGGCCTTTGCATCGGTCAGACTAGCATCCGACCGCACATTTCTGCGCCGGTATGACATAAGCCGCGATGATCGGTTGCGCTCCACATTTGGTGTCGAACGGATTGATGCAGACAGCTATTTCGCCTTTAACGGCTGGGGGGTGCAGACCCTGCGCACCGGCGACCGGCAGGGGTTACAACCTGTTGCGTTGCCCGAAGTGGATTATCGCCTTCGATTGACTGACCCGATCCTGGGCGGAAAGGTTCAATTACAGGCAAACAGTTTGGTGATCGGTCGCACAGCCGGGCAAGACACGCAACGCGCCTTTGCTTCAGCACGCTGGGATTTGCGTAAGCTAACCGGGATGGGCCAAGAGGTTAACTTCACATTGTTGGGTCGTGGCGACGTTTATCACAGCGACGAAAATGCCAGCACGGTAACCGCCATCTATCGCGGTGACAGCGGTTGGCAGGCACGCGGGATTGCCGCGGCGGCGGCGGATATCCGCTGGCCATTGGTCGGCAAAGCCTTTGGCGGCACGCAAGTGTTGACGCCGCGCATGCAACTGGTCGCCGCACACTCGACTACAAATCTGAACGTTCCAAACGAAGATGCCCGATCGGTTGATCTCGAGGACAGCAATCTGTTCGCGCTCAACCGCTTTCCGGGATATGACCGGATCGAGAATAATCTGCGTTTGACCTACGGCCTTGATTGGGCGTTGCGGGCCAAAGATTTCAATATCGATTTCAACATCGGGCAAAGCTACCGCCTGTCCAATCAGGCAACGATTTTCCCAGACGGCACCGGACTATCGGACAAAATATCCGATATTGTCGGCCGAACCGATATCCGGTTCCGCGATTTTGTGAAATTCACCCACCGTTTCCGCCTCGACAAAGATAATTTCGCAATCCGCCGCAACGAAGTTGATGCCACCATTGGAACGCGGGGACCTATCTTCAACTCGGCTATTTGCGCCTGAATCGTAATATCGGCGGTTCGATCGAAGACCTTGCCGACCGTGAGGAAATGCGGATTGCCGGGCGCCTGAAAGTCGCGCGATACTGGTCGGTTTTCGGGTCAGCGATTGTCGACTTGACCGACGCCAGAGAAGATCCACTCTCAATTTCCGACGGTTTCGACCCAATCCGCCATCGCATCAGGGTCGCTTATGACGACGACTGTCTGTCAATTTCGGTGACATGGCGGCGCGACTATCAGCCCACTGGCGATGCGAAACGCGGCAACACCTATCTGTTCAAGCTGGCATTCCGCAATCTTGGTGTCTAATAGGCATTGCGAAACCGGGGAAAGAACCGCTCAGCTAGCGTTCAGCCGAAGGGCTTTTAGCGGCGCGTTCCGTACCAATTGCTTTGGAAGTTGACTATGAAATCACTGCCCGCCTTGCCTTGCTGACGTCGGTTGTTGCGCTTGCCGCATTGTCTCCCGCGATCAGCCAGACTGTGTCGGATGAAAGCGTTCCCGAGGCTGCGCTGGATATTCCCGCAGCGGGCACCTTGTTCAAGCCCAACAACCCCAATGTGCGGCGCGCGACAGCGGTTGTGAATGGCGAAATCATAACCGGCACCGAAGTCGACCAACGGCTGGCGCTTATCGTAACAGCCAATGACGGCAAGCTTCCGCCCGAAGAAATCGAACGGTTTCGCGCGCAGATTTTGAGCAATCTGATCGATGAAACGCTTCAGATTCAGGAAGCAGCCGCAAACGAGGTCGAAGTTACGCAGGACGAAGTTGACCGCTATTTCACGCAGGTCGCGCAGCAGAATTTCAAGCGTAACCCGGTTGATACCGAAAAATATCTACAGTCGATCGGCTCATCGTCGGATTCGCTGAAGCGCCAGATTCGCGCCGAAATCACATGGAGCCGTTTGCTCGGTCGCAAGGTAACGCCTTTCGTCAATATCAGCAGCGACGAAGTGATCGCTATCCAACAACGGATTGATGCGACCAAAGGCACGACCGAATACCGTCTGGGTGAGATTTATTTGTCATCGACCCCTGAGACGCAGGAACAGGTGCTGGCAAATGCCAAAAAGATCCTGGAGCAGATCCAGCAAGGCGGGTCGTTCGTCGCCTATGCGCGCCAATTCTCGGAAGCCTCGACGGCTCCGGTCGGCGGCGATCTTGGTTGGGTAAGACCGGAACAACTGCCACCAGCGTTGGCCAATGCAGCATCGCAAATGCAGACAAATGAAATCGTTGCCGTTCCAGCGCCGGGAGGCATTTCTCTGCTGCTGCTGATCGACAAGCGTCAGGTCGCCACCAGCGACCCCCGCGATTCGGTGCTGTCGCTCAAGCAATTGGCGATCGAATTCCCCAAAGGCATATCCGAAGCACAGGCGGGTCCAATCGCCAAGAAATTTGCGGACGATACCCAACAGATTCGCGGTTGCGGCACTGCGGATGCGGTTGCTCAAAGCCTTGGTGCATCGGTTGTGAACCGCGACGGAATCAAGGTTCGCGATTTGCCCGGACCGCTTCAGCAATTGATGCTCGAACTTCCTATTGGCCAATCGACCCCGCCTTATGGAACAATTGATGATGGCGTCCGCGTCTTTGTGCTGTGTGGACGCGATGCTCCGCAGGCGGCGTCACAGGAATCATTCGACCAGATCATGCAGCGGTTGGAAGATGAACGTGTCAACAAACGTGCGCAGCTCTATATGCGCGACCTTCGTCGTGATGCGATTATCGACTATAATTAATGTCCGCTCCAGCACCTAAAGCGCCGCTGGCGGTTTCCAGCGGTGACCCGGCTGGTATTGGCCCCGAAATTATCGGTAAGGCTTGGGAATCGCATATTCGCAATAATCTGCCGGTGTTTTTTGCTGTCGGAGATGCCAACAGTTTTGCCCGCCACTGGGGCGGACCGATCGACCGGATCGACAATCCCGATCAGGCCGGGCGCCGGTTTCGCTATGCGCTACCGGTGTTCCATGTCCATGAATGTGCCTCGATTGTGCCGGGTTCGCCCGACGCCGACGGCGCGCATTGTGCTTTGCAGGCGTTGGAAATAGCGACGGGATTTGCTCGCTCCGGCACGGCTTCGGGTCTGGTCACTGGGCCGGTGTCGAAAGCGCAGCTTTATGGTATCGGCTTTACCTATCCGGGCCAGACCGAATTTGTGGCGGAACGCTGTGGTATTGAGCGCGGCAATGCCATCATGATGCTCGCCGGACCCGACTTGCGTGTCGTACCGATGACAACCCACATTCCGCTGAACGAAGTTCGAAACAAACTGGATTGCCGTCTAGTGAAGCAGCGCATCATCGCCACCGCAAAGGGACTGCAGCGTGATTTCGCCATTGAAAAACCACGCCTTGCGATTGCTGGCTATAATCCCCATGCGGGTGAAAATGGCAATATCGGACGCGAGGAGATTGACCTGTTTGGCCCGATCATTTCAGAGCTGCGTGCGGAAGGCTATGACATTATCGGTCCACTGCCCGCCGACACCATGTTCCACAAAGAAGCCCGGATGCAATATGACGCCGCACTTTGTGCCTATCATGATCAGGCATTGATTCCGCTGAAGACGCTGTATTTCCATGAGGCGGTTAACACCACTCTGGGCCTGCCCATCATTCGGACATCGCCCGATCACGGCACAGCTTTCGCCATCGCTGGCCAAAACAAGGCACGACCGGATTCGATGATAGCGGCGATAAAAATGGCAGCAGAGTCAGCCCGGAACAGGGAATCCTTTGCCGCGCTAACCGAATGACCAGCCTGCCCCCTTGCGCGAAGTGATCGCGCTGCACGGACTGTCCGCAAGCAAGGCGTTGGGTCAAAATTTCCTTTTGGACGAACAATTGCTCGACCGGATTGCAACCATTCCGGGCAAATTAAAAGGCCAGCATGTCTATGAAGTCGGCCCCGGTCCTGGAGGCCTCACGCGCGCCCTATTGCGGGCTGGAGCCAAGGTGACCGCGGTCGAACGTGATCGGCGTTGCCTTCCCGCTCTGGAAGATCTGTCCAATGCCTTCCCCGGTCAGTTGCGCCTGATCGAAGGCGATGCAATGAAGGTCGACCCCGCCAAGGAAATTGGCGAGCCATTCCACATCGCCTCTAACCTGCCCTATAATGTTGGCACTGCGCTCGCAGTGGGCTGGTTGAGCGGAGAGACTTGGCCGCCGGCATGGACCACGCTTACGCTAATGTTTCAACGTGAAGTTGCAGACCGGATCGTCGCCAAAGCCGGTACCGATGCCTATGGGCGTCTGGCAATCTTGGCGCAGTGGCGCAGCGAAGCGCGCATTGCGATGCCTGTGCACCGCAGCGCCTTTACACCACCGCCCAAGGTGATGTCCGCCGTCATCCATATTGTCCCAGCGGTACAACCTGAGGGAGTCCGTATGGCGACTTTGGAAGGCTTGACCGCTGCGGCCTTTGGTCAGCGCCGGAAAATGCTGCGCCAAAGCCTGAAAGCAATTCCAATGGCGCTCGACGCACTCGATCAGGTTGGTATTTCCGCCGAACGCCGTCCGGAAACGCTTGATATTCCCGAATGGGTTGAACTGGCAAAGGTATTTGAAACTGTCCGCTAGGGGTGGCGCAATGAGGCCGCCCGCGCTAGAGGCATCAAATGCAACCGCTTTCGCCTGTCGAACTGGCCGCACTCGAGCGGCCCGACCATGACCGGATGCTGGCACAGGTTCAAATCTGGGCCGGAATCAACAGCGGTACCGGCAATCTGAAGGGCCTATCCTCAACCGCGAGCCTGTTGGCCGACGCCTTTTCTTCGCTTCACGGTCATGTCGAACTGGTCGAACCAGCGCCGGTCGAGCGGGTATTGGCCGATGGTAGCCTCGTCGCGCTAGAGCATGGCCGCCATCTGGTCTGCACTGTGCGTCCTGACGCACCGATACAGATACTGCTAACCGGTCACATGGACACGGTTTTTCCAGTCGATCATCCGTTTCAGGAGCAGAAATGGTGCAATGACGGCACACTTAATGGTCCCGGCGTAGCGGATATGAAGGGCGGAATCGCGGTTATGCTCGCGGCTCTATCTGCAGCCGACTCTGTGCCGGAATTTCATCGCGCCGGTTATCAGGTCATGATCAACAGCGATGAGGAAACTGGTTCGGCCTCGTCCGCTGCATTGATTGCTACGCTGGCAAAAGGAAAATTGGCGGCGCTGACTTATGAGCCTTCCGCGTTCCCCGATGGGACATTGGCCGGAGCAAGGCCCGGCAGCGGCAATTTTTCGATCATCGTCGCCGGTCGCAGCGCACATGCAGGCCGCAACCCTCAGGATGGCCGCAATGCCTTGCTGGCGGCGGCGGACCTTGCATTGCGGCTCAAGGCGCTGACCCGCGATGGTCTGACCGTCAACCCCGCCAAAATCGACGGTGGCAGCCCGAACAATGTTGTCCCCGATCAGGCCGTGCTGCGCGTCAATTTGCGGCCAGCTACGCCCGAGCTGCAAAGCCATGCAGACAATGAAATCAATAAGATAATTGCCTTTGTTGAAAAAGAACATGACGTATCCATTCACCGGCACGGCAGTTTCAACCGGCCGCCAAAACCGCTCGATCCAGCGGCAGAACGTCTGTTTGCCCTGGTACGCGATTGCGGTGAGGCCTTGGGGCAACACATCAGTTGGAAACCGTCCGGCGGGGTGTGCGATGGCAATAATATTGCGGCGTGCGGAATACCCGTCGTCGATACACTGGGCGTGCGCGGCGGGGCAATTCACAGCGCAGAAGAATATCTGATACCCGAAAGCCTGGTCGAACGCGCGCAATTGTCCGCGCTGACTCTGCTGCGGATCGCTGAAAAAGGGGCTATATGACGCATATTATACGTCCGGCACGTTTGTCGGACCTGCAACCGATGTACGAAATGGCAAAACGCACCGGGGGCGGCTTTACCAATCTACCGCCTGACCGGAAGGCCTTAACCACCAAGCTAGAGCGATCCGCTGCTGGTTTCAGCAGGACTGGTGAAGATGTGGCCGACGATCTGTTCGTCTTCGTCCTCGAAAACACCACCACCGGTGAAGTGCGCGGAACGTGCCAGATTTTCTCCTCTGTGGGTCAGAAATGGCCGTTTTACAGCTATCGCATTGGTGCACTTACCCAGCACAGCGAGGAATTGGGGCGCACGTTTCGCGCGGATATCCTCAATCTTTCAACCGATCTCGAAGGCACAACCGAAGTCGGCGGACTGTTCCTCCATCCCGGCGAGCGCGCCAGTGGACTGGGCCTGCTGATCGCGCGCAGCCGCTATCTTTTCATCCGAAAACATCGCAATCGCTTTGGCGACCGGACACTCGCCGAACTGCGCGGCGTCATCGATGAAGCCGGTGGATCTCCCTTTTGGGACGGTGTTGCTGGACGGTTTTTCGGCATGAATTTTCAGGATGCTGATGAATTCAACGCCAAATTTGGTAACCAGTTCATCGCGGATTTGATGCCCAAACATCCCGTCTATATCGCAATGCTGCCCGAAAGCGCGCGTGCGGTTATCGGCGTCCCTCATCCCACCGGTCGCGCAGCAATGCGGATGCTGGAAGAGGAAGGCTTCGCTTGGGAAAATTATATCGATATTTTCGATGGCGGCCCGACGATGACAGTGCGAACCGACCAGATCAGGAGCGTGCGTGAGTCGGAGGAGGTAACCATCGTCGAAATCACCGAGCAACTTGGCGAGCATATTGCTGGCAATAAGATGCTGGTGGCAATCGGCCAATTTGAAGACTTCAGAGCCTCTTACGGCTGGACCGAACCGCGTGATGGCGGCGTCGCCATTGATGAGGTTAGCGCGGCAATTCTAGGCTTATCGGTTGGAGACAGCCTGACCCAAGTGCCGCGATGGTAAGCGAAAATGCAGTCGAGCGCACTGCGCAATGCCGCTGCGGCCAATTGCGCGCGGTGGTGACCGGCGAGCCAGTCCGCATATCCGTATGCCACTGCCTTAATTGCAAAAGACGCAGCGGCAGCGCCTTTGCAGCGCAGGCGCGCTGGTCCGATGCCAATGTGAGCATCTCGGGCGAGAGCAAGCTTTGGTCGTGCGTCGGCGAAAGCGGCGCGACTGCAATTTTCCGTTTTTGCACTGAATGCGGATCAACGGTCAGCTACGTCCACGACGATATGCCCGGCGTCACTGCAATTGCGATCGGTGCCTTTGCCGATCCGGATTTTCCGCCTCCCGAATATTCGGTTTACGAAGAACGGATGCACAAATGGGTGACAATAGTGGGCGATGATGTGGAGCATTATGACTGATGGCGTTGGTCGAGATTAATTTTGACGGCATCATTGGCCCCAGCCACAATTATGCGGGTCTGAGCCCGGGCAATCTGGCCTCTGCCAACAATGCAGGCGCGATGTCACAGCCGCGCGCAGCGGCATTGCAGGGTATCGAGAAGATGCGCGCAAATTTGCGGCTGGGACTGGCGCAGGGATTTTTCATGCCGCTCGACAGGCCGAACAAGGCGTGGCTGGCGGGTTTAGCGACCGATATGGCAAACGCCGAACCACATATCCGTGCCGCCGCTTTTTCGGCATCGGCAATGTGGGCGGCGAACGCCGCGACAGTTTCTCCCGCCCCCGATAGCGCTGATGGCAAATGCCATTTGTCGGCGGCGAATCTGTTGACGATGGCACATCGCAGCCATGAATGGAGCGGAACGCTTGCCCAGTTGAGACTGGCCTTTGCCGATGAACGGCATTTTGCGGTTCACGGTCCCGTTCCTGCACCCTTTGGCGACGAAGGTGCCGCCAATTTCATGCGACTGTGTCCGTCGCATGGCGAAGCTGGCTTGGAAATCTTTGTTTACGGCAAATCGGGTGGCCCCTTCCCTGCCCGCCAACATGTCGAGGCATCGAAGGCCATTGCGCGCGCGCATCGCCTTGATCCGGAGCGGACCCTGTTCGTGCAACAGGCAGAAGTCGCAATTGCCGCCGGTGCCTTCCACAATGATGTTGTCGCGGTCGCCAACGAACGCGTGCTGTTCACCCACGAACAGGCGTTTGAAGAGCCCGAAGCAACCTACGCCGCGATCCGCGCCAAACTGCCCGAGGCCGAGATCGTCATCGTCCCCGCTGACCGAGTCAGCCTGGCCGACGCGATCCAAAGCTATTTGTTCAACGCCCAGCTTGTGACTTTGCCCGATGGCGGGATGGCCTTGATCCTGCCGACCGAGGCGCAATCGAACCCGCGTGTCTGGGGCTGGCTGGAGGAAATGGTGGCGGGCAACGGCCCGATCCGACGCCTTGTGCCAGTCGATGTGCGGCAATCCATGGCCAATGGCGGCGGCCCCGCTTGCCTGCGTTTGCGCGTCGTCGCCGACCCCGCAACGGTCGATGCTCGCTTCATCGCCGATGATGCCAAGCTTGACCGCATAGCAGAGGTGATTGCCGCGCACTGGCCCGAGTCCATTGCGCCCGATCAACTGGGTGATCCCGATCTCATCGCACAGGTTCAATCGGCGCGTTCAGCCTTACTGAAAGCCTGCGATTTGTCCGCACTGGCATGACCGTCGAAAAGCTTTACAAAATCAACCTGCGTTAACCATCGCAAGCCGCGGAAATGCTGAACTGGCACGAGCTTTGCGGTATATTTGTTAACCTATGAAAAAACTCGCCCGCCTGTTCCAGATCAAGACCAAGGTAGAGGTCTTCCTTATCACCTATCCGCTTGCACTTGGCGCGGTGAAGCGGGGGCAGGATTATATGGTGCAATATCCCGGACGGATTGGCTGGGTTTTCATGGCATTATGCACCGGTGCCGTGTTTGTCGCCTCGGCGAAGATGCTGCAAGCGGTGGAATATCACCAGCAATTCGGGGTGGATTGAGGGCCGAAAGCCTCAACCGAAATCTCAATTAACAAAAATAACGTCCCCGAATTCTATTGCCCGGCGGAGTCACTAGTTGGCGCATTTTCGAACCGGAAAACCGGTTCCACTTTTCCTGAAAATGCTTGGGGAGGTAGGGGGCTTCTGTTGCCCGGCGCCCCCCGTGCCGCTGTGACCTTTCTGTTGCCCGGCCGGCTCGGCCGCGTTCTGTTAGAATAATTCTAGACCGTGAGGCCCAAAATTACGCTGCGAGAGCAAGTGCTTCGTTATCGTTGGCACTTATGAGTTTTGAACCATTTCACGGCTTATTCATGCCGGGCAAAAACAATGCTTTTCAACGCACGTCGATCCTAGTTCAGCCCCGTCAGAACTCCCGGTTTCCCGAAAGATATGGTGGAGCTGCCGGGTACCGCCCCCGGGTCCGCTGCATCTATTGCACACCGCAATTTATCGCCATAGTCCGGCGAACCGGACGCGTCCTATATAGGCGTTTTTTGGTGAATGGGAAGTGAAGGCGCTAACTTCGCCTTTCATAAATCGGATTTCCACATTTCGAGCATTGATCAACCTGATTTAGCCACTCGCCAAACTTGAAAATGTTTCCGTATTTATTGCCAATGTTAAAGCCGCAATTGACGCATGAGTATCGCATGCAACTCCCAACAATTATGATTGCGAATAGTGATAAATAGGCCGTTCTGAATAACACATACTCTAAAATCGGCAACCAACTGGCCAGTAACGCAAAGCGTAGGTGCATTTTGATCGATCCAGAATTGTTTGGCCATCGCATCGCAACTAAACGCCCTGCATACTCCGGCTCTCGGTCGGAATATGGACAACCAGTCCGTCCAGTTCCGCAGTCAGATCGATCTGGCAGGATAAGCGGCTGGTTCGTCGTGCGCCGCTCGCGAGGTCGAGCATGTCTTCTTCATCCTCGCTGGCGCGCGGCAGTTTGTCGAACCATAGCTTGTCGATAATCACATGGCAGGTCGAACAGGCCATTTGCCCTTCGCAGGTTCCCTCAAGCGGCAGCCCGGCGGCTTGCGCGACTTTGAGCAGATTGTCGCCGACTTGCGCTTGGACAAGCTTCTCGGTCTCACCATCATGGCTGATGAAATTGACCGTGATCATAAAATTTCCCCTGCGGCGGCGTTTAACATTTCTGCGGCCAATATGATGTCTTCTTGCGTCGTATAACGGCCCCACCCCAAACGGATAGAGTTTTTTGGCCTGTGCGTCAGATAGGCCGATTCCGCGCAGCACATGGCTCGGTCGTCCCGATCCGCTGGCGCAGGCGGAGCCAGCTGAAAAAGCAACATCGCGCACCTCAGACATCAACCGCGCCACATCTAGCCCGTCACGGCGGATGTTCAGATTGCCCTTATAGCGCGCCTCTACGGAACCGTTGATCATCCAATCGGAGAAATGCTTGATCGCAAGCTGCCAAAGATGTTGGACATGACGGGCATCGTCCTCCATCCGCGCGAGTGCGACTTTGGCGGCTGCACCAAATCCTGCCGTCAAGGCGGGAGACAATGTTCCCGAGCGCAGTCCCTGCTCCTGCCCACCACCGTGAATCAGCGGGGATAGCATCACGCCATCGCGCACCCATAGCGCGCCAATCCCTTTTGGTCCGTGAATTTTATGAGCGGAGATCGCAACCATATCGGCATTGGCGGGCGCTGGCAGGCGGCCATAGCCCTGCACGGCATCGCACAAAAACAGCCCGCCTCTGGCATGGGCCATTTCGGCAAGCGCTTCGACGGGCTGGATCGTGCCAATCTCATTGTTGACCTGCATCACCGCGAGTAGATCGATCCGGTCAGGCAACAATTGCTCAGCCGCCGCCAAATCGAGCAAGCCATCGGGCGTGACCGGCAGGCGGATGACCGTTGCCCCCTGCCCCGCTAACCAGTCTGCGGTATCGAGCACCGCCGCATGTTCAATCGCCGAAACCGCAATGATCGACGTCGGTGTCATGCTGCCTTTGATCGCCAGATTAAGCGCCTCGGTCGCGCCGCTGGTGAAAACCACGCGCCCACCGGGCGGCATCAGCGCTGCAACATTATCCCGCGCATTTTCAACCGATGCAGCGACAGCGCGCCCCAACTTATGGGCGCTGTGCGGGTTCCAGAAATGGGCGTTGAGATAGGGCAACATCGCATCAAACGCCTCGTTGGCGAGCCGCGTCGTTGCCTGATAGTCCAGGTAGGTCGCATCGGTCAGGCTCATGCTGCTTTCCCCGAAGCGCGGCGCTGGATCGTGCGCCAGCAATCGACGAAGCGGTCAACATCTGCTTCGCTGGTTTCCGGTCCGAAACTGACCCGGACCACTTCTGATGCCGCCTGATCACTCCACCCCATCGCGCCGAGGACGTGGCTGGCCTTCAATGTGCCAGACGAACAGGCACTGCCTGCCGAGACCGAAATTCCGGCAAGATCAAAGCCGATCAACTGGCTGGATGCGGAAACGCCCGGCATCCGGTAGCTGGCTATGGTGGCAAGGCGCGGGCTGTCCTTCGCAACGACTTCGCCCCCCTCCGCTTCAACCCCCGCGTCGAGCAGAGCGCGCAATTGGCCAGCTTCGACTACCCAGTCAAAGCCTGCTTCCAAAGCGGCAGCAAATCCTACAACGGCAGGCAGATTTTCGGTCCCGCGCCGATATCCCTTTTCCTGACCACCAGTTGGTTGCAACAAAGCCAGATCGCGCACCAGCAATGCTCCGATCCCGGGCGGACCGCCAAGCTTATGCGCCGATATTGCGATCAAATCGGCATCGGGAAGTGGCAATTTTCCGGCACTTTGCGAGCAATCGGCGAATAACAGGCCGGCGCTGTCTTTAATCGCACTACCCAGCGTCGCCATCGGCTGGATCACGCCTGTTTCATTGTTAACATGCTGGATCGCGTGACGGCGCTTGGCTGCAATTAATGGCAGATCGACTAACCCCGCTGCATCAACCGGCAGTCGCCCTCAAGCCCCACAGCCGACAGCACAACGTCATGTTCAACCGCGCTGGCGACCGATCGAAACCGCGCAACCCCAGCGCAATCGCCTCACTCGCGCCGCTGGTGAAAATTAGCTCGCCATCCCAACCAAGCGCTATCTTGATACGAGCGCGTGCGTCCTCGAGCGCAGCCCGAGCCGCGCGGCCATCGCCATGTGGTGACGAAGGGTTGGCCCAACTCGCCAGCGCGTCCGCCAGCGCAGCGCGCGCAGCGGGGACGACGGGTGTCGTCGCGGCATGATCAAGATAGAGG
This sequence comes from Sphingomonadales bacterium, assembly GCA_016721875.1. GTDB lineage: Bacteria > Pseudomonadota > Alphaproteobacteria > Sphingomonadales > Sphingomonadaceae > Sphingorhabdus_B. The sequence goes on along the minus strand of JADKHG010000002.1, from coordinate 369,422 downwards.
CGATCTGCGGGCATTGGGCCGTTAACATCCATGACAGTTGCGAAAATCGCATTCGCTTCTATATAGCCAGCCGACTGCTGCATAGTCCGAAGCGCCAAGCTTTGGTCGATGGAGCGCCCATTTTCTTCACGATTGATCAAAACCCATGCCAGCAATTGCCATTCCCGGTCCCGAAGGCCGTATCGAAGCCCGCTTTTCGCCACCGCCGCGCCCGCGCGCTCCGGTTGCGATGATCCTGCACCCGCACCCGCAGGCCGGGGGTACGATGAACGACCGGATCACGCAGGCAATGTACAAGACCTTCGTGGCCCGTGGCTTTGCGACCATCCGTTTCAACTTCCGCGGCGTCGGTCGCAGCGAAGGCGAATTCGATAACGGCATTGGCGAGCTTTCCGATGCAGCGGCAGCACTCGATTGGGTGCAGGCCTTCCATCCTGAGGCATCGACCACCTGGATTGCCGGCTTCAGCTTTGGCGCGTGGATCGGCATGCAGTTGCTGATGCGGCGCCCCGAAATTCGCGGTTTCATCTCGGTATCGCCACCGGCGAACATGTATGATTTCAGCTTCCTTGCCCCTTGCCCTTCTTCAGGGATCATCATCCACGGCGCAGGCGATGAAATTGTTGCGCCCAATGCGGTACAGAAGCTGGTCGATAAGCTGCGCACCCAGCGCCACATCACGGTCCACCACGACGAAATTCCGCGTGCGAACCATTTCTATGAAAATGAAATGGATCTGCTGATGGGATCGGTGGACAATTATCTGGACATGCGCCTCGATCCGGCCTGCCCGATCAAATAAAGAATCCTACTCGCTCGCTTCGCGGGTGTTGGCAAGGCTGTTCCCGGCGCTGTCGGGAACAGTCCAGATCGCGACATTGGCAAATATCACCAGCGAAGCCGCAAGCATCAGCCAGACTTTCTGGCCCAGCCCATCGCGCCGCCACAGCCTCCACGCGCCCCACAACAGGGCGAAACCGGCAAGCATTCCGATAGAGAGGATCGCGGCAGTCATGGGTGATCCGATAAAAGCTGTGGATGGCGCTGGCAAGCGGTGTCATTGGGCGGCGATTGGCGGTGGCATTTTGGCATAACGTCACCTAGAGAGCGCGCATCCCGATTCCCTCCTTGTCAATGGAGAGACACCATGCGCCTAGCCATCGCTTCCGATCACGCCGCCTTGACGCTCAAGGCAGAGCTTCTCGATTTTCTGCGTGCCGCCGGACACAGCGTCGAAGACCTTGGTCCGCATGACGCGCAATCGGTCGATTACCCTGATTATGGCTATAAATTGGGCGATGCGGTCGCCAATGGGAGTGCCGAGTTTGGCATTGCCTTGTGCGGGTCAGGCATCGGTATTTCGATTGCCGTCAATCGCAACGCCGCCGCCTGCCGGTGCGCGCTGGTATCCGAACCGCTTTCGGCGAAACTTGCGCGCGAACATAATGACGCCAATGTCATCGCCATGGGAGCGCGCCTGACGGGCAGCGACATGGCTAAAGCCTGCATCGACGCCTTTCTCTCCACCGAATTCGGCGGCGACCGCCACATACGCCGCGTCCAAAAACTGTCCAACCCGCACTTTTCCAAGGACTCTATATGACCACCGAAACCAGCGCCTTTTTCACGCAAAGCCTTGCCGAGCGCGACCCCGATATTGCGGGCTGGATCACCAAAGAGCTTCACCGTCAGCAAGACAAGATTGAGCTAATTGCATCCGAGAATATCACCAGCCGTGCGGTGCTGGAGGCGCAGGGCTCAATCCTGACCAACAAATATGCCGAAGGCTATCCGGGCCGTCGCTATTATGGCGGTTGCGAATATGTCGATGAGATTGAAACCATCGCCATAGAACGCGCCAAAAAACTGTTCGGGGCCGAATTTGCCAATGTGCAACCCAATAGCGGCAGCCAAATGAATCAGGCGGTCTTCCTTGCCCTGCTGCAACCCGGCGACAGCTTCATGGGTCTGGACCTCAATTCGGGCGGGCATTTGACGCATGGCCATCCGATGAACATGTCGGGCAAATGGTTTACCCCCATCGCCTATGGCGTGCGTCCAGACGACCATCTGATCGATATGGACGAAGTCGCACGCATCGCCCGCGAAAACCGCCCGAAACTGATCGTGGCAGGCGGCACCGCCTATTCGCGTTTCTGGGATTGGGCGCGATTCCGCGAGATTGCCGACGAAATCGGTGCCTATTTGATGGTTGATATGTCACATATTTCCGGCCTGGTCGCTGGCGGCGTGCATCCTAGCCCGGTTCCGCACGCACATGTCACCACGACCACTACACACAAATCGCTACGCGGACCGCGGTCTGGCGTCATTCTAACCAATGACGAGGCAATCTCCAAAAAGGTCAACACCGCTGTATTCCCCGGATTGCAAGGCGGGCCATTGATGCACGTCATCGCGGGCAAGGCAGTCTGCTTTGCCGACGCCATGAAGCCGGAGTTCAAACTCTATGCCCAATCGGTGATCGACAACGCCAAGGCGCTGGCAACATCACTGCAGGAGCAAGGTCTGGATATTGTCTCCGGTGGCACCGATAACCATTTGATGTTGGTGGATTTGCGACCCAAGGAGGCAAAGGGCAAACATGCCGAAATCGCGCTCGACCGTGCATCAATAACCTGCAACACAAACAATATCCCCTTCGACACCGAAAAAGCATTGCTAACGTCTGGCGTCCGCCTCGGCACGCCTGCGGGCACGACACGCGGATTTGGTATCGCTGAATTCCGCCAGATCGGCCGGATGATCGCCGATGTGGTCGAAGGCTTGCGTAAAAACGGTGCAGAGGGCGACGGACAAGTTGAAGCGCGGATCAAGGAAGAAGCCGAGGCTCTCTGCGCACGCTTTCCGATTTATCCGGGTTGATCTATAACAACCCCTTGAAACTGTGAGGTGACTTACTCATCTAATACACAGAAGGGAGAGACATGATGTCCCAGACGTGCAACGAATGCGCCACTGAAATTACCCAGGGTATGAAATTCTGTCCATCGTGCGGGGCGAAGACCCCCGAACGGCTGGCAGAGGAAAGCATTCCCAATCAGGCCAAACATTATGTCGGCGAAGCCGCCGAAGAATTGTGGGGCGCGAGCAAGGATGCTTATCACACCGGCAAGCATCTGGCCGACACTGATACGGTGAAAAAAGTCGCAGGCGGTGCCGCGATTGGAGCTGCCGCCAGCATCATCGCCCCGATAGGCCTTGCCACTGGTGCGATTATCGGTGCAGGCATAGTTGCCTATCGCCATGTGAACAAAAAGAAAAATCAGGATAAAACCTAAGCTATGCGGTGCCCCTTTTGCGGACATGAAGACAGTCAGGTCAAGGACAGCCGTCCGACCGAAGATGGGGCAGCGATCCGCAGGCGTCGTCAGTGTGAAGGCTGTGGCGCGCGCTTCACCACCTTTGAACGCATCCAGCTGCGTGACCTGACGGTGTTAAAGACCGAGGGCCGCCGCGAACCCTTTGACCGTGACAAGCTCGAACGCTCGCTACGTGTCGCTTGTCGCAAGCGCCCGGTCGACAGCATCCAAATTGAAAGACTGGCATCTGGTATCCAGAGGCAGTTGGAAACCATCGGCGATAGCGAGATTGAATCGACGCGGATTGGCGCGCTGGTGATGGAGGGCCTGAAAGCATTGGATGCAGTGGCGTATATTCGCTTTGCCAGCGTCTATAAGGATTTTGCCGAAGCCAAGGATTTCGAAGAATTTGCAGGCGCGGTGAACGAAGCCGCACAAAAGTGAGCGACGCCCCGATCATCATCCTTGCCCGCCCGCAATTGGGCGAAAATATTGGCAAGGCTGCGCGCGCCATGCTCAATTTCGGACTGACCGAATTGCGACTGGTCGCGCCGCGCGATGGCTGGCCCAATCCATCCGCCGGTCCTGCCGCCGCCGGAGCTGACATTGTGTTAGAGCAGGCAAGCGTGTTTGAAACACTCGCCGAGGCCACCGCCGATATCAATCATGTCTATGCGACAACCGTGCGCAAACGCGGCGTGACCAAAGCTGTTTTGACGCCTGAGGCAGCGGCGAATGAAATTGCCCATGCAAATGGGCGCAGTGCGATTCTATTCGGGGCGGAACGATCCGGGCTCGAGATTGACGAAGTGGCTATGGCACGCAGCATCATCACCGTGCCCATAAACCCCGAATTCGGCTCGCTCAATCTCGCACAGGCCGTCATCTTGTGCGCCTATGAATGGTCAAAGCATCGCGATCTGAAAAGCCCGCCAAAGGTTGAGCTTATTCCCCCTGCCCCGCAGGAGGAGCTCGACGGTCTGATCTCCCAGCTTTTTGGTCTGCTCGATGGCCGCAACTATTTCTTTCCCCCGGAACGCAAAGGCGCAACGCAGCAGACGTTACGCAACCTGCTCACCAAACCGGGTTGGAACAGTCTGGAAGTTCGAACGTTTCGCGGCGTTTTAAGTGCGTTCAAGGATCGCAGACCCGACTAGGCCGGGAACTCATGAACAAAAACACTGAGGTTTGAGGCCATTTTGCTCAGTGCAAGGCGGCAAGCGACGGGAATATGTCGATATTTCCTAGCTTGCCAACGCAGCAATGGGCAAAATGGGTCAAATCCGAAGGACGCCAAAATGGCTTCGATCTCGAAGCGAAATGCCCTTGCCGGTAGAACAACTATCGACGGCGGACATTTCACTCCGATACCTTCGCCATTTTGACGCCTCAGCGTTTTTGTTCATGAGTTCACGGCCTAACCGCGTATCGCGTCCCAACGCCCCAGTTCGTAGGCGATCGAGCCTTCGACGAGTGTTTCCCACATTTCCGCGACGACGTCTTGCGGTATGCGCCCGTCCAAAGCAGCGCGGCGGACATTGGAAATCACCTGAGCTTTGCGTGTCTCATCGCGCACTGTATCGCGATCGGACTTAATCCGGGCGGCGGCGTCCATATAGCCGAAGCGGCGAACCAGCAGGTCAACGATTTGCAGATCGACCGCATCGACGCCTTCACGCACATCAACCATCGTTTCACATTCAGTAGGGCTCTTAGCCTGAATATTGGCATTTTGATTTGTCATGGCAGCGCCATTAGGGATGCCGTGATATGCTGTCGAGCCGATACTTGACTTTATCCTGTGCTGCGGCCATAGGCGCGCCTTCGCAATTGGCCCTGCACCCCGGTGAAGCAGTGGCCGCTTTCGGTGAATAGGCCGATTGGTGCGGTTCCGGGAATTGAAAAGACAGCAAATTGAAGGACATCGACAATGTCGAAGCGTAACGCATCGAAGTACAAAATTGACCGCCGTCTTGGCGAAAATATCTGGGGCCGCCCCAAATCACCCGTCAACAAGCGCGAATATGGCCCCGGCCAGCACGGACAGCGCCGCAAAGGCAAGCTCTCCGATTTCGGCATTCAGCTGCGCGCCAAGCAAAAGTTGAAGGGTTATTACGGCGAAATAACCGAAAAGCAATTCAAGCGCGCTTTCCAGGAAGCCGATCGCATGAAGGGCGATACCTCGCAGAACCTTATCGGTCTGCTTGAGCGTCGTCTGGACATGATCGTTTATCGCGCCAAATTCGCACCGACCATTTTCGCTGCTCGCCAGCTCGTCAGCCACGGCCACATTCGCGTCAACGGCGTGAAGTGCAACATCGCCAGCCGCCAGATCAATGCCGGCGACGTCGTCAGCCTTGGCAACAAGGCGAAGGAAATGGCGTTGGTCATCGAAGCACAAAGCCTGCCTGAACGCGAAATTCCCGATTATGTCAGCCCTGATGGCAATGACAAAGTGACCTTCACCCGCGTACCGACGCTGGACGAAGTACCTTATCCGGTGAAGATGGAACCCAATCTGGTCGTCGAATTCTATTCGCGCTGATCCAGCTACATACAAAGTTTCAAGAGGCGGCTTCGGTCGCCTCTTTTTTTGTCTACACGGAAAGGCCGTTCGTCGAAATTGACGATCAATTTGTTGCAACTTTGCAACAATCCAATGACAATATCATGCAAAATTGCGTAACATTCATTTGCCAGCAAGCTTTGGCTTCCTACTTAAGCCTCAGCCACTGACGTGGTTTATCTCCCATAAAACAAGGATATAGAAAATGAAAAAGCTTGTTGTCCTAGCATCAGCTGTCACCGCACTCATCGCCACCCCTGCCATGGCTGCAGGCGAAGGCCGCATTGAAGGCCGTGGTGCAATCGGTTGGGCTGGTGGATCAGAAGACTTCTTCGCGGGTGTAGCTGCGGGTTATGATATTGACCTCGGCGAGACAGCTTTCGCTGGTCCCGAAGTGTCCTACGACACCAATTTCGACGGCGCTGACCTGGTCAATGTCGGCGGTCGCCTCGGCGCCAAGATTGGCGAAAAGGGCAAACTCTATGTTGCAGCCGCCTATGAACTTGCTGACGCTGAAGAATTCAACGCGGGCGTTGGTTATCAGCACAGCTTCACCGATAAGGTTTATGGCAAGGTCGAATATCGCCGTTATTTCCTCAACGGCACTGACCTGAACGCCGCAGGCGTAGGCATTGGCGTGAAGTTCTAATTTTCCACCAAGCGATTTAGAGGGCGGCGTTAGAGATAACGCCGCCCTTTTCGTTTGAGGCTTTTTGAACTCTCGGCCATAAGTGGCGAAACTTGGATTTTGGAGAATGAAATGCGTGTCCTAACGCTCGCCCTGGTTTCAGCCCTCGCCCTTTCGGGATGCAAAAAAGTCGATACGCCCGATACAGCAAAAATGCCGGAAGTTGCGGCACCCAAATTGTCGGAAACGACAATCAAAGATGTCACGCGCACTCTGTCGTCAGACGCATTTGAAGGCCGCGCGCCTGGGTCTGCGGGCGAAGACAAAACCGTCGCGCTGATGATCGAAAAGTTCAAGGCTGCAGGGTTGGAGCCCGGCAATCCTTCCAGCAGCAAAGATGGCGGTTGGACGCAGGATGTGCCGCTGGTTGAAATCCTTGCCAAAAATGTCAGCCCACTGACGATCAACGGCAAAGACGGCGTAGCGCAATCCTTCGCCTATGGGACAGAATTTGTTGCTGGCACCTATCAGGAACAGGCAAAAATCGACGTCAAGGACAGCGACGTCGTTTTCGTCGGCTATGGCATCAACGCCCCTGAAAAGGGCTGGAACGATTATGCCGGTGTTGATGTAAAAGGAAAAACGGTCCTCATCCTGATCAACGATCCCGATTTTGAAACCGCCGGATTAGAAGGCCCCTTCGGCGGCAAGGCAATCACCTATTACGGTCGCTGGACTTACAAGTTCGAGGAAGCAGCCCGTCAGGGTGCAGCAGCCGCGTTAATTGTCCACGACACGGCGCCAGCGGCCTATGGCTGGAATGTCGTCAACTCCAGCTGGACCGGCCCGCAATTCCTCGCCCAGTCGAAAGATGGCGGCGCGGATCAAACCAAGTTGAATGGCTGGGTGCAAAAGGACGTCGCGGCAAAGATCATGGCCGCTGGCGGACAGGACCTGTCGAAGGCGATGGTTGCCGCCAAGCAAAAGGGGTTCAAGGCGGTACCGCTTGACCTGAAGGCAGGTGTTAGCTTTGAAAACAGCATTTCAAAGAAGAATAGCCGCAACATAATCGGCGTCATGAAGGGTGCGAAGCGACCCGATGAATATGTTCTCTACACTGGGCATTGGGACCATCTGGGCCGCTGCACACCTGTTGATGGCGATGACATTTGCAACGGAGCCATTGACAACGCCACTGGCACCGCAGCGCTGGTTGCCTTGGCCGAAGCGCATAAAGCCGCGGGTGCTCCCGACCGGAGCCTCATCTTCCTTGCGGTGACTGCCGAAGAATCCGGATTGCTGGGTTCCAAATATTATGCCGAAAACCCGGTCTATCCGCTGGCGCAAACTGTCGGCGGGGTAAATATGGATGCCTTGTCTATGTCAGGACCTGCAAAAAACCTGACTGTTGTCGGGATGGGTAAGTCCGAACTTGATGGCTATTTGAACGCTGCCGCAAAAATTGAAGGTCGTACGCCCGAACGCGAACCGACTCCCGAAAAAGGATTTTATTACCGCTCGGACCATTTCAGCTTCGCCAAGCTCGGCGTGCCGATGGTCTATTTCGAGGGCGGCGACGATCTGGTGAAAGGCGGCAAGGAAGCCGCAGACAAAGCAGCGAAGGACTATGAAGAAAATCGCTACCACGCACCCGGTGACGAATTTGACGAAAATTGGAATTGGTCAGGGGTAATGGCAGACCTCAATCTCTATTATCGTGTCGGCCGGATGCTGGCGATGACAGACGCTTGGCCCAATTGGGTTGAAGGCGATGAGTTCCGCGCTATCCGTGACAAGAGCCGCTCGGCTAAGTAAGTCTGTTATGACGATTCGAATGTTGCCCGAATGGGCACCACATGAGCGTGTCTGGATCGGCTTTCCGTCCGATGCAGAAGCTTGGGGTGCTCCCCTCGCCGAGGCCCAGCGACAGATCGCTGCCTTTGCCAATGCCGTGCATGATAGCGGCAAGGGCGAGACGGTACATCTTGTTGCGAAAGGGATCGACGCCGCCGCCGTTGCGCGCGGTTTGTGTGACGACGGTGTCATTGTCGAGGATCGCCATATCGGAGATATCTGGCTGCGCGATACAGGCTGCATTATCGTCGGCAGTGGTATTGCTCGGACCGCGCGCAATTTTGGGTTTAATGGCTGGGGCGGCCGTTTCGATTACGACGGCGATCAGACCATTGGGCACGAATTGGCCAAGGCAGCCGGACTTGCTGTGACGAATTGCGACTGGGTGCTTGAAGGCGGCTCTATAGATGTTGATGGCGAAGGTCTTGCTGTCACAACAACTGACTGCCTGCTAAATCCCAACCGCAACCCTTCGCTCGACCAGCAAGCAATAGAGCAAAAGCTGGCGCGCGACCTTGGCATTGAACGCCTGCTCTGGCTTGGCGATGGCCTCGCCAATGACCATACCGACGGCCATATCGACAATCTGGCGCGCTTTGTGGGGCCAAACCATTTGGTCATCCCCGAGGCAAGCGATGTCGACGACCCCAATGCCGACGTTTACGCCGATGCCCGCGCACGCGCGGAAGTCTTTGGCTGTATTGTCACACCCCTACCCTCGGTCGGTCGCTTCGAACAGGATAGTGAAGCCGTTCCCGCGAGCTATATGAACTTCTACATCGGCAACAGCACGGTGGTGGTGCCGATATATGGCAGCAAGCATGATGACAACGCACTGGCTGCGCTTCAGCCGCTGTTTCCAACGCGCAAGATCATCGGCCTGCGTGCGGACGCGGTGTTAACCGGCGGCGGCAGTTTTCATTGCTCCAGCCAGCAAGTGCCGCTTTGATTCTATTGGCATCGCTGCTGTCATGCCGCATAAAGCGTCCAGAGACAGTTTGAGAGGAACCTCCCCCATGAAGAAGACAATATTATTGGCTTTGGCCACCGCCGCCCTTGCCGCGCCTGCAATCGCGGAAGACCATGGCCACAAGCACGACGCGGCCCATGCCGCCATGCACAAGGCACATCAGGAACGTATGGCCAAAATCCTTGCCGACCCTTCGCGTGCCGAGGATGCCAAGCGCGACAAATACCGCCATCCCGCGGAAACTTTCGAATTTTTCCGTATCCATCCGAACCATGTCGTTGGCGAATATGCTCCCGGCGGCGAATGGATCTCGCGCACGTTGGGACGCTATATGGAAGGCAGCGGCAAATTTAACGGGCTGTTTTTCAGTACGACGGTTTTCGCAGACGAAAAAACCCGCGAAGGGGTGAAAGCAGGCGCAGCAAAATTTGCTGACGATGTGGCCAAGGTCACCGGCAAACCCGCAAGCGATTACCGCGCCTTCACGCTTGATGCCGTACCGGATGGTGCCAAGGGCACGTTTGACCGGATCATCGTCATGCGCATGATCCACAATCTGATGCGCTGGAACATGGCCGATCAGGAAATCAAACGGATGCGTGATTTGTTGAAGGATGATGGTCTGCTCGGCATCGAACAACATCGCGCCAAGGCTGATGCCCCCTTCAGCTATGCCGATGGCAGCAAAGGCTATGTGCGCGAGGCCGATGTCATTAAATTCATGGAAGTGAATGGATTTGAGCTGGTTGCCAAAAGCGAAATCAACGCCAATCCGAAAGACAGCGCCAATTGGCCCGACGGCGTCTGGACGCTGCCCCCTGTTCGCCGTTTTGACAAAGAAAACGACGCCAAATATCAGGCAATCGGCGAAAGCGACCGGATGACCTTGCTCTTCAAGAAGCGGCCTTGAATAAAAATGACGAAACGCACCATCACCGTTGCTGCGCTGCAACTTCCCTTGCACGGAGGCGAAGCGGAAAATATCGAAGCGGTCTCCAGCTTGGTTGAGGCAGCGGCGAGTGATGGCGCGCAAGTAATTCTCCCGCCTGAACTCTTTTCTGGCCCCTATTTCTGCAAGACGCAGGAAGAGGCACATTTCGCCCTCGCCCGCCCGACGCTGGAGCATCCTTCTATTCGGGCGATGGCCAAGCTGGCGAAGAAACTGAAAGTCGCGATCCCCGCCAGCTTTTTTGAACGCGACGGCTCGCATTTCTACAATACGTTGGCGATGATCGACGCCGATGGCGAAATCCTGGGCACCTATCGCAAGAGCCATATTCCCGATGGCCCCGGCTATCAGGAGAAATATTATTTCCGCCCCGGCAACACCGGCTTCAAAGTGTGGGAAGTGTTCGGAACAAAGATCGGCGTCGGCATCTGCTGGGACCAATGGTATCCAGAATGCGCGCGTGCAATGGCGCTGATGGGCGCGGAAATGCTGTTCTACCCGACTGCCATTGGCGCCGAGCCGCAGGACGCCACGCTCGACACTCGCGAAATGTGGCGACGGGCGATGGTTGGCCATGCAGTCTCCAACTGCATGCCGGTGATCGCCGCCAATCGGGTGGGATCGGAAGTCGACCATGGTGGTGAGCCGCAGAAATTCTATGGCACCAGCTTCATCGCCAATGAATGGGGCGACATAATCTGCGATCTGGACGATAACGAAACAGGCACTCTCATCGCCAGTTTTGATCTGGATGCAGCGTGCAAGCACCGAGCAAGCATGGGATTTTTCCGAGATCGTAGGCCGCAGCTCTACAGTCGGCTTGTGGAGGATATCTGAGCCGTTCGCTCTACCTGATCGGCATCGGTTCCAATCAGCGACATCCGCTGCTGGGTAACCCACGGCAGATCGTCGCGCACGCGATTGCAGCTCTCGAAATGAGCGATATTGATGTATTTACCCAATCGCGCATCATAGAATCGCGGCCGCTTGGCCCCTCTTTGCGTCGCTACGCAAATGCTGCGGTACTTTGGCAAGCGAGCTTGATCCGGTCGAGTTGCTCCAAAGGCTGCAGGCTATCGAGATCCATTTCGGTCGAATTCGACGCGGTCAACGCTGGCGCGCGCGAACTCTCGACCTTGACATTTTGCTCTGGTCAGAAGGCATGTGGGTGAGCGAGAATCCGACACTGACGATACCCCATCCAGCCATGCATGACCGCAGTTTCGTCATGGGACCGGCCAGTCAAATCGCTCCCGACTGGCGCGACCCAGTGACCGGTCGAAGCCTAAAGCAAATTTTTCATCGCCTGAACCGCCCCAAGCCGCTTGACCGTTTGGGCCGCCGCCATTAGGGGGAGCGCTCCTGAACGCGCAGAAGCATATTCCGCGCCGCGATGGGCCCTTAGCTCAGTCGGTAGAGCAACTGACTTTTAATCAGTAGGTCGCTGGTTCGAACCCAGCAGGGCTCACCATTTTTCACGAAATTATTGGTCGCAGTGGCTTTGGGGCTGTTCTGCGAGCGGAGAGCCTTGAGTGACAGTGCCCAGATCAGTTAGATTTTGCCTCGAGATCGGTCCGAATAACCGCTCGCTCAAAACGTGAATGTGCGCACTTTAGTTCCTTCGCAAACCTTCCAAACAATTAGCGCGGGGTCTGGTTCCGCAAAGCTATCCGCAGCGTTGACACGGTCGACCGCAGCATTGCTGGCGGCACCGGCTTGGCAAGCACCTGTATCCCTTCGTCGATGGTCTGCTTGCTGACCACGGCTTCGGCATAGCCGGTCATCAAGATCGCTGGGATGGTTGAGCCCAATTTTGCGCGGATGGCGCGGATGGCGTCGGTACCCAATTCCTGATTTCCCAGATCATAGTCGGCGATAATCAGGTCACACCGCCCGAAACGATCTGGAATCGTGCTATGCGATTGAACTTCGCAGCCCCATTGTTGGAGCAGCGCGCATGTTGCGTGCAGCACATCGATATTGTCCTCAATCAAGATCACTCGGTAACCTGCCCTCGGTCTGGGGGAGTCGCCTGCCAATTGGGGTTTCGGCGCTGGTTCTTTGGCGCTGATAGGAATATCATAAATCCCTGCAACCGTCCCCGCACCGCGCCGCGATTTGATTGTAAGCGTTAATCCCGACAATTGCGCCAGCTTGTTCACGATCGAAAGACCCAGACCGACACCCTCGGCATCATGATCCCCCTCGACATGCGCCCGGTAAAACTCGTCGAAGATATGCGGCATATGCTGTTCGTCGATGCCAATTCCCGCATCGTGCACTTCAATGGCAAGCGACTTTCCCTGACGGCGAACCCCAATCAGCACTTTGGACCCGCGTGCATATTTGATCGCGTTGGACAACAAATTCTGGGTCATCGTGGTGAGCAAGGTCGGGTCGACCAGCACCCACGCACTGGTTTGGACAAAGCGCAATTCAACTTCGTTCCATTGCGCACTTTGTTCGTTCTGCTGGACCAGATCGGAAAGCAGGGCTTGCAGAGATACGACTTCGGAATTTACGGCAACCGTGCCGCTATCGAGCTGCGCAATATCTAGAAGCGATTTGAATAGCCGCGAAACCGAGCCAAGCGCGCGCTCTATCCGATCAATCAACTGCTCGCGATCAGGCTTGCCGCGCGTAGTCCGCAGCAAGCTGAGATAATATCCGATCGAATGGATCGGCTGGCGCAGGTCGTGGCTGGCATGGGCGAGGAAGCGGCTTTTGGCCTGCATCGCAACCAGCGCACTGTCGCGCGCTTCCGCTGTCTGCCTCAACAATGTCATCGCATAGGCGGGGAGAACCAGCGCCAGCATGGAAAACGTGGCCATCAGATAAGGTTGCTGCCGCCAAAAATCTCCCAGGATGTAAAGGGCAAGCAGTGAAAGCTGCGCCATCGCCGAAGCGATTATGAGATAGCGTGATCCGAAGCGCATGCCATTGCCCAGCGTCACCCAGACAATGAAGACATACAGCGGCAAAGCAAGTGTCTGCCCGAGCAACATCACATAGGTAAGCGATCCAAAGTCCCCCATCATCGCCAGCAATCGCCTGACCGCATAATATCCCGGTCGCAGACGCGTGTGCAGAAAAACGGCCAATGTAAAGGCAAAGAAACTGGCGACGTATATCACCAATGTTGTCACGGCGGGGTTAGAGAGTTTTTCTCCGATGCCGCTGAAATACAGATAGCAGACTGCGATGATGACGTTCAAAATACGCGATCGCGCCTGCCGATATTCAGCTTCATTTTCCGAAGTGGTTGGGGAAGAAGATTGCGAGCGTGTAGACTCATCCACGGCTGCGGCTCCGTATTGACGACAGCACCGATCGAAGCGTCGCTGGTTGCACCGGTTTCGACAGAATTTGCACGTCAAGGCGATCAATATGCTGTTCGATCTGCGGACCAGAATGGTCCGTCATCAATATCGCCGGGATGGCTTCTCCATGCTGCGAGCGGATCGTGCGGATGGCATCGGTTCCCAACTGCCCGTCGCCCAGATCAAAATCTGCGACAATTACATCGGCGGGGCGGACGTGGATGGGCATTTCGGCATAGGATTGGACATCGCACCCCCAAAGACCCAGTAATGTCCGCGTCGCGTCCAAGACATCCTGATCATCTTCAATCAGAATCACCCGGAATTTGTCCAGCGGTTTTGCAATCCAGCCATCTATGACCGGGGCTGACGCGATTTGTCGAGCGCTGACCGGGATACCCGATATCCGCGCCATCGTCCCCTTGTTCCGCTGCGAATTAACCGTGACTTCAAAACCCGAGAGCAACGCAAGCCTGGCGACGATGGCGAGGCCCAATCCAACGCCTTCGGCATCGCGATCTCCGGCTTCATGCGCCCGGTAAAATTCTTCGAAAATATGGGGTAAGTGGTTTGCATCAATGCCGATACCCTGATCATATATTTCAATAGCTATACTGTCACCCTTGCGTCTGGCGCCAACAAGTACTTTCGCCCCGTGGCTATACTTGATCGCATTCGATACAAGGTTCTGCACCATTGTCGCCAATAATGTCGGGTCAGCGCGTACTTTGAAGCGGGTTGGCAAATAACGCAGTTCGACATTGTTCCAATAGGCGTGCTGCTCGTTTTGCTGGACGATGTCGGCCAGCATTGCATCCAGTGCAATTGTCTCGGCAACAACCTCTATTGTCCCGCTGTCGACCCGGAAATATCGAGCAACGACTTGAACAGTCTGGAAACCGAGCCAATCGCTCTCTCGATCCGGTCAATCAACTGATTTCGTTCAATTTCAGTTCCGGTTGTCCGCAATATGTCCAGATAAAAGCCAACTGAGTATATCGGTTGACGCAGATCGTGGCTCGCCTGCGCCAAAAAACGACTTTTGGATTGCAAAGCCGCCTGCGCGGTATCCTGCGCCATTGATATCCGCCGCAACAAGACAACGGAGTATATAGGAAGGATAATGGCCGAGACTGAGATCGTGATGACGACATCGATACGTTGTTGCCAAAAAGGGCTGATGAGCACCAAAAGCATTAACGATATCTGTGCCAGAAGGGGTGCAATAAGAAGATATTGTTGCCCGAACCGCATTCCGTTTCCCACCGCAATCCATAGGACTAGCGCGAAGAAAATCATCATAGGACTTTCGCCTATGAACATCAGATATGTTAACGCTCCAAAATCGCACGAGATCGTGATTATGCGACGTAGGACAAAGTGACCAGGATAGATTCGGATGACCGCAAGAAACACAGCCCCAAAAACAGCATAAGCCATACAAAACAGGAATAAATGAACCGCTACTTCATTCGACAGGGGCAATATCAGAAATCCAGTATTTTCTGGACCTGGAATGATTGAACCACTGCTGATCCAACGCAAAAAGATGTACAGGAAAGCACCGGCCGTCATCCAAAGGCGGGATTTTGCCTGATCAAGCTCAGCCCGATGCTCGTCAAAGACTCCCGGTAGGTCGATCAGTCTTTTTGGCGATTGCACCATTATGTCCGGATTGCCTCAATTTTGCTCGACTGCTTCTAAGCATGGAACTGCAGGTACTGACAAGACTGCGCTCGAACCGGTACATGAGACCGCGACATTGTCGGGGGGCGATAGCGGCTCGATGGTTCATCACGGCAACCCAGAACAGAAAATGACTTACGCAATTCTGATAACAATGGCGTAGTCGAAGGGAATTCAAGCAGCGAAGACTGGCACGGCAAGGCTCTTTTCTCCCGGAGGCGCTTCACCGAGTAATTTGGGTGGGATGTCAATCCAAGCGCCTGACGGAACAGCCGCTGATAACTTGCAAAGCGCGATAGCGCTGAGCCTGATCAGATTGGCCTAAGATTGAATTTTTTGACTTCTGCAACATCTGGTCTGCCGACAGATTCCGCCGAGATCAACGGCGTATCTCGAGCAGATCAATAAAAACTGCGAATTGAGAAATTGATACCCAACGCATTCCAAGTTGCAACTTCCAGGCACATAATCTCAACTGACGACGATGTACCGGTATATTCTTGGGTTCGAAACAACTCAGATCGCTGTGCTATGCCTGAGCTATGAGGTCACCACCTTATTTTTTTGTCCTGGCGTTCGCGACAGCCGCCTTAGCCAACGCTGTGCCTGCTGCATCCGGTTGCGTAACCGTTCAGCCGCTTCCCGAAGAAGTGCATTATACAATCCGAAAAGGCAGCGCGCGTTCTTTGAAAAACTGGATTGCGTGGGACAGAGAAGTGCTGGATGTTGTAGATCAGGAAAGCGGGCGAACTCCGTTGATGACGGCGTTGATTGCGGAAAACCAAAACATTTCGAATTTTGCTTGATGCGGGTGCTCAACCAAATTTGACCGATGGTGTCGGAAACAGTGCTCTGCACGTCGCTGCACTGATCAATGAGCCCTGGCATGTGCTGGCAATACTGAAGGCAGGGGCTGATCCCGAATTGCGCAATGCCCAGGGGCAGACTTTCCAGCGCTATCTGTTCATGACCCCTGATAAACTTCTGAATAAGAAAACCCGCGAAGGAATGGTTGCAGTTGTCGAGTGGCTGACTACGCACGGGTTCAAAGTGGAACCAAAACAGGCGCCATAGCGACTAAGAAAATGTACTGGTGCCCGGCGGCATTTGCCCTGCCCCGGGCCAATCTGGCATAGTTGGACATGGTATTTATGGACGTCCCTCTTTGCCTTTATTGCTCGTCGTCGGCCCCGTTTTTGACGATCCGGCAACCCGGGGAATGCCTTTTCCAACCGATTATCACTTCATCCCTGAAATCTATCATGGGGAATGGTCGGACAAGCGATCCAATTGCGGGAGACAAACAACAAAGCGCGCAAATTTGGTTATCGAACGAACGCAAATAAACCGCATGCCGGTAAGCGCAGTTTGGGCCTATAGCGACTATCCGGCAGTTATTGTGACGCTGAACGACGGGAGCGAACGCGGCAAGCCGCTGCACTTCGACATTTCTCATAACGAGATGACGTTGAAAATGGACAATGGTCCAGCAAAAAAAGCCGACTTGCTTGTTCGTTGCCCGACTGGCTCCCCCCTTCCAGAAGCATCCACAGCTGCCAATAACCGCATTGCCGAAGCATGCATGCGTCGCGACCGAGATGGTTTTCTGGATTCCTTTTTTTCGTCTTCACCGGCGCAACGTGCGGTACTTGCCAAAAAGATCACCATCGTGCGAGGCGACGCTCCGGAAAGGCGATGGCCGCGCCGATTTTATCAACTCCCACCTATCAAATTCGCCCCTCATATCTCCTATTATGAATATAGCCCGGAACAGGTAGTGGCGCTCAAATTTGAAACCGTCGATTTGGCCGATGAAGGATTTCGGATTGATTGGGGCGAAGAACCTCACCTGCCGGACGGCCGCATTTACGAATATGAGCCCGAGATAAGGCATCCCGTCGGCATTCGCGGCCGGCTGACCTTCAAATGGGTCGGCCGATGCTGGCAACTTGTTTCCGATGAAGTCCGCTGGAGCGACTGGCAATGACAAATTTTCAAGTGACGTGGAGTTTTTCATGAAATCAACGGACAATTCCAAAACTGTCATGGCCCGTCACGGCGGACTGGTGGCGATCACGGCCTTGGCCATCGTTGGCGGGGTAATACTTGCGGCGATTGCCAATAGTGTTGATCTGGGGACAGAAAGCAAAAAAATGCGGACTGTCCAATCTGTAGCCCAACCACAGAAAAGCCAGCGCGTCCAGCCGTCTGTGCGGTCCATGTCAGCCTTGAGCGAGGGCGAACGGTTGGTGCTCGCCTACACCGCCATTTTTGGTAAGCCGAAGGCCGAGGATGTGAAAAGCGGGGATTATAGCTATTCGGGCGGCCAAGTTTTGCAAGTCGGCAAATTGTGGGTTTTGCTGGCACCTGCTGACCACCTTGAAGCCTATCCGATCAATATGGGTGCGTTGGGCATATTCTATCTATCCGAAAACAAAGGGAAATATGCGTTAAAGCAACGGTGGCCTGAATTTGTCGGTGGATCGATTATGGGAAATCCGCCCGAATGGGAGGTGCGTAACGATCTGACCGACTATCCCGTGATCGTTTCGACCGCTGGTGGTGTCTGGCAGGGCTATATGTGCCAGAATATTTCGCTGACGGAATTGCGCCCCGATGCGCCCCATGTCATCGCTGATTTCGCCTCGCTTTACACTGATGGTGGCGCCAAAGCGGAAGGTGAGCCAACAACCGAGATTGAGGGCAAGATTGGCGCTGCTGTGAAAAACAAAAGTTTTGATGTGCGCTTCGAGGGTACAAGCTCGTTCACGCACCGCTATACACGCTCCGAAGACGGAAAATTTATCCCGGAACCGCATGCTGAAGCTGTGCCGACTTGCTGAACATCTTCGCGATATCTGCAACGCTCAATTATTTTCGCACGAAAGAGTTAGAACATGATCTTACCGACCAAATTGACCGCAACGGTGCTGCTGGCAACGATTTCCACTTCTGCCATCGCTCAATCGAAACCCGATTTCGGATCAATTGCTATGTGCGCCAAACTCGTCAAAATGCCAAAAGGATATAAGCCGATAGAGTGCGATAAGCGCAGCCCGCTGCGGCAGTGCAGCTTCACGCTTTCTTCCGAAAAGCTGCCGATCCGATACCTTGTCGACAACAAGGTCGTGGCGAGCAAATGGCTCGAATTTGGCCAGCTTGCCAAATTGCTGGGACCGTTTGGATTAAAGTGTGGCGATCGTGAAAGCGCCGCGATGGCGAAGGTCAAAAAGGCTACGGGATTGACGTTTGAATCCTGGACCGACGAAAATCCCGGAAGCCTATATTACCAGTCTTCTGACATCCCCTGTCGCGGCAATGCCTATAATGTCCGCGTTTTCTTTCAGAACGGCATCCTCGATATGGTCAGCGTTTCTTCGCTACCGATGAATTAAATTCTCGGGAAACTACCCAATCCGGACTCTGGCATACTGCGCAGTTGCATATAGAAGGTACGCATGATGCAAAATTTGCGCGAGTTGCTTTTCACCCGTCAACCGCAAAGGCTGACTGACGAAGAGCAAGCTGAACTGGGTCAGACCAAAGTCCGCTTGGTGATGTTGGTGGTAATTACCACCTATACAACGATTATGGGTAGCTTAGTGCTGTCGCCGAGTTCATTGGCACCGTGGGCCAAGACAATATTGATTTACTATGCCTTTTATACGCCTGCTGCTCTCGCGTTGGTATGGTGGGTGCAGAAGGTTCCTGGCCACTTTCCCATCCGGCGGCTGATGTCGATTACACTCGATTATGTGTCGTTGGGATTCAGCATCATTGTCCAACCCATGGCGATGATGCCGCTGCATACCGTTATTCTCTGGATCACGGTCGGGAACGGGCTGCGTTTCGGCAAAACTTATCTCTGGATCGCAACCGGCTATGCCGTTGTCACCATCTCGGTTGTTTGTTCGCTGATTCCAGCGAGCGACAATTCACCCTATATGCTGGCGATGCTTTTGCTATCGGCAGTCGCTATTCCGCAATATGCATCGTCCTTGCTTGAGCGGATCGAGCAAGCCCGACGCGAGGCGGACGAAGCCAATTTTGCTAAATCACGTTTCCTCGCTCAAGCCAGCCACGACTTGCGCCAACCGCTGCACGCAATCAGCCTTTTCACCACTAGCTTGCAGGAAACCGGCCTCAACAAGCCGCAAAGGCAAATCGTCGAACGGATCGACCGTGCGTTGCAATCTGTGGCGCGGCTGTTCCGATCATTGCTCGATCTGTCCACGCTCGACAGCGGTACAATGGCGCCAAAGCCAGAGCCCGTCGCGCTCGATGAACTCTTTCAGGAGATCGTGCAGCAAAATGTTCAGTTGGCGGAATGGGGCAATAGCGAACTGCGGATGGTGAACACACGCCACGTTGTTTTAACTGACCGTATATTGCTTCTGACCATGATTCAAAACCTGGTATCAAACGCACTCAAATTTTCCGCTGGACGCGGCGTTATCCTGGGGTGCCGCCCTCGTGGATCAGCAATTTCAATAGAGGTTTGGGATCAGGGCTATGGCATAGCTGAAGAGCATTTCCCTTACCTGTTTGACGAGTTTTTCCAGATCAAGGAGAGGGAGATCGCGACAGGCAAGGCGTTGGACTGGGACTTTCAATCGTTGCCCGAATGGCAGCGCTGCTCAACCTGAAGATCGAAGTTGCTTCGCGCGTTGGTAAGGGATCACGCTTTTAGCATCAGCGGTCTTCCGGTCTATACCCACGCATTGCCGCAGATTGTCTCGTTATCACCCACAGTTGATAGGTCGCCATTGCGCGGCTGGTCTATCCTGCTTGTCGAAGATGATGTGGACGTACTGGAAGCAACTGCCGGGCTGTTATCGTCCTGGGGCTGTCGCGTCACGGCGGTCACTGCAATTCCTGAGACGATTGAGCCTTGCGATATGATCATTACCGACTTTGACCTAGGCGGCGGTGCAACGGGCGGCGATTGCATTATAGTTGTTCGTGCCGCGCTGGGTTCCGCTATCCCGGCAATCGTCATAACCGGTCATGACGAAAATCGAATTTCTGTCGAGATTGATGATAGCGACATACTCATTCTGAAAAAGCCTCTGCGGCCCGCTGAACTGCGTTCAACGATCAGTTCAGTCCGGGCAAAGTTCAATCCTGTTTAGCGGACTCAATTTTCCCGTTCAGACAGCCAAGACTTTCCGCTTTGGCCGCCAGCTCCGACCGAGAATGGGCGTTCAGAGAACGCAATAACAGCGAAATATGATTGCGGACGGTAAATGGCGAAAGACCGAGTTTGCGGGCAATATGCTTGTTCGATTCCCCGGAGCTGATCAAATCCAATATTTCTAGCTGGCGCTGAGTCAGGCTCATGACATTTGCGGACGTGGGCACTGCATCTGTCATTGACACAATGCTGGGCTTTGCGACCACATATTGACCCGAACGGACAGCCAGAACGGCGTCGATCATTTCCTGCGCCGGGATTGATTTGACGATGAAAGCATCCGCACCTTCATCCATGATCCGGTTTATCGTGCGGTCATCATCGAGCATCGAGGCGATTGCGATCGATGATCTTGGAAAACGCTGACGCAATTTTGCCAGTGTTTCGCGCGGCTCCATGCCGGGAAATAAAAGATCGAGAAGAAAGAGGTCTGGCTCTCCATGCTTTTCGGTCAGTTCAAGCACTTCGTCCATCGATCCGGCTTCGAGCAATTGCGCATCGGGCAGTAAAAAAAGCAAGCAACCGATACATCTTCCGATTCCGCAGTACGGCCGATGCACCAGTATCGATTAGGGTGTCGAGGAATGTGATTGCCTGCGCTACCTGAATATCAGGCGAACAGGAAACGAACACGGAATGCATTATCTCGATATGGCACAGCAGTTGCTCGACCGAACAACACTCAAATTGAAGAGCGGATTGATAATCCTTGTCCTGATCAATGTTGGTTGCAGCGGTGAGGCTCCTGCCGCAAATGCTGCGGCAGAAGGTGGCAAAGATCAGAATGCGGAAATTCCCGCACTTTCTGATCGAAAACCGGAGCAACAAAATAGCGCGGCCGAACCGGACATCTCTGACCAAATGTCGTTGAAAACCGCAGAAACAGCATGCAAGAACGGCGATCCCAACGCCTTCTTCGATGCTTTCATCCAATCAAAGGCTGTCCAGAAAAAATACACGGCTGCTTCGGTGGAAAAAGTTCAACTCCAATCCGATTTTACCGTCAATCATTGGGAAGAAGTCAAAGCCGACGACTACACTGCTTTCCCCATCAAGATGGCCGGCTACTACCGCAAATTTACACAACCCATAAGCGAAGGTGTCGATGAGCATGTGATTTTCGAGCTCAATCAGGGCCAGAATGAGGCGTTTGTCGTGGAATGGACCCGCGTCACCTACGACGGCAAATTCTTTGGCGAGGGCGATGACTTGGGTACAGCCTACACCTTGGATGGAAAGCCATATAAATCAGGTGAATCGATGACCGACGGCCAATTGCTCTTTGAGGCCGCTGGCGATTGCTGGAATTTTGCATTGGACACGCGTCATTCTCGAAATGGTGCGTCGAATTAGCATATCCGAAAAACGGACGCCCGCTTTCTAGGCCATATGGCATGGCCAAGGCGTGAGGTTAAGTCGATGTAAGGGTTGAAGAGTTGTCGGTCGCAAATATTTCATTGCGAGAAAGATGGGCTACTTTTTCAACATAATCCGGCTGTTCCCCAAATTTCCATTTCGGATTAGTTCCGCGAAGACGAGTTCAACCTTTCTGAATCGCTCGGCAAAAGAGGGACAACCCATATCGCTGACGAAGCTTGCCGCTTTTGCGGCTTTGTATTTCCATTCGATCCTTACCATCGGCTGATCTGTCATGGAAAGCTCACTTTCACATGATCCATCGGTTTTGGCTCGGCTCAGATAGGCATCCAGTTCACGCAGTATTGACTGATGAAAATCGCTGTCGAGCTGGAATGGATAACGACCTGCTTTGACATAAAACATGTCGCCGAGAGTTAACGTAGGCACGCTCTGGTCTTGGGAAAACTCAATCCAGCCTTTGCCATTTGCCGCCATGCGCCAAGTGGTAGTCGCGGCGGTCCAGACATTTTTTTTGGTAAAGCTCAACGAGCTGGGAGCACGCATGGCTGGCTGAGGCTCGATGGTTACAAGAGAATGCCCTTGTCCATGCAGGCGATGCGCCAGTTTATGCCACGCCAAAACTATGCGATCATGGAAATATTCCCCCAATCCGTTGAGGCAATCATGCGACAAATGCAGTTCGCCTTTGGTTGACCCCGACCAATCTAGCTCGACCCAACCGCTGTTTGTCGTATTGCGCAAGGTGCATTCGCCATCGGTCAGGCCGTAGCGATCATATTTGCCGTCGATGATTTGTGTCAGATAGTCTCGCAATTCAGCATATCCGGACTCTCCGATATCGAATTGGTGCAGGCCCGGAGAGATCCGGTAAACCGGACTGACGATCAGAGGCGACGCAACCTGGTAGCCAACTCCTTGTGGCGCCGAAATTTCACCTTTGCCGCTCGAATCAATCCGCCAATATAAGTTGGGCGTTCGCCTGTGACCAAAAAGGCTCAGCTTGATTTCGTCGGCTTTGCTCTGCGCCTCAACCGCAGGAGCGCTAGGCACTTCTCCAGCGAGAGCGGCGGAAGTAAGCGATGCGCAATCATCATCGAAGCTACTGCCCGGTACACAAATGCCATTTGTTCCTTCTCCAAATTTAGTTTGACGGCAGATCAATGGTCATCGGCACTGTGGGTGGAGCCGCCGACTTGCCAACATCGCGATCGAACCAGTCGTTTAACGACTTAACAAGCTCGCTTTCTGGATCGATAGCGTAAGCCAAGAAGAACCATTCCCGCGCAATTGCTTGGCCACCAGGGCTTGTCGCCTTTCTTGAATGCGAGAACCGCGAGCGAGGCCCCGGTATTTCAGGGAAAGGCTGCTGGGCAAAAAGGGGTTGAGGGTTTCCAGCGAAAGAAACGAGCAAAAGGGTTGCTAAACGCCCCGGCAATTTCGCGGCAAGGCAAGAGCATCTGCCCCGCACAATCTTTAATTTTTCTTTCAATGCTTTAGTGCGCATCGAGGGTCATCCTCTTTTACGAATTGTAACCGTTCGAGAAAGCGAAAGCCCGCAGCGGTTTTCTCTGATGCAGGAAAACTGAAAGTCACCCCATAGTTATAGCTTTCGATCAGCTTGACCGCCCAGTTCCCGAGTTCGGGCACTCCAGGCTCTGCATAGGTGGGCCAATGCCCCTACTTGGATAATAGGTCACCTCCGTTTTGCGCAGCATGCTCATCGGGTGTTCGGTCATGTCGGCAGGATCGCCGGGACCAAGTCTTTCTTTGTTATAAAAGCGCTGTTCAATTTTTATGCGGGTGTCACCGGTATTGACATAAATTTCTCCATCGACGCCCAGCGGGCGCCACGGTCGGAGCAAAGATTCTCCTTTTTCAAGTGCAAAGCCGATACCGGCTTGGCAGCGAAACTGAGGGCCAGGATCGGGAACAGGCGGATAAATGTCAGCGCCATGGTTGGCCAGGTCATAAGCACGTTTCGCTTCGCCGTCATTCAAATCACTGTTGAAGACCGCGGAAAGTGGCAGGCAATCCGGACTCTTGGTATCGGGATGCCTGATACGGTCGAGCAAGCGCTTGTCCTTGTCCGAGCCATCGAAGCTGGAAGCACCAATAATCAACGCGTTGTCAGATTCATCTGATGCGCCAAGCGCATAGCGCACATCCCCGACATTCAGGCCATGCGGCGCATAGGAAATTGTGTCGCCTGCATCGGGTGTAGCCCCATTAAATCGGCGCATGGTCATTTTGGCTGGACCCGCACCATTTCGATTTTGCCCTATTTTGCCCTTCTTCATGCCCAATGTGTCGATGAGACTGTAATAACGTGAATTTGCAAATTTGATCGCCAGCACTTCGCGATCGTTGATAACGCGGGCTATGTCGCCGACAATGTGCAACGCCTCACCCTCGGCGACATCAATCACAAAGCGATCCGAGCACAGTTGCAATGGTCCATAAGCCGAATAGCTGGGCGGGCGAGCTGGCGGCAATATGGCTGCAGCCGTTTGCGGCATTGTTAGTGCGCTAATCAAGCCCAGTGCCATCCACTGGCTCCGGCCATCTAAATGTTGCGTCATGCCCTACCTCCAAATTTGTACCCAAATTCAAACCATAGATAGCAATGAGCGCCTTCTTTGCCCGCTGTGCCGACGCACCGGTGCATCGCCACGTGCGCCAGCGCAGATTCATCAAATGCCTTCAGTAGTCGCCTCATTGACCCGGCTTACGGATTGCAAGGTTTTTATTTTCAGCTATTTGGACGCAGAGGACACTAACCCCTCACCTGCAACAAATTGCAGGTCGCATCCCCCAGTCACACCAGGCAGGACGCGTTCGATCACGTCAATGTCCGAATTATCTCCCATGATCGCTGGGTTATCGAGCGGACTACGCATGAAATCGACACCCATCACACCAGTTTTCACTATCTTTCCGTCGATCAGCGCCGGCTGTGCTGGTTGCACCGAGTAGATGCGGCTGTCATGGCTCCTCCGGTAGGCAATCCTACCTGGTCCGGTTGGGACAAGGGTGCCTTCGCTGTCGGCACTCGAGGGTTCCGACAGCGAGTCATAGAAAATCCAGTTTCCGCGGGAACCCGTGATGCGCAGACTGACGCTAAATGGGCCTGCCCCATCGACTTCTGCGCGCTCGCCTTCTTCAAGAAGAATGGTCGAATATTTGGCGCAAACGCGTGTTTGCGGCGCAGCAACGGCACCCGTTCCTGCTAAACCTAGAAAAATGGCCAAAAGCGAAGCGATTTTCATTTGGTGAGCCTTTCTATTTTGAGATGGATGTTGATTGACGGTCGGCCGCAGCAATCACGAGCAAAAGAACGATCAGCGCGACACTATATTCGCTGCCGCCCGTGCCAAATTCGCCGACAAACCATCCGAGCCTGGCATGGATGATGGCGATCCCGCCACCGGCAATCGCCAACAATGGCAGTACCGCAAAGCGGACATAACGGCCCGATATAAGCAACAGTCCACACAGGATTTCACTCGCTGTGATTAGCCAAACGATCGCCACTCCGTATGGGAATCCCGCTGCCTCCATAAACTTGCCGAATTGGGGAATGGTGCCGAGCAGGATGCGCACGATTGCATGCGCCATGAAAAACACCGCCGTCGCCACGCGCGCCAAAACAATAGCTTGATCCAGGCTCAAAAATGGAAAACGCGCTAACACCGATTTCATGTTTCTAACCCTCATTTATCGGCAAACCAACCGCGACCGATTGATCACCATTTAAGACGCCGCAAATCCATTCGACCGCCGAAAAGAAAGCACAAACGCGGCAACCGCCAGCGCAATCCAACCGAGAGTCATGCCTTTCAGCACCCAGTCATGATTGGCGAACATGCCAATTGCAGACCAAAAGCCGCCGACAATCGCAACGATACCAACCAATTTCCGCCACCCCGGACTGTGCAAATGCAGCAAGCCTGCGAAGGCGGTCGCTATCCCCAGCGCGATAAATTTAAGTCTCGGCGCAAAATAGAGCGTATCGATGGTCGATTGATCGCCTGGAAATCTGTCAAGAATGCGCAGGAGAATGTAATTTTCAAACTGATCAGACAGCGCCGCCACAAGCACAAGGCCAATGCCAGCCGTGACCAAGCGTTTACTGCGCAAGCCAATATCCTGCTTCAAGGCGAGTAATCCGCAAATCAAAAAGGCCGAGTAGATCCCGACGAACAGCAAAATATCCAGCCATAGGCCTTGATACTGTGCTTGCGCATGGGCAGCGCGGCATTGCTCGTGAAACAGCGCTTCGACATCGGCGGGCGAACGGACCATTTCGAAAGCGAAAATGGGGTCACCACCGCCACATGCCTTCATGCCGTCGATCGCGCCAAACCCAAGCATGATGGCGATAACCCCCACCGCAAACAATGCTGTCCAGCGCCAATATGTCATTTGCTTGCCCCCTACCCGGCTATTCACAACTCCAGTGCATAGCTATCCTTCAGTGCGAGGGCTTTCCAGCGCCGCTGTGTACCGGTGCAGAGTCGGCGTGGTGGATTAGACCAACAATCTTGGCGCAGACTTTACCGATCGGCAGGGCAGATTTTTTGTGTTCGCCCGAGCAAGCTGCATCCGAATTCATTGCGAACGGATGCAGTTCGGTTTTCCGCCGCGAAAAGTCTCAAGCGCTGACAAATGGAGTAAATTTGCTGCGTCGCACAACGCTTTCCATAGCTTGGCTATGATTTTGCCAGTCCGGCTTGATAACCAAACTTTCTCCGCTGGCACGATTCCTTGCCAGATAGTCCCGTTTCATGACTTTTAATTACGCAAACTTGCCGCTACCGCGAATCAAAATTCCTCTTTTCTCGAAAGCCTAGGGAAGAAATGTCACTACCGCGCGCGCAAGGATTATATGACCCACGCAATGAGCATGATGCATGCGGCGTCGGCTTTATTGCGAATATCAAAGGGGCAAAATCGCACGCTACGATTGAACGCGGTTTGCAGATTTTGGTCAATCTGGACCATCGCGGTGCTGTAGGCGCCGATCCTTTACTGGGCGACGGCGCAGGCATTTTAATCCAAATTCCCGACGCACTTTACCGAGACTGGGCAAAGGGTGCAGGCGTAAACTTGCCGCCGCCGGGCGACTATGCCGTTGTGATGTGCTTCCTACCGCAGGATGAAGCCGCGCGCGATTTCGGCATCCAGAATTTCGAGGCCTTCATCGTCAAGGAAGGCCAGACCATCCTTGGCTGGCGCGACGTGCCGACCACACTTGATGGTTTGGGCAAGGCCGTGATCGAACAAATGCCGGTGATCCGCCAGTTGTTCATCGGTCGCGGTGCCAATTGCCCCGATCAGGACGCGTTTGAGCGCAAGCTGCTCGCAATCCGCAAGCAGGCACAAAACCCGCTGGTGGCTTTGGAAGAAAAGCTCAACCTGCCCGGGCTTTCCAGCTTCTACATCCCCTCAATGTCGACGCGGACGGTTGTTTACAAAGGCCTGTTGCTCGCAGGACAGGTCGGGTCATTTTATGACGATCTGCGCAATCCGCTTTGCCAGTCGGCGCTCGCACTTGTTCACCAGCGATTCTCGACCAACACGTTCCCCAGTTGGAAGCTCGCGCACCCCTACCGCTTTGTCGCGCATAATGGTGAAATCAACACCGTACGCGGCAATGTGAACTGGATGAACGCGCGCCGCCGCACGATGGAAAGCCCGCTGCTCGGCGCTGACCTCGACAAGATGTGGCCGCTTATTCCGCACGGCCAGTCCGACACGGCGTGCCTCGACAATGCGCTCGAACTGCTACTCGCTGGCGGATACAGCCTCAGCCACGCAGTCATGATGTTGATCCCAGAGGCTTGGGCCGGCAACCCGATGATGGATGCCAACCGTCGGGCATTTTATGAATATCATGCTGCTTTGATGGAACCATGGGATGGCCCTGCAGCGGTGGCCTTCACCGACGGACGCCAGATTGGCGCTACTCTTGACCGCAACGGCCTGCGCCCTGCCCGTTTTTGCGTCACCGACGATGATCATGTGATCATGGCTTCGGAAAGCGGGGTATTGCCGATCAAGGAAGACAATATCCTGCGCAAATGGCGATTGCAGCCGGGCAAGATGTTGCTGATCGACATGGAACAGGGCCGCATCATCGAGGATGACGAGATCAAAGCCGATCTTGCCAAGGCAGAGCCCTATTCAGAATGGCTGGAATCAGCACAGTATAAACTCAAGGATCTTGATGACGTCGAAGTTACCGACGCATCACTTCCCAACGATCCGGCGGCGTTGCTCGACCGGCAGCAGGCCTTTGGCTATACACAGGAAGATATTTCCAAGTTCCTTGAGCCTATGGCTACAAATGGCGACGATCCGCTCGGATCGATGGGAACCGATACACCGATTGCGGTGCTATCGAACAAGTCGCGCCTGCTGTTCGACTATTTCAAACAGAATTTCGCGCAGGTCACCAACCCTCCAATCGATCCGATCCGTGAAGAATTGGTCATGTCGTTGGTATCAATGATCGGTCCGCGCCCGAACCTGCTTGGCCATGATGCAGGCACGCACAAGCGGCTTGAGGTTGACCAACCCATCCTGACCAACGCCGATCTGGCGAAAATTCGCTCGGTCGAGGAAGCGCTGGATGCGGCCTTCCGAGCCGAAACCATAGATATGACTTGGGATGCCGACAGCGGGGCTGCGGGGCTCGAACAGGCAATCAAGGAAATGTGTTGGGCCGCGACCGAGGCGGTGTTGCAGGACAAGAATATCTTGATCCTGTCCGACCGCGCTCAAGGGCCAGACCGGATTGCCATGCCCGCGCTGCTTGCGACTGCTGCGGTCCATCATCACCTTGTTCGTCAGGGCCTGCGTATGCAGACCGGGCTGGTCGTTGAAACCGGCGAAGCGCGCGAAGTGCATCATTTCTGCGTGTTGGCGGGCTATGGGGCAGAAGCGATTAATCCCTATGTCGCATTTGAAACACTCGAGGAAATCCGCGTGCGCCAAGGGCTGCAATTGTCGGCCTATGAGGTTCAGAAAAACTATATCAAGGCTGTCGGCAAAGGCATATTGAAGGTCATGTCCAAAATGGGCATTTCGACCTATCAAAGCTATTGCGGCGCGCAGATTTTTGACGCGGTCGGGCTGTCCTCCGCCTTTGTCGAAAAATATTTCACTCGCACCGCCACTACGATCGAAGGGGTTGGCCTTGCCGAGGTCGCCGAGGAAACGGTGCGCCGCCATGCCGCTGCCTATGGCGAGAACCCGATCTACAAAAACATGCTCGATGTCGGTGGCATCTATGGCTATCGCATCCGTGGCGAAGATCATGCTTGGACGCCTGCCAATGTTGGCCAATTGCAGCATGCGGTGCGCGGTAACGATCCGAAAAATTACGCGGAATTCGCTAAATCGATCAACGAGCAGAGCGAGCGGTTGCTGACCATTCGTGGCCTGATGGAGTTGAAACCTGCTGACAAGCCGCTCGATATTTCAGAAGTCGAGCCAGCGATCGAAATCGTCAAGCGCTTTGCCACTGGCGCGATGAGCTATGGCTCGATTTCGTGGGAAGCGCACACCACGTTGGCTGTCGCGATGAACCGCATCGGTGGCAAATCGAACACCGGCGAAGGCGGAGAAGACCCGAAACGCTTCAAGCCTATGACCAATGGCGACACGATGCGTTCGGCGATCAAGCAGGTTGCGTCCGGGCGCTTCGGCGTGACTGCGGAATATCTGGTCAATGCCGACGATATCCAGATCAAGATGGCACAGGGCGCGAAGCCCGGCGAAGGCGGCCAGTTGCCCGGCGACAAGGTCGACAAGACAATCGGTGCCACCCGCCACTCGACGCCCGGAGTAGGCCTGATCTCGCCGCCGCCGCACCATGACATTTACTCGATCGAGGATCTGGCGCAGCTGATCCATGACCTGAAGAACGTCAACACTGGTGCGCGTATCTCGGTGAAGCTGGTTTCCGAAGTTGGCGTCGGCACCGTGGCCGCAGGCGTATCAAAAGCGCGTGCCGACCATGTCACGATTTCCGGCTATGAAGGCGGGACGGGTGCAAGCCCCCTCACCTCGCTGACCCATGCCGGTTCGCCATGGGAAATTGGTCTGGCTGAAACCCAACAGACGTTGTTGCTCAACAATCTGCGCAGCCGCATAGCGGTGCAGGTTGATGGCGGTTTGCGCACGGGACGCGATGTTGCCATCGGCGCATTGCTGGGTGCTGACGAGTTCGGCTTTGCCACTGCCCCGTTGATCGCCGCAGGCTGCATCATGATGCGCAAATGTCATCTGAACACCTGCCCGGTGGGCGTCGCGACCCAAGACCCCGCTCTAAGGGCCAAGTTCACCGGTCAGCCTGAGCATGTGATCAACTATTTCTTCTTCGTCGCCGAAGAATTGCGCGCCATCATGGCCGAAATGGGTTTCCGCACCATAGAGGAAATGACCGGCCGCGTGGATCGCCTCGACATGAAGAAAGCGATCCATCATTGGAAAGCACAGGGCATTGACCTGTCAAAACTGCTCCATGTTGTCGACACCAAGGGCCTGCCACTTCACCAGACCGAGACGCAGGATCATGGGCTCGACAAAGCGCTGGATCAGGACCTGATCAAGGCTGCTGCACCCGCGCTGGAAAATGGCGAAGCGGTTCGAATCGAACGCGAAGTGAAAAGCCTCAATCGCACTGTCGGTGCAATGCTTTCGGGCGAGGTGGCAAAAAAATACGGCCATGCGGGCTTACCCGAAAACACCATCCAGATCAGCTTTACCGGCGTCGCGGGGCAAAGCTTCGGCGCCTTCCTCGCGCATGGCATAACACTGGACCTAACCGGCGACGCCAACGACTATGTCGGCAAGGGCCTGTCGGGTGGACGCATCGTCGTGAAGCAGCCTTCCCATGTGAAGCGCGAGCCGACCGAGAATATCATCGTCGGCAACACGGTTCTCTATGGAGCGATCGCCGGTGAAGCCTATTTCAGCGGCGTTGCCGGTGAACGTTTTGCCGTCCGCAATTCAGGCGCAGTCGCGGTTGTCGAAGGAACAGGCGACCATGGCTGCGAATATATGACTGGCGGCGTCGTTGCCGTCCTCGGTCGCACAGGGCGCAACTTCGCGGCAGGCATGTCGGGCGGTGTCGCCTATGTCTATGACGAGGATGGGCGCTTCCGCGAACGCTGCAACATGGCAATGGTTGATGTTGAGGCGATCGAAGCTGACGGTCCGGATGTCGAAAACAGCACCGGTGCTCCGACGCAGCGGGCATCCAATGTCCATGATTATGGCATGGGTGATATGCTCTATCACTCGGCAGACCGGCTTCGCATATTGCTGGAACGCCATGCGCTTTACACCGGAAGCAAACGCGCCAAGGCTATCCTGGATGACTGGCCCAATGCGCTGGGCAAATTCGTCAAGGTGATGCCAAAGGATTACAAGCGCGCCCTGAAACAGCTGGAGGCCGAGCGCCTCGCCGCCGCCAATGTCGCGGCTGAATAAGAAATCGGAGTATTATTAAAGTGGGCAAGGCAACAGGCTTTCTCGAACTCGACCGTCAGGACCGGAGCTATGCCGATCCAAAAGAACGGCTGACGCACTATAAGGAATTCATCGTTCCGCTGCCGGAGGATAAGCTGAAGGCGCAAGCGAGCCGCTGCATGAATTGCGGTATTCCCTACTGCCACAATGGCTGTCCGGTCAACAACATCATCCCCGACTGGAACCATCTGGTCTACGAGGACGACTGGAAGAACGCACTGGAAGTGCTTCATTCGACCAACAACTTTCCCGAGTTCACTGGCCGCATCTGCCCTGCCCCATGTGAAGCAAGCTGCACGCTGAACATCGACGATGCGCCGGTTACGATCAAATCGATTGAATGCGCGATTGTAGACAAAGGCTGGCAGGAAGGCTGGATCGAACCGCAAATTCCCCTGCACAAAACAGGCAAGGCGGTGGCGGTCGTAGGGTCCGGCCCGGCAGGCATGGCGTGCGCACAGCAATTGGCTCGTGCTGGCCATAGCGTGACCCTGTTCGAGAAAAATGACCGGATGGGGGGCCTGCTTCGCTATGGCATCCCCGACTTCAAGATGGAAAAAGACCTTATCAACCGTCGCCTGATGCAGATGCAGGCCGAAGGGGTTGTCTTGAAGGAATCAACCGAAGTTGGCGTCCATGTGTCGATGGGTTCCTTACGCGAAAATTTTGATGCGGTGGTAATGTCGGGTGGAGCCGAAGAGGCGCGGCAACTGACCATACCGGGTGCCGAAAAATCGGGTGTCCGTCTGGCGATGGAATTCCTGACCCAGCAGAATAAGCGCAATGCGGGCGATGATGAGATGCGGGCGGCGCCGCGTGGATCAATCCTAGCCACCGGAAAGCATGTTATTGTCATCGGTGGCGGTGATACGGGTTCCGACTGTGTCGGCACTTCCAACCGACAGGGCGCGGCCTCGGTCACCCAGATCGAAATCATGCCCAAGCCACCGGTACGGGAAAACAAGGCGTTGAGCTGGCCCGATTGGCCAATGAAGCTACGCACGTCATCGAGTCACGAAGAAGGTTGCGAGCGCGACTGGTCGATCCTCACCAAGCGCGTGGTCGGCACAAATGGCGTGGTCGAGGGGCTGGAATGCGTGCGCGTCGAATGGGCCGATGGCCAGATGCAGGAAATCGCCGGCAGCGAATTCACGCTGAAGGCTGACCTGATCTTTCTCGCCATGGGATTTGTCGGCCCGCGAAAGGCCGGTATGCTTGACCAGTCAGAAGTTGCTCTCGACCCACGTGGTAATGTGGCCGCCAATGTCGTCGATTATCAGACCAGCGTCGAAAATGTCTTTGCCTGTGGGGACATGCGGCGCGGGCAGAGCCTTGTGGTCTGGGCGATCCGCGAGGGCCGCCAATGCGCCCGCGCGGTTGACTTGCACCTGATGGGAACGACCGAACTGCCGCTCTAAGCTCCTGCAAGGGGTCAAGCTGACGCCTCTTCCCCGCCATCGTAGCGGATTTCCAAATAGCGTTCTCGCGTGGCCAACTTATCAAGTTCTCCGCGCGCGATCTGGCCGGTCATAGTTTCGATCTCGCGATCAATCCGTTTGAGCCCGTCAACCAACTGTTGCTCAGGGGTCTTGCCACTATTGTCTTGCCGCCGCAGCGGCTCTGGAATGCGTTTATAGCCGTTGATGAGTTCGGGCAGATGCTCGCCCACAAGCTTGCGCACTTCGCGCGAGGCGGGATCAGTCTCACCCAGCGTCTGCAATTGCGGGGCCAGCGCGTCGAGCCGCAAACCGATATTCTGGACCAAAGGGATTGCAGGAGCAGGCAGTGCGGGCCGCTGACTTTCCAGCCAAATTTCGGTCTTTCCCGCAAGCGTCGCTAAATCGGTCTGGCGCAGGCTTTCCATTGTTGGCAGCGGAAGCTGAGGGAAACGAAGAAAATACCAACCCGCAGCGGCTCCCACCAGAGCAGTCGCCATCACGCCCCAAAAGCCAATGCCGTTCAAAATCGCGCCAGCCACCCCTGCCCCGACAAGAATCACGCCGACAGCGGTTGCTGCCCTTGCAATCTTGCCAAACAGATGCGCCCTGCGCAGCGCGCGTGATTTGGTGCCTATCGGCGGCCCCATGCGCACGCGTTTCAGTGAACGACGGGCACTATCAAGGATTTCATCGGATTGCGAAGCTGGACCGGACAAGGCGTCAATTCTCCAATGCGCTCAGCAGGCCGGGCTCCTGCGCCTCTTTCAACGCCTGCGCTTGCCCCTCTGCCCGGGCGATATAGCCCTTTGATTTTTCAACTTCTTTTTCCAGCGCATCACTCGTTTGCTTCATGCTGTCGAGTGCCTTCAGCTTGAAGGTGTCGATCGCATCCATCGTGTCATAGATATTCTGGAATGCGCGGCTGAGTGTTTCAAGCGGGATGGTCGATGCGGCGGCCTGTTCGTGGATCAGTGCCGTATTTTCGCGCATCATCCGGCCTGTGCCATCGATGATGTTGGCGGTGGTGGTATTGAGCGCCGTGATCTGGTCAAGAACCAGCCGCTGGTTGGTCATGGCCTGAGCAACGGTTACCGCTGTGCGCAGCGCACCGACGGTGGTGGTCGAGGCGCGATCAACACCTTTGACCAGCTCCACATTATTCTTTTTGACCAGGTCGAGAGCGAGATAGCCCTGCACTGTCACAGCCATTTGCGTCAGCAAATCCTGATGCCGCTGGCGGACATAGAATAACGCGGTCTCGCGCAGTGCCTTGGTTTTGGCAGGATCGGACAGTTCCAGTTCAGCGGCCTTTTCTTCCAAACGCGCGTCGAGCTTTTTGGAAATCTGGATCATCTGCTCCAGCTTGCCCATTGCCTTCCACAAATTCTGCCGCTCGACATCAATTGCAGCATTGTCCATCAGCAATTCGTCTTTGCCATTGGCCAGCCGCCCCAAGATGCCGCTGATATGGCCTTGCGCGCTTTGATAGCTGTCAAAATAGTTGCGCAGCTTGTTGCCGAAAGGGATGATCCCGAACAATTTTTGCTTCGTGGTCAGGCTGCCTCGTTTAGACGGGTCAAGGTCTTCGACCGTGCGGCGCAACTCGGCAAGGTCCGCACCAACGCCCTGGCTGTCATCCATCTGGCGGATCGGGCGGTCAAGAAAGCGGTTCGATTGCCCCGCTGCTTCCATGATTTCCTTGCGACCCATATTGGTCAACTGGTCAACACGCTTTCCGAATTCGGGGCTGTTGACGTCCTGCGCGAGCAAATCGGTAATATAGCCTTCGACTTTGTCATCGAGCTTTGACTGCACTTCATCCGGCACAGGAACCAGCCCAGCCGCGCGTTCAGCGGCGACCGGCGGCACCGGATCGGGCGGTGTCAGCTTCAACTCTGTTTCAGTAGCGGTCAATGTTTCGGTCGGTGCACTGGTCGACATGGGGGCCGATCCTCCTCAAGCAATGTTCTCGCCCTAAAATGGAGCGCACGCCATTGGATTTCAAGCGAATCCCGACGAAGGTGTGTTATATTTCTATAACAGTGTGATTTTGCCGCCATTTTCCGTTGAGTTGGACAATCTTGTTGCTAAATCAGGCGCGGGTCATTTCGAATGGAGTATATATGCGGTCTTCGGTTTTTGCCCTTTCGCTATGCCTAGCAATGATGGTTTCTAGCCAATCTGCCACAGCTGCGAAGTTCCCGCCTGCCTGCAAGGCTGACAAGGCGCATTATATGCTTAAAGGCCAGCCGGACTTCACCCTGCATTTTGAACCTGCCGGAGACTGGACGACTGCCGCCAGCGACTTGCTGATGGTTGTAAAAACGCCCGCCAAAAAGGTTCACAAATTCAGCATGACGGCGAGCAATGGCGCGCATCGCCTTTACGCCATCCCTCTCGCCCAGCTTGAAGCAGAGCGGGCTTTGGAAGAGTCCGGGCAAACGCAGGATGCCGAAGAGGAAAAGGAAGACAGCTCTATCCACTTCGACGGCTTCACAGCCAAGCATGAAACACTGCAAAGTCCGCCTAATGCAAAGGATATTGCGCCATCGTGGCTGTTCCTGCCCGAACTGCGATCGACACTTTGGTACGGCTATTCCAGCCTTGGAAAGGAAGCAGTCCAAGAAGGAATGGATCTTGCTCTGTTTGAACTGAAGGGCTGCAAATAGCGGCTATTTCAGTCCTGCGACAATTAAAGGTGCGGCTTTATCGACGATCTTTGCCACGCCCTTTGCATTGGGGTGGATATGATCAGGCAGCATCAAGGCTGGGTCGGCGACGACGCCATCAAGGAAAAACGGATATAGCGCCGCTTCATATTCCTTGGCCAGTTTTGGAAATATGGGATTGAAAGCATTGGCATAATCCGACCCCAGATTAGGAGCCGCGAGCATTCCGGTCAGCACCACGGGAATGTCGCGCTTTTTTATCTCGTCCATCATCGCGCGCATATTGGCTTCGGTCTCG
This sequence comes from Sphingomonadales bacterium, assembly GCA_016721875.1. Taxonomy (GTDB): domain Bacteria; phylum Pseudomonadota; class Alphaproteobacteria; order Sphingomonadales; family Sphingomonadaceae; genus Sphingorhabdus_B. The sequence goes on along the minus strand of JADKHG010000002.1, from coordinate 333,609 downwards.
GATGCCTTGATCCCGCGCAGCATATCATTGCCGCCAAGCCCCAGGATGACCAGATCGGGTTTGCGTTCCAGATTGTCGAGCACGAAGGTCAGCCGCTGTTTGCCCGCTCCGGTGGTATCGCCCGATACGCCTGCATTGTGCACCCGCGCACGCAACCCCTCTTTCTCCAGCGCCGCCTGCAATTGCGGCGCAAAGCCTTCGCTTGGTCCTAAACCATATCCGGCATAGAGGCTGTCACCAAAGGCCACGACCAGCTTGTCATATTGCTTCGCCGCTTCCTGTCGCGGCCCTTGGGCGACAGGCTGTTCGGCAGGCGTCGCGTCGCACCCCGATAGCCCTTGGAGAAAAGCAAAAGCCGCACCATATAAGGCGAAATATCTGATCAGACCTTTGGACATAGGGGTTCCTTCTTGACCACAGCCGAAAGCAATGCGCCCGATATGGCGATACGGGCGTCGAATGTCACGCTTACCCTTGGTGCGAGCGACGCTGCGGTATCGATTTTACGTGGCGTGGACCTTGCGGTTCCTTACGGCATCAGCGTCGCCTTGCTTGGGCCTTCCGGGTCGGGCAAAAGCTCATTGATGGCAGTATTGGCCGGATTGGAGCGAGCAAATGGCGGCACAGTCGAAATTGATGGCCTCGATTTCACCGCATTGAGCGAGGATGAACTGGCAAGGGCTCGACGCGGGCGTATCGGCATTGTCTTGCAAGCATTCCATTTGCTTCCAACGATGACAGCGCTTGAAAATGTCGCGGTGCCGATGGAACTGGCCGGGATCGATAATCCTTTCGACAAGGCGAAAAGCGAATTGGAAGCGGTCGGGTTGGGTCACAGGCTGACCCATTATCCGTCGCAGCTTTCCGGCGGCGAACAGCAGCGTGTGGCGATTGCGCGCGCCATGGCCGCCTCCCCACGCATCATTTTTGCCGATGAACCCACAGGCAATCTCGATGGGGCCACCGGAGCTTCGATCATTGACCTGTTGTTCGAACGGCGCGCAGCACTGAATTCAACGTTGTTGATCATCACCCATGACCCGGCGCTTGCTGCCCGGTGTGACCGCGTGGTGGCAATGCAGGATGGTCTGGTTGTGGAGCAGCACGCTTGAACCTCCCTACCCTGTGGCGCATAGCGCGGCGTGATCTGTCAGCGCGAATTCGGGGGCTGCGGCTGCTCGCTGTCTGCCTGTTCCTGGGGGTCGCTACGCTTGCCGGCATTGGCAGCCTGACTGCGGGCATTTCGGATGAATTGGCACGGCGTGGTCAGGTGATCCTGGGCGGTGATATTCAGATTGGCATTGCCCAGCGCGCGGCAAGCGACGAAGAAAAGGCCGCCTTCCGCCGTGTCGGCACGCTTTCCGAAACCATTCGCTTGCGGGCCATGGCAAGAAATGCCGACAGTGAAGACAGCACATTGATCGAATTGAAGGCGATCGACAACGCCTATCCGCTCTATGGTCGATATCGCCGCGACAGCCAAAATGCTGAATATTCCATCACGCCAAAGCACAGGCTGGACGTAGGTCAGGCGCTTGCAGAAAAACTGGACCTTCGCGTTGCTCGAAGCAAACTGGTGATTGGCAGTGTCACGTTGCCAGTGACCGCGATTATCACCGAAGAACCGGACCGGCTGGGCGAAGGCTTCACACTGGGGCCAGTCGCGATTGTGGATTTTGAAACATTGCGCAAAACCGGACTGATCCAGCCGGGCAGCATGTATCAAAGCAAATATCGGATCAAATTGCCTGCCACCGCCAATCCGGAAACTGTCCCCAAAACGCTGGAGGCGCAATTTCCCTCCGCTGGCTGGGAGATAACCGACCGGTCCAATGGCGCACCCGGCACAAGGCGCTTTATCGAACGCATGGGACAGTTCCTGACGCTTGTCGGACTGGCCGCGTTGGTAATTGCCGGGATCGGCGTGGGCAATGGCGTCGGCAGCTATCTGGAAAGCAAGCGCGCAAGCATCGCCACATTGAAGGTCAATGGCGCTGACAGCAGCACTATTTTCCGCATCTATATGCTGCAAATATTGACCGTAGCCGTGTTCGCTATCATCGCCGGGCTGGCGGTTGGAACATTGGTTCCGCAAGCGATCAGCACGGTTGCGGGCGATGTGCTGCCCGTTGCGCCGGGATTCGCCGTGCATCCGGTGCCACTTGTGGTGAGTGCCTTATACGGCCTGCTGATCGCCATTGCCTTTGCGCTACCACCGCTCGCTCGCGCACGCACGATTCCCGCAGCAGGACTGTTTCGTACCGTGGTTGAAACCTCTTCCAGGATCGACCGCCGCACTCTTGTAGCCGTCGGCTTGGCAATTTCTGCCGTGGTCGCGCTTGCGGTGGGAACCGCGCGCGAGCCTTTATTCTCATTGGTCTTTGTTGCCGCCGCAGCCGGATTGCTGTTGCTCCTCACCGGCCTTGCCGTGGCCATCCGCGCAATGGCTGCTCGCCTACCGCGTCCCAAGGCGCCGCTAGCACGCATGGCGCTTGCCAATATGCACCGGCCGGGATCGCAAACCCGCGCACTGGTGGTGGCCCTTGGCCTGGGCCTAACGCTGTTCGTGACGCTGACTGCGATCCAGACCAGCATCAACGCCGAAATCCGCGCCCGCGTACCGGAACGAGCGCCGAGTTTCTTCGCACTGGATATACCGCGTGATCGCGCCACCGAATTCACCCAGCTTGTGCAAACACAAGCACCTGGCGCCCAGATCAACATGATCCCCTCGCTGCGCGGTTCGATTGTCGAATTTGCCGGGCAGCGGGTCGATCAGATGGCTGAATTGCCCGAAGGGGCTTGGGTGCTGCGCGGTGATAGGGGGCTGACCTACAGCCCGGTTGTTCCTCAAGGCAGTGAAGTGTCTCAAGGCGCATGGTGGCCAGCCAACTATAAGGGGCCGCCGCTGGTGTCGATGGACGAGCGCGTTGCGGAAGCATTGGGAGTAGAAGTCGGTGACAGCCTTACCGTCAATGTTCTCGGCGTCGAAATTCCTGCCAAAATCGCGGCGTTGCGGACAGTGAAATGGGAGAATTTCGGACTCAATTATGCCCTAGTCTTTTCTCCTGGTGCCTTTGACTCTGCCCCGCACAATATGGTTGCGACGTTGACCGTTCCTAAAACCAAGGAAAACGCATTGGCCAAAGCTATTCCAACCGCCTTTCCTTCTGCATCGCTAATCACGGTTGGCGATGTAATCGGTCAGGTCTCGGCTTTGCTGACGCAAATGGCACAAGCGATCGCAGCAGCGGCTTCCATCGCTATCCTCTCGGGCATTGCGGTATTGATCGGCGCAATTGCAGCCGCCCGCCAGAGTCGCATTTACGATAGCGTCATTCTAAAGCTGCTCGGTGCAACCCGGCGACAGATATTGACGGCGCAAGCCATTGAATATGGATTGTTGTCGCTGATCTTAGGCTTGGTTTCATTGCTGCTTGGCTTGGCCGCTGGCTGGTATGTTGTCGTCGAAATATTCGACTTCGCCTTCGAGCCCGACCCGGCAATGCTGGCTTTGACGCTGATTGGTGGTGCTGGGGTTACATTCCTGCTGGGAATGGCTGGGTCGCTGCCAATATTGGCCGCGCGCCCCTCTGAAGCGCTCAGGAGCCTTTAGCCAAGCGCGCTGCGACCGGTGCCGATAGCAGCAACTGCGCCATGTGATACAGGATCGCAGGCAACACAATCAGACCTGCTGAGCTTCCGAACAGGATCGCCGCCATCGGTGCACCGGTCGCAATGCTTTTCTGCGCTCCGGCAAAGACAAGACTGATCCGGTCGGAACGTTCGAGCCCCAACAAGCCTCCGATGCTCCACGCACCGCCAAAGGCAAAAATCAGCAAAAGTCCCAGCAATGCTAGCAGCGCTGAGAGAGTCGCTGCATCAATTTGTCCCAAACTGCCCGAGGCAACAGCACCGGCGAAGGCGACATAGACAGTAATAACTATCACCAACCGGTCAAAAAAGGACAGCAATGCCTTTTGCCGGACCGCCCATATTCCCAGCCAGCCTTGCACCATTTGCCCCAAAGCAAAAGGCAGCAACAGCATCGTTGCAATCCGCGCTACAGCATCGCCGCCAATGGCAACACCCGCCGACGCACCAAGCAACAGAGCCACCAAAGCAGGCGTCAACAGGATACCGGCAAGGTTCGACAACGCGGCGCCCACCACCGAAGCCGCAACATTGCCTCCGCCCATAGAGCTGTAGCTGATCGCGGATTGCACCGTGGATGGCAGCATGGCGCAATAAAGAATGCCCGCAGCCAATGCCTGCGGCAAAATCGAGCCACCCGATTTTACCAATGCCAGCCCGGCCAGCGGCATGACAACAAAGCTGAACCCCAGCATCGCCACCTGCAATTTCCAGCTTCGCGTCGCCTTGACCACTTCGTCGCGCGGCAGCCGCAAGCCATGCAGAAAGAACAGCGCAAAAATGCTGACATTGCTGATCATCCGGGCAATTTCCAGCCCCTGCCCTTTGATCGGGACAAGCCAGCCAGCGAAGATCGCTCCTAAAAGCAGCAGGACAAAACGGTCGGGGATCAGGCGGGACAGCATCACTTAAACACCAAGCCACTCTAGACCGCCCGGAAGGCTGTCATTCGAATAGTCAACTTGTAGCACTCTTCGTTGCAGTACCGATTGGGTTTTTTCAGAAGCATGCAAAATTGGAGTCGAATAGAGCCAAACATCTCCTCGGCTGGCTACGCAACTAGCTATTTTGGACGAACTCACCGCATCCGCTATGTGTTGTTGGGCCACAAGGCCTTTGCGGTGTGAGCCCAGTGCAATAAGAAGCGGTGCGTTAGATTCGGGCACATCGTCCAAATGAATTCGGACTGTAACCATCCGCTCCAAAACCGAAAAAGGCGGCGCAACATGTTGCAGCCCCGCCTTTGACGTCCATGGCCCAAATCCTGGCGTTTCAATTCGACTTTTGACGACAATAGTTCTGTCCTGATGCCAACCAAGCGACCAATTATTGTCAGGCGACTTGTTAAACAAGATAGCGCGGACCGGCTTCAATTGCTTGCCCGAAACCGATTGCACCAATTGGTAAACAGTGCTCTCTTCATCCAACATTTTGGCCAACTCAGCGCATCCGTTCAAGCGAACGCCGGGTCGATCCTTCATATTGCCTGCTAATACGACTTCAAATTGACGGCAAAGATGCGGCGATATAGCGGCATCAACATGCGCCGCACCATCACGCGCCAGATCAAGAAGTGCTTTGTCGACGTATCGGCGAGTAGTCATCGTCATCCGCATAGCAATCCTTGCCGCACTGCACAAACTAAGCTAAGGGCGCGCGCATTGAAAGGCGCTCGAGCGCTGATATCCCATAAGGCTTAGAACAATGTCTCTGCGTAATATCGCCATCATCGCGCACGTCGATCATGGCAAAACCACCCTCGTTGACCAGCTTTTCCGTCAGTCGGGCACTTTCCGTGACAATCAGCGCGTTGAAGAGCGTGCGATGGATTCGAACGATCTGGAAAAGGAACGCGGGATTACGATTCTGGCGAAATGCACCAGCGTCGAATGGAAGGGCACACACATCAACATCGTCGATACGCCCGGCCACGCCGACTTTGGCGGTGAGGTCGAACGCATTTTGAGCATGGTCGATGGCGTCATTCTGCTGGTCGATTCGTCCGAAGGCGCGATGCCGCAGACCAAATTTGTTACCGGCAAGGCGCTGGCGCTTGGCTTGCGTCCAATCGTTGTGGTCAACAAGGTCGATCGCCCCGATGAACGTATTCAGGAAGTTCTCGACGAAGTGTTCGACCTGTTCGTTTCGCTCGACGCGACCGACGAGCAGCTTGATTTTCCTGTGCTTTATGCCTCGGGTCGTAACGGCTATGCCTCAACCGATCCGTCACTGCGCGAAGGTACGCTGACGCCGATGTTCGAAACCATTGTTTCGCACGTCCCTGAGCCCAAGGCTGACGAAGACGGCGAGTTCAAGATGCTTGTCACTTTGCTCGACCGCGACAATTTCCTTGGCCGTATCCTCACCGGTCTGGTGCTGTCAGGCACCGTCAAGGTGAACCAGCAAATCCATGCGCTATCACCCGATGGCAAGGTCGTGGAAACCGGCCGTGCGTCGAAGATCATGTCCTTCCGCGGGCTTGAACGCGTTCCTGTCGATGAAGCCAAGGCTGGCGACATCATCTCGATCGCCGGCCTGACCACCGCGACGGTGGCGGACACCATTGCCGAGCCCAGCGTTTTGGTTCCACTGAAAGCACAGCCAATCGATCCGCCGACACTGTCGATGCGCTTTTCGGTGAACGACAGCCCGATGGCCGGGCGCGAAGGCACAAAGGTGACCAGCCGCATGATCCGCGATCGCCTGTTCCGCGAAGCCGAGAGCAATGTTGCGATCCGCGTCACCGAATCCGAAGATCGCGACAGCTTTGAAGTCGCAGGTCGCGGCGAACTTCAGTTGGGCGTTCTCATCGAAACGATGCGCCGCGAAGGCTTTGAATTGGGGATCAGCCGCCCGCGCGTGCTCTACCGCGAAGACGACAATGGCAACCGTACCGAACCCTATGAACAGGTCGTCATCGACGTTGATGACGAACATTCGGGTACCGTCGTTGAAAAAATGGCGATCCGCAAAGGCGAGATGACTGATATGCGGCCATCGGGCGGCGGCAAGACCCGCATCACTTTCAGCGCGCCGTCACGCGGGCTGATCGGCTATCATGGCGAATTCCTGTCCGACACGCGCGGCACCGGCATCATGAACCGTTTGTTTGAAAAATATGGCCCCTATCGCGGTCCGATTGAAGGACGCAAATGCGGCGTGCTTATCTCCAATGGCAATGGCGAGGCAGTCGCCTATGCCCTCGGCCCGTTGGAAGAGCGCGGCATATTGTTCGTTTCGCCCGGTGAAGCGCTGTATGAAGGCATGATCATTGGCGAAAACGCCAAGCCGGACGATCTTGAAGTCAATCCGATGAAGTCGAAGCAGCTGACCAACTTCCGCTCGACCGGCAAGGACGACGCCATCCGCCTTACCCCGCCCAAGGTGATGACGCTTGAACAGGCCATCGCCTATATCGACGATGACGAAATGGTCGAGGTGACACCAAAGAATATCCGTATTCGCAAGGCCCTGCTTGACCCGCATGAGCGCAAGAAGGCTAGCCGGAAGAAAGAGGCGGCTTAAGGCTTATCTTGCTTTGCGTTAGCTTGTGCGCGTGACAGTAGTCTCAACCCCATACGCCGAGCAACATTTCTAAGCACTGATCGAGCGCGTGCTGGATGGAGAAGAAATTACTATTTTGGATGGCGGGGAGCCACTCGCAAGGCTCCTCCCCATTATTCGTGCGCCGTTAGAGCAAGCGCAGTAGTTGGCGACGTCTCAGTTTTTTGAGCTGATGCGATTGTGGGGCCAACGCTGAGATGCCCAGTCAGACATGCGTTTTGATCTTTGCCTGAACGACTCCCAGTTCCAAACAGCGAAATTGTCGCTAAACTCGCGGGTACTTTTGAACTTCGAATCTTTGGCGAACCTATTTTTCTTAACCGCGTATGCTTGGTTTCCCAGCGATGAGTTCATTTTTCCTGTACATGGTACCAAATTTGGCAACGCATCAGTGTCGCTGCCAATGAATTTTTCTCCATACGACTGCTTCCACTCTGCATCTGGAGATTGAGGTAAAACATGTTCAATTGTCTCAATGCTTTCATGCGCGTCACCTCCATGGTGAAGATCATACTCGCGCAATAAGTATGGTGTTATGGCAGATCCATAAAGCGGCCGCGTTTCGATTGCACGACTGACTTCATCCAAATCTGGCCAAGTCACGGTTTTGTGGGCTGAAATGATAGCAGAGACAGCTACAGATGAAAAATCCCCATCTAAATCTGACCACAATCGTTTGAACACCGCATGCAGCCCAGTCGGCTCATAGCCTGCGATTGCTCGACGAACCAAAAAGCTTTCGACAACATCCAACATAGCCACCGCAGAAATGTCGTTTAAATTGCCGTCCAACACAGCTCGCCCCAAATTCATGGTAAACGGTAGAATAGAACTAGGAGCACCCAATTTTGCTAGACGTTCAAATCCGGTTGCCAAATCCCTCGCAAAACCAGACTCATTTCTTCCGAACATAGTATCTAAAAACGGATTTTTGTATTTATCCATTGATTTGATAATTTCGGAAGGATCTTCAACCTTATTCCATTGACTACGAAGATTTAAAAACACATCGGATTTACGGAGATTTGGATCAAATACCAATCCGTACGGAAAGAGAAACTTTTCGAAGTGGTTGGCACCATCATTTTCAAATGACGCGTAGAAAGGCTGCCAAACCTCTTCATCGAGCCTTTCAATTTTTTCCGGAATCTCGTCCGAAGCTTTTCGAAAAATCTCGTTCCTCACCAGGTCGCTGATCTTCATCGGCTCCTGTTTTGAATTGAGGCTGTCAAAAATCTTTGGTCCGTCTGTCGGATCCAGAACATCTATCTGAACAACTGTAAAATTATTCAGAAATACGCCGTATATTTGTCTAACACGGTCCATACCGCCTTGAGCCAATTCGTCATTGAAAAATCGCTTGAATCTGTTGTAGTTATTTCGAACAGGTCCACGATTTGAGCCATAACTCGGCAAAGGATTCAATTCATACGGCTTCAACGCGGACATCAATTTTTCATCAGACCGCATATCCTCAATGACTGCGCTAATCATACTCCTATCCAACCGACTGTAGTGTATCCGGAGATTTGAATTTTTGTAGTCTCTACCTATTTGCAGGTAGTTTTGCGTAATTCGGGATGCCTCGTCATACTCTTTGTTCGCAGCCAAAAACTTCACCAAAGCCGCTAAAAAAAGAAACGCTGTTGTAAGCCTTTGTTGCCCATCTATGACCTCAAAAACTTTGGGGTCCGTTGGATTAGCTCTGCGCCCATGTACAATGACTGCTCCGAGGAAATGCTTATCTGTCAAACCATCAACTACATTGAGGATATCCTGTAGGAGGTTATTGACCTTATCAGGTGCCCAGCGATACTCGCGCTGGAAAAATGGGATCAGGTATAGTGACGTCCCTATCGATAAAAGATCGCCAAGTGTTGTTTCTTGGGAATTCGTCGTTAGCCTAGTCATACTGCTCTCTCATCAGACAGAATATTGAAGCATCAATTGCGACTTTGTCGAAATATAATTCCATTGTGTGATGACAAAGAACAAAATGCAAACAATTAAATTAAACCGCCTCCCCCGCCGCAACCCCGCTGGCCCAGGCCCATTGGAAGTTATAGCCGCCGAGCCACCCGGTGACGTCCACCGCCTCGCCGATAACATGCAGACCGGGGACTTTTTTGGCCTCCATTGTCTGCTGCGATAGGTCCGCAGTTGATACGCCGCCCAACGTCACCTCGGCCTTGGCGAAGCCTTCGCTGCCATTGGGGTTGAAGCGCCAGTCGTTGAGCATCGCGCCGGCCTCGCCCAATTTGCGGTCGCTTTGGTCGGCAAGGTTGCCGCTGAGTGCGATCCGACCAGCTAGCGCCTCGGCCAACCGCGCGGGCAAGTGTTTTTCCAGCGTCGACCGGATCGTTGCGCGTGGGTTCGCCTGCTTGGTAGCAAGCAATATCGCGGTTGCCTCTCCTTCAGGCAAAAAGTCGATGCCGATCCGGTCCCCCGGTCGCCAATAGCTGCTAATCTGCAAAATGGCAGGGCCACTTAATCCACGGTGTGTGAAAAGGGCGGCTTCGCGGAATGCGGTTTTGCCATGTTTGGCGATTACGTCAGCCGACACACCCGACAATTCACGGAACAACACATCGTCGCCGCCCAATGTCAGCGGCACCAAAGCCGGGCGTGGCTCGACCACTTTAAGCCCGAATTGCCGTGCCAGATCATAGGCAAAGCTCGACGCCCCCATTTGCGGGATGCTGGGGCCACCGGTGGCTATCACCAGTTTGGGGGCCGTCGCACGCAGGCCGTTATAGGTGATGCGGTAATCGCAGCCGTCATGCGCGACATCGCTAACGCTGGCGTTAAAGGCGAAATCGACGCGACCACCCTGCCCTGCCGAACGGTCGCATTCGGCCATCAGCATTTCGACAATCTGCCGCGCGCTGCCATCGCAGAATAGTTGTCCTAAAGTCTTTTCATGGAAGGCAATGCGGTGTTCGCTCACCAGATCGATGAAGTCCTGCGGCTGGTAACGCCCCAACGCGGATTTTGCGAAATGCGCGTTGGCGGACAGATAGCGTTCTTGCGCATTGCCGCTGTTTGCATTCACATTGGTGAAATTGCACCGCCCACCGCCCGAAATCAGAATTTTCTTCCCGGGCCCGCTGGCATGGTCAATCACCAGCACGCGGTTTCCTCGCTGGCCAGCGGTCAGAGCACACATCAATCCGGCACCACCAGCGCCCAATATGATTGCGTCATAGTGATTTGATGCTTTCATCCCAGCCCCTTGGCATGGCATGGCAACGATATGAAGAGATTCCTCCTGAGCGTCGCACTTTTGGCAGCCGCAGACCCATTCTCCGCCGCCATTGCCAACGATAGCAGCTCAGCCGTTGGCGTGGGCGGGCTGGAACTGGTGCAAAATGACGCGATCAGCATGGATAGCGAGGAGCTGTATCTTTCTGCCGACCGTGTGCGTGTCAAATACCGCTTTACCAACCATAGTGCGCGGGATGTGGAGACGCTGGTCAGCTTCCCGCTGCCCGCAGTTCCAACCGGAATCAAAGGCTATATGGGTGACCGAGGCTATCCGAGCTGGCACAAGGATTTGCTGTTTGAAACGACCGTCGACGGCGTGCGCGCCGATCTTGAAATGCGGCAAATCATTTCGGTGGTCGGCGATCCGAGCCAGCGCGACATCACTGAGCGGCTAAGGCAACTCGGCTGGCCAGTCGAGTATTGGACCGACTATATTTTCCGTCGCGACATATTGGGCAATTTGAGTGATGCCGACAAGCAACGCTATTTAGCAGAAGGACTGCTAAAAGCAAGAGTTGCCGAAGGTGATGTTGTTCCCAACTGGCAGATCTCAACGCACGTCACCCGCACCCAGATCTTTCCCGCAGGCAAAACGGTAGAGGTCCAGCATAGCTATAAACCCTATATCGGCAGCAGCATCGGTGGGGGATTGCTGAAGAAGTATCGGACCGAGCGCAACAGCGGTTTCCAGCGTTATGCCGCCCATTATTGCATCGACCGTACTTTCCTAAAAACCTTCGACCGCAAGATGCGCGAGCAGGAGCGGGTAGCAAAAAAGACCGGAAACAGTGGCATGTTCGCCGAATTATGGCTGAGTTATATATTGAGCAGCGGGGCAAACTGGCGCGGGCCGATTGGCGATTTCCGTTTGGTTGTCGATATGGATAAGCCCGACTATATGGTCAGTTTCTGCATGGATGGGGTCAAAAAAATCAGCCCAACCCAGCTTGAAGTCCGCAAAACCAATTTTGAACCCAAGGGTGATCTCGACATATTGTTCGTTCCAATCTTCATGTTGGGCGGAGAATGATTTCATCGCTTGTCTGCTTTGCGCCGACCGATATAAATAGGAAATGACCCATAAAACCCCGACTTCGCTGGCGTTGATCGCCCTGCTTCAAACGACGCCGGCCATGGCCAATGATTCCTCAGCGGCAATCGGGCTGGGCGGGTTGGAACTCAAACAGAGCGACGCGATCAGCATGGATAGCGAAGACCTGTTCCTCTCGCGGCAAAAAGTGATCGTCAAATATCGCTTCACCAACACATCCGACCGCGATGTCGAAACGATGGTCAGTTTCCCCCTGCCCCCGATACCCAACGCGATGGACGGCTATATCGACGTCGCGTCCTTCAGCGATTGGCGCGAGCAATTGCAGTTCAAGACGCTGGTCGATGGCAAGCCGGTCGAGCTTGGCTATTATGAGGCCGTTGTGCTGTCCGACCGCGCGGGGCCAAAGGATCTGAGTGCAAAGATCAAGGCACTGGGCTGGCCGATCCGCTATTGGGAGGATTATGAATTCGACCAGACCTATATCGAAAAGCTGAGCAATGCTGACAAGGCCAAACTGGTCGCCGAAGGGGTTTTGCGCAAAGATCCCGATAGCGACTATCATTTTCCCAACTGGCAGATGCAGGCGCATGTCACGCGCAAGCAGATCTTCCCTGCCGGCAAAACAATCAGCGTCGAGCATAGTTACAAGCCAATCGCCGGTGGCAGCGTTGGTGGTGCGTTGACGCCAGAATATCGCAAGGATGCTGGCATGGGCTTCAAGGACTATGCTGCCAAATATTGCATCGACAAAGTCTTTCTGGCCGGTTTTGATAAGCGTCTTGCGGCGGAGAAGAAAAAGTCAAAGGCACGCGGCGATGAATTTGGTGTCGCTTATATGGAACATTGGCTCGACTATATCCTGAAGCCCGGCGCAAACTGGAAAGGGCCAATCAAAGACTTCCGTCTGGTGATCGATAAGGAAAAGCCCGACAATTTGCTGAGTGTTTGCCTGACGGGTGTAAAGAAAATTGGTCCCACCCGGTTTGAGGTGCGCAAGACCAATTTCGAGCCGAAGCAGAATATAGAGATACTGATTGCCGAATTTTACGATCCGGCAGCGATGTAGCCGATTGCAGAGAGATCTGCTTATCGCACGCCACACTGCTATATCGACAGCACCAAAGGGGGCATCTGGAGGAGCAATCCGATGCAACGCTTTGACGATCATGACGAATTAACCGAAACCGAAGCCAGCGGCGGCGTAAAAAATCAGGGCATGCGCTATGTATTGGCGATTTCACTGGCTTTGGCGGTGATTGCCATGTCTGTCATGTGGATCGTGCCATCATTGTCCAGATAAGTTATCTGTCGGATATCTGCTGGCGATTGCAATGTATCGCGCTTTGCGGCAAAGGCGCGGTCCATGACTGACAGCAAAGATGTGCCGCCCGATCGGCTTTCAATCCACCCGCATAGCGACTTTTTGATGCAGACGTGCTGCAGCGCGGCATTGGCATTCGCTTTAAAGGCGAGCAGCGCACCACAGTTGAGGAATTTTGCATCTCTGAAGGCTGGATCAAAGTATCCGGTGGCAAAAGCCGCGACCGCTATGGCCGCCCGATGCAATTGACCTTGAAAGGTCCTGTCGAAGCCTGGTTCGAAGACTTAGGCGACGACGCGCCTGTGGCAAAGGCTGATTAACCCCTTGGGAAAATCGCGATCAGCTTTGCCAGTTGATCGTTAACCGGACCAAGATCGGCATCATTGGTTTTGCCGAGGCGGACGATCGTCAGTCGATGTTGGGGTGAAACAACCACAAACTGGCCAAGATGCCCCAGCGCGGCATAGACATCTGAAGGCGCTTTGCCGGGAAACAGCACCTGATCGCGCTCCTTGGGACGGCGTTTGTTAAGCCATAAATGGCCTCCATAGGACGCGTCGAGTGTACTCGACGTTTTCATGAAACGCGTCCAGCTTGTCGGCAGCAATTGCGCCGACCGAACTGAGCCATTGTTGCGCAAGAATTCACCAAATTTCGCCCAATCGCGTGCGGTGGCGTGAATCATGCTGCCGCCGAGCATCGTCCCGCTGCGATCAAATTCGGGAAAGGCGCTTGTCATTCCCAACGGTTCGAACAGGCGTCCGCGCGCATATTCGAGCATTGCATCGCGGCGCACTTGCGGATCGGTACTGGTTGTCAAAGTTCGGGTGAGAATATCCGACAAAATATGCGTGGTCGCGGTTGAATATTCGAACTGCTCGCCTGCCTCCGCCTCCATGGGTCGCTTCTCGGCATATTGTGCGACATTCTCGCGTCCGTCGAGAAACAGCAGCCTTACGGTGTCGGTTTGGTAGATTGCTTTTTCGCCATCAGGCATCTCGGTATGATCGAGCCCTGACGCCATATGCAGCAAATGCCGCAAGGTTATCGCGCCCCTCGGATCGCCCGCGCTCGCCCATTCGGGTACCGGAGCCGGGTCGTCCAATACAAGCAAACCATCGGCCACCATCATTCCCGCGAGGACGGCTGTCACGCTTTTTGACATCGACCAGCCAATCATGCGGCTATCGGGAGAATAGCCAGGCGCATAGCGTTCTGCGACCAGCTTGCCGCGATACATGACCAAAACTGCGCGGGTCTCGGCCATCGATTCATCTTCGAAAAAGGGCGCGATAGCGTCCTTCATTGCGGCTTTGCTTACGACGCTATTCGCGACATAATTTTCGATAGCAGGTGCCAATTCGCTCTTTTCAGGCGAAGGTCGATTTCCACATCCTGCGGTCAAACAGCAGATAGCGGTTGCGAAAAGAGCGGTTTTATACTTACGCATCACCATCCCGCATGCACCAAATGAATGGACTATGGCAACCGCAACTTCACCCTCCGCTAAAAAGCCACCGCTGTCGAACCGTCAGAAGTTGCTTTTTGTACTCGTTGCCTTTCTCGCTCTGGCACTGCTGTGGTTAATGTTCAATTTTGCCAGCATCAAGGCAGAGGCGAAAGCCGGAGCAGCTTACGGCGCGCATGTCGGCTGTTCTTGCCGCTATGTAGAAGGTCGCTCCTTGGGTTCCTGCGAAAGCGATTTCGAAGACGGCATGGCGCTGGTATCGATCAGCGATGATGACGCAAACAAGCGCGTGACGGCATCGGTTCCGTTTTTGGCGCATGCGGTAGCGGAACGACGCGGTGCATTTGGTTGCGTTCAGTTGAACGAAAAAGAAATCGAAGCACTCGATTAGGGTCAGGACCTTCAATTAGGTGACTGCTGCCTCGGTCTCCTCGATCCAGCCACCACCCAAGACCTGGTCATCAGAATAGAGAACCGCGGCCTGGCCGGGCGCAACGCCATATTCTTCGCCATCAAAACGCAGCCATTCACCCTCAATCCGCGCGGGGACCGGCTTGGCAAGGGACCGGACCTTGGCCATTACAGGTCTGCCTTCAACGTCAGCCAGCCAATTGGGTTCGGATATGCGCGCGGCGCTGACTGCCAGCGCACGCTTTGGCCCTACCACAACCGATTGAGTCTCGGGTTCAAGGCGAACCACATATACCGGCTCAGCCAGTCCGCCAATTTCCAGACCGCGCCGTTGGCCTACGGTATAATGGATCAGCCCTTTGTGCCGCCCCAGTTCTTGGCCTTGCATATCGACGATGGGGCCATCGCTCTCTGCCTCGGGCCTTACCTTGCGGACGACGCTGGCATAATCGCCTTCGGGTACGAAACAAATATCTTGGCTGTCCGGCTTGTTCGCAACCACCAGATCGAGTTGTCTGGCTATCGCTCGGACATTGTCTTTGGGCATCCGCCCAGCGGGAAGCGCAAATAGTCAAGTTGTTCGCCCGTGGTTGCAAACAGGAAATAGCTTTGATCTCGCGCCGGATCGAGTGCCCGGTGCATTTCGGCTCCGTCCGCCCCTTCAACCCGTCGCACATAATGTCCGGTTGCCAGACAATCCGCCCCCAATTCGCGCGCCAGCCGGAACAAATCCGTGAATTTCACCCCCATATTGCAGCGAACACAGGGGATCGGCGTACGGCCGCTCAGATACTCATCGGCGAACTGGTCGATTACCGAATCGCGAAAACGGCTTTCATGGTCGAAGACATAATGCGCGATTCCCAATTTATCCGAGACCGCTCGTGCATCTCGGATATCCTGCCCTGCACAGCAGCTTCCCGCACGTTTGACCGCGCTGCCATGATCGTAAAGCTGGAGCGTCACGCCAATGGTTTCGGCACCCGATGCGGCAGCCAAAGCGGCGACAACCGACGAGTCTACGCCGCCTGACATGGCGACAACGATTCGTTTTCCCTTCGCTCCACCGGCCAATTGAAACAAATTTTGCTCGGGATCAGGAAAAATGGATGGGTCTGAATTTTTCTGGGTCACTCGGTTTTCCGCCATTTTGTGCGGCGCTTTCTCGAAATGGAACATGTAAAGCCGGCAAAGGCTAACCGTTATTAACTCCGCCTAATGGCTTCTGAATGCCGCTTTTACCAGACGTTATCAACGCACCTGTAAAACCATGCATATGGAAATGGACTTCCCCCATCCGAGACGGTCAAGCAGGCCCCGATTCGCTCAGTGCAATTTTCGTGCATTGACCGCAAAGGCCGTAGCGCGCCAGTCGATGAGCAGCACGGTGCTGGCACTGCTTTCGCAAAAGGCGGCGGCTGTTAACGTCGTGGACTCAATCGAAGCACGGATGGACCTTTTGTCAGGCAAGGTTTCAGTCGCCGCGCCAAGCGGTGCCTTTTTTCCGTCAGACCACAGGCAACAGGCCAAAAACGCAATGTATGAAACTCCCGTTTACCGTTCTGCTTCAGAGAACGGCAAAGACCATGCGCTAGATTGTCTAAACCATAAAGCAGGGCAACCGCAGTGGGGCATGGAGGCTTAAGGACGATATGATCGAAAACCAGAAAATCCGGCCAGCTCAGGTCATTGGTCCGCTCGGCGAACCGCTTACTGTCGACTCGTTGCCGCCACCGAACACGACCCGCTGGGTTGTGAGGCGCAAAGCCGAGGTCGTCGCTGCGGTGAATGGCGGATTGCTGAGCATCAGCGAAGTGTGCGAACGCTATGGTTTGACGCTCGAAGAATTTGCCTCTTGGCAACGTGCCATAGATAGGTCGGGAATGCCGGGCCTGCGTGTCACGCGGATTCAGCATTATCGCGATCTGTATGAGCGCCAGCAGAAATACTGATTAACTGCTTCAAAAAGCGAAGCATTTTTGAAAAGCCCCCGACTGAACCTCGGGGGCTTTTCGCGTCATTTGGCACGGGTTTTACATGCCCGATGAAAATTGCCGCTTTGATTCAATGCGCCACACGCTATCATTCCGACAATGCCCAACCTTTTCGGGGCGTTTCAAAAGGAGGAAAAAGATGGGTTGGATTATTGCTATTATCGTGGGCGGTATCGCAGGCTGGCTGGCTAGCAAAGTGATGAACCGCGATGCATCGATGGGAATCATGTGGAATGTCGTCGCCGGCTGTGTTGGCTCGGTCGTCGGCAACCTGATTGCCAATCAATTCGGTATCGTCGGTTCGGTCAAAGAATTTTCCGTCACCGGTTTGGTCGTCGCGTTTGTCGGCGCGGTCATTGTTTTGGGAATCATGAACCTCGTTCAGCGCGGTCGCGTCCGCTAAACACCTTCTACTCAAGCTCAAAGGGCTGCCCCGCATCGGCGATCAGTCGGACGGAGCAGCCCTTTTTGCCGTCTGCAATAATCGCCGATGCTGCTTGTCGATTGCTGTCGTACTGATACAATTTTTCTATATTCGATGGATGAAAAGCGCCTTAGTTATGCGTAATGTTTAAAACCCCTCGGCTTGCATGAGGTGATTTATTGCGGTAATACAGCTGGGTCTGGCATTTCGGACATAGCTATGCCATTGAAACTTGGAAGAAAAATGAACTACGAGACCAGCCTGACAAGTGAAACTGACCTGCTCGATCCGCAGGCGGCGGAGCAAAAGCGCCGTAAGCGCAACATCATTGTCGCGCTGGTTATATTGACCATTGCGGCGCTGGCTGCAGCCTATTTCATTTTCGGCGGCAAGGACGAAGGAGCTGCGAATAGTGCCGCAGACAAACAGGCTCAGGCGCAGACTGTGACCGTGGTTGCCCCAGGCAGCGATACAGTTGTTCGCGCAATTAACGCCACCGGCACACTCGCTGCACGGCGAGGTGCCTGTCGGTGTTGTCGGCGAAGGCGGACAAGTCGCGCGAGTATTTGTCGATGCTGGCGATTGGGTACAGCAAGGCCAGGTAATGGCGACTATCGAACGTTCGGTGCAGACACAGCAAATTGCTGGCATTGAAGCCCAGATCAACGCCTCACGCGCCGATCTGCGGCTTGCTCAGAACGAACTCGACCGCGCACTGCAACTGGTGGATCGCGGATTTATTTCCAAGGCCGATGTGGATCGTAAAACCGCAACCCGCGACAGTGCACGGGCCCGCGTCGGCGTGACCGAAGCGCAGTTGCGTGAAATGCGCGCTCGAACTGCTCGCCTCGACATACGCGCCCCGGTTGGCGGCTATGTGCTGGAACGCAAGGTCGAACCCGGACAGATTGTGGGTCAAGGGACTGGCGTATTGTTCCGAGTGGCCAATGGCGGTGAGCTTGAGTTGCAGGCCCAGTTGAGCGAAAACGACCTGGCGGCAGTCTCGCTTGGCGTAGCTGCTTCGGTCACCCCTGTCGGCACTGATCGGCAGTTTACCGGAAAAATCTGGCAAATTGCTCCGATGATCAACGCGCAAACGCGTCAGGGCATTGCGCGCATCGCCCTGCCCTTTGATCGTGCGCTCAAGCCAGGTGGTTTCGCCAGTGTCCAGATCAAGGCCGGTGCAATGGCAGCGCCCGTCCTTCCTGAATCTGCCGTACAAAATGACAAGGATGGCAGCTTTGTCTACATAGTTGGCAAGGACAACAAGGTTGTTCGTCGTGGAGTCAAAACCGGTGATGTAACCGCAAGCGGGCTCATTATCACCGACGGGCTTGATGGCACCGAACGCGTTGTTCTTTATGCTGGCGGTTTCTTGAATCCGGGCGAAACCATCAATCCCAAACTGTTGAAGAAGCAGTAAGCCGAGGCGAACGGAACACTAACATGAACTTCCGCAACATTTCGGCATGGTCAATCCGCAACCCGATAATTCCGATTATCCTGTTTTTGGGTCTGACATTGGCTGGTATTATCAGCTTCAGGAATATGGATGTCCAGGACATGCCCGACATCGAATTTCCGATTGTTGTGGTCAGTATCTCGCAACCCGGCGCGTCGCCGACCGAAATCACCAACCAGATCACGCAAAAGGTCGAATCGGCTGTTCGCAGCGTACAAGGTATCCGCAACATCAGCGCCACCGCGACTGAAGGAAACACCAGCGTTATCGCCGAATTTGAAATCGGCGAAGATGTGAATGCAATGGTGAGCGAGGTGAAGAACGCCGTCGATCAGATTCGCGGCGACCTGCCCGATGGCATTTTGGAACCGCAGGTTTTCAAGGAGCAAGTGTCGAGCGAACCTATCGCCTATTTCGCAGTACAGACTCAGGACATGACGCTTGAGCAGTTGAGTTGGTTCATTGACGACACCGTCTCCCGGCGTTTGCTTTCTGTCGAAGGCATGGCTTCAGTTTCACGCAATGGAGGGGTTAACCGCGAAATTCGGGTCATCCTTAATCCCGGAAAAATGCAATCGTTGGGTGTGACAGCAAGCCAAGTCAACGGCATATTACGGCAGCAAAATATCAACGCAGCCGGCGGGCAAGCCGAAATTGCAGGATCAAGGCAATCGGTGCGCGTATTGGGTAATGCCGACGATGCCTTTGCACTCAGCCAGTCGCAAATCAGTCTGGGCGGCGGGCGCAGTGTGAAACTCGCTGATGTCGCCGAAGTTTCCGACGCCTATAGCGAACAGCGCAATATGGCCTTTGTAAAGGGCAAACAGGTTGTCACTTTCAGCATGGCGCGCGCGCGCGGCGCCTCAGACGTCACAGTTTTTGATGGTGCAGTCGCCGAAATGGAGGCCATCAAGAAAGAATATCCGGGCGTCGAATTTGTCGAGTTGTTCAACAGCGTAACTTACACCAAGGCGCAGTATAAAAGCTCGATGGCGGCGATGATCGAAGGTGCGTTGCTGGCTATCGTGGTCGTGTTCCTGTTCCTTCGGGACTGGCGCGCTACGATCATTTCAGCGATCGCCATCCCACTGTCGGCTGTTCCTACCTTCTGGTTCCTCGACCTGATGGATTTCACACTGAACACCATGTCGCTGCTCGCGCTTGGTTTGGTCGCGGGGGTACTTGTTGACGATGCCATTGTGGAGATCGAGAATATCGTCCGACATATGCGAATGGGCAAATCTGCATACCAGGCGTCGATTGATGCCGCTGATGAGATCGGTCTTGCCGTTGTTGCGACGACCTTCTCCATTGTCGCGGTGTTTTTGCCGGTTGGCCTAATGCCTGGCGTATCGGGTCAAATTTTCAGAAATTTTGGCCTGACTGTCGTGATTTCGGTTCTGATCAGTCTAGCAGTGGCTCGCATGATCACACCGATGATTGCTGCTTACTTCCTGAAATCCGCAGGAACCGCAGAGCATGGCGAAGGTCCTTTAATGGACTGGTATATGAAAATTCTCCGATGGTCGCTCGATAGCTCCAAAGCAGAAGTTCGCCGCAAGGGTCTTGAGAAAGCCACCACACATCTTTGGTATCCGCTGCTATTGTTGCTTATTGTCGCGGCTATTATCGCCGCGTCCTTCGCAGCCTTTAGCGGGGGAATGGCAATCGTCCTGAAGGCAGGTTTGCCGGTGCCGACCCTGTTCGCTTTGGCAGTGTCCTTGGTGTCACTGATTGGAGCGTGGGTACTATCCAGCCTGATCATTCGTGTCATTGGCGGAAATTTTGGACTTTGGTATCAAAATCTGGGTCGTAGGTTGCGCGCCCGTATGCACGATCACCGCGTCTGGGTAATGGGGATTGCACTTCTGTCCTTCGTCGCAATGATCGGGACTGCAGCAGGCCTAAACATGCAATTCTTCCCTGACGGCAATTATGGTTTCCACCGTGTTCGGATCGAAATGGTTCCCGGCACCACGCTTGATCGCACGCGCGAGGTGATGGATGAAGTTGCTGAAATTATCGCCAAGCAGCCAGAAATCAAAACTGCGATGCACCGCGTCGGCGAAGGCAGTGGTTTCATATTTGTAGTAAAAAAAGACGACCGCGAACGCACAGATCAGGAATTTGAAGAAGACTTACGCCCTCTGTTTCAGAATATTGCCGATGCTCGCGTCACGTTCATGACCAACGGACCTGGCGGTGGTGGAGGTACGGGACGTGACGTTTCAGTGATGCTTTCGGGTAGTGACCCGATTTTGCTTGAAAAAACCGCCGCGACTTTGGTCGAGCAGATGAAAGGCCTTAAAGAACTGCGCGCGCCACGGGTTGGCGCCGACCTGCAGCGTCCAGAATTGATCATCAAGCCCCGTCAGGACATCGCTGCACAATTGGGGGTTAGCACGATTGCCCTCAGCCAAGCGATCCGGATCGCTACGCTGGGCGATATCGACCAAAATGCCGCGAAATTCTCGCTTTCGGATCGCCAGATTCCGATACGAGTAATGCTGGGTAAGGATTCGCGGCAGAATATTGACAATATCCGCAACCTGCCAGTAGCGACCACAAGTGGTGGCTCTGTTCCTCTTTCGCGGATTGCCGACATCGAATTTGGGGCAGGACCGACTGCGATCCAACGCCAAAATCAGAAATTCCGCGTGTTCGTTGGAGCCGACTTTGCGCCTGGCATTGTCAGTTCTAGTGCTGACAAGGTAATCGATGCGTTGCCGATCATGAAAACTCTTCCTGCGGGAATTTCGCGTGCACCGTTCGGTTCGCAAGAATGGGAACAGGAAATGCAGGAGGGCTTCACGATGGCCCTGATCTCCGGTATTTTGCTGGTCTTCGCTGTATTGGTTCTCTTGTACAAACGCTTCATGTCGCCGCTGGTGAACATGGGATCGCTGCTCTTGGCTCCCCTGGGTGGCTTCCTCGCGCTGTTGATCGCCAACCAGCCGATTTCGATGCCGGTGTTTATCGGTGTGCTGATGCTGTTCGGCATTGTCGCCAAAAACTCGATCCTGCTCATCGACTTTGCGATTGAGGAAATGGATAAGGGCGTCCCCAAATATCAGGCGATCATGGAGGCCGGGCACAAGCGTGCGCAGCCGATCTTAATGACGACTGTGGCAATGACCGCAGGCATGGTACCAACTGCCTTGTCAATGTCAGGAGATGGCGCGTGGCGGGCACCAATGGGGACCGTTGTGATCGGCGGATTGGTTGTTTCCACATTGCTGACGCTGTTGATCGTGCCGGCTGGCTTCAGTCTGTCCGACGGCCTAGAAAAACGGTTGGGACCGTGGTTGCGCGGAAAACTTCTGACTTACGATCCCAATGACGATCATGGCGAAGATGAAAATCGGCGAAAAAAGCGTCCTCCCGCTTTTCCTGCTGGTGGCTTGCAACCGGCTGAGTGACTCTGCGTTCTGATCTTCAATGGTAAAGTCGGTTAGCCAACTCAATCAGTCTGAGCGCGAGCGTTATGACTGGCGCGATGCGGAGCTTCGCAAGATGCGCCGCATTGCGACGGCATTGCTGTTGATGATGGCTGTGCTGTTTGTCGTCGGGCACCAGCTCGAACGACAATTGCATCCGCACTGGGCCTTTCTCACGGCCTTTGCCGAAGCAGGTATGGTTGGCGGGTTGGCAGACTGGTTCGCGGTCACGGCGCTGTTCCGCTATCCATTGGGCATTCCGATCCCGCACACAGCGATCATCCCCAACAACAAGGAGCGCATCGGACGCACGCTCGCGGCCTTTTTGCGGAGCAATTTCTTGACGACTCGAATTGTTGCCCGGCGCGTCGGAAAAATGGACGTAGCGGGGGCAATGGGACGGTTTCTCACAGTTCCGGGCGATGGCGAAGGCCGTATGCGCATGGGGGCTTCGCGATTGCTCGGCGATATGATCGAGGCCCTCGACGATGAACGCATGGGCAATGTCGCCAAAGGCGCCATCCGCACCCAGCTTGAAAAACTCGACGTGGCACCTTTGCTGGGCCAGTTGCTAACCGCAATGATCGCCGAACGTCGTCATGTGCCCCTTCTCGACGGCATCGTCGAATGGGCTTCGAAAACCCTCGAAGCAAACGAGCAGACCATCCGTCAAATGGTTGAGGAACGCGCGGGTACGATCATGCGCTGGACCGGCCTCGATGACCGGTTGGCCAACGCCATTGTATCGGGCCTTGAGAAAATGCTCGCTGACATGGCTGCAGACCCAGAGCATCAGTTGCGCGCGAAAGGCGAGGAAGGGCTTGCTCAGCTTGCGCACAAATTGCGGCATGACAAGAAAATGCAGGCGAAGGTCAATCACTGGAAGAGTGAGCTGCTCAAAAACCCCAACTTCGCAAAATGGATTGACGGACTTTGGGGACAGGGTCGTCAGGCTTTGCTCAAGGCCGCGCGAAACCCCGATGCGGCGCTCTCTGGCAGCTTCGGTTCAGCGCTGACCAAATTGGGCGCGACCTTGCAGGATGACGAGCGGCTGAAAAGCCAGATCAACCGCTTCGCTCGCCGCGCGATTGTAGGCACATCGCAAAATTACGGAGACAATATCGTTTCACTGGTGTCCGACACGATCGGCGGCTGGAATTCTTCCACCATTACCGACCGTGTAGAAAATGCGGTCGGCAGCGATCTGCAGTTTATCCGGATCAACGGAACATTGGTCGGCGGATTGGCTGGCGTGGTTATTCACGCGGTCAGCATCTGGCTTTAGCCAGCGTCCTCGCACCACAATCGCCGGGCTTCGGCAAACGACGCATATTTCGGTCCATCGATCGCGATTTTCTGCAAAGCAAGCGACCGCAGATGGGAAAGCAGGCCGGGCGTTCGAATATCTTTCGCTCCGGAAAGTAAGTCCTCCGCCAATTGCGTATCCTGCGCCGATACCGGACAAGACTGTTCCCTACCAATTATAGAAAGCGCATTCATCGCCACCGCCGCCAGGAAGCGGTCGCGTCCGGTCGCTTTGGATTTGATATCGGTATCGATCCATTCGCGCAGTGCCTCGATCAGCTCGAACGCATTGGGCTCACCCTCTGCGGGTATTGCAACAGGATCGCGGAATTCGACGGCACGGCGTTGGGCTTCGGGGGCATCGGCTTCGAGCAGCAAAAGCAGGTCGAGTTCATTCTCGCTGGTCCGGCGGCCAATAACCGCACGCTCAAGGCTTCGGTCCGCACCGCTGCGCCAGATCGACGTCATTTGCAGGCAACCAAGCGCCCACCAGAGCGTCCGATACACCAGCCAG
This sequence comes from Sphingomonadales bacterium, assembly GCA_016721875.1. Classification (GTDB taxonomy): domain Bacteria; phylum Pseudomonadota; class Alphaproteobacteria; order Sphingomonadales; family Sphingomonadaceae; genus Sphingorhabdus_B. The sequence goes on along the minus strand of JADKHG010000002.1, from coordinate 309,737 downwards.
AAACGGAACCGCTCCCAGTCCACCTTGCTGCCGCTGTGCTTTTCATAGGCGGCAAAATAGGCGTCAAGGCTGCCCAATCCAAAGGCGGGCCGATGGTAATGGCCAAAGCGCCATACCGCCATGCAACCATAAGCCAGATCCTCATGCGCATCGCCCCAATGCGCCAGTTCCCAGTCCAGCACAGCCGCCAATCCGTTGGCATCTGCCATCAGATTGCCCATGCGGAAATCGCCATGCACCAGGACCGGCTCTACCACTGCGGGCATATTGGTTTCGCACCAGCGTAGGGCCAGTGCGATGATCGGACGATCGCCACCATAAAAGAGAAAGCGGGATTTCAATTCGGCGACTGCCGCAGCAGTGTCCATGATAGGAATGGCAATGTCGGGACGCGGCTGGATCGCATGTATCCGCGCCAACTCCAGCGCGATGTCATCCAGCAAGCTCGGTGCCGGTGAAGCGAGAATTTTCGCAGGACTAACCTCGGCCTCGACCCGACGCATGATATATCCGGTGCCGAGGCCATCTTCGGATCGAAGCTCGGCGACGACGGACGGGGCGGTGACACCAGCGGCGACCGCAGCCCTTACCAGCGCTGCTTCGACATCATGCCCGAACGCCCGCCCTTCCATGAACGCCGCCGAAGGCGCGCGCCGCAACACAAATCCCTGTTCCGCAAAATCGAACGACCAGCTTTCCATATTGGCACCGCCCGATAGGCGGATGAGCCCGGATATAGGTCCCGTTCCGACCCCTGCCGGTTCCATCACAAGCGCAAGTTTAAGCTGAAGCTCCTCCATATCTGTTTTGTGGAGCGAATGAAGCGGCAAGACAAGGGCTTGCTTGAGTCAGGGCCGGTCATTCCAAAAATCGAACGCCCTTTGCTGGTGCCCTGCCAGATAGGATCGCGCCTCGGTGCCTGACCAGTCTCCCTGATAATCGCGCCGCGACACCCACCAACCCTGCCCCGGCAGCCGGTCACTTTCGCGCACAACCAGCGGAGCCAAGGGTGGTTCGCCTCGGGCAGCTGCCTCGCGGTCAACCGCATCGAGCGTTTTGCACAGTGCGCGCATGTTCGGACGGGTGAACCGAAATCCCAGCATCATCAGCAATTCGGAATAGCTCACCGCACGCCCCTCGCGCGCCGCCTGCTGCAACAAATCGGCTATATGCGCGACATCGGCTAATGCACCGGCGATATCGGGGCCGTCATCGAGGAAAGGATTTTCCATTTGGACATATTGCCCTTTCCCGGCGAAGCACTCAACCCGCGCTATCAAACCCTGGCAGCCGCTTGCGAATGATATCCTCCGCCTCGGCCATGATCCGGTCGATCAATTCCTTGCAGGTCGGGATGTCGTTTATCAAGCCAGCGACCATACCGCAGCTCCAGGCCCCGGCTTCCATTTCGCCGTCCTTCATGATTCTTGGATAAACGCCGACCACTTCACTCATAATATCTTCAAACTTCAGGTTCGAACCCAGTTCGCGTTCCTTGCGTAACAGTTCCTCAACCGCGCTGTTGGTCAGCACGCGTTCGGTATTGCGCAGCGGACGCATGACCAGACGGGTGTCGAGTTCGGATGCCGCGACAATGGCTGCCTTCACATTATTGTGCACGGGCGCTTCTTTGGTCGCAAGAAAACGCGTGCCCATATTCATGCCTTCCGCGCCCAACGCCAGTGCAGCAACCAGACTGCGGCCGTCGGCCATGCCGCCTGATGCAACAAATGGGATTTCCAGTTCATCGGCGGCCCGTGGCAACAATATGAAATTGGGAACATCGTCTTCGCCCGGATGCCCGCCGCATTCAAAACCATCGACCGACACAGCATCGCAGCCAATCGCCTGTGCCTTCAACGCGTGGCGCACGGCGGTGCATTTGTGGATTACCTTGATCCCGGCGTCTTTGAGGTAGGGCAGGACCGCAACCGGGTTGTTGCCGGCGGTTTCAACAGCCTTCACTCCACCATCGATAATAACCTTCATGATCGCGGGATAATCAGGGGCGTTGACCGTTGGCAGGAAGGTAACATTTACGCCGAAAGGCTTGTCGGTCATATCACGGCAACGCGCGATTTCGTTCGCCAGATCCTGCGGCGTGCGCTGCGTCAGGCCGGTGATAATTCCAAGCCCACCTGCATTCGATACGGCGGCCGCCATCTCGGCATAGCCAACATAATGCATGCCGCCCTGAATGATCGGGTGCTGGATACCAAGCATTTCGGTGATGCGGGTTTTCATGTGCGAATCCTCCCTGAAATTGCTTACCGCGTTGCGGGAGCCAAAAGCACACGTCAAGCATTGCCACGATCAATATCGGCAGCACGTTCGGGAGTATGAGGCGCTGAAAAATGGTGGGCGATACAAGGATCGAACTTGTGGCCCCACCCGTGTGAAGGGTGTGCTCTACCGCTGAGCTAATCGCCCACTATGTCAGGCGCGGGCCTTTGCCAGAGCTTCCTTCGAGAGACAAGCCCAAATCGGGACCTTCAGCTGACGACCTTAATATTGGGCACATCGGCAACCGGCTTTGCCCCCTGCCCCAATCCTGCGAAAATAGCATCGACAATGAGCGACAGCTTATTTTCCGACATTTTATGCGCCAGAAAAACCAGCACTTCCGGGTTGCAATAAACATGCACCATCTGATTGATCAACGACACGGTCTCGTCAATCGTCAGGTCGGTGAAAAAGCCCTGCTCCATGGCTTCAGCAACGATGATCGCAAGATAATGGTCACCGAGATCGACATAGCCACGCACAACCTCGAAATGCTGCGCTCCCAATTCCATATAGCTTTGAAAAAGCTGGGGGGCTGCAAGTTGTTGGCAGGATAAACGATAGCGGCGTACGAAAAACTGATAGAGTTTTTCATGCGCCGGCAATGGCAGAGCCACCACCTCTTCCATGATCGCGATTTTTGGCGCGAACCAGCGTTCGGCGGCTGCCTCCAAAATCGCCTCTTTATTTTCGAAAAAACGATAGAGATTGGAAGGTGACATTCCGGCCTCGGCGGCCAATTCGTTGACCGTAATTTCAACAGCGCCGCGCTTTGCGACCATTGCTTCAACGATGTCGAGCAGTTCCTGTTTGGTGGCGTCAATATCGGTCTGGGGGCGGGCCATATTTCGCGTCCTGTGTTGCTGGTGTGATACGGTTCTCTGATATGTGAACTAAATCTTCAATTTTCAATATCTGGAAAGGCAAATTGTTGCTGCTCTTCTTCCGGTCCAGCGTTCGACGGTTCTGTTCGATCACTATCGCCCTTAGGATCAGCATCGGAAAGACCGGACAGCGTTAACCCCAGCAATCGGATGCCCATCGTCGCAGGCAAGATAGCATCGAGCAATATATGGCCGATCGCTGCAAATTCTTGCCTTTGCGTGACGACATGGCCGGGGGAACGGGATCGGGTGATAGTCCTGAAATCGGAATAGCGCACTTTCAGCGTTATCGTTTTACCCACTGCCCCGCTGCGCTCGATCCGTCCCCAGACAATGTCGATGATTTCGTCAAGCGCGGTGCGCAAATCCTGATCAGCTTGCTTGTCTTCGAAATAGGTGAGTTCACCGCCAATGGATTTGCGTTCCCGGCTAGGATTTACACGGCGGTGGTCGATGCCCCGTGCAGCCTTGTACAGATAACTTCCCGAACTGCCAAAATTGGCCTGCAGCCATTCTTCGCTCCGCGCCCGAAGGTCGGCCCCGGTCGTGATTCCCAGCCGTTCCATTTTCTCGGCGGTCCGCGGCCCGACGCCATGAAAGCGGCGTACCGGCAAAGCCGCGACAAACGCCTCACCCTGCTCAGGCAAAATGACGCAAAGGCCATCGGGCTTGTTCTGATCGCTCGCTAGTTTTGCGATAAATTTGTTGTAACTGACACCTGCGCTGGCGGTCAGGCCTGTTTCAGCACGGATATCGGCGCGAATTTTTTTGGCGATGCGAACGGCGGAGCCAATGCCTTGTTTGTCTTCAGTGACATCCAGATAAGCCTCATCCAGCGCAAGCGGCTCGATCAAATCGGTGTGCCGTGCGAAAATCTCTCTGATTTTTCCAGACACCGCGCGGTAGGCCTCGAAACGCGGTTTGACGAAAATCAGGTCGGGGCATTTGCGTAGCGCAGTGACTGAAGGCATTGCTGAGCGCACGCCAAAGGCCCGTGCTTCATAGCTTGCCGCCGCGACTACGCCGCGTTTGGAAGATCCGCCGACTGCAACCGGTTTTCCCTTCAGCTCCGGATTGTCGCGCTGCTCCACCGACGCATAAAAGGCGTCCATATCGACGTGGATTATTTTGCGGATGTCTTCCTGGTCCATCGCTGAAGACCATCAATCGCCTTCGGAATAGGCTTTCGCCCGCTGATCGAGCAGGGCGGCATCGACGTCGATCTGACGCAATTCCGGCAGGACCGCGCGTGCACCACAGCTCACATAATCACCACTACCGGGAAATTCAGTGTCATCCGCATGTCCATCGCCCGGAAACTCGATCCTATCGTCAAAGGAGCGAAAGACAGCGGCACGACGCATCGGACCATTTTCGCTTGGCCCTGCAAACCAGCCCGTTCGCGGATCGAAACGCAATCCTTGGCCATCAACTGAACAGAGATGAGCATTCGCACCAACGGCTTCGCCGGTTATGGAATAACGACCATCCCGCTCCCGGGTTAGCAGGGCTTCGGCAGAAGATGCTCCGACAAGAACCGGGGTGATTTTGCGAAAAAGCCCGCTGCTGCGAAACGCATCACTCAGTTCGAGCGTGTCGTTGATGAACAACGCGCTGGTCCCCGGGGAGATCACCTCAGGCTCGCCGATGCTGACCATTAACTGTGAAACACGCTTTTGATAGGCGGAGAGCAGGCACGCACGATCGGCACAACTGTTCCTGTTCGCAATCCAAGTTTTTTGACCCCGAAGCAATTGCCGGATATTTCGGGCGGATCGTAGCATAAAGCGATGCCATGCGCCGGTCGAGCGCGCGCACATCAGCCGCATATTCGCCGCAAATATCCTTTTCGGCGCTCGATCTGGCTTTTGTACTATCAAACGGTTGACTGTCATTCGTCTTCCGGACTTCTGTCGCGTCTAGAATGATCTGGTTTATTTCGTCGGCATTTAATTCAACTTCTTCGCCGCCGCCGACCAGAAAATTGTTATTGCGGAATTCTGCATTTATCAGGTCGAGCATCTGGGCCGGTTCGAAACGGGTGCCATCAAAAATGGCCGCCGAATAATTGCCCTGCCCCCATAGGCGGTAGCTTGAAATATTCGCTCCGCTAAAGTCCGCACCGATGAAACTGACATTCTGGCGGTCGAGCGGGCATCCGTCGCCCAGCGTGATCCCGCACGAAAAAGTGAAATTGACCAAACGCGCCTTGTCGGCTTTCCAGTTTTCAATGCTGCCATCCCAGCCACCGTCAAACCAGCCATCAGACAGGTCCGCACCGGTCATGTCGACCGATTTCAGATAGGGAACGCGCAACAGGATAGACTGCAGCGACGCATCACGAAAACTTGCGTTCTCAAGCTCGGATTCGATGAAACCGATGCCGTCATATTTCCCGCCATCCCAACGCGTTGATTTCAGATTGCTTTGATTAAAGCACATCGGACCAAAGGATTTGGAGAGCGGCGCAAAATCCCAACCGCTGAAATCACCTCCTTTGATAATGAGTAATTTTCCTTTTGCACCAGCGAGTTGAGTAACAAACTGAACAGGTGTTGTGATCGTTGCGCCGTCGACTTCTATCAACCGCGCAGTATCGACTTCGCTGTCATCCTGCAGATTGATGATTTCCTGACAACTGCCGGGGAGGACTTCTGCTGCTGCGGAATTCGCAAAGGCAAATCCGGCAAACGCCAAACCCCAACATCCGATTTGTCCGATGCGCATTTCTATTCCCTCATTTACTTGTCGTGGGCAATAACACTGCTGCCAATGCTGCGCGACTGAAAACAATGCTGGCAAAGGCGGTGCGGCGTCCGCATAGGGGGCCAATGCCATCTCCTGCGAAAACCGACAGACGCACCATAGGCGAGCGCGAATTCATCTGGATGGTTGCGATGATCATGGCGCTGAATGGCTTTGCCATCGATACCATGCTGCCTGCTTTTCCCGACATGGCCGATGGCCTGAAAATCGCCGACCGCAACGATATCCAGTTTGTCATATCGACCTATCTGTTCGCCAATGCGGCGGGATCGCTGGTTATTGGCCCCTTGTCAGACCGTATCGGTCGTCGCCCGCTTTTGCTCGGTTCGATAGCCGGATATATGTTGTTCTCGATCTTAAGCGGCATGGCGCAGAGTTACGACATGCTGCTCGGATTGCGCATCGCGCATGGCCTGTGTGGCGGCGGGCTGGGTGTGCTGGCAGCAGCGATTGTCCGCGACCGCTTTTCTGGCGACCGGATGGCACGGATCATGTCGACAACCTTCCTGATCTTCATGGTAGTGCCGGTGCTCGCACCGTCGGTCGGACAGGTGGTGCTGTGGGTTGCCGACTGGCGCGCAATTTTCATTCTTTTTGGAGTTGCAGGCGCAATTGTCGCGCTGTGGGTCTGGATACGTTTTCCGGAATCGCTTGATCCGGCCAATGTCGTCCCGTTGCAGCCACGACAGATGCTGGCGGCTTGGAACAGCGTGATTAGACACCGGACGGCGATAGCCTATATGCTGGGCGGCGGCATTTTGCAGGGAGCGATGTTCGGCTTCCTGAACAGTTCTCAGCAGGTGATTGCCGATGCCTTTGGCGCGAAGGAATTGTTCACGCTCTGCACCGCCTTTTTGGGAATTGGCATGGCGCTGGGCAATTTCACCAACGCGCGCATTGTCGAGCGGTTCGGGGCGCGACGGGTATCGCACAGCGCAGTCATCGCCTTCATCCTGATGGGCGCGGCGCAGCTCGCCGGGCACTGGATTGCACCGCAAAGCCTGTTGCTGTTCCTGTTGCTGCTGATTCCCAATATGGCGCTGGCGGCGTTTGTTGGGGCCAATTTCTCGTCAATCGCGATGCAACCCTTTGGGGCCTTTGCTGGTGCAGCCTCTGCCTTTCAGGGCTTTGTCCGGATGGTGCTGGCGGCAGGGATCGGCGCCTGGATAGGGCAGCAGTTCAACGGCACCTCGATCCCGGTTTCAATTGGTTTTCTGGGGTGTGGAACAGCTTCTCTGTTGCTGGTGTTCTGGGGAGAGCGCGGCAAACTCTTCTCCCGCCCCGGCACCACGCAATATATGCCGCTTTAGGTTTGCGCCACTGGTGGACAAAAAAGAGAGGCCGAAGCCTCCCTTTCTTTTTACTGTTTTGCGTTCGGCCTATTGGATCGGTGGAACCGATGTTGGCGGTGCATCGGGATCATCCTCGTGAACCTCGATAATGCCCTTACCAACATGGCTGCGCGAACGGCTGTAAAGATAATAGACGAACAGCCCGGCCACCGCCCAGATGCCGAACAATATAATGCTCTTTATATCCAGTTTGTAGAACAGATATAGGCAGCCCAAAATCGACAGCGGTGCCACAACGAAAACTGCTGGCGTGCGGAATGGCCGGTGACGTGACGGATCGGTTTTGCGCAAATACATCACCGCAATCGACACCGCGGCAAAGGCAAACAAAGTTCCTGAATTGGAAATATTGGCCAGCTGACCCACTGGGAAAAACGCCGCAAACAACGCCACCGCAATCCCGGTCAAAACCGTGATCACATGCGGGGTATTATATTTGGGATGAATTTTCGAGAAAACCTCTGGCAACAAACCATCGCGGCTCATCACAAAAAAGATGCGGGTTTGCCCGAACATCATCATCAGAATGACCGAAGGAAGCGCCAAAATGGCGGCCAAGCCGACAAGGTTGCCAATTTGTGGCCAGCCGATTTCGCGCAAGGTCCAAGCCAACGCTTCTTTGGAACAGGTGACTGCTTGCCCGGCAATCGCAGCACATTGTGCGGTCAGTTCCCGGCTGCCCGGCTCCAACGCAACACCGGCGGCATTGGTCACGGGTTGTGCGCCAACCGAGCCTATAACGCCTGCGGCGACCAGCATGTAGAAGATCGTGCAAATCCCCAACGAACCGATCAGGCCGATTGGCATATTGCGTTGCGGATTTTTGGTCTCCTCCGCCGCCGTCGACACGGCATCAAATCCGACATAGGCAAAAAAGATCGAAGCCGCCGCTGCGCCAATTCCTCCAAAGCCCAGCGGAGCAAAAGGTTCAAAATTCTCCATGTTCATCACGGGAATGGCCAATACGACAAAGGCTGTCAGTGCGACAATCTTGATCGCCACCAAAATTGAATTGATCGTCGCGCTTTCGCGCGTTCCAATGACGAGCAACCATGTCACCAGCCCGGCAATAATCATAGCTGGCAGATTGATGATGCCGCCGTCAAACGGCCCAAGCACCCATGCGTCAGGTATATCTATTGAAAGCGAGTTTTCGATTGCACCGATCAGATAACCTGACCAGCCGACCGACACCGCCCCAGCCGCAACGGCATATTCCAGGATCAATGCCCAGCCAACCATCCACGCGATTAATTCGCCCATCACCGCATAACTATAAGTATAAGCCGACCCCGAAACCGGGACCATCGCCGACATTTCGGCATAGCAAAGTGCCGCAACCGCACAGACCAGTCCCGCGATGATGAACGAGATCATCATCCCCGGACCAGCTTTTTGTGCCGCTTCGGCGGTCAGAACGAAAATTCCGGTGCCGATCACTGCCCCGATCCCCAACATGGTAAGCTGAAATGCGCCGAGCGACCGGTGCAACGACTTTTTCTCTGCCGTTGCCAAAATCGCATCAAGCGGCTTTACGCGCCCGAATATCATAGTTTACTCCCCAAATTCTTGGCTGGGGAGAACCTAGAGGCTAATCTTCATAGCGCAACAAAATTTCACCGGGCGAGCATAGGCCCCAGCGCTTTTCCACCGAAAAGATGGACGTGGAGGTGTGGAACCTCCTGATGGCTGTTGATACCAGTGTTGGCGAGCAGCCTATATCCGGGCGAAACCAGGTCAAGATCACGCGCCACCTTGCCCACGGCACGCACGAAACCGGCGATTTCCGCGTCGCTCGCCCGTTCGCTGAAATCGTCCCAACTGACATAGGCTCCCTTGGGTATCACCAAAATGTGGATCGGTGCCTGTGGGTTGATGTCGTGAAAAGCGAGCGCCCAATCGTCTTGATACACAGTCTTGTTGGGAATCTCGCCACGCAGGATGCGCGCGAAAATATTGCTGTCGTCATAGCCAAGCGTTGCATCAACCGGCATTTTATTCTCCCCTAGCCGCTTTCTCGATTATTCCCGAAACGCCTTCGCGACGCGCAAGTTCGGCAAGAACCGCTTCAAAGGAAACATCTTTTGCACTCAACAATACCAGAAGATGGAAAATGAGATCTGCGGATTCGGAGATGAGCTCGCCCTTGTCGCCCGATAAGGCAGCGATGACTGTCTCGGTCGCTTCCTCACCTACCTTTTGCGCGATTTTTGGCAGACCCTTTGCGAAAAGAGAGGCGACGTAGCTGCTGCCCGCATCGGCGGAACGGCGGTCGAGGATGGTCTCCTCCAATTTGCCCAGAATTGTATCGTTCATAACGACCTGCCCTGCAATATTTCCACCATCGGTCTTTCCGCTTCCGGAATAAGTCTTTCAAGCACCTGCCAAAAACCCCTTTACAGCATCTCCGCCCGCAGAGGTGTAAGCCGAAGTCATACCCTTGTACAAAATATCAAAAAGTGTTGCCTCAAATTTCACACCTTTTTCGGTTAACGACAGTAGCTTTTGTCGACGGTCGGTCGAACCGGGTCGTGATTCTATCAGCCCATGCGCGGACAAATCATTGAGCACTCGGCCGAGTGACTGTTTGGTAATGGCAAGGATGCGAAGCAAATCGCTCACCGACAAGTCAGGTTGCCGAGCGATAAAATACAGTGCGCGGTGATGCGCTCGACCAAGGCCATAGTCGGTCAGCTTGTCATCGACCGACCGGGTCAGACGCGTATAGCCGAAATAGAGCAATTCCACACCGCGCCGCACGTCATCCTCGTTAGGCAAAGAAGCGCTCGAGTCCGGTTCTACAGTTGAGGAAAATGGGACAGCCATATTGACGTATCTTGGCGCGGGTCATATCACAGTGCAAGCATTTCCTGAATATTTGCGAATCCGCAATATTGTTTCAAACCGGAATAGATCATGACCGAAACCAAATTCGCATCGCTTACCCGCATTCCCCACCCCTCGCCGATATCGGACGCGGAGCGCGCGACGCGGGTTGCTGATCCGGGTTTCGGAAAAACTTTCACTGACCATATGGTCACGATTCGCTACACCGAAGGTCAAGGCTGGCACGATGCTAACCTCGGTCCTCGCGGACCTCTGTCGCTCGATCCGGCGACAGCAGTTCTCCATTACGCGCAAGAGATTTTCGAAGGGCTCAAAGGCTATAAGATGAGCGACGGCAGCATGGCGCTGTTCCGGCCCGAAGCCAATGCGCGCCGCTTCAATGCCTCGGCACGGCGCATGGCAATGCCCGAATTGCCCGAGCAAATATTTGTAGACGCTTGCAAGGCACTGGTCGAAATCGACAAGCAGTGGTTCCCAAGCGTCGAAGGCGGCTCGCTCTATCTGCGCCCGTTCATGATCGCGACCGAGGCCTTCCTGGGCGTGCGCCCGGCGAACGAGTATCTTTTCATGGTGATCGCTGCCTCGACCGGCAATTATTTCAAAAGCGGCGCACCCGCCGTTTCGCTGTGGGTCAGCGAACATTATAACCGTGCGGGTCCCGGCGGCACCGGCGCTGCCAAATGCGGTGGCAATTACGCGGCCAGCCTTGTCCCAATCGCCGAGGCCATGCAGGCCGGTCATGATCAGGTAGTATTCCTCGACGCCAAAGAACATCGCTGGATCGAGGAACTGGGCGGAATGAACATCTTCTTCGTCTTTGACGATGGCAGCATTCAAACTCCCCCGCTGTCCGACACGATCCTGCACGGCGTAACGCGCGATTGCTTGATCGCACTTGCCCGAGAAGAAGGGCTGAGCGTGCGCGAAGAGCCTTATGCGATCGACCAGTGGCGCGCGGATGCGGAATCCGGCCGATTGATCGAATCCTTTGCCTGCGGCACTGCGGCGGTGGTGACCCCCATCGGCAAAGTCAGCGCACCGGACTTTGCCTTTACCATCGGCAGTGGAGGGCCGGGCCAATTGACGCAAAAGCTGAAAGCACGGTTGATTGATATTCAACGCGGCGTGGCGCCTGACACCCATGGCTGGGTCGTTCCCATCAGCTGAAAAACGGCACAAGGCACATTGCCTTCATATTTTCTCTCGCTATATGGGCGGCTCGCCGACGCATATTGAAGTCGGCTGCTGGGGTGTAGCCAAGCGGTAAGGCACCGGTTTTTGGTACCGGCATGCGCAGGTTCGAATCCTGCCACCCCAGCCAATCTCTCCCCGAAATCCCGTAAAAAAGGCCGCCCATACAAAAGCATGGACGGCCCCGCTGCTTTTGCGACCAAAGGGCAGCGATAGTGATTACCTGATCGCTTATAGCATTCAACAAACAGACAGGCTTGTAAATGTTTGTAACCAAGAGCAACGTTGCTGGATAAACACGTAAAATGCTCGTAGTTTCAAAGTAGTTCATTGTCCGCGCAGCGATGCGCGACATTTTTGACAAACAGAATAATGGGTCACTTATTATGCGCATTGCGATTGCGGACGACGAAGCCGATGTCGTTTCGTTCCTCAAATCTATTATCGACGAAATGGGCCACACCTCGGTCACCTTTTCCGATGGTCTAGCCGTCGGCCAGTCATTGGTGCGCGAAACATACGACCTTTTTGATCCTCGACTGGTCAATGCCCAAGCGCGATGGTCTGGAAACACTGAAATGGATGCAGGATTCGCTGACCGAGCGCCCGCCCGTCATCATGTTGACTGCTCGCTCGGCGAAAAAGGATATCAGCGACGCCCTGAATGCTGGTGCCGATGACTATATCACCAAGCCCGAAGATCGCGGCGTTATTATGGCGCGGATTAACGCCATGCTGCGACGCAATGCAACCGTGGGCGCCTTCGATACCAAGGTAACCTATGGCAAATATGAATTTGACCGGATCGAACAGACCGTTTTCTTTGACGGGCAGACTGTTTCGATGACGGCCAAGGAATTTGAACTTGCAGACTTGTTCTTCCGCAACCGGGATCGCACCCTGTCGCGCAATTACATCATGGAAACAATCTGGCGCACCACCGCGGCGCTGGCCACACGCACGCTCGATATGCATATTTCGCGGGTTCGTTCAAAACTGGATCTGAAGCCGGAAAACGGATTTCGGATTTTCACCGTTTTCGGTTACGGCTATCGTCTGGAGACGATGGACCCCAAATAGGGAGGCAGCCTTGGCCTTTTTGCGCAGTCTTCTAGTCCTAATGTTGGTTGCAGCCGGCATAGTTGCGCCTGCGTCCGCTCAGGCCGGTGACGAGCTGATCTACACGGTCAAGCGCGGCGATACGCTGATCGATCTCGCTCGTGACTATATGACGCGCGAAGCGCATTACCGATTTGTCCAACGTGCCAACCGCATAGCCAACCCGCTCGCCATTCCCGTCGGTACGCGGCTTAAAATTTCGCGCGGGTTGCTGAAATTTGTTCCGGGCGAAGCCAAGGCGCTCAGCGTAAGAGGCAATGTTACGATTAGCAGTCGTGGCGCGAGCCATTCTTTGACAAATGGCGCAGCACTGGCAGAAGGCACGACGATCCAGACTGGAGCATCCTCCTTTGCGACATTGGTGCTGGACAATGGCTCGCGGGTTTCGCTGCCGTCAAACAGCCGACTGCACATATCGCGCCTGCGCCGATACAAGATCGATTCCAGCCTGGACTATGATTTTGATCTGACCAAGGGCGGCGTCCGCTCAACCGTGACCCCAATGAAAGCGGCAAACGACCAATATAGGATGCGCTCACCCAAGGCTGTGTCTGCTGTGCGGGGCACAGAATTCCAAAGCCGATATGACGAAACCGCCGGGACAGACTTTGCTGAAGTCACTGAGGGTGCGTTGGCGGTCGGACTTCCCAACGGATCGGAGAGCCCCCTGCCCGCTGGCTCAGGCCTGGTCGTGGACAAAAGTGGCATGTCGTCGATTGAAACCTTGTTGCCCGCTGTTGAATGGCCCGATGCCGGAAAACTGCAGCGCGAAGGCAGCGTTCTTTTCAACATCCCGACCATTGCGGCAGCTCGCGGCGCACGCGTTTCGTTGTCGAGTGACGCAGGTTTTGTCGATCAGTTGGCTGACACGACGACATCCGCAGGCTCCGCTGAATTCACCGAAATCCCCGACGGAAACTATTTCGTTCGCATCCGCCCAGTATCGCAAAGCGGAGTCGAGGGCATTCCGGCAACCTTCGCCTTCAAGCGGAGGTTGAACAGCATTTCAGCGTCTGCCGCAGCGGATCCGTTGGGTTACAAGTTCAAATGGGCATCCGCCGGTCGCGGGAATTTCCGCTATCATTTCCAGCTGTTTCGTGGCGGCAAAGACGGACTTCCAGTTATTGACCAGCGCGGGCTTGAACAAACCGAAATCACCTTGTCGGCCCTGCCGTCTGGTGACTATTACTGGCGCGTCGCGTCGGTCCAATATCTGGATGGCGAAGTGAACAGCAACTGGACAGAATTTGAGAAGATCGGCGTCACTGGATAAACGATTTGGGCCGGTCTGAATGCTCGGCGCACTTCGCTTACGCTTGCTGCTCGAATGGTTCGCCATTTTTATCATGGCAAGTTTCGTGGTGGTCGCCGCCAGTTACTGGCGCGGCGCCTCAGCTTTCGACAACCTCTTTTATGACCAGTTGAGCGCCTTCGGCCGCCCTTCGGCCGACACCGAAATTTTGATGGTCACGATTGATGAGCACAGTCTGGCAGAGATTGGCAAATGGCCATGGCCGCGCGATATCCATGCACGGGCTGTCCAGACCATTCAGCAAGGCAAGCCTCGGTCGATATTGTTCGATATCCTGCTCAGCGAAGATGGTGATCCGGCTGGCGATGCCGCACTTGCGGCGGCTTTTTCCGCTGGTTCACCCGCCTATTTGCCGCTGCATTTCAGTACGCCGGGCAATGAAGGCCGTGCCTATGACACCATTCCACCTGCCCCGAATTTTGCCAAAACGGTTGATGGCATTGGCCATGTCAATGTCGAGTTTGATGGCGATGGTATCGTCAGGCGCGGAATGCTGTGCTTCGATCCCGAGGACAATGGCAGACGCTGGCCTCACATCACTGAACTAGTTTATCGCACCTCTGGCAAGGCAATGTCCCCGGCCTATCGGCGCAACGGCAATTGCAATCAGAGCGTACTTATCCCCTATTCGAAGCGTGGCGCATTTTCCGAAGTCGCCTATGCGGACATTTTGAACGGATCAGTCCCGGCAGATCTCATACAGGGCCGCGATGTCATCATTGGTGCAACGGCTACCGGATTAGGCGATAACTACCCGGTGCCATTCGGCGATGGCGGCATGCTTTCGGGTTCGGAAATCATGGCCAATATGCTGGGTGCATTGCGGCGCGACGATTTTATCCGTCCACTGGGAACGACCAAATCGCTGCTATTGTCGTTCCTGCCTGTCTGGATATTGCTGATAGGTTTTTTGCGCTGGCGACCTCGGGTTGCCCTTATCGCATCGGTTTTTCTCGTCGCCGTCATATTGATCGGCAGTGCTACCGCGCTTCGTTTCAACTGGTGGTTCCCGCCGGGCGCGGCCTTGCTGGGTATTTTGTTCGCCTATCCGCTTTGGGGATGGCGGCGTTTGCAAGCGATGAGCGACTTTATGGCGAGCGAACTTGGTGATCTGGAAAGCGAGGGCGGGATGGTTCCAATTCCTCGGACCGAGGCTGCCACCAACGATCTTGTCGGCCGCCAAAGCACCGCGCTGGCCGGAGCATCGACCATCTGCGCGACCTGCGCCGTTTTGTCAGCGATACACTGGAGCATTTGCCAGACCCGATGTTTGTGACCGACAATGATGGTGTGGTGACGTTGGCCAATGATTTGATCGAAGCGACACTCGAACGCCCGATTGTTGGCATGGAGCTTAACGACCTGCTTGATGATATCGTGGTTCCGCACGAACGGGCATCGGTCAGCCATTATCTGGCAAAACGCAAGAACTATGCCGATGATCCCGTTGATCCCAAAAGTGAAATTGAATTCGTCCGTTTCAGTTCAAAGCTGGATCGCAATTTCGTGATGCGCACTGCAGCGATTGTCAGCGACGCAGGCGAGCAGAGCGGGCAAATCCACTATCTGGCGGACATAACCGAATTGTCGCGCGCAGTCTGACCGCGAAGAGGCGTTGCAGTTGTTGTCGCACGATATGCGCGCGCCACAATCGGCAATTATTTCGCTGCTGGGCGATGTCCGTAATGAACGAATTTCCAAGCGGATCGAGCATCACGCCCGCCGCACCATGCAGCTTGCGCAGGACTTTGTTCAGATTGCGCGCATGGGTGAGGCCGAATTTTCGGGAACCGATATTTTGCTGGTCGATCTGGTCCGCGACATGGCCGATAGCCTGTGGCCGCTGGCCCGAGAACGCAACATCCAGATCGAGGTTCAGGACGATTGCGACGACGGCTTTGTTTTTGCCGAAGCCGACACGTTGACGCGCGCGATCACCAATCTGCTCGACAACGCCATCAAGCACTCACCCGATGGCGGCAAGATTATCGTCACGGTCAGCCGGTTGACGGACGACAGCAATCCGATGCTGGAGGTGACGATTAAGGACAGTGGCAGCGGGATTGACGAGAATCTGCTTCCGCAACTATTCGGCCGTTTTGTCACCGGAAGAGAAGGCAAGACCCGCGCCAAGGGTCTAGGTCTGGGGCTGGCATTTGTGAAGGCTGTTGCCGATCGCCATGGAGGCACGGTGACCGCAAAAAACGCCGAGGATGGCGGGGCGCTTTTCCAGCTTACATTGCCAGAGGCGGTTGAGCCGGTCGAAGACTGATTTAGCGCCGCGCACTCCGCTTTTCCACGCGAGCCCCGCGCGGCGCCGACAAATCCTTTAGCGATGCGTCGGCCAAATGTGGAAAAACCGACTTATCGCCTTCGACGCAATGCTCCTCAGACGCCTCCCCCCGATAGACGACATCGCCATTCTTCACGTCGGTCAAGAGAATTCCAAAACGATAGACTGTCGGCGCACATTTCCGGAACCACGGCATCGCCTTTTTCTTGGTGCGGTCGCCAGATGACGCTTCAATCACTTTTGCCGAAATCGGCCCATGGGATGCTGAAATATCAAGATGATAGTCGGGGGTAATACCAACAAGATACCCCCTTCGGGCAAGACTATCGGTTACTTTTTGCAAAAGCTCCGCATCCAGAGCGGACACAGTATCTCCCAGCCCGATCGAACCCGGTCGGCTCAATCCCGTTCCGCTGGAAGCAATATTGGTATCAACCGTTTGCTGACAAGCGGACACAGAAGCCAGAATTGCTATTAGGATTAGCTTGCGCATAGCCAGACCCCTTTAGCAATGCGGGTCGGCCTTTAGCAATCTGCAAGTGATCAGCGTGTCAGAACGTAATAGAGCACGTAAAGCCATCCGAACAGACCATGCAAAATCGCCCAAAGCACCGATTTGTGCGTGGTAAAGCTGATCGCGATGGCCAGTGCACTGCCAAAGCCGACGCCCGATTTCACAACATCGCGTTGCATGATGGTAACCCGTCCGCCCGCCACTACGCCGCCTGCTTTGCCCGCTCGGACATTTCCTGATTAAGCATTTCAGCCAGCAAGAAGGCCAGTTCGAGCGACTGCGCCGCATTCAAACGCGGATCGCAATGGGTGTGATAGCGGTCGGCCAGAGCCTCGTCAGTGATCGCAATCGCGCCGCCGGTGCATTCGGTGACATTCTGCCCGGTCATTTCGGCGTGGATGCCGCCCGCAAAGCTGCCCTCAGCGCGGTGTACCGCGAAGAAACCGCGCACTTCAGCAAGGATGCGGTCAAAAGGACGTGTCTTGTATCCACTGGCCGCCTTGATCACATTGCCATGCATTGGGTCACACGACCAGATCACCGGATGGCCTTCGCGTTGCACAGCACGCACCAATTTGGGCAAGCCAGCCTCGATCTTGTCGTGGCCATAGCGCGTGATCAGCGTCATCCGCCCGGCAATCCGGTCCGGATTCAGCGTGTCAAGCATGTGCAACAGCGCATCGGGTTCCAGCGATGGACCGCATTTGATGCCGATCGGGTTGCCAATACCGCGCAGGAATTCGACATGTGCCGACCCATCAAAACGCGTGCGGTCACCGATCCACAGCATGTGCGCCGATGTGTCATACCATTTGCCGGTCAGCGAATCCTGCCGTGTTAACGCCTGCTCATAGGGCAGCAACAGCGCCTCGTGACTGGTGTAGAAGCTGGTACCCTTGATCTGCGGAACCGTTTCCGGCGTTACACCGCATGCCTCCATGAACGCCAAGGCTTCGCCAATACGGTCAGCGACATCCTTGAACTTTTTCGCCCAGGGTGACCGGCCCATATAGTCGTGGGTCCAGGCATGCACCTGATGCAGATTGGCATAGCCTCCCCCGCTGAAAGCACGGAGCAGGTTGAGCGTCGCCGCCGCCTGACTATAGGCACGGACCATACGTGCAGGATCGGGTTCGCGCGAGACCGCATCAAACGCAATATCGTTGATGATGTCGCCGCGATAACTTGGCAACTCAACATCGCCGATTGTCTCGGTATCGGCAGAGCGCGGTTTGGCGAATTGCCCTGCCATTCGACCGATTTTGACCACCGGCAGCTTGCTGGCAAAGGTCAGAACGACCGCCATCTGCAGGATCACGCGGAAGGTATCACGGATATTGTCCGGATGGAATTCGGCGAAACTTTCAGCACAATCACCGCCTTGCAGAAGGAATGCCTTGCCGTTGGCGACATCGGCGAGTTCTGCTGTCAGATTGCGCGCTTCACCGGCAAAAACCAGCGGGGGATAGTTGCGCAGCGTCGCTTCCGCATCAGCCAAGGCTGCAGCGTCCCGATAAATGGGCATTTGCAGACCCTGCTGTTCGCGCCAACTGTCAGGCGTCCATTTCGCCGCCATAGAAATTCTCCGGATGATTCGTAGATCGTGGCTTCTAATGAGGGCTGCCCCCATGGTGCAAGCAAAAGCACCTTTTGCGGTGTGTAGCGCAGTTTGATGGTGCGGCGCACAATTATTTACAATTGCTTTTGAATGACATGGCCAAAAAAGTTAAGTTAATCCGTGCCTTCGTGCGCGTCCCATGCTGGCACAGCGCAGAATTAGTTCACACGCAAGCAATCTAATTACCCTATAGGCGAATCGCGCTAACGATGGCGCGACAACGACTGGGGCCCATGTTTCACCATCCTTTCGAGACCGAAAATGGTAAACAGCGTCGCGCTGAACCCAAAGCGCGTCGTCGGCGGCTGTTTGGCGTCCGCGAAATCCTGCTCGTCGTCATTGCCTTCACATTGCTCGCGCTGTTGCCGACAACGGCGCAATTTGGCTGGTCCAAGTCGGTAGACGTCCGCGAGCCTTTAAGCTCGGTCGAAAAACCCGAAGAGAATTTTGCCGGGTCGGCATTCTATTTCCTCGATCCGAACGAGGTCGCTCCTGCACCAACGGCACCAGCACCCAGCGACAGCAGCTTCGCCGCGCTTGATGGTGCATTGCCCAGCGATGCGAGCTTGGCCGAATTGCAGGCCCTGCCTCCCTCACCTGCCGGTGCCGCGCAGCCTCTGGTCATCCGTGCTGGCACGGCCGACCACAGTCGCGCGCTCAAATGCCTGACTGACGCAATCTATTATGAAGCGGCAAACGAACCCGACGCCGGACAACGCGCTGTCGCACAAGTCATCATCAACCGCATGCGCCACCCGACTTATCCGAATACGATTTGCGGGGTGATTTATCAGGGGTCCGAACGCGCAACTGGCTGCCAGTTCAGCTATTCCTGCGATGGGTCAATGGCACGCATGCCGGCACGTCCGGCTTGGTTGCGCGCGCAGAATGTCGCGCTGCAGGCTCTGGCAGGCTATGTTTATGCACCGGTCGGCATGGCCACGCACTATCACGCGACCTATGTCTATCCCTATTGGGCACCCAGCCTGAACTATCTCGGCACAATCGGCGCGCACCGTTTCTACAGCTGGCGCGGCAGCGCCGGTCGTCCCTCGGCCTTCTTCAGCAGCTATGCAGGTCGCGAGCCCTTCCCCGGTCCCAAGCCGCGTGCCTGGACGCCGAGCACTGCACCCTCGCTCGACCCGATCCAGCTGCAGAAACAATATGAGCGCGAATTTGCTGCTGCCAGGATTAAGGCCGAGCAAGAGGCGATTGCCGCCGCGCGCGCCACCTATCAGGCCCCACCAGCTGCATCCGCCTATTCGGACATCGCGCCGGTGCGTCAGAAAAATGTTCCGGTCTATGCACCGCCAAGCTATTCCAAATCGGCCGCAGCCAAGGGTGGCGACGCGACCTATGGCGGTGGAAACCTGCCGAACGAAGGCAATATCCGCCCCGAATTCCAATCGAGCGGAACCTGGAAGAAACAGCCGACCGGCTGATTGCACTCCAATTCCGATGCAACTGGCATCGGATAGCCTCCATTTTGGCGACATCAATCGCTTTGGCCTTACCCGCTATTAAGCCGCAGCTGATATTCCAGAAAATGACAATCCTGCCTGAAACGAGAATGATTTCGTTTAAGGAAAGGTGGGATTCATGCTCCAGTTTCAAGCCATGTTGCAGACATCGCACAGCGCCGCCGACAGCCGCTGTATCGCATTGGTGGGTGAGAGCATCGCTGCTCATGCGTTACGGCAAATGGTGAGTCTGGCAGCCTCGGTCGATCAGCCCTTGCTGATAACCGGTCCGGAAGGCAGCGGCAAAGCGGCGATGGCCGCGGCGATCCACGCCAATTCGCAAAACCCCCAGGTGCATTATATCGCGCTGCGTTGCTCGGAAATTGCGGGAATCATCGCGCCCGATGATCTCGGCATACCCTCCGAATGGCGGATGATTTCGCCTGATGGCACATTGTTCCTTGAAGACATCGACAATCTGCCGGTCGAAGCGCAAAAAGGTCTTCTTGTCTGGCTATCCGAACATCCCCGCTCCGGCGGGCGGTTGATCGCCTCGACCAGCCACAATCTGGTCGAACTGGTTGCACGTGGTGAATTTGATGCAGAATTATATGCGCTCATCTCATCGCTGATCATTCCTTCACAGCCGCTGATCCGTCGACGGGCCGATATTGTCGCGCTTATACAGGCACAGTGGGACAGCAATCCCAATGGCCTGCGTCCAATCATTACCAAACCCGCCTGGGGGGCGTTGGTCGCCCATAACTGGCCGGGCAATTTGCACGAACTGCACAAATTCGCCCTGCAATCAGCGGCAGAATATGGTGGCCGCCGGCTTGAGACTGCTCAGGTCCGTCGATTGCTTGCCCGCGCGCCGATAACCGGATTTGCGGTTGCGAATGGTAAGGAGAATGTCTGCGATTCGCTCGACCTGCATACTTGCCTCGCGATCGAGGAACGCAGACTGCTGGCGGAAGCACTCAAGCGAAGTGGTGGAAAGATTGAACGGGCAGCCGGCCTGACCGGCCTATCCGCAACGGATTTTGCCCGGAAGCTTGAGCAGTTCGGGCTGGCCGATCCGCTTAGCCCTTAATCAGCAAGCAGGCGCGTAGGCCACCCTCGGGGCGATTTTCCAGCTTGATCGAGCCGCCATGGGCTTCGCTGATGGCACGGGCTATGGTCAGGCCGAGACCCGACCCGCCGGTTCCGCGATTGCGTGAACCTTCAGCCCGCGCAAACGGTTCAAGCAAATCTTTCATCGCCTCTTCCGGGATGCCGGGCCCATTGTCATCGACAAGGATTGCCACGCCATTCGCGGTCTGTTCGAGCGATACCATCGCATCGCCGCCATATTGCAATGCATTGGAAACGATGTTGCGGATCGCCCGTTTGAGCAGAATCGGGCGGACGTCGGCTGTGATCCGCTGATCGGGCAATGTCAGGTCGATTTTTGCATCAGCCGGAAAATCTTCGCAAACCGCATCGACCAGCGCAACCATATCGGTCTTTTGCAGCGGATCGGATTGTTTGCCCACACGCGCAAGCATCAGGATGTCGTCGAGCATGGCTACCATTTCCTCGACTGTCGATGCCATCTTCTGGCGCTCTGCTTCGTCTTCAACCGATTCAATACGGACCCGCAGCGAGGCAAGCGGCGTTTTGAGATCATGGCCGATCGCACCGAGCATGACGTCTTTTTCGGTAATCATGCGGTCCACTCGTTCCTGCGCTCCGTTCAACGCATCGATCAAATTGCGAATATCCGAAGGGCCTTCGGGTACCAAATTTGGCGCATTCAATCCGAATGCCGTTGCCCGGACATGGCGTGTCAAAATCCGCAACGGACGCGCTATTCTGCGCGCAATCAACGCCAAGGGAATCAGCACTCCGAGATAAAGCGTTATCATCTGCGCCAGCAGGATGAAGACCGGGTTGGGGCCCTGTTTCCTTACCGGCGCCGCTGCACTGACCCAGCTTCCGTCACCCAGTTGCATATTAAGCAAGATAGCTTTGTCGGGCCCATGCGCTTCGTCCCGCTTCGAAAGCCGGTTTTCGAGCAAGTCGCGCTGCTCTTTGCGTTGCAATCTTTCGGGCAATTCCGCGATTGGCCCGGCGGCGAGACTTATCGCTCGAATTTCCGGGTCAACCGATTGCAGATAGTCAGTGGCCCTCTCGGTCAGTTCATGTTCAATATGAAAGCTCTTCGCTGTAACCGGGGCAGCATCGGAAATCACCACGATCAGTCGACGCCGACTGCGGCGATCAACAGGAATTGCGGAATCTTCGGTTAGTCTGCGCCTTTCAATCTGATTCGCCAATCGCGCGACAAGCATCGACGACGCTTCCAGTTCGGCACGCATTCTGGTTCCGTGAATCAACAACAACGTGTTGACCGATTGCGCCACCAGCAAAGCAACCGCCACGACCAGCATAAGCTGTCCAAACAGGCTCGATGGCCATAGTTTGCGGAGCAATGCCATCACCGCCGCTCGACATCGGCGGAGAAACGATAGCCGCCGCCCCATATTGTTTTGATAAACGTAGGATTCTTCGCATCGGGTTCGATCTTGCGGCGCAGTCGGCTGATCTGGTTGTCGATTGCGCGGTCGAAAGGTCCGGCGATGCGGCCGCGGGTCAGGTCGAGCAGCTGGTCGCGGTTGAGCACCTGACCTGCCCGTTCGATCAGCGCTTCGAGTAGACGGAATTCGCCGGATGAAAGGGGCACCAGCGTGCCTTCAGGATCGATCAATTCCTGTTCGGCGAGCCGCAGGGTCCAACCCGCAAAGCCCATTGCATCGGAGTTTTCCTTGTGTTTGCCGTTGCCCTCACCACGCCGCAGCACAACCTTGATCCGCGCCACCAGCTCGCGCGGCGAAAAGGGTTTGACCACATAATCCTCGGCGCCGATTTCAAGCCCTACGACGCGATCGGTCTCTTCGGTCTTTGCGGTCAGCAGGATGACTGGCGGGCCGCCATGTTCGGCCAGATAGCGCGTCAGGCTCAATCCATCCTCACCCGGCATCATGATGTCGAGCAGGATGATGTCGATGTCAAAGCCGCCAATGGCTTCGCGCGCGGCGGCGGAATTGGCCGCTTCGGTCACACGGTAGCCCTGCCGCTCCAGATAGCGCGCCAACGGGTCGCGGATCGACACTTCGTCGTCAACCAGCAGGACATGTGGGCGGGTCTTGTTCACCTGCGGCGCGCCTTTGCGTTAGATAGAGTCCGAAACCGGCCCGACAATGATTGCCGGACCGGTCGGATACCAGGCCAATTGTATAGGGGGAGGGAGAAGGCCTGGCATAGTCAAATTTTCAAGGGATCAGCCGGCGGGAGACGGCGGCGGAGCAGCATCGCGCCACTTGCCCTTCATCGCCTTGCGTGCGGCCTGATGTTCTTCGGTGCTGATCTTGCCGTCATTATTGGCATCAGCTTTGGCAAAGCGCGCTTCAGCAGCGGCACGGAATTCCGCCTGGCTGATCGCCTTGTCGCCGTTGCTGTCTGCCTTCGCCATCATCGCCATATGATCACCACCACGTCCTTTATGTCCGCGGCCATGATGACCCATGCCTTTGCCACCACGTCCCATGCCTTCTGGTCCCATGCCTTCTCGACCGGCACCGTCAGGGCCACTGCGCATTTCCATGCGCTTCTGGTGGGCAGCGACAAATTCAGCTTCGTTGATCGAACCGTTATTGTCGGTATCCATTTCGCCAAAGTGCGCCTTGACCTTGGCTTCCTTGTCGGTAGCGTTCAGCGTACCATCTTTGTTGACATCCATTTTGGCAAAATGTTCGTCGGCCTTGGCCAGCATTTCTGCCTTGGAAACCGCACCATCGCCATTGGTATCAGCCTTGCCTGGGCCCATAGCGCCGGGTGCAGCAAAAGCCGCAACGGCTGCAATCGTCAAAGCGCCTGCGCCGATAAGGGGAAAGAGTTTCATATGTGCAATCCTTGCTTTGCATGAGGTCCGGCGGACCCGATGCATTCCATCTAGGGGGCATTGGTCGCAAACTATACCAAGGCACGGCCTAAATTGTCGCAAATTGTAGCAAGGATGGAGAAGTCTGGAGCGGGCAAGGTGGAGTCGAAGACGAACGCAGCGAAGCGGAGGACAATCGAACCCCGCAAAGTCCCAGCATCACATAGGCTTGGAACTTGGAGCGGGTAAGGGGAATCGAACCCCTCTAGCTAGCTTGGAAGGCTAGTGCATTACCACTATGCTATACCCGCTTCGGTGGCGCGCTAATGCCATTGCCATGCGTGCCGGTCAATAGCTTTGCCGCAAATGAAAAGCCCTGCGACGAACATGCGCCGCAGGGCATTTGCATGGAATCAGACTTAGTGCTTCTTCTTGTCAGCCCAGATCGTGCGGTATGACAAATAGGTCAGACCGGTGAAGATCAGAAGGAAGATCAGCGACACCCAACCGGCGGCCTTGCGCGCGTTCATCTTTGGCTCAGCCGTCCATGTCAGGAAGGCGGCGACGTCCTTTGCCATCTGATCCTTGGTTGCCTTTGTGCCATCGTCATAGGTCACCTGACCATCCGCGGTCAGTGGCTCAGCCATGGCGAGGTTCAGGTTGGCGAAATAGGGGTTGTAATGCAGCCCCGTGCCCGGACGGTTTTCCTTGGGCAGGTTAGCCGGAACGGGCTGATAGCCAGTCAGCAGTGAATAGACATACGCCGGACCGTTATGACGCGCCTTGGTGATCAGCGAAAGGTCAGGCGGAAGCGCATTGTTGTTTGCGGCACGCGCAGCGGTATCGTTCGCGTAAGGTGAAGGAATCTTGTCGGCGGCAATGCCTGGACGCGTTGCGGCTTCACCAGTGTCGGGGTTGATCGAAGGAACTTCGGTCTTCCATCCCTTGGCAATCGCCTTCACTTCGTCTTCGCTATAACCCAGTGCCGACAGATCACGGAACGACACCAGCTTTGCACTGTGGCACGCCGAGCAGACTTCGGTGAACACCTTGAAGCCGCGCTGCAGCTGCTGTTTGTCATATTTGCCAAACAAGCCGTCATGCTTGAACGACACATGTTTGGGGTGTTTGTGGAATTTGGCCTCGACCGTTTCCTTCGCAGGATCGGTGATCATGCCATAGGTGGTGATGCCCGCCGACACGAGCAACCAGCCGCTCATGAACAACCCGATGAGAAAAGCGATTAGACGAACCATGATGCTATCTTTCCCTGTTAGGCAGCGGCGGCTTTGCCGGTGACGGCTTCGGTAATCGAATTGGGCAGCGCAAGCGGCTTTTCGATACGCGAAACGATCGGCAGGATGATGAGGAAGTGGGCGAAATAATAAGCAGACGCAATCTGACCGAGAAGGATGTAAGGGCCTTCAGCGGGCATCACGCCGCAATATCCGAGGATGGCGATGTCGATCAGCAGCACCCAGAAGAACTTGCGGAACAGCGGACGGTAATTGCCCGAACGCACCGGTGAGGTATCCAGCCAAGGCAGGAAGAACAATAGCGCGATCGATCCGAACATTGCCAGCACACCCAAAAGCTTCGCCGGAATGAAAAGGAAGTCCACGGTGAAGGCACGCAGGATTGCGTAGAACGGCCAGAAATACCATTCGGGAACGATATGTGCCGGCGTCGAAAGGGGGTTGGCCGGGATATAGTTGTCCGGATGCCCGAGCAGGTTTGGCGCAAAGAAGGTCAGGATCACAAACAGGATCAGGAACAGCCCCAGCCCGAAACCGTCTTTCGCGGTGTAATAGGGGTGGAAGGGAACGGTATCCTGTTCGCTCTTCACGCTGACACCCGTGGGGTTTGACGACCCCGGAATGTGCAGCGCCCAAACGTGCAAGATGATCACAGCGGCAATGACGAACGGCAACAGATAGTGCAGCGAGAAGAAACGGTTCAGCGCAGCTTGATCCGGCGCAAATCCGCCGAGCAGCCATTGGCGCAGCGGCTCACCCACAACCGGAATTGCCGAGAAGAAGCTGGTGATAACCTGCGCACCCCAGAAGCTCATCTGTCCCCATGGAAGCACATAACCCATGAAAGCGGTTGCCATCATCAGCAGGAAGATGACCACGCCGAGCAGCCAAACCATTTCACGCGGAGCCTTGTACGATCCGTAGTAAAGCCCGCGGAAAATATGGAGGTAAACCACAATGAAGAAGAAGCTTGCACCGTTCATATGCGCGTAGCGCAGGAACCAGCCACCGTTAACGTCGCGCATGATATGCTCGACGCTTTCAAAAGCACCGCCGACGCTAGCATAATAATGCATGGCGAGAATGATGCCGGTGACGATCTGGATAACCAGTGCGACGCCCGAAAGGACACCAAAATTCCACCAATAGTTGAGGTTGCGCGGGACGGGATAACCGCCGCCGATTGCGTTGTAGACAAAGCGCGGGAGCGGCAGGCGCTCATCCACCCACTGCATCAGCGGATGTTGCGGCTTATATTCATTTGCCCAAGGGAAGCTCATCTCAATCGCGCTCCTCAACCAATCTTTACGACAGTGTCGGAAAGAAATTCATATTCTGGAACCGCAAGGTTCAATGGTGCGGGACCTTTGCGAATACGGCCTGCAGTGTCATAATGTGAACCATGGCACGGGCAGAAATAGCCGCCAAATTCGCCTTTGACTTCGCCAGCGGCAGCACCCAGCGGAACGCACCCCAGATGGGTGCAGACACCAAGCGTGATCAGCCAATTTTCCTTACCCGTCTTTGTCCGGTCGGCCAATGCTTGCGGATCGCGCAATGTGCCAAGCGCCACCTTGTTGGCGGCAGCAATTTCAGCTTTGGTCAGGTTACGGATGAACACCGGCTGCTTGCGCCAGCTGGTCTTGATCGCCTGTCCCTCGTCAATTGACGAAATATCGACCTCGATTGAAGCCAAAGCCAAGACGTCAGCACTTGGCGACATCTGGTTGACCAGCGGCAGCGCCACTGCGACGGCACCAATGCCCGCCCAGCTTGTCGCTGCGATATGGATGAAGTCGCGACGGCGTACGCCCTCGCCCTCAGTCGCTTCTGTCATGCTTTCCACCTGTTCGACCGTGGTCATAGATTGCCCTTAAAAGATCACAGCATAGCGACAAGGCCAAATGCTGCTCACTCCCGTTTTTTATGTTTTTGCGCACCGGACGGTACCCGACCAACGCGATTCAGCGGCCTGATAGACGCGTTACAGCGTATTTGCCAACAGGGAATTTGGTCAATATGTGACATTCGCCTGTGCATAAGTTGCAAAAAACGGAACCACGCTTGAAAATCGCCCTTTACCAGCCCGATATCGCGGGGAATGTCGGTACGATATTGCGTCTGTGCGCCTGCCTTGGCGTACCATGCGAAATTATTGAGCCGTGCGGCTTTCCCTTTTCGGACAAAAGCTTGCGACGCGCGGGCATGGACTATGCCACGCAAGCACAGATCGTGCGCCACCCGGACTGGTCCGGATTTGAACAATCCGCCGCAGAACAACATAGCCGCATCGTGCTGTTCACCAGCGCCGGGTCGCAGCCCCTGCCCGATGCCCGATTCCTGCCCGGCGATATCTTGCTGTTTGGCTCAGAAAGTGCGGGCGTGCCGGCAGCGGTGCATGACCGCGCCGATTATCAGGTGCGAATTCCGATGCGCCCCGGCTTTCGATCCTTGAATGTTGCGGTCAGCGCTGGCATCGCATTGGCAGAGGCCCTGCGGCAGACGGGGCAATTCCCATCGGAGATAGACCAATGACCCTCACCCCCGATCCCCAGCAAGAGGCGGCACGAAACTGGTTTGAGGATTTGCGCAACCGCATCTGCGCCGAATTCGAGGCAATCGAGCGCGAGGCAGGATCGGATGCCAGTTTCGACTATCTGTCATGGGACCGCACCGAACCCGACGGCACACCGGGCGGCGGCGGGGTGCGCGGGGTGATGAAGGGCAAGGTGTTTGAGAAAGTCGGGGTCAATGTTTCCACCGTTGGCGGCGCGCTAAACCCCGACTTTGCCAAGACAATTCACGGCGCGGGCGAAGACCCGGCCTTTTTCGCTACCGGCATCAGCTTGGTCGCGCATATGGCGAACCCTCATGTCCCCGCAGTCCATATGAACACCCGTTTCCTGACCACGACCAAGAAATGGTTCGGCGGCGGTGCCGATTTGAACCCGCCTATCCCCTATGAACAAGACACCGATGATTTCCACGCCAGGCTACGCGCGGCCTGTGTGCCTTACGGACCCGAAGTCTATGAACGATACAAACAATGGGCCGAGGACTATTTCTGGATCCCGCACCGCAACACCCATCGCGGTGTGGGCGGGATTTTCTACGATCATCTGGAATGCGACAACGACACGCTGTTCGAACGCAATTTTGCGCTGACCCGCGATGTGGGAGAGGCCTTTCTCGATGTTTTCCCCCGAATCGTGCGTCGACGGATGGGGCTGGAATTCACTCCCGAAGAGAAACATGCGCAACTGGTGTGGCGTGGTCGCTATGCCGAGTTCAACCTTGTCTATGATCGCGGCACGATGTTTGGCCTGAAAACCGGTGGCAATATTGAAGCGATCCTGATGAGCCTGCCTCCTGAGGTTATCTGGGAATAAGCGACTTGCCATATTCCCCCCTCCCCGAAGGCCATGTCGCCGCTATTGCGACCTCGCTCGAATTGCTCGAAAAGCCGCGCCTGCGACCCACTCCACCGTCCGAACTGCAATTGGTGCGGTGGCAAAACCCTGCGCTTGAGAAATATCAGGCATTGTTCCGCCGGGTAGGTGAACCTTGGCTGTGGTGCTCGCGGTTGATGTTGTCGGACGCGGAACTGGCAGCGATCATCGAAGATCCAGACGTCATGATCTGGGCGGTTAGCGACAGGCGCGGGATCGAGGTCGGCATTCTCGAGCTCGACTTCCGCGAGGCCGGACAATGCGAGATCGCCTTTTTCGGCCTGATACCTGCGCTTAACGGCAAGGGACATGGTAAATGGCTGATGGCTATGGCGCTGCAACTCGGCTGGGCGCGACAAGGGATGAAGCGGATGTGGGTCCACACCTGCACGCTTGATGGGCCGGGGGCGTTGGCTTTCTACCGCAAAAGCGGCTTTGTCGCCTATCAGCGCCAGTTGGAAACATTCCCCGATCCGCGCCTAACCGGCCTTTTGCCGCGTGAGGCGGCACCGCAAATACCAATTATAGGATGAGTACATGATCTTTTTGAAGATATTGTTGTCGGCAGCAAAAGCAGCTTTGGCCGCTATGAAGTTACGCGCGAAGAGGTGCTGGAATTCGCGCAAAAATATGATCCACAGCCATTTCACTTGGACGACGAAGCCGCGGCGCAAACCCATTTCGGTCGGATATCGGCGAGCGGATGGCACACTTGTGCGATGACCATGCGGATGCTGGTGGAAAACATGCTCGCCAACAAACAGGCCGGTCTGGGGTCGCCCGGCATCGACGAAATCCGTTGGCTGAAACCGGTTTATCCGGGCGACACGCTGAGGATCGAAACCGAAGTGCTTTCTAAACGCCAATCCCAGTCAAAACCACATATGGGCAGCTTCCGCTCGCAAGCGACAATTTATAATCAGGATGATGCGCCGGTGATGTCGATGGTTTCGAACGGGTTGATCAGGGTGCGTGGGGACTGAAATACCAGTCACTTCCTCCCGAACAGCTTCTCCACATCGCCAAGCGCTAGCTTCACCCAAGTCGGGCGCCCGTGATTGCACTGCCCGCTATGCGGCGTGACCTCCATTTCGCGCAATAATGCGTTCATTTCTGTGACCGACAGCACCCGCCCCGCTCTGACCGAACCGTGGCAAGCCATGGTAGCGGCGACATGATCTAGGCGTTCTTTGAGGCTGATCGCTTGATCATATGCCGCTAGATCATCGGCGAGATCGCGAACCAACGCCTGCACATCCTTGGTGCCGAGCAAAGCGGGCACGCTCCTCACCAACATTGCGGCAGGGCCGAAGCGTTCGATTTCGAGGCCGAGGTCGGCAAATTCGGCGGCCCGCGCCTCCAGCCGGTCGCACGCCGGTTCGTCGAGTTCAACCACTTCGGGAACGAGCAGGCCTTGCGTCGCAACCCGGCCATTGGCGGTCGCTGTGCGCATTCGTTCGAGAACTAGCCGTTCATGCGCGGCATGCTGGTCAACGATTACGAGGCCGTCCTCCGCCTCAGCGACAATATAGGTGTTGGCAACCTGACCGCGTGCGATGCCAAGCGGGAAGCGGCTGGCTTGCGGGACGGATTCGGTTGCGGCTTCGGCACGGCCCATGGGGAGGGCTGAGAAATGCGCTCGGGAATCGCGAAATGACCCAATCCCCTCCCCTTGGGAGGGGTAGTCGGCGAAGCCGACAGGGAGGGGCTGCGCATCATGCCCTCTCCGGCCTGCGGCCTCACTTCCCAGAGGGAGGGATTGTTTCCAAAAAACGCCCCCTGTGCCGTCTGCACAGGCTCCACCTGCCAGTTTGCCAGCGCGGCCTCGGCCGGGCGCTGCACACTGCGGAAGCCCGCCTGATCGATCGCATGGCGCAAGCCGGATACAATCATTCCGCGCACCAAAGCCGGATCGCGGAAGCGGACTTCGGTCTTTGCTGGATGGACATTCACATCGACTTCGCTCGGTGGCACCTCGAGGAACAGCGCCACTACGGCATGACGGTCGCGCGCAAGCATTTCGGCATAGGCCCCGCGCACTGCGCCGACCAGAAGCCTGTCTTTCACCGGACGGCCATTGACGAACAGATATTGATGATCGCCCACCCCGCGATTGTAGGTCGGCAGCGACGCAATCCCGCCTAGCCGCAATCCTTCGCGCTGGAAATCCAGCCCGACACTGTTCTCGGCGAGTTCGGGCGCGGTCAGCGCGGCCACGCGTTCGGGCCGCTCCATCCCCGGCTGTACTGACAGCGTCCGCCGCCCGTCATGTTCAAGGGTGAAGCCAATGTCGGGCCTTGCCATCGCCAGCCGGCGGACTGCATCCAGAGCAGCCGCATATTCGGCACGAGGGCTGCGGAGGAATTTGCGCCGCGCGGGGATATTGCCGAACAGATTTTCCACCCGCACCCGTGTTCCCGGCGGAATCGCGGCTGGGCCTTCGGCCACAAGCTGACCATGATCGACCACGCGTTTCCAGCCCTCTTGGCCCGGACCATCGCCGCTGCGCACCCGGCTTTCCACTGTGAAACGTGAAACACTGGCAATCGAAGGCAAGGCCTCGCCGCGAAAGCCCATTGTCATGACCTGATCGATATTGTCATCAGGCAATTTGGAGGTTGCGTGCCGTTCCAGTGCCAGCGCCATTTCGTCGCGGGACATGCCGCATCCGTCGTCGGTCACCTCGACCAGATCGAGCCCGCCTGCCCCAAGCCGCACCGAAATCTGGGTCGCACCGGCATCTATGGCGTTTTCGACCAGTTCCTTTAACGCACTGGCCGGTCTTTCCACCACTTCACCGGCAGCAATCCGGTTGATGAGTGCGTCGGGGAGCCTTCTTATTGACATCTGCGACCGCCTAGCCCAAGCGCCGCTCCCAAGCGAATCCTTTAACAGTGGATAAGGCCGTATCACCCCAATTTTGCTGTTTTTATAGACAGCAATTTCCTGTAGGGCGACGCGATTGCACCGGGCCACCGTCAAAGGCATTTCAGCCCGCAATCCCACAAACCTTTATCCGGGTGGAAGAATAGAGAATGTTTAAGCTTTTCCGGTTTGCCTCACAGGACATGGCAATCGACCTCGGCACCGCCAATACGGTGGTCTATGTGCGCGGCCAGGGTATCGTTTTGAACGAACCTTCAGTGGTCGCCATCGAAACCATCAACGGCATCAAACGCGTCAAGGCCGTCGGCGACGACGCCAAGCTGATGATGGGCAAGACCCCCGACAGCATCGAGGCGATCCGTCCTTTGCGCGACGGCGTCATCGCCGACATCGACGTGGCTGAGCAGATGATCAAGCACTTCATCCACAAAGTGCACGGCAAGCCGCGGATGTTCAGCTACCCCGAAATCGTGATCTGCGTTCCGTCGGGCTCGACCTCGGTCGAACGCCGCGCAATCCGTGACGCCGCTTCCAATGCTGGCGCGAGCGCGGTGTATCTGATCGAAGAACCGATGGCAGCTGCTATCGGTGCCGACATGCCTGTGACCGAACCCATTGGTTCGATGGTCGTCGATATCGGCGGTGGCACCACTGAAGTTGCCGTGCTGTCACTGCGTGGCCTTGCCTACACCACTTCGGTGCGCGCCGGCGGTGACAAGATGGACGAAGCGATCGTCAGCTATGTGCGCCGACACCACAACCTGCTGATCGGCGAAGCGACCGCCGAGCGGATCAAGAAGGATTTCGGCACTGCGCGCGCGCCTGCTGACGGTATTGGCCAGACGATCCACATCAAGGGTCGCGATCTGGTCAACGGCGTACCCAAGGAAATCTCGATCAATCAGGGCCAGATTGCCGAAGCGTTGTCCGAACCCATCGGTACCATTGTCGAAGGCGTGCGCATTGCGCTGGAAAACACCGCACCTGAACTGGCGGCGGACATTGTCGATCAGGGCATCGTCCTGACCGGTGGCGGTGCGTTGATGCAGGGGCTCGACGAGCATCTGCGCGACGAGACCGGCCTTCCCGTGACGGTCGCTGAAGATCCGCTGACCTGCGTCGCCATCGGCACCGGACGCGCGATGGAAGACCCGGTTTTCCGCGGCGTCCTCCTCACCGCGTAAGGGCCTAGGCCCCAGACCCGCCAACAATGACGCTGAGGTTTGAAGCGATTTTGTTCAGTGCTAGGAGGCTAAGCGCTGGCCTAGTGGTTCTAGGTCAAGCTTTGCCGACGCAGCAAAGGACAAAATCGGTCAAATCCCGGAGGGACGACAAAATGGCTTCCATCTCGAACGCAAACACGCTGGGACATAGAACCACTTTGTTCAGCGCGCGTTTACGTCCGATATGTTCGCCATTTTGGCGCCTCAGCGCCATTGTTGGCGGGTCTGGGGCCTAAGATGGCGCCGCCAAGTCACCGGCGCCCGGGTTACTCCCGCAAAGCGCAGTACAGCCTGTTCGCGGCCTATGTAATCGCGATTGCAGGGGCGATTTTTGCTGCGCTGATCCTTTTGATTTCGGTCGCTGATCCGCGCGGCTTTGCCGTGCTGCGCAGTGGTGCAGCCGAACTGACGGCGCCTATAGCTCGCTTCTTCGACAGCGCCCGCCGTTCGGTCGTCGATGTTACCCACAATATGGAAGGTTATTTTGACGCCGCGTCGAAAAACGCTGCGCTCAACAAAAGGGTGAAGGCCCAGGCCGCCAAATTGGTCGAAGCGCAAGCCATCAAATTGGAAAACCAGAGACTGAAGGCCCTGCTTGATCTGTCATCAGACGAGTTGATTGAACGGGTCGCGGTTGGCCGCCTGATTTCAAGCACATCCTCGAACAGCCGCCGCATTGCGACGCTGTCGGTTGGCCGCAATCAGGGCGTCCTGCCTGACCAGCCAGTGCGTGGCCCCGAAGGACTTATCGGGCGGATCATCGAATCCGGCCCCAACACCGCACGAGTGCTGTTGCTGAGCGATCCTGACAATGTCATCCCCGTGCTGCGCCTACCCGATGGACTGCCCGCACTTGCCAGTGGATCAGGTGATGGCACGATTGCCATCCGCCCGGTCGACCTTGGCGTCAATCCGTTCAAAAAGGGCAATATCATTGTCACTTCGGGCAATGGTGGTCTGTACCCGCCCAATATTCCGTTTGCCCGAATTATTCAGAAAACACCTGACGGTGCGCTTGCCGCGCCACTCGCCAATCCCTGGGCGAGCACTTATGTTGTAGTGATGAAGCCTTATCAGGAAGAAGCAAAGGCTGCGCTTAGCGCCGCCGAAACGCCGCAAACCGACAAGGGCGGCGAATGAAGCAGGTCATAGCGACGGCAAAGAAAATTGTCGCTTCACGCGAATATGAGTCGCGCATCGAACGCTATCAATCGCCGTTGCGCATGCGCGCGGTGCCATTCCTGACCATTATGGCAGCGTCGATGCTGACCGCTTTGCCTTTCTTTACCGAAGGCCCTTTGCTGCCTCCGATGGGATTGATGATGTTGCTGGCTTGGCGATTGATGCGCCCCGGTTTGCTACCGGTCTGGGCGGGGCTGCCGCTAGGCCTTTTCGACGATCTGTTCAGCGGTCAGCCTTTCGGTAGTGCAGGACTTTTATGGTCGCTAGCGATGGTTGCAATCGAACTGATTGACATGCGCGCGGCGTGGCGCGACCATGGACG
This sequence comes from Sphingomonadales bacterium, assembly GCA_016721875.1. Classification (GTDB taxonomy): domain Bacteria; phylum Pseudomonadota; class Alphaproteobacteria; order Sphingomonadales; family Sphingomonadaceae; genus Sphingorhabdus_B. The sequence continues at coordinate 275,858 of JADKHG010000002.1, read as the reverse complement.
CGACTGGGCAATCGCCTCATTGTTGCTTGTCGCTGCGCTATGCGCCGGTGTTGGCATTCAGGCATTGGTTGAACGAGCGCCCTCGCTTTGGATGATCATGCCGCAAATTATCGCTTCGATATTGCTTTATCCGCTTGTAGTACGTGCCTGTGCGATTTTTGACCGCTGGCGGTTGGCCACATGATCGAGGAACGCGCGCAAACTTCTGGCCAGCTGGAAAACAGCTTCACCCGTCGCACGATGCTGATCGGGTCGATTCAAGGCGGGATCGGAGTACTGCTCGCTGCGCGCATGGGTTACATCGCGGTTGCCGAAAACGAAAATATAAGCTGTTGTCCGAAAGCAACCGGGTCAATCTGACGCTGGTGCCGCCGCGCCGTGGCTGGTTCATCGATCGGGTGGGGAAACCAATTGCGACAAATCGCGCCGATTTCCGCGTAGACATCATTCCCGACCGGGTCACCGACAAGAAACACACGGTCGCTGCGCTCGCCGAACTGCTGTCGCTCGATGCCGACGATGTCGAGCGGATCAACCGCGAACTGAAAGAGGCGCAGGGGTTCCAGCCGGTGCAGGTCGCCGAGGGGCTTGATTATGAAAGCTTCGCCCGCGTCAGCGTCCGCCTGCCCGACCTTCCGGGCGTCAGCCCACGTCAGGGCTATTCGCGTTTTTACCCCAGCGGTGCTGCGGTCGGACACCTGCTTGGCTATGTTGGAACCGTTTCGGCCGAGGAATACCGGCTGAACAAGGACCCGCTGCTGATCACCCCCGGCTTCAAGGTTGGCAAGGGCGGACTTGAAAAGACGATGGAAGAGAAATTGCGAGGGAAGCCGGGTGCCAAACGCACCGAGGTTACCGCGCGCGGTAAAATTGTCCGCGAACTCTCGTCACGCCCTGACACACCGGGCAAGCCGGTCCAGCTAACTATCGATATCGATCTGCAAAATTATGTGGCACGGCGGCTGGGCGTCGAATCCGGATCGGTCGTGGTTATTGACTGCCTAACCGGCGACATATTGGCACTGGTATCAATGCCCTGTTTCGACCCGAACAGCTTTTCCGAAGGCATTGGCCGGATGGAATGGAAAATGCTGAATTCGGACGACCATATCCCGATGCTCAACAAGTCACTGCAAGGGCTATATCCTCCGGGCTCTACGCTGAAACCGATGGCAGCGATTGCCATGTTGAAGAGCGGCATCGATCCGGACGAAACGGTTTCCTGCCCCGGCGGCTATAGGCTGGGCAACCGTGTCTTCAAATGTCTCGGCCATCACGGCCCGATGAATATGCGCTCTGCGATCATGAAAAGTTGCAACACCTATTTCTATTCGATGAGCAACCGCATTGGCTATGACGCGATAGCCCCCGTAGCCAAGCAATTGGGGTTGGGTCAGGAATTTCCTCTTCCCTTTCAATCACAACGTTATGGCACCATCCCTGACAGCGCGTGGAAGATGAAAAAATACGGCAAGGAATGGAGCCGTTCGGACACGCTCAACGCGACTATCGGTCAAGGCTATGTCAGTGTCAGCCCGTTCCAGCTCGCAATAATGACAGCGCGGATCGCGTCGGGCCGCCATCTGGAACCCGAAATTGTCCTCAAAAAACGCAAGGCTGGCGTGCATCTACCTTATCCCGAAGAACATCTGGCCATTGTCCGGGAAGGCATGGACCTGGTGGTCAATGGCAATGGCACCGCCGTGCGCAGCCGCCTGCAGCTCGATGGTGTCAAAATGGGCGGCAAGACCGGCACTGCGCAGGTCAAAGCAATCAAGGATGGTTTCCGCGGCCAATCGGGTGCGTGGAAATATCGCGATCACGGCTTGTTCGTCTGTTTCGCGCCAGTCGAACAGCCGCGCTATGCCGCAGCGGTCGTAATCGAACATGGCCTTGGTGGTGCGCGGGCGGCGGCACCTGTTGCCAAAGATGTGCTGACTTTCCTCTATGATCGCGAGCAAGCTCTCAATACTTTGGCGTCGCTTGAGTCGGGTTGGGGTGGAACAATCGAACAGCGCATGGCTAGCCAATATCAACGCTATATGGCGGGACAGGGTACGCCACTTCCCACCAATGGCGAAACCACATGAATAGCATCATCCCGGCTCCGATCGCCAGTCTGCCTTGGAAAATCATTCTGGTACTCTCGGCACTAGCCTGCTTTGGCGCAACGGTGCTTTTTTCGGCAGCTGGCGGCAGTTTCCAACCCTGGGCTGGCAAACACCTGATGCGCTTCTGCATTTTCCTGGCGATGGCAATCGTCATGTCGCGTTTCCCGCTGACATTCTGGAAACGGGTCACCTTTCCGGTCTATGGCGTTTTGTTCGTGCTGTTGCTGATCGTCGAATTTGTTGGCTTTGTCGGTGGCGGCAGCCAGCGCTGGGTCAATCTGGGCTTCATGACCCTGCAGCCGTCGGAGCTGATGAAACCAGCGGTCGTGCTGGCATTGGCATGGTATTATGACCAGCTGCCGCCCGCGCAGGTCAGCAATTACAAAGCCTTGTTTCCGCCACTGCTTATCATGGGTCTGCCGTGGTTTTTCGTCGCCGCCCAACCTGATCTAGGCACATCAATCGCGATCTTGTTTGGCGGCATTGTCGTTGCCTTTGTCGCCGGACTGCCGATGCGTTGGTTTGTAGGAGCTGGCGCTGTATTGATGGCGATCATCCCGCTGGGATTCTTCTTCGGCTTGCGCGAATATCAGCGCAATCGTGTGTTGGTTTTCCTCAATCCCGAAAATGACCCGCTCGGCACTGGCTATCATATCAGCCAGTCGAAAATCGCGATCGGCTCCGGCGGATTTTTCGGCAAAGGCTTCCTCAACGGGACGCAAAGCCACCTCGAATATCTGCCCGAAGGCCATACCGATTTCGTCTTTGCAACCATGGCAGAAGAATGGGGAATGATGGGTGGTCTGTTCGTCCTCTTCCTCTTCTACCTGCTCATCCGTTGGGGGTTGACTGTCGGCCTGACCAGCCGCTCACGCTATGGGCAACTGGTTGCAATCGGCCTGACCGCGACAATCTTCTTCTACATCATGATCAACCTGATGATGGTCATGGGCCTTGCCCCGGTAGTAGGCATCCCCCTGCCGTTTATCAGCCACGGCGGATCGTCGATGATGACGATTATGATCTGTGTCGGCATCATCATGTCAATCGAACGCCATCCCGAACGAAGGACGTTCAGTTAGGCTTGACAACTACGCCGAATCCGACCAAAGGCGGCGCTCCAAAACGGCGCGGCGAATTTGCCTCGCGCTCGAAATGGGGACGCTTAGCTCAGTTGGTAGAGCAGCTGACTCTTAATCAGCGGGTCGTGGGTTCGAACCCCTCAGCGTCTACCATTTTTTCAATGACTTAGAGGCACTTGACAAGTAGATTGAATGGCCCTGTCAGTCTGCTATTGTTACACAGTTGCCCAACCCGCACGAAAACTAATGAGTTGTAATCCCTAAAGCCCTGCCAATCACAATTTGGCAATTAAAAGTTATTTTAGGCTTTCACTTTCGCTACCAACCAGAAGCACATCATGAATCTGTCTAAATAACAGCCTCATAGGCCGAACATTTCACAATGAAGCTAGGCTCAGCCCTTCACCATATCCAGCGCGATATCGACGATCATATCCTCCTGACCGCCCACCATCTTGCGACGTCCGGCTTCGGTCAGGATAGCGCGCGTATCGACGCCGTGATCTGCCGCTGCCTTTTCCGCATGGCGGAGGAAGCTCGAATAGACGCCAGCATAGCCGAGCGTCAGGGTTTCGCGGTCGACGCGCACCGGGCGGTCCTGCAAAGGGCGCACCAGATCTTCAGCGGCATCCATCAGCGTGTAGAGATCGCAGCCATGGTTCCAGCCCATGCGATCCACTGCAGCAATGAACACTTCGAGCGGTGCGTTGCCCGCCCCTGCCCCCATACCAGCCAGCGACGCATCAACCCGGATCGCGCCATTCTGCACCGCAACCATCGAGTTCGCGACGCCGAGTGAGAGGTTGTGATGTGCATGCACGCCGCGCTGCGTTTCGGGCTTCAGTACGCGGTCATAAACCTGCAAGCGCGCGGCATATTCATCCATGTTCATCGCGCCGCCGCTATCGGTCACGTACACGCAATGCGCGCCATAGTCTTCCATCAGCTTGGCCTGCTGGGCGAGTGGTTCGGGCGCGGACATATGGCTCATCATCAGGAAGCCGGAGACGTCCATGCCCAGTTTGCGCGCGGCCTCGATATGCTGTTTGGACACATCCGCCTCGGTGCAATGCGTGGCGATGCGGACCGAGCGGACGCCCAGATCATAAGCGCGCTTCAGATCATGCACCGTGCCGATGCCGGGCAGCAGCAGCGTTGTGAGCACTGAATGCTCCAGCACTTCGGCGACCGCGCCAATCCAGTCCCAATCGGTATAGGCGCCGAAGCCATAGTTGAAGCTGGAGCCTTGCAGCCCATCGCCGTGCGCCACTTCGATCGCATCCACCTTGGCATTGTCGAGCGCCTTGGCGATCGCCTTGACATGATCGAGACCGTACTGGTGCCGGATCGCGTGCATCCCGTCACGCAGGGTGACGTCCTGAATGTAGAGCTTGGTGGTCGTCGGGTCGAAGGTCATGCTGCCATCCTTTCGGCAATGCGTTCAGCGGTGCGCAGGCCCGCCGAAGTCATGATGTCGAGATTGCCTGCATAGGCAGGGAGGTAATGCGCAGCGCCTTCTACTTCGAGGAAGATCGTGACCTTCAGCCCTGTGAACTCGGTTTTTCCGGTTTCGGCCATTTCGGGGATGCGCAGCGGCTTGTTGTCACCGATGCTTTCGAACTGCACCGCCTGCTTCAAACGATAGCCGGGTACATAAGTCTGCACTTCGGCGACCATGTCTTCTACCGATTTGGCAATCGCCGCGCGGTCGCCATCCTCACACAGGCAATAGACAGTGTCGCGCATGATGAGCGGCGGTTCAGCGGGGTTGAGGATGATGATTGCCTTGCCGCGCGTGGCGCCGCCGACATCGACAATGGCTTGCGACGTGGTTTCGGTGAACTCATCAATATTGGCGCGCGTACCGGGGCCTGCACTCTTCGAGCTGATCGAAGCGACAATCTCGCCATAATGCACCTTGGCGACGCGATTGACCGCATGAACCATCGGGATGGTCGCCTGCCCGCCGCACGTCACCATATTGACGTTGGGCGCATCGAGATGATCAAGCCCGTTTACCGGCGGAATAGTGTAAGGGCCGATTGCGGCGGGCGTGAGATCCACCACGCGTTTGCCATGCGCTTGCAACACGGCATTATGCTTGTGATGCGCGCCTGCCGAGGTTGCATCGAACACGATTCTAATGTCGGCAAATTCAGGCATCGCAACCAGTCCGTCAATGCCTTCCGCCGTGATCGGCACACCCATCCGCGCAGCGCGCTTGAGGCCGTCCGATTCAGGATCGATGCCGACGAACGCGCCCATTTCCAGCGTTTTGGAAAGGCGCATGATCTTGATCATCAGGTCGGTGCCGATATTGCCCGACCCGATGATCGCGACTTTTGTTTTCGTCATGGCTTCAGGCCTTTCCATAATTGAGTTGAACTTCGCCGATGCCGCCGGCAATGGCGCGGATATGGTCACCGGGCGTCATCGTCACCATCGGCCCAAGTGCGCCGCCAGCAGGACATCACCCTTTTTCAAGGGCTCTCCTCTTTGCGCGAGGGTTGAAGCAAGCCAGGCGGCGGCGTTGAGCGGATGGCCAAGCGCAGCAGCACCCGCGCCGAGCGACACGATCTGCCCGTTGATTTCCATCACCATGCCTGCGCTGTAAATGTCGAGTCCGTCGAGTGGCTTGCCGACTTTCGATAAGACGTAGAAAGCCGAAGAGCCATTGTCCGCAACCGTGTCGGCAAAGGCGATCTTCCAATCAGCAATGCGGCTGTCGACGATTTCCAGCGCGGCATGGACGGTGGCGACCGCCGCACCCGCCATCTCTGCCGTCGTGTTGGGATCGGGTAGGTCTGCGCCCAGCACAAAGGCAATCTCTGCCTCTGCCTTGGGTTGCAGGCACCGCGCGGGATCAAGCGTGCCGCCATCCGGGATCATCATGTCATCAAACAGCACGCCAAAATCAGGCTGATCAACGCCCAGCTGCGTCTGCACGGCCTTGGCCGTCAGCCCCGCCTTGCGACCGACAATTCTGCGGCCCTGTTCAACCCAGAAGCGAGTGTTGATCGCCTGCACGGCATATGCGCCCGCGATGTCCACCGGATCCAGCCATTGCCGCATTGGCGGAATGGGCTCTTTCGAATAAGCATCGCGCAGCGCGCGTGCCGCAGCTTCATGCGCAGGGTTTGTCATCCGGCCCATCCTCCATTCTTGCTGCGAAGAGACTAGACCTCATACCGTCTGCACGCCAGAGCTGGACATACAAAGTCTATCATTATACGGGAAACTGATGTCATTGTCCTCCCTGCAAAAGGGCCTGATCCTGTTGGACGCCGTCGTTGAAGACGGAGGACGATCGAGCGTTGCGTCGCTTGCCCGCAGTCTGGGCATGCCAGTGGCGACTGCCCACCGGCACATTTCGGCTCTTGTGGCGGCCGGGTATCTCTCTTCCGCAGGCTATGGTCGTCATATCGCAGGGCCACGCTTGTGCGCCATGGTTCAAAAAGTGGATGAGAAGCAAATTATCACAAATGTTGCTGCCCCAATCCTCAACCGTCTCGCTGCCAAAACGGGCTGCGTTGTTCAGCTAGGCACATTCGAAAATGATATGGTCACATACCGACTGAAAACCGGCGAGAGTGCGGGCGAGCTTTTCACCAAAGTCGGCATGCAATTGGAAGCATATTGTTCTGGCATAGGAAAGGTGCTGCTTGCGCATTTGCCCGCTCCCTTACAAAAGGCCTATCTTGCAACTGGACCTTTCCCTGCCTTAACCCCGCACACGATCACCGATTCTGATTTGCTAAAGGATGAATTGGACCGAGTTGTTCACCTTGGCTTCGCGCTGGACTGTCCGTCGTCAGAACATTTGGCGCAGATCGCGGCGTAAATTAGTGGAGAGCGGGCCTCGTCTGGGGATTGATATTGGGCGGCGAGCTTTCGGTGCTGCAAGCGCCGATATTGGATGGTCTGTCGTTTGATCCTTTCGCGCTGTTTGATGATGGCCGGTGCCCTGCCGAAGTAGGCGTCGGCGGGCGTCACGTTACCGAGGCTTTCGTGGTAACGTCGGTGATTATAATGGTCGATGAAGGCCTCGATCTGGGCCTCAAGATCGCCAGGCAGGAAGTAATTTTCGAGCAGGATGCGGTTTTGAGGGTCTGGTGCCAGCGCTCGATCTTGCCCTGGGTTTGCGGGTGCATGGGGCACCGCGGACATGCAGGTCATCTTGTTGGCCTCGATATATTCGGCCAGTTCGCCCGCGATGTAGCTCGGACCATTGTCGCTGAGCAGCCTGGGCTTGTGCAGCACCGTGGCGCTGTCGCAGCCGGAAGCCGCCAGGGCGAGGTCCAGCGTGTCGGTCACGTCCTCGGCCCGCATGTTGGTACACAGCTTCCAGGCAATGACGTAGCGCGAGAAGTCGTCGAGCACGGTCGATAGGTACAGCCAGCCCCACCCGATGATCTTGAAGTAGGTGAAGTCGGTCTGCCACATCTCGTTCGGGCGGGTGGTCCTGGTGTGGAACGCATCGGCGGCCTTGATCACGACATGGCCGGACTGGTGATCAGGTCATGGGCCTTGAGAAGCCGGTAAACCGTGGCTTCCGACACGAAGTAGCGCCTCTCGTCGGTGAAGCGCACAGCCAGTTCTCGAGGGGATAGTTCGGTCGTCTCCAGCGCCATCTCGACGATCTGGTCCCGGATGTCATCACCGATGCGATTCCACACCCGGCTTGGCGCCGATGGCCGATCTTCCAGGGCCTCCGGCCCGCCTTCGAGGTAGCGGTCGTACCACCGATAGAAGGTCCGGCGAGCGATGCCGAGCTGGTCCAGCGTGCGCTTGGCGGCAGATGTGACTGCTCGACGATCCTGATGATCTCGAGCTTCTCGGATGCGGGATACCTCATTCGTCGTCGCCCCATCCGCAATCATGCTTTTTTGAGCAGGCGGTTTTCGAGTGTCAGGTCGGCCACATTCCTTCAGGGCACGGGCTTCGCGGCGCAAGTCCTGCACCTCGCCGGTGGTTGCGGCGCGGGCTGTGTCGCCAGCAAGCCGTCGCTTCCCGGCCTCCGTGAACTCCTTCGACCAGGTGTAATACAGGCTCTGGGCGATGCCTTCCGCTGCGGCACAGCTCGGCAATGCTGTCCTCCCCGCGCAAGCCTTCCAGCACGATCCTGATTTTGTCCTCTGCGGAGAAGTGCCGGCGCGTCGCACGCCGTATGTCCTTCACCACCCGCTCAGCAGGGGCCTTCGTCAGCGATTTTTTCAAGGAGGATTTGGGCTTCATCTTCGTTCCTTCGTCACTACGACGAAGCCCAAATCCTCGCAATCACAACCTCAATTCTGTGCCATTGGTGCTGACGGCGGACATGCTGGTGTACCGACAAGATGTCGTAAGGTTTCCCATGCGGGCCAAAGGGATGGAAATAGCGATTCCCAAGGCTGCCCCAATCGACAAATTCGATCCCAAGTTTGAACGACCCTTGCGTTTCGCGGACAAATTCGCGTTCGTCGATTCCCAACATCTGGTTGAAAGTGCGGATCGGCGGGATGGTTGCTTCGCCGACACCTACCGTGCTGATCTCCTCTGACTCGACGAGGGTTATCGAGCAGCCTTGGGTCAGCACATTGGAAAGGGCAGCCGCTGTCATCCAGCCAGCGGACCCACCACCGACGATCAGGATTTCGCGTATTGCCTTGTCTGAACCGTTCACCATCGCCTCTTCTCAAAAATGCGGTTGTTGCGCCAACAAAAAAGGACTGCGGTGGCGTTACCCATCGCAGTCCCGGATCATCCGCAAACCGAAAATTCGTTCTGCGCAGTTTCAAGCGAGCAATGATGGAAGGCGCGCAAATGCGACCCTGCGCGCCTTCCTCCCCCGATTAGAAACTGAACCGTGCGGTGCCGGTTAGGGTCCGGCCGATAACCGGCGTGCCGGTGATCCCGGCCGGCGCACCGGTCTGGAATACGCCCACGCCATTGCCGCGTGCGTCATAGGTGTTGAACAGGTTGTACACATTCAACCCCAGTTCCAGATTTTCGATCGGACGCACCTTCAAATTGGTGTTGAACACCGTCTTGCCCGGATAGGTAAGCGTTCCGTCGAAGGTGCTTGACTGGCCTACTGCCGTCACGCCCAGCGTCGCGATTTCTGCCACATCATAAGAAGCGGTCAACGAGTAGCTGAGATCAGGAATGCCCAATGCGCGACCGAAATTGGCCGAACCAGCGACCTGCGTCCCACCGCGTGTGGAGGTGAATTTCTGCTTCGCCTTGGTGTAGGTTGCGTTGGCGATGAAATTGAATCCGCCAAAGTTCAGCGTGGCAAAAAATTCGGCACCCTGCGTCTTGAAGCTGTTGTCGATCACGCAGCCGCCGCCGGGGCAGATGCCGGTCACGGTGGGTTCAAAATCGCTGCGTTTGAAATCACCCTTCAGCAAAGTGAACTCGACCGAATAGCGACCACTGCCCAGCGAACCACGGTTCTTGATGCCGATTTCATGCTGGGTGACATAGTCGACTGATGGGGTAACGCCATCGGTACAGGCCAATGCCGTTGCCTGAGCGCGTGTGCAAAGGCTGCCATCGGCGTTGAACTTACCGCTAACCGTCTGACGATCGCTGTTGAAACGGCCACCACGCGAAGTACGACCGAAGATCGAAAGATCCGGTGTCGCCTTCCACAATGCGCCGACCGTCCAACTGGTATAGCTGCGACTATAGTCAAGCGTTTCGCGGGCACCATTGGCTGCCATGGTAGGGATCGTCACGCCGTTAGAGACAATGTTAAACTCTGCGCCGCCACCGATCGTGTAGCCCGATGCCTTGACCTTCTCAAAACGGACGCTGCCGTCGAAGTTGAAAATGTCATTGTCGAGAACCAGCTGCACATAGGGTGCAGTGTTGGTGTAGGACAGGTCATAATCACGCGCGCAGCAATTGCCCCAATTGTTGTTGTAGCCGGAGATACCTTCGGTAGTGATCCGGTTGGCAACCGCGGTTGCGGTTGCGCTGTCATACAAATCAAGCTGTGACGGGCTATTGCCGTTCAATTCGCGCAGCGACTTGTTGACGTGCCAGTCCATCGCAATGTCCTGGTCCATGTAAAAATAGCCAGCGCGTGCCGTCAAATCGGCAAAGCCCATATCGAACTTGCCAGCCAATGTCAGGTCATTGACCAGGCTACCCAGATCGCGGATGTTGGTTTTGACATTGACGTTGTTGTCGACATATTGGCCGGTATAGAGCTGACCCGCATTGGGGCCACTGGCATAGCGGATCGCGGCGACAGTCCGGCCATTTACCGTCGAACCAAGGATGCTTGCGCGCGTTGCAATGCCCAGGAATGGCGACGCAAAACCACCGCTGATATCGGACCAGCGGAAATTGTTGTCGATGCTGATATTTTCTGAAAATTCATAATGGAATTGACCGCCAATCGACTTCTGCTTGGTGGTAATCCCATCCATTTTCACCCGTTCAAGATTTCCATCGCGGTTATAGATCAGGAAGTCCTGATTATATTTGGAATAATTGGTATCCTCGCGGCCATCAAAGCCCGGCCAAGCGCGGACCGAAGTAACCTTGTTACCGCTGATCGTCGCCAAGGCGGGCGCACCGGTATAGTTCGGCTCCTGCGTATCTGCATATTTGAACAGCAGGCGGAAAAAGCCTTTGCCGTCGTCAAATTCCTTGGTCACATTGGCTTTGACCTGAAGGCTTTCACTGGTGTTGTAACCGGCATTCAGCGGCCCGCGACCCTTCTTGAAAAACCCGCCGACGTGGAAGTTCATGCTGTCGGTCAATGCACCGCCATAGCGGAAGTTGAGCTGGGTTTCGTTATAATCGATGCCCTTTTTCAGCTCGACATAGCCACCCTCTTCGCGGCCATAATTGCTGATATAGTTGATAACCGCGCCCGGAGCCTGCGAGGCAAAGGTAGTGGCTGAACCACCACGAACGGCTTCGATATTGGCCACAGACGGATCGAAGCGGGTCCAATAATCGTTGTTACCAAATTGGATGTCGCCGAACAAAACGACCGGCAAACCATCTTCCTGCAGCTGCACGAAAGGCGCACCACCGGTGGCGACGGGAAGACCGCGGACCGCGATGTTGGAGTTGCCGCCAGGTCCCGACGTGCCGGGCACCTGAATGCCGGGGAGGAGTTTGAAAACTTCGGCTTCCGAGCTGGGCTGGAAGTCCTGGATCATCTGTGCATTGACACTGGTGACTGAGATTGAGCTTTCGAGTTTGGTCTGGTCGCGACCCGAAGCCGTCACTACGATTTCGTCGAGCGTGCTATATTCTTCCTCAGCTGGAGCGGATTCTGCATCCTGCGCCCAAGCGTTACCGGACAGTGTGACAAAGCCGATCGCTATGATCGACGCATGTTTGGTGAGAGCAGACCTCCGCATATATCCTCCTAAAGACGTTCGTTTGGCGACCTCTACCTAATCGTGGGCAGAGGAATGCAAGACGCTACATAGAGATTCGGCAATCGTTTGCAATGAGTTTTGCAATCGATTGTATTTTTGCACCGCTCCTGACCCATAAAGCAAAATATTGTTGCTATTATGCCGCACCTGGGGAAGATGCCATGATATTGGAAATTGGGGAAATATCGTGACCGAGAAGGTCAAAATTCGAAATATCAGTGATCTTGCAAAGCTGGCCGGCGTATCCCCCGGAACGGTCTCGCGCGCGCTGACCGATACCGGATTGATAAGCCAGAAAACCCGTGAACGAATAAAGGCACTCGCCCGCGAACATGATTTCCGCCCGAACATCATGGCGCGCAACTTGCGAATTCAGAAAACCGGGGCGATCGGAGTCGTGATCCCGCTTGGTCACGAAACCGGGCAGCATATTTCAGACCCTTTTTTCATCACCATGCTGGGCCTGTTGGCTGATGCGTTGACCGAACGCGGCTATGACCTTGTGCTGTCGCGCGTCATCCCGACCGATGGCGACTGGCTCGATCGCTTCACCGATTCCGGCCGGGTAGATGGAATTATCGTCATCGGCCAGTCGAACCAGTTTGACACGCTCGATCAGGTTGCCGAGCGTTATCGTCCGCTGGTTGTGTGGGGCGGATACCAGCAGGGCCAGGTGCATTGCTCGGTCGGATCGGACAATGTCGCTGGCGGGGAAATGGCCGCGCGCCATTTGATCGAACGCGGTTGCAAGACCATTGCCTTTTTCGGCGACCCGACCGCTCTGGAAATTGCGCAACGGCTAGAAGGCTGCAAGGTGGCAATGGAACGCGCCGGGTTGTTGGCCAATCTGCGCCTGCTTCCCGCTCACTTGGTCAACGACCCAGCCGATACCGCGATTGCCGAATTTCTGGCCGATGGCGGCCCCCGTCCCGACGGTATTTTTGCTGCCTCTGATGTGATTGCGATGAGTGCACTGCGCACCTTATCCGAACTGGAAATTTCGGTGCCGAGCGAAATGAAAGTCATCGGCTATGACGGCCTTGCCCTGGGCGAGCATACCGTCCCGCGCCTCTCGACAATCCGGCAGGATCTGACAACCGGCGCGCACAACCTGGTCGATCTGTTGCTGCGTCGCATCGCTGGGGAGGATACGGCATCGGTGGTGATGCCGCCCGAACTTATGGTGCGGATGTCAAGCTGAGCGCGATTGCCAGAGCGCCGAGTAAACCGGCATCTGCGCCTAAGGCAGGCGGAACGACCAACTTAGCAGGATCGGTCCGGAAATAACCCCCGCCCAATTGGATCGCCCGTTCCCGCACCCGTGAAATCAGATCGGGCGTTGCCATAACGCCTCCGCCGAAAATGATTTTCCCCGGCTCGAAAATCGCCTGCATCGTGACAACCGTCTGCGCCAGATAGTAAGCGACAATGTCATGGGCGATATGGTCGTTGGGCAGATCCGACAGAGACTGCCCCCAGCGCGCCTTGATCGCAGGACCGCTCGCCAGCCCTTCAAGGCAATCGCCGTGGAATGGGCATATCCCGGCAAAATCGAGATCGTCGGGATGCCGTGCCAAGCGGATATGGCCCATTTCCGGATGCCCCTTACCGCACAAGGTCTTGCCATTGATGACAGCGCCGCCGCCGATTCCCGTGCCGACAGTGAAGTAGAGGACTGTGTCTTCCCCTGTCCCTGCTCCCCATTGCGCCTCGGCCAAAGCAGCGGCGTTGACATCGGTATCGAGTGCAATCGGGCAATCAAATTGCGCCCTTAATGGTGCAAGCAAATCAGCATTGGTCCAGCCGGGCTTGGGCGTTTTGAGGATATGTCCCCAATTGGGCGAGGAGCGGCCCAGCTCGACCGGTCCGAAGGTTGCCACGCCAATTGCCTTCAACGCTCCCCTGTCCGCAAACCATGCCGCCATAGCAGACAAGGTTTCTTCCGGCATATTCGTGGGAATACGATGCCGCTCCAATATGGAGCCATCAGCGTTGGCGATGCCAAGGACAAATTTCGTGCCGCCGGCCTCGATCAGTCCATATATGTTCCCGCTCATGGCTGGATAATCTGCGCCTTGTCACCATCAAGTGCAAGCTGGAAGACCGGGGCCGGAACACCGCCGAAATGGGATTCGACAAGTGTCGGGTCTTGCGCGGGATCACGTCCCTCCAGCCCCCAAAGATCGACAAAACCGGTGACATGAAGATCGCTGTCCACCCACCAGCTATAGCATTGATAAGGTTCCTCGGACGGATTGGGTGCGACCAGGCCGCTGCCGTTCAACGGGCGGTAAGGGCCCATAAGATTATCGGCAACCATGCCATATAGTCCGTTGGGACCATCGGGACCATCGGGCGCAAAGGTTTTGCGCTGGGTGGACCAGAAGGCATAATAGCGACCCTGATGGAACCTGAGCACCGGACGCTCCAGTTCGTTATTGACGCCTTCTGCCGAGATCAGCGGAGGCAACAGCTCCCAATGCTCAAGGCCGCCATCTGTCGATCGCGCGAGACCGATAACACCATTAAATTCGCTGCTGGCACCTTGGGCAGAGGCGGTGAAGGCAAGATAGTCCAGCCCCGTTGCGAGATCGCGAAAGTGAAACGGATCACGGAACCCTTTAATGAAACCCGGCACACCTTCATGCTGGTTGACCACAACATAATCTACGCCGTCGGCAACCACATTTTCGATTGGCTGTCCCCATTGCGATGTGTGCAGCGTCTCGCCATCGAAATCGAGTTTGCCCGAAATCTGAAACAATCGTTGTTCAAATGTGCGGCTGCTTTCACCCCGTCGACCGGTTGCGGTGAAGAACAAAGTCAGTGTACCGCTGGCTGAATCATAGACGGTCGAGCCCGCCCATTCGCGTGCCCCGGGGTTGCGATCATCGGGCAGCAGGTGGCCGCAATCGATCCATTCGCCATCGCGTTCCATCGCCAGTCGCAGCCGCGCGACATCATGCCGCAGATCGGGGTGTATTTCGCGCGGTGCACACATGATCACCCAGCCGCGCCAGCCGTCGAATAACACCGCAGAGCCATCAGGCGCATCGATGGTCCAGCAATCCCAAAGCTGTAATCCGGGAATGATGTCGCGGATATCAGACCGGCGGATAACAGGAATCGACGGCAAATTGGCACCTGCCACCGCCTCGACATGCCGGGCGAGCCAGTGCGATGTGGTTACTGTTGATGCGACTCTATCCAGCACCGAAATCCCGTTCGTTAAAATATGATTCGAGGTTCTCCCCGCACAACCTCAACTTGGGCTTAGCCAAAACGGCAATCGATTGCAATCCTTTCATTGGGTTTGTGCTCGACTAAAGCAAGCCGGCGCCTTCGCAGGGGCGTTCGATCAGGATCAGGGGCGGCTGAATTTGAGGAGTGCGATAGGCGCGCAAAATCTCTTTCTCCACATGCTCGACCATAGCTTCGGGCATTATTGCGACAACCGCGCCCCCAAACCCTCCGCCAGTCAAGCGTGCGCCGCCGGCTTCGCCAATGCATTGCACGAGCATCGTTTGCAGCTGATCTATCAAAGGCAGGCTCACTTCAAAGTCATCACGCATCGACGCATGTGAAGCGCGCATATGCTCGCCGAGTTGGACAAGATCGCCTTTGGCCAGCGCATCCGCTGCGGCCAGCGTTCTGGCGTTTTCGCTGACAACATGCCGCGCACGGCGATGTGTTACGCCTTCCAGCCCGCAATCAAGGGGTAGTGCTGCAACATCACGAAGGGCCGCAACACCCAGTTGCTGCGCTGCTGTCTCACATTGCGCACGCCGTTCATTATATTCTCCATCGACCAATCCGCGTTCGATGCCGCTTTGAACGATCATGACGGCCCAGTCGTCGGGTATCGGCACAGACCGTGTTTCTAGGGTCCGGCAATCGATCAACAGCGCTGCCCCTTCCACCGCCGACGCGCTGACCAGCTGGTCCATGATGCCACAATTGCATCCGGCAAAATCATGCTCGGTGCGCTGACCCAGTTTCGCAAGCAGGGTGCGGTCAATATCGGACTGACCTCCGAGAGCCGCCAAAGCGAGGCCCGACGCCATTTCCAGCGCCGCTGAGGAAGAAAGCCCTGTTCCGCGCGGCATATCACCCATGATGGCAATATCCGCACCCTTCAGGACGGCACCTTCTTTCAACAGACCGTCGATCATTCCGCGGACATAGTTCGACCATGGTGCTTCGCTGCCCGGTCGGCTTGCATCATCGACCGTAAACTCCACCGAGGCATTTTTCAGATCGGCGGAAACAATCCGGAAAATTCCGTCCTGACGCCCCCGCACCGCTACCATGGTTTGCTTCGATATGGCGCAAGGCAGGACGAAGCCATCATTATAATCGGTATGCTCACCGATCAGATTCACCGCCCCGTGCGCGCGCGATCAGGGCGGGTGCATGGCCAAATCGGTCGCGGAAATAGCGGTCGAGCGCGTTGATCATTGCGCTTCCCGATAGTGAACAGAGCCCACCGCCCGCAGCCTTTCCGCCGCTTGTTCCGGAGTCAGGTCGCGCTGCGCCTCTGCCAGCATTTCATAGCCGACCATGAATTTTCGCACCGATGCCGAACGCAGCAAAGGCGGATAGAAATGTGCGTGCAATTGCCAATGATCCTGCGCGCCATCGGTGAAAGGCGCGCCATGCCAGCCCATCGAATAGGGGAAGGAGCAACGGAACAGATTGTCATAGCGCGTGGTCAGTTCCTTCAATGCAACAGCAAGGTCGGTCGTCTGACGCTCGCCAAGATCGGTCAGTCGCTTGACGGCAAAACGCGGCAACAACAGCGTTTCAAATGGCCAGCTTGCCCACCATGGCACAATTGCGAGCCAATGGCCGGTTTGCACCACCACGCGAGGCCCGTCGGCCTCTTTCTGCGCCAGCTCAAACAGTATTGGAGCACTGCCCGTCCAAACGCGCTGTGTGCGGTCTTCGGTCGCCACTTCGTTGGGCAGATAATCGGTCGCCCAGATTTGCCCGTGCGGATGCGGGTTTGAGCAGCCCATCATCGCACCCTTATTCTCGAATATCTGGACATTGGCATAACGCTGCCCAAGCTCTGACAACTGTGCCTGCCAAGTAGTGATAATTGCACCAATTTCTGCAAAGCTGAGCTCAGGCAGCGTGCGCGCATGATCGGGTGAAAAACAGATCACCCGCGCCTCCCCGCAGGCGCCGGCTGCACGCATCAAGGGATCATCATCAGACGGTGCCGGAGCATCGGGCATCAGCGCCGCAAAGTCGTTCCTGAAAACATAGGGACCGGTATAGTCGAGGTTGGTCACGCCATTGACGCGGACATTGCCCGGGCAAAGATAGCATTGCGGATCATAGGCTGTAAGGACCGCCTCCTCGACCGCCTCTTGCTGCCCCTGCCAGGGCCGCTTCGCCCGATACGGCGACACCAGCACCCATTCGTCTCGCAAAGGATTGTAGCGGCGATGCGGATGTTCGGCAGGATCGAAGGTCATATCGCCTTCACTTCGATCAACAGAAACTGCTCAGCCTTTAACGGCTTGGTTGGCAATCCGGTGCTGATCAACCAAGCACCGTCATAGTCTGTGCCATCAATATGATAGCGCTGCTTGGCATCAAGTATCGGCAGTTTGAGCAAAGGTGCATGCCGCCAGCTTTGCGGTTCGATACGATAGACAAGCAGAAGCAGATTATCCGCCTCGCCATGCGCCTGCCAATACAGCCCATCGCCTGCCTCGCCTCGCCAGACCTTGCCGCTGTGCAGCCGGTCACGGTGGGTTTTGTACAGCGAAATCCAGTGTTGCAACTGAGCGCGGTCGCTTTCGCCGAGCGTGCGGACATCCAGCTCGACGCCAAAATGCCCTGGCAGCGCAACGCCTGCGCGAAAATCCATCGACTGTTGACGCCCAGTGGCATGGGCGGGCGATGCACCGACATGCGCGCCCATTAGTTCGGGTGGGAAATATTGCAGAAAGCCGCGTTGGATTGATAGGCGGCTGACCGCGTCGATATTATCACTGGTCCAGAAGCGATGGGTGTGGCGAACAATTCCGGCGTCAATGCGCCCACCGCCTCCGGCGCAAGCCTCTATCTCGACGTCGGGAAATTCGGCGCGCAGCTGTTCCATCAGTGCATAGCTGCCCAGCACCTGATCTCGATAACCCGCGCGATCACCGGCAGCGATTAGATCGCGATTATGATCCCATTTAAGGTAGCTTATCGGCAATTCGCGCAGCAGCGCCGCCACGCAATCAAACAGATAGCTGCGCACCTCTGCCCGACGCATGTCAAGTACGAGCTGGTTGCGCGCCGTCACCGCAGCACGCCCGGAAACTCCCAATGCCCACTCCGGATGCGCGCGATAAAGTTCGCTGTCGGGATTGACCATTTCAGGTTCGATCCACAGCCCGAATTCCATTCCCAGCCCCGTGACATGATCCGTCAGCGGCTTCAGACCGTTGGGATATTTGCGCGCATCAGGCCACCAGTCGCCGAGCGAACTGCTATCGTCATCGCGGCAATGGAACCAGCCATCGTCAAGCACGAAGCGTTCAATCCCGAGTGCCGCTGCATGATCAGCCAAATCCTTGAGCGCGTCCTCATCATGTTCGAAATAGAAACCTTCCCATGTGTTGATGTGCACGGGTCGCGGTTTCATTGCGCCGCCGGGCCAGGTCAAGCGTTGGCGGATGGCGGCATGAAAATTCTGCGCGACGCGGTCTGCATCGTGGGCGCAGGTAGCGAGTAACTCCGGGGTTGTCAGGCATTCGCCGGGCGCAAGCCGCACCTCTCCGGGCGCCAGCCACTCACCGAATTGCCATTGAAAGCGCCCGTCATCAATCCATTCGATGCTTTGCGCATGATTGCCTGACCAGGCGAGTTGCGCCCCATAGGTCGCACCATTTGCTTCGACCAACGCGCCGGGAAAGCGATCATGCGACGTCAGCCCGCGCCGGTTCTCCCGCCGCCATGTGCTGCGCGATAACTGGTCGGTGACCGGAACAAACTCGCCATTGTGGCGGCCGCAGTAGGAATGGACCTGTGCCGCCTCTGGCGGGAGTGGCAACACGCCCGCCGCAAGCCATTTCACATTGAGCGGTGCGTTGCCCTGATTGGTCAGCTTAGTTTCAATAGCGAGCACATTGCTGACAGCGTTGAGGGTCAAACCAATAATGACTTCGATCTGTGAAACTTCATCGAACACTGTGACAGTCGCGCTGCCGTCCGCCTGTTCGACGCGACATTGGGTCGCCTGAAAGCTCCAGTCACGCACATCGCGGTGGGCAAGCAGCGCGCTTTCACCGAACCATCCAGCACCGCATCCGGGAAAAACCGAAAGCGGCTGATCGAAATCGGGGCTGAAACTGGGTGTTGGTCGCGTTTCCCTCAGCGATTGCGGCGGCAGCACGCCGTCAGGCAGCCGCAAACCCCAATAGCGCCACAGTGGCGCTTCACCCTGCGGCAGTTCGAGAATGAGGGTGCATTCGGCGCTGTCGAGCCGCAGATATTCGGTCATGTCCCCAGTTCATCGTCGCGAACACGCAGCACTGCAAGCGCCGCGCACACCAATAGCACCCCCGCGAGCATCAGGGCATTGCGCGCATCGCCACCCAGCAGCGGCTCATAATAGAAAGGGAAGGTCGCGGCATTCAGCAGCATGGGGATCACGATCATCATGTTGAAAATACCCATATAGACACCCGTCCGGCGTGGCGGGATACAGCTGGCTAGCATTACATAGGGGGTGCCCATGATACTACCCCAGCAGATGCCAACGCCAACGGCGGCAGGAAACAGCCAGCTCACTTCGGTCATTTGCGGGATAGCAAGCATTCCCAGTCCGCCCGCAACCAGCGCCACTGCATGGACATAGCGCGGGCCAATCTTGCGAACCAAGGGCATCATCACCAGCGCCGCGATAAAAGCGACAGCGTTGTAGAATGCGCCCATAGTTCCGTTGGTCAGCACTGCGCTTCGGAAACCGTCGCTCACCGGTTCGCTGGTGTTATAGACGGATCGCGCGATCGAATAGGTCACATAGGTCCAGTAAATCCCCATTGCATACCATTGGAACAGCATCATCACGCCTAGCTTGCGCATCGGTTTGGGCATTTCGCGAATGGCATCCCATATCTCGCGGAACGTCGAAGCCACAGTCTTGGGCTGGGCATCGATATGCACCTTTTGCGCATCGGTCAGTGGCAATTCGGGTACGCGGATTACCGACCATAAAATCGTCGATAGCGATAGCACAGCACCGATGGTAAAAACGACATAGACAGTGTCAGGAATATTGTTCCCGCCAATCGCATCCTTGTTCATGCCGAACATGCCAACGAGCAACGCGGGAGTCCCCAGCGCCAGACATTGCGCCAGCCCGGTAAAGGCGCTTTGCGTCAGAAAGCCAACATTATGCTGGCTCTCGTCCAGCCGGTCGGAAACATAGGCGCGGTAAGGTTCCATCGTGATGTTGTTGCCGGCATCGAGTATCCACAACAGGCTTGCTGCCATCAGGATCGAGCTCGACAGCGGCATGAAGAAAAGTCCCAAAGTGCACAGGATCGCGCCGATGACAAAATAAGGCGTCCGCCGCCCCCAGCGACTGTTGGTGCGGTCGCTCATCGCGCCGATAATTGGCTGGACGATCAATCCGGTCATCGGACCTGCAAGTTGCAGGATGGGCAGCGATGCCTCATCCGCCCCCAGATAGGAATAGATCGGCGCCATATTCCCCTGCTGCAAACCAAAACTGAATTGCAGCCCAAGGAAGCCCAAATTCATTTCGATTATTCGCAACAGTGACAAACGAGGTTTGGCTTCCGCCGAGCCGTCCAAAGCCGCGCTAGTCGCCGACATCACCTGCGCCATAACATTTCTCCTCCGGCTGGCATTTGTGCCAGTCCTCAACCCATATCTAAGCCAATTTGCAACAAGCGCAACAATCGATTGCAAAACTTACTGACCAAGCGCCGGACGGCAAGCGCTTGGTTGAACGTTAATGCGGTAAACCTAAGTCACTTGGCCGGCACGAACCGGATCGCAAAGCCACCGCCCGGCGCGATCCGCATCGACAGACTATCTGTGCTGGACAGCTCTTTGCTTTCGATGAGGATCGAATGGCGTTTGTCTGTGCGGTAATCGGCATCGTCACCGTCGCGGTAAATCTCTGCCTTATATTTTTTTCCGGGGGTCAGGAATTCGAGCTTGAATGACACCTTGCGTTCTTGCTCGTCACCCACCGCGCCAACATACCAGCCTTCGCCGCCGCGTTCCTTGCGGGCGATGGTGACATAGTCGCCAATTTCGCCATTCAACACGCGGGTTTCCTGCCAGTCGGTTGGAACGTCGCGGATGAACTTCATTGGCGCAGAATATTTGGCGTAATTTTCTGGAGTATCAGCCACCATTTGCACCGGTGAATAGATCACAACATAAAGCGCCAACTGTTTGGCAATGGTGGATAATATGTTGCTATCGCCCTCGCCCTTCAGGCTTAATATGCCCGGCGTGAAATCCATCGGTCCTTCGAGCATGCGCGTGAAAACAACATTGGCCTCATGCTCGGGAGGATTTTTCCCGGGCCAGCTATTATACTCCATGCCGCGCATCCCTTCACGCGCCACCCAGTTGGGATAGGTGCGGTGCAGGCCAGTGCCTTTGACGGGTTCATGGCTGTCAATGGCAATTTTATATTTTGCCGCAGCCTCCAGAACGCGCAGCTGGTGGTTCACCATCCACTGCCCCTGATGCCATTCACGATATTTTGTGCCGTCCGGGTCCTCGCGCTCCATTTGAGCGGCGTCGGTGACATATCCCGTTTTGACGACCATATAATTGTTGTCGGCGGCGAATTTGAACGCCTTGTCGAATTGCTTTTCATAATGGGTCGCGGCGCCGCCAGTCTCATGGTGACCGATCAGTCTGACGCTCTTCTTACGGCCATATTCGACCAGCATCTTGACGTCGAAATCTTCGGTCGGCTGGGCAAAATCCATGTCATGTCCATTGCCAAACCAGTCGCCATCCCAACCGACATTCCAGCCTTCAACCAGCAAATGCGGGATTTTGTTGGCGGACGCGAAATCGATATAACGCTTCACATTCTCGTTGGTCGCGCCATGTTTGGGTCCGCGCGCCCAGCTCCATTCGCCCTTGATCATGTTCCACCACACGCCCACGAACTTGCCCGGCTTGATGTAGCTGACATCACCCAGCTTGTTCGGCTCGTTGAGGTTGAGCATCAGGTGGCTTTGGTAGATGCCTGCTGCATCGTCAGCGAGGATCAGCGTGCGCCATGGGGTGTTCCAAGCACCTTTTTTCTCGACCTTTGCAGTGCCCGCACCGGGATGAAGCGCCGCACGCAACGTGTTGCCCTCGGTCCGCGCCACCGCCATGCCGGAATAGTCAACCAGCGCCGCCTCGTGCATTGCGACATGGGTACCGTCGTTGAGTTTGATCGTGATCGGCGTGTCGGCGTTGCTCACCGCCGACAACGGTGTTTTGTTGTACAGATATTCCTCGCGATTCCACAGGAAGGCCGGCTTCCACCACGCCGTGCCATCTTGGGCAAAGGCAAACTCGGTCAACTCATCGGCAATGTTGGTTTGCGCCAGATTGGGCTGTTCCGGAAATTCATAGCGAAAGCCCACGCCATCGTCATAGATACGAAAGGTCACCGAAAATACGCGCGCGAGGGCCGTCGTTTCCTTCAGATGAACTTTCAATTCGCGATAATGGTTACGGATATTGGCCCATTCGCCCCAAGGTTGGCTCCATGTTTCATCAAAGTCGCGGGTTTCCTGACCGGTGACCGACAGGCGACGGTCGATCTTTGCCGTATCGGTAAACAGAAAGCCCAGCTTTGAGGGGGCAACAACGGCCTTGCCTTTGCGGGAAACGCTATAGCTGACACGCCCATCGCCATCGGTGTTGAGCTCCACCGATACCGTGCCATCGGGCGAGGTCGCGCTGGCGACGGGGCTGCCCATGCCGGTTGGGCAACGGCAAATACAGCCGCTGCGGCAAACGCATATCTGGTCAGCATTCTCATCTCTCCCTTAGGCAAGGCGTTCGGCGATCAGGCCACCAAATGCCGACAATTCCCACGCGGCTGCGCCGTTCACACTTTCTAGCAGACGCCAAAGATCGGGCTCTGCCGGGGACCAGGCCAACGCCCGATCTCCAAAATTATAGGCGCAGATAAGGTGCTGCCCCGCACATCGCCGCTCGAAAACGAGCAGATTTTCGCTTGCTTCGGTCACCGTCAGATCACCGAGCGACAAGGCCGCATTGGCATTGCGGAGAGCGATTAAACGGCGGGTAATGTTCAGCAGCGATGCAGGTTCGCTTTCATGGACATCGACCGCTCGCGCTGCATGATCGTCACCCAGCGGTAGCCAAGTTTCGACACTGGAAAAGCCTCCAAAGGGTGCGCTTTGCTGCCACGGCATGGGAGTGCGCGCACCATCGCGGCTCTGGATCAGCGGCCAATTGGCAATGGCTTCGGGGTCTTGCAACTTGTCGAACGGGATTTCGACTTGCGTAAGTCCCAGTTCCTCGCCTTGCCAAAGGATGATGTTGCCGCGCAGCTCCACGAACAGCAGCATGACCATGCGTGCAAATTCGGCTTCGAAGCCCTCGGGTGCCCAGCGTGAAAGCCAGCGCGGCGCATCATGGTTCGACAGCGCCCAGCTGGGCCAGCCCATGCCGGGCGTATCGGGCCAAATTTCCAGCGCCTCGCGCACCAAGGCTGGGGTCAACACATCGGCATGAAGGAAGTTGAAGCCATAGGCAGAGTTGAAATGCGTCTCGCCTGCGGTCAGCGCCTTCATCTCTTCGCCATCGGTGTCGCCGCCCACCTCTGCCAGCGTGAAGCGCCCCTCATAGCTGTCGGTCAACGCACGTATCCGCGAGACAAATTGCGGCAATTCTGGCTGCGACTGATTGTGAATATGCAATTGGAAATCGAAAGCGCGCGATCGCGGCTTGTTGCTCGGAGGTGCTGGCGGATTGTCGGTAAGGTCACGGTTGTGCATCGCGAAGTTGATCGCATCGACGCGAAAGCCATCAACACCCCGGTCAAGCCAGAAACGCACCACGTCGAGCAGCGCGTCCTGCACAACCGGATTGTGCACGTTGAGCTGCGGCTGCTCTTTGAGGAAATTGTGCATATAATATTGGCCGCGTCGCGCATCCCATGTCCACGCCGGACCGCCAAAAACTGAGGCCCAATTGTTGGGGGGGGAACCGTCGGGCTTTGCGTCAGCCCAGACATACCAGTCGGCCTTTTCATTGTCTTTTGAAGAGCGGCTTTCGCTAAACCAGGCGTGCAAGTCCGAGGTATGCGCAAAAACCAGATCGAGCATGACGCGCAGATTCAGATCATGGGCCTTTTCAACCAGCGCATCGAAATCAGCGAGTGTGCCAAAAATCGGATCGACATCACGATAATCGGCCACATCATAGCCGAAATCCTTCATCGGCGAGGTGAAGAAAGGCGAAATCCAGATCGCATCGACGCCAAGCGAGGCGACATAGTCGAGCTTTGATGTGATGCCGTTTAGATCGCCAATGCCGTCGCCATTGGAATCGGCAAAGCTGCGCGGGTATATCTGATAAATCGTCGCACCCTTCCACCAGGGCGTTACATCTTTGTCCGACACAATTATTTTATTCATTTCATTCATTTATTTAACAACACACAGCGCAAAATCTAAGGGAGGAAGCGAAAAAGCGGCACTGCCAGGTGCACGCACCATCGAAGGACAGTCGCCCAAAAGCGATTCCAGCCTGGTCGATTTGGAAGACAGTTCGACATTCGCCTGCAAGGGCTTCGTCGAGCTATTCAGCACCAGCAAAATTTCCTGTCCGCTGGCATCATCGATCCGGCTGGCAGCGAACAGGCCCGGTGTGTCGCTATAGTTGCGAACAAGCTGCCGCCCGCGACGCAGCGCGGGATTGGACTGACGCAATTTGGACAGTTTCGAGATCAGCCCATAGAGCGGGTGGCGCGTATCAAAATTGCTCTGCGCCGTTGTCACAGATGTGCCGAGCAGACGGTTGTCGTTGTAGATTGCGACCTTTGACGGGAACATATCCTCACGGGCATCCTGATCCCAGCCATCACCGGTAAAGCCCTGCTCGTCTCCCGAGTAAATTGTGGGAACACCCCGCATCGTCAGCAGCAACGCATGACCAAGGCGGACACGGGCCAGCACTTCGTCATCGCTGGCGTTCGGCAACGCTTTGCGCAGATAATAAGCAAAACGGCCATTGTCATGGTTGGAAATGAAAGTGGGCTGGATCCGCGCCTTGTCAGCACCGCCCTCGTATAACGGGTCTTGGAAGAACAACTCCCAAAGCTTGTTGGTGCCGTCTTTGCCGCCAAGCGCATCGATTGCAGCCTGACGGAAGGCAAAATCGATCACCGCTGGAAAGCCGTCAACCCGCGTATGCATCGCCAGCTTGCCAGGCTCCAGACCAATTCCGCCAATTTCACCAAAAATGTGGAAATTGGGGATGCCCTTTGCCTTCGCCCTTGTAAGCATAGCGGGCACAAAGGCTTGCCAGAATTCGGGATTAACGTGACGCGCCGTGTCCACCCGGAAACCATCGACGCCAAAGCGATCAATCCACGCCATAAATGTCGATCATCCCTTCAATCACGCGGGGATTTTCGGTCATCAGATCATCCAGGCCGACAAAATCGCCCATCGTCGCGGATTCGTTCCAATAGGTGGTGTCGCCGCGATTGTGATAGTAGATCGGGTCGTTGAGCCATGCCGGAACCTTCACCTTCGATTCCCGCCTTTGGGACGGTGACACTATAGGCAAAATTTGGGTCGGTGAGCTTGGCAAAATTTTCGGGCGTCTGAACCGAATCCCCATCAAATCCGGAGTTTATTTCGGCCCCATCGTGCGTGCGTCGCTGGTATGGATATTCGGCGCGGCTGCGATAGACACATCCGCCAGTTGGACATTCGGTATAGCTGATGACATCGGCGGTATGGTTGGCAATGATGTCCATATAGACCTTCAAGCCACGACTATGCGCTGCATCAACCAAAGCCTTGAAATCCGCTTCGGTCCCGAGATGCGGATCGACCGTGGTGAAATCGGTCACCCAATAGCCGTGATAGCCAGCCGACTCTTGCCCCGGAGCGCCCTGCACCGGCTTGTTTTTGAACACAGGCGCCAGCCAAATTGCGGTGGCGCCGAGTGACTGGATATAATCCAGCCGCTTGGTCAGCCCTTTCAGGTCGCCGCCATGAAAAAAGCCCTTATGCGTCGGGTCAAAACCATGTTTCAGCCTGTCGCCTTTGATCCCGCCCTTGTCGTTCTTAACATCGCAATTTTCAAAACGGTCAGGCAACAGGAAGTAGATCACTTCGTCTTCGGGTAGCCGGTCACGATAGCTTTGCGCGGCAGCAGGTGCCGTTACCAATATCGACGCGATCAACAAAAGCAGTTTCTTCATGCCATTGCCTTTGCAGCACAATGTTGCGCAATGAAGTCGGCGTGGCTGGGCATCTGCCGCACTTCGCGTTCAATCAGCAGCTCGATGGTTTCCATATAGTCGGCGAGATCGCCTGCTTCGACATTGTCTGCCAGCGGATGGTGACCGGTCGGAATAATCCCCTGCCCTACCAGCACTTGCAGCCAGCCCACTTCGGTGAACAGTTCCTCATGCTCGCGAAAGATATGGCCGTTGGCGCGGAACAGTTCGATCTTGCGCGCCAGCGTGTCGGGTATCGGCATGTCACGACAATGCCGCCAGAACGGCGTGTCGTCGCGTGTCGTTGCCTTGTAATGCAGGATCAGAAAATCCCGGATGCGTTCAAATTCAAAGTCGCACTGCCGGTTATATTCATCGGCATCGGCCTGGCTATAGCCCTTTCGCGGCAACAGCTTCAAAAAGCGCGACAGCCCCGACTGGATGAGGTGGATACTCGTCGATTCGAGCGGTTCCATGAAGCCGCTCGCCAAGCCCAAGGCCACGACATTGCGGTTCCAGAATTTCTTCCGCTTGCCCGTTACGAAACGCAGCGGACGCGGATCGGCCTGTGGTTTGCCATCAAGATTGGCGAGCAATGTCTGCGCCGCATCTTCGTCGCTCAATTGGTCCGAGCAATAGACATAGCCATTGCCGATGCGATGCTGCAACGGAATGCGCCATTGCCAGCCAGCGTCGCGCGCTGTCGACCGGGTATAGGGGGTGGGCTCTTCGCTGCCATGATCGCAAGGCACCGCCATCGCGCGATTGCAAGGCAGCCAATGGCTCCAGTCGTCATAGCCGGTTTGCAGCGCCTGCTCGATCAGCAACCCGCGAAAGCCCGAGCAGTCGAGGAAGAAGTCGCCCGCGACCGCTCTGTCGCCTTCGAGTTTGACCGACAGCACATCGCCAGTTTCCGAATTGAGCTCAGTATCTAAAATCTTACCCTCGACCCGCACCACGCCACGTGCTTCGGAAAAGCGGCGGAGATATTGCGCGTACAATCCGGCGTCGAAGTGAAAGGCATAGGGCATATCGCCCAACCGGTCAGAGGTTTTCAGCGGCCCGCGCTGCATCTTCATGGCCCGCGCAGCAACCTCATTGAGCGAATAGCGCATCAATTCCTTGGCAGTGCCCAATTGTTGTGCGCGGTGCCAATAATGCTGGAAAGCAATGATCCCGACATCTTTGCCGATGCCACCAAAGGCATGCATGTAGCGCGATCCGATGTGCGACCAATCGACAAATTCGATGCCGAGTTTGAAAGTGCCCTGCGTTTCTCGCAGAAACTCGTCCTCGTCGATACCGAGCGCCGTATTATAAAGCTGGATTTGCGGGATCGTCGCTTCACCAACCCCAACCGTGCCGATATCTTCCGATTCGACCAGCGTGATGTGATAGCCATTTTCCGAAAAGGCCGCGAGGATGGCGGCCGCCATCCATCCAGCCGTGCCTCCGCCGACTATGACTATCTTGGTTGGGCCTTGATCCTCTTCCACATCAATCCCCGGCAGGCGTTAAGATTAGATCGCCTTATTAAACGGATCGGCGGTGGCGGCAATCGACTGCCGTCGCACCAGTGCAATTTGGCCGGGGACGTCCGGTTTCCCGAATTTCCCCGGCCAACGCGACCCAGACATCAGAACTTGTACGAGATTCCCAAATAGAAATCGCGGCCATAGCGCTGATAGTCGATTACTTGACGCGGATCGTTGTTTGCATAAGTGACAAACGGACGATCCGTCAGGTTCTTCGCCTGCAGCAGGATTGAAAGCCCCTGCAACGCCGATCCTTCCTGGAACTCATAGCCGATCTGTGCGTCCAAAATCGCCTCTGAACGGGCAACGCGGAAATCCGGATTAGCCGAAAGCCCCGCTACTTCGCCGAGGAATTTCGAACGCATGCGATAGCTAGCGCGCGCCTGGAAACCGGCTTTTTCAAAATAGACTTCGGCAGTTCCGACCCATTTTGAAAGTCCCGGAACCGTAATTGGCGAGGTAGGATTGCTGCCCAGCTTCACTTCGCTTTTGACATGCGACAGGCTGCCGAAGAAGCCAAGACCATCCAACGACGAAGACAGGTTCGAGAACGGCATCGAAAGCGTGGCTTCCTGACCGAATATAAAACCGTCACCATTATTGGCGGCGCACTGAGCGTTCCGATCGTAGTCCCGACGGCTGCCTGCTGTGCCGGCGACAGCGTCGAAATAGCGTCGCGGAAATCGTACAGGAACGAGTTGCGGCTATCGACGAACGTGGTCAGATGCTTGTAGAAAACCGAGAACGCGAAATAGCCGCCCTTGGAGAAATAACGTTCGACCGACATATCGATATTGGTCGAATGATAGGGCTGCAGCGCCACGTTACCGCCGGTGGAACTGAACACGCTTTGCCCCGGAGTGGTCGAACCAAGTCGCGTCACGTCGATTCCGAATTCCTGATTGACGCGTTCCTGATCAAGGCGCGGGCGGACCATCGTATGCGAAGCGCCGACCTTGTAGAACAGGCCGTCCGCAAGTTCGACCGACAGCGACGCGATGGGCAGGATATCGGTATAGCTTGCCTTGCCGGTCGCCGGGATCACCGACACCACCGGTACCCCGCCAACAACGCGGAAGTTGGAGATCGAGCCATCGCTGCTCTGTTTGCTGTGTACAACCTGTACGCCAATGGCACCGGTAACCGGGCGGTCGCCAAGCGTTCCATCAATCTTGAGCATGCCATAGCCGGTCATGACGTTTTCAGTGATCGTGTTGTCACGCACCAGCGAAACCGGACGGTTGTCGAACACCGGATTCAGGCTGTTTTCGAACAGATACATCGGATCGAGTGTCAGCATGGCGGGTACGCCAAGATAACCCAGCGAAATATTCTGATCGAGCTGTGCTGCCGACGGCACCGCAATATATTGCGGCGTGCCGCTGGCGACGGTGCAGCCTGTTCCGCCACCGACAGGGCAAAGGAAATAGGATTTGAACGCGCTGGTTTTCTTGCGGCGGCTATAGTTCGCGCCGACTTCCCAACCCGAAAGGATCGAACCACCGATTTCACCGTCAAGGCTCGCGCGCAGTGCCTTCAAATCATCCTTGAAGCTGGGACGATTGAGGAAGCCTGCCTGCACAACGGCCGTAGTGCCATTCCAGCCCCAGCCGCGCGGATCGGTGATCCCGAAAATCGCAGTGTTGGTGTAGTTGAGCGTCGGAACGATATCGAACGTCCCGTTCGAGTTTTGCGTGATATGGATCGTGTCGGTCGCACCGCTGTTGTTGAAACCCGAACCGGTATAGGTTTCCAGCAGGAAGTCGGTACGATTGGATTTCGACCAGCTGGCATCGATTGTCAAATTGGTGCTGTCATTCAGACCAATGACATTGTTCCAGCCAATCGACAGATTTTCAGCGTCACGCTTGTTCAAATCGTTGCGCTGGACCGCCCGAATACCGGTGAGTGTGGCATCGGTCACCAAACCATCGGCAACCGTATAGCCCGGTGAGATCGAAGCACCCGAACCCCATGCCGGTGCAATCGGGAATTCGATACCGCGCAGACGCTGTGTTTCCTTGAACTTCGAATAGAGAACATCGAGTGTCGAATGGAAATTGTCGCTCGGCTGATACTCAACTGTCGCAACCGCACCATAGCGTTTCAGCAGGTTCGACTGCACATAGGGCTTGGCGCCACCAAGGAACAGGTTACCGGCAGCAGCACCTTCATTGGGGAAACCCCAGGCGTTATAGCGTTCATTCTGCGATGGCGCGTGCGATACCGAAACACCCACGGCAATACCCAGCGTATCATCAGCGAACTGATCAACATAGGTGGCCGCACCGCGGAAGCCATAACGAGGCGAATCAGGGTTCAGTGCCTTTTGGCCATTCATCTGACCGCGTGCGCTGAACGCCAGAATCTGATCGGGCTGCGCCAGCGGACGCAGCATACGCAGATCGACGGTGCCCGAAATACCAGCCGGAACCAGCGAAGCATTGGCCGATTTGTGGACGACGACATTTTTGAAAAATTCTGACGGATATTGGTCATATTCCACACCGCGATTGTCGCCGACAGTAACTTGTTCGCGACCGTTGAGCAAAGTGGTGCCGAAATCGGGACCAAGACCGCGGATCGAGAGACGCTGGTCGCGCCCTTCAAGACGCTGCGCAGTCACACCGGGCAAACGGGCAAGCGAGTCTGCGATCGATACGTCGGGCAGCTTGCCAATATCTTCAGCCGTGATCGATTCAACGATAGTCGCGGTGTTGCGCTTCAGTCTTTCCGACGCATCAAGCGATGCGCGAATGCCGGTAACAACAATCGCATTTTCGTCATTGCCTTCATCGGCTGCGTCCTGCGCATACGCCGGTACCGCTGCAACCGCGAGGCTCAACACCGATACACTTGCAGACATTTTGAGAATCGCGCGCACGCTGGCGCGCTTGCCAATAACAGTCATCTTAATCTCCCCAGCAAACCGGCGAGGCTTCGCGGCCCTGCCGTTTTCACCTAATCCAAACCATGCGACCGCCAAACCCCGATCGTCGATTGCATCATATCGTTCGCAATCCTTTGCAGGACAGATTTCGGTATACGTATTCATTTATGCATTTTCGAAATGTTGCAAATTGGCAACAATGATACTAGCAAGGTGAAGAGGGGAAACCGTCTATGCCACCGACAAAAACGACTTCGTTTGATATAGCGCAACTGGCAGGCGTTTCGCAGCCTACTGTTTCGCGCGCCTTGAGCGGCAGCCCAGCAGTGTCGGAGCGGACCCGAAAGCGGATTGAGGCAATCGCTCAACAGTTGAACTACAAGGTCGACAAAAACGCATCAAATTTGCGGCGCCGTGAAAGCCATACGCTCGCATTGCTCTTTTTTGATGACCCGACACCCGATGAAAGCGGAATAAACCCCTTCTTCCTGTCCATGCTCAGTTCGATCACACGAACCTGCGCGCAGCGCGGTTATGATTTGCTGATTTCCTTCCAGCAACTCTCGTCAAATTGGCATGTCGATTATGAGGATAGCCGCAAGGCAGACGGGATTATCCTGCTCGGCTATGGTGATTATGAACTTTACCATACCCGACTTGAGCAGTTGGTCGAGCAAGGTACGCATTTCGTGCGCTGGGGCTTTGTCGAAGAAGGCCAGCCCGGTACGACGATAGGGTGCGACAATTTTCGTGGCGGGCTCGATGCAACCCGGCATTTGCTGTCGCTGGGCCGGAAACGCATCGCTTATCTGGGCGATGCAACCTCCAGCTATCCTGAATTCCGTGATCGCTACGCCGGGTTCGCTCAGGCTATGGCGGCAACCGGTATCCTTGAGGCTGATCTGGTGCAGGAAACCGCTATCAACACCGAACAATCCGGACATGATGCAGCGCAACGCCTGCTGGAAGGCAATCAAAGTTTCGATGCCATTTTCGCCGCGAGTGACCTGATAGCCATTGGTGCAATTCGCGCACTCGAGGAAAAGGGACGGCATGTTCCTAGCGATGTCGCAATCGTCGGTTTTGACGATATTCCGGCCGCCAGTCTCGCCCATCCACCACTAACCACAGTCCAGCAGGATTACCGACGCGCCGGTGAGATTTTGGTCGACTCTCTTTTAAAGCAAGTCCGTAACGAGCCGGTCCAAGGGGCGATTTTGCCCGCAAAACTTGTCGTCCGGCGCTCCTGTGGCAGCTCCGCAGCAACATAACGTATTCGTATTCAGTACAGCAGCACGTTGAATGCGCGACCTATGTCTGCCAGTCACCGCAGTCAGGGAGACGGGACAATGGACAAGCCACGCCAAAGCTTTGGCAGCCTCATCAACATCAGCTTCGGCTTTCTGGGAATCCAGATGGGCTTTGCGCTGCAGAACGGCAATATGTCGCGGATCATGCAGGCATTGGGTGCCAGCTTGGACGATCTTCCTGCACTTTGGGTGGCGGCACCGTTGACCGGCCTCCTCGTCCAGCCATTGATCGGCCATTTCAGCGACCGCACATGGGTGGGTCGTTTTGGAAGACGGCGTCCCTATTTTCTGGCAGGCGCGGTGCTGGCCGCGCTGTCGCTGTTCATCATGCCTTTGGCGCATGTGTTGCTGTTTGCCGCGATCATGCTGTGGATATTGGACGCATCGATCAACATCGCCATGGAACCTTTCCGCGCCTTTGTCGGCGATATGCTGCGAAAGGACCAGCATACCAGCGGCTATGCGGTGCAAACGGCCTTGATCGGAATTGGTGCGGTTGCCGGATCGCTGTTGCCCGACCTGTTCGCCCAACTCAACATTTCGAACACCGCACCTGAAGGCTCGATTCCTGATACCGTCAAATACAGCTTTTGGGTCGGCGGTGCGGCCATGTTACTTGCCGTTGGCTGGACGGTGTTCAAAACGCGGGAATATAGCCCTGAGGAGATGGCAGCATTTGGGGGTGAAATATCAACCGGCAATGAAACGACCCTTCGCGCTCTGGCCGCACGCGGCTTTGGCAGTTCGCTCGTCTGGATTGTGGCTGGACTGTCGATTGCCTTTGCGGTCGAGCCGCTGAAGCTGGAGAAAGAGGTTTACCTGCTCGGGGCGCTGGTTGCAGGTTATGGCCTTGCCAGCCTGATCGCAATCAGCCTCGCCCGATCGGGTCGCGAAGACAATGTCCTTTCGCACATTGTGGGTGACTTTTCGGGCATGCCTACGGTCATGAAACGCTTGGCGCTGGCGCAGTTTTTCAGCTGGTCGGCGCTGTTCATCATGTGGATTTATACCACACCTGTCGTCACCCAATATGCCTTTGGCACCACTGATGTGACGAGCGAAATTTACGGTCGCGGCGCAAACTGGGTCGGTCGCCTGTTTGCCATCCAAAATGGTGTTGCCGCCATCGGTGCACTTTTAGTCCTGCCATGGCTGGCAAAGCGCATCGGCAAGGTCAGGACCCATATGGCCTGCCTGCTCGCCGGTTCAGCGGGTTTCGCCAGCTTCCTGTTGATCCGCGACCCCAATCTTTTGATCCTGTCGGAAATCGGCCTGGGTATCGCCTGGGCCTCAATCCTTGCGATGCCTTACGCCATCCTCGCCTCGGCACTGCCTCAGCAGAAACTTGGCATCTATATGGGGCTGTTCAACGTCTTCATCGTGGTGCCACAATTGCTGGTCGCAACCGTTATGGGCACCGTACTCAAGGCCTATTTTCCAACCGAACCCGTCTGGACTATGGCATTCGCCGCTATCGTCATGGCATTGGCTGCCGTCGCCATGATCCGCGTTGATGAGCCGAGGCCGTGAACTCATAAATAAAAACGCTGAGGTTTGAGGCCATTTTGCTCAGTGCAAGGCGGCAAGCGACGTGAATATGTCGATATTGCCTAGCTTGCCAACGCAGCAATGGGCAAAATGGGTCAAATCCGAAGGACGCCAAAATGGCTTCGATCTCGAAGCGAAATGCCCTTGCAGGCAGAATAACTGCCTGACTGCGGACATTTCACTCCGATATCTTTGCCATTTTGACGCCTCAGCGTTTTTATTTATGAGTTCACGGCCTAGTATTTCCGACTAGCAGCCACTAGGGAAAATCCATGGATTTGGCCGCGCTCGGAACACTCTTTTTTCTGCAGGTTACGGTCATTCTGGCTGTCGCGCGTATCACTGGATATTTGGCGCAGCGCTATCTGATGCAGCCGCGGGTCGTTGGCGAGATGATTGCCGGCGTGCTTTTAGGGCCCAGCCTATTCGGCGCCTTTTCGCCTGATATGCAGGCGGCGCTCTTTCCCGCCGACACCCGCCCAATTCTCTATGTGATCGCGCAAATGGGGGTCGGGCTGTATATGTTCATCGTCGGCCTGGGCTTTGATCGGAAGGATTTTGCCGTCAACGCCAAGGGCGCCGCGATTGTTTCGGTTGCGGGTATGGCAGCGCCGTTTTTGGCGGCGGTCCTGCTTGTGCCTTGGCTCCTGCAGCAAGGTGGACTCTTTGGCGAAGGTATCGACGCGCTGCAGGCAACGCTTTTTCTTGGCGCGGCGATTGCGATAACAGCCTTCCCCATGCTCGCGCGTATCATCCACGAACGGGGGATAACGGGTACGACCGAGGGGACCATCGCCCTGTCAGCCGGCGCCATCGGTGATGCAGGTGCTTGGGTGCTGGTTGCGATCGTGCTTGCGACCCTAAACAACAATATGACGAATGCAGGCATTGCTGTCGGAGGGGGCCTCGCATTTGCGGCATTCATGATTTTTCTGGGCCCAAGATTTTTCGCTTACTTGGGACGGCGGGCGGAGAATAAAGGCGTTGACAACGGCCTGATCGGGATCGCGCTCATCCTTTATATGCTGTCGGCATTTTTCATGGACGCCATCGGTATTCATGCCGTTTTTGGCGGGTTTTTGCTGGGAACGGCAATGCCCAAGGGCAAATTGTCCGAAGGCCTGAAACAGGCACTTGAGCCAGTGACGGTTGTTCTGCTGTTGCCGTTTTTCTTCACCTATTCCGGCCTGCATACCGATTTGCGTGTTGCTGGCGGAGGACCCTTGTTGTGGGTTGCGCTTGTGATTTTGCTGGCTTCGGTTCTTGCCAAGGGCGGCGCCAGCTATCTGGCTGCGCGCTGGGTCGGGCAAAGTAACCGTTCTGCTCTCGGCATCGGCACGCTGATGAACGCGCGCGGCCTGATGGAGTTGATCATCATCAACATCGGCCTGCAAAGCGGCGTGATTGAGCCCAGCCTGTTCTCCATCCTTGTGCTGATGGCCATCGTCACAACGTTGATGGCATCCCCCCTGTTCGAGCTCAGCCGCCGTATTCGGTGAGCACTACGCCGCTAGGGCCGGTCGTGATAGCAACTCATCCAATACCATCATGTCCAGCGATAGCGGTAGTTACCAAGATCAAAAAATTCATCCCGTGCCGTTGAAGGCCTCAATTTCCGCATGCAGCTACGGCATCAGTGCGGTTGCATCGATGTCGCTGTTCCAGCCTGCCAGGTTCAATTTGCTTTCGGGTTGCATTCCACAACTGTCGCTGGAAAGAGAGCGTAAAGCACATAGGAGAGCGCAATGAGCGGGATGGACGACGATATTTTTGAAGCTTTTATCGAGCAGCTGCGCCGCTATGTGCGTGAGCGCTTAATCCCTGCCGAAGAAGAAGTGATTGCAAGCGACCACATACCTGACGCCATACTGAACGAAATGCGCGACATGGGGCTGTTCGGATTGACTATTCCAGTTGAATATGGCGGCGCTGGAATGAGTATCAGCCAATATATCGAAACAGTGAAACAACTTTCTTATGCGGCCCCAGCTTATCGCTCAACGGTTTCCATCAACATCGGTATGACGGGCAGCGCGATTAAGAATTTCGGAACCGAGGAGCAGAAACAGCAATGGCTACCGCGCATTGCCAGCGGCGAAATTGCCTGTTTCGGCCTGACCGAACCCGGTAGCGGATCGGATAGCGCAGCGATGCAGACATTTGCCGCGCGCGATGGCAATGGCTATCGGTTAAGTGGTACTAAACGCTACATCACCAATGCCCCGCACGCAAAGATCGCGCTGATCATGGCGCGAACCTCGAAAGAAGCATTACCCAAAAACGCCCATGTGTCCGCCTTCATCGTTGACATGGAAAGTGCAGGAATTTCGGTTGGAAAACCGGACAAGAAAATGGGCCAGTCGGGTGCGCAAATCGCCGATATTATTCTGGACGATGTCAAAAACCCCGGTGACGCGTTGGTTGGTGGCGAAGAAGGCCGCGGTTTCCAGATCGCGATGCAAAGTCTCGACAACGGCCGCCTGTCGGTTGCCGGAATGGGCGTGGGTATGGGCCGCCGCATCCTTGACACGGCAGTCCGCTATGCAACCGAGCGCAAGGCTTTCGGAGAACCGATAGCCAATTTTCAATTGATTCAGGCAATGCTGGCCGACAGCGAGGCAGAGTTGTACGCCGCCGAATGCATGATCGCGGACGCCTGCGCGCGCAGACAAAGGTGAAGCAATTTTGCGCAAAGCGGCGGCAGCAAAGCTGTTTTCCACTGAGACCTGTGGTCGTGTAGCCGACCGATGCGTTCAAATTTATGGTGGGGCGGGCTATCTCGCCGAATATCCCGCCGAACGATTTTTCCGGGACGCACGCATCCTGCGCATCTACGAAGGAACCAGTCAGATCATGCAGCTTCAGATTGCCAAGCATTTGCTACGCGAATTCGAACGCGAAGGTGCAGTCTGGTAAAATAACCCCATAGCGCATTCGGCAAAAAGGGGTGGCCGCGAAAAGTTGTGGATCGTAAATAGCAAAACCCTAGCGGGCAGTCGCCGTCATACACGTTGCGCCACCTTGCGCGGTCCACAGCCTTGCGCCTTTTTCGTCCGATTCTCCGCATACATGCAGTGCTACGCCATCAAATGCGGGGGACTGGCCACGGAAATCGAATTGGGCCAATGGTTTTCCCAGCCGTTCATGCGCCATTGCCGCGAGCAATGTTGCTTGCAACGGGCCGTGCACCACCAGCGCAGGATAGGCTTCCTCATCCATTGCATAACGCCGGTCATAGTGGATGCGGTGGCCGTTCATGGTGAGCGCGGAATAGCGGAACAGCAGCACGGGGTCGGGCGTCAATTGCGCGTGCCATGCGGCGATCGGAACAGGGATACTCATAGCGGGCATGCCGGTGACGCTGATAGCAGCTTCGCGGTAAACTATGTCCTGCTCCTCAACAATCGCCTCTCCTTCAGGGCCGGTTAGCCGGTGTTCTAAAGTCACGAACACCAGTGTGCCGCTCTTTCCGGCCTTGGTTTCAACCATCAATATGGTCGAGCGCTTTTCAACGCGGTCACCCACACACAATGGCGCTGCGAAGCTTACCCGCCCCCTGCCCACATGCGACGTGGCAGCACTGGTGGCAGAAACCCGCCCTTTGCCGGATGGCCATCTGCACCAAGACTCGCAGGTGGCTGGACATTCCAGAAGTAGAGCCAATGATGAAGAGGTGGTAATTTGTCGCCTTCTACCAATTGCGCAGTTTCCCCCAGCGCCGCACGCAGAGCATTGGTGCGCGCAGGGTCCAAAACGTCAACGTTGGTCTCGCATTTTCCCACCCATGCTGAAAAATCGTCACTCATAATCCGCAATCCTCTTGATTTCACGCGTATCAGTGGCCGGCTGATATTGCATTATTTGAATCCGAAATCATGACCAAGCTCCTTTTGTCTGGATGCTGAACGATCGATTTAGGCGCGATGACTGCCTATAGCCCAAGTGTCAGAACCTATTAAATTCACATTCGAAAAGTTAGTATAGCTTCGAACTCGAAGCCATTCTGACGCCTGCAACGAACTCGAATACATCCAGTGGTCTTCGCAAGTGCAAACGCATGTCATCATAGGCTAGTGGCAGACCCGTTGCGCACATTACAGCTGTTCGCGATGCTTTCGACGCACAGCCTGCGCAGCATCGGACGATCAGGCTAGCCGCGCTCAGCCCGCCAAGGGTTCCGCCCCTGCATTGCGGAACCATAAAGCTGCTCATAGGCCGCGATCATCGTCGCCTTTTGACCAAAGCGATCGGCTTGATCACGATTGTCCTTCCCCAGCCTTTTTCGGAGGGCCGGGTCGGTCGCCAACCGCGCGATCGCCGTCGCCAATTTTGCTTCTTCGTTACAATCAATCAGAAATGGCAGGTTTTGCTCGCTAAGCATCTGGCGCAAATCGCCGACATCGGTCGAGACCACCGGCAGCCCGGCCGCCATCGCCTCGACCACCGCCAGCGGATATTGCTCGCTATCGGACGACAAGGCGAAAATATCGAACAGCCCGATAAACGACGCCGGGTTGTTCAGGAAGCCGGACAAGTGGACACGGTCAGCAATCCCGCAACGCTTTGCCTCGGACAGGATGACATCTCGCTCCGGACCTTCGCCGACTATGACCAATTCCAGATCAAGCTCGGTCACCGCAACCGCGCGCACCAGCTTTGGCAGGTTTTTGACTTCGCGCAGCCCCGCAACTGTGCCCACCACAATCGATCCCGGTCGCTTGATAAAGCCGGGAATGGCCTTTGGGTCGGCCTTGCGATGGAACGCCGCGACATCGATGCCATTGGCTATCCGCCGGATTTTGTTGGCGCGCACATGCCATTTGGCGCGGGCGATCGAAACCAGCATTTGCGACGGCACGACCAATGCGTGCGCGCTTTGCAGCGCCATCCGTCGAAAAAGTGACGCCGCCAATTTTCAAAGCCCGGCTCACTCTCGGTATAGCCATCCTCATGATGGATCAGCGGCGGCAGGTGCAGACGTCTGGCGAAAATGCGATGCGCCATCACCACATCCATCGCCCCCCAGCTGTATGTCAAAATGAGATTGTAGCCGCGCAACATCCGCGCAATCCGGTAATAGCGCGTCAGTTGCGCTGGCCCCAGGACAAGCGTTGCTTCCTGTTCCGGAAAGGTCACGTCAATTTCCGGGTCGATGGCAGCGCGCGCGCCAATTGCCTTGGGAACGCCAGCCCAGATGGCATGATTGATGCGATTGCCCCAATGGTTGATCAGCGAAACCGTGCGCGCTTCAGCGCCTCCGTGATCGAAGGTGCTGAATATGTGCAATATGCGCGGCCGACCTGGCATCTTCGATCCCGGTTTTTTCTCAAAACTATCTGTTTTTGCTTTAAAACCCCAGCGTCAATTGTTGGTTAACCCGCTTGACGAATTGACAGTCCTATCCCCACTGAACAAGCGATGGGGTTTATGTGATTTTGTTTCTGCGATCTTCGGATGTTGGCATCGATTCAAAACTGCGACGCTATCGTCGCGGACTCGATGCCGCTGGTCTGGATAATCGTGCGCTATATTGGGATCGGGATGGATATACCGAGACCGATCCAAATCCCGATGATTTGCGCTTCTCTTATACGCCACGCAATTCGAGCCGCTGGCTAACCGGTCTCGCACTCATCGGTCTGAACATCTTTGCCTTTCGAGCGATGTGGCAACGGCGCAAGCAATTATCATTGGTCCAGGCGGTCGATTTCGACACCGTACTTGCCGCATTGCTGATGCGGTTGCTGGCAGGCACGCCCTATATCTACGATATTTACGACAGCTACCCTGACTCGCGTGGCGTGAAAGGTGTTGCGCGATTGCCGTTCGACTGGTTGGAGAAACTGGCGATCCGCCATGCGTCTCTGGTCATCCTCGCCGACGAGTGCCGCACCGAACAGCATTGCGCAATCGCCGATGAAAAGCGGATGATTATCGAAAATGTTCCCGACGCGGATCAGAAAGACTTTGCCGCATTGCCGCAAAACAACGGCCCAGCCAGCCGGTTGCGCATCGGCTATCTTGGCACTTTCGAACCGCGCTTTCGCGGGCTTGAGGATTGCATCGCCGTGGTCGAGGCCAATGAAGATATCGAACTCCATATCGCTGGAACTGGGGCACTCGAACCGCACATCAAAAGCCATGCTGCCACCTGCCCCCGCATCCACCTTTATGGCCCAATGGACCATGGCAAAGGACTAGCGCTTCTCGCGAGCTGCGACATCATCCTCGGTCTCTATTATCGGGATGTCGCCAACCATCGCTATGCCGCACCGAACAAATATTATGAGCATCTGCTGCTCGGCAAACCGCTGCTGACCTCTGCCGGCACACCGCCGGGACGCAAAGTGCGTGAGCAAGATACGGGCTGGGCGATCGCCGACGGTGCTGCGCCAATTGCGGCGGTGTTGGCAGAGGCGCTGGCCGATCCGCAGTCGCTGTTGGCAAAGGGCGAAAGGGCCAGATTGCTGTGGCAGAACAAATTTGCCGGATATTATGAGCAAGTGATTGCCGGGGACTATGTCGGCGAAGTTCGCAAACTCCTGCGCAACAATGGTAAGCGCACATAATGAATCCGCTGAAGGTGCTCCAGCTGGGAACCTCTGGTCCGCTTTACGGGGCCGAACGCTGGATATTGGCGCTGTCCCGCCACCTCGATCCCGCACTGATCGAAAGCCATATCGCCGTCATCGTCGATGAGCCGGACAAGCCGGTTCCGCTGCTCGACGAAGCTGCTCGACTGGGAATGCGGTGCCACAGCATAGCCGCCCCCGGTCGTTTTAATCCGCAGGCGATCTCCGCGCTGCGCCAGTTGATCCGTGATGAGGGCATTCACGTCATCCACAGCCATGGGTACAAGGCCGACATCATCACGCTGCTGGCTGTCCGGGTCACTGACGCACGCACGGTTGCCACCCCGCATGGCTGGAGCCGCGACGCAGGCTGGACCTTGCGCTTTTACGAATGGCTTGATCGGCAGAGCTTCAGCTTTTTCGACGCCGTGGCGCCTTTGTCACCAGAGCTGACGCGCGGCCTGAAACAGTCAAAAACTGTCGCTGCCAAACTCCAGCTGATCGCCAACGGCGTTGACCTGAGCGAAATCGAACAGGCCGGCCCTGCTCCGGCAGAGCTTGTGGCACTGCGCAAGAACGGCCCGGTCATTGGCTATGTCGGGCAACTCAATGCCCGCAAAGACCTGTCGACTTTGCTCCGCGCCTTTTCGCAATGGGGCCGGGTCGATGCCAGTCTGGTGCTGGTAGGCGATGGCGACGAGTCCGCGTCGCTCAAAGCCTTGGCACGGTCGCTCGGGATCGAAAGCCAGACGCATTTTTGCGGCTTTCGTTCGGACCGACTGGAGTGGATGCGCGGTTTTGATGCCTTTGTTCTGCCCTCGCGCGAGGAGGGAATTCCCGTTGCTTGATGGGGGCGATGGCGCTGGCGTGCCGGTGATTGCGTCGGACATCCCCGGCAACCGCGATCTGGTGACGCATGGCGAAACGGGACAGATATTTCCGGTTGGTGATGCCAGTTTGCTGAAGGATGCAATCGACGCGGTTCTGCAGCCGAAATTCGACCGACCCTCCGTCCAGCGCGCAAAGGAATTGATCGACACGCGCCACAGTGCGCGCAGCATGGCGCAGGCTTATGAGCGCCTGTTTCAGTCACTCGCAAATTAGGTGGTGCGCCGCATACGGTTGCTCCCGATGAAAAGCGCACAATCTTGAGCCGTTGCCAAGGCCGGAATAATTGCAGTCATGGTTTAAATGTCTTGTCAAAGACCGGAGGCTCGCGCAGTTGACCGATGGTAACACGTGTAGATCGGGACAGGCGCATTGCGGGATTTGCAAGCAACCACATTGGAGGAACTAGCCGAGCTCGCGGCATCATTTGCCGCACAGCGCGGCGGGCTGTTGCCGCTGCTCCACGCGGCAGGCGCGGATCGGTCATGTGCCTGACGAAGCAGTGCCGATCATAGCCCATGCGCACAATCTCAGTCGCAGAAGTGCATGGCGTGCTGACATTTTATCATGATTTCGCCCGCAAGCCCAAGGGGCAGCATGTCGTCAAGCTGTGCCGCGCGGAGGCGTGTCAGGCGCGTGGCAGTGCTGCGGTCGAGGCGGCGTTGGTTCGGTCGCTGGGCATCGCAATGGGCGAGACGCGGTGACGGGGCTGTCACTCTGGAGCCTGTCTGTTCCATGCCTAGGCCTGTGTGCCATTGGTCCTGCTGCATTGATTGACGGCGAACCGGTGGCAGCGCTCGATCGGGAAAATGCCGCACAAATTGCCGCGGA
The DNA here is from genome assembly GCA_016721875.1 of Sphingomonadales bacterium. GTDB lineage: Bacteria > Pseudomonadota > Alphaproteobacteria > Sphingomonadales > Sphingomonadaceae > Sphingorhabdus_B. Next base: position 234,222 of record JADKHG010000002.1, on the reverse strand, counting down.
ATTGCTGCAATGATCCGCGCCTTTGTTTCCGCCGATATGGCGTCGGTTGCGCTGGGTGCGAATGCGGTTGCTGAGGCGCTTGAAGCACAGGGCGTAGAGGTCATTCGCACCGGCAGCAGAGGTTTGTTCGCTATCGAACCGCTGGTCGAAATCGAAACGTCCGAAAGCCGGATCGGCTTTGGTCCGGTCATGGCCGACGACGTCTCCGCTATACTCGACGGAAGCCATCCGAACCGGCTCGGCCCGGTCGATGCCCTGTCCTTCTTTGCCAGGCAGCAACGCTTCACCTTTGCGCGTTGCGGCATCACCGATCCGCTGAGTCTGACCGACTATGCCGCACATGGCGGCTGGGTCGGGCTCGACGCCGCCCACGCGGTGTCGCCGCAAGCGGTGGTCGATGCCGTGAAAGCGTCGGGCCTGCGCGGGCGCGGTGGCGCGGGTTTCCCCACCGGAATCAAATGGCAGACGGTGCTCGATACCGCCTCCGACGAGAAATTCATCGTCTGCAACGCCGATGAAGGCGACAGCGGAACCTTTGCTGACCGAATGCTGATCGAAGGCGATCCTTTCTGCCTGATCGAAGGCATGGCGATTGCCGCGCACGCGGTGGGAGCAGGACATGGCTATGTCTATATCCGCTCCGAATATCCCTTCGCCATCCGCACGATGGAACGCGCGATTGCGTTGGCGGTATCCAAGATTGCACCCTTCACGCTCGAAGTGCGCGTCGGCGCGGGGGCCTATGTCTGCGGCGAGGAAACCGCGCTGCTTGAATCGATTGAAGGCAAGCGTGGGCAAGTGCGCGCCAAACCGCCGCTGCCCGCCATCTCGGCCTGTTCGGCAAACCGACCGTGATCAACAATGTGCTGTCGCTCGCGGCGGTACCTTACATCTTGGCCCAAGGCGCGGAAGCCTATGCTGCGGTCGGTTTTGGCAAGTCGCGTGGGACCATGCCAATCCAGCTTGCGGGCAATATCCGCAACGGCGGACTGTTCGAGGTGGGCTTTGGCATCACATTGAGCGAGTTGGTGAACGACATTGGTGGGGGCACAGCGAGCGGGAGACCGGTGCGCGCGGTTCAGGTCGGCGGGCCGTTGGGCGCCTATATACCGCCATCGCAATTCGACCTGCCCTTTGACTATGAAAGCTTCGCCGCCGCCGGAGGATTGATTGGCCATGCCGGGATTACTGTTTTCGACGACAGCGTCGATATGGCGAAAATGGCGCGGTTCGCGATGGAATTTTGCGCGATCGAAAGCTGCGGCAAATGCACCCCGTGCCGGATCGGATCAACGCGCGGGGTCGAGTTGATCGACCGGATCAGCGCTGGCGGGCGATCACGCGACATGGTGGAAGGCCTGCCTCAGATGCGAAATGCTGCACAAAGCGCGCGCAGCAAAACCGACGAGATCGAACTGCTGCGCGACCTGTGCGAAACGATGAAACATGGCTCGCTCTGCGCGCTGGGCGGCTTCACGCCTTACCCGGTGCTGAGCGCGCTCGATCATTTCCCCGAAGATTTCGGATTGGCCGATGGCTGAAGTGGGTTTCAAATCTCTTCCCGCACAGCGCATGTCCTTCGCGCCGCCAAGCGATGAAAGCATCACGCGCGCCGTGATCGCGGAAGTTCCGGTCGCCTTTGAATATGATGGCTTTGGCTATGCAGTGATGATGGCGACGCCCATAGACTTGGAAGATTTTGCCGTCGGCTTCACCCTCAGCGAGCGGCTGGTCACGTCAAAAGACGAGATTGCCGACATCCATTTGGCGGAGGTCGAACAGGGCCGCGTGCTCCGCATCGCCTTGAAGGGCGGACCGCGCACAGACCTGCAACAACGCATCCGGCTGCGCGTAGCAGAGGGCAGTTGCGGATTGTGCGGGGTGGAAACCATCGAACAGGCGCTGCGTCCGTTGCCGCAGCTTTCGCCCGTCACACCGATTGCGCGCGAAGCGATCCACGCCGCGCTACAAGCCATCGGCGACAACCAATGCCTCGGCCGCGCCACCGGTGCGGCACATGCTGCCGCCTTTTGCAACGCAAAGGGATCGCTGCGCTGATCCGCGAAGATGTCGGTCGCCACAATGCGCTCGACAAATTGATCGGGGCGCTGCGCTTGCCGAAATCGACTTGTCGGCAGGCTTCCTGCTGCTCACCGCGCGCTGCAGCTATGAACTGGTTGAGAAGGCGGCGGTCGCTGGCTGCCCGGTTCTGGTGACGATCTCTGCCCCTACCACGCTCGCCGTCGAACGCGCGCAAAGTTGCGGCATGACGCTGATCAGCCTCGCCCGCGAAGACTCGATGCTGTGTTTCAGTGACGATAGCGGCAAAAAAGGATAGGTTGGCGAAATGGCTTGGACTGGAGAAACCGACCTAGGAACCCCTGCCCCGGCTGGCGACGCCTTGCCACTGGTGACGCTGTCGATTGACGGGCGTCGGGTGAGCGTTGCCGCCGGAACATCGGTCATGCGCGCGGCGGCGCAAATCGAAACCGCGATCCCCAAATTGTGCGCGACCGACAGCGTGTCGGCCTTCGGTTCGTGCCGCCTGTGTCTGGTCGAAATTGAAGGCCGCGCTGGCTACCCAGCCTCCTGCACCACACCGGTCTTGGAAGGCATGGCAGTGCGCACCCAGACCGATAAGCTAAAGAAATTGCGGCGCGGGGTGATGGAACTCTACATCTCCGACCACCCGCTCGATTGCCTGACCTGCGCCGCCAATGGCGATTGCGAATTGCAGGATCAGGCAGGCGCTGTTGGCTTACGCGAGGTGCGCTATGGCTATGATGGCGCCAGCCATTTAAATTGCGAAAAAGACGCATCGAACCCCTATTTCGATTTCGATCCAGCCAAATGCATTGTCTGTTCGCGCTGTGTGGGGCCTGTGACGAAGTGCAGGGAACGCTGGCGCTGACCGTGTCATCGCGCGGCTTCGCCTCCAAAATCGCCGCATCGCAGGACGAGGATTTCCTCGCTTCCGAATGCGTATCGTGTGGGTCGTGCGTGCAGGCCTGCCCGACCAATGCGTTGCAGGAAAAGTCTGTCAGCGCCATCGGCACCCCCGATCGCGCCGTCGTCACCACCTGCGCCTATTGCGGGGTCGGCTGCACTTTCCGCGCCGAAATGCGAGGCGAAGAACTGGTACGGATGGTGCCGTGGAAAGAGGGCAAGGCCAATCGCGGGCACAGCTGCGTCAAAGGGCGTTTTGCCTGGGGCTATGCGCACCACAAGGAACGCATCACCAAACCGATGATCCGAAAACGCGTCGATGAGCCGTGGCGTGAAGTCAGTTGGGAAGAAGCGATTGCCCACACCGCGTCCGAGTTTCGCCGCATCCAGGATCAATATGGCACGCGCTCGGTTGGCGGCATCACCTCGTCCCGCTGCACCAATGAAGAAACCTTCCTTGTGCAGAAACTGGTGCGGCAGGGTTTTGGCAACAACAATGTCGATACCTGTGCCCGCGTCTGCCATTCGCCGACCGGCTACGGCCTGAAAACCACCTTTGGTACTTCGGCGGGCACGCAGGATTTTGACAGTGTCAAGCATAGCGATGTCATCCTACTGATCGGGGCCAATCCGACCGACGCCCACCCGGTTTTTGCCAGCCGGGTGAAGCGGCGGTTGCGTTCGGGTGCAAAGCTGATCGTTGCCGACCCGCGCCGCATCGACCTTGTCCGCACCCCGCATGTCGAGGCCGCGCACCATCTGGCGCTTCGCCCCGGAACCAACGTCGCGCTGCTCACCGCGCTTGCCCATGTTGTCGTTACCGAAGGACTGGCCGACGAAGATTTCATCCGCGCGCGTTGCGACTGGGATGAATATGCACACTGGGCGGAATTTGTTTCCGACCCCAGCCGATCCCCCGAAGCCACCGAACCGCTAACGCGCGTTCCCGCCGCCGAAATCCGCGCCGCGGCGAGGCTGTTTGCCACCGGCGGCAATGGCGCGATCTATTATGGGCTGGGCGTTACAGAACATAGCCAGGGCAGCTCGACAGTGATGGCAATCGCCAACCTTGCTATGGCCACCGGCAATATTGGTCGGCGTGGCGTCGGCGTCAATCCGCTGCGCGGGCAGAATAATGTGCAGGGCGCGTGCGACATGGGCAGCTTCCCGCACGAATTTTCCGGCTATCGCCATGTCTCCGACGACACCACACGCCAGTTGTTCGAGGCCGAATGGGGACGCAGTCTGAGCGCCGAGCCGGGACTTCGCATCCCCAATATGCTCGACGCCGCGACCGATGGCATGTTCAAGGCGCTGTTCATTCAGGGCGAGGATATCCTCCAGTCAGACCCCAACACCCACCATGTCGCCGCAGGGCTGGCGGCGATGGAATGTGTTGTCGTGCAGGACCTGTTCCTCAACGAGACCGCCAATTACGCGCATGTGTTTTTGCCGGGGTCGACCTTCCTTGAAAAAGATGGCACCTTCACCAACGCCGAACGCCGCATCCAGCGGGTGCGCAAGGTGATGGAGCCGGTGAACGGCCAAGCCGATTGGCAAATTGTGCAATTGCTCGCGCGCGCATTGGGGCTGGATTGGGATTATCAGCACCCGAGCGAAATCATGGACGAAATCGCGCGGCTGACCCCGACCTTTTCCCGGGTCAATTATGCGGCACTTGAAGAGCATGGCTCGCTGCAATGGCCCGCGACCGATGCTGCTCCCGAAGGCACGCCGATCATGCATCTGGACGGCTTTGTGCGCGGCAAGGGGCATTTTGTCGTCACCGACTATGTCCCGACCGATGAAAAGACCGGGCCGCGCTTTCCGCTGCTGCTCACCACCGGACGCATCCTCAGCCAGTATAATGTCGGCGCACAAACCCGGCGTACCGACAATGTCGAATGGCACAAGGAGGATCTGCTCGAAATCCACCCGCAGGATGCCGAAGATCGCGGCATTCGCGATGGCGACTGGGTCGCGCTGCGCAGCCGTGCAGGCGAGACCAGCCTGCGCGCCCAAGTCACTGACCGCGTCGCACCCGGCGTGGTCTATACGACCTTCCACCATCCCGACACACAGGCCAATGTCGTCACCACCGACTATTCGGACTGGGCGACCAACTGCCCCGAATATAAAGTCACGGCGGTGCAGGTGATGCCGTCAAACGGCCCGTCGGACTGGCAACAGGATTATGACCGCCACGCCCGCGCCAGCCGTCGCATATCTGTTGAGGCAACGGAATAGCGATGGCCGAAAGCGACGCTCGCCTTGCCTATATGGCCGACCAGATCGCCCGCAATTTTGCGATACAGGGCGAAGAGGCCGCCGTTACCGCCACTGCCGAGCACATCATTGCCTTTTGGGACCCATGGATGAAAGAGCGCGCGCTGGCGTTGCTCGACGCGGGAGGGGATGCGCTGACCCCGTTGGCGCGGAAGGCGTTGGAACGGGTGCGAGCCTAATTTTTCAAAATAATCCTAAGCAAATTGAAAAAACACCGTAGCCCTGAGCCTGTCGAAGGGCGCTTATCAGCCGCAGCGCAAACCTTTAGACGCCCTTCGACAGGCTCAGAGCTACGGAATAATAAAAGTCGCTATTTTATTAAGGGTCTGGAGCAATCAAACCCTCCCGCCCCTTTCGAGCACCTTATCCTGCCGGTTGACTTCAAAATCCTGTGCATCATGCCGCTCAAGCAATTGCGTTTCGGGCCGTCCGAACACCCGGTTGACCATCCGCCCGCGCTTCACTGCTTCGCGCGAACCGACATGGTCGACCCAGCGTTGCAGATTTTCATATTCGTGCACGGACAAAAATTGCTGCGCAGCATAGGCTTCGCGTGCAATTGCCGCATACCATGACCAGATTGCCATATCGGCAATCGTATAGTCGTCACCGATGATATATTCGCGGGTCGCCAGCTGGGTGTCGAGCAGGTGCAATTGCCGCTTCACCTCCATCGCATAGCGGTTGATCGCATATTCGATCTTGAATGGCGCATAGGGCGTAAAAATGGCCAAAGCCGCCGCCCAGAAAAGGCGCGCTGCCCATCTGCCACATCAGCCAGTTAATCGTCTCGGTCCGCTTACGGATATCGGTGGGCAGAAAGGCACCGAATTTTTCCGCCAGATAAATCATCATCGACCCGCTCTCGAACAGCCGCAACGGCGGGTTGAGCGAGTGGTCCGCCATCGCCGGGATTTTCGAATTGGGATTGACAGCGACAAAGCCACTGCCGAACTGCGCCCCCGAACTGATATCAACCAGCCAAGCGTCATATTCCGCCCCCGCATGGCCAAGTGCAAGCAGCTCCTCAAGCAGGATCGTCACCTTGACGCCATTGGGTGTGCCGAGCGAATAAAGCTGAGGGGGCTGGGGTGGTTTCGTCGGTCATATGGGCCTCTCTATATTTCCCAAACAACCTAACCCTAATGGAACCGAAATCAATCAGCTAGAAACATGCAAATTTTCTGTGATCTCAAAAGCGGTAATGTGTTTACTGGGTGCGTAAGCGATCAAGTGCGTTTTGCACGACGTCGGGCTTCGTTGCGGGCTCGAGATGGCGAAGTGCGACTAAGAAATCGTCGTGCTCAATGTCAAACTCCCTCAACCCTTCCAGTGTAAAATGACTTTGCCAATTTGATAAGCCGCAACTAGCAATCAGCAACTCAAACATGTCCGACAAATCAATCGCGAGTGGTTCCACAAACGGACGCTCATTTCCAGCATTCCAGCCGAGTTCGATTTCATGTTCGCTTTCATCAAAACGGATAGCTATTTTTGAAACGGAACCGCAATCTATCATGGTGCGCCAGACACCCGTCATATGGGCTTTGACCCCAATTTCCTCGTCAGATTCATATAGACTCGATAACGGGTATAACTGACTAAATCCAAAAAGTTCATCGTAATGAGCAATTTTTACGGACCACTTCCAGATAAAGCCTGACGTAATCTTATATATTTTTTTCAAATTTGAATCGAAATTGAATTTTCTGTCCGAATATTTTCTCCCAAAATATTGCTCATCACTTTCTATTTGAGATTTATCTAATCCATCTAAAATTGTAAGTTCGCTATAACCTCCAATTTCTGTTATTTTTTTATGAGAATATTCTAAACTATTTTTCAATTGTTTCATATCTATGGCCATGACAAATTATCTCCAGACAACGATCTAGTTCCAAACGTAAGATCTGTTTGTTTCGCAATCAAATAAGACTGATAATCACGATAACGTCGGGGCGGATTGAAAAGCGACTGCAGGGCTTGATCAACTCTACGCTTGAAGTTGGTTGCTGACGAAAAACACCAGAGGTGCGCGCTCGGACGATTGCTCGACTTAAATCCTGCGGCAGGCCTGCCAATTGGAGATTGGGCATCGATAGCATATTGAGGTCAATCGCAGTCGTGGCAACGGCACCCGTCAGAACTGGCGGTGAAATTGGTATCCTGCCTGGCGCACTTGGCAAAGAAACGCCCGATGGGCGCCGTCGAGGTGTCCAATTGAATGTAACTCCGGTAGGAAAATCGACTAACGGACCGGACGTTGGGTAGTGCGCGGTTGCGGTGAAGTTAAAGGTTGCACCAGCATTGACGGCTGTCTCAAGTGGAACTTCAATTTGATTATGGACTATTCCAATATTCACCGATTGCGGTGCTGGCACAAGGTTCCACGCGATTCCTGGTCCGTGAAGCATGTGATATAATAAGTGCATTCTTACATAGCTCGATGGATTTGCGATCCCAGCAGTCATGACGGTTGCCCAACCAGGTGGATTTGACGAGCCGGTTCCCGATCCACGAGTGTTTCCAGCGATACTACTCAGAGGGTTCGCTGTAACTGTTCCCGCCTTGTTTGCTCCAACCATCGAATACGTGACGTTGCTGAGGGGGGCGTTCAAGAAAATACCACCGGATTTGAGTTGTCGAGCGAGACTAACCATCAGCGGATTCAACTGTGGAGTTAAAGAAGTTGTGTCGGCAGCTGGTCTTCCGGACGGTCTCGTTAGGTTGTTTATCTGCCTCACCGTTTGCTCGGCGTCAGTCAGCGACTGACGTTCCGTGGCGTTAGGAGCTGGAGTGGCCGCACGTCGTCTGGCGATTCTGCTAGAGACACTCTCCGGCGCGGATGCGACGATCAAATCTGCGTTTGCGGCATTTCCTCCAAAATACAGGTTATGCTGCTCTCCATCGTCATCTGTAAACGGCACACGCAATCCAAGCCATCCTGCCACAGCAGCAACCGCCCCCCTCGCTCCGCCCATCACCGCGGCTCCCAACCGCCGCGCCTGCGTCACGATCCAGTTCACGACTGCGTCCAACGCCCGGTCTATCGGGGCGCGGATGCGGTTGATCAGGTTGGTGACGGCATCGGCGACGCGACCCAGCCCGGCGATCCGTGCGAGGAAGCTGATCACCAATGTCAACAGACCGGCCATTGTTGATTCCACACGGTTTGCCGCAGGGCCGACATTGCCCGATGCTATCGTCGCAATGGCATCGATAAAGCTCGCCGCGACCTGCGCGATCTGGCGCAGGCGTTCGACAAAGAACATGATCGTGTTGTAGATCGCTATGATCGCCTGGATGAAGGCGCCTGCCGGGGTCAACATCGACAGCAGCCGTGTTACCGCCGCCTCGACCACCCGCGATTTGACGAAGTCCATGATCGCGTCGATCGCCATTGCTTCAGGTTGCCAATGACTTCAAGGATTTTCTGCCACGCCGCAGCTGGTCCTTCGGTGACCAAAGTGCGCACAATATCAAAACCGGTTTCGAGCGCGACCACGGTTGTCTCGTTGGTCGCGCGCACCAACAGCGCGGATATTGGCCCAGGTAAGGCCAAGGATCGATAGCACAAATTTCAATATCTCGCGCAGGTTGAGACCTTGCGGGATATAGATGTTCGCCCCAGCCATCGCTCCCGTCAGCCAGCCGACCAGCGAGGCTTGCAAATGCTTGAGGAAATTGGTCGCAAACTGGCGGAAACCCAGCATCGCCGCGCGCACCAAGGTACGGACGAAGCCAATCGGATTGCGCAAGATCGTGTTGAAAGCGCCTGCAGCCTTGATATAGGGCATGACGGCAGGCGCGACGACCTCGACAATGATCTTCAACAGATCAAGCACAGTGCCAAGCGCCCAGCTGCCAAAGTCGGCAAGGAAGCTGCCAAGCACCGCGCCGATTTTTGCAAAGGCGCGCGGCAGCACGACGAAATCCATGATTTCCAGACTCTTCGGTCCGTCGATAAAGCGCGTCGGGATGCTGGTGACGAGCCCCATCAAGCCCTTCATTGCAGTCTTGAACCACGCAAAGGCGCGCGGAATGGCGTTGGCGTTCTGGATATTCTGCCACAATTCCTGCTGGCCGATCATCGTCATGAAGCCGCCGATGACTTCAGCTGCCCCGCCCTCATAGGCCTCGCCTGTCACCGGGTCTTTGCCCAACACCGCCTTGAGCAAAGTGTAGAACGGCGTTTGCGCAGCGAGTGCTGCCAGCGGGCGCAGCACCGCTTCTTGCACAAATTCCAGTATCTTGACGAACAGCCCTTTGGCGAAACTGATGATCCGCGTGATCGGAGTGGTGAAGATGCGCTTCGCCCGGTTCCACACATCGCCAAGCCGGAAAATGTCGCGCCAACCCAGACTATCGAGAAACTCGTCAATTGCCGCTTTGATCGCGGATCCGGTGATTCCGAGTGATTTGAGCTGCGCCTCGATCCAGTTGCCGACCTTGTCGAACACGCCATAGTTGTCGAGCACGCGTGTGATGATGTTGCCGCCTGGCAGAAATTCGACGATTGCGCGCAGGATATTGGCGGCACTTGCCTCGACGCTCGACATGTTGATCGGGTTGACCCCGATCAGGATGGTGAACATGCGGTAGCCGGGAATGGCGTTGGCGGCATCGGCGAAATAGTCGAGCGCATCGCTGATCCCCAGACGGCTCGCCTTTTTAACAGTGCGCTGTTCTACGCGCGGCGCGTCTTCGGCCTTGCGCTGGATTGTTTCGCTCTGCTGAATCGTGTGGGTCAGCTCGTGCGCGAGCAGTTGCAGGCCTTCCTGACTGTCAGGATTATATTGACCTGCGTTGAAGAAGATATGTCGACCATAGGTGAAGGCGCGCGCGCCGATTTTGTTCGACAGCCGCTTGGCGTTGGCGTCGGCATGCAGGCGCACACCGCCAAAATCGGTGCGGAAGCGCGGTTCGAGCAGCGCACGCGTTTTCTTCGGCAGCTCGAATCCGCCAGTTGCGGCGGCCTTGATTTCAGCGGCAACCGCATTGTCATTTTGCGCGCGTGTGGTTGTGGGTGCTGCGGGTGCGCGTTGCGCAATCAACGGGCTGCGTGAGATTGCCGAACCTGTGCTTGTCGGCGCAGATGGCGTCGGGTCAGGCATCGAAACCACATGCGCCGCCACCCGGTCGGCCTCTCGCTCGGCGGCGTCGTTTGGCGAGGAGACAAAGCGCTGGGTCTGTACACCGACCGGGCGCGAAAGCAATGAGCGCGCCGGGTCGGTGGCGACCTTGCGCGCTATCGAAGGCGTTGTCCGTTCAGCGATAGGTCGTGCTCGTGCCGCCTCTTCCTTGGCCGCTGGTTGCGCGGAAAGGCGTTCGCCCTGTGCCATCGCTACCGCACAGCCGCCAATGTGCGTTCGCTACGCAGCGGACAGGGCGTCCCGGTCTTTCGATATTCGCGCTCGATTGCTTGGCGTAGGGCGCTATCAGAAAGCAGGCTCGTGCTGTCGAGTGCCAGCAATTGCGCGTGCAGCGCGACATTGCGGATCTGACCGCCAGTGAGTGCACAGCGACAGGCAATGTCGCGGATCAACGCATCGGATACCTCAGCATCGTCCCCCAAATGGCTGTGCAATATCGCCTCGCGCCGCACTTGATCTGGTGGACGCAAGATGATCGACGCGTCCATGCGCCGCGAAAAAGCCTGGTCAATCCGCTCGGCATCATTGCTGGTAACGAGCAGGATTCCACCGAAACTCTCAATTCGTTGCAGCAGGAAATTGGTTTCCAGATTGGCATAGCGGTCGTTGGACGTGCCGACATCGGTGCGCCGGGCCATCAGCGCATCGCCTTCATCAAGCAACAACACAATGTCGAGTTCCTCGGCAGCGCTCAGTGCACGTTCGAGCGCCTTTTCGGTTTCGCCGATATATTTGTTCACTGTGGCCGACAGGTCGATACGGTACAGGTCCTTGCCCAACTGCCAGGCGACGTGGCGCGCGGCGAGGTTTTACCTGTACCACTTGCACCCGACAGCAAAGCCCGCACCCCAGCCGAACCCTGCGCCCTCGCAAGCCGCTCGCGGTGTTTGCAACGCAGGATGAGTGACTGGATTTCCTCATCGCCTTCACGATCGAGAAAAAGCTTCGTCGGTTCGCGGTCAAGATCGACAGGACTCGCCAGGGCATCAAGCCGCGCGTCACGCAAATCGCGCATAGCCAGGCGAATGGCGGTGCCATCGCGCGTCTTGTCTTCGGCAATCGGAGTGCAAGCTGATGCACGACGGATATTGCCCGAAGTCAGTATCCAATCCTCCGCGTGCCGGGCCGCCTGCTTGCCGCCAAAGCCACCTTGCTTCCAATGGCTCAACCGCGCGACTTGATCGGGCATCGGCAGACGGATCGAACGCAACGTGATCGGCCGGTTTGGCTCAACGCTGGTCCGCTCGTTGCAAATCAACATTAGCGGCACGACGTTGGTAAAATGCGGCGGGGGCAGCCGGACGGTTTCGCCCGGGCTGCTGTCGATTTCACACAACAAAGCGGCGTTGCTCAGGACTGCCAAGGCGAGTGCTATCCGCAAGTTCTCGGGGGTGGTGAGGCTGTCCTGACTTATACATAGCAAGTTCCTGCCCGCCATATGGGCCGCCATCTGCGCAAAGGTCTTGCGTCCATTGTGCGCAGCGCCGCGGATCAAAATGATCCCCGCTTTTTCCGTTGCCAGATATTCGCTAGCAATATCGGGACAAGGACTGTCCTTTGCCGGTGCCACCCACAAGCGGGCGTCGGCGAGCATTGCCGCGTCCACAAAGTCCATCCCCGCACCGCGTGGCACCAAACCAAGCAGCAAATCGGCAACCGGATCGGCGATCGCGAAACCACGGTCGTTGCGCGAACAACCCGTTCCCAGCGATGTGACCAAGCCGCATTCGACCAGATCCTGCAGCGCAACGCGCACCAATTCGGGGGCGTCGATGCCGGTCGCGCCGCGCCAGCGAGCGGTCAACCCTCCAAGCGTCAATTGACCTGCTTCTGGCTCGAACAACAGTGCCAGCGTCGCGTCTTCCTCAACCATTGCCAGCGATATCAACACATGTGCGTGGAGCGGTCCTAGCCCCAGTTGCGAAAGTCGCTGCATTGGCCAGTCGGGGTGGTGAAATGCGCAATGATCACTGATCATCTGCCAAGCGGATTTTTCATCCTTTGGTGCCAACACGCGCCGAGCTTCAGCTCTATAGTCCTCGATCAACTGGTAAGTTTCGGACAATGCGTTAGCGACCTCGGGGGGAAAGGTATCGAGCATTTCCTGCACGCAAGCCAGGACCAGCAAACGAAACTGGTCGGCGGGGCCATGCATCAAAGCGGATAATGCCACCTTCAGCTCCTCAAGAAAAATGGAACGCGAGTGCGCGTCCTTCAGTGGGAAGCCAGCCCGGATTGCGGTCTAGTCCAGCCATCCGGATTTCGATCGGGAATGCAGCCAGCGTGAAATAACAATCGATCCGTTCAATTCCGATTTCGATCGCGGCGGGGAGCGCAAGCTGGTCCAGTGCCATGCCATCGCAAGCAAGGCTCAAGCGAAAACGCAGAAACTCAACAAGACAGGCGACCCAACGCGCGCTGGCGCTGCGGGGAATTGGCCGCGGCTGCCAAAAACTGCCTCTCGCTGTTTCTTTTCCAGCAAAGGCAAAGCGGCGCAGCAAAGACCGGGGCGCGGTTGCGGTCAGTCCGTCATACAAGGCGAACCCGCGTTCATCCCATAACAGCGTGCTGCTGCGCGTGCGGCGCAGACTGTGCGCTGCCTTGGGCAATCCGGTCAGCCAAACGCGTTGCACTTCCCATATCTCCGGCAAAGGTCCGGGCAGGCTATTTTCTTCAAACCAACGATGCAGTGGATCCGCACGGTAATGCTGGCCAAACAGTCGTTGCCCCAATTGGTCGATCAACCAGAATGGCGAAGGGTGAAGTCCCCGGTCAAGTGGCCGGGTAAAATCCGGATACAGGCCAAGCGCAAGCAATGCATTTGTAAGGAACAGCAGGCCACCAAAACTGGTTTCTATGCGCTGTAGCGCGATGTTGTGGTTTTCAAAGGCACAATCGGCTTGCGGAAATGTGGCGCTGACCGCGGGTATTGCAGCGCTGGATTTCTTGGTCTTTCGAGCCTTCGCGAACGGCGCTGCTTCCGCATCATGTTGGTCATTCTTCGCCATCCGGCGTAACGAACGAGCCGGTCGATCGTACAGCGTTGCAGGCTGATCCTCCTCAAGCGATGACGCGCTGAAAGGCGATGCAGCATGATCGCCACTTTGAACAGCCTGTTGGTCGGGAGCTTTGATCGACTCGAGGCTGGTGGCAGCGATTGCTGACTTGATGCAGTTCTGAATCACAGTCGGCGTCAAAACCGGCCCATTGCCGGACGCGCTTTCAAACTGGCAAGCACGACAATCAGCCTTTGCTGACCGATGGTCAGTGCACAAATTGCTCATTTTCCTGAGCAATACTGCGCGGCAAATTTGCTTCGATTATGTGATATAAGGACCGTTCAAAAGGCGTGGCAATGCGATGTATTGTTGTGCTTCGTCGAGCTGCTCCGGCCTTTACAGTGGCAACGTCCGCAAAAGCAGGAGCGCGTTCAATCTCGGTCTCCCAATCGCTGCTTTGCATTGGCAAGTTGTAGCTTCGCTGCAACGCGCTCGCGGCGACCTGCACCTCTTCGGAGCTCAATCGCCGCGCCCAGTCCGTCGCCAATTGCATCGCCGCCAATGTTGCCACTGTTGCCACCAGCAAGGGGGCATCGGGCAACAGCGTGCGGCGTTGCCAGTTGCGGACATCCTGCAACGGCCCCGCCGTGCTATAGCAGGCCCGCGCCTCCCGCAATTGACCCCGCAATTCCAGCGCCACCAGCCACGCAGCAAACCGCGCCTGAGAGGTGAAACGCAACGCGCCACCGGTACTGGGCAATCCCAGCGGATCGACGATAGCCGCGTTACGCACAGCGCGAAGTTGATCGGTCAGGCGGGTAGCGAAAAGGCTGGGCGGAGCACCGCCTTTGAATTTTGCGCTGACCGCCAGTCGAGGTACCAGCAACACCTCCCCAGCTTCGGTGATGTCGCTGACTATAACCGACGAAAGGCCCCGTTCAAAAAAAGCGCGTGCCTCCCTCCCCCACCCACCAGCCGCGCGCGCTGCACGACCAGATCGGTGGATGAGAGCGATGATTGATGCATGGCGTGTCAGGTCCCGTCGCCACGCCGGTTGATTACAGTCGCGTCACGAATGATTTCGGGTCGGATTTCGCGAATGTCGATGGTGCCAAGGCCAGGTCTTGTCGGTCGGACAGGCCCGGAGGGAAAGAGCTCACCGCGATTTACGCGATAGACATAGTGACCAAAGCTGCCCATCGGAATCGTTACGTTGAAACGCTCTCCGCCAATCTCGATCGTTTCGCCGGTATCGAGCATTCCGCGAACCACATGGAAGGGCAAATTGATCCCCAAGGGAAGCAGCAACGGCTGCTGCAATTCCCTAATTTTGCGGATGTCCAACCCTTCAAACATCAAACCGGTCGGTGCAGAATGCACTGCCTGCATCACCCAGCGTCCTTCTGCTCCTTCCAGTTTACCGGCCAGTTTCACTTTCATCGATTGCGCGTTCGCTGGCACGTATAATGTGGTGCCCGAACCAATGGCAAAGCTCGTCCGAAAGTCATCAAAAGACCCGACAAGCGTACCGTCGGAAATAGCGACGCCCGGTCGCAGTAGATCCTTTGCTCCTTCACTTGGTTCATCGGGCTTGCCGTCCCTTTTGGGAGCAACACCCCAAGGCGTCAAAAACTCGCCATTCGCCTTGGCTTCGCCATCAGCCATTAATGTCAGAACCGAACCGGGCTGGATTTTGATATCAACCGCCTCTCCTTTCGCGATACGCCCGACGTCCAGTTCATAATCGTCCAACGGCAATTGCAGCCGTTCGCTGGGTAGCACTGACAACCTCAATCGGTCGGTTTCACCGCCAAATTTGTCGATAGTCCACAGATGGTCATCAAGCTGCTTGGCTCCCTGCAATTCGGACTTCCAGGTGACCTCCTTGTCCACGTTGAAAAAAAGTTCGGTCAGATAGACAGCGTTGGCGGATTTATACTCCTTGCGCCAAGCACCGGTCGCGATCTGTTGTACACTGTCAAAGGGCGAATTGACCGTGACAAAGCTCATGTTGATTTGCCGGCTTACCGAAGGATTGTTACTGCTCGTCACGTTAACCATCACACATTGGTGCGGGTTATCGGTGAAGAATTGGCGCTCGGTCTTTCCTGACGTTTGATATGTACCGCTGGTCAGCAATGTCCACGGCGACGGACTCAGCACCTTATAATTGCGTGGGTCGATCGGCACGGCAGTTGTCGGATTGTTGGTTGTAGGCACATTCAGCCAGGTCCAGCTGGGATTGAGCCCGATATTGTTCAATTGAAATGTTGCGGAAACATTCGTCGCCTGTGGCTCGCTGCCATTGCCAAACGGATAATTGGCGACTGTCGCAAAAAAGCGATTCGCTAGCGTCAGCGAAATTTTGCTGGGGTCGACCCCATTTGTCGAAAATCCCGTGATCTGCAAACCCGCGTCAAACTTGGTTGAATCGAGCGTTGCATTGCCCCAACGCGAAACCTGCATATTCGCGGTCAACACATTACCGGCATTGTCAGACATGCGGGTGCCGGTGGGCCAGCTGAAGTTATTGGCAGTACCCGCCATTCCAAACCCGCCAGGCGTTGTCGCAATGGCATCTACGAACAGTCCGAAGAAATTTGTCGCTGGTATCGAAAGGTCCGACTTGTCCATCCGGATTTCGACACTCCATTTCCCAACAACACCGCCTGCGCTGGCGCGCGAAGCGACGGTTATGCCTGCCGGAGGAGCGCCACTTGTCACCGCACCCCAGACCAAACTGCCTGAGCCGGTGGAGCCATTCTGGCTATCAACATTCGGCGTCACCGTAACATTGGGACTGCAAACCGCACCCCCCACCAGCTTACACGGATAGATGACAAGCTTGCGGTATCCGTCAGCAGTGTTGGTGGCGTTGAAGCCAAGAACGAGGGCGTCAGTTCCGGTAAAGCTATTGTCCTCCACCTCTGCATAAAGGTAGATATTGTCGGCATCGGATACGCCTTTGATTGTCGCTGCGGCTGTGGGGCCACCATCTTCCAGTCTGACCGAATAGGCGCCGGTCCAGCCTGAGTCGGTCGCCAGTCCATCGGGCGCGTTCATTGCGCCAGTCGCTGTCGGAAAGCCGATTTTCTCCTGAATATTGTATAAAGAACTCGGGGCGGAAACGCCCGACGGTCCGGGACAACCTTGAAGCATCGCCAGCACAACAGCGAGCGTCGATCCTTGCAGCACGAGCCGCAGTTTTCGGGTCTGGATCATAGTCAGTTCCTCCATATAAAATTGGACTTCATCATGCCGGCAATACGACCAGTTGCGCGCTGAACGGTCGACGGTGCTGTCCGTTCTGGCTCACAATCTCGAACGATAATGTCCCATTGGCGGCGGTGAACTCGTTGGCATCTTTTTCGGGCGTCAATCGGAGGCGGACATTGCCAATGCCGCCAACCTGATTGATCTGGAAATTCTGCCCATCGATGACGACTGTCGGCCAATCAGCTGCGGGCTGCACTACCAGATTCTGTATCGAGTAAGAGCCGACCAGATCGCATTGTGTCGGCACCGACAGAAATGCTTCCGGGGAACTGATTGACGGACGATGGATCATCACGCGTGCGGCAGCTCCGTCCCAACCATGCGGCCCAGCCACCTCTATCGTGCCAAATTTGATCAGCGGGCTTGGCAGTTGCGTCGTCTGCGCAACTTCCAGAGTCAGATCCGGCACCATCACCTGTTCGAATGCGGTAAAGACACGCCCTCGCACCCGAAGCGACAGTTTCGCGCTGCCGCTGGCGCCGGTGCGCAGGCCAATTTCTATAACTTGCTTATGACCGTCATTCGCCGATTGCGCTGTCACGGTTACCGAAGCCGGGTTTACCGACTGGATTTGCCAGCCTGCCGTATCAAAGGCTGCGGCAACGTCGAACGTTTCGTCGTGCGAGCTATGGATGTCGAGTTCAATCCGGGCGGTATAGACCTTATTGGCGACGATTGCCTCATTGGGTGTCAGTCCTTGCGGAACAAATCCGATATTGGCCTGAATATTGGCGGCAACGCCCGGTAGCTGGGTATAGCTACCCTCTGCCGTGCCCGCGGCGTTGGTCAGCGACAATATGACCGGTCCACCGGCCGAGGGAAGGCTGAGGATAGCCGGAGCATCTAGCAGGAGCCGCGTCGCGGTGCTGCCAGCCTTGATGCTACCGGTCGGAACGAACGAATTTTCGATCAGAATTTGCTGGATATGGGCGGGGTTAAGCCCTTCTCCAATTACTGCAAATTGCGAGCCGGTGCGGACGATACTGGGCTCGAAACGGATGATACGAGGGGCTTTGACTGTGACGTCGCCTGCCTCCTCCAAAGCCGCCACCCGCGTCATCAAATCTTCGATGTCGCTCAGCATCCGGTTGAACAGATCAGCAGTGATCAAATCGCCCGGCGCGACGCCCGCCGGGTTCAGGATATTGAGCTGCGCCTTGAGCGCATCCTTGCTCGCTTGGGTCAGTTCGCCATCGAGCGCATCGAGCAAGATCGCGAGGCTTTGCGTGGCATCGATAGTCGGCATTTCTCGTTCCTTTCAGCGCGACATCAGCCCGCGAGGGCAAAATTGGCGTAGTTCCAGCGGTGGAGGTTGAAGCAGGCGTCGGCGCGGTATGGCAGGTTGCCTGCTGCGAAGATCAGATAGGGATCGGGCCGTTCGGGGTCGCCGCTGGCCTTTGCCCCGTCGATCAGATTTTCAGCGACTGCATAAAGCCAGATTACTTCATTTGAGCCGCTGCGGATCGCCGGTGCCGTCAGGCTTTCACGCACCAGTGGCTCGACTTGTGCGGCGTTGATATGCACCGGCCCGCGGTAGGTCATGCCTTCGAAAAATTTGGTCGCGCCTGCCTCGTCCATTCCCGGCAAAACACCCACCGGCGGCAATTGCGGAAAATGGCTGCGCGCGGTGACCGAGGCAAAGGCAGCGCTGTCTTCGCGCAATTTGGCGAGGTGATCCTGAAACTGTTCGAACATCGCGCGCCCGGCGGCACCTCGACGCGGGGCAGCAAGGCTGGCGAATGCGGCGCTGACAAGTGACTGGGAATCGGGCAGTACGCAAGGCCTGCGCACGGCCCACATATCGAGGAAGCGTATGTCGAGAATGTCGGTTAATGCACTGCTGTCGATCATGAAGGCGACCAGCGCGAGCGGCACATCGTCGGCGGCCAAACCATAATCGCGCATCCGTGCCAACAGGTCATCATCGCGCCGGGTGCGCGCGCCAAGATTGACCGGCCAGTTCGGCAGTACGCCCGAACCAAAGCATTGATAGGCGACACTGTTGCGGAAGCTCGGATTCTGAAACATGCCGCCGTAAAGATGCGGACGAATTTCCAGCAGGCGGAAGCTGACCGTCGAGACATCGCGATCGACATTGCAAGCGCTGCTGTCGCCGGGAAGGCCGTTGACCTGCGCCCGCCCCATGGCTTGCGACGCGGGTGACAGGACAAGCAGATACAGCCCTTCCCTGCGGCATAGCGGGTGCCATCGTCGGTGGTGCAAGTACCGAACAAGCAGCCACCGCTGGTCGTTTCGGTCAAACTGGTACGCGCCAGACGCAGCCGTTGATCGTTTGCCAACCGCAGCAACTGTCCGCTCGAGCTGATCGCCAGCCCCGATTTGACCGTGACCACCGCGCCTTCGAGCGCTCTGTCAGCGGGTGTTTGCTGCACATCCAAGCCATAAGCGACACCGCTGCCGAGTGCAGTGGCGAGCAGGGCATCGCGGGCGCCTTGTGCTGCCTGTTCGCGCCCCATGTCGCCACCCGAAAGCAGCCGTCCGTTGAAGAAGCGCACGGTTTCGATCCCGCTCTGTGCGACGGGCTTTTCCAGCGTGAGGAAGTCGTCAGCCATCGCCCCGCCTCCTCACCAGCGTCCGGCGCGGGTGCGCCAATTGCCCGCGCCATCATAGGCCAGATAGACAAAGGCTCCGGGCGACAAATCCTTGCCAGCCTCTCCGTCGATCACCCCGCTATTGTTGGGGACGAGCCGGACATTGGCCTCGCCCGCGTTGCGGATATAAAGTTTGCGCTGTGGCCGAGCGTTGCCGCCACCGGTGATCCCTATCGTCAACGCATCGGTCGGCGCCGCCGCGCGGATCAGCGCGAGATCGGTCGTGGCATTGATCGAACCATTGGCGGACAGCCAAGCGATTTCCTGCGTCGGCGGTGGAGGCAGCGTCGCGGCAATGCCAAAAGGACTGGCGGCCAACGCCAGAGACTGGATGAACGGACGGTCGCTCTGGTCAATATCGACCTTCAACGGACCACCGCTATTGTCGATGACCCAGCCGGTCGCTCCCTTGATCACATCGATGGTGAGCGCGGCCAGCGGAACACAATCATTCGTCGAAGCTCCTGTTCCCGAACAAGGCGGTGGCACCACTTGCGGACGCAATTCAGTGATCCACAAATTGCGGAGTTCCTCGACAATTTCGGGAGCCATATCCGGGTGCAGTTCAACTGCTGCATCATCTCCGACTGCAAACGCATCGGGCACTGGCGCAAACAGTAATTTTGCCTGTCTGCGTATCCGTCGAACCAAAGCGCGCCGCAGCGCCTGGGTTGCGGGAAGTGCGGCAGCGGGAGGCAGCGCCTGCCGATATTGCGCGAGCAGCCGCAGATAATCGGTCTCGCCGATTTCAGGCGGGTCGAACGACAGCGACAGCCGATAATCATCGGCAATCCGCGAGGGTGCCATCAGATCTTCTTCGCTGCGGCAGGGTTGGCCGGGAATTGGCACTGGCGCAACCGCACAATTGGTATAGCAAAGCGTCAACCAGACCTTGATTGTCGCACTGTCCGCCGGGGTGCGATGCGCATCGATGGCATTCACTTTCTCGACGACATCCGCTGTGCTGAGCCAGCTGTTGAGCAAGGCGCACTGGTCGGCACCGACGCAGATCAACTGTCCGCTGGGCGCTGCCGCTGTGCCTGCACTGATGCGCAGCTTGTCGGTCAGGACATCGCTTTGGTCACGATCGAGCGAGACCGACAGTCCGCTAAGTGTGCCATAGCCCGCTATTTCGCGGACGATCCATCGGTCGCGTGCCGAATGATAGGCGAATTCTTGCCGGTAATCCTCAACCCCCAACACCATTCCGGTCGAGAAATTGACATGCTTTGACGGGTCCGAACTGGCCGGGACGGTCGCGGGTGAAAAAGTGCAACTGCAGCTCATGGCTGTTCTCCACTGCTGTGCGGAACGGGATGGATGACGGGGTTCAGCATGCTAGACGCTCCCTATATTCGACGCGGCCTTGCGGGCCTCCGACAAAACCGCTGCCGAGATAGGCCTGACCCAAAATGGCGGGCGGAATCAGTTCGGGTGCACGACTGCCCGCGCCCAATTCGGTATCGCTGCCGATCCGGGCTTCGCCGACGCGGTTCATTGCCCAATAAAAACGGACATCGCAGACGGTATGCGCAGGCTTTTCGATTTCGACGATGCGTTTGGCCAGTGCCATGTCGGCCTCCAGTTCATAGCCAGACTGATTGACCGAGCGTACCGGCAGCAGCACTGAAAAGCGGTGTGCAGCCCCCATACGCGGCAGCAACTGTCCCTCGAATTGCAGCCAGTCTTCAATCGCCTCACTGCTGTCGGGCAGATAATCGGGAAGCGGAATTTCCGCGAAACTCGTCCAGTTGCTGCGATAGCTTTGGTTCAATCTTGTGATGCGGCGATAGCGTTGTTCGAGATAGGCCTGCCACTGATAGCGCACCTTGTTCGCCGATGCCCGATAGGCGGACCATAAAGGTTCAACATCCGCTGTCACGGTTTCGACTGGCAAATCGGGAAAAGCAACCGAGCCGGTCTCGCTTTGCTGAAAGGCCTGCCACGCGCTGCGTTCCAGCGCGCCTGCCCTGGGCAGGAAACCAAATGCCGATTGCATCACCGCCTGCGCTTCCTCGGGTAAGGATGCATCGGCAAATAATGGGAAACGGCCAGTGGGCGACATGCCCAGCCGCAGGAAAAGTCCGGCCGATCCATCTTTCGGTGCCCAAGCCTGTGAAAGCGAGAGCATCGCTGGTCCCGCCGAAACAGCGATCGATGCATTGGATTGACGCAAAGTCAGCTTTGCGGTCGAGAAATTCTCCACAATCCGGATCGTCCCAGGCCCGGTGCATTGCGGCCCGCCAAAGGCGAAGTCGGCGTCGGTCAGGCTTTCATCGAAGGCCAGTCGCAACGCCAGCGTCATCCCGGCAATTGTCCCGCGCCAGCCGAAGAAGGTCGTGGCGTTGCGCAAAAACAGCCGTCGCCGCGCATCGTTCCACGATGGTTCGAGCACAACATCAAACCAGTCCGACAGCCAATCAAGCATCTCGGGCGAGGCGCTGCGTGTGTCGAACAGCCATTGTGCGGCGGCAATCTTGTCTTCGATCACGCTGTTGACGCCTTCCATATTCGCAAGGAAGCGATCAAGAAAATCGGCGGGCTCAGTCTGTTCGCGGTAAAGCGCGGGCAAGAAGCGTTCGCTGTAAGAAAAACGCGGATACCAGATGCGCAGCGCGCGCAGCATTGGCGAATTGCGGCCATCGCCGGTCAGCATGATCCGCAACTGGACAAAACG
This sequence comes from Sphingomonadales bacterium, assembly GCA_016721875.1. Classification (GTDB taxonomy): domain Bacteria; phylum Pseudomonadota; class Alphaproteobacteria; order Sphingomonadales; family Sphingomonadaceae; genus Sphingorhabdus_B. Next base: position 212,273 of record JADKHG010000002.1, on the reverse strand, counting down.
ACCCACCATTTTCTGCAGCAGCAGATCCCAGCTGCCGGTGCCGTGTTCGGCATCGGTCGGGGGCAAAGCCTTGGCCTGCTTGCCCGCAAGCTCACCGCCATCACGGTTGAGATAGGGCAAGGGCTGTTCGATCCAGCCTTCGTCAATCATCGTCGCGAACGCGGCTTCATCATCGGCGGTCCGTGCCCAGATGCGCACCGCTGTTCCGGGCGGGATGCACGCGTCAAGGCGGATGCGGTCCCACACACATTGCGGCACGCCACTATCGAAACTGGCGGTCTGGAATGCATTGCTAAGCGCAAATTGCCGCCGCCTTTGGCGCACGAGCGGAATCCAGTTCCCAGCACCCGTGCCGCTGTCATAAACAAGATCCGCACTGCGCACCAACAGCCCGTGCCCGCCAAAGCGCCGCATCGGCAGCAGCCAGGGGCGCTCCGACAACCCGTCGACGGTTCCGCCGCCGTTGCGGGTGATTGCAAAGGCGAAGGCCTGATTTCCGGTGGCGGGAACGAAGACCAAAGTCTGCCCCTTGTCAGTCGCCACCGCGCCCGTCGCGCTGTAAGCAAACATCGCCCAATCACGGCTGTCATCGCCGATCTTGCGCAGGTCGGTCTCGCCGGGGTCGAGCACATAGACCGCGCTTCCGCCTGCGGCGCGCGCGGTAAGCACAAACAGTTCCTCGCCCTCACCTGCCGCCATTTGCAACGGGATACGCGCAGCGGGAAAAAGGATTTCGAGCCGGTCGGGTGCAACGACATGCTGGCGCGCTGGCAAGGGAGCATCGGGCTGGAACAGGTCGGTCTCTTCGGCGACAGGTGCTGCCGGATAAGGCTGAAGATTGCGGTCGAGCCGGTAAATCCGCCGCGCAATAACATCAAGCAGCCACAGCCCGCTGCAGCCGTCGGAAACCAGATCGGCCACCGGATTGACGAAGACCGGATCCAGCGAAAAACGTTCGGGCTCGCCGCCACCGACCAGATCGAAGCGCAACAATCCGGGAAGGCCCTCAGCTATGAAGGCAACAACGAGGAAATGCTCGTTGGTCACAGCAAGCGCGGTATAGAGCATGGATGCTGTCGCCTGAGGCACAGCATCGGCGAAAGGGTTGGCCGGCGGTGCTGGGCGATAGCGTCTGTCGGGCCAGAATGGATAGGGTGCGGCAACGGCGGGAGAAGCAATCTCAATCGCCTTGCGGTCGGCCGAAATCGCATAGACATTGCCCGAACGGTCCGCTGCCGCAGCCCGACGGTCGGAAGCGACCAGTTGTTGTTCACCTTGGGTCGGCGGCAATGTTTCGGGGATTTGCGCAAGTGAAAGCCGGCGACTTTCGCTATCCCATGACGGGATACTCTGGTCGATCGTGTCGATCTCTGCGCCTTGCGCATCACGGTCATCCCATTCGCCGGAAAGCGCGCCTGCAACCGAGACACAGGCACCCCAGTCGGTGCGACCGAGCAACATATGGAATTTTGAGCCGTTGACATTCATCAGCAGGTCTCCGCCATAACCGGAACGGGTAACCGCTTGACCGTTGTGCCGCTTTCAACCGGGGTTGCGCCGCGAAGGCTGTCGAGCGGCGACGGATCGCCCACCGTTACCGAAATTCCGAGCAGTTCGGGCAGTTGCAGACCCTCCATCGCGACGCTGTCCACTGCACTGGCGGTGCCTTGCGCTAGCAGCACATCAGCGACCGAAACCACCCCTTGCGTTCGCGCAACCTCTGCCAAAATGTTGCGCGCATTTACCGCACGCCCCAGCGGCCAACCGCGTAGTGCAGGGTCGGCTTCGGGCGCGTAGAGCGGCTCGACGAAGTCGGCGACCGACAGCCCCTCGCGCGGCAGCGGGCTGAGATAAGCTTTAACCTGGGCGCGTACCCGTTCGACAACCTCGGCGGCCGACTGGCCACCGGCAATTTCGATCCCGATCGACACCCATATGCCGACATAGGACGGCCCCCTTATCGCCAGTTCGGTCGTCACCAAACGGCGCGGGTCGAGATAATTGCACAGCGCCGAAACAAACAACCGGTCGGGTCGGGGTGCATTGGGGAAGCTCGCGTCAAAGGCGGGGATTGCCATCAATGTCACAGCCCCAGGCACGCTTCCCGCCGTCACCGGCATGACGTCGGGGTGGCTGGCCGGGATGACTTCAATGCGACCAATATCGATCCCCGGCGTGCGCCAGGCAATCGAGACGAAATCGCCCTGCGTCACCAGCCGGTCACGGTTCTGCAAGCGACGGCGCACCTGCTTTTCACCGCTCGCGACACCTTCGGAATCCGCCCCGCCCCATGTCGGCACCGGATTGCTGACGGAGATGCCTGCAGGCAACAGGCTGCCACTGTTGATCGCGGCCGCGCCGACATTGCCCTCGCGGCCTTCACAATAGGCGTAGCTCGCGTAGAGCGTTTCACCCAACGCAGGCCGCCGCCCGGTCAGCCCGTCGCCAAAGCGAACAAGGCCTGCTTCGTGATCGACGGTGAAGCGGTCGGGGAAGACCTGCTGCATCGGCTGACCGGGGGTGAAAACCGCAACCTCGGGATCGGCGGCAGCGATATCGTCAATTTCCTGCCATTCGCGCGTGCCACCGGTGGAGACACCGATGATCTTCACCGATCCCTCCAGCACCGGCGCCTTCGAAAGGGTGAACTGCTGGTCAGGTTCGCCATTGCCCTCGGCAAGCCGCTCGGCATTGACCTCTATCCGCTGGCGCACCTGCGCTGCGTTGATCCCCATCCATGCCAGCCGGACATTGGTCGAGGCACTGGCGCTGATTTTCAGCCAGGTGACCACACGTCCGGCAAGCGCATCATCGTCGATGAAGGGCGGCAGATCGCCGACTCCGGATTCCAGCGGATCAAGGTCGGACCAGCTTTTGATCTGGCTGGCGACTGGCAGCGTCAGCTGGATGATCCCCGGCTGGCTCATCGGGTCAAAATCGGCGACCGCCGCCAAATCCAGATATTGCGGCGCAGGCACGCCGTCGGCATCCATCGCAATCGCTATGTCACCGCGCGGCAGCGCAAAGGATAGGCTGTTGCTGACCGGATTGGTCACGCCCGCGGGGGCCAGTGTCTTACCGTCGTCATTTTCGCCCGGAACAATGCCCAGCGACAGCGTGCGTCCGCCAAGAGCCGTGCGCACCTTGGTCCAGACATCCTCAGGCGTGGTCGGATCCTTATCATCGTTACGACCCAGCAGCGCGATCCACATTGTGCGGTCCATCGCCGTTGAAAAATCGACGCCTTTCAGCGGATCAACCTCGATGCTTTCATACAGTGCATAACCTTCAGGCGCGGGCTTACCGTAGGAGGCGTAGAGCATCGCATAATAGTCGGCAGTTTCGGCATCGACCGTGATCGCCCGCTTCATATAGCAGCGCGTTTCAACAGGCAGGATGTCGAGCGCATTTGCGGTGCGGAACAGCACTGACCCTGCGGCAAGTTCAGTCCCCGACGGCAACAGCAATTTGGCCGCCGTCCCCGAGCCATTGGCAAAGCTGACCATACCGCGCGCTTCCTGCGCGGGCATCAGACCGATGTTCAGCAGTTGCAGGAATTTCAGCCGGTTGCGTTCGGGTATCTGGTTGACCCGGTAGAGCATGCTTTCGGTCAGATGCGCAAACAGGTGGATAAGCGTAATCCCCGGATCGGACGCATTGAAATTGGTCCATTCAGGAGTGTGTACGGGGATGCGGGCAATCAGTTCATCGACCAGATCCTGATAGCGACGGTTGTCAATTGGCGGGGCGGGTAATGGCATCGGCTATTCTCCCCTCACAACCGTCCGCCGAGCGGGATGCTGAGCGAAACCTGTTCGCTCGCCCCCGTGGCGACGAGACTATACTGGATGGTGGCAATCGCTGCCTCGACGTTCGCCGGATCGGCAGAGACACTGACTTCGGAGAGCGAAATGCGCGGCTCCCACTGCTTGAGCGCGGTTTCGATGGCGTGGGCGATACGGGCGTGGGTGCCGGCATTGTTAGGCTCAAAGAGAAACGCCCCAAGCCCCGCGCCGAAAGTCGGCAGTGACAAACGCTCGCGGACATTGGTCTTCAGGATCACCGCGATCGATTCGCGGATGTTCACTTCGCCTACCGACCAAGCCAGCCGCCCATAGCCGTCGAGCCGCGGCGGGAAAGCGATGCCCTGACCATAAATATTGCTCATGGGCTGCCTCCTGTTTGCGGCTTGCCCTTCAGCCCGGGGACCGGGAAGCACATGATGAACCAGGGGATCCAGCGGAAGATGAAGTCGAGCAAACTGACGATGATCATCAGCAGAATCAGCGCACACAGTGTGATGATCGGGATCGAGATCGAGCAAATCATGCCGATGTTAAGCTCGCCGCTCTTGCAGCCTCCGCCCGCGCCAATGTCGATATCCTTGTGCAGCGGCCAAGGCAGCACTTGCCGGACCAGATCGACAAAACCCAGCCCCTTGGCGCGCTGCACCTGCCCGCACAGCATGTCAGAAAGGACAAAGGCCGTACCCTTGGCATGTTTACGCAAACCAGCGGCACTGGTGTCCGATGGCAATGTGATGCGAATCGGTCGTGCTGGCGCATCGGGATCGAAAAAATTGGCGAGCTTGAAACGCTCGGTCGGTGCAGACAGCGTCGGCGGATGCAGCGGTCCGCAATCGGCGTTCATATGGACAAAGCGGATGACGAACAGTCCGGTGTCGTAATTGGTGTTTTGTAGCGTCTGGCTGTTGCTGCGCAAAAGGGCATCGGGCGCGCAGCGGCTTCGTCATTGTTGGGAAGTGCGCGACCGACCATCACGGCAATCTGGTCGAGAATATTGGCGTCAAACCCGGCAGACTGCGGCGGCGTGGTTAGCGGCAGGCTGGTGTCGCGGGTTTCATTAGCCGTCACAGGCGGAGTCGGGGCGCTTCCGACGCGGCTATAGGGACCGATTGCCGAAATCGAATTAGCAGCACCGACCCCGTCGCTACCGATTCCGGCAAGCAAATAATGGAAACCGGGCCAATTGGATTTTTCCGCCTGCGAGGCGGTGTAGAGCAATTCATTTGCCTCCAGCTTTGCCACATTGGCGGCAAATTCTGTCTCATTTGCACCGGCAAGCTGGCGCAGGGCATTGCCCAGGCTCGACTGGTAGGCGGGTTGCTGCGACGCCGAACCGTCAAAAGGCTTGAAGCCGTTTTTCAGCGTATCGCGCTCGCTTTGCGGGTCGCCGTTTTGCACCCACTGGAACAAATCCCTTTCGGCGGTGGAGAGCCCCGCATCGCTTTGTCCGCGGATTGCATCACGCAGAGCGGTCATATGGCGGCCGAGGAAACTCCAGAAATCGGCAAGCAACAGCCAGCTTTGCGTCTGATATTGCAGGTTGCGTTCGCGCAATTGCTTCTGCCGATTGACGTCGCTGCTATCGTCTCCGGTATCCGCCCTTATATCCGCCGCTGCCTTGATCGCCGACTGCACCATTGCCTTCCATGGCTCGATAAAGTCCATCCGCAATTCGGACAGCCGGGCCAGCTTGCTGTTCGCACGAGCAGGTGCTGTTGCGGTGCCAAGCGCTGCGATCTGCCCCTCAACCAGCGAAGGTGCGCCATTGGCGACGCTGGCCGCGAGATATTCCTCACGCCGCGCCACCGGTACCATTCCGCCCCACAGGCTACGTCGCAGTCCGTTGCCGTCGCGGTGGTTGAGTGGGAAGACACCGATGATTTCTTCGCCCGGCGCGAGCAGACTGGGATCATCCCCGGCAAGCCTCTGCCAGCGCGGACCTGCAGCGTCCTTGGCAAAGCCATGCTCGACCAGTGGCCCGTTGGTTCCGGCAGGAAGCAGACGGCGGAGCACATAACCAACGCTTTCTTGCGCGCCCTCGGGCTTGCGGTCAGGCATTCCGGGAAGCGCACAGGCAAGCGTAGCGGTGACCACATAGAAACGCTGGTGCGCGGGCTGGAACAGTTTGAGCGGTTGCGTAAATGGTGCCACCGGCGGGGGCACGATCGGTGCGGTTTTCAATCGCGTTGAAAAGCGCGATTTCTTGAGCGGTGCGGGTAAGGGCACGCGGTCGATCAGGTCACTCGCCTGCCCCTCCCCTTGCGGAGACCGCCATGTTTCGGGCTTGGCAACATAGTCCCCCAATTTTCCCGGATCATTTTCAAGACAGGCAATCAGCTGTTCCATGAAATCGTCGCTGGCAAAGCGCAGGATCGATGGCGGCAGTCCGCGTCCACCACCCGCGCTCCACAGCGGACGCGGCGCGGCCCAGGTGACCGGATGATGCATCGCCGTCACCAGATATTCCCCGCACCGGGGGTATAGCTTGCCGACACCACGCTGTTGGCGATCACCGTGTCGGCCTGCACCACGCCCGAAAATTTGGACATTCCTGCATCAACCGTGACCATCCCTGCCGATACGGCAACGGTGGCGGCATTGACGGTGACTTTGGCGGATGCCTCGATGGTGATCCCCGATGCTTCCAGCTTGACGCTGTTGCCGTTTGAATCCTTGATCTCGACGCTGCCGGGTCCATCCTTCAATGTGAAGGATTGGCCGCCGGGGGTTTCGAGAATCAGCTTTTCCTGTCCCTGCGTATCCTCAAGCGTGATCGTGACGCCGTTTCGGGATTTCAGGATTTTCTTGTCGGTCTTGCTTTCACTGTCTGCCGATGCGGGCGGGCTGTCCTTGCCATTCCACAAACCACCAAGAATATAGGGACGGCGCGGGTCGCCCTGTTCGAAGGCGACGAGCACTTCGTCATCCTTGTCGGGCAAGAACCAGCTTCCTCGATCTTTGCCTGCAAACAAGGTCGCCAGACGCGCCCAGCATTCATATTTTTCTGAGCCTGTGTCGGGGATGGACGGCAGCGCGACTTTAATCCGCCCCTGCCCGTCCGGGTCTTTGATATTGACCACCACCGCAGGCAGCACGCCGTACCACAGACCACCAAGCCCGCTTGCGCTGCGCTCATCCCATTGGGCCGCCTGCCGGTCGCAATCATAGTCGGTTACCAGCATCATGCCCTCCCCAACCCGGGACGGTCGCAGGCAAATTCACTGCGGCTGCCCGCTGCGGCGTCGAACAAATGGGTGACGGAACGAATGCGATATTGCCCGTCGAACAATGGACCCAGCCCGGAGAGTTTCAGCTTGGCGCCGCTGCGGATCAGCGGATCGGTTTCGCAAACCCCGTGCCCGGTGATGAAATTGCGCGCCATGTTGCGATAGCTGGCCTCGGCTAGGCTGCGCGCCTCGCGCTCGTTTGCCGGAATGCCGTGCGCCACCTGATCGGCGCGGTCGCCGAAGCGCTCGCTCAATATGTCGGCGGCGGCCTGATCATTGCCGAGTTCAGAGCCAATTGCTGCCTTTTCCGCCTCTGACTTCACCGCTTCCTTCTTATCCACGTCCCAGCCCGATGCGGCAATCTTGGTGCGTTGCCCGGCAAGGTCGGCAGTGACATCAAAAGCGCGCAGCGTCCCTGCCCAGGCCAGCTCGGCCTGCTTATGCTCATGCTTCGTCTTGAGTTGCAGCTTGCCGCCTTCGAACCACATTTGGGCATCATCGCGCCGGGCGAAATCGTAAAGAAAGGCGAGATCGCTCTGGTTGACCTGTGCGATCACCGCATAGGTCGGGCCGTTGCTTGTCGCTTCTACTTGCAAGCCATGATCGCGCGCGATCTTTTGCGCGATTTCCGCGAGAGAGCTTTGCGTGAAGGTACGGGTGCGGCGGACCATGCGCAGATCCTGCAACCGGTCTTCGGCCAAGATGCTGATTTCGGGCGATCCGCCTTCGGGGAAATGTCCTGAAATAGCGGTGATACGGCCTTGAAACAGCACAGAATCACGCAGTTTGACCGCGATCTCCTTGCCAAATTCCAGCGTCTTGCGGTCGAAGTATTGGAAGCCCGGCTTATCTTTCCCACCCCAATTGCCAAAGCGCAATTCGGCGTTTGCCATGCCGTCAATCGGGTCGCTCAGCGCATAGGATAACAAAGCAGCCTCCAGCACCGTGTCCTGCTTGCCGTCGATTTCGATCGACGGGCGGGCCGGTTTGCTCGGAAGGCGGGCGATGTTGGTGGCCATGATCGAGCCTCAATGCGCCCGAAGCCGCAGGCGGCGGCGTTGATACATGGCAAGGATGCGCGTGGTCGCGGCGCTGGTGATCGGGGCGGAAGCCGGTTCGCCCTTCCCTTTGCCACCCGCAGCTTCGCCTTTGCCGTCATCGGCAATGGCTTCAAATTCCTGTATGACTACAGCCATGTTGCGGCGCTCCTCAATTGAAACCCAGTTGTGGCAAGGCGGGTGGTGCCGGGACTGAGCCCAGGCTGATCGTTGGCGGTGATGACACCACCGCTGAAATCGATGTTGCGGCGGAGGCGCCGATGGACAGGCTGGCACTAGCCGATACCGTTGCGCCGACCGACGCGTTCAGATCAACAAATTGCCCGGCATCCATCCGCAGCGGGTCTTCGATGCCATTGGCCGAGGCGATCCCCTGCCAGTCGCCGCCCTTGCCGGATGTTGCGGCCATCGACTGCACGCTGTCGCCCTGTTTGGCACTGGCAAAGGGCCGCGCGCCTGCGCGCGAAACAGCACCCGAGCCTTCAAAGGTCGAAACCAATATTTTCTGCTGCGACAAAGTCAGTGTGATGCTGGCGCGCAACGGCTTGCCTTCGGGTGAGAAGAATTCGAGCGATTCCTCCAGTCCCTCGACCATGCCGTCAAATATGAAGCTGCCCCAGCTGAAGCGCGTTCCCGGTGGTACCAGCTTAGTCGAATCCTGCTCCGATGCCTTGGGGGTCATGAAGTGGATCACATCCTTGGTCAGCCGCCGAACATCATCGACGGCATTTTCGGTCATTGCGGTCACATCAAACCACAGGGTGAGTGCGAGCTTGGTTGTCCCTGCCCCGATAAACTGCCGACCCGATGTTCCCGCCGCCTGATTACCGCCTTCGGGTTGCACCACCTGATTGGCGTAAGTGACCTTCAGCGTATCGGGGTTGAACTGGACGTCGATCGACTTGCCGCCGGACAGTTCAGAGGTCAGATCCTCTTTCAACTCGATCAACTTCGCTTTTTTGAGCGATTGTTCGGTCATGATTTCGCTCCCGATTTCGGCGCGACCATGTCGAATTTTTCATAAGCGATCTGGAATTCCTCGATCGCGATCTGCCCGTCCTTGGCGTTAAGCGCGGGGGCCTTGAACTTGATCGGCAGGCAGCGGTGGAGCTGATAGCGCATGACCTCGGCCGAGCCATTGGCGGCGAGCATCACCACCTCGGCATTGGCACGCAGGCCGGGATCCTTGACACTGTCCTGCACCCATTTCCACAGGTCGCCATTCTCGGTCATCCCGCGCTTTAGAGTCAAATTGGCGTAATTGGCGACGCCGGGAACGCGGTAGGCGCGGTCGTTTGCGCCGCCTTCGCGGATGGTCTTGATGTCGATGGTCATTTCCAACCCGTCGCATTCGGCAAAGGCGGCTTCGCACAAGGGCTTGCTCGATCCGTCGGGATAGATTTCGACCGAGAAGTTGAATGCGGTGAAGGGATAGCTCATGCCGCTTCCTCCGCCAGCGACAGCCGACCGCCCTGTTGCACCAGACGCAATGTCAGAAACCGCATCGGCACCGAAGGTGCGACGCCGATTTCGATCACCAGTTGGCCATTGTCGGCATTGCCTGCCTGCGCATCAACCGCGAGCGCCCAGGATTCGCGCGAGCTTGCCCCGGCAAAGGCCCCGCGCCGCTGCATATCATCGAGCGCGCGGGAAAAGTCATTTTCAACCGCGCGACGCAGCAGGTCGCCATGCGGCTCGAAAATATAGACATTGCCACGTTCAACCGCGAGCCGACGCAACAGGATCATCAGCCGCCGCGTCGTGATCTGTTTCCATTCGGGCTCGTCGGACAGGGTATCATTGTCCATCAACATGAAGCCATCGGGCATCCGCCGGACCATATTCGCGCGTTCGACATAGAGCGGCAGTTGCGCCGGTTCGGGCAGGCTGGGTGACAGGCCGATAATGTCGGTCATTGCGATATTGGCATGGGCAATCCACGCCCCGCGCCGCCGCGCCGTCGCCGCCATCAATCCCGCTACACAGCCCAATGGCGGGGCGCTGCCGATACTGGCATCGGTTCGAACCTGTTCGCGATCCGTGCGGTACATCAGCCAGGGATGATGGGCTGCGGCATAGGATAATGTTCGCCGCTCATGAGCGCCCAATTTCGCCCGACCGCCATAGCCATCGGCCAACGCTCGCAATTCGGCCAAGCCGATCCGCAAGTCGGCGGCGTGCCAGCTTTCAGGGAAGGCGAGCAGCGCGAACATCTCGGCTGTTCCCGCCGCCAACCGCATGGTCGCGATGTGGAGAGTGCGGAGCAATGCGGCATCGACAGCGGTCGCGCGATAGTCGCTCGCACGCACCAGCACCGCTGCTGCCGCCCAGTCGCTGCTGTTGCCACCGCTTTCGACGCGCAGCCGGTAATAATAGGCGCCTTCTGCCCGCCCGGTTATGGCTTTCTGGAAATCGGGGCCGCGATACACCTCTGCTGACGCTGCATAGGCCGCGTCGCCGCTTTCCTCCAATATGAAGGTCGGACTGGTGACTTCGCTTTGCCATTCGAGCATGAAATTGCCCGACGGCTGACTTCCCGCCGGCGCCGTCAAGATTGGTGTATCAAGTCGCTGTGTTCCGCAGTTCAGAAAATGGCTGAAGTCTGGCGCGGCTAGCGGCTTGTCGATTCCGTCCGGTGGGCAGCCTCCTGCATGGGTGCGCCATTCATCGCGGTCGAGCCCGCCGGGGTTCGGCACTCCGGGAAACTTGCTGTCGTTATCGAGCACCCAGCCCGGCTGTGCTGCATCGGGGACGGCGATAATCGAAGGGATGCCAAAGCCGGTGTCAGGGGTGTCAGCCGCAGCATATATGCCAAAAAGCTGCGCCTCATCCTGATCGCGCCGGCGGATGATGTGCGTTTCGATCGACCCACTGTCGCTGTCTGCGAGGGAGGGATCCAGAAACAGCGAGGCATCGAACCGTGACAAGCCATCGCGTGCCAGCCGGGGACGACGATCCGAAATCGGTGTCACGGCGTCCGAAAAATTGGCGTCCAACCCAAGCGGGCACCATGCCGCGCGCAAGGCACGGCGGTGAGCAGCAGTAAAGGCCTCGGTCCCGAACAGCGCAGCGGCCTCGGCAAATCCGCGGCTCAGACCCGATGTGTCAAAGGCAGCCTGCACCCCGTCGAGATCAGGAGGTGGCAGAGCCAGCGCCGCGCGACCCCGTGCCAGCCGCGGCGAAAGTGTGGCATAATGGCGGTCATCGTCTGACAGCCCTTCAAGAGACAAGGGCCCTGCGATCGCAGGCGACAATTGCCCAAGCGAGACTCGCTGGCCGCCCAGCGCATAGTCAATCTCGACGCTGATCCGCCGCGCGCTAAAACCTCTGCGTGGCGGGCGCGAGGCGATTTGTTGCCAGGCGTCACCGCTTGCCACCCAGCCCTCGCCCGAGGCAATGCGGTCATCGAGATGGCGCACCTGCATCCACACGGCTTCCCCCGCTGTCTGAAAACGCAGCCAGCAACCGACACGCAAACCGGTCGGGGGGTCGCTGGCAAAAGTGATTGTGGTTTCCACGCCTTCGACCAGCTTGGCGGGAAGCAGCGGCCCTTCGCCATAGAGGCTGGCATGACCTTCTTCCTCTTCGGTATCGCGGGCAAAGGAGGAACGAACAAAGCTGCTGCACCAAATGGCCAGCAAATCGCTGCCCTCGCGGCGCACAACACGGGCATAACGGCGGATCGAATCGTTGGCGCTGCGCAGTTCCAGCATAGCGCCGATTTCCAGCGTGCCTGGGTCGGCAAAGCGCATCCCCCATTTCACTTTGCGCATATCCTGTATCGGCACCGACGCGGAGACGAGCCGCGTCCGCACTTCCATTGCGTCCGACCAACTGCCAACGCTGCTGGCCTCCAGATAGGCTTGTCTTACGCGGCTTTCGCTTCCGTCCTCGCTCGGCAGGCGGCAAAGAATGCCATCGAGCGGAAAACGACCTGCGGAGGCGACATCGTTGCTGCTCGGTTCACGCTGCTCTGCCTTTGCCCACGCCGCCTCCAGTGCTTCATTCCGCGCGACGCGCACCACCCAGCAGCGCCGCCCGCCATTGGCGAAAAAGGCGCGCACAGTGAGCGGCAGGCTGGCACGTGTCCAGCCGGTTCCGCTGGTTTTGCGCGCCAAAGGCAGATCGCCGCCAAAACAAGCCTCGAACGCCGCCACACTGTCGACCGCAATCGCCCGGTGGCACGGCCCGCGCGCTGCAAAGCCGATGAACACTGCAATGTCCATTGGCGGCAAGGCGGGTCGTTCCTCCGGCAGCACCGGATCGACAAAAATCCCGGGAAGGCGATCAATTACGGTCAAGGATCACTCCATCTCCAGCCGTTCATAGGCAACAACAAGCTCTTCCATCGCGACGTCGGTGCCCTTGGCATTTAACGGCCCGCTGGTGTGCTTGGTGATCCGCGCGTTCATCAGCTTCCAGGTCTGGACGGTCTGGCTGTGATCCTCATTCTGCAGCTGGATCGTCACCGTGCGCATCGCATTCTGGTCGCCGTTGCGGATCTGGTCGAGCCATTGGTAGAGATTGAGCGAGCCGATAACGCCGCGTTTCATCGTGACGTCGGTAGCCTTGTTGAGCCCGGTGATTTTCATCACCGAATTCTCTTTCTTGTTACCGGGCCGATATTCGGCAACGGTCACTTCCATGCCGATGCCGCTGATTTCCTGAAAGCCCGCATCGGGGCCGTCGGTGTTGCCATCGCCCAGATCAACCAAGAAGTTGAACTGAACATATGGGCGTTCGCGTTTCACTGCCATGATGAGTCCCCTCAAGCTTTACGGTCGGCCGTCCATTGGCCGATACGGAAGATGACGAATTCGGCGGGACGCAGCGGGGCAACCCCGATCTGGCAAATCAACCTTCCATTATCGAGGTCGTTCTGCGTCATGGTCGAGCGGTCGCATTTGACGAAATAGGCTTTTTCCGGCTTTTCGCCGAGCAACGCGCCATTCTGCCATTCATTCAACAGGAAATCGGAAATTGTCCGTCGGACATTGGCCCACAATTTCTCGCCATTGGGTTCGAACACCGCCCATTGCGTACCCTTGTCGATCGAGCGTTCGAGATAGGCGAAATAGCGCCTGAGATTGACATATTTCCATTCGGGGTCGGACGTCATCGTCCGCGCCCCCCACAACCGCATTCCGCGCCCTTCAAAGAAGCGGAAGCAGTTGATCCCTTCAGGGTTCAGTACTTCCTGCTGCCCCTTGTTCAGGAATTTTTCGAAGCCGATGGCCAGATTGACCACTTCGTTCGCGGGTGCCTTGTACACCGCGCGCTCGATGTCGTTGCGAGCATAGATGCCGGCGACGAAGCCCGATGGCGGATAGTGGTTTTCAAGGCTGGTAACCGGATCGATCACCCGCACCCACGGATAGTAAAACGCCGCATGGGTCGAATCGAACTTTGCCCGGTAATCGCGCACCTGCGAAATTGTATCGCCTTTGATGCTGTCGATGACCGCGATCCGGTATTGCATTTTCTTCGCGTGCGCGATCAGCGCCAATGCAACGCCTTGCGCCGCTACGCCGTTGAATGACGATCCAGGGGCTGCGACAATCGAGATGTCCTCAACATCCTCAAACGCCGTCAGGCCGTGTTTCAGTTCGGTTTCTGTGTCGGTACCACCCCGATAAGTCTCGACCAGCGGGGCATTGCCATCATTGCCACCGGTCAGGAAATAAACCGCATCGATCAGCGGCGTGTCACCGGTATTGGCGGCCAGTTCGGCATCGGTGAAGCGCTGCGCAGTAGTCGCGGCAACGCGGAATGCATTGAAAAAACGCAGCCCTTCCTGCGCAACCTCATCATTTGCGTCGGCAAGCAGCGCATTGGCTTGGGTGACCAGCAGGCCTGCACTGGTCAGCGCCGCTGCGGTTGCAAGTTTTTCCTGCTGCCGGGCTTCCAATGCTGTGTTCGCCGTTGCCAGAGCTGCCTGAGCATCGTCAATTGCGGTCTGTTGAGCAGCGGTAGGTGGAGCATCTGCATCGGCAATGGCATCATCAAGCTCGGTTTGCGCATCGTCAACCACACCTTCGGCTGCGGTCAAAGTATCTTGCGCCGCGTCATCGGCATCCTGCGCATCATCGCGTGCGTCGGTAGCAGCCGTCAGCTGAGCCGTTGCCTCGTCGACCGACAACGCGCGAATAACAATCGGGTTACCACGATAGGCCGAGGGGCTTTCGGGCTCAGCAATGAAATAGTCGAACAGTGAGTCTGGTTTGCCGCCACTGCTGTGCCCACGATCCAGCGCGAGTTCAGTAGCCGCAAAGAAGGGCAGCCCATCGGCTTGCGGTTCGACATAAACCGTCGCCGTCACTGTCTGCACCGATGCGTTGGCATTGCCGACAATCTGCTGCAGTTCGAAACTGACCCCGGCACCATTGTCGAAGGTCCAGGTATCGGCCTGACTGTCGCGGATCAGGGTATAGCGACCCGTGCGGTCGTTGCCGCCGATGGTGACATTCTTGACCGCGACGACATCGCGATGCCCCGAGGACCCCAGTGTCGCGCGCGTGCCGTCAAAGGCATATCGGTTCTTGCTGAGAAACAGTTGCAACCGTACTCGTGCATCGCCTGCGCGGCCCGGATAGCGCGCCTCAATCGCGACATTGGCGGGCGGGAACGGCGACACCACACGAGACAGCATCGCATCGCGCTTTGCCTTTTTCTGAGCGGCAGTATCGCCATCGACATAGCCATATTCAAAGGCACGGGCGACGTAGAGACGCTTGCCGCCTTCCTCGAAAAAGGCGCGTACCGCGTTCCACATATAGTTGTCGGTGCGGCCAATATCGTCGAACACCAGCGGAGACCGACCGCCATAGACGCGCTCAAACTCGACCAACGAAGTGATGATCTCGGGCTCAATCGTGACCGGGCCGTACAGCGTCGGACCGACGAAACCGGTGGTCGTTGTGCTGACCCCTTCGATCGATTTTGCCCGGTAGGATACTTCTTCTACGAAGACGCCCGGGGCTAGATATTCAGGCATTGCATATCTCCTTTCGGATCACGGCGATTTGAGGAACAGAGTGGATGAAATGGCCCCGGCGGCGAGCGCGGTGCGCAGGATCAGCGGTTGGCCGAGCGACAATTTCTGATCGGGAAGTGCGGGTTGCGATCCCATTATGGTCGCCATCGCCCGCAGCGGCGTGCCCGCCAACTGACGGAATATCCGGCCAAGTTCGGGAACCTCACCGTCGCTGAGTGCAGCGGTCAGTTCTGAACAATAGACCCGCACCCGAACGTCCCAGACGATCTGCTCACGACCGTCAGCGGCTTCGGCGGTGCTTTGCTGCGGCAATGCCGGATAGGGAAAGGAAACGCAGACCCTGCCCTCTGCATCGGCAATGCCTAACCCGATCACACGCGTTCCCAGACCAACGGTAACAGCCGCCCAACCGGCGTTACGGGTGGCCCCTCCGGTTTCGCGGATCGCGAGCTGGGCACGCACTTGCGCCATGCCGTTTTCCGGTCTGGCACCGGGCGCGGAAAAGAGCGGCAGATAATCGGGGATGTAGGAGGCCCCTGCGTCCGCTGGAAAAACTGGAGCTGCGCGCGACCGCTGGGTAGCGCCCCATCCGCGCCAGCCTGGCCAGACCACTGCCTTGCGCGCGGGCAAGGGCGCCTCAAACCGGATCGGCAGATAGCGACCGGCCGGATCATCGACTTCAAAACGATAGCCGCGCGCCTGTGCCACCCAATCGGCGGGTCTGTGCAGCACATCGCGCTCAAAACCGGGCAATTGATGCGAAACCCAATGCCCCGACGGCACCGGCTTGAGCAGGAAACTGGGCTGCTTCCGCCCTGCCCGCGTGACGTTTATCGTCAGTTCATCGCCAACCCGCTTGCGCGTAGCGACGCTGCGCAACGATAGACCGACGGGCAGCGGCAGGACGACTGAGTCAGGAGAGAGCGCCAGCCTCATGACGGCAACACGCCCATCTGAAATTCGCGTTCGACGACCATCGGGTCCTCGGACATTTCGATTTCGCTGTCGAGCAACACCATCCGCATCAGATAATTGACCGACAGCGGGAATTTTTTCAGCCGGTCCCACAGCGACAAATAGTCCGCCATCGGTAACGGATCGCACACCAGATCGACTTCTTCAGTGTCGGCGAAAATGTCGTCCTCGCGCAGATATTCGTTGAGTTGTGCCGCAACCAGCGGCCCGGCATCGGCCAGCGCGCGCATAGCCCAGCCGAGAATGCGGTGCTGAACCTCGGCATTGCCGGCAAAGGGGATCAACAGTACCGAGAGATCGACCGGGATCGAGGATTTGAACCGGATACCATCCAGATTGACGCGCGGCGGTAGCATCCGCCGTTGCTGGTTGATGCCGACGCGCCACAGCAGGATACCAATGCCAGCGGGTTCTCCCGCGCCCAGATTTTCGATGTCCTTGGGCTGGATGCGCTTGATGTCGAGCGCGCCCTGAAATCCTTCTTCGTCGCGCGGATAGCGTTCCTCCAGCAAGCCTTCGATCGTGGCGAGGGCTGCGGCTATGGCGCGGTAATGGGCCATCAGGCATTGCCTCTGATGCCGCGCGCGGCATGGCGTATTGCTTCGGACAGGGTAACTTTGTCAGACTGGTCAATCTTCCAGTTGTGCGCGATCAAACGCACGACATGGGCTTCACTGCAGTCTTTGGACAGGGCAACAATCCCCAGCGCCTTCCCATTCTCCCATTCCGAACTGAAGGGGCGCAAACCGTTCATGGCATCGTCCGCAACCAGCAGCACTTGCGCGCCACCCAGCCAGTCAGGGTCATCGGTGCAATCGCCGTCGACAATCTCGATTTCCGGATCGGCATCCAATATCCCCGCCACAAAGGAGCCAAGGAGCTTGGACATGCCGCAGATCGAGACGCGGATCGCAGTCATGGCCTTCCCTCGCTTGATTTGATCAAGGAGTACGCCTCTGCCGCCGCCGCGCCATGAACCACCCGGCAAAAAAATGGTCTAGTTCGGGGTCTGGACCATCGACTAGGGCCGCTGCCGACAATGTCGAAATGCACTTGCAAATTTGCGGCTTCGGCTGTGCAAATTCGGCGCTGTTGACGCCGACTATAGACCAAATGGTCTATAATCGGATGGTCCTACCCGACCGGGCAAAGCACAGAAATTCGTCCCTAATTTGAAGTTAAGGACCTCTAATGCTAGCGAATCGCGAAACGGCATGTTACATGCGAATCACCCAAATGGGGTCGTTCAAAAACATAATCTGAAATCAGGGTCGCAATTCACCGAAAAGCCGCATTGCCGGTTTTTCGATCACTGTTTGCATGTCGAAGGATGTCGGCAATGAACGACCTGAGCAATGTCGCCTTGTCTCAACCGCTCTTAAAAGTATTGATTGTCAGCGATGTGTTGCTGTTCCGCGAAGGCATTGGTGCCAAGCTTGCCCAATTAGGGGATTTGTGCATCGTTGGCTCGGTTTCACCAGCGGAAGCAGAGGGGCATTTGCGCAACGGCCGGGTTGATGCTGTTATCCTCGATGCATCGCGCCGCCGTGCCTTCGCTCATGTCAGTGCACTCCGCGGCGTCCAGCCCGATATCCGCATCATTGCCTTTGGCATTGGCGGTCATCAGGATGCGCTTGCCGGCGCCGAAGCGGGCGTCTGCGCCTTTGTTGGCGAAAATGGCAGCGTCAATGATATCCGCGATGCCGTGCGGATGGCCGCGCGCGGCGAGAGCTATTGCCCGCCCAAGCTGACCGCATGTCTGATCGATCACATCGCATCCATGGCGCGCCACATCGTGGTCGCGACCCCGAGCCGCCTGACCGACCGCGAACGCGAAGTGGCTTCGATGGTCGGCGACGGGCTTTCCAACAAGGAAATCGCCGGCATGCTGCGCATCAGCCCGGCAACCGTGAAAAACCATGTACACAATATTCTCGACAAACTCGACTTGCCCAGCCGCAGCGCGATTGGCGGACGGCTGGAAGTGACGGCGCGGGCGGCGTGATTCACCGGCGTGCGCCGCGTCACAACTGACGTCGAAGGGGGCGGATAAAAGCTTGCGTTAGAATTTGCGAAGAGGGGGAATTTCGATGACCGATATCACTATCACCCACGACATGCTGGCGACGCTGGCGCGGCGTTGCTCCTATGCTGTGCCGACCGACGGACTGGTGTTTTTTGGCTTTCGCGGACTGCTACCGCTCGACATCGGCGGAACGCCCTTTGCCGCATCGCATCGCGCCCGGCTGGTGAGTTTCGACCATCAGCATATGCGCTGCACGCTTGGCCAGTGGCGACCTGCCGATGGAAAGCTGGCTCTGTTCCCTGGATCGACCGTGCCCAACCGCAATGCCATGGCACAGGCGCGCGTCAACAATGGCCGCGGTGCCAATATGCTGATGCTGGGTCGCTATGCCTATGACAAGGGCGTGCACAAAGCGGGCACACCCACCGGCCACCGCGCTTTCCGGCAGGGGATATTCTTTCCGGTCTGGCGCAACAGCGACGATATGGATTTCGACCTGCGCGCCCGGCTCGACACCAGCGGCATCACTCCCGATGTCTATCCTTATGATAATCTCCATTGCGCCCATCACGACAATGTCGACATCCCCGGCTATTCGAGCAATGGTTGTCAGGTGGTTTCAGGCCGTCCGATGATGCAACGCACCGGCAACAAACCCGGAAACCGGCCCCTGGGCGCGGTTCATTAACAACGCCTATGAGGCAGACGCCAACGGGCAGACGCGCTTTACCTATCTGCTCTTTTCCGGCGCCGAAGCCGGCGTTTATGCCGCCAATCCGCAAGGACCGTTCAAGCGTTCGCTGCGCTTTGGCTCGCAGGGCGAATGGGTGCGCGCAGTGCAGCAGGCACTGCAAGGTCATGGCTTTCCCTTCCTTGGCATTGACGATGATTTCGGCCGCGACACGCTTGAGGCGGTGATGGCATTCCAGAACAGTGAATTCGGCGCAGGACAGGCCGACGGCGTGGTCGGCCCGAACACGGCGGGCGCCCTCGGCATCGACTGGCCGGAAGTGAAGGCGCAAAATCTGGCACCCGCTGCCTTGCAAACGACCGTGCCCTCCGCTTGGAAATCGGCCGCACTCGAAATCACCGCGAAATTTGAAAATGAAGGCGATGCCTATGCCGGGGTCTCAGGCGATTTTGACGGCATGGGGATTTCGTGCGGCGTGCTGCAATGGAATATCGGCAGCAATTCGCTGCAACCCATGGTCAAGGCCATCGGCAAGCCTGCGGTCAAGGCCGCAATGCCGACGCTGGGCGACAAAATGTGGGAAGCGTGTCAGGCCAATGTCGCCGACGGCCTGGCGATCGTGCGCACTTGGCAGAGCGGATCGAAACTCAACGCAACCGCAAAGGCTGAGCTGGCGGCGCTGATGCTGAGCCAGGCAATGCGTGCGCAGCAGGATGAACGCATCGACAAGGTCGCCGCGACCGCACTGCAAGCCGCCAATGACTGGGCCAAGTCCGCAGGCCGCAGCGGCGCCAGCAAGCATGAATTCCTATGGTTCTTTGACCTGACCACCCAAAATGGCGGGTTGAAAGGACTGACCATCAACGACGTCAAAACCTTTGTCTCGCAAAATGGCGCGACCGGATCGGTCAATGTCATCTGCGATTTCCTGAAAGGGCAATCGGGCACATCGGGCCATGTCGCCGATGCTAAGAAAAACGCCGACCTGTGGCGTGGTGCGGCAACCGGGCTGAAACGCGAACTGCTGATCCTAGCCTATCTGCGTTCGGGCAAATCGGTGCCCACATGGCGGCACGTTGTGCTCAACCGCAAGGGTTCGATCGCGATGGGTGGCGGCTGGGTCAATTCGCAGCAATTTGATTTTTCAGGGCTGATTACGGGGTAGCCCGTTAACTCCCTGCCTTGATCATATCCTCGATCCGCACAAATTTTTCGCGCGGGGAGCCGTCGCGGGCGTTGGCGATTTCGGCTTCTTCGATCTTTTTCCAGTCGCTGAACTTCACGACCTGGGTGCCGCGTTTGTCGAGCAGTGCATCGAGGCCGGGGCGGCCCGATTTGCCGGTGCCGTCGCCGACATCAGCCGCGATCAGATCGACCACCGAATAACCATCGGGGCGATTGGTGCCGATCGTTCCCGACGGCCCGCGCCGCGCCCAGCCGACGCAATAGAGGCCCGGCAAGATCCGTCCTTCGTCATTGGCAAAGCGTCCGCGACCATGTTCATAGGGAACGCCATCAATCGGCGGGGTCTGGTAACCGATGCACGAGACGACGAGCGATGCCGGGATTTCATAAGTCTCCCCCGTTGCCACGCTGCGCATATCGGCGTCGAGCGCGGTTCGTTCCACAACGACGCGTTCGACCCGCCCGTCGCCCTCAATCCGCACTGGCGAAGCGAAGAAGTCAAAGTCGATCTCTATCGGCTTGTCGGCGCGAAAGCTTTCCGGATAGGCGGCGAATTCGCGCAGGCACGTGACCGATTTGCGCACCCCCGGTTCAAGCAGCGCATCCTCCGCCACATCGGGCAGGTCTGCCGGATCGACACGCGGGCAAGCGCGCGCCAGATGCCCCAGCTCGCCCAGTTCCTTTGGCGTCATTGCAATCTGATGCGGACCGCGCCGGCCCAAGATGCTGACATGCTCGGTCTTTGCGGTTTCGAGCACATCGAGCGCATGGCTGACAATATCGGACCAGCCCAACTCCTCGCGGGTCTTCGACAGAATGCGCGCGACGTCGAGCGCGACATTGCCATTGCCGATCACCACCACATGGCTGCTGTCCAATGGCGGTTCCAGATCGGCAAAATCAGGATGGCCGTTATACCAGCCGACAAAGGCGGCACTGCCATAGACGCCGTGCAAATCCGCACCGGCTATTTCAAGCGGCCGGTCGTGCGGCGCGCCGGTTGCCAGCACCACGGCATCATAAAGCCCCAGCAATTCGTCAATGCTGATATCCTTGCCGACGCAGACATTGCCGACAAAGCGGACATTTTCCGAAAGCGCCACACCTTCATAGCGCCGCGACACCGCCTTGATCGATTGGTGATCGGGGGCGACACCGAAACGGATCAGCCCATAAGGGACCGGCAAGCGGTCGATGACATCAACCCGCACATCCTCACCAAATGCCTTTTGCGCGGCCTCCGCTGTATAATAGCCAGCCGGACCGGAACCGATGATTGCAATATGCCGCAAGGCGCTCTCCTCCCCCTCGCTACTCTGGAGTTCGACAATAAGCAGGCGCGGATCGAACGCAACGGGTAGAATCGCGATATCGGTGCGGCGGGAGCAAAAAACCCTCCGGGGGGCGGCCAGTTGGGGGTTGGGCCGGCCCGGAGGGCGGTGGCGTTCAGTGGACCGTGGGTCTTGGGGGGATGACCGGCCTGACGCCCCTGATACGACCGGCACGGGTCGGGCAAAGGACCCCCGGTCGCAGTTTCGTTTGTCTTCATTGTGCTATGGATGGTCTGCTGCCACCCTGAATTCCAAAATCGATGCACGAACCCTGTTCAAGCCTGCAAAGACTGGTGCTGTGGATTCCCTCATGCACAGCACACCGCGCGACTCGCGTCGCAGCTACAGTCAATTAGATACACCATTTTACACTATTATGTCAAAACCGACGTCGAACCATTTGCGTGCGAAATGGTTCGATCAAAAAAGTGCGGAGTGTTTACCAAAAAAAGTGAGCCACCCCCCATTTGCAATGGGGGGATGAGGGTTGGCCTGTCGCCTTCATGGGCAATGCCCGGCGAACTGATCTAAAGCGGATCGACGCCCCGATCGACATTTTGTTCTTGCGCAAATCGTCGCTATATTTTGTGTGGTTGAACTCGGCGCGCAGCGAAAGATATTCGGTCGCGGCATATTCCATACCGCCGCTATAGGTGAAGCCTTTTTCGGTTTCCTTACGGCTGAAATTACCCGTTGTCTGGCCGGTGACCGACTGTTCGGTTTTCAGCCAGCGGTAACCGGCACGTCCGTAAAATGCCAAGCCATCGGTCGGGGTAATGCCGATACGACCCGTGGCGTCGTAGGACAGATCGGGATCGACCTTGAAGCGATCCGGCGTGACAAGCGAAGCCTGATCAATGGTCTTGCCACCAAGGCCGACGCCAATTTCGGCACCGACCATCACGACATTGCCAAGCACGGCATCATATCCGGCATGCACCCGGCCGCCATAGCCTTTGCGTGACGCTTCGCGTGTGCTGGTCGCCTGACTGGCTTCGTTCGAATCGCGAACGGCTTCTATGCCGATATGTGGGCCCTGAAGGCGGTTGTCGTCGGCATCTTGTGCATTCGCAGCGACTGGCGAAACCAGCGCCATGGCCACCAAAAAGAGGGGGATTTTTTTCATGTCATACTCCGTTTCATTGGCCGCTATTTGCTGGCCAGTGACCCGGTAGTGGACTGCATATATTTAGCGCGTGTGAGGGTATTGTGGAGAGTTTGTGGAGCCGGATGGTCCACCGACAGCCATAGTGTGAAAATCGTGCCGCCGCCGACATGGTTGCAGAAATGCACCCGCCCGCCATGCGCTTCGACGATCGTCCGGACCACGGCCAGCCCCAGCCCCGACCCGCCGCCATGCCTGCCGCGCGATACTTCGCCCCGCCAGAAACGGTCAAACACCATCTCTTGCGCATTTTCGGGCAAACCCGGGCCGTGGTCGACAACCTCGAACGAAACTTCGCTGCCGTGGCACCGCGTCGATAATCGGATTACACCGCTATTGGCGGCATAGCGGCAGGCATTGCTGAGCACCGCGATGATTACTTGCCGCAGCCTCGCCCCGTCGGCGCACAGCCGCGCCTCGGCCAGATCAAGCGCCGGCTCCAGCCCCGATTTCAGCAGATCGGGTTCGATCACAGTCAACACACGGCGAACTTCGTCTGCCAGGTTAGTGGGTTCGGCGTTGATGATCAACCGGCCCGAATTTGCCAGACTGATCGTTTGCAGATCGTCGATCAAACGGCCCAGCCCTTCGACCTGATAGAGCAAGCCGGTTACCTCATGCGGTTCAAGCGGAAACAGGCCGTCCTGCATGCCGTGGAGACGGCCGCGCAATATCGTCAAAGGGGTGCGCAACTCATGCGCGATTGCAGCCGTGCTTTCGGCAAGCTCGCGTTCGGCGCGCTGCAATGCGGCGGCCATTCGGTTGAAGTCTGCGGTCAGCGCGGTTTCCTCGCTTGAGGAGAAACCGCCCTCCTCCGCGCGGGCATTGAGATCGCCGTCGGCAATCTGCCGTGCGGCCAGCGCGATCATCGACAATCCCCGGCCCAGCCGGCGCAGCACCATCAGCCCCACGCCGAAACTCAGCAGCGCTGCCAGTCCGATGCAGATATAGAGGACAGTCTCGGTCTCGCGCTGCATCTCTACATTGAGGATTTTGGATTCGCGCTGGAGGGCGGCCAGCTGTTTGCGGTCGGGCAAGCGGTCGGCGAGCACATCCTCAAACGCTTCCTTGGCATCGGGGGTTAGTTTGGCGAGATAGCGCGGGGTGGCGTAAGCCTGCCATGCAGTGGTCGCGGTGATGATCATCGTCGCATTGCCCAGCACCACTGCGGCAAAGACCACCGCCATCTGCTGGGTCAGCGGCCAGCGGCGCCGTGTCTGCGTCCAGCGGCGCATCGCCCGCCCCAGAAACGACGGCCTCATTTGCCGAGCAACCGGTAGCCGACACCGCGCACCACGGTGAAATAGCCGGGCGCGCCTGCGGCATCGAGTTTGCGGCGCAGGTTGCTGACATGGCTGTCGACGGTGCGTTCAAGTGCGTCGCTTTCGGGCATACAGGCATCGACCAGATCGGCGCGGCTGAACACCCAGCGCGGCGCGCGCGCCATATGTTCGAGGATGCGGAACTCGGTCAGCGTCAGGTCGAGCCGGGCGTCGCCATCGTCATTTTCGACGCACGCGCTGTAGCAGGCGGTGTCGATCGCGATGCGGTTGACGCGTAGCACCGTCGGCCCGCCCATCGCCCCGTTGGTGCGGCGCAGCACTGCCTTCACCCGCGCGACCACCTCCATGGGATTGAATGGCTTGACGACATAGCCATCCGCACCGACGTGGAGCGCGGACAATTTGTCCAGATCCTCGGCGCGCGCAGTGGCCATGATTACCGGGGTGTTGCCGCGGTGGCGCACTTCGGCGAGCACGGCAAAGCCATCGCGTTTGGGCATCTGCACGTCGAGCAGCACCAGATCGGGCCTGAGCAGCTGGTGATGCATCAACGCGGTCTCTCCATCGGCGGCGCAGACCGTGCGGAAGCCATCACGTTCGAGATAGGCGGTCAATATCGCGGCGATCTCCGGTTCGTCCTCCGCCACCAATATCAACGCATTGTCCATGTCCGGAGCCCCTTTTGTGCCGTGCCTAAACCGATTCAGCCGCTCTTGCGACCCGGATGTCGAGAATTTGTGGAGACGCCGCGCATGGCGGCCCGTGGCGCACCGAGGTCAGCCGTGCGCTTGCGGTGCCCCAGGAATTTGCAGAATTTTCGCCGGATCACCGGTATCGAAAGAAGGCCTGTAGGCCAGTGTACTGGTGCATAATTCGCGTTGAGCTATTGAATAGGCGCTGTATTTTAAGAGGTTAGAATTTTTTGGCCAGCCGTCTGTGACGCGATGTGCCCAATATAGAAAGGCTTTGTGCGTGCGAATTCAGCGCTTTTTTCTCGCAATTCTCCTGTCTGCTTTGGCAATGATCCTGCCCCAGCTTGCCAACGCACAGCAATGTGGAGGAGGAATGGTGCAGCAGGGCGGGCAAGGAGTTATCTCGTGCGTTCCAATAGATCAAACTCCAACAGACGGGCATAGAGACTATAAAGAGATGGCTCAGAAAGAACAGGAAGCGCATGACAGGGCTGTAGACAAGCTATATAAACAAATGTTGCCCAAAAAGGTCGTAATGGTTGACAGTTATAGCGCTTTAGTTTGGCATCCGGGTGCCAATGATTACTGGGCTATCTGGAATAGCAATACTTCGGAAGCATTCGCCAAAGAGCGTGCACTGGATTATTGTACCAAGGCAATGGGAAATGGTTGTACGGTGGCTGTCAGCGGCAAAAGCCTGTCGATGGCGATGGCCATGGTCGATGGCATGATTGCCGAGGTGTCATGGGATTTGGATTTCAACACCGCAATGGTTGCTGTCATGAGGCAGTGCGAGACCAAATGGGGCGCCGATCGTTGCCGACTTTTTAAAGGCATGAAGGCCACCAAAGTGGCAAATATGCACGTGGATTTTCTCGATGGCCACGTGCCCAATGCCGATCAAGCCATTCGCTATAAGAAAACTACGAAGTCTGTAAAGCGTTCCGTTGAACCAGCCGCAAACTACATCAACAAAGGCAATATCGAAAAAGAATTTAAGAACTTTATCGTAAAGTGGGATGCAAAAATCAGAGCAACGGCTCCAAAGACGCAAGAAGAAATGGAAGCTGAGAGAGCGTCAAGGGTAAGGTAAGTCCAGAGGGCTGAAAAGTCAGCGATTGAACCGCCCCGGGATTGCCGGAGGCTATTGGGTTTGGGCCATGGGGCGCTCGTCCAGTATGGCGCAATAACGGGCTTCTGCGTCGGCGGGCGGGATATTGCCAAGTGGCACGCGGAGCAGAGATTGGAGAGTGCGGCGTTGGGGGATGGGGTGATCCACCAATCCGGGGACATCCCATTTGGTGTACCCGCAATTTGCAGGGAATTTGCAAAGGCGGCGCTGGCGTTGATTGAAAAGGGTGTGGGGTGAGTTTGGGGTTTTTTGCGCGTGTTGCCGTAATTCCTAGAAATCACCTAGGTTTATTTTAGTTCAACAGCGGACTGAATTGCCCGGATTACCTCGCTCCCATATTTTTTCGCCAAAAACTTCAAGAAATCGGGGTCAATTGCATTCGCAAATGCCAGATGACCACAGAGTTCCTTTAGTTCCGATTTTTCGAGCTTACCCATTTTTGCATGGTGGACGGCAGCAGACAGTTCTCTTTTTCGACCCCGGCCAATCCCCGCGGTTCCGTCGTTGGCCAAGACCACTCCTGTCACCGTACGTTTGCTAGCCATCGTTACAAATACAGTTTTGCTCTGGTTCAAGCGGAGCTTTGGGGAGGACTGGTTGCGGAGAGTTTTCTTAACGGCGCGCACCATATCCTGCAGCATGCCAATACGCTGGCCCGAGAAAGTTAAATCGTCGGCGTAACGCGTATATGCAATGCCTTTGTCCTTAGCGATTTTGTCAATCGCATCATCGAATTCGTACATCAATACGTTAGATAACATTGGAGACGAAGGCGCGCCGATCGAAAGACGAAGCTTCGTACTCGATCTCGGTCGCCTAAATAGCATTCTGGATGTTAGATGGACGTCTGAGCCTTGAATGACATCATGCGCCGCGCAATAAGCCTCCCAATCTTCGGCAAGAATAGACGGAAAAAAATCTCTAAAATCCAACTTCAGAATTGGCGTATCGCCTCTGTGCGGCGTAGCGTTGTCTAGTATTGATCGCCCTCGAACATACGCAGTAGCGGCGTCGTGAACGGGTAACTGGCTCAACAAAATTTCCACTAATGCCCGCTGCACTAGCTTGAGCTCGCGTGCAGGTTGAGCAATTTCACGCCAACCACCTGATCGCTTTCGAATTCTGAATACTTTATATCTATCGGGTGCATTGGTCCAGATTTTGAGCAAATCCGCTTCACTCAAGCCGGTGTGCACCGAAAGTTGCTTCAAGAACTTACTCAACATTTTCATTCTCAATCGAAAGTTCCGATATCGCGCGAAAGCGTGGCTTGTCCTCTTTTTGCCAATGCGCCCGAAACTCCGCCTTCCACCTCACTTTCTCTTTAATCTTAGCCTGTTGCTTAGCTGTAAAGTCGATTGCATCTTCACCGGGGCGGCAAACGTAATAGGTATGGTTCCCCTTTTTCGTCTTTTTCATCCAGCCCATCAGCTCGCTACAGTATAAGAAGTTTGATATCCTACCTTGCGCTTTGGGAAATCCCAAGTGTTCTATTATTGACTTTAGCTCAGTAATCGTAAGTGCTCCACATAGCTGCACCAACCCGGTAAGCAATAAAATGAAGTGGCCGTCATTATCGCTATCAAATCTTTCAAAGCTAGAGGCATATTCTAGACGTTGCACGGCAGCTGGGACCACATTTTCGTTGAGTTTTTGAAGGTCTAGATTGGATATTTCTCGTTCCTTACCGACCCCGATGTCTTCTCTATCAAGGACAAGGACCCATTCATCTCCCTGATAGGTTTCAAGGCTGGCAATCGGTCCATTCCGAATAAACGAACTATCTTCGTAGTAACCATCATCAATTACTACCAACAGCTTTGATGCGACATTCGGCAAAGCGGCAAACGCTCCGAGTTCAGCCAAGCTCCCCGGACTCTCGGAGAAAAGCAAAATCAAAGCAACAACGCCAGCTATGTCGCTTTCAAATGTCAGCAGGTCTCTGTAGCCAGCAACCGGCAACATTGGTTCGGCCGCTTCCGCAACAACTATGCGATACTTCTTAAATTCTTCTGGCAACTCAAGTCGTAGGAACGCTGCCCGCAAAGACTCTGGCAGCTCCGGAGGTTCAGACTTTGCGAGTCCTCCGCACAAAAAATAACTGACGAAGGGGGATGCACTCTAAGCGAGACAGGCTGAATCGCTTCAGCCAAGTTCAAAGGCTGCAAATCGGCCATTTACCTAGAAGTTGCGACTGAGTGCGATGTCTTATCGAGCGTAGCGTCCGTGAGGCGATGAGACATCGCACTCAGTCGCAACGATAAAACTGCACAATCAAATGACGTCGAGCGAAACGCCGGACGAGCACCAAATGGTACTAAACGCGTAAATGGTAACATCAATAATATGCCCCTCCGTCCCTTTGTCAAGGATCCTATGTACAAGTCAGCTCTGTAACTATGCTCCCATCGGGTCAAGCAATCAACTATTGAGTATCTGTGCGCTTTAAGACAGGTACGACCGAACTTGATGGCGTCCGGCCAAGCAATAAACGCCATTTACCACCTAACGGCCTTAGCTCCATCCCCAATAATTTTGGGTAAAAAGCCATACTTCATCAGGTTTTTTCGACATTGTTCAGCCAACTTACGAAACTGATTTGCTTCCTTCAAATCACCTGCCTCGTCGAACTGCACCGCTCGCTTTAGACAATCGAAATGCATTTCAGCCAATTGGTCTAAAGGATCACCGTACTTTTCTAAAATTTGATTGAGTGAGGGCGGATCGCCCTTCATTGGAATGTGCGCCAAAGTATTACCTCCCCTATCCACATACCATCTATAACCCGTCAATTATGGTCAGGATAATCAGAAAACACAACTGTTCCGCAACTGCAATTGCGCAGTCAACAGCTCCTCCCGCTTACGCCAAGGCTTTCGTGGACAGGGAATTCCAGGGACACTAGGCTAAATTGCTTATCCGCCGCCGCTCTCAATCCTTGCCTGCTCGTAATTCAGCGGCCGAAATGTGCACCACTTTTCCGTCACGAACTATCACGATACCGGTGTCGGTCTGGATCGCAGTCTTGCGCGCCATTTCGGCAGCGCGGCGCATGGCGGCCATTGACGCACGCAGCTTTGGGTTCTTCGCTTTGGACAATTCAGCCTGCGTCATCACTTTTGTCCCCATTCGAGCATCACCGGTGTAAAGCCGCTAGCATCATACAACATCCAGTCATCGACCGCCAGCTTGTAGGATGAATGGCAGTGGGTCAGTATTAAATTCAGGGCGGAGAGCAATCCCCGCCCTGACCGTTATTAAAGTGCAATTGATATTGCGAAAATTACCAGCCACCTAACAATAGCGGCTATATCAATTTTTAAATCTACGGTGATGCGTGTTGACTTGTTTGATTTGGCCATGACGCGACTCCCACGGAGCGTTGTCGACCTGTCGCCATGTCGAAAATTTGCAGGCGTTGCCCACGCGACACACCGCGCACCCTCCTAACGTCAGGCACGGCAGCGCTATGGCTAGCCTAGTATTCGAAATGCAACGTCAATAAGCATTGGTTTATAATGATGCCGATTTTAGTCAGAGTCAACGCGTTCCCTGTAAGGTCCACGCTTGGCTGGCGTAGCCTCTGCCTCATCGACTAACAACGCAATGTCAGCAATATCCCAAAGACAGGGGTTACGATGACAGTTTACTTAACCCCCAAACTCCTTCGCGCTTGCGATAGTGTCCGAAGAAAACGGTCAGTTTAGGGGACACGCAATAGCATGTCCGCTAATCTGGCGTATCACTCTTCGCCCATCCTGAGAGCAGCAATAAACGCCTCTTGCGGGATTGAGACCGACCCATACTCCCGCATCCTCGCCTTCCCCTTCTTCTGTTTTTCCAACAGCTTCTTTTTGCGCGAGATATCGCCGCCATAGCATTTCGCGGTCACATCCTTGCGCAGCGCGGCGATGGTTTCGCGGGCGATGATCTTGCCGCCAATCGCCGCCTGGATCGGGATTTTGAACAAATGGCGGGGGATCAGGTCTTTCAGCCGTTCACACATGCCGCGGCCGCGCGCCTCCGCGGTGCTGCGGTGGACGATCATGCTCAGCGCGTCGACCGGATCACCATTGACCATGATGCTCATCTTGACAAGGTCGCCCTCGCGGTGCCCGATCTGGTGATAGTCGAATGACGCGTAACCCCTTGAAATACTTTTCAATCTGTCGTAAAAATCAAACACCACTTCGTTGAGCGGCAGTTCATAGACCAGCTGCGCCCTGCCCCCTACATAGGTCAGTTGGTTCTGGATGCCGCGCCGGTCCTGACACAATTTCAAAATGCTGCCCAGATATTCGTCAGGGCAATAGATAGTCGCCTCGATCCACGGCTCCTGTATCTCCTCGATACGGTTGACGTCGGGCATGTCGGCGGGATTGTGCAGCTCCATATCGCGCGCATCCTCGGTCTTGCTGCGCCCGAGTTTCAGCTTGTACACCACCGACGGCGCGGTGGTGATCAGGTCCAGATCATATTCGCGGGTCAGCCGTTCCTGAATGATTTCCAGGTGGAGCAAGCCCAGGAAGCCGCAGCGAAAGCCAAAGCCCAGCGCCGCGCTCGATTCCATTTCAAAGCTGAAACTGGCGTCGTTGAGGCGCAGTTTGCTGATGCTTTCGCGCAGTTTCTCAAAGTCCGCGGCGTCGGTGGGGAAGAGGCCGCAAAACACCACGGGTGCACTTCCTTGAACCCGGGCAGCGGCTCTGCGGCGGGCTTCTTCGCGTCGGTGATCGTGTCACCCACGCGGGTTTGCGCGACTTCCTTGATCTGGGCGGTGATGAAGCCGACTTCGCCGGGGCCGAGTTCGTCGAGTATCTCGATCTTGGGCCGCATGCAGCCGACGCGGTCGATCAGGTGGCTGGTGCCGGCCTGCATGAACTTGACCTGCTGCCCCTTGCGGATGCTGCCGTCGATGACGCGCACGAGGATGACGACGCCCAGATAGGGGTCGTACCAGCTGTCGACCAGCATCGCTTTGAGCGGCGCGTTGCGGTCTCCCTTGGGCGGGGGGATGCGGGTGACGATCGCCTCCAGCACCTCGGCGATGCCTATCCCTGACTTGGCGCTGGTGAGGACCGCGTTGTCGGCGGGCAGCCCGATGATTTCCTCAATCTCTGCCTTCACCTTGTCCACTTCTGCCGCGGGCAGATCGATCTTGTTGATGACGGGGACGATTTCATGGTCGTGCTCGATCGACTGATAGACATTGGCCAGCGTCTGCGCCTCCACCCCTTGCGCCGCGTCGACGACCAGCAACGCGCCTTCGCACGCCGCCAGACTGCGCGATACTTCATAGGCGAAGTCGACATGGCCCGGCGTGTCCATCAGGTTCAGCTCATACAGCTGGCCGTCCTGCGCGGTGTAGTTCAGCCGCACGGTCTGCGCCTTGATGGTGATCCCGCGTTCCTTCTCGATATCCATATTGTCAAGGACTTGCGCCGACATCTCGCGCTCAGAAAGGCCACCGGTATGCTGGATCAACCGGTCGGCGAGGGTCGACTTGCCATGGTCAATATGCGCAATGATAGAGAAGTTACGGATACGCGAAATTTCAGTCATGCGCGCGCCTCTAGCAGCGCCAGACATTCCTAACAAAGGCAGCGCAATCGCCGCATGACAGTGCGCCCATGCTCTGCTAGGCGCGCGACCATCATGCTCAATCTGAATGGCATCACCGTGCGCCTTGGCGGACGCACCATCCTCGACCGCGCCACCGCCGCGCTCCCCGCCTATGGCCGCATCGGCCTGATCGGGCGCAACGGTGCTGGCAAATCGACGCTGATGAAGGTGATGATCGGTTCGCTCGAACCGGATGACGGCAGTCTGGAAATGCCCAAGGGCACGCGCATCGGCTATATCGCGCAGGAAGCGCCGACCGGCACCCCGACCCCTTTCGAAACCGTGTTGGCGGCAGATACCGAACGTGCCGCGTTGATGATCGAGAGCGAGCAGGAAGGTCTCGACCCAGACCGCATGGCCGAGGTTCACGAACGGCTGATCGCCATCGACGCCTATACCGCCCCTGCCCGCGCCAGCCGCATCCTCGTCGGCTTGGGATTTGATGAAGACATGCAGGGCCAGCCGCTCGACAGTTTTTCGGGCGGGTGGAAGATGCGGGTGGCACTGGCCTCACTCCTTTTCTCGCAGCCCGACCTGCTGTTGCTTGACGAGCCTTCGAACCACCTCGACCTCGAAGCAACCTTATGGCTGGAAAATTTCCTCAAAAGCTATCCCGCGATGATGGTGGTGATCAGCCACGAGCGCGACCTGCTCAATAATGTCGTCGATCATATCCTGCACCTGTCGGGTGGAGAGGTCACGCTCTATGCGGGCGGCTATGATGCCTTCGAAAAACAGCGCGCCGAACGCGCCGCGCAACTGGCCGCAGCAAAAGCGGCGCAGGATGCACAGCGCGCCAAGTTGCAGGACTATATCGCCCGCAACTCCGCCCGCGCCTCCACCGCCAAACAGGCACAAAGCCGTGCGAAGGCTTTGGCCCGGATGCAGCCGGTGCAGGCGATTATTGATGATCCGTCACTGAGTTTCGACTTCCCCAGCCCCGATGAATTGAAACCGCCTCTGGTCACGCTAGATTTGGCTAGTGTCGGATACAGCGCAGGCAATCCGGTGTTGCAACGGCTGAACCTGCGGATCGACCCTGATGACCGGATCGCTCTGTTGGGGCGCAACGGCAACGGCAAGACGACGCTGGCACGCCTGCTCGCGGCGCAGCTCGCCCCGATGGATGGTGCGATGAATGCCAGCGGGAAAGATGCGCGTCGGCTATTTCACCCAATATCAGGTCGAGGAACTCGACGGCGCCGACACGCCGCTGGAACATATGACGCGGCAGATGAAGGGTGCAACACCGGGGGCAGTGCGCGGCCAATTGGGGCGGTTCGGTTTTTCGGGGCCAAAGGCAACAACGCAGGTGGCCAAGCTTTCTGGCGGTGAAAAAGCCCGGCTCGCGCTGGCACTGATCACGCGTGAGGCACCGCATATGCTGATCCTCGACGAACCGACCAACCACCTTGACGTCGATGCGCGCGAGGCACTGGTACAGGCGCTGAACGCCTATGAAGGCGCAGTGGTCCTTGTCAGCCACGACCGGCACATGCTGGAGCTGACCGCAGACCGGCTGGTGCTGGTCGATGGCGGGACAGCGCAGGAATTTTCTGGATCGATGGACGATTATACCGACTTCATCCTCGGCAAGGGTCCGGCCAAGGAAAAGCTATCCAAGGCGGACCGGAAAGAGGACAAAAAAGCAGCAGCCGCTGCGCGCGAGGCCCAGGCCAAACTCAAACGTGCGGTCAGCGATGCCGAAGCCGATCTGGCGAAACTGGAAGTCGTGCTGCGCGCGATTAATCAGGCGATGTTCGATCCGCAATCGGCGTCAAACGAATATGCCGGACTGACCATGGGTGAATTGTCGCAACGGCGCGGCAAGATTGTGGCCGCGCAGGAAGCCGCAGAAGCGCGCTGGGTTGAGGCTTGCGAGGCTTTGGAAAAGAGCGATTAAGCTGAAGGATGGTCACTCAAAATCAATAAACGCGCAGGTAAACAATCCAAAATCGCCCGCCGCTCTTTCGCATCCGCGCTCAGCCAACCCGCGATTTCATCAACCGTCCGACCGCAACCTAGGCACCATTGCCCAGTTCGATCGAGGCCGCATTGATCTTTGCAAGGCGATGCGACTTCATCCATTATGGAAATCCATTGCGGATTGCGTCC
The DNA here is from genome assembly GCA_016721875.1 of Sphingomonadales bacterium. Classification (GTDB taxonomy): domain Bacteria; phylum Pseudomonadota; class Alphaproteobacteria; order Sphingomonadales; family Sphingomonadaceae; genus Sphingorhabdus_B. The sequence continues at coordinate 178,974 of JADKHG010000002.1, read as the reverse complement.
AGTGCTGCCTTAAAACGCGCCTCTCCTTTTCCGCGTACCAAAGCATAGTGTACGCCCCGCGCTTCGAGTTCGGCCTTGCACAGATTGAAGAAATGGCGGCGATCCTCGGCCTGAGCATAGACCCGCAAGCCATCGTCGACAAAGGGCAGGTCGATATCGAGAAGCAGATAGAGATCGGCATAGCCATCAAAGCTGGCAAACCAGGGGTCGCTCACCCCGAACATCATTTGAGCCCAAACTTCGGTGATCAGAGGATCGGTGTCGAACAGCACCAATGGCGAGCCGAGTTCTGCCGCGCGTGCGGCAGCCGCACAGTTCATGGCATCTTGCGCCTGACCGATATGGACCAGTTCGGCCATGCCAATGTCAGTTCCATGCCCTTCGCAATAGGCGCGGCCATATTCGGGAACGACCTCGCAGGCGAAATGCGCGGCAAGTCGGGTAGCGAGCGTGGATTTACCGGTGCTTTCAGGGCCGTGCAGGCAAATGCGTTTCATGGCCGGCGACCCTCGGCTTTCCGCCACTCGACCAGTCCGGTAATCGCCAGCAACAAAAACAGCGCATAAAGACCTGCCGTCAGGTGCAGATCCTTCACAAGATACAGCGGGATCGAAATTGCGTTGACCGCAATCCACCACCACCAATTTTCCAGATAACGCCGCGTCATCAATATCTGCCCGGCGACGGAAAGCATCGCGACGCTGGCATCCCAATATGGATAGCTGGCGTCGGTGTTCGACTGCATGAACCACCCCCAAACGGCAATGGCCAGCACCGACCCCGCGCACCATGCCAACAAAGCAGATCGGCCAAGTCGCTCGACAACAATTTCGCCTTGGTCAGCCTTGTTCCGGCTCCAACTCCACCAGCCGTAGAGGTTCACTGCGAAGAAAAAGACCTGCAATCCTGCATCGCTGTAAAGCTTGGCATCGCGAAAAATGAGAAAATAGAGCGCAACCATCACCAGCGCGAAAGGATAGTTCCACACTGATCGGCGGATGATCAGCACGATGTTGGCAATGCCAAAAAGCACTGCGGCAATTTCAATCGGGCTCATGATGCGCGATTATCCAGCCAGTCAGACAGCACGCTGTTAACTGCTTCGGGGGCGTCCTGCTGCACCCAATGCGATATGCCGGGCAGCCTGTGGACAGTCAGGTCAGGCACCCATGCCTCCATTCCGTCGAGCAAATGAATGTCCAGTGCCAGATCATTTTCACCCCAGATCACCAAAGTCGGCATTGCCACCTTGGCATCGCCCAGAGCGTCTGAATCACGATAGCGGAACAGCGCGCGGTAATAATTGACCATTGACCGTATCGCCCCCGGTCGCTGCGCAGCAGCCGCATAGACTTCAAGGTCCGCGCGCGTGAAATTGGACTTGTTTGCCGCCGTGTTGAAAAAAGCACCCCTGATTGCTCGCGCATTTCCGGCAAGCAGCAGCTTTTCCGGAAGCCAAGGCAACTGGAAGAAAAACATATACCAGCTTTTGCGCAATTGCCGCCATTTACGTATTTCGCGTTCGGCGCATTTGGGGTGCGGCACATTCATGATCACGAGTTGATCGACATGTCGTAGCTGCCTTATGGCAAACATCCAGGCGATAACCGCGCCCCAATCATGCGCAATCAGGATCATTCTTTCGATGGGCTGTTCCGCATTGGCATGGTCTATCAGTGCAGCCACGTCCGCGAGCAGATTGTCGATATGATAGGCGGGGATGCCTTCGGGTTTCGACGACGCACCATAGCCACGCATATTGGGCGCCCAGACGCGATAGCCTTTGTTGGCAAGCATCGGCATCTGGTGTCGCCAGGAATAATTAAGCTCGGGGAAACCGTGCAGCATCAGTGCCAACGTGCCGCTTGTCCTGTCACCGCATTCGGCGAGTTCGAAAGTCAGACCATTGGCTTCAATAAATCGGACACTAATCCTGCTTTCAGCATCGGGCTGCCAGGAACAATCGCCGCTCATACTTTCCCGGCGCGGCAGGCTTTGATAGCGCCGGGTGCGGGACGCTCTCCAATTGCTTCGAATGTTGCGAAGTAGCCTCCCACCTCAAGCCGCTCCGAAAAACCTTTGAGCCGGTAACCAATGGCTTCAAATTCGCAGAACAGCAATTTCGGCGGAATGCCATGCTGGCTGGTCGGGCGATCACGATCGACGACAATCACCTGACCACCTTTGGCCAGCGCGGGGCGCAGACGCCAGAGGAAAGCATAGGGTTCGGTCACTTCATGATACATGTGCACCATGAAGATACGGTCGAAGCTGCCTGTCGGAAGGCGCGGATCGTCAATATCGCCTTCTTTGATCGCGACATTGTCGAGCCGGTCGCGGCTGACGCGTTCGCCGAGCCGCTCGAGTGCAGCACGGTTGATGTCCTGCGCCAGCACCCTGCCCTTTTCGCCAACGTGCGCCGCCAGCCGCACGGTGTAATAGCCTTCACCCGCACCGATATCGGCAACGGTCATGCCCGGCTCAATCTCTGCCCAGTCCATAACCTGTTTGGCCTCGCCCGCCTCATCGCGCGCCGCTTCGGTCGAGAATTGCGTGCCTTCCGCTGCGGACACTGCCCGGTCGGGTTGGGGAAACTCGATCGAGGTTTCAGGCCGGTTGCCGGAATCGCTAACTGGCTTGCATCCCGCAAACGCAGCAACGCCCAGCGCCACGAAGAAAAATATCTGCTTTCGACGATTTTGCAAAATCATAGCGCGTCATAGGGCGGGTTACGTCAGGATAGAAGAGCTTTGTTTTTCGAAAAAGCCGAGCACCATCTTTATGACGACAAGGGGTCGCTTTGATGATCGCCTGACAGGTTTCAGTGCGCTAGAACCACCTTAGAATCGGAAGAATTCGGAAAAGCGCACGCAAAGAACGGCTGGCCGGTTATGGTCGATGTTAAATTGACTTTAACCATATCTGGTCACAATCGGATCGAATTGTGGGATGTCCGATGGTCCGGACGATCAGGGGTTTAGAGTGCTCGAAGGCAGTCACAAGACATTTGCGTCAACCGCTTTAGGGGCAGATGTTGTCTTTGCGGCGGCAATGGAAAAGCCTCTACGCCAGCAACCTCTGCGTGGGTGGCGCTCACGCTTGGCCAGTCTGGATCTGGTTCCCGATCTGGGTGAGGATATAGGTTCGTTGCGCTGGTTTCGCGGGCTTGGCACACTGACCCTGTTTTGCGTCGTCACACTGGCATTCATTCCCGATTTCGGACCGGTCTACGGCGCGCAGTCGCCGATGCCTGCCGCAGCACAAATAGATCATGTCCGCGCACAAATGATCACCCCGCTCGCCTATGGCAGCGATAGCGGGACCCGAATGGCGGCGGCTGACAATGTTGTTGCCCTGCGGTCCAATCCCGAGAGGCCAACGGTCGAATTGGCGGCAACGCTTGGTCGCGGTGACAGCTTTGGCCGCGTGCTGCAACGATCAGGTGTCGGCAGCGAAGACGCTGCGCGCGCAGTTGCTTTGGTCAGTGGCGCAACAGCGCTTTCCGATATTGAACCCGGCACCCGCGTCAACATTGTGTTGGGCAGACGGACAAGCCGAACTGCCCCCCGCCCACTTGAATCGCTTGAATTCCGTGCGCGTTTCGATCTGCATTTGGCACTTGCCCGGTCAGGCAATGCACTTCAGCTCAAGCGACAGGCCATCGCTGTTGACGACACACCCCTTCGCATTCGTGGTGTAGTTGGCGCCAGCCTCTACCGCTCTGCCCGCGCCGCCGGTGCACCACCAGACGTCATTCAAGCCTATCTCAAAATTATCTCCAGCCATGCAAGCCTCTCGAGTGTTGCCGCTAGCGACGAATTCGACATCATCCTGTCGCACCGCCGCGCCGAAACCGGTGAGGTTGAAATGGGCGAATTGCTCTATGCCGGGATCGACCGCGGAGGAAAACCGCGCATCCAGATGCTCAAATGGTCAAATGGAGATAGCGCGCAATGGTTTGAGGCCTCAGGCGTCGGCCAGTCACGCGGTGCGATGAGCCGTCCGGTTAATGGACCTGTCAGCTCAAACTATGGCATGCGGCGTCACCCCATATTGGGCTATAAACGCATGCATGCAGGCATGGATTTCAAAGCGGGCTACGGCGCTCCGATCTTCGCCGCCACAGACGGAATAATTGCCTATGCTGGTCGCAAGGGCGGTTATGGCAATTTTGTTCAGGTCAATCATGGTGGCGGACTGGCCACCGGCTATGCCCATATGAGCCGGATTGTCGCCGCCCCCGGACGCCGCGTGCGGCAGGGCCAAATTATCGGCTATGTCGGCTCGACCGGTCTTTCAACTGGACCACACCTGCACTACGAACTCTATCGCAACGGCCAACACATCAACCCCGCCTCAGTCAGCTTTGTCCAACGTGCGCAGCTCGAGGGCGGTAATCTCGCGCGGTTCAAGGCGCAACTGGCCCGATTGAAGTCGGTCAAACCCGGAGCAGCACTCGCCCCAACCGGTGCAGTGCGTAAGCCGGTGCAGCCAAATCGCGAAATCGACCGCATTTCGCTCGCCCGCGCCACAAAGGCATCGGGATAAATCATTGAGCCGCGCGCTCGGTGCCGCTAAGCAGCACCGATGCAAGCATCCCAAAACTACCCAGCCGCCCGCCTTCGCCGCAGTCGTGCAACCGGCTGGAGCCGCGCCATGGTGCGCGAAAACCGGCTCGATCCTTCCGACCTGATCTGGCCGCTGTTCGTCACCGATGGCAAAGCGGTTGAAGAACCCATCGCTTCGCTACCCGGAGTATCGCGCTGGTCGGTTGACCTAATCGTTGAGCGCGCGGCCGATGCCATTGCCGCGGGCATCCCTTGCATCGCCTTGTTCCCCAATACGCAGACAGAGCGGCGCAGCGACGACGGTGCAGAGGCGCTGAACCCCGACAATCTGATGTGTACCGCGATCCGCGCTATCAAGGACCGGCATGGCGAAGCCATCGGTGTGCTCACCGACGTCGCGCTCGACCCCTATGCCGCGCACGGCCAGGACGGGTTAATCGACGCCAAAGGCTATGTACTGAATGATGATACCGTCGCGGTGCTGGTTGATCAGGCGCTCAATCAGGCTGAGGCTGGTGCTGACATTATCGCACCGTCCGATATGATGGATGGCCGCATCGGCGCAATCCGTCGCGCGCTGGAAATGGGCGGGCATAGCAATGTCCAGATCATGAGCTATGCCGCCAAATATGCCAGCGCCTTTTACGGCCCCTTCCGCGATGCAGTGGGTTCGCGCGGGCTGTTGAAAGGCGATAAGAAAAGCTACCAGATGGACCCGGCCAACAGCGATGAGGCGTTGCGTGAAGTCGCGCTCGACATTGCCGAAGGTGCCGACTCGGTGATGGTCAAGCCCGGCCTGCCCTATCTCGACATCATCCGCCGGGTGCGCGACAGCTTTACTGTGCCTGTCTTTGCCTATCAGGTGTCGGGCGAATATGCGATGATTGAAGCGGCCGTTGCAGCCGGTGCCGGCGAGCGCGATGCGTTGGTACTTGAAACGCTGCTGGCATTCAAACGCGCAGGCTGTTCAGGCGTACTGAGCTATCATGCGCTGCACGCTGCGCGGCTGTTGAACCAGTAAGGAACGACCATGACTATCCACCGCCCCGATGTCACGATCATGCCCTTCAACGGTAAGATTCCGCAGATTGACGACAGCGCGTTCATCGCCCCCGGATGCCGGATCATCGGCGATGTCACCATCGGCGCGGAAGCGAGCATCTGGTATAATTGCGTCATTCGCGGCGATGCCAACCGCGTGGTCATTGGCGCGCGCAGCAACATTCAGGACGGCAGCGTCGTCCATTGCGACCATGCCAGCCCGCACGCACCCAATGGCTACCCGGCACTCATCGGTGATGATGTGCTGATCGGCCATATGGCAATGGTGCATGGCTGTACGATCAAGAATAACGGATTTGTCGGGCTAGGCGCGATTGTGATGAACGGATGCACAATCGAAAGCCACGGTATGTTGGGCGCTGGCGCGCTGCTGCCTGAAGGCAAGAGCATTGGCGAACGCGAGTTGTGGGTCGGCAGGCCCGCCAAAATGGTGCGCACATTGGACGATGCTGCGTTGGCGGTGATCGGTCTTGGTATTCCCGGCTATGTCGAAAATGCCAAGGCGCACAAAAAGGTGGTTGCCGAGCATTTTTCTGACACAGGTTAAAACCGCACCTTCACCGTTACACGTCCGTTCACCGGCGCGCCCGGCGTGATGTTGTTCACATTGTGCGCGTCTGAGAAATAGTTGGTGTCGAACAGATTTTCGATATTGGCCTGTAACTGCACGGCTTCGCTGATATCGAAATACATCGCTGCGTCGACACGGGTAAAACCGGGCAGTCGGGTGATGGTTGGGCTGGTGCGGATCGCGGCGAACTGGCTCGACTGATGGACCACGCCCATACCAAGACCCAATCGCTCGCTCAGGTCATAGCGGTTCCAAAGGCTGATCTGGTGTTTCGGCACTTGCCCCAGCGCGACGCCTTCATTGCCGCGCAAATGGCCATCCTGCCAGCTATAGCCGGTGCTGACCTGCCAATCCGGGGTGATATGTCCGGTCAATGCCAGCTCGACCCCGCGTGTGCGGGTTTTGCCAATATTGATCGTTGCCAACGGGTTCGCCGGATCGGGCGTGGTGGCGTTGGTCCGGTCAAGCTGGAACAACGCCAGCGTGACATTGAGGTCGGGTCGAATATCCCACTTCGCACCAATTTCGCGGTTGGTGAATTTTTCCGGCGCCAGATTTTGCTGGGTCGCGGTTAGCGACACAAATTGATCACCTGCACGCGGCAAAAAGGATTGGCTGTAGCTGGCGTAGACCGAAGCGTTTTCGACCGGTTTCCAGATCAGCCCCATACGCGGGCTCAATTTGTCGTCGGTACGGGCCAAGGGGCGGTCGGGGTTGGGGATGAAATCGGTGCCGGTGATTTCAAAATGGTCATAGCGCAGTCCGACCACCACATCAAAATGGTCGCTCAGACTGATTTGGTTCTGACCATAAGCGGAGAAGAATTCGACTTCTGATTCAGTGTTGCGTGTGGGCGTGGTGAACGCCACCGACGGGAAGACTGGGTTGGACAGGCTGAAACTGTTGCCCGGGACGAAGATACGCCCCAGCCGCTGGTTCGCTGTTTTCTGGTCGCCATATTCAATGCCGAAGAGCATTTTGTGCGCCAATGGGCCGGTCGATACTTCCCAAATCAGATTGCCCTGCGCGATGAAATTCTGCCGCGTAGTCGGGTCTGAATAGGCGTCGAGCGCGACCGTTCCATTTTGCGTAGTTGCGGCGCCATTGGCGAAGACATTTTCGTACAATTTGTCATAATCGCCATAAAGAATGCTGCCGGTGAAGTTCAGATTGTCATTGAGCTGCCCGTCAAGCCGCAGCTTGGCTATATGTGCTTCCAGCGTGGTCCGGTTGATGCCGGGGACGCCGAAAAACTGGCTGTCATAACCCGGAATCGGTCGGTTTGGTTGACCTGCGGCAGTCGAAATCGACGGCACGCCACGATCGGTCACACGGTCATCATGGACATATTCATAAGAGAGACCAAATTTCCAGTTCGCGCCCAGCCGCGCCGCGATATAGGGGTTCAAGGCGTATCGTTCGCCGCCCACAAAATCGCGATGGTTGTCGAAACTTTCATAAGTGGCGTTGAGTCGCACCGCGAGACTATCGGTCAGCGGAGCGTTAAGGTCCGCCGAAACATCCCACGCGCCGAAACTGTTGAGGCTGGCCTGTGAGGCCGCGAAGCTTTTGTTCACCACCGGGCTTTTCTGCACACGGTTCAATATGCCGCCGCCGCCGCCGCGTCCGAAAATCAGCGCATAGGGGCCTTTGAGGATTTCAACCCGTTCGATATTATAGAGCCCACGATAATATTGCACATCGTCGCGGACGCCATCGACGAAAAAATCAGCAGTGGTGTTCTGGCCGCGGAGTGTGATCTGGTCACGATTGCCCTCGCCCTGCCCAACCGTTGTTCCAGGCACATAACGCAGCACGTCGGCGAGGCTGATGCGCCTGATCGTCGAGTTGCTCGCGCGTAATAACGCTGACGGTTTGGGGATGTCGATCAGCGGCGTGTCGGTTTTGGTGGCGGTGTCGATCGTTGCGGTGACATAATTGTTCGCGGTTCCGGTAACGATGATGGTCTCGCAGCCTTCGCATTGCTCGTCCAATGCCTCAGCATCGGTCAGAGCGATGGCATGTGCAGGACTGGCAAGCGGGATTGCCGCTATGATTGTTACCAATGTCCGTGCTGAAATCCCGATAGACCGTTTCACTGATATTCCTTAAACCATAATTTGAGAATCAATCGCAATAAGCCTCTATTGCGACTTGTTCTCATATTCAATAGCAAAAGTGCCTATACGCTTCTGGCCACCCCCCCCTTGATACAGATCAACATATCTCGGATAGAGCGAATCATGAAAGCAACGATCTGGCACAACCCCGACTGCGGCACTTCGCGCAAAGCGCTCGCCATCCTACAAGAAACGGCGGGAGTCGATGTCACCGTTATTGAATATAAGAAAACGCCCTTTGACCATGCAAAACTGGTGCAACTGTTCGCAGATGCTGGCTTATCCGCGCTCGAAGCCTTGCGCACACGGGGCTCGCCAGCTGAAGAGCTTGGCCTGATTGAGGGTGCCGATGAAGATCGCATCCTTGATGAAATGGCCGCCAACGCGGTGCTGGTTGAACGTCCATTCGTCGAAACGGATAAAGGCGTACGGCTTTGCCGCCCGCTTGAACGGATTCACGAAATCCTGTGACGTGCGGCTGGGATTAAGCGACAGACCGCTGCGGGTTGTTGAACAGCGCTACTGAATCGGCATGCACCATCGGGCGACCGAAATAATAGCCCTGAATCTTGTTGCAGCCCAATTGTTGGATCATTGCCAGCTCGGCTTCAGTTTCCACGCCTTCGGCTGTGGTTGCAATATTCAAGGAGTCGGCAAGCGCGACGACAGCGCGAATGATCGCCAAACTTTCCGGCTTTGATTTCGCAGCACCTTGCACAAAGCTGCGATCCACCTTGATTGTGTCAAAGCGGATATTGCGCAGATAGCCAAGTGAGGAATAACCGGTACCAAAATCGTCAAGCGACAGTTTGATACCCATTTTGCGGATGCGGTCGAGCACCTGCACTGCATGACCACCGTCGCGCAGAAAAATGCTCTCGGTGACTTCCAGCTCGAGCCGCCATGCGGGAAGCCCGCTGTCGTGCAATGCGGAGATGACGGATTCGATGAAGGCCGGGCTAGTCAGCTGGTCCACTGAAATATTAACTGCCACTTTGGTCGATTCCGGCCATTCCATTGCGTCAACACAGGCCTGACGCAGGACGAAATCGCCCATCGGCACGATCAGCCGGGCCTCTTCGGCAATAGGGACAAATTTAGCGGGCGATACCAGTCCGAATTTCGGATTGTTCCAACGAAGCAGCGCCTCAAATCCGACAATGCCATTATCGCCATTGGCTTCGACCACTGGCTGATATTCGATATGCAGTTGTTTTCGTTCAAGTGCGTGGCGCAATTCAAATTCCAGCACGCGCCGTTCTTCGGCACTGGCATGCAGTTTATGCTGATAGGCATGGTGAACGTTGCCGCCATCTTCTTTCGAGCGGTATAACGCCAAGTCAGCGCTGCGCATCAGCAACTCAACCGTTCGGCCATCAGCAGGTCCAACCGCGCTGCCAATACTAGCACCAATGAACAAGGTATTCTGATCGACTTCATAGGGCTTGGAAAGCGTCTCAATGATGCGCTTGGCCAATCGTTCGACATAATTCGAATCGCTGGCGTCCTTCAGAACAACCGCAAATTCGTCGCCTCCCAAACGGCCACATAATTCGTTCTCGGTCATGATCATCGTCATGCGCTTGGCAACCTGTGCCAGAAGTCGGTCACCAACCGGATGGCCCAACGTATCGTTCACTGCCTTGAACCGGTCGAGGTCAATCATAAAGAAGCCGCAGCGCCGGCGCCACCGTTCCGCTTCTTGTAGAGAGTTCCCCAATGCCTCGGTCAATTGCAAACGGTTGGGAAGACTGGTCAGTGTATCAAAGCGAGCAAGGTGCGAAATTTTCTTGGCGGATTCATGCTGTTCGGTAACATCCGATCCGACACCGCGAAATCCCAGGAAAACCCCGTCTTCGGAACTGCGTGGTGATGCCGACAGCTCCCACCAGCGTGCTTTGCCTTTGATCGTTACTGGCACGATCAAGTTGCTGAATGCCTCGCGACGTTTCAGTTTTTCGGCAAGTTTGTGCAGAGTTTCAGGATAACGACCCGATTCCCACGCATCGCCAGCGATAAGCTTGAGGAGAGGTTGCCCCTCAATAGTCTTGGCATCCTCTTCAAGTGCATAGGCAAAACGGGGCTGGAATGGGTTACGCAGCGCGACGTGTCGGTTTGCCAAAGCCAATCCGCGCCGCTGTCTTCAAATTCGCGCAAAAGCAAACTGACTGTTTCTGATTTTTCGTGAAGCACGTTGCTGGCAAATTGATAAAGGACTTGCGCTTTTGCTGTTCGCAGCACGCCGGTGACGAGCAAAATGCACAAACCAGCAGACGCAATTGCGAGATAATATTCGCCGTGCAGCGCCCAGCCGATAACGGCACCCGCCGATGTTGCAGCGATGAATGCCGTTGCTACCAACGGCAATGCAGGCATTAAAAGCGATGAATATACCATCATCGCCAAACTGACCGACCACAAGCCGAGCATAGAGGTAAGCGAGCTGTAGATTCCCAAAAATGGAAGGCTCGCTCCCCAGATCAATCCGCTGATTCCGGAGCCTTTAGCAACTTCGGAAAATTCTGCTTGTCCCGGAGTAACGCGCTCGAACAAGCGGTTACGCTTCGCTTTTAAGACATAGTATCCAGTGTAGATTGCGAGCATACTTCCCCATAAGGAAATGGCCCAATAGGGTGCATTTCCCCATGACATGGCTATTGCGAGCAGGCCACAACAGGCGTTTGCGGCAACGTTGATCCGCGAATGGTCGTGCAAAGACTTTGCCTGAACTTCGTGCAACTGGTTGCGACTAAATCCGCACGGCTCCTCAAAGCCCAAAAGGGCTTTGACAGAAACCTCGGTCGGCAAATCGGTAATGGTCTGGTCTTTACTCACCCGCACGGATTAGCCGATGAAACTTACTTAATGGTAAGCGCCGCGTTCAGAAACCAATTTTGTCGACGTTTTTTTGGTCTGCCCTAAACCGTGTCAAGCAGCCACTGCATAGGGCTGAATTTCTCCAGACAAATACAGGTTTCGCGCCTTTGTACGGCTCAATTTGCCCGAGCTGGTGCGCGGGGCGTACGTGGCGGTACCAATTCAACCACACAGTTCATCCCGGTTACCGACCGCACTTTGTCGCGGATCTGCTCACGCAGTTTTGTGCGTTCGTCTTCGTCGGAGGTCCGGCACTGGACCAAAACCGCCGGCGTTTCTTCCCCGCCATTGGTGATCGCAAAGGCCGCGATATCGCCAGATTTGAACCCGGGAAGCTGTTCCACCGCCCACTCAATATCCTGCGGCCAATGGTTTTTGCCGTTGATGATGATCATGTCCTTGGCACGACCAACCACATAGATATAGCCGTCCGACAAATATCCCATATCACCTGTGTCGAGCCATCCATCCTTCATGCAGGCGGCAGTTGCCTCAGGATCGCGAAAATAGCCTTCCATCAGCGAGGGCCCGGTGCACCAGACTTTGCCGATTGCGCGATCGGGAAGAATTGCACCATTTTCATCGCGCACTTCGATGGTCATGTCTTTGACCGCCTTGCCGCAATTCACGATCGCACGATACCGCTTTGGCCGGTCTGGCGCACCGGGCATGCCGGTGAGTTCGCTTTCCTCGACCAGTTCAACACGAATGCCCTCGCCCGGTGGCATGATGGACACCGCAAGCGTTGCCTCTGCCAGACCATAGCTGGGCAAGAAAGCGCGGGCGTTGAAGCCAGCTTCGCCGAAAGCATCAACAAAGCCCTGCATAACGTCGGGACGGATCATGTCCGCACCATTGCCGGCCAATCTCCAGTGCCCAAGCTGGAACCGCTCGGAAACATGGGTCTGGCTGGAAATGCGGCGGGCGCAAATGTCGTAGCCAAAGGTTGGTGAGTAACTGATTACGGAACCGTCGGCGCGACTGATCATGTCGAGCCAGGCAAGCGGACGTCGGGCAAAATCCTCGGTCTTCATATAATCGGTCGACACCTGATTGGCGACAACGGAGAGAAAACAGCCGACCAGCCCCATGTCATGATACCAAGGGAGCCATGATACGCAGCGATCTGTGGCTTCCAATTGCATCCCATGAGCATGAGCAGACAGATTGTTGAGCAAAGCCTTATGCGTCACTGCAACGCCGTGCGGGAAGCGGGTCGAGCCGCTCGAATATTGCAGATAGCAAGTGGCGTCAGTGTGCTGAACGGGCAGTTCGCATTTGAGCGCAATCCGGTCAGCAAAACTGGTCCAGCCGATGCCCTCTACTGAACATTGCGCGGCAGCTTCGCCGGCCATTTCCGACAATTCTTCAGGGAAAAACAAAATTTTGGGATCGGAACTTTGCAGCTGGACCTTTAATTGATCAATATAACTTTCCTTGCCACCGAATGAGGTCGGCAACGGCAATGGCACCGGCCATGCGCCAGCGTAGATACAGCCAAAGAACAGTGCAGCGAAATCGGGACCGGTTTCGGCTACCAACGCAATCCGGTCGGTCGGCTGAATGCCATGCGCGATTAGCCTGTAGGCCATTTCAAGCGCGTCGGAGCGCATTTCGCTGAACGGATAGGACCGCGCGAGGTTACCGCGCATGTCGTGAAAATTGAGCCCGCGTTTTCCGGTTGCGGCGAAGTCGAGCGCCTCTCCCAATGTCGCGAAATCCGAAAATCGGCGTTCGAGCGTGTCGATCGAAGGCGTCGGTGATGGTGCCGTCATATCGATTGTGCGTCCCTTTATTTTTTCCGGCATAGTTTTCCTACGCTATGGAGTTCAAATTTCGACCCGACTGTGGCACAAATGCGGCGTGCGCAGCAAAACGAAACACAAAACACCCGCCGGAGCGCTCGACAACGCAGCAATCAGGCGGTTGGCTCTGCGCTATGTCGAGAGGTATGCGACAAGTTCGACCAAATTACGGCACTATCTTGAACGCAAGCTTGCTGAAAGTCGGCGAAATGCCGATGCTGACCTTGAAAACAGTCCCGATATCAGCGCGGTAGTGCAGGAATGCGTCGACGCAGGCTATATCAATGACCAGAGTTTCGCCGACATGCGCAGCCGGGCGTTGGTGCGCAAAGGGTTTGGGCCTCGCCGGATCGAGCAGGAATTGAAGATGCAACGGCTCGGCGAGGCCGCTACGCAAGACGCGCGCGACGAAGCCCGCGAAAATGCATGGGTAGCTGCCCGAAATTTTGCTCGCCGTAAACGGATCGGCCCTTTTGCATCCAAAATTGCCGATCCGGATTTACAGCGCAAACAGTTTCAGGCTTTCCTGCGCGCCGGCCATGACAGCCGGGTTGCGCGGGTGTTTGTGTCAGCCGCGCCGGGCGAAGAACCCGAACAGGCTGAGTGATCGCTGGCTAGAGCTTATCGGCAATCGCGAATTCTGGATTGTCCACATATTGCATAAACTGCCCCATGATCGACTGCACGACATCGCCAGGCATATCTTCGCCGGTAAAGCCAGCAAGATCATCAATTTCAAAGATTTCAAAATAGCTTTGCGCAGGCGCGCCTTCACCCATCAACAGCCCGCTGACTTTGAACGTGTCGAAATTTTTGACCCGGCTCAACCCGCGCATCGCTGGCTGATCGGTGGTTTTGACCCACTCTTCAAATTGTAGGGCAGAGGTTTCGGGCTTCAGATTATAGCGGAGCAGCAGGAATGCCATTAAACGGTCCTTTTCAATTACGTGGAGGCTGCCTGCGATAGGACAAGGCCTCTGCGATGTGGATGCGACCCACGCTCTCGCTTCCTGCCAGATCGGCAATGGTGCGGGCAACCCGCAAAATGCGGGTGTAACTGCGAGCCGACAATCGCATTGCTTCGGTCGCTTGCGCAAGCAGGCGCTGGCCGGGTTCATCGGGGGTGGCAGTTTGATCGAGCAGATCGCCATCAAGCTCGGCGTTGGTCCGCATTGGCGTGCCATTTAGCCGCTGGTTCTGCACATTCCGCGCGGCGGCAACACGCGCACCGATTTCGGTATTGCCTTCGCTGGGCGGTGGCAGAACAAGATCGGCGGCACTCACTGCCTCAACCTCGACATGCAGGTCAATCCGGTCGAGCAACGGCCCCGATATGCGCGCCTGATAATCTGCAGCGCAGCGGGGAGCGCGCGAACAGGCGAGTGCGGGATCGCCCAAATGTCCGCAGCGACAGGGGTTCATGGCTGCAACCAATTGCACGCGTGCCGAGAAAGTCACATGGCTGTTGGCGCGTGCGACCGTGACGACGCCGGTCTCCAGAGGCTGTCGTAAGCTATCGAGCACATTGCGCTGAAATTCCGGTAATTCGTCTAGGAACAGCACGCCAAGATGGGCAAGGCTGACCTCGCCGGGGCGCACGCGCAGTCCGCCACCGACCAAGGCAGGCATCGACGCGCTATGGTGCGGTGATCGGTAGGGTCGCTTTTTCGATAAGCGTCCTCCCTCGAGTGTTCCGGCGACGGACGCAATCATCGACACTTCCAGCGCTTCGGAAGGCGACAGTTCAGGTAAAATTCCCGGCAGACAACTGGCGAGCAGCGACTTGCCCGATCCCGGCGGCCCTACCATCAGCCAATTGTGCCCGCCCGCCGCCGCAATTTCCATCGCGCGTTTGGCGGTTTCCTGACCCTTCACCATTTTCATATCCGGGCCGGCCAATGGCTCATCGACAAGACCGGGAGACGGCTGCGGCAGCAACCCTTGCCCTTTCAGATGGTTGAGCAGGGTCAGCAAATCAGGTGCTGGAACTACATCGATCTGCCCTGCCCATGCGGCCTCACCGCCCTGTTGCGCAGGACAGATCAGCCCTAGACTTTGCGAAGATGCATGGAGTGCCGCCAACAGAACACCCGGCGACGGTGCGACGCGACCATCGAGGCCCAATTCGCCGACAACCAGAAATTGCGCCAATTGCTCTGCGTCTATCAACCCCATCGCGGTCAATAGCGCGAGTGCCACTGGCAAGTCATAATGCGAGCCCTCTTTCGGCAAGTCGGCCGGCGACAGATTTATCGTGATCCGCTTGGGCGGCAACGACAGGCCCAGCGCGGCAATCGCCGCCCTCACCCGCTCGCGGCTTTCGGCGACCGCCTTGTCGGGCAAACCGACCATGATGAAGGCAGGCATCCCCGCCGCAATCTGGCACTGCACCTCAACCGGGCGGGCCTCAAGACCCAGATATGCGACAGTCAATACCGTTGCGACCATGAACAATTCTCTTTTCCATAAAAATCTTGTTCATGGATTCCGCAGAAATCTCTGCTTTTCTAGAGTTAACAACTGCCTAGGTAATTTCCCTCACCCCTTTGCAAGGCGCCATCCGCCAATTGGGCGGCATGAAGATTACCCGTCTTTTTTCACTAGCCGTTCTCTTTGCCACGGCAACCGTCACGACGTCGCAATTTGCGCACGCCGGAACGGTTGTCGTGGAAGAAGAAATCTATGAGTGGGTGGAAGACGACTCTTCATCAGGCACTACCGAACGTTTTGTCGCCGACCAATTTGGTGATGTACAGCCAAGCCGCAAGCCGATCGCCAGCTTTGGACCTTTTCACATGGTCACACCGGACCGTGCCGAACTGATCGGTAGCATCGAAACCGAAACCCCGGCTCAGTTCCGCGCCCTGCTTCGCGCATTCCCGGCACTGCGCCAAATCGATATGGTCGAATGCCCCGGCACCGGCGATGACGAAGCCAATCTGGCTTTGGCTCGCATGGTCCGCCGCGCAGGGGTAACGACCTATGTCCCCAATGGCGGTTCGGTGCGTTCTGGCGGGGTAGAACTCTTCCTCGCTGGCTCGCATCGCCTTGCTGATCCAGCCGCTGAATTTGCTGTCCACAGCTGGCGCGATCAGGATGGGCTTGAAGCGGATGACTATGCCGCTAACGACCCCGTACATCTTGAATATATTAGCTATTACCGCGAAATGGGCATGAGCGATTCCCAAGCGCGCGCGTTCTACGCAATGACCAACAGCGCACCGCATGACGATGCGCTGTATCTTGGCCCACGCGATATTGCTGCTTATTTGCCGCTGGGCTGATTAGGCCGTGAGCTCATGAATCTCACCTTCGAGGTTTGAGGCAATTTTGTTCAGTGCGAGGCGGCAAGCCGCAGGAATATGTCGATATTTCCAGGCTTTCCAACGAAGCAATGGACAAAATTGGTCAAATCCGAAGGACACCAAAATGGCTTCGATCCGAAAACAAAATGGCCTTGCCGGTAGAACGACTATCGTCTGCGACCATTTTGCTTGCGGCTCTTTGCCATTTTGACGCCTCGAAGGTGATATTTATGAGTTCACGACCTAGCCGTTGAGTTGACTGCGCATGCGCTTGGCGCGTGCAGCTGGGCTCGGGTGGGTTGCGAGGAATTGCAGCGGATTCTTCTTGTCCCCGTCCATTGCTGCCAGCTTGTCGAGGGCGGTTGCCGCGGCGACCGGCTGAAACCCTTTCACCTTCATGAAGTTCATCGCATAGTCGTCGGCTTCGTTTTCGTTCTTCTGGCTGTGCTGTGCAGTTACCACCTTGCGGAACAGATCGCCCAATTCGCTCGATGCGATCTTGCCCGCAGTGCCACCTGCTGAACCCACACCCTTTTGCAGAGCGCTGGCGCGCAATGCAGCCTGCATTCGCTTTTTGCTGTGGCCTGATTTCACATGGCCCATTTCATGGGCGATAACATAGCGAACCTCATCATCGGAAAACTGGTCCATCAGCCCAGCAAATATGCGGACGGTGCCGTTGCCCATCGCAAAGGCATTCACATCCTTCACCAGATAGGCCTTGATATCCAGATTCATGCCGTCATGGTTTTGCAGTCCTTTGCTGAGAGCAGCAATGCGTTTGCCATAGGGGTCCTTCGGTCCCGCAATGGGGTTTTGCCGGTCGGTGTCTGCCGATACCTGATCGAAATACTGCTTCAGCTCGGCATCGCTGATCGATTCCGCCTCAACAACATCTTTACCCGCACCCAATGCCTTTTTGATATTAAACTGCGCCCAGCCCGGAGCGGCGACGCTGATGCCGCCAGCCAACATCGAAAGGCGCATGATATCGCGACGGGACAAGGTAACAAATTCAGACATTAATTAACTCCCTTGGGTTCGATTCTACGCGCGGAATCAGGATGTTGTGGTTGGTGTACTGGTACATATTATTTTCCGCCCAATCAACTGGCGAGGCGGAACTTCATGGTCAATACAACACTTGGTTGACTCATACCGACTGGTTGGTATGTTTTTGGAATGTCTGCGAATCGCCTCTCTTCCGCAAAACGCATTCCGGCGCGTGCGAAGTTGATCGACGCTGCACATCTGCTGGTTCGCCGTCAGGGCTATTGTGCGACCTCGGTCGATGAAATCTGCGCTGCCGCTGGAGTGACCAAGGGCGCATTCTTTCATCATTTTGCTTCGAAGGAGGCGCTGGGTGCTGCTGCTGCCGAGCAATGGACCGCACGCGCTGAAGAACTGATTTTCACCCTGCCCCCTTGGGTCAGGATTGAAGACCCGCTCGAACGCCTGCTGGCGCATATCGATTTCCGACTTTTCATGATCGACGGCGCGCCTGAAGATTTCACCTGCTTTGTAGGGACAATGGTGCAGGAAAGCTTTGCCAGCAGCGAAGTGCTCCGCTCTGCAAGCGATGCCAGCATCAGCGCCTATTGCGAACGGCTCGCCGTAGATATCGAAGCAGCCATCGCTCTTTACGGAATAAGAGACGGCGTTTCGGCTATAAGCCTCGCTTATCATGTTCAGGCGGTGCTGCAGGGTGCCTTCATCATCGCCAAGGCGCGTAACGCCTTAAAAGAGGCGCGCGAAAGCGTGCTGCACCTCAAACGCTACATAAAAATGTTGTTCAATCGAGTAGACACCCAATGACGCGCATGATTTTTGTCAACTTGCCTGTTGAAGACTTGCCAAAATCCATGGCTTTTTACGCCGCGTTGGGTTTTACCAACAACCCGGATTTCACCGATGAAACTGCGGCTTGCATGGTTTGGGGTGAAGGCATTCATGTAATGCTTTTGACCCATGCCAAATGGCGGGGCTTCACAACACGCCCGATCTGTCCGCCGGGATCAAGCGAAGTTTCGCTGGCTCTGAACTTTGACAATCGTGACGATGTTGACCGCGTCATCCAGACTGCATCGGCGAACGGCGGTGTCGCGGATATCAATCCGCCAGAGGATCATGGCTTCATGTACCAGCGCAGCCTGACCGACCCTGACGGCCATGTCTGGGAGCCGTTCTGGATGGACCCGGCAGCGATCCCGTCCCAAGATTAAGGCAGGACCGATGTCTGCACCCGATGCAATCGAGATTTATCAGTGCAATTTGGTAGAAAGCGACCAATTGATCTGCGCGCGGTTAAGGCACTGCATCGACCAAATATTGCCTGATGCCGAAAGCAAGATTTGGCACGGTCATCCGGTCTGGTTCCTCCAAGGCAATCCGATCACGGGCTATTCCCGGTTGAAGAACGGCATCCGCCTTTTGTTTTGGAGTGGGCAGGGTTTTGAGGAATCCGACTTGAAGCCGGAAGGCAAATTCAAGGCCGCCGAAGCACGGTTTAGCGATGTATCACAGATCGACGAAAACAAGCTCCGCCAATGGCTTGGCAAGGCGCGAGAAATTCAGTGGGATTACAAAAACATCGTCAAGCGCAAGGGCGAGCTTGAACGACTATAATCAAATGAGGAGAAGTACGATGAGCTATATAGACGGATTCGTGATCGCCTGCCCCAAGGCGAACAAGCAAAAATTCATCGACCACGCCAAACTGGGCGACAGTGTTTTCATCGATATGGGCGCGCTGCGTGTCGTCGAATGCTGGGGTGACGATATACAGGAGGGACACACCACCGATTTCCGCATGGCGGTGAAGGCCGAGGCGGATGAGGAGGTCCTGTTCAGCTGGATCGAGTGGCCTGACAAGGCGACCCGCGACACCGCCTTTGCCAAAATGACTGAATGGATGAACGATCCGGAAAAGGCGGACCCGCGCATGGACCCGGCAAAAAAGGTGGCTTTACACCATAGTCGAATTGAAGAGCTGATGAGGAGCGGAACATGACGACCCTACAAGGAAGCTGGATCTGGTACGAGCTCATGACTCCCGACACCGGGGCAGCAAAGGCGTTTTACGAAACTATCGTTCCGGGCTGGTCACTCCAGTCGGGCTCTGCCGAGACCAATAGCTATGGCTTTATCAGCAACGCCGACGGCGGAATGACAGGCGGCCTGTTGGAGCTGACCGACGCGATGTGCGAACATGGCGCCCAGCCATGTTGGCTGGGATATATCGGCGTCGATGATTGCGATGCCGCCGTGGCAGCAGTTGAGGCAGCCGGCGGCAAATGCCTGATGCCTGCGCATGATGTGCCAATGGCAGGACGGATCGCAATGGTCGCTGACTGTTGTGGTTCGCCCTTTTATGTCATGACACCGACACCTCAACATGGTGGAGGGGAGAGCACAGCCTTTGCCCAAAACACAGTTGGTCGATGCGGCTGGAATGAAATGCTTGCGGGCAATCAGGCCACTGCCATTGCCTTTTATACCGGCCTGTTCGGCTGGACCCTGCCTGAACCGATGGACATGGGGCCGATGGGCACATATCAATTCATCGACCATGATGGCATCGGTGTCGGCGCGATTATGCAGGTGCCAGAAGAAGCACCGAAGGGCTGGTCCTATTATTTCCGCGTGCCCTCGATCAGCGCTGCGAACGAAGCAATTCCGGCCAATGGTGGACAGGTCGTGAACGGCCCGATGGAAGTCCCGGGCGGCGACTGGATTGTACAAGGCATTGACCCGCAAGGTGCGGCTTTTTCGCTGGTTGGGGCCAAGGGGTAAAGGAGAGAGACAATGGAGAATAGGGGACCGCGCTGGCTGACAATTGCTGGTATTGTTTCGCTGCTTTGGAACCTGATGGGCGTATGGTCGTTCGTCACCAACTGGCAGTTGAGCAAGACCGGCTATGCCGGACTGCCCGATGTGCAGCGTGAATTGTGGAGTGCGATGCCGGTCTGGACATGGGCCGCTTTTGCTATCGCAGTCGGCTGCGGAACGGCGGCGGCATTGGCGCTGTTGCTACGCAAACGCATTGCAGTTCAGCTGTTTCTGGTGAGCTTCATCGCGATCCTCGTCCAGTTCAGCTGGCCCATTTTTATGAACGATGCTTTTTCGAAAATGGGGGCTGAGCTTGTCACCTTCCCGATCATTCTGGCTTTGGCCGGGATCATCCAGTGGTATTTCGCGCGTCGTGGGCAGGCACGCGGCTGGTTGAACTGACACCCCAATATCAGGAGAATAGCCATGTCCAAAGCTACCCTTTGCCTGTGGTATAACAAGGATGCTGAAGAGGCGGCGAATTTCTATGCCGCGACCTTTCCCGACAGCCATGTAACAGCCGTCCATAAGGCGCCGCTTGACTATCCAGACGGCAAGGCAGGCGATGCACTGACCGTGGAATTTACCGTCTGCGGCATCAAATGCATCGGTTTGAACGGAGGCGACCGGTTCAAGCATAGCGAAGCTTTTTCCATACAGATCGCAACCGAGGATCAGGCTGAAACCGATCGCTATTGGAATGCAATCGTCGGCAATGGCGGTGAGGAAAGCATGTGCGGTTGGTGCAAGGATAAATGGGGTTTGTTCTGGCAGATCACCCCGCGCGTGCTGACCGATGCGATGGCGCAAGGCGGCGACGTTGCCAAACGCGCGTTCGAGGCGATGTTCCCGATGCGCAAGATCGACGTCGCGACAATCGAGGCGGCAGTGCGCGGAGGATGAGTATGATCCTCTACGGCCATCCTTTTTCCAGTTACACTTGGAAAGCGCTGATCCCGCTCTACGAAAAGGGCATCGACTTCGAATTTCGCATCCTTGGCGACGATCACCCCGAGCATTGGGAGCAACTGCGCGGACACTGGCCACGCGGACAAATGCCGGTATTGGTAAATCGGGAACGCGGTGTCTTCGAAAGTTCAATCATTATTGAATATCTCGATCTCGCCTATCCCGAGACAGCTCAAATGATTCCGGACAATCGCGAAGCTGCTTTGCAGGTGCGCCTGATGGACCGGGTGTTCGACTGCCATCTGGAGGCCAGTTTTCAGGCTGCGGTGTCTGAATATATTCCGTTCATCACTAAAACGCCCGACCCTTTGCGTGTTGAACGGGCGCGGGCGACTCTATCGACCATCTACCCGTGGCTAGAGGAACAACTGCCCGAGGACGGCTGGGCCTGTGGCGATGCATTTTCCATGGCCGACTGCTCGGGCGCTCCCGCTTTATTCTATGCAGACTGGACACAACCCATCCCCGATGAATGCATAAAACTGAAAGCCTATCGCGCCCGTCTGCTCGCTCGTCCCTCGGTGGCGCGGTGCGTGGAGGATGCGCGCCCTTATCGCTCCTATTTCCCCCTCGGCGCACCCAACAGAGATTGAAGGAATTGAACATGACAGCAACCGCGGACAATGGCTGGGAACTCTCGATCAGCCGCTTCATCAATGCGCCGCCCGCCAAGGTCTGGGATATCATGACCAACCAGATCAACGAATGGTGGTGCCCCAAGCCGTGGCGCGCGGAGTTTGACAAGCTGGAACGGCGCGCGGGCGGCGCGTCCAGTTGCACCATGTACGGCCCCGATGGCGAGGTGCATCCGAATCCCGGCACCGTGCTGGCGTGGGACGATGGACGGCGCTTTGCCTTTACCGACGCGGTGGTAGACGATCTGATGCCTGCCGGGCCCTTCATGATCGGTATCTGGTCCGTGGAAGCGGACGGCGATGGTACGCGCTACACCGCCAAATGCCGTCATTGGACCGAGGATGACTGCAAGCGCCACGCAGAAATGGGCTTTGAGGAGGGCTGGGGTGCTTGCGCGGACCAATTGGTAGTGATGTGTGAGGGGTGAATCACGCCCCCTCCCCCACCCGGGAGGGAAACATTTACTTGCAGGCGTTACCCTCAATCCCCACATTCCCACTCATGCCCGCACCCAAACAACCCGGCAATCGCAGCTTGCAGTGGGCTCTGATCATCCTCGGCTGGTTCCTGATGATCCTGGCTCCGCTGATTGGTTGGCTGCCAGGACCGGGCGGATTGGTATTGTTCCCGATCGGGCTCGCGCTCGTCCTGAAGAATTCGCTTTGGGCAAAACGGCAATATGCGCGCCATTCGAAACGCCATCCCGAATATGGGGAATGGGCGAATTGGGCGATGCGCAGGAAGCGGTTCAAAACGCGCCCGCCTCTGCCCCCGCTCAAGCGTGACTTGCTACGCCTGTTCCGCCGCGATGACCGTCGCCAAAAACTGCCATGACTCATGTTGACTTTTCAACCTTACGGACATAGATGCCCGCTCAACA
Source organism: Sphingomonadales bacterium (assembly GCA_016721875.1). Classification (GTDB taxonomy): domain Bacteria; phylum Pseudomonadota; class Alphaproteobacteria; order Sphingomonadales; family Sphingomonadaceae; genus Sphingorhabdus_B. The sequence goes on along the minus strand of JADKHG010000002.1, from coordinate 156,353 downwards.
AAGGCGGTCGCCGGAAAGATTCGGCGGCCCTTTTATTTTCAAACGCTTTTGATTTTGAGGATTTGAGCCATGAAGCGCACTTTTCAACCGAGCAATCTCGTGCGCGCTCGCCGTCACGGTTTTCGCCTGCGCATGTCGACTGCCGCCGGTCGCGCGATTTTGAACGGTCGCCGTGCACGCGGTCGCAAGAAGCTGTCGGCGTAAGCCACGCGTCGGGCAGTGACCGCGACATGCGCGGTTACGCTGTCATCAGGAAAAGGCCGGACTTTCTGGCTGCCAACCGGGGGAAGCGCTACGCTACTCCCGGTTTCGTTTTGCTCGTGTACGACCGCCGCGACGACAGCGACGAAAAGCGTCTTGGCATCACCATCACCAAAAAAGTCGGCAATGCGGTCATTCGCAACCGGATGCGGCGGCGGTTTCGCGAACTTGCGATGGAATTGCTGCCCACGCTGGGCAAGGCTGGCGCAGACCACATCCTTATCGGACGCGACGGTGGGATAGAGCGCGATTTCGGTCAGCTGCGTGAGGAAATGATCAAGGCATTGGGGAAAGTGTGTGGCTAAGCGCCAAATACTTACTCCTCCCACAGCTTGCTGGGGGAGGACGCGCGAAGCGCCGGAGGGGATTGAGTCAATCCGTTTCATTCCCCACCGGCAGTTGCTTCGCAACCGCCCCTCCCCAGCAAGCTGTGGGAGGATCATCTTGATCGCCAAGCTCCTCATCCTGATCGCGCGGGGCTGGCAACTCGGTCCGTCGCGCATTCTGCTCCCGACCTGCCGCTACAGCCCAAGTTGTTCGGCCTATGCTATCGGCGCTTTGCAGAAATATGGCGCGATTAAGGGTGGCTGGCTTGCATTGAAACGGCTATTGCGCTGCCACCCTTGGGGCGGGCACGGGCATGACCCGGTCCCATAATCATCCTAATGCATTGAAAAACAGGGAATTTGTAAGTGGAAGACAAGCGCAACATCATCATGGCCATTTTGCTAACAGGGCTGATCCTGTTTGGCTGGCCTTATGTCGCAGGCTATTTCTTCCCAACCCCGCCTGCGCAGAAAACCGCCGAGAAATCGGCAAGTACCGATAAAAGTGATGTTCCGGCAGTTGCCGTCGATACTCCTGCAAAAGCCGTTGCGCTTGGTTCGGCGCTCACTGCCAATCCACGCGTATTGGTGAAACGCCCAAACTGAAAGGTTCAATCAACCTCGAAGGCGCGCGGATCGACGATCTGGTTCTGCTTGCGCACCGCGAGGAACTTTCCAAAAATCTCCACCAATTCGCCTGTTTGCGCCTTCGGGCACGGCAAAATCGCATTTTGCCCGCTTTGGATGGACCGGTGAAGGCACGACTTTGCCCACCGACAAGACCGTCTGGACGCCAAGCGGTACCAAGCTGACCCCTGAAACCCCGGTAACGCTGAGCTGGACCAATCCGGAAGGCAACAAGTTCGATATCCGCCTGTCGATTGACAAGGATTATCTACTGACCGCCGAACAGAGCTTCACCAACGCGGGCACAACCAGCGCCAAGGTCGCGCCATTTGGCATTATCAGCCGAAAGGGAATGTCTCCTGATCCAGATAGCTGGAATATCCATGTTGGGCCGATGGGCGTGTTTGGCGGTGAAATCGTCAATATCAATTATGACGAAGTTGCCGAAGCTCCCAAGGGTGAGATCGATTATACCACCACCGGCGGCTGGGCTGGCGAGACCGAGAAATACTGGCTGTCGGCGTTGATCCCCGACCAGAAGGTTAAGATCGCGGCCGATTTCAAGGCCGGCGACGGCTATAACTGGACACGTATCCGCAATGCCGAAATGACCGAAGTTGCGCCGGGCGCAACTGCGAAGCAAAGCTCGCAATTATTTGCTGGGGCAAAGGAAGTCGAAGTCCTGCAAAATTATACCAAGAAACTTGGGATTCCCTATCTCGACTATTCTATCGACTGGGGCTGGTTCTGGTTTATCGCCATTCCCTTTTTCTGGATCCTCCACTGGTTTTTTGGCGTGTTCGGCAATTTCGGTGTGGCCATTATCGGGCTGACCATTGTTGTGCGCATATTCATGTTCCCGATAGCGCAAAAGCAATTCGCATCAATGGCGCAAATGCGTGCCGTGCAGCCGAAAATGCAGAAGCTGCAGGAAAAATACAAAGACGACAAACCACGCATGCAGCAGGAAATCATGAAGCTGTATCAAGAGGAAAAGGTCAATCCCTTCGCCGGTTGCCTGCCTATCGTGCTGCAAATTCCGGTCTTCTTCGCGCTCTACAAAATCTTGATGCTGTCGATTGAAATGCGGCACCAACCCTTCACCTTGTGGCTGAAGGATCTGTCGGCGCCCGATCCGCTGACTCCGGTGAACCTTTTCGGTCTGCTACCCTTTGATCCGCCGACGTTCCTCGCCATCGGCGTGCTGCCGATTCTGCTCGGCATAACAATGTGGCTGATGCAGCGCCTGAACCCAACGCCGATGGACGAAATCCAGAAGCAGGTGATGGGCATCATGCCCTGGTTCCTGATGTTCATCATGGCCCCCTTTGCCGCTGGCTTGCAGCTCTACTGGGTGGTTTCGAACGTCATTTCCATAGGGCAGCAGAAATGGCTCTATTCAAGGCATCCGATCCTGAAACAGCAGGCGGCGAAGGAAGCTGAAGCGAAAGCAAAGGCTTAAGTTGAAAACACCTCTCCCCTTCCGGGGGAGAGGATAGCAAGGCTTGCTGCTCTGGCAGCTAGCCGCGCTTGGAGAGGGGCCCCTCTCCGACTGCGACTAGGGCTTGCGTTGAAAGACCAAGTCTCGTTGCCTCTCCCCTAAAGGGAGAGGAATATCGGAGGCAAGAACATGGACCCAAAAAAAATCTTCTCAGGCCCGATTGCCTTCCTGAAATCGGCACCCGACCTGCAATTTCTGCCCGATCCGACGGTGCCCGAAATCGCCTTTGCCGGGCGATCCAATGTCGGTAAGTCGAGCCTGATCAACGCGCTGGTCAACCGCAATGGCCTCGCCCGCGCATCGAACACGCCTGGGCGGACGCAGGAGCTGAACTTTTTCGAGGTGGGCGAGCCTCCGATTTTCCGCACCTGCGACATGCCGGGCTATGGTTATGCCAAAGCCCCCCTGAAAACGGTTCAGAAATGGCGCTATCTGATCAACGATTATCTGCGCGGGCGACAGGTGTTGAAGCGCACCTTTGTGCTGATCGACAGCCGCCACGGCATCAAGGACGTCGACCGCGAAATCATGAAGATGCTCGACGCGGCAGCGGTCAGCTATCGCATTGTCCTGACCAAAACCGACAAGATCAAGGCCAGCGATCTGGCGGCGGTTGAGGCGGCAACGCTCGACGAATTGCGCAAGCACAGCGCCGCCTTTCCGCTGATTTCTGCAACCTCGGCGGAGAAAAAAGGCGGGATTGATGATTTGCGCGATGCAGTGCTAGAGGCAGTTGCATCGTGACCATCAAACTGATCATCGGCAACAAAGCCTATTCGAGCTGGAGCCTGCGTGGCTGGCTTGCTTGCAAGCAGTCGGGGCTGCATTTCGAAGAAATGACTGTCCCGCTTTACGATTCCGAATGGGACGAGCGCAAACGCGAAGAGGATCTGGCGCCGTCGTCCGGCAAAGTTCCCATCCTGTGGGACGGCGAAGCGGTTATCTGGGACAGTCTGGCGATTCTCGAATATCTGGCGGACAAGGTCGGGCGCGAACGTTATTGGCCCAAGGACGATGTCGCGCGCGGCATGGCGCGAGCAATAGCGGCGGAAATGCATTCGGGGTATCTTCCGCTGCGCCGCGAATGTCCGATGAACCTGCGCAAGGTCTTTGAAAACGTCACAATCAGCGATGAGACGCGCCACGACGCCATCCGCATATTGCAACTATGGGCAGAGGCACGCGCGCGCTTTGGCAAGGAAGGCCCCTATCTCTTCGGGACCTTCAGCGCCGCCGACATCATGTTCGCGCCGGTAGTTACGCGTTTTGTCACCTATGGCTTTACCCTGCCCGGCTTCGCCGCCGCCTATGTCGAGGCCATGATGGCGCATCCCTGGATGCTCGACTGGATCGACGCTGCGCAGAATGAGGATTGGGTGATCGAAAAGTTCGAGACGACGCCGACTAAGTGATTATTGCGCCGCGGACAGTCAACGGAGCCGCGTCGTAGGGTAGGGCGTTCCATCCTTATGGAAATAGCCTTCGTCGGCAAACGTCATGTCGATGTCCGAATAACTGCCACCTTTTGACCGGTCACCGGTACCGATTGCGATAAAAACGCAGTCGGTGTCGCTACGGTTGATCAGATGATGGCCATTCTGAACCCCCGCAGGCCACGCCGCGACATCGCCCGCGCGCATCACGGTTTCGCCGTCATCCTCAATGAGCACCGCTTCGCCTGACAACATGATCAGCAATTCATCTTCGCCCTCGTGCCAGTGCCGCTGCGACGACCAACCACCGGGTTTGAGCACAACATGGCTCGCGCCCATTTGCGTCAGCCCGCCGACCGGGGCCAATCGCCGCCACCAGCGTCCCTCAACGTCCTGATCGAACGGCGCGGGATAGCCAGTGGCGTTGGATTGCGGGATGGCATCGACGTCGATTTTGGGCATGGCGAGCTCCTTAAAGTTGGACAAATCTTACATTGCTTGTCATTCCCGCGAAAGCGGGAATCCATGGTCTGAGCCTGCGGTTTAGGCTTATCGGGTGCGCCATGGATCCCCGATCAAGTCGGGGATGACATATAATATGACAGAGAGTTTGGCTCTCACCTATGCCCAGCGCCTGATTGCCTGCGAAAGCGTGACCCCGGCACGCGGAGAAGTGTTCGACGCGATGGAGGCGATGCTCATCCCGCTGGGCTTTTCGGTGGAGCGCTTCATCGCCGGGGCCGACGATTCGGACCCTGCCCATGGAGGGCCGGTCGAAAATCTTTTCGCGATCCGTGGCAACAGCGGCCGCCACTTTGCCTTTGCTGGACATTTGGATGTCGTTCCTCCGGGTAATGGCTGGAGCGGCCATCCGTTCGAGCCGCGCGTAGAGGGCGGGCTGCTCTATGGCCGCGGTGCGGTGGACATGAAGGGCAGTATTGCTGCCCTAATTGCCGCACTCCACGACATACCGGAAGAGTCCGGCACTATAAGTCTGATCATCACGGGTGATGAAGAAGGGCCCGCAATTCACGGCAGCCGTGCGCTGATCACGCATATGCAGGCGCGCGGCACTATCCCTGACCTATGCCTTGTGGGAGAACCCACCAGCGTCAACCGGTTGGGCGATATGATGAAGGTCGGGCGGCGCGGATCGGTCAATATGTGGATCAGCGTCGATGGCACGCAAGGGCATGTCGCCTATCCGCATCTGGCGGCAAACCCAATTCCAGCGCTTGTCCGCATTCTCGCCGAAATTGATGCCATCACCCTAGATGAAGGCACCGAATTTTTCCAGCCGAGCAATATCGAAATCACCGACCTGCACGTCGGCAACCATGCAACCAACGTCATTCCTGCAAAGGCTGAGGCGCGTCTTTCGATCCGCTTTAATGACCTGCATAGCGGCGAAAATCTTGTCGCGATGATCGGTGAAATCGTCGCGCGCCATGGCGGCACTTTGCGCGATATGATTTCCGGCGAAGCCTTCCTTACTCCTCCCGGCGAACTCAGTCAGACATTGCGAAGTGGTGATTTCGGAAGTGACCGGATTGACCACCGAACGATCCACCACTGGTGGAACTTCTGACGCGCGGTTCCTTTCCAAAATCTGCCCCGTTGTCGAATTTGGTTTGTGCAACGCGACGATGCACAAATTGGACGAAGCCGTTGCCATTGCCGATCTGGAGGTCCTGACCGAAATATACCGAACGGTAATCCAGCGCCTGCTCAGCGCTTGAGGACGATGTACAAAGCGCCGTCCCCGCCATGCCGCGGATGGGCGTTCCTGACCGCTGCTATCGATGTCGAATGCCGCGAAGCGGCCAGCCAGTCGCGGACTACCGAAGCAATAGCCCCGCGTCCCGATCCGCTTGCCCGGTCATGCGCGCGGGATTTGCCGGTAACCAGCAGCAGAACCCGCATTTTCTGGTGAATTGCCTGATCAAGGGCATGATCAAGCCGCGCGTGGGCTCCAGCCAACCCCTGCCCGTGAAGATCGATGCTGATATCGGGGATCACCGCACCTTTGTGAAAGCGTCTGTCCCAATGCGAATCGAGATTGCCTTCGAGCGGCTTGGCTGGCGGAGCAACGACACGGGTGCGCGGTGCTGCCGAGGAAGATTTGGCGGTCGCTGCAGGCTTTGCTTGTAACGTGGCGGAAACCGCAGCCACAGGATGCGCCGGCATCTGCACTTTTAAGGGATGCAGCGGCTTCACCGTTTCGACCACGCGGTGCCATAAAGCCCGCTCCTCCGGGTGGAGGCGGCGGGGCATTATTGCACCGGAATGAGGCGCGCGACCGAGGCTTTGGGAAGGAAAAGCAGCGCACTGCCGCGCGCAGCCATGCCGCCCGCGATTGCTACTGCCCGATCACCAGCGCCCCAAAAAGTATCGACCCGGTTGGAACCTTTGATAGCACCACCAGTATCCTGCGCGATCCATAAGCCATTAGGTTCGGCTCGGTCCATCGACAGCCACACCGGAGCGCCAAGCGGGATGAACTTGGGATCAGCAGCGACGCTCGTTCCGCCGATCACCGGATAACCCATTGCACCGTTCGGGGCATTGCCTGTCAATTCCTTGAAGAAGACGAAGCTCTTATTCTCGTTCATGATCTTGCGGCCCTCCTCCGGATTGTCGTGCAAATAGCGCGCAATGCCCTGCATCGACCCATCGGTGATCAAACCACGATCCTTCATCAACTTGCCTATGCCGGTATAACCCCGACCGTTCTGGCTGTCATAACCGATGCGCATGATGCTGCCATCGGGTAACTTCAAACGGCCTGACCCCTGAATCTGCAAGAAGAAGAATTCAACCGCATCCGCCGCCCACGCCATTTCGAGCCCGCGACCGGCCAGTGATCCATCGACGATTGCGGAGCGTTCGTCATAAGGGATGAATTTGGTGCCGGACACTTTCCCCCGAACGGACTTGCCTTTCAGTTCCTCGGAAAACTGGCCCAAATCGACATCGATCAGGTCAGCAGGCCGTTTGTAGATTGGCACCGCATAGCCCGGCTGTTGCACCCTCGATCCCGCGATTTCTGGCTCATAATATCCAGTGGCGAATGCCTTTCCGTCGCCTACCTGCACAGCCTCCATATAAGTCGCAAAAAACGACTGCCCGTCACCGGTCCATGTTTTCACTGCGTCACAGGCGGCTTGCCAGTCTGCCTTCAAGGTAAGGCCGGACGTGTCTTCGCGGCGCAGCAGACCGGGGCAACTGGTCTTGAAAGCCGCCATCGCGGCATCTGTTTTGCGTGGATCGACCCTGATCTCTCCGATCAGCGGTCCGCGAACGATACCGAGTGAAGCCGCGGTTTTTCCATCACCTGTCGCAACCGGCGCTGGTAAAGCGGCATCCGGAGTGGAGGGGATGGGTTTTGCAACCGGGATTTCCACGGTGGATTTGGTCGACGCCGTTGCCGGCCCAGAATTGGGAATTATGCCGCCCGAACAGCCGATAAGGCCAAACGAGAGCGATGCGATAAGGGGAAGCGCGATTTTCATCGCGCTGGTGAATCAAACCGCGTCGGTTTCGTCAAGCTTCCAATTGCGATTGTTGCTTTTTACGTCGCGGAAAAATGTCCAGATATCTTTGGTTTCGACTGCATCGGTCAGTGAGCCGCCCACGATGGCGCCATCGGCATTTTTCACAAGTGCGGCAATATCGGCATCAAAACGCACCGATATACGCGCCATCGGATGATCGTAGCTGGCGTCAACGATCTGCGCTTCTTCAATCCGCACGAGACGGTTTTCAAGCGTTTCACCGCGCGAATTACGGGCATCGATTTCTTCGGCAAAGCTTTCATAGACATCGTCGTCACACAAAAAGCGCAGCGCTTCCTTGTCGCCGTGCCAAAAAGCTTCAAGGATCAGCTTATAGGCTGACTTGGCACCTTCGATGAACAATTGTGCGTCAAACTGCCGGTCGGCATTGGCGATTGATCGCATGCCACCCATTGCAGACGCATCCGCAAAACCGGGCTTGGCGGCCTGAGCATCGCCATAAGCGGGTTCTGCTGTATTTCCGACGGGCTTTCTGTAGCCGACGCTGCCGACCTCGACCGTTTGCCGAGGCAAGGGATCCTGCTCATGCCCGGTCCGCTTTCCCAGCACCGAATAAAGACGCAACCCCAGAAAGGCGGCGACCATGGCTAGCAATACGATCTCGAAAGTCACAACAACCGGCCTTCCATTTGCACGATGGATGATTCCACCTAGCACGGACAATCAAATTTAGGGTTAATGGCGGTTGAACACCGCATAACCCCAGTCCCTAGAACGAACATAGGCATTCCTTGCTGATTATTCAAATACCACATTTGTCAAAATTGCGGCATTCTTCGCAAATCCGCAACGCTATGCCCCAAGCAGAAGGCATTGCCCTTTACGGCACCCGCTGCTAGGCGCCGTTTTTTCGAATTTAACGGCCTGAAATGCAGGTCGACTCCAAAACAGGGAAACACAGCGAAATGGCCGAAGAAGAAGGCAACATCATCTCTGAAAACCTGCGCGCCAACGGCGAAGACACCGCGCCGGCGATCGGTATGCTGAGCCAGTATATCAAGGATTTGTCAGTCGAAAATCCAAATGCGCCGCAGAGCTATAACTGGGAAACCACGCCGCAGATCGATGTGCAGATCAACATTGAAGTACAGGCGGTCACGCAGGAAATCCATGAAGTAATCTTGAAACTTGGCACAAAGGCCCAAGCCGAAGAGGGCGTTCAGTTCAACGTCGAGCTGGAATATGGCACGCTGTTCGGTGTCCGCAATGTTGCAGACGAACAGGCACATCAATTCCTGTTTGGCGAAGCGCCACGCCTGATGTTCCCCTTTGCGCGCCGCGTAATTGCTGACGCCGTCCGCGACGCCGGTTATCCTCCTTTGGTGCTTGAGCCGATTGATTTCAACGGCCTGTATGTCCAGCAACTGGCGCAGGCACAGGCAGTCGCCGAAGCGCAACCGGCAGGCGAAGCCTGATCAAACAGTGCTGACAAACGGGTGGGCGACGCATGAACCTGCTGAAATCCACCGGAATTATCGGCGGTATGACGCTGATAAGCCGAATATTCGGCTTTGCGCGCGACATGATGCTGTCGCGCATCTTGGGTGCCAGCGCGGTAGGTGATGCGTGGCAACTGGCATTCCAGTTGCCCAACATTTTCCGCCGCCTCTTTGCTGAAGGCGCGTTTTCAGCGGCCTTTGTCCCGCTGTTCAACAGAAAGGCCGCCGAAGACGGCGACGAAGGAAATGAATCGGCACAGCGCTTCGCCAATGAGACGCTCTCTGTCTTTCTTCCGATCTTGCTGTTGTTTTCGACCCTGATGATCGCGGTGATGCCTTGGGCGATCTGGCTGATCGACGATTTCGGCCAGGGTGGCCGCACAAACGATACTTCCATCACTCTTGCGCGGATCACCTTTCCTTATCTTGGGCTGATCAGCATCATGACGCTGTTCGCAGCGATTCTTAATTCAATCAGCAAATTTGCGGCGGCTGCCTTTGCACCTGTGTTGTTGAATCTGTGCATGATTGCTGCGCTGCTGATCGCAATTTTCCTCGACGGTGGTGCCGATACCGAACGCGCTGCGATGCTGCTGGCTTGGTCGGTTTCCATCGCTGGCGTCGTTCAAATGATCTGGTTGTGGTATTGGGCCCGCAAAGCCGGATTCAGGATCACGATACAGCGTCCCCGTTTTACCGCTGATGTCCGCGAATTGGGTGTTTTGATCCTGCCTGCGGTCTTCGGCGCAGGTATTTACCAGATCAGCCGCTTCATTGACCTATTCTTCCTAGGCAGGTTGCAGGAAGGCTCGTTCGTTTTTCTGGCACTTGCTGACAGGCTCAATCAGTTGCCGCTTGGAATAATCGGCATTGCACTAGGCACGGCCATTCTGCCCGCGCTATCGCGTTTCATCGCCCAAAAAGACAGTGGCGGTGCCCAGCGAGTTCAAAGCAATGCAATCGAGCTAGGCTTGTTGCTAACAGTTCCGGCAGCAGTCGGGTTGTTCTGCGCGGCCCAACCGCTTGTCAGTGCATTTTATTTTGGCGGAAAATTTGGGATGGATGCGGTCAACAATACCGCATCGGTCGTTGCCATGCTCGTTATCGGCTTGCCGGCTTATGTGTTGGTGAAAGTTCTGACACCGGGCTTTTTTGCACGCAAGGATACAAAGACGCCGGTTTACACCGCAGCGGCCTCGCTGGTGATCAACATTGTTTTGAACCTGTCGCTCATCCCGATCATGGGGGTGGCGGGCCTCGCGCTTGCCGGGGCGCTTGCCGCTTGGGCAAACTGTGTGATGCTCTATGCAATATTGCACAAACGCGGCCATTTCACCGTCGAGCCCGATCTTTTCGTCCGCATCGGTCGCATTATGATATCGGCGGCGGCGATGGGTGGAGTCATCTACGGCCTGGCCCCTTTTGGCCAATCCTATTATAATGCCGGGGCATTCGCGCGAATTGTCAGTATCGTGGCTCTGGTCGGAACGGGTGCTTTGGTCTATTTTGCTCTTGCGTGGTTTACGGGAGCAATCGACCGCAGCAAAATAACGATGCTGACTCGCAAGCAGACCAGCCAGTAAGCACAATCAAAGGGTAAAATTCCATGCGTGTCGTCTCCGGCATCCAGCCTACCGGCAACCTTCATTTGGGCAATTATTTGGGCGCAATCCGCAATTGGGTGAAGATGCAGGATGAAGGTGAGTGCCTGTTCTTCCTCGCTGACCTTCATGCCATCTCCCTGCCGCACAATCCGGCAGAGCTGGCGGCCAACACCCGTGAAATGGCGGCAGCACTGATCGCCTGCGGCATCGACACCGACAAATCGATCCTGTTCAATCAGGCTCGCGTTCCCGCCCATGCGGAGCTGCAATGGCTATTGAACGGCACCGCGCGCATGGGCTGGCTCAACCGCATGACCCAGTTCAAGGACAAGGCCGGCAAGCATCGTGAAGGCGCCTCGATCGCTCTCTTTACCTATCCCGTGCTGCAAGCTGCCGATGTGTTGCTCTATCAGGCAACGCATGTGCCAGTGGGAGACGATCAGAAACAGCATCTGGAGCTCGCCCGCGACATCGCACAAAAGTTCAACAATGATTTTGGCGCGGGCGAAGAGATATTCACTTTGCCCGACCCGATCATTCCGCCCGAAGCAGCACGCATCATGTCGCTTCGCGATGGCAGCGCAAAGATGAGCAAGTCCGATCCCTCTGACATGAGCCGGATAAATCTGACCGACGATGCCGACACGATCATGCAGAAAGTGCGCAAGGCCAAGACCGATCCCGAGCCGCTACCCGGCGAAAAGGCTGGCTTGGCAGGTCGGACGGAGGCCGAAAATCTGGTAGGAATTTACGCAGCAATGGCCGGGATCAGCGTTGAAGCGGTGCTTGCCCAATTTGCGGGACAGGGTTTCGGCGCGTTCAAGCCCGCGCTCGGCGAGCTGCTCGTTACGCAATTGGCGCCCATTGTCGAGCGTTTCAATCGACTGCGGCAAGATCGCGATGCAATCGATGCTGAATTGCGCAAGGGTGCCGACAAAGCAGCCATTCTTGCGCGCCCCACATTGGAAAGGGCTTACGCCGCGCTCGGCCTGCAACGGTGACCATATTTTACAATGATGGCTGGTTGTCGCGATTTCATTAAACGTCAGTTCAGCCTGATTCTGTTAGGCTTCGTCTGAAAATCGCCTATGATTGGCGAAACGGAGAACTGAACCATGTCGCGCATTCGCACCTTTGCCAAATTGCTCGCACCGGTCGCCCTGCTTTCGCTCGGCGCCTGCGCCACGCCATTCCGCGCTGATGTATCGCGCTTTCAATCGCAATTGCCAGCACCGCAAGGCCAGACCTTTGTCGTTAAAGCGATCGATCAGGCCGATGAGGGTGGTATCGAGTTCGGGCAATATGCTTCGCTCGTTTCTGCTGAAATGCAAAAGCTGGGCTATGTACCCGCGAGTAGCAGCAATGCCGACCTGACCGTAAAGCTCGACTATGGCGTCGATGATGGCAAAGAACGCACCGTCGTCTACGACGATCCTTTCTATGATCCGTTCTGGGGATATGGGCGGTTCGGTGGATTTTATGGACGCCCCTATGTTGTGCGCTCGCGCCGTGGGCTGCGTTATGTTCACGGTTTCTACGACCCCTTCCTGTGGGGCGGGCATGGCTTCGGTTATGGTGGCATGGATGTACGAAACTACACCGTCTTTACCAGCGGCATCGACCTGAAAATCGAAAAGACCGCAACCGGTGAGCGGCTGTTTGAAGGCAAGGCTGAAGCCAAATCGCGCTCCAACCGCCTGCCCTATCTGGTGCCCAATCTGGTTTCGGCGATGTTTACCGATTTCCCTGGAAACAGCGGCGAAACAGTCCGCATCTCGGTGGCGCCTGAACCGAAAAAGAAATGATCGGGTTTCCGGAGCGCCATCGCGCTCCGGGAGCTAGTTCGACCGGTCAAACACCACAAGACAGGTCGGTCGCACCATAGGCCTTCCACTCGCCTGATGTCGCACCTACGCCTGCGGCATAGTCGGCTGAGGGAATCTGGCCATTCTTGCCAATTTTATAGCCTTTGGAGCGCAAGAGCGCGATGACCTGCGCTGCAGGCTCGGCAAAATAGACCGAATTCGATTCATAATGCTGGGCAATGCCGACGACGGTCAATCCTTCATAGCTGCGCTGCAGCTTTTCAAAGGTGCTTTTGCCTTCGGAAGCGGTCAGTGCCCGGTTACGCTCATCTTCTGACGCGTAATCGCGGTTTTCCAGCTCTTTATATTTGGTGCGGATACGGTCCCCCATCGCAGTAAACATCGCGTCAATTTCGGGGCCGAAGCTGCAACTGTTGGGGTTGAAAGCCAGCGCAATCGGCTTGCCATTGGCAAGAGACAAAATGCGCGCGCCGCCTGCGAGATAGCCCACACCGCCGCGTTTCAGCTTGATTTCAATATAGTCATTGGCGGTCAGGCCAAATAGCTTGACCTGCGTGCCTGCTGCCAAACGGTCAACAATGGGGGCGGAGGTGTCCGGCTGCGACCAGACTTCGATTGCCTTGTCGGTGGTCCAGACCTTGTCGTTCAGCGCTTTTGCGATTTGAGGCGGCTGGGTTTCAGACAGGTTCACCGCACCGATAAAGCCCTTTCCATCCTCAAGTTCCAGCCAATCGCTTGTGCCATCTTCACCCAATGCCATCTTACCCGATACTGCTGTGCCACGTGGCATCTTGCCGATGATTGCGCTTCCCTGGGTGGTTGCCTTGTCGCGGATATTGGCTTCGGCTACGATATAATATTGTTTGATCTCAGCTGTATCGTCTTCGGCTTTGCCGCTTGCAGCCACAGGTTCCTTAATCGCTTGGGAGCCGACATCATCGCGGATGAAAATCAGATAATAGGATAGCAGCAACAATAATATCGCTATGCCACCGCCGATCAGCAGCCAATTTGGTCGCTTCGAGTCGCTGGCTTCATCATTCCCGATTGCTTCCTCATTCGCAGATTGTGCAAATGGCTCTTCCGGGCTGGCGGATATCGGCAGTGCTTGTGGCGTTTCTATCGCAGCCGCTGGCTGCACAGATGCTGTGGCGGAATTCTCAGGTGGAGGGGGTAAGTTATCGCCGTTTTCGACTGCCGCTCCGCATGCACCGCAAAAACGAGCAGATGCATTTAGACTGGTTCCGCAATGGATGCAGAATTTTGTCATCCCCCAACACTCCCGATTCCGTTGTCAAAGTTGATAACGGCAAGGCAGCAATGAAGGAAGAGGTATCGAAGTACCAGCCCCTAAGTCGATTGGTTCCAATCGCGAAATTGGCTTAGGCTTCGAGCTGCCGCAACAATGCACGAACGTCATTGTCCATGTCGGTGTCCATCCGGCGCAAGTCTTCAACCAGTCGAACTGCGTGGATTACTGTCGAATGATCGCGACCACCAAATTTGCGTCCGATTTCCGGATAGCTGCGCGGGGTCATGACCTTGGCGAGATACATGGCAACCTGACGCGGGCGGACAACGGCACGCGCGCGGCGCTTCGACGACATTTCGCTGCGATCGATACGGTAATATTCACACACCGCGCGCTGGATTTCGTCAATGGTGATACGGCGGCGGCACGCGCTCAAAATATCCTTGAGCTGCTCTTCGGCCAGCGTCCGCGTAATGGGCTTTCCGGTCAGTTGCGAATAGGCGATCAGCTTGTTCAGCCCACCCTCTAGCTCACGTACGTTGCGACTGATGGTGCGTGCAAGGAAATCGATGACATCTTCGCCGACCTGCGTGTCGGGCATCTGCGCCAGCCTCTGGTTGAGGATCGCGCGACGCAGTTCGAGGTCAGCGGGCTGGATGTCGGCAACAAGGCCCATCGAAAGCCGCGACAGGATGCGTTGATCGACACCGTCGAGTGCTTGCGGAGCACGATCAGCAGCCACGACCAGTCTCTTGCCAGCGCCGATAATAGCATCAACGGTATGGAGGAATTCCTCCTGTGTCGAAACCTTGCCGATGATGAACTGGATATCGTCGATCAACAGAACGTCGACCGCACGCAGCCTTGCCTTGAATTCCATCACTTCCTTGCGGCGCATGGCAGTGACGAATTCCATCATGAACTTTTCGGCAGACATATAGATGATCTGTGCGTCGGGATTGACCGCTGCATAGGCATGGCCAATGGCGTGCATCAGGTGAGTCTTGCCCTGCCCGGTTGCAGCCTGAAGATAGAGCGGGTTGAACAATGGCCGTTCGGCGGCAGCAACGCGCTCTGCTGCGCTCAATGCAAGGACGTTGGTCTGGCCTTTGACGAAATTCGCAAATGTCATACGCGAATCGAGCGGGCTTCGAACCGGCAGTGCTTCGTTGATATGGACCGCAGCCGTGCGCTCAGCTCCGCCATTGCCTTGCAGCATTTCGAAGCGAGCGGAACCAGGACGGGTGCGGATTTTCAGTTGGCGAACAGCGGGGTTGATGCTGCTCCACGCCAGTCGGATGCGGTCGGCGTAATGATCGGCAATCCAGCTGGCAGAAAATTCTGACGGGGTAAGCAACTCCAACGTTCCGGTCAGTTGGCAATAGTCACCCAAGCTGATCGAACGGATCCACTGCCCGTAAATTTGTGCGCCAAGATCGCGGCGCAACCGAGAGGCTACATTTTGCCAATCACCGTCAAAGACAGACTGTTCCCCATTGCCCTGTCCCGAAGTCGTACCATTCAGCGTCACGCTTTCCACCCCTTTCACCCCATCCAGCCTGCCGCAGCCTATTGTTTACCAACGACACCCCATCCCGATCAGAAGACAAACAGAGCCCCCGCTCCTGACCAACATTTGCAGTCAGAAAACGCTGTTGCTTCATCCGAAAAAGGGGCAGCCGCGATTGGAACCGCTTGCTGCTGGAAAGGCTTTTCTACGCATGGGAAGGTGAGTCGATCAAGGGGTGGGACTGCAAAAAAAGTGAAATAAATGCGCTTGACTCAAACAAAGCCCAGCAATTGCGTCAGATATTTTTTAATGCCCTGTTATGCTTGATTTTCTCAATCGCGAGCACATTCAAGCCGTGCCGAATCGCAGCATTTCCGTGTCTTTTTTTGTCACATTCCGGAGACAAAGAAAAAGCCCGTCAAAATGATTGGCGGGCTATCTCCTTTTTGGCGAGCGCTACGCACGCAGCGCGCAAACCATGCATTGCGAATCAGGCGAGCGCCGCAACCTTTTTGGTCAGACGGCTAAACTTGCGCGACGCCATGTTCTTGTGGAGAACACCCTTGGAAACACCGCGGGCCAGTTCGGGCTGCGCAGCGGCCAGAGCTGTCGAAGCAGTCGCTTTGTCACCCGACTCGATCGCAGCTTCGACCTTCTTCACGAAGGTGCGGATGCGGCTGACGCGATCACGATTGATTTCGGTACGACGCGCATTGCGACGGATACGCTTACGAGCTTGTGGCGTATTGGCCATTTTTGTCCTCAATAAAATCAGATATTTACGAACAAGCACCTGTGGCCCACGTCCGTTGAAGCGCCGCCCTTAGCCATGCTTTACAGATTCGTCAACGGCAAAAGCTGGCTGAAAGCCCCGCTATTTCTGGCATTTGGCGCAATAAAAGGTCGAACGCCCCGAATCGATGCGCCGCAAAACCGGTGCACCACAATGGCATGCGGCTCCTTCACGGCCATAGACAAGCCAATCCTTGGCAAAATAGCCCAGTTCCCCATCGGGTGCCGCAAAGTCCCTTAGCGTCGAGCCGCCGGCCGCAATCGCCGCTATCAAAACATCCTTGATCGCTGCCACCAGTTTTTCAAGTCTGGGTTTGGAGATTCTGGTTGCCGGAGTGGTTGGCGCGATCCCCGCCATGTGTAGTGCTTCGCACACATAAATATTGCCCAGCCCGGCGACGATATGCTGGTTGAGCAGCATTGCCTTGATCGGCGCACTGCGTTTTTTCAGCGCATCGTGCAGCGCACGCGCGTCGAAATCATCCGACAGCGGCTCGGGGCCCATCAAAGCAAAGTGACGATGCGCATCAAGCTCGCCTGTGCGCACAATATCCAGCGAACCAAAGCGCCGATGATCATTCAACGCGACCACCCTGCCCGCGCCGGTTTCGAGGATGAAATGGTCATGCTTTTCGATCTCAACCGGATCAACCGCCAGCGCCCTGACATGCCGAGGTGGAAAATCAGCACATCATCGCGATCGGTATGGATCAGGCCATATTTCGCGCGGCGACCAAGCCCCGTCACCCGCGCGCCGGTAAGCCTTTGTCGCAGATCGACGGGAATAGGCCAGCGAAGGTCCGCACGACGCGGTTCGGCACGGACAATAATCTGCCCATCAGGACAGAACGCAATCCGGCTACGGTCGTTTCAACTTCGGGAAGCTCTGGCATGGGGCGCCGTGCTAGTACCGACAGGAGGTTTTGGCTAGGGCAGGATGAAGAAGCGCCGCGGCCAACCTCATTTCATCCAAAACCGATGCAATATGATGCGTTCGACCGGCAATTAGCTCCGCAATCGAAGCAGCCTTCGTCGAATTTACCGGCTGTTGAGGATAGGCTGGCATCCTGTTGCTATGGGAAAGCATTTTCGCGTCTTCGAAGGCGGGCTGTCGCCGCAAAAGGATGGAGTGGACGAGGCTTTGGCGCGTTCGCTCCGCGCCGAACTGGATTGGACTCCCCAAGGCGCAAAGCCATTTGGAAATGCATCACGCGCATTTCCGCGAGTGCAACCGGCACCCCGACACCGCCCTGCAAAGCGTGAAGGCAGGAAGCGACCAAGAGCCAAAGACATCGGCTGGGGCAGCAGCCTTTTGACTATAGCGCCACTGACGTTTGCTTTGTCAGCAGCCACATTCTGGGGCGTATGGACTTTGACACCCGGTCCATCGGCCGGCTTGGCTGGTGCGAGCGACACGGAAAGCGGCTCTTTCGGCTTTTGCCATGAAGGTGGTGGCTATAATTGCGTCGTTGATGGCGACACTCTCTATTACAAAGGCACCAAAATCCGCATCGCCGATATCGACACCCCCGAAACGCACCCGCCGCGCTGCGCCGAAGAAGCGACCAAAGGCGCTGCCGCGACAGAGCGCTTGCAAGAACTGGTCAACGCAGGGCCATTCAGCCTTTCAAGCATCGACCGCGATGAAGACCCCTATGGCCGCAAGCTTCGCGTAGTGACGCGCGGCGGCGAAAGCCTGGGTGGCGTGCTGGTTAGCGAGGGACTGGCACGTTGGTATGCGGGTGGACGCCAACCGTGGTGTTGAGCGCCTATTTCTCGACCTTAAAACTGTACGGGATATATAAAAATACCTCCGTGTTGCTCACTTGCTGCCACGCCACATCGCTGTCCAGCCCGTTTACTTCCAGCCCATAATCGGGACCGTAAAAGCTGACTGCATGTTTAGCGCCTGCCGCGATCCGGCGGTAGATTTCGTCGCGATACTGGTCAGGATTGATGATGGTGAGCGCCAGCCCGCCTTTTTGTTCGATCAGCGAGCGGCCAGTCGCAGGAACGCTTTTGACGAAATTGGTGATTTTCTGCTGGGCGTTGTTGATCGACCCGTCGAGCTTTGTCTTTACCCGCAGCCGGATGACTGTGGTGCCGCCGTCATCTTCGTAACCAGCGCTGTCTTCATCCTCATCGTCATCATCATCCTCATCCTCATCTTCGCGGGCTTTTCCGGCGAGTTCGGGGAATTGATCCTGCCAATTGGCGCGGGTGACCTCGACAAGTTCAAGCCTGCCCGTCACCAGGCTGAACCCTCCCTGTTTGGCACGATCAATGGCGGCAAGAAGCATCGCCTGCACTTCGCGCTTGCGCATAACTTCATCGCGGGAGTCAGACATGATCTCAATATTGCGTACAGCGGAATCGGCTTGCCGCTTCAGCCCGATGACTGGCGGTGAAAGTGGTTGAAAAGCACCGGCCGATATGGGCGATAGGCTATTAGAAATGCGCTGAGCAGTGACAACTACTTCACCCATGCCGCCGTCATCATCTTGCGCAATCAGAGGCGTGGAGCAGAAGGCAAAGCCGATAAAGGCGGCGACAGCTGATTTATTCATGATGGCTCTCACTTCGGTACAATAGTGTAGCGATAGGGAATGTAGAGGAACACATCGGTTCCGCTGACCTGTGACCAGAATATCTGGCCGTCAATGCCCGTTACCTGCACCGCATAGTCGGGACCGAAAATCGTCGCCCGACTGCGCGCATCCTCAGCCACCAGTTTGACGATGGCATCGCGGTACTGGTCAGGGTTGACAATGGTGAGGACAAGCCCGCCGGCCTTGTCAATTGCCCCGCGCCCGTTGCGTGGCAGGCCCTTTACAAAACTGTCGATGCGACTTGATGCGGACACCGTCGATCCGGCGAGTTTGACCTTCACCATGACATCGACTTTGCTGGTATCAACCCGCCCGGCCCAATTGAACGGCAGTTCCTGATAATTGGCCTTTGTCACCGGGATCAGTTCGAAATTGCCGGTGACCAGTTCGACACCCGCAGCGCCCGCACGGTCCATCGCCGCGAGCAGCATGGTGTGAATTTCTTTCTTCCGCGTCGCCTCGTCACGCGAATCTGACGAGAAAGAAACCGTCATCACAGCAGAATCGGCCTCGCGCCGTAACCCGACCACCGGCCGGTTTTCTTGCGCATAACCGGCATTGATCCGGTTTCCGGTGACGATAATTTCGCCCAGCGCCTGTGATTTTGAAACCTGCGCTACCGTCGGCGATACAAATGCAGCGGCGAACAAGGCTGCAAAAATATAGGATCGTTTCATAGCTCTCTCTCCCACGCGGAAATCTCTGCCATTTCAATCGGAAATTCAAGGAGAAAGCGATGGCGATTTCGTGCAAACTGTTTGGCGCATTTTGCACCGATCATCCTTTGATCCGGCCGCAACTATCCGCTAGGGCGCAAAGCCATGAGTGAAACCGTATCCTTTGGCTATGAACAGGTCAGCCCTGAAGAAAAGACCCGGCGCGTCGGCGGCGTCTTTTCCAGTGTCGCAAGCAATTATGACATCATGAACGATGCCATGTCGGGCGGATTGCACCGGCTGTGGAAGGATCATTTCGTCAAGCGCGTCAATCCGCGCCCCGGCGAGGATATCCTCGATATGGCGGGCGGCACCGGCGACATCGCCTTTCGCATGGAAAAGGCCGGAGCGAATATTACCGTCAGCGACATCAATCCGGATATGCTGGCTGTTGGCATGGATCGTGCGATAGAACGTGGCGTCGACACGCTGGTCTGGAGTGAGCAAAATGCCGAAACGCTGAGCTTTCCTGACCGGCATTTCGATGCCTACACCATTGCCTTCGGGATCCGGAATGTCACCGACATTCCCAAGGCGTTGCGAGAGGCACACCGTGTCTTGCGCTATGGCGGTCGCTTTTTCTGCCTTGAATTTTCGACCGTCGAATGGCCCGGACTGGCCGAAGTCTATGATGTCTATTCGCACAAGCTGTTGCCCAAATTGGGCAAGGTGATCGCAGGCGATGAAGACAGCTATCGCTATCTGGCGGAATCGATCCGCAAATTCCCGCCCATGCCCGAATTCAAACGGATGATCGGCGAAGCGGGATTTGTGCAGACAAAGGTCGAGCCGATACTGGGCGGACTGGTCGCGATCCACAGCGGCTGGAAGGTTTGACACCAATCCAATGACGCGGCCTGCCACGCATATTTTTCGCCTGCTCAAATGGGGCCGCATATTGGCGCGGCACGGTGCATTGCGCGGGATAGAGGCCGACCGCAACACGCCGCCTCAGGTCAAAAGGCTTTGCCGGATTGCGCGGTTGGGCACGATCCAGCCGAAACAGCCGGACTATGCCGGTGCTTTCCGTGCAATCGGCCCGGCCGCGATCAAGCTGGGGCAAACTTTGGCGACACGCCCGGACCTTGTCGGTGAAGAAGCGGCGCGCAACCTGCTCGACTTGCAGGATTCCTTGCCGCCCGAACGCTTTGACCGCATATTCGAGGAAATCGACAGCAGTCTGAACCGCCCCGCCGCCGAGCTGTTCGAACATATCGACCCCGAGCCTGTCGGCGCCGCCTCAATAGCGCAAGTCCATCGCGCACGCACCAGCGATGGCCGCGATGTGGCGGTTAAGGTGTTGCGCCCCGGAATCCGCGAACAATTTGCCCGTGACATCGAAACCTACGAATGGGCTGCGGCGCATCTGGAAGCGCTGGGCGGAGAAGCGGCGCGGCTGCGTCCGCAACTGGTCATCGCCAATCTGAAACGCTGGACTTTGCGTGAACTCGATCTGCGGCGTGAAGCCGCGTCGGCTTCCGAAATCAAAGAGGCGATGGAAGCCGTCGAAGGCTATGTCATTCCGGCGATCGATTGGGATCGCACATCAGGCCGCGTGCTGACGCTGGAATGGGTCGATGGCATCAAGATATCTGATGTTGAGGCGTTAAAAGCTGCGGGTCACGACACCGCCAAACTGGCTGAAAGGTTGGTCCTGACTTTTCTGCGTCAAGCGATTTCAGAGGGTTTCTTCCACGCCGACATGCATCAGGGCAATTTGTTCGTCACCCCCGATGGCAGCATTGCTGCGATTGATTTTGGCATCATGGGGCGGATCAATCGGCAGGCGCGTTTGTGGCTGGCGGAAATTCTCTATGGCCTGACCACCGGCAATTATCGCCGTGTCGCCGAAATCCATTTTGAGGCGCAATATGTGCCCGATTATCACAATGTCGATGAATTTGCGACCGCATTGCGGGCGGTGGGTGAGCCGACACGCGGCAAGCCGGTCAGCGAATTGTCGGTCGGGCAGATGCTCGACAGCCTGTTCGCGATTACCCGCGATTTCGACATGCAGACCCAGCCGCATTTGTTGTTGCTGCAAAAAACCATGGTGATGGTTGAGGGCGTGGCGACCAGCCTGAATCCTGCCATCAATATGTGGGAAGTATCCGCCCCCTTTGTCCGCGAATGGATCCGCGACGAACTGGGCCCGGAAGCGGCGATTGCCGATGGCCTGCGCGAGCGGGTAAAGACGCTGGCGTTGATCCCAGACCTTATAAAACGCCTCGACGAACGCCTGCCGCGCAAAGGCGGCGCTCCCCCTGCACCGCCGGTTCCAGCGATTCCACTGATCTGGGAGAGAAGGCAAGGCAGCGGATGGTGGCGCTATCTGGGCGTGGCATTGGCTGCCGCAGCGGCTGGCGCTGCGGGCATGTGGGCCATTGGTTGACGCGCAAAAATAGTGCGCATATCATTTGCGCATAGGAGGCTGATATGAATCGCCCATCAATGTTTACCGGAAACAGGAAAGCGACGAATATTTCGTTGGCCGAAGATCTGGTTTCCGAAGCAAAGCGTTTGGGAATCAACATGTCTCAAATTTGCGAAAAAAGTCTGGAGCAAGAAGTGCGCAAGGCACTAGGCGAAGAGTGGAAGAGGGAAAACAAGGCTGCGATTGAAAGCTGGAACAAGTGGGGTCGACCAAAACGGCTCCACCTTTGGCAAAATACCGTCAGTTCTGATGGCCCGTTTCGATGTCTATCTGACCGCAGACGGCCAGCAATATCTTCTCGATTGCCAATCGGACTGGCTCGACCATTTCAACACGCGTTTTATGGTACCACTGGTGGCAGATAAACAGGCTACAAATATCCAGAGATTACACCCTGAATTGCAAGTCAGAGGGACAAGTTTTATCATGGCAACGCATTTGGCTTCGGCCGTGCCCACCAAAGAATTAGGGCAAAAAGTTGCCAGTCTTCAGGATCAGGAATATTCCATAACCAATGCTCTCGACACTCTCATTGGCACTTGGTGACTAATGACCCAGAAACGCATCCTTCTGATCATCGGTGGCGGAATAGCCGCTTATAAGTCTGCCGAGCTGATCCGCACCATCCGCAAGGCTGGCCATGCGGTGCGCTGTGTGATGACCAAAGGCGGGGCGCAATTTGTTACACCGCTGACGCTCGGGGCACTGTCGGAGGACAAGGTTTATACCGATCTGTTCGATCTGAAGGATGAGGCCGAAATGGGCCATATCCAGCTCAGCCGCCAAGCCGATCTGGTGGTGGTCTGCCCGGCAACTGCCGACCTGCTTGCGAAAATGCACGCCGGGATTGCAGACGATCTGGCAACCACATTGCTGCTCGCAACCGACAAGCCGGTGCTGGTAGTGCCCGCGATGAATGTCCGCATGTGGCAACATCCCGCGACGCGGCGCAATGTCTCGGCACTGCGGGCGGACGGCATCCGCGTCATTGATCCTGATGAGGGCGAAATGGCGTGCGGTGAATTTGGTCCGGGACGGCTGCCAGAAATTGAACGCATTTTCGCCGAAATCGCGCATCAATTGGCTGTCGAACATGTAAAAATGACTGCGCAGCCGGACTTTTCGGAGCCGCCGCACCGCCCGCTTTACGGCAAACGCGTGCTGATCACCGCTGGTCCGACGCACGAGCCGATCGACCCAGTGCGCTATATCGCCAATCGTTCCTCTGGTCGGCAGGGCTTTGCGATTGCGCAGGCAGCAGCCGAATTGGGTGCAGAAGTGACGCTCGTTTCCGGCCCGGTCAATCTGGTGACACCGCCGGGTGTAATCCGCATTGACATAGAGAGTGCGCGCGAAATGCTGGCTGAGATCGAAAAGGCCCTGCCTGTGGACGTAGCGATCATGGTCGCCGCCGTCGCTGACTGGCATGTCGCTGACGTGCCCGAACAGAAGATCAAGAAGGACGGCAACGCTATCCCGCCTTTGACCTTGTCCGAAAACCCCGATATTTTGGCAACGCTTGCCAAGCACAAGCAGCGCCCCGGTCTCCTGATCGGTTTTGCAGCCGAAACCGAAAAAATTGTCGAACATGCACAGGCAAAGCTTGCCAAAAAGGGTTGCGACTGGATCGTTGCCAATGATGTGTCGGGGGATGTGATGGGTGGTGCAAACAACGCATTCCACATCATCACCAAAAACGGCGTCGAAAGCTGGCCCGATAGTCCTAAAGACGTGATAGCCCGCAAACTGATGGAGAAGGTCGCCGATGTCGTCTCAAAAGGTTGAAGTCAGGGTCAAGCGGCTCAACAATGGCGCAGGTCTTGCCCTGCCCGGCTATGCCAGTGCGGGGGCCGCAGGCATGGATATTTGCGCGGCAGAAGGACTGACGCTGAAAGTCGGAAAGCGCCATGCGGTCGCCACCGGTTTCGCTTTTGCCATACCCGAAGGTTATGAGGTACAGGTCCGCCCGCGTTCCGGCCTCGCGCTGAAGCATGGCATCACCTGCCTTAACACTCCCGGCACGGTCGACAGCGATTATCGCGGCGAAGTGAAGGTGATCCTGGCCAATTTGGGCGACGAGGATTTTGCAATCGCGCGTGGAGATCGCATTGCCCAACTGGTGGTCGCACCCGTAACCCATGCAGCTATGATCGAGGTTGATGCGCTGGATGACACTGATCGCGGTGCCGGAGGGTTCGGTTCTACAGGCGTATGACGCTAACCGACCAGCAACTTGACCGCTACGCCCGCCATATCGTTCTTCGCGACATAGGTGGAGCGGGACAGGCAAAATTGCTCGATAGCCATGTATTGCTGATCGGCGCGGGCGGTATTGGCTGTCCTGCGATCCAATATCTGGCAGCCGCAGGGATCGGTACAATCAGCGTTGTCGATGATGACGTCGTCTCACTTTCAAACCTGCAGCGGCAGGTGCTCTATAGCGAGGCGCAGATTGGCCAAGCCAAGGTAGAAGCCGCCGCCGCCGCGGTCGCGCGCCTTAATCCTGATGTAATATATAACGCTATTAAAGAACGCATAAGCGAGCAAAGCTCAGCCGATATCTTGCAAAACGTGGATGTTGTCATCGACGGCAGCGACAATTTCAAAACGCGGTTGATCGTCAACGATCTGTGCCTTGCCGCGCGCGTTCCGCTGGTTAGTGCGGCCATCGGTCAGTTCCACGGCCAGATAGCCACCTTTACCGGATGGGAAGCCGATGCCCCATGTTATCGCTGCTTCGTTGGTGACGCCCATGATCCAGACGACTGCGACGATTGCGCGACGCAGGGTGTGCTGGGGGCAATGTGCGGCTTGATGGGCAGCTTCGCGGCGATGGAGGCAATCCGTTTCCTCACCGGCTTTGGCGATAACGCCCAGGGCAAGCTGCACATTTTTGACGGGCTGAAGCCAGCGATGCGGACCGTCACGCTGCCGAAAGACCCTGAGTGCGGCAGTTGCAGCGGCCTAGCCGGCTAATATTTCCTCAATCCATGCCGGTACAATCTCGGTCGCCGGGCCGTGCCTAGCTTCATCAAACCAACCGCTGCCTTGCGACGGCTCCAGATTAAGCTCCAATGTCCGAACACCATTTGACCGCGAATCGCGGACAAAACCAGCCGCCGGATAGACTGCTCCCGACGTGCCGATGCTGACGAACAGGTCGGCACGGTTCAGCGCATGATAGATTTTGTCCATGTCATAGGGCATTTCGCCAAACCAGACGATGTCGGGGCGCAATTGGCCGGGGACACCGCACTCCGGACAAGCGGGCCGGTCGATCAACGGCTCGCGCCATTCCGGCCGTCCATCGCAGGCGAGGCACCATGCGGTCAGATGATTGCCGTGCATATGGATCAGCCGTTCAGCCCCTGCCCGTTCGTGCAGGTCATCGACATTTTGCGTGACGATGGTCAGGTTGCGCCCTTGGCCACGCCATTCGCGATCAAGTCGGGCGAGCGCAATATGCGCGGCATTGGGGTGCTTGGTCTGGATGGCAGCGCGGCGCATATCGTAGAAGCGAAGCACAAGATCAGGATCGCGGGCGAAGGCGTCGGGGGTTGCGACATCCTCCACCCGGTGCTTCTCCCACAAGCCCCCCTCTGAACGGAAAGTGTCGATACCGCTTTCCGCACTGACGCCTGCGCCGGTCAGGATCACGATGTTGCGTATACCGGCCAAATTCCCCTCCTCTTGCACCAGAACCAAAAACCGTTAGGGCTGAGCCTGTCGAAGCCCGGCCAGCCTATGCTGCAAAACGTCCTTCGACAAGCTCAGGACTAACGGTTTAAACTCTATGACAAAAATCGGCATCATCGGATCCAAGGGACGCATGGGCCAAGCGCTCGTCGCAGCCATTTCGGAGGCCAGGCTTGAACTGGCAGGCGGCGTGGACAAGGATGATGATGTCGCAGGCCTGATCGCAGCCTCCGACGTTCTCGTCGATTTCTCTTCGCCCCACGCACTGGAAGCAACGCTAGATGCTTGCATCGCAGCGCACAAACCGATTGTCATTGGCACAACTGGCCTTGAAGAGCGCCACCATTATCTGATCGACGACGCCGCGCAGGACATTGCAGTATTGCAGACCGGAAACACTTCGGTCGGTGTCACGATGCTTGCTGTGCTAGTGCGCGAAGCGGCCTCGCGGCTTGGTCCTGACTGGGATATCGAGATTGTTGAAATGCATCATAATAAAAAGGTTGATGCGCCTTCGGGTACGGCCATGCTGCTTGGCGAAGCTGCCGCCAAAGGTCGCAACATTGATCTCGCCGCCAACAGTGAACGCGGGCGCGATGGCATTACTGGTGCGCGGCAAACAGGAACCATCGGCTTTGCCTCGATGCGCGGCGGAACGGTTGCTGGCGACCACAGCGTCATCCTTGCGGGGAATGAGGAAAGCATTACCCTGTCGCACCGCGCCGAAAACCGAGCGATTTTTGCTCGGGGTGCGGTGAAGGCAGCGTTGTGGCTGACACAACAACAGGCGGGTCGCTATACGATGACCGATGTTTTGGAGATTTAGTAAAGCGTTTGGGGGGGCATTTTGAGCGAGATTGACATCATTGCACCCGAACACCGGTTTGGGTTCACGGGTAACTGGCGGGAATTCCTGCCGATTGCCTTGTCCAATGCGCTGCTGACACTGGTGACTCTGGGCATTTACCGTTTCTGGGCGATCAAGCGCGAGCGTGACTATCTGTGGAGCCATACATGGTTCCTTGACGACTGGCTTGAATGGACCGGCACGGGAAAAGAGTTGCTTCTGGGTTTCATTACCGCTGCCTTCTTGCTCGGTCTACCTTTGTTCGTCCTGCAATTTGGCACTCAGGCGATGGTCTATTATTGTTGTTCTTCAGCTTTTTCGTTGGAGTAGCCCGGTTTCGTGCACTGCGTTATCGGCTAAACCGCACCTATTGGAAGGGGATAAGAGGCGGGTCCGACGAACCTGGTTGGACCTATGGTTGGTCAAACCTCTGGAAGTGGGTGGTCAACTATCTCAGCCTTGGTTCGGCGGTTGCATGGACCATGACTTCGCTCTGGAACGATCGTTGGAACGAGATGAGCTTTGGCAATCTGGACTTTGATTCAAAAGCGAAAGTGCGCCCGGTGCTGGTGCCTTTTGTTTTCCTTTACCTGACACCGTTGTTGATCCTGATCGTGTCGGTGACGTTGGTGCTTGTGCAAGGAACAATGGTGCAAGGTGTCTATATCTATATGGATGCGCCCCCGCTGTTCCGGATCATTTTCTTCCTGATCATCGCCTCGACATCTTATGCATTCGTGTCGCTGTTATTCGTGATCTATTACGCGGCCTTTTACCGTAACGGCGTCGCCAATCTGGAACTTGGCGGACTGCGCTTCAGTTTTGAGGCGGAAGGTGGCGAATGGTTCATTCTGTTGCTCGTCGACGGGTTGATCATCATCGCGACTCTGGGAATTGGCTATTTCTTCCTCGGCTATCGCCATTGGGCGTTTTTTGCGAAGCACCTCGCAATCCACGGCGATCTGGATGAAACGGCGCTACGGCAGACATCGACCAAGCAGGAAAAATATAGCGACGGCTGGCTCGATGCGATGGATATCGGCGCGTTTTAGCGCTCAGCTACCGCGAACAACCAGATGCACCGGCACCCGCCTGCTTTCGGGCGGCTCGCCTTCAATGCGGCCGAGCACATTTTTCACCAGCATCCGCCCTGCCAGATCGAAATCGGATTCGATCGTGGTCAGCGGTGGTGAGGAATAGGCGCCGGTGCGGATGCCATCAAAGCCGACCACCGATACCGCATCGGGAACGGCAATGCCTGCCTTTGCCAACCCGTCAAGCGCGCCTAGAGCGATCAGGTCGCTGGCAGCGAACAGGCCGTCAAAATCCTTTCCCTCGGACAGCAACGCATCAATTGCGCGCGCACCCTGTTCTTCCCGCGCCAAGGCGGGATCGGTCTCGACCAAATGCGGCTCAACGCCCAATTTCCGCCATGCCTCGGCAAAGCCTTCATAACGCTCGGTAAACTGACGCTGGCCTGGTTCAAGACTTCCAACAAAAACGGGCTTCCTGCGGCCTTGGTTGTACAAATAATCCGCTGCCAACTGCCCACCGCGTTCATTGTCACTGCGCACCCAGCGCAAATCATCGTCAGGCGCCCCCCAGCACACCCATGCCTTGCCTTCATGATCGCGCGAGCGGAAATATTGCCATGCTTCGTCGTTGCGTGTCGTTCCGATCACGATCATGCCGTCGGCTTGCCGCGCATCCTGATAATCGGCGTAGAAATTGTCCGCACTGTGCTGAAACGAAACCAGCAGATCATATTCGCGTTCCGCCGCCGCCGCCCCAATCGCACCGAGCAGCGAAAAGTAAAAGGGGTTGGTTGCCGTCGGCCGTTCGCCTTCACGTCCGATCAATACAACCGCCAGCACCTGTGTGCGTCCGCTGCGCAACCGGGTGGCATTCAGGTTGATAACATAGCCCAGCTCTTGCGCTGCCTTGACCACCCGCTCGCGCGTCGCGTCGCTGACCAGCGGACTGCCGCTCAATGCGCGCGACACCGTGGGCTGGGTCACCCCTGCCCGTTCGGCGACGTCATAGGCGGTTACGCGCATCGTCATTGGATCTTAGAGAACCTCACAAAAGCTTCCGCCGCTCGATAGTCGGTTTTGCTGCGGGTAGCGAGAGGAACATGCCGTCTTCGCCCACCACAATCTCGCCCGGATACTGTCGCGCCGCGTCCCCCAAAAAGGCCGGATAGAAAAACCGGTTCGGCAGCGGCGGGACGATATGAGTAAGCAACAGCATTTTCACCGCCGCCGCCTTTGCCGACTGTGCGGCTTCTTCGGGTGAGGCGTGGTAATCCAATATGTCGCGCGTGATCTGTGCGGTGTTTTTGACGCCCTTTTTTTCGAGCCCAGCGGTCATCAGCTTGACCAAGCGCGGTTGCAAAGCCTCATGCACCAACAGGTCAGCCCCTTTGGAAACCTGCTCGACCATCGATGATTTGGCGGTATCGCCACTGATCACAACCGAGCGGCCTTTATAGTCGAAACGATAGCCGACTGCGGGCATCACCGGCTTATGATCGACCGGAAAGGCGGTCACGCGCAGACCGCCATCGTCAAAGATCACCGTCGGCCCGGCCGGAATAGGAAAGGAAACCGCAGCGCCCCCTGCCCCGCTGCTGGGCACCAGCTTTTCGCCGTGATGCGCGACGCGGTAGCCAAAGTCTGCAGTGTAAGCACCATTGAATCCATCGACAACCGCTGTCACCCCCTCCGGTCCATGGATCGGCAAGGGCGCTTTGTGCGCCGAACCCGTCCAGCGCAGCAGCATCATCGGCCCCAAACCGTCCATATGGTCCGAATGGAAATGGGTGAGAAAAAGCCGTTCGATCTTTCCGTTGGGGATTCCCATCATCGAAATATTGCGCGCACCGCCTTCTCCGCTGTCGACAACGAACACGCGCTTACCGGCGATCACAACGGTACAGGGTCCCGCCCGGTCTGCATTGGGCAATGGCGAACCGGTTCCGCAAAGCCCGATATGCAGACCGTCGGCAAGTCCAAGCGTGACATCGCGCCCCACACGGGCCTCAACGCCACGTGCAAACAGCCTTTCGCCGATATCGGCTTGCCAGTGCCGCACCGCAACAATTGCTACCAAGCCAACAACAACCAGGCCAAGCAAAATTTTGGATCGACGCCGCATCATGTTCTCCTCTGATCGCCACCATGGGGCGGGTGCGGCCAAAGATCAATCCGCAGACTGGGTGGCGCAGCGGCACCCACATATCACCTACCAATTAGAACAATCTTTTATAATCGATGCCGAAAATTGAGCATATCGCCAACTTTCAGTTTGATTGATCTTTGAATTGCCGTTTGATGTGCTAGATTACATTGCCCACACCCACTTAAATTAGAGGAACACGCAGACGCATCGCTCCAGCATAGTTTCCCGCTATGATGCCAACAACAGGCCTTTTTTTGATTTCATGTTTTCGCGATATGTAACAGCAGGGGAAGACGAACTTGGCATGGACAAGCAAACTGAGACCTGCTGGAGTTGAGATATGGAATTCTAGCCAATGCGGTGCGAGATCTGGGCAGGGTGGCGAAGATTCACCCGACATTCCGGGGATTCCAAAAAGTCATTATGACAATTGAGGTAATTTGGATTCCGCGCGGAAAGTCTGAAAACAGGGTTAAACAACTGGTGAATGTGGGATCAAATGTGGGTGCGTATTCACCAAGGTAGTACAAATCACCATTATTTCAGTGGCTTAGAATGATATAATGGTGGACAGGGCTGGATTCGAACCAGCGTACGGAAAACCGGGCAGATTTACAGTCTGCTGCCTTTAACCACTCGGCCACCTGTCCACACCGTGCAGGTTTTGGCGACGCTGCCAAAGGCCGGTCCTGCGCGGGAAGCGGCCTATTGGCGAAACGGCGCTTGCCTGTCAATGGTCGAGATGGATAAGAGCAACTATGTCATCACATAAAAGTCATCGCCGCCGTGGAGCGGCACCGCAATCGGGCAACCCCAAATTCTGGGGTCGCCACGCCGTTCTGGCCGCCATCGAAAACCCGGAAAGGCGCGTACTCAAAATATGGGGCACCCGAGAAGCGCTGTCGTCGCTGGAACTGCCTTCAGGCCTTCCTATCAATTACAGCGAAGTCACTGACCTTGCCCGCTTCGTCCCGCGCGATACGCCGCATCAGGGCATTGTTGCTGAGGTCGCGCCGCTTGAAGATGTCTGGCTGTCCGATGTGCTGGACGAGAATCGGGACAATGATCGCCCGATCCTGATCCTCGACCAAGTGACCGACCCGCATAATGTCGGTGCGATTTTTCGTTCAGCAGCGGCGTTTGATGCAATTGCAGTCGTGACGCAGGACCGGCATGCGCCGCCCGAATCCGGCGTCGTCGCAAAGGCGGCTTCGGGTGCGCTTGAGGTTATCCCTTGGGTGCGCGTGGTCAATTTGGCGCGCGCGCTCGAAGAAATTGCCGAGCATGAGTTTTGGCGGATCGGGTTGACCGGACATGCCGATGTCACGCTTGATCAAGCGCTGTCGCCGCGCAAAAATGCATTGGTGGTGGGAGCGGAGGGCGAAGGCATGCGCCACAATATAGAGGAGCATTGCGACCAGCTCGCAAAGCTGCCAATCAGTCCGCTGATGGAGAGTCTGAACGTATCCAACGCCGCAGCTATCGCGCTTTATGCCGCCGCGACAATGCGCCAATCGAAGGAAGCCTGAATGTATCTGCGACGTATTGCTACTGCCGCGTTGGCGATCTCTGCACCCTTAGCGCTTTCGGGCTGTCTGTTGTTGCCTGGCGATTTTCAGTCTGATCTGACGGTTATGAAATCGGGCGATTTCAGCTTTTCCTATAAAGGGCAGATCCAGCTTGTCGGGCTCACTAGCCTGCTGAACAGCACCCTGGACGCGGAAGGCGCGGAAAGCACCGAATTTACGCCGAGCTGCTGGGGTCCCCTTCCTGGCGAGGAAGACAAGGACGAGAAGAAAAAGAACGACAAGAAGGAAAAGGCCCGCGCAAAGGCTGAACAGGAAAATGCCGAGAATGAGGCTGCACTGGGCGAAATAAGCAAGACCAGCGCAGGCACTGCCGCCTCGCAGACCAGCGTTGAAGATGCCGCCGACGCTGTTGAGGGCGCGACCGAGTCCGAGGTTGAAGCTGGCGAAGCTGCCGCAAACGCAGGCGACGCTGTAGAAGCCGCCGCCGATGCAGCAGATGCAGCTGCCGAAGCAGTCGAAGCCGCTGGCGATGACTATGAGGAGCGTGACTGCACAGTTGAAGAAGAAGCAGAACAGAAAAAGGACTGGGACGAACAGCAGACTGCCCGCAAGAAGGAAAAAGAACAGGCCAAAAAAATGTTTTCCATGCTGCTGGGCGGCGTGGACCCCAGCGACCCCAAATCTATCGATCGCTTCACTAAGGAAATCGAGCGGATGGCGGCGTGGAACAAGGTCGAACATCTGGGCAATGGCGTCTTCCGCATCGACTATGCGACCAAAGGACGGCTTGTTGACGATTTCGCCTTCCCTGTCATCCCGCGCTATGCACTGGGCAATCCGATGGTTCACATCACCCGCTGGGACAATGGCCGGGTACGGGTGGAGGCACCTTCATTCCATAATGATCCCGAACTGGCGGTTGCGGCGTTGATGGGGGCTGGATCGTTCATCCCCGGAATGCCTGGTCCGAAAAAGGACATGGAGCCCGTCGAGATCAAGGGCACCTTCACGGTGCGCACCGACGCCAAAATCCTGGCCAACAATACCGAAGAAGGCCCGAGCGAAGAGGGTGGCCTGTCGATCCTCAGTTGGGAAATCGGTCCCAAGACCTTTGGCCCGCCGATGGTTTTGCTGAAACTGATCAACTGATGGGTTTGACGGCAGACCAGTTAAAGGCATCCATCGACAGCCTTGCGGCGATTGAGCCAGGCTTTGCGCAGGCGCTGACCGCGACCGGTTATCCCGAGCCACGTATTCGCGAACGCGGCTATACCACGCTGTTGCGCACAATCGTCGGCCAGCAAGTCAGCGTCGCTGCTGCCAGTTCAATGTGGAACAAGCTGGCAGCAAAATTGGGAGAGGAATGCGCGCCCGAAAAGCTTCTCGCCGAGGATTTCGATTCCTTACGCGCTTGCGGGCTTTCAAGGCAAAAGCAGGGCTATGCCCGCAGCCTTGCCGAATTGGTGGTGACTGGCGCGCTGCCGCTCGATGCGCTGCCCGATGATGACGAAGAAGCCATTGCCTATCTGACGCAAGTCAAAGGTATTGGCCGTTGGTCAGCGGAGATCTACTTGCTGTTTGCCGAAGGAAGGACCGACGTCTGGCCCGCTGGCGACCTTGCGGTGCAGGAAGGTGTGAAGCGATTGCTGGGCATGGCTGAACGCCCGGCCGAAAAGGCAACGCGTGAGGTCGCCGAGAAATGGCGGCCGCATCGCGGCGCGGCGGCAATCTTCACCTGGCATTTTTACGCGACCGGATTTGAGGCGATTTAGGAGCCTTGCTCATCCAGTCCGGGCGCAAGACGTGGTTCCCAGTTTTCAGAGGCAAAACGGATCGCAGGTGCGAGATGATGTGCACCATCACATTCGATCCACAACCCCCGCTGTTGGATATGCGGTTCGTCCAGTGCCTCGCGGAAATCGAGCACCGGAGCAAAGGCGACATCCTTGTCATCGAACCAAGTCACCCATTCATCGCGCGACTTTGTGAGGAATAGGCCTCGCAAAAAGTCTATCAATTCGCCTTGATCGCCCGCTGGCTGGCTTGCAACTGCGATCAGATCGGGTCGACCCAGCGCGTTGAGCAAGGCCTCGACAAATTTCGTCTCGCGTCCACCCAGCACGACATGCTTGCCGTCGCTAGTCTCATAGACCTGATAAAAAGCCGCACCACCCAACGA
Organism: Sphingomonadales bacterium; assembly: GCA_016721875.1. Classification (GTDB taxonomy): domain Bacteria; phylum Pseudomonadota; class Alphaproteobacteria; order Sphingomonadales; family Sphingomonadaceae; genus Sphingorhabdus_B. Next base: position 123,017 of record JADKHG010000002.1, on the reverse strand, counting down.
GCGTTGTTTGGCTGATACCGGGGCAGCGCCCCCTGCTATCGCTCCACCAACAGTGTGGACACACCAAGGAAGCAGGCTGTCGAACATGGCGCAGTCGATATAGTCGCCCTTCCCCGTGCGCTGCCTGTCGATCAGCGCCATCAGTGTTGCCGATAATGCCGTCAACCCTGCTGCCATGTCGGAGGCCGCGACGCCCGGTACGACCGGCGTGCCATCGGGTCCGTCATTGACCGACAGGAAGCCCGAAAGTGCCTGCACCGCCATGTCGTGCGCAGGGTGGTGCGCCAGCGCGCCTTCCTGTCCGAAAGCGGAGATCGAGCAATAAACGATGGCAGGATTGCGCGCAGATACAGTTTCATAATCAAAACCCAACCGCTTCATAACGCCGGGACGGAAGCCTTCGACAAACACATCCGCGCTGTCGATGAGTTGCCATAGACGCGCTTTGCCATCCTCGCTTTTCAAATCGAGAACGATACTTTTCTTGCCTCGATTGATGTTGCGGAACCAGACCGACTGCCCCGCCTCGAAAGGTTCCATGGTGCGCGAGGGGTAGCCGTCAGCGGTCTCGATCTTGATGACCTCAGCACCCTGATCGGCCATCATGACAGTCATCATCGGACCGGGCAGAAAGACCGTCAGGTCGACAACGCGGATGCCGCTGAGTTTACCCATGATCGGTGCGCCTGAAATCAGGCCGCAGCCTTGCGCAGTTTTTCCAGTTTTTTGAGCACCATCTGGCGTTTCAGCCGCGAAAGATGGTCGATGAAGAGAATGCCTTCCAAATGATCCATCTCATGCTGGAGGCAGGTGGCCATCAGCCCCTCCATCTCCTCCTCATGCACCTTGCCATCCAAATCCTGCCAGCGGGCGCGGATCGTGGCGGGACGCTCTACTTCGGCATATTGATCAGGCACCGACAGGCAGCCTTCGGTATAGGCTAGCCATTCGTCCGAGGGATCAAGAATTTCGGGGTTGATGAAGACTCGTGGATTGCGGATCACCTCATGGCTGTGGTTGCAATGCTCGCCATGTTCGTGATGGTGGTCATCTTCGACAGGCTCCTGCAGGTCGATCACCAGCACGCGTTTTGGAACACCAACCTGAATTGCGGCAAGGCCAATACCCGGGGCGTCGTACATCGTCTCAAACATGTCATCGACCAGGGTTTTGAGCGCGTCGTCAAATTCGGTGACAGCCGTCGAGACGGTTTTCAGCCGGGGATCCGGCACTTCAAGGATGGGGAGTATGGCCATAAGGCGCAAATAGGCATTGCCGCGCGCAGCGTCAACCGACAGGCCGTCTTGCCCGCAAGGCTTGCGCCAAAGTTCCTTCGTCGAGATAATCCAGTTCCCCGCCCACCGGCACACCATGTGCCAACTGGGTCAGGCGGATCGGATAGCTCCTCGCCGTTCGGCCAGATAGTGCGCGGTGGTTTGGCCCTCCAGCGTCGCGTTCATCGCGAGCACCACTTCGTCGATCCCACCGGCGGCAACGCGGGCCACCAGTGCATCGATGTGCAAATCCTCGGGCCGCACTCCGTCCAACGCCGACAGCCGCCGCCGAGGACGTGGAACTTCCCAGGGAAAAGCCGCGTCCGGTCGAGCGCCCACAGATCAGAAACATCCTCGACCACACACAGCGCGCGGGTGTCGCGCCGTGGATCGGCGCAAATACCGCAGGGGTTGGTGGTGTCGATATTGCCACATGTTTCGCAGGTCTTCAGCCGCTCCTCGACCATCTCCAACGCGCGCAACAGCGGCTGCAACACTGTCTCGCGCTTTTTCATCAGGTGCAGCACGACGCGGCGGGCAGAACGCGGACCCAATCCGGGTAAGCGTGACAGGGCCTGTGCCAATGCGTCTATTTCTTGCGATGCCATGTTAAGCGCCTTATCGGCATCCTCGACAAGTTAGAAGGACAAACCGCAGGCCTGAGCCTGTCGAAGGCCGCCTCAAGGTTTACGCTTAGGCTGATAAGCGCCCTTCGACAGGCTCAGAGCTACGGTATTTGATAGGACCAGCATGCGCATCATCTTCATGGGAACGCCGGATTTTGCCGTGCCTGCGCTGAACGCGCTGGTAGCGGCGGGCCATGAGGTTTGCGCGGTCTATTCGCAGCCGCCGCGCCCGGCCAATCGCGGCAAGAAGCTGACACCGTCCGCGGTTCATTCGCGGGCTGAAGAGTTGGGACTGGAAGTTCGGACACCCACATCGCTGAAAACTGAGGATGAACAGACCGCCTTTGCCGCGCTCAACGCCGATGTCGCAGTGGTCGCGGCCTATGGCCTGATTCTGCCACAGGCGATTCTTGATGCGCCAAAGCTTGGTTGTCTGAACATCCACGGATCATTGCTCCCCCGATGGCGCGGAGCGGCCCCAGTACAAAGAGCGATATTGGCAGGCGACGAAGAGACCGGCGTGATGATCATGCAGATGGAAGCAGGGCTCGACACTGGGCCGGTTCGGGCAACCGCAAAAACGGTAGTGGACCGCAAAACTGCTGGCGAACTGACAGCGGAACTTGCGCAAATGGGTGCGGACTTGCTGGTGCAGGTCTTGACCAACCTCGCCGACCACCCGGCTGTGACGCAATCTGAGGACGGCCTGACCTATGCTCGCAAAATCGACAAGGCCGAGGCGCGGCTCGATTTTACTCAGGATGCAGCGGCGCAGGAACGACAGGTCCGCGCCTTTAACCCGGTTCCGGGAGCATTTTTTGAATTTGAGGGTGAGCGTTACCGCGTGCTCGAGGCAGAGGTAGAAACAGAGATCGGCGAACCCGGCACCATAATCGACAATCAGCTCGCCATCGCCTGTGCGAAGGGAGCAATCCGCCCCAAGATTATTCAACGCGCTGGAAAGCCCGCTATGCCAATCGCCGATTTCCTGCGCGGCAAGTCCATTCCGCCCGGTACGCGCCTGACATGACCCGCTTTGCCTTCACAATCGAATTTGACGGCGGCCCCTATATGGGTTGGCAGCGGCAGGCGCATGGTCCTTCGGTGCAGCAGGCGATTGAGTACGCAATTGCAAAAATGACGGGAGAACGCGCCACGCTACATGCCGCTGGCCGCACCGATGCGGGTGTCCATGCGCTGGCGATGCGCGCGCATACTGAACTCGATAAGGCGATTGATGCCTTCCGCCTAATGGAGGGGATCAACGCGCTGCTTCGTCCGCAGCCGGTCGCAATTTTGGATTGCCAGACTGTTCCCGATGACTGGCACGCGCGCTTTTCGTGCATTGGCCGCGCTTATGAATATCGCATCGCCAACCGCCGCGCCCCACTGGCGCTGGAAGCAGGTAAAGCATGGCGCATCCCGCAACCACTTGATGCAGAAGCCATGCATGGCGCCGCGCAAAGGCTGGTCGGCCTTCATGATTTTACCACTTTCCGCTCGGCGCATTGCCAGTCCGACAGCCCGGTAAAGACGCTCGACCGGCTCGATGTGCGGCGCGAGCGCGAGCATGTCATTTTAGAAGTAGCGGCGCGGAGTTTCCTGCACCATCAGGTGCGTTCAATGGTCGGATGTCTTGCGCAGGTCGGTTTGGGACGTTGGTCAGCGGATGACCTGCAAGCGGCACTGGAGGCAAAGGACCGCGCGGCACTGGCGCTCAATGCCCCGCCGGAAGGGCTGTACTTTGTGCGGGCGGTTTATCCTTAGCCAAAAAGCCGCTCGACCGACTTTTCCAGCATCAGCAATTGCCATAACAAGCGCCCATTGTCCGAACGGCCTGCGATATGATCTTCCGCAACCTTTGAAATGGCATCGCCATCGAACCAGCCGGTGCGCCCCAATGTCGAACTGGACGCTATCCCGCGCGCCGTTTCGGCCAATGCCCCACGAAACCAATGGCTGATCGGGGTGACAAAGCCCATTTTCGGGCGGTACAGAATATCTTCGGGCAGATAGCGTTCCATCGTCCGCTTCATCAACCATTTGCCCTGCCCTTTGCGCACACGCATTGCATCGGGGAGCGTGGCAGAAAACTCCAACAGGCGATGATCGAGCAACGGCTCGCGTGCCTCCAGCCCCACTGCCATGCTGGTGCGGTCAACCTTGGTTAAAATGTCGCCGGGCAGCCACAATTTCATGTCGGCATATTGCGCCCGGTCGAGCCCGCTGCGTGCCGGAGCTTCCTCCATCAACCGGTGCATGTGGCTTTCACCGCGATATCCACCGAGTGCTAGCTTTGCCTTGCGCGAATAAAGCCGGTCGCGTTGCGCAGGGCCGGTTACCCCAACAGCCTCAGCATAGCCTTCCGCGCCGCTACGCGCGAGCGACAGCAACGTGGTTTTGGCGCGCAAGGTACGCGGTGCCCATTCCGCCTTTGGATAGAGCGCGCCCAGCGTTCCGAACAACGGACCACGTATTCCTTGCGGCAACAAACCGCGTAGCCGTTCTTCATTGTGGTGGAAAACATGGCGACGATAGCCTGCCAATGCCTCATCCGCGCCGTCGCCCGACAACGCCACCGTCACATGCTGTCGCGCCAGTTCGCTGACCCGATAGGTCGGCAAAGCTGACGCATCGGCAAAAGGTTCGTCAAAATGATAGGCCAGCGTGTCGATCAACGAATAATCGTCGGCAGACACATTTTGGGCATGATGCTCAGTCAGGAATCGCTTGGCGATCCGCTCGGCATATTCGCTTTCGTCCAAGGTACCGACGTCAAAGCCAATCGAGCAGGTCTTGACCGGGACGCGCGACGCCTCTGCCATGAGCGCAACCACGCTGCTGCTATCAACGCCGCCCGACAGGAATGCGCCCAACGGCACATCAGCCACCATCCGGCTGAGTACCGCTTGCCGCATCAACCGCAGCAATTCCTCCTGCAACTCGGCTTCGCTGCCCTTAATACGGTTCGAATAATCAATATCCCAATATTGCACCGGTGCAGGCGCTGGCTTGCCTTGCTGTAACAGCCAATAATGTCCGGCGGGCAATTTCTCGACGCCTTGCACCATGCTGGTGTGATCGGGGACATAGCCATAGGCGAGATAATCATCGACCGCGAACAAATTGGGTTCGCGACGCAAGCCGGGATGCGCCAAGAGCGCCTTGAGTTCCGAGCCGAAAATGACACTTCCATCGGCAATCGCCGCGTGGAATAGCGGCTTCACCCCCAGCCGGTCGCGCGCCAGCAGCAATTGCCGCGAGCGAACGTCATATAGCGCGAACACGAACATGCCGTGCAACCGCTCGACCATGCCGACGCCCCATTGGCGCCAGCCGTGCAAGATGACTTCGGTGTCGCTGTTGGTGCGAAAGGCATAGCCAGACGCTTCCAGCTCCTTGCGCAGTTCCAAAAAATTATAGATTTCACCATTGAAGGAAACCGCGAGATTTTCATCTTCGGTCAGCATCGGCTGCGCGCCGCCGCCAAGGTCGATAATCGACAGCCGCCTGTGACCAAGGCCAATACCCGGCGCAGTCCACACGCCCGACCCGTCAGGTCCGCGATGAGCAATGCTGTCAGTCATCCGCCGCACCCTTTCGGGGTCAACGGGTTTCGAACTTTCGACGTGGAAGATTCCGGCGATACCGCACATGATGCAGGCCCTTAGTCCAATCCGGCCATCTGGTCAGCCACTTTGTCGATGGACCCCATATCCTTTACAAATGCATCAATGGCAGCACGAGGATTGCCGTTCTTTGTAGCCTCTGCCGAAACAAGAATCGCCACCGCCTGCTGGTTACCGCCGAGCAGGCGCGATTTCAGCGTTTGCAATTTGACCTCCGTTGCGCTGCCACTGGTGACGCCATCCACACGGTAATAGCTGTGCACCTCACGCAGATATTTGCCATGCGCCGCAATCCGTTCGCAACGGCCCTTTGCGGGGGCGTCGCAATTCTCGATCCAAGACCAGCGCCCGTCGTTGCCGACCGCTCCTTGCCCATAACCCACAAGTTCGCGCCCTTCGCTCTGCCGGTCGTAAACGGCGGTGTAGAACTCGACCTGCACTCCGTCGGCGCGGCGGTATCGGGCGAGCAATATATGGCTCGGGTCCGAAAAATGCGGCTGCCAAAGATAGGCGCTTTCATAAGGCACAACCTGCCAACCCGGCACCGACGGCAAGGTAATTTTGGCTGGAACCGGTGACGGCTGCGACGCAATGGCCATTGACCAGACAGCAGGCAGCAAGGCTGATATCAGGAAAGCCGCCGGTGCAAAATTGCCAATCAGACCAAAGCCGACAGGAGCTTGCAGAGCAGCCGCGTCGATGGGCTGTTCATCCGCACGTCGGTCGAAGAATTTCCATCCCGCGGCCAAAACGATGGCGATCACAAGCGCAAAGAAGAACCAACCATAGATCACATGGTCAAAGCTCTGCGCGAACTCCAGATTGCCATGATGACCAATATAGATGGTCGAAAACGCGCGAAAACCGTTGGCGATAATCGGCACGATGATGCAGGCAAGCATGAACAGACCACGCCGCCTCCAGCTTTTGAAACACAGATTGCTCACGAGCGCACCCAACGCGACCATCGCGATCAGAAACTTCACGCCAGAGCATGCTTCTGCCACGCGAAACAAGGCATTGGGTGTTGAAATGAAGATACCTTCGAGATGCGCGGGGATACCGACCAGCGCCAACAGCCACATGCACATATGTGCTGTAATAGTCTGCAACAGCGGCACCGCTTCCTCACCCATCGGTACAAGGAAAAAGGCATAGAAGAGCGGAAATAACAGACCGCGCGTGATATTGGCGCCCAGCAGCGTCGAGACTGCGCCTTGCAGCATCATGACCACTCCGAGATGCCGTGCCACCGCAACGCCCGCCGCATCCCCCAGCAACCAACCAAACGCCCCCGCCGCAACATAGAGCAGCGGCGGCCACCAGGGCTGTGGTTTCAGCTTTGACAGTTCCGGCGCGCGTTGATGCACCAGCCATGCGAGAATAGGCACAATCAGCAGACAATGGTTGAAGGTCGAACTGGTCCACCAGATCACGGCCATATCGGCAGCATCGCGCCAAAAGACTGCGAGGATGATGGTGCAAAGCAGGGTTAGCTGCGCCAACGCAGATCGCCATCCCGTGGCCATGTGTTCCGCCGCGCCGCTCACGTCCCACCCCGCATAATCGCATCCAGCGGCGAAAGCTGCGCTTCCCAACCATAATGCGCCATCACATGCGCCCGTGCCGCTTGCCCGATCCGCAACCGCAGGTCAGCGTCGGATAGGAGTTGATTGACCAGCCGCGCTTCATCCTCAACATTCTTTGCCACCAGCAGATGCTTGCCATGCTCGGCGTCGATCCCCTCGGCGGCGGCCGCAGAGGCAACAACCGGCTTTGCCATCGCCATTGCCTCTAGCACTTTGTTCTGGATACCCCGCGCAATCCGCAGAGGAGCGACCACGACATCCGCTCCGGCCAACCATGAGCGAACATCGTCGACCGCGCCGGTGACCTGCACCCCGGGCAACGCCGACAGGTTGGAAACTGCTTCAGTCGGATTGCGCCCGACTATGGCAAAGCTGGTTTCGGGATGGGCTGCGCGGATCGCAGGCATGGCCTTATGCGAAAAATCGGCAACCGCCTCAATATTCGGGCGGTAGTCCATCTGGCCGGTGAACACCAGCAACGGGTCGGCAAAAACCGGATGCAGTTTCTTGTATTTGGCCGATGGATCGTAAAACAGCGTGTCGATGCCATTGCCAACCGCATGGACATTGGTGGCCCCGCTGCGCGCACGAAACAGCGCGGCTTCGGCTTCGCTGACGAACAGGCTGGCATTGGCGCGGCGGGCGACATCGGCTTCGAATGCGTCCAGCATCCGCCCTTCGCGCCGGTTGACCCAGCGCATCAGCGGATTGCCCTCACCTGCATAGCTTTCGAACTTCGCACTATCGACGTCAGCAAAATCCATGACGAAGCGACCTGCGAAGTCAGCGGGTACATATTGCGCCATCTGCCCGGAAAAGACAAAGATATGGCTGATCCGTCTGCTAGCAATTTTCGTTTCGGCCCACCGGGCCATTGCGTTTGAATGGAAGGCGGCAAGCGACACCGGAACCCCACGTGCCAATGCCTCTAGTCCCGCCTGCCATTGCGGCTTCCCGCGCGTTTCGACGTGGACCGAAGCGAATTCGCCGCGCATCTCCTCAGTCACCGCCATGTCGCGATCATCATCGGCAAAAGCCCCGACATGCACCGGGGCCATGGACTGCAATTTCTTGAGGAAATGGAATGAACGGATCTTGTCACCGCGATCCGGCGGCCAAGGAACGCGGTGCGCAAGGAACAGGATTTCCTGCATCAACCGAGGCCCTTGGCGATCCACGGCCCCAGCCGATTGGCAATGCCCAGCGGTAGCCGTTGCCACACCGCAATCTGCGCCTTGTATTTGGGGCTGTTGGGATTGACGTCGCGCGGTTCGGCTCCGTCAGCGGTGCGAACGGCATAGGACAATGGCTCGGGTTCAAAACCCCAATTCTTTTTGAAAGCGTAGGCGCCCGATCCTGTCTTCGATCGACCGAAATCGAAATGGCTGCACCCGCGCGCGCGCGCATGGTTCATCAGCGCATAATACATCACATCATTGGCACGCAGCCTCCGCGCATCCCATACGCCGCCACCCCAATAGGGCATGACAGCACCATTGTGATAAAGGCTAAGCACACTCGCGACCGGACGGCCGTCGGACAGCACCGTCAATATGTCTGCATCGTCACCAAAGGCCGACATCACTTCGCTCATCAGTGCGTTTGGAAAGACGGGCGTTCCAAGATTGCGCACGCTTTCGGCATAGACCGCATAGTGCCAGTCTTGATCGCGCTGGCTGTTGCCAGTGACGATTTCCAGCGCATTCTCCAGCCCTTTGCGAACCTCGGCGCGCTGTTTACGCGGGATGGCAAGCAATTCGGCTTCATCATCCGCCGAAAGAGGACGGGCGAAATTGGCGTGCGCCTCGCTCTTGATAATCCAGCCTGATTTGGGAAGCATCCCGCCGCGCAGTTCGACAGTCGGGCAGCTGTGCCGTTCAGCATAATTCCAAACTGTCTCACCCAGCGCCTTTGCCGCAGCCGGGCTGGTCGCCAATATCCCGCCGCCTACGGCAAAACCGCTCGATACCAAAGCGCGACCGAAAAGCGGCGAATGGACAAGATGCAGAGGCACCATGCCCTGCAATTCACCCGCGCGGCTCTCGGCAACCAGACACAGCTCCTGCTGCCCCGTCCCTGCCTCAACCCCCTTTAGCCAGGCCGGGCGATGGAAAGGCGTGCCATCAGGCTGTGCCGCGATCCACGCATCGAGCCGGGTACACTCATTGGCGTCGTTCAGGTCAACGGATCGAATCATCGTCCGGCTATGCCGCATCGGCGCGTTCATTGCATCCGTCCCCGTTCGCTTTCGACGATTGAGTCGAGCCGATCCCACTGAAATTCTTGCATCAAGCGTTTTAACTTACCGGTCATTGCGTGCAATTTGGTATAATGCCTCAGTTTCGATTTGAGGGCGCATTGGCGACACGAGGCTGGCCCGGATCAATCTCCCAAGGATGGAAATAGATGATCGCCGGACGCTGATCGCCTCCGTTCACCTGGTTTATCGCCCAACTGGAAAAACGATAGGGCAGCATCCTGAAAAAGCCGCCACCTCCGGCCGCCAGCCGCTTCCCGGCAAACATCGCAGTAGTCACCGGAATTTCGATAAAGTCGCTACCCTGCAAAGGATGAAAGGCAAAACGCGGCGCATCGGCCCAACCATAATGGTCATGTTTGATCGGCGCGACGCTTGAGGAATAAGTATAGCCCTGTTCGGACAACACCTCATGCGCCCAGGGTGTGCGCTGATCGATTGAAAAGCTTGGTGCGCGGTATCCTGTGACCTTTACCCCGCTGGCATCTTCGATTGTTTTGCGCGCGCGCTCAATGTCGGCGGCAAAGGCCTTTGCGCCCAATGTGAACACCCTGTCATGGTTCGAGCCATGATTGCCCAACTCATGCCCGGCATCGGCAATGCGCCGCATCAGCGCGGGATAGCGTTCTGCCACCCAGCCAAGCGTAAAAAAAGTCGCCTTGATCCCGGCGTCGTCAAACATGGCAAGCAGTCGATCGGTATTGGCCTCAACCCGGCATTCGAGCGAGGACCAATCGGATCGCTTAATTACCTTTTCGAAGGCGCCAACGTGGAACCAGTCCTCTACGTCGACCGACAGCGCGTTACGCACGATTTTTGTCCCGACCGAGCCGCTCACGCAGCCCGGATAGAACGAATCCGGTCGGCAAGCGACTGATTTTCCTTTTCCATCCAGTCAATCAACAGGCCGAGTACACGACGCATATTGTCATCCTGTTCGGCGACATGTTTCTCGAGCCGCTCTACACGGGCATGAAGGTCTTCGCCTTCGTTGTTGGAAACGGCTTCAACCGGCTGCTCGGCAACGATGTTCGAAACCACCGACATTGGAACGGCAGGCGCTGGCATCGCAATGACTTCTGCAGTTTCAAGCACCAACGGTTCTTCGATCGCTTCAGGTTCGGGCGCGGGTTCGGCTACAGAATCCTCCGCCACTTCCTCTACGATTTCGGCAACTCGTACAGCAACCGGAGCTTTGGATGACATCGGCGCTTCATAGGCAAAGGGCTGGCCCGCCATGTCGGCAACGACGGCGGTGATCAATGCGCCGTCAATGACGTTCACCTGTTCAACAGCCCCCATCAACAACGCGCGGTTCATGATCGCGTTGATCTTGCGCGGCACGCCGTCTGTTTCGTCGTAAAGCGCGGCAATCGCATCATCGTTGATGATCGGTCGACCATCCCAGCCAGCGCGTTTCAGGCGGTGCAGGATATAGGGTTCGACCTCGTCCTCCGACATTGGCTCAAGATGATGCGTCGCGATCACGCGCTGACGTAGTTGTTCAACCTCTGGAGCATTTTGCAGCAGGTCGCGGAATTCGGGCTGGCCGAGCAGAAATATCTGCAAAAGCGCACTGGCACCCAGTTGGAAGTTGGAAAGCATCCGCAATTCTTCCAGTGCCCCGACACCCAAATTCTGCGCCTCATCGACCACCAGCAGGCAGCGACGTCCGGCGCGCGCTTCGTCGTGCAGGAAATTCTCGATGGCTTTCAGCGTCCCCGCTTTGTCCATCCCGCGCGTTTCAATGCCAAAACTTTGCGCGGCCATAGCTACCAGATCTTCGCTATCCAGCTGGCTGGTGACAATCGTTGCTGCGGTCAGACGTGCGCGATCAATCGTCTGCATCAAATGGCTGACCAGGGTCGATTTACCCGCGCCGACTTCGCCAGTGATGACGATGAAGCCTTCGCCCTGCGCTAGGCCATAGCCAAGATAAGACAGCGCCTTGCGATGCGTCAGGCTTTCAAAATAATAGGCCGGATCGGGGGTCAGCTGAAATGGGCGACCGGAAAATCCGTAAAATTGATCGTACATCGCAAAAATCCTGTTTGCTGTCGTTTCGATTTAGAAGCTGTAACGCAGGCCGAGCAGAGCCGATGCGGTCACTTCGCTGTCAAAATCTTCCTGTTTGAAGCTATCGACGCCAACTGCTGCCGAGGCAGAAAGCCCGCGCCAGAGCTGCTTGTAATAGCCTGCATTGGCACCAAATCCGTAGGAATCGCCTGCAAGGGATAAGCCCGGATCATTATAGTTGCCATAGATGCTGGATTCAAAGCGCGCAGTGCGGCCCAGTTCGCGGCCCAGTGAGCCTACGATCCAGTAGTTTTCATCGATCACGCCGTCGAGGCCTGCCTGAGCACCAAGGCCAGAAGCAATGAATTTGCGGCGGTCATAGCCGACGGCCAGCCCGCTATCCCATCCACCTTTGCTCGTTGCGATTGACGCCGACACGCCGCGCTGGCGGAACGATGCCGAGCTTGCAGTGCGCAAAGCATTGTTCATGCAGAAGCCGCCGCCGCTGGAGAATGCGCAATTGTTCAGATCACCTGTCAGCGGATTGCGGCTGTTGCGGAACTGGGTCGGCAAGGTTGCCAGACTGTCGTTCAGCGCATTGCCGAAGCCGTTGACGGTATCATAAACCGAAATGTTCACACCGGTATTGGCATTTGGGGTGTAGCTGAAGCTGCCGGTATAGGTGTCGCTGTCATAGCGACGGCCATAGCGCGCTTCGAGTGCAGTGCGACTGCTGGGGCGCCACATGACTCCGGCATCCCAAATCAGGCCATCCGATTCCCAAGCGGTCAGTCGCGGCGAAGATTTGTCGGTTACAAGCCGACCATCAGCGCCAACAACGGGAATACCGCCGGCATCGCGCACGGCATCACGCTCACTGATTTTCACATCTTCATAGCCAACACCGCCAACAACAGCGAATGTCGATGTCACCGGTACTGTGACGTCAGCGCGGACATATTTCGAATCAAATCGCTGATCGAGCTGGCTTGCATCTTCACGATCCCAGCCGGCACTGACTGACCAGCCGACCGGCAACGCCCCTGGCTGCATGCCCACCGAAACGGCGGCGGACTGGCTGATGCTATCGTCAAAAATGTCGATAGGTTGCTGGCCCGGGGGAAGTGCACCCGCATCGCTGCTTTCGATCTTGGTGTAACCGGCGCGGTAAGCGGCATTAAACGCCAAATCACCAACCTGCCCTGAATAGGTTGGTCCGGCATAAACCGAATAGACCTGAGTCACATTATCCGAAGTCGGAAAGAAGCTGGTCGAGGATTGCCCGCGACCGTCAACCGTCGAACGGGTCGCAATGCCGCCTGCCTCAATCGATAGGCCCCGAGCAACTTTCACCGCTCCGCGTGCCAGACCGCTAACAGTATCCGAACTGGCAATACCGTCATCATAGCCAAAAACACGTTCATAGCGCACACTAACCTGCGCTTCGGCGCGAGATGTCTGCACAGATGCATCGACACCGACTGCCAGCGTCGAATAAGTCAACACTTCGCCACCACCCGAAATGTCGGCAAGCAAGACTTGCTGCGCCTCGATATAGGGCGTCACGTCAACACGCGGGCGTTCACGTCCCGAACGGGCGGGCGCAGCCTCGGCCTCTGGAGCGGGCACGGAAGTGGCGCCATCGTCAAACGGTGCCCAGTCCGATGCAATTTGCTGAGCTGAGGCAGGGGCTGCGACACAAAATGTCGCAACGCCTGCAAACAGAACAGCTTTGATCATGGGGAGAGTCCGGTTGTGCATTATCATGCTCCATATCCGTAGTAGTTGCCGAATTTTCGGCCGGTGGGGGAGAATTTGGCTCGGTTGAGAAGCAACTGGATATGATCGCAACCACTGAGCAGCGAAAGCGCATCGCGCAGCGCGCTGTCGGTCGTTTCATCAGCGCGAACAACCATTACGCATTGGCCGACGAGCAAAGCCAGAACCGATGCGGGCGATGCAGCAAGTGCTGGCGGGGAATCGAAAATGATGATCCGTGAAGGATCATGCCGGGTCAGCTGATCGATCAGCTTGGCGGTCCGTTCGGCAGCGAGATATTCAGTATCCTGATTGGTTTGCGCACCTGCAGGCAGAATAGCGAGGCCGTTGACGTCGGTATGGATCACCAGATCCTCGACGTTGATCGTCGGATCGGCCAATGCATCCATAAGCCCCCGAGCAGGCTCAATTCCCAGCCGTCCCAATACGCTGGGCTTGGCGAAATCGGCATCAACCAACAGGACGCGATTGTCCTTTTCCTGCGCCATCGAAAGCGCAAGATTGATCGCACAGAAAGTCTTGCCTTCATTGGGATGCGCCGAACAGATCAGGATGCGCTCACCACGATCAATCGGCTCAACACCCTTCCCGCCTTTCGCTGACAGCAGCAACTGGCGTTTCACGATGCGAAATTCTTCCGACAGCCCGGTCACGGGTCCTTCGGGATCGATATAGTTCATTTCGCGCAGGCGCTGGCGATCAATATGGGTGAGCGAACCCGCGTGCGGGGCGGAATAACTCCGCGAGCTGGTTGCACCACAGCCGCTGGCGCTGGTTGTGCCAGCGGTGCGATTGAGCAGGCTGTGACACCGGTTGAACCGCTGCTGGTTGTGACACAGGTTGGGCAACAGGAGCCGTCGGCACCGGAGGAACCGGAGCCGCGCCATCGCCGCCGCGCAGCATGGCTCCGAAATCATAGAGTTCGGATGCGCGCTCTAGCAATGATGCCTGGGGCTTAATCGGGCTATGCTTGTTCAATTTATCGGACCCTTTCATGCCACCAGACCGCGCTGGATGAATTCGAGCAACAGCATCAAAACAAATGCGCCGAACAGACCTGCCGACGCGGCATAAAACAGCCGCATTTTACGCTTGCGTTCCGCACGCTGTGCGCTGGTCAGCATTTGAGAGATGGCGCCGATCACTGGAATGCCGCTCGCACGTTCCAGTTTGGAGGCGGTGGCGAAGCTGGTCTGCAAATGACCAAGCGCAAAGGCCGAACCGATACCTGCGCCGATCCCGGCAAACAGCACCAACGCCAGCAACAAAGGCCGGTTGGGCGCTGCAGGCGCGCTTGGCAGAGAACGGTTTTCGAGCCTTTGCAATTGCACCGCGTCGGTTTGCGATTCAACCTGACTGCGCAGACGGATCGATTCGCGGTCGCCAAGAAGCTTGTCATATTGCGTCTTTTTGACTTCATAGTCGCGATTGAGACGTTGCAATTCTGCAGCCACACCGGGCTCGGAGGTTTGCTTGCCCATCAGCGAGGACATATCGGCTTGCAACGCGCTTTTACGAGCCTGCAGCGCGGTGGCGGCAGCTTCACGTTCGGCGCGCATTGACTGGAGAGAAGAATAGGCCGGGTTTGGCGTGCTGTAAGAGCCACCGCCCGATGCTTTAGCGCTGCCGCTGCCCTGACTGCGCAGAATCGAAATCTGGTTGCGTGTCGCAATGACGTCTGGGTGATTGTCGGTCAACCCGCGTGCGCGCATCGATGCGAGGTCAGCCTGAGCTTGGGCGAGCGCCGGATTGCCGCCACCTCCGCTGCCACCGCCCGGCATTGGTGTGTTCAACGACTGCGGTGTTCCAGCCAACTGGCTGTTGAGTGCAGCCAAAGCGCTTCGTGCCTGAATGAGTTGCAGATCGATCTGGCCCAATTCGGCCCGCGCCGCTTCAAGCCGTGCGGAAACCGAACCAATGCCGGGCAACATTCCCAGATTGGCGGTTTCAAACGCAACGCGTTTTGCCTCGGCATCCTGCAATTCTTTTTGCCGCGATTCGATTTGCGCATCAAGGAAGCGCAGCGACTGGCTGACTTCCTTTCGATCACCCGCCAAGCTGTCTTCTTCGGCGACATCGATCAGCTTGTTCACGACTTCGCGTGCCAATTTCGGCGTCGGTTGGCTGGCGCTGATCGAAAATGCCGATTCGTTGGTCAGGTCCGGCTTGATCGTGATGCTGCGACGCAGCCCTTCGATCTTGCCCGCGAGTTCAGCCTCGGACACGACTTTTTCGCCCAGCTGGGTACCGCGCACAACCTTTGCGAGATTGGACGAACTGTTCAGGGTCTGCTGGATGCGCTCGATATTCTTGCGCGTGGCATTCGGCGAAATGCCGATTGTCTGCGCCAATATGTCCTGCGTCTTGACCGTCACCTTTGCGGTAGATTCATAGCTGCTCGGAATCAGCGCGATAGCCAGCCATCCCAGCAGACAAATCCCCCGGCAATAGCCAGTGCCAGCCAGCGCCGGTTCCAGACGCTGTGCAAAGCCAGCCTGATTTCGTCGTACAATCCGTTCATCGCGCGTTCTGTCTTTCGCTAACCGCTATCACCACATGCTTTCAGGGATGATGATCACATCGCCCGGTTGCAGCAGCACATTGGCCTTGGTTTCACCGCGACGGATAAGGTCGCCGATACGAAGCGAATATTCCTGCATCTGTCCTGTATTGCGGTCGACGCGCTGCAGCCGGGCCTTGTTGCCCGCCGCATATTCGGACAGGCCGCCCACTGCCGTGATTGCGTCAAGCAGGGTCATATTGGCGCGGTAGGGAATCGCGGCCGGCTTCTCGACACCAGAACCCGCAATACGAATCTGCTGGTTGTTGTTCGCGGCAAATTCGTTGACGATCACCGACACGATCGGGTCGTTGATATATTGCGACAATTGCAGTTTCAGGTCCTGCTGCAACATTGTGGCGGTTTTGCCTGCTGCTGGCATGTCCGTGATCAACGGGGTCGTAATGCGGCCATCCGGGCGCACTTGCACCTTTGCTCCAAGCTCGGGATTGCGCCAAACGAAAATGGTGATTTGGTCGAGCGGACCGATGATATATTCGTCGCTCGCCTGCTGTTGCACCGGAATCGTAGGAGCCGGGGGAAGGCCCGAACCGCCGCCGCCACCCATGCTGCACGCTGAAAGCGCCATAGCACTTGCCCCGATCGCGAGCAGCGCCTTTTTTCGCAGAAAAACACTCATTCTCATTCCCTTTCCGGCTGCACCACCCCTGACGTCCGGTTTTGTCCGGACGACACAGATTGCGAACAGCTTCGCATTCTCTATGCAGGAAAAGGGTGAACAGACCGTTAGTATTGCCAGTCGGTGAATCGATTTTCAGTCAATCGCTTCAAATCGGGACAATAGACCGCAGGACGTTAACGCCGCCTGACAGTCGGAATCAGAAACCAGAGTTTACAAGTCGAGATCGCGCAGATCAGCGCGCCTTTTCGCGGTCGAGCAAGGCTTGTTTGCGTTCAAGCCCATAGGCATAGCCGCCAAGCGACCCGTCGGTGCGGATCACCCGGTGGCAAGGTATCAAAACCGCCACATTGTTCGCGCCATTGGCCGATCCCGCTGCGCGCACGGCGGCAGGCTTCCCCACAGCTGCGGCAATATCGGCATAGCTGCGGGTTTCGCCCACGGGGATGCGGCGCAATTCGGCCCAAACCGCCTGCTGGAATGCCGTTCCCGCCACATCGAGCGGCAGGTCCGGCATACGGTCTGGCCGTTCAACCGCTTCGACTGCGCCTGCTACCAATTCGGCCATCGCCGGGTCAGCAGGTTCGATAGAGGCACGAGGAAAGCGGCGATGCAGCTCACTTTCATCTTCATCGAACGAAAGCCGACATATCCCCTTATCGGTGGCCGCCACCAACATCGGGCCTAGCGATGTTTCCGCGATGGTCCAGCGGATCATCACCCCTGCCCCGCCATTTTTCCAAGCACTGGGTGTCATTCCCAATCGTCCTTTCGTCTCCGCATAGAAGCGGCTTGGGCCGGAATAGCCCGCATCATAGATAGCATCGGTCACCCGGTCATTCCTCACCAGCGCCGCCTCCGCCCGTTTCCCCCGCTTGGCTCGGATATAGGCCGCAGGTGTCACGCCGATCGCGCGCTTGAACAGGCGGTGGAAATGGTGCGGAGCATAGCCGACCGCAGTTGCCAGTTCCTCAAGCCGCGGGGTATCGTCGACGTCAAGCATCGCGACGGCCTTTGCCAATGCCTGCTGGTCGCGCCCTACCTCATCGGGTTTGCAGCGCAGACAGGCTCTCAAACCTGCCGCTCGCGCCGTCGGACCATCGACAAAGAAACGCACATTCTCTCGCGCCGGATGGCGAGCTGCGCAACTGGGACGACAATAAATTCCGGTGGTTAGCACGCCGGTGACAAAGCGTCCGTCAAAGCTTCGATCACGACGCTGTACAGCAGCCCAAGCAATTTCGGCGTCGATCATTTCAATTCCGTTCAATTGCCGCTGAAAAACAACCGTGCGCGGCATTATGCGCATGGATATAGGCGATCTCATCCGCTGCAAACAATTCTCGAATTCGTGCGTCAGCCTGCCCCGGCAATGCCAGCGTCGCGTTGCGCAGATTTCCTTCTGCATCAAAACCGCGCAATGCAATTGGGCGACCCTCAAAAACTGGCGGGGTTTGATCGATAAATTCCGCCGCTTGCCGCACATTTTCGCGCACATAAACGGCATAAGCTGAGCGATAGGGTGTTGCGACATCGTGGCTTACATGGTGAAACAAGATCAGACTTTCGCCCTTCTTGGCATCCTCCAATGTCACGCGGCACGGAAAACCTTGGCTGGTGGCGGCTATAACCCGTCGCGCATTGATTGCCCTTAGTTGGTCGTCATCCATTTTGTGCAGCATGGCGAATTGATCAGGCGACAATCCGGTAATTCTGTAAGTCATGCGTTGGTCCTTTCGTTGACCGCTGCAGGACTAATCTGCGAAATTTAATCGCGCGTCCCGAAACTTGCTTTCAAACCATTTTGAGCATTTCGGTCGCCAGCGTCCAGGCATCTCCCGGCCAGCGCGCCGAGACATAATTGCCGTCACGGACGATGAATCCGGCGCCCGGTTGCGCCTCCGTCGCGAAACGGGGCAGCAGCGGGCCTGTGCTGAAATCATCGGGGTTGGAGAGCGCGGCCTTCACTTCTTCCTCAACGCTTTGCGGATAGGTGCGATAATGGTTTCCCAGCCGGATTTTGGTAAGGGCGACCGCTATCCCCTCCATCGTCCCAGTCAGCGCAGTGGTTTTACGCCCAAGCAAAACGCCGGAACGCGCTAGCGGCAACACGCCGTGGCAAATCGCCGAACCCGGCTGATTGGAAGAAGGCCTCACGCGCGATACGCTGCACTTCTCTGCTTTCGCAATAGGTCTTCATCCCCGGAGCGTGACCACCGGGAAAATGGATCAATACAAAATCGGCGGCGCGTGCAGCAGCCCAGCGGATAGGCGCGTTGAATTCGGGTGAGGCCATCATTTCATTATAAAGAGCCACATTATCCGGCCGCGCCTGCAACGACCTGGCCCAGAATGGCAGGCCATCACCGGTCAGTGTGACCGGATCACAAGCGCCGGGCGCGCCGGTCTCTGTTGCAAAGACAATGTCGTGCCCGGCATCACGCCACGCCTTCCACGGCACGGCAACCTCGGTCGGATCAAAGTCGCTCTGCGGCAAGAGGATCAGGAAGCGGGCCAACCGATTAACCTCCGCACGCCTTAAATAGCGCCAGCGTCCGATCTCGCGCCAACTCGCTGCTTTCCTCGTGATAATCCTTGCGTCGGTCGCTGTTGAAACCGTGGTTAGCATCGTAAACGAATATTTGCGCGGTCGGATGTGCCTTTCCAATCAGCGCTTCGACCCCTTCCATCGGAATACCCTGATCGTAGCGCCCAAAATGGGCGATGGTTGCGCAACATGGAGCCGGATCAATGAAAAGCGTGGGAACCATGCTGCCATAATAGGCACTGGCGGCGGCAAGATCGGGACTGATTTGCGCCATGCGCCATGTCACAGACCCGCCATAACAATAGCCGGTCATGAATACCGGGCCTTTGTCTTTCAACGCATCGACACAGGTCTGCGCGTCGGCGAGCGATTTTTCGAAAGGATGGAGTTTGCGCGCCAGTTCTACCGCGCGGTCAAATTCGGGTCCGGTATAATCACATTCAAAGCCTGGATGTTCCCGGTCAAATAGGGCGGGGGCCAGCACTTCATAGCCATCGGCGGCATATTCATCACACAATTCACGGATATGATCGGTAACGCCGAATATCTCTTGAATGAGCACAATCCCCCCGCGCCGCTCGCCAGATGGCTCGACGTGATAGACGGCGATTTCGGCACCGTCAGACATTTTCATTTTGGTCATTTTGACCCATCATTTCTTCATCTCCTTCGTCATTCCCGCGAAAGCGGGAATCCATCACCTGACCTCCCAACATAAAGCAAGGTTCGTGTTTGTGGATAGCTCTGGTGATGGATTCCCGCTTTCGCGGGAATGACGAAGTGAAGGATAGTGAGGGCAGGATATGCAACAACTCCAAACCTCCATCTTGCATCGCAGCAAAAGCCCTGCTAGGCGCGCGGCGACTTTGCGGAGACCCTGTGCCTCCGCGCTTCGGTCATGACCTAAATTCCAGTCTGTTTAAGGACCCAAACGCGTGGATAATTCCAGCGGCAATCAGGCTAACGTGCAGGCCAGTCTTGCGGGGCGCTACGCGACCGCGCTTTTCGATCTGGCTCGCGAATCAAAGGCTGTCGACAAAGTCGAAGCCAGCCTTGCCACAGTGCAAAAGGCACTGACCGAATCAGCCGACTTCCGGTCGCTGACGACCAATGCATCGGTGTCGCGCGACGCGGCAAAGAATGCTGTCGCAGCTATCGCCAAGGCGATGAAGCTCGATCCGCTGACCGCCAAAACTTTGGGCGTCCTTGCCGACAACCGCCGCCTTGCCGAAACCGGCGCAGTGGCAAAGGCCTTTGCCGCACTTGCAGCTGCGCAGCGTGGTGAAGTTACTGCCGAAGTCACCAGCGCGCACGCACTGAGCGCTGCACAAAGCAAGGCGCTGGCCGCCAAGTTGAAAGACCGCGTTGGTCGCGATGTTGCGATCAAAAGCAAAATCGATCCCACGATCCTCGGCGGGCTTACCGTCAAGATCGGAAGCACGCTGATCGACAATTCGATCAAAACCCGTTTGAACACCCTCGCGCAAGCGATGAAAGGCTAAGTACAGATCATGGATATCCGTGCCGCAGAAATCTCAAAGGTCATCAAAGACCAGATCGCCAATTTCGGCAACGAAGCCCAGGTTTCGGAAGTCGGCACTGTGTTGTCGGTGGGTGACGGTATTGCCCGTATCCACGGCCTCGACAATGTGCAGGCGGGTGAAATGATCGAGTTCGCCAACGGCATTAAAGGCATGGCGCTGAACCTTGAAGCCGACAATGTCGGCGCAGTTATCTTTGGCTCTGACGCAGAGATTAAAGAAGGTGACGTTGTAAAGCGTACCGGAACCATCGTTGACGTTCCCGTGGGCAAAGAACTGCTCGGTCGCGTCGTTGACGGCCTGGGCAACCCCATTGACGGCAAGGGCCCGCTCAAGACCACACAGCGCAGCCGCGTTGAAGTGAAGGCCCCCGGCATCATCCCGCGCCAGTCGGTGAACGAACCCGTTCAGACCGGCCTCAAGGCGCTCGACGCCCTCGTCCCTGTTGGTCGTGGCCAGCGCGAACTGATCATCGGCGACCGTCAGACCGGTAAGACCGCCGTCGCCATTGACACCTTCATCAACCAGAAGGGCGTCAACAGCGGTAAAGACGAATCGAAGAAGCTTTACTGCATCTACGTCGCCGTCGGCCAGAAGCGTTCGACCGTGGCGCAGATCGTCCGCGCACTCGAAGAGCAAGGCGCGATGGAATATTCGATCGTGGTTGCCGCGACCGCGTCCGAACCCGCTCCGCTTCAGTATCTGGCGCCTTACACCGGCGTTGCGATGGGCGAATATTTCCGCGACAACGGCATGCACGCCGTGATCGTGTATGACGATCTGTCGAAGCAGGCCGTGGCCTACCGCCAGATGTCGCTGCTGCTGCGTCGTCCTCCGGGCCGCGAAGCCTATCCCGGCGACGTTTTCTATCTGCACAGCCGTTTGCTGGAACGTGCCGCTAAGATGAGCGACAAGAATGGCGGCGGTTCGCTGACCGCACTGCCGATCATCGAAACGCAGGCCGGTGACGTGTCGGCCTACATCCCGACCAACGTGATTTCGATCACCGACGGCCAGATCTTCCTTGAAACCGACCTTTTCTATCAGGGTATCCGTCCAGCGATTAACGTCGGTCTGTCGGTGTCGCGCGTCGGCTCGGCTGCACAGACCAAGGCGATGAAGAAGGTGTCGGGCTCGATCAAGCTCGAACTCGCGCAGTATCGCGAAATGGCGGCCTTCGCGCAGTTCGGTTCGGACCTAGACGCTTCGACGCAACAGCTGCTCAACCGCGGTGCGCGTTTGACTGAGCTGCTGAAGCAGAAGCAGTACAGCCCGCTGCCGTTTGAAGAGCAGACCGCTTCGATCTTTGCTGGCACCAATGGCTATCTCGATGGCATCGCGGTGACCGACGTTGTTCGCTACGAAGAAGGCATGCTGGCCGACCTGCGCGCCAACCATGCCGACATTCTGAAGGGCATTCGCGACAGCCGCGACTTCAGCGACGACAGCAAGAAGGCACTGGTGGCCGCTCTCGACAAGTTCACGAAGAATTTCGCCTGATCGGATCGTTAGATGGCTAGCCTAAAGGCCCTGAAAATACGGATCAACTCGGTCAAATCGACCCAGAAGATCACAAAGGCGATGAAGATGGTCGCCGCTGCAAAGCTGCGTCGGGCGACCGAAGCAGCCGAAGCCTCGCGTCCCTATGCCGAGCGGCTGGAAAAGGTTGTCTCATCCATTGCCTCCAAGGTCACCGTCGGCCCGCAATCGCCGAAGCTGCTCGCAGGCACGGGCAAGGATGACGTCCACCTGTTCGTTGTCGCTACCAGCGACAAGGGGCTGGCGGGTGCATTCAACACCAACATCGTCCGCCTCGCCCGCAAAAGGCCGAGGAATTGCGGGCTGCTGGCAAGACGGTGAAATTCTACACCATCGGCAAAAAGGGTAAGGACCAGTTGGCCCGTACCTATCGCAACGACATTGTCCGCGAAGTCGAACCCGGCGATCTGGGCAAATTGACCTTTGCCCAGGTGCAGGAATGGGGCGAAGACCTGACCGCACGCTTTGAAGCAGGCGATTTTGATGTCGCGCATCTGTTCTTCAACAAATTCGTCTCGGTCCTGACGCAGGAACCCACCGAATTGCAGTTGATGCCGGTTGCTTTGTCGAACGACAATGCGCCTGCTGGTGCTTCCGCCTCGGTCGAATATGAACCCGATGAGGAAGAAATCCTCGCCGACCTGCTGCCGCGCAATGTTGCGGTGCAGCTGCTCCGCGCCCAGCGCGAAAACGCGGCTTCGGAGCAGGGATCGAAAATGACCGCAATGGACAACGCCACGCGCAACGCGGGCGATATGATCAACAAGCTGACCATCCAGTATAACCGCACCCGTCAGGCAGCGATCACCACAGAACTCGTAGAAATCATTTCGGGCGCCGAAGCGCTCTAAGATATCCAAAGGCAAGGAAGACAATCATGGCAACCGCCCCGAAGAAAACCGCCGCACCTAAGGCCGCTGCAAAGCGCCCGCGCTGCAAAGGCCGCCGCAAAGGCTCCGCGACCAAGGCTGCTGCGCCAAGCCAAGCAAGGCCCCTGCCGCCAAGGCAAGCGGCGCAACCAAGCTGAACGTCGCTGGCGCAACCGGCCGCGTTTCGCAGGTTATC
Source organism: Sphingomonadales bacterium (assembly GCA_016721875.1). Classification (GTDB taxonomy): domain Bacteria; phylum Pseudomonadota; class Alphaproteobacteria; order Sphingomonadales; family Sphingomonadaceae; genus Sphingorhabdus_B. Next base: position 99,954 of record JADKHG010000002.1, on the reverse strand, counting down.
GGCGCTGTCGTCGACGTCAGCTTCACCGGCACCCTTCCCGCGATCCTTTCGGCGCTTGAAACCGATAACAACGGCAACCGCCTCGTCCTCGAAGTGGCACAGCATCTGGGTGAAAACACCGTGCGCACCATCGCGATGGACTCGACCGACGGTCTGACCCGCGGCCAGCCCGTGCGCTCGACCGGCGCGCAGATTTCGGTCCCCGTTGGCCCGATGACCCTCGGCCGCATCATGAACGTTATCGGTGAGCCATTGACGAACGTGGCCCGGTTGGCCTGAACTGCGCGCCCGATCCACGCCGAAGCGCCGCTGTTCGTTGACCAGTCAACCGAAACCGAAATTCTGGTCACCGGCATCAAAGGTGATCGACTTGCTCGCACCTATGCGAAGGGCGGCAAGATCGGTCTGTTCGGCGGCGCAGGCGTCGGCAAAACCGTGCTGATCCAGGAGCTGATCAACAACATCGCAAAGGGCCATGGCGGCGTTTCGGTGTTTGCGGGCGTGGGTGAACGTACCCGCGAAGGAAACGATCTGTATCACGAATTCCTCGACGCTGGCGTTATCGCCAAGGACGCCGATGGCAACCCGACCCCCGATGGTTCGAAGGTTGCTCTGGTGTTCGGCCAGATGAACGAACCTCCCGGTGCGCGCGCTCGTGTTGCTCTGTCGGGTCTGACCATGGCGGAATATTTCCGCGACGAGGAAGGCCAGGACGTTCTGTTCTTCGTCGACAACATCTTCCGCTTCACGCAGGCTGGTTCGGAAGTGTCCGCACTTCTCGGCCGTATTCCTTCGGCTGTGGGCTATCAGCCGACGCTGGCGACCGACATGGGCCAGTTGCAGGAACGCATCACCTCGACCAACAAGGGGTCGATCACCTCGGTTCAGGCCATTTACGTTCCTGCAGATGACTTGACCGACCCTGCCCCTGCTGCGTCGTTCGCTCACTTGGATGCGACCACGGTTCTAAACCGTGCGATTTCCGAGCTTGGCATTTACCCAGCGGTTGACCCGCTCGATTCCACCAGCCGCGTGCTGACGCCCGCCGTTGTCGGCCAAGAGCATTATGAAACCGCTCGCCGCGTTCAGGAAACTCTGCAAAAGTATAAGTCGCTGCAGGACATCATTGCCATTCTCGGCATGGATGAACTGTCGGAAGACGACAAGCTGACCGTCAGCCGCGCGCGCAAGATCCAGCGCTTCCTGTCACAGCCGTTCCACGTAGCTGAAGTCTTCACCAACATCCCCGGCAAGTTTGTGCAGATTGAAGACACGGTGAAGTCGTTCAAGGCTGTTGTCGACGGCGAATATGACCATTTGCCTGAAAACGCCTTCTACATGGTTGGCGGAATCGATGAAGCGGTCGAAAAGGGCAAGAAGCTCGCAGCTGAGGCGGCATAAGAAGCGGCCATGGCATTGCATTTCGAACTGGTCACACCGGAACGCCTCGTCCGCTCGGAAGACGTCCATATGGTCGTCGTTCCCGGGACTGAGGGCGATTTCGGTGTGCTCGAAGGCCACAGCCCCATGATGTCAACGCTGCGCGATGGTGCGATCAGCATCTATGCAAGCGCTGGTGCCACGCCCGAAACATTGACCGTGTCGCGGCTTTTGCCGAGGTCAATGAAAAGGGCTTGACGATCTTGGCCGAAAAGCTCGACTAAGTCACCACACCTGACAAAGGTGAGGCAAATAAGAGGTTTGGCATTCGACAGAGTGCCGGGCCTTTTTCATTGACTGACCGTGATCGGAAAGTCGCATTCCTTTTTATATCGCGCGGCTTTTTTGTCGAGCAGCTTGCGCAACTTTAGGATCGCCCCTTTCCTGTTGCGCATCGCCGAAATCGGCAACATACCACTAGCCAGTTTTTGGGTTGCACCAAAACGATCGGGCGCAGACTGTATATCCCACGCCAGCACGTCATAGCCTTGTCCAAACGCCAACAGGTGATCCAGGGGGATTGCAGCCTTGCCCGAAACCTTGCCGCTCGAAAACTTGTCCCACCACATATCGGTATAAAGGCTAGTCGCTGCCAGCCTCCGCTCGTTCGGATTGACGGATCGGAACAGATGCAACCAGGTTTTGTCCGGCTTTTTGGGCTCCCCTTGCTCCTTCGAAAAATCGAAGCTGAAATAGAGAAGAACGCCGATGTCGCTGTCTTCGATGGTTTTTCGGTCGGTGGCTTTTACAGGCCAATAGTAATCCAGTTCCCACCGTAAAATGGCATTTGGCTGAAATGCAATTGCCTGTTTGGGCTCGAAGCTAAAGCTGTCACGTGACGCCTGCACCTCAGAAGCAGATTCGGTCAAATTACGGGACGCTACCCACTCGCCATCGCCCACGTCCATTGTCACAATACAGGATCGATAAACGCCGACCGGATCAGAATAGGCAACAGAAGGCGTGGCGAGCCCCGTCATGATACAGGCAACGACAAGTTGTTTGGAATTTATCGGATTCATCAACAGTCCTTAGCCGTTCTCCCGCAATCGAGCGACAGCGGGGATGTACTGGTGGCAACGGACGATTTCAAAGCTCAGCCGCCCATTCGGTTAAACAGGAATTGCACAGCTTTGCTGCCATCAAGCAAAGATATTTCCGCTTTCAATATGTCGCCTTCACGCCAATAGCGGATGCGTTGTGGATAGTCGTGATCTGGGTTCTCAAATATAATCTCAGTTTGTCCCGCCCTAACCGCACCGAACCTTACCGGCTGCTGGTCAGCGGCGATCGCCACAAAGCAAAGATTGCCCATCTGGTCCGCGCTCGATCACATATGCTCCCAAAATTCAGCATCTCGCCTTCGCCCAGGCGGCTGGCAACGATCATCATCCGGCACGGGGGTTATTCATCGGCTTTTGCGCCATCGCTTTACCCGCCCCGGTCATCCAGTCGGGTAGAGGAGCCGGCGTATTGGCGGCAGCGATTGACGAAGCCATCGCCAGTGGCAGCAAGAACAGAAACCGCATCTATTTCCTCCTCATCAGCGGGATCAGACCATTCACTAGACCCGCGGAAATGATCAGCACTACCCCGATCATAGCCGCGAGATCAGGCCAATGCCGGAAAATAAACGCGTCGATAGCAAGCGCAACGGGCAACTGGATATAGACCGCCTGTGCAGCCACAGCGGCATTGGCGCGCGTCGTCCCCCGCGCAGATTGGTCCGATGCGAGGCTCGCCGAAACGGCGACGATGGCGCAGCGCGCAATGATCGACCAATCCGGCGTCGTAACCTGTAGTGCTTCGATACCTGAATAGTGACCTGTCACCGCGAACAGCATGAGCAGCGGCGTTGCAGCAAGCGCAAGGTAGAATTGCAGCACAACCGCAGTCGGTGCCGGCCGCCATTCGGTTGAAGATCATCATACAAGCGAAGAAGAAGGCCGCGACCAAAGGCAACAGCGCGATCAATCCCAATTCCGCAAGATTGGGGCGCAGAATCAGCGCCACTCCGCAAAGCGCTACCGCGGCGCTTGCCCACCGGCATAATTCATCCGTTCGCGAAGAAACACCATCGATAAAATGGCCGTCAATATCGGGTTGACGAAGACGATCGCGGTCGCCTCAGCTTGCGGCATGAAAAACAGGCTGAGAAAAAACAGCAGCGACGCAAATGCAATCGAAACACCTCTAGCAGCCTGCAAGACCGGACGGCGGACCACAAGCGCCTGCTTGCCATTTTGAGCAAGCACCAAAATCCCAAGCAGCGGAATCGCGATGCAAAAGCGCAAAGCGGCGATGGCCGTTGCTGGCCATTCGCCTGCCATCGACTTGATAACCGCATCGCCACACGAAAGAAGTGCAAACCCAGCCAGTGCAATCACAAATCCGTTGGATTTTCGCATGGTGCCTCAATGATAAAATACTCCGCCGCGCTAGGCGTTCAGTATGCTGCAGGGAAGAAATTTTTACACAGCGGCGCTCGGTTTGTCATTTCGGACGGCCATTCATTACCAGTTTGTTCACCATTTCGCGTTACCTCCCACTCACGAACATTTACCATTTTGATCGTGAGGATGCCTGTGAGCGCGTTTGGCAAGAAACCCGGACTGAACAACAGTCGCCCCAGTTTTGGCGTTGCGCGGCCTATGTCCGGCGGCGGAAGCTCGTCGGCTGCCCCCTCGCCAGCTTCGCATTCAATGGAATCATCTTTGCCCTCGGCAACCGTTCCTGGCGGCGCTCAATTCCCATCGATTGATTCGGTAGAATTGCCAGGTGCTGCCGTCGCACCGAAGCAAACCGACGCGATGCAGCGCCTTGCCGACCGGGCATCTTCCTCGGGTGACGTAGAAACGGGCGGCGAAGGTTTTGAGGCGTCGGTCCACAAGATCAAAGAGCAGGTGCTTCCACGCCTACTCGAACGTGTCGATCCTGAAGCCGCCGCGTCGCTCAACAAAGAAGAGCTGACCGAAGAATTCCGCCCGATCATCCTTGAAGTTCTTGCCGAACTCAAACTGACCCTCAACCGGCGTGAACAATTCGCGTTGGAAAAAGTATTGGTGGACGAACTGCTTGGTTTTGGTCCGCTCGAAGAACTGCTGTCCGATCCCGACATCTCGGACATCATGGTCAATGGGCCCTTCCAGACCTATATTGAAAAAAAGGGCAAGCTGACCATTTCGGGGATTCAGTTCCGTGATGAAGAGCATCTATTCCAGATCGCCCAGCGTATTGTGAACCAGGTCGGTCGCCGTGTCGACCAGACCACACCGCTCGCCGATGCCCGTTTGAAAGACGGCAGCCGCGTCAACGTGATCGTGCCGCCGCTGTCATTGCGCGGTACCGCGATTTCAATTCGTAAATTCTCCGAAAAGCCAATCACCATCGACATGCTCAAGAACTTCGGTTCGATGAGCGAGAAAATGGCGACTTGCCTGAAAATCGCCGGTGCTTGCCGGATGAATATCGTCATCTCTGGCGGTACGGGTTCGGGTAAAACGACAATGCTCAACGCCCTGTCAAAAATGATCGACCCGGGCGAACGCGTTTTGACGATCGAAGACGCCGCCGAACTTCGTTTGCAGCAACCGCACTGGCTGCCGCTCGAAACCCGACCTCCGAACCTTGAAGGCGAAGGCGCTATCACCATCGGTGACCTTGTGAAGAACGCCCTGCGTATGCGCCCCGACCGCATCATCCTCGGCGAAATTCGTGGTGCGGAATGTTTCGACCTTTTGGCGGCTATGAACACTGGCCATGATGGCTCGATGTGCACGCTCCACTCCAACAATCCGCGCGAATGTTTGGCGCGTATGGAGAATATGATCCTGATGGGTGATATCAAAATCCCCAAGGAGGCCATCTCACGACAGATTGCTGAATCGGTCGATATGATTGTTCAGGTTAAACGCCTGCGCGACGGCTCGCGTCGGACCACTCAGATCACCGAAGTGATCGGGATGGAAGGCGATGTCATTGTGACGCAGGATCTGTTCAAATTCGAATATCGCGACGAAGATCCCGACGGGAAAATCCATGGCGAGTTCGTGGCAGGCGGCGTCCGTCCTTATACGCTGGAAAAGGCGCGCCAGTTCGGATTCGATCAGCCCTATCTGGAGGCTTGCCTCTAAGCCTTTAGCGATCATGTCAAAATGGTCTTGATCGACAGCGACCTTGTCGATTAGCTTGGCGCTCCGTAAAATTTCCGGAGAGTCAGGAACATGAAAAAACTAGCACTGGTCGCATTTGCATTTGCTCTTTCACTCGCAGGTTGCGGTGAAAAAGCAGACGAAGCCGCGAAGGAAACTGCTGAGGCTGCTGAAGCCGTTGGCGAAGCAACCGGCGAGGCAGTCGACAAGGCGGCCGAAGGAGCGATGGAAGCCGCTGAAGGCGCCGCCGACGCAACTGCCGACGCAGCCGCAAAAGCAGGCGACAAGGCGAAAGAAGTCGCTGGTGACGCAGCCGCTGCAGCTGGCACCGCTGCAGAGAAAGCCGGCGACAAGGCCAAGGAAATGGGTGAAGCAGCCAAAGAAGCCACTCGCTAAGCTTGCACTGCCATAGACTAGAAAAGCCTGCGGGTGTGACCTGCGGGCTTTTTGGTGCACCCAACTGGATTCGAACCAGTGGCCCCCAGATTAGGAATCTGATGCTCTATCCTGCTGAGCTATGGGTGCTCCACTGGTTGCCATAACGACGGAGCGCAGGCCGGTCAATTTTGCCTCGGGCGGGATGAAGGGCAAGGGCAGCGGTGCCACGCCCACGCCTTCCCATGCAAGGCGCGCGCATCTTCCAAAGTAGCCTGACCATGAATGCTGCGGCCTTCTGCCTCGCCATAATGGATAGCGCGCGCTTCATCGACAAAACGGTCGCCGACCCACTCCGACTTTTCAAGCATAGCGCTTTGCATTTGCGCAAGTTTGGTAATCGCTTCGACCATCTCTGATGGCATTTCCAGCTGATTGCTCACCGCTATGTCGCCCGCAGGCTGAGATGAAGCTATCTCAGACGAACGCTGATTGCCTTTGCGCGCAATATTGGGTGCCATGACAGCCTTGCCAACGTCTGTCGAACCGCACACGGGGCAAGCTACCAGACCTTGCAGGCACTGACGCTCATATTCCTGCGATGAGGCAAACCAGCCTTCGAATCGGTGATTCGAGGATGCACATTGAAGATCAAAGGTGATCATGAAACCTTGTCACCGTTCAAGAGCGAAACCAATTTTCCAGCTCGGTCCAGCGCGTAGAGGTCATCGCATCCGCCAACATGAAAGCCATCGATGAAAATTTGCGGCACGCTTGTGCGCCCACCCGAACGTTCTATCGATTCTACGCGCTTGTCGCCATTTGCGTCGATTTCGACAAATTCCGCACCCTTTTCTTCGAGAAGCAGCTTTGCTCGATAGCAATAGGGACAAGCGAAGCGGGTGTAGATTTCGACCGTTGCTGACATGAGAAGGAAATGGTGGCTGGCGGTGAACAAGTCAAGCATCTGCTGCTAAGGCTGACGCGAGATCTGATCGTTCCAGCCCCATCGGCAATACTCGTGCCCAGCAAAATATCGTTACCGAGTTGGCTCCCGCCTTTTTCAGGATTTTGACGCAGGCATCGGTTGTCGCTCCCGTAGTATAGACATCATCCACCAGAGCGATGTTTTTACCGCGGACGCGGTCGGCATATCTCGGTGAAATGGCGAAAGCTCCGGAACGATTTTGGCCCGCTCACGCGCGGAATATTTACCGAGCGCCTGGGTCCGTCTTTTTCGCACCAGAAGGTCAGGTATCAATGTTTGGCCAGCGTCTTTTGCCAATATACGTGCGATCAATTCAGCCTGATTGAAGCTCCTGCCCCACAATCGGGTCCAGTGTAGCGGAACCGGAATGAAAATTGCGCCGTCTGGTAAATGCTCCAAATACCGACGCAAATGCGCGGCAATCGTATAAGCCAACCCAATTCGCCTGCCATATTTGAACCGAAGCACAACGGTGCGAGCCAAATCGCAATAGGCAACCGCTGCTTTTATGCCATTATGCAGCGGTGGCGACGCCATGCATGCAGCGCACTGGCTTTCCTCGTTCGATGAAAATGGCAAAGGAAGCTGGCAACTCACGCAAGAAGGGCCCGCCAGAAAATCCAGAGACTGCCAGCAAGTCACGCAAAAGCTGTTCTGCTCTTGGGTAATAGAACCGCAGCCCGGACATCGGGGCGGAAGAGCGAAATCAAACAGCGACCGCAACATGTTATTGGACCGGACCATTAGGACTTGTTGTCCAACCGTAGAAACTTCACAAGCGCCATTATGGCTAAACCACCCTCATCCCCTGTCCTCTTTGACAATCAAAGGCGAATGGCGTTGCTCGATCGAGCCTCGAGCCGCCGCGCTGCTAAGCCATTTCTTTGGGAATATGTCGCTGCCGAGCTTTGCGAGAGTCTAAAAGGCATTTCGAGACCATTTGAACGCGCGCTCATAATAGGTCCGCTTGCTATACTGGCGGATCGCATTTTTCAGAACCGCATTATCGACGTGACTTTAGCTCCTACGAGCCACGCGGACGCCCAAGCGCTAAGCGTGGAAGTGGTTTCCGAAGACAGGCTTCCATTCACACCAAGCGACTTTGATCTAATCATCGCTGCTGGAAATCTGGATAGCGTCAACGATCTGCCCGGTCTGTTGATCCAGATTCGACGGCTGCTTGTGCCGGATGGCCTGTTTCTGGGATCGCTATTTGGTGCGGGATCACTGGCACAGCTGAAATCCGCAATGATAATGGCTGAAGGAGACCGCGCCTCCACCCATATCCATCCGCAAATCGAACTCCGCACTCTTGCCGATCTACTAAGCCGGGTTGGCTTTGCGCTCCCAGTCGCTGACCGGGATATCATTGACGTCCGCTATTCCGATTGGCGGCAATTGGTTGCCGATTTGCGCGATCATGGGCTGGGCAATGCCTTGCTTGGAGACAGGCGATATTTGGGAAAGAAGTTTTTACATCAGCTAGACGATGCTTGGCTAAGCCTTGCAGACATCGAACAAAGAGTAACCGAACAATATGTCCTTTTGAATATGAGCGGCTGGGCCCCTGGCCCCGATCAACCAAAGCCCGCGCGCCGGGGCAGCGCGACTATATCTTTGGCTGACATATTGTCGTCAGGCCAAGATGCAGATGACATGTTAGGCTGAACGGGCAAGGTGATCGAGCAGCGGCAAGTCAGCAGGTGGCATTGCAAGGGAGCGCATCTGTTCCACTGAAAACCAACCGATTTCTGGGCTTTCTAGCGGTTCTGGCACCCCTTCCCAGCGATCGCAGTGGTAAAGCAGCAGGAGTAAATTCTGATCTGAAAGCGTTTCGCTAGCAAAGCTCAGCGGTTGCAGATCGCAGGTAGACACCTCAATCGAAAGCTCTTCGCGCAGTTCGCGAACCAGAGCCTGCTCTGGAGTTTCGCCGGGTTCAATCTTGCCACCAGGAAACTCCCAAAGACCGCTCATGGACCTTCCTTCAGGGCGTTTCTGAAGCAGGATTTTTCCTGCGCCATCGCAAAGCGCGGCTGCCACGACGAGCAACATTGTCGGATTTTTTTTCATTTTGGTTCCGGTTCGAAAGATTTTGTTAACGCCAATGTGAAAAAAGAACAACTGCTCGCAACCAACGAATGGAACTGGACCAAGTCATGTTGGAATTTATTCGTGGCATTGCAAAATGCCAACAGGGAGCGACGGCAGTAGAATACGGACTGATTTTGTCCTTGTTGGTTATCGCCATGATGGCGGCACTCAACAATGTGGCAGGGTCGACGACCGATATGTGGAACGATGTAACCAACGATATCATCGATGTCGCCAGTTAATACAGCGTTTAACGAATTGGTAGGAGATTCCTCGTAATTGGTTCGATGACAGTCAAAAGACCATTTGACTGCCAGGGTGATTGAATTTGAACAGGAGACCAGAAATGAAACTGATTAAAAAGCTTTTCAAGAACGAAGAAGGTGCAACGGCTATCGAATACGGCCTGATCGCTGCTCTGATCGCTGTCGCGGCAATTACTGCCATGTCGGCTCTTGGTGAAAACCTCTCGAACACCTTCAACGACGTGAACAACGAACTCGAAGGCTAATCTTCGAAACGTTACGGCGAACCCTAGGTTCGCACGTCAAAATCGGGGCGGTGACCATTGGTCGCCGCCCCTTTTGCTTGTGCACCGATATGTTCAAAGCCCACCTGATTAACGATTTGGCGAGATTTGGCTGTTAGTCGATTTGCTCAACATTTTACAAAACCGGTTACTCTGAACCGAGTAATCCTATTTTGGACGCGGCATTAATGGTCGACATGAAAAGAACCAAGGATCGCAACAGTCTTCTCGTCAAGGCAGCACTTCGCTTCCCCGTTACCGGCGAGCAAGGCGATGTACGCATCCGCAATATTTCGTCAGGCGGTTTAATGGCAGAAGCACCTGTTCGCGCGGCTCGCGGCGAGCCGGTGGAAATCCAGTTGAAAAATGTCGGCTGGGTCAGTGGAAAAGTGGCGTGGATCGCTGAGTCCAGATTTGGCATTGCATTCGACTATCCGATCGACCCTAGGGGAGCCCAGCAACAGATCGGAGCCAAATCTAACGAAAGCATGCCTTCCTATTTGCGCCGATTGGACCAGAAGACGCAAAATGCGCAGGACAAGTCAAAAATCAGGATTGTCTAAGATCGACCAAATTTGGCAGTCGATCAGTCCATCAGACAGTGTATATCCAGCGGCACCGTTAATTTGTCGAGCAAGCGCCCAACGGGAAACGCTGATTTTGCGCCCTCATCTATCGCTTGCTCAAGCACGCGGCGCTTCTCGCCGCCATTAATTACCAGCATAGCTGTTCTCGCCGACGCGATTGCCGACGGTGTCAAAGTCACACGATTTACGGGAGCTTCAGATGGCAATGGGTCAGGTGCAACACCTATCGCACGCACATCTTTGCCTGCAGCAAAGGCGGCTTCAAGATCGGGGCCCGGAAAAATCGACGCCGTATGCCCATCAGCCCCCATCCCCAACCACACCAGATCCAGCGGGAAATGCAGATCGGACAAACGTGCATTGGCGGCGCTACCCGCCAGTTTATAATCTGCAGCTTCGCTATTATACGGCAGCACCCGCGCACCCTTGGGCAGGAAAATCTTGGCCAACATCGCGACATTGGACAAAGGACTATCCAAAGGCACCAGCCGTTCGTCGGTGGGAATGATTGTTACATTTTTCCAACGCAAAGGTGCTTGCGCCAATTTTTCCAATATCGGTTTGGGTGTGTTGCCGCCAGGCAGCGCAATGAGCGCCTGACCACGCGCATCGAGCGCGCTTTCGATGATGAAAGCAACGTCGCCTGCCACAGCATCGACCAGTTCCTCAACTGTTTCTGCTTCCCACCATTCGATTTCTTCGGCCATGCTAACCCTTTCCTACGCGATTCAGGCGGAGACCGCATAAGCACGTTGCTCGGGCATTCCCATCGAAATCAACAACGGACCGTCTTTTTGCCGCAACTGAAAGTCGTTTTTGCTGGAAAGACCGCGCCAACCGCAGGCAATTAGCGCTTGGGCAACAGGTGCCCCCAATGTTGTTCCAGGGCCAAGTATGGCAATACGGTCCGGACAGAATTCATACGCAGCAACTTGCACGGCTCGCGTGAAGTCATAGCTACGGTTAATCTGGGCACCGAGCGTATAGTCATAAATTGCCGCCGGATCGAAGGCCTTGGGTGACCATACCCGGCCGGTACCGTCGATGGCCGGGATTGTGCCTGTACCAAAATCTCCAAGCGGATTGGATGCTTTCGCAAGCGGCACAATATGGTCGAGCAAGGGCGAATGAAAAGCCGCGTGGTAGTTCAGCTTCATAGGAAAACGGTCATCCTTGGGGAGACGTTCCATCAGCCATTTCATACCCGCATCATCTGCGGCGAAAACGACCATCGCACCCAGCCGGATCGAAACATGCACCGCCAGATCGTCGCGCGCCGCAACCTCAGCCAGCACCGCGTCAACTACCGCTGCTTTCGCTGGCTCAATCCGCCAATCGCCATCGGCGAGTGACCAGACGACCTGCCCGCCCTGCCCCTTTTCGTGCATCAAACGGCCCATAGTGTTGACCAGCCGCGCACCTGCATCAAGATCAACAACCCCAGCGCAAGCGAGCGCCAGATACCAGCCCATCGAATTGCCAGTCACCGCGACAATTTCGTACCGTTCTCGGTCAATCGCGGCGAAATCGGAAAGCGCGCAGGCGTAAATAAGGAGCGACGCATTATCACCCGGCATGTGCAGCGAGGGGCTGTATTTTTCGGCACTATCGAGTTCGGAAATCGAAGGCTGGCCTTCCGCCGACCGCAGCGCGTCGATGCGCGCAACAAGCTCGCCTTGCGTCGCATGGTGGCGTTTCAAATAACCGAGTTCAGTCGCATTATAGGTGCCTCGACCGGGGCATATGACGAGCAGCTTTTCCTTCATTTGCCAACCGCCTTCATTGCCGCTGCGACGATCGAATCCTTGCTCGGCAAGGTCAGTTCGGCAGCAGGGCCGAGGGCAATAAAACAATCGTCGGCAGTCAGGCGACTACAATCATTTCCACGACCTGCTTCGGCCAAAATCGTCATCAGTTTTTCGGCGACACCACCGGCGCGACGACATTCGTCAACCAGAAGAATATTACCTACGTTCGACACCGATTCGACGATCTCGGTTTCGTTCAACGGGTGAAGCCAGCGCAGGTCGATGATGCGCAGGTCGATGCCCTTTGCGCGCAATTCCGGCTCGGCTTTACGCGATAAATAGTAACCATTTCCATAGGTTAGGATTGCAAGATCAGTCCCTTCGCCAAATTGCCTCAAATCCCCAAGAGCAATTTGCTGCGCAGCATCTGGTGCAGCATAATTGGCGGTCCAACCACCATCGCCTGACTCCAGCAGGTCTGTCGTGTGATATAGCGCAATCGGCTCAACAAAGACAATAACGCGGCCATCGTCATGCGCCAGCCGCACGCATTCGCGCAGCATCGCGGGGGCATCGGCGGCACAGCTTGGCACGGCAACGATGATCCCAGGAATATCTGTCAGCACCGCCAGACTGTTGTCATTGTGGAAATGTCCGCCAAAACCTTTCTGGTAAGGCAACCCCGCAATTCGTACCACCATCGGGTTCTGATATTGCTTACGCGAAAAGAAGGACAAAGTTGCCGCCTCGCCGCGTATTTGATCCTCGGCATTGTGCAGATAGGCCAGGAATTGGATTTCAGGGATTGGTACAAAACCGTTATGCGCCATGCCAATGGCCAGCCCCAAAATAGTCTGTTCATCAAGCAGCGTGTCGAACACCCGCGCCGCGCCGAATTTATCCTGCAACGCTTGAGTCACGCCATAAACGCCGCCCTTGCGCGACACATCCTCACCGAACAGCGCCACGTTAGGATAACGCAGCATCAGATCGGCGAGCGCAAAGTTGATCGACTTTGCCAGAGTCACCGGCTTGGCCAGATTGCGCTCATCCTTGACGAACAGCGCCTTGCGCGCGGCGGTATCGGGCAAGGGTGGCGAAACCCGATTACCCACATCCGGGACAATGCTTTCCATGATCTGAGCACTGGTTTCCAGCTTGGGCTTGGTCAGTGCTTCCGCCGCAACCCGTTCGACCCGCGCGCGCATATCCTCATAACGGGCAACGATTTCCTCGCGGCTCATCCCCGCGTGCTCGATCAATATCCGCGCGCTGTGCAGCAACGGGTCCTGCGCCTCATTGGCTTCGATGTCCTTCAGCGTCGAATAGGTCGCCTCCACATCTGCCCCGCCATGCCCCATCAGGCGCACAGTGCGCATGTGGAGGAAAACAGGTTTGCGCCGCGCGCGGGCATAGCCAACAGCTTCCTCGCATCCGCGCAGCGCGTCAATCAAGTCCACACCGTCGCACGAGACATAGTGCAGCGCAGGCCGATGCGCAAAATTCGCCTCGACCCAACCGCCGGGTGTGCGCACCGAAATTCCGATGCCATTATCTTCGCACAGGAAAATGACTGGCATCGGCAAATGCTGATACGCCGCCCAACAGGCCGCGTTAAACGCCCCTTGCGCGGTTGAATGGTTTGACGAAGCATCGCCGAAGGAGGCAAAGATTACGGCATCGTTGGGCATTGCCGCGCCATCATATTGGATCCGCTTTGCCAAGCCGAGACTGTGCGCCGCCCCGACCGCCTTGGGCAGGTGCGAGGCAATGGTGCTGGTCTGCGGCGGAACGTAGGTCTGCGCACAACCGAGCACCTTATGTCGCCCACCCGAAATCGGGTCTTCGGCAGAGGCCGCAAAGCTCAGCGCCATATCGTATAATGGATTTAGTCCGCCCTGCTGCTTACGCCTTTGGATCAGGAAGGCCGCGTCGCGATAGTGCAGAAACGCCATGTCGCTCTGCCGCGTTGCAGCTGCCATTGCGGCGGTACCCTCGTGCCCCGAACTGCCCAGCGAATAGAAAGTTTTTCCCTTCGACCGCCGCGCCCAAAGATCCAAGTGGCGCGACATAATCTGACTGTCGAACAAATCGATCAGCAGATGCGCGGGCGGTGACGCAGGCTGGCTGTTGCTGCGCGGCGGCGGCAAATCGCCTGAAAGGACTTTTTTTGCAAAGGCTTCGTCGATGATGGTCGGGCGATCAAACATCGAAACCGATTAGAGCGATTTGGTTACGGATGGAACCAAAAAGGGTTGTCTCACCCTGCCACCACAGCTCACGCCTCAACCAGCGCAGCAATCGCTGCTTCATCCAGCCCTGCCTCCGCCAGCACCGAGGCATGATCGCCCCCCTTGGTTGCGATGACAAACCCGTCTGCAACTTCGTGCGAGGCCAGTCGCGGGGCGACTTGTGGGTGCAGCCATTTGCCATCCTTCACCACCGCTTTGCGCTCGGCATTGGCGGGATGGTCAGCCGCCTCGACATAGTCGAGCACCGGTGTGACACAGGCATCGGTCAGCGCAAATATCGCTTCCCATTCGTCACGGGTTTTGGAGGCAAACACCGCTTCGAGCATTTTGTGCTGCTCAGGCCATTTGCCGCGATCCTGCTGATGACCATAGGCCTCTGCATCAATTGGCAGCCGTTCCATCATCGCGGCAAAAAATTGCGGTTCAATGCAGCCCACCGCTATGAATTTTCCATCGCTGGTGGTGTAGCAGCGATAAAAGGGTGCCGCGCCGTCAAGCAGATTGGATTCGCGTTCTACGTTCCACAGTCCCGGTCCCGCCATGCCGTGGACAAAGCTCATCAAACTGTGTGTGCCATCGACAATTGCGGCATCCACGACAGTCCCCTTCCCCGTGCGTGCGCGTTCGATCAGCGCGGTCAAAATGCCGGTAACAAGTAACATCGACCCGCCGCCAAAATCGCCGACCATGTTGAGCGGAGGCATGGGCGGCTCGCCTTTTTTGCCGATAGCGTTGAGCATACCGGTCATGCCGATATAGTTCAGATCATGCCCTGCCATCTGGCTCCATGGTCCAGACTGGCCCCAGCCCGTCATGCGGCCATAGATCAACCCCGGATTGATCGCATGGCAGGCGTCGGGACCAACCCCCATCCGCTCTGTAACGCCGGGCCTTAGCCCTTCGATCAGCACATCGGCCCCCGCAACCATTTTGAGCAAGGCGTCAATCGCCTCGGGCTTTTTCAGATCAAGCACAATCGACCGCTTCCCGCGTCCGTCGATGCCCTTTGGTACCACGGCGTTGCTAGGGCGATCCACGACCACGACATCGGCACCATAGTCAGCCAACAACTGCCCAGCATAGGGCCCAGGGCCGATCCCGGCGAGTTCGATAACTTTGATGCCATTCAGCGGGCCGGGGCGGGGGGACATAACACTCTCCAATTTAATCGCTCAATTAAAGAGGCACTATCGGTGGAGCGAGCATTAGGCAAGCGTGTAGGATCAGCGCTTAATCAACATCCTCTACCGCAACCGCTTCACCGGTCACGCGCTGTGCCAATGCGGCTGCGATGAAATCATCCAGATCGCCGTCTAGCACATCGCTGGGCGTTGGTGAGGTGATGCCGGTGCGCAGGTCCTTCACCATCTGATAGGGTTGCAGCACATAGGAACGGATCTGATGGCCCCAACCGATTTCGGTCTTTGCCGCATATTCGGTTCCAGCGGCTTCCTCACGCTTGCGCATTTCCGCCTCGAACAGTCGGGCTTTCAACATCCCCATCGCGATTTCGCGGTTCTTGTGCTGCGACCGGTCAACCTGACTGGCAACGACAATGCCCGATGGCTGGTGCGTAATGCGTACAGCAGAGTCGGTCGTGTTGACGTGCTGCCCGCCCGCACCCGATGCGCGGTAAGTGTCGATCTTCAGGTCGGACGGGTTGATATCGATTTCAAAACTGTCATCGATCACCGGATAGACCCAGACTGAACTGAACGACGTGTGCCGACGGGCGCTGCTGTCATAGGGCGAAATCCGCACCAGTCGGTGAACGCCGCTTTCGGTCTTGGCATAGCCATAAGCATTATCGCCTTTGACCTGAATCGTCGCCGATTTGATTCCGGCCTGATCACCTGCCTGATATTCGATTGTCTCGACCTTGAAGCCGCGCTGTTCGGCCCAGCGGCTGTACATGCGAAACAGCATGTCGGCCCAGTCCTGGCTCTCGGTACCGCCAGCGCCTGCATGGATTTCGATAAAGGTGTCGTTGCCGTCGGCTTCTCCCGATAACAGCGCCGAGACCTTGTCGCGGTCCGCCCGGTCGGCAAGCTCTTTGAGAGAAGCCGCCCCTTCATTGGCCAGCGTCTCATCGCCTTCCATCTCGGCCAGCTCGATCAGTTCAACCGTGCCGGTCTTGTCGGCATCAATTTCCTTGACCGTCGAAATCGCCGCATCCAGCCGCCGCCTCTCCCGCATGACTTCCTCGGCCTTTTTGGGATTGTCCCACAAGGTCGGGTCTTCGACACGCGCATTCAGCTCGTCAAGGCGACGCAGCGCGCGGTCCCAGTCGAGCGACATTTTCACCAGGTTCAGCGCAGCGTCGATCCGGTCGACCTGCGCCTGTGCGTCGGCGCGCATCGGAAAACTCCATATTCAGCAAAATCTGTCAGGCCCGCGCCTTTAGCCCAAGCCGCGCTTAAGTCAAAGCGGGTTGCAAGGGCAGTGGCGGCGCGGCTTCAATACCGCTATCGAAGCGCATGGCAATCACCCGCGAAGCGATACTCGAACTGGTCAGCGGCGAAGGCCTGCTGCGGCTGCGCGTCGTCCCCGGTGCGCGGGTCGAAAAAATCGCGATTGAAAATGGCGCACTCAAAATCTGGACCCGCACCGCGCCCGAAGATGGCAAGGCCAATGCGGCAGTGATCACGCATCTTGCCAAGGCGCTGGGATGTTCGCGCAAACAGATTGAGCTGGTATCGGGGGCAACCGCGCGGGATAAAGTGGCGCGGGTGGTGATGGATTGACCCGCATTTGTGGCCTTGCGAAACGCGCGTCGGCTTGCAATTGTAAAGGCGAGCAACATTAGGGGATATGCGGGGCCATGAAAATTGTCGGGAAAGCGGTTAGATCTCTTTTCATATTATCGGTCGTTTCGGTACTGATAGCCTGTTCGGACAATCCGGAAGACACCGAAATTGCGAGGCCCAACTATTCGCCGCCCGTTGAAACTGGCGAACTTTCGAAAGTAGTGCTTGCAGGTGCCGGTTTACCGGGTTTGCAGAGTTTCGACAGTTCGATCATGCTTCCGGCGGAAGAGCTTAATGCACTTTTCTCTGCTGCCTATGGCGGGCGCGCCCCGGGCACGGTAACCGTGACCGCCAATGATGGGGCCGTGCCGGAGCTACTTGATGCTCAACCCTATGTTGCATTCCGAAATGGTGCCATGCTGGTATTGCTTGTCACGCATGTGAATGCTCAGGATTGCCACGCCTGCGCGGGTCGTACCTCGGTATTCTACTTCAATGCCGCTGACAAAAGCCTCGCCCAGTCATTCCCTTTGTCGATTCAGGGAAATGACTGGGGCGAACCGCAGGATATGCAATTGGTTAAATTGCCCGATGGAAACACAGCCGGGCTTTTCAAATGGGGTGGCGGAAATCAGGGATATTTCTGCGGAGGTTATCAGATCATCCGCTTCGGCGACAATGGTGTCGAACTGGCAGCAAAATTCCCCTCTGAATTTGACGACACCAGTGCCACCGGCACTACCTCAGTGGGATTATCTGGCGTTGGTCCAGGACCAGGGGGCAACTCGCTGCAATTACGTTTTTCTGGCAAAAACCAGGACGACGATGGTAACATGAAGCCGATCAACGAAGATCGTAAGGTCACCCTTGACGGCCATCCGGACGCCTGGATCGATGATTGGCCCTATGTCTGTTGATAGTGCGCCGTCAGGGGCATTTTGCTTTTTCGCCCGACCGCGAGGCAAATAGCGGCGCTATTCCCGCTTCGCACAAATCGCGTTTCAGGAAGGCGCTTTCAGCGAATAGCCTATCGATTTCCTCAAGCCTTTCGAGGTCGAGGACAAACACCGCGCCCGAATATTTGTTGATCGAGTAAAGCCAACGCTTGTCTGGCGAAAGCGCAAACGAGCCCCGGTGTTGAAATTCGAAATAGCGGTTTTGCGACAAGTCAAAACCCATGTCGAGTTCCAGATATTCTATCGTGCTGTCTTCCAAATTCCCACGCGATATCGATGTTCCGCTGCCTAAGAAAAATTCGGGGCTCATTCCGATAGGATGCAAAACTTGATCAGCCTCGTTCGTAAGATGAGTCCCCCCCATTTTGAATTCGATCACTTTCGCACCGTCGAGCCCGCCCCAAAAAATTGCGGTTTCCCCCAAGGTTTCGCCAAACCCTTTGTTAATTGCAGTTCGGAACAACAGCAGTTTTTCATCGACCAACCATGCGTCGCGTACCGCTGCCCCGTAGTTAGCAATAGCGGATACCCGTCCACCGGGATCCAACTGCTCGATCCGACCATCAGTGCGGACAATGATGGTTTTTCCTGCCGTGTCAGAAAGCAGCTTCGCGACTGCCCCCGCAGGAATTGGCAATCTCTGCGGCGCTTGGCCCGGAACGATGGTCGTGAGTATCCCCGTATCGTCCGCAACGAGTAATTGACCATTCGGTTGCCAAAGCAGCCGGTCGATCTTGTTGGAACCCAAGGTAGTTGCATCGACGGTACCGCTTTTCTGATCAAGAATGCGAACAACGCCGCTAGAGCTGCCTGCAGCTATCCGGTTACTATTACCGGCGATTGCAGAAACCGCGCACCGTTGAATTCCCTCAGCCGAATTTTGGCATTCCAGCGCGGGCATCGCCCGCCGCAAATTATTGACGCCCGCCAGATAGAGCGATCCATCAGCCGCCCCGACGGCAATTTTTTCGTCAGACAGAGCAGCCACCATTGTTGCACCCCTGCTACCGGGCCAAAGGTGCATTTGATGAACCGCTGCCAACCTGGCTCTTGGGAGTAAAATGTCCTGAGCTTTTGGTGTGATTGCAACATAAGGCCAGCCGCTGCCCGATAGAGCGGAAAACATGGCATATTCGCGTTCCAAATTGATGTCGGTCGCGCTGGTTATCGACACCGCCGTCCTGTCCAGCCGCAATATTTCTCTTTGTCGCGCGATCCCCAACAACGCCAGTCCCGCCACCAGCAATGCTAGTGCGCTACCAGCTCCGATCCATGTCCGCCGCCGCCTCGTCCGTTGCTGATCGCGCTGCGCCAAGTCATCATAAGCACAGCGCAGCAATGCAGCTGCAATTCGCAGCTTCGCTCTGTGCTTGAGCAGCTTTTCCGGCTCATCCTGGCGCGGACGCACATCGGCAGCAATGGGCTCCTTGTCGGGGTCCTTCAGCAAAGAGGGTGGATAGGATTGCGCCGGGTCTCCATCGACCAGCAGGACAAGGATGCGGTCACCCTTCCCCATCTCCTGAAACAGCCGAACCTCTCGGTCGATCCAGCTCGATCCGGGGGTGTCGCGCGATGCGACAACAATCAGCGTGTCTGACGCTGTAAGTGCCTTTTCAATCTGATCGCCCAGTTCTGCGGAGGCAGGGTTTTCGTCTTCATCGCGATACATCGGGCCGATCCGCGCGGCAAAGCCCTTTTTAACCAGCGCTTTGGGCGTGCGATAGCTTTCGAGTGTTTCCACAAGCCATTTGGCCCATTGCCGGTCGCGCGCGATATGGCGGTAACTGATAAATGCCGAATAGCGCCGGTCGAATTCTTCGGTTGCCCCACCTGTTGCCTGCACTTTTTACAACCCCGCTCGACATGGACCCGAATTTCACTATGCCTTGTCAGCGTTGAACCGCAACGAAAAAGGGGGATGGTCAATGGAGACGCCGCCACCATCTATCGACGCCACTGGCGCCGCAATCGTCACCGGCGCGATGGATAACCCGCTGGATGGCTGGCCCAATGACGACCTGTTGCTGGGCGAACGGCATCGCGCCTTCATTCAACGCTCCGTCCCCGACGTCTTTCCGCTGCTCGACTGGCCGGAACTGCGCGCGCTTTTCTCGCAACATGATCACCCTGCGGGGCACTTCCGAAAGCGATCGCGGCGTGCTGGGCTTGCCGCAGTTGCGCTGGGATATGCCAGCTTGGTGCTTGCGGCCTTCTCGCCGCTTGTGACCGATATGCTCGGCATTGAGTCAGAGGCACTGCGCCGTCATGTCGGGCTACTCAGTTGCGGGCTTGCACTTGCCGGAGGCGTGCTGGGCTATGCGCTGATCCTGTTTGGCAAGGCGAGGCGGCATTGGCTGACACACCGGTTCTGGACCGAACGCATCCGCCAGTTCAACTTTCAGTTCATCCTCAACAACCTGCCACTGGCAGCCGATATATTGACAAAGCGGAAGACCATTGCGTCGTGGCGGGAGGCGCAGGCGCGTTCCATCGACGCCTTGCAAAATGAATATCTGGCTCCGTTGACCGATGCGATGAACCGTATGAGCCAGGACATTGCCGACACCTCACCGTGGATATTGCCGCATTGGAACAAGCCAAAGATACTGCAAGCCGACGCCGATGCGCTTGCGCCGCTTCTGGTTGTCCTCGGTAAACAGCGGATCGACGTGCAGCGCCGCTACACCGCCCTGAAAATGAAGCCCGGCTTCCATTCGCCGCCGAGCCGCAAACGCTTCATCAATGTCGCGTCGGATGTGTTGACCATTACCGCGCTGTTGTGTGCAGCCGGGACAGGCTATCTGCTGATGTCGGGGCACGCTATCGATAGCATGGCGTTGAAACTTGTGGCGGCAATCAGCGGTGCGGTTTCCGGGCTGATCATTTCGCTGCGCGCCTGCAACGACGGCCTGCAACTGGGCGAGGAATCCGAACGCTTTGAATGGTATGCCGCTGCAATCGACTCCGTCTCCGACCGGTTCCATGAAGCGGACAATGATGGCAAGGTCGATTTGCTCGCCGAACTGGAGAACCTGTCTTATCAGGAATTGCGCCGCTTTATCGCCAGCTTCATGAAATCGCGTTTTGTGGTTTAGGACCTTATCGACTTGGTCGCAAAGGCGCGGACAGCGTAACGGGAGACAGCAAAGCTGCCCCCGCCAAAACTGCCCTTACCCGTATTAGGCCGCCAGCTTGCGCAACACATAATGCAAGATGCCGCCATTCATGAAATATTCGACTTCATTGGCGGTATCGATGCGGCACAGCGCGTCGAAGTTGAAGGTGCTGCCGTCCTTGCGGGTGACCTTCACCGTCACGGTCTGGCGCGGTTTCAGATTGGCGACGCCGGTGATGGTGAAGGCATCGTCGCCACCTAGACCCAGCGAGTTGCGATCCTGCCCTTCCATGAACTGCAACGGCAACACGCCCATGCCAACAAGATTCGAGCGGTGAATGCGTTCGAAGCTTTCAACAATGACCGCCTTCACGCCCAGCAGATTGGTGCCTTTCGCCGCCCAGTCGCGTGACGATCCGGTGCCATATTCCTTGCCAGCGACGATGATCATCGCGGTGCCATCGGCTTTGTGCTTCATGGCCACATCGTAAATAGGTTCGGCCGGACCATCGCCATAACGCGACATGCCGCCTTCGATTCCGGGGACCATTTCGTTCTTGATTCTTATATTGGCCAGCGTCCCCCTCATCATGACTTCATGGTGGCCGCGGCGGGCGCCGTAGCTGTTGAAGTCGGCTTTGCTAACCTGATGTTCCATAAGCCATTTTCCGGCGGGGCTGTCTGCCTTGATGCTGCCGGCGGGGCTGATGTGGTCGGTGGTGATGCTGTCGCCGAGGATCGCCAGCGGTTTGGCGTCGATAATGTCCGAAATCGGCGGCGGAGTCATGCTCAGCCCCTCGAAATAGGGCGGGTTGGCGACATAGGTGCTGCCCGCGCGCCACTGATAGGTTTCCGACCCTTCGACCTGAATTGCCTGCCAGTGCGCGTCGCCCTGATAGACCGTAGCGTAACGGCTGAGGAACATGTCGCGGCTGACATTCGCGGTCATCGCGGCGTGAACTTCGTCGTTGGTCGGCCAAATATCTTTCAGGTACACATCCGCGCCGTCCGATCCCTGTCCAATCGGCGTGGTGGTGAAATCTTCAGTCACCGTGCCTTTCAGCGCATAGGCAACCACCAGCGGCGGCGAAGCGAGGAAGTTGGCGCGCACGTCGGGAGAGACGCGGCCTTCAAAGTTGCGATTGCCCGAAATCACCGACGCCGCGACAATATCATTGCCGTTGATCGCCTTCGAAATCGGTTCTGCCAAAGGACCCGAGTTACCGATACAGGTCGTGCAGCCATAGCCGACCAGGTTGAACCCAACCGCGTCGAGATGCTCCTGAAGCCCCGCCTTCACCAGATAGTCGGTCACAACTTGGCTTCCCGGCGCGAGCGAGGTCTTCACCCACGGCTTGGGCTTCAACCCGCGCTCATTGGCTTTCCGCGCGACCAGCCCTGCCGCCACCATCACGCCCGGATTGCTGGTATTGGTGCAAGAGGTAATCGCCGCGATCACAACGTCGCCGTCGCCAATGTCATGGTCCTTGCCCTCAACCGCAACGCGCTTCGCCCCGTCATGCTTGTACACTTCGGCGAGATCCTTGTTGAACACGTCATCGACCTGCGTGAGGACAACCTTGTCCTGCGGCCGCTTCGGCCCCGCGAGGCTGGGCTGCACGCTGCCCATGTCGAGTTCGAGCGTCGAGCTGAACACCGGCTCAACCGCGGGATCAATCCAGAAGCCCTGTTCCTTGGCATAGGCTTCCGCCAGCGCAATCGCGTCTTCCGAACGCCCGGTCAGGCGCAAATAATCGAGCGTCTTGTCGTCAATGCCGAAGAAGCCGCAGGTCGCGCCATATTCAGGCGCCATATTGGCGAGCGTCGCGCGGTCGGCCAGTGTCAGCGAGGCCAGACCCGGACCATAATATTCGACAAAGCGGCCAACCACACCATGCTTGCGCAGCATTTCGGTCGCGGTCAGCACCAGATCGGTCGCGGTGATGCCTTCGTTCAACGACCCCGTCAGTTTGAAGCCGACGACTTCGGGGATCAGCATCGAGACCGGCTGGCCCAGCATCGCGGCCTCCGCCTCAATCCCGCCCACGCCCCAGCCGAGCACGCCCAGACCGTTGATCATCGTCGTGTGGCTGTCGGTGCCGACGCAGGTGTCGGGATAAGCGACAGTCACGCCATCACCATCGGTCGAGGTCCACACTGCCTGCGCAATATGTTCCAGATTGACCTGGTGGCAAATGCCCGTGCCCGGAGGAACCGCCTTGAAATTGTCGAGCGATTTCGAACCCCATTTCAGAAAGTCATAACGCTCGCCATTGCGGTAATATTCAATCTCGACATTCTGCTCAAACGCTTTGGGGTGGCCGAATTCGTCAACCATCACCGAGTGATCGATGACGAGGTGAACAGGCACCAGCGGGTTGATCTTCGACGTATCACCGCCCAGCTTGGCAATCGCATCGCGCATCGCGGCCAGATCGACCACGCAAGGCACGCCGGTGAAATCCTGCAACAGCACGCGGGCGGGGCGATACTGGATTTCATTCTGGCTTTCGCTCGGGTTCTTCTGCCAATCGACCAGCGCTTGCGCATCGGCGGTCGAAACGGTGAAGCCACCATCTTCAAAACGCAGCAGATTTTCGAGCAGCACCTTCATCGAAAAGGGCAGGCGCGACACATCGCCCAATTTCGCCGCCGCCTTTTTCAAGGAATAATAGGCATAGGATTTGCCCCCGACATTCAGCGTCGAGCGGGTGCCAAGCGAGTCTTGTCCAACGGCGGTCATGGTATTTACCCCTTCTATTGTGCGGTGCCCATGCGCGGGATTGGGGAAGGACGGACAGCGGATTTTCCACCGTTCGCCCTGAGCCTGTCGAAGGGTCTAACCGAACGGTGTCCGCTGACCGTCAAACCAGCGCAGAAGCGGGAGATTTGACTATCGCGCGCCTTAGCGCGATGGGGGGATGGGGCAAGAGGGGGAGGGGGGAGACTTTGGTAGGGGGGCTTGGAGGGCTAGTCTATCGGTGCCGTTTTCGATACGGCGTTAAATGCAAACACAAACATTGCAGAAATGGAAGTCAAGCTTGCTGATACGTCCCAGATTGACTGATTATCACGGTGTATTGTTGGCGCAGGAAGACGCCGATTTTGCGATTCCGTTCTTTAACGAAGATATACCGCTCTACGTCGATCCATTTCTTATGTGGAAGTCGCCTTCGCAGCAAGATATCGCTTTGCACTGCGCTCTTTTGTCGGCGTTCAATTATGTCGGGCAACTGGCCCTCAAAGGTGAAAGCGACAGAGCAATAGAAATACTTATTGCTGCCTCGGAATGCGATGAAGTTGGTTTGGGTACATCTCGGACACGAACAGGAAAGCGGATTGGTCGCGATAAGGCACAGGAAATATTGGATGTTTTCCGGCGAATTCCTCGATACGCTCAGGAAGGTTTGGCTCACATTGAAGAGTTGCAGTTTTTTGTTGACGGCATCTCCAAAGACCGGATAAGCGACTTCGCCTGCAGTTTTCTGAAGTCATTTCTAATCGATTTCACGATCGATCAGTGCGAACGGTTGGGCATTCCAACTCAGCGGGAAAAGATCGCAAATGTTTGGGACCCGCGGCTTCGTACATTTGGCAGCGGTGAAGCGATGTTGCCCATCGATCCAACCGATGGTCGCCCACTGTTGCTTGTCCCAAAGCGCTGGTTGCGTTTCGTGCCTTGGATCAACTTCGACGACTATTTCGAAAAGCACTGCCCGCAAGATGAAATCTCACATACACCGGATACACTTACTCGGGTCGAAGTACTCAACTACAATCGAGATAACTATGGCATCGTATCTGCCTACGTAAAATCCAAGGAACGTAGCTTGGCTGATGCACAAAACGACCCTCTTTTCTCGCAAATCCCCGTCCGTTCGGCGCGCAACAAGTACATGCTGATAAAGAAGCTGCCTACCGGCAAAACTGACGGCGCTGACATAAAGTACGAAGAGGCTACCTGTCAGTTACTACCATCTTTGCTTTATCCGAACATGGATTTCGCCGCGGCGCAGGCTCGCACGGACAGTGGCGTTAGCATCCGGGATCTAATATTTTACAACACGCGAAGATCGCCCTTCCTGCAAGAAATTTTCAACGATTATGGTTCACGCCAAGTGACATTTGAGATGAAGAACGTTGCCGAGATTGAACGAACACACGTTGACCAATTGAACAGATATCTTGCCGATGAGCTAGGCCGGTTTGGAATTCTTGTTACGCGCAATCCACTAAAAAAGGCGATCATGAAGCGAACAATTGACCTTTGGTCAGGCCAGCGTAAGGCTATAGTTGCACTGACTGATACCGATATTGAGCAGATGGTTGAGGTATTTGACAGCAAACAGCGGGAACCAATTGACGTTATTACTAAAAAATATGCAGAATTTAGGAGAGCCTGCCCTTAGGAGGAAATATGAAAGATCGATCCGAAGTTGAAAGGCTTGAGAAGCTGGTAGGGCAGTTACAGGGACTTCATTCTGAGATTAGCTTGCTGGCGAAAAAATCACCAAATGACGCCGTCAACAAATTTAAACTTGGACTGATAAATAACATCATTAAGTCAGGAAATGATGTTCTCGGAACTGAGTATGTGCCTTTCGATGGATTTGGAGGATTTGATGCAGATGATCTTCCGTCTACGAGCGACGTTGCGTTGGTCCTTTCTCAATATATCGAAGAAGCCGAGCGATATCGATCTGACAATGTGACATATTATGGTGGGGATTGGTATTATTTGGTAGACGGGCGGATGAGCGACATATTGTCAGGTCCGCCATCAAAGGTCGGACGGAAATGAGCGAATTTGAACATCTCACAACTGACGATGCCGTCAATGTCTACGAGTCAGCAATTGGCGTTTTCGATGCGCTTCTGCACGAGGTTAGGGAGCTTTCAAAAAAGAAGCCGGATGCGACACTTAGCAAAAGCAAGGTAAAGCTGATAAACACTGTATTAAATGATTTGTTAAAAATTCTCAAGGATGAACCGGAGGGTAAATATCTTGAGGCATTAGAAGATGAAAATTTACCTCAGGTAAGTGATGCTCTAATGATGATGGTTCAGTTTAGGGCAGCATCTGTTTCCTTTAGATCAAAATATCATAAAATTGTAAGAAATAGATTTATTTCTGGCGAGTTTCATTGGATTACGAAAGAGCTTTTGGATTCGTGGCAGCCGTAGGATGTTGAATTGTGGTGCTTAGGTAGGGGGAGTATTTTAGGACTACAGTGGCGGTGCTCCCAATCACCCCTCACTCAAAACCCGCGTCACTTCCTCCAGCGTCCCGCGCACACGCAGCAGCTGGTCTTTGCCGAAGACGACCAGGCATTCGTCATGCGCGTTGTCGGTGGCCTTCACAAATTGCACAATCTCCGCATTGACCGAGATTTTCTGGCCGCGGGTGTCGATCAGGGTGATGAAAGGGATCATAATCCTCTGTTAGGCGCGCCATCTTTTGCGCAAGCGTGATGTGGGTCACGTGTCTGTCGGGCATTTTCGGTCAGTGATTGAGGCCATTAATAATAGGGAGTTACTATTATGGCTTTGGTCAATCTTGTTTGCAAAGTTAGCGAGGTAAATGGCGTCGAAACTTGGGTCTTCCGCCATGAATCCGCTGAACTTGGCGTTAGGCGAACTGAAATGCCGTTCCAGGCCGAGGCTGGCGTAACGACTAGACTCAAATGGTGGATGATCGGCAATCCCGGTGGATCCATAAAAGTTGAAGTCTTCCAAGGTGATCGTTTGATCGCCAAGCGGCTTCGCTCGGCGATACCCAATACAAAGCCTGCTGGTTTTGACTCGATCCCCATTAAGCCGGAGTAATCAGGATGCGTAACACAATCTTCATTCCGGCGACTTTAGCCTTGGCTAATCCAGCGGTTGCGCAGGAAACACCGACTCCTTTCGACAACGAAGTCAAATTGGCCAACGAGGAACTTGCTAAGGAACGAGCCAACGACAAGGTTGACGAACAGGTTCATTCGGGAATCGCCAACGGCTCAGCTGATCGGGCATTATTTGCGGCAGATGGCCCCCAGCTGGAAGTATCAGCAACTGAAGAAGACAAAAAAGGTACACTTTCATGGGCGTTTTCGGGAGGCTCGATCGACAAGGGCGCCTTCAAAAGCGACTCATTTCTTCTCCAGGTTTCCACCGCATTCGACGGAAGTGTTGACCAAAAACCACTGTTCGGTCTCAAGGGTTTTGCCAACGGCACAGATGTGTCCTTGGGCTATACGTTTTTCTGGGGAAAGATTGGCGATCCATCTTCGGACACTGTGCAAAGTGAGGATGCAGCAGCGCAGAAAAAAATTGCTATTCGCAATTGCATCAAACGCAATATTGGTGCGGACCCCAAAGATATTGCCAAAAAATGTGACCCTGACCACGCCGATTTTGACGGATCTGAAGCAACTTTTTTGGAAGAATATAATCCCAAGGGCTTTGAGCGCGTTTATGGTTATCACTTCCCCGAAAAAACGATCAAGTTCGGCGGAATAAAAGTCACCGGAAATCAGGCAAAATATGCATATTTTGACAAAGTCGCATTTGTCGAAAATTCGGACACGAAATTCGGATACGAAGCCACAATTTATGGCGGGGTGCTTCTGACGGAGTCGCCAACTTCCTTTACGGGATCTTTGACAGCATCACGTAAATATGAGGCAAACGATCCCATCACGATTTGCCAGCCGATCAACGCTACACAAACGCAATGCATCACAGGCCCAGACGGCGCGGCCAGCAGAAACAAGGCCTTGATTGGTGCATTTGAGGTCCGGCATGCTTTCAGCTTTGGCAAAGATAACAAGGCACGGTTGGCTGTTGCTCCCGAAATCAGCTACGACATTGAAAACAAGGCCTTTGCAGTTGATGTGCCGCTGTATCTCTTTCCCGACAACAAAGGCGCTTTGAAAGGTGGTGTCCGATTTGGATATACCAATACCAAAGACGCACTTGGGAAGCGGGACGGGGATTTTCAGTTGGGGCTTTTCTTTGCCGTGCCATTCTCGATTTTCTGAACGATGGAAACAAACCTGAAGGCAAAAAAACTCTTTCCTACAACAAACCATATAGGTTAGTCATGATCTGTTTCTAAAACCAAAAGAAGGAATCATGACTATGCCTACTCCCAAAAAACCGCTCTCTCCCCAGCAAACGCCCTCCCCGCGTCAGCCGCTCTCCCTGCCGCCGGGGATTTCGCCGCATATCCGCGAATTTTTTGACAAGATGCTGGTGGTTGCAAAGGATCACCGCACGACGCAGCTGGTCGATTATCTCTGCGACCTGCGCGACGAAATGCTGTGGGTGGCGGATGAGCTGGTTGCGCTGGATTTCGACGCTTATGGCTTCCTCATCGATCTCGACAAGGACGATGACGATGATGATGACGCGGACGACGGCGAAGACCTCGACCCCGCGAGCGTCCACTGATGGCGCGGCGGCGCAAGCCCGAGGATGATCTGGCGGCGGCCTCTGCGCATCCGCCGCAAGTCATCCCCGACGGGCCGAACATCGACTTTGCCACGCTGATGCCCGGCTATCGCAAACGGCATGATGGCTGGAACCAGCAGCGCGTGCAGCGCTTTCTCGACACGCTGGCGCACACCGGCTGTGTCAAGGATGCGGCGCGGGTGGCGGGGATGTCCACAGTCGCGGGGCGGCGGGCGCAGAAACGCTATCCGCTCTTCGCTGCCGCGTGGGAGGATGCGCTGGCGCGCGCGCAGCAGGGCTTGATCGCGATTGCCTATAAACGCGCGGTCGAGGGGCGCGAGACGATCATCATCCGCAAGGGCGAGGAATATGAACGGCGGATCGAGCCTTCCGACGCGATGCTTTCACTGTTGCTCAAACAGGGCGACATGTCGGGCGGCAAGCTGGCGCGCAACAGCGAGGAAGTGCTGACCTTTGACGAATGGAAGGCGGGTGTGCGCTTCAAGCAATATGGCGGCAAGTGGAAGCCGCCCTCGCCCGAGGAAGCGCGGGCGCGGCTGGAAGCCAAGTTCGACCAGATGCGCAGACGCATGTTCGCCGATGCCGATGCGCGCGGGGTGTGCGACCGCTGTGGCGGGCCGCTGCCCACCGGCAAGACCAATTCGCAATTGCTCGGCTATGCGGATTGAGGATTAGGCCGCTTCTTTCTCCGCCGCCTCGATCCGCGCGAGCAGTGCCTCCACCTGCACCTGCGCGCCGGGTTCTGCGTTCAGTTCCGCGACCACACCATCAAAGGGTGCGGTCAGGCTGTGTTCCATCTTCATCGCTTCGAGCGTGAGCAGTTTCTGCCCCTTGGTAACGGCCTGGCCTTCGGTCACCTCAACCGCGATGATGCGGCCGGGCATGGGGGAGAGGATATCGCCATCATGCGCGCCGTGGTGGCCGCCGCCGTCGTGCCGGTCGAGCATATAGGCGCGGGCAAAGCCGCCGGTGAAGGCGAGAACTTCGCGCGCGGGCGTGCCGTTTTCAACCTCGGCGAGTTCGACTTCAAACAGCGCGCCGCTATCATCGCGAAGCCGGGCGGTGGCGCGGGGGGCGGCGTTGGCGCGAAAGCCGAGCGCTGCGCTCCACGGTCCGTCGCCGGGGCTGGCGGCGAGCAAGGCAGCAACCTCGGCCAGTTCCTCTGCCTCGACCTCTGGCGGGTGGACCAGGTCGTCACCATCGCGCCCGATCAACCCGGTATCGACATCGCCGCTGACGAAATCGGGATGCTGCAACAACAGCCCCAAAAAGCCCGCATTGGTGCGCACCGGCCAGACTTCGCTATTATCGATGCCATCCTCTATCCGCGCAATCGCTTCCGCGCGCGTGGCCCCATGCGCGATCAGTTTGGAGATCATCGGGTCGTAGAAAGGCGAAACCTCGCCCCCCTGCTCCACCCCGGTGTCTATGCGCACGCTTTCCGCCAGCACCAGATGCTCCAGCCGCCCGATGGAAGGCAAAAACCCCTTCGCCGGGTCTTCCGCATACAACCGCGCTTCCATCGCCCAACCACTGATGCTGAGCTGATCTTGTCGCTTGGGCAGAGCCTCCCCGCTGGCAACGCGCAGCTGCCACTCCACCAGATCGACGCCGGTAATCTCCTCGGTCACCGGATGTTCGACCTGCAGCCTTGTGTTCATTTCCATGAACCAGATGCGGTCGGCGCGCAGGCCCTCGCTGGCATCGGCGATGAACTCGATCGTGCCTGCGCCCACATAATCGACAGCCTTCGCTGCACGAACGGCGGCGGCACACAGATCGGCGCGGGTGGCCTCGTCCATGCCCGGCGCGGGGGCTTCCTCGATCACCTTCTGGTGGCGGCGTTGCAGGCTGCAATCGCGCTCAAACAGGTGGACGATATTGCCGTGGCTGTCGCCGAACACCTGCACCTCAATATGACGGGGCCGCTGGATATATTTCTCGATCAGGACATGCGCATTGCCAAACGAGGCACTCGCCTCACGCTGGCAAGAGGCAAGCGCATCGGCAAAATCCTCCTCGCGCTCGACCAGCCGCATCCCCTTGCCGCCACCGCCCGCGACCGCCTTGATCAGCACCGGATAGCCGATTTCGCCCGCATGCATCGCAAGGATGCCGGGGTCCTGATTCTCGCCCATATAGCCGGGGGTGACGGGCACACCTGCCTCGGCCATCAGCTTTTTGGCCGCGTCTTTCAGCCCCATGGCGGTGATGCTGGCAGGCTTCGGCCCGACCCACACCAGCCCCGCGTCAATCACCGCCTGCGCGAACTCGGCATTCTCCGAAAGGAAGCCATAGCCCGGATGGATCGCCTCTGCGCCGGTCGCCTTGGCAGCTGCGATGATCTTCTCACCCACCAGATAGCTTTCGCGCGCGGCGGAAGGCCCGATATGCACCGCTTCATCGGCAGAGCGCACATGCAGCGCCTTGGCATCGGCGTCGGAATAGACCGCAATGGTACGGATACCCATGGCACGCGCGGTAAGGATAATCCGGCAGGCGATTTCGCCGCGATTGGCGATGAGGAGGGATTGGATCATGGGTTTGTGCCTATCAGAAAACAAATGGTCGCCGCCACTGCGAGAGCCGTCCGGACAGCATGGAGTCGGTTCCATTTTGCCATCAATGGCCGGACACGGGCATCTCCAGTCGCCGGGTCAATCGCTGTCAAAATGTGATTGGTCGGCATGATAAAAATCAGCGTGAACGGCCAGTTGGCGATCATCAGTACCGCCCCGAGCAGCAAGAGTATTTCCCCGGATTGCCACCATGCGGCCATGCCTAACGCAAAACCCAAAATGGCTAAGGTAGACTGCATCGCAAACCCGCGCTTGTACGATGGCTTCCACTGACGGAGCAATGATGCATCGTCCAGCAACGTCCGTGCTGGATGCTCGGCCACATTGATATAAAGCGCCGCGCCGGCGAAGAGTGCCGCTGTAACAAGCGCAAGATTTGCAATCATGGCCGCAATTCCTTCAAAGGTTGTAGGCGATGAGGAGGGATTTTATCATCTATTGGCAGCTTTCATTGCGGCAAGAGCCTGTTCCCGTGAGACGACGGGTGTGTAGCCCAATTCCCCATGCGCCTTGCTGCCGTCAAGCACACAATCGCATTTCATCACCATGACGACGTGGCGGGTGATTGGCGGTTCGCTTTTCAGGTTGAACAGCCGCCAAATGCTTTCGCACAACGCCGCGACTCCATCGAGCAACCAGCTCGGAGCCGATTTGTCGGGGAGCTTCAGGCCAATGGTGTCGGCCATTGCCGAAATCATCGCCTTCATGCTGATTTCGCCGTCATCGAGGATGAAATAGGCCTCACCCCCGCGCCCCTTGGTCAGCGACAGCTCGATTGCATGCACCAGATTGTCGATATGGATCGTCGAAGTGCGCGCCCGCCCGCCGTCGATCCAGGTGAATTTGCCCGCCTTCACCATATCGGCGACGCTGGGCAGCAAAGTGGTGTCGCCCGGCCCCCAGATAAAGCGCGGGCGCAATATGATGGTGGTGAAATCGGGCGTGTTGGCGGCGCGCACCCGTATTTCCGCCTGCGCCTTGGTCGCGCAATAGGGATAGGGCGAATTGGGTGCGAGCGGATAGCTTTCGTCCGCGCCGTCGATGTGCTGGCCTTGGCAGATCGCAGCCTCGGTGCCGATATGGATGAAGCGCTTTACCCCCGCCGCCTTTGCCGCATCGAGCACCGCCTGCGTGCCGAGCACATTGGATTTGTACCACGCATCTTTCGGCCCCCAGCTTTCAACAAAGGCCGCCGCATGGATGACGGCGTCCACCCCCGCCATATGCTTGGGCGCTATGCTCTCAAGGTCGCACCGCACCGGCATCGCGCCCAGCGCGCGAATAGCCGCATCGGATTTTTCCGAACGCGACATGGCGGAGACTTTGTGGCCCTTCGTGATGAGATGCCTTGCAGCCGCCCCGCCGACAAATCCTGATGCTCCGGTTATAAAGATGTGGGTCATTGGGTTGCTCCTTTCACTCTGTCCCCAAACACCTCTCCCGCCGGGAGAGGACCGCCTCAGACGTGGAGAGGAGCGAAGGAGTCATCACTTCTTCCAAAGGCACAGTTTTACCCGTTGCTGGTAAGTATCAGATGGCTGGCGTCTCGTTTCGTTTGAAAAGCAGGCGCCGCTTTTTACCAGTTCGTACCACGCGCTTCCATCGCCCTTTGTGTAGCGGACATTCTCATTCCCATAACCCGTCCAATTGCCGTCTTCATCTTTGAAAACACTGGCCCACCAATCGGTCGACATCTCCATCGCCCCGATCTCGGCTTTGGGATAGTCGATACCGTCATACACTTGGCGCGGACCAGCTATGTGAAATTCGCCGCCCTTGTGAAGGATATAGGCGCAAGGCCCCGAAATCCGCGTCTGACCATCAACGACCAACAGACATTTGCCGATTTTATACCCCTTCGGCAGGCGCGCTGCGGATAAATGAGGCGGGTTGGCTGCGAGTTTTGCGTAATGCCGATCATAATCGAAATCAGGCGGCATTTTGAACTGTTTGGGCGCTCCAGCGATCGAAGTGACCGACCAGCCCGCCAGAAGAAGAGCGGCAGGGAAGCGCCAGATCAGCTTCAGCCCACGCCGGGACTGCGCTTGCAGATCACGCACCACTAACACTGCTCCCGCAGGGGGAGGACTGCCCAATGCGCGGAGAGGAGCGATCGGATCATGATTCTTTCTCAATTCCTCCCCGAGCTTGTCTCGGGGAGGGGGACCGCCCGGCGATTGCCGGGTGGTGGAGGGGCAAGCGCGAAAGCGCCAGTGAGAGGATGCCATCGGCAACCGCATTAACATCCTTCAACACGTCTGTTGCAGGAATGCGCACCGTATCAATACCCTTCGAGCGCAGCCAAGCGTCTCTGTTTAAGTCGCGTTCGGGGTTGTCTCCCATGTCATGCGCAATGCCGTCTATCTCGAACACCAGCCGAGCATCGGAGCAATAAAAGTCCATGCCTATCCTGCTACTTGGATGCTGGCGTCGGAACTTAACGCCTTGCGGCTGGCCGCGCAGCAAGCGCCAAAGCAGCACCTCGGGCAAAGTCATCTCCTTCCGCAATTTCCGCGCCCGAGCAACAGCGCCGGGGGCTGGCTTTGGCGCTTGATCTTTAAACACGGGCCACTTCTTTCAATCCTCCCCGAGCTTGCCTCGGGGAGGTGGCGCACGCGCAGCGTGTGACGGAGGGGCATGAGCGAAGCGAGTGTTTTGCGCGCCAAAGCTCCGCCGCAAGCGGCTGCCCCTCCACCACTGGACTACGTCCAGCGGTCCCCCTCCCCGAGGCAAGCTCAGGGAGGATTTGGGTGCGGATGATCCGGCAGGCAATTTCGCCGCGATTGGTAATGAGGAGGGATTGGATCATGCCAAATTCCTCTCACAGCTTGCAGGGAGAGGACCGCCGAAGGCGCGGACAGGAGCGAAAGGCGGCCCCGCGCGCCCTCCACCACGCCACGTCGCGTCGCGGTCCTCCCCCGTTCCGGGCAGGATTTGAGTGGTGGTGTGGAGAGGTTGGGTCATTGCTACCGAGTCAGTCCGTAAGTATTTTTGACTCTATCGGATTTCATAAGATATGCGGTCCACAGAGCGACTGAAATCAACGGCACAACAAGCGATTTAAAATCGCGGATCTCAAAATTCGCATCAATCAGAAATAGTGCGAGGAAATGACCGCCAACGGACAGTATTAGTCCGCAGAACCAAAGGGAAGCTATGGCGATGATGACCGAACTCGGTTTAAGACGCTTCCACAATAGCAGACCAACGCAAAATTGAATAACGGTTGAAATTCCAAAAACACTCCAAGACACCACATGCAGCGTGGCGAATTCTGAACCTGCTGCAAATTCAGGCGCGGCGTCTCTCATTTCTTCCCATCGCTGAAATAGCCTCCATCCGTTCCAAGGCGGCCCTAGGATCGTCCGAGTCAAAATGAATAGCAAAAGCCATCCCCCAATTCCCTCAAGTTTCTTTGACTCTGGATCGACCATACTCACATCCGAAACACCCCAAAACCTCTATCCTCGACCGGCGCGTTCAATGTCGCCGCCAGCGCCAGTCCCAGCACATCACTTGTCTGCGCCGGGTCGATGATGCCGTCATCCCACAGCCGCGCGGTCGCGTAATAGGGGTTGCCTTCATCCTCATATTTTTGCCGCACAGGGGCCTTGAAGGCTTCGGCTTCCTCGGGCGTCCAGGTCGCGGCGTCGCGGTGAACCGTCGCCAGCACAGAAGCCGCCTGCTCCCCACCCATCACGCTGATCCGCGCATTGGGCCAGGTGAACAGGAAGCGCGGGGCATAGGCGCGGCCGCACATACCGTAGTTGCCCGCACCAAATGACCCGCCGATCAGCACGGTGATTTTGGGGACGGTTGCGGTCGCCACGGCTGTCACCAGCTTCGCGCCATGCTTGGCAATCCCTTCCGCCTCATATTTTCCGCCGACCATGAAGCCGGAGATGTTCTGGAGGAACAGCAGCGGGATTTTGCGTTGCTGCGCCAGTTCGATGAAATGCGCGCCCTTCACGGCGCTTTCGCTGAACAGCACGCCATTATTGGCAAGGATCGCGACCGGCATTCCCCAGATATGAGCAAAGCCGCAGACCAAAGTGCTGCCATAATGCGCCTTGAATTCGTGAAACTCGCTGCCATCGACCAGCCGTGCGATGACTTCGCGGACGTCATAGGGCGCGCGGACATCGTCGGGGATGATGCCGTAGAGTTCTTCGGCGTCATATTTGGGGGGCCTTGGCTCTTTCAGTTCAACACCGTTAGGGCTGAGCCTGTCGAAGTCCGCCCCTCCGTGCTGCGGAACGCCCTTCGACAGGCTCAGGGCTGCGGTGTTGTTCAAATGGCTCACAATATCCCGCACAATCGTCAGCGCATGTTCGTCATTTTCGGCCAGATGATCGACCACGCCCGATTTCTTCGCATGAAGATCGCCGCCACCAAGATCCTCTGCGCTGATCACTTCACCCGTCGCCGCCTGCACC
Organism: Sphingomonadales bacterium; assembly: GCA_016721875.1. Taxonomy (GTDB): domain Bacteria; phylum Pseudomonadota; class Alphaproteobacteria; order Sphingomonadales; family Sphingomonadaceae; genus Sphingorhabdus_B. Next base: position 64,502 of record JADKHG010000002.1, on the reverse strand, counting down.
AGCGGTGGGCCAGCAAGGAAGATCGTGCCCTGATTACGCACGATAACGCTCTCATCGCTCATCGCAGGCACATAGGCGCCGCCAGCGGTGCAACTGCCCATGACACAGGCAATCTGCGGGATTCCGCGCGCCGACATATTGGCCTGGTTGAAAAAGATGCGCCCGAAATGCTCCTTGTCGGGAAACACCTCTGCCTGATGCGGCAAGTTCGCGCCGCCGCTGTCGACCAGATAGATGCAGGGCAGCCGGTTTTCGAGTGCGATTTCCTGCGCGCGCAGATGCTTTTTGACGGTCAGCGGATAATAGGTCCCGCCCTTTACTGTCGCGTCGTTGCACACGATCATGCACTGTTTGCCCGACACCCGGCCGATGCCGCAGATCATGCCTGCACCGGGAATATCCTCGCCGTAAACGCCGTCGGCCACCAACTGACCGATTTCAAGGAAGGGCGAACCCGGATCGAGCAGCCGCTCGACACGTTCGCGGGGCAGCAATTTGCCGCGCGCTGTGTGGCGTTCGCGCGACTTTTCATTGCCGCCCAGCGCCGCCTCGGCAACGCGAGCGCGCAGGGCATCGTTGAGCGCACGGTTGTGTGCGGCGCGTGCCTGCGTGGTGGGGTCTTCGGGGTTATATTGCGTGGGTAGAACAGGTGCAGTCATGATTCCCGCATAACGCTTTTGTGCCGCGATGCCAGCCATAGCAGCACACACGCCGTCAGGGCGATGCAATCGGCGCCCAGCATCGGGATGGTCCAGCTTTGTGCGATGCCCGCCTGATGCAACAACTGGCTGACCGCGCCGATTACTAAGGTCACTGCGCCAACGACAATCAGGTTGATTGCCAGCATCGCAAAACCGGTCGAACTCGCCACCAGACGCCGGGGCAATTCCTCTTCGATCACCGAAAAGACGGGCCCATAGGCAGACGAGATATAAAGGATTGATGCCACCATCCCGGCAAGGAACAGCGGCGAATCGGCGGGTGCCAGTCGATAGGCAAGGATCAGCGGCGCGAGCCCGAGCAAAAACAGCGACAGCGTGCGCGCACGGTCCGTCCCCGACCGGCGGTGCAGCCAGTCGGTGAGCAACCCTGCCCCCATCGACCCGACCAGACCAACGACAATGAACAGGCCGCCGTAAAGGCTGGCCGCGCTTTCCTTGGGCAAGCCCTTGTCATCGTGCAGCCACAGCTGGATGAAGGGGCCAGTCGCCGAGTGCGCGTGCAGCAATATGATCGCCAGCGTCGCATAGCGGTAACGCGGGTTGGTTTTGGCAATGGCCCATAATTCCGCGAGCAGTTCGCGCATGCTGGGCCCCTGCCTTTGCGTTCAGTGCAAGGTGTGAATCGTCCTTGATCCGCATCGCGATCAGCGTCGCCACGAGCCCGACCACCGCCATCAGCACAAAGCAATAGCGCCAGCCGATCAACGGCCCCAATTGCCCGGCAATCAGGAAACTGGCACCGACGCCCAGCGGAATGCCTGCGAAAAATATGCCGATCGCGGTCGCCTTCATCCGGTCGGCGACGCGCGACAGGATGATGCTCGACGCCGCCGGAACCAAAGTAGCCTCACCCGTTGCCACAAAGGGCCGCGCCAGCAGCATCGTCCAGAAACCCTGCGCCATTCCGGTCAGTCCGGTGAACAGGCTCCAGATGCCGACACCAAAGGTCAGCACCGGAACCCGGCCGATCCGGTCGGCCATCACGCCTGCAAAAATTGCAGCGACGGCGTAAAAGCCACTAAACGCAATCCCTGCGACCAGCGCAAACTGGCTTCGCGACAGCTCAAGATCGCGCATGATGTCGGGGCAAAGCTTGCCACCAACTGCCGGTCAATCTGATTGACGATGTGCAGGAACAGAAAAAAGGCAATCAGTCCGGCAGTGCGCCTGCTGTGCGCGACGGTCCCGATGGTCACGCTGCGTGGATTTCCGGCCCGATGACCGATATCCGCTCACCATAGCGCGATTCAGGGTAATAATCCCAAACGGCGTGATGCTGGGTCGCCACATTGTCCCAGATGGTCAGCGTCCCCGCCTCCCACCTGACGCGGCATTGGGCGGTCAGGGTGTTTTCGATGTGCTGGAAAAACAGCTCCATCAGCCCGCGATTTTCATGATGGCTCACGCCTTCGATCCGCGTGGTAAAGCCACGGTTGATCCACAATATATCCTTGCCGCTGACCGGATGGCGGATCACCAGCGGATGCACGGTCTTGTTGTAATGCGTGCCAGCCGATGGCTCGATCCCGTAAATGGTGCGATAGGGAAAGGCGCCGTCATGCGTGGCTTTCAAATTGCGCGCCAACTCCTTGAGCGGCGGCGAGAGCCGGGTAAAGCACTCCGCCATGCTGGAATATAGCGTGTCACCACCGCCATGTTCGGGCATTTCGTGCATATAAAGCAATGAGGCCGCAATTGGTGCCGGATCGCAGCTGACATCGGTGTGCCAGCCTTCGCCAGCGGTGATTTTGGATGCTGCGTTGGTGCGGACCGGATAAACTTCAGGATCATCGCTGCCGCGCGCTGATCCCAATGCGTGCTGGTGCAAGACACCGGTGCCGAAGATGCGGGCGACACGCTTGTGCGCTTCGCGATCGAGTGCTTGGTCGCGGATCACCAGCACTGACCTCTCGGCCAACAACGCTCGCAGCTCTGCCGCCATGGCTTCGTCGAGCTGGTTGAGATCAAGCCCCTGAATCTCGGTACCGATAACCGGATTCAATTGCGTCTGCCGGGCAGAAGCCAGACCCATATTCACACTCCCCTCGAAATACTCCGGCGCACAGGATGCACCGAAACAGGGGTCAGGAAAAGCGATTCTTCAATGCAAACAACGCCAGAGCCGCCTTTGCCGCCTCGCCACCCTTGTCTTTCTGCTTGGGGTCAGCGCGAACGATGGCTTGCTCCTCATTTTCAACCGTGAGGATGCCGTTGCCGATTGCCATGCCGTCCATGGTCAGCGCCATGATACCGCGCGCGCTTTCGCCGGCGACGATTTCAAAATGATAGGTCTCGCCGCGAATGACGACGCCGATGGCGACATAGCCGTCGTAAAGATCGCTTTCGGATGCCAGCGCAATCGTGCCGGGGATTTCGAGTGCGCCGGGGACAGTGATGACCTCGACCTCATGCCCCGCTGACTTCAGTGCAGCGGATGCGCCTGCAACCAGCATGTCGTTCAAATGGTCGTAAAAACGCGCCTCGACGATCAGGAATTTGGCCATGTCTCAATTCTCCGGAATTGGGCGTTCGCCCACAATGTTGATACCATAGCCGTCCAGACCAACGACATTGCGATGCGCGTTGGTCAGCAGGATCATGTCGTGAATGCCCAGATCTGCAAGGATTTGCGCACCGATGCCATAAGCGCGCAGGTCCATCGACGGCGGAGCGGTTCCTGCCCGGCCGATTTCCCTGACCAATGCACCGCCTTCGGTCGGCATGAGCAGCACAATTACGCCTGCACCTTTTTACCGATTTCTTCCATAGACCGTTGGAGTATGCGCTTGCGCGGCCCGGGTGCGCCGAGCACATCGGAAAAAATTGAAATACCATGCATCCGCACGAGTGTCGGTTCGTCCTGCAAGACCTTGCCCTTCTGCAACGCAAGATGAACGCTGCCGTCAACCTTGTTGCGATAGCTTTTAGCCGTCCATTCGCCGCCATAGTCAGAAGTGAAGGGCGCTTCCGACACGCATTCGACCAGATGGTCATGCTTGCGCCGATATTCGATCAGGTCGCGGATCGTGCCCATTTTCAGATTGTGCATCCGGGCGAAGGCGACAAGGTCGTCCATCCGCGCCATTGTGCCATCATCCTTCATAATCTCGCAGATCACGCCCGATGGATTAAGCCCGGCAAGCCTTGAAATATCGACCGCCGCCTCGGTATGGCCTGCGCGCACCAGCGTGCCACCATCGCGCGCGGTCAGCGGGAAGACATGACCCGGCGAGACGATGTCAGCGGGGCCTTTGGAGGCATCGACCGCGACCGAGATTGTCCGCGCCCGGTCCGCGGCGCTGATCCCGGTGGTGACGCCTTCCTTGGCCTCAATTGACACAGTGAAAGCGGTTTCCATGCTTTCGCGATTTTCACTGGCCATCGGGCCGAGTCCAAGCTGGTCGCAGCGCGCCTTGGTCATCGCCAGACAGATCAGCCCGCGCCCATGAGTCGCCATGAAGTTGATCGCATCGGGCGTCGCCATTTGCGCGGGGATGATCAAATCGCCTTCATTCTCGCGGTCTTCATCATCGACCAATATGTACATCCGCCCGTTGCGCGCTTCCTCGATAATCTCCTCGATGGGGACGAGCGCAGGAGTGTCATCATTGGCGAAGAGATAGGATTCAAGCTTGCGCAGCGTATCCGCCGTAGGGTTCCAGCCAGGCAGGTCAAGATCGCGTAACGTGTTGGCATGAAGCCCGGCAGCACGCGCGAGGCCAGAACGAGACAGACCGCCTTCGGTGACGAGGTGGCGCAGCTTTTCGATGAGATGTGTGGACATGCATGCCCTGTTTCACATCACAATGTGATCGTCAATCACCAAACGACATTGCAATGTCGTTTTAACGCTCGACATCCTCGATAACACCTTGCTGCTCCAATTGTCCCAATGCGCTTTTGGGAATCTGGATTCCGCCTTCATAATAGGTATTTTGCAAGGCCTGCTGATAGATTTCCGATCGCAACTTCGACGATTTCGTCCAAACCATGCGAGGAAGATCGAATACCACCACGTCACCATTGATAGAGGCGACGCGAACAATTCCGTAATTTGTGTCAAGCGGGCTGTTTCCGTTCACCTCACCGACAAATTTTTCGATCTTCACGATATAGCGGTCACCCGCTTTGGGATCGGCAACCAGCTTTGCGTCGGCGGCCTTTTCAATATTGGCAGTTATCATGACCATGCCAACGAACGCGCTTAGCACGCCCAGTCCGACCGCCCAGCCCCAGCGATCGAAAAATGGAATCGGATGCTTGGTCTTCACGCCGTCATCAATCCCCGCCGAAACGGCGACGGGTGCGGTGGAATCAAAGCTGTTGTTGCAAACCTGGCAGGTGCGGAAATATTTTTGCGAAGTGGGCCAGCGCAGCAGATACCAGATGTGGTGGACCTTGTAGGTCAGCATGTAACGGAACGACCGTTGCTCCTTGCACACTTCGCAATAATGCGAACCGGCATCGCCGGCATCAACAGCTTTTCCCGACGACCCCCAGATAATCATGCGCTTATTCCCCTTGTCGATCCGCAATGCCAGTCTGGCTAAACAGGATTTTTGCGCGAAACAAGCGACTTAAGCGAATGTCAGGAAGATGTAGGAGCCGGATGACCCGCAGAAAAATCGTTGCGGCTGCTTCCGTCAGGATCTGACCGGGTTGGCGACACCTACGCCCATCCGACTCCCGGGCGGGCATATGGCAGTGCAGATGCATTTTTGCAAGGTTTGCGCAGGGCTCTAAAAAACATACCAATTCCCAAGCGCATGGTTGGTTAATATCCGCTATCCATTTCGCGCAATATCGGGTTCATCGCACTTTGATAGATATGGGATATCAGACAAAAGGTGAGTCGTGATGCCCCTGCAAGCCATTGAACGACCCGTGATGGAATATCACAATGCCGCGCTCGAAGATCGCTGTGCGCCGCGCGTCAAGCTGGACGTGCCAGCAACGCTGCGTCCCTCGGGCGTCACCGGTTTCAAGGTCAATGTCACCAACCTGTCGCTGGGCGGCTTTGCCTGCGAGGCGACCACCGGAATGCCGCCGGGTACACGCTGCTGGCTGACGCTGCCGGGACTGTCACCTTTGCAGGCAGAGGTTGCGTGGAACAATGGCCAGATGGTTGGCTGCGCCTTTGCCGATCTGCTCAATCAGGCAATTCTCGATTCGGTTCTGCACCGTTTCGGCGTGGTTGTTCCTCGACCCTAACCAACGCCGACCGACGCGCTGGTCACCACTGCGTCAATAAGCGCGTCATCGGCCGGAACCTGCCGGTCAAGCATTAGCATCGCCAGTCCGTGAACGATTGACCAGGCCCTGAGCGCAAACACCCTTTGCTCTGCCTGAGAGGCTTCGACCGGAGCAAGTGCGGCGATATTGTCCATCAAAATCTTCTTGGCGAGCACGTCCTGCCCCAGCGCCGCCAGCGGAGCGCACGAATCAACCGGCGCGGTCATCATCAGCCGGAACAATGTCGGGTTGGCGAGTGCAAAGCGCACATAGGTGCGTCCCACGGCATCAAAACCCGACCGGCCACCACCCGCCTGCGCCATCGCCGCCTGTTGCAGTCTGGCCAGATCTTCGGCGCCTTCGTCGCACAATGCCGAGAGAAGCGCCTGTTTGTCGGGGAAATGGCGATAAACAGCGGTTGCGCTGACCCCTGCCATCCGTGCAATTTCGCGCAGCGAAACCGCATCGGGCGCGCGCGTTTTGAGCAGATCGAGCCCCGCCTGCACCAGCGCCGAACGCAGGTCGCCATGATGGTATCCGCGCTTCTCGCTTTCGATGTTGACACTGTTAGCATTGCTCGCCATGTTATCGCTGTAAACATTGCCGAGTCGAAAGGCAAGATCGAGGAGAAAAAGCATGGCAAGCGCCGTCGAAACACTGATCCGCGGAACAATCACTAAGGGGATCATGAAGGTCGCCGAGTTTAACCGCGACCGCGCCAAGGCCCCGGTTGAACCGCATCCCTATCTGTCGGGCATACACACGCCGATGGATGCGGAACTGACGCTCGACGAGCTGCGAGTGACGGGCGAAATCCCTGCCGAACTCGACGGCCGCTATATCCGCATCGGTCCCAATCCGATTGCACCCAATCCGGCAGCCTATCACTGGTTTCTGGGCGACGGCATGGTCCACGGCGTACGGCTGAAAGGCGGCAAAGCCTTATGGTATCGCAACCGATGGATACGCTCGACCAAGGTCAGCGAGGCATTGGGCGAACCCCCAGCCCCCGGAACGCGCTCCGAACGCTTTGATACGGTCAACACCAATGTTGTCGGCCATGCAGGCGAAACATGGGCGATTGTCGAGGCAGGCGGCTTTCCGGTGCGGATCGATGCGGAGCTGAACACCATCGCGCACGATCCCTTTGGCGGCACGTTGCATTATGCTTTTTCGGCGCACCCGCATCTCGATCCCGACAGCGGAGAGATGCACGCAATTTGCTACAAGGGCGATGTTGCCGACACCATCTGGCATGTCGTGGTTGATGCAAGCGGCAAGGTGATCCGCGAAGAACCGGTGGCGGTGCAGCACGGCCCGATGATCCATGATTGCATGATTACAAAGAATTACGCGATCATCCTCGACCTGCCCTGCACTTTCTCGATGAAGGCTTTGATCGGCGGTCACCCCTTCCCCTATCGCTGGAACCCCGAACACAAGGCTCGCGTCGGCCTGCTCCCGCGCAACGGCAGCGGCGGTGATGTCATCTGGTGCGACGTCGAGCCCTGCTATGTCTTCCACCCTTGCAATGGTTACGAAGATGCCGACGGCACTGTCATCCTCGACGTCTGCGCGCACGACCAGATGTTCCGCCCCGACGCGCTGGGACCGGATTCGACCCGCGTGCCGTTTGAACGCTGGACGATCGATCCCGTCGCGCGAAAGGTTGCGCGCAAAGTGATCGACGATGCCTCACAGGAATTCCCCCGGCCCAACGAAAGCCTGACCGGAAAACCCTATCGCTATGCTTATGCGATGGCACTGCCCGATGGCTTCGACGCTTCCTCTCCAGACCAGACTTTGCTGTTCAAGCACGATCTGGTGGCCGGGGGAAAACAGGTCCATGATTTTGGCGCAGGCCGCATCCCCGGCGAATTTGTCTTTGTTGCACGCTCCGGTGCGACTGCCGAGGATGATGGCTGGCTGATAGGTTATGTCATCGACACCAATGTCCAGACCAGCGAACTGGTGATCCTGAATGCACAGGATTTTGAAGGGTCGCCGGTTGCGCGCGTGCATATCCCGCACCGTATTCCGCCAGGGTTTCATGGAAATTGGGTTGTTGGGTGAAAGGGCGCAACAACCGGCAATGAGAAAAAGCGCCCTTCGACAGGCTCAGGGCTACGGTAAATATCTCTCGGTCAAAGCTACTTCCACGCTCCCTCAGCATCCACCGCCGCCTGAACGGCCTTGTAAAAGGCAGCACGCCCCAGTTGTGACGGCTCATCGGTCGCACGCGGCCAGTTGCTGTTCGATGCGATCACCAGCTTGCGTTTGGGGTCAATGAAAATGCCTTGGCCAAAAATGCCCTGCGCAGCAAAACTGCCGTCGTCATAGGTCCACCATTGATAACCATAGCCACGACCCGGCACGCCGATATCGGCGCGCTTGGTGGTGGCGTTGGCGATCCAATCGTCAGGCAGGATTGCTTGGCCGCCGACCTTTGCCCCGCCGAGCATGAACAAGCCAAAGCGCGCAAAGTCGCGGGTTGATGCCTGAATGCAGCAGCCGCTAATCTCGTGCCCGGTTGAACCGAGCAGCCAGCTGGCATCCTGTTCCATCCCGAACGGCGCCCAGACTTTTTCCGACAGATAGGCAGACAGCTGTTTCTTGGTCGCCTTGCTGACAAGCACCCCGATCAAATTGGTCTCGCCGGTTTTGTAAACCCACTTGGTGCCAGCAGGCGCTTCGCGCGGAAGCTTACGCATATAGCTGACGGTGACGTCTATCCCGGGTTCGGGCTTGTGCGTGGCGAACAGCGCGACGTCGCTTTTCTTGTCCTCATAATCCTCGTTCCATTTAATCCCCGAGGTCATGGTGAGCAGTTGCTCGATGGTCACATCGTCATAGGCCGACCCCTTCATTTCGGGGATATAGTCTGTGACCTTGTCCTGCAGGCTTTTGATATAGCCATCCTTCACCGCCGCACCGACCATCGTCGAGGTGAGCGACTTGGCGACCGAAAAGCTCGTCCATTTGCCGTTGCCGTCAAAATCGAGGCCATATTTTTCCAGCCGGATCTTGCCGTCCTGCACGATGACTAGGCCGGCGGTGCGCTGTGTCTTCATATAGGCGTCAACATCCGTATCGATTTTCAGCGGTTCGCCTTTAGGCATCGGATAGACGGTGTCGCCAGCGTCGATGATGTTCGATTTGGCAAGGACAGGCAGCCGGTCCATCGCGCGGAAACCGGCGTCGCGTTGCGGGATGGACCAGAACAGCACATCAGTGTTGGTCGGCAAATTGGCAGCAAGGTTGCGCATATCCTTGTCCATGCTGAACCAGGTTATGCCAAGCGCGATGGCGACCACCACCACTATGCCCAAAATCCATTTTTTCATTATTATCTCCCTGCCAAAACCGTAGTGCTGAGCCTGTCGAAGCACGCCTCACTGCGAAGCGCCCTTCGACAGGCTCAGGGCTACGGTGCTAGTATCTGCATCCTTTTGCAAAGTGACCTGCGCGACATTGATCCCGCCGCCGCGAAACCCGCCTTCGCAATACATCAGATAATAGCGCCACAGCGCAACAAATTTTGCGTCAAAACCTGATGGCAACCGTCCTGCTCAACCGCCGCGTCAAAACGTTCACGCCATAGCCGCAGCGTTTCGGCATAATGCAGGCCATAATCCTGCTGGTCGCACCATGTAGGCCCCTCGCCGCCGCCAGCGCCCTAAAGCGGCTTTCGGACAGCAGCATCCCGCCGGGGAAGATATAGCGCTGGATGAAATCCGCGCCGTCGGCATAGGATTCAAAAATGTCATCCTCGATGCGGATATATTGCAGTGCCGCCCGACCGCCGGGTGTCAGGTTGCGCGCGATGCAGTCGAGATAGGATGGCCAATATTCCATCCCCACCGCCTCAACCATCTCTACACTGGCAATGGCGTCATATTGGCCCGTAACATCGCGATAATCGGTGAGGGTGATTGCCCAGCCGGGCTTGCCCGACAGTCTCGCGTCGGCATAGGCTTTTTGTTCGGGCGACAGGGTGATGCCATGATAGTGGATTGCGCTGCGTGCCAGCGCCGCCTCCGCCAGCCCGCCCCAGCCGCAGCCGATTTCGAGCAGATTGTCGCCGGGTTTCATGTTCAGCCGGTCAAGGATCAGGCCAATTTTGCGGTGCTGCGCTGCCTCAAGATCATCGCCGCTTTCGAACACCGCACTTGAATAGGTCATCGTCGGGTCGAGCCATGCGGCGTAGAAATCATTGCCCAGATCATAATGCGCCGCGATATTCTCGCGTGCCTTGGCCTTGTTGTTGCGGTTGAACCAGTGCGCGACCTTGCCCGCCAGCTTGGCCACGCCAGACGCCCGCCCAACCGTCCCCAGCGATGTCCGGTTGCGCATGAACAGGTCGAACACCGGCACTGGATCGGGGCTTTCCCAATCGCCCGCCGCCCAGCCTTCATACCAGCCGATCGAGCCGCCTCGCACCAGCCGGGTCAGCGCGCGCCAATTGTTCAGTCGAACCTCGGCAACCGGACCGGGCGCGCGGCCACCAAGGATGACGGCCGAACCATCGGGCAAATGCCCCTCGATCGTTCCAGCCTCAAGCCCGCGATCGATCCGGTCGATGATGCGGGCGAAGAAGCGGTCTTCTGCCCCGTGCGCCAAGCGCGCAAAAAGGCCGCCCCTTGTCGCAGGCAGTGAAGCCTTGGCGACGAGGTGACGGCCTCTTTGTGTGTCTGGCGCATTCATCACGCCAGTTTAGCGTCGCGAGCCTATTTCTTCAACGCGTCGCGAATTTCGGTGAGCAGATCGACTTCGCTCGGACCAGCAACTGCAGCCGCGGGCGGCGACAGGCGGTTGGCGAATTTGACCAGCTGGAAGATGACAAAGGCGAGGATTAGGAAATTGATCAGCACCGATACAAAGTCACCCCAGGCAAGAACATTGGCACCCGAAGCCTTCGCAGCCGCAAGCGACATGCCCTCTTCGAACTTCTCGGTTGCGCCAAGGACGATATATTTGCTCGAAAAATCGAGATTACCAAACACCATGCCCACAAGCGGCATGATCAGGTCGTCGGTCAAGGCAGTAACGATTTTACCAAATGCGCCGCCGATGATCACACCGACTGCAAGATCCATGACGTTGCCTTTGTTTACAAAATCCTTGAATTCGCTGAGCATTCCCATTTGCGTTCCCCTAGTTGTTAATCGCGCTGGGTTTGAACGATTTTTTAACCAATGTCGATAGTGGCGATTGAAACCGGTTCGATACTGCCCTATCTATGCAATACACATTTCCTATGGGGTAAGGAGTTCCTCAATGCGTTCCAATCTTGCAAAGTTCCTGCTGGTGCCGGTTGCAGCCATTTCTGTTTCCGCCTGCGGTATCAACAGCGTGCCGACGGCTGAAGAAAATGCGAAAGCCAAATGGGCTGACGTGCAGGCCGCGTTTCAGGAACGCGCCAACCTGATCCCCAACCTCGCCAATGTGGTGAAGGGAGCGGCGGCACAGGAAAACAAGACATTGACCGAAGTGATCGAGGCTCGCTCAAAAGCGACTTCGGTTACGCTGGCACCTGGCGATCTGAACGATCCCGCCAAAATGGCCGCGTTCCAGACTGCGCAGAACAATCTGTCGGGCAGCCTGTCGCGCCTGCTGGTTTCGGTAGAGCAATATCCGCAGCTGAAAAGCCAGGAAGGCTTCCTGAAATTGCAGGACCAGCTCGAAGGCAGCGAAAACCGCGTCCGCATCACCATCCGCGATTATAACGAAGCGGTGCGCCAGTATAACACCACGATCCGCACCTTCCCCGACATCATTGGCGCGAAAGTGATCCACGGCGCGAAGGAAATGGTCCCCTATAAGGCCACAACCGAAGGCGCCGAGGCGGCTCCGAAGCTGGACATGGCACCGACGCCATAATCCCCTTTTCAGGGAAAATACGCATGCGCAAGGCCATCGGCCTCTTGATGCTGTTGATGCTGGCTATCGCCGGGAATGTTGCAAACGCACAGACCTTCCCGGCGCTCTCGGGGCGTGTGGTCGATGAGGCCAATCTGCTCGATCCGGCACAGGAAGCGGCGCTTACGGCGAAGCTTGCAGGACTGGAAACGCGCACCAAGCGGCAGCTTGTCGTGACGACGCTGAACAGTCTTCAGGGCTATGAAATCTCTGACTATGGCTACCGCCTCGGTCGCCATTGGGCGATTGGACAGGATGGCAAGGGTGAAGCCGAGAAAGACAATGGAACGATCCTGATTATTGCGCCCAATGAGCACAAATTGCGGATCGAGGTCGGTTACGGTCTGGAGCCAATCCTGACCGATGGCTTTGCTTCTTCGGTGATCCGCAACGACATCACGCCCTTTTTCAAAGCAGGCGATTTTGCCGGTGGCATCAACAATGGCGTGGACAAGATCATCACCCAGATCGAACTGCCGCCCGAAGAAGCCGCCAAGATTGCGGCCGAAGCTGCGCAACAACAATCCAGTGATGGCGGCGGCGAGATTGGCATGGTGCTGTTCTGGCTGTTTGTGTTTTTCTTCTTCATTCTGCCCGTCATTGCCTCGATCAGCCGTAAAGGCCGCAAATATCGCGGAAAAAGGCGCGACGACGATGATGATGATGACGATCATTGGGGCGGCCCGGTGATCATCTGGGGCGGTGGCTCCGGATGGGGCAGCGGCTCGTCGGGTTCCTCATGGGGTGGCGGTGGAGGTGGCGGCTTTGGCGGCTTCTCGGGCGGTGGCGGCGGCTTTGGCGGCGGCGGCGCGTCGGGCAGCTGGTAGGGGAACGGATTATGGCCTTGCGAAAAATCAGCCATGTCAGCGAAGCCGACCACCAATTGGTGACCGCAGCCGTTGCCGAGGCAGAGCATCACACAAGCGGTGAAATTGTCACTATCGTCACTGACCTGTCCGACGATTATGGCGATATCGGCTTGGCTTGGGCGACGGTGATTGCCTTCCTTGCTTTGTCAGTGGTCGCCTTCATGCCCGATTTCTACATGGGGTTGGTCGATCGCTTTTTCGGCGGCTGGGGGCATGAATGGAAGCCGGGCGAATATCTGGCGCTGTTGTTCCTGTTCCTTGGCGGCAAATGGCTTGGCACTTGGCTGCTGATGAAATGGATGCCGCTGCGGCTGTTTTTGACCCCCAAACATGTGAAGCAAAACCGCGTTCGCGCGCGCGCGATTGACCTGTTCAAAGTCGGCACTGAAAGCAAGACCGTGGGCCGCACCGGCGTTTTGCTCTATCTGTCGCTGCGCGAACATCAGGCAGAAATCGTTGCCGATGAAGCGATTGCTGGCAAAGTTTCGGCCGAAGTCTGGGGTGATGCAATGCTCGCCCTGATCCGCGAAGTCCGCGCCGCTCGCCCCGGCGAAGGCATGGCCGAAGCGGTGCGGCGAATGGGCATTGTCCTTGCCGAGCATTTTCCCAAGGGTAGCGAAAATCCCAATGAATTGCCGGATAGATTGATAGAGATTTGAGCAAGGCGTCCTTGATTCGGCTTTTTCCCATATTCCTCGTCATTCCCGCGAAAGCGGGAATCCATCACCTGAGCGACCGGTTTCAATAGCGGGCATAGTATGAAATTGTCCCTTAGGAGCTGGATTCCCGCTTTCGCGGGAATGACGAATTTTATGTGGAAATATGGTGCATGAACGAACCCGAAGAAATCGTCTGGCAAGGCAAATTCGTCACCGCAAAGCGCAAGGGCAAATGGGAATATGTCAGCCGCGCACGCGGAATAAAGGCTGCAGTAATCCTCGCGGTTGAGGATGGCCATGTGCTTCTGGTCGAACAATATCGCGTGCCGCTGGGAAAAAATTGCATCGAGCTGCCCGCTGGACTGATCGGTGATGAAACCGAAGGCGAAGACCCTCTCGAAGCCGCAGGTCGCGAGCTGGAGGAAGAAACCGGCTACCGCGCCGCGCACCTCGAATCGCTCGGCGAATATTATTCGTCCCCCGGCATGGTCAGCGAAAGTTTCACGCTGGTGCGTGCGACCGGCCTGACCAAGGTTGGCGAAGGCGGAGGGGTTGAGGGCGAAGGCATTACACCGCACAGAGTAGCTTTGGACGATCTATCCGATTTTATTGCGCAAAAACGCGCCGAAGGCTGCGGGATTGATGTCAGGATTTTGGGGTTATTGGGGCTGGTGGCGAAGGCATAGAAGGCGCAGCCGGTATAGGTACATTCGCCGAATGACCACCGCCCTTCCACATCACCCGTCCGTTGCAATACCAGTCGGTTCCCGAACCAAATGTGAATCCATCGCGCCCGCCCGGCTTTGGCTGCATTGTAGTAATTTCTTGAACAGTGAAACTGGCCGTTTTTGGATGATCCCGCAAAACATCTGATACTCGCGTTACCATCGTAAGAACTCCATCGGGAGTGTCTTCTTTCTTGGATTTTTCTGTTAGTTTTGCCTTTGAATGCTCTCGCTGCAACTCGGTCAGGCACTTTTCAAATGAAACAAAGCGCTTGATGCGATCCGGCTCGTAAAAAAGGTCACTCGCACCAATTGGCTGGGCAGCCAACATCACCACCAGAAACGCAAAAACCCTAGCGGAAATTATCCGCATAAGCTTGCAACTTCAACACCTTGGGCGCGGCAGGTACCACGGTATAGTCGATACCGTTCTTGTCGGCATAGGCCTTTGCCGCTTCCAGCGTCGGAAATTTCAGGTTGAGCTGACGCCGCGTGTCGCCTGACCCAGCCCAGCCCATTAGCGGGTCGGGGCGTTGCGGATCGGCGGGGTTATATTCCAGCATCCAGATGCCGGTGCCATAGCGGCCCGATTGCAGGGCGTTTTTGGATTTCTGGATGATGCGAGCCTGAGTCATGCAAGGGCTATTCGGATATTTTACCAAGGGTAGCAAGCCGAAATTCTTCCAAAGCTTAGTGCGGGAGAAACGAAAGTCTGTTGAAAATCGCAGATCAAGCCACTGATAAATATAACTTCGTCATTCCCGCGAAAGCGGGAATCCAACACCTGAGCGTCGGGTTTCAACTGCAAGAACCGGGTAAAATTGACTGGCAGGTGATGGATTCCCGCTTTCGCGGGAATGACGACGTGAGAGATTGGAGGGTTTAGCACTTCAATCTCAACGGAACCTAAAGTCCCTGTTTCTTCTTCGTCTTCAAACTTGCGACCGCCGCTGCCGGATCATCGGGCCAGTTATGCCTTGGATAACGCCCGCGCATGTCTTTGGCGACGTCGGCCCAGCTGCCTTTCCAGAAGCCGGGCAAGTCGCGGGTGGTCTGGATCGGGCGGGCGGCGGGCGATGTGAGCGACAGCACCAACGGCACGCGGTTTGCGCCGATAACCGGATGCTCGGCCACGCCGAACAGCGCCTGCACGCGCAACTCGACTGTGGGGCCAGCCTCCGCACCGTAATCGATGGCATGGGTCGTTCCGGCGGGCGAGGTGAAATGTGGCGGCGCGAGGCGTTCGACCTTTTGCTGTCCGTCCCAACCGATTAGACCAAGCAGGGCATTGTGCAACACGCCGCTATCGATATCCGAAAGGCGGCGTTTTCCAACCAACAAAGGCGCAAGCCATTGATCAAGGCTGTCGGCCAGATCCGCATCCGACAGCCCTGCGACTCCCGCCCAAGCGGCGCGTTCGCGCAACCGCTGGCTCGCGTCGGACCAAGGGAGCAATGCCGTGCCGTGCACCCGCACCCCTTCCAGCAAGGCCGCCGAAATCGCCAGCGGATCGGCCTTGGCGTCCTGCCCTTTGCTTAGTGTAATCGCGCCCAATCGTCGCCCGCTTTCGGTCTTCACACCGCCGGTTGCGGGATCAAAGGTCGCGTGCGCTCCGCTTTCGATGCGGTCGCCGTACAATGCTTCGATAGTCGCAAAGTCGATTGCGACGGCGGACAGGATGAGCGCGCCTTGCGCCGAACCCTGAATGTCCGCCACCGCCAGCCACTCTTCCTTTGCCAGCGGATGCGCCGGGTCTAGCCGATAGCCCCTGCCCCCGACGCTGAGCCAATATTCGCCCGATGCGTCGCGGCGGCGGGCAATCCGGTCGGGGTAAGCGAGGGCGATGGCTCCCGAAAGCCCTCCTTCCTTCCGGGGGGAGGGTTGAGAAGCCGGAAGCAGTTTGGTCCATTGTTTCGCCAAACCCCTTGCCGCCTCGGCCCGCTTCCCGCGCTCGCTACGCCAGCGCTCCAGCCGTCGTTCGAGATCGACATCCGGGCCACCCAGCCCGCGTTCGGACAGCAGCACTGCGGCCTGCGCCGCAATTTCGGCAAAGCCCATCCACGCTGCCTCGACCAGCATATGGGCAAGCCGTGGTGGCAATGGCAGCCGGGCGATGGCGCGGCCATGCTCGGTCGGACGGTTTTCATCATCAATTGCACCCAGATCGTGCAGCCGCATCTGCGCTTCATCGAGCGCAGCCTTGGGCGGCGGGTCAAGCCAGTTGAGCATCGCTGGATCGCCCACCCCCCACAGCGCGCAATCGAGCAGAAGCGGCGACAGGTCTGCTTCCAATATCTCTGGCGGATCGAACGGCGGCAATCCAGCAGTCGCGGCTTCCTCCCACAGCCGATAGGCCACCCCCGGCCCTTGCCGCGCGGCACGACCTGCGCGCTGGGTAACCGCGGCTTGACTGGCGCGCTCGGTCACCAGCCGTGTCGATCCCGCTGCGCGATCATAACGCGCACGCCGCGCGAGCCCGCTATCAACAACGATGCGCACGCCGTCGATGGTCAGGCTGGTTTCAGCAATCGAGGTGGCAAGAATGACCTTACGTCTTTCGCCTTTGCGGATTGCTGCACGCTGTTCGGCAGGATCAAGGCTACCATGCAGGCGGTGCAGGTTCGCCGATATGCCCTCAAGCCTTTCGGCTGTCCGCTCAATCTCTCCGACGCCGGGCAGAAAGGCGAGCACATCGCCATCCTCCTCCGCCAGCGCTCGGCGGATAGCAGCGGCCATTTCATCCTCGATCCTTGCCTCTGCCTTGCGTCCGATATGCCGCAATGTCAGCGGCCATGATCGGCCTTCGCTCTCAACGACTGGTGCATTCATCAGCGCGGCAAAGCGGCTACCGTCGAGCGTTGCCGACATCGCCACCAACCGCAGATCGGGCCGCAGCCCGCCTTGCGCATCCAAGGCCAGCGCCAACCCAAAATCGCTGTCGAGACTGCGTTCGTGCACCTCGTCGAACAGCACCGCCGACACCCCCGTCAGTTCCGGATCATCCTGAATCCGGTTGCGAAATATCCCTTCGGTCAGCACCAGGACGCGCGTTTCCGCCGACTGCTTGCTGTCCATACGCGTGGCATAGCCGATGCTCTGACCGACCGGTTCACCCGCCAGTTCGGCAATCCTTTCCGCCGCCGCCCGCGCGGCCAGACGGCGAGGAGACAGCAGCAAAATCTGCCCCGCGCACCAGGGCTCGCCCAGCAGGGCGGATGCAACCATCGTCGTCTTGCCTGCACCTGGCGGGGCGACAAGCACGGCGTTGGAACCCGCAGTCAGCGAGGCTTTCAATTCGGGTAGTACAGCTTCGACAGGAAGGGTCACGCGCCCCTAATAGGCGCGGGCGATGGCAAACTCTACTGCCTCGACCAATGCGTCCTTGGCTCCGCTCGCGGGGAACGGTCCCAACGCATCGATTGCGCGTTGGCCGTAATGCCGTGCGCGTTCCAGCGTGTCGTCAATTGCCCCATGTTCGCGCAGCAGGCGCGTTGCATAGGCAAAGTCCTCGGCGCTCACACGGTGCCCGAGCATCGCATTGTGCCAGAATTTGCGTTCATCCTCGCTGCCACGGCTGTGCGCGAGGATGACCGGCAATGTAACCTTGCCATCGCGGAAATCGTCGCCCGCATCCTTGCCCATGGTCGCGCCGTCGGAGACATAGTCGATGGCGTCGTCAACAAGCTGGAAGGCGATACCCAGATTGCGGCCATAGGCGTCCAGCGCCAATTCATCCGCTTCTGGACGCTCGGCAACCACCGCAGAAATCCGGCAGGCAGCGGCGAACAGCGCGGCCGTTTTTGAGCCGATAATGTCGAGATATTTCTCTTCGCTGGTGTTGATCTGTCGTTGCGCGGTCAACTGGTTGACTTCGCCTTCGGCGATCACCGCGCTGGCGTTGCTCAATATCTTGAGTACCTTCAGCGAGCCGTCCTCGACCATCAGTTCGAACGCCCGGCTGAACAGGAAATCGCCGACCAGCACCGCGGCAGGGTTGCCGAAAATTAGATTGGCGGCGGTCTTGCCCCGGCGCATGTCGCTGCCATCGACGACATCGTCGTGCAGCAATGTCGCAGTGTGGATGAATTCGACCGCAGCCGCCAGCTTGTGATGCCGGTCCCCCGGATAATCGAGCAACCGCGCACAAGCGAGCGTCAGCATCGGCCGCATCCGCTTGCCACCGCCCGCGATCAGATGCCCCGCCAGTTCGGGGATCAACGGAATTTCGGATTGCATCCTGTCAAGGATCACCGCGTTGACCCGATTCATCTCCGGGCGCAACAAGGTTGAGCATCGGTTGCAGCGAAGGCGCGCGGTTGCCGCCAATGGGATGGACAGTTGCGGTCATTTGCCGCCGTGTGGCAAGGGCGCGGCGGCAGGCGCAAGTGCAAAGTCGCAAAAGCGCTTGTCCGAACGTGCAGCAGACGGCAAGAGGAGCGCGATGTCAGACGAAATCCTATCCCGCTATCGCGACAGCATCGACAATATCGATGCTGCCTTGGTTTTCATGCTCGCCGAGCGTTTCAAGATCACACAGGCTGTTGGCGAATATAAAGCGACCTCAAAACTCCCCCCGGCCGATCCCGGACGCGAGGAACGGCAGATCGAACGGCTGCGTCAATTGGCGCGCGACGCAAAGCTCGACCCCGATTTCACCGAAAAATTCCTGCGCTTCATTATCGATGAGGTCATCCGCCATCATGAGCGGATTCGGTCAGGCGGCTAGTCGGGAACCCGATTCCCGAAACTGCCCCCAACAATATGCGCGATCAGATTGCGCACTCCGGGCAGTCGCGCGAAATTGTGCACCACGACATCCCGCAACCATGGCCGGAATGCGCCATCCGACTGATAGAGCGGGGTGAAGGTCAGGCTGAGCGCCTGATAGAGCCGCACATGGTCGGCGCGCATTGCAGCATAGGCAGAGCGCAATTCGCGTTTGTCCGTCGCCATTTCCAGAGCGGCAGCGAAGGCATGGGCATCGAGCAGCGCCATATTCGCCCCCTGCCCCAATTGGGGGCTGGTGCAGTGCCACGCGTCGCCAATGTGATACAGATTGCCCTGAGAATTCGGCTTTCCGGTACGGTGAACATAGCGGGCGAAGGTCAATTGATCGAATGACTCGATCTGCTCGACAAAGGCCGATGCCTCTGGCCAAAGCTCCAGAAATTCAGCGCGCCATTGCGCGATGCCGCGCGCTTCGATGGCGGCGGTCTCATTATGCTTCGCGCTCCAGAACAGCGCGGCGGACGGACGGCCAGTTACCGGGCTGATCCCCACTGGCATGATCCCCGCCATTTGCTGCGCACGACGGTAACGCTGATCGAGCGAGGCTGTCGCAACAGAGCTGCCTTCAGGATAATCAACTGTCGCCCAATAGGCACCATAGCTGAGGTCGGTAATCGCGCCCGATGCCAATGGGCTGCGCGCACCCATGGCATCGACGATCAGGTCGAAGCCATCAAACCGTGCCAATTCAGTTGCCGTCAGGATCGGGCATCCGGTGTGGATCGGCACCTCCGCCGCATGAACTGCATCGAACAGCAAATCGAACAAGGTCGCCCTGTGCGTCCCCAGCGCCATGCAGCCTTCGCCGAGATGGCGATATTCCATATCGAGCGCACGCTTGCCCGAATTGACGCAAATCCCGAACAAGCCTGTGACTGGCGACGCGCTCTGCTGCAACGCGGTCAACAACCCCAGTTGATCGAGCACCAACTGCCCAGAGGGCTGGATCAGCAACCCCGAGCCAAGCGGCTTGGGTGAATCAAAACGTTCAAATATTTCAGGGAAATGCCCGGCGCGTTTGAGGAACAGTGCGAGCGCGATGCCGCCCGGCCCGCATCCCAATATCGCTATCCTTTGCCCCCCGTGCATCCTGGTTTCAGCTGGCCTTTGGCAGGCTCAGGCGCACGAGCAGCCCGCCCATATCCTCGCTCTCATCCAGTTCGATCATGCCGTTGTAGATTTCGGCAACATCGCGGACGATGGCCATGCCGAGGCCCGTCCCCGGCTTGCTCGTGTCGAGCCGCACACCGCGATCGAAAATCCGCGCGCGTTCGCTTTCAGGGATGCCGTGGCCGTCGTCCTCGATCAGAATCAGCACCATTTCGCCCGCATCCTCAACCGTCACAAAGACGCTGCCGCCGCCATATTTGGCAGCGTTCTCGATGAGGTTGCCGAGCATCTCGTCGAGATCCTGCCGCTCGACGCGCACCGCCAGTTCTTTGTTGCCGGCCATGTCGAGCCGGACATGGCGATAGAGCCGCCCAACCGCACGTTCGACAGATTCAAGGCTTTGCCAGACTTCGGCACGGCTGTGGCTATGGCCACGGCGACCGACAGCGCGGGCGCGGGCAAGGTGATGATCGACCTGCCGCCGCATTGTTGTTGCTTCACGGATGACGGTTTCCGACAGATCGGGTGCTTGTGCGGTTGCGCTGTTCATGATCACGGTCAGTGGAGTTTTCAGCGCGTGCGCCAGATTGCCGGCATGGCGCCGCGCCTCCTCCGCCTGCTTCTCATTATGGTCGAGCAATGCGTTGAGTTCGGTCACCATCGGCATGACTTCGTCGGGCAGCGAATTTTCGTCGATGCGATGTTTCTGTCCACTGCGCATCGCCGCAATTTCGCGCCGGACATCGCGCAGCGGCCATAGCCCGTACAGCGTCTGCAACGCAGCCAGCACGATCAGACCGATGGCGAGTGCGCCAAAGCTGGTGAACAGCACCGTGCGCAACTGGCGGATTTGCAGATCGAGCCCGTCGGTCGATTGTGCGACCATGAAAACCCATTTGGTGTCGCTGTCAGGCAGGATGATCGCGCGTTCGGCGATGCGCACCGGTTCATTGGCGCCTTTGATCGCATTGCGGAAGCGCGGCTTGTCACTGGGCACGTCGGTTCGTGGCTTCAGCGGATCGTCCCATAAAGAGCGCGACGGGAAATCCTCAAAGCCCTCACCGCTGATCTGGTAATAAAGCCCGCTATTGGGTTCCAGAAAACGCTGGTCGCCCAATGGACGATTGAGCCGCACTTCGCCTACCGGATCAATTTCGGCCGAGGCGATCATCGCGGTCAGCACATATTGCATCTGGTCGTCGAAATTGTCCGAAACCGAATCGGTCAAGAAGCGGTCGAGCGCGGCCCCGCCTGCGATCAGCAACAGCGTGATCCAGCCAGCTGCAATCACGATCATGCGGCGGCTGAGCGAGCCGGTGCCGCGATGCGGTCTTCGCTTGCCGACGGGCGATTGGATCAGATTTTCGCCGTCGGCCATCGGGTCAGTCATCGCGTCAGCCGCGTGGTTCTTCCAGGCTGTAGCCAAGACCACGGATCGTCGAGATCACGTCCTGCCCCAGTTTCTTCCGAATCCTGGTAACAAAGACTTCGATGGTGTTGGAATCGCGGTCAAAATCCTGATCGTAAATATGCTCGATCAATTCGGTGCGCGACACGACCTTGCCCTTGTGATGCATCAGATAGGACAGCAATTTATATTCCTGCGCGGTAAGCTTCACCGGCTCACCAGCCAAAGTCACCCGGCCCGAACGTGTGTCGAGGCGAACATCGCCAGCGTTAAGTTCGGACGAGGCATTGCCCGAGGAACGGCGGATCAACGCGCGCAGGCGTGCAATCAGTTCTTCAGTCTGGAATGGTTTGGCGAGATAGTCATCGGCACCGGCATCAAGTCCTGCGACCTTGTCCGACCAGCTGTCGCGCGCGGTCAACACCAGCACGGGGAATTTGCGTCCCTCTTTGCGCCAGCGATCTAAAACGGTCAGCCCGTCAATCTCTGGCAAGCCAAGATCGAGGATAACCGCGTCATAATTTTCGGTCGAGCCCATGAAGTGCCCGTCCTCACCATCGGTCGAAAGGTCTACGGCATAGCCCGCGCCTTCCAGCGTCGATTTTAACTGCTGACCCAGCGTCGGTTCGTCTTCCACGATCAGGATGCGCATATCGCCCCCACACTCCCATTATTTATGATTTTACCGGCGATAACAGATGAATGCCGTTCCCGCAAAAGGCAAACCCTATCGCTGGCGCAAAATGTCGCCGGTGCGGGCATTCACATCGACGAAAATTACCCGACCGGCGTTGATGAATTTCAGCCGATAGACAAAGGCGTTGTGATCATATTCGGGGCCAAGATATTCCATCCCGCGCATCCGCGGTACGATCCGCGATTCGATCTCACGCAATGACAGCACCTTGCCGTCGCGCATCTGCTCGCGCGCGCCTTCCTGATCATCCTTGCGCCCCATGGCGCAGGCAGGCACGGTTGCGCCGGTCAGTCCGACGGCAATGGCGAGCGATAGGAAGAGGAGCTTTTTCATAATGATTGTCTCCTAGACGCGCCGCATTGAACGCATTCTGAACGGCGCGTCAAGGAATTGGTAAGCATTGTGAGCTGGTGTCACTTGACCATAGCAAAGGTGAAGTCGGCAGTGACCGAAACGGAAACTTCGCCTTGCTCGATAGGCGGTTCGCCCGCTGCATCGGCGGCAGCTTCGACTTCCATTTTCGCCATCATCATCGGCATCACAGGATTGCTAACCCCTTCGCTGACCGAAACCAGACGCACGTCCGCAAATCCGGCGCGGCGAGCATAGGCGCGCGCGCGGCGCAGTGCACTGTCATAGGCCTTGTCCCGTGCCTTGTCCGCAAGCGCTTCGGTATCGTCTATGGAGAAATAAGGCCCGTCGAGCTGGTTGGCACCCGCGCTAACCAAGGCCCCCATAACCTTGTCGAGCTTCGACAAGTCGCGGACCGTCACTGAAACGGTGTTGCTGGCGGCATAGCCCTTAATCCGGGGAGGAGATTTCGAATAATCATATTCGGCTCCCAATTGCACACCCGTGGTCTGGATATCTTTTGCTTCAATTCCACCTGACTTCAAAGCGGCAATAATCGGCGCCATTTTTTGACTGTTCAGATCCATGGCCTCTTTGGCCGTCTTGCCGTTGGTGCGCACACCTGTGGAAATCGTGGCAATATCGGGGGCGGCTTTTTCCGTTTCGGTTACATTGATCGATACAATTGGCTTGCTCGTATCGACAATTGTCGGTGTCTGCATAGTTTGTCCTTGGACGGGTGTGATTGTTGCCAGAAACAGGGCGGAAGCCGCCAGCAAAGTCGCTTTTCGCATAAAATTCTCCTTCATGCCCAATTGGATCAGATTGCGCTGCGCCGCGCGAATTCGATATAGATTTCGCGCAGCTTCAGCATGATAGGCCCGGCTTTGCCATCGCCAAGCTGAACGCCATCTATACGGGTGACCGGCAGCACAAAGGCAGAGGCAGCGGTGACCAGCGCTTCGCTGGCCTGCTTTGCCTCCTCCGCCGAAAAGGCACGCGCTTCAGCACGGCATACGCCTTGCCGGGCCAATTCGATCACCGAGGCCTGTGTAATGCCATGCAGGATATTGCTGTCGAGCGGGTGCGTGACCAGCACGCCCTCGCGCGTCACGATATGCGCATTTTGCGAAGTGCCTTCGGTGACGAAACCATCGCGCACCAGCCAGGCATCATCGGCCCCTTGGGCCTTTGCCTCTGCCTTCATCAACGACGCATAGAGCAATTGCGTGGTCTTGACCGTCGCCATTCCCCAGCGCCGGTCGGGCAGCGTCACAATCGAAAGACCTGTTTTCGCATGGGAGCGGTCGATCAACGCCATGCTTTGCGTGAAGGCTGCAATGGTCGGCGGTGTTCCGGCGGGTGGAAACAGGAAATCGCGATCACCGGGATTACCGCGTGTGACCTGAACATAGATCACGCCTTCGGCCAATGCATTGCGTGCAACCAGTTCGCGGCACAAATTCAGGAGCATTTCGCGATCCAGCGCTTGATCCATTTTCAATTCAGCCATCGAGCGGTGCAACCGCACGACATGCGCGTCGAAATCCACCAGCTTTCCATCCAGCACCGAAATGACTTCGTAAACCGAATCCGCAAACAGAAAGCCCCGGTCGAAAATCGAGACTTGGGCTTCCGCCTCAGGGAGATATTGGTCGTTGAGATAGACTGTGCGCATGGAAAATATTGGCCTTCAGATTAACACCGTAGCCCTGAGCCTGTCGAAGGGCGTTTGTCAGATGCAGCGCTACCCTTTGAGGCGTGCTTCGACAAGCTCAGCACTACGGTATTGATCAAATGTCTGTTCGATGCAGCCTTCGCCATCTGCGGAAAGGGAGAATGTCTTGCCCTGCCCGCCCCATCCCCCTATCGCCCCGCAACCATGTCGGCGCCGCCCATTCTTGCTTATGAAAACCTGTCGCTCCAGCAAGGTGCGGGCTGGCTGTTTACGGATATCAACATGTTCATCGGCCCGCGCGACCGGCTTGCCCTTATCGGGCGCAATGGTGCGGGCAAAACGACTCTGCTGAAACTGATCGCGGGCAGCATCGATGCCGACAAGGGCAAACGCACTGTTGTTCCCGGCACCAATGTCGTGATGCTCGAACAGGACCCGGACTTTGGCCCTTTTCCACGCCTGATCGACTATTGCACTGCGGGCGAAAAGGCCCCGCCAGAGCATGAAGTGCGTGCGATTGCCGACCAGTTGGGCATCGATCTGGACCGCGAAAGCGCGACGGCATCGGGGGGCGAGCGTCGCCGCGCCGCGATCTGCCGTGCACTTGCCAGCGAACCCGACTTGTTGCTGCTCGACGAGCCGACCAACCATCTCGACCTCGCCGCGATCGAATGGCTTGAGGAGTGGCTGACACGCTATAAGGGTGCCTTCGTCGTGATAAGCCATGACCGGACCTTTCTGACCCGGTTGACGCGGCAAACCTATTGGCTTGATCGCGGGGCATTGCGCCGCAACGAAATCGGCTTTGGCGGTTATGAGGCTTGGATGGAGGCGATCTATGCCGAGGAGGCGCGCGCCGCCGATAAACTCGACGCCAAGCTGAAGCTTGAGGCGCATTGGCTCGAACGCGGGGTGACCGCGCGGCGCAAGCGCAATCAGGGGCGGCTCGCCAAATTGTGGGAAATGCGCGCCCAGCGCGCAGCGATGATCGGGCCACAGGGCACCGCGAAGCTGGCGGCATCATCGGACGATTCGAAAACCAAGACGGTGATCGCGGCGGAACATGTGTCCAAAAGCTTTGGCGAGCGCCGCATCATCCGTGACTTCACCCTGCGCATCCAGCGCGGTGACCGGATCGGGATTGTTGGTGCCAATGGCACGGGCAAAACCACGCTGATCCGCATGCTCACCGGAGAGATGCAGCCTGACGAGGGAAAAATTGCCTTGTCAAAAACACTGACCGGCATCGTCATTGACCAGCAGCGCAAATTGCTGAGCCCCGAAAAGCGGGTGCGCGATGTGCTGGCCGACGGCAGCGACTGGATCGACGTGCGCGGCGTCCGAAAACATATTCAGGGCTATTTGAAGGAATTCCTGTTCGACCCTTCGCTGGTCGAGGCGCGGATTGGCACGCTGTCGGGCGGCGAACGCTCGCGGCTGCTCTTGGCGCGCGAATTTGCCCGCGAGGCCAATCTGCTGGTGCTAGATGAGCCAACCAATGATCTCGACCTCGAAACGCTCGACCTGTTGCAGGAGGTCATTGCCGATTATGATGGCACTGTGCTGATTGTCAGCCACGACCGCGACTTTCTCGATCGCACAGTGACGCTCACCCTAGGCCTCGACGGGTCGGGCAAGGTCGATATCATCGTTGGTGGCTATGCCGACTGGGAGGCAAAGCGCGACCGTCGCCCGCAAAATGCGACAAAGACGGTCAAATCCGCTCCGGCTACCACCGCCCCGCCGCCGCCCAAAGCCGCCAAGCTGTCCTATAAAGACCAGCGCGACTTTGATCTGCTGCCTGCGCGGATCGAAGAGATCGATTTGGAGATAGCCAAGGCGGAGGCTGAAATGTCCGATGCCAGCCTTTACAGCCGCAACCCTGCTCGCTTTGCCGAACTCACCAGCCTGACCGATAGGCTGCGCGCCGAAAAGGACGCCGCCGAGGAACGCTGGCTGATGCTCGCGGAAAAGGTTGAGGAATTGGCTGGCTAAATCCGACCCGGTTCGCCTAAGGAAATCGGACATATTCTAGGGGGAAATCTATGCGCAACATTTTGAAGCGCATCGTCACACATCCGGCCTTTCTGCTGGTGGTTGGCTTTGTCATCATCACCTTTGCAATGGTCTGGCCGCAAGCTGCAGGACAGGCGCTCGCGCCGCTTCCGGGCCGAACCGACTGGGTTGATCTCGGGATTAGCATCGCCGCAGCTGCCAGCACCATCCTTGCCTATTGGATTTTCACCCATCTGATCGAACGCAAGGCATCACAGGATCTGGCGTTGAAAGGCGCGGGTCGCGAATGGGGATTAGGCGCGGCATTGGGTTTTGGCGCTATGGTCGCGACCATAAGCGTGATCTGGCTGTTCGGCGGCTATCATGTCACCGGTCATAACGGCGCATCGGTGCTGGTGGGCGTCGCTTCGATGGCGATTGTTTCCGGCATAACCGAGGAAATCCTGCTGCGCGGCGTGGTCTTCCGCCTGCTCGAACAATGGCTGGGCAGCATTGCCGCGCTGGCGCTGTCCGCGGCTTTGTTCGGCGCGATGCATTTGGGTAACCCCAATGCTAGCTGGCTCGCCGCCTTTGCCATCGCCATTGAAGCAGGCATAATGCTGGGTGCGATCTATATGCTGACACGGCGGCTTTGGGCGGCAATTGGCCTGCACATGGCGTGGAACGCGACGCAGGGCGGATTGTTTGGCGTCAGTGTATCGGGCACCGATGTCGCTGGATTGCTGACCAGCAAATCCTCTGGCTCACCGCTGCTGACAGGCGGCGCCTTCGGTGCCGAGGCATCGCTGCCTGCCATGATCATCTGCACGACATTGGGGCTGTGGATATTGCTGCTGGCCTATCGCAAGGGCAGCTTTGTGCGGGCAAGTTGGCAGCGGTTCAAAAGCGGTGCGGATACGAGAACCGCTTAACCCGGCACCCGATAAAAATCCGCCAGCCGGTCGAGCGCGATACGCAGCACCAATTTGCCCGAACGGGTTGGCCAGCCCATGCCTTTTTCCGCGACCGATACGCTTTCACACGCGCAGATCACCCGCCATGCAATGTCCGACAAATCCCGCCCCAGCGCCTCCATTGCTCCATCAAACCGTTGCTTTGCGCGCAACATGGCTTCGGTTGGCGATAAAGGCGAAGGCGCACCGTGCCTGCCGCGTGCGACCGGCATGTTGACCCACGCCATTGTCGTGCGCGGTCCCAGCGCGGCCCGTTCATAATCACCACGCAATTTCTCACCCGCGAGCAGCTGCCGGTCTGTTAAATGGCCGTGCGCGTGCAACCAAGACAGCGGCGATTCTGCCAGATTGACTGTCACCGTGCGGCGCGGCGGCGCGCCTTTTAGGGCTTCGGGATCGGGCACGGCACGCTCGACAAGCATGCGCGGGTCATAGGTGGACTTGGTTTGTGCAGTTCGGGGCATCGGCAATTATCCTTTCTGGCGAGTCGATTTGCACTTGCCATTCGGGATAGCTTGTAGGAAATAGAAAAACCTATTTGGTTTTATCAAAGGATCGAACGATGCTCAGCCGCATCCGCGAAGTGCGCAAGACCAAACGCCTGACCCTGCTTGACGTTGCCGAACGCTGCGTCCCGCCGACAACCGCGCAGACCATCGGGCGGCTGGAAACGGGAACGCGTACCGTGTCGCTCGGCTGGCTCAACCGCATTGCCGCTGCGCTGGGCGTTGACCCCAGCGAACTGGTGCAATTGCCCGATCAGCAGGAATTGCCCGTTGCGGCACATTTGGGGATCGATGGCAGCCATGCACCGACCAAGCCCGAAATCATCATTGCCCCGCGCCTGTTGGGCGAAATGGTGGGCTTGCGCGTGTTGGATAGCATTGGCGATTACCGGCGCGGCGACGAAATCTGGCTGGAGCAATTGCAGCCGGGCAGCTTTGCCGAAGCATTGAACTGCGATGTGCTGGTGCCGCGTCCGGCGGGACGTTTCCTGTTCGGGCGGCTGATCGGGCGCGAGGAAGGCAAGCTGCATCTACTGCCGCTTGCCGCTGGTTCGCGCCAACAGGTGGTAGCAGACCCGGCATGGATCGGTCGCGCGGCAAAGCTGGTGCGGGCGCTTTAACAGGTGCGCATCCTATCGCTTTCCACCCTTTACCCGAGTGCCGCCGCCCCCAATTTCGGTCGCTTTGTCGAACTGTCGTTAAACGCGGCGGAGGCAACGGGCGAGGTGGCGATAACGCGCATCAGCCCAAATGGATTGCCGCCTTGGCCGCTGTCTCGTTTGCTGTCGCCCTATAAAGAACGCGTTGGCTTGCCAGTGGAGGATGAATGGCGCGACCGGAGGGTGTTGCGCCCGTCCTTTACGTTGCTGCCCGGAATGGCCCCCTTTCTGGCCTGATGGCCCGGCTGCAATGCGGTTGGCCGATGAACTCGGCTTGCCGTTTTCGATTAAGGCACGCGGCTCGGATATCCATCATTGGACTAATGTTGACGGTTGCCGCGAGCAGATTGTCGAGGCGGCGCAAAAAGCTGCCGGTCTACTGGCTGTGTCCGAAGCCATTGCAGCCGATATTGCTGCGCTGGGTGTCGATCCAGCCAAAATCCGCATCCACCGTACCGGCATAGACCGCGAATTGTTCCATGTGCCGCACCAAGGGCGCGCCGCGCTTCGGACATTGGTTCCGTTGCCCCAGGATGGACCGCTGCTGGTGTCGGTCGGCGCGCTCATCCCGCGCAAAGGGCAAGGCTTTGTCATAGAGGCGTTGCCACAGCTCCCTGCCGTTCAGCTTGCGCTGGTCGGCGAAGGCGAGGATCAGGCGAAGCTGCAAATGCTGGCGCGCGACTTGAATGTTGCAGATCGTGTGCACTTTCTGGGGCCGCGTCCGCATGCCGAGATCGCGCAGATCGTGCAGGCCGCTGATGCCGCTGTACTGCCATCCTCGAGCGAAGGCCTTGCCAATGCCTGGATCGAGGCGCTCGCCTGTGGGACGCCTTTGGTAATCACCGACATTGGAGGAGCGCGCGAAGTGCTGCGCGATGATAAAGGCGGCAGAATCGTCGAGCGCAACGCCGCCAGCATCGCGACCGCCGTCAGCGAACTGCTCGCCAGCCCGCTGTCACGCGATGCAGTGGCGGCAACCGTCGCCGACTATAGCTGGGACCGCAATGGCTCCACCTTGGTCGAGCATTGGCGTCGGATGGTGGGTTAGACCTTACCCTCGATAATCCGCTCAACCTTGGCGTCCGCGACCTTTTCATCAGGCACAAAGCTGTCCGATTTCACCCCAAACCAGATCAGGAACGGTGCGGCCTGATAGACCGACGAATAGCTACCGACAAAAATACCAAAGGCCATCGCCACGCTGAAACCGAAGATCACGTCGGGCCCGAACAGCACCAGCACCACCAGCGGCGTCAGGATCGTCAAGCTGGTCATCACGGTGCGCGACAGCGTTTCGTTGACCGACAGATCAAGCAAAGCAGGCATCGCCATTTTGCGGTATTTCATCATATTTTCGCGGATACGGTCGTAAATCACGATCGTGTCGTTGAGCGAATAGCCGATTATCGTCAACATCGCGGCAATGGTGTTCAGGTCGAACTCCATTTGCGTGAGCGAGAATAGCCCCAACGTTAGCGTCGTATCGTGGATCAACGCCCAGATCGCGCCGATGCCAAACTGCCATTCAAACCGGATCCAGATATACATCGCCACACCCAGCGCCGCCGCAATCAGCGCGAACAGCCCCTTGGAAAACAGCTCGCTCGATACCTTGCCCGAGACGGAGTCGACCCCGTCAATGCGGACCTTGGGATGTTCTTCCTTCACCTTGGCAATGATCTTTTGCGTCATGATGTTGGCGAGTTCGGGCTTTTTATCCGCGCCATCGGGCAGCTTCATGCGGATTGAAACCTGATTCTCCGCGCCGAAGCGCTGGATTGTCGGTTCGCCGAAACCAAGCGAGCCCACCTGTTCGCGCAGCTCCTGCACCGGCGCCGCCTTTTCGTCGACAAAGGTGGTACGGATCATCTGGCCGCCGATGAAATCGACGCCATAGTTCAGCCCGCGCGTCGCCAGCAGCAGGATCGAGGCGAGCAACAAGACAATACTGATCCCAAAGGCGATATTCCGCCATTTGATAAAACCGATATTGGTATCGTCGGGTACGAGTTTGAGCAGTTTCATGATTCGAACCCCAGCCTCAAATATGCATGTCTTGTGGACGGTTTTTCTTCAGCCAGCCGACAACCCACATCCGGGTCAGCGTGACGGCGGTGAAGACCGACGTGACGATGCCGATCATTAGAACGACGGCAAAACCACGGATCGGACCCGAACCAAAAATGAAGAGCAACACCGCCGCGATCACATTGGTGATGTTGGCGTCGAAAATCGCGCGACTGGCTTCCTTATAGCCATTTTCCACCGCTTGTATAACGCGCCGCCCTTTTCGTCGTTCCTCTCGGATACGTTCGTTGATCAGCACGTTGGCGTCAACCGCCGCACCGATGGTGAGCACGAAACCGGCAATACCCGGCAGTGTCAACGTAGCGTTGGCCAGCGCCATCACCGCAAGAATCATCGCGACGTTAATCACCAGTGCAAAACTGGCGTAAACACCAAAGCGACCATAGGTCAGCAGCATCCACATCAGCACCCCAGCGGTGCCGACAATCGCCGCGATCAACCCGCGCCGGATCGAGTCTGCACCCAGATCAGGACCAACCGAGCGTTCCTCGACGACCTTCAGATCCACCGGCAGCGCACCCGAATTGAGCGCAATTGCCAGTTGGCCAGCGCTTTCCACGGTGAAGCTGCCCGAAATCTGCGAGGAGCCACCAAGGATCGGTTCTTTGATCTGCGGTGCCGAGATAACCTTGCCATCAAGGATGATCGCAAACATCTTTCCAGTATATTGCTGTGTCATGCGGGCGAAACGCTGTCCGCCTTCGGTGTCGAACTGGATATTGACGACCGGTTCGTTGGTCTTGGGGTCAAACCTCTGCTGCGAACCGGTTAGTTTGTCGCCCGAAATTCCGCCCAGACGGCGCACCGCGATTTGAGGGATGCCTGTTGGGTTATCGGGATAGGGCAAAATCTGGCTGCCAACGCGCGCCTTGCCCTTCGCGGTTTCATCGGGGTCGGCTTCGTCATCGACCAGTTTGAATTCCAGCTTGGCGGTCTTGCCGATGAGTTCTTTCAAGGCTTCGGGATTTTGCAAGCCCGGCACCTGCACCACAATCCGATCTTCGCCCTGACGGATAATCGTCGGCTCCAGCGTGCCCAGTGCGTTAATACGGCGATCGATCACGTCTTTGGCCGAATCCATCGCCTGACTCAGCGCAGTAACTGACCGGACCGGCCGGGGCCAGTGTGATGCGGTTGCCGTCGGTAATTCCATATTCCAGTCGCGACCGCCACTGGCGCCCGCAATTACCGGCTCCAATGCCTTGCGCGCGGCATCAATCTTGCTGCTGTCTGTGACAGTGAAGCTCAGCTTTCCACCGCTGCGCGTCGCATCGCCAAGCGCAATCCGGTCGGCACGGCGCATCGCGTTGCGTACATTGTCTTCCAGATTTTCCAACCGATCGCGCTCAAGCTGAGCCTTGTCGGCTTCGAGAAGAATATGGCTGCCGCCAGCAAGATCGAGACCCAGATTAATCGTTTCTTTCGGGACGAAAGATGGGATTGCCTCGAGCGTTGCTTTGGGAAGAAAGCTGGGAATCGCGAGCAGCAGCGATGCCAAAATCAAGGCATTCAGCATCCAGACGCGCCAGCGGGGGAAATCGAGCATCGAGTGACCTACTCAGGCAATTGAAACAAGAAGACCGGCAAAGCGATCAGTCGTTGGCGGGTTTCGCCGCGCGGCTTTTGACATCGGCTAGCGTCGATTTGAGCGCGCGAACCTTTACATTGGGGGCCAGTTCGACCTCGACATGGTCGTCGGCAACTTTGGTAACCCGACCCATCAGACCGCCACCGGTCACGACTTCGTCATTTTTGGCAACGGCTTCGATTTTCGCCTGATGCTCTTTGGCACGCTTTTGCTGCGGACGGATGAGCAGGAAATAGAATACGACGAAAATAAGCAACAGCGGCACGATCTGTACCAATGCGGCGGCGCCCGACCCTCCGGCTGCTGCCGCTACAACGAAATTTGATGACATGGTCCATCCCCGAAATATTGTCTGGGCAAGAAATAGGGTGCCCCACCCGCAAAACAAGCCGCGCGGTTACCACCAAGGCAATCAGCGCGCAACGGCAAAGCCCTATTCCCAATTTTAAAGCGCATTTCCCTGCACAAGCAGCCTTGCTTTTCGACAAAGCCCGCCATATAGGCCCGCTTCCATTGCCGCTTTGAGGCACTGGCGGTCGGGACGTAGCGCAGCCTGGTAGCGCATCACACTGGGGGTGTGGGGGTCGCAGGTTCGAATCCTGTCGTCCCGACCAATGATTTCAATGACTTAGCTGAAAACTGAAGTCCCGGCAGAGGCTCCAATTTCCTCTGGTGGTGCGCTGGTGGTGCAGTTTTCGGATGTTTTATTTCAACATCGAATTCACCCTTGTTCTTTTGTGATAAAGAAAGTTCGATTTCAGGGTGATCGACTGGACGATTGCGACCCTTCACCAACGCATTAGGCTGCATCGCAACGCATCCTGAAAGGCGGTTGAGAGTCGGCGCATGAGTCGAAGGACGACTATCTGAAGCTTGAGCGCGCGGCTTGTGCCTATGCGCGCTTCTGCCATCGCCCCGTGACCGAGCCACCCGCACAGTTGATCGGTGAAACCGCAAACGCACGATGGCATGATGCTGCGCGCCGTTCGGAAAGCAGCAGGCGCAAGCGCATCGGCATCTATATAATGTCAGTCCTGCTCGCCGCGACTGCCATTGGTCTGGCGCTCCAGCCCTTGCCCGCTCTCGTGTCTGTGATACCGGCCTTGCCCGCTGGCTGGCTGATTGGTCGCACCATGCGGCGTGGTTACACAAGCGACGATCCGAAGCTTGAGACCCTGATCGACGCCGCATCGCCCGATCAGCGGGACCGCATTCTCAATATAGAGGAGTTTTGCCGTCGGGCCGCGAGCGGAAAGTTCAGGTCGCCGAGCGCTACCCTGACGGCTCGATCCATGACTTCAGCGCCGAGATGCTGAAATGCTTCGTTGCCGATGGCGGCAAGCTGCTTGTCCTTTCAACAGACCCGAAAGACTGGTTGTTGATCCGGCGCAGGCCGGTTCCGCGTGGCGAGATATTGATCGACATCAGGGGCGCTGTTGCATCGACCGAACTGACGTCCAAATCTCTCATCGATCTCATTGACGACAAGGTGTTTGATGCCAAGCATCAATGGCTGTTGGCCCATGCCCGCGAAACCAGTTCGGACGCCACCGGCTTCCGCCACGTCCTCAATCTGATCGTCGCTTTCCGCCGTCCTGAATTTGCAGGCAAGCCCTTCGAGCAGCAGAAGGAAGCTCTTGAAAAAGAGGGCTATAGCCGGAGCATGATGGAGAAGGTTCACTCCGGAAATTACGAGCCATTCCAGCGATATTTGCGATCATTGCCGCTCAATGAAATTCCGTGAATGGGGAACTGAATATCTCCCAACGCCCCTGAGTGTCACGTCCTGCATTCCAACGAATGAAAGGACGACCTTATGCCTCCGAATCGAGATCAGCTTTTAACCGTCACTGACGTGCTGCACGTGACTGGCTTCAAATCCCGCACGACGCTGTATCGCCGCGCGCGCAGCGGAGACTTTCCGTGTCCGTGTAGCATCGGCGCTGGCAAAATCCGCTGGCGGTCTGGCGACATCGAGGATTGGCTGAGCAGCCTCCAGACCCGCCGCTACTGACCCCTCCATAGTCTCCCCAATCCTGTTTCTTGAAAGGCACCCCCATGTCTGTTCAGTCCCTGATTGCCCGCCTGTTCG
Organism: Sphingomonadales bacterium; assembly: GCA_016721875.1. Lineage (GTDB taxonomy): Bacteria > Pseudomonadota > Alphaproteobacteria > Sphingomonadales > Sphingomonadaceae > Sphingorhabdus_B. Next base: position 30,442 of record JADKHG010000002.1, on the reverse strand, counting down.
GCTGGCCGATGATCACCACCAAATACCGCGCGCATTGGCGCGTCATGATCAATACCCATCCGCTGGTCCTCATGTTGCTTGAGGATAATGCCGATGGTGACACCCGCCGCGCGTCGCTTGCCGAATGGCACCAGGCCAACGACCTGTAATCGATGTGCTGCGCGGCACCACTTCGCTGTTGCGGATTGATGGGCCCCGCCAGGTTCAGCGGGAATAAACCCTTTGCGATGGGAGCCTTGATCGAAAGCCCCGGCGTGACCGCGCACCTTGACCCGGTGGCCACACTTCACCTTGAGAAGCGCGTGCGCATTGCGATCGAGGAGCAAATCCTGCGCTGGATTGCCGAGCATCATTTGCAGGATCGCCCGCCGGTTGCGACCTGCGTTGATCGCTTTGTCGCGGACCCCGCTGCCTTGGTCCGCATGAGCGATTGGGTGGAGCAGACCCGCTGGTTCGAGGTGAAATCCTATGTCGGCTAAGCATCAAAACCGGAAGGAGCAGAAGGGCTGCGATGCTCGCATCGAGCCAGTCTTTCAGATACACACCCTACGCACGTGTGCATCCAGCGTTTCCGGCATTTCCTTGGGGGCGATGCGCGCGCCTTTGGGCCCCACCCCGGCAATCCCTTGCAAATCAGCCATTGTGTGAGCGCGCAATGGCGCGCTCCGGGAGATATTCCATGAACCGCATCAAGCTCTCTATCCGCGTGCCTGCAGGCCAAGAAACCATGATCCGGCACATCGCCGAAGTGCGCGGGCTGACCCGCTATCAGGCGCTTGCCCGCGTTATCGAAACCGGCCTGACATCCATCATGACTGCGCCAACCTCGCAGCGCGAGGGTCGCAATGACGACGCGCTTTCATCGCTCGATGCGCGTCTGTCTGTGATCGAAGCCCTGATCGACCGCAGCCTGTTCACCGCGAGCGCCGCCTATGCCTATGCGCGGCGGGCGGCACTTCGCAATGACAGCGAGGCCGAGAAGTCCGACTCGGCAACGAGCGAAGCGGCGCAAGCCTCTTACAAGCGCCAGCGCGCGCTGGCAGCGGAGGTGCTGTCATGACCCAGGACCACGACAACCTGCTGCGGGGCCAAGGCCTGTTCAGGCAGGGCATCGCAGGCTTTGCTCAGCGCTGGAAAGCCTATGCCTGGACATGCGCCAGCGCGGCTGGCCTTGGGTGCGGCAGGCCTTCCCACCACAACCGCCGACGGCGCAAATGAAATGCGCGTTTCAGCATGTCGAGGGGCGGTTCGTTGGCTGGATTGCCAGCGAACATGCCGATCCCAAAATCAATGTCACCGCCGGTGTTCAGAGCGCCGCGCTGCCCGCCAGCGTCCTTGCCACTGATCCCTTCTGGGTGTCGTGCTGGGACGATATCAGGCTCAAGGCGATGATCGGTGGCACGCTGGGCGGGCTGATGGGCTTTGGCCTGTGCTTCGGCGTTGCTATCTGGATGCGCGACCGGGGCCGGAAGGCCGCGCTCGACAAATATATTGCGGGCACCGAGATCGTGACCGAGCGCCAGTTGCGGCGATTGACCAAAGGGGCGACCAACGACCAGTCCATCCGCGTCGCAACCGTTGGCATCCCCGATTGGCTCGAATGCCGCCACTTCGCGTTTCTCGGCACGACCGGCGCTGGCAAGACCACGGTGCTGCGCCAGATGCTCGACATAGTGGAAGCGCGCGGCGAACCGGCATTGGTCTATGACACCAGCGGCGAGTTCATTGCGCATTATTACCGGCCAGAGCGCGGCGATATCATCCTCAATCCGTTCGATGCCCGCTCGGCCTATTGGTCGCCTTTCTCCGAAATCGCGCACCCCGCTGACGCGGACCGCATCGCGCGCCAGCTTGTGTCCGAAACCGGCGAGCGGGATGATGATGTCTGGCTGGAAACCAGCCGCATCCTTGTCGCCAATGTGTTGCGGGTGCTGAACGCGGAAGGGAAGACCACGCTTCCCGATCTGCTCAACGCCTTGCAGGCCAAGACCAAGGAAGAGATGAAGGTGTGGCTGGCAGGCACGTCGTCGGCGCGCACCTTTGAGGATGATGCCGACCGGGCGACGGGCAGCGTGTTGTTCATGCTCGCCAAGGCCTCCAATCTGTTGCAGTTCCTGTGGCGCGAACCGGGAGAGAATGGCAGCTTTGCATTCCGCGACTTCATCAATGGGCTCGACAAGCACCAAGGCCCCAAGCCGTGGATCTTCGTCCCCCGGAAGGAAGACTATTTCGAGGCGATGAAACCCTTGCTCGCCTGCTGGCTTGAATGCGCCGCCAGTGCGACTTTGGGGCTGGAGCCATCATCCAGTCGTCGCCTCTGGTTCTTCCTTGATGAGCTCGCCGACCTGCCCCGCGTCGACAATCTCACCCGGCTGTTGCCCGAGGGTCGCAAATTCGGGGCAAGTGTCGTTCTGACCTTTCAGGCCATCGGGCAGATGCACAGACGTTATGGCCGCGACAGTGCCGAGGCATTGCTCGGGTGCTGCAACACAAAGCTGTATTTGCAACTGATCGACCGCGATACGCGCAAATGGGCGTCGGACAACATCGGCGATGTCGAGGTCGAAATTCGCAGCGGGTCGGATAGCTTCGATTATGGGCCGAGCAGCGGACGGACATCGCTTGCCGCTGTGCGCCATGTCCGTGCAGCCGTGATCGAAAGCGATATGCGGCTCGAACCGCATCACGGCTTCCTGCAACTGCCCGACGCCTTGCCGGTCGCCAAGATCAAGCTGACCCGTGCGCATATCGAAGCGCGCGGCAATCCGAGCCAGCGCAGCTTTGTGGCGGTTGACGTCAGCCGCTCACTGTGGAGCAAGTTGCCTGCCAAGGGCGCGGCGGCAGAAGCCACGATCAAGGGTGACGGGCCGGTCTGATGGTTGCCACCATCAGTGCCATCAGCAGTTCGGCGCAAGCGTCATCCTATTATGAAGCAGATGACTATTATGCCGGAGACGGCCTTTCCCCAAGCGAATGGCAGGGAAAAGGTGCGCAAGCGCTTGGCCTGTCGGGCGAGGTCGAGCGGGATCAATTCCGCGATATGCTGGATGGCAAACTGCCGGACGGCCAGCAATTGGGCACGATCCGGGACGGCAAACCAGCACCGTCCCGGATGGGACGTCACCATGAGTGCGCCAAAGTCAGTATCGATCATGGCCGAGGTCGCGGGCGACCGGCGTATGATTGGCGCGCATGATCGTGCGGTCAAAAATGCTCTCGCCTTTGCCGAGCGCCATAGTGCGGCGACCCGTATTAGAGAGGGTGGCAAAGTTGACCGGCAACAGACGGGCAATCTTGTCGTTGCCAGCTTCCGCCACGACACCAGCCGTGCCCAAGACCCGCAGTTGCACACGCACAATGTCATCATGAACGCGACCCGCGACGCGGACGGCAATTGGCGCAGTCTGGAGCCGCGCGCGCTGTATCAGCTCCAGAAGGCCATCGGCGCGGTTTATCGGCAGGAGCTGGCCGTCAACGTCCGCGAGCTGGGTTATGAGATTGAACCGGGCAAGGATTCGCTATTCGAGATCAAGGGTGTTCCCGCCGAAGCCATCAAAGGTTTCAGCGAGCGTGCGGCGCAGGTCGAAGCGCGTCTTGCCGAACGTGGCCAGACGCGCGAAACAGCATCCGCTGCTGAAAAGCAGATTGCCGCGCTTGATACCCGCGCGGTTAAGGAAGAGGTCAATCGCGCCGAACTGGTCAAGGATTGGCGCGCGACGGCGGACGCGGCGGGATTTGATCAAGCTGCTCGATTGGCTTTGGTCGCGCAGGCCGAGAAGGCGGCGGCGCAAGCGGATCATGCACCGCTTCTGTCAGCCCAAGGTCAGATCGTCGCGCATCAAGCTGTCGCCTTTGCCGCCGAGAAATTGGGCGAACGCCAGTCGGTGTTTTCAGCGGCGGATTTGGAGAAGGAGGCCGGACGGTTTGGGCTGGGCAAAGTCACACAGACCCAGATCAGCGCGGCGATAGACCGGGCAACCAAGGACGGGGAGCTTGCGCCGCGTACCTTTATCGACGGGCGTGGTGCGGAGTTTGGCGGCTTCACTACCGCCAGCAACATTGACAATGAACAGCGGCTGTTGCGTGCCGAGGCTAATGGGCGCGGCAAGATCATGGCGATCCAGACTTCAGAACAGGCAGCAAAGGCGGTTGCCCGCGCTGCGCTTGCGTCCGAACACCCATGGACAGCAGATCCGCGGAAGCGGCCAAAGCCTTGCTCACCAGTCAGAACCGCGTGGCCGCTGTTCAGGGCTATGCCGGAACCGCCAAGACAACGACGGTTCTGGCGACCGTGGCGCAGGAGGCGCAATCGCTGGGCTACGATATGACCGCGCTTGCCCCGACCGCATCGGCGGCGCGCACGCTTGGCGACGCCCTTGGCACACGTGGCGAAACCGTTGCCAAGCATTTGATGGGCCAGCACTTTATTGCAACCAATGGGCGCAGTGTCTGGATTGTGGATGAGGCGTCGATGCTCTCCGCGCGCGACACCGCGACATTGCTGGAGTCCGCCGAGAAAGCGAAAGCCCGCGTCATTCTTGTCGGCGACGTCAAACAGCTTGGTTCGGTGGGTGCCGGTGCCGCCTTTGCACAGTTGCAGGGCGCTGGCATGGAAACCGCCAAGCTCGCCGAAATTGTCCGCCAGTCAAATCCGCTGACCAAGGAGGCTGTTGAGGCGTCTATTCAGGGCGACGCCCGCCGCGCGCTTGACGCGCTGGACCGTGGCGGTGGCAGGATCATCGCAACTGCCGATCCTGCCGAACGTATGAAAGCGATGGCTCGGGATTACGCGGCGCTGACACCCAAGGAACAGCGCAGCACTATTGTCATTGATCCATCCCGTGCAGGCCGCGACGCGCTCAATGCCGAGATCAGGTCGCAGTTGATCGCCAGCGGCAGATTGACCGGCGATGGCGTGGCCATGCGCACGCTGGAATCCAAAGGTCTGACCAATGCCGAGGCCCGCGATGCGCGGAGCTATGAAGTTGGCGATGTCGTCCGCTTTGCGCGTGACTATGCCGACAAGGGCATTGCCAAGCGCGAGACCGTCACCGTGAAGGGCGTTGATCCGGCCAAGAACGCTGTTTCTCTTGAAAAGGCAGACGGCCAGACCGTGGACTGGCGACCGCGCCAATGGGGGGCTGGAAAGAGCGAGGTGTTCACCCCCGGCAGCATCGACTTGATGAAAGGCGACCGGATCGAGTTCACCCGCAACGACCGCGCCCAATCCCGCGAAAATGGCGGGCGGGCACAAATCGTGTCGGTCAACACCGAGCATCAAACCGCCCGCATCCGGCTCGACAGCGGCAAGTTCCAGACGCTCGATCTCGCCCAATCCACCGACCAGCATCTGCGCCACGGTTATGTCCATACCGCGCACGCGGCCCAGGGCCGCACTGCCGAACGCGTGATGATCCACGCGGACAGCCGCGCGACCAATCTGGTGGACCAGAAAATGATGTATGTCGGGATTTCGCGGGCGAAGGCATCGGCGACGGTTTATACCGATGATCGGGCGAAGCTTGTCGCGGGGATAAACGAACGTGCCGGGTTGGCGCAGACTGCTATCAGCCAGGCCGCTATGGTGTCGCCAGCGGCAGGCGAAAGTCTTGGGAGCAGGACTGTGATGGACCTGTGGTGGTAACATTGCGGAGATTAGTCCGGATAATCACCGCAGGAATAGCGGAGAATAAGCTTGCGCAATGCGGCGAATACGGTTTATCTACGCCGCAGAAAGTGCGGATATTATGACCTACATTCATCAGCATGACAATTGGCCGGACTTTCGGTGGAACGCGGAGCCGCTTGGCAGCAAGCTGGCAGCCGTGCGTCACCGGCAGGGACGGTTAATCGGACGCATGGAGTCCTTGGGCTTTTCCTTGCGCGAGGAAGCCATTCTCCAGACGCTGACCGAAGACGTGATCCAGTCCAGCGAGATCGAGGGTGAGCATCTTGATCGCGAACAAGTGCGTTCGTCGATTGCCCGTCGTTTGGGGATCGACGTCGCCGGATTGGTGGCGAGCGACCGCAATGTCGAAGGCGTCGTCGAAATGATGCTCGACGCGACGCAGCGTTTTGCAGAACCGCTGACCGCCGACCGTCTGTTCGGTTGGCACGCTGCCTTATTCCCGACCGGGCGAAGCGGCATGGCAAAGATCGCAGTCGGCCAATGGCGTGATGATGCCAGCGGCCCCATGCAGGTTGTGTCCGGTCCGATTGGACGGGAACGGGTGCATTTTGAGGCTCCCGCAGCGGACCGCCTCGAAAATGAAATGGCGCGATTTCTTGAATGGTTCGAAGCGAAGAGCGCGACCGATCCTGTTCTGAAAGCGGCGCTTGCGCATCTGTGGTTCGTGACGATCCATCCGTTCGACGACGGCAATGGACGCATCGCGCGGGCCATCGCCGATATGGCACTGGCACGGTCAGAAGGCAGCGCGCAGCGGTTCTACAGCATGTCCGCGCAAATTCTGGCTGAACGTGGTGACTATTACGACAGGCTCGAAGCCACCCAGAAGGGCGGACTGGACGTTACGCCCTGGCTGACATGGTTCCTCGACTGTCTCGACCGCGCCTTTGATGGGACGGAACGCATTCTGGCGTCGGTTTTCCGCAAGGACCAGCTTCTGGGAGGCCCATGCCGCCACGCCGATGAACGACCGCCAGCGCGCGATGATCAATCGCCTGCTGGCCGGATTTGAGGTGTTGACGACCTCCAAATGGGCCAGATTGCCAAATGTTCGCAGGATACAGCGTTGCGTGATGTTGAGGTTGATGCGGCGCGGCGTGTTGGCAAGGGGCGAAGGGGGTGGGCAGGTACGCATTATGTGCTCTGAGCATTCTCCCCGGATTAGCCCGTCTGCCAATCGCCAAACTTGCAGGAAGCTAAGGCGGCTTCAGTTGGGCGGCGAGTTTGGTCGCCGCAATCAGCATCGCTCAGATAGCGGCGCGACTTCCTCTGCAGATGTCAAAGCGGCTTTGGCTGCAACCAGCGAAACTTCTGTCGGGTCGCAATTTCCGCAATTCGGCCACCATTCACGCCAAACCATGCGGCGATGTCGTGCTGGCGGTCACCGCGCGCCAGCATACCTTTGACGACTGCAGCATCGCGCTCGTTGAGCTGAACGCCGCTTGGGATTGCTCTCTGTCCCATGACCACCTCCTCACGAATTCTGCGCGAGCTTGAGCAGCTCGGTTTCGAAGGCGTCCAACGCCAGCGCATAGCTGCCGTCGTTCTTGCCAATCTTTTGTGCATCGCCGCCAAAGGCTTGAATTAGCACTTTGTACTTGCGGACAATTTCGTCGAGGTGCTTGTCAATGAACTTGGCCGGATCAGTCTTCCATGTCAGTTTTCCTTCGGCGTCCGACTTGAGCAAAGCACGCAACCAACGGCTAAGGGCACAATGAAACCATCAGGGTAGCGATAGGCCGAATTCAACTTCCCGTATGGCGTCTAGGTTTGGACTTGAGCTTGTCGGCAGGCGTTGCACCGCAAAGGCCGAAGCTGCCCTGATTACGGTTATATGCCCCCGGAAACGCAGCATAGAGAGCTGGTCGAACAGCGATGGCAGATCGCCCGCGATCTTGAGTGCGCTGGCGATTGCCACGTTATGGAGTTCGAAGGTGCCATCTGCTGTTTGTTTGGACCACTTCTGGATGCTCTATCAGCGCATCGAACGCCATTGAGCGCCACCGCTGCCGCTATAAATGTCGGCGATGCGCGGCGGCGTAACCCCCTTCAGGCAACCTAGCAGCCGAAGTGGAATCACGAAGCGCCACAATATCACGTACCTTCACGTCGCCGCCGTCGTTCGACTTCCCTCAACCCGCTTGGCAATGTCGGCGGGAACACTCCACGCAGATAATCATAGAGGCCCTTCTTGTTCGCCTTGGCCTCGTCTGCGACTGGCGGTTGTTGTTTCGTGCGGCGCAGATTTCGAACAGCGACGAAGTAAATTCGGCCAGCGCAAGTTCATCATCCGAGTCCGCCGGGATCAACACTTCCAGCGGAACGAGGAAATCGAGCGGACCGCCTTCACCCGAAGCAGCCGCCCCTTTAAGCGCCTTCACCTTGTCGTGATGCGCTTCCCGCGACAATTCGGGCCAGGTCTTGACCTTCTTGATCTCCTTAGCCTCAACACCCGCCGCGCCGAGTATATGAAGACCGATAGCGAGCGTGTTGTGACCGCCATCGAGAATCCCCTCAATCGCCGGGTTGTCGAAGGTCATATGGTATCGCCGTCGTTCCAGCTCCCGGCAATTGGCCGAGGCGACGAGGATGCCTTTCGTCTTGAAGGGGAACAGCTCCGGCGTTGTCTGGATCGATTCCATGATGTCGGCAGTGATCTGACCAACCTTCGCGGTGCGAGGATTAGCCTCCAGATCAGCGGCGTCGAGCAATGGCAACAAATTGCGTGCACGCGCAAAGCCGATCAGCCGCGTTACAGGCCCTTCGGTCTGGCGGTCTACGGTTTCAAATCGAATGAGAAGTTCGTTCAGGGTTCATGTAGTCTTCCTTATCAGGAGGACGAATTCTGAACGGCGTTGGCAATGGGAAACCAACGGAATGAGACGGTGGTTGAACCGCTCAACCGCCACCATCCGGTGACAACCCATCAAGAACCCGTCGGGTTCATTTCCACCCACCATCTCGGCGGACAGCATCAATTCTCACCGCTGGTCTACTGAGTCAAACGGATTCAACTCAAAGCGGTGTAACATCACCTTTGACTTCGATTCCCAGCCGATTTGCGACTTGCGTTACTTCGTGAGGAATGGGCCGCCCAGAACCAATAGAACCCTTACTTTATATGGCTCGTCCCCGGTGCCGACTCAGCTTCAAGTACCGTTCTGTATTTCAGGCATTGAAACACACCCGCGAAGCTTGTCTCCGTCGCTCGCCCTTTTCGGTTTCACTTCGACCGCAACGCGAAGGTGGCGACGTTTGAAGACAACGTCGACTCGATCTCCGCTGGCAAGAGGAGACTCGGGCTCTCCGTGGTCACTTCCCACGAGCAGCCCTGCAATTTTCGGGTGAGTTAGCACATATTCCTTCAGCGCCTTGTGTTCTGGCCCCTCGCCACCTCCACCTTTCGAATCTCGGGCCTTCTTTACAGCGTCGGATAGGTCGCTTGCCGCTTGCTGCACATTAAGCAGCGCACGCAGATCGTCCCAATGTGAATAGTCCTTCAATTCGGCATAAACTGCCTTCAAAACAGCCTTCTTCCTATCGCGGGATTTCGCCTTTTTACCTTCTGAAGACATGTCACCGTTGATGCCCCTACCTGGCAGCTGCGTAACATTATTGACCACAAGTGCATGCAGAGGCGGTGGCGGTCTGCGTTTCCAGCCTCGCGTCTGGAAATCGCATCGAGGGTGAAGCCAATGTACCCTGCGATATGATGGATGGCACGGTGGTGCACGCCCAGTTCAAGTGCGGCGTCCCCATAGGTGATTGGCATTTCCATCCGCGCTTGACGGATCAAGATTGGCAAGAGCTGCGGCAATCGTTGTGCCGATTTGTCTTGCCTATCAATCCATTCCCGAATGTTAGTCATTGCGGCTTACCCCCGTTCAACTACCAATTCTCGGCCAACCAAAGCCAAATTTTCCAACATAATACGTCTTGTGCAGATAGTTCAGGTCATCTTCCCAGTCTGCGATTGCGCTAGACATGTCCGTCGACTTCCGGCGCTTTGCGTTGACGACAAATGCGGCCAGTTCTTGAGCCATTTTCTGAAGCCGCTGGTGACGTCGACGGCGCGCGCCCATTGGCGGACATAGTCCAGACCGTTGACTGGCGGCAGTGTGCCGAAAACATCGCGTCCAGAATATGGCGACGCGCGGTGTCGCTCACACCCTTCGTGCGCCCGACCCGATAGCCGAGATAGGAGAGCATCCCCTCATTGAGCCATTGTCCGGCCTTGAGCGTTCCGTCGCCAAGGTGAGCCTCAGTAGAAGGCCAATCGAAATGATCCGGATCGTCTAGCGCCAGTTGGTATCGACGTCCCCATTCCGCCATTACGGCATCCCGAAACCGGCCAAGCCCCTTGCCCTTCCCAGCAGCTATTCTGCCGATCACATTCCTCCATTGCTGGTGGAGTTCCGGCATCGAACGATTGGGTAAGTCCGCGATCATTCTATCCATAACCTGGTCGAGTGATGGCCGAGGAGCAGGCACTTGCTGTTCAATCGACTTTACCTTTGGGCTTGTTCTTGATTGATGCGTAATCTGCTGTGATCGCTTGGTGGACTTTGCGGAATCAATCGCGCTTTGCTGGCGGCGCACGTCGGCAGGCGTCATCGCAATCAACAGGCCATTGCGCGTCACGAGGGTGATCGAACTTTTGCGCTCTTTGGGCTTTTGCTTGGGCTGCTTGGTTTTCTTTTTGGGGGCAGGCTTAGCCGATTTTGGCTGCTTTGGAGTTGGCGCGGCAGGCTTGGAGCGCTCACCCTTTACTGGCTTTCCGGTCCCCTTGAAGCCCAACTCCAAAAGCTTGTCGAACGGGTTCACCCCGTTGCCTCCACCCCGCCCACCTTAAACGCCCCCGGCCAGCCGCCGTGGTCCGCGATCACCGTGTCGATTTCCGCCATGATGCGGCGGGTTTCGGTTAGGGCGGTGACCATGCGGCGATAGTGGAGGGTGTCTTCGTCGGTCAGGACGCGGCCGTCCGACTGCTTTTGCCGCCCTTGGCGGCGCGGTCCTTGAGCCATTTTTCGCAGGGCTGATAGCCGCCGACGTGGAACTCCCAGGTGGCCTTGGGCACGTCCTCGAACCAGCGGGAGGCGTTGATCGTGACCTTGCCGTTTGTGTATTCGGGATAGCCCTTTTCGACCTGCGCCGCCGGTTCCGGCGAAGCGGATTTCGGGGGCGTTCAAGGCAGGTGCGACGCCTTTATCCATCGTATGAAGGGCAATTAGTTCTCGTCCTAGCGAAACGCCCTCACGCAACACCTCAAGCGTTGCGGGAAGAAGTACTACTGGAAAACCGCGCGAAAGGGCTGCCGCGAATTTATCGCGATAAATTGGCGAATGAAACAGAAAAAACAACCATGATAAAACGTCTTCTGGCCCAGTGGTATTCTGCCCGTTGCCTTTTCTGATTTGTCAAAATCGACGCCGGTGGCCTCCTTCCAGTCGGATACGAAATCGGCGCTAAGGTTGCATACTCTTTCAGCTTTACCCGCAAATATGTTTTCGTACCTATAAAGAGGAAAGAAGGTTGTCCCGCGATCATGCGTGCCGGTCTTCATTTCAACTACGCACTTCGATACTGAAACGCTAAACCTATCAGGAGTAGTCCAAGTGCTTGATGCAATAAGTCCTATATTATCATGGCCTAATAGGTGCTTCATAGTGGGCAAAGAGCGACTCGTCACCGCATCCTTATGAAAGAATATTTTCCGGTAATCGAACGGGCGATACTGGATTTCAAAAATCGGAGCATCTTGGAGGCTTAGATTGGAAAATCTCATCGAAATCTATAACCTTTTTATATAGTTGGGACTGATCAAAATCTATGACGATCGAGTCATTGTTAGTTTTGATGCCTGCTCCATACTGAACAAAAATGTCATCAATGCGCATTCTAAATTCGAAATCACCCTCGTCTCCAGGTGAGAAAGAAAAGTTTTCATTGTCGGGTTTCACAGCGCGCCACGGGAGGCCTTTAATAGATGAATCTAGGAGTCGTGCGTACTTTGATTCACGATCCCCAGAAAATTCAGCATAATTCATTGTTTCACTGCACGACTCACCCGAGCGAACATAACAATGGATCGCCACCATCTGGGCTATGTCGAATACATTTTGGTCTTGCGCTGAATTTTCAAATTTCTCATTTGTGCCACCGTGTAGGTTTAGTTCAAAAATCGAGTTGAAGCTATTCCATAGATTTTCTCTAGCGCCGCGCAGTGATGATGATGATAGTAGAACACCGTTAGTTATAAAGGATACAATCCCAAACTCAGATCTTTCTATAAGTGATTGAGATACTGACAAAAATTTTACGTAATCGTCTTGTATGTTTCGTTCGAATTGGAGCTGGTTCCTTTCCCGAATGGCAGCCCCACGGAAATTTCGGTACCGGTCGACCAACGCTCGCGCCGACATTCCAAGATCGCTGAGTAATTTGCGTAGGGGATTCCCAATGATGACGGTGAAGGGCGATACACTCTTCGCTGTATTTGCAGCCATAGCCTCATGTGCCAAAGCTTCCGAAACAAAGCTGAGCTCGGAGCCCAGATCATGAGGCGGCTCCATTGCGTTAGTCAGGAAGATGCGCGCCCGCTCATCTGAACCAAAGGCATAGCCGGTTTCCACCAGCTTCAGCCCGATCTTCATATGCGCGATGGCATAGGGTGCCATCATAAGCTCGAACGCGGTCAGGCGCGGCAGCAAGTGTAGTGGCACATATTCGTTCCACGCCGCCTTGATCTCCGCCGCCGCCTTTCCTTCCGCCGTCCAGCTCTCGACCATCCGCTTGTGAATCAAGTCGATCACCTCGACCAGAAAGGTGCCGGTTCCGGTGGCTGGATCGAGGATCTGGACGAAGGGGTCGTTGGGATCGACATGAGCGGGAACCGTGATCTCGTCATTCCGCGCGGCCAGTTCGCCCCAAGTGCTGGTATCGGCCAGCCCGAGCGGCAGGCCGAATTCGGTGCGCAGGATTTCATCCACGCCGCGCACAATGAAATTCACCACCGGGCGGGGCGTATAGAACACGCCTCGTTGCATCCGCTTTTGCGGATCATATTCCTTCAGGAACAGTTCGTAGAAGTGGATGACCGGGTCTTCCTTGGGGTTCTTGTCCCCAAAGTCGCGCAGCACGGCTTCCATGTTGGCGCGGTTGAGCATGTCCACGACATCGCGGACGCCCAGTTCGTCGAAATCCATCCCCTGCCGCTTGTCGCGCCCGCCAATGTGCAGGAAGTTGGCGAACAGCTCCTTCAGGAACGGATTGGTCTTCGGCACCATGTCGGCCAGATTGTCAGCGATGATCCCGACGGGTCGGGATATCCGCGCTGCCAGCATGCCGTAGCAGATGGTCTGGGCGAACATGTCTGCAAAGCCGTCTTCGTCCAGATCGTGGATCAGGTTTTTGCGGAATGCCTCCAGCATGGTGCGCATTGGGCCGGTTTCAGTTTCGGCGGACAACAACTGATTGGCGCGGGCGCGGATGTCCCCCGCCAGCGCGGCAAGGCGCTTGGCCAGTTCCTGAGAGGTGGTGATGACCTCGCGGTGGCCCACCTCGAACGCGCTTGCCCATTGGTTGCGCCAAGCGGTCTGATCCTTGTCATCATCGGGCCAGCCAAGCTGTTTGGAGAGCAATCCCGCCGCGTGGCGATTGTGCAGCAGCGTATCGCGCGCATTCCAGCCAAGCACCTTCATCACCGGCAGATCACCCGTGGAGGCCGCATCGCTGAAATGGACGAAGGCCAACTCGCGCTCGCCCGATTGGCCGAAATTGGCGGCAAAGATCAGGTCTTCCTTCAGCCACGCCGCGCGGTCCGCATCCTTCGCATCGCCGCGCTTCGTCACCACCAGCTTACGCAGGATACGGCGCAGCACGGTGACGGACATCGCCTTGTTTTCGAACGACAGGAAGAAAATGCCCCAGGGCTGACCCGTCACTAGCGGGCGAAGCTGATGGATTTCGCGCAGTTTTGCCGCGTCCTCATCCTTCAGGCCCAGTTCGTGCGGCTCATATTCAAAGACGACGTCTTCCAGACCGTAATCCTCTGGAATCGGCCATTCGAGCTTGTCGCGCAGCAGATCGACCAGGCGGGGGAAGCTGTTGACCTTGGCCAGTCCTTCGGCGGTGATGTCCGTCATTATCGTCTATTGCCCCACTTGATTCAGTTCGGTTGCGGTCAGTTCAGTTCCATCCACGCCTTCAGCACCGGCTTGACGCCAACCGGGGCCTGAACCTTGCGCAGGAAGGTTTTCGCGATGTGCTTTTCCACCGCGATGCGGATGTCGGAGAGCTTGGCCTCCTCCATTTGCGTGGCGCGCGGGGTTTCGGGCGTTGAGCGGATGGCACCGACGATCATCGGTGCGTCTTCGCGGATGTCTCCCGATGCGACATCATAGAGGTACCATTGCACGTCGCCTGCTTCTGCGGTCCAGACATCCTCGCCTGATGCCTCGCTCGCCGCCTTGTCATGCGCGGGGCGGGCGTAGCAGAAGAAGACTTGGCGCGTGCCGGGCTTGAGGTTCTGCTTCCCAGAGAAAATGCCGTTGGGATAGGCGCTAACCTGTTCGTCAAGGCCGGGCGTGGCATTGAGCAAGTCCTGCCATTCAAGGTGCAGATCCTCGTCCGGGCTGCGCTGACCTTCATATTGCTCGCTGAAATTGCGCAGGTCTTCGTAATCGTCATCCTCACGCAAGAGCTGACGCCCTTCGATGCCGAGCGTCTTGGAAATGCGCAGGGTTTTGTGGGCGACCTTGCCGTAGAGCTTGAGAAGTTCATCCAGGTCATCGGGCGGCAGGAAGTTCCAGTAAGCAACCGTGCCGCGCAGGTCTTTCTGGTCTGGATGGCCGGCAACAATCCGCTCTTCGATTTGCGGGTTCATGCGGCGATCAACGCGGCCGATGCGCTGCATCAGCCGCACTGGGTTCCAGTGCAGATCGTAGTTGATCAGCCGCGTCGCATCCTGAAGGTTGAGGCCTTCGGAAAGCACGTCGGTCGAGACAAGAACGCGGATTTCCTTGCCCTTCTGCTCGGCGCTGGAGCTTTCATTATAATAAGGCGCGAACCGCTGGATGATCGTCGCGCGATCACCCTTGGTGCCGCTGTCAATCTGATCGACACCTTCGATTCCTGCTTTCTTAAGCTCCTCCGCAATGTAACGCGCGGTATCTCCAAATTCGGAAAAGATCAGCACCTTGTGTTTCGACAGGACGGGGTCTTTGGTCAGAAGCTGGATCAGCTTTTTGAGCTTCAGGTCTTGGCTGGGCTTGAATTTTTCTAGCTCAATAAGGAAATCCGCGACCTGTTCGAGGTCAGCGAGGGTATGGTCGATAATCTCGTCAACCTTGAAATCCTTCCGGGACAGCTTTTCGACCGCTTCAAGCAACTCGGGCGGAACCAGATCGTCTTCGGCCTCGTCCTCGTCGAACATGTCTTTCTGCGGCGTGTAGTCCAGCAGCTTGGCATGTTTGCGTTTCCAGCGGTCTAGCTTCGCGCGCTCATGCTCGGTCTCGCAATGGACCTCCATCCATGCCAGCAGCTTCATCATCAGCCGCCAGCAGGATTGCCGGAACGCGTCGGCAGAGCTTTCAAACCGTTTGAGAAAGCTGGTTCGGATGAGGGCGACGACCTGTTTCAGGCGGCCACGTTCCAACGCTGTCGCCACGTCCTCGCTGTCGCCCTTGTAATAGGCGTAGGGGTTGTAAATGCCGAGCACGAACAGGGGATCGCGCTTGTGGAAAGCGTCAGCGACCATATCGAGCAATTTGCCATAGGTTTGCCGGACGGAATATTCGGCAACGGTTGGCTTGCGCGGTTCCGGGAACATCACGTCCCCATCGCCTTCGCGCTTCATGCTTTCCTTCACATAGCTGCGGCTGCGTTGGACGACGAGGGCATCGAAGAGCGGGTCCGCAGAGAGGCGGAGTGAAACGTCGGCGGAATTCATCTCAACCTGTTCTTCATCACTGCGATTGCCGTAAATCTCGGCTTCGATCTTCTTCTCAAGCTGGCGGATATAGCCGGGCAGCGAATGGATACCGAGCGTGCCTCCGGAAAAATGGTCAGATTGGTGTTGGGTAAACAGCTCAGCCATGTGCTGGAAATCAGTCAGCCGGTTGTTGATTGGCGTGGCGGTTAGCAGGAACATCTGCTTACCCTTTGCCAGATCATAGAGCCGCCAATAGCGGGACTTCCGGCCTTCACCCTCCTCGCCTTTGGTTCCGGTGTTCCGGAAATGATGGGCTTCATCGATGATGATGACGTCAGCTTCTTCTCCGACCCGATCCAGCTCCTCCTGCATTTTGTCCCGCATAAGATCGGTATGGCTGAAAATTTTAAGGCGGCTATAGCCCTGAACACATCGGGCAGGCGCTTACGCAGTTCCCGCTCCCAAACCGGTGTTTTCGCAGACTTGGGGACGAACAAGGCCACGTTCTTCTTCTCATGAACGGCAAAGCGTTCGATCAGCATCAAGCCGATGAAGGTTTTGCCCAGACCGACACCGTCGCAGAGAAATGCGCCGCCATATTTGTCGGCCCGCTTGAGCAGGCCACCATAGCCATCCTGCTGATACCGCGCGAGAACGGGGAAAATGCGGGACCTATCCTTTTCCCACTCGCTGGCGGTCTCTTCGTGACCAAGGAAATATTGCTGAAGCGAGCGTGTATAAACCTCAAACGGAAGATACTCCCGAACATGCCGTTCAAAGGTCTTGAGAATTTCCGGCGTAACGTCCTCTGCCTCCTCCCAGTGCTCGTCGTACCATTCCTGCAAGACAGCGACAGGCGCGCCGGTGACCTGAACGTTAAGTTCAATATTCTCCGTTAGCCCCGGCAATGTGAAGTTCGATGATCCCACAAGGGCTCCATCCCACCACTTCCATTCGGGCGTGCGTGATATAGGCTTTCGCGTGGAACTTATCCTTGCGGTAAACGCGACACTGGATTTTCCCGTCCCGCAGAGCTGCAACGATTGCAGCAGTGCCTTTCAGGAAGTGATTGCGCTGCTTTTCACTTTCCATGCTTTGATCGAGTGCGGTCGACGCGGCAGACAATGCAGATTCAAAAGCACGCTTTGTCCTGCGAGAAACTTCATCACCCATCAGGATGCGAATCTTATCAAGCTTTTGCCATTCTCCGTCGAGCGCCAACAACGCGCCGACCTCAAAGAACCCTGACGCAATGTCGATGCTTTTGGATAGTTCGCACCAGTCTTTAAGATAGCGAAGTGCTTTCCAGTCATCTTCACTGTTATCAACAATGAATAACTCACTTCCAGTACGTGCACTACTTCGCTTTGGCATCAAATCACCTCTAATCAGAGCTTAGGCGGCGTGTTAAGGAAGCGCAACGTCAATGGTGCTGCCCTTCGGGCAACCTGCTCTATCCGCTTGCGCGAACCGGGCCTGTGTCCCGGCCCATCCGGGTGACGATCAGGAGCGGTTGGGGTTGAGCGGGAGGAGTTAAGGTCGCGCTCTTTTCCGCGCGTTGCGCTCCTGAGGGCGCGGCGTTCTTTGGCTGACCCGCTGGCACTCTCGCTTCTCTCCTTGCCGGTCAGGCGACGGGCACGCTTTCGCTGGGGACTGGCGGCGCTGCCCCTTTGGGCCAACAGCCTTGTCCCCGTTTCGCTTGCCGCCACACCGCCCGTCTGCGTCACGCCGCTGCGAGGGTGCCGGTATTGGCCGCGTTGCGGTGATGGTCGGCTGATCGCCTCTGTTTCTGCTTGGTCAGGAACACCAAGGGCTTTGCCCTCTCGTTCCCGAAACCGGAAATAGACACCCCCGTGTGGCGGGCTTCGCCCGCTGGCCCGCGCCAGGGCATCGATTCCGGCTTTCCCTCCCCCTCCCATCCTCGCCGGAAGGCAGAGCCGCATGTCGCATGTCGAATGCGGCTTTGCCGAAAGGAGTTGGGATCATGGATGATGTGCTGTTGCAATATCGGGCCTGTGGGGCGGAAACCCGAGAGGATTATCTGCGCGATCTCGCCCATGACAATGGCTTGCCGTTGGAATGTGTGCAGCGTTTGGCAAACCGTCTGGGCGAGCGCGAGGATTTTGGGCGGTTGCCGTTGCTGTGTGAAGCTGGCGGGAGGGCGGTGCTGTGAGCGGCGCTGTGCTATCCCGCACCGCGCAGATTGCGCGTTTGAATGACCGGGCGCGGCAGGCGATGGGGTTGGCCTGTGTTGCAGTGGCGACCGAGGGCTTTCGGGCATTGCCTTTGTCGGATCAATCGCGGGTGCGTGAGCTGGTCGAGGCGTTTGATGCGTTTACCCCAGAAAACAATCCGTATGGCGAGCGGGACTTTGGCGCGATTTATCAGGATAGCGATGGGCGTTGGACCACGACGCGACCGGCCAAGCCGGTTGAGACGGTGTTCTGGAAGATTGACGCCTATGACCGCGACTTGCGCTTTGGCAGCGAAGACCCGGCCAATCCTGCGGTGACGCGGCGGGTGCTGACCATCATGCTTGCCAGCGAATATTGAGGGAGGGTGGAGCCATGGCCAAGCGTAAAGTTGCTGTGCGCCTTGAAGGTGCCGATCCTGCCCAGATCATCATGCCCGGCGTCAGGCCGGTCAGCCTTGGCGAGCGGTTGAACTGGCAGGCACAGCTGCCGATGCAGCCGCGCCGCGTCCAGAAGCCGCTCGATATCGGCTTCTGGGATCCGATGCGGGATCAGTTGGAGATGTTCTAGTCGCGCGAATTTTCTCGCCCGATTTTCGCGGCTCGTCCGGTGGGACAGGCCAAAGCCGGTTGCATGGGCAACCGGCCTGCACCAGCGAGGCGGCTTTTGGCCACCACACCGATGCGCGAAAGGTTTTGGATATTTATGGGTCGGTTTGCGGATACGGTTGCATTTATGGGTATTTATGGGTACGAATGCGGATATGCCTATCAATACAGCATCGCTTGTCATCACACCGCAAATGCTCTCGCTTATCTCCGAGATTGACGAGTTCAAAGGTGCTTGGCGCGCGTTGGGAACACTTGCGCCTGATCGCTTGTCGGCCTTGCGCCGCGTGGCGACAATTGAAAGCATCGGCTCTTCGACCCGGATTGAGGGGAGCAAGCTGTCTGACGGCGATGTTGAGCGGTTGCTTTCCAACATTGAAGTGCGGCACTTTGCCACCCGCGACGAGCAGGAAGTCGCAGGATACGCCGAAGTGATGGAAACCATCTTCGCGTCGTTCGACGCGATTGCGCCGACCGAGAATCACATCAAGCAATTGCACCGCGACCTGCTGGTTCACAGCAGCAAAGATGAGCGCCATCGCGGTAGCTACAAAACCAATACCAACCATGTCAGCGCCTTCGATGCCGAGGGCAAGGAAATCGGCATCGTGTTCGAGACGGCGACGCCGTTCGACACACCGCGATTGATGGCGGAGTTGGTCGCATGGGTGAATGAAACGCTGGACGGCAAGCAACTTCACCCGCTGCTCGTCACCGCAATCTTCATCGTCGTCTTTCTCGAAATCCATCCGTTTCAGGATGGCAATGGCCGTTTGTCGCGGGTGCTGACCACCTTGCTGTTGCTGCGCAGTGGCTATGCCTATGTGCCCTATTCCTCGCTCGAAAGCGTCATCGAGGCCAATAAGGAAGGCTATTATCTGGGGCTGCGCCGGACGCAGGGGACGATCCGCAGCGACGCGCCCGCATGGGAGCCGTGGATCACCTATTTCCTCCAGTCGCTTCGGCAGCAAAAGAACCGACTTGAAGCGGAGATTACCCGCGAACGGTTGATGGTCGAGCGGTTGCCCGGACTTTGCCGTTCATATCCTCGAACTGGCAAAAAGCGCATGGCCGGATCACCAACGGCCAGGTTGTCGATGTGACAGGCGCAAACCGCAACACGGTGAAGAAGCATTTGCAGATGCTGGTATCGGCCAGCCATCTTGTCCAGCACGGCAGCGGCAAGGCGACTTGGTATAGCTGCGTCTGGCGGCATCGACCGCCAGTCGCCAACGACCCGAATCCGCTTTCTGCACGACACACCCCGACCGCGTATCAGCACCTGTCGCCAATTGACGGAAATTGGCCGCTTGGCACCGCCTTCATACCCGCAAGCAAAAAACCGGCGCGTCGCGCCTACGGTTTCCATTCGCGGAGCCTCCGTTTTTTGGCTGGCGCGCAGGCGGCGCGCGGCCCTGTCATGTGCGTCAGGACATTTCGCCTGACACGATCAGGAGAAGCCACATGCAGAACATCGTCGAATTTCATATCATCGGACGGCTCGGCAGGATCGACGCCGCCAAGAACGTCACCCACATCTCGGTTGCCACCAATTACAACCGCCGCGAAGGCGAGACGTGGAAGTCCGATCCGCAGTGGCACCGCATCACCCTGTTCGGCAAGTTGCGCGAACGGATCGACAACGCCACCATCGGCGATCTTGTCCGCATCACCGGGCGCATCGGCCAGTCGAAATACGAAATCGATGGCAGAACCAACTACTCGGTCGATCTGATCGCCGACGGCTTCGCGATCCTTGCCAAAGCCAAAGGTCAAGACTGTCGAGGACGATATGCAGGACTGACGCTACAGCGGGGCGGCTATACCCCCCCGCTTTGGTCGCGGCATGGGGCACTCGTTCGCCTCCGTTGCGAATTACACGCGCCCGGAAGATCCATTTCTCCGCAGTGCTATCCTGGCATCTTCAACCCTCTTCACGACCGCAGCAGAATCCTCGAACACTACTTGGGCCGGTATCCTCACGATTGAATAGCCCTCCCGCCTTATGTCTGCGTCCCTCTGGCGGTCGCGTGCGACGGCCTCTGGGGAGGAGTGATAGGTTGCCCCATCAATCTCCACGACAAGCTTCTCGTCGATCAGGAAATCCGCTCGGTATTGGGACGACGCATAACCCGAATAGATATTCAGCCGCCCCATCGATACTTGATTGCGTAGACGCAACCCTCGTCCCTCAATGGCCCCCGGCCCGGTTTGCAGGGCATATGCTGAGACCATCGTATCGAGAAAAGCCGTCTCCGCAGGAGATTCACATGCCCACCGGATATCCTCGGCACTCACCGGCGCATTGATCCGGGCATCAATCTCCTCCTGCTGCGCTCGTCGTGCAGGCGCTTCGACAATGTCGCCGTAGATACTCCACGCGATTAAGCCGCCCACGAAAAAGAGTGGAAGAAGAGGAACCCGAGAAGAATGCAGGCAGCTGCAAGCAGGCTGCGCTGAAAAATGGTCAATATTTTATTCCTTCCGATGGAAGTTAGAAGCCTTGCCTAACAGCTATGCCTCTGATAGTTCTTTAACATGGCTGAACAATTGCGAAATAAATAAAATGACGCTAAATGAATTTTTCAATCTCCCTCCCGAACATGCTATAAGTTTTGAAGACGGTAATGAGTTACATAAAGAAATTATTTTGAAGGGAGCGGTAGGCCTGTCAAAGGAGGAATCTATGCGTCTACAGGAATATTTAGAGGTTAGTCTACTTCACCGAACCGTATCTCCAAGTTTTAGAAACAAGCTGGAAGAAATATGCGAAGAACTTCGCAGCAGCGATAGCGAAAAGTGCGCAATATGAAATTTGGATATATGCTGCCGTTTGTTTCCTCATTATCGGAACCCTGTTTCCGATACTCCGCGGCGATGGCTCGGGGGCGGCGCAAGGGATGATTGGGGGAGTTGGCGCCCTGATTATAGTTCTTTTAATCTCCGGGCTGATTTGGATTGTGAAGCTGCCATTCAAATCGAAAGATAAGCCGTGATGCCCAATCTATCGGTTCGCTACCATTCGTTGTGCCGGGATAAAGAACCATCTCTAATAAGAGGCTGACGGAAATCATAGGTTTGGCGTCAGGGTCCGCTCAGACCGTACAGCCCCGCGAATTCCTTATCAGCATAATAGCGTAGTTTCTTCACAATCAGCGGGCTTTCACCAACCCGCATGAGCAACAGCGTATCGGGCGCGAGCTTCATGATTTCGTTCGGGTCCATGAGGTTGCGCGTGGCGAGGTGCTGGGTCTGGCTCACGGATCGTTCGGGGTCTTTGACGATCACGTCACGTTCGCTTTGTCCGCCGGTTTCGTAGGCGATGGTTTCGCGGCCCATCGTTTTCGACAGCATATCGAGGGCATCACCGGCACGCGAGCACCTGTCCCCAATCAGGCCTTGTCTTTGAGTGCCGCCGCACGTTCGCCAACCACGGCTTTAACCGCCGAAAAGTCTGCATCGGGCGGTAGAACTCTCGCAAACTCGCCATCAATTGCGGCGATGACGGCGTTGCACAATTGTCCGATCCGCGCTCGCACGAAGGGCGCGCCGAGTTGGGCATCCGCGGCAAACCGATCCCAGTGGCGCGGCCCGATGTCTTCAAGGACGGCCTTGCCGCCTATCTTCATCGCCAGCTTCACATGCAGATTGGGATAGATGATGGTCGATAGCAGATCATAAAGCGGCGCGAGGGTGATTGCACTGCCCCCATTTCCGCCGCTGTGCAGCAGGCTGAAATTCTTGGCATGAGCATCGGCATTGCCAATGATCAAATTGAAGATCACGGCATCGAGAAGTTTCAGAATTTCGCGCGCCGGGCGCGTTGCTGCGCGGCGTAGTAGCGCGAAGCAGTCCTGAAAGTTTGGCCCGCCTTCGCTGGCATATTTGCGGTGCGAGGGGACGCCAAGGGCTTGGGCGAAGTCTTCCTGATGGAGGCGGGTGACGCTTCCTCTTGCGTCAACCGCACGGTCATAGCGGGTGACGAGCAGAAATGACCGATCTGCAACAACCCGCATTTCAACCGCCGCAACGTCCAGCCCTATCGCGCTGGCGAGCGACATGCAGAAATACTCGTTCTCCGTCGTGCCTTCAAACCGCGCTATGGGCGGCTTGAGGATATGGCTTGTCGGTTGCCCTGGCGCGGGGAGTGCGATTAGCCCATCAATTACGAGGACGGGCAATTTGGACTGCGCACCCGCCAGCGACAGCCGCAACCCATCTTCGCCCGCCAGCATTGGGCGGAGCGGGAGATGGTCGAGCAATTGCACGAGCGCGTCGTCGTCGAGCAGTTTCGGCGCGGCGTCGCTTGGTGACGCAGGCGTTTCGCCTTCAGGTAATAGCGTCAGTGCGCCTGCAACTTCACCGCCGAGATATTCGAGCAGCCGGAATTCATTGTCTGCCGACACGCCGAGCGCGCGCGCAATCGCGGTGCGCTGCCCCTTCTCTGGCAATATTCCGCCGAAAAAGGCTTGGACCGCGCTGCGCTTGAAAGGTTCGGCTTGCTTGGGAAGCGAGAAGGACAAGGCTGGGGCCTTGGGATCGGCCAGCCACGCGGCATCATAAGCAAACAGCGTTTCGCCATCGGGGCCGAGATAAAGACAGCCCGGAAATATGGCCATCCCACCAGATAGACAGGCGGTCGGTCATAGGCCGTCCGCAGGTGGTATTACGGTGACATCACAACCAAGCGTCGCCAGAACATGCAACACCTTTTCGAGCTGGAGCGTAGGCTTGCCTGCTTCGAGATCGACAATGAAACGGATGCCAACGCCAGCCGCCGCTGCAAGCTCCGCCTGTCGCAGCTGCTGCGCCTTGCGTTCGCTGTGAACGATCAATCCGAGTGACTTGCTATCCATATTACCGAGCGGGACATTATTGTAGTTCACGGTCATTTGCAAGGCAATTATTCCGATCAGAATAAAGCAGGCGTTTACGACTAAAGGCATAAGAATATTCCCGCTCGCGCAATTCTTAATATCGCTTCTTACCGAACCAACGCGAGAACCTTGCTCCCACCCATTGCGGCTTCCCGCGCCACATCCAGCACTTCGACGGCCTTCAGCTTGAACTCCGGCGCAAGGTGCGCGTAGCGAAGCGTCATCGTATAGTCGCTATGGCCGAGCAGTTCGCGGATGGTGTTGAGATCGACCCCGCCCATGGCCAGGCGCGAGGCGAAATGGTGGCGCATGTCGTGCCAGCGGAATTCGAGATGTGCGCATCCTGAGCAGACGCCGCCAGGACGAATTCGCGCGGTCGAAGCGCTCGCCCTGTTCGTTCACGAACACGAGGCCCGAGGTATCTTCGCTTTCCGCGCGCCAGTTGAGCAGCACCGATGTCGCTTCGCGGTTGAGCGGGATATGGCGGGTGCGCCGGGATTTCGCCGTTGCCCCTGTCACTGTCAGCAGGCGGCGGTCGAGATTGACGTTTGCCCAAGTGAGGTCAAACAGCTCGCCGCGCCTGCATCCGGTGTTGAGCGAGAGCAGGATGAGTGGCTTCACATGATCGGTAAAAACCAGATTGCGCAAAGACGGCAGCGGCGTAGCCGCGTTCGGCGCGCCAGCCGTTGGCAGAATCCCGCTCGGCGCGGCGGCGTTCTTCGCGGGCTTCAATCGCCGCGCGCAGTCGGGTTTCTTCTGCTTCGCTCAGGTAACGGACCTTGAGGCAATCATCGACTCGTGCCTTCTTGACCTTGGCGAGCGGGTTGGACGGCAGAATGCCCCAATCGACCGCGCGATTGAAACTCGCCTTGATGGAAGACACGTCGCGATTGATCGTTCGATGTTTCAGAACCGCGTTCGACCTGCTTGCCCCGCCAGCGTTCGACATCAGGGGCCGTGATCTTGTCGAGTGGCTTGCCAAGCAGTGGTTTGAACGCGGTCAACAGCCGGTTGATGTTCTGGCCCCATGCCTTTTGGCTCGACTCGCCCAAGCCAGATAATCGCCTTCAAGAAATTCGCGATAGGTGGGCATTGCTGCCTTGGGCTTGCGCGCTTCAATCGGATCAATGCCGCGATACACATCGGCGAGGACGGCGCGGGCACTCTCGCGCGCTTCGGAGACGCCAAGCACATCGGCGCGGCCAAGCCAGACGCGTTTGCCGCGCGCGAATTCGCAATACCATGACTTCGTCCCTGACGGCATGATGCGCAGCACCAGACCTTTTAGCCGGGTATCGCGATGCTCCACCTTGGTCTTCGGGATGGGCAATTTGTCGATGCTCGTCTGGGTTAGAGCTGCCAGCATAATGTACCGCCTCGAATTCGTTATCGACTCGATCTGGTGGTGCGCTGGTGGTGCAACTTGCCGAAACGGGACGGAACAAAGTGGCACTCGGCGCAACACCGGACATGCCTAAAAAGTGACGGAATTCCGCCAATAAATCAAGGTTTTTTCGGTTCCAATCTGACGCATCGCGACCCCCCAATTTAGCGGCTGGGGGTGTGGGGGTCGTAGGTTCGAATCCTATCGTCCCGACCAAAATATAAGTTTCGTGTAAGTTGTTGATTTTACTACGAAAAATACCCCGTTTTTAGCCTGTGTAGAAACTGTGTAGATTATTTTTCGGTATCACTAAAAATTCGACCGAAGCCACCTACGAAGTTTCGCGCTGACCACAGGCTGGTCGCTCCTCGCTTGGCGAAGGCCCTCTCACCTGTGCAAGCTCTCTTCGTCCCCGCATGGCTCGGTTTCGGTTTGGATCGTTGCGTGGTGAATGTTAAATTCGGCCTCAAGCATCCCGACCACGGCGCGGCGGGTGCTTTCCGAACTGCCGCCATCTGCAATTGCCACATGCGCCGTTAGGCTGGCATCGTCGCCAGCGACCGACCAAAGATGCAGATCGTGAACTCCTACCACGCCCGGCACCTGCCCCTTCCTCTTCTCGCGGATCGCTTTCAGGTCGAACCCGCGCGGGACGCCTTTGCAAGAGGGATGTGGGTGGTATCGCGAAGCAATACCCAGGTGCGCGGCAATACCCACAGGCCGATGCCGATAGCGACAATGGGGTCAATCCAGTTGAGCCTGTAGAGTAAATCGCGACCGCCGCGCCGATCACGCCAAGCGAGCCGAGCATGTCAGCCCAGACTTCGAGATAGGCACCCTTGACGTTGAGGCTGTCGTCTTTGCCGCCTGCGAGGATGCGCATTGAAATGAGGTTCACAACAAGTCCGATGGTCGCGACAGCAAGCATCCCGACAGATTCAACCGGCTCGGGGTCGAAGAAACGACCGATGCCCTCGATCAGTACATAACCCGCAACCGCAAAGAGCAAGATTGCATTGAATGCCGCAGCAAGGATTTCAAAACGGCGATAGCCAAAGGTGCGTTTGTCGTCGGGTGGCCGCTGGCCGATTTTGACCGCAGCAAGCGCAATGGCGAGTGCAGCGGAGTCCGTGAACATATGCGCGGCATCGGAAAGAAGCGCGAGGCTACCGAACAGGAATGCGCCAACCAGTTCTGCAACGAGAGAAACTGGACGTGAGCCCGAAAGCGATAGCAAGCCGTTTGGTGCTGGCCCCTGCTCCGTGGTCATGGCGGCCCGCGTGTCCGCCGTTATCCGGTCCAATGCTCTTCACTCATGCCACTGCTTACCCGCTGAAAGTGTCCGTCATTTTGCTCTTCCCGCCTATGGATCAACCGGTAGAGCGCAGGCAGCAGATCAAACGTTCGCATCGTCGGAGGAGATAATCCCGCCGATGACACAACTGGCTGACCGGTCGTTGCACTTCTGACCCCCACCCACATTGAGCGCCATCGGGACGAAGCCTAATGAAGCGACCAATGCTGTCATCAAAACCGGTCGTAACGGTGTCAGTGCGCCTTCACGGATAGCGGTATCAAGGTCCATGCCGCGTTCGAGCAAGTCCTTGATGAAGGACAGCATGACAACGCCGTTCAACACTGCAACGCCTGACAACGCAATGAAGCCGATCCCTGCCGAAATCGACATCGGAATGTCACGTAGCGCCAAAGCTGCGACGCCGCCGGTGAGTGCGAGCGGCACGCCCGAGAACACGATGGCCGCGTCTTTGGCAGACCCGGAACAAGCGAACAGCAATCCAAAATCAGAAGCAGTGCGAGAGGCACGACAATCTGGAGCCGCGTTGCCGCCGACTGCAATTGTTCAAACGTCCCGCCATATTCGACATAATAGCCTTCCGGCAGTGTTACCTCGGCATCAATCTTCGTCCGCAACTCGGCGATGAACGACCCCAAATCACGTCCACGAACATTCGCCGTGATAACCGCACGGCGTTTGCCATTCTCCCGGCTAATCTGATTGGGACCGACCGAAAGCTCAATGTCGGCAACTTGCGAGCGGCACGAAGCCCGCCGCGCCGTCGCCTCCAATGGGGGATCGGCAGGCTGCCCAGCGCATCGACGTTGGGTGCGTAGCTCCTCGGGAAGTCGGACGCCACATCGAAGCGCCGGTCGCCCTCCAAACACCTGCCCTGCTGCACGGCCACCGGTTGCGGTTTGCGACGGTATCCTGCACATCGCTCATGTTGATGCCGTATCGTGCCAGCATGTCTCGTTTGGGCGTCACGGCAAGAACGGGCAAGCCCGTCACTTGCTCGATCTTGACGTCCTCGGCACCGGGGATGGACTCGACTACCTCCTCGACCGCGCCGCCGCTTTCAAGCAACTGATCGAGATCGTCACCGAACAGCTTAACTGCAACATCCGAACGAACGCCTGCAATTAGCTCGTTCATCCGCATTTGCACCGGCTGGGTGAACTCGTCGACCCATTTGCTGCCGGGTATCTGTTGGACCGCCTTGTTAAGCTCAGCGACAAGCTGATCACGCGATTTACGCGGGTCGGGCCATTTATCGCGGTCTTTCAGCATGATGAAGTTATCCGCGACCGATGGCGGCATCGGGTCGGTTGCCACATCGGCTGTGCCAATCTTGGCGAACACCCGTTCGACTTCGGGAAATTTGCGAATGCGGTTTTCAAGTGCTTCCTGCATCTTGATAGCCTGGCTCAGACTGGTGCCGGGAATGCGCAGCGCGTGCATCGCGATATCGCCTTCATCAAGGTTCGGGATAAACTCCGAACCCAATCGGGTCGCGCCAAGGCCCGCAAGCAACACGGAGTGCGACTGCGCCGCCGATAATCAGCTTGCCGCGCTTCATGGTCGCATCGAGCAAAGGCGCGTATTGGCGATTAAGCCAGCTCTGCCGCGGTTTTCTTTCTTCCGCGGCCCGTCACGAATTGCGCGATTGCGGCGGGAACGAGGGTCAGCGCGAGAACAACGCTGCAGTGAGCGCCATGACGACGGTGATCGCCATAGGATGGAAGGTTTTACCTTCGATACCGCGTCAGCGCAAAGATCGGCAGATAGACGACAGTGATGATGATGACGCCGAAAAAATACTCGGTTTCATCACTTCGGCGCTGGCGCTTGCCACCAAACCAAAGCGTTCGTCGCGGTTCAGCAGACGGCCGGGCCGGTGCTGTGCCTCACCCAAGCGGCGCAGGCAATTCTCGACAATGATGACCGCCCCATCTACGATCAAGCAAAGTCCAGCGCGCCTAGGCTCATCAAATTGGCAGAAGTCCGCGTCTTGCACCATACCGTCAGCGTCATCAGCATAGCTGACAGGAATAACCGCCGCTGTTATCAGCGCTGCGGATATTGCCCAAAAGCAGAAACAGCACGACAACGACAAGCAGCGCGCGCCTTCGGCAAGGTTCTTCTGGACGGTCGCAATGGTGCGGTCGACCAGTTCGGTCCGGTCGTAAAGCGGGTGGGCAACGACGCCTGCTGGAAGCGATTTCGTGGCTTGTTCAAGCCGTTCGGCGGCGGCGCAACCACGCGCGGGTTTTCACCGGTCAGCATGAAGATGGTGCCAAGCACGATCTCCTTGCCGTTCTCGGTCGCCGCTCCGGTTCGCAGTTCAGAACCGATCACAACCTCGGCAACATCGCCGATGCGGATAGGGACACCGCCGCGCGTTGCGACGATGATTTGCGACAGGTCGGCTTCATCCTTTGCCTGACCCGGCACACGGATCAGGATTTGCTCGCCTGCACGCTCGGCATAACCTGCGCCCTTGTTGGCATTGTTGGCCCGAGCGCCTCGACGATATCGGTCAGCGACAGTTTGAGTGAAGCGAGCTGCTGCGGTTGGGTGGACATGATATTGCCGTGCATATCCGCCGATTAGTGTTGACCTCGGCAACGCCGGAATTGTCCGCATCTGCGGACGCACGGACCAATCGGACAGCGTTCGCAGATCGCTTGGTGTATATTCCGAGCCATCGGGTTTGCGCGCGCCGGGTTTCGGCTCGACAGCATACATGAAGATTTCGCCAAGGCCCGTTGCGAGCGGGCCAAGCTGCGGCTCGATTCCCGGGGGCAGTTGCGACTTCGCCGACTGGATGCGCTCATTGACGAGCTGGCGCGCGAAATAGGTGTCGGTGCCGTCTTCGAAGACGACTGTAACCCTGACCCAATCCGTAACGAGATTGACCGTGTATAGGCGAGTTTCGGGATGCCAGAGATCGCAGTTTCGATAGGAAAGGTAATGCGCTGTTCGGCTTCGAGCGGTGAAAGGCCCTCCGCCTCGGTGTTAATCTGCACCTGAACATTGGTGATGTCGGGAACAGCGTCGATGGGAAGCTTGGTCGCGCTATAGACGCCGAGCGCACACAGCAACACGACGACAGAAGCACGGAACCAGCGCTGGCGGATGAGAAAGCCGATGATACGGGCTAAGCAGCTCGCTATCCCCGATCAATGGTCATGAAGATCGCGCCCGACTTTTCGATGTCGGCGCGAATGAGGAACGCCGCTTGGCGGCATAAGGCGTGCCGGGCTTGATGCCGAGCACCTCGGTCCATTCAGGCGATTTGCGCCCTAACTCCAACATGCGGACCTCGTAATCTTGGCCGTAATTGGCAAAGACCACCGTGAAGTCGCGGAAGCGTTGCAACGCTTCGGTGCGCACCGCCAGCGGCACTTGCACCGCGCGTTGATCGTCACGCGGCCACGGGAAGTGCCATACCGGGACGCAATCGCCCACCTCGATTCGGGACCGATGCCCGCACAAGCGCGGTGCCTGCTTCGGCATTGCCGTCAGGCAGATACTGGCCCAGCCGTGCCGCCGCGATAGTAATGACGTAGAGTGCGCGGTCAAAGGTCACATCGCCGGGGTTGCCATTGCGTTCGGCAACGACGCCGCTGACCGTCGAATAGACCGGATAGACTTGCAACGATTCGCTCGACTCGATCCGCGCCAGCAATTGACCGCGCTTCACAGTGTCGCCAACCTGTTTTGTGACCGGGAGAACAATCCGCCCCGGAAACTGGCCGCGAATTTCGGATCGTGCGGTCGTCGCCAACTGGACGGTCCCATATAGCTCGCGCGCCTCGCCGATGGTCGCAGGCCCGACAGTCTCAATCTCGATGCCACCGGCCTTGGCGGCATCAGCGGTAATCCGAGTGCGCCCTTCGGGGCTGGCATAACGCCAGACATGGCGTTTGCCGCCTTCGACCGCGACAACCTCGACATCGAAGCTATGCGGTTCCTCGACAACGCCCTGACCGGTCAGATAATCCTTCTCGCTTAAACGGGAAGGTGTTGACTTCACCCAGCCGCTTGAGCGTCACCGTCAATGCACGGTCTTGGCATCGACTGGCTTGCCGTCCTTGGTCGGATAGACCCGGAACTGCGGCGGCACGCCGTCCTCGAATATGGTCATTTCAACCGCGAAGTCGCCATCCTTCAAAAGTCGGCCGTTGTGCGGCCCTTCGCTGGTTCGCCTTTCCTCGCCATGCTCCTCGGTGGGTTCGATGCTGCTGCCGCAGGCTGCCAAAGGCGCGATAAAAAACGCGACTGCAAGCCGCTTGATGATGGTCTTTTCATGGATTAGTCCCCTGTCGGCAGCGGCGTCAAAGCGTCCGGTCAGCCGGTCAATTTCTGTTTGAAGGTCACGGTAGCGGATAACGGCATCGAGCCATTCGGCCTGCGCCTGAATGATCGCGTCGGCAGCGCCCTGCATGTCGCGGAAGGTGA
>JADKHG010000001.1 GCA_016721875.1 Sphingomonadales bacterium | reverse complement strand
ATCATGGCTTCAATTTCGTCAGCCGCCATCGGCATGATATGCGCCTTATACCTCTTCGATGAACTGCCGACGGGCTTCTATCAATTTGACGTCGAATGCAGCACGGACCGCGACATCGTCGGTTTCAACACCGGCATTGGTCAGGTCGCCCAGCAATTTGCGCACGACATCCTCGTCGCCTGCTTCCTCGAAATCGGCCTGAACCACCGATTTGGCATAGGCATCGGCTTCTTCGGGCGTCAGCCCCATTTGCTCGGCGGCCCAAAGGCCCAACAGCTTGTTACGGCGGGCAGTCACTTTGAACTGCAATTCTTCGTCACGGGCAAATTTGCTTTCAAAAGCACTTTCGCGGTCATCAAATGTGGTCATGCTCGAATCCTTCGACGCTACAGCGTTAAAATAGTCACGCGGCCCCTGCCAAACAAGGGCAGTGCGCGCAAGGCATTAGATGGTGACGACCAGCTTGCCGACAGCCTCGCGATTGCCCAGCATGGCTATTGCGTCGCCGCCCTTTTCCAACGGATAGCTGCCCGAAATGACCGGCTTGATCTTGCCCGCTGCATAAAGCTCGAACAATTCTGCAATATTGGCGCGGTTACGCTCTGGCTCGCGGGCGGCAAAGGCACCCCAGAACACGCCGCAGACATCGCAGCTTTTCAGCAGCGTCAGGTTGAGCGGCAGCTTGGCGATGCCAGCGGGGAAGCCGACTACAAGGAAGCGGCCTTCCCATGCGATGGAGCGGACGGCGGGTTCGGAATAATCACCACCGACCGTGTCATAGATGATGTCAAAGCCATTGGGTCCCGCTGCAGCCTTGAATTGTTCGGCCAGTGCCTTCGACTGATCCTTGTCGAACGGCTGGCGGGCGTAAACGACGACTTCGTCTGCGCCGGCGTTGCGGGCGATCTCTGCTTTGGCTTCGCTTGAGACACCGGCAACCGCGCGCCCACCCCATGCCTTGACCAGTTCAATCGCCGAAATGCCGATGCCACCCGCACCGCCCAAAATCAGCACATTGGCCCCCGGCTTCATGTGCCCGCGATCCTTCAGCGCGTGGATGCTGGTGCCATAGGTCATCAGGATCGACGCCCCGTCCTCAAAAGGCATGGAGTCAGGCATTTTGTAGAGATTGTGTGATGAAACCGCGATCTTCTCGGTAAGCCCGCCAGTGCCGCATCCGGCCATCACGCGGTCGCCGACGGCAAAGCCGCTCACGCCTTCGCCCACTGCTTCGACAATTCCAGCGATTTCACCACCGGGCGCGAAGGGGCGGGGTGGCTTGATCTGGTATTTGTCCTCGATCATCAGCGTATCGGGGAAATTGATCGCACAAGCCTTGATTGCGACCACGACCTGCCCCTTTCCGGCAACCGGTTCGGGCAATTCGCCTAAGACCAGAGTGTCGGGGCCGCCAACGGCAGTGGATAACAGGGCTTTCATACTTTCTCGCTCCTCTCCGGCCTGTCACCCTGAACTTGTTTCAGGGTCCATCGTGCCGCATCAACCTTCGCTCTATGCTGAGAAATGGATGCTGAAACAAGTTCAGCATGACATTGAATTCAGGTGGTGGTCGGCACCAGCCAAGGCCGTTCAGCCCCGACCTTCGCCTCATAGGCCGAAATTACATCGCCCTGCGCCATGGTCAGCCCGACCTCGTCGAGGCCGCCCAGCAGACATTGCTTGCGGAACGGGTCAATCTCAAAACTGAAACGGTCCTGAAACGGCGTGGTCACGCTTTGGTTCTCCAGATCGATATGGATCGGGTCGGTTTGGGCAACCTCCATCAACCGGTCGATGGCTTCCTGCGGCAAGACGACGGTCAATATGCCGTTCTTGAAGGCATTGCCCGAAAATATGTCCGAATAACTGGGCGCGATCACGGCGGTGATACCCATATCGAGCAACGCCCAAGCCGCATGTTCGCGGCTCGACCCGCAACCGAAATTGTCGCCCGCGATCAATATGGGCGAACCCGCATAGTCTGCATTGTCGAACAGATTTCCCGGTTCCTTGCGGATCGACTCAAATGCCCCACGCCCCAGTCCGGCGCGCGTGATCGTTTTCAACCAATGCGCGGGGATGATGACATCGGTGTCGATATTTTTAAGGCCAAAGGGATAGGCCTTGCCTTCGATGGTTGAGACGGGGGTCATTCCTTAGCACCTGTCACTTTTGCGTTGTTATGCTTTTCATTGAGTTTCGCTGCCAGTTGGGCAATTTTCTTAGACTTCTCTTCTATTATTTCTTCCAGGCAGAATTCATATATTTCGTAGGCGTCTAGGAGTTCTTCGTGGGTAATTCGTCGACCATGAGTTCCGGTGTTGCAAAGCCATTTCACCGACATCAAGTTTGCGCCGAGTTCGGGATGACTTTTTGAAAATAGTTCGATTTTATGGAGAAGATTGATTTCATTTCCGTCGGCTTTTGTGCTAGAAAAACCTAAATTAATCATAGTTTATCTAGAGAATTGCGAATGCTATTTGCGCAAGAATCGGGGTTTCTCCAAAAAGTTTCAAATGACTTGATGAGCTCTCCTTTGACATCCTCATAAACCTTGTTTGGAAAGTTGATAATGTGCGGCATTGGAAACGATGTCTTGGGATAGTAGGCATCACTCCACTCCCAGTCTCCGTTCTTCAAGATTTGCTCCACACCGCCTGCCCCGGCAGAAAATAAAGTTGCGCACATTTAGGATTATTACATTTCGCTAGGCAAAAATATAGTCAATCCAGTCTGGATCCCACTGACGATCTGTGCGCCAAGCCTTCGAACGCGCAGTTTCGTCTGAAATAAATGTCTTTGGCACAACCTGTAGTACGCCACTAGAGCAGGCACAGCATTGATAGGGTGGGCAATGGTGCGCATTGACTTGCGCGCGCCAAAGTTGCCTCTTCATTCCGCTAACTCCCTAACATCGCACAACCGCCCCGCAACAGCAGCCGCTGCCGCCATCGCTGGACTCACCAGATGCGTCCTGCTCCCCGGCCCCTGCCGCCCGACGAAATTGCGGTTGCTCGTTGAGGCGCAGCGTTCGCCTGCCGGTACCTTGTCGGGGTTCATTGCCAGACAGGCGGAGCAACCGGGTTCGCGCCATTCGAGGCCGGCTTCGATGAAGATGCGGTCAAGGCCCTCGGCTTCGGCCTGTTCCTTGACGAGGCCGCTGCCCGGAACGATGATCGCCCATTTGACGTTTGCGGCCTTCTTGCGACCTTTCAGCACCGCAGCGGCGGCGCGCAGGTCTTCGATGCGGCTGTTGGTGCAGCTGCCGATGAAGATATTCTCGACGGGAATGTCGGTCATCGCCATGCCGGGGGTCAGGCCCATATAGTCGAGGCTTTTTTGCGCGGCGACCTGTTTGGCGGGGTCGGCAAAGCTCATCGGATCGGGGACCACGCCGGTGATTGGCACGACATCTTCTGGCGAAGTGCCCCATGTCACGCTGGGGGCGATATCGGCAGCGTCAATCACGACCGCCTTGTCATAGGCAGCACCCGGATCGGTCGCGAGGCTGCGCCACCAGGCGACGGCTGCGTCCCAGTCTGCGCCCTTTGGGGCCATTTGGCGGCCTTTTATCCAATCAAAGGTAACATCGTCCGCCGCGATCAGGCCGGCGCGCGCGCCATGCTCGATCGCCATATTGCTGACCGTCAGGCGTCCCTCGACCGAAAGCGCGCGGATGGCGCTGCCAGTATATTCGATGACATAGCCGGTGCCGCCTGCCGCTCCCAGTACTCCGCAGATGTGCAGCACGATGTCCTTTGCGGTCACACCCGGGCCGACATCGCCCTCGACCCGCACTTCCATTGTCTTCGATTGCGACAGCAGCAGCGTCTGCGTCGCCAACACATGCTCGACCTCGCTGGTGCCGATGCCGAAGGCGAGTGCGCCGATGCCGCCATGACAGGCGGTGTGGCTGTCGCCACAGACTATGGTTGTGCCGGGCAGCGAAAAGCCCTGTTCGGGGCCGACGACATGGACAATGCCCTGTTCGCGATCAGTCGCACCGATATATTTGATGCCGAATGCCGGGGCGTTGGCCTCAAGTGCTGCAAGCTGCTGCGCGCTTTCAATATCGGCAATCGGGATGCGTTTGCCCGCCGCATCCTTGCGTGCGGTGGTCGGCAGATTATGGTCTGGAACCGCCAGCGTCAGGTCAGGACGGCGAACGGTGCGGCCAGCGGCCCGCAGCCCCTCAAACGCCTGCGGACTGGTGACTTCGTGCACCAGATGGCGGTCGATAAAGATCAGGCAAGTGCCATCTTCGCGTCGGTCAACGACGTGGGCGTCCCAGATTTTTTCGTAGAGTGTGCGAGGTTGATTCATACGAATGGTCTAAAGGCACAGCAAACCGTGCTTGGCAAGCAAGGAACTTTTGATGCGACAGTAGATGGAGCATTTTGCGCTCACGCGCGAAAAGCGGCAGGCAATCTCGCCTGCCGCCCTTTTTGCACCCTATGTGTTACTTCAAAGGCAAAAACACATCGGTAATCGCTTCCTGTTCTGCGACATCTGGAAAAAAGCTTACACGTTGGCAGTAAAGCGGAAAATCTCTCAATTCCTCGCCGCTGTCAGGCAACCATTCACGATAAAGAAACAGCGCTGCTGGCTCCAGATTGTCCGGGTTACCGGTAACGCGCAATCTTGCACAACGACCGCCCGGGATCAGGCCCGATATTATCCCGGCCGTCTCGTTGTCTAAGCTTTTGTCAGTCGCGACACAGAGATCAAGCCGGTAGTCCTCTTCTGCGGTTGTACGCGGATCGTTGTGGAAGATATTGTAGGTGGCATGTGAGGCAGGGCTCAGCCCATTGGCTTTGCGCCAATCGATAAAGCGTTCGATTGTAGAGCGGATATTCCTTGGACTTCCACGATGCTCCATGCTGACAACGGGAATGTCCGCTGTTTCAATGACGTTCACATCTTCGTTCAAATGTTGTTGGTTCATATATAATCTCCTTGTGGTTTCGAAGGGCTCGAAGGCAGAAAGCCACGGATCCCATTGGGGAGAGACACGAAATGATGAGGGCGACTGACCAAATTGCTGCCGGAACGCCCGGGCAAACGCATCAGGAGCCTCATAACCGCTATCGAACGCGATATCGGTGACGCTGCTATCGTCCCGAAAGGCGAGCCGATAGGATGCTCGTTTCATCCTAGAAAGCTGAACATAGCGATAGACCGAAATGCCGAACATTGCGGAAAATTGCCTGTGGAAATGATGTTTTGAGAATGCGGCAACGCCGCTCAGCACATCCAGACTCAAATCCGCTTCAGGATTCCGTTCAATAAAGTCGATCACTCGCTTCATTCTGGCCTGATAGTTGTTCAATGCAGCCTTCATCATTCGTATCTCCGTGGCAGGCCCAGATAGTCCCAGGGAGAGGCTGCGCGCTCGACCGATATTGCTAATTTGGCCGGTGACAAGAATTGCTTTCAGACGTGTGACTGGAAATCGTAATATTCTCCCGCTATAGCTTACACAAATGTCAACACTTGCCCATCTGTTCCCGATCAAGATACTGCCTGAAGATATCGACTTCATGGGGCATGTGAACAAGAGCCGTTACCTCAACTGGGTGCAAGAAGCGGTGCTCGAACATTGGCGCAAGCTGGCCCCGCCCGCTGCTGTAGCGTCACGCGCTTGGGTGGCGCTGAAGCATGAGATTACCTATCGCAAACCGGCCTTCCTCAATGACGCTGATGTTTTTGCAACGACCGTGCTTGAAAGCATACACGGGGCCCGCGCCTTCTACGAAACGGTGATCAAGCGCGGTGAGGAAGTGTTGGCCGAAGTCAAGTCGAGCTGGTGCTGCATCGATGCGCAAACATTGCGCCCGGCAAGGATCGGCAGCGAAATTACCGCCTATTTCTTTCCGAAGAGCGATTGAGGCGCTATAAGGGTGTGATGTCGCTTCTCACCATCATTCTGACCGTTATCGCCACCTTCTTTGCGATGGAGTTTGTCGCGTGGAGCGCGCATAAATATATCATGCATGGTTGGGGCTGGGGCTGGCATCGTGACCATCATGAGCCGCATGACAAGATGTTTGAAAAGAATGATCTTTACGGGATTGTTGGCGCTGCGATGAGCTTTTCGATGTTCGCGGTCGGAAGTCCGATGATCATGGGCGCCAGCGCATGGGAGCCGGGGACCTGGATCGGGCTCGGCATATTCTTCTACGGCATTGTCTATACGCTGATCCATGACGGGCTGGTGCATCAGCGCTATTTTCGATGGGTGCCCAAGCGCGGCTATGCCAAGCGGTTGGTGCAATCGCATAAGCTGCACCATGCGACCATTGGCAAAGAGGGCGGGGTCAGCTTTGGCTTTGTCATCGCGCGCGATCCAGCGGTGCTGAAGCAGGAATTGAAGGCGCAGCGCGCGGCGGGAATCGCTGTGGTTCGCGATGCGCTGAATTAAGCGAACGGGGTCAGCGGCGCGTCGGTTGCGACCCGGAAGACGCGCGCCAACCCCGTTGCCATGTCACCCTTTCGGGCCAGCATGAAAGTCAGAAACTCAGCGCGTCTTGCAGGTGTTGATCCCCAACAGTTTATAGGCAGGGCAGAAACCGAAAATTCCGGTCAGCAAAGGCACAAGGCCAACCCAGCCCCACGGGGTTTGCGGGCCGACAAATACCATTGCCAGCAGCACCAATCCAACGATGACGCGAAGAGCGCGATCCACTTTTCCTTCGTTGCAGGGCATTTCCAATTCCTTCCTGTTACATCGTCCCGGCTGGAACGTTGATCTGCAGGATAGCGAGTCGGAAGCGTCATGTCGGTGACTTAGTCACCGACCTCGCTGGCCAAATTTTCAAGCCGCGCAATATCGACGATATCGATCCGCCCGCGCGTCTGCGCAATCAGCCCGTCACGCGCGAATTTGCCCAATTGACGGCTGATCGCGGCGCGGCCTGATCCGGTATCGACCGCCAGCGCCTCATGTGTCGTTTCAATCCCGCCCGTGTCATCGCGCATCCGCAACAGTGCACGGGCCAACCGTGCCTCGAAACCGATCAGCACCACATCCTCGACCAGTTGCTCCAGATCGGTGAAGCGGTGCGCCACAGCAGAGAATAATTGCGCACGAAAGGCCGGGTCCGATGCAATCAGGTCGTTGAACGCGCTGATGGGTACCAGCTCGGCATCAAGCGCGGTTTCGGCGACACCCTCCGCTGAATAACGCCGGTTTTCGACAAGGCAGCCAAAGGTTTGCAAACACACTTCGCCCGGATGGACGCGATAGAGGGTGATTTCGCGGCCATTCTCCGCGGTCAGGCTGACCCGGATTGAGCCCGAACGGACAATGACAAATCCGGGGCATTCGTCGTCGGGGCGGAACAATATGCTGCCCGCCGGAAGCGACAACGGTTTGCCGATGGTTGGGGGCGGAGTGCTCATGCCTCAGGTCGATTCCACAGCCATGTCCCGCACGCAAGTGCCACGCCGAGCGGGATCAGCGACCAGGGCAGCGACAGGGTGGCAAAACCGATGGCGATGCTCAAAGCAAAGGCGGCGGTAGCAGAAATCTTCGCACGCCTGCTGACAATGCCTTTTTCGCGCCACGCCACCAGCGTCGGACCATAGCGGGGGTGGTTGAGTAGCTTTGCCTCCAGCGCCGGGCTGCTGCGTGCGAAGCAGAACGCCGCGAGGATCAGGAAAGGCACAGTCGGCAAAATCGGCAGGAACACGCCAATCGCGCCCAGCCCGACTGAAAGCATTCCGCCCGCAAGATAGAGCCTGCGCTTGATCATTCTTCGCGCCGCTTCCGCAACAGATAGACCGGCAGCCCGACGGCGAGCAGCGCCAGTGCCCAGCCCAATGCCTCGACCCCGCGCGCCTCCTGCGTCGCGCCATAGATCGTCCACAGCGCATAGGTCGCCGCCGCTATCACCAACGCGACAAAGCCGCCGCTGCGCTTCAATCTGCCGTCCGCCATCAGCTTGGCAGCGGCCATTGCGGTCCCCAGATACATCACCAGCACCACCGCAGAGGCGAGCAGGATCAGGAACGCGAACAGATTCGCCATCGACTTGCTGGTGTTGAGCAACAACACGATGCTGAGCAGGCCAGTGGTGAACAGATGCGCATTCACCGGCACGCCACCCTCACCGACCTTTGCCATCCAGCGCGGGAACAGCCCGTCGCGCGCCATCGTCGCGGGCAATTCGCCCTGCACCAAAATCCAGCCGTTGAGTGCACCCAACGCCGACAGCGCGCCAAATGCCGCGATCAAGGTCCGGGCATCGGACCCGGCGAAACGCCCGACAAATTCGGCAAAGGGCGCATCCGAGGCGGCAGTGACCGCAGCGGGCAGCATCAGCACCACAGCAGAGCAGACAAAGATATAGATAATCCCTGCCGAGCCAGTCCCCAGCAAGGTTGCGCGCGGCACCGTGCGTTCGGGATCGCGGACCTTGTCGGCGGGAACCGTTGCGGTCTCCAGCCCCAGCATTGCCCACAATGTCAGGATGGTCGCAGCAGAAATTTGTGCGAGGTTGATCTCTTCGGCGCGGAATGGACGGATTGCCGAGGTGCCATCGCTTACCAGTACATAGGCGGCAAGGCCTATCACCGCGATCAGCGGGATCAGTTTGACGATGGTTGATACCAGCTGCACCTGGCCCGCGAGCTTTGCCCCCTTCAGGTTGATCAATGTGAAGAACCACACCACCACCAGCGTCGCTGCCACCGACCAGCCGGTTGCTTTCAGCGCGGGGAAAAGCTCACTCAAATAGCTGACTGCGCCGGTAGCAATCGCCGCGTTACCGACCCACATTGATATCCAATAGGCCCAGGCAATGGCAAAGCCCGCACCGGGACCAAAGGCCGCCTTGGCATAGGCATAGGGGCCACCGGCATGGGGCAGCGCGCGGGCGAGGCGCGCGAAGACGGCGGCCACGCACATCGCGCCTGAAACGGTGATCAGCCAGCCAATCACCGAATTCCAACCAAGCGGGGCAAGGCTGGCGGGAAGCAGGAATACCCCCGAGCCGATCATGCTGCCCATCACCAGCGCGAGCGCCATCCATATGCCCATTGGCGGCTTTGCGGCGTTGTTGTGCTGGTTCGCCATATAATCCTTACCCCTTGTCCCTGCGACAGGGGTCGCATAACCTGCGATTGGGGTCAAGCAATGTGGATGCGGCGCGGTGAAAGGCGCTTTTCATTTCAGCTGCGGTCTGGCAGCATCGCCTTGAGACAGGAGAGGACAATATGGCGGAATTTGAACTGGTTGCCGATGGCTTACGCTTTCCCGAAGGCCCGGTGTGGATGCCTGATGGCAGCATCATCCTGACCGAAATAGAGGCCGGGCGGATCAGCCGGGTTTTTCCCGACGGCAGCCGGACGACCGTGGCAGAGACCGGCGGCGGTCCCAATGGTCTGGCGCTCGGTCCCGATGGCAAGCTCTATTGCTGCAACAATGGCGGATTCAACTGGAGCAGAAATGGTGATTTTCTCGCTCCGCACGGCATTGCTGACACCTATTCGGGCGGGCGTATAGAACGGATTGATATCGAAACCGGGGCGGTCGAAATTCTGTATAAATCTGGCGATTTCGGCTGTGTACTGCGCGGACCCAACGACATCGTCTTCGACGCGCATGGCGGCTTCTGGTTCACCGATCATGGCAAGGAAGATTACAAGACGCGTTGCCACGACATTGTCGGCATTTTCTATGCCAAAACCGATGGCAGCCTGCTTGAGGAAGTGATCTTCCCCTCGCAAAACCCCAATGGCATTGGCCTGTCGCCCGATGGTAACAGCCTTTATGCCGCCGAAACCTACACCTGCCGGTTGATGAAATTCAACATTACCGCACCCGGCAAGGTGGACGAGGCGGGCGGGCCCGGTGGCCCCGGTATCCCTCTCTATCGTCCCGCAGGCTGGAAATTTTTCGACAGTCTGGCCATGGAGGTCAATGGCAATATCTGCGTGGCAACCATCGGGGAATGCGGGATTTCGGTCGTGTCGCCGCATGGAGAACTGGTCGAATTTGTCAGTACTGACGATATTTTCACCACCAATATCTGCTTTGGCGGGCCCGATATGCACGATGCGTGGTTGACATTGTCGGGCAGCGGGCGGCTGGTGAAAACCCGCTGGAATCGTCCGGGTTTGAAGCTGCATTATTGAAGGGAATGCCATGCCGCGCGCGCACCGAGAATCCCACGTCGTTGACCGCATCGGCTGGCTGCGCGCTTCGATCCTTGGGGCGAATGATGGCATTGTCTCGACTGCCAGCCTAATCGCCGGTGTCGCGGCGGCGGGGGCAACGCAGAACAGCATATTGATCACGGGTATCGCCGGGCTGGTTGCCGGTGCCATGTCGATGGCGGCGGGCGAATTTGTCTCGGTCAGCTCGCAGGGCGATGCGGAGAAAGCCGATATTGCCCGCGAAACAGCCGAATTGGAAACCCAGCCCGAACTGGAACGCGAGGAATTGACCCGCATTTACGAAAAGCGCGGGCTGGACCGAAAGCTAGCCGAACAGGTTGCCGACGGACTGATGGCCAAGGATGCGCTTGGCGCGCATTTGCGCGACGAACTCGGGCTGACCGAGGAAATGTCGGCACGACCCATTCAGGCAGCGCTGGCATCGGCGGCCAGCTTTGCCGCGGGGGCAGCCTTGCCGCTGGTGATGGTGCCACTGTTCGCGGGCCCATCGTTGACATGGATAGTCACTGGCGGTTCGGTAATTGCACTGGCGCTGTTGGGCGCGGTCGGAGCAAAGGCAGGCGGCGCGCCAATTGGTAAAGCTGTGCTGCGGGTGACCTTCTGGGGAGCCTTTGCGATGGCAGCAACCGCAGCAATCGGCTCGCTATTCGGAACAACGATAGGATAATTTCGATGACACATTCAGCCTGGGCGATCGACATCGATCGCGATGATATTACCAGCACCGAAACCGTTGCTGCCGAATCCGAAATCGGACCGCACGAGATTCTGGTCCAAATCGACAGCTTTGCGATGACCGCAAACAACATCACCTATGGCGTGTTTGGCAAACCTTCTGGCCTGTTCGGCAATGATCAGGGCTATTGGGATTTCTTTGCCGAGCGCGCCGCGC
Organism: Sphingomonadales bacterium; assembly: GCA_016721875.1. GTDB lineage: Bacteria > Pseudomonadota > Alphaproteobacteria > Sphingomonadales > Sphingomonadaceae > Sphingorhabdus_B. The sequence goes on along the minus strand of JADKHG010000001.1, from coordinate 584,743 downwards.
CGGGGCGCCTGCCGGTTTGGGGATTTGCCACCGTGCTGGTCAGCGATATAGAGGGCGTGGCCCCTGGCGACCGTTTCTATGGCTATTACCCGATGGCAAGCCATGCGGTGCTGATCCCGGGCGAGATAAGCGATAGCGGCTTTACCGACGTGACCCCGCGCCGCACCACATTGCCGCCGATTTACAACCGCTATCAACGCGTTGATGCGATCCCCGATTACCGCGCGGAGCATCACGACCTGTGGCCGGTCTATCGCCCCCTGTTCCTCACCGGCTGGCTGATTGCCGATCAGTTTGAGGATGACGACGATTATGGCGCGGAGCAGGTGCTGATCGCCAGCGCGTCGAGCAAAACCGCGATTGGCCTTGGTCACGCCATGAAGCAACGGGCCAACCGTCCGCGCACCATCGGCCTTACCAGCGCGGCCAACAAAGAGGGTCTGGTGGCGCTGGGCATCTATGACGAAGTCGTCGCCTATGACGACATTGGCACGTTGATCGACCCCGGTAAGGCCGCCGCTCTGGTCGATATGGCTGGCAATGGCGCAGTGACGCGCGCGGTGCATGAGCATTTTGGCGAGCAACTCAAATATTCGATGGTCGTTGGCAAGTCGCACTGGGATGCCGTGGGTGAGGGAGGGACATTGCCCGGACCCGTGCGCCAAGGATTCTTCGCCCCCGGTCGTAGCCAGAAACGCGTTGTCGACTGGGGACCAAAGGATTTTGCCGAACGGATCGGTGCGGCCTGGTTGGGCTTTATGGAAATTGCCCCGTCGCTGGCGCAAATCGAGAAGCGCAGCGGAGCCGAGGGAGCACTTGCGGCCTATCATGAGGTGCTGTCGGGCAAAGCCGATCCAAAAGTCGGGCTGGTGATTGAGCCGTAAATTTGCCCTTTCGTCCATCTACCGGTAATATTTGGCTGCTATGGTTAATCCATAACAGCGATGGAGCTTTGGATGGATTTCGTCCGCCACTATCGGGAACATGGTTATGCGATTGTCCGCAGACTGGTCTCGCGTGCCGAACTGGCGCGACTGGGTGACGCGGCTGACGCGGTGCACCGCGAAGGATTGAATCACGGCAAAAGCTTCCGCCACGGCAATCTGCATTATCGGCTGGAGGCCGGCGAAGTGCGGATGGTGCAGTGGCCGTCCTATCATAATGATGTGCTCGCCGATTTCCGCATCGACCAGCGCATTTTGCAACTGCTCGAGCCTTTGATCGGGTGTGATCTCAAACAGATCATCAATCAGGTGCATTGGAAAAAGCCCGGAGGGCGCGGCAATTTTGCCTATCATCAGGATTCGCGGTTTCGCAAACCCGACCATGCCTATCGCAATCTGGGCGAGGCCTATGTGCAAACGGGCCTCGCGATCGATCCGCACGATCCGCTGAGTGGCGGCATGAAGATTTTACCGGGCAGCCATTTGCGCGGTTCGGTTGATATCGACAAGCTGGGTGTCGAAATGGGCGATGCACCGCAAGAGGCGTTGCTGGAGGCTGCCGGCTTCGACCCCGCCGGACGGATCGACGTTGAACTGGAACCGGGTGATTTCGCATTGTGGAGCCCCTATCTGATCCATGGCTCTGGCACCAACAATGCCGACCATTTCCGTCGTTTCTATATCAACGGCTATGTCCGCGCAGAAGATTGCGACCGGGGCGAATGGGCATTTCGCGAAGGCGAGCCGGTGCCGCTGGGTGGCAAACCCGCGCTTGTGCATTATGAACAATTGTTCGAAAGGCCAGAACCGCACTATCTGTGAATCGGCTTACCCAACCTGCTTTTCCAGCCACTGCTGAACATATCCGACCGGATCGTCTGTTTCTGCGGCAACGCGAATATCCGGAGCAATGCCCACACCGTCAATGGGCTCATCAGGCAAACGCATCGAACGCGAACTTGACCATTTGAACAGATATTTGCCCGATGGTGTCAGCGTTTGCAGCTGGTTTGAATAGTCGATAATACCGGCACTGTTTCCGCCAAAAGTCGTAACCTTTCGGCTTTGCCGTGCATCCAGAACGAATTGGTCACCGCTTGAACCTGCGCCAGTGATGATTATGGCAACACGCCTTGGATTGGCACGGATGTCAGGACAGGTCTGGATTGAAAAAGGGCGCTCGCCAGTCGTTGCCCATTTTGCCGTTGGCTGCACCCGCATGTTCGATACCAGACTATTGATCATTGGTCGGAATGACTCTGGGAAATCAGGTGCATTCGCCAATGTCTCGTAAAGGTCTGCGTTGCGCTTTGAGACCCTGAATTCGACGCCTATCGAATAAATAGACCTCGAACAAATCCATTTCATAAGCTCCGCATAGGATGCATCAGACCCGCCGCTATTGTTTCTCAAATCGATGAGTAAATTGGGTGTTGTGGCAAGTTTCTGGCTGTTTTCGGACAATAGCTTTTCAATTGTTTCGCGATTTCCATTTTTAAAATTGGGAAGCCTTAGCCACAAGGTTTCGGGTGACAGCGCACGCAGGAAAAAATCTTTTGAAGGGACGATGCGGTCAATGGTGACTGCTGGCTCGGGCCATATGCGTTTCCAAAGGCTACTGATCGAATCAAATTCCATCAGCGATGCTTTTGCTTGAAAACGTGCCTCTCCCTGCTTTTCGTCGTGATTGCGAAAGCGAAAGGTCGATTGCCATTTTCCATCTGGCGATTGTGTGAGATTGAACTTAACCTGCCCTGGTGTCCAGCTTGGCGCCAGACTGGCCAAGATGATGCCGACAAACTGTGTTCTATTTTCGGGGTCTGGTACCACAGCGACGCGATAGGTGCCGTCAAGCGTTTCCCAAATACCTTGCGGCACCCGCAAAGCTTTGATTTTTTTGGCGGTGCCTTCTTCGATCGGTACGAAACGCCCAGTTTCGGCCAATGTGCGTTCTTTTGCGGCTTCATCGGCGGAAGGTGGCGCCGGTGGTGGCTGACTTGGCCCGGAATCGAATGCCAAATGGCCGTCCTTGAACCAACCCAACAGGTCCCACATGGTGTCAAATAGCTTGTCGGGGTGTTCGGCAACTAACGCGCGGTATCGGACAACATCGGCTTCAAATGTCGCCAGCTTGTCGCCTGCAGTCTTGTCGGGAAAGCCTGCATAGTCCGTTCGGAGGCTGTCCACCACAAAATCGAAATCGCGTAGTGCTTCGTCGGCTGGCGACTGCGCCGAGGCAGAGGTCGCCAGTACGAACAAACTGAGCAAAAATACCGGGCTACACGCATCGAATTTCTCCCCGCAATAACACCTCTATCGCCCTACTTCTAAGGAGATTGACGACAAGATTTTTGCGACCAATCAACGAGTAGGTTTGACGAACTTCCGATTCTCGGCTCTTAATGTGTCATGGCGGAAATCACTCATATCATTTTCGATTTTGGCGGGGTCATTACCTCTTCGCCTTTTGACGCCTTCAACCGGATGGAGGCCGAACGCGGGTTGCCGCACAATTTCGTCCGGCAGGTCAATGCCAGCAATCCCGACAGCAATGCCTGGGCCAAGTTTGAACGGGCGGAGATCAACGGAACTGCCTTTGACGCGTTGTTCGCGGCCGAGGCAGAAGCATTGGGGCATAGCCTCGACGGCGCATCGGTGCTGGCCTGCCTGTCAGGCGATGTCCGCCCCGCAATGGTTACAGCGTTGGATCGGTTGAAAGAAGAAGGCTTCGGTCTTGGTTGCATCACCAACAATGTGCCTGCGGGAAAGGGTGCAGGAATGGCCGGGAGCGCCGAAAAGGCAGCATTGCTGGCCGACATATTTGCGCGTTTCGACCATGTAGTCGAAAGCTCAAAGGCGGGCATCCGCAAACCCGACCCGCGCATTTACGCGATGATGTGCGAGGCGCTCTCGGTTCCGCCCGAAGCCTGCATCTATCTCGACGATCTCGGCATTAACTGCAAACCGGCAGCCGCCATGGGGATGGCGGCGATCAAGGTGAGCAGCGGCGAACAGGCGTTGGCGGAACTGGGTGCTTTGTTGGGAATGGAGTTTGCGCTGTAGGCAACCCTCGCATCGCTTGAAGTCTCGGCATCTTGGCGCTAATCGCGGGGCGATCTCCCAACCTGTGACAAGGTGCCTTCCACATGAAAAACTCTTTCCCAATGCCACTGCCGCGCTTGACGGCATATTGCGCGATGGCATGCTGATTGCCTCGGGCGGTTTCGGCCTGTGCGGCCTGCCTGAAAGGCTGCTCGACGCGGTGCGCGATAGCGGGGTGAAGAACCTGACCTTTGCTTCGAACAATGCCGGCATCGACAATGAAGGCATTGGCAAGCTGCTGCGCACCAAACAGGTGACAAAAATGATCTCCTCCTATGTCGGCGAGAATAAGGAATTTGAACGGCAATATCTGGCGGGCGAGCTGGAAGTCGAATTCTGCCCGCAAGGCACGCTCGCTGAACGGATGCGCGCGGGCGGGGCGGGTATTCCCGGTTTTTACACCAAAACCGGCGTCGGCACGCAGGTTGCTGAGGGCAAGGAGGTCAAGGTTTTCGATGGTGAGGACTATATCCTCGAACGCGGAATCTTTGCCGATCTGGCGCTGGTCAAGGCATGGAAGGCCGACGAAAGCGGCAATCTGGTCTTCCGCAAGACCGCACGCAATTTCAACCAGCCCGCCGCTACTTGTGGCAAGATCTGCGTGGTCGAGGTTGAGGAAGTGGTGCCGGTTGGTAGCCTTGACCCCGACAGCATCCACTTGCCCGGCGTCTATGTGCAGCGCATGATCATCGGCGCGCCTTATGACAAGAAGATCGAATTCCGCACCTTGAGAGAACGCGAGGCCGCGTGATGCAGTCGGTGAGCCTCGCACTGTTTCTGCAGCTTGGCGTGATCGCCGCACCGGCTCCGGTAACCGACGAGGCATTGGCGGCGTTTGTTCGGCAAGAAAACCCGTTGGGCGTCTGGCTCAGCGAAACCATCACGCATGATCCGAAAATGCGCGCGGAGATGAAAAGGGTGGGATTCGCATCTGCTTGCACAGCCTTGGCCGAGAGCCGGACGTTGATTGCTGCACGCCATCGCGAACGTCTTGTCCCGATCACCGTGAAAAGCGTCAAACACCATGTGCCAGCGGATAGGCTCAATGAGATGAAAATCCTGTCCCTCTGGGTCGGACCGATGCAGATTTACAAAGCCCGGATACTCGATCAAGTTCGAAGAGACGGTGCAGAAATTGTTGCAGAAGCCGAAAGCGAAATGCGTTCTGCATTTCTCACGCAAACTGCAAAAATGAATTCGGTTGAAGGCGAATCAGCAAATATCGTTTTGCCGAAAGCCGACATCGCAAAGGCGCTTGGCATTGCTGACGGCTATAATCTCGACAATCCAGCCCACATCATGCTTGCATGCGCCGAACAACGGATCGCTCCCGACCAGCGTCCGACGATAACGACTGGGCCCTGATATGCGAGTTCGCAGTACTGCAATGTTGGGGGCCTTTACTGCATCGCTGCTGTTGCAAGGCTGCGTCGCTGCGGTGTTGCCGATTGCGGCGGCGGGTATAATCGGGAAGAAAGAGGTTGATAAAGCACGGCAGCGCGCGCGCGCGGCGGAGGAGGATTTTGACCGCAATCCGAAGGTTCAGGTTGAATTTCCACCCGGCCAATTTCCGCCCGCCACTGCTGACCCTGAACAGATTCCGGTGGAATTCCCCGCGAAAGGCTCCAACCAGACTGCTGAAAATGCCGCTGATCCGGGCCTTTCGATCTTTGATCGCATCGACGCGTCGGGCATCAAGCATCCTTATTTGCCAATGGCGCGATTCGCACTGGAGCAGGCGCAGCGCCGGACCGAGGGACAACCGATCCGCTCAGCACTGCTGGTCGAGCGCGTGTCGCTATCCAATCCACAGACCATCGATTGTGCCGACAGGCCCTTTTGCGGTGGTGATTGATCTTGATCCGGCGACGCTGGCCAACGATGGCGCGTCAGAGCCGGGTTTCGCCGAAACGCTCGGCTTGTTGCGGGAAGCAGGCGTTGCCATTGCCTGGATCGGCGACCAGCGCGGCCCCGCGACGGCAGAGGCACTTGCGCGGCTGCGCGCTGGCGACACCCCGGTGCTGGATGATCGCGACGTGCGCTTGCTGGTTCAGCCGGGTGGCATGCGCAAGCAGGAGCTGCGCTGGAATCTGGCACGGACCTATTGCGTGGTTGCAATTGCTGGCGACACCAAGTCGGATTTTGACGAATTGTTCGACTATTTGCGCGACCCTGATTATGCCATTCGGCTCGACATGTTCATGGATAAAGGTTGGTTTCGCGTGCCCGATCCCGTCGCCGCGCTGGGTCCCGACAACACATCGTCCGAAATGGAGCAGCCGCAATGAGCGACAAACCGATCCCCATCGACCTGCGTCCGCATGCGGCGCTGATTGGCAATGGCCGCGAATTTCTGCGGATGTGGGCGCAACAGGATGGACCGGTCACCTGCTTCATCAACCCCATTCCGGTCGGCCCTGACCCCGCGGCCTTTGGCGTCGCGCTGGTCGATGCCATTCGCCATGCGGCAAAGACCTGGACCAAGGCGACCGGCATATCCGAGGCACAGGCGCTCGACCGCATCTGGCAGGGGCTCGACGCCGAACGCGCCCGCCCGACCGATTTTGTTTCTCCCACTCCCGACAAAGATGGACTGATATGACAACACATGATGGCATCGCCAAAGGCTGGACCCGCGACGAAATGGCGGCGCGCGCGGCAAAGGAATTGCAGGACGGTTTCTACGTCAACCTTGGCATCGGCATCCCGACGCTGGTTGCCAACCATATCCCCGACGGGGTCGAGGTTACGCTGCAGTCGGAAAATGGCATGCTGGGCATTGGTCCCTTTCCCTATGCGGGCGAAGAAGATGCCGACCTGATCAACGCGGGCAAGCAGACGATCAGCGAACTGCCGCAAAGTGCCTATTTCGACAGCGCTGCCAGTTTCGCGATGATCCGCGGCGGACATATCGACCTAACGGTGCTCGGCGCGATGGAGGTCGCCGAAAATGGCGATATCGCCAACTGGATGATTCCGGGCAAGATGATCAAGGGCATGGGCGGCGCGATGGATCTGGTCGCGGGCGTCAAAAAGATAATCGTGGTGATGGAACATACCTCGAAGAACGGCGACCCCAAATTCATCCCATCCTGCACCCTGCCGCTGACGGGGAAGAACTCGGTCGATATGATCATAACCGATCTGGCAGTGTTCCAGCGGCCCGACCATGTCTCACCGTTCAAGCTGATCGAAATGGCACCCGGGGTGACGGCGGAAGAAATCGCGGCGAAGACGACAGCGCATTATATTGTCTAACGTCCCGGCCAATGCGGGAAGCCGCTGGCTGGTGGTTGGCGGCTGGCTGTCGGTGGCGGCTTCGCTGCACATCGGCTGCATCGCGGCCGGACGCGGAGAAATGGCCGCCAGCACGCGCAGGAGCCCGCAGGACCCGCCGCCGCCCGTTCGCAGGCGCCACGCGACTCTGGACCGCCTGAGCATTTCGGGATCTATCGCGCGCGGGATATGACCATTGTTTCTGCGGCGGCCGCCCGGCCGACGTTTCGCCATCTGGTCGTCACTGTTTTTGCCTAGGCCTGCCCCATCGGCACTGGCGCCATGGCCGCACCCACCCCTGAAAGGATCGAGCCCGACCTACCCTGATCCCGACTGGCAAACCCGCCACTCTTGCGGACTATGCAGGCAAGGTGTTGCTGATCGTCAATGTTGCCTCCAAATGCGGGCTGACGCCGCAATATGAAGGGCTGGAGAATCTGTATCAGGCGAAGAAGGATGACGGCCTTGTCGTCCTGGGCTTTCCCGCCAATGATTTCGGCGCGCAAGAGCCGGGATCGAACCAGGAAATCGCCGAATTCTGTTCGCTCAACTATGGTGTATCTTTCCCGATGTTTGCCAAGGGGGACGTGACAGGGGAGAGCAAGCAGCCACTTTATGCCGAGTTGATTGCTGCCGTTCCGACCAAACAGGGCGATGTCGAGGGCATGAAAGAGCGATTCCGCGGCTTTGGCATGACCCCCAATGATGACCCTGAAGTGTTGTGGAATTTCGAGAAATTCCTGATCGGACGCGATGGGCAGGTGATCGGCCGCTTTGCCCCGGCAATGACACCCGATAACCCCGTGCTGGTGTCAGCCATAGAGGCTGCACTGTAATCGCGCGGCGGAGACACATCCGCAAAGCGACGGGGCCAGCGTCGCGATTGGCGATCACCGATAGCGCAATTTTGCAGAATCCACCGGTAGCGGCTATCATTCCAACTCCGGATGGAGTCTGGCCTATGTGGAATCGGCTGAAACGGGCCTTTTGCCAGCGCTATCTCGACGTGCTGGCGTCGGTCTATATCTATAACGAGCATCGCGGTTACACCAGCCTCGACCGCGTGCTGGAGGCGGTTTGCGCGCGTTGTGCCGATAATAGCGCGTTCATTGCCGAAGTGCAGAAGCACCGCGCCGACGAGCGCAAACATTATATGATGTTCAAGCGCTATTATGAATTGCGCGGCACATTGCCGCTCTCGGTGGATCGCACCTGCGGCCATATTGATCGCTTTATCGAGCGGATTTTCGGCTGCACCATCGACGATCTGGACACCGACGCAGTCATCGTCCGACCGGAATTGTTTGAACAATTGTGCCGCGTGATCATGCTGACCGAACAACGCGGCATGAAGCAGGTCGAAATATTGCTGCGCAACCGCATCGTTCGCTCCGATCCGACGCTGGTCAGGATATTCAAGATTATCGAACGCGACGAACCCAGCCACTGGATGCCCTATCATGGCTGGCTGGTTGCACAGGATAAACTGACCGCAACATGGCGCGAGCGGATGACCGATTTCTGGATCCACAAATCGCTGATGCTGGCGAAGTTACCATCGCTTTTTGTCAACACGGCAACCCCGCGAATGGCGCGCTGGCCCGACGCCGATGAAGTGGTGCTGGCCTGATAGAAGGCTGCACGCTATGGCCGACTGATGATCGACCTATCGAAGTCCACACGCCGGCTCAGCGGCAATTCACTCGCGCATAAATTGGTACGGGTCTGAACAGAACGATGCTGCGCATTGCCACGATATTGCTAGCCCTTGCCGCGCTTGCGCTGGCCGGCTGGTTCGGCTTTCAAATCTATGCCGGACGGTCCCCTGCGGCGAGCATTGCCGCCATTGCCGGGAAGGGTGATGACGGCCTGCCCGACACCGCCGATGAATGGCGCGGGCGGATCGATTATCGCACGCTCGACCGGCAATTGGTCAAACTGATGCAGCGCCCGGAAATGGCGGGGCTTGCGGTGGCGATTGTCGAAGATGGGAAGCTCAGCTTTGTCCGCACCTATGGCGTCACCGACCGTTCGACAGGCGCGCCGGTTACGCCGCAAACGGTGTTCCGCTGGGCATCGGTATCGAAGACCGCAACCGGCCTGCTGGCGGCGGCGCTGTCTGAAGAAAGGGCGCTTGATCTGGAACGCCCTGTGGCGAGCTGGAATACTTCGTTGCGGCTGCCGAACAGAGCAGAATCGCGGCTCACCTTTGCACAATTACTATCGCACCAGACCGGCCTCACCAAAAACGCCTATGACGAGAAACTGGAGGACGGACAAAGCCCCGATGTGCTGCGCGCCAGCCTGTCCGCAGCACCTTTGCAGTGCGTTCCCGGCACATGCCACACTTATCAGAATATTGCTTTTGACGCGGCCAGCGAGATATTGGGTGAGACCGCAGGTGCGCCGCTTGAACAAGCCGTTAGCGAACGCTTTTTCCGCCCGCTCGGCATGGCGAGCGCAGCCTATGGCATGGAAGGGCTGACCGGAGCGAAGGACTGGGCACATCCGCATCATCTGACGGAAGTGCGCGCGGTAAAGGAAGCCTATTGGCGCGTTCCCGCCGCAGCGGGAATTGAGAGCAACATCGTCGATTTTGCCAAATGGATGCAGGCCGCGATGGGAGACCGGCCCGATGTGCTGCCGCTGTCGGTGCTGCAACTGGCGCAGGGTCCGCGCGTCGCCACCCCCCGGCTGTATAGCGGCGATCTGGCCAAGGCACTGTCAGACGCTGGCTATGGTCTGGGTTGGCGCAGCTTCATCTATGGCGGGCATGTCTTGTCGGGGCATTCGGGCGCGGTTGCCGGATACCGCGCGACGATGATCTTCGACCCCGCAACGCGCACCGGGGTGGTGGCGATGTGGAACAGCAATTGGGGCATCCCCTTTCGCATTCCGTTTGCGGTGTTCGACAGCTATCACCAACAGGCAGGCGGCAACTGGATGGATTTGAGCGAAATTCCCTTGCCCGAACCGGAACCGCCCACCGATACAACAACGCCAACACCATAGGACGCCATGAGCTACATATTGATCACCGCCAACCGCAACTATTCAAGCTGGAGCCTGCGCCCGTGGCTGTTGATGAAAGGGTTAGGGATCGACTTTGACGACCGGCTGGAACCCTTTACCAAGCCGAGCAATTATGAGGAATTCCGATCCTTCTCCCCAACCGGTCAAGTGCCGGTGCTATTGCACGAAGCCTGTGCTGAGCCGGGTCGAAGCAGGCGGACGATTTATGACTCCATGGGCATCGCGCTCTATCTGGCCGACCGGCACGATGGCGTTTGGCCAAGCGACCCCGATGCCCGCGCCTGGGCGCAATGCGCAGCGTCGGAAATGCACAGCGGTTTTTCTGCACTCCGCAACGACTGCACGATGAATGTCGGGGTGCGGGTCAAGCCAAAGCCGATGTCAGCGGCGCTCATCGCCAATGTCGCCCGCATACGCGAATTGTGGGAAGAGGGGCTGTCGCGCTTCGGCGGGCCCTACCTTGCCGGCGCAGAACTCACCGCCGTTGACGCCTTCTTCGCCCCCGTGGCATGGCGCGCGCGAACCTATGGTCTGGACGTGGGCGCGGGGCAGGCATGGGTCGACCACATCATCGCCCACCCCGCGATGCAGCAATGGGAAGCCGAAGCGCTGAACGAAGAATGGCGCGAAGTCGGGCATGAGGACGAATTGCGGGCGTGTGGTGAGGTAGTGGCGGATTATCGGGTTGGGTGAGCACGACCAATAGTCAAATTCAAAGCTTGAAATGTAGGATTTTCCTCGCCAGCCTGCGCGCTGGCTCTTTGATATAGTCGATTTTCCACCGGCAAAACCCCGGCGACACCGAATTCAAAAATGTAGGAAATTTAATTTCGCCAAACAGATCGAAAAGACCGCGCCTTGGTGTCAACTTTGTCAACTTCGCCGCAAAAGCGTCTCAGCTCCCCCCGCGCGGGCCGCTGATTTCGACTTGCATGAATTGCGGTTTGCTCTTCGGGCCGTCTCCGCCAAGGTTCAGCGGATATTTGCCCTGGGGCAGCGACGCCAGCGGCATGCCGGCTGCGGCCAGCGCATAGGGGGATGCGCGGTGGCGGGTGCACAGGCCGCCGGCACCGTCGCTGACGAGCGGGGTTTCAAATTCGACGCCAATCATAGAATCCTGTGATCGCATGACTGAACAGACAACCAACTGACCGCCGCCCAGATCGAGCACCAGCGGTGTTCCAAGGGGTACGCCGACAAGTCCCTCAATCCGTGAACCGGTGATCGACAGGTCGCGCATCACGGCTTCATAACGATGGTCTTCGTGGATCACACCGATGCGGCGGAACACGGTGCGCCGTTCAGAGCGGAATCGGTCGGGGCCATTGGGTTCGATTTTGAAAGTGCCGCTGCCAATGCGTTCCAAAATCACGTCCTGTTTCAACGCCTTGGAATAGATCCAGCCCTGAATATAGATCGCGCCTTTGGATTTGACGAGGTCGAGCTGGTCGAATGCCTCGACCCCTTCAACCGTGGTTTCCATGCCCAGCGCGTTCGACAGGCCGATGATTGCGGCGATGATCTTGGCGCTGTTCTGGTCCTTTTGGGTACAGCTGTCGACGAAGCTTTTGTCGACCTTGATCTTGTCGAACGGGGCGTGCCGCAAATAGCTGAGCGAGGAATAGCCGGTGCCGAAATCGTCCAGCGCCAGCCGCACGCCCAAGGCCTTCAGCGTCTTGAACGTAGCCTCGGTGGTGTCGCTGTCGCCCATGAAGACGCTCTCGGTCAGCTCAAGCTCAAGCCGGGTCGGGTCGAGCTGCGATTGCGCCAGCGCGTTGGTGACGACGGTCGGGAAATTGGGATTGGTAAATTGCAAGGCTGACACGTTGACCGCGACGCGAACGGTATCGGGCCAGGCGAGTGCATCCTTGCACGCTTGGCGCAACGCCCATTCCCCCAATTGGTTGATCAGGTTCGATTCCTCGGCCATCGGGATGAAGGTGCCGGGGCTGATAAAGCCGCGTTCGGGATGCTCCCAACGCATCAGCGCTTCCATGCAGACCACCATATTGTCGGCGGTGCGGACCACAGGCTGGTAGTGCAGTTCGAGCTGATCGCTGGCCAGTGCCTCGCGCATGTCCTCCATCAACAGGCGGCGTTCTTCCGCTTCGTCCTTCAGATCAGCCGAATAGAAACGGAACTGCCCGCGCCCGCCGTTTTTGGCAGCATAAAGTGCGAGGTCGGCGCTGTGCACCAGCTCATCGCGCTCGATGCCGTCATAAGGGGCAATGGCAACACCGACCGAGGTGCCGATGATAGCGCGCTTATTTTCGATGGGATAGGGTTGCGAGACGACATTAATAATCTTTTCGGCAAGCTCACCCAATGCGCCACGGTCGTCAAAGTCGGGGAGAATGACCTGAAATTCGTCGCCGCCCAGTCGCCCGATCTCGCCAGCGTCGCCAATCACGCGTTTCAACCGCTCTGCGACCAGCCGCAACACTTCGTCGCCAGCCTGGTGGCCCATGGTGTCGTTGACCTGCTTGAACCGGTCGAGGTCGAGCATTAGCAGGGCGCAACTGCGCTTGGCCGCCTTGTAAGCACCTAATGTTGCATCAAGCCGCTTGGTCATGCGGTGGCGGTTGGCAAGACCCGTCAGCGAGTCATATTCGGCGAGTTTGGAATCGACGAGCTTGCGCTCATATTCGATCGTGATGTCTTTGGCGCTGCCGCGATAACCCAGAAAATCGCCATTGGCATCGAGTTTGGGCAGCCCCGAAATCGACCACCACACAGATTGCTTCGACTCGCTCGCTTTGCTGCCGATGATGCGCACGGTCAGGTCGCTCAACTTGTTGTGCATGCTCAGCTGGAATTTGAAGGGGCGGTCGGATCGTTCATCAGGGTTGTTGGGATCGGGCTCGAACAGCGAGGTCAAAGGCTGGGCTAGAAACTCATCGCTGGTCATCCCCAGCTTGTCGATCGCGCTTTCAGATAGGTAAATCAGGCGGCCATCGGCGTCGCTCGCCCACAGCCAGCCCATCGCTGCACGTTCAAAATCGTCGAGAAGTTCAAGCCTGCGTTGGGTATCCGCCGCTGTAATCACCCGGGTCGTGCCGGAATCCGAACGTGACTGATCCGTCGCCAAGCGACCACCCAATCCGCGCAGGAAACCCTGTACTGCCATAGACCCATTCATCATTCGGACGGAGGCTTGATGCCTCAGACCCGTCGATAATTGGACCAATTTGGTTGATAATCTGCTAATATCGGTGTCTCTATAACCTTCGATTTACCAGTTTCGCACACCAAAGCAGACTGGGTGGCGTTAACCACCCGGGCAATGGTCAGGGTGAATGCGATTTTGACCGGGAATCGAAGGCAAATCAGGCGGAGCATTATGCGGCAGGCAGAATTCCATCCCAAGATCCTTACCGTCTGGAAAGAGGGGCTGTCATCTGCTGTCGTCAAGGGCGATATGCTTGCGGGTCTGACCGTCGCCATCGTTGCGCTGCCGTTGGCGATGGCGCTGGGGATTGCGAGTGGTGCCTCTCCGGACAAGGGGCTGGTCACTGCCATTGTCGCTGGTTTCCTGATCTCTTTGCTCGGTGGCTCGCGGGTGCAGATTGGCGGGCCGACCGGCGCCTTTGTCGTCGTGGTTGCGGGGGTAATCGCGGCGCACGGCTATTCGGGGTTGGTGCTGGCGACATTGCTTGCGGGGATCATTCTTGTGGTCGGCGGCTATGCCGGGCTTGGCCGGTTGATGCGCTATATTCCGATGCCAGTGGTGACCGGTTTCACCAGCGGCATTGCGGTGATCATTGCATCGAGCCAGATTGGCGATTTTCTGGGGCTGAACGCTGGCAAGCTGCCTGCCGAGTTTATCGCAAAATGGGGCGCCTATTTCCAAGCACTGCCCTCAACAAACTGGACGGCGCTGGGCGTTGGTGGCGCGACGCTGGCCTTCATCCTGATCCTGCGGCGGCTGGCACCGCGAGCGCCGGGCTATTTGATCGCGATATTGCTCGCATCCTTTGCGGTCTGGGCGTTCAAGCTGCCGGTCGAAACCGTCGGTGACCGCTTTCCCGCGATGCCAACAACTCTGCCCCTGCCGCACATCCCCGCCTTCAGTTTTGCGATGGTGCAGGATGTCATGCCCTCCGCCTTCACCATTGCCTTTCTCGCGGGGATCGAAGCCTTGCTGTCGGCGGTGGTTGCAGACGGAATGACCGGATATCATCATCGCTCCAATCAGGAACTGGTCGGGCAGGGCGCTGCCAATATTGCGTCGGCCTTGTTTGGTGGCTTGCCCGCGACCGGCGCGATTGCGCGAACAGCGACCAACATCCGCGCTGGCGGCAAGACACCGCTGGCGGGCATATTCCATGCGCTGTTCCTGCTGATAATCCTGCTTCTGGCAGGAAAGCTGATCGCGCATGTGCCAATGACGGCCTTGGCCGCGATCCTGCTGATCGTAGCCTGGGGGATGAGCGAGGCCGAGCGGTTCCGCATGCTGATCCGCACCGGCGGCGGAGATCGCGCACTGTTGTTGCTGACATTCGGACTGACTGTGATGGTCGACCTGACGGTTGCTATCGGTGTGGGCGTATCAATCGCTTCGCTGCTGTTCATGGCGCGGATGAGCGAGCGGGAGGATCTGGTCGAGGCGGAGACCTATGCCGACGATCCCGAGCAGCGCGCGCGACTTCCGGTAGGAGTCGAGGTGTTTCGTTTGCGAGGACCGATGTTCTTTGGTGTCGCAGGCGAAATGCTCGAGGCATTGAATCGTATCGGTCGAACGCCGAAAGTGCTGATCCTGCGCATGGATCTGGTGCCCTATATCGACGCGTCGGGTGCAGCGGTGTTGGAGTCGTTCGTGAAGCAGGCGAAGACAAGCGGCACGCAGGTTATCCTGTGCGAATTGCGCGATAAACCCTGGGCCTTTCTTGCGCATCTGCATCCCCGTTTTTCGGGCGCGGCGCGGACATCCAGTTTTGACCGGGCTTTGGCCAGAGCCGCCAAATATCTGGCAGCCTCAAACGCTTAAGAATTCAATGCGGCGGCAATCTGTTGCCTGAGCCAGGCCGAAGAAGCGGCATCGGCAAAGCTGTGCGATGCGGAATCGATCCGCTCCAGATGAATGTCAGGTCGCGACCTTACCGCTGCAAAGTCGGCACTAGCCCAAGCAGACAGAAAGGCGAGAGCGGTGCTGTCGCGCTCGGCAATCAGGATTGTCGCGGGCGTGGTGCTTTGGCCGAGTGCGTGCGCCAATCGGGCAGCAAGCTGCGATGGCGCGTCGTTTGTCGCAGCCGTTTTCAAACCCCGCGCCAGTTTTCTGAGATCGATCTTCCCCGTCAGTAGATCGAGCAGACTGCGCGGATTCTTGAGCCGCGCCCAATAGCGCGCACGCACTGCGGCGGCACTGGGGGGCGTTGGTTCGTCGGCCGTCTGGCCGGATGCTTCGATCACCCACGGGTTGGCGTGGAGCCGACGGTCGATGCCTAGCCCCGCATGAAAAAAGGCGAGCGACGTTGCTGCGTCGCAATTGCCAAAGGCGATGATGCGGGTGACATGCGGAGCCTCGGCGCGGAAAGCTGCAACCGCTGCTGAAATGTCGGCGGCGCTTGCCTCGAATCCGCCATTTTCGCCCTCGCTGTCGCCAATGCCGCGTCGGTCATAACGAAAGACCGGATAACCAAGTCCGGCAAAATGCGCGGCCATTGCGGCCTGTCCGGCATGGGCGCCGCTGCGGATTTCATTGCCACCGCTGACGATCAGTAGCCCGGGAGCGGCATTGCCTTCGTCGAGTGTCGCTGCGCACCAAGCGCCCTCGCAGGTGAAGCCTGTCATCCGCCGCATGATGCGCTCCATGCGGCGAAATCTGTGGCGATTGCTGCCGACATCGCCGGGTCATCCTGCGGCTCGGCACGAAGCCAGAGCGGGCTGCCTATGATGCCTTGTCCCAATGCGCGTACGGTAAGCACAGGCAATTCGCGTGCCTCAGCAGCTGCCAGTTGCGCCACCATATCCGGCGCGAGGAGGTTGCCCGCGAGTTCAATCGGGCTGGCCTTCGCGGCCTCAAGAAGTTCGGCCTCGGTTGTGGCCTTGCCCGCTTCCTTGTCACCGGCAATGCGGGTGCGGATCATGGTTTTGAGCAACGACGCGCCTTTGGCCGGGGCCAGTCGCCAATGCGGCAAGTCGGCCTCACCATCATCAACCAGCGAGCCACCGCGCAGCGATACGATATGGGTAGCGGCGCATTGCCCAGCGCATTCCCTGACAGCATGTCGCCAATTGTCGAGCGACTGTTGCTGAAGGCCTTGCCGGCTCTCATTACAGCCGGGCAGGTCGATTAACAGACTTCCAACGCAAGCCTGATCGAGAAAGCGCATCGTCTGCACCAACATCCGCCTTGTGCGATTGGCTTCATCGAACAGCGGCGGGACAATCAATATCTGGCGGGCATGGCCGATGCCAAGGCGCATGACGCCTTCGTCATGGCCATTGACCGAATAGGATTGCCAGACCGGGCGCGATGTCACCCGGCGACCTTAGCCTTGGCAAAAGCGACCAGACTGCCGAAGCTTTCGAACAGATCGCCATCGACATCATCATCGTCGATCATGATGTCGAGCCGGTCCTCCATTTCGGTAAGCAAGCCCGCGACCGCCATTGAATCGAGCTCGGGCAGCGCGCCGAAGAGCGGCGTGTCGTCTGTCATCGCGGCGACCGTTGCAGGGGCAACGCCCAGCACATCGACCAGCAATTCGCGGATCGCGGTTTCAGTCGGGTCGGCAACAAAGGGCATATCTTCCTCCTCTATTTTGCGGCGCGATAGGCGCGCAATTTGCGGATGGCAATGTGCGGCCAATTCGCCGGGTGATTGGGCCAGAACATGTCGAGCCGATAGCGCTCGCGCACCTCCTCCATCCATTCGGTTTTATAGGCATCGTTGCCGGTGCCAAAGTCGATCAGATCGACATGGTCGACATCAATGACATGCTGGAACAGCGCCGCTGACAGCAAAGTGCCCGGTGACGCCTGCATATGCCGTTCGTCATGCGCCAGCTTGTGGATCAACGCCGTGCCATTTTCGCTGGTCCAATATTGTGCGGCGACGGGCTCTCCGTCGATATAGGCAAGGCCTAAGCGCAATGCACCAGATGCACCTTCACGCTCGGCGATTTGTCGCAGAAATTCCGGGCTGCCTTCGCTGGGTTTCCAGCTGCGCGCATAAATCCGTTCGTAATCGCGCCAGCTTTCGGGGTCGAATTCGCGATCGACGCGGATTGAAACAACTCCGGTCTTGGCTTTGCGTTTGACGGTGTTTTTCAGGCGGCTGGGGCGATCCTGCCAATAGGCATCAAAGCTGCGACCGCGGACATTGAGGATATGGTTCTGGTCGCAGGTTTCGCGGAATACCACCCAGCCCGATTGCTCGAAGGCGGTTTGCAACAAGGACGCGCTGTGATCCTCATCGGGCAATGGCGACAGCGTGATCCGTCGTGCATGATTCGGTGCCGTTTCTGCCATGGCGCGCAACAGTGCCAGTTTCTGCACTTCATTGTCGGCACCGTTGAATATCGGTCGCCAGCTGAAATTATACCAGTTGGCGAGCGCCATCAGCTGGCCGCCACCGACTGTCATCATCGGCATCCAGCATTCTTTGCTGTCTTCGCTGCCGCGCAGCAGCGCAGGCGTGCGTTCGCGCAGCGCCATGCGGTGCAGGGTCTCAAGCCAATCGAGCCGGTCAAACAGGCAAGGCTGCGCCTCGCGGTCAAGCGCACCGGCTGCGGCGGCTTGCGCAGTCAGGAAATTATCGTGATATTCACACTTAACCGGCAAAAAAGCCCCCAATATTAACCCAACTGTTCAAGCAAATGGCCCAATGACTGACGATTTGCCAGCCTTTCCACTCGACCATCTGCCTTTGCGCGGAGCGCCGGATTCGCCCGCGCTTCGCTTCAAGGACCGGGTGTATAGTTATCAGTTGTTAAATCATCGTATCGGTCGGCTGGCGGCGATATTGGCAGCGCATGATTTTACAAAGTGCGACCGCGTCGCCACTTGGCTGCCCAAAACCGAACTCGCTTGCCTGATGCCGCTGGCGGCAGTGCGCGCGGGGCTTGTGCATGTGCCGGTCAACCCGCTGCTCAAGCCTGCGCAGGTGCGGCATATCATGGCCGATAGCGGGGCTAAGGTGCTGATCACGGCGAAGGGGAGAGCGGAGCAATATCTTTCTCACTATCCGTTCGCATCGAGCGAAGTCGAGATGCCGAAAGATCACGCATTGCCGCTGGGTGTCTCGACTGCGCTCGACACGAACGGAAATGCTTGCTTTGCCTTTCTTGACGAAGCCACTCTCCTCACCGAAATCGACCAACCGGGCGACGTCTTGCCACCCCTTCCCGCCGGTACCGACACCGACACCCTTGCCGCAATTCTCTACACCAGCGGTTCCACCGGTCGGCCCAAAGGGGTGATGCTCAGCCACGCCAATCTGACGCTCGGCGCAGTCAGTGTCGCCAGCTATCTGAAGCTCAAAAGCAACGATGTGACGCTGGCGGTGCTGCCATTGAGCTTTGACTATGGCCAGAATCAGTTGCTTTCCACATGGCAGGCGGGCGGTTGTGTTGCCCCGCTCGATTATCTGACGGCGCGCGATGTGATAAAGTCTTGCGCGCGATACGGTGTGACGACACTCGCCGCTGTGCCGCCGCTTTGGGTGCAACTGGTTGAACAGGATTGGCCATCGGAAGCGACGGTTGCGATGCGGCGATTGACCAACAGTGGCGGGGCTCTGACACCGACCTTGGTCAAAGCGCTACGCGGGATATTTGGCGCGAAGACCGATATTTACGCGATGTACGGGCTGACCGAAGCATTTCGCTCGACCTTTCTTGACCCATCGCTGATCGACGCCAACCCCACCAGCATGGGAAAGGCGATTCCGCACGCCGAAATATTGGTGGTGACAAAGGATGGCAGCGAAGCAAAGCCGGGAGAGCATGGTGAACTCGTCCATGCCGGACCGCTGGTCGCCGATGGCTATTGGAAGGACCCGGAGCGCACGGCGCAACGCTATAAACCAGCGCCCGCATTTTCGCGCTATGGCGGAATGGCGGTGTGGTCTGGCGATACCGTCTGGCGCGACGATGAAGGCTTGCTTTATTTTGTCGGCCGCGACGATGCGATGATCAAAACCAGCGGCAACCGCGTCTCACCCACCGAAGTTGAAGAGGCTGCGATGGAAAGCGGGCTGGTTGCCGAGGCCTGCGCGCTCGGTCGCAAGGATGAGCGATTGGGCGAAGCTATTGTGCTGTTTGTGCGGGCGAAAGGCGCGGTCGATGAAGAAGCTCTGCGCGCGCATATGAAGGCCGCACTTCCCAATTTCATGCAGCCGTCGGACTATGTCTGGCTCGATGAATTCCCCCAAAATGCCAATGGCAAGCTGGATCGCGACGGGCTGAAGGAGCGGCTGTAGCTACCCAGCTTATTTTGAGGCAGGCAGTTTGCCCCGCCGTGCGGCAAACCATTGGCGCAACATGGCCTGGGTGCAACCGGTAAAGCCGTTTGAGCCGACCACTGAACAGCTGTTGGGGCGTTCTGCTCGCGCATAATTGTCCAGATTTTCAACTGCCGATGACCATGAACCGCCCGCAAGATCGGGCTCTTCTTCCTGACGCAATTTCTTTGGGATGCGGTAACGGTCGCCTTCTGGCGCGTTCGCGCAGACCACGATCTCCTCGCCTTCGGTGGGCGGGCATTCCTCTTCGCCAAAGGTCGCCAGAAAGGAAATGCGTTCGGGCGGGGTGCTGACCACTTTCAGGCTTTCGCTATCCTCTGCATAGGCTGCTGTTGGCAGCAACGGAGCGATGGCGGCGAAGGCAAGAATGCGAAAGAACAAGGGCGCGTCCTGAAAGCGAGAGAGGGTTGGGGCTAGGCAGCTTCATGTGAATGCGATGTTAATCGGCCCGCTGCAATGCATTATCGAAGGTTTTACCCGATGGTGCTATAGACGCGTTCGATGAAACCGACCGGACCGATCCCGCCTTATTTCACTACGCTTGATGGCGAGCTTGCCATTGGCGGGAAAAGCGCGTCGGCGCTGGTCGCTGAGGCTGGTGACACCCCGCTGTTTGTCTATTCGACCGACGCTCTCACTGCGCGCATTGAGGAGCTGCGCGCGGCCATGCCTGCAAAGCTCGCAATTCATTACGCGATGAAAGCCAATCCGTTTGCGCCTTTGCTCGAATGGATGGGGTCGCGCGTCGATGGTTTCGATGTGGCGTCGGGAGGGGAGCTGGAACTGGCGCTGGCGGCAGGTGTTGCGGCGGACAAGATCAGCTTTGCAGGCCCCGGCAAGCGCGACCGCGAACTCGAATTTGCGATTGCGCAAGGCGTGACCCTCAACTGCGAATCCGAAGGCGAGGCTGAACGTGCCTTTGATATCGGCCAGCGCTTGGGGATTGCACCCAAATTGGCCGTGCGCGTGAACCCCAGTTTTGATCTTAAGGGGTCGGGGATGAAAATGGGCGGCGGGGCAAAGCCTTTTGGCGTTGACGCCGAACGCGTGCCTGCCCTCGTCCAGCGTATCATAGCCGCCGGTGCAGACTGGCGAGGATTTCATATTTATGCAGGCTCGCAGGCACTGGATCCGCAAGCGATCATTGCAATGCAGGCGCAGACATTGGCGCTGGCGGCGGAACTGGCCGAGGCGGCAGGGGCCGCGCCGCCGCATATCAATCTGGGTGGCGGCTTTGGCATTCCCTATTTTCCGGGCGATACGGCCTTTGATCTGAATGCGGTCGGCGGCGCGCTGGGGCAGACATTGTCGGCGTTACCCGATAGTCTCAAAGACACGCATTTCTGCATTGAGCTTGGGCGCTATCTGGTGGGTGAAGCCGGCGTTTATCTTTGTCGGGTGATCGACCGCAAGGTCAGCCATGGCGAAACCTTTCTTGTGACCGATGGTGGTCTGCACCACCAGCTTGCCGCCTCGGGCAATTTCGGAACAGTGATCCGCCGCAATTATCCGGTGGCGATTGCCACGCGATTCGATGCACCTGCCGATGAGGTGCAGAGTGTTGTCGGCTGCCTGTGCACGCCGCTCGACCGGCTGTCGGATAGCGCCTTGTTGCCGCACGCGGAAGTGGGCGATCTGGTCGCGATTTTCTGCGCTGGGGCCTATGGTGCAAGTGCCAGCCCCGCTAATTTTCTGGGGCAGGGTGCAGCGAAAGAGATGCTGGTCTAAGCCACCTTGGCGTCGGCACCCAAAATCAACGGATCGTGGCCACCCATATCAACCGTTGATTTCAGGATATTTGGCCCGCGACTGGCGCGGTGCTTGAACTGGCCTTCGACCTGACCGCCGGGCGCAATGGTCAGATTTTCATACAAAACATCGCCAGCGATACGTGCGCTGGCTTCGATCACCAGATCGCCTGCTTCGATCGAACCTTCGACCTTGCCTGACAGGCGCGCGCTTTGCGCGGTTACTTTTCCGCTGATCAGGCTGCCTTCGCCCTGCACCAGCGAGCCGCAGGTGACATCGCCCTGAACTTTGCCATCTATGTGCAGATCGACCTTGGCCGACAGATTGCCGACGATCTCAACATCGGATGCGATGATCGAAAATGTATGCCCCGAACCTCCGCGCATATTATTGCGCGCCTGCGGACTGGCCTGTGGCGCTGCTTCCGGCGACGGCTTGGATTTCGAGAACATCGGGATTTGCCTCCAGGAATTTCATCGGATTGATCGCGCTGCCATTGACGCGAACTTCAAAGTGCAGGTGCGTGCCGGTCGAACGTCCGGTCGAGCCCATGCGCGCTATCTGTACGCCACGTTTGACGTCCTGGCCAAGCGAAACCGTAAAGCCGGACAAATGGGCGTAGCGGGTAACAAGGCCATTGGCGTGGGTGATTTCGATACAATTGCCATAGCCACCCTGCCATCCGGCGAAGCTGATCTTGCCATCCGCTGCGGCCAGGATCGGGGTCGCGTGCGGGCCTTTGAAATCAAGACCGCTGTGCATCGCGCCACCACCGGTGAAAGGATCGGAGCGATAGCCAAAGCCGCTCGACATCAGGCCAACCGCAGCGGGCATGCTGGTCGGAATGCCGCCAGCGCGCGTTCCATAGCGTTCATCTGATCGAGCGCGGCAAACATGCGGCTGAAACGCGGATCGCGAACCTGTTTCTGCTTTTTGCCGAAAAAAGGAATGAACGGACCGCCCATGCCCTCTTTGGCCTCCACCGCGAGCGATTTCGGATCGAGCCCGAATTCGCGGATCGCAGCCGCTGCCTTTTGTGAGCGGATGGTGGCAATGCGCGTCATATGTTCGGCCAGCGCAATCTGCCGTGCTTCGATGCTCGCGAGTCGCTTTGCTTCTGGAATGGCTGCGCCGATTTTGTCGGCGGTTTCGGCGCCCGTCCCGGTTTCGGCAGCCGGTGGCAGGTCGCCACCAAATTGCTCGACGGCATCTTCAACCATTTTCTGACGGGTTTCGAGGTCGTCGGCGACTTCGTCAATCGAGTCGGGATATTTGGCGACGCGCTCTTCAGCGGATTCAACGCGTTCCTGCTTGGCAGAGAGCATTGATCGTTCGAACGACACGCTCAGCTGGTTGACCATCATCCCCAAGGTGATGATCAGCCAGACGCCGACGACAGAGCCGACAACGGTTGCGACACGGCGCTGCAATTGCGCGGATATCCTGATAAAGCGGACTTGTCCGTTCGACCGCATGAAAAACTCGCGATCTACGAACCAGCCTGCCAACCGACTTTTCCAGTCGGCCATTTTGGCTTTTAGCGACACGACCCACCAACCCCGTTTTTATTTATGTTGGCGCGGTTAGCAGAGTGGGGCCGGTTTCGCGAATCGACTCGGGCGCAGACGTGACGAGTCGGGCGAGTCGCGCGATGAATTGCAATCGATGCAACAATTACGCTGACCCACCACACAGACGCAGATGTAACGATGTGTCACGCAATTCAGAAAAAGTCCTGTAATCATAGCTTTAACCGATTCGATAAGCGCTGGCGGTACAACCGAGCATAAAAGCGCTGCCGCAACGGCTTCCGTTCTGCGCCTGCCATGCTTAGGAGGACGGAAATGAATGAAGATATTCAGCCCTTGATAGACGCCATGACCTCTCGGGCGCGCATTGCCGCGCGGGCGATTGCAGCGGCGAGCGATGCGGACAAAGCCGCCGCGTTGCGCAGCGCAGCCGCAGCATTGCGAGCGAGCCAAACCGCCATACTCGACGCCAATGCGCGTGATATGGAGGAAGGCGCCAAGCGCGGTCTTTCTTCTGCAATGCTCGACCGGTTGCGGCTTGACGAAACCCGGCTCGGCGGGGTTGCCGATGCCGTCGAGCAGGTCGCAGCGCTTGCCGATCCGGTGGGTGAAATCATCGACCGGACAGAACGTCCCAATGGGCTGATCATGGAACGAATCCGCGTTCCCATCGGCGTGATCGCGATCGTTTATGAGAGCCGTCCCAATGTCACGGCGGATGCTGCGGCATTGTGTTTGCGCTCGGGCAATGCGGTAATTTTGCGCGGCGGCAGTGAGGCTGCGAACAGCAACCGTGCCATTCATCAGGCGTTGGTTGAAGGGATAGTCGCCGCGGGGCTTCCCACCGACGCCGTGCAACTCGTCCCGACGCAGGACCGTGCCGCTGTTGGCGCATTGCTACGCGCGCAGGGCAAGATCGACATGGTGATTCCACGCGGAGGGCGCTCGCTGGTTGAACGGGTGCAGGAAGAGGCGCGTGTGCCGGTGCTCGCGCATCTCGACGGCATTTGTCATATTTACGTCCACGCCGATGCCAATCCGGCAATGGCTGAAGACATTGCGGTCAACGCAAAACTGCGCCGGACAGGGATTTGTGGCGCTGCCGAAACGCTGCTGATCGACCAGAATTTCCCCGAACCCGCACGCCTCATTGGCAAGTTGATCGACGCCGGCTGCGAAGTCCGCGCTGACGACATGCTGATGGAACTCGATCCGCGTACGGTATCGGCTGAAGAAGCCGATTGGGGCACCGAATATCTGGAACCGATCATCTCGGCGAAAATGGTGTCGGGGGTTGACGATGCCATCGACCATATCGCCCGCTATGGCTCGCAGCACACCGAAAGCATAATCACCGCCGATCAGGCCGCTGCCGATCGCTTTCTGGCCGGAGTCGACAGCGCAATCGTCATGCACAACGCCTCAACCCAATTTGCCGATGGCGGCGAATTCGGGCTTGGTGCCGAAATCGGCATCGCCACCGGTCGCCTGCACGCCCGCGGCCCGGTCGCGCTCGAAGGGCTGACCACCTACAAATGGCTGGTGCACGGCACCGGGCAGATCAGGCCATGAGCAAAGAGACAACATTATGGCGACCAGTTGGCCCAGACGAATTGAAGCTAATTGAATTGAGCGAAATGCGTGCTTTTCCTCCACGTCTTCCGGAGCAGCCCATATTCTATCCCGTAACGACAATTGAGTATGCGATCAAAATAGCGCGGGACTGGAATGTACCAGCATCGGGAAGCGGATTTGTGACCGAGTTCGAGGTAGAAAACTCGTATCTCGACAAATTTGAGATACAGCAAGCTGGTGGAAGAGATCATGAGGAATATTGGATTCCTGCGGGAGACCTAGAGGATTTTAACAGGGCAATTGTGGGGAAAATTCGTGTAGTGGCATCTTATCCCGAATGACCACAACGGGCCTCCTCGGCGGATCGTTCAATCCTGCGCATGGCGGGCATAGGTCGATCAGCCTGTTTGCCATTGGCGCGCTGGGGCTTGACGAGATGTGGTGGCTGGTGTCGCCCGGCAATCCGTTGAAACCGGCAATTGATATGGCGCCGCTGCCCGCGCGATTGGCTTCGGCACGCAAAGTGACGCGGCGTACGCCAATTCGGGTGAGCGCGATCGAGCGGCAAATGGGCACGCGCTACACCGTCGATACCCTGCGAAAACTGCTCCTCCGATACCCGCATCGCCGCTTCATCTGGATCATGGGGGCCGACAATGTGGCAAATTTCACACGCTGGCGGCGCTGGCGTGACATTGCGCGGATGATGCCGATTGCGGTTATCGCCCGACCCGGCTATGATGATGACGCTGTTGCAGGTCCTGCAATGGCCTGGCTCAGGCGTTTTGTCCGTCGTCCGGACCAGCGAAGCCAATGGACTGTTTGGAGTACGCCGGCGCTTGTTTTCCTGCGCTTCCGTCCCGATCCCCGCTCGGCAACGGCGATCCGCCAAGCCGATCCCCACTGGTATAATGCTTATGCCGGACGCGCCGTCCGCGATGGTGTTACCCAC
This sequence comes from Sphingomonadales bacterium, assembly GCA_016721875.1. GTDB lineage: Bacteria > Pseudomonadota > Alphaproteobacteria > Sphingomonadales > Sphingomonadaceae > Sphingorhabdus_B. Next base: position 559,117 of record JADKHG010000001.1, on the reverse strand, counting down.
AGATTATTGCGTTAAGGAGCCATTTTGATCGATCCCGAAACCGTCCCTGCGGCCAAATCCGCTGCACGAAAGGGACCCGGTCTGGATGCGGAAGCCCTGCACCAGCTTGTCCTCACCTCGCTCGACGACGACCAGGCACAAGAGGTCGTCACCATCCCACTCGCAGGCAAAAGCAGCATCGCCGACCATATGGTCGTCGCCAGCGGTCGTTCGAGTCGTCAGGTGGCAGCAATGGCGCAAAAACTCGCCGAGCGAATCAAACATGCCGGGCGCAATGCGCGGATCGAAGGGTTGCCCAGCGCCGACTGGGTGCTGATCGATGCCGAAGACGTCATCATCCACCTGTTCCGGCCGGAAGTGCGCAGCTTTTACAACCTCGAACGGATGTGGGGATTTGGCGACGCACCCGAGTTTGCGAACGCCTGAATTACGCAGGCCTGAGCTGGGGGGTTGGATAGATGCGCCTGCACATCATCGCGCGCGGGAAAATCGGGCGCTCCCCCGAGGCCGAATTGGTTGACCGCTATCTCAAACGGATCAACTGGCCAGTAAAATTGACCGAATTGCCTGACAAGGGCGGCACTGCTCCCCCGGCGGAACGCAATAGCCGCACCATCTTGCTCGATGAAAAAGGCGACCAGCTAAGTTCGCTGGAATTCGCAAAACTGCTCGAGAAATGGCGCGATGATGGCGTCACCGAAACGCGGCTGTGTCTGGGTGCTGCCGATGGCTTTGACGATGCCGACCGTGCACAGGCGGACCGGCTGATCGCCTTTGGCAAAGCGACGTGGCCGCATATGATGGCGCGCGCAATGCTTGCCGAACAACTCTACCGGGCAACTTCGATACTTGCCAACCACCCCTATCATCGCGAAGGGTAGCGGCATGCGCATCGCCATGCTCTTTCTGACCCTGCTGCTCTCGGGCTTCTCGCTCAACATGGCGTTGCAGGGACAATCGAACGATGGCGGTGTTGCTGAATTGCGAGACGCTAAGGCGCGTGCCTTGAAGGCCGAGCGGCGGGCAGAGGCTTTGCGACAAGAAGCCGCTAGCGCCGACATGGCAGCAGAGCGGCTGGTGGCGCAGCGGGCGGCACTGTCGGCGGAAATGGAAGCGGCATCGGCGCGAATCAGCGCAGCGCGCACCCGGATGGCGATCGTCGCTGGCGAACAGCGCAAACAGGCGGCGTTGCTGGGGAAGGCCAATCAGCCGCTTTTGAACCTCAATGCTTTATTGCAGAAACTGACGCGGCAACCGGCGGCGCTGATGCTGGTGCAAACCCGCGATCGGCGCGACTATATCCATTTGCGCGCCACGATGTCGGCGATCGCGCCGGTTATCGAGCGGCGCACCGCTGGCTTGCGCCAGAAAATGGCACTGCAAGGTGAATTGCGCGCGCAAGAAGCCGTCGCGATCAAGTCGCTACACGATGCACGCGGGGCGCTGTCCGAGCGGCGCGCGGTGCTGGCGGAACTCGAACATGACAATCGCGGGCAGGCTGAAAGCCTGACGGCCGACGCTGCGGTCGAATATGAACTCGCCATCGGCCAAGGCGAGCGCGCGCGCGATCTGGTCGAGCAGATGGATGCCAACCGCGAAAGCGATCAGAACGCAGCAGAATTGGCGGTCTATGACGGGCCGCGACCGAGACAAAGCGAAAGCAATTTTCTTCCGGCAGGCAAAGCCTATATGTTGCCCGCCAAGGGAAGAGTCGTGTCGGGCTTTGGCGAACTCAACCCGACCGGATACCGCGAACGAGGGCTGCGGCTGGCGGTTGCGCCTTCGGCCCCGTTGGTTGCACCAGCTGCCGGGACAGTCAATTTTGCCGGACAATATCGCAGTTTTGGCAATATCGTGATCATCGATCATGGTGGCGGCTGGTCAACCTTGGTCACCAACCTTGCCGAACTGGGGACGCAAAAGGGCGCAAAGATCGCCCAGGGTGCGCCGATCGGCAAAGCGGCCCCTGCTGACAGCGAAATCATGGTCGAATTGCGCCGGCATGGCCGTACATTTGACATAGCGGCTTTGCTCTATTGAACGTGTTTGTCGCAGCTGGTCTGCAATTCGTGGTAAATACGCTTTCACCAATGCAGAGCGATCCCTATATCGCATAGTCTGACTTATTGGGATATTGCTGCCATGAAGACTTTGCCCTTCGCTTTTGCCGGTCTGGCGTTGCTTGCCACCACAGCGATCCCGCTGTCTGCGCAGAACTCCAAAGCTGACTCGCTGCGCGAAATGGACGAATTCATTTCGGTCTATAAACGCATCAAGGGCAGCTATGTCGACAAGGTCGATGACAAGCAGCTTATGGAAGGCGCGATCCAGGGCATGCTCAACACGCTCGACCCGCACAGTGCCTTTTTGAACGAAAGCGATTTCCAGTCGCTGCAAACCCAGATCGAAGGTGAATATGCCGGCCTCGGGCTTTCGGTGACGCTGGAAGAGGGCGCGGTAAAAGTCATCGCACCGACCGCCGATACCCCTGCGGACAAGGCCGGGATCAAGTCGGGCGACTATATCACCCATCTCGATGGTGAACTGATTGTCGGCGGCACGCTTGACGAAGCGGTCAACCGGATGCGCGGCGAACCCGGAACCTCGATCCGCGTCACCATCTTCCGCCCCGGCCGTGACGAACCCTTTGATCTTACGCTTACCCGCGCGATTATCGATCTGAAACCGGTGAAGTGGGAAGTCAAAGACAAGGTCGGCGTGATCACCATTTCGGGCTTTTCCGAAGATACCGGCGGCGACGTCGTCTCGGCGGTGAAGGCGATTGAGCGCAAATTGGGTGCGAAACCCACCGGCTATATTGTCGATCTGCGTTCGAACCCCGGCGGAATACTGGACGAGGCCGTCAAGGTTTCCGACGCCTTTCTGGACAAGGGTGAAATCGTTTCCGAGCGCGGCCGCGACAAGGTTGTCGTGCAGCGCTGGTTTGCTGAAAAGGCGGTGCCGGGCGATGTGACCGGCGGGCGTCCGGTGATTGTGCTCGTCGATGCCGGTTCGGCTTCGGCTTCTGAAATCGTCGCGGGTGCCTTGCAGGACCATCACCGCGCGCTGGTGATGGGCGAACGTAGCTTTGGCAAGGGATCGGTGCAGAATGTGCTGCCGCTTTCACGCGAAACCGGGCTTCGCTTGACCGTCGCCCGTTATCACCTGCCTTCGGGCCGGTCGGTGCAGGAAGGCGGGGTGAAGCCCGACATCGCGGTGCCGCAGATTTCCGACCCCGATTATAAAAAGCGCACCAAATTGCGCGAATCCGACCTGCGTCGCCACCTGATCAACGAAGGCGCGGCGGTCGATGAGAAGAATCTCGAGGACGACACCGTCGATGATCCGCGCTTTGCAATGTCGGCGGAAGAGTTGAAGAAGCAGGGGATCGAGGATTTCCAGCTGCACTATGCGATGCAAACGCTCGAACGGCTCGGCAAAAAACCGCTGAAGCTGGCGGATACCACTGCAAAGGCTGGCGCGCGTAACTAAGCATTGCTAAAGCGCGAGGCATGAATAATTTCATTCGCGCGCGCTGGCTGGCGCTGCTTGTTCCCGTGGCTCTGCTCGGCGGGGCCTATGGTTCGCAGCTGATTGGCGGGCTTTACCCTTGCGAAATGTGCTGGTGGCAGCGTTATCCGCATTTTGTCGCCATCCCCTTTGCCTTGATCGCGTTTTTCATTGGCAATCCGGCGGTGCAACGCAGCTTTGTTGCGCTGGCGGCGCTGGCAATCCTGACCAGCGGGTTGATCGGTGGCTATCATGCCGGTGTCGAATATGGCTGGTGGGAAGGGCTGACCAAATGCTCGAGCACGGCGGTCGGCACGGGTGAAGATCTGCTCAAATCGATCATGAATGCGCCACTGGTGCGCTGCGATGCCGCGCCGTGGAAGCTGTTCGGGATTTCGCTCGCCGGCTATAATTTCCTGATTTCGACCGGTTCCGCCCTCATCACCTTGTGGCTCATTTCGAGGAACAAATCAGCATGACCGGAAATAGCCCCTTCGCTTCGATGATCCGCGTCGATCAAGCCGGCGAATTTGGTGCCAAGCGCATTTATGCCGGGCAATTGGCGATCCTTGGCAACCGCCATCCCGCCTCGCGCAGCATTGCGCATATGGCCGAACAGGAAGCGCGGCATCTGGACGCCTTCGACCGGATCATGGCCGAACGCGGTGTGCGCCCGACGGCGTTGCGCCCCTTCTGGGAGGTTGCGGGTTTTGCACTGGGGGCGGCGACCGCGGCTATCGGCCCTGAGGCAGCGATGGCCTGCACCGTCGCCATCGAGACCGAAATCGACAATCATTACCGCGAGCAACTGCGTGAAATCGGTGACAGCGACACCGAGCTTGCCGAGATGATCGAGGAGTTCCGGCAGGAAGAAGTCGAGCACCGCGATACCGCGCTTGCCGCAGGGGCTGAACAGGCTCCGGCCTATCCGCTGATCAGTGCCGCAATCCGGCTGGGGTGCCGCGCGGCAATCGCACTTTCCAAGCGGATATAGCTATGCTTTTCATTGCGCGTTCAGGATGAAGCGCGCATGATCGGGTCGAAATATTGGAGATGACAACATGATCGCCCTTTCGAAACTGCTGATCGCCGTACCGGCGCTGATCGCGTTGGCCGTGCCTGCCATGGCGCAGGAGAGCGAAGCTGCGGCGACCGCTGCCGAGCCCAAGATCAACACTGTGATCGTCTTCGGCGACGATACATGCCCGGAAAGTTCGGACGATCAGATTAATGTCTGCGCGATATTGGTCGAGGGCGACCGTTATCGCATCCCCGAAGTGCTGCGCGATGTACCCAATGATCCGCGCAAGGAAGCCTGGGCCAACCGCGTGCTCGCTTATAAATATGTTGGTGCCGAAGGCACGATGAGCTGCTCGGCAACCGGTGCGGGCGGTTTCACCGGTTGCGGATTGAAAGAAATCGACGCGGCCTATGCCGAGAAGGACCAAGATCCCGGCCTTGCCTTTGGCCGCATGATCGCCGCCGAGCGCAAGAAACGCCTCGCGATGATCGATGCCGAGGCTGAGGAAGTCGAAAAGCGTGTGGTGCAGTTCGAAAAAGAACGTGCTGAACGCGAAGAACGTGAGGCGCAGGCCGCCGCCGGACAAGGTGCCGATGACGGGGCACTGCCTGAGCCTAAGTGATCCCCTCTCCTTAGAGAAGGGAATCAATCTTCACTCGCCTAACAAATTCTGCTTCCAGAAGACCAGCGACGCCAGGAATTGGTAGTCGATATTTTCCTTCTTGGCGAAGCCATGCCCTTCGTTGGTGCCGACAAGGTGCCATGAGGTGGCACCCTTGTCGCGGATGGCCTTGACGATCTGATCGGCCTCTGACTGCGGGACGCGCGGGTCGTTGGCGCCCGTGACGACAAACATCGGCTTTTCAATTTCGGCCACACGGGTCAGCGGAGAGATTTCGAGCAGCTTCTTGCGCTGTTCGGGCACACGCTCGTCGCCATATTCGACCCGGCGCAGATCGCGCCGATAGCTTTGTGTGTTCTCGAGGAAAGTGACGAAGTTCGAAATCGCGACGATGCAATTGGTTGCGCGCAGCTTTGCCTTAAACTGCACCGCCGCCGCATAGCACATATAGCCACCATAGGAGCCACCAGCCAGGCCAAAGCGGCTGGCATCCAGCCCGGGGTCTTTCGCCAGATGGTCGAGGAAGGCACCCATGTCCTTCACCGAATCCTCACGTTTGAACGGTCCGTTATCAAGCCCGACAAATGTCTTGCCATAGCCGGTAGAGCCGCGGACGTTGGGGAAGAATATCGCAACGCCCAGTTCGTTGAGCAGATAATTGTTGCGGCCCATGAAGCCGGGTCGCGATTGTGCTTCGGGTCCGCCATGCACGTTCATGATCATCGGCCGTTTGCCGGGGAATTTCGCCGCATCAGGGCGGTAGAGGAAGCCCGAAACCTCCAGACCGTCAAAGCTTTTGATCGTCATGAATTGGGGTTCGACATTCTTGCTGACATCGAGCCCGCCGGTTTCGCTTTCGGTCCAGCGGGTGATTTTCAATGTCTTGGGATCGACCGAATAGGCGTCGGCTGCGCTGCGCGCCGAGGTGAAGGTCAGCCCGATTTCGCCCCATTCGGAAATCTCCAACCCGCCAATGGTGCCAGCGGGCAGACCATCAACGACGCGCACCTTATCGGTCTTGGGATCAAGCAGCTTCAACTTGCTCATCCCCGCTTCGTTGGTGATATAGGCGATGAAGCTGCCGTCGGGGGCGATGTCGAAACTGTCGACATCCCATTTCTCTTTGGGTCCGCGCGGAGTGAAGACCCCGCTTTTCGGATCGAGCGTGCCGAGCCGCTGGAAGTCGGATCCTTCGTCCGACGTCACCCACAGCTTTCCGTCAGGGGCAAATTCCGCGCCGCCATAGGCGATGTCTTTGGTCGCATCGCCAATAGGTGACATGCCGCCACCCGCCAGATCGATGCGGTACAGATCGACGTTGGTCACCGACTGGTAATTGGATGCAACGACACTGGCCTTGTCTGGTGCAAAAGCGTTGATCCCCCAGCCGCCGCCTTTGACTTCGGCGACCATGCGCGCGGTTGAGGGATCACGCGGGTTCATAACATACAGATCATTGTCGGTGCCGTTGCGCTTGGTCGAGCTATAGGCAATCAGCTCACCATCATCGCTCCAAGCGCCCCAGCCGTTGCGGCTTTTGCCGTCGGTCAGCATCGCCAGCTTGCCGTCTTTCAGCGTATAGAGCTGGTAGAATTCATTGCCGCCAATATCCTTGCCGGTGACAAAGACATCGCCCTTTTTTGGGGACCAGCCGCCGCCGGTCACGGGCTCTGCTTCGAAGGTGACTTGCTTGCGCGCGCCCATCGGCATTGTCACCTGATGCAATTGCGCGGTGTTGCCAAAGCGCGTGGCGACTACCATTTTGCGCTCGGTTGGGTGCCAGCCGACAAAGCCTGCGGTTCGGAACTCCATATAAGGCCGGGTTTCCGCCGCCATTTCTGCGGGAATGGCGGGCAAACCATCGGCAATCAGCGCAGCTGGCTTGGGCACCGCGTTGGCCGGAGCCGCCTCTTCAGCAAAGGCAGGAATAGCGGGCAGGGTTAGCGCGGCAATTATGGCCAGACGACGCATGGGGTCTTCTCCTCAAAATCAGATCATGCGTGGATGCTAGGCAGCATTGCGCGCAACGGCAACCGGTTCATTCGACGAACGGTTGAGGGGATTCGATTGAGGGGTTTTACCCCTTCGCCTTCTCCGCCGCGATCCAATCTTTCACCATCGGTTCCAGCACATCGAGCGGGATTGCGCCTTGGCCCAGCACCGTATCGTGGAATGCAGCCAGATCGAATTTCGCGCCCAGTTCCTTTTCCGCAAGGCCGCGCAGCTCGCGGATTTTCAGCTCGCCAATCTTGTACGCCAGCGCCTGGCCGGGCCAGCTCATATAACGGTTTACCTCGGCCTCGATATTGGCATCGGTCAGCGCGCTGTTGTCTTTCATGAACTGGATTGCCTGTGCCTTGCTCCAGCCCTTGGCGTGGATTCCGGTGTCCACCACCAGACGGCAGGCACGCCACATTTCGTAGGACAGGCGGCCCATGTCCTTTTCGGGTGTGTCGTACAGCCCCATTTCGATGCCCAGCCGTTCCGAATAAAGCCCCCAGCCTTCGACAAAGGCGGTGAAGAAGGCACCGTTTTTGCGGAAGTCGGAAAGCTCCAGTTCCTGCTGCAAGGCGATCTGGTTGTGGTGCCCAGGGACAGCCTCATGCACGGTCAGCGCGGGGATTTCCCACAAGGGGCGCTGGTCGAGTTTCGAGGTGTTGACATAATAGGTGCCTGACACGCCAATGGCGGGTGAGCCGGGGCTGTAATAAGCAGTGGTCGTTCCTTCGGCGATTTCCGCCGGAATTTCACGCAGGCCATAGGGCAGGCGCGGCAGCCGGTGGAACAGGCTGGGCATTTTGCCGTCGATAATCTTGGCGACGCGCGACGATTTTTCCATCAGCTCTTCGGGGCTTTTGGCGAAATATTTGGGATCGGTGCGCATCGACTGGATCATCGCTTCGCGGCTGGGATAGCCGGCTTTGGTTGCTACAGCCTGCATTTCGGCGCGGATACGCGCGACCTCGGATTGGCCCAATGCATGGATTTCATCCGCGCTCTTGGTCGTGGTGGTGTGGCTGCGAATCTGGAAATTATAATAGTCGAGCCCGCCGGGTTGCGCCGAAACACCGGGCTGCTTGGCGCAGGCAGGCAGATAGCTGGTGCGGTACCAGTCGAGATGTTTTTGCAGTGCCGGATGAATGACAGTGGCGATGGTCGCTCCTGCTTCGCCTGCCAGCGCGTAGAAATCTGCCTCGGAAATGCTGTCGGGACGCGGTTTGTGGTACGGTGCCATATAGCGCGATTTGCGGATGTCGGCGTCCGCGACAATCAGTCCCTTTATTCCCTTTTCATAACCGTTCAGCACTTCGCACGGCAGCGTGTATTTCCCCTTGATCGCGGTGTTGGCGACGGCAATCGATTCATCATTGGCGCGGGCATATTGTTTGAGCCGTCGGTTATAGCTTTCAAAATCAGCCTTGGTTTTCAATGGGATATTGTCGGCCAACCCTGCAAAACTCTGGTGCCAGCCTGAATAGGTCGAAAAATTGATCGCGCGCTGGCCAAAGCGGTTGCCCTCGACGGTTTCGGCCAAGGTGCGTTTCAATATGCCATATTCGATGCGGTCGGATGCGGAGAGCGGTCCCTGCGGGATCGCGTCGAGCCGCTTGAGATAGTCTTCGGCGGACTTTGCCCTGCGGTCGGAGGCGGCAAGGCTGTAATCGCCAATCTCGTTGGCATAGCGATCGTCCCCCAGCGAACTGGCCAGCACCGGCGATTCCTTGAGTACGCTTTGCCAATAATCGTTGACCAATGCCTTCAGGTCACTGCCCGCGTCGGCATGGGCATTTGTTGAGGCCAACAGCAGCGCCAGTGTGATCAGGGGTTTGCGCATTATTGTCTCCGCTCCAATGGGTCAGATGCGCACCCTATCGCCAACAAACTTTGTTGAACAGGACGCATTTATCGCTGTCCTACACGAAATGCTTTTGACATGATGAAGGCATGACACATGGCGCTTCTCCCACGACCAAACTTCGCCCTAACCGGCACCGCTTCATCCTAACTTCGCTTTTGCGTCCCATTACCTTTATTACCTTAAGCGCGGCATTTGGGCTTGGTGCCTGTTCAACGCCGCCGCCGCAAACCGCGAGCGATTCGCCTCCGCCCGCAAGTGCGCAAGAGGCGCTTCGGCCTTATTATGCCGGGTTACAGAGCAAGCTGCCGGTTGCGGCACCCAACCGCGCTTTGGCTGCCGACACCACACTCACCCGCATCGCCTTTGGCGCAGGTCAGAACGAAAACCGTCCGATGGCGGTCTGGGATGTTATCGCTGGGCAAAAACCGCAGGCCTTTTTGCTGATTGGAGACACTATCGATGGCGACGCCGGCACCACCAACAGCGCCGAAATGCCGACGCTGATCGCCGGTTACAAGAAATTGTCGACCCGGCAGGAATGGGATCGGTTCCGCCGGTCGGTGCCAATGATGACGGTCTGGAACGATCAGGATTATGGCGCGAAAGAAGCCGGTGGCAGCTTTGCCTTCAAGGAATGGGCGGAGAAGATTTACGAAAATTATTGGGAATCCTCTGCTGAGGTAAAGTCGCGACCCGGTGTCTATGAAAGCCGCATATTCGGGCCAGAAGGCAAGCGGGTGCAGTTCATCTTGCTCGATACGCGCTATTTCCGGTCGGACCTCGTTCCCTTTCCTCTTAGCGACGCCGCATCGCCGCGCGGATCGTATATGTCGAGCATGGACAAAAAAGCTACCATGCTGGGCGATGCGCAGTGGCAATGGCTGGAGGCCGAGCTGTCGAAACCCGCGGACCTGCGCGTCATCGTCTCGTCGGTTCAAATGCACAGCAGCGCGCACAAGCATGAAAGCTGGAACAATTTCCCGCGCGAACGGGCGCGTTTCTACAAATTTCTCGCTGCCAAGAGTGTGAACAATGCGTTGCTGCTGACCGGGGATCGCCATGCCGGGGCATTGTATAAGGCGCAGATTTCCGGTCTGTCGCAGCCTTTATGGGAATTCACTTCAGCCTCGCTCAACGTCGCTTTTGGAATGGGTGATGAAGGCGCGAAAGAACCCGATCCGCTGCGCGTCGGTGGTTTTTGGACCATACACAATTTCGGTCTGATCGACATAGACTGGAATGCCAAGACCGTAAAATTGTCGCTGCGCAAAGATGATGGCAGCGTAATCGAGGAGCATATGATCAGCCCCTTTGGTTGATCTCTGAAAAATCCACCGGAGCAGCAACCGCCAGCACCCGGTCGCGGATTTCGCGGGCAGTGGAGAGCGGCATGGCGATCATCTCCAGCTTGCCCCCTGCGACGCCAAAGCGAAGCGCAGCAAGCCCCGAAGCGCGGGCCAGCGGGCCTTGCGCAATCTCGACCGACTGCACCCGCAACTGCGGCAAAATGGTCAGTTTCTGTCGCCACCAGCCACGCCGCTGATACAGCTGCGACCCGTCCTCGCCATGCCGGTACAGCCGCCATTCAAACGCACCGATCAGCAGCATCGCCATCGGGATTAGCAAAAACAGCGAAGCGCGGGCCAAGCTGGTATCGGCAAGGATCATCACCGCCGCCATTGCCGCAAAGACGATCGGCAGCACCACGGCAAAGCCATTCAACCACCAGCGAAAACGCCCGCTTTGCATCGCGGCAGCATCGCCCGGCGGGGTAATTCCGGTCTCTGCGATAATCGGCCAGATTTCGTCGAGTCTCGCCAGCGGGGCGACCATATGATGGCTTTCCTGCTTGCTCTCTTGCGCCAGGCTGACAAATTGCAGCGCGTGCCAGCCGCGCCATTTGCGCACCAGGCCAGTGCTGATCACCGCAGCCTGCACCCGCGACACGGGCATCACTATGTCGGTCCGCGTCAGCAATCCGCGCTGGCGGCGAAATCCCTTCGCCGTGCGATCAAGGCGAAATCCATAATCGGTCAGAAATGTCCGGATAACGCCGCTGGCAACGCCGATAAGGATGAGTGCTGCGAGCGCAAACAACGCACCGGCAATCCGTGCGTTCCAGCTTATCGTCTCGAGCACAACCCCGCGTTCTTCCGCCATGCCGATCCAATGGCGCAAATCCCACAGGTCAAAGGGCAGCAGGAAATCCAGCTGCTGCGCCGCACCGCCAAGTACGGCGAAGATCACAAGGCTGAACGAGTAAAAGCCGAGCGTCACTAGCCGCCTTGTGTCCATCGCAAAAATAGGCGGGGTGTCGATAGCATCCTCAGTCTCGGCATGGACTGCTCCCACCCCGCTTTTGCGCGCACGAATGGTCTCGCGAAGCCGGCCGGCCTCCTCCAGCGAAACAAAGCTCAGCTTGGCATCATCGCCTTCGCCACCACCGGTTTCAAACTTGACCTCGCCTAGCCCGAACAATCGGGCGAGCGGTTTCTGTTCGATGCTGACATCCTGGATGCGGTCATAGGGGATGGAGCGTGCAGTACGGCTCAATAGGCCGCGTTCAACGCGGATGTCGTCCTCGCCAATATGATAGTGCGTGCGCAGCCATGCAATCCATCGGAAGAGCAGGCTGGTGAACAGCACAATGGCAAACACCGAAACAGCACCCAGCCCAGACTCGCTGTTGCGCACGCCGAATAATGCAGCAAGGATCGGAACAATCAACTGGGGTAGGCCAGAAACGAATCCGATAATCAGTCCAAGCGGATGCAGGCGTTGACCTTCACCGGTGCTTTCGTCGGTCAGCGTGGATGGCTCGCTCAACCCTGTGCTGCCTTGATATAATCGCGGATGCTCTCTCGCATCGCAATTGCGTCGTCATGACGCAATCCGGGCAGGGCAACGCTGCTGTTGTGATTGCCTGCGGTATGCACTGTCAGCGTCGCCAGATCATGACTGCGCATGATCGGCCCTTGATCGACATCGATATGCTGGATGCGGCCAAGCGGTACCACGGTGTCGCTGTAGAACAAATAACCACGCACAATCCGCAATCGGTCGCTGCCCAGTTGATAACCCCAGCGGGCATAGCGTCGACCCGGAACGACAAACACTAGCCACGCAGCCAGCAAGGCTGCTGGAATGATGAATAGTCCGGGCACCGTCAGTTGTGACAGCTCTAGCACCAGCGCGCCAATCAACGGAAAGGCAGCGAATATCGCATTGCTGATCCGCATCACCCCGACATATTCGGGATCCAACGGCATAAGCGGTTCGGGTTCGTCCATGTGTCGATATATGCGGAGGCCGTGTTGCGGATGCAAGACAGTTTGCATTGTAGCACCTGCGTATAACACAACACCGCAGCCCTGAGCCTGTCGAAGGGCGTTTCACAGTTTAGCGTAAACCTTGAGGCGTGCTTCGACAGGCTCAGCACTGCGGTTTTAATCCGAATCGCTATCGGGATTACCGCGCCAGCGCTTCCTCCGCTTCGGCCACCAAAGTCGCGATGATCTCAGCGACAGGCTCTTCCTTATCGACCATCCCGACCGATTGCCCTGCCATGATCGAGCCGCTTTCGACATCACCGTCGATCACTGCGCGGCGCAGCGCGCCTGCCCAGAAATGTTCGATCTCCAGCTGTGCTGCGGCCATATCCACTTCACCCCGGTCGAGCATCCCTGCGACCTGAATCTGCTTGGCGGTGAATTCCTCGGTGCCCTTGTTCTTCAGCGCGCGCACCGGGATCACCGGCAGCAAGCAAAGCAGATCACCTTCGCGCCAGTCTCCTTGATCGCCTCCAGCGCACCCTTGGGCGGCAGGCCGCCTGCGAGCACGATATGGCTGACGGCATGCTTGCCGCACACCGCGATCAGATCGAACAATTGCGGGTGCATGGTGATCAGGTTGACGCCAAAGGGCTTGGTGGTCATCGCCTTGGTCGCGGCGATCTCTCCATCGAGCAATTCCGGAGTCATCGCCCCGCAGGCAATCACGCCAAAGCCGCCTGCATTGCTGATCGCGGAGACAAGGTTGCGCTCCGAAACCCACGACATCGCGCCGCACATTATGGCAGTTTCGCACCCAAGAAATTCGGTGCCTCGGAACATGAGGTGAGAGAGTTTGGTCATAGATTCCAGAATTCCAGTTTTAGTCCTTCAATGTCGGCGAAGTCGTCGCCATTGGAGGTGATGAGGGTGAGGTCGGCCGCCATTGCCGTAGCTGCTATCATACGGTCGATGATTTTGCGGCGGTTAAAGCCCGCTCGCGCAACAATTTCCCCATAAATTTCTGCCATTTTGTCGGTAAAATCGATAATGTCCAAAGTGTCCAGCAACACATCCAGCTTGGCACGGCGCAGCGGCATCAATTCTGGAATAGATGCGACACCGCCCTCAAGTTCGACGCGTGAAATTGACGACAAAAAGACTTGCGTTGTCACATTGGAAATGCGCTTGCCAATGACGCCGCCATCGTCGCGCAGATGGATTGCGATGCTGGTGTCTAGGAGGATAGCCAAGGTTCAATAAAGGCCGGGGCGGTCTGGGAATTCGATGCGCCCATCGTCGGGATTGCCTCCGACAACCGGCCCAAGTTCGTTCAGCTTGCGAACCATTTCAGTCAACCGTGCCCGCTGCTCTTCTGGATTAAACTCAGGGCGAATTTCGATCAACGTCCCGTTGCGCTTGATTTGCAGCACGTCACCTTCCTTGATGCCAAAAGCCTTGGGCAGACGCACAGCGACACTGTTTCCACTTTTGAATGCGTTGGTTTTGACGGTCGCGTTCATGGTTATGTATATACGGGATATACGATCAAGCATCAATCGATATTGCGCCGCCAAGGATGGCGACCTCGCAACCCAGAAATTCCGTGCCGCGTTTCATGAGGTGGGCGAGTTTGGTCATGGCGCTGCTCTAACTGTGGCAATGCTTTCGAGGCAAGGGAATTGTAAAAATCCTTTCTACTGCGTAATTCGGTCACCATCTTGGATTTGATGATGGCCCAAACTGATTTTTCTCTATCGCTGGAACTGCTAACTGGCATTGATGTCGGTGACCCCGAAGACCTGGAAAATGCACCTACACCATTAGTTAGGGACATTTTGAGGTCGTGGAAAAAGCCTTTGTGCCAACTGACCGATTGGGAAATCGGACGCCTTGTCGCCCAGCACGACGGATATCCCTATGTTCTCGACCTCGTCTGGCCAAAGCTCCGTGTTGATCCGCTGTTTGAGGGAGCTTATTATCCTGGGGACGTGCTTTCGTTGTTGATACAAGCCGATCTAGAAATTTGGGCCGACCGGCCTGGATATAAGGCCGAACTTGGTATCCTATACCATAGAGCCTTAAAGCGTCCCGCTGAAGAAAATGACACTTTTCGTAAGACGCTTAACCTGCCTGATTCGGACGCAACAGTTAACTAAAACTTCAATCCGCATCCAACCCATAGGCGGTATGCAACACCCGCACTGCGAGTTCGGTCTCATCCTCGTCAATCAGCACCGAAACCTTGATCTCCGAGGTCGAGATTGCCTGAATGTTGATCTTGCGATCCGCCAGCGCGGTGAACATCGTAGAAGCAACGCCGGCATGGCTCTTCATCCCCACGCCGACGACCGAGATTTTCGCGACCTTGGTATCCGGGATCAAGCGATTGTAGCCAATGGCTTCGCGCTGGTTTTGCAACACATCGGTGGCGCGCGCCAGATCTGCTTGGGGGACGGTGAAGGTTACGTCGGTCTCACCCTTGTCGCGGCCGACATTCTGGATGATCATATCGACGTTGATATTCGCCTCTGACAGCGGCGCGAAGATATGCGCCACCGCGCCGGGGCGGTCGGGGACGCGGGTCAGGGTGACTTTCGCCTCATTCTTGTCGGCGGCAATGCCGGTGATCAGCTGGCGTTCCACGTTTGCATTCTCCAATTCTTCGTCGGTCACGATCATGGTGCCGGGGATGGTGTCGGCGGCGGGGGCGTTGTCGTCGATGAAGGAGGACAGCACCTGCACACGCACCCCTTCCTTCATGGCGAGGCCCACCGAGCGGGTCTGCAAAACCTTCGATCCGACCGAGGCCAGTTCGAGCATTTCTTCGTAAGTGACGGCTTTCAACTTGCGCGCGCGTGCGACAATGCGCGGGTCAGTGGTATAGACGCCGTCAACGTCTGTGTAGATGTCGCAGCGGTCGGCCTTGACTGCAGCAGCAACCGCTACCGCCGAAGTATCCGACCCGCCCCGGCCCAAAGTGGTGATGCGGTTGTCGTCGGTCAGCCCCTGAAAGCCGGGGATCACCGCAATCGTCCCGCCCGCCATAGAGGCAAGCAATTCTTCACTGTCGATCGTGCCGATGCGCGCCTTGGCATGCGCGGTGTCGGTGTGGACGGGCAATTGCCAGCCGAGCCAGCTGCGCGCCTTGCAGCCGAGCGCTTGCAAAGTGATAGCGAGCAGACCCGAGGTAACCTGTTCACCCGATGCCACCACGACATCATATTCGGCAGGGTCGTAAAGTGGGTTCGCCTCTCGGCAAAAACCGACCAACCGATCGGTTTCGCCCGACATGGCCGAGACCACGACTGCGACTTCGTCGCCGCGTTCGGCCTGACGTTTCACAATCTGCGCGACCCGCCTGATCCGCTCGGTCCCCGCCATCGACGTGCCGCCAAATTTCATTACAATGCGTGCCATGGTTTGGCTCAGCCCCTTGGTCGTTTATGGCTTTGTTGCAAACTGCGGCGCTGATAGGGACAGGATATGACAAAAGCAAGCATGGCTCAGGCAACAAAAACTACTATCGACCCAAATGAAGCCGCGCATTTCGGCGCGTTGGCGGCAGACTGGTGGGACCCAATGGGTTCGAGCGCGATGCTGCATAAACTCAACCCGGTGCGGCTGGCTTTCATCCGCCGCGCGATCAATGCGCATTTCGGCGCTGATGAGCGATCGATGAAACCTCTGGCGGGCAAAAGCGCGCTCGATGTCGGTTGCGGTGCGGGGCTGTTGTGCGAACCGCTGGCGCGGATGGGGGCAGCTGTGACCGGGGTTGATGCCGCAGCAGAGAATATCGCTGCGGCAAAGGCGCATGCAGCTGGGGCCGGGCTTTCGATTGATTACCGCGCAGGAGAATTGTCGGCGCAGGGACTTGGGCAGTTTGATCTGGTCACCTCGATGGAGGTGATTGAGCATGTTACCGATCCGGCTGCCTTTGTCGCGGAACTGACGGCGCACTTGAAACCCGAAGGGCTGATGATACTGTCCACCCCCAATCGCACAGCGGCATCAAAGCTGTTTCTGGTCGAGGCGGCTGAGCGGCTGGGGCAGGTTCCGCGCGGTACGCACAATTGGGACCAGTTTCTGACGCCCGAAGAATTGACGGCTTTACTCTCTGATGCCGGGCTGGAGGCGGTCGAGTCTGAGGGGATTGGCTTCTCGCCGCTCAAGGGATTGCATCTGAGTGCGAACAAGGCGCTGAATTATATATTGGCGGCACGGTTCGCCTAATCCTCCTCTCCCCTGAGGGAGAGGGTTTAACTAGTCATAGCCCTGATCATAATTGTCATCGGCCAGATCGCTGAACTTGGTGATCTTGGCTTCAAACTTCATGCGGACTTTGCCGGTCGAGCCGTGGCGCTGTTTGGCGACGATCAGCTCGGCGACCCCGAAGACGCGCTCCATTTCCTGCCGCCATTTTTCATAATCCTCGGTCGCCTTCACATCGCCTTCGGCGCCATGTTTGGGCTCGCGTGCGGCGACATAATAATCCTCGCGGAACACAAACCAGACCATGTCGGCGTCCTGCTCGATCGAGCCAGATTCTCGCAAGTCGGACAGCTGAGGGCGCTTATCCTCGCGCTGTTCGACTGCACGGCTCAGCTGCGAGAGCGCGATCACGGGAACCTGCAATTCCTTCGCCAGCGTTTTCAGGCCGCGCGAGATTTCGGAGATTTCGTTGACGCGGTTGTCCGATGAACGACCGGAACCTTGCAACAGCTGAAGATAATCGACCACGATCAGGCCGATGCCGTGCTTGCGTTGCAACCGTCGTGCACGTGTGCGCAGTGCGGCGATGGTCAGGGCAGGCGTGTCGTCGATATAAAGCGGCAATTCCTGCAACTCACGCGATGCGCGCGACAATTCGCGGAAATCGTCGCGGCTGATCTTGCCCATGCGTAGCGATTCAGACGAGATTCCCGACTGTTCGGCCAGGATACGCGTCGCCAGCTGGTCGGCGGACATTTCGAGGCTGAAAAAGGCTGTCTTCGCGCCAACGCTTTTGGCTTCGTCAATCCCGTCTTCGCGGTCGCGCAACCAGCGTTGCGCCGCGTTAAAGGCGATGTTGGTGGCAAGCGAGGTCTTACCCATGCCGGGACGTCCGGCAAGAATGATAAGGTCGCTGTTGTGCAGGCCGCCGCATTTGGAATTGATGCTGTCGAGCCCGGTGGTGACCCCCGACAGATGGCCACCCGAATTCAGCGCCTTTTCGACATTTTTAATAGCTTCGGTAGAGGCGGCGAGGAAGCTTTTCATGCTTCCGGTTTCGCCGTCACCCTCGGCAACTTTATACAACGCTGATTCGGCGTTTTCGATCTGCGCCTTGGGATCGACCGCTTCGCTGGTATCAAGCGCGCCTTCTACCAGTCCGCGACCGACCGAAACCAGTTCGCGCAAAAGCGCCAGGTCATAAATCTGCTGGGCGAAATCGCGCGCGCCGATAAGCCCCGATCCATCGGCGGTCATCTTGACCAGATAAGCCGGGCCGCCGAGTTCTTTCATCGTTTCGTCGGCTTCGAACAACGGCTTCAGCGTCACTGGTGTGACCAGCATGTTGCGGTCAACTAGTTTTAATATCTGTTCGTAAATACGACCGTGCAGCGGCTCGAAAAAATGGTCCGGTGTCAGCTTGATCGATACATCTTCAAGAATGCGGTTGTCGATCAGCAAAGCACCCAGAAACGCGGCCTCTGCCTCGACATTGCGCGGCAGACGCTGCGGTTCGCCATCATTCGAGGCGGCAAGTCGGATTGGTTCGGCCATGGTGTTGCTATCGATTAGCATGGAAGCCGAGACAAGGGGTGCAAAAAATAGATATGGGGACAGTGTGGGGGACAGGGCTGTGGACAATTTACTGCTGGCCCCTTGCCCGCGCCGCCGCATCGGCTAGAGGGACAAAATGTCCGATCCGCGCATCATCTCTGTCGAGCTTGACGAGGCGACCATTTTGCGTCGCAACGCTGATATCGAACAGGAACGGCGGGTCGCGATTTTCGACCTGATCGAGGACAATGTCTTCAAGCCGCTGCGCGACATGGGCGATGGTTATGCGGGGCCATATCGTTTGAAGCTCAGCGTTACCGAAGGGCGGCTGATCTGGGATATATCCCGCGAGGATGGCAGTCCGCAAGAAACGCTAATTCTGGGCCTTGGCCGGTTCCAGCGGCCGGTGCGCGAATATTTCGCGATTTGCGACAGCTATTATCAGGCGATCCGCAAGGCGACCGCGTCCGAGATTGAAACCATCGACATGGCGCGGCGCGGCGTCCATAACGCGGCGGCTGAATTGCTGATCGAGCGGCTGGAGGGCAAAATCGAGATCGATTTTCCAACCGCCCGTCGGCTGTTCACGCTGATCTGCGTGTTGCATATCAAGCAGTGATACGGGGTTAAGGGGCGATACATGCGAGGGGGCAAATTCAGGCAATGGCGGCTGGCGGCTATCGCGCTTGCGTTGCTGTTGCTCGCCTTTGTTATCTGGAATGTCATCACCGGCTGGACACCGTCACGCGACGAATTTTCGGTGCAGGGGGTGGTGGTCGATGAGGATAATGGCAAGCCCTTCTGGCCCAGCCTTGGTGCGACCGGGGTCGATTTTGCTTATCTGACTGCGACGCGCGGGGCCGAGCGACGCGACAAACAATTTGCCAGCAATCTTGAAGCTGTGCGCGAAGCGGGCATCCGTTACGGTGCGCTGCATCGCTTCGACATTTGCCGTCTGGCGACCGATCAGGCGACCTTGTTCATCACCACTGTGCCCAGGCTGAACGGCGCGCTGCCGCCAGCGGTTGAGCTCGACTTTTCGGGCAGTTGCACCAAAAGGCCGGACCGAGCGCTAATACTGTCCGAGCTTTCAACCTTCCTGTCACAGATCGAAGAGCATAGCGGCCAACCCGCTATCCTTTTGCTATCCCCCGACTTTGAAGCTGCTTATAAGATCAGCAGCGAAGTCGATCGCAATGTCTGGCTGGAAAGGACGTGGATGCTGCCCGATTATGCTGCTCGCCCCTGGGTGATGTGGACCGCGAACCGCAGCAGGCGGGTGTCGGGAATTGACGGTCGCGTCCGCTGGGTGGTGGTACGAAAATGAGCGCGCAGGTTGATCAACTGGTGGCGGAGGCGGTTGCGGCGGCGGGCAATGCCTATGCGCCTTATTCGCATTTTCACGTCGGAGCAGCGCTGTTGCTTGACGATGGTTCGATTGTCACCGGCGCAAATTTTGAAAATGCCAGCTACGGCATGACGCTGTGCGCCGAAACCGTGGCGCTTGCCAAGGCGAACAGCGATGGCCAATTGCGACGGATCGTCGCGATTGCGGTTGCGGGTGGACCTGCGGCAGCAGGTGGTGTCCCGCAGATCGGTCTGGAGGCGATCACACCTTGCGGGCGCTGCCGCCAGATCATCAAGGAAGTCGCGGACCTGACTGCGATTGACCTGCCGGTCTATTGCGCGCGCGCAGGCGGCTATGACACGCATTTGCTGTCTGAGTTGTTGCCGCATGGGTTCGGTCCGGCGAGCTTGGGCGGTTAGCATCGAGATGACATTAAACTAAACCGTCAGCCCTGAGCCTGTCGAAGGGCGTTTAGCAGCGTTAGCGCTTTGCCTTGAGGCGTGCTTCGACAAGCTCAGCACTAACGGTTTTAATCAACCTAATGTGTCTCGTCCTAAAGCAAAAAGCTCCCGTCAACCACTGTCACGCAATCGCCACCCACATGGATGGCATCGCCTTCGATTTTGATACGGACAAGGCCGTCGCGGCCAACCTGTTGGCCTTGACTGGCCACATATTCGCTACCTGACGCCACTTGACCTGCCTTCAACCGATAGGCGGCGACTGCACCATTGCCGCTTCCGCACACCGGGTCTTCAGCAATGCCGTCTGCGGGCGCGAAGCTGCGCACGATAATCCCGCCATCGGGCTGTTCGGCATAGACGGTAAGCCCCGTTGTCGCATGCGTGCGGTCATAATCAGCAAGCACTGGCAGGTCGGGTGCCAGCCCTTCGATTGTTTCGACCGAAGCCAGCTCGGCAATCACCCAGCGGGGACCGACATTGACGATCTGCGGCGTACCCTTGATCGCGCCTTCGCCAAGCGCCTCGGTCATTATCTCCGGTTGGGGCGCGTCTTCATAGCTGTAACGCGGCAAACGGAATGACAGGCTGGCGTCAGCGATGCTGATTTCGACCAGACCAACCGCGCATTGCTGCACGATCCGGCCATTGTTTGGTTTTGCCAGCCCTGCCTCGATCACGGCGTGCGCTGTCCCCAGCGTCGGGTGTCCGGCAAAGGGCAGTTCGCTTTTTGGCGTGAATATCCGGACCGCATAATCTGCGTCTGCCTCGGTTGCGGCTGTTACAAAAGTGGTCTCAGACAGGTTGGTCCAATTGGCAATGGACTGCATCTGCTCCACCGAAAGGCCTTCGGCGTCGAGGACTACCGCAACCGGATTGCCCTTCAGCGCCACAGCGGTGAAGACATCGACCTGTTTGAAGCGCCTAGTGGTGGTCATGCCCATGCCCATGCTCATGGTCCTGATGCTCGACTGTTTCTGAAGGGATATAGCCGATACTATCGGTATGGCCTTCGGGATCAGGGTGGATCAAAATCTCTACCCCCGGAAATTCCTTCATCAATTCGGCTTCGATTTCATCCATCACGCTATGCGCCTGCAACACAGTCATATTGGGATCGACCCAGACATGGAACTGGCAGAAATCATGCGCGCCAGCGGACCGCGTGCGCATGTCGTGGATGCCCTTTGCCTGCGGATGGCGCGTAGCCACCTCCAGAAAGCGCTGGCGTTTCTCCAGCGGCCACTCCCGGTCGAGCAACTGGTCCAGTGCCAACGTTGAAGCGCGCCACGCGCCCCAGAGCAGCCAGACGGCAATAGCAATGCCGAACAGCGGGTCGGCACCGCGTAAATGCAGGAACGTATCAAGCAATATCGCCACGATAACCGCCGCATTAAGCAGCAGATCGCCCTGATAATGCACATGGTCGCCGTGGATCGCGACTGATCCCGTCTCCTTGATCACCTGCCGTTGATAAAGCAGCAGCGCCAGCGTTGCCGCCATCGCAATCAGCGACACGCCAATGCCATATTCGGGATGCTCAGTGGGTTGCCCATCGCCCAGCCGCACCACCGCGCGCCAACCGATCAGAACGGCTGAAACGGTTACCAGCGCCACCTGCACCAGCGCCGACAGCGCCTCTGCCTTGCCATGGCCGAAACGGTGATCGTCATCGGCAGGAAGCGCTGCATAGCGCACGCTGAATAGGGTCAACAGCGAGGCGAGAAAATCAAAACCGGTATCGGCGAGCGAACCCAGCAGCGCGACCGATCCGGTCTCATAAGCGGCAAAGCTTTTAAGCAGAATCAGGAACGCCGCCGTCGCAACACTTGCCATCGCGGCGCGCGCGGTCTGCGCACCGTGATTGTGGTGATGATGATTGTGGGCCAATCCCATTATTTCGTCCTCACGGAAATAGCATGCCCTTGCTCCAGCCGTCGCCGTCGCGTTCATAGGCCCAGCGTTCGTGCAGGCGGAATTCGCGGTCTTGCCAAAACTCTATCCGGTCGGGCACCAGACGGAACCCAGACCAATGCGGCGGGCGGGTTACATCCTGCCCTGCAAATCGCGCCTCAGCCTCTGCAAAGCGTGTTTCGAAAGTTTCGCGGCTGTCGAGCGGGCGCGACTGATCCGATGCCCATGCACCAAGCTGCGAAGGGCGCGAGCGGGTCGCGAAATAGGCGTCAGCAGTCGCGTCGTCGACCGGAACCACGCTGCCCTCGATGCGGATTTGCCGGCGCAGCGACTTCCAGTGGAACAGTAACGCAGCCTTGGGATTCTCCGCCAGCTCGCGCGCCTTGCGGCCTTCAAAGTTGGTGTAGAAGATGAAGCCATCCGGGCCATGCCCCTTTAGCAACACCATCCGCAGCGAAGGCTGACCATCGGCACCGCACGTAGCCAATGCCATGGCGTTTGAATCGTTGATTTCGGTTTCGCGGGCTTCATTGTACCACGCATCAAAGGGCGAAAAGGGTTCGGGGCTATCCATAGCCGCCTGATAGGCTAGACTGCGATATGAAGGAAGGGGAACAATCGTGCAAATGCCATGGGATACGATATTTTCTGCCGCCAATTTCTGGGCAATGCTGTGCTGGCTGGCGTTGATCCTGCTGCCAAAGCGCGAACGCTGGATCAGCTGGCTCTTCTATGCAGGATGCGGATTGCTTGCGGTCAGCTACACCGTTCTCATCATTGGCTTGATGAGCGGAACGCTTGATGCCGCCGGCTCAACTGGCGCAGATTTCACTACACTCGACGGGGTGATGGCATTGTTCGACAGCAGGGGCGGTGCAACCATCGGCTGGATTCACTATCTGGCATTCGATTTGTTTGTCGGCATTTGGGCCGCACGCAATGCCGACCGGCGGGGCATCCACCGGCTGGTGCAGGCGCCGATATTGTTCTTCATCTTCATGCTTGGGCCATTGGGGCTGACGCTTTATCTCGTCACACGCCAATTTCTGGGCCAGCGGGTCGAAAATGCGGTCGCTCCGAGTTGACTAAAGCCGCTGTAATACCAATCTAATACAGAAAGCATTTCAACAGGGACAATAATGGCCGATCCATATTCCATATTGGGCGTTTCCAAGGGCGCGGACGAAAAGGCGATCAAAAGCGCCTATCGCAAGCTGGCAAAGGAACTGCATCCTGACAAAAATCAGGATAACCCTGCTGCTGCCGCGCGTTTCAGCGAGGTGACGCAGGCCTATGATTTGTTGTCCGACAAGGACAAACGTGCCCAATATGATCGCGGCGAAATTGACGAAAACGGCCAGCCACGTTCCCCCTTTGGCGGTGGTTTCGGCGGTGGCAGCCCGTTCGGTGCCGGCGGGCCAAGGCCTGGGCAAGGCGGCGGCTTTGATTTTCAGGGCGGGATTGATCTGGGTGACATATTCGACGGGCTGTTTGGCGGCGGCGGTCCCGGCGCGCGTCCACAGGGCGGACCCCGCCCGCAACCCGGCCCGCCGCCCAAAGGCGCCAATGTCGCCTATGAACATCTGGTGTCTTTCACCGACGCTGCCCGGCTGGAGCCGCAGCGGATAACGTTGCGCGATGGCAAAACCGTCGAATTCAAACTGCCCGCAGGCGTCGTGGCGGGCCAGCAAATCCGCATCCCCGGCAAGGGCCAGCCCGGCCCCGGCGGCAATGGCGACGCGATAGTCACACTTAAACTGGGCAAGCACCCCTTTTACGACCGCGACGGCGACAATATCCGCCTAGACCTGCCGATAAGTCTGAAAGAGGCGATCCAGGGCGCGAAGGTGAAGGTGCCGACGATTGACGGCGCAGTGATGCTCAGCGTGCCAGCGGGTGCGCAGTCGAGCACGACGATGAGGATAAAGGGGCGCGGCTTTGTGAAAAAGGGTGGAAGCAACGCACCGGAAGGTCGCGGCGACCAATATGTGACGCTGCACATCCGCCTGCCAGCAGACAGCGCGGAATTGGCAAAGCTGGCGGAGGCATTGCCCGATGATCCGGCGATCAGGGCAGAGCTGGGGGTTTAGGGAAGAGCCGGTTTTCCCCCAATTGGCCATTAAGAATATAGCGTGACAGGCGTCACATTCATCCAGCGTGCAATTGTCGATGAAGAAGCGGTCGAAAGAACAGCTTTCGCCAAAATCGTAGCTCTCAATGCACAGGAGATTCGTGATGCTCTACAAACAGGCCGTACCAATCGCACTATTAGCCTCGCTGGCAATTCCATCCATTGCCTCGGCTCAATGGGATGAAGATCCAAAGGTTGCCGCCCAAAAGGCCGCAGACCAGGCAATGGCAAAGGCGCTGGCAGAAAAAGCCCGCAATGATGCAATTGTGGCCGAACAACGCCGCCGCGAAGCTGAGGCCAAAGCCAAGGCGCAAAAGCCAGCCAAGCCCGCCTCATCGGATGGTTCAAGGGCGACGCCGCAATAAATACCCTGATCTTTTTGCCGTCAGGGCGATGGTGCGCCTATCTGTCTCTTTCCTCAACCCGCCATCGCCCAGACAAAGTGCGGTGGAAAAACCGCCGCGTTTCACCATTTCTAGGGCTGTCGCAGTCTATCCAGCCCATCGTCGATAAAATATGTTATATTATCAATAAGATATAGAAACAGCAATTGTCCTGCCATCGTTACGATGCCGCTCATTGGTGTCAACTTTGTCAACTTAGACGCCAAGCACCCCATCACAATCCCGCTAGCCTTCGCGTTAAAATGATGGAAAACAGCGGCGATGTCCGAACATTCCCCCCTATCGCCCGAGGCGCGCGCGCATGATGCGGTGCCGCATCAGACGAGCGAGGCCGAGTGGTTTCATGACCTCGGCCATTGGAAGCAGTCGCTCGAAATCCTGAAGCGAGTCGGCTTTGGCGTCTATAGCGAGGGCTTTGTCCATGCGGGCAATTTTGCCTATCTCTCGCTGGTTGCGCTCTTTGCTTTCTGCATTGTCGCCGCCGCAATTGCCGGGGGATTTGGCCAGACCGAATCGGGCCTTGCGCTGATTGATGCCTTTTTCGCCACGGTTCCCAAGGGGGCGGCAGAGGCGTTGCGCGGCCCGATAGAGGCGTCGATGAAAGCGCGTTCAGGGCCGCTCCTCTGGTTCAGCGCTGCGGTCAGCTTGTGGACCGCCGCCAGCCTGATCGAGACGATCCGCGATGTGTTGCACAAGGCCTATGGCACGGTACCCGAACGCTGGTTTTGGCACTATCGACTGGGCTCGTTTCTGGTGATCATTGCTGCTGTTGTCCTCGCAATGGCAGCGTTCAGTGCGCAGGTATTGGTGACCGCAGCCGAGGATCTTGTGTACCGATATATCCCCGCGGCGGAACGTGCCGCGAGCTATTTCGCCTGGGGACGGATCATCCCGTTTGTGACCTTGTTTGCCACGATTTACACCATCTATCGCGGACTGACCCCGCGTAAATATCGCGGCGGAATATTCCCCAAATGGCCCGGTGCAGTTCTGGTCAGCATGTGGTGGCTCGGCTGCACGATGGTGTTGCCCGCCTTTGTCTCGGAAATGGCGCATTATGACCTGACCTATGGCAGCCTGGCCGGGATCATGGTCGCTTTGATCTTCTTCTATCTGATCGGGCTCGGCATGGTTATGGGCGCGCAATTGAACGCGGCTCTGGCCAACGCACGGGAAAACGGTCTAAAGGATGCAACCGAAAGTAACGGACAATAGGAAAGTGATGAACATGGGCGGATTGATGGCCGGTAAACGCGGGCTGATCATGGGGCTGGCCAACGACAAATCGCTGGCATGGGGCATCGCCAAAAGGCTGCATGCCGAAGGCGCGGAACTGGCAATCAGCTATCAGGGCGAAGTCATGGAAAAGCGGGTCAAGCCGCTTGCCGATCAGCTCGGGTGCGACTTTCTGATCGATTGCGATGTCGCCGACATGGCCAATCTCGACGCGGCCTTCGCGACGCTGGCTGCGCGCTGGCCGACGATCGATTTCGTGGTCCATGCCATCGGCTACACCAACAAAGAGGCATTGCGCGGCAAATATTATGATGTCGGCCTCGAGGATTTTCTGCTGACAATGAACATCAGCGTGTTCAGCTTTACCGCCGTTGCCAAGCGCGCCGCGGCGATGATGACCACGCTCGACGCAGAGACTGGTGAAGGCGGAGGGTCGCTGCTGACGCTCAGCTATTATGGCGCGGAAAAGGTGATTCCGCATTACAATGTCATGGGGGTCGCCAAATCGGCTCTGGAAACGAGCGTCAAATATCTCGCCAATGATTGCGGCCCCGATGGCATCCGCGTAAACGCGATTTCGGCCGGACCGATCAAGACCCTTGCGGCGTCAGGCATAGGCGATTTCCGCTACATTTTGAAATGGAACGAATATAACAGCCCGCTGCGCCGCAATGTCACCATCGACGATGTCGGCGCATCGGCGGTCTATTTCCTGTCAGACCTTTCGAAGGGCGTTACCGGTGAAACCCATCATGTCGATGCGGGTTACCACACAGTCGGTATGAAACAGGAAGATGCACCGGATATCGGACTGGCATGAGCTTCAACACATTCGGTCGCGTATTTCGCTTTACCAGCTGGGGTGAAAGCCACGGCCCTGCGCTCGGCGCAGTGGTTGATGGTTGCCCTCCCGGTATTGCTTTGTCCGAAGCCGATATCCAGCCCTTTCTGGACAAGCGCCGTCCGGGGACCAGCAAGTTCACGACGCAACGGCAGGAGCCCGATCAGGTGCGCATATTGTCCGGCGTGTTTGAAGGCCGCTCCACTGGCACTCCGATCAGCCTGATGATCGAAAATGTCGACCAGCGGTCAAAGGATTATTCCGAAGTTGCCAAGGCCTATCGTCCTGGCCATGCAGACTATAGCTATGACGCCAAATATGGCTTTCGCGACTATCGCGGTGGCGGGCGCAGTTCGGCACGCGAGACTGCCGCTAGGGTCGCGGCAGGGGCGGTTGCCCGCGCCGTGATTCCCGAGGTTGAGATACTTGCCTATGTCGTCGAAATCGGCGGCGATGCCATTGATCGCGACAATTTCGAAGTGGCGCAGATTGGCAAAAATCCCTTCTGGTGCCCCGATGAGGCCGCTGCCGGGCGGTGGGAAAAGTTGGTGGACGAGGCGCGGCTCGCCGGATCGTCGCTGGGTGCCGTGGTCGAATGCGTCGCAACCGGCGTTCCGGCAGGCTGGGGCGCGCCACTATATGCAAAGCTCGACAGTGAGCTGGCTGCCGCGATGATGAGTATCAACGCGGTCAAAGCGATAGAAATCGGTGCTGGTTTTGAGGCAGCAAGACTGCGCGGTGAGCAAAATGCCGACCCTATGCGGCCAGGCTCCAACGCGCCAGCCTTCCTCGCCAACAATGCCGGCGGCGTGGCGGGCGGAATTTCGACCGGTCAACCGGTGGTGTGCCGGGTTGCCTTCAAACCCACCTCATCCATTCTGACACCGGTGGAGACAATCACCCGTGATGGTGAGGCAACCGAGATCGTGACTAAGGGCCGCCATGACCCGTGCGTCGGGATCAGAGGCGTTCCGGTGGTAGAGGCAATGATGGCGCTTGTGCTTGCCGACCAGAAACTGCTTCACCGCGCACAGTGTGGCTGAAACTGTAACCGGCATGCGCCTTATTCGCATCACGATATTGTCAGTCTTGATCCTCGCCGGATTGTCCTATTCCGCCTATCAGATTTTCCGGCCAACGAAAAAGCCCGACCCGCAGATTGTGCGCTATCTGATCGAAAACCGGCTTAAGCCGTCGGAATTTTGCAGGCAGACTTCTCCCAATACGCTCGAAGGCGGCGGCTATGTCTGGGAATTGCTGACCAAATCCGCAGCCTATGCTCCGCGCGATGGTGCCAATGGCGTGGTACACAATGGCAAGATGGTCATGCTTGGTGGCTGGAACCCCGACGACAAGGTCCATTTCCCGCGCATCACCAACAATGAGGTGTGGGAATCAACCGATGGCCGGCAATGGAGCCTGATCAAAACAAACAGCTTTCTCGACAATAGCTTCGATGCGAAAAAGGATTGGGAAGGGCGGCACTCCGCAGGGGTCGTGTCCTACAAGGGCGAAATCTGGTTGATCGGCGGCGATGCGACCCAGTTTCATCACCAACATGATATCTGGAAATCGAAAGATGGCAGGGACTGGCAGCTGGTCAACGACGGCGCCTCTGTCCCCTGGAAGCCGCGCGCACTGCACATGACCTTTGTGTTGAATGACCGGATCTATGTCGTCGGCGGCCAAAGCATGTCAAAAAAGGCCACGCTCGAACCGTCGGTGGGTGAACATTATTACAATGATGTCTGGAGTACGACCGACGGTCGAAGCTGGGTGAAGCATGAGCCTGTCGGACCAATCTGGACGCCGCGCGGCGGAATTGGCGGGCAACTGCTCTTCAGGGGCAGGGTCTGGATCGTGGGTGGTTTCGTGAATGAAAACCACATTGTCAAAAACCGCGTCGTTCACACCGATATCTGGAGTTCACCGGATGCAGATCACTGGACCAAAGAAGCCGACGGTGCTGAATGGTCACAAGACGGAGGGCTTGCCTATCACGACATGGGGGTCTTCGCTGACAGATTGTGGATCATTGGCGGTGCGAAGTTGGTGAAAGGCAATGACGATCCGAATGTCAGCCGGGTCTGGTCAAGCGCGGATGGCAAGCAGTGGAGCGAGCTCAAATGCGCGCCTATACCCCCGACGCATGCGACGACAGTGTTTTCCCTCCCGGACAGGCTGGTAATCGCCGCAGGCAATCACCTGACGCGCGAAGTCTGGGAATTGCGCCGCAAGCGTTAAGGTTACACCACAGCCTTTGACAGCACCTTGTCGGTCAGTCCCGCATCGTCGACAGAGCCGATGATGGCGACTTGCCCGTCGGCATCACGGCGGGCGACCAGCACAACAAATTCGTCAGAACCTTGTGCGAATTCAGACAGGTCCCGGGTGCGAGCGGCGCGCAAGCGAGGGCGCGGGTCAGTCGCAACAGGGGCAACATGTTCGCCCTTCATCACCTTGCGGGCGCGGCGTTCGGCCTGGACAATACCCTTCAGCCCGCCATCATGGCTCGATAACAGCGCAAACAGGCCGCCCATCGGCACGGCATTGCGGTGCGCAAAATCGAGCGCCGCGGCAAATTCGGTCAGCCGTGTCTTGTCATAGCCTGCACCGAAGATCAGCTTGACGACCGGAGTCATCGGCGCGCGTTCCTGCACGGTAATGCCATTGTCCGCCAGCAGTTCGGCATAGTCTTCCGGCTGCTGTTCGGCGATCAAAGAGAAGTCAAAGGCGCGATCAATAGCGCGGTACAGCGCTTCGCGGCTGCGGACGTCGGCATCGCGTGCCACGTCGGCGCTCGAACGTGCAGCCTGTAACCAATCGGCAAGGCTTGCATCTTGATCCGGTTCTGCCTCTGCGACGGCAATTGCTGCGCTCAGCACCAGTTCTTCCTCATGTGCTGCTTCAGGTTCCGCAAGCGCGTCGGCAGATGGGCCATCAGCCCATACCGGAACATGATCTTTGCGCGGCGGCGCGCTGTTCAAAGCCTGTTCGACTTCAAGTTCCAGCGTTTCGCGCAGCGCAGTGGGTGCTGCTTCCTTCCAGTTAATCACGCCATAGATAAAATCGATGGTGTCATCGTCGGAGGAATAGGGCAGCAATATGCCGCGATACATGATTGAGACATCGCGTTCGTTGACAAATTCGGCTTCAAATCCAATCGGTGCGCGATTGGCTATGATCTGCAGATAATGGTCGGTAATCCGCGACAATAACGACCGCGGTGGCACTTGATCGAGATAGGTAATTTCGTCGTCGACACCGCATTCGCGGCGCAACGCATCGCCCAGATACTGGATCGACGGATTTTCAATTCCCGACGTAAAATCGAGAAGCACGCTATATTCGCGGAAATCCTCGACCTCGGTCGGATCAAGCTCTTCGACATCGGGATAGTTGCGTTCGCCGAGTTGCGACGTCCAGAAATTATAGGCGCGCACCTGCATGCGACGCTCGTCCTGCCCGATGGAGGGTGGAGCCTCTATCGCTGCATGCTCGTCTTCATAATGCGCATAGGCAGGCGAATCATCGCCTGCATCCGCATTGCCCAACGGTCCAAGTCCGCGCCAATCGTCCATATTCCGGTCCCTGTCTCGACGTGCCGCACTAGGCGACATTACCGCACCATAATGGACACAGATGGTTAACGACTGGTAAACCGCGCACGCAGCAGGGCTATAACCGATTGATGCTTGAATTTGCCGCTGCCGCTGGCTATGCGCGCCAAGCCCGTCAATCGACGACAGGCCGCTTTAGCTCAGTTGGTAGAGCACATCATTCGTAATGATGGGGTCAGGTGTTCGAGTCACCTAAGCGGCACCATTTCCCATATTTGGACATCCTTTCCTGTGAACGGTTGATTTGCGCCGCAACCCTGTCATGAATGACAGAAGAGTAGGGGTTAGGGAGAGAACGGCTTGGCACGTCACCGCAACTATCTGGAAGAAATCAATGCATCGGAATCGGGGCCGCACATTGCGGCGCTGTTCGATTTTGATGGTACGATCATCGCAGGCTATTCCGCGATGGCGTTGTTGCAGGAAAAGTTCAAACGCCGCGAAATGGGGCTCGAAGAGATTATCGAGACCGCCAATGTGATGTCGCAATATAATATGGGCAGCATCGGTTTTTCGGGGCTGATGACCGCGGCTGCCAAATTCATGAAGGGTGTGACCGAGGAAAGCTTCCGCGAATTTGGTGAGGAATTGTACCAGAAGCATATCGCCAAAAAAGTCTACCCCGAAAGCCGGGAAATCATCCGGGCGCATCAGGCGAAGGGACATACCGTCGCCATCGTCTCGTCTGCGACCATCTATCAGATCGAACCGACTGCCCGTGACCTCGACATCGAGCATATTCTTTGCTCCGAATATGAAATCGAAAATGGGGAATTTACAGGCGAAATCATCCGACCCTTATGCTTTGGAGAGGGCAAGGTGATCTCGGCGGAATCGCTCGCAGAACGCTTTGGCTGTGATCTCGACAACAGCTATTTCTATTCGGACAGCAGCGACGATATTGAGCTGCTTGAGCGTGTTGGCAAGCCGCGCGTGCTCAATCCGAACACTAAGCTACGCAACATTGCGCGGCAGCGCGATTGGCCGGTGCAGGAATTTGGCAGCCGGGGGACGCCGTCGATTCTGGACTATACCCGCACCATCTACGCCACCAGTTCGCTGGTCGGTGCCTTTGCCGCTGGCCTTCCGATCTGGGCGCTCACCCGTTCGCAGCGCGAGGCAATGAATTTCTCGATGGGATTGTTCGGCGATTTTGCGGCGGCCATGGTCGGAATGGATCTCGACGTTTATGGCGAGCGCAATTTGTGGGCGGCGCGGCCCTGCGTGTTCGTGTTCAACCACCAGTCGAAGGCTGATGTCGTCATCCTCGCCAAGCTGATCCGCAAGGATATGGGCGGGGTGGGCAAGCAGGAAATCAAGAACATCCCGATCCTTGGCCAGATCATGGAATGGGCAGGGACAGTCTTCATAGACCGCAAAAATAGCAGCGATGCGATCAAGGCTATGGAACCACTTGTCGATGCTATCCAGAAAGACGGCAAGTCGATCTGC
Source organism: Sphingomonadales bacterium (assembly GCA_016721875.1). Taxonomy (GTDB): domain Bacteria; phylum Pseudomonadota; class Alphaproteobacteria; order Sphingomonadales; family Sphingomonadaceae; genus Sphingorhabdus_B. The sequence continues at coordinate 527,663 of JADKHG010000001.1, read as the reverse complement.
ATCGCGCCTGAAGGCACACGGACACTGTCGCCCAAACTCGGGCCGTTTAAAAAAGGCGCCTTCCATCTGGCGATGCAGGCGGGTGTGCCGATTGTCCCCATTGTCATCCACAACGCAGGCGACGTTGCGCCCAAAAATGAATTTGTCATGCGTCCGGCGACAGTACGTGTCGACGTGTTGCCGCCTGTGGATACCAGCGGCTGGAGTGCGAAGACAATGAACCTGCATGTGGCTGAAGTGCGCAACCTGTTTTTGAAGGCGCTTGGCCAGCCTGAAGAAGCGCCGGAGCCGGCGCGCGAAAAGGCCAAAGCGGCCAAAGAAACGCCTGCTCCGAAAAAAGCGAAGGCTTCTGTAGCGAAGGCCAAAGCCCAGCCAAAAGTGAAGCCCAAGGCGCCGCCCAAAAAGCCCGCCACCGCAAAGGGCAAAGGCCGGTAAGCGATGAATGCGCCAGTCGCGAAATGGGAGGGAGACCCGCTCCGCTACGCAGGCAAGAAACTGTTCATCCTCGACGCGCGCAACGGGGTAGAACGCAAGCATCTTCTCGACTGGTTGCATGGCACCTGGGGTCAGGTGGAAGAGGGTGAATGGATCGCGCTTCCGCTGTCGGATGAAAGCAAGGCGCTAAAACTCGAGCCGCTGGCGGCGCGGCTGACAGCAAGCGATGATGCCAGCCTGATCATCCCGGTGCGCATCGCCTGGCGTATTCCCAATTTCGACAAGGACCGTGCACTAAGGTTGCGCGACATCGTTTTCGGCGATCCGCGTCTTCCGGGAAGCTTGCGTGCGCGCATAATCCTGATGCGAAACCGTCGTCGCGCGCAATGTGCTGGGTGAGCCTGCGACGATCGCTGATTTGAAGCGCCGCTTTGTTGAGGATGTGGGCACTCCGGGAGACGACGAAACCAGCGGCTTTGCGGGCTTTGTTGCGCGGCAAGCCGTGCTGACTCTTGAAATGCAGGAACGCGGTGTCGTCGGCACCCGCTATAAAGTGCCGCGTTTCGTTGCAGACAGCATCGCTGCCAGCCCCAAATTTCGCGAGGCGATCGCCGCAATTGCGGCTGAAAGCGGAAAGTCGCGGCGCGACCTGATGCCAGAAGCGCGCAAATATATGAAAGAGGTCATCTCGACCCCAAGCGCATTGTTTCTGGATCTGCGCGCGCGCCTCGAACGCTTCATGATGACGCAAGGCTATGACAAAGGCTTTGTCTATGATCCCGATGAACTTGAGCAATTGCGCGAACTGATCCGCTCAAAACCAACGGTGTTGTTGTTCACGCACAAAACCTATCTCGACGGCATTACACCCAACGCGTTGTTTTACGACAACGACATGACGATGCTGCACAGTTTTGGCGGCATCAATCTCGACTTTTTCGGGATTGGCACGCTGTTCCGCCGATCCGGTATGATCTTCATCCGCCGCAGCTTTCAGGACCTGCCCGTTTATAAAGTCGTGCTGCGGCAATATATTGCCTATCTTCTGGAGAAACGCTTCCCCATGTCTTGGGCTCTGGAGGGAACGCGCTCGCGGCTGGGCAAGTTGATGCCGCCCAAATATGGCATCCTCAAATATGTGCTTGATGCGGCTCACGATGGTGGAATCGAAGATGTTCATATCGTTCCGTTTGTCACCAGCTTCGACCTCATCCGCGATGTCGAGGAATATGCCGAGGAGCAAACAGGGCGGGCCAAGGCGCCGGAGTCCTTTTCCTGGTTCATCGGTTATCTCAAAAGCCTTCGCGAGCCGATGGGGAAGGTGCGTATTGATCTGGGCAAGCCGGTGGTCGTTGCCCGTGCGCCTGATCCTGAGGACAAGCTAGCACTTTCCAAAATCGCCTTTGATGCTTCGGTCAATGCCAATCGGGTGACGCCAATCACCGAAACGGCAGCTTTGTGTATGATCCTGCTTGGTACGGCCCCACGCGGCGCGACAGCAGAGGAACTGGTGCAGACAATGACGCTTATCGCCGACTGGGCGCGCGCACGCGGGATAAGGCTGAGCAGCGAATTGGAAACGCTTGACCGCTCAGCGTTGCGTGCCACCGCCGACACATTGGTCAATTCGGGGCTGATCCACCGCGATGAAAGCGGAAGCGCCAGCGTCTATGCGATTGAACCTGCCAAACATGCGATGGCAAGCTATTACCGCAACACCATCGTCCATCATTTCCTCGACAAGGCAATCATCGAATTCGCATTGTTCAAGGTGGATGACGAATGCGATGGAAATTGCGAGGATGCTTTTTGGGCAGAAGCGATGCGGCTTCGTGACCTGTTTAAATTCGAATTTTTCTATCCACCGCGCGAACAGTTTCAGCGAGATTTGCGTGCCGAACTTGACCGTACCGATGGCCAATGGTCCGCGCGGCTGGCGGCAGGCGGACAGGAATTGCGGCGGCTTGTACGCAGCTTCCAGCCTTTTGTAGGCCACGCAGTATTGCTGCCTTTGTCGAGGCTTATACCATTGTCCTCGACCAATTTGTGCGGCTGAAGGTCGGCGAAGCGCTTGAGAGCAAGGCGTGCGTCGAGCAGGGGCTTGCCGAAGGACGTCAGGCCTATCTGCTGCGCCGGATCAGCAGCGAAGCATCGATTGGCAAGATCCTGTTCGAAAATGGCTACAAGATGGTCGAACATCTTGGACTGGCAGGGGTAACGACTGAGGAAGTCGCGCGCAGCCGACGCAAATTGCTTGCCGAGTTTCGCGGGCTATCGCGCAGGATGGAAAAAATGCGTATTGAGCTGCTCGCTCAGGCAGAGCGTAACGCCGAAAGGGAAATGGGCACATGACCCAGCAGTTGAACGCGCAAGACGCACAATTCCTCTATATCCAGACTCCCAGCACGCTGACGCATGTGATGGCGGCCTATATATTCGATCCGGCAACTGCACCTGGTGGCAAGGTGCGGTTCAAGGATATTGTTCGCCACGTCGAAAGCCGTCTGCACACTTCGCCAGTGTTCAAGCGCAAGCTTTACCGCCTGCCGTTCGATTTCGACCATCCCTATTGGGTTGAGGATGAAGCCTTCGAGCTGGAAACGCATATCAGCCATGTGCGGCTGCCCGAACCTGGCGATTGGAGGCAATTCTGTATTCAGGTCGCGCGCCATTTCAGCCGCCCGATGGATATGAACCGGCCATTGTGGGACATGTATGTTGTTGAAGGGCTCGATCGGATAGCCGGCATAGCACCCGGCAGCTACGCCATCCTGACCCGCATTCACCACGCCGCCATTGATGGCGCATCAGCCGCGCATTTCTTTGTAACGCTCAGCGACATCGATGCAAACGGGACGCCGGTGATCAAAGTCCCAGAGGGTAGTTTTGAACTGGCGAAGGAGCCCAGCACGGTTGAAATCCTGTCGCGCGCGGCAACGGCTAATCTGACGTCACCGGTGAAGTTCATGGAATCGCTGATGAAGATGTCGCCTGCGATTTTGAGCGAGGCGCAAAAGAGCCTGTCGCAGGGCAAAGGCAATGAAAGCGGCGTTCCGCAAACCCGGTTCAATGCGGCCCTGTCTCCGCACAAGATGTTCGACGGAACGGATTTTGCGCTGGCCGATTTGTCGTCGATCCGGAAAAAAGTCGAAGGCGCAACGATCAACGATGTTGTGCTGGCTGTTTGCTCCGGTGCGTTGCGTCGCTATTTGCAGCACCATAAGGAATTGCCGAAAAAGCCGCTGGTCGCAGTCGCTCCTGTCAATCTCCGTTCCCAATCGAGCGACGCAGAAATGCCGGGAAACAACATCTCGGCGATGTCGGTCGAGCTGGCCACCCACCTTGCTGATCCGCTCGTCCGGCTTAAGGCGATACGAGCCTATACGCAGGATGCCAAAGAGGCGAAGACCGGCCTGTCGGCGCGGGTGATGACCGATTTGAGCAAACATATTCCGGGTGCCACCATGTCGGGTGTTGCGCGTTTACTGTCGAGCCCGCGTTTCGCGCCAAAGGCGACCAATGTCTTCATCTCCAATGTGCCGGGCCCCCAGTTTCCGCTCTATATGAATGGCGCAAAGCTGACGCATCAATATGGCATGGCGCCGCTGGCGCATAATATGGGGCTGTTCATTGCCACCCCCAGTTACAATGGCCGGATGAGTTTCTGCATCACGTCGGAACGCTCAATCCTCCCTGACATTGCCTTTTTCAGAGAGTGTATAGAGGCATCATTCGCCGAGCTTATGGCGGCCGATCCTGCAAAAGCGCCAAAGCCGGTGGATAAAGCCAAGCCTCGCGTTGCCAGCAAGCCAAAAGCGGTGGTAAAGCCCAAGCGGGACGTTCCGCCAAAAGCGGGTAAAGCAAAAAAGGGAGCCGCCACCAAAGCCAAACCCGCCGCAAAGCGCGGTACCCGGTCAAAAGGCTGACGTGGCAGACATTCCCGGATCGAAGGTATTTGACATGATGTTGAACCCATTGTTCGGCACCGAAACTGAACTCGCCAAGGCGAAAGATTATTTCGAATGGTCAGAAGCCGCGCAAAAGCTGGACAGCAAAAGCGGCAAGGCCAATTGGCGTGAGCGCGATGCCAGCGAGCATTATGGCTATAAATCGATCCGCCGCCGCCTCGAAACATTGAATGAACTGCGCGCAGCAGGTGACAATGAAGGGCTGCTCTACACGCTCAACGAAGGCATCCACGGCAATATGGACGGGATGGCCAATGACAGCCTGTGGGCCGAGGCGCGTTTTGGCACCAAGCAACTGATCCACGACTATGTCGATGCGATTGCCGATGCGTTGGTGCATCTGGCGAGCCCCGAAGTCGATGAAATTCCGGTCGAAGAGAAACGCGATTTCTTCCGCCGCGCCTATCATTGCTATGGCTGCTCGGCGCTGCTGATGAGCGGGTCGGGCGCATTTTTGTTCTTCCATGCGGGCGTGGTGAAGGCCCTGTGGTCGGAAGGTTTGCTGCCCAACATCATTTCGGGATCAAGTGGCGGGTCGGTGATCGGTGCGCTGGTTTGCACCCATACCAACGATGAACTTGCCCCCTATTTCGACCCCGACAAGCTTGCCCGCGAATATGAAAATGACGAGGGGCAAACCTTGTTCAACCCCTTTGGTGCATCCAAGCGGATGAGCCAGGTTCAGGTGCGTGAACGGCTGGAAGAAATCATTCCCGACCTGACCTTTCAGGAGGCCTATGAACTGACCGGACGGCATCTCAACATCTCGATCGCACCCGCCGAAAAACATCAGAACGGACGGTTGATGAACGCGATCACGTCGCCCAATGTTTTCATTCGCGATGCGGTATTGGCGTCGTGCGCCGTTCCGGGAATTTATGAGCCTGTGGCACTCCATGCCAAGGATCATGAAGGCAATCGCGTTCCCTATCTGCCGGGACGCAAATGGGTCGATGGTTCGGTGACGCATGACCTGCCGTCGAAACGGCTGTCGCGGCTTTACGGGGTCAACCACCATATTGTCAGCCAGGCTAATCCGCTGATCACGCCCTTTGCAAGCGATGTGACGCAAGGGCCGGGACCGCTTTCGGCGATCCGCCGTGCGTCGGTTTCGACGCTGAAGGCGTGGCTCAACGTCAATATGCAATTGTGGGACAAGCCGCTGCAACTGGTTCCGCAACTCCACAGTCTGGCCAATATGACGATGTCGGTCATCAATCAGGATTATTCGGGTGATATCAATATCATCCGCCCGATGATGATGTGGTCGCCGTCGAAAATCCTCAGCAACCTCTCGCTTGAGGATATCAGCGAGTTGATGGATCTGGGTGAACGCGCGACCTGGCCCAAGATCGAAATGGTGCGTGCGCAAACAAAGATCAGCCTGACGCTTGACCGCATTCTCGCCGAATATGAAAATGCCGACATCGAGCCCAAAAAGCGCGCGATGAAGAAGAAAATCGGCTGATGGAAACGCCGATCATTCTGCCAACGAATTCGGCGGGGGCCGGTGCAAAGCTGCACTGGCACGCATGGTTACCGTCGGAAACGCCGAGGGCGGTGGTCTTGCTTATCCACGGATATGCCGAGCATTTGCGGCGCTATGATCATGTCGCAGCAGTGTTGAATGCCAAAGGTCTGGCGGTCTATGCGCTTGATCATTGGGGACATGGCAAATCCAGCGGCACGCCCGGTTTTGTCCCCGCTTTTTCGGCCTTCACCGATGGTGTCGAGGCGTTGCTGGCACAGGTCAAGGCACGACATCCGGGCCTACCATTGATCCTGATCGGCCATTCGATGGGCGGGCTGATTTCGGCGACGCATTTGTTGAGCCATCAGGCCGAATATGCGGGTGCAATCTTGTCCGGCCCGGCGATCAAGCCTGCCGAAGAGCCTTCGCGATTGATGATTTTCATCAGCCGTCTGTTGTCGCGGCTGTTGCCGAAAATGGTGTGTTGGGGCTCGATGCCAACGGCGTCAGCCGCGATCCAAAGGTTGTTTCAGACTATCTCGCCGACCCGCTGGTCTATACCGGCAAGATCAGCGCGCGGCTGGCCAAGGAAATGTTCGAGGCGATGCATCGCGTGCAGGCAGAAGCCCGGACAATCCGCGTGCCGATGCTGATCCTGCACGGCGCAGAAGACAGTCTGGCCGCGCCCGAAGGATCGCAATATCTTTACGACCATCTTGGTTCGCCTGATAAGCAGATCAAAATCTACCCACACCTGTTTCACGAAATTTTCAACGAACCCGAACGCGAAGCGGTTCTGGCCGATGTCACCGGCTGGATCGACGCGCATTTGCCGAAAGCTGCCAATCCATGACATTTTTGCTCATCATCCTCGCGCTGGTGCTTGCCAGCCCCTTCATGCTTTATCTGTTTGCGCCACGCGTGCTGTTCAACTTCGCCCGTGATGCCTTGCGGCGCAAAGCCGGGCTGGTGCAGAAATCGGTGGTGGTCGGTGGCATGACATGGCCCTATCTCGAAGGTGGCAATCCTGCGGGCAAGCCACTGGTGCTCGTCCACGGTTTTGGCGGGGATAAGGACAATTGGGCGTTTTATGCACCCTATGCCGCCAAAGATTATCGGCTGATCTTTCCTGATCTTCCCGGTTTTGGCGAAAATGACCGCAGCTTTGAACCTGACCATAGCGTCGCTGCCCAGGCGGCACGGCTCAAGGATTTCCTCGATACGCTGGGAATTGAAAAATGCCATTTGGGCGGCAACAGCATGGGCGGCGCGATCGCGCTGCGCTTTGCGCTCGATTTTCCGGACCGGTTGGTAACGCTGACCCTTTTCAACAATGCTGGCGTTATCGGTACCGACGAAAGCGAATTGCAGCAGATGGTGATGCAAGGCGAAAGCCCGCTGGTGCCACGTACGCTGGCCGATCTCGACCGGTTGCTCGCCTTTATTGCGCACAAGCCGCGATTTGTTCCACGCCAGTTCAAGAAAATGATGTTCGGCGATGTGAAGCCGCACGAAAAACTGCTCGACAAAATTTTCCAGCAAATTGCCGAAGACGGCCTGAACAATCCGCTCAACGATCGGCTGAAGGAAATCGAAATCCCGACCCAGATCATCTGGGGGCGGCACGACCGCTTGCTCGATGTCACCTGTGCGATTGTCCAGCATGAGGGCATTGCACACAGCGAGCTGGTGATATTCGAAGATGTCGGCCACGTCCCGATGATCGAAAAGCCGGCAGAAACCGCGAAGCATCATCTCGCCTTCCTTGCCAAACACTGATTTTCAAGGCACTTTCCCTGTCAGAGGGAGAGTGGAATGACATTGAAAATCGGCCTGCTTGGCGGCGGCAGTTGGGGGACGACCGTTGCATCGGTCGCAGCACGCAATGCGCCTGTGATGTTGTGGGCACGCGACACGGAAACCGTTGAAGACATCAATACAAACCATCGTAACAGCCGCTATCTGCAGGGAATCAGTCTTCCCCCGGCGTTGAAGGCCAGCGCTGATCTGGGCGAGGTTGTTGCCCAGGCCGATGTGATCGTCATGGGCGTGCCATCACACAGCTTTCGCAACGTGCTGGAGGAGGTGGCGCTGCACATTCGCCCCTGGGTTCCGGTGATCAGCCTGACCAAAGGGTTGGAGCTGTCATCGGGCAAGCGGATGAGCGAGCTTATCGTCGAATGCCTTCCCGGTCATCCGGTTGGCGTGCTGACCGGCCCCAATTTGGCGCGCGAAATCATGACGGGGCAGGCGGCTGCCAGCGTGATGTCCATGGAGGACGAGATTATCGTCAAGCGGTTGCAATCGCTTTTCCATTCCGGTCTGTTTCGTGTTTACACCAACACCGACCTGATCGGCTGTGAGTTGGGCGGGGTACTCAAGAACATCATCGCGATTGCGGTGGGCATGGGTGACGGATTAGGGGCAGGGGACAACACCCGTTCGGCGCTGATCACACGCGGTCTTTCGGAAATGACACGGTTGGGTGTGGCGATGGGCGGCAGGGCGCGGACTTTTTCGGGTCTTACCGGAATGGGCGACCTGATCGCGACTTGCACCAGCCCATTAAGCCGCAACCGCCATGTCGGGGTCGAACTGGGCAAGGGGCGAAAACTCGAGGAGATTATCGGTTCGATGCATATGGTCGCCGAAGGCGTGAAGAGCGCTCCGACTGTCATGGCGTTGGCCGAACAGCATGGCGTTTCGATGCCGATCAGCCGTGACGTCTTTGATGTGATTCAGGGCAACAAGACGCCGACCGAGATTTTCCGGGGGCTGTTGCGGTCAGCCGTAGGGTCAGAGGCGGAGGCTGGTTAAGTCCCGCAAAATGTCACATACTCGTCAGTCCCATCGGGTGCAGGCAAGGCATAATTCGCCCACTCTACACGCTCGATATAGGGGTTCTGAACCACCTCTAGCAAACTGAAGAAGGGCGCGTAATTGCCACCATTGGCACTTGCCAGCGCTTCCTCTACCTTGTGATTGCGTGCAATGTAGAGCGGGTTGACTGCCTCCATTGCCGCTGTTCGCTCGGCCGTCGATTGCGGATCGCGCGCCAGTCGCTCGTGCCACTGAACAAGCCAAAGATCAAATCCGCTGAGATCCTCAAACAGCGCCAGCGCGGCAGTATCATCGCCTGCCTGTGCCTGCGAAAGCGAGCGGAACAGCAAAGTGAAATCTGCCTTGCCCGCCTCCATTGCCTTCAACAGATCGAGCACCAGCTGCATGTCGCCATCCTCGGCACCGGCCAACCCAATCTTCGCGCGCATTCCCGGAAGCCAATAAGCGAAATAATGATCGGCAAAACCGTCGATCATCGGCCCCAACTTCGCCACATCCTCATCGCCGCCTATGGCATGGACCGCACCCGCCAGCGCCTCGGCCAGCCTGTGCATGTTCCAGCGGGCAATCCCCGGCTGGTTGCCAAAGGCATAGCGACCCTGCCGATCGATCGAACTGAAAACAGTGTCCGCCGCGTAGCGATCAAGAAATGCGCAGGGGCCATAGTCAATGGTTTCGCCCGCGATGCTGCAATTGTCGGTGTTCATCACGCCATGGACAAATCCGACCTGCATCCAGCGCGCGATCAGCGCGGCTTGCGCCTCAACCACTGCTTCAAAAAAGGCGAGATAGGGGTTAGTGGCATCCGCTGCTGCCGGATAATGCCGTGCAATAGCGTGGTCGGAGAGTTGGCGCACGGCATCCGCCCCGTGATGCGCGGCGAAATAGGCGAAGGTGCCGACGCGGATATGGCTTGCGGCAACCCGCGTAAGCACAGCACCAGGCAGGAAAACCTCGCGGAAAACTCCATCGCCAGTCTTCACTGCCGCCAGCGACCGAGTGGTCGGGATGCCAAGCGCATGCATTGCCTCGGACACCAGATATTCGCGCAGCACCGGTCCTAGTGCCGCCTTGCCATCGCCGCCGCGCGAATAGGGGGTGCGGCCAGAGCCTTTCAACTGAATGTCAAAGCGGCGGGCATCGGGTGCGACAATTTCGCCCAGCAAATGCGCGCGGCCATCGCCCAGTTGCGGGTTGAACTGGCCGAACTGGTGTCCGGCATACGTCAGCGCAATGGGCTGCGCGCCATCGGGGAGGGCTGCACCGGATAGCAACGCCGCCAGTTCGGCGTCGCTGACACCGCTTCGATCTAGGCCCAACTCTGCTGCCAGCGCATCGTTAAAAGCCACCAGTTCGGGTTTGCTCGCCGCGTCGGGTTCGCAGGCGGCGTAGAAACCCTCCATCGTTCGATGGAAACTGTTGTCGAAGGCAAAGGTCACAATTTCTGTAGCGCCACCGCGTTCATGCAATAGCGCAAGCCCGTGGGCGGCGGGCCATCTGGGAAGACATGCCCCAGATGCGCGTCGCAGACATTGCACAGCGTCTCCACCCGCACCATGCCGTGGCCGCGATCGACATGATAGGCGACGACATTTTCGGCGACAGGTGCACCAAAGCTGGGCCAACCGGTGCCGCTCTCAAATTTGGCGGCCGAATCGAACAGTTCGGTGCCGCAGCATTTGCAGCCATAACGCCCGGGTTCGAATAGGCTGCACATATCGCTGGAAAAGGCGCGTTCGGTGCCATGCTGGCGGGTGACGTAAAACTCCTCTTCGGTCAGCTCGCTACGCCATTCGGCCTCGCTCTTTTCCACGCGCGTCGGCGGAGCGAAGTTGCCTTTGTCCGCGCGCTCAATCACTTCGTTCCAATTACCAGCCATGTCGGGTCTCCGTTGATGCCTTCTTAGATGGTATGCCGAAGGCGAAGTAGCAAGCGGCGCTTGCGCTTGGTGTCGATGTAACCAATATAGCTATTGCAGCGAACTCCCATCAGGAGAATGCGATGACAATGACCCGCCGTATGATGTTGCGCTCAGGCCTTGCCTTGGCTGCGCTTGCCACTTCGGGGTGCAGCCGCGCTGCAAAGGGCAAATTTGAATATGTCCTTAGCGATGCCGAATGGCGCAAGAAGCTTAGTCCCGCCGCTTATGCGGTAATGCGGCAAGAGGATACCGAGCGTGCCGGTTCAAGTCCGCTGAACAAGGAAAAGCGGGTTGGCACTTACCACTGCAAGGGCTGCAACCTGCCGCTTTACCCGTCGCGAACGAAGTTTGAGAGCGGCACAGGCTGGCCCAGCTTCTGGGCACCCTTGCCCAATGCGATCCGTACCAAAAAGGATCAGGGCTGGCTAGGCCCGCGCATCGAATGCCATTGCCGTCGCTGCGGCAGCCATATGGGGCATGTCTTTGATGATGGTCCGAAACCGACCGGCAAACGCTATTGCATGAACGGCGTGGCGATGGTTTTTGTGCCTGCCTAAGGCAACAAAACCGCCCGCCCGACAACCTTGCGTTCCTGCATCATTTGGAACGCCTCAGTCCAATTGCTTAGCGGAAGGCGGGTAGGCGCGTGAGGATGGATAGTGCCGTTTGCGGCCATATTGTCCACAGCCGTTTGATTCTCGAGCCCCTGTTCGGGGAAGCGGCGGCCATATTCGCCAGCGCGGACTCCCATGAGTGAAAAGCCCTTGATCATCGCCATGTTGCTAGGAAGCGTCGCGATGCGGCCCGAGGTAAAGCCGATCACCAGCAACCGTCCGTCAAAGGCGATGCAGCGCACGCTTTCGTCAAAAACATCGCCACCGACCGGATCAAAGATGACATCCGCCCCGCCGCCGGTGATGTCGCGCACCTGCTGGTAAAATCCAGGGGCGGAATCGATGACCGCGTCAGGCGCATAGAGATCGGCAATGGCTTGGCGCTTTTCGGGCGTGCTTGCGGTTGCGACCACCCGAGCGCCCAACGCCTTGGCCAGATCGACACAGGCAAGTCCAACACCCCCCGCTGCGCCATGGACCAGCACCCATTCTCCCGGTTGCAACTGTGCGCGGCGAACAAGGGCGACATAAGCGGTCAGATAGCCGCTGCGATAGGAAGCCGCCTCCGCCCAATCGAGCCTTGCGGGCTTGGCGCGCAAATGCTCGGCGGGCAGCGCAACATAATCCGCCATGCACCCGAAACGCGCACCGCTGGCGATATCGCGTCCGATCAGAGTTTCATCGACACCCGGACCAACCGCGACCACTGTGCCACTGCACTCCATTCCCGACGTGAAGGGCAATGGCGGTTTGAACTGATACTCCCCGCGCGTCATCAACAGGTCGGGAAAACCAAGGCCAGTGGCGCGCACCTGCACCAGCACCTCGCCTTCGCCCGGGACGGGAACGGGCACCATTTCAAGCGCGCACCCCGACAGGTCAGGCGACAATTCACGCACCATGACAGCGCGCATCGAAGCGGGCAGATCAGTCACGCTGTTACTCGCGGTATGTCGGAGATCAAGGGACTATGGCCCCACGCACGAAGTTGGTTGAGCAGATCGCTGCCCGCAATTCCCAAAGACGCCGAATTGCGCAGCGGATGCACCCACACCCTTTCGGCTGCTGCAATTTCGCAATCCAGCACCACGTTGAGTGATTTCGGCTCCGCATTGATAGCGCCCAATGGTGTGACTGAACCCGGCGTCAAACCGATTAGCCGTTCCATATCGTCCGCCTTCCCAAAACTCAGCCGTTTTGAACCGATCACGGCGGGCAGGGCTTTCAAGTCAACACGGATTTCCGCCGGGACCGTCACCAGCCAAAAAACCGCGTCATTGTCCTTGAGGAACAGATTCTTGCTGTGGGTTCCGGGCAGCTGGTCGTGCAGCGCGCTGCTTTCGGCGACGGTAAAAACGGGCTGGTGCTCGACGACATCATAATCGATGCCGCTGTCATCCAGCCCGTGATAAAGACGCGCTTCGGCGTCCATTTTAATCTGGGTCAGGCCGGACGGTGCAGGCCGCACAATTTGTTGCCAGCGGGGTCGCGCAGATAGGCGAGATACATTTTGCCCATGCCGCCTTCGCGCCAGCCGGGGGGTCTTCGCAAGTCGTGCCGCCGGCAGCGACACCGGCTGCATGCCATGCGTCGGCCGTTTCAGGCGTGTCCATGGTAAAGCCAACCGTGCCGCCATTGGCTGCGCAGGCGGGTTCGCCGTTGATCGGCTGGCTGATCGAAAATGTGCCGGTGGGGGTGAACCAGAATACCCGGCCCTTATCATCCTGAAAGCCGGGATTGGCTCCCAGCGTGCCGAGGATGGCATCATAGAATTTCTTCGATGCCTCGATGTCGTTTGTACCGACCATGATATGACTGAACATGCTTCTTCTCCTATTTTGAAACTCTAGAACACTACAACGCTGCGGATCGACTTGCCCGCATGCATCAGGTCAAAGGCGGTGTTGATTTCTTCCAGCCCCATAACGTGGGTGATCATCGGGTCGATCTCGATCTTGCCGGTCATATACATATCGACGATCTTGGGAACATCAGTGCGGCCCTTGGCCCCGCCAAATGCCGTGCCGCGCCAGTTGCGTCCGGTCACCAACTGAAAGGGGCGGGTGGCGATTTCCTTGCCGGCTTCGGCCACGCCAATGATGATGCTGGTGCCCCAGCCGCGGTGGCAGGCCTCCAGCGCGGTGCGCATCACTTCGGTGTTACCAGTGGCATCGAAGGTATAGTCAGCGCCGCCGTCGGTCATGTGCACGATCTTTGCGACGACGTCCTCGCGGCTCATGCCTTTGGAATTGAGGAAGTCGGTCATGCCGAATTTGCGGCCCCAATCCTCACGGTCGGGGTTGATATCAACACCAATGATTTTGCCAGCCCCCGCCAGCCGCGCACCCTGAATGACGTTCAGGCCAATGCCGCCAAGACCGAATACTACGACATTGTCACCCACCTGGACCTTGGCAGTGTTGATCACCGCGCCAACCCCAGTGGTGACGCCGCAGCCGATGTAGCAGCTGGTCTGGAACGGCGCGTCCTCGCGGATTTTGGCGACTGCGATTTCCGGCAAAACGGTGAAGTTCGAAAAGGTCGAGCAGCCCATATAATGGAAGATGGTCTGGCCCTTATAGCTGAAGCGGCTGGTGCCATCGGGCATCAATCCCTGACCTTGTGTTGCGCGGATCGCGGTGCACAAATTGGTCTTGCCTGAGAGGCAGCTTTTGCACTGGCGGCATTCGGGTGTGTAAAGCGGAATGACATGGTTGCCGGGCTTGACCGAAGTCACACCAGCACCAACCTCGCGCACAATCCCTGCGCCTTCATGGCCAAGCACCGACGGGAATATGCCTTCGCTGTCAAAACCGTCTAACGTGTATGCATCGGTGTGACAGATTCCAGTCGCCATGATTTCGACCAAAACCTCACCAGCCTTTGGACCCTCCAAATCGAGTTCGACAATTTCGAGCGGTTTTTTCGCTTCAAAGGCAACCGCAGCGCGAGTCTTCATCGGCCAATCTCCCTTCTAATCGCAAACGGCCTTATTGGGGAGGTTGTTCTGGCGCAATATGTGAATGCGGGAAAAAATGCGGTTTTCACGTCTATCAAACACCTTAAGCGCGACCAGATCGTCGACCTATACCCCCGAAGGCCTCAGCAGTTGCGGTGCACATAGTCATTTTGTTCGCTCAGCACGGCGATGGCGCGTTTGATGACCGCCTTCGTCCGGTGCAGTGCGCCAATCTCGGAAGAAGACATGTGCAGGTGCCGTTTTCGATTTGGGCGATTAACTGTAGAGGCAAAGGCGAGCTTGTCGCCGGACACCGAACAGTTTTCGCTGGCGGTCGTGGAGGCTATGGCGTCCGTTTTTCCAGTGGTCTCAACCGATGTCGTGGATTTGCATCAGAAGCTCAGGACGCAAAATCTGCCATTTCTGGACGATTGTAACGATGAAACAAAAATGGAATGGCTATCTCCCGGCTGGCGACTGACCCGATATTGGGAAAAAGGCTAGGGAAAGACAATCTTAGTGCGGCTAGCCTGACCGTCCCATTTTGCGCACGCTGTGTGTCGAAATCATCGCGAACAGTTGTAATGCGCGCAACGGCTCTGCCATCAATACCAGACGGATCACCGTGCGCCACAATCCCGGACTGTTGCCGCCCAGTTGCAGCAATTTCCCGATCATCTTCAGGCCATCGGTCTGCATCGCTTCTTTCAAATAGCAAAGATGCGGGATGACTAAGCCAAGCACTTCCTTTTCCATGCCCTGACGACCGAACAGCGCATCCAGCTTATCAAGCGGCGGCAATGCGGTGAGCGCTTCCGTCGGGTCCGGCCTCCAGCATTGCGTTCGTGATAGGCGGCAAGAGCGACGGCGGTACCTATCTGTTGTTCGGTCAGATGACGTTTGCTCACCTGGTCCGCCGAATGGCGATAACAGACCAGTTTTTCGGGCATGCTGCACAATTTGGTCAGATTGCTCAGCCGCAGCCACAGGTCAAAATCTTCGCAATGGCGAAAGGCCGCATGATAGCCTCCCACCGCTTGCACCATATCGCGCCGCATCATCACCGAGCTATGACAAAGCAACGATTCCGTGCCGATATTCGACAGGAATTGTTGGTGATCGAGCGCATAATCGGGGCCTGCCATGGGAAGCTCCTGTCCCTGCTCATCAATATTGACACGTTGCGAGCCGACAACACCATAGTCCGGATTGGCTTCGAGAAAGGCAACTTGCCGGGTAAAGCGATCGGGCATGGAAATGTCATCGCAATCCATGCGGGCGAGCAGCGGCGCGGTCGCGGCTGCGATCAACTCGTTGAGGCTTACGATGAGGCCCTTATTTTCGCGGCGGATGAGGCGGATACGATCATCGCGCCCGGCATAGTCCTGCAAAATGCTCCAGCTACTGTCGCTCGAGCCATCATCAAGGATCAGAAAATCGAAATCAGTGAGTGATTGCACCAAGATGCTTTCGATGGCGGGCGCCAGAAACTGCTCGCCGTTATAGACGCTCATCAAGACACTGATCGCTGGTTCGGGCATGATGTTGGGAAGACCCTATATTAGCGAATGACGAAGGTGCCGTTATCGTCCGATCAGGCCAAGGGCGTGGGCGGCGAAGGCATCCCGGTCGAGCACCCATCGTTGGTCTTGTGGCAATTGCGGGTCGCTATAGGTCCAGCCTCCATTGGCAAAAACACGGGCGGCGCGCGCGGACGTGTTGAACGCCAGCGAAACCATGCGTTGCTGCGCGCGGGTGGAATGTTCATTGCCTTCGATCAAGATTGGGTAGTCGCGCATCGTGAAGCCTTGCGGGTGCAGGGCGAAAACAAAGGGTTCGTTGCGGAAGCTCTCGACCGTCGTGTTCTGGAATACTGAGAGATAGACCTTGTCTAGCGCGTTGAGCGGCGAGGCCGGCATCTGCCAGCCATTGGTCACCAGCACTGGCCAAGGATACAGGTTCGCCGGACCATAAAGCATGTCGGTGCGCAGGGCGACCAGCCCCTCACGCGGGGTCTGTGCCGAGGCATAGCGTTGCAGGCGCAGATTTTTCGACCAGGTAAAGCCATAGGCCGAAGCATCAATCAAAGGCATTGCCGAGGGCGAAGTTTGCGATGAGCGGTTGGAAACCGTCACATCCTCGTAAATCCTCAGATAGGATTTGTCCTTCAGCTGGTGGCCGCTGGCGATATTCTGCCAAGTCTTTTGCCCATACCAGCTCGAACGAACCATGTGCGAGACGAGAATTCCGTTGATATAGGTGCTGTGTTCCTGATCGACATTGGTGCCGACATTCCCGGCAATTTCGCTATCCTCGATATAAAGCATCGTCTGACCCGAAGGCACGAATATCGCATTTTTGCCGCCGAATATCCTGGATCTGCGCACTACGGCAGAAAAAAGGCCGGGGCGTTCGCCTCGAAGGTTTCCAGATGCAATGCCCCCATCGGCTGGACAGCGCCGGGGAAATCGAGTTCGATGTCGTGCATTTCAAAATGGATGCGCTGCCGCCCGATGTCCATCGCGCGCAGGTCGACCGACGCCCATTGGTCGTTGGTCCGGAATGTCACCCGCTGACCAGAGATGGAGGACCGCATAACATATTGGGTGCCGTTGAGGTTGCCCGCAAGTTGCGGCATCCACGGTGCAAAGGGGTACACGCAAGGCCGACCGCTTTGATCGGTTGCCTCATAGATGAAGTCAAAACCACCCTCGGCGCGGCCATACAGCGACGCAGCATCGCGGCCTTCATAGACTTCGCGGCGGGCGGCGCGGGAAGCATCGCATTTCACGAACAGGCGGATCGCGGGCCGACGCAGGCCGATCGTCGGCATGTAGGAGGGATAGGTGCTACCGTTGGTTTTGACCTGACGATGCTGGGTCGTTTGCCCAT
This sequence comes from Sphingomonadales bacterium, assembly GCA_016721875.1. GTDB lineage: Bacteria > Pseudomonadota > Alphaproteobacteria > Sphingomonadales > Sphingomonadaceae > Sphingorhabdus_B. The sequence continues at coordinate 510,562 of JADKHG010000001.1, read as the reverse complement.
TTACTGTTGCATCGTCATTTGGCGCAGCGCTCTCGCCGACTGCTGATGCCGCTTCACTCAGCCTGCCGCAGCCTGCAAGCAGCGCAATGGTAATGGCAAGGAGTGTTATCGGACGACAGCAATCATTCATGTGTGAATCCTATTTTCCGAAACATATTAACATCGTCGGAAGCGACGACAGTCCATGTAAGATTGGTAGCGCACTCAATACCGCCAAAATGCAATAATATCCAGCTTTTACGGTAAAACTCCAACGACAACTGGCAACCAAATTGCCCTTAGAAGTTTCAGAGATTCTGAAATTACACCTTGAGGTCCAGCCCAGCAATTTGTGTAGCATCGGCAAATCAAGGCCGCATTTATTGCTCCTATCTGTATCGCCGCGCTCCCAATCGGTCACCATGGTGCCGGTCGCCTCGCATTTATTTATAATGAGTCCGAACCCTAGAGTCTCCAACCAGAGTTTTAGGATTTTTGGTTCCCCTCCATCGAGATATGGATCAGGTGATGGTTGAGCGTTGGATTTTTGATAACTTTGATCAGCATATCGACAAATGCGATAGTTGCTGGCCGGGTATAGCCGACAGACAGGGCTTCTTCATTTCAAATCGGTGTGTCGATCGACGCTGCCTTTACTCAAATGAAAAATTCAAACCGGTATTACTCCGACGAGCGAAGTATCGTACAATATGGCTTAGTCAAGCGGAGCCTTTTTTGCTGGCGGAGACTGAGTCCTACATATCGCTGTCGTATGTCTCTACAAATAAATGAAACTATTCTCTACCAGCCGGTTTTTCCCCACATTGGTCCCCACACCAGAGCGGAGATGATACATGCTAACGCGACGTCCGCTAAGTTGGACAGTCGCGACAGTCCGGTATTGAGCCCATGTTAGCAAGAACGGACGTTCGTTCACCGAGTATCGTGATGGGAGCCGCGCTGGATACTCCAGTACGTCCAGTTTTCAGAGCTGTACGGCCTAATTGGCTATTCTGTAACATCCCAGCCTATCGTGCAACGCAGCGGGTTGTCGTTTCTGTCGAGCCATCCGCGTCGTTAGCGTCACCGACGATAAACACACCTTCTTTTGCTTTGGTCAGCCAATAATATTTCTTGCTCACAGTCTCGCTTTCATAACGCGCGCCCGAGCCGGACATGGTTTGCGGTAAAAGCAGCATTTCGCCGTCGACATTGAGGCGCACGACCGGCGTATCGGTGTCGTTGCCCATATAGCTTGCCTTGACGGTGCGCCCATCCTCGCAAGCATAGGTAGCGGACGCAGTCGCCGCAGCCGGCTTGGCCGCTGCTTTAGCTGAACATGCCGGCAGAAACGCGTTCAAGGATTTGGCGGCATTAGAAAGCGAGATGCGCATTTTGGTAGCGTCACCACCTTCACCAATTTGGACATAGGCCCATTTGCCCTTTTTCATATCGGCGAACATCGGGTCGCTTGCGCTTTGGGTTATTTCAAAGCCTTCAAACTGGCCTGTGGTCATGTATTTTGCCGGATAGGAAAGCGTCTTTGCGGACGCGTCTGTTTCAAATTTGATGCTGGCCCGATTGCCCTTCATATTTTTGGGCGGCGCAAAATATATCTGTGTTTTGACTTTGCCACCGGCCTCGCAACTGGACGACCAGACAATGTCGTCTGTCTCGGGCACGCTCAGCGAGAAATTGGGTTGGTACACATCGTCGCGTTTGCCGCTTCCCATCCATACATAACGTGCTTGCAGCTGTTCAAAGCCATTGGCGCTCCATTCAAAGGCAAGAGATTCGCCCGGTGCAAAGCCCCCATCCGCAGAGAAAATGGTCGGCGGGACGGAGCTGTCACTGCTTTCCTCGGCGGACGTCTTTTCCGCTTTATCGCCGCCTGAGCAGCCCGAAAGCAGCGCGAAGGCTAAGGCGGTTATCATCATCGTTTTTGAAGATTGCGATAGCATTTTGGAACTCCTTAATGATGCGAATGCCAGTGTCTTTTCTCCGGTCAACAACTCTGGCTTGTGTCTTTAAACATCATCATAAATGTTTTGGATGATTGGCCTTGGCAGTTGGTTGAACGCCCGGATCGGTGTCTTGCCGCCCGCATAGGGTGAATCATCATCGTTGGTGGGCAATCTGCGTATCGCTATGACGGGAGTAAGGATTGCCGCGCCGCTTTGCGCCGTGCCCGAATTTGCTGGCCCGCCCACCCCGGCTTCTGCACCGGTAAGAGAGGTATAATGGGACTTGTCATCCGATATGATTTTAAAGGCAGAGGCTGAGGTCATATAATGACCCTCTGGCCGCAAAGTTTGTGGCCGTTGGACTAAGCCCACATTGGAATAGATGCTTTTCGGCGATGCAGCAGCGGTCGGAATGCTCTGTGGCACGGCGATAAATGCTTGTCGACGGATGCGCGGGCGCCCAGCAGCCGGTGAGCGCGGCGCGCTGGCTCCCGCTGCACTGGCCGCCGCTTTGACGGCAGCTGCGCGTTGCGATTTGCTAAGCTGATAGCGGTAGTGGGCGGCATCACGCTGAACGCGCGCACTTTCATGCGCCTGGCGCACGGGCATATACGCCGCGACTGCCGCTTTCCATGCAGCGCGTGTCGCCGGATTGGGATTGGCGCGATAGGCATTGGTCGCATCGCGCGCCATTCTGCGCAATTGCCGCCGCTGCGGTTTTAGCGCCTCGGCACGACCAACCAACCGGATCAGATTATCCCTTTGCGCCTGCAGCGTTTGCTTGCCACGTTGCGCAACCGCTTTGCCAGTGGCTACCAAATTGCGCGCGGCACCATGTCGCGCTGGCTTACCAGCATTGTTGCCATTCTTATTGTTCATCGGCGGCTTTTTGGGTGGGGGGCCTTTGTCAAAGGCAGCAGCCGGAAAGCTGAGTAAAAACAGAGTGGCGGTTAACGCCGAGAGCATCCGCACGTTTTTCATGTCGTTTCCTCCGGATATCAGGTCGTTGCCGTTATTGCGCGGGATCGGCGAGTTCGGGGTCGTCAAGTCCCAGATCGCTGTCGTCGATGGCATCATTGGCGGCGGTTGTAATGTCGACATCGTCGGCGGGGGCAAAGAACAGGAAGCCCCCCGTTTCTGGATTGCCAAAGGTGCTGACGGCCACCAGCGCATTAATATCGGGATGTGCGTTGGGGCCATCGGAGGCCAATGGTTTCCATGCGAAATCGACCAATGTTTCGGGATCAATCGGTTCATTCCAAAAACGAATTTGTCCGATTTCGCCAATAAAGGGCGAATAGCCGCCTAGCGATCCGATGCTGAGTTCATTGGCGGGCAAATTGGCCATCCCAAAGCCCAGCGTATCGCGGACTTCGCCATCGATCATGACGATGGTCTGATCAGCCAGCAATGTCAGCGCAATATGATGCAGCTGCCCATCGGAAAAATCGAACGGAATGGTCGCATAATATTTGTTGGCAAACACGCCGAGTGCCTTTGCGTCGGAGGTCAGCACCGCTGCAAGCCGAGGTCCTGTCGGTCCCTGATAAGACAGGATAGCGGGGTCATAGCCGGGGTCACCTTGCCAGCTGGCCTTGACCCACATTTCCACGGTTCCGGCCCCATCAATGTCAATCGATGAAGACGGGGCGTAGCTCAGCGCGTCCTTGCCATCAAAGGCCAGCATGATGGGAGCAAATTGCGTTTCCTGTGCCTGTGTTGGCGACGCAAATGCAGCGGTGAAAACCAGTGCGGCCGGCAGCAACAGATGTTTGTTGAATATGTTCATTGCATTTGCTCCCTATTGAATTTGTTGAAATGAAACGCGTATCTGCAATTTAGGCGCATACTCACCCCCGGTAAGTTGCGTTCCTTCGATATCGACGCGGGGCTGATCGGCGCGCCATTCGCGCAAGACAACTTCAATCGGAAGCTGCGGCTTGGAAAAGTCGAAGAATGGGGTGCCGGGAATGTTTTGGAATTTTGCCGGGCTATAGACTTGTTCGTCATAATCCACTGCCGTAGGATCATATTCAAACACATCGGTGGCAATGATTTTAAATCTGCCGAATTTACTGGCATCGTTACCAGTGCGCGCAGAGGTGATAAACTCCGTTCTAGTGATAGGGAGTTCGGCTCCATCGTTGCACGACACCGTTTGCGGACTGTCTTCCGACGCATCTAGCAAACTCACATCCACTTCGCCTTCCAATCCCATTAATTTCGCCGAAATTTTGCCGTATAGTTTGGCGTCGCCTTTGCCGTCATCGCCATTGTTGGTGCATTTCAGCGAATGGAATGTGACCCGGTACACGGCGGGGCCAATCAACCGATCGTCGGGCTTTGGCTGGCTTTGCAGGTAGCGAGTGATTTCCGCATCGAGTTGATTGCGGGCATTCAGCAACGCCCCGCGCTTGGCCGATCCCCATTCATCAGGCAGGAATATCGGGCTGATCAATTCGGATAAGGGCCGCAGGTCATAGCGAACGGGAACGGCGTTGTTCAAATCGACGCTCCAACCCAACGACGTGACGCTTCCTGTTCCGCCGACGGACTTCCAGGATTCGGACGAAAACATGCTGGTTCCGCCTTTCGCATCGCCGCTGGCCATGGTCAGTCCGCCTTTGGACTTTAAACTTGCGGCGGGGCCCGCATCAAAGCCGCCCTCTTGTTTGTATGAGGTCGATTCTTTCGACCAGTTTTTGAACTCTGTTGTGGTCACGGTTCGCTGGTTTTTGCCGATGCCGCCGAACTGGATCGACGCTGCATAATGCGTACCGTATTTCTTGCGAAACTGGTCGGCACTGTATGTGCCATCGGCAAGCTGCAGGATGTCGAATTTGAAACCGGGATCAAGCAACATATTCGGCTTGTCGAGAAACAGGGTGTAAACCTCTGCGCGGGCAAGGCCAAAGGCTTTGGTCGTGCCGTCTGTTCGATCAGCACCTTTGCTTTCCTCACGCGTCGCTTCCGCGCCGCCAGTCGCACCTTTGAACGAACCACTTAAACCAAAGTTCAGCGACATTGATTTTTCAAACGACGCCATATTGGTGATGACGCTCTCCAATTGCGTCGCCTCAGTTTGTGGAAACCATGTACCACTCACCCCTAAAGGCACCCGCGATGAGCGAAGGTTTGGATCAACCGAAAACTCGGTCGATTCCGGAGTTTTGAATATCCTCGACGCTTTGCCGCGGCTTGGGTTGAACAGATCCATTTTTTCGCTGCGATAGCTTGTCAGCATTTCATTATAGCCACCGATCAAAGCGCCGCTGGTAAAGGTGTCGATTTCGTCATCCACCTCTGGCCGTGTGCGCGAGCGCGATAATTTTGCGCCGGATGGAACAGTGGCGATGGCGAATTCGCGTCGCGCTCCGTTACTATCCAAATTGAGCCGCATGCTCGTTTTATCGAGGCCAAAGAAACGCGCCGTATAACCGCCGCCGACATATTGGTTTTCGGCGGTTTTGCGCATGGAGACGACATGCGGGCCGTTTGTCAAAATAGAGCGTCAGTGTGTCATCGGCAGCCGAGGCGATGTAGATGGTTTCGGCGACCGTCCAAGTGATAGCTGTGGTTACGCCGTCACCATTTTTTTGGGGTTGCACGCCATCTTCGACCCACGGGCCATCGAACGAAAGTGTCTTCGACGCTGCGGTTTCCTTCTTCGTAAAACCCGGCTGTTCGTTAACTGTGTTGGCTGCGTTGGTGATGATGGCTTTGTTGTCGAGGGGTTTTTGTGAAGAACTTTGAGTTATGGTCTGTTTTGCGTTCGGGTCCGCATAGGGATCGTGATTTGCATCTTCGTCCTCTGCCTGATTTGACATGGCAGTTTGGGTTGGCTTGGACACCGGCTCTACGGGGCGACTTCCATTAGCCGCGGGTGTTGAGAACGCAGCGCTTATGGTGTTGAACACCGCCTTGTTGCCGTTCGCATCCTTGAACGACAATGTATTGTCGCCAAGGTCGATTCTGATCTGAAAGTTGCGACTGCGATCTAACAGGTCAACCGTTGTTGCTGTGCGCGCTATTTCGTCAAAACGGAATGCAACCTCACCATTGCTGCGATATTCGACCCATGTGCGAGGCGCAACGTTTGCCATTACAGGCTTGGGATTTTCAGTGCCAAATTCGATACGCATCAGGTTAAGGCCATTAACCTGTCCCGACTGCGCCATCAGCGGTGCCAAAATCGGCGTGGCCGGGCTAATAGCCAGCGTCATACAGCTCAGTAAAAGCAGGGATTTACGAGTCATAGATATCCTCCTGTTTCCGGGCATTTCCGGAATTCACTCCTCTGTGTTAGGGGGATGTTACATCTTCGGACAATCACCTGATCAGGTGATGTCGCACGCTCATCAAAGCGGGTATCGGGCTTACTTCGTTCAACCCTCCATAGGAATTGCAGCATGATCCGAGTTGCCATCATCGAAGATGATCCCGTGATGCGCGATCTGCTTAGCGGTGCCGTCGAGGCGTGCGACGACATGATGGTCACCAGCACAGCTGACAATGTGGCCATGGCCTCTGGCATGATCGAAGCGGGTGGCTATGACGTGTTGCTGTGCGACCTTGGACTGCCCGATGGCAGCGGCATAACGCTGATCCGGCAGGAAGCCTTGACCGGCCGTGATACCGACATTTTGGTCATCACAATTTTTGCCAATCAGAATAAGGTGCTGGATGCGATCCGCGCAGGTGCGCGTGGCTATCTGCTCAAAGACGAACGGATTGAAGATTGCATCGAGGCAATCCGCAACATTCGCAGAGGTGGTTCACCGATTAGCCCGATTATCGCCCGCCAATTGCTCGGTCAAATTACACCCGAGGCATCGCAGCCGTCAGCGCCATTGGCTTCTCCGCTTTCAGAGCGCGAATATGAAGTCTTGAACCTGCTCTCTCGCGGATTTTCAAATTCAGAATGCGCAGACATTTTGACCGTTTCTGCCAACACCATTGGCACGCATGTCAAAAACATTTACCGCAAACTTGAAGTGAACAGCCGTGCGGAGGCCTTGTTTGAAGCATCATCACAAGGATTGCTGGCACGGCAATAGCAGGAAAGCGTTTCGGTGATGTTGCGCTATCTGCTTTTCTGTCTGTTAGCATTTTCGCTGACCGATTCTGGCGGGGCGCAACATCTAAGCAGAATTCACTCATCCCAGACCGCAGAAGGTCCAGTCTTAGAGTTTCTCGATGGTGAATTTGCCTTGGCCGATGGTTTGGGTTCACGCGCAACAGGTTGGAAACGCGCCGCCAGCCCGAACATCGTTCGGATACGGGACACCGACTGGAAAACAGGCGACTTCCATACAATGGTCGGTCGCTTTCGGTTTGACCGAAGTGCGCTGGGGGCTGAGCCACTTGCGCTCTATACAGTCAGCACACGCAACCAATTTACCGTTAAGGTCAATGGCCGCGAAGTCGGTCGCAACTTTGCCCGCCCTACTGATCAGGTGCTGGCTTGGTACCGACCTTATTTGATCCCTCTTCCGGCCGGATCTCTTGTTCCCGGTATCAACGAGATTGAAATCGAGGTGACCTCACAAGACACCGTCGGTATCGGCAGGATAATCGTCGGGCCAAACAGCGATCCGGGACAATTACAACACCCAGTTTTCTGGCAGATTACAGCGCCCATGGCCGCCAGTTTCGCAATGCTTATCCTGGGCATGCTTGCATTTCTTTTCTGGCTTGGCAGGCGAGAGGAAGTAGAACTGGCATGGCTGTCGCTGTCTACGCTCCTATGGTTTCTCCGAAACTATCAATATTTTGCCGAGGTCACACCCTTCCAGATCGAAATCTTCAATGCGATTACGGTTTATGCTACTTATTTTGCCAGTGTGGCGACCGCCGCATTCTACTTTTGCTTCACAAAACTGCCTCGACGAAACGCGATAATCCTTTTGCTTTTCCTGCTAGGTGTCCCGTTGGTTGTTGCGCATAGCTGGTTTGCCGCATCCAATCTGGTTTTCTACATCCCGACAACATTATTGATCTTCGGCGTCGCAAGTCTCGCATTGATCGATGTTTACCGACATCGCGATATAGAACATGGCGCGATCGGGCTGGCGATGCTGATGGCGCCCATTTTCAGTCTTTATGATGTGACTCTCGCGAATGGCCATCGAGGATGGGACGGTAATGGCTTCTATCTGGCCGTTTTTGGTGGTTTCCAGTACACTGTCTCCTTCCTGATATCGTTCGGCAAACGAGCCCTGGATGCCTTTGCAGAATTGGCCAATGCCAATGTCACTTTGGAACAACGTATAGCCGAAACCCGCGCAGAGCTGGAGGCGAGCGAGGCCGCGCGTCAACAGCTGGTGGTTAGTCATGCTTTGGCTGGCGAGCGAGAACGGCTTATGCAGGAAATGCATGACGGCATCGGGTCCAATCTAATCACGGCGTTGGCCGTTGCCCGGCAGCAAAAACAGCCGGTAAGCACAATCAAAACGCTGAACAGGGCGTTGGCCGATCTGAAAATCACCGTCGATTCACTCGAACCTGTCGAAGGCGATATTGTCGCATTGATCGGCAATCTGCGCCATCGGATGGCTGGCGACCTGCGCGATGCGGGGGTAATCTGCAAATGGGAGGCTGAAAAATGCCGTACCCTGCCTTGGCTGGATGCGGCCAACGCGCTTCATGTTTTAAGGATTTTCCAGGAAGCCATCGGCAACGTCCTGTCGCACTCGAGCGCCACCGAAATGCGAATTGGGTGCCACGAACAGAGCCATAGCGGTGTTGAGGGCATAGCGGCCTATGTCGCTGACAATGGTCACGGCTTCGATGCTTCCGGTGAATTACCGGGTAAAGGCCTGGCCAATATAAGCGCCCGTGCCCGATCTCTACATGGCTTGCTGCACACTGAGAGCGAACCAGGGAGAGGAACCACGATCACGCTTTGGCTGCCATATCAGCGTTCGACCTAGCAATCGCGAATACAAGACCCCATCAAAGCGCCGCGCAAAGGTAACGCTGAACGAAGGGCAGCTTTCGTCGATCCTTACTGCAAACTCTAACGGCAGCTATGTTAGCGAAAGACGTCATCGGGTGCCCCACCATTGACCGTATATCGCAGTTTCCAATCAATCCAAGAAGACACCCCCTTTCATGACTAGTCCACGCCCCTGACCGGACCCGCTCTGGTCTGCAACCCGCGCTCATGCGGACCGTGTTGCTGCGCTTTGCTCCGCTGCCCGCACCACTCCTGTGAGCGGGGTTTCCCTCGCTGCGCTCGGTGCAGTCCTGACCATGCCCGGTCCTATCGGGGCTCAGTCAAAGGGATGTTCCCTTGGACGGTTTGAAACAGCTTCGAAAGGTCAATCTCATGAAAAACACAGTCACTCTCGTCGGCTTCGTTGGCAACACTCCCGAAGTCCGTAACACCCAGTCAGGGGCATCGATTACCACCGTATCACTCGCTACAACTCGCAGCTTCAAGGATAGCGAAGGTAACCGCCAGTCCGAGACGGAGTGGCACCGGATTACCTGCTTCAACGGTGTCGGCAAATGCGTCGCCGAGCATGTCACCAAGGGTGCAATGATCATGGTCACCGGGCGTATCCACTACACCAAATGGACCGATCAAAATGGCACGGACCGTTACGGCTGCGAGATCATCGCCGAGCAGGTCGACTTCCTCGCCAAGGCGAAAGAAGTCTCCAACGATGATCCCAAGAAGCGGCGCTCAAAGTAGCGCCGCAACATCACCGATAATCAAGACGACAAGGTTCCGCAGCACCCGCTGCGGGGCCTTTTTTTGTTCCAATACTACAACCCATGATTTGACAAAAATGACCCGTCATTCGCTGGGTAGGGGGTTGGCGGAGAGGCGCGGAACGCCTCGCGATTTGACCATCAAATGTGGCTATTTGCTGACCCTTTGACGGAAATCTGCCAAAAATGAAGCGGCGATTTCTGCTGGTTTTCGATTCCATTCAGGCGCCAGTCGGGCTATGAAATCCGTCTAAACCCGCAGTTTCATAGGCTTTTTTCCAAGTCAGAAATCATCTTTGAATCCACATTCGGAGCACTGAAAATGCAAGCACACCGTACGCGACATGTCGCGGGTGGAAAGTGGCTGATTATTGCCAGTCTCCAGCCATTTTGGAGCTATGGCAACTTTCCAATCATTTTCAAATCACTGGGATTTCGCAATTTGAATCCAAATCACTTGTCTGCAAGCCGCTGATTTTCCTTGGCTGTTGCGCACTGCGAGAGCCGAATTCACTGATTTGAATATAACGTCACTATCTTAGGCGCAATGTCGCAACGTTTCGCGCAGATTAGGCTGCTTTCGCAGGACAATTTCGAACAAAGCTGGAGAATGGCGGCGCGCTGACAGCCAAGCTGAAAGTCCGTTTAGCGCGACGGCCAACCGAGCATTTTGGCTGGAGCCGGGAAGCCATCCAGCAGCATGGCAGCCCACATCGATAGCAGCTCGCGGCGACGATCGAGATAGGCTGCACGGTTATAAGCGCCTTCCGATCCGGACACACCGTCGGGCACATGGGCAAGGATCAGATCGATCACATTTCGGTCAGCAGGTGTGCCGTTGCCGAGCGCCCATTCGTTCATGATTGTCGAGAAGGATGCGCGCCAGCCATGGGGAACATGGCGACCCTGATAGCCACAGCGGTTGTAGAAATAGCTCAATGTATTCTCGCTCATTGGGGTTCTGGCATTACGGTTGCCGGGGAACACCATTGGCCCGCGACCGGTGAGGATATAGGCAGCCCGCAACACATCGACCGCTTGTGCCGACAAGGGAATCAGATGCTCGAAGCCATCGTCACTTTTTAGATCGAGTGTCAGCTTCATGCGTTGCGCAGGGACACGCCATAATGCATCGGGTGTAGGGCCATCATCCTGCCAATCGACATTCTCAATCTCTCCCCAGGGCAGCGCACGGATCATTCCCGGTCGCTGTGCGGTCAACGCCAGAAAGCGCGAGGCCAATTTGGTGAGTGGTGAAGCTGGTTCGCATTCCGACTTACGCAACATATCGTGCAGTGATGCCATGGTGACTAATGCCGGACGCTTTCTTGAACGAGGCACAGGCTTGAGTGCTCTGGTTACAATCGCCGCCGGATCACGTGACCCAACACCTTCGGCAATAGCATGAACGAATATCGCAGACATGCGTTGGCGGATACGATGCGCGGTCTCGATCGCACCGCGCTTCTCGATCTTGCGCAGCACCGAAAGAACCATAGGTTCGTCAATCTCGGTGATTGGCAATTTGCCAACCCAGGGGACGACATCCTTCTCAAGACTGCTGATCACATCCTTTGCATGCACAGGCGTCCAGCGACCCTCTTGCAACGCGAACCAGCCTCTCGCCAAAGCCTCGAATGTGTTGGCAGCGGCCACAGCTTGTTGAATCCTCAACTTCGCTGCCTCAATCCCCGGATCGCGGCCTTCACGCAGTAGTTTGCGCGCCTCAGCCTTGAGGTCCCGTGCAGCGCGCAACGAAAGCTCTGGCCAAGCGCCCAGGATCAGCCGCCGTTCTTTGCCTGCAAAGCGGTATTTTAGCCGCCAGCTGCGGTGCCCTGTCTTGGTGACATAAAGGTGCAAACCCTCGGCATCGGCCAGCTTATAGTCTTTATCCCTTGGCCTCGCGTTCTTGATGGCAAGCTCGGTCAGAATCGATGCCCCCGGATCAGCGAATCAATGCCCCCACGCGTGCCCCCGGATGAGTCAGGATACAAGGAAACCAATTGAAACATAAGAGGAACATATATGCCCGCAAAACCGCAGAAATGCAAGGAAAATAGAACTTTAGGGAACGTGCCTGAACGGCATTGTGGCGGAGACGGTGGGATTCGAACCCACGATAGAGTCACCCCTATACACACTTTCCAGGCGTGCGCCTTCGACCACTCGGCCACGTCTCCGCATATCCCTTCGGGACGCACGCCCCTAGCGGCTCCTTTGCGCTTTCGCAAGGCGGCGTGATTTGCAATAACGTGGCTTATGAAAATAGCCCATCTGATGTTCGCCAGCGCGGCCCTGTTCGCAGCACTCCCCCTGTCCGCCGAAGAAGCGGCGACGGAATATCCGTCACCGCTGGAAATTGTCGCTGCTGCAAAGGCCGAAGAGTGGGTGGCGATTGCGCCTTCGGATTTGCTGGTGATGGAATTGGCAGCCGATGCCAAAGGCAAAGCGCGCCGCGTGGTGATCCAGTTGATGCCCGCGCCATTCAGTCAGGGGTGGATCGGCAATATCCGCAAGCTTGCCGCTGCGAAGTTCTGGGATGGCACCAGTATCAACCGGGTGCAGGACAATTATGTCGTGCAATGGGGTGACGCGACCGAGAAAAAGGCGCTGCCGGAGAGGTTGGTGATTGTGGATGCTAAGGATTACGTCACCCCTGACTGGCCGGGTAAGGACTGGATTTTCGCGCAGGCCGACGGACGTCCCGACGCCTACGCAGCTGCCCATGGGTTTAATAATGGCTGGCCACTAGCACAAGGCCGTGAGGGACTCTGGCCCGTCCACTGCTATGGCATGGTCGGCGTGGGCCGGGGAATGTCGCCCGATACTGGCTCCGGTGCGGAACTCTATACCGTGATCGGCCACGCCCCGAGGCATCTGGATCGCAATATTGCGCTGGTTGGCCGGGTGATCGAGGGGATTGAGCATCTCTCCAGCTTACCGCGCGGCACTGGGCCGTTGGGATTTTATGAAAAGGAAGAGGAGCGGGTGCCGATCAACTCGATTCGCCGCGGTGACGAAATCACCAACGTGCCTGTCTTCGAATATCTCTCGACCGAAAGCACCAGCTTCGCGGCCTATGCTGACGCCCGCGCCAACCGGCGTGATCCGTTTTTCATCAAACCTGCTGGTGGCGCAGATATCTGCAATATTCCGGTACCGGTTAGAAGGAAGGCGCCATGATACCTCTCCGTAATGGAGAGAGTGGTTCTGAATGACCGCAACCTTCATCACCACAACAAATCTCTGGATATGGACCAGCGACAAGGCCCCCGCCGCATGGCATTTCACCACCATTGATGGCGAGGTTGCGCAAGCGATTGCCGACGCCGCGCTGATGGACCGGCTCGAACGCACCGGCTCGCCGCGCCAACGGGGCTTTGGTTCAATCAAAGTACGTGCAACCATTGGCGACACGCACTGGGCGACGTCGATCTTTCCGTCAAAGGATTCGGGCGGCTATCTACTCCCGGTCAAGGCATCGGTGCGCAAAGCGGAAGGGATTGTTGCAGGCGATGAAGTGACCGTCAGCCTGACAATTTGAAACACTTCAATCCTGAACCGGGTCTTTGTCGGTCACTGTAACGAACAGCATGACCAGCGCAAATGCCACCATCATGCCGATGAAGATCGCTACGGGAAGAATCGAAAGGTCTGACATGATAGGCTCCTCTGCTTGTTTTCAGGGGCTATGCGGCGGCGGAATAGGACTTTCCTTGACCTTGGTCAAAATCGAGGCGGTGCGTGCTTGACCGCCTGTCGCGCCGCTGCCACCTCAGCTTTATGGCAACACGCTACCGCCTTGACGCTGCTTCGCCTGCTATTGCGCAGGCCTTTGCTGCCGATGCCGGACCCGATCCGTGGGCGGGTGGCGCGCCTGAAGTGGGGCAGTTTGCACCGGTGATTGCGCGTGCGGGGCGGCAGGGCAAGCGGCTGATCCGGCCGATGCATTGGGGTTTTCCGCCACCAGGACCGATGCCGTCGCTGGTCGAGGGGCCGCCGCGCTGTGTGCCCTTTGTCCGCAATCTGGAAAGCCCATTCTGGATCGGCAATCTGCGTCATAGCGAACTGCGCTGCCTTGTTCCGGCGACGGCCTTTGAAAGCGGGACGGGCAAGGAGCGGCGCTGGTGGCGGGTGCAGGATGAACCAGTCTTTGCCTTTGCCGGCATCTGGCGCGACCTGACCGATATGCCGGTTTTTGCGATCCTGACAACAGAGCCGTCGGCGGCGCTGGTTCCGGTTGAGGGCAAGGGCGGGCCGAGCTCTATGCCGTTGATCCTGCCGCGCAGCGCCCACGACCGCTGGCTCACTGCCGACTGGAAAGACGCGCAGGCGCTGGTGCAGCCATTGGCCAGCGCAGCGTTGGAGCCGCTTTCCAGCGACGGCAGGGCGGAGTAGGGTGGCGCGATGTGTGTTGTCGCCCTTGCGCTTGATTGCCACCCGCGTTGGCGGCTGGTGCTGGCTGCCAACCGCGATGAATTTCATGCGCGCGAGACGGCACCGCTCGCCCGCTGGAACGACGCGCCACAGGTGATTGCGGGACGCGACTTGCAGGCTGGCGGGAGCTGGCTGGGAGTGAGCAACGACGGCAGGCTTGCCGTGCTGACCAATATCCGCACCGGCACGTTGCCTGATCCCGCCAAGGCCTCGCGCGGGGCGCTGGTTGCGGACTGGCTTGTGGCAGGTGTAGCGCCTGAAGATGACGCGCTGTCCGGATACAACCCGTGCAACCTTTTGCTGGTCGGGGCGGAGGATGCGGCGCTTTACGCCAACCATCCAGTGTCCAGCCGCACTCCGCTTGACCGCGGACTGCACAGCCTGTCAAACGGCCATGCGAGCGAACCTTGGCCGCGCCGTCGGGCTGCGGAGGGGGCGCTGAGTCTTTGGCTGCAAAGCGGCGACGCCCCAGAAGCCTTGCTCGCTATACTGCGAGACGAAAGCCTGCTCGACGACGCCGGTAACAGCGTTTTCATCAACGCCCCCGTTTATGGCACGCGCTGCTCGACCGTGGTCGCGGTCGCGGATGATGGCAGCGGATGGATATGCGAGCGGCGCTTTAATGAATGCGGCATCCAGACCGGCGAGAGCGCGATTGCATTCAACTGGCGCTAGGTCCTGATCAACCACTGCCCCGGCTGGTCGGTTTCAAAACTTTCGATGCGCGCTTCAGTGATTTTCACATGCTTCATCATCATGTTGAACCGCGCCATATGGTCACCCGCCATATGCGCGCCCTGTGTTTCGCGGTCGCGCCAGCGTTCGCTGATCCACCACAGTCCGGCATCCTCCATATCGGCGGCGATTGCATAATGCAGACAGCCATCAAAGCCGCGCACCGTCGCCGCGTGGTCGGACAGCCGACGGCGGAACAGCTCGGTATCTTCGGGACGCACCCGGATATGGCCCATGACTATGATCATCAACGCGATCATAACCATCACGGGTTTGCAGCCGGTTAAATGCTTGTGCGGACCTCATGCCAGTGCCAGACTGTGTGCAATGTTGATCCCACTCCTCCTGCTCGCCGCCGCTGCACCCGACCCGACAGCCCTCGCGGCAAAGGGTCTGAACGCCGTGGTCGAGGACGACATTGGCAAAGGCGGCGACCGCAAATTGCTGTCGGTGCGCACCAAAGGCTGCACTACCAGCGTCAAGGCAAAGGGTCGAAGCTGGAATATCGACTGGACCAAAGCAGAAGGCGTCGCGCGCGAAGACACCTTCGTCTTTGTCGCTGCGCCGAAGGTGCGCATCGCGATTGTCGGCGACGCGAGCATCCCCGATCAGGACGCAAAGCTGACTGCGCTGGCCGAGGCAATGCAAGCGGCGCTGCAGCGTTGTCAGGCTGGCGGTGTAACACGTTGAACGGTTTGCGCCTCATCTGATGGCGTGAATCACCATCGCCACTATGCCAAGACCATAGCTTGCCAGCTGCACGAAGTGGAACAGCCGCAGACCTTTGGAATAGGTGCTGGGCTTTTCCTCTTTCGGACTGCCCAATTGCCCGGCAATCGCGCCCAGCGATAAAAGCCCGCACAGCACACTCACCGCTGCCAATACCAGCCCCAGCTGCAGCCAGCCGTCATGCGCGCCAAAATCGATGCCCGCCGTCGCACCGTCGTCGAACAGCGCTATCGCAGCGCCGATTGTTCCGGTAGCAAGCGCCAGCACCTGCTTTACTGCTTCGGATGCGGCATCGAATGCGGCTTTGGTTCGATCGTCCATTGCGGTCAGTCGCAAAAGGGAAAGATCGGGCACAGGCGGTTGAGCGCGGCCCCCAACGTTACCTCGCCAATCACTTTCGAGCGTAGCGTCGCTGGATCGCCGGCATAGGCGGCGCGCCGTTCGCGGATCATCGCGTCAATCAGCTTTCGGCTGTTTTTCAGCGTCAACTGCAACCGCAGATCGAAGCCGTCGGCACCGTCGAGCAAACCTGCGGCTTTCTCCGCATTTGACCGGAAAAAATCCTTCGCCCCGTCGCCCAGCCGATACCCCCGCGCCCGGGCATGACCGGCGGCGGCGTAATAGATCAGGTCGGCAATTTTCTGTCGGTTCATCGGGCCTCTCCCCAAGAGCGCATGCGCCTCTCGCGCGATGATGCCCGAAAGCGTGCCGATGAGTCCAGAGGGGATGATGCGGGCGAAATCGGGTGCTTTACTCCCGGATGTACCCGGCCATGCTGATGCGCTGGTCTGGGAAATGCATCGCCGTTGATACATGGCCCCTCTATCGACTTGTATTCGATAGGCGTTTCGTCACCTTTCTGACCTTCAAAATCGACGGATTCTTCACAAAGTAGAAGCGCAGCCCTTACCCTCGCGCGCGCCTCGACCTCGCTGTGGAGCAGCGCCTTGTCGAAGAACAATTCCCATAACTCCTGCGCGCTCAGGCCTTCGTCGATCATCTGCAGGAAACAATCGAAGCGCACCACCACGGCCAGCACTTCGGCTGGCGCGTTTGCAGGATTAATCTTATCGAGCAAAGTCAGCGCCAATTTGCTGTTCTGCCGCGTATATGTGGTCACCCCATCTTCGCGGACCCAGCGTGATTGCTCACCCCGGATCGCTGCCGTTATAAGATCATCGGCAACCACACGCCGTGCGATGATCAGCGCCGCCGCCCAGCCCAGATCAAAGGCATAACCCCGCTCTTGCCGCCGCAGCGCATAGCCGCCGCTGAGGTGCTTTCCGACAGCGCGTGCGGCATCGGCGACTACGCCATTGTCGGCAAGATGCGCCAAAAACGCCGCCTGCCGCCCCGCACTCCAGCCATCGGAGCGGCTTTCATAGCGCAGGAAAGCGGCAGCGGGCAGTTTGGCATCGGCATCCTGATCGAGCGGGGAAGGGGGTGTTGTCGGGTTTTGCATCGGTCTGTCCTCCAAAGGGACAGTACATAACCTATATGGTTAGTTGTAGGAAAGTGGTTTCTGGGCGCACGGCCCGCAGGGTCATTAATATTTAGACGGTCGGAATTGATGTGAATGAGGCAAGAGGGGGAGAGGGCTTTGTTTAAACCTCCTCCTCACCACCTCTTGCCTCTTTTACCTTTAATCCGGAGGTCGGCGGAGAAATGTTTCGCGCAAAGCAGTTCTCTTTCCCGTTCATCCCCCAAAGCTTACCCCTTCAACCTGATCTTCTTCTCCACCGTGGCCGCAGCCTTTTCTTCCTTCTTCCGCCGGTTGAACACCGTTCGCATATAGCGTAGGTCGGTTGCGGACAGGTGCTTTTCGGCGGCGACGAACTGTTCCTGCTCCTCCTCCCGGATATGGTGCAGATATTCTTCTTTCGCGGCGGCAAAGCGTTTCAGCCAGCCGCCTTTCGCCATGTCGCGCGCGGCGAGGTCGGCGAGCATCTTGTCCATTTCCTTATGCTCACCAACGGCATGGCGGGCGTCTTCGGTCGTTGCGGGATTGCGCATCACGCTGGACCATAATGCCTGTTCCTCGGCGGCGGCATGGCCTTTGATTTCCAGCACCAGTTCCTTAAACAATTTCCGCCGGTTTTTCGATTTGCCTTCGGTGTCCTCGATCATCGCAAACAGCGCGCGGTGGCGGTCATGATCCTCGACCAGCCGTCCGAAGATATCGGGGTTTCCGCGAAATTTGGTCTTGGGTTTGCTGCCGATATTCGCCGCCTTGTCGGGCGCTATTGCTTTCGCTTTGGCAATGGCGTCGGCCTTTGCCTTTTTGGGTGGCTTTGCCGGGGTGGTTGCAGGGGATTTGGATTTCTTTGCGGCCATGGATCTCACTCCTCGAGTTGAGTCGTAAACTGGCAGGAAGTTTAGGCAAATATGCAAGATGGCATAGCAAAATAAGAATTTTGTGCGGGGTGCGGTCTAAACCGTCGGCTCGTGAAGCCACATTTTTTTCAGCGCTGTTACCTTTGGCGCCGCATGGCGTTCAGGCCTCGATCAGCGGCAGCACTTGCGGCATCAGATCGTCAAAAAGGCGCGATGGATCAACACCGGTGCCAGGCTTCACCTTCAGGTCGGCAGAGATATAGTGGTTGCCGCAAACCATATAGCCCGAAACCATCAGCAATTCGGGCGAAGCGGTGATGATCGCTTTGCGGCCTGCACCGGGACCACAATAAGAAACAGACGTGATTTTCGCGAGGCCATATTGAGCCATACCGTCCATATAGCCGTCCTCGGCCTTGCGGTAGGCGGCTATCTGATCCGGCGTGGCGGCGCGGTGGGCGGTGATCACCAGCGCTTCGCCCTGTGTCAGTTCCTTGCCATGCACATAGTGCCAGCTGCACCCCAATCCGCGCCACGCGGTGATCGAGCCTTCCGCGCCGGAATAAAGATTGCAGACACGCCGGGCAAAACCGTTTGAATCGTCACTAGTCGCCGGGGCTGGAGCGCTGAACCCCAGCAGCAGCGCGGGCAGGAGGAACAAGTGGCGATATGTCATGCACATGCATGTACGCGAAGGCCGATACAGCCGCAAGCGTCGCTATTGTCGCTTCAAACTTGCAGTTGGCGCTTCCCGCGTTTCGCAATCAACCGCTTGGTCCCCGCAAGCCCGGTTGACCGCGCCTTCACGCTTTCGACAAAGCGCCATTCGCTGGTGGCGCGCTCTGGGGTCAGATCGACGACCATATAGCCGCGCTGCGAACTGTCGGTCCATTTCAGACCGGGGTTGGTTTGCATCAGCGCAGTGGCGACGGTTTTGGGTTTGGCCCCAGTGAAATATGCTTCGAGCCCGGACGACGTAACGCTTTGTCCGGCAAACTCGACCCCGGCGGGCTTGCCGTCATGCGACAGGTCAAAGGCCCAGGCGTTGTGACTGTCTCCGGTCAGCACGACAAGGTCGCCCTTGGCATTTTGCGCAGCCGATAGCGCGCGGGCGCGGGCTGCGGGGTAGCCATCCCATGCGTCTAGGTTGGACGGGATACCCGCCTGTGCGGCGACGGTACCGCGCAGCACGCGTTGTCGGGCGATATCGTCGGCATCGGGTTTCAGCCAGTTCTCAGCACCTTTGGGTTGGAACAACGATCCCATGATCGTTTGCTGCGCCCAGATATTCCACTTTGCCTTGCCGCTGGCAAAGGTGCCATGCAGCCACTGTTCCTGCGCCGTCCCTAACATCGTCCGCGCCGGATCTTGCAAAGCGCCATCGCGGAAATCGGTTAGCTTTTTGGCAATTGCAGAAAAATCGCCCTCCAGCTTGCCGGGGCCCGTCTGACGCGAACGCGCGGTGATCCGGCTTTCGGTCATGATGATATTGGCAAGGTCGCCAATGGGGTAGTTTTTCCAGCGGTCGCCGTTGTCGGACAGGTCGCGCACCGGCATCCATTCGCGGTAGGCCTGCTCCGCCGCGCGTTTGCGTTCAGACCATTCGCCTTCGGTCTTGGGCTGATGATTTTGCGCGCCGCTTTCGCTGGCGTCATTGGCAATTTCATGATCGTCCCACATCGCCAGCATCGGCGCGCGGGCGTGTACCGCCTGCAGGTCGGGGTCCATGCGGTAGCTGGCATAACGCAGTCGATAGTCGGCCAGACTGACTATCTCGTTTGCAGGTTCGATCAGCCGCCCGGCGACCATATCCTTCGGCCCTGGATAATAACCCGACTGATATTCATACAGATAATCACCCAGATGCAGCGACAAGTCGAAGTCGCCAGCCTTCGCTGCATGGGCATAGGCGTTGAACCAGCCAAAGGGCAGGTTTGAGCAGGAAAAGACCGCAAGGCGGTAATGCTTGATCCCCTCCACCGGCAAAGTCCGCGTTCTGCCAATAGGAGAGATGCTCCCATCAGGGGCGATGAAGCGGTAATAATAGGTCTTGCCGGGGTCGAGCCGTTTGATCACGGCTTTTGCGGTATGGTCGCGCAAGGGGGAGGCGACGGCTTCGGCTCCAGACCAGACCAGCCGGAAATCGGCAAATTCGCTGACCTCTGCCGCAAGTTTGGTCTCGGGGGCATCCGACACATAGCGCGTCCAAAGCAGCACGCTGTTTGGCGATGGCTCGCCGGAAGCGACGCCGTGCGAAAAGCCCTTGGCGAGCGAAGCCTGTAACGCTGCAAGTGCCCCGCCGGGCAGCGCCAACGCGCCCAGCCCGAACATCCCGGTTTTGAGCAGCAGGCGGCGGTCGAAATTGTGGGTCATGCTTTATCCTAAAAAGCCGAGAAGAAAGAGGATCATCACAAAGGCGAGCAACACCAGCCAGATAAACGCCGATAGCAGCACCAGCCGTACGATCGCGCCTGGTCTGGTCAACGCATAGCTGTGCCGCAGCCGTTTATAGAGATGCACCGGTGGGATCAGGATGAAGGCAAAGCCCAAGACATTGCTGCCTATCCCGATCCGCGACAGGATCGCCAGCAGCAGGAATAATAGACACATGAAGGCAATCGAATAGGTGGTGAAAACCGCATGGTCATAAAAATGATGCCCCCTCACACCCAAAGTTGCCAGCCAGACAAAGGGTAGCGACAGGGGTATCAACAGCCAGGCGAATTTATAGCCGTTCGATTGCAGTTTATAGAGGACAAGATTCGGGTTGGAGACCATTTTCTCGCCGCCCTTTTGGATCAGGGTATCAAGCCACTTTATCCCTGTACTTTCATTTTCGAGAACAGACATACTGGAATTGCCATCACTGCCTTGCGTTTCTGCATTTGAATATTTGGCCTTGCCGGTTTGGGCAAAGGCAACGACGTTGCGGTCCGCTTTCAAGTCGCCCAGCTTTGATAGCAACGAAACTTTCATGGCCTGTGATAGCTTTGGATCGGCGATTTTTGCCTCCGTTTCGGCGATTTCCGCGTCGAGTTTTTTCGCCTCAGATGCGAAATCTTTTTTGATCGAAACATTGTGGGTTGACGTTCCACTCCCGAATGGACCTCCCGTAAAGCTGAACACCGCGAACATCAGGAAAATTGAAAACAGAAACAGCGCCATTGGCGATACAAATTTCGCGCGCTCGCCATGGACATAGCGGCGGGTCAGTTCGCCGGGTTTGAAGGCGAGCATTGGAAGCGTGCGCCACAGCTTGCCGTCAAAATGCAGCACCGATTGCAATATGTCGTGCCAGATTGCTGACAATGTGCGGTGGACATGCGCCTGTTGCCCGCATTGCGCGCAATAGGGGCCGGCCAGCGCCGCGCCGCAATTCAGGCAATCATGCTCGGCATGGCTTCCCGTTGTCGTTTGGCCCAGATTCGATTGCTCGACGGCGGTCGCCACCAGCGCGCCTTCGACAATCGTTCCCGCTGCTTCAAATTCTCCCGCCATGGCCATAGGGTTAGCATCGGATGGCATAGTGCGAAAGCCCTCTTCCGGCTGGACATTCCTGCGCAGCGCTTGCATCTGACGACGGAGAAAAAGGAGAGGGATATGCCAAGCTTTGCCGCGACCTTGATCGGCGCTGTGCTGCGCGCCACGGGTGTTTACAAAAAACGCTATCGCGGTGGCCCGGCGATGCTGGTGGAAATTGAAAAGGCGCGTCAGTCACCGCCAGACCTGCCGACCGAAAAGATGAAAAAGCAACTGGCGGTGGTCGAGGCTGTGATCGCGGGGCGATCAGTGTGGCGTATCGGGCCAAAGGGAAGTGAGGCCAGCGCGCATATCCTCTATTTCCACGGCGGCGGATATGTCTATCCGGCGGTTGATGTGCACTGGAAATTCTTTGCCCATTTGGCGACCAAGCACGGGGTTGCGATCACGGCACCGCTGTACCCTCTGGCACCCGAAGCTGGCGCAACGGAAACGCTCGATTTCGCAATGGAGGTGTACCGCGCCTATGCCCCGGATCATGGCGGACCCTTTGTGCTGGCAGGCGACAGCGCCGGGGGCGGGCTTGCGGCCGCGGTTGTTCAGCAGGCGCGAGATGAAGGACTGCGCCTGCCGGAGGGGATTGTGCTGATCTGCCCTTGGCTCGATATCGCAGTGTCTCAACCCGAACAGCGCGCCATCGAACCGCGCGACAGCATTTTGACGGTCGCAGGGACGCAAGAGGCGGGCAGGCTTTATGCGCGTGACCTGCCCATAGACGATCCGCGCGTCAGCCCGATCCACGGGAATTGGGATGGTCTGCCACCGATTCTGATGTTCGGCGGCGGCGATGACATATTGGTCAGCGATGCCCGCAGGCTAAA
This sequence comes from Sphingomonadales bacterium, assembly GCA_016721875.1. Taxonomy (GTDB): domain Bacteria; phylum Pseudomonadota; class Alphaproteobacteria; order Sphingomonadales; family Sphingomonadaceae; genus Sphingorhabdus_B. The sequence continues at coordinate 488,304 of JADKHG010000001.1, read as the reverse complement.
GGCAAAGCTGCCATCGGTGCGCTATGTCGAGGAGGCAGGGCTGATGCACGACTGGCCGATTTTCTTCCTGCGCGAAAGCCGGGCGGCGCAGGCCGAGATTGCGGAATTCGCGCGCAAGGCCATCCATGGATCACTTGCATAAAGTGCAACTTAATTGTCTATCAATTAACTTGTCTTTAACCTGATAGGCACTATTTGTGCACTGCAACATAAGAAGAAGGATGTCCGCGAGGCTGAGTCCAGGTGGCCAGAGCACCCGTAAAGGGCCGGCCATAAAACAGAAAGGAACAGTCAAATGGAAAAGCTTTTCTCGCTTTTTGCAGCAGTTACGCTCAGCGGTCTGCTGTTTTCCGTCACGATGGTCTGAATCCAGACCCGGTTGACATGATTGCCAGCGCCACGCCGCCTTCGGATTGACCGGGGCGGCTTTGGCGCTGTTTTCATTTATGCATCCTGCGCGTGCTGTGGTGCTTCTTCCGCCGACCCGGAAACCCCCGTCAAAATAATCTCGGCAATTTCCTCGATACTGCCCGCGACCAGCAATGGCTGTCCGCCGACAATCCCGATCTGCGTCTGACCATTTTCGGCAGTGCGCAACCAGGCAACATTGTCCGCCACCACCAAATAATTGCCGCCGCGCGAGTGAAGTTTGATGAATTTCATTACTGGAGACTCCTTATATCTGAGTCTCTGACGGCATATGGTCTTCATTCGATTAACGAGTGACGGGGTTTTTCAACTTCCGCAAAATTTTATTGACACCATCCGCAGCAACCATAGCAATAGCACCATGCAAAGTCTGAAATTCCTGTGTGCGATCTGCCTGTCATCCACCGCGATAGCATCTGCTGCTCCTGAAACCGCATTACCGGACCCGACAACGATTTCGGTTCCCGATGTAACGCCATCTGCCGATCCCAAAATCCGCGAGGATGGCTATAAGTTTTACTATTTCCATAGTCCGGACGTTTCGTTTGAAACCGCCTACCAAGATCTGCGTGACTGCCGGGCGCACTTGGTATCTGCCGGACCGGCAGCGGTCCCGGGTTTCATTCCGTGGGGCGAACAACATCGCCGTGAAGTGTTTCAGGGAACGCCCATGTATGGAATTGTTGGAGTTGCGATGGCAGCTATCATTGTACCCAAAATGATCAGAGGACAACATAGCAACAAAATGCGACGTTGCATGGGAACACGTGGCTACGACCGTTATGCGATAGCTGAATCGGTATTTGACAAGCTTAACGATGGCGAAGAGCAGCAACTGATCCTGATGCAGGCAAAATTGGCATCGGGGCCTAAACCCGCTGACGAGGTAGTGATGCGATGAAGCACCCGTTGCTTGGAATACTTGCCATTTTGCCAATGTTATGCGCGCCGCAAACCCGCCTTGGCCAAAAAAATGGCCGAAGCCGCCATTCACCTTGAACAGGCACCGGCAGCTTTGCAGGCCGACGCTGCCTATATTTTGGTCAAGGCAAGTGTCGCCAAGTCTGGACTGTTTGCAATCCAGCATGTGTTGCTGCGTGAGCCCTCCGAACAGGAATTGGCAGATTATCTGGCCGCAAAGCAGATCGCCTATGAGGCAGAATTGCCTAAGCTTAGGAAAAAAGCAAAAGACGGACCTGTGCCCACAATCGGCGAATTTCAATTCGACTATAAAGGCAAGCCCAATAGCTTTGTGGTCCGGGTGGGAAAGTTTCTTGAAGATGGCGAAATGCGGACCATCCTGCTTCAAGTGCCGCCAGGAAAATATATTCTTTATGGCGTGACGGTTGGTGATCGCGGTCTTGCCAGTTGCAACTGTTTGGGGACGGTCGGCTTTACTGCTCAGCCCGGCGTTATCACCCATCTGGGCTCGCTTTACGCGGACAAGGTCCACAAGGAATCTCCAGTCCCCAATCTCGAAGATGAACTGGGAGAGCAGATGTTCCAGTACAGCTTTGTTTTGGGTGGGGCGCTGGTCCCTGCTGACGCCCAAACCGCCGTGCCTGCCGCGATCCAAAAAATGCCGATCAGCCCAGCCAAGCTGGAGGTCATCGGCCAGTTCTATGAACCCGGTGCCGGAAACATCAACCGGCTGGCCCCGATCCCGGGGATATTGGGCTATGAACGCGGAAAGCCGGTTGACTTGCGCGGCAAATAGCGCCGCCCCCTTGACCGACGCCCCATCCGCCGCTAATGGCCCGCCTTCCCGAAAGCGCGAGGAGTGATTCTCCGCGCCCAATGGAAAACTCACATAGGCTGAACATTGTTCGACAGGCCGGGCGGAATCAAGGCTGAGCCTCCGCCGCGCTCCCAACGCTTTTGCCCCTTGGCATTTGCATATGGGTCCACGTCTTGTCGCGCAAAGTAACCAACTTATTTTCAAGGTGAAGATATGCCAACGATTAACCAGCTGGTCCGCAAGGGCCGGGTCCCGCAGAAGGCCAAGTCAAAGGTCCCTGCAATGGAGCAGAACCCGCAGAAGCGCGGCGTTTGCACCCGTGTTTACACAACGACTCCGAAAAAGCCGAACTCGGCTCTGCGTAAGGTGGCCAAGATCCGTCTGACCAACCAGCGCGAAGTCATTTCCTATATCCCCGGTGAAGGCCACAACCTGCAGGAACACTCCATCGTACTGATCCGTGGCGGTCGTGTCCGCGATCTTCCCGGTGTGCGTTACCACGTCCTGCGCGGCGTGCTCGACACACAGGGCGTCAAAGACCGTAAGCAGTCGCGTTCCAAATATGGCGCGAAGCGTCCGAAATAAGATCGGGAGAATAGAGAAATGTCACGTCGTCGTCGTCCCGAAAAGCGCATCATCCTTCCCGATCCAAAATTCGGTGATCTGGTGCTTTCGAAATTCATGAACAACCTGATGCTTGACGGCAAAAAATCCGTCGCAGAACGCATTGTTTATGGCGCACTCGAAACTGTCGAAGCCAAGGCCAAGAAAGATCCGGTGCAGACCTTCCATGAAGCATTGAACAATGTGAAGCCGGGCATCGAAGTCCGTTCGCGTCGCGTTGGTGGTGCTACCTATCAGGTGCCTTGCGAAGTCCGTCCGGAACGCGCCCAGGCGCTGGCCATCCGTTGGCTGATTTCAGCTGCGCGCAACCGCAGCGAAACCACCATGGCGGCCCGTCTGTCGGGTGAAGTCATGGATGCGGCCAACAACCGCGGCAATGCCGTCAAGAAGCGCGAAGATACGCACCGCATGGCAGAAGCCAACCGCGCCTTCGCACATTATCGCTGGTAAGCCGCGATACTGTCATAAACAGGACATAGGGGCCGGTTTTTGACCGGCCCCCCGCAACTATAGGGCCATATGGGCCTTTTCACTGGAGTGAAGATCATGGCACGCAGCCATCCGTTGGAAAAATATCGCAATATCGGCATCATGGCGCACATCGATGCCGGCAAGACCACGACCACCGAGCGTATCCTGTATTACACCGGCAAGTCGTACAAGATCGGTGAAGTCCATGATGGCGCTGCCACCATGGACTGGATGGAACAGGAGCAGGAACGCGGGATCACGATCACGTCGGCTGCAACCACCTGTTTCTGGAACGACCATCGCATCAACATCATCGACACCCCCGGCCACGTTGACTTCACGATTGAAGTTGAACGTTCGCTGCGCGTGCTCGACGGTGCTGTCGCTTGCTTCGACGGCGTTGCCGGCGTTGAGCCGCAGTCCGAAACCGTGTGGCGTCAGGCTGACAAGTACAAGGTTCCGCGGATGTGCTTCATCAACAAGCTCGACCGTACCGGTGCCAATTTCGAATATTGCGTGCAGTCGATCATCGATCGTCTGGGTGCAAAGCCCGCCGTGCTGTTCCTGCCCATCGGTATTGAAGCCGATCTGAAGGGTCTGGTCGATCTGGTCGAAAACCGTGCGATCATCTGGAAGGATGAAGCGCTGGGCGCTGAATTCTTCTACGAAGATGTGCCTGCGGACATGGTCGAAAAGGCCGCGAAATATCGCAGCGAACTGATCGAACTGGCCGTTGAGCAAGACGATGACGCGATGGAAGCCTATCTCGAAGGCAACGAACCTGACGTGGCGACGCTGAAGGCGCTGATCCGTAAGGGTACGCTGGGCCATGCGTTTGTCCCCGTCGTTTGCGGTTCTGCTTTTAAGAACAAGGGCGTGCAGCCTTTGCTCGATTGCGTTGTCGATTATCTGCCTTCACCGCTCGACATTGAAGATGTGCAGGGCGTGAAGATGGACAGCCTTGAACCCGACAGCCGCCCCGCGACCGACGATGCGTCGTTCAGCGCGCTGGCATTCAAGGTCATGAACGATCCGTTCGTGGGCAGCCTGACCTTCATCCGCATCTATTCAGGTTCGCTCGTCAAGGGCACCTATCTGAACTCGGTGAAGGACAAGAAGGAAAAGGTCGGCCGCATGCTCGAAATGCACGCCAACGAACGTAAGGACGTTGACGAAGCATTTGCAGGCGACATCATCGCGCTTGCCGGTATGAAAGAAACGACGACCGGTGACACGCTGTGCGCCGAACGCGATCCGATCATTCTCGAACGGATGGAATTCCCTGAACCGGTTATCGAACTGTCGGTAGAACCCAAGACCAAGGCTGACCAGGAAAAGATGGGCATAGCGCTCAACCGCCTGTCGGCTGAAGATCCCTCGTTCCGCGTTTCGACCGATCACGAATCGGGACAGACGATCATCAAGGGGATGGGCGAACTTCACCTCGACATCATCGTCGATCGTATGCGCCGCGAATTCAAGGTCGAGGCCAATGTTGGTGCGCCACAGGTTGCCTACCGCGAATATCTCGCGCGTCCGGTGGACATCGATTACACCCACAAGAAACAGTCGGGTGGTTCGGGTCAGTTCGGTCGCATCAAGTTCAAGGTAACCCCGGGCGAACGTGGATCGGGCATCACCTTCACCGATGCGGTCAAGGGCGGTAACATTCCGAAGGAATATATCCCCAGCGTTGAAAAGGGCATGCGCGAAACCGCCGAAAGCGGCTCGCTCATCGGCTTCCCGATCATCGACTTCGACATCGAACTGTATGACGGCGCCTACCATGACGTCGACTCGTCGGCGCTGGCGTTCGAAATTGCTGGTCGTGCCGGTATGCGTGAAGCTGCGCAAAAAGCAGGCATCAAGCTGCTCGAGCCGATCATGAAAGTCGAAGTCGTTACGCCCGATGATTTCATCGGCGACGTCATCGGCGACATGAACTCGCGTCGTGGCATGATCCAGGGCACAGACAGCCGCGGCAACGCACAGGTTGTCGAAGCAATGGTGCCGCTGGCCAACATGTTCGGCTACGTCAACCAACTGCGTTCATTCACGCAGGGACGCGCCAACTACTCGATGTTCTTCTCACATTATGACGAAGTCCCGGCAAACGTCGCGGCTGAAGTCAAAGAGAAGCTTGCTTGAGCAACAATTAGCGATTAAGGGCGGCGCCTGATTCAGCAGGCGGCGTCCCAACTGATCAAAATCTGATATTTGAACTAAGAAGGTTTGAACAATGGCAAAGGCTAAATTTGAGCGGACGAAACCGCACTGCAACATCGGCACCATCGGTCACGTTGACCATGGCAAGACCACGCTGACCGCTGCGATCACCAAGATCATGGCAGAAGCATTCGGCGGCACCGCCGTTGATTTCGCCAACATCGACAAGGCTCCTGAAGAGCGCGAACGCGGCATCACCATTTCGACCGCACACGTCGAATATGAAACGGCTGCCCGCCACTATGCGCACGTCGATTGCCCGGGCCACGCTGACTATGTGAAGAACATGATCACCGGTGCTGCCCAGATGGACGGTGCTATCCTTGTTGTTTCCGCCGCAGACGGCCCGATGCCCCAGACCCGCGAGCACATCCTGCTTGCCCGTCAGGTTGGCGTGCCTTCGCTCGTCGTTTACATGAACAAGGTCGACCAGGTTGACGATGAAGAAATTCTCGAACTGGTTGAAATGGAAGTGCGCGAGCTGCTTTCATCTTATGGTTTCGACGGCGACGCCATTCCCATCGTCAAGGGTTCGGCACTTGCCGCTCTTGAATGTCGTGACGACAACATCGGCAAGGATTCGGTTCTCGCCCTGATGGCTGCTGTTGACGAAGCCATTCCGCAGCCCGACCGTCCGGTCGACAAGCCCTTCCTGATGCCCGTCGAAGACGTGTTCTCGATCTCGGGCCGTGGTACGGTTGTTACCGGCCGCGTCGAGACCGGCATCGTCAAGGTTGGCGAAGAAGTCGAAGTCGTCGGCATCCGCGACACCCAGAAGACCGTCGTCACCGGCGTTGAAATGTTCCGCAAGCTGCTCGACGAAGGTCGTGCTGGCGACAACATCGGCGCACTGGTTCGTGGCGTAGGCCGTGAAGACGTTGAGCGTGGTCAGGTTCTGGCCAAGCCCGGTTCCGGTTACGCCGCACACCGACTTCTCGGCAGAAATCTACGTCCTTTCGAAGGAAGAAGGCGGCCGTCACACGCCGTTCTTTGCGAACTACCGTCCGCAATTCTACTTCCGCACGACCGACGTGACCGGCGAAGTGATCCTTCCTGAAGGCACCGAAATGGTGATGCCGGGCGACAACGTCACGATCAACGTAAAGCTGATCGCACCGATCGCAATGGAGCAGGGCCTTCGCTTTGCTATCCGCGAAGGTGGCCGCACCGTCGGTTCAGGGGTTGTCAGCAACATCACGAAGTAATATAGGCCGCGCATCCCGCCCGATTCACTGATTCGGGCGGGACGGTTTATATAGAATTTTCAAAACAGCTGTCCTGGCATCCCTCGCCAAAAAGGGGGTCGTTGGGCTGGCTGTTTTTCGCTCTTTGATACTGATAGAAACAGGAATTGGGTCCAGTCATGGAAACGCAGAATATTCGCATTCGTCTGAAAGCATTTGACCATCGCGTCCTCGATCAGGCGACTGGCGATATCGCCGACACCGCTCGCCGCACCGGCGCTTTGATTCGCGGACCAATTCCTCTTCCTACCCGTATCGAAAAGTTCACCGTCAACCGCGGCCCGCACGTCGACAAAAAGTCGCGCGAGCAGTTTGAGGTGCGCACTTACAAGCGGCTGCTCGACATTGTGCAGCCCACTCCGCAGACCGTCGATGCTTTGATGAAGCTTGACCTTGCTGCCGGTGTGAATGTCGAAATCAAGCTGGCCTAAGGCTAGCGAGACATAGGGATACCGCCGGACTTTTCCTTCGGGAGTTTTTGGTCCGGGCCTGCGTCCCCCGTCTTCCTCCCTTTGGGGAGGGTTCAGCCCGGACGGGGCGACGTTTAACAAAATCGGGCTGAACAGGTCTTGTCGGGGCATTGCTTTGACAGGGCCTTCCACGCCGCGGGGAATGGTCCCCTCGGCCTCTGTAAGGAGTATTGGTCATGCGTACTGGCGTGATCGCTAAAAAGATGGGCATGATGCGCCTCTTCAATGAAGATGGCCGTCACGTACCCGTCACCGTATTGGCGCTGGAAGGCTGCCAGGTGGTCGGGGCCCGCTCGCAAGAAAAGGATGGCTATTATGCTGTCCGTCTTGGTGCAGGTGTCCGTAAGGCGAAAAATGTAAACAAACCGCAGCGCGGAGAATTCGCCAAGGCTCAAGTCGAGCCCAAGGCACGCGTCGTTGAATTCCGCGTTGAAGGCGAAGACGGCTTGCTGCCGGTCGGCGCCACGATTTCAGCGGATCATTTCATTGCAGGCCAGCTGGTCGACATTACCGGCAAGACCCAGGGTAAGGGTTTTGCGGGTGCCATGAAGCGTTGGGGTTTCGGCGGTATGCGCGCAACCCACGGCGTTTCGATCAGCCACCGTGCCCATGGTTCGACGGGTAACCGTCAGGATCCGGGTAAGGTCTTCAAGAACAAGAAGATGGCCGGTCACATGGGTGATCGCCAGCGTACACAGCAAAATCTGGAAATCGTTCGCACCGACGTTGCGCGCGGCTTGATCTTCGTCAAGGGCTCGGTCCCCGGTGCGAAGAACGGTTGGTTGCTTGTCCGCGACGCGGTCAAGGTTCCGTCACCCGAAGGTGCTCCGTTCCCCGGTGCGCTGAAGAATGACAATGAAGCGCCGATCGAGGAAGAAGTCGTAATCGCGGCTGAAACCGAAGTCGTCGAAGCTCCGGCTGTTGAAGCAAGTGCGGAAGCGCCTGCTGCAGAAGCTCCCGTCGAAACCCCCGCTGCTGAAGAGGCTCCCGCCGCTGACGCCAGCGAAGAAACGAAGGAGGGCTGAACATGAAGCTCAAGGTTCAAACCCTCGACGCCAAGGCAAAGGGCGACATCGATCTGAACGACGAAGTCTTCGGCATCGAACCGCGTGCAGACATTTTGCACCGCGTCGTCACCTGGCAGCGTGAAAAGGCACGTGGCACGGCTCGTCCGACCCGCGAACGCTCTGACGTTGCCCGCACCGGCAAGAAATTCGGTCGCCAGAAAGGCGGCGGTGTCGCCCGTCACGGCGATCGTCGCGCTCCGGTTTTCATCGGTGGTGGTAAGGCTCACGGTGCTCGTCTCCGCGACTTCAACCCGCTGTTGAACAAAAAGATCCGCACGCTGGGTCTGAAGATGGCGCTTTCGAGCAAGGCCAAGTCGGGCTCGCTCATCGTCCTCGAAGACCTCGACGTCAAAGACGCCAAGACCAAATTGCTGATCGGCCAGATCGCCAAGCTTGGTTTCGGCAAGACCACTTTGGTCATTGACGGTGAAGGCGTGAATGACAATTTCCGCAAAGCATCAGCCAATATCATCGGCGTCAATGTGCTCCCCGCTGTGGGCGCCAACGTCTATGACATTCTGAAGCACGAAACGCTGGTCCTGACCCGCGCCGCGGTTGAGAAACTGGAGGCCCGTTTCAATGGCTAAGAAAGACGCAATCGACATCCGTCATTACGACGTGATCGTTGCTCCGCACATCACCGAAAAGGCGACGCTGCTTTCGGAAAACAACGCCGTTGTTTTCAAGGTCGCCGGCACCGCCACCAAGCCGCAGATTAAAGCGGCGGTCGAAGCTTTGTTCGACGTCAAGGTGAAGGGCGTCAACACGCTCGTGCAAAAGGGCAAAGTCAAGCGGTGGAAGGGCAAGCCCTATACCCGCAACGACGTCAAAAAGGCCGTTGTGACTCTGGCTGAAGGCCAGACCATCGACGTGACCTCAGGGATCTAAGGGCAGGATAATGGCACTCAAAAGCTACAAACCAACCAGCCCGGCGCGTCGCGGCCTTGTGCTCGTTGACCGTTCGAGCCTTTTCAAAGGGAAGCCCGTCAAGGCGCTGACCGAAGGCAAGCGCAAGACCGGCGGCCGCAACAATAAGGGCCATGTCACCTCGCGCGGCATCGCCGGCGGCCACAAGCAGAAGTACCGCATTATCGACTTCAAGCGTCGCAAATGGGATATGCCGGCAACCGTCGAGCGTCTGGAATATGACCCCAACCGCACCGCCTTCATCGCACTGGTGAAGTATAGCGACGGCGAACAGACCTATATTCTGGCGCCGCAGCGCCTGAATGTCGGTGACACTGTTGTCGCTGGTGAAAAGACCGACGTTAAGCCGGGCAACGCGATGCTGCTCAGCCAGATGCCGGTCGGCACCATCTGCCACAACGTGGAGATGAAGCCTGGCAAGGGCGGTCAGATCGCCCGTTCGGCAGGCACCTACGTGCAGCTGGTCGGTCGTGACGGTGGCAAAGTCATCGTTCGCCTGAACTCGGGTGAACAGCGTTATATCCTCGGCACCTGCATGGGTACGGTTGGCGCGGTTTCAAACCCCGACAACAGCAACCAGACGCTTGCCAAGGCTGGCCGCAACCGCTGGAAGGGCATCAAGCCTTTGACTCGCGGTGTTGCAAAGAACCCGGTCGACCACCCGCACGGTGGTGGTGAAGGCCGGACCTCCGGTGGTCGTCATCCTGTGACACCATGGGGTAAGCCGACCAAGGGTGCGCGTACCCGTTCGAACAAATCGACTGACAAGATGATCATCCGGTCACGTCATGCGAAGAAGAAGAGGTAAGTCATGGCTCGTTCCGTCTGGAAAGGTCCTTTTGTCGACCTGTATCTGCTGAAAAAAGCAGAAACCGCGCAGGATGCGAACAGCACCGCGCCGATCAAGACCTGGTCGCGCCGCTCGACGATCCTTCCGCAATTCGTGGGCCTGACGTTCAGCGTCTATAACGGCCATAAATTCATTCCCGTCGCGGTGAATGAAGACATGGTTGGCCATAAGCTGGGCGAATTTGCGCCCACCCGTACCTACCATGGTCACGGCGCAGACAAGAAGGGCAAGCGCTAATGTCTAAGCAGAAAGCCCCCCGTCGCGTCGGCGAAAAGGAAGCTTTGGCTGTCGGCACCACCATCCGTGGTTCGGCACAAAAGCTTAACCTGGTTGCCGCGCTGATCCGTGGACGCAAGGTTGAAGACGCCCTGAACATCCTGACATTCTCCAAGCGGGGAATGGCGGTTGATGCGAAAAAGGTTTTGGCTTCGGCCATCGCCAATGCGGAAAACAACCATAATCTCGACGTCGACAGCCTTGTCGTCGCCGAAGCGAGCGTCGGCAAGGCGTTGACCATGAAGCGTTTCCACGCTCGCGGTCGCGGCAAATCGACCCGCATCCTGAAACCGTTCAGCCGTCTGCGCATCGTGGTGCGTGAACAGGAAGAAGAGGCTTAAGTCATGGGTCAGAAGAGCAATCCGATCGGGCTTCGCCTGCAGATCAACCGGACCTGGGACAGCCGCTGGTTCGCCGAAGGTGCGGACTATGGCCGCATGCTTCTGGAAGACATCAACATCCGCAAGTTCGTGATGAAGACGCTTCCGCAAGCCGCGATTTCCAAGGTCGTGATCGAACGCCCCGCCAAGCTGGTGCGCGTCTCCATCTATGCTGCACGCCCCGGCGTGATCATCGGCAAGAAGGGTGCGGACATTGAAAAGCTGAAAAAGCAGATTTCGAAGTTCACCGACGGTGAAGTGTCGCTGAACATCGTTGAAATCCGCAAGCCTGAAATCGACGCCAAGCTCGTCGCACAGGGCATCGCTGATCAGCTGATCCGCCGTATCGCTTTCCGTCGCGCCATGAAGCGTGCGATGCAGTCGGCGATGCGTCTGGGAGCCGAAGGCATCAAGATCACCTGCGGTGGTCGTTTGGGCGGCGCTGAAATCGCACGGACCGAATCGTATCGTGAAGGCCGCGTGCCTGCGCATACGCTGCGGGCCAATATCGATTATGCCGAAGCCGAAGCGCTGACCGCATATGGCATCATCGGCATCAAGTGCTGGATCTTCAAGGGTGAAATCCTTGGTCATGATCCGATGGCAACCGACCGCCTGATGATGGAAGCGCAGACCGCTGGCGTTCGCCCGCAGTTTGACCGCCGCTGATAGGAAGATAGGCAAGCATCATGTTGCAACCTAAAAAACATAAATTCCGCAAGCAGTTCAAGGGACGCATTCATGGCGTTGCCAAGGGCGGTACGGACCTGAACTTCGGTTCTTACGGCCTCAAGGCTCTGGAACCCGAGCGGATTACCGCACGCCAGATCGAAGCGGCTCGCCGTGCGATTACGCGTCACATCAAGCGTCAGGGACGTTTGTGGATCCGTATCTTCCCGGACGTGCCGGTTTCGAAAAAGCCTGCCGAAGTTCGTCAGGGTAAGGGCAAGGGTTCGGTCGAATATTGGGCTGCTCGCGTCAAGCCGGGCCGCATCCTGTTCGAACTTGACGGTGTCCCCGGTCCGCTCGCAGCGGTCGCTTTCCAGCGCGCTGCGATGAAGCTGCCGATCAAGACCAAGGTCGTTGCTCGCCTGGGCGACACCTCGCACCTGGGAGTCAAGGGATGACCAAGATCGAAGACCTCCGCGTTAAGACCGATGACCAGCTTTCGGCTGACCTCGGCGAACTGAAGCGCGAACAGTTCAATCTGCGTTTCCAGTCGGCAACCGGTCAGCTGGAAAAGCCGGCGCGGATCCGCGAAGTGCGTCGCAGCATTGCGCAGATCAAAACCCTGCAGAGCGAGCGTGCCAACGCCGCTGCAAAATCGGCATAAGGAGCGCAAGCGATGCCTAAACGTATTCTTACCGGCACGGTGGTGTCCGACAAGAACGACAAGACGGTCGTTGTGCTCGTCGAGCGCAAGGTGAAGCACCCGCTTTACGGCAAGATCATCCGTCGTACGAAAAAGTACCACGCCCATGATGCGGAAAACGCTGCGAAAGCAGGCGAAGTTGTCCGTATTCAGGAATGTGCGCCGATTTCGAAGAACAAGACCTGGACTTTGGTTGAGCGCGTCGGCGCGGCACCAGAGGCTGCGGCCGAACTCGCGGAGGGTTGATCCATGATTCAGATGCAATCCAATCTCGATGTGGCTGACAACAGCGGCGCCAAGCGCGTCCAGTGCATCAAGGTTCTCGGCGGATCAAAGCGCCGCACCGCTGGCGTTGGCGACATCATCGTGGTGTCGATCAAGGAAGCCCAGCCGCGCGGCAAGGTGAAGAAGGGCGACGTCCACAAGGCCGTCATCGTTCGCACCCGCAAGGACATCCGTCGTGCTGACGGTTCGGTTATCCGCTTCGACACCAATGCTGCCGTTTTGATCGGCAACAACAAGGAGCCGATCGGCACCCGTATTTTTGGCCCCGTCTGCCGTGAACTTCGTGCGAAAAACCACATGAAGATCATCAGCCTGGCGCCGGAGGTTTTGTAAGATGGCAATGGCAAAAATCAAAAAGGGTGACACCGTCGTGGTGCTCGCCGGCAAGGACAAGGGCAAGACTGGCGAAGTCACCCGCGTCGATCCGAAGGCCGACAAGGTCGTCGTATCGGGCGTGAACGTGCGCGTTCGCCACTCCAAGCCGACCCAGGCGGACCCGCAGGGCGGCAAAAAGCCGTTTGAAGCACCGCTGCACATTTCGAATGTCGCCGTGGCCGACCCCAAAACGGGCAAGCCGACACGCGTTCGCATTGAAACCAAGGACGGCAAGAAGGTCCGCGTGGCCGCCAAGTCCGGGGAGAAGATCGATGGCTGATGCAAAATACACACCGCGCATGAAGCAGCGCTATGACGACGTTGTCGTCAAGGCGATGACTGAAAAGTTCGGCTACACCAACCGTTTCGCTGTTCCGAAGATCGAAAAGATCACGCTCAACATGGGTGTGGGCGAAGGATCACAGGACAAGAAAAAGGTTACGACCGCTCTTGCCGAAATGGAACTGATCGCTGGCCAGAAGCCGGTTGTCACCAAGGCGAAAAAGTCGATCGCAGGCTTCAAGCTGCGCGAAGGCATGCCGATTGGTGTCAAGGTGACGATGCGTCGTCAGCAGATGTACGAATTTCTCGACCGTCTGGTGACGATCGCGATGCCGCGCATCCGCGACTTTCGTGGTCTGAACCCGAACAGCTTTGACGGCCGTGGCAACTTTGCCATGGGTTTGAAAGAGCAGATTATTTTCCCCGAAATCAGCTATGATCAGATCGATACCGTTCGCGGTATGGACGTGATTGTAACGACTTCGGCCAAAACCGATGATGAAGCACGTGAACTGCTCCGGCTGTTCGGCTTCCCATTCCCGCAAGAACAAGCAGAGGAAAAGGAAGCAGCTTGATGCGCGCTTCCCTCTTGTCAGAAAGGACGAGAACTTAAGTCATGGCGAAACTGAGTTCGATCAACAAAAATGAGCGTCGCAAGAAGCTCGTTAAAAAATATTCGGGCCGTTATGCGCGGCTGAAAGCGATTGCTGACGACACGTCGGCTGATGATGGCGACCGTTTGATGGCCCGCCTGAAGCTCGCTGAAATTCCGCGCAACGGCAACCCGACCCGCGTTCGCAACCGTTGCGAAACAACGGGTCGTCCGCGTGCATATTATCGCAAGTTCCGGCTCTGCCGTATCGAGCTGCGTGATCTGGCCAATAAGGGCCTGATCCCCGGCGTTACGAAATCGAGCTGGTAAGGGATAGAGAAAATGGCATTGACCGATCCTTTGGGTGATCTGCTCACCCGCATCCGCAACGGCCAGCGCGCGAAGAAAGACTCTGTCGTTTCGCCCGCTTCCAATCTGCGCGTTCGCGTCCTCGACGTGTTGCAGCGTGAAGGCTATATCCGCGGTTACAGCGAAGAAGCACTGGGCGCTCACAAGGGCCTGCGCATCGAGCTGAAATATTTCGAGGGCCAACCCGCTATCCAGCATGTTGCCCGCGTTTCGAAACCCGGCCGCCGCGTCTATTCGGGAAGCTCAGAGCTTCCTGTCGTACGCAACGGTCTGGGCATCACCATTGTTTCCACGCCGAAGGGTGTGCTCTCGGACGCCGAAGCACGCGAAGCCAATGTCGGCGGCGAAATCCTGGCGGAGGTGTTCTGATGAGCCGCATTGGTAAAAAACCGGTTGCTATTCCTGCTGGCGTCACCGCCAGCATGGGCGATGGCACCTTGTCGGTGAAGGGCCCGAAGGGCGAATTGACCATGCCGATGAGCGACCTCATTTCGTATGAAATGAAGGACGAAGGCCTGTCGGTCATGCCTGCCAACAAGAGCAAAGAAGCTCGCGCATTCTGGGGAATGCAGCGCACATTGGTGCAGAACCTGGTCACCGGCGTGACCGAAGGCTTCACCAAGGTGCTCGAAATCACCGGCGTTGGTTATCGTGCCAACTCGCAGGGCCGCAACCTGAAGCTTCAGCTTGGGTATAGCCATGACGTCGATTTCGCGATCCCCGATGGTATCGAAATCAAGACGCCCGACAACACCACGGTGGAAATCTCGGGCATCGACAAGCAGAAGGTAGGGCAGGTTGCTGCCGAAATCCGTCGCTGGAGGAAGCCGGAACCCTATAAGGGCAAGGGCATCAAGTACCGCGGCGAATATATCTTCCGCAAAGAAGGGAAGAAGAAATAAGCCATGGCAAAGCTCTCTCTCTTTGAAAAGCGCCGTCAGCGCGTCCGTTCGAAGCTGCGTTCGCAGGTTGCCGGTCGTCCGCGTCTTTCGGTGCACCGCACGGGTCGCCACATCTACGCCCAGATCATCGACGACTCCAAGGGCGTCACCGTTGCTTCGGCTTCGACCCTCGACAAGGGTGCGAAGGCGAAAACGGCGCGACTTCGGATGCCGCTGCTGAAGTTGGCAAGCGCGTTGCCGAAGCTGCGAAAAGGCTGGCGTAACCAACGTCGTTTTTGACCGTGGTGGGTTCCGCTTTCATGGTCGCGACAAGGCGCTGGCCGAGGCTGCCCGCGAAGGCTGGCTGGAGTTCTGCTGATGGCTGACGAAAACACAACAACCGAAAACGTCGTCGTAGACGCAGTCGCTGCTGCTCCTGAATCTGTTGAAGCCGAAGGTCGCGGTCGTGGCCGTGGTGGACGTGGACGTGGCGAAGGTGGTGGCCGTGGCCGCCGCGATGACCGCAAGCCGCGCGAAGAAAAGAAGATGATGGCACGATCGAAAAGCTCGTCCACATCAACCGCGTTTCGAAAACCGTAAAGGGCGGTAAGCGCTTTGGTTTCGCCGCGCTCGTGGTGGTTGGCGATGGTCAGGGCCGTGTCGGCTTTGGTCATGGCAAAGCACGCGAAGTGCCGGAAGCCATCAACAAGGCGACCGCTGCTGCAAAGAAATCGATGATTCGCGTTCCGTTGAAAGACGGTCGCACGCTGCACCATGATTGCAATGGTCGCTTCGGTGCGGGCAATGTCACGGTTCGTTCGGCACCTGCCGGTACCGGCATCATCGCCGGTGGCCCGATGCGCGCTGTGTTTGAATCGCTGGGCGTTGCGGACGTTGTGACCAAGTCGGTCGGCACGTCGAACCCCTATAACATGATCCGTGCAACCTTTGCGGCGCTGTCTGACCAGACCAGCCCGAAATCAGTTGCACAGCGTCGCGGCAAGAAAATCGCCGACCTTCTGGGGCGCGGTGGCAGCAAAACTGCCGAAGCCGACGCCGAAGCTATTGCGGAGTAAGCGATAATGGCAAAGATCAAAATCAAGCAGACCGGCTCGCCGATCCGCCGCCCCGCCATTCAGCGCAAGACGCTGCAAGGGCTCGGCCTCGACAAGATGCACAAGGTGGTTGAACTGGAAGATACCCCCGAAGTGCGCGGCATGATCCGCAGCGTGCGGCACATGGTTGAGGTTGTGGGGTAACCTATAACCCCTCTCCCCTTACGGGAGAGGGAGGGGCCCGCCGCGAAGCGGTGGGAGGGTGAGGGAGTGCAACCCCTCTCCAACTCCAACTAGCGAGCAAGCTCGCAAGTCTCCGTATCCTCTCCCACAAGGGAGAGGAATTTGTTTGAAGCGCGATTAAAAGCGAAAGCGAGTGCAAGACATGAAACTGAATGACATCCGCGATAATGAAGGCGCCCGTCACCGCAAGATGCGGGTCGGTCGTGGTATTGGTTCGGGCAAGGGCAAGACCTCAGGCCGCGGCCAAAAGGGTCAGAAGAGCCGTTCGGGCGTAGCCATCAAGGGCTTTGAGGGCGGCCAGATGCCCCTTCACATGCGCATCCCGAAGCGCGGCTTCAACAATATCTTCGCGAAAGACTATGCTGAAGTGAATCTGGGCATGATCCAGAAGTTCATCGACGCCAAGAAGCTCGATGCCAAGGCTGTAATCGATCAGGCCGCGCTCAAGGCTGCAGGCTTGTCGCGTGGCGGCAAGGACGGCGTCCGCATTCTCGCCAAGGGCGAACTGACTGCGAAAATCACGCTGTCGGTCGCCGGTGCCTCAAAGGCGGCTGTTGAAGCTGTCGAAAAGGCTGGCGGCAAGGTGGACATCCTTGTTGTGAAGCCGGCTTCGGAAAAAGCTGCCGAGAAGAAGGGCAGCGCCAAGAAGGCAAAGTGATATCGGTGAAACTTCACCCTTGTCTTACAGACCCCGCATCCCGATATGGGCTTGCGGGGTTTGGTGTTTCAGAGGCATCTGATACGCCAGACATGTCGTTTCGGGGTAGATTGCTGCGCGCCAAGTCGCTAGCGCGGCATTCAGAATTTTAGGAAAGTATAATCATGGCATCTCGCGCCGACCAAATGGCATCGGGCATCAATTTTTCGAAGTTCGGCAAAGCCGACGATTTGAAAAAGCGCATCTGGTTCACACTGGGTGCCCTGATTATTTTCCGCATGCTCAGTTTTGTGCCGCTGCCGGGGGTTGATCCGGTCGCACAGGCGGCATTGTATGCCAACAACGCCGCTGGCGGCGTGCTCGACATTTTCAACACCTTCTCTGGTGGCTCGCTCGAGCGTATGAGCCTGATCGCGCTGGGCGTCATGCCCTATATCACCGCGTCGATCGTCGTGCAGCTCGCCGCTTCCTTGTCGCCGACATTGGCGGCGATCAAGAAAGAGGGTGAAAGCGGGCGCAAGAAGCTCAATCAATATACCCGCTATGGCACGGTATTCCTGACCGCGATGCAGGGCTTTTTCCTTGCCTCTGGCCTGGAAACGCTTGCTGCGGCCAACGGCATTCAGGCCGTTGTCGAGCCGGGCCTGATGTTCCGTGTTGTCGCAACGATCAGCCTTGTCGGCGGCACGATGTTCCTGATGTGGCTGGGTGAACAGATCACTAGCCGGGGTATCGGCAACGGTATCTCGTTGATCATCATGGCAGGTATTGTCGCGCAAATGCCGCGTCTGGTCGCCAACCTGCTCGAAGGCGGGCGGACGGGCTCAATCGATCCGATCATCATCGTCGGCTTTATCGCGATGTTCGTCTTCCTGACGCTGCTCATCTGCTATGTTGAACGCGCGCAACGCCGGGTGCTGATCCAATATCCAAAGCGTGCGACCCAGCGTGGCATGATGCAGGCTGACCGCAGCCACTTGCCGCTGAAGTTGAACACCGCAGGTGTCATCCCTCCAATTTTTGCCTCATCGCTGTTGCTGTTGCCGATCACGGTCAGCCAGTTGGGCGGACAAACGGTTGCGGGCGAGAGCCAATTTGGTGATTTCATTATCCTGCTCAACCAATATCTGTCGCATGGTCAGCCGGTCTATCTGCTGCTCTATGGCCTTGGCATTGTCTTCTTCTGCTTCTTCTACACAGCGGTTGTCTTCAACCCTGAAGAAACCGCCGACAATCTGAAGAAGGCGGGTGGCTTCATTCCAGGCATCCGGCCGGGCAAGAGCACGCAGGACTATCTCGACTATGTGTTGACCCGCATTACGGTGCTGGGCGCTGCCTATCTGGCGGTTGTCTGCTTGCTTCCCGACTATGTCATGGGGCTGACCGGGCAGCAGCAATTCTTTGTCATTGGCGGCACCAGTCTGTTGATTCTGGTCAATGTGACTGTCGATACCATCTCGCAAATTCAGGGGCATCTGATTGCCCACCAATATGGCGACCTTCTGAAGAAGGCGAAGCTCAAGGGGAACCGGGGTCGCTAAGCCCGGGCAACAGCATCAGGGAGTGAAAAGTGGGCAAGGTCAGGAACATCATTCTGCTCGGGCCTCCCGGCGCAGGCAAGGGAACCCAGGCGGCACATCTGGTTGAAACCTATGGCATGGTGCAATTGTCCACTGGTGACATTCTGCGTGCGGCGGTGAAGGCCGGGACCGATGTTGGCAAACTGGCCGACGAGATCATGAAATCGGGCAAGCTCTTTCCTGACGAACTGATGGCCGAAATCCTTGGCGAGCATATGGATGCAATCCCCGCCGACAAGGGGCTGATCTTTGACGGCTATCCGCGCACTGCCCCGCAGGCCGAATTGCTCGACGGATTGCTTGCATCGCGCAATCGCACGCTTGACCATGTCATCGAATTGGTGGTGGACGAAGACGCATTGGTCGAACGCATTGTCGGCCGCTATACCTGCGCGAAATGCGGTGATGGCTATCACGACACTTTCAAGCAGCCCGTTAAAGCAGGCGTATGCGACAAATGCGGCTCAACCGAATTCAAGCGTCGCCCCGACGACAATGAAGCGACGGTACGCACGCGCATGGCCGAATATCGCGCCAAGACCGAACCCATATTGCCGATCTACAACAAGCGCGGTTTGGTGAGCAGCGTCGATGGCATGGCAGCGATTGACGAAGTTACCGATGCCATAACGGCGATCCTCGGCACGCCCTAAGAATAGATGCAAAAAGCGATAGCCCCGCAGCGGGCATCGCGCTAACTTGCCGCCATGAAGAGCAAATGGATCGTGCTGGCGGCCCTGACCGCCGCAGCATCACCGGCGCACGCCGAAGTCAAACAGTCGAGCGAAGCGGGTTTTCTCGTTTCGCATATGGCAGAAGTCTCCGCGCTGCCCGATGTCGTTTGGAAACGGCTGATCACGCCCAAGGATTGGTGGAACGCCGCGCATAGCTGGTCGGGCAGCACTGCCGGTTTTTCGATTGATGCCAAGGCGGGCGGCTGTTTTTGCGAACTGATTCAGGAAAAAGACGCCAAAGGCGTGCTCCGCACCATCGGCAGCGTCGAGCATATGCGCGTAATTTTCACCCAACCGGGCAAGGTATTGCGGATGCAAGGCGCATTGGGCCCGCTCCAGTCCGAGGCGGTCTTGGGGACGCTGACTGTGGCGATGGAGCCGCTGAAGGAAGGGGCGGGTACCAAGCTCAGTTTCAACTATATTGTAGGTGGCCATTCGCGTTTTCCGATGCTGAAAATGGCGCCCTTGGTTGACAAGGTGCTCGGCGAACAATTTGCCGGCCTGATCAAACCGCTTGGAACCGTCGGCGCGGAGAGCAAGACACCCGAATCCGAATGGTCGCTCGATCTGAAAAGCATCGACGACAAGGCCAGCGAGGAAAAAGTCAGCGAAGGGGCTGAGCCGGCCGACGCGGAACCCGACAGCAAGACCGGCAAACCTGAGAAGGTCGAACCAGACAATCCCGAATGATCGGAAAAACAAGGACCTCCGGAGGCGCTTGCCGGGGAATATCCGCATTGCGAGCGGCGTCATTTTCTAAGAGGGTCTTGTGATGGTCAGGCAAAAATTGGGTCTCGTCTGGTTGCTGTTGATTGCGTGCATAACAACGCAACCGTTAACTGCCGCTGATCCCGAAACACCCTCAGCTTCGCTTGATCCGGTTCCGATCTCATCAACCGTTGTCCGCGACGCTGACCCCGCGCTTTGGGTGGTGCGCGATGACGATACAACAATCTATCTGTTCGGAACGATCCACATATTGAAGCCCGGCCTTGGCTGGTTTGACGAAGCAGTGAAAGAAGCGTTCGACAAATCCGACACACTGGTGCTTGAGCTGGTCGAGCCGCCTGCAGACGAAGCGCAAGCGATGTTTGCCAAATTCGCGATCGAAAAAAGTGGTAAGCCCTTGCGCTCGCGCCTGAGTGGGGCCGACCTTGAAGCCTATGACTCGGCAATGGCGAAAATCGGGATGCCCAAAAACGGTTTTGATCCGTTCAAACCTTGGGCCGCCGGGGTAACCTTGCAGATGATGGGGCTGGCCAATTCGGGCTATGATCCCAATAGCGGCGTGGAAACCCAGTTGACGGCAGCGGCAAAGGCAAGCGGCAAGCCTATCATCGGGGTCGAGACGATGGAGGGGCAACTCGCGATATTCGACAATTTGCCAGAGGCGAACCAGCTGCGTTTCCTGAATGAAAGCAGCGCGATGGCTGATCAGCTGGTCGGGCAAATGGATGGGATGGTGGAACTATGGGCGAAGCCAGATCCCGACGGGCTGGCGCGGTTGATGAATGATGGCTTGTCCGATCCGGTTATTTTGGCCGAATTGCTTACCTTGCGCAACGCGCGTTGGGCCTATTGGATCAAGGACCGGATGCAAAAACCGGGAACGATGTTCATGGCTGTCGGGGCGGGTCATCTGGCCGGTGGTGCCAGCGTCCAGCATTTGCTTGGCGCCTATGGCCTGTCGGTCGAACGCATCCAATATTGATGCATTGTCGGCATAGAGGACGTCGATGATGCGGCTGTTCGCACTTCTTGCCATTTTGGCCAGCCTGTTTCTGTCAGGCTGCTCGGAAAACCAGAACGGCGCGGTCGAACCGACGACCGAAGCTTCCAAACCTGCACTTTGGAAGGCAACGCGTTCTGACGGCACAGGTGGTTCGGCGTGGCTTATGGGGACTGTCCATCTTCTGCCTGCAGATATCGACTGGCAAGGACTCAAAATCGACAAGGCCATCGAGCAATCGAGCCATCTGGTGGTAGAAGTGGCCGCACTGGAAGATCAGTCGCGACTGGCCACAGTCTTTTCCAATATGGGGATAAGAGCCGGTTTGCCGCCCTTGTCGCAACGGATTGCCCCGGACTTGCGTTCGGCGCTCAATGCTGCTCAAAAACGCAGTGCGATCCCGTTCAAGGTTCTCGACCGTATGGAAAGCTGGGCAGCGGCGCTGACGCTTGCGGCGGCGACCAGTGCAAACCTTGGCCTAAGGCAAGATCTTGGCGTGGAACGGGTTTTGACGCTGCGCTTCAAAAGCGCGCAAAAGTCCGTAGCCGGACTGGAGACGATTGAGCAGCAATTCGGCTATTTCGACCAGCTGAGCGAAGCCGATCAGCGCGCAATGCTGAACGCGGTCTTGCGCACTGGGCCAACCAACAATGAATCCTACACGATCATGCTCGATGCCTGGCTGTCGGGGAATAATGACAAGCTTCTGGATCGACCGGAAGACGGATATTGGCCACACCGGGTTCGCGAATCGCTCTGCTCGAGCGACGAAACCAGATTTGGACCAATCAGATCGCGACGATGATCGACAAGGGCGAACGCCCATTTGTCGCGGTCGGCGCGGCGCATCTGGCCGGGAAGGGCGGCGTGCAGGCCTTGCTTGAAACCAAGGGCTATAAGGTCATCCGCATCCAATGACCGCCATTTGTCGAAATGGGCTTTGCTTATCCGGGCGATAGCCTAGCATAGCTGCACGCAACAACGTTTCCGGAGTCGTTTCGATGAAACTGAACCTGTTTGCCCTAATCATGATGGCAACCACCGCGCCGCTTGCCGCGCATAGTGTAGAGGCTGGCAGCGGTGATTGGACCAATATCCCGTGGCTTGCAGAACCCGCGCATGTGCGCCTCAGCGAAAAAGCCATGGAGAGCATCGACAATCTGGTCAAGGCCGGCAAATGTGACGCCATTGGCGACCGGAGGCGGATCGAACTGAACATGGATTTTCTTGCTGAATTTTCACCAAAATCCGCTGTCAAACGTTTGATCGTCGGTAAAATCGGTTGCCCTGAGGTTGAACAAATCGTGGCGACCGCGGCATCGCAGGCTGCCGAAAAGGGCTGGCTAAAACCCACTGGTGAAAATGAGGCGAATTGGTACCGTGGGCGGGTGACCTACAGCTTTAAATAGACTTCGGTTTTTCCGGTGCCAATGCTTGCATTTGCGCAGCTTTGCGCCTATGCGCCCACGCTTGCCCTCATGGTCATCCCTGGAGGCGTGATGGCAAATGCTAAACCTATTGGAGAAATATTATGAGCGATCAGCTGACATTGTCGGCCGAGCCGCGCGAACGGGCTGGCAAGGGAGCCTCCCGTGCATTGCGTCGCGAAGGCCGAGTTCCTGCCGTTATTTACGGCAATAACGAAGACCCCCAATCGATCCACGTCGAAGAAAAAGAACTGGTCAAGGCATTGATGACCGGACATTTTTCAAACAGCATCGTGGAAGTCACCATTGGCGGCAAAGCCGTGCGCACCCTGCCAAAGGATGTGGCGCTTCACCCCGTCAGCGATCGCCCGATCCACGTCGACTTCATGCGCCTCGGCAAGGACGCGACCGTCCATGTTGAAGTTCCCGTTTCTTTCACCAACGAAGATGCATCGCCCGGCCTGAAGCGCGGTGGTGTTTTGAACATCGTTCGTCACGAACTGGAACTCATCTGCGATGCCGCGAAGATTCCTGATGAAATCGTCATCGACGTCACCGGTTTTGATGTCGGCGATTCGATCCACATCAGCCACGTTACGCTGCCTGAAGGTTCGAAGAGCGCGATCACCGACCGTGACTTCACCATCGCCACCGTCGTTGCTCCTTCTGGCCTGAAGAGCCAGGAAGGCGACACGACCAAGAGCGAGGGCGAAGGCGAGTAATTCGCTTTTTCAATTCCGATTGACGGGGCCGGTTTGCAGCATATGCAAACCGGCCTTTTCATTGAAGCCCAAGGAAGCTAGCAATCCGTGATGCAAATCTGGGCAGGCCTTGGAAATCCCGGCGCGCAATATGCGATGCACCGGCACAATATCGGTTTCATGGCTGCCGATGCCATAGCCGAGGTGCTAGGCTTGCCAGCGCCAGCGAAGAAGTTTCAAGGCTGGGTGCAGGAAGCGCGCATTGGCGGCGACAAGGTCATCCTGCTGAAACCCGCGACCTTCATGAATGAAAGCGGGCGCAGCATCCGCGCCGCAATGGATTTCTACAAATTGGAGCCTGAAGACGTCACTGTCTTCTATGACGAACTTGACCTTGCGCCCTTCAAGCTGAAGGTAAAGCGCGGCGGAGGCGCGGCTGGACATAATGGCATTCGCAGCACAATCGACCATATCGGCGCAGACTTTCGCCGGGTTAGGCTGGGCATAGGCCATCCGGGGCACAAGGATCGGGTGACCGGCTATGTACTCGGCAATTTCGCCAAGAACGAAATTGATCCGCTCGCTGATTTGCTTGGTGCGATGGCCGCAGAGGCAGACTGGCTGGCCAAGGGCGACGACGTGCGTTTCATGAATGATGTGGCCATGCGGATTCAGGACGGTGACTGAGCCGGCATCGGGAAAAGACCTTCGCAGTTTCTGGCTGTTTGCCACGGCATCGCTGGTCACGATTGCTGCGGGTGCGGGCGCGATTTTTCTCTCGGGAAATGGCGCGATGCAACCCGTTGCCAATCTGGCCGCGTGGCTGGCAGGCGCACTGTTGGCCACGGTGTTGGCAAAATTTGGCAAATCGCCCCAAATGCTGACAGCGATCATTGCGCTGACCTTTTTCGGACTGTCTGTAACTTTGTTCAACACGGGTGTTGAAGGTGTTCACCGTTGGATTTCGCTCGGTCCGGTCAACGCCAACTTAGCCGCACTCTTACTGCCCCCCTGTATCGTCGCGCTTGCCAGATTCCGTCTAAGCAGTGGTGCAAAATTTGCCCTGATAACGGCCTTGCTCCTGTTGCTGTTGGCCCAACCTGACGCTTCGCAAGCGACCGGCCTTGCCTTGGCAAGCTGCATACTCGCTCGAGATTGGAACAAAAGGTGGCGCTTATTGTCCTCAGCCGCTTTCATTGCGCTTGCTGCTTCTGTCTGGTTGCGGGTCGATCCGCTCGAACCTGTTGCGACGGTTGAGGGTATCGTTGGTTTGGCCGTAACCGTTTCACCGCTCTTGGCTGTGTTGATTTTGGCAGCTTTGTCGGTGACGATAGCGTCTATTCCTATGTTGGTGAAGCATTCCGGCGAGCGAACCGCCGGTTATGCGCTCTTTGCTTATGCCGCTGCCGTCAGCCTTTCGGCTGGAATCGGCAATTTCCCTGTGCCGTTGGCTGGATTTGGCATCAGCTTCCCGATTGGTTGGTGGCTGGCTGCGGGACTACTCATCGGCAAACGGGCCTGACATGCAACGCGTTTTGATCATCGGTCCTTGCGGGGCAGGGAAATCGACGCTGGCGTCGGTACTGGGGCCTAAGCTCGGTTTGCCCGTCTTCCACATGGACCAGCTCAACTGGCAACCCGGCTGGGTCGAAAGCAGCAAGGATGAAATCCGGCAAAAGCTTGCTGCGATCACCGCAACCGATCGCTGGTTGATCGACGGCACTTATGGCGGAACGCTGGACGCGCGGTTGGAGCGGGCCGACACGGTGCTCTATCTCGATTACCCCATCCGCTTGTGCATCGCGCGCTTGTTGCGGCGGATATGGACCTACCGCGGCCGTGCACGGCCCGACATGACCGAGGGATGCCCAGAGAGGTTTGACTTTCCGTTCCTGCTCTATCTGCTGCAATGGAACAGCGGCCCAAAATTGCGGTTGGAGGCGAGGATTAAAGGGCATGAGTCAAAGCTTGTAAGGATCAAAAGCCCTGCAGCCTTGGTGCGCTGGATGGACAGTCTCGACGGGCTCGCCTAAAGCGCCCGCAACCAACACTCCCAAGAGGATATTATGGGTTTCAAATGCGGTATTGTCGGGCTGCCCAATGTGGGCAAGTCCACCCTGTTCAACGCGCTGACCGAGACGCAGGCAGCGCAGGCGGCGAACTATCCTTTTTGCACGATTGAGCCCAATGTCGGCGCGGTTGCGGTTCCAGATCCGCGGCTGCATGTGATCGCCAAGATTGGTGGCAGCCAGAAGGTGATCGAGACCCAGCTGGGCTTTGTCGATATTGCAGGCCTCGTGCGCGGCGCGTCGAAGGGGGAAGGGCTTGGCAACCAGTTTCTTGCCAATATCCGTGAAGTTGACGCCATCGTCCATGTGCTGCGCTGTTTCGAAAATGATGACATCCAGCATGTCGACAACAAGATTGATCCGATTTCGGATGCGGAAACGGTCGAAACCGAATTGATGCTCGCCGACCTTGAGTCTCTTGAAAAACGCGTGCCGGCCTTTCAGAAAAAAGCGACCGGTGGCGACAAGGAAGCCAAGGTTGCCGCCGCGGTTCTCGGTCGTGCGCTGGAATTGTTGCGCGATGGCAAGCCAGCGCGGTTGGTCGTGCCGAACGACCCCGAAGAAGACCGCATCTTCAAACTAGCGCAATTGTTGACTTCAAAACCGGTACTCTACGTCTGCAATGTCGAGGAAAGCTCTGCCGCAGAGGGTAATGCGCTGTCGGCAAAGGTGTTTGAGAAGGCCAAGGCAGAGGGTGCCGAGGCGGTGGTCGTATCCGCTGCAATCGAGGCGGAAATTTCGACCATGCCGGAGGAGGATCGCGAAGTGTTCCTCGCGGACCTTGGCCTGCACGAAACTGGCCTCGCCCGCGTGATCCGAGCGGGCTATGAACTGCTGCACCTGATCACCTTCTTCACTGTCGGGCCCAAGGAAGCGCGGGCATGGACGGTTTTCAAGGGAGCAAAGGCCCCGCAAGCCGCAGGCGTGATCCACACCGATTTCGAAAAAGGCTTCATCCGCGCCGAAACCATGGCCTATCAGGACTATGTTGATCATGGCGGCGAAGCCGGGACCAAAGAAGCCGGCAAGTGGCGCAGCGAAGGCAAGGATTATGATGTGAAGGACGGCGACATCATGCTGTTCCGCTTCAATGTCTGATCTTTGATTTTGCGCAAAGACTGGGTGGTCCGTTTTGGGGAATGAAAGCGATATGAGCGAAGCCGAAACCATCACCCGCCCGCGCCTGCCCTTTGACCGCATTGGTGGTCGCGAACCCATCGCACGCATGGTTGATCGCTTTTACGACTTGATGGACAGCGAAGCCGACTATGCCGAGCTGCGCGCGATGCACGCAGACGATTTGTCGCCGATGCGTGAATCGCTGACCGATTTTCTGGTCGCCTGGATGGGTGGCCCGCGCGACTGGTTTGAAAAACGCCCCGGCGCCTGCATCATGTCCGCGCACCGCAAACTGCCCGATATGAATATGGAAGTCGCCAAGCAATGGGTGCTGGCGATGAAGCAGGCGGCGGAAGAAACTGTCCCCGACGACCGCGAATTCACCGACAATATGGTCTCGGCAATGGCGAGCATGTCCAAATCGATGGCCGCCAATGCGGGCGGGGATGACAGCCACTAATCAAAGATGTAGCTTAAGCGGATGATCCGCAACCTGCTGGCTACCCTTTTCCTGTTCGCGCTCGCGCTGCCCGCTGTGGCAATGCCTGTGCCTGCTTATCGGAATGGGTCAGACATTGCAAAAAGCTGCCACGACATGCCGATGGAGCGAAAGGATCAGGCTCCGCGCAATGATCATGCCATGATGCATGGCTGCATCGGTTGCATTGCTCCGACTTTGCCAGCACTCGCGTCTTTGCGTGCGACCCAGCCAGTTGTAATCGATACCCCCGCGATAGTGCGTGCCTTGATCGGTGTCGCGCCCAAACCGCGCGATCCACCGCCGCGATTCTGAAATGCTTTTCACTAGCATTTCAAACCCTAATCGCAGGAATTCACGATGAAATATTCAGCAATATGCGCGGGCGCGTTGGCGCTCGCATTGCCTGTGCAGGCCGCACAGGCGCAGGAGCATGATCATTCGCAGATGGATCATGGCGAAATGGAGGATCAAGAGGAAATCGGGACCGATTGCTTTCGGCTTTCTTCGATTTCTTGCTTGGATTCGTCCATGATGCTCCACGGTTCGCCGGGTTCTGGTACTTCGCTGTTGCCGGAAAATGAAGGCGGACATTCAGGCCTGCATCTTGGATCAGGGAAGGACTGGATGGTGATGCTCCACGGCTATGCCTGGGGTGTCTATACCGACCAGAGCGGCCCACGCGGCGATGACAAGGCCTATGTCCAGTCGATGGCGATGCTTGCTGCCCAAAAAGAAACCGGTTGGGGACGGGTGCAGGGCAAGGCCATGCTCAGCCTTGAACCACTAATGTCCAATCGCGGCTACCCCAATCTGTTTGCCACCGGTGAAACCGTGGGTGGCGAAGGATGGTCGATCGTCAGCATCCGCACGACCTGTTTATGGAATTGGCGGCGCGGGTCGATGTCAATGCAGGCGAAGCGAGCAGCGTGTTTCTCTATGGCGGTCCGGTTGGTGAGCCTGCGCTCGGCCCCAGTGCATTCATGCATCGCGGCTCCGCCCGCTACAATCCCGAAGCACCCATCACGCACCACTGGTTCGATTCCAACCACATCACCTACGGCGTGGCCACAGCCGGATTCACAAACAGCTGGCTCCAGATTGAAAGTTCGATTTTCACTGGACGCGAACCCGACGAACGGCGCTGGAATATTGAAAAGCCGCGCTTTGACAGCTGGTCGGTACGGGCGACATGGAACCCTTCAAAAAACTGGGCTGTGCAGGCCTCGACCGGACGGCTGAAGGAACCCGAATCGCTCCACCCAGGTGAAGACGAACAACGCACCACGGCCTCGGTTCACTATGCCAACGGACAAGGCCTGTACGCGATGCTCGCGTTCAGCGCCAAGGATCGCAAACCCGGTGGCACGCTGACCGCGTGGCTGGCGGAGGCCAATTGGGACATTGACGATCACCACACGCTGTTCGGGCGCATTGAAAATGTGAAGAATGACGAGCTGTTCCCCGATCACAGTGCCCCGCTTCACGACACGCCGTTCCGCGTGAGCAAATTTCAGGCGGGCTATGCTTACCGGCTGCCCTTAACCGAGCAGTTCAATCTCGCGATGGGTGGAACAGTATCGGCCTTTGCCAAGCCCGATGCGCTCGATGCGGCCTATGGAAAAAACCCGATGGGCTATACGCTGTTCGCGAGAGTTTCGCTGGGGTTATAAGGTTGGATGGCGTAGCCCTAAATGTTGGGCTGCGCCGTCAACTGCCGGTAAATCGCCACCGACAGCGCCACTGTGATTACCGAAAACACCATATTGCTGAACGCGCCCAAGGCGTGGGTGACCAAGGGAATGCCCTCCGGCCCAACGACCAGAACCAGCGGCAGCTTTATGGCGAGCGAGGCAACGCTCAACACGACAAAGGCGACCAGCATCACGAGGAACAACAGCAAAAACGAGACCCAGCCATTGCCCCGGGTGATGGCCAATGCGCTCGATGGATCCAATCACCCCGACTGTCCGGTTGCGATAACCGCACCCAGTGGCGCGAACCGCCCGATCAGGTAAAGTCCGGGTAGGATCAGCACCAGCAGGCCCAGCCCAAATATCAGTCCGCTCAACAATTGAGCCAGAAAATAGGTTGGCAACAGTACCAGCGCAGCACGAATAGCGTCGCCGATTTTAGGTAAGTCGCTGCGCGCCAGCAGCACATAAAGCGCCACCGTACCCAGCAGACTGCAGAGAAATGCGGGTAACAAAATATACCAATTCGCGGCTGCCATTGCTTGCCATTGCGCGGCGACTTCACTGATCGTCGCCTTGTCCGACAATTGTTCGGTCTGCATGAACATATTCGCCACCCAGTCGGGCAGGAACAGCATGGCTCCGGCGATGGCACCTACGCCTTCGCCATGCGAGCGGAGCAACTGACGGGTTTCGTCCCATGTCGCGGTGAAATCGAGGCGGTCGGTCATTTTGGTTCCCTGTTCGTCCGGTGCAGATAGGTCGCTGCATCCGCACTGGCAAGCGAAGCCGCATCTGCTAAAGAGCGCGGATGAACCGGCTGGATCACATCGACTGGGAAATATCCGATGGCTTGCTCGCCTATCCCGATGCGCTGGAGCGTATGGACGCACGCCAGACAGCGATCCGAGATGGGGATGCGCGTGAGCTGATCTGGCTGGTCGAGCACCCGCCGCTGTATACGCAGGGAACCAGCGCTGATCCGGCAGAATTGTTGAGCGGGCGCTTTCCGGTTTTCAAGACCGGACGCGGCGGGCGTTTTACCTATCACGGCCCCGGCCAGCGGGTCGGCTATGCGATGATTGACCTTGCCGCGCGCTGCAAGGATGTGCGCTGTTATGTCCATGCGCTCGAAGGTTGGGTGATCGATGCGCTCGCGGCCTTTGGCGTCGAGGCGCGCCGGGCCAAGGGACGGATCGGCATCTGGTGCGATACGCGGAACGGGCAAGAAGCAAAGATCGGTGCAATTGGTGTGCGCGTGCGCCGCTGGGTCACCGCGCATGGCTTTGCCGTCAACATAAATCCCGACCTGTCGCATTTCGGCGGAATCGTGCCGTGCGGCATTTCCGAATATCCGGTCACCAGCCTTGCCGACCTGGGCCTATCTGCGTCCATGGCGGATTTCGATGAGGCGTTGCGCCAGAGCTTCCCGGCGTTTCTCGACGCGCTTGCCAAAGCCGGGCAGGCCTGTAACGTCCCCAAGCAAAGCATAGAAAAGGGAGAGGTCGCAAATGCGTAAGTCGCTTGCATTATTGATCGTATCAACAGCATTGCTCGCCGCCTGTTCGGGCGGCAACAGCGAAGACAGCAAGGTCACGCAAACCCGGCTCGACGATCTCGACAATATTGAAGGCACGATCAGCGACGAAATGATCAACACCGACGAGTCGACCGACCAGCCAATGATCGACAACACGCCGCTGCCCTCGTCTGGCGCGAAGCCGAAAGCGGTTGGCGACAAAGACAAGAAGGAAACACCAACGGAAAAGCCGAAAGCCGAAACGGCACCATCTTTACCTGTCGAAGACTTAGGCGAGTAAAGCCCCGACATGCGTTCGCTGCTTGCTGAACCGCTGACCCTGCCATGCGGGGCGACACTGCCCAATCGCCTCGCCAAGGCGGCGATGACCGAAGGGCTGGCTGATCCCGCAGGTCGCCCGACCGCAGAGCTCGACCGGTTATACGGCATCTGGTCCGATGGCGGGGCGGGGCTTTCGCTTTCGGGCAATATCCATATCGACCGCGACCATCTGGAACGCCC
Source organism: Sphingomonadales bacterium (assembly GCA_016721875.1). Lineage (GTDB taxonomy): Bacteria > Pseudomonadota > Alphaproteobacteria > Sphingomonadales > Sphingomonadaceae > Sphingorhabdus_B. Next base: position 457,918 of record JADKHG010000001.1, on the reverse strand, counting down.
CGGCAATGTACTGATTGATCGGGAACCCGATGCCGAGACCCGAGCATTGCTTGAACGCTGGGCGCAGGCGGCGACGCGCAATGGCAACCATTTCTGGGCGCAGATCAGCCATGCCGGGCGGCAAACGCAAAAGATCGTCAACCATCATCCCAAGGCACCCTCTGCGGTTAAGCTGGGGCTGCCAGGCGGGCAGTTCGGGCAACCGGTGGCGCTGAGTGAGGAAGAAATCCTTGCGCTGATCGGACGCTTCGCCACCGCTGCGCGGGTGTGCAAGGAAACCGGCTTTACCGGCGTGCAGATCCACGCAGCGCACGGCTATCTTATCTCGCAATTCTTGAGCCCGTTGGCCAATTTGCGTGATGACCGTTGGGGAGGCAGTCTCGAAAACCGCACCCGGATGCTGATGTTCACGATCAATTCGGTGCGGACATTGGTTGGCCCTGACTTTCCGGTTTCGGTCAAGCTGAACAGTGCGGATTTCCAGCGCGGCGGCTTTGCCTTTGAAGACGGCCTTCAGGTTGCGCGCTGGTTGCAAGATGCGGGTGTGGATCTGATCGAGATTTCGGGCGGGACTTATGAACAGCCGCGACTCATGGGCGTGGAAGGACTTGAGCCAGCCGAAGAGCAGAATGTGGCCGCCTCGACCCTCGCACGCGAAGCCTATTTTGTAGATTTCGCCAACGCCATGCGCGAACATGTTTGCATTCCGTTGATGGTGACAGGTGGCTTCCGCTCGCGTTCGGCGATGGAACAAGCGATCAAACAGGGGGCTGCCGATGTCATCGGTCTCGGTCGCCCGCTTTGCTATATGCCCGACGGCGCCAAACGTTTGTTGGGTGGAATGGAGATGCTGCCGCGCAAGGAAAGCGAGCTGGCGCTGTTTCCACCCGCGTTGCAGGGGCTGACCCGATTCAAGATGCTGCGCGCTATTGACAGTTTCGCTTGCCAATATTGGTATTACAGCCAGCTTTATGCGCTGGGGCAGACGGGACGCACTGCACCCGATCGCACCGTCTTTCAGGCTTTTCGCGAAGTAGAGGCAACGCACAAGACGTGGATGAAAGCGCGGGCGAAATCACAATGATGCTCAACGCAGGTTAGCCATTGCATCACGCGCGCTCCTCCATTAGAGGGTGCGCCCTGTCCGAATGGACATGCCCCAGTGGTGGAATTGGTAGACGCGCTGGATTCAAAATCCTGTTCTGAAAGGAGTGCCGGTTCGAGTCCGGCCTGGGGCACCAAAAACAATATTGATCCACTACCGTGGAATTCGGCACCAGCCCGCTCCCCCACCCGGCCCCCCATAGCATAAACTGTTTGGGAGGCCGGGTGGGGGAGCGGGCTGGTGCCGCAATTGTTTCAGTGAAACTGAAACTAACGACAAATGTAAAACGTAGCAAAGCGGGACAGGCCGGAAGGCGACCCAGGTTAACCATCTTTGTCCCTCGTCAACATGGCTAACAAAGCGTTAACGACTTTTCCAAGGGCCCAATGGAAGGCCCATGAGGAAAGAAAGTCGCAGCCATGAACCGCAGGCTCGTTTGCACAACCGAAGGTGCCGGACATCCGTTCCGGCGCGCAATGCCTATGGAAGCGTTGCGACTTGCTCCACAAGAAAAACCCAAGCCGATGAAGTGGTGGCAAAAGGAAGACGCGCACCTGTTCGTGGTCAGCTTTGGTGCCTTCTTTACGGTGTTCTATACCTTCTTTTCCTGAAGGCAGCGTGACAGCCTAATCGCAGGCTTTGTGCAGCTTCCAGCTGATCCACGCTGACACCAGACAGGCGGCGGCGATCAGGAACAGCGTATCGGCAATCGACACGCCGACCGTCGCCAGCAACCCATAGAAGACCGCGCCAATCACCATCGCGCCTGAATTGACGATGTTGTTCGCCGCAACGGTGCGTGCGGTCTCCGACTTCTCGACTGTGGTCGTCAGGAAGGCGTAAAGCGGCACAACGAACATACCCCCGGCAATAGCGATTCCAAGCAAGGCAACAAGAATTAGGTCACCCTGTTGCAGCGCCCAGAACTCCTTGAAGTTGAGCAACATGTCAGGATCTAGTGGTGAATCCGCAACAGGCACCCAGCCTTTGACCGCCCACCACAACGCAAGCACAAACAGCCCCATGACAATCACTGATGCCGGGGCGTATTTGGCTGAGACTTTGCCCTTCAATATGTGATTGATCACGACCGAGCCGATGGCAACGCCGACCGAGAAGATCGCGGTGAACAATGTCGCAACGGTATTGTCACCGCCCAGCGCATTTTTCACCATTGGCGGGAACTGCGCAGCCAGGACTGCGCCAATCGCCCAGAAAAAGCTGATCGCCATAATTGCCAGGAACAATCGCGGTACGTGCATGGTATTCGACACCAGCCGCCAGCTGTTGCGGACAATGTGCCAGTCGATGCGCGAAGTCGGAGCGTCGTCTTCGGCTGGCGCAGGTGGGACGAATTGCGCAGCCACCCTGCCGATCAACGCAACCACTATCACGCCCAGCGCCGACCAATAGGGCGGTAATATGCCGCCGACGATCGTGCCTGACAGGATGGCGATATAGGTACCCGCCTCAACCAGTCCGGTACCACCGAGCACCTCTTCTTCGTGTAGATGCTGAGGCAGAATGCCATATTTGATCGGGCCGAAGAAAGTCGAGTGCACGCCCATCGCAAAAAGCGCGAGAAACATCAGCGGGACATTGTGCAGCCAGATTCCGCAAGCGCCAACGATCATAATGCCGATTTCGGCAGATTTCACCATGCGGATGACGCGGGTCTTGTCGATGCTGTCCGCTAATTGGCCCGAGACTGCCGAGAGCAAAAAGAATGGCAGAATGAAAATAGCCCCGGCAAAGGCGTTATAATAGGCCTCTTCCTTCTCGCCGCCTTGCAGGATGGTGTAGGTGATCAGCACCACCATCGCCATTTTGAAGAAGTTGTCGTTGAATGCGTTGAGGAACTGTGTGACGAACAGCGGCAGAAACCGCCGCTTCTTCATGAGTGACAAGGACATGCTCATCGAATTGTGCTCTTCCTCCAAAACCACACTTGCCCTAACCGGGCGGACCCAATTGGCAAGGCGAAAAACCGACCTTGCTGCAATTTGCCGGTGATTTTGCATAAAACAGGCTTTAGGGACGAGAAATGCTGAGCCTTCCCAACCTGCTGACGCTGTCGCGCATCTTTGCGGTTCCTATCCTTGTCTTCCTGCTGTGGCCCAGTGCGAAGCCGGGGGGGATCCAGCCGCTGGCAATCGATTATTGGCTGGCCTTTGCGCTTTATTGCCTGATGGGGATCACCGATTATTTCGACGGCTATCTGGCGCGTGCGCAGGGCACCGTTTCCAAAATGGGGATTTTCCTGGACCCGATTGCCGACAAGATCATGGTGGGCGCGGTCATCCTGATGCTGGTGTTCACCCGCGATGTTGATGGCTGGCATGTCATCGCCGCGCTGATCATCCTGCTGCGCGAAATCACCGTATCGGGCTTACGCGAATTTCTGGCCGGTTTGCAGGTATCGGTTCCGGTAAGCAAATTGGCGAAGTGGAAAACTGCAGCGCAGCTTATCGCCTTTGGCGGCCTCATCCTTGCAGGGGCTTTGCCCGATTGGGCGCTGTTGAAGCAAGCGGCGCTTGTCTTGCTGTGGATTGCTGCGGTGCTGACGATGGTGACGGGTTGGGACTATCTGCGCGTCGGCGTAAAGCATATGGATTGACGATGCTGCGCGTCGTCTATTTCGCCTCGGTGCGTGAAGCCTTGGGGTGTGATGGCGAGGACCATCTGGTTCCGGAAACCGTCTCCACGATTGGAGATTTTATCGATCATTTGTGCGACATCGCTCCGTGTTATCACTCAGCCTTTGCTGATCGTTCAAAACTGCGTTTTGCGCTCGATGCCCATATGGCCAAGGCCGATGCCGTTCTAGGGGACGCTGCCGAGCTGGCGGTTTTTCCACCGGTGACCGGCGGTTGATCCGGGGTGAAATTCTGGAAGCGCCATTTGATTTGGCGCGCGAGGTCGGGGCGATTGCCTTGGCGGGGGTGGGCGCTGTTGCCAGTTTTTCGGGCTATGTGCGCGGCGATGGTGGCATCATTGCAATCGAACTGGAACATTATCCGGCAATGACAGCACGCGTGCTGACCACATTGGCAGAACAGGCATCCAACCGTTGGAGTCTTTCAGCCTGCACGATATTGCACCGCATCGGTCGCCTTGTTGTTGGCGAGCCTATTGTTCTGGTCGCGGTCGCATCGCCGCACCGTGCCGAGGCACTGGAGGCGTGCAGCTATTTGATCGACCGGTTGAAAACCGATGCCCCGTTCTGGAAAAAGGAAATCGGGTCCGACGGCCGTAGCGACTGGGTTGCAGCGAAATTGTCTGACCTTGATCGTTCGGCCAACTGGGATGAAATGTAAATTTTCGTTCTAAGATAACGATTTATTTGGATTGCCGCTTTAGCTGTCTGCCCATCATTTGGGATGGGAATGGATTCGCGCGGGTCGCCACAACATGATTGCTAACAAGCTGGTCGCTGCCCGTTCGGGTGACAGCTGGCTGCTGCGCCGACAGTTGGAGGAATTCGCGTCAACCGTCCCCGGTGCTGCGGCGGGCAATCTGATAAACGGCGCGATCACCGTCGTCTTGATGCGCGATACCGTGCCATGGCCGCTGCTGGGTACATTGGCTTTGGGACTGTGTGCATTGGTGGTGTGGCGGTTCCTGATTGCGCGCCAGGCAAACCGGCAGTTCCGCAACTATGTACGGCTCAAGGGGCTGTCGAACCAGATATTGGCCAATGCCATAGGCTTTGGCGGGCTATGGGGCTGCATTGTCTGGGCGGTGATGTATTGGGGCACCAGCGTCGATTCGATCTTTGCCGGCATCGTCGGCGCCGGGATGATGAGCGCCGGTGTGATCAGCTATCGCTCGATCGGCAAGGCCGCGAGCTTTTATGTGCTGTCGTGGTTGCCGGGTGCGGCACTTGCGCTGACGTCGCTTTCCGACGATGTTGCCTATGCCTGCCTGGGGTTGCTGGTTTGTTACGTCGTTGTGCTGGGCGCCAACATCAACACCACCGCAGAGCGTTTCATCACCGGTTGCGAACGCGAACGCGAGTTGAAACGGTCGCGTGACACAATTGGTTTGCTGTTGCACCAGTTTACCGAACAAGGGGCCGATTGGCTGGTCGAAGTCGATCGCAGAGGGCGCTTATTGAACCCCTGCACCCGGTTGGCGACAGCGACGCTTTTGCCGCAGGAAACGCTCGACGGCATGGCATTTCACTCTCTGCTCAACCCGGACGAGAGCGCAGCAGAACTGAGTGAGCATTTCCGTGCCGGAAGGTCATTTCGCAATCACATCGTCAGCGTCTTTGTGGGTGGCGAAAAGCGGTGGTGGTCACTCTCTGCCCAGCCGGTAAAGGACGGTCGCGTCGCCTATCGCGGTGTGGTGACTGATATTACTGCGCAGCGCGAAGCCGAGGACCGCGTGACCTATTTGGCGCATTATGACAGCCTCACTGACTTGCCCAATCGCTTCCATTTCAATCAGCAATTGTACCAAGCGTTGCGCACTCGCAAACCGATGGCGCTGATGTATATCGATCTCGACAATTTCAAAGCGGTCAATGACACGTTGGGCCATTCCGAAGGCGACAAGCTGCTGAAGGCAGCAGCAGAACGCATATCATCCTGTCTGACCCGCTCGGATTTGCTGGCCCGGCTTGGCGGCGATGAATTTGCCGTTATTCTGAAAGGTGCCGAGGCCTGCAAAGTCGATGAAGTCGCTGCGCGGATTGTCGCTGAAATGGGGCAGACACTTCCGCTCGGCGATCATGATGTCGTTGTCGGCACCAGCATCGGCATAGCTTTCGCACCCGAGCATGGCGATAAGGCAGACACGTTGCTGCGCAATGCGGATCTGGCGCTCTATGCCGCCAAGGCACGTGGTCGAAACCGGGCAATTACTTTTGAGCCTGGAATGGATCAGGCGGCGCAGGATCGGCGATTGCTCGAACTGGATTTGCGCAACGCGCTCGGTAAGGACGAGATGCGATTGCATTATCAGCCGCTTGTCTCGGTCGCCGATGGTTCGGTAACCGGACATGAAGCGCTGATCCGCTGGGTGCATCCCGAACGCGGCATCGTCATGCCAGCCGACTTCATTCCTGTGGCGGAAGAAACCGGGCTGATATTGCAACTGGGCGAATGGGTGTTGCGCCAGGCCATCGATGATCTTGCTGGTTGGCCCGAGCAAATGACGGTTTCGATCAATCTGTCGCCGGTCCAAATGCGCAGCCCGACCTTGATCTCGACAATGGTCAACGCCATTGCTGCGAACGGCGTTGACCCGGCGCGCATCTGTTTGGAGATTACCGAAACGGTGCTGATGCAGGAAAGCGAAGCCAATGTGGCGACGCTCCACCGCTTGCGCGACCTGGGTGTGCAGATTGCGCTTGATGATTTCGGCACCGGCTATTCGTCACTCAACTATTTGCGCAGCTTTCCCTTCAGCAAGATCAAGATCGACCGTTGCTTTGTTGCCGAGATTGACAGCCGCGAAGATTGCCGGGCGATTGTGCGGTCGGTCGTTTCGCTTGCTCAAAGTCTTGGCATGACAACCTGTGCAGAGGGTATCGAACGGCAGGAACAGGTTGATATGCTGCGCGCAGAGGGCTGCGGGGAAGTGCAAGGTTATCTTTACAGCAAGGCCGTGCCACTGGAGCAGCTCAGTGATCTGCGTGGGCCGCGCGCATCGGCATCAGTGGTGTTAAAGGATTTTGACGTACCGGTTGCAGTTGGCAAGGCGTTTGCCAACAAAAGCCGCGTTGCCTGATAAATCGGGAATGTCCCTATTCATTTGAGGTAACTTGAACGCATCGCTTCGGCGAGCAACTCGAACTCGCTTTGTCGCGGACTGTTGGTTCTCCAGACAAGGGCGATTTCGCGCGAGGCGTGCGGTGCGTCGAGCGGGCGTGCCTCGACTTCGGTGCCGTCGAGCAACCCCGCTTTCACTGCCATTTCGGGGATCAAAGTCTGCCCCAGCCCATTGTCGACCATCAGTATCAAGGTGTGCAACGACGTGCCCAGCATGGTTGCCGATGCGCGCAATTCTGGCCGGTTGCAGGCGGCGAGGGCATGGTCCTTCAGGCAATGGCCATCAACCAGCAGCAGAAGGCGCGATTCGTCGATGGTATCGGGCGTCATCCGCGATGGCGGGTTGGCGGGTTCGCCTTTGGGGAAGGCGACGTAAAGACCATCGTCGAACAGATGCGCATGTTCGACATCGCCGCAACCGAAAGGCAACGCCAGCAACACACAATCAACCTGACCTTTGTGGAGCGATTCACACGCAGCCGAACTGGTCTCTTCGCGCAGATAGAGCTTCAGATCGGGATATTGCTTGCGGAGAGCCGGCAACAATTTGGGTAGCAGAAAGGGTGCGATGGTAGGTATAACGCTCATCCGCAACTCATCGGCGAGCGGCTTGCCCGCAGCACGTGCCATATCGGCAAGCTCTTCGGCTTCGCGCAAGATGCGATGCGCCTTGGTGACCATCTTGTGACCCAGTGGCGTAAAGCGCACGACGCGGCGGGTGCGTTCGACCAGCATCAGCCCCAACAGCGATTCGAGCTCTCTGATCCCGGCGGAAAGCGTCGATTGGGTCACAAAGCAGGCCTCGGCCGCCTTGCCAAAATGACCCTGTTCTTCGAGTGCGACCAGATATTGCAGCTGCTTCAACGTGGGCAAATAGGTCGACATTATACGCCTTTCTCGATCATTATCGGATTCGTAATCGATCCAGTCGATATTAGCCATGATTTTGCGCTGTTCAAGGCATATACGGGCTAGAAATATGTAACATGAGTGCTTAGCTTCAGTTGCAAGTCGCAATGTGTCTCAAGAATAGGGGCCGGAGAACCAACCATGCTGGATAAGCTTGCCAACTATCTTGATTCAATCAAGGACCGCGACCCTGCACCGCGCTCCCGTTTTGAAATATTGCTATACCCCGGCGTCTGGGCGCTGGGTTTCCACCGCATTGCGCATTGGCTGTATCGTGGAGAGATGTATTTCCTCGCGCGCTTCGTCAATCATATCAGCCGCCTGCTGACCGCGATCGATATCCATCCGGGTGCGAGCATCGGGCGCAATTTCTTCATCGACCACGGCTTTGTCGTCATTGGCGAAACCGCTGAGATTGGTGACAATGTCACGATCTACCAAGGCGCGACACTGGGCGGCACCAACCCGACCAATGGCGAGGGCGGAAAGCGCCATCCGACCATTGGCGACAATGTGATCATCAGTCTGGGTGCGGCGATATTGGGGCCGATCCATGTCGGTGCCAATGCCCGCATCGGGGCGAATTCGGTGGTGACCAAGGATGTTCCAGAAGGCGCAACGATGGTCGGCATTCCGGCGCGTTCGACTTTGGTCGAGGTGAAGCCTGCGACAACGCAATTCATCCCCTATGGCACGCCGTGCAACGAACGCTTTGATCCCGCAACGCAGAAGCTGGAGATATTGCAATGCGAGTTGGAGACACTGCGTAAGCGTGTGGGTGAATTGATTGCAGAGAGCGAAGCCAAGAAACCCGTCGCTCCGGCCCGCAAGCGTGGAGGGCGTAAATCCGCTTGAGCGCAACGATCACCCCTTTCCCGCTCAACACGATCCGGCCACGACAGGTCGGGTTTGACCGGGATGAATTGCAACGCATACTCGATTTATATGGACGGATGGTCGCGGCTGGCAAATGGCGCGACTATGCCATTGATCTGGGCCGAGACGCCGCCACATTCTCTGCTTTCCGCCGCGCATCCGAACGCCCCGAATACCGAATCGTCAAAGACCCGGCGCTTCGCGCCCGCCAAGGCATGTGGGCGTTGTTGGGGGAGGGCGGCGCCGTGCTCAAACGCGGCCACGACCTCGCGCCGGTCCTCGCGCCGGTGGAGCGGAAATTGATGAAGCTGGTTGAAAGCTGAGTTTTGGCGACCATAGCGACTGCGTCGCTATGGTCTTGATCGGACTCAAGCCTTCCCGGCAGCCTGCAATTTCGACAACGCAGCCATCGACTGTTCACCGCCCGATTGCGGTACGGTTTCGCCTGCGCGGTCGCTGATCTGCGCGAAATGGGCGGCTACACCTTCGGGGGAGAGTTCGTCATCCGACAAAACCATGCCTTGCGTCATCGTCACATAGGCGGTGTTGAAGTAACCCGCACCGGCACCCATGATGACATTGCTCGGTGCATCGTCCGATACCAGGAACAAAGCTGCGGGTACGACATTTTCAGGGCCGAACAGCTTGAAAGCTTCGGGCGGGAAAATATCTTCGGTCATGCGCGTCGCTGCGATTGGGGCGATGGTGTTGCATTTGACGTTATATTTCGCGCCTTCGAGATACAGCGTCTTGGTAAGGCCTGCGAGCCCCAGCTTCGCCGCGCCGTAATTGGCCTGCCCGAAATTGCCGTACAACCCGGTAGACGAAGCGGTCATCAGGATGCGACCGTAATTTTGTTCGCGCATCAGATCCCATACTGCCTTGGTGCAGTTGGCCGAGCCGTTGAGGTGAACGTCGATCACCAGACGGAAATCGGCGATTTCCATTTTGGTAAAGCTCTTGTCGCGCAGGATGCCGGCATTGTTGATCAGCACATGCACGCCGCCCCAGGCTTCCTTGGCCTTGGCGACCATTTCGACCATCTGCTCATATTCGGTGACGCTGCCGCCGTTGGACATGGCTTCACCGCCTGCCGCTTTGATTTCCTCGACCACTTTCAACGCCGCGTCCGAATGGCCAGTGCCGTCGCGCGATCCGCCCAGATCGTTGACCACGACCTTTGCTCCGCGATTGGCAAGTTCCAGCGCATAAGCGCGGCCCAGCCCGCCGCCAGCGCCGGTCACAATGGCGACTTTATCCTTGAAATTGATTGTCATGTCAGGTCTCCCGGCAGAGGCCATATCGCCCAATAATGCGAGTCTGGCGCTGGTTTTTCAATGCGCAGCCGATTGGCACGCCGCCTTGCTTTACGCAAGCGTAAAGCAGAGGGAACAGCGGTCTATGACAATTTTATGAGGACTGTCACACTACTGTAACCGAAATGTCGTTTTGCGGTTGCGATATCGACACGGAAGGATTGTTTCCCGATGAATGCCGCCAAGACACTGCTCGCCTCTGCTGTATCGATCAGCGCCCTGATGCTTTCCAATCCTGCGCTGGCGCAGGCAGATGATGCCGAGATCGAAGCGCTGCGCGCTGAAGTTTCTGCATTGAAAGCGCAACTGGCGGCACTTGCGGAAAAGGTGGATAAGGCGGCAGCAGCCCCGGCAGCGGCACCCGCCCCGGTAGTTGCGGTTGCAGCAGCAGACAAAAAGCCGACACCCGAAATCAAATTCAAGGGCGCTCCCGAAATCACGCTGGATGGCGGCTGGAGCTTCAAGCCGCGCGGACGCATTCAGGTCGATGCCGCTTCGGTGCGGCCATCCGCAACTGTTGCCACGACCAGCCTTGGAACGGCGACACGCTTTCGCCGGGCGCAGTTTGGTTTTGACGGAACGGTGCCGGGCGGTTTCGGCTATCGGTTCGAAGCTGACATTGCGAGCGGTGGGGTCGATCTGACCGATGTCTATCTGACCTATAAGGCGAGCAAGGACATCACGCTGACCCTCGGTCAGCATAAGCCCTTTTGGGGGCTGGAAGAATTGAGCAGCGACCTGTTCAGCAGCTTCCTAGAGCGCTCTGCCTATCACGGTGCCTTCGGCTTTGAACGCCGCGTTGGTTTGTCGGCGAGTTATGCCGGTAAATCAGTGCTGGTGCAGGGCGGAGTCTTCGCGGACAATTCTGCAGATCTGAACAACGATAGCAACAACAGCCGCTCGTTCGACGGGCGGGTGGTCTTCATGCCCAAGCTTGGCGACACGCAACTCCATCTGGGTGCCTCGGCGCACAGCCGCAAATTCAACGATTTTGCCAGCAGCGCCCGCTACCGCGCGCGCCCCCTGACGCGTACAACTGACGTCCGCTTTGTCGATACGCGCAGCTTCTCGGCCAACGGAGAAAACAGCTTCGGGCTAGAGGGCTTTGTGAACAATGGCCGTTTTCATGCGACCGCAGAGGGGCATTGGTTGACCTCAAAACGCCCCGGGCTGGCCGACCCGACCTTCTTTGGAAGCTACGCAGAAATCGGCTATTTCCTGACCGACGATACGCTGGGCTATAAAGGCGGGGTGATCGACCGTACCAGACCGTCAAAGCCATTGGGCAAGGGCGGGTTCGGGGCGTTGCAGGTCAATGCACGCTATGACCATGTTGATTTGTCCGACGCCGCAATTCTTGGCGGAACACAAGACGCTTATGGCCTGTCGCTGATCTGGATTCCCACCGAATATGTGCGCTTCATCGCCAATTATGGGCATCTTGATCTGGAGGATGCCGCGGTGTTGGCTGGGGGTTCGAACGACTATAGCGCTGATGTATTCGGGTTGCGGGCGCAGATTGATTTTTAAGACGGCCGAGTGAATTTCATTGAGAGTGCGACCTTCGGGTCGCCCTTTTTACCCTGCATCCCTGTCCAACGAATAGCCTGCCGAGCGCACAGTGCGGATGATGTCGCGCTGTCCATCTTCGTTCAGCGCCTTGCGCAGGCGGCGGATATGGACGTCGACGGTGCGGATTTCGATGTCGCTGTCATGGCCCCAAACTGCGTCGAGCAGCCGTTCGCGTGAGAACACATGGCCTGGATATTCCAGGAAATGCTTGAGCAAGCGATATTCGGTCGGCCCCAACGCGATCGTCTCTCCACCGCGCCTTACACGGTGGGCGACGGTATCCATTTCGACATCGGCGAAGCGCAGTGTTTCTCCCGCAAGTGCCGGCCGCACACGGCGCAGCACAGCATGGGCGCGCGCCACCAATTCGCGTGGCGAAAAAGGTTTGGTCACATAGTCGTCGGCGCCGATTTCAAGCCCGCGAATGCGGTCATCTTCTTCACCGCGGGCGGTGAGCATGATGATCGGTACATTGGCGGTCTGATCGGATTTGCGCAGCTGGCGGCATACTTCGATGCCCGACAGATTCTCGATCATCCAATCGAGCAGGACAAGATCGGGCGTCTGCTCGCGCGCCAGGATCAGCGCTTCTTCACCATCACCGGTTTGCCGCACGTCGAAGCCTTCGCGTTCGAAATGCCAGCCAATCAGTTCGGCAAGCGACTGGTCGTCTTCAACCAGCAGCAATTGGGCTTTGGGCATTAATAGGTCCTGACCCTATGCGTCCGGCATATTCTCGCCGGTTTCGGTGAAATAAATCATCTGTGCACAGGTTGTCGCATGGTCGCCGACCCGCTCCAGATTTTTGGAGATGAACAGCAGATGCGCAATCTCTTCTGCCTGTGCCGGATGCTTGGCGACATAGGCGACATAGTCGACAAACAGATCACGGTGGATTTGATCGATATCATCGTCACGGGCACAGGCTGCCTGCGCCATTTCGATATCGCGCTTGGCATAGGCGTCCATCACCATGCGGATCATCTCGACCGCAATCTCGCCCATCCGTACCACTTCCTTGTTCTTCGACAGGAATTTGCTGTGATCGACCTGATGGACGCGCTTGGAGATATTCTTGGCATAATCGGCGATGCGTTCGATCACGGCGGCGATCTTCAGTGCCGCAATCAATTCGCGCAGATCGTCTGCCATTGGCGCGCGCAGTGCGATAGTCTGCACCACCTGCTTTTCGACATCTTCCTCCAGCCGGTCGATGATCTTGTCATCGGCGCGGGTTTGGGTGGCGAGGTCGAGGTCATGGTGCAGCAGCGCCTGCATCGCATTGGTGACTGCCGCCTCTGCGCGCGCGCCCATTTCGGAGATCAAACCCCGGATTTGATCCATATCGTCGTCGAACGCGCTCAACGTATGTCTGGTGCCTGTGCTCATTTTACTCTGTCCTGCCTCAGCCGTAACGGCCGGTGATATAGTCTTTGGTGCGTTCCTCGCGGGGATTGGTGAAAATCTCCGATGTGATACCGCATTCGACCAAATGCCCCAGATGGAAGAATGCCGTCCGTTGGGAAACGCGTGCAGCCTGCTGCATATTGTGGGTAACGATTACGATAGCATATTTACCACGCAGATCGTGGATCAATTCTTCGATACGTGCGGTTGCAATTGGGTCAAGCGCCGAACAGGGCTCGTCCATAAGGATGACTTCAGGATCAACCGCGATGGCGCGCGCGATGCACAACCGTTGTTGCTGACCACCGGACAATGCAGTGCCGCTTTCGCTCAACCGGTCCTTGACCTCATTCCACAGCCCTGCGCGGGTCAGTGACGATTCAACAATCTCGTCCATCTCCGACCGGCTGCCTGCTAGCCCGTGGATGCGCGGCCCATAGGCAACATTGTCGTAGATCGATTTGGGGAAGGGATTGGGTTTCTGAAACACCATTCCCACCCGCGCGCGCAATTGCACGACGTCCATAGAGGAGGCGTAAATGTCTTCGCCCTCGAGCAATATCTCACCTTCAACCCTTGCACCGGGAATGGTGTCGTTCATCCGGTTCAGCGTGCGCAGAAAGGTCGACTTGCCGCAGCCCGACGGACCGATAAAGGCAGTGACATTGTCCATGTCGATATCAATCGACACGTCGTCGATCGCCTTTTTCTCGCCATAGAAAACATTGACGTTTCGTGTCGAGATTTTGGCGATGGGCTGGGTCGTGTTTTCGTTAGTCATTGTCTCACCAGCGGGTTTCAAAGCGGTTGCGGAGGTAGATAGCGACTGCGTTCATTCCCAGCAGGAAAATAAGCAGCACGATGATGGCGGCACTGGTCTTTTCGACAAAGGCCGAATTGACCTCATCCGACCAGAGGTAAATCTGTACCGGCAATGCGGTCGCGGGATCGGTAATCCCCGATGGTGGCGAGGCGATAAAGGCGCGCATCCCAATCATAAGCAAGGGTGCAGTTTCGCCGAGCGCACGCGCCATACCAATGATTGTGCCGGTCAATATGCCTGGCAGGGCGAGCGGTAAGACATGATGGAACACCACTTGCACCGGCGATGCGCCAATGCCCATTGCGGCTTCACGGATCGAGGGTGGGACGGCCTTCACTGCGTTGCGGCCAGAAATCACGATCACCGGCATTGTCATCAATGCAAGCGTCAACCCTCCGACCAGAGCGGATGAACGCGGCAGGCCGAACAGGCTGAGGAAAATGGCAAGCCCCAACAGGCCGAAGATGATCGACGGAACCGCCGCCAGATTGTTGATCGACACTTCGATCAGTTCGGTCAGCCGGTTTTTTGGTGCATATTCTTCAAGATAAAGCGCGCTCAGCACGCCAACCGGGAAAGCGAGCATCAGCGTGATCGCCATCGTGATTAGCGATCCCTTGAACGCTGCCCAGATGCCAGCCTCGGTCGGGTCGGTGGCGTCTGCTCCGGTCAGGAAGGTTGTGTTGACGCTCGATTGGATCGCAGATTGCGCTTTCAGCTTTGCCACCAAAGCCTCGGCCTTTGCATCACCTTTGGATTTGTAAGCACTGTCAATTGCGGCGGCGGCTGGCACCCAAAGGCGCTGTTTCTTTTCGACAAGGGCTGGGTCAGCCAGCAGCAATTTACGCACCGCCAGCGCGGTGCCGCCACCGATCAGATCTTCACCATCCGCGCCATATTGTGCCGATGCGGCGACGCCAACAATCCCACCCAGATCGAGCGAATTGAGCGTGGCATCCGCACCCGGACCGCGTAGCGCAGTTGCCTGCGTGCCGCCGGTAAGGGTAGGGAAATCGAGGTCGAGCGCGATCTCGGTCTGCTGGAAGCCCAGCACGCCCTTGCCCACCATCGTGAACAACAGAAAGGCGAGAAAGCCCGATGACAACAGCACGGCAAACAGCCCGAGTGCCTTGAAGCGTCGCTCCGCAGCATAGCGGCGCGCGATGCGTTTTTGCATCACCGACCCAGACCAGTCGGTGGGTCTGCGCATGGGGGAGGGGATGTTATTCATAAGCCTCCCGATATTTTTTGACGACCCGCAGCGCGACGAGGTTGAGCAGCAGCGTCACCACAAACAGTACCAACCCCAATGCGAAGGCCGCTAGCGTTTGCGGGCTATTGAAATCCTGATCACCCGTCAGCAACGCGACGATCTGCACCGTCACCGTCGAAATCGTCTCGAACGGATTGGCGGTCAGATTGGCGGTGTACCCCGCCGCCATCACCACGATCATAGTTTCGCCTATCGCGCGGCTGATCGCGAGCAATACGCCACCGACCACCCCGGGAAGAGCAGCGGGCAGCAGCACTTTTTTGATTGTTTCGCTCTTGGTCGCGCCCATTGCCAGCGAGCCGTCGCGCATCGCGCTGGGAACCGCAGCAAGGCTGTCGTCGGACATTGATGAGACCAAGGGGATGATCATCACCCCCATCACTACACCTGCCGCCAGCGCATTGTCCGAGGCAGCATTTGACATGCCAACCATCACCGCAAAGTCGCGCACCATAGGTGCGATGGTGAGTGCGGCGAAATAGCCGTAAACCACCGTCGGGATGCCTGCGAGGATTTCGAGCACCGGCTTCATCCAGCGGCGCACACGGGCGCTGGCATATTGCGTCAGGAAAATCGCGCTCATCAATCCAAGGGGAATCGCCACCAGCATGGCGATAATCGCACCAATAAAGATGGTTCCCCAGAATAGCGGGATTGCACCATAGCCATTGTCCGCACCGGGAGTGACGTTCGCCTTCGGGTTCCAGTCGGTTCCGGTAAGAAATTCGAGTGGAGAGACCAGTGTGAAGAAGCGATAGGTTTCAAACAGCAGCGACGCCAGGATGCCCAAAGTGGTGATGATCGCGATTAGCGAGGCCAGCATCAACCCCCACATCACCAGGGTTTCGACCCGGTTGCGCGCGCGGAAATCCGGACGGATACGGGTGAAGGCAAAGGCTCCGCCTGCAAAGGCGAGCAGTGCCGTGGCAATGGTGCCGAGCAATTGGTAATGTGCCAATGCCGCTTTGTACAAAGGCACAAAAGGCTGACTCGCCGGTTGGAATCCCTTGTCCTGCAAACCCTGCGCAATCGATCGCGCTTCCGACAGGATCGACGCCCGGCCAAAGGCGTCTGCAGGAAGTGCCGAAGCGACCGGATCAGAAAGCACCATATTGGTGACCAAGGCGGGCGAAATCGCTGACCAAAAAGCGAGGAACAGCAAAGGCGGCACAACCGCGCACACCAGCAGGAACCAGCCATGATAAGAAGGCAGACTGTTTAGTGCGCCGCCGCCGCGCGCCAGCGATGTCGCACGCGCGCGTCCCACCAGCCAGGCAAGCAATGCCATGCCTGCAATTAGGAAGAGCAAACCGGTACCGGTCATTGCATCACAGTCCTGCACGCCTTCCGAAGAAATCTGTCAAAAACAGGGTGGAGGCACGACTCTGTCCGTGCCTCCACCGCATAAAGACCCACTTTGTTACAGTTTTATTTCAATTCTGCACTGGTCAGCAACGAAAGGCCGGTCGAAGCCTCTTTTGCCTTGGTACGATCACCTTCATTCGACGCAATCATGCCGATTTTGGTCAGATAACCGCCCGTTTCGCCAGCATTGACGAATTCGGTGACAAATTCCTTGATGCCGGGAATTTTGTCGAGATGCGCCTTTTTCACATAGATGAACATCTTGCGCGCACCGGGATATTTGCCGTCGGCGATTGTTTCATAGGTCGGGGCGATGCCGTCCATTGTGATGCCGCGCACCGATGAGGCGTTTTCTTCCATATAGCTATAGCCGAAAATGCCGAGCATATTGGGGTTGGCGGTCAGCTTCTGTACGATCAGATTGTCATTTTCGCCCTGCTCCTTGAACGCGCCATCGGTGCGGATTTCGGTGCAGGTTGCCTTATATTTCTTCTCGTCGCTGTCCTTCAGCGCCTTCATTGCCGCGTCGGATTTGCAACCGGCTTCCATGATCAGTTCGTGGAACGAATCACGCGTACCTGACGTGGTCGGCGGACCGAAAACGGCGATCGGTAGGTTGGGGAGTTTCGGGTTCACATCCGACCAGTTTTTCGCGGTCTGCGGCTTGCCAAAGGGATTGGCCGCCAGCGCTTTATAAACATCAACCGTGGTCAGTTCGAATGCCGGACCTTTGACCGATTCGGCCAGTGCAAGACCATCGACGCCAATCTGGATTTCGACAATGTCGGTCACGCCATTCTTCTGGCAAGATTCAAACTCGGCCTTCTTCATGCGGCGCGAGGCATTGGCGATGTCAGGTGTTTGTGCACCGACGCCCGCGCAGAATTGTTCGATGCCCGCACCCGTGCCGTTCGATTCAAGCACCGGAGCTTTGCGGCTGGGATCAGCCTTCGAAAATGCTTCGGCAACAGCCTTGGCAAAAGGGAATACGGTTGAGGAGCCGACAATGCGGATTTCCTGACGCGAACCGCCACCAGCAGCGCCGGTTGATGCCTGATCGTTACAGCCTGCCAGCGCCAAAGCGCCAAGAGCGATCAATGTGAATTTGCTTTTCATGTTATGCAGCTTTCCCATGCGAATCGACGGGATATGTTCCCGCTCGCAGGTCCTCTGCACGACCAATGTTACGACACTGTGACAGTTTGGCGACGCGATTGTTACGATCAGGATTGAGCCACCGGCAGGCGCACCGTGACGGTTGTGCCTTCACCCACCTTGCTGCGAATTTCGAGATGGCCACGGTGGCGTTCGACAATGTGCTTGACCAGTGAGAGCCCCAGCCCTGTGCCGCCGACCGAGCGGCTACGGCCTGAATCGACGCGATAAAAGCGCTCGGTCAGGCGCGGAATATGCTCGGGCGGAATGCCTTCGCCTTGGTCGCTGACCGACAATGCGACCATCGAACCAGAGGGGGTTGCGTCCATCACGACAGTTACCGGCGTCCCGTCGGTGCCATATTTCATGGCGTTGGCGACAAGGTTACTCACCAGCAATTCGATCTGTCGAGGATCGCCGGAAACATCGGGCAGGGTATCAGGAGCTTTAACAACAATATCGTTGGCGCGCGGATCTGAACCGCTTTTCAGGCCACCGACTACGGTGCCCACCAAATCCGGCAGTGACACGGGGGATGGAACAAGATCGTGTCCCTCCGCCTCTATCCGAGACAAGGAAATCAGATCGCGGATCAGCGACTGCATCCGCAAGGCCTCCCGCGACATGATTCCCAAAAAGCGATCCCGCGCCTCTGCGTCATTGCCTGCTTCCGGGCTTTGCAGCGTTTCGATGCTGCCTTTAATCGAAGCAAGCGGCGTCATTAACTCATGACTGGCATTTGCGACGAAATCGGCACGCACCTTTTCGGTCGCACGTTCCATCGTCCGGTCGCGCAGCGAAACCGCTTTGGTGTCGGCATCGAGCGCCTGAATGCGCATATCCCAATATTGATCCCGACGACCCAGCCCGCTCACCGAAAAAGCCCGACCGCTGTGCTCAGCTTGTGGATCGGTTAGCCGTTCGATCGCGCCTGCATGGCGGATCGCCAACCGCACATTCTGCCCCAGCACTTCCTTGCCTAGCAAATCTGTGGCCGCCGCATTTGCCGCGATTACCCGGTCATTCTGGATGAACAGCAGTGGATCGGGGACCGCTTCGATAATGACATCGAACTGGGGGTGGTCGATCAAAGCATCACTTTGCGTTTCAAGTGCGCTGTGGCGACGGATATGGACACCGTCCTCATGCCGGTAAAACATGGCGAGGAAAACTGCAGTGGAACCGACCACCATGATCAGGATGCGCTCCGCGGTACCCGGCACCCATCCAGCGATCCATGCGCACAGTGCGACTGCCATCAGACCGGAAACCATCCTTGCGTTCAGGAACATTTTTCCAATCCGTTGCGAATCATAACAAATACTGGGTACTGAACGATGTTAGCATCCACGTCTGCGCTTGTCCCACTTATAGACGGCATTTTTATGACGGAGGCTTTACATGGATTTCATCGCAATATCTGCTATTGCGCGGACAGATTTACAGGGCATCGGATCGATATGGATCAGGATAACACAGAAAACGGCACGAAAACCGGCGCTGACAAGCTGACCGGTCCGACGAGCCGCAGGGCATTGATGCTGGGCGCCGCTGCTGCTTCGGCGGTGATAACAGTGCGCCCCGCGCTGGCGCAAACCGCCGGATCAGTGTTGAATTGTCAGATTCCCGTGCCCGGACCGCACGGTTCCGGCATGAATATTGCCGCCGACGGTCGTTTGGTTGCTCCCGATACGCCAGGGTCGTTCACCGCGACAGGTCAGAAATATACCGGCGAACAGGTCAAGGCCGCGCTTCGGGGGCGCTCATTACCAGGCACGACCTATGAGCAGAACCGCGCCTATATGAACTATATCCGCCGGTTGCAGGCGGGGCAGAGCGGGTTCACCTGCTACGCCTCGCTGCAAATGCCGCGTTGATCCCAAACATTGTAATTTAACCGCGCTTTGTTAGGTCTGCTGGATGAGCGGAGCCGAACCCCTGTACCGTGCGGATACGACCGACGCGATGCTGGTCGAACCGCTCGACGGCCTGACGCTCATTTACCATCGCCGCTCGGGTGTTACCCATATGGTCGTCGAACCCGTCCCGCAAATCTTAGCGGCGATGGGTGAGGACGCGCTGACGCTCGATCAGTTGCTGACGCGGCTATCCAAGGATTTTGATTTGGGCGATGCGGTCGAGGCAAAGGCTGTGCTCGCGGCGCGGATTGACGAACTAGTCGATTTGGGTCTGGTCGATAAACTGGACGGCCAAGATGCATGAATTTTCGGCGCAGGTCGGCCCGGCGGCTTTTCGCATCGGTTCACAGTGGCGCAGCCCGGTAGACCAGCTTGCGGCGCTTTATGCCGATTATCCAAAGCCTGAAATCCCCGACTTTTCGGTCCGGTTGGAGGCGGTCAGCATGCTGCGCCGCTTCATCCGTCCATCGGTGATGATCGAAGGCGACTATATGCTCCCCGACGCCGCACCCTTGCCATTGGCGCAAGCGCTCCTTGCAGCCGAAATGGGGATGAACCTGCAAATGGCGCTCGGCTGGCGGCGGCATCTGCTACTCCACGCCAGCGCGGTGGAAAAGGATGGCAAGGCGCTGATCATGACCGGCGCATCGGGGTCGGGCAAATCGACTTTGTCGGCGCTACTCGGACAGTCGGGCTGGCGCTTCATGGGCGACGAATTTGTTCTGCTCGATCTGGAAAGCGGCGCGGCGGTGCCCTTTCCCCGTCTCATCAGCCTGAAGAATGAGGCGATTGCCGCGATGGAGGCGCAGGCCGATGCCGCGCGGTTCGGTCCGCTGATGGAGGGCACGCCCAAGGGCAATATCCGCCACCTGATGCCGCCCGTCGATGCCATCGCCCGTATGGCGGAACCGGCAAAGCCCGCATTGCTGCTGTTCCCGCGCTATGGCCACAACTGGGCGGTGCGTGACGTTGCGCCGGGCGAAACCTTCATGCGGATGACGCAGGCCTCGACCAATTATGTTGCACTGGGTGAAGCAGGGTTCACCGCGATGACACGATTCATAAAAACTACTCCGGCGCGCGCGATCGATTATCAGTCGGGCGCCGAGGCGGTCTCGCTCGCCGAGGGGCTGTGGGAGCAGTTGGCATGAGCTGTGACGCGATGCTGCTGGTCGATGCGCTGCGCGAGCCAGCGACCACCCGCGCGCTCGATGCCAATGACTGGACCGCTTTGATCGCAATGGCACGCGCCGAGCAGCTGATCGGCACGTTGGCGGAGCGACTCAAATCTGAGTCGGTGCCTCCCAAAGTTGCAGAAATCCTTGCCGAAGCGCGCATTAACGCAGATTATCAACGCCGTTCTGCTCTGTGGGAGGCGGAACAGCCGCGCGGGCATTGTCCGACTATCCGGGCAAGGTCGTGCTGATGAAAGGCACTGCCTATGTCGCCGCGGACCTCAAGGCGGGCGAGGGGCGGCATATTGGCGACCTCGATGTCCTGGTCGCGCGCGAGGATTTGCCGCAGGTCGAGGCACTGTTGCTGTCCAAAGGCGGCTGGGAATGGGTAAAGGAGGACGCCTATGACGACGCCTATTACCGAGACCATATGCACGAGCTGCCCCCGCTGATCCACAAAGAGCGCGACCGGATGATCGATGTACACCACACAATCCTGCCGCTGACGGCGCGACCGAGTCCGGATGCGGCGGGGATGTTGGCGAATGCGCAGCTAATCGATTCAAACCTCACCGTTCGTGCTGAGCCTGTCGAAGCACGAAACCGCAGCGAGTCCCGTCCTTCGACAAGCTCAGCACGAACGGAGACTCTGTGCGTCCTCTCCCCCACCGACATGGTCATTCACTGTACCGCGCACATGATTGCGGATGGCGATCTCGCGGGTGGTTTGCGCAATTTGTGGGATTTTCACTGCCTCACCACGCAGTTTGCAGAGTCCGACCCCGACTTCTGGCCGCAACTGTCCGCTCGCGCGGCGCGGCACCAGCTTCTGCCAGCGGTGCAATGTGCCGCGCGGCTTTCTCTCCGTCTATATGGCACCACCATCCCACAAACATGGGGCCGCAAAAAGTTAGCCGACGCTTACTTCGTCCGCCGCCTTACCGCCCGCGATGGCTGGGGCCGCCCGACCCGCAAAGTCACGCGCCTCGCCTTCTACATCCGCTCACACTGGCTACGCATGCCGCCGCTGATGCTGGCCAGGCATTTGTGGACGAAGTGGCGGAAGGGCTAGTTGACAGAACTTTTATCGATCACCTCATAGTCTGACAAACGCTCAATGTGTGTAGAGCAACTTTGACCGTTTCCAATCACCAGAAATCGTATACGGTTTTCTTCAGCGCCATGGTGCCAAATGAACAAATGCAATATCGTTTGGTTGCTATGGCGGATATGACGACCATATTTTTTGGTCAAAAAATCAAAAATATTTGCGCATTTCAGCGTTGAAGAGGTCAGTGCGACCGATTTCAGCCCCCTATCGTCATAGTAATATGTAGCAGAGTACCGATTGCCATTTTCCTCGAAAAATCCCGAGTTGCCAATCTTATCGAGCCCGTTACGATCTTTCTTTGATGGCTTGATTTTTTTCGCTTTTGCGCCTGTCGCCTGTTGGACGTCGGATGGTTGCATGCCCCAATGGGTTCCATTCCAAGTCGCAAAAGAACCTTCGCAAGTCATCGACGTTAGCGCAAGGTAAAGCAAAACCTTGAAAGTTATTTTCATTTACCTGTTTTCAGAGAAATCAGTGTAAAAATCAACTCATCAAAATGATCAATCACCGCGTCCGCCCCCAGTTCCTCGACCGGGCATTGCAAAAAACCGAAACTGACCGCGACACTCGGAATCCCCGCCGCCCGTGCAGCCCTATGTCGAAATCGGAATCGCCGACAAAAACCGCACGACCACCGCCTGCCCGCTCGATCATCGCGTGGATCAGGTCGGGTGCTGGCTTGCCGCGTTCCTCGCCCAGTGAATCGCGGCCGAGAAACGCCGTGAACCGGTCGCGTATCCCCAGTTCGCGAAACAATTTGTCGGCCAATGCCTCCAGTTTGTTGGTGACGATTGCGGCTTTGACTCCCATCGCGTCCAACGCGTCGAGCATCGCGATTGCGCCGTCAAATGGTCGGCTGTGGACCGCGATATTGGCTTCATAATGCGCCAGAAAGCGGTCGAACATCTGCTCGAACAACGCTGGTTCCACCGGTTGCTTGCCGTTGAGCGTTATCCCGCGCTCGATCATCGCCCGTGCTCCGCCGCCAATGGCCGACCGGATTTGTGTTGGCGAGAGCGGCGATATTCCCGCGAGTTCCAGCGCGTGGTTGCACGACATGCGCAAATCCTCGGCGGTGTCGATCAACGTACCGTCCAGATCAAAGCCGACAATGTCGAAGGGGAATTTTGTCATATTTCCCCCTGCTGTCGGCAAATTCTGGAAACTGCAACCATTTCGCTTTATGGCGCTGCGCCATGAGCAATATCGCAGCTATCATCCTCGCCGCGGGCAAAGGCACCCGCATGAAATCCGATCTGCACAAAGTGCTGCACCCGATCGCCGGGCAGCCGATGCTGATGCACCTGATGGCGAGCGTCGACGCGCTGTCGCCTGCAAAGAAGGTGGTGGTGGTCGGCGACAAGGCAGACCAGTTGCGCGATGCGCTAGGCGACAGTGCCGAGACCGTCATTCAGGAACCGCAACTGGGCACCGGCCATGCGGTGCAGCAGGCGGAGGGGGCGCTGAAGGATTTCGACGGTGATGTGCTGATCCTCTATGGCGATGTACCTTTCGTTCCGGCGAGTACGATGCAGGCGATGATTGACCGGCTGGATCATGTCGATAATCCGGCAGTCGTCGTGCTCGGTTTTGAACCCGCAGACGCGCAGCAATATGGGCGCATCGTCGCCTCTGGCGACCGGATCGAATGGATGGTCGAACATAAGGATGCGACCGAACATCAACGCGCGGTGAAATTGTGCAACAGCGGACTGATGGCGGTAAAGTCAAAAGACCTGTTCGCCTTGCTCGACCGCGTCACCAACAGCAATGCGGCGGGCGAATATTATCTGGTCGATATCGTCAACATCGCTGTGCAGGACGGGCGGCATTGCCATGTGGTGACCACTGACCCCTATGACGTGGCCGGCATCAACAGCCGCGGCGAGCTGGCGACGATGGAAGGCGAATGGCAAAAACGCCGTCGCGTTACCGCGATGGCGGAAGGCGCGAGCCTGATCGCGCCAGAGACTGTCTGGTTCTCTTATGACACAGTTCTTGGCCGAGATGTCCTGATCGAACCCAATGTGTTTTTCGGCCCCGGCGTTAGCGTGGCGGACAATGTCAAAATCCGCGCCAATTGCCATATCGAGGGCGCCAGCATCGCTAGCGGAGCCGAAGTCGGCCCCTTCGCCCGGCTGCGCCCCGGCACGGTGCTGGAGGAAAAGACCAAGATCGGCAATTTCGTCGAAACCAAGAAGGCGCATTTGCACAAAGGCGCGAAGGCCAACCACCTGACCTATCTGGGTGATGTCGAGGTAGGCGCAAAGGCCAATATCGGCGCGGGCACGATCACCTGCAATTATGACGGCTATTTCAAATATAAGACCGAGATTGGCGAGGGGGCGTTTATTGGTTCCAACTCAGCGCTGATCGCGCCGGTGAAGATTGGGCGTGATGCGATTGTTGCTGCGGGTAGCGCTGTGTCGCGGGATGTAGCTGATGGAGAACTCCGCATGGTGCGGGCTGAACAGCTGGTGAAACCGGGCTGGGCGGATCGCTTTCATGATGCGATGCGGAGGAAGAAGGAGGGGAAGTGATGGTGCGGCTGTTCGGCTTTGGAATCACGATTCTTGCGTTTGCGATTTGTACCCCCATCAATGCAAAGCTAACATTAGACGGCGACGGCAAGGTCTCTGCGGAAAATGCTTCGCAAGACCAAATTGCAAACACTGAGATGAACGACCTGTTCTTAGCGGATCAGGCAATTCGGCTTGATGTCGAAAAACGCGGTGGTTGGCGAGCCGTGAAAGACGATCAAGCTTTTATGCAACGTTGGGAACGCGAGGATTCTGCGCGTCTGAAACGCACTGGAGAATTGCTGGAATTGGATGCTTTGAAAGCGGGGATCGACTTCTACCGCGCGGCGTTCATTTTTCAACATGGTGACAAACCGGAAGACTATTTGAAGGCGCATCATCTGGCGGTCATTGCAATATCCAAAGGCTATGATGCTCGCTGGATTTCGGCAGCTACGCTTGACCGATATTTGCAATCGATCGGGAAGCAGCAAATTTACGGCACACAATATCGGGCGAACGAAGCTGGCGAATATATCAGCCATCCAGTCGAGCCAGAAGTGGTTTCAGATGCAGAGCGTGCGCTATTGAATGTTCCGGCGCTCATGAGAGATAAATGATTTTCTTGCCGGGACTCCGCCAGCCTGCCTTACGAAGGAATTAAATGACTTGATCACCGAAGGGGCAAGTCGCCGCAGTGCCAAACCTTTTCCGTTTTGCCCTATTTACCCGTTTGCTGTTGTATATATCCTAATTCAGCCTTTGATGCTGCATCGTCTGGATTGAGCGTGAGGCACTTCTGCAAAGCGGTACGTGCCTCTTCCCAATTCTGCAATTCGACCTGATTAAAGGCAATCCCGCGGAAGGAACGACAACGCATCTGATTAGTGATACGCTCGCTTACCTTCCTATCTTCCATGCTGATGATTGCAAAATCAGAGGTTTCACTGGCAAGTGTGAACAATTCCAACGACTTGTCCCAGTTACGGCTCAACTTATACCATTCAGCTAACTCGTTGATGTAGTGCTGGTTATCAGGGTCGAGTGCCACCGCCGCCTCCAGATTGGGTAACGCTTCTGCTGGCCTTTTCAGGTCGATCAAAGCAAAGCCCTTGACGAAGTAAGAGTCACAGATTGCGTCTGCGATCGCTATCGTTTTTGCAACTTTCCCGTCGGCGGACTGTGCCTCTAAAGCCGCTGAGGTCATGGCAAAGATGGTGTCGGGGCCACCGCTAGTGCAGACATAGACGGTATCTGCCTCCTTTCTGGCTTCAAAACGGCCAATAACAGCACCGGATTTTTCCAGAACATGGTCGAAGTCATGTGCCTCAAGCGCTTTGAAAGCCGCTGCAACATCGGCAACATCCTGATCCACTGCCGTTTCCGCAAAGGCAGGGGATACAGCCATCACAAACAACGGTAACCACCCAAATCTGGAAAGCAATTTTGACATCGATTGTCTCCTGCCGATCACAGTCGGCGCTATAGGTGCTATGAGCAATCTCTTTAATGGTAAAATCTTTGTTGAAACCGCTCCAGAAACGCCACCAGATTGGCATTGCCACCAATCACAGCCTTCATCGGACTGTTAAATCCCACCCAATAGATATTGGCGAGCTGACCATAGACCACTGCGTCTGTCTCGGTCGACCGATCACCGAAAAACCAATCCTGATCGCCCAATAATGCGGCAAGGGCATCAATATCACGCTTGCCGATTGCCGCAATTTCCTCTGCGCTGTGGCAGCCCATGCCGTGGCCTTTTAGCTGCTTCAGCACGCCGCGCCGCGCAATAGGCGCCATGACCGCGCGAACCGGTGCGGGGATGCCGCCAAGCACTGTGCTTTTCAATATCGGCCAGTTTTCGGGCGTGTTCCAGCGATCATTGACCATCGCCCAATAGAGATTTTCATCTACCAGACGCTGTATTGCGAGCGCGACCCCCTTTTGCGCAGGCGTCAGATGCGCGTCGGGATCAATCCCCAGCGTTTCTTTCAGATGGAGGATGATGAAAGTCGAATCGCCAATCTTGCGCCCGTCATGCTCGATCCACGGTGCCTTGCCCTTGGGCCCGCCAACGGGGGTGGTGGCGGTGATCGATTCATGTTCAATCCCTGCTATACGCAACCAAGCGTCCAGTTTGAGGCAAAACGGACTGACCGAAGGCAAGCCCCATGCGCCGGGCAGGTGATAGGCTATGATTTTCCCCATGAACGACCTCGCTCTCGACTGGAGCTTTGGTCCTTATCATGGTTTCATATTGAGTGAACCGCTCTGTTAAGCGCTTTCAATCAAAGCTGATCCTGCGCGCCCTCAACTGGCTTATCCGGTTCAGACGCCGCGGCTTCTTCCTCGCTTTCGTCACCGACGATCACGACGCCATTCTTGATCTTACCTTGGCGCAATAGCACTTTGGACTTGGTTTTAATCTGGTTCGTATAGGCCGCAATCGCGTAGGATTGGGAATTGCGTACCGGCTTGCCGTCTATTAGCACATTGGGAATGACGTGAGCGCCGTGTCCACCTTCCATATCGGCGATCGCGATTTCATAGCTGTTGACTTTCAACGCTCCCGCTTTCGCCAGTTCGGCCAAAACGTCCTCCCACATAAATAGCTGGAAGTGGTTCCGCAGATCTTTCTCGAAATCGGGGAAATAGAAGGGTGCTACATCCTTGTATATTTTCGAGATTCCGCCCCTGCTGAACGACCTTAGCGAGTTGACAAATTCTTCCGCATTCATTTTGAGAAGCCGCTCGGTGTTGTCGGCTGTAAAGGCTTCGCCTTGGATTGAGGGCGAACCGATGTCGCCCAGGAAGAAGCCATAAACGACTTTGGGATCCTTCCAGTTTGGATAAACAATTTTTTCGCGGATATCGCGCAGGCTCATCATATGACCGGCAACCGCGATGACCTTTGCATCATGCAGCGGTGCTTTTTCTGTACCCAGTTTCAAATTGCTGGGTTCTAGCACCGGGTAATTCTCCGCGATCAGGGTGATGATCGACGCGTTGTGCAGGTTCAGCCAATAGGCCAATTGTTCGTTTTCGGGGAGCGCCGCGATATCGACGGTATTGCTCACTGTTTCCAAATCGCGTTTATATTCCTGCAGCGTGGCAATATGTTCAGGTTTCAACATCGAGAAGGGAATTTTGTTGCCCTCCTGCCTGAAGGGCGAGGTGTGTTCCCAGACGAATTTCGTTCCAGTAAGTGCCTCAGGCTTTGGCGCAATCTGGCGGGTGGACAGCCCGGTCAGGAACACCAGATTGTTCAAAATCTCGTTCCACACAGCATAATCGACTTTCAGAGTGTTCGAAGGCCGTGGTTTGAATTTGGCAAATTCCGGAGCCATGGATAGTTGAGCGGATGGCTGGGCGGGCGCTTGAGCGGCGGCGAGCGTAGAGGTGCAGGTCATTGCGAGAGCCGCAAATCCGGAAAGTAAGAATGGGGCTTTCATGGGCATGTCCTTGATCCGGCAAATAAGATGTGTGCTTGAAAGACGCAACGGCGACTTTTGTTGATCGGCGTTCTATCATATTTGTATCTGCGCGCCTTATATCCTCGACGAACGGAAAAGGCTGCTCGACGAGTTGCATGCGCGCAAAATCCGGTTGACATGATATCATGATATGATATCAGTATATCATTATGGGCAGATTTCTGGTAGATGTTCCGGCGGATGACATTCGCAAGCTCGATGAAATCGCTAAGCGCGAGGGTAAGTCGCGTGCGGCGGTGTTGCGCGAAGCGGTTTCCAATTACCTTGAGGTTTGTGGCAAAGAAGGGTTCGAAAAATATTTCGGGTTATGGGAGCGGCATGGCTCGACGGTCGATGGCCTGGACTATGAACGCGAATTGCGCGGTGAATGGCCCGATGCTGGCGAAATCGCTCCGCCAAAGAAGAAGTATAAAACTACGTGAGCGAGCGCTTTTTCGATACCAATATTGTTATCGACATGCTGCACAACCGGCCTGTCGCATGGGCGGAATTGCGCAGCGTCACCCGCGCGTGGATCAGTAGGATGACATGGATCGAAGTGATGTCGGGCGTTCCCGACGATGCTGCAACCGAGACTGAAGAGTTTCTTCGGCTTTTTGCCATGAGCGAGATTGACGAAGAAATTGCTCGTCGTGCAGCCGCTCTGCGGAATCAGCGGAAATCGCTGAAATCTCCTGATGCCATCATTCTTGCGTCGGCACAGGTATCGGGACGTATCCTTGTCACTCGAAATACTAAGGATTTTCCGGCAGAGATGCCGGGAATCCGGGTGCCCTATAAAGCTAATTGGGAAGTAAAATAAATGTGCGGAATTATTGGAATTGTTGGCAAATCCCACGTCTCCGATCGGTTGGTCGACGGGCTGAAGCGGATGGAGTATCGCGGCTATGACAGCGCGGGCGTCTGCACCGTGCAAAATAGCCAGCTGATCCGTCGCCGCGCTGAAGGGAAGCTCGCCAATCTGGTCACCGTGTTGAAGGGCGACGATGCCCCCGGCAATATCGGTATCGCCCACACCCGCTGGGCCACCCACGGCGCGCCGACGACGAGCAACGCGCACCCGCATGCGACGGGCGAGGTCGCGTTGGTCCACAATGGCATTATCGAAAATTTCAAACAGCTGCGCGATGAATTGACTGCGCGCGGGCGGACATTTGAAAGCGAAACCGATACAGAGGTTGTCGCGCACTTGGTCTCGGAGCAAGTCGAGGCGGGCCAATCACCAACCGAAGCGGTGAAGGCCGTCCTTCCCATATTGCGCGGTGCCTTTGCGCTTGCGATTGCGTTTCGCCAGTTTCCGGATTTCCTGATCGGTGCGCGACTGGGTTCGCCTTTGGTCGTCGGCTATGGCGACGGCGAAACCTATTTGGGTTCCGACGCACTCGCGCTTGCGCCGCTGACGCAGAAAATCGCCTATCTTGAGGAAGGCGACTGGGTGATTGTCACCCGCGAAGGCGCGCAGATTTTTGACAAGGATAACAATCCGGTCGAACGCGAAATCACCACCAGCGGGGTGTCGGCAGCGGCGATCGAAAAGGGCAATTACCGCCATTACATGCAGAAAGAGATTTTCGAGCAGCCCACCGTGGTCGCGCAGACGCTTTCTTCCTATATCCGTCCGCTTGAACAGACCGTGGCCCTGCCGCAGATGGATTTCGATCTGGCTGGGGTAAAGCGCATCACAATCGTCGCGTGCGGCACCAGCTTCTACGCCGGGATGGTCGCCAAATATTGGTTCGAAACCTTCGCCCGCGTTCCCGTCGATATCGATGTTGCAAGCGAGTTCCGCTACCGCGATCCGGTACTGGAGGAAGGCGGGCTGGCACTCTTCATTTCGCAATCGGGCGAGACGGCGGATACACTCGCTGCGCTCCGCCATTGCAAGGACAATGGCCAGACGATTGCCGTCGTTGTCAACGTGCCGACATCGAGCATGGCGCGTGAGGCCGATCTGCTGCTGCCCACCCATGCCGGGCCGGAAATCGGTGTTGCTTCAACCAAGGCATTCACCTGCCAGCTGGCGGTGCTCGCTGCGCTCGCCGCGCATCTGGCGCTGGTGAAGGGCAAGTTGACCGAGGAGGAAGAACGCGAAATCGTCCGTCACCTGATAGAGGCCCCTGCCGCGCTCAACGCCGCGCTCGCGCATGACAAGGATATTGAGGGCATGGCCCACCTGATCGCGCCTGCGCGCGACGTGCTCTATCTCGGTCGCGGCCCCGACTATCCGCTCGCGCTGGAAGGCGCACTGAAGCTGAAAGAGATCAGCTATATCCATGCCGAAGGCTATGCCTCGGGCGAAATGAAGCACGGCCCGATTGCTTTGATTGATGAGGCAGTACCGGTAATCGTCCTCGCGCCATCAGGTCCGCTGTTCGAAAAGACCGTCAGCAACATGCAAGAAGTCCGCGCGCGTGGCGGCAAAGTGGTGCTGATCTCCGACGCCGAAGGCATTGCGGAGGCTGGAGATGGCTGTCTGGCCACGATTGAAATGCCGAGCGTGCACCCGCTGATCGCGCCGTTGGTTTATGCGGTGCCGGTGCAGTTGCTCGCCTATCATGTCGCCTGCGCGAAGGGGACCGATGTAGACCAGCCTAGGAATTTGGCGAAGTCGGTGACGGTGGAGTAGGCAGACAGGTGGAGATTGCACGCCATAAAATGATTTGTAACAAGGGTTCTTAGGGGCAAACGAATGGCAGCAAAAAAAAGTATCTCGACGCGATCTGCACGCGACAATTACGGCATTTACACTGACCACGAATTAATGCCGAACGGCGAGGCCCGCTTTCGCCTACTTGCTCAAGAAGGCGGCTACATTAGGACGATTGCTTCGGAGGCCGGCAAATGGCAAATTGCGCATAAGCACAAACAACTGATAGAAACTTATGTCGTTGAAAGTGGTTGGATGGGATTTGCTGATTTGGTCGATGACCAACTGCGTATTCGTGTCATTACTGTAGGTGGTTTAGTTTCCAGTCAACCTGGAGAGTCTCACAATGTCTATCTTCCTGCTGGCGCGGTTATCCATACGATTAAGTCTGGCGACGGTGTGGAACGCGACTGGGATCGAGACGATAGCTTGACCTCGCTTACCAATTGCCTGACGGAAAACGCGTTAGTGGCAGCTGCTGTTAGTTTTCGTCAGGACGTTCCGGTTGATAACAACACCAAACTATCATCAATGATGGACCACTACCAAAATCTGGACCGGTTAATCTGGAGCGTCCCCACTTTTTTTGCCAGTGGCGCCACAATTTTGGTTGGATTTTTTGCGTCAATTGCCACGAGGGGTATCGGTGACAAGACGTCTCCAACACTACTTGCGACAGTTTTTTTATTTGCAGCGCTACTTTTCTTTTTAAGCTTCTTTAGCATCCATAGAATGAGCAAATGGCATGCAATCGCAGCGCAGGAGATTGAGCAACTCGCGGGATATGAGTATTTCAAAAAAAGAAATGCGAAAATTGGCAAGAAGCCATGGCATTCAGCTCACTTTGTTTTCAAAAGTGTTTTTGCTTTTTTATCATGCGCTTGCGCTACTATGGGAGTAGTCGAGATTCTCGCTCCACAACGGCTAAACGGCATTATCTTTCCAGCGCGGTTTGAGGTTGGAGAGTTGCCAAAACGCGAGCGTTCTTCAGCGGCGGCAGAAGAAAAAGCGAGTAAGCCATCAATACTACGTAGTTCCCGCTAGCGAATTCCGGAGGCACTATACTAAATAGCAGATAATAATTTTCTATATCAGTATTTTACCAAAAACCCGCAAAACCATTCCCAGCGTAACGATGCTCCCTCCTTGGTGTCAACTTTGTCAACTTACAGATCACCAACCGCCCGGGCTTTGATCCAACGGACACGATGTTAAACCCGAACCACGCTCCCTCTCATTGCCGCCCATCCCCCTGTTCGACTTCCAGCAAGCAAAGCGTTATGGTTTGACTCATGGTTCACGCTATCACTGGCCAATGCCATTGCGGCGCTGTCCGCTTCCGCTTCACGCTGCCATCGCCCAAGATCGAGTTGCTCGACTGCAACTGCTCGATGTGCAGCCGCACTGGTTATCTCCACCTGATTGTCCCGCACGCGGCTTTCGAATTGCTTACCCAGCGCGAAGCAATGTCCAGCTACCGCTTTGGCACGGGTGCTGCCGAGCATCTGTTTTGCACGACCTGCGGGATGAAGGCCTATTACCAGCCGCGGTCGCATCCGGACGCGTGGAGTGTGAATTTCCGCTGTCTCGATGAAGGTCACGGGTTGACACCAAAGGTCCGCTCGTTTGACGGACAAAATTGGGAAGCGGCTCGCGCCAAACTGCAATAGGATGGTTTCATGATCCTGATCGGCCAATATGATTCGCCCTTTGTCCGCCGCGTTGCCATCGCGATGCGGCTTTATGGATTCGACTATGAGCATCGCCCTTGGTCGGTGTTTGGCGATGCCGAGGCGTTGGGTGCGGTCAATCCGCTCCGCCGCGTGCCGACTTTGGTCTGCGATGATGGCGTCGCACTGACCGAAAGCCATCTGATCCTCGATTATCTTGACGGACTGGCGGGGGAGGAGAAGGCGTTGATCCCTGCGTCTGGCAAAGCCCGCCGCGACGCGCTGCGCATCTGTGCGCTGGCCTGCGGATTGGCGGACAAGGCAGTCAGCCTGTTTTACGAACAAAGGCTGCACGATGTGTCATCGGATGTCTGGACCGACCGCTGCCACACCCAGATTGGCGGCACGCTTGCGCTGCTGGAGGCCGAACGCGCGGCGCAATCGACGCGCTATTGGGGTGGTGAGACGCTTGGCCATGCCGATATTGCGACTGCCTGTACATTGCGTTTTGTGAGCGAGGCACATCCTGGTGTCCTCGACCGCGCCCGCATTCCCGCGCTTGCCGCGCTGTCGGATGGTTGCGAGGCACTGCCTGTGTTCCAAACCATCTGCCAGCCCTTCAACCCGCCAGCCTGAGGGAGAACGGCTATGCCCGCTGCTGATATCGATGCTTACATCGCCAAGGCACAGCCCTTTGCCGTGCCGATCCTTGAACGGGTTCGCCATGTCGTGCGCGCGGCGTGCCCCGACACGGAAGAGGCGCTGAAATGGGGTGCTCCGCATTTCGTCTATCGCGGCAAGAATTTGTGCCTGACCGCAGGGTTCAAAGGGCATGCGATATTGGGCTTTTTGCACAGTGAAATGGTCACCGGAAAAACCGCGCATCGGATGGAAGCAATGGGTAGCGTTGGACGGTTGAAGTCGATCGATGACTTGCCGGACGAAGCGACGTTGACCGCCTGGGTCGTTCGGCAGATGCAGCTGATCGACGATGGTGTTAAGCCACCGCATCTGGAAGGGCGCGGCAAGCATCCAAAGCCCGAAATCGCTATGGTCCCTGCATTCCAGACGGCGCTCAACGCCAATGCTGCGGCCAAGGCAAACTATGACGGCTTCCCTCCATCGTGCAGGCGCGAATATCTTGAATGGATCGCTGACGCCAAACGCGAAGAAACCCGCGACAAGCGCATCGCGCAGGCGATCATTTGGATTGCCGACGGCAAGAAAAGGAACTGGAAATATGAAAATTGCTGAATTTTATCAAAAGCATTGACCCCGGCACATTTGTCATCGGCTTCACGATCATTTCGTTCATGTTGACTTTGTGGATTGCTGAAAAAAATGGCAACGCAGATTCGGATAACGATGGCGACGGGCCTCACCTTACCGACATGGCCACAGACTCCGCTTGTGCGCCTGATGGTGGAGATGGACTTTACGGCGACTTTGGTGGAGGCTGTGGAGAATGAGCGCAACCAAAATCATTGCTATTGTCGTGCTGCTGGTCGTCGGCGCGCATTTGCTGCTTTATGGCTTTCTGAAGCGCAAGATCGATGCGGCCAAGGCCGAGAAAGGCATGACCGATGACTGACCATCCCAACCCCTGCGCCACCGTCGAAAGCAGCGAGGGCACTTATGCGCAACTGATCAAATCGCGCGTGCACGAATGGGCAGCAGGCGAGCCGGTTGAACTGGGCGGCACCGATAATGGCCCGACGCCCTATGAACTGCTGCTCTCTGCTTTGGGGGCTTGCACCTCGATCACACTCGAAATGTATGCTGCGCGAAAGGGCTGGCCGCTCGAAAAGGTGCATGTGACGCTGGAGCATAGCAAAGAGGAACGCGTTGGTGAAAATGACGGTAAGCCGGTCGACATGATCGACCGTGGTCCGGCTGGAAGGGCCATTGGATGACGAACAACGTGCCAAGCTGATCGAGATTGCGGAGAAATGCCCGGTGCACCGGACAATGACCAATCGCATCGAAATCTCTACGATGCTGGGATAGCCGGGGTTGATTAGCCCAATTCGCAGGCTTATAGCCATGTTTTAGCAATGGCGGTCCCTCGGGGCCGCTTTTTTGCCTTTGGCCCAATGGAAAGGATTCCGCCATGTCGATCACCCCTGATGCCCGTCTATCCCCGTTGCGGGTTCCGGCCGGTGCGAGGCGAGGGATGCTATCTGATTGGCGAGGATGGCCGCCGTGCACTCGATTTTGCCGCAGGTATCGCAGTGAACGCGCTCGGCCACGGCCATCCGCATCTGACCAAGGCAATTTGCGAGCAGACCGCGACGCTGATGCATGTTTCCAACCTCTATGGCAGCCCGCAGGGCGAGGCGCTGGCGCAGCGGATCATCGACAATTGCTTTGCCGACACCGTGTTCTTCACCAATTCCGGCGTCGAGGCGATCGAGTGCGCGATCAAGACGGCGCGTCGCTATCATTTTGCCAATGGCAACCCTGGGCGGCATAAGTTGATTACCTTCAAGAACGCCTTCCACGGCCGTTCATTGGGCGCGATTTCGGCGACCGATCAGGCGAAGATGCGTGACGGGTTTGAACCGCTGTTGCCGGGCTTTGCCTATGCCAAGTTCAACGATCTCGAAGGCGCGCTGGCGTTGATCGACGATGAAACTGCCGGTTTCCTTGTCGAGACGGTGCAGGGCGAAGGCGGGATGACCGCTGGCACACCCGAATTCATCCAGGGCCTGCGCAAGGCGTGCGACGAGCATGGCCTGCTCCTCATCCTCGATGAAATCCAGTGCGGCTATGGCCGCACCGGTAAGATGTGGGCCTATGAACATTATGGCATCACGCCCGACATCTTGACGTCGGCCAAAGGTATTGGTGGCGGCTTCCCGCTGGGTGCCTGCCTTGCAACCGAAGAAGCCGCGAAGGGCATGGTCGCAGGCACGCATGGCTCGACCTATGGCGGCAATCCGCTGGCGATGGCGGCGGGTCAGGCGATCCTCGATGTGATGACCGAACCCGGCTTCCTCGAGCATGTGACCGCAATGGGCGACCGCCTGCGCGCCGCATTCGAGCAACTGATCCCCAACCATGATGACCTGTTCGAGGAAATCCGCGGTAAGGGCCTTATGCTCGGCATCAAGATGAAGGAACCCGCTGTCAGCCGCGATTTCGTGGCGCATTTGCGCGACAATCACGGGCTGCTAACGGTCGCTGCAGGCGAGAATGTCTTCCGCGTTCTGCCGCCGCTGGTGATCAACGAAGATCATATCGCCGAGTGCATCGAGAGGTTGTCAGCGGGCGCGCGCGACTATCAGCTGCCTCAAACCGCATGACCGGGCATTTCCTTAACCTGTCGGACGCGGGCGCGGATGCAATCGCCGCGATGATCAACGACGCGATCGACCGTAAGGCTGCGCGCGCTGGCTGGCCCAAGGGCAAGACGGATGCCGATGTGCCACTTGCTGGTCATACGCTGGGTATGATCTTCGAGAAAAACTCGACCCGCACCCGCGCCTCGTTTGAAATGGCGATCAAGCAATTGGGTGGCGACAGCATGTTCATGGCCTCTGGCCAGATGCAGCTGGGGCGTGGCGAAACCATTGCCGATACCGCACGCGTGCTCTCGCGCTATGTCGATGCGATCATGATCCGCACCGATGATCATGCCAAGATCGAGGAACTGGCATCTTATGCCAGCGTGCCCGTGATCAACGGCCTGACCGACTTGTCGCACCCGTGCCAGATTGTCGCTGATCTGTTGACGCTGATCGAACATGGCAAGGCTTTGCCGGGACTCGAAGTCGCGTGGCTCGGCGATGGCAACAATGTGCTCAACTCGATTGTCGAGGCCGCCGGGTTGATGAAGTTCAACGTCCGTATCGGCGTGCCGCAGGGTTATGACAGCGATCCCGCTTTTATCGACGCGGCACGGGCGAACGGTGCCAAAATCACCATCACCCGCGACGCCGCCGAGGCTGTTGCTGGTGCGGATGTGGTTGTCACCGACACCTGGGTGTCGATGGGGCAGGACCATGCGCACAACAAGATTGCGGCGATGATGCCCTATCAGGTCGATGAGCGGCTGATGGCAGGGGCCAAGCCCAATGCCAAATTCCTCCATTGCTTGCCCGCGCATCGCGGCGAAGAAGCGACCGATGGCGTGCTTGATGGCCCGCAATCGGTGATCTGGGATGAAGCGGAAAACCGGCTGCATGCGCAGAAATCAGTGCTGCTCTGGTGCTTTGGACTGTTGGGGTGAATAAGGCAGCGCCGATATTGACTGATCAGCCCCTGCGCTTCTCGATCCCGGCGATGAATGCGCGCGGTCGGCTCGTGCGGCTTGATGCGGTTTTGAACGAGATTCTGTCGGCACATGCTTTGCCGCCGATTGTCGAAAAAACGCTGGCAGAGGCGCTGGTGCTGACGGCCTTGCTCGGGGCGACATTGAAGAATGCCGAAGGGCAGTTGACGCTGCAGGCGCAGACCGAAAATGGCGCAATTGGTTTGCTGGTTTGTGACTATAAGGATGCAGCCTTGCGCGGTTACGCGCAGTTCGACGCAATCAAACTCGCCGAGCTGCCGCCTGACACCAATTTGTTCGGTCTGTTCGGCAAGGGCTTTCTCGCAATCACCTTTGACCGCAAGCATGATGGGGTGGAAGGCAGCGGCCGTTATCAAGGGATTGTGCCGCTGGAAGGCGAAAGCCTTTGCGAAGCTGTGAGCAGCTATTTCGCGCAGTCCGAACAATTGCCAACCTTGATCCGCGCAGCAGTGAACCATGTCGGTGGTCGCTGCATTGCTGGCGGATTGCTGCTGCAACATCTGGCCGACGGCGAAGAAGGGCGGGAGCGGCTGCATGTGCGGATGGACCATCCCGAATGGGAGCATGTCTCGATCCTCGCGGGTACCGTAACCAATGTAGAATTGACTGATCCTGCACTGCCGCTGGAAGAGATTGTCTGGCGGCTGTTTCATGAGGAGCAGGAAGTGCGGGTCGAGCCAGGAGCCAGCCTTGAAAAGGGCTGTCGCTGCGATCCCGTCCATATCCGCAATGTCGTCGCCCGTTTTCCCGCCGACGAACGCGCGGAAATGGCCAATGACGAGGGCGATATCGTCGTCGATTGCGAATTCTGCTCGCGCCGCTTCCCGATCAGCCTCGCCAGCATGGCCAATTGATTGACAAGATTTCGATGAAATTAACCCTGTTTCGGTCATTCATCGTTCATACTGCACATTCTATCGTGCATCTTGAAACTAACAGGGTATAAGAAGGTATTCAGATTCGGGTCGCGCCGCAAAAATAGGGTGAACGACGGAATTTTTCATATGAAAAATATATTCTCAAAAGGCGTTTTGGCGATTGTGCTGGCGCTGGGTGTTGGCCCGGCGGCGCAGGCTGTTGGACAAGGTGACACCGGCGATCTGCTGCAGACTCTGGAGCGCGGCTTGTGGCAGCTGCGTGCCATAGGCGGCGGTGCCTCAGGCGTTGCCAATGACCGGCTTTGCGTCGGTGATCCAAAGCAATTGGTCCAAATCCAGCACGGCGGAACAGTCTGCACACATTATGTGGTCAAGTCGACGCCGACAACGGTGACCATCAGCTATTCGTGCAAAGGTGCAGGCCAAGGTCTAACCACAATCCGCAAGGAAAACGGCCGCCTGATCCACATCCAATCGCAGGGCATTCGCAACAGCGCGCCTTTTTCTTTCTCGGTAGAGGGCCGCCGCGCAGGCGCTTGCTGAGCTTTAAGCTGCTGTTAACCATTATTGCTTAAGAGAGCGAATGTGCCTTTCATTTGGGGCACGATTTCCTCCCTAACAGGCTAAATGCCTTACTGGGCCGCTTCCGTAAGGGGGCGGCCTTTTTCTTCTGACACTGGCCGCTGCAATGTCCGCTGCGCCTCACGCTATACATCAATTGACATTTGATCCTTAAACTGGCCTGTTGTGCATGCGACCCTGGGCATGGCCCCGGATGTGCTGGCTAGGCGGCGCCGGCGGCGACGAACGGAGGGGCTTATGGCGAACTGGAGTTGGATTAGCGGGCCTGGATTATGGAACGATCCGAATAACTGGCAGGAAGATGAGACGTTTGGTCCGGGCGTTCCAGCAGCTGGAGACTTTGTCTTAATATCTGACGGCGATGTAACCAACAATGCAGTTGCCGCAGCACGCGATATCCGCATCCGTAATTCATCAAACCTTACGACCAGCGGTAGCCTGATCGTTAGCGACAAAATCGAATTCTTTGCCGCGTCGGCGATAGCGACTCTTGCGGTCACCGGCGGGACAGTGACAGCGCCCCTTATTTCCATCAACAATGCGAGGCTGACGGTATCAGGCGGAGGCACCGTAACCGGCGCGATCACAGTAAGTACAGGGGCGGTCATCATCGGCGGCACGTCACCCGCCAGCGCGGGCACGATTAACGGCACTATCGCCTTGGGCGACGGCAGCGGCAGCCTGACTTTCCGCACCACCAATGACGCAGCCTTTGGCGGCAATATTTCAGGCGTGGGCTCGATTCTGGTCGACAGCGCGGGGCGGACCACCACGCTGACTGGAGACAACAGCGGTCATAGCGGTTTGACGACGATCAACGCGACCAACAGGCTGCAGATTGGCGATGGTTTCAGTGCGGCGGGAACATATGGCGGCGGCGCGATAACCAACAATGGCAGCCTGGCCTTTGCCTATGGCAGTGGTTTCGCCATTCGCACCCTGAACAATGATATCAGCGGCACGGGTGATGTAAGCTTTTCGGGCAATGTGGATTTTAGCTTGACCGGCAGCAACAGCTATTCCGGCCAGACATTGATTGAGAACAACGCCCAGCTTATCGTCGGCAATGGCGGCACTACCGGAAATCTGTGCACAGGCGCGGTCGTCAACAATGCAGTGTTGAGTTTCAACCATGCAGCAGGCAATTACTATCACAATAACGCTATTTCAGGCGTTGGCAGTCTGGTCGTGCGCGGTTCGGGCGCCGAATATCTGACCGGGAGCAACAGCTATTCAGGCCTGACAATTGTTCAAAGCGGGACTTTGGTCGTTGGTGCTGGCGGCACGGATGGCACGCTGGGAACGGGCAATGTCATATTGCATAACGGTGCCCAACTCGATCTGTTCCGGTCCGATACGCAGTTGATTGCCAATAACATCTTGGGGGATACACCCGGCGACGGCACC
Organism: Sphingomonadales bacterium; assembly: GCA_016721875.1. GTDB lineage: Bacteria > Pseudomonadota > Alphaproteobacteria > Sphingomonadales > Sphingomonadaceae > Sphingorhabdus_B. The sequence continues at coordinate 418,641 of JADKHG010000001.1, read as the reverse complement.
TTGCGGGTCTTCCTCAATCGCACTGCAATCCTAACCGGCACCAACAGCTATGGCGCTACCTATATTGCCGCGGGCAGCACTTTGCAGATCGGCAATGGCGGCACCTCCGGCACGCTGGGTACGGGCGCGGTTACCAATGATGGCACATTGGTGTTCAACCATGGATTCGACCCATTGTTCGGCCCTTGGATCTATGGCAATGCCATTGGCGGCAGCGGGGGCGTGACCGTCAATAGTGACGACGGCGAGTATCTTGCCGGGGTCAACAGCTACACCGGTGTTACAACCATCAACAGCGGAGTGCTCGCCCTTCAAGATGGGGGATCGATTTCGAATTCTGCCAGCATCACCCTGAACGGCACAGGCCGTTTCGAAATCTCGAATATCTCAGGCGCTTCGGCTTCGGTGCGCGACATATTCATGACGGCGGCCGGCACGAGTATCACGATGTCTGGCCAGACCCTGATTGTCACCCATGCAGATTTGTACGCCGGGCCGGGGAGATTTCGTGGTTCGGTTTTAAACGATGCGGTCGTCTTCAACGTGGTGTCTGCCAGCTACACGCTCGCCGGGGCGACGACGGGAGCGGTGTTCAGCGACTGGACCGATGGACAGGACAGCATCACGATCAACGGCAATGCCAGTGCCAATACCCTGACCGGAGACGAAATGCAGGCGACCACGATCAATGGCGGTGCAGGCAATGACCGGATCGAGATCCGCAATGGTGGCGGTAATTATGATGGCGGAGCCGACATCGACACGCTGGCAGTGGGTAGCAGCATGGCGCTGACCGGCACGCTGGCGCAGTTTGAAGCCATCGAACTGTCAGCAGGCGCAAACCTGACCATGACCGGCAGCCAGTTCCGCAACGGCCTTGCCACCAATACTGCGCTGAGCGGGACGGGTACGATCACCGTCAATATGAGTGCAGGTGTCAATTTCCTGGCATCGGGTATGGGTTTTGCATCGACAGTCGCAACGGTGGTCAACGGCACCAGCGGTATTGATATCATCAAGCTGGGGTTGGGCGCTTCGACCGGCAACACCATCAACAGCGGTGATGGTGTCGATCAGATTCGTGGCAGCAACGGCGTCGATACGATCAACGGTGGCATCGGCAATGACAAGATCATGGGCATTGGTGGTGCGGATGTGCTCACCGGCGGTACCGGCAATGACCAGTTCCGCTATTTCCAGCAAAGCGACAGCGGGCTTGGGGCGGCGGCAGACCGGGTTACAGACTTCACCATTGGCGGCGACAGGCTGAACTTCCTGCTGATCGATGCCGATGCGGGGACAGCTGGCGATCAGGCGTTCAACTTTGTCGGCACTGCGGCCTTTGCCAACACCGGCGTTGGCCAGATCCGCTATCAGAATTCAGGCGGGGACCTGCTGGTGCAAGCCGATGTCAATGGCGATGGTGTGGCCGATATGGAAATCATCTTGCAAGGTCAGGCTGGCGGTACGCTGACCACTGCGGATTTCATACTGTAGCCGCTGAGTCTGGCGGTACCGGCGGTTGGTATCCGCCAGGACGCGTGCCTGCTCCCTTCATTTTAGGCAGGATTTTTCCTGATGATTTTTTCTGCGCTTACGCGTCGGCCTCAGCCATCGCTTTTTTGTAGATGCTGTTTTGTGGAAATTCGAACAGGCGCATTACCATCGGTTCGAAAAATTCCAGCGGCAGCGTGTCGTAATCCGGGTCAAAGGCCGGGCAGTCATATTTGTCGATGAATTCGACCGCTGCGGCATAATGGGGATGGTCGCGGAACTTATCGCGCATATTGCGGTCGAGGCCGAGGTGGTGGAAGAAATTATAGCCTTGGAATATGCCGTGATTCTGCACAATCCAGTGTAGTTCTTCCGATACGAAAGGCTTGAGGATCGCCGCTGCAATGTCGGGATGGTTATACGCACCCAGCGTATCGCCAATGTCGTGGAGCAGCGCCATGACAACATAGTCCTCGTCTTTGCCATCGCGGTGCGCTCGGGTCGCGGTTTGCAGGCAATGGGTCAACCGGTCCACCGGAAAGCCGCCATAATCGCCGGCCAAAATGCGCAGATGATCGAGCACCCGCGCACCGCCGCTGCGCGCAAAGGGAACCTGTTCCACCATGATCGCAGCCCAGTCGTCATGGGTGCTAAGCGACATGTCGCTGAAATTTGCGCGGGTTTTTGCTTCACTCATCGGTCGATCCTCTCCTGATTGCATGCAGGATAAATTATCATGGCGAATGAAGCAAACAAAGGCTTCATGGTCTGATGATTTGTCGCTAGACAGGCGGCATGGCTGTCTTAGACCTCGCCGATGAACCCTTCTTTTCCGACAAGAATCGGGCGTTCTGGAACCTGCACTCTGCCGGATGGGCGGGAGCAGCGCTGTTGCGCGCGGCATCGGGTATTGCCAACGGTCAGCCGCTGAGCTTTCTGGTGCCGGTACTGATCTCGGCGGTTACCGGCTATTCGATCACCTTGGTGCTTTCGGTGATCTACCGCAACGTCATCGACCGCAAACCGCTGATGACATGGGGCACGACATTCGTTGCGGTTGCGATCGGCACGCTGACCTTTGCCTATATCGACGTTTGGGTGTTGCAGACGATCCGAGAGGGTGCCGATGAAACGCCCTTCGCCCAGCTCTTCGTCGGCGCGCTGTTCATCGATGCGACGCTCATTGGGTCGTGGAGCGCGCTCTATTACGCGATCAACTATTTCGTCCGAGCGGAAGAGCAAGCGGACCAGTTGCTGCGGCTAGAGGCGGCGGCGACCAGCGCACAGTTGACGATGTTGCGCTATCAGTTGAACCCGCATTTCCTGTTCAACACACTCAACAGCATCTCGACCCTGGTGCTGCTGAAACAGACCGAACAGGCCAATGCGATGCTGTCGCGGCTGTCGTCTTTCCTGCGTTTCACGCTGATCAACGAGGCCGAAGCAAAAGTGACGCTTTTGCAGGAAATTGAAACGCTCAAACTCTATCTCGACATTGAAAAGATGCGGTTCGAGGAGCGGTTGCGGACCGAATTTGATATCGCGCCCGAGGCAGAAAAGGCACTCATTCCTTCCTTGCTGCTGCAACCCCTTGTCGAAAATGCGATAAAATATGCGGTCACTCCCCAGGAAGATGGTGCCGATATCGCGATCAAAGTCCAACTCGTCGGCGACAGGCTTCGGGTCATCGTATCTGACTCCGGTCCCGGCTTGCAGGCGGGCGCGAGTAATCCCATGACCTCTACCGGGGTCGGGATGAAGAACACACGCGAGCGGTTGATGCAGGCTTATGGCGATGAACAAAGGTTCGACAGCTATGTGCGCAGTGGCGGCGGATTCGAGGTTGTGCTAGAATTTCCCTATCAAGTGAAACAGGGCGGGGGCGAAACCCAGGCGATCGGTGCGCCAGCGAAAAGCGTTGGCACCGACATGGCAGGAGCAGTGACCGCATGAACATAAGGACCATATTGGTCGACGACGAAAAACTGGCAACACAGGGGCTCGAAATGCGCCTCGCGCCGTTTGAGGATGTCGAAATCGTCGCAACCTGCCTGAACGGGCGCGAGGCGATCCGCAAGATCAAGACGTTGAAACCCGATCTGGTTTTTCTCGATATTCAAATGCCCGGTTTTGACGGCTTTTCTGTGGTGCAAGGGGTGATGGATATCGACCCGCCACTGTTTGTTTTTGTCACCGCCTATTCGGATCATGCTTTGCGGGCTTTTGAGGCGCAAGCAGTCGATTATCTGATGAAGCCCGTCGAGCCCGAAAGGCTTGCCGACACAATGGAACGCGTGCGCGGCCGGTTGGCTGACAAGCGAACCGCCGACGAGGTGGAGCGATTGCGTTCGGTCATCAACGAGGTTGCACCAGAGGCAGCCGATAACATCCCGCATGTCGATGAAGAAATGACCAGCGGGCGCTTTGAAAAGCTGATCAACGTCAAAGATCGCGGCCAGATTTTCCGCGTCGATGTCGATACCATCGAACGTATCGAGGCGGCGGGTGACTATATGGTCATCGAAACCGCCGACAACAGCCTGATCCTGCGCGAAACGATGAAGGATCTGGAAAAGCGGCTCGACCCGCGCACCTTCCAGCGCGTTCACCGGTCAAAGATCGTCAATCTCGACCGCGTGCGACAGGTGAAACCGCACACCAATGGCGAATGCTTCCTGATCCTGGAATCGGGAGCCGAGGTAAAGGTCAGCCGCAGCTATCGCGACGTCGTCGCGCGGTTCGTGCATTGATGCGCGGGTCTGTTGATCCGGTCGCCGAAATTGTACCGCAGCGGATGCGGGCCGAAGATTTCCACCCCGCCATTCTTGAAATCTTTGACGGCTATGTCCACGGCAAGATCAGCAAGCGCGAGTTCATGGCGCAGGCGGGGAAATTTGCTGTTGCCGGGATGACAGGCGCTGCGATCCTCGCCCAGTTGCAGCCCGACTATGCGCTGGCGCAGCAGGTATTGCCCACCGATCCGTCGATCAAGACTGAGCGCGTCACTGTCAACAGCCCCAACGGACATGGCAGCATCTCGGGCTTGCTTGCGCGTCCAGCAAAGGTAAAAGGGCGCATCCCGGCGGTGCTGGTGATCCACGAAAATCGAGGGCTTAACCCCTATATCGAGGATGTGGTGCGACGGCTGGCGAAGGCGGGCTATCTGGCCTTTGGTCCCGATGGCCTATCCTCGGTCGGCGGCTATCCGGGCGGCGATGACAAAGGCCGCGAATTGCAGGCAAAGCTTGATCCGAAAAAACTGTTTGAGGATTTTATTGCCTCGTTTGAATTTTTGCGGGATTCAAAGCAATCGACCGGTAAGGTTGGAGCGGTTGGTTTCTGCTATGGTGGTGGGATATGCAACGCACTGGCGGTTGCGTGCCCCGACCTGGCTGCCTCGGTTCCTTATTATGGCATCCAGCCACAAATTGCGGAAGTCGCAAAGATCAAGGCCCCGCTGCTGATCCACTATGCCGAGACCGACCCACGCATCAACGATGGCTGGCTGCGCTATCAAGCTGCGCTGCTGTCCAACCAGAAAAGCTATTCAGTACATTTCTACCCCGGCACGCAGCACGGTTTCCACAATGACTCAACCCCGCGCTATGATAAGGCAGCGGCGGAACTGTCTTGGGACAGGACTTTGGCATTTTTTGGCAGATATTTGCGCTGAAGTACGGGTCAAATTAGCGCTGATAGTCAGGCGGCGGTAGCTTGACTGGTTGAGGATTCAGCGCGACCCATTGGGTCGCCAGTTCACATAATCTAACGGTATCGCCTCTACGGCCTTTCACATCCTTTATAATGGCTGAGAATTCAGCCAATTCGGCGGGGGACAGTGGCTTGCCTGACCCGACATGCTGCAGCAGCATATCTGCCATTTTCTTATAATCGGAATCCCAGTTAATCCCGCCATTACCCTGCAATTCATCATTTATGCGTCCTGATATCCGGATGACCTCGCCTTGCACGGTCGCCGCTGCACCGCTTGATGGGACCAGCAATTCCCAATATTGCTGGTGGCGATCTTCCCATTTTTTTGCAGTGACCGTGATTGTCGATTTGCCATCGTGCATCACCCGGCGCGCGACGGGCGGGACGTTGAACAGTGTATAAAGCCTGTCGAGCGCAGCACTTGCGGCATCGACCAAATCAGGATTGAAGTTGCTGCGATGAAATTCGAAATTGGTGCCTATGCGGGTGACCATCTCGCCATAGTCGGGTCTGTCCTCCGCTTTTCCACTCTTTCCGAATAATCGTCCCAGCAATCCGACCGATTTTGGCGCGATGGGTGGATCGACTTCCAGAAGCAGTTCGGTAAGAGCTACCATATTCTCCAGATTGATATTACTGCACCGTTGTAAGGCATAAACCAGTGGTGTCTCATTCTCCCGATTGAGGGCGTTGGCACGGGCTCCATTCTGTAGCAATATTTTGGCGGTGCGCGGGTTATATGCGCCAGCGGCCATGTGCAAAGGCGTTCCGCGCATATTTTCGCCATGATGGACGTCGGCACCCAATTCGATCAATATTTCGATACGGCCCTGCCAATGCCGTGCACGGGCGTGAAGCGGGGTTTCGCCATAGCTGTCTTCGGCCATTGGATCGGCACCTTGCGCGACCAACCAGCGGGCAAGTTCGTCGGGACAGTCATTATAGGCAAGCGCTGATTGTTTCGTATATCCGCCACGCGCATTGACGTCGCAGCTCGCAAACACGGCCTTCAATGTGTCAATATCGCCTTGCTGCAACAACTCTTCAAAGTTTTTGGGTAGCAGTTTCTTCTTAGGCTTTGCCATTTGCTGCTCTCCTATCTTTTGTCCGCAAAAAATGCCCTTAACAGTCCAGCCGCTTCATCCTCGCAAATACCGCCATAAACCTCTGGCCGATGATGGACGGTGGACTGTTCAAACAAGCGCGGTCCATGATCGACTGCACCGCCCTTTGGATCGCTTGCGCCATAATAGAGCCGCGCAATTCGAGCGTGGGCGATGGCACCCGCACACATCGCGCAGGGTTCCAGCGTTACCCAAAGATCGCATCCGTTCAGCCGGTCGTTGCCAAGTGTAGCGGCGGCTTCGCGCAGCGCGATGATTTCTGCATGGGCTGTGGGGTCGTGGTTGCCGATGGGTCGGTTGGCACCGCGCCCGATAATGATGCCATCGTGCACGACGATTGCGCCAACCGGAACCTCGCCAGCCTTAGCCGCTTGCCGCGCCAGTTCGAGCGCGGCTTGCATAAAGTGGCGCGCCTGTTCGATCGGCACGGCGGAACCCGTCAGCGCTTATTTGCCGAGGAAGTTTTTGGGTGCGGCGTCAATCGTCACAAACTTGCCCTGCTGCACCTCCTGCACTTCGATCATCCGGTCGGATACGCCATTGGGGAAGAAGCGGAAGGCGCCATCTATGCCGATAAAACCTTCGGGATCAACCAGCCGGTCAACGGGGAAGCGTGTGCCAAGTTTCCACGTCTGGGCAACGCGCGCGACCAGCAGAACCGAGGTCATAACCAAGGCTCGACAGCCGCATCGGCCCCTTGCCGAAGCGCGCACGATATTTGCTGGCATAGGAGCTGTAGAGCGTGTCGGAGACGCTGGCGAACCACGCGCCCTGCATCAAAGGTTGCTCGAAATCGCGCCATCGGTGTTCCACAAATCGGTGCCGAGCACCTTGGCGCCGCCATTGCCATTCTTGCGCAGCGCAGGGATGGTCGCAATGGCCACGCGGCCGCTGTCGGCGATCAGCACGGCATCAACGGCGCCAAGCTTTTGGTCGCAGCGTCAATCGACATACTGGTGCCGTCAATTTCCTGTATCGAAACCAGTGTGCCGCCCGCATCGCGTACCGACTTTGTCAGGTTGGAAAGTGCGCGCTGGCCATAGACATTTTTGGGTACGACCCCGCCAAAGCGTGTCATGCCTTTGCCACGAGCATAGCGGACTACACGGTCAATCGATTGGTTGGGCAAATGCCCCATGACAAAGACGTTTGATCCTGCCGCGCCAATGTCGTTTGAAAAGCTGATGATTGGGACGCCTGCCGGACGTGCGACATTGGCGACGGCAACGACATCATCGCTGCGCAACGGGCCGAGGATCAGGCGGTTGCCATCGGCCACAGCCTTGCGCACGGCGGCATCGATGCCCAATGCGGTGTCATAGGTCGTCATGCGGATATTGGTGTTGCGCGTGTCTAGCAGCGCCAAGGTCGTTGCATTGGCAATCGATTGGCCGACATCGCCATCAGGTCCGGTGACTGGCAGCAACAAGGCGACACGGTGGCGGTCGCCATCAGCGGCGATGACATTGCCCGGATCGGGGGAAACAACCGGGGGTGGACCTTCCGGTCCCTGGCCTTTTGGCACAACCGATTGGCAGGCAGCGAGGAACAGCAGCAGTCCTGCTGCCAAAACCCGGCTCAGAGTAGCGCGGTATTTGTTTTCAGCGCGCGTTCCGTGTTGCGGCCAAGCACCGCTTGCTGCAATGATCATACTCATGTCACTCACCCCATCTGACGACAGCACAGTTGACCAGCAATCGGGCCAAAAGGCAATCGATTCGGGCCTCTACATTGTTGCGACCCCCATCGGCAATCTGGCGGATATGTCACAGCGCGCGGTTGAACTGCTTCGCGCAGCCGAACTGGTCGCGGTCGAGGACAGTCGCGTCACCGGAAAATTGCTGCACCATCTGGGTCTAAAAAAGCGGATGGTGCGCTATAACGACCATAGCAGCGAAAGCGATCGCGAGCGGCTTTTGGAGGCTGCGCGAAGTAGCGTGGTGGTGCTGGTGTCGGACGCGGGAACGCCGTTGATTTCTGACCCCGGGTATAAACTGGTGCGAGCCGCGCATGAGGCAGGCGTGACCGTGCGCACCGCGCCGGGTGCCAATGCTGCGATTGCGGCTTTGTCGATCAGCGGGCTTCCCACCGACCGTTTTCTGTTTGCCGGTTTTCTGCCCTCCAAAGCCAAGGCGCGTGACGAGGCGATGGCCGATCTGGCAGGGGTGCGGGCGACTTTGGTGTTTTACGAAAGCGGACCCCGGCTGGCGACGACGCTGGCGGCGCTTTCCTCTGGATTGGGTAACCGCGAGGCGGCAGTAGCTCGCGAACTGACCAAACGGTTTGAGGAACTGGTGCGCGGAAATCTGCTCGATCTGGTCGAACGCTATCAGGATAAGGAGCCCAAGGGGGAAATCGTGCTGATGATCGGGCCACCTGAAGCAGAAGGTGTTGAGACAGGCGATGTCGATGCGGCGCTTACCGAAGCATTGCAAAATCTTCCGGTTTCAAAGGCCGCTGCACAAGTCGCCAAACGCTTCGGTCTGGACCGGGCAGAGCTTTACGCGCGGGCGAGCGCGATGAAAAAGGCGCAATGACCAACAAACGCGAGCTGGCCGAGGCGCGCGGGCGGCGAGGGGAAGCGATCGCCGCATGGTGGCTGCGCCTGCAAGGCTGGCGCATTGTCGCGCAAAGGCTGAAAACCCCGCGTGGCGAAATCGACCTGATCGCGCGGCGCGGCAAAACGCTCGCCTTTGTCGAGGTAAAGACACGCAGAAAGGGGGCGGACTTGTCGTTGGCGATTGACGAATGGCGCTTGCGCCGCGTTGCAGCCGCCGCGCAGATGCTCTACCCGCGCTATGCAAAGGGTGCCGAGGAAGCACGGATCGATGTGATGCTGGTTGCGCCTTGGCGACTGCCGGTGCATCTCGCCAATGTCTGGCATGAATAAGGACGAATTATGCGCGTAGCGTTTCAGATGGACCCGATGGACGGGATCAACATCAACGGTGACAGCAGCTTTGCTCTCATGCTGTCAGCACAGGCGCGCGGCTATGACATCTGGCACTATGATGTAGGTTCGCTCACGCTTGATGCCAACGACCGGCTGACTGCGATTGCGCGCCCGGTGCATGATGTGCAGCGCGTGGCTGGTACGCATTACCGTTTTGGCGAGGCTAAACGGATCGATCTGGGGCATGATGTCGACGCAGTGATGATGCGGCAGGACCCGCCCTTTCACGTCGGTTATATCACCGCAACACATTTGCTCGAACGGATCGAGGGCGAGACGCTGGTGGTCAACAATCCGGTCAGTGTCAGGAACGCGCCTGAAAGGTGATGGTGCTCGACTATCGCCGCTTCATGCCGCCGACACTGATTACGCGTTCTCAGGATGAAATCCGCGCCTTTCAGAAGGAACATGGCGCGGTGGTCATCAAGCCGCTGCACGGCAATGGCGGTAAAGCGATTTTCCGCGTGCCTGCCGAAGGCGACAATCTGGGCGCGTTGATGGAGGTGTTCAACAACACCTGGCCCGAACCGCACATGGTGCAGCCCTTCCTTCCCGATGTTGCCAAAGGCGACAAACGGATTGTGCTGGTCGATGGCGAGGTTGCAGGCGCAATCAACCGCCGGCCGGGAGAAGGCGAGTTTCGGTCAAATCTGGCAGTGGGCGGCAGCGCGGAGGCGACCGAGCTGACACCGCGCGAAAAGGAAATCTGCGCCGCGATGGGGCCTCGTCTGAAGGAATTGGGGCTGATCTTTGTCGGCATCGACGTGATCGGTGGCGAGTGGCTGACCGAGATCAACGTGACTTCGCCAACGGGGATTGTGGCGATTGACCGGTTCAACGGCACCGATACGGCGGCGATGATCTGGGATGCGGTTGTAGCAAACCTGGGAGATCGTTAAGAGTCATCCGTAGAGTTGGATTTTTTCAGCAAGGAAATCATTGAGATATTTGATGCGCTCCTCGGTCACAGCGATCTCGATCGCTAATGAATTCACTGTTCTACCAGTTCCGCCTGCCATTTCGGTTGCAGCTGCGTAGCCTTCGGCTTCACGATATTTAACCCAAGCAGCTTGCGCTTGGTCAATGGCATGCCAGTAATCTCCGTCATCACAAATCATCTCAATTTTAAGCAATACTTCTGATATTTGGGCATCGAGAACCTTGAGTCTGGCGTCCAGTTGAGCTCCCATCGCCGCAGTAGTTTCGAGAATGCTAAATGGTCTTGATTCAGACTCTTGCGAAAGATCAGGTAAGAGATGTTGGAGCGTGTCAGCCGATAGTGCTGCCGTACCTACAGCCAAACGTTCAGCGAGCGCTTGTGCTTGTTCAAGCGACATTCCAGAATGTTGGAGTTTGCCGGAAATCTCTAACGCTTTGTCCAATCGAGCAATACGTTCATCTTTGTGCGAGCCGGTGATTTTTCGCCGAAACAGCCAGCCTATACCAGCTAACGCAGCGCCCAAAATAACTAGCGAAAGCTGATTCCAAATTGCCATTGCTTGGTATCGGCTAATTTCTGCCTATTTGCAATTCCAGCTAAATATTCGTGAAGTCACGCCCGTGGATGGGCGTTCTCATATTCATCGAGCAGCATCGCGGTATCGACCGCGGTATAAATTTGCGTTGAACTCAGGCTCGCATGGCCGAGCAATTCTTGTAAGCTCCGTAAATCTGCTCCGCCCGCCAGCAAGTGCGTGGCAAAGCTATGGCGCAGCGCATGTGGGGTGGTCTTTTCGGGAAGGCCCAGCCGCTTGCGCGCTCCCTGCACCGCGCGGCGGATCAGGGCAGGGGATAGCGGACCGCCCCGGCTCCCGCGAAAAAGGGGTTCTCCTTTTGCGGGCGGATAGGGGCAGAGCTCCAGATAGCCCTCAATTGCCTCGCGCACATTGTCGAGCAACGGCACAATCCGCGTCTTATTGCGCTTGCCTGTGACGCGCAGCGTCTGGCCCAGAGGCAAAACATCGCCGGTCAGGCCGGTCGCTTCACTCACCCGCATACCGCAGCCATAGAGCAACAGCAGCACCGCCCAGTCGCGTGCACCGACCCAGTTTTCGCGCGCGCTGTCAGCGGCGTCTCCGGCCAGCGCCAAAACGGCTTCCGGATCTACCGGGCGCGGCAGGCTGCGCTGAACACGCGGGCCTTTCAGCGCAGGGATGGGCGTCTTCGCCCAACGCAAAACGCAGGAAATTGCGGATTGCCGACAATTCGCGCGCGGTTGACCGATTGGTCAGCCCGTCCACGCGGCGATAGGCCAGAAACGCGCGCAGATCGGCGGCGTCAAGTTTGGACAATGTGGTGCGCGAAACCGCTTCGCCCAGATGCTCGCTTAAAAATTCGGTCAACCGTTCCGCCGTCGCCACATAGGCCCGTACGCTGTGCACCGACCGCCGGCGATTGTGGGCGAGGTAGGAACGATATTCTTCGATAAGTGTTGCGGCCATATGGCGATGCTATCAGTCGACTGCCTCGGGCTCAACCGCCACAATCTGCGGCAGGATCGCATCGAGCAATGGCATGCCTTTTGGCACTATCGTTACCCGGCCCGCATCGCTGTGGATAAAACCAAGAGTGCACAATTTGTCCACAGCCCCCAATCGAGCAAATCAGCGGAGTCGATTGCAAAACGGCGACCAAGAGCAGAGATATCCACACCTTCGCGCAATCGCAGCCCCATCAGCAGCGCTTCCATAGCCTGTGTTGCGGGATCGAGAGTCTCCTCGCTTTTCAGCCCGTGCGCATTGCGCGCAACGCCGCTCAGGAAATTTTCGGGCTTGCGATGGCGCGTCGTCGCTTGTGCCAAGCGCCGTCCGTGTGCGCCGGGACCGATGGCGACATAATCCTGATAGCGCCAATAGGTGAGATTGTGACGGCTTTCCTGTCCGGGTGCGGCATGGTTGCTGATTTCGTAAGCGGGCAGGCCAGCTGCCTCCATCTGTGTTTGCGTCAGGGCATAGAGATCAGCAGCAGCGTCATCGTCGAGTGGCGTCCATTGTTGCTTTGCGACATCGGTGGCAAAGCGTGTCCCCGGCTCTATTGTCAATTGATAGAGCGACATATGTGTGGTGCCAAAGCCTATGGCGCGCGCAAGCTCTGCGTACCATGCCGCCGCAGTCTGTTCCGGGCGGGCGTAGATCAGGTCAATGCTTACCCGATCAAACAGCCGTTGTGCAGTGTCGAGCGCGGCAAGGCTTTCCTCAACCCGGTGCGCACGGCCCAGAAAGGAAAGCGTTTCATCGTCGAGCGCCTGCAACCCCAGCGACACCCGGTTCACTCCCGCTGCCGCCAGCTCGGCAAAGCGCGCGGCCTCGACCGAAGACGGATTGGCTTCGAGCGTGATTTCAATATCAGGCGCGAATCCCCAATGCGTTTCGGCTGCGCCGATGAGCGCAGCGGCGGTTTCGGGCGGCATCAACGAAGGCGTGCCGCCACCGAAAAAGATGGAGCCGAGCCTGCGACCAGCCGTTAGCCGCGCCTCATATCCCATGTCGGCGAGCAACGCTTGGCGCCATTCAACTTGGCCCACACTGTCGCGCACATGGCTGTTAAAGTCGCAATAGGGGCATTTGGAAACGCAGAACGGCCAGTGGATATAAAGGGCGAGCGTATCGCTCAAAACACCGCCTCAACCAGTTTCCGGAACGCATCCGCTCTGTGGCTCATCGCATGCTTCTCTGCCGGATCAAGTTCGGCAAAACTTTGTGTGCGGCCCAGCGGTACAAATACCGGATCGTAACCAAAACCCATCGTCCCGCGCGGCGGCCATGCCAGCGTGCCGTTGACGCGGCCTTCGAACAGTTCCGCATGACCATCGGGCCAGGCCAACGCCAATGTGCAGGTGAAATAGGCACTGCGATCGGCATCGGGACCAAGCTCCGCCAATTTTCCCTCGACCTTGCCCATCGCCAGATACCAATCGCGTCCCGGGCCACCCAAAGCATCAGCTTCGAACCATTGCTTCTCTGACCAATCGGCAGTGTAAACGCCCGGCGCGCCACCGAGAGCCGCAACACACAATCCGCTGTCATCAGCCAGCGCAGGCAGGCCCGATGCCTTTGCCGAGGCATGGGCTTTTAACAGGGCGTTTTCCGCAAAGGTCGTTCCGGTTTCCTCCGGCTCGGGCAAGTTCAGGTCACCTGCCGACACCGGTTCGATGCCAAAGGGTTCTAGCAGCGCCCGGATTTCGCGCACCTTTCCAGCATTGTGGCTGGCAATGACGAGTTTGCCGGGGGCGAGTTTGCGGTGGTTTGACATGATCTTTCCCACATCCTTCTGTCATTCCCGCGAAAGCGGGAATCCATGGACTGAGGCCTAGGTTTAAAATGACATCTCAGACCATGGATCCCCGATCAAGTCGGGGATGACACAGTCTGCGAGTAGACCTTAGTTCACCGTCACTTCACTGCATCTGCCTGCGCCGCAAAAATCCTGTCGCAACCCATGCGCGCAAGGCGAAGCAGGCGCAGCAGCGCTTCTTCATCATAGGGCGCGCCTTCGGCGGTGGCTTGGGCTTCGGCAATCTTGCCACCTTCGATCAGTACGAAATTGGCGTCGGCATCGGCGGACGAGTCTTCGATATAGTCGAGGTCGAGCACCGGCGTTCCCTGATAGACGCCGCAGCTGATCGCTGCGACATGCGCCATGATCGGGTCTTCCTTGATCTTGCCTGCTGCCATCAGCTTGTCGACCGCAAGCCGCAATGCGACCCAAGCGCCCGAAATCGAGGCTGTGCGCGTGCCGCCATCGGCCTGCAGCACGTCGCAATCGAGCGTAATCTGCATTTCGCCGAGCTTTTTCATATCGACGACAGAGCGCAATGACCGCCCAATGAGCCGCTGTATCTCTTGCGTACGGCCAGACTGCTTGCCTTTGGCGGCTTCACGGCTACCGCGGGTGTGCGTGGCGCGGGGCAGCATCGAATATTCGGCCGTCACCCAGCCTTCACCTTTGCCGCGCAAAAAGGGCGGAACGCGCTCTTCGACGCTCGCGGTGCACAACACGCGGGTGTCGCCAAAGCTGATCAGCACGCTGCCTTCAGCATGTTTGGTGAAACCGGTTTCGATTGAGATGGCGCGCATTTCGTCTGGCGCGCGTCCTGATGGGCGCATGGAGTGTCTCCTGATGATGGGTTCGGCGCGCCATAGCGGGCCGCACTTGCTTTGCAAAGCCGCTGCGCTAACTAATGCAGTGTGACCATAACGCCCATCACCGAACTCAACGACCGCACCCGCACGATTTTTCGTGTGGTGGTTGAAAGCTATCTCGAATCGGGCGCGCCAGTGGGATCGCGGACGCTGTCCAAGGTCAGCGGGCTCAACCTTTCGCCAGCCTCAATCCGCAATGTAATGCAGGATTTGGAGGAGGCAGGGCTGCTCGCAGCGCCACATACCAGCGCGGGGCGGATGCCAACAGAGAGCGGACTGAGGCTGTTTGTCGATGGCATGATGCAGGCGGCGGAGCCAACGGCCGAGGAACGCCGCGTCATCGAATCGCAGATCGAAGGATCCGGCCCTATCGAAAGTGCGCTGGCGGCGGCCACCGCTGCGCTGTCCGGCCTGTCGGCCTGCGCTGGTGTGGTGATGGTGCCAAAGCGTGAAGTAGTGCTCAAACAGTTCAGTTTTGCCCGGCTATCGGCGACGCAAGCGCTGGCGATCATGGTGGGCGCAGATGGCGGCGTCGAAAACCGTCTGGTCGCGATTACCCCTTCGGTCAGCGACAGCGCGCTGGTTGAGGCTGCCAATTATATCAGCGCAAGGCTTTCCGGTCTGACGCTTTCTGATGCCCTAGTCCGGCTGGATGCGGAAATACGCGGACAAAAAGCTGCGTTGGATAAGGCCAGTGCCGATCTGGTGCGTAAAGGACTCGCGGTCTGGTCGCTCGATGCCAACGAACGGCCGGTACTGATTGTGCGTGGGCAATCGCACCTGCTCGACGATGCCGCCGCCGATGATCTGGAACGCGTGCGGCAATTGCTCGATGAGCTGGAAAATAAGGAGGAAATCGCCCGGCTGATCGACAATGCCCGCGAGGCTCAGGCGACTCGGATTTTTATCGGCGCGGAAAATAATCTTTTCTCTCTCTCCGGCTCCTCAGTTATCGCCGCGCCTTACCGAGAGGCGGGCGGCAAGGTCGTCGGAGTGGTCGGCGTCATCGGCCCCACCCGGCTCAACTATGCCCGCATCGTCCCGATGGTCGATTTCACTGCGCAGGCCCTGTCCCGCTTGATGAAATGATGTGAGCGCTTATATGCGCCTGCAACAAGACTATTGGGGCTATTATGAGCGACAAGGATAAAATGGACGCAACGGCGGACAAGGAAATGGACGGCGTGCCCGAGCATCTGCAGGATGGCGGCGACGCTGCCGACAGCGCAGCGGAAGAGTTGAACAAGCTGGCGGGTGAGCTGGAAACCGCGCGTCAGGACATTCTCTATGCGCAGGCCGAGGTGCAGAATGTGCGTCGCCGGATGGAAAAGGAAGCCGCCGACGCCCGTGCTTATGCGGCGACCAACTTCGCCCGCGATATCCTTTCGGTGTCCGACAATCTCACCCGCGCACTGGAGGCGATCCCTGCCGAAATGCGCGAAGATGAGAAGTTGGCTCCGGTGGTCACCGGGCTGGAAGCAACGGGGCGCGAACTCGACAGCGTTTTTGCTAAGCACGGCATCAGCCGCATTGCCGCCATGGGGATGCCGCTTGATCCCAACCAGCATCAAGCAATGGTCGAAATCCCAACTGCGGATGCTGAGCCGGGCACAGTCGTTGCCGAAATGCAGGCTGGGTATATGATCAAAGATCGGCTGTTGCGCCCGGCGATGGTCGGGGTGGCAAAAAAGCCCGCATAGGGTCGCACCAGCCCGCGCAAAATTCATTGCAAATTCAGCACGGGAGGGCCATCGGTGGGGCATGAAACACGCCGCCCGCTTCGCTTTAGTCGCGCTGATTGCGCTTTCCGCTTCAACGTCGAGCTTCGCCTCGCAACAGGAAGAGTGGAACGATATGGCCCCGGCTGGCTGGAAAGTGATCAGCGCCGCCGAGGGTCGGCAAACCGCGGATGGCAGCGGCAATGCCGTGCTGGTGATCGAAAAGGATGACCCGGCAAACCGCATCAAGAATGACGGGTTGGGTGGCCCCGAACTCAACACCAATCCGCGCCACCTGTTGTTCGTCACCCGAACCCGCAATGTCGGACGGGTAACCGCCCGCATCGAAAACTTCCTTCCCCCCGAAGGCGATACCGATAGCCCGTGTCTGGTTGACCCTTTGGAAGATGGCGGTGTTTCCTTGGCGAAGGGTGTGCTGACCGTGTCGCTGCATTATTGGCTGAGCTGTGGCAGCTATGGTGTGACCAACAAGGCCTATAAATTCCGCAAGGAAGGCGCGCGTTATCGTCTGATTGGACTCGACGTTAACAGCTATTCGCGTTCGACGGGCATGGGCGACGAATCCAGTATCAATTACCTGACCGGCCGTAAAAGCGTGACATCGGGTGTCGTGGTGATGGAGCCCGAAGACGGCCCCAAACCCGCCCCACCCAAAATCAGCTGGAGCCGAATTGGCAAACAGCGCTTCTACCTCGACAGCATGGATCGCAAGGCCTGCGACGATTATGAGAGTAGTCCGAACTGGTGTCGGGAGTGACTAGCTCAATTTAGCCATTTGGCCAGCTATGGTCGCGATTCGATCATAAGCGATTTTTCTTTGCTCTGCCGTCAGTGAAACTATTCTATCAAAATGCGCATGTGAGCCTTGCGCATTACTAAGAAATAGAAAGCCATTTTTGCTGTGCTTTTCATTCACAATTTGTGAATGTACCAGCTCTGCCCGAAGTTCTATCAACGGGACAAGCTCTTCAAGCAATTTAACGATGGGTTCGCTTTTTTTACCAGATTCAATTTTGCGACGATCAGCCAAAATTTTTTCTGCCAAGGCTTTGAACGGCATTTTTTTGTCGCCCACGGCGACAGCTATTCTACGAATTTCAGTTTCGCATTTGGATGCTTTGTCAACAAACTTACTACGCCAAATGTGCATCGCATCGACATCATTGAGTGGCTCGACGGCCGCAAAGACTTCTTTGTTTTCTAGGTACATTGCGACTCAATATCTGTAAATTACTAACCAATACCGAACAAACGCTACAACTTACCCACCCTTCCTGAACAACTCCCCACCCGTCCGGCTGGTGTGAAACAGGAAAATCCCCGACAAAATCACTCCCAAAACAACCGCAAAAATGTCGAAGGGGGAAAACATCTGGTCGGCCACTGGCCAGTGGATGCTCTGTTCGGGGCCGAAGATGTACATGCAGATGGTCAGTACGATCAGCATCATACGCACTTCGGTTGGTCCGCCGCCCAGATAGGTTAGGTTCATCACGCCGGTGACTTTTGCCGAAATGAAGGTGTGGATCGACAGCAGCAGATAGCCGCTCAGGCCGAACAGCGCGGTGTCCATCCGCATATAGGGGCTTAGACCCATGCCCAGAATGAAGACCGTGTTGGCAAGCGCGTCGAGGCTGTGGTCGATGAAATAACCGAAATTGGGGCGCTCGATTTTGCGGAAGCGCGCGACGCTGCCGTCGAGCGAATCGCCAAACCAGTTGAGGCAGAAGCCGAAGACCGAAAGCCACAACCATGTAGGTCCCCAGTTGCTGAGAATATAGCCGACCGCAATCAACACCGCTCCGAAAAACCCCAGCGCCGTCAGCCGATCCGGCGTCCACCAAAGTGGCAGGCGGGCACAAATCCAGTTGAGGATGCGGCGCTCGACAGCAGCCGTCAGATTTTCCTGAATGCGTTTGGGAGCGGTCAAAGCGATTCTTTCAGATTTGTGACACAGAAAGATGCTGTTGCGCTTGGTCTCGCGATAACGCAAGTCGAACGGCGATGACCAACGATAGAAACAATCCCTGGGCCGAAGAATTTCGCGCGATGCTCGCGCTCGCTTGGCCGTTGATCCTGACCAACATCACGATGGTTTTGATCAACGCGACCGATGTGTTTCTGCTCGCCCGACTGGGGCCGGACGCGCTGGCAGCGTCGGCACTTGGGTCGGGGATTGTCATTGCGATGCTGCTGATCGGGATCGGCATTGTGGTTGCCGCCTCGCCATTGATGGCTGCCGAGCTTGGCCGCAAGGCGCATTCGGTGCGCGATGTGCGGCGTACGTTCCGGCAATCTTTGTGGGCGGCAACCGCAATCTGCGTGCCGATTTGGGCAATTCTCTGGCAGATGGGCTGGCTGCTTGAATGGGCAGGGCAGCCACCGCGACTGGCGGCCGATGCCGGACTCTTCATTCGCGCATTGATGTGGCAAATTTGGCCAGCGCTTGGTGTAGTTGCAATCCGCAATTTCATGGCCGCGCTTGAGATGCCCAAATGGACAATGCTAGCAGGCTTTGCAGCGGTCATTGTGAATGCGGTGGTCAATTACGGGCTGATCTTTGGCCATTTCGGTCTGCCCAAATGGGGGTTGGTGGGTGCCGGGGTGGGCAGTTCGGTCACCAGCCTTTTCCAGTTTCTGTTTCTGGCCGGAGTCATTTCCTTCCATCCGCGTTTTCGCCGCTATCATCTGTTTGGTCGCTGGTGGCGCGCGGACTGGCCGCGGTTCAAGACAATCTGGAAATTGGGCCTGCCCATTGGTCTGCACATGGGGTTTGAGGCGATGGTCTTTGCCGCCGCCGTGTTCCTGATGGGTTATATCAGCACCGCTGCGGTTGCCGCCCACGCCATTGCGATACAGATCGCCTCGATGACTTTCATGGTGCCGATGGGCATCGGGCAGGCGGCGACGGTGCGCGTCGGGCTGGGCTATGGACGGCGCGATGGCGAAGCGATCCGGCGCGCGGGGTGGATGGCTTATATATTGGGCGTGGGCTTCATGACGCTGATGGCGCTGGCTATCTGGGTGATGCCAGGGACATTGGCGGGGATATTTCTTGAACCCCAATATGCAGGCAATGCCGAGGTGTTGCGGCTGGCGATATCGTTCCTGCTGGTCGCGGCGATCTTCCAGATTGTCGATGGCGCGCAAGTTGTCGGCACCGGAATGCTGCGCGGTCTTCAAGACACAACCTGGCCAATGCTGTTTGCGGCCTTTGGCTATTGGGTGGTCGGCATCGGCCTTGGAGCATGGCTGGCGTTCAGCCTGAAATGGCAAGGTGTTGGCATCTGGATCGGCCTTGCCGTCGGGCTTGGCATTGTTGCTGGACTGGTGCTGATGCGCTGGTTAGGGCGGGACCGGCTGGGGCTGGTGCCCCAACCGGTCAATAAATAGCGACAGTCCCGGCATTAGGTAGCAAATGCACCAACAGCAAGATGGGATTGGACGGGATTGAGTGGGATAAGGTGGGATGGCCCGCAACTACCGATATGTCGTTGAAGCCCTGTCTGCCAAACATGCCCGCTTGCAGGGGTTGGTTGCGCGGGATAGTCAAAGGCAGCCCGACCTAGAGGCCGTCGAGCGCGTTATCCGCATGTATGACGCTTCATGGACCCCACCCGCACCTATACGACCACGCCGCCCTGCCATCATGGATAGGTTCGGGGCATTGACTACAGGCGCGCTCGAAGTGCTTCGTGAGGCAGATCGCCCGCTTAAGACCAGAGAGATTGCCCGCATGGTCTTGGCCAAGCGGGGGATTCACGATGCTGCCAGTATCGGCGCTGCTGATACGTCAATTGTGGCTGGGCTTAAGGCGCGTGTCGGCAAGGGTGTAATGCGGCATGACGGAAAGCCGGTGCGGTGGACTATAAAAGCGCCGTAACCCGCAGAATAGCTGTTCACTTGAACGCGGTAGTATGATACCACGGTAAAATGATACCGTTTGATCCCTACAAAATTAGTCAGCAAACAGCTACTGAGATCGAGCATTTGCTGTTTCCAACAGCGAAATCAGCAAATCGGCGTGCGCGAGGGCTTTGGCGTCGTTTGCAAGCCCAGTTTTGGAAGAAGTAAGGCCACCAATCAGTGTGTCGAGCGTCTCTGCTCCTAAAAGCCCTTCCTTTCGAAGCGCCATAATAGCCGTTGTAGCAGCCGTTGATGCGTAAAGTGCCAGTATCGTCGCGGGGTCTTGGGTTGGTTGTTCTGACATAGTTTCCTCCGATTCTCTCGGAAGTGGTTGTGACGGTTAAGCAGCCCGCTGCCAATACCCCGCCCATTGGCGACTCTGTTTAGAAGCCATCGCTGCAAATCCTACCATAGCGGCTTGATTACCGTTATCGGTGCGGCGATGATCTTCCCGCCAAGCCGCTTCACCGGCATAGGCATTGAGATACTTGCCCGCGATATGATGGTGCGTGCCGACTTCCATGCGGCGTAGGCGGCTGAAATAGCTTTCTGCCTGATTGGTGCAAACGCCCTTGTCCATGAAGCGTTCGCTGTGATTTACCCGATAGGTATCCCAGCCAGCGTGCAAATCATCCCAGCCTGTGCCTTCGTCTGCATAGATGGTTGCCAGCGTGCCGACATGATCACGCACCAGCGGCACCGCATCGCCTTCGTGACGCACGATAAAGGGCAATGACCGGCCATTGCGTTCGCGCATGATCACGACGCACTGACGCTTGCCAGAGCGGTTGGCTTTGAGGCGCAAGTCTTTGCGGTCTGCCTTTTCGTTTTCAGGCTTCACGTAACCGCCAAAATAGGCACCGTCGATTTCCACGATACCGTCCAGCTTGGCACCAGCTTGCTCCTTCGCCATTGCTTCGCGCAGCTTGTGTGTCAGCACGAAAGCGGTCTTGTATTGGCAGTCCAGATCACGCGACAGTTGAAGCGCAGCAACGCCCTTCGCACCGTTCACGAATATGACAATCGCCGCCAGCAAATCGGTGTATGACAGTTTCCGAGAGGCAAAGATCGTTCCGCTCGTTACCGAAAACTGGTGATAGCAAGCAACGCACTTGAAGCGGCGACGGGTAATGTCGTAAGTCTCGACACAGCCACAACGCGGGCAAACAGCTTCCCCTTCCGTTTCCGGCCAGCGCATCTGGCAGAACAGATTGTAAGCGGCTTCCTCACCCATCCGAAAAACAGTTTTCAGAGACAGGGTGCGGGCCTTTGCCGAGAGTAGGAAGTGTTGGCGGTGCGTTTTCATATCATATCCGTTAGCTTGCATAACAGATATGTAAGGTATTTTGCTTACACTTGCAATAGGAAAAATAACATATATGTTAGGTTCGATACATAAAGGACCGAACATGACTGCTTCCAGTGCCGACTATGCCGACAGGGCAAAACGCTATTTGAAAGCCGAACTGAAAAGGGCTGGCGTTGGCTATAAGGAACTAGCCGAACGCCTGACTGCAAGGGGCTTGCAAGAATCAGAAGGCTCCATCACTGTTAAGATCAACAGGGGGGCGTTTCCGGCATGGTTTCTAATCGCGGCAATGGAGGCTATCGGAGCGTCGTCTTTACGCTTGCAGGATTAGCGATTGTAGCCGCTGGTCTTTATCTCTTGATCAAAGACTTATCGACTGTCGATCCAGCCTATCGCCATGCCGCCTCCGACGCCTCCGTAAAATACGAGAGTGATGCCCAAGCATATATAAAAGAAAGCTGCCTCTCCCCTACCGGACTCCGAGAGAATGATTGCTCGGCCAAGGCAAAGGAAGCCGCACGTGAAGGCCAGCGCAAAGAGCAAGACCTTGCCGCCCAGAATGTTACGGCTTGGTGGACTAAAGTCATGGGCGTTGCCGCTCTGATCGGAATGGCTTTGAGTGCCGTAGGGGTTTGGCTGGTCAAGACCACTTTTGACGAAACCCGAAAGGCAAATCAGATTTCGGCGAAACATCAACGCGCCTGGCTTGTCGTCCAATTGAAAGCTGTTGATCACGAGATGGGCTATGGACATTCCATCGGCTTGACCGTCGAGAATGTTGGGTCGTCTGTCGCCACAAACGCGGTCGTTCGATTTGGGGTATGGACTGAAGCCCCTAACACTCCGTTCGGCGGTGAACTGGTATCGCTGAGGCATACTGTCCGCACTGGCGACACGACTCCGGTCGCTGTGTCGCTTCCATCTGAAGGCGTGCTTGATGGTTCTTACTTTGCCGGGGTCGTTTCGTATGACACCGTATTTGGCGGACCCCATCATTCGTATTTTTGCCTGAAGGTCGAGAGTGCCGGAACGAATTGGGATTAGCGGTCCAAGCCGTGCCGGAATTAGCGAGGTTCCAATAAATTGGCCCGCCGACACCTAGCCCCAACAGCACCGCCAAAGCCAGCTTAATCACGCGCCTTTAGCGCGGGCGCGCTCCCCCTTGGTGCATTTGCGACATAATGCCGGACAGTCCCTATTTAAATGGTTTGCGCGCGGTTTTCGTCGCGGTGCTTTTTCAGATATTTCATGAAAGGCGTGCCGCCGGTGCCGACATCGGTATCATTGCCCGCGCCCGATGACGCCTGTTTGTTGATATAGCTTGCCGCATATTCCAAATGCCGGGTGCGGAACCGCGCGACCTGTTCGACGCAGGCGTTGAAGGCGTCCTTGACCGATTGGCTTTGCGTCTTTGCAAAGTCACGCAAGGTGCTGGCGTCGCGGACCGCCTCGATAAAGGCGCGGTGTTTGGGTGGGCGGTACTGGTGCAGCTCGTCGAGGAACTCGCGCAACGGGTCGCTTTCGTGCACCACCTGGAACAGTCCGTCCATTGCAGGCACGATCGAGCTTTGCGATCCGGTCTGACCGCGAAAGCTCTGCGGCTTGCCCGCATATTTGGCAACGCCCTCGTAAATCAGACCAGCAGGCATCGCCGGATTATTCTTCCAGCCGTGGATATAGGGGCGGACGCGCTGGTAATAGATATAGGGGTCGCAGCGTTCGGGCATTCGGTCGAAATGGCCATTCATCCGGTCCCACACGCCGTTCATGTCGATCAATAGCCGCTCGACCAAAGCGGCGTCCTGCTGCGCGGCTGCATCTACCAGCTCGGTCGCCAGTTGCAACGCGCGGCCAGCCTCAGCTTCAATTGCGACATGAACAAGCACGAACCAATTCTCGTCCTGCCCACCGAGGAAGTTCTGGTACATCGCGATATTGTCGAGGCCTATTGGCGCGCTCTTGTCGAGCCGATACCAGTTGTCGAGCACATAGCCGGTATAGGGCAACAGCGGCGCGAGACCCAGATGGTCGGCAATGGCGCACATCGGAATGGCGAGGTTGGCGGGCAGGCTGGTCGGTGCCTCGGCCTCGCCCCAGACATAGGCCTGAACAAGGAAGCTGTAATGCACCATTGCCGTTCGCGCCTGCTCGTCGCTCGCGGAGGCAAGGAAGGCCGCAATATCGGGATGGCCGACTTGTTTCAGCCAATGGCGCGTGCGACCGCTGGTGATGATGTCTGACAATTGCGCCGCCGCGTCGAGCATTTCATCAAAGCCGTCGGGCAGGGCAATTTCGTCGATTTCATAGGTTGAGAGATAGCCACGCTCTGCGCTGAGGCCGAAATCTTCCAGTTTCATGGGATAGTCCAATGGGCGAGGTGCGGGTTGGGCCACCTCTGACCTGTGTCTCCATTCGGCT
Source organism: Sphingomonadales bacterium (assembly GCA_016721875.1). Lineage (GTDB taxonomy): Bacteria > Pseudomonadota > Alphaproteobacteria > Sphingomonadales > Sphingomonadaceae > Sphingorhabdus_B. Next base: position 394,843 of record JADKHG010000001.1, on the reverse strand, counting down.
GATGCTGGGCTGCAAATGCCGCTTTTCCGAGCTTCCGGTGCTCACGTACAGGAAGTACGCTGCGCTCCGGTTCCCGGAAAACCAACATTTTCGCTCCAGCCTGAGCTGAATGGAAACACAGGCTATCGAAAGTGGTATCAATTGAAACTTGTTGGCGCAACAGTCAAAAGGGCAAAATCGCCTCATAAACGTCGACAGCAGGCGCGCCGGGGACTGTCCGCCCATTTTTCAGCAGGAAATAATGGCGCACAATCTCCGCCTGCTGCTCGATGCCATATTGCTGCAGCTTCCAGCCGGGCTTCAGGCTATAATCATAGCGGCAAAAAGGATGGCGTTTCAGTGGCAGGAAAATGCCCTGCTGATATTGCCAGACATGAACGAGTTCGTGGATGAACAGACCTTGCAAGCCGAGGTCGCGGTCGCAGAAATCATCGCAGAACAGATCATTGTCGGGATGGAACCACAAATGGCCATCGGGGGCCATGGTGATTCCGCGCGGCTGGAACCACCACCATTTGCGCTTGTGGATGCGGACCCGGTCATAGTCGATAGCATTGCGGAATACCGACTGCGCAAGCGCGCGCTCGCGTTCGGTTAACGCCCGACCAGAAGGGTGCGGTCCAAACATCAGTGGCCGCTATGCGCATCTTTCTTGTCAGCGTCGCCTGCCGTGGCCGCGCGCACCTCTGCATCGACGATGATCCGGTCGCCGTTGGAGAAAATGAATTCAGCCTCGAGCTCTTTCAACTGACGGGCGGGGCGATTGACGCCCCATAGCATGACATGCTTGCCGCCACGCTTGAACTCGACTGTACCCTTTGCCGGGATTTCGATTTTGCGGGTCGGCTCCATCGTCACCATTCCGGTCTTGGGATCGACCTTGCTTTCGTGCACCTCGCTGCGGATCACCGAGCGGGACAGCACCGAATTGAGATAGACCTTCTCCGGTCCGCCATGAATTGTGAAATATAGCGCCGCCGGATTGCTATCGACCGGCGACAAAATGACCACCGCATCGTTGACCCGCAGTTCGGGCGCGCGACCGCAGGACGAAAGTGTCATGGCAACGATCGGCAAGGCCATCACTAACGGTCTAAACGATATCCGGGTCACAATCTGCTCCTGCGTCTGTCCCTTTCCGGTGCGGAAAGAAGGTTTTGCGTCATTTAGGGCATATTTAGGCAGCGCAAAGCCTTGTGCCAAGCAAATTGCCACCTATATCGCCGACGCATGTCTGCTTTCGGTGCCTGATGGGGCCGAGGGCTTGTTTTTAACAGGGCCTAGATTTCGGGGTAGAAAAATATGGCAAAAGTAATTGGTATCGATCTGGGCACAACCAACAGCTGCGTAGCAGTGATGGAAGGTGGCCAGCCCAAGGTAATTGAGAATGCAGAAGGCGCGCGCACGACGCCGTCAATCGTTGCCTTCGCTAAGGATGGTGAGCGCCTGATCGGGCAGCCCGCCAAGCGGCAGGCAGTGACCAATCCGGACAACACGATCTATGCGGTAAAGCGTCTGATCGGTCGCCGTTTTGACGATCCCATGACCAAGAAAGACATGGGTCTTGTTCCTTACCAGATTGTCAAAGGCAAGACCGGTGATGCTTGGGTCAAAGCGGGTGGCGAAGATTATTCGCCGTCGCAGATTTCGGCCTTCACCTTGCAGAAGATGAAGGAAACGGCAGAAGCCTATTTGGGCGAAACCGTGACGCAGGCGGTCATCACCGTTCCAGCTTACTTCAATGACGCCCAGCGTCAGGCAACCAAGGACGCTGGCCAGATCGCTGGTCTTGAAGTGCTGCGCATCATCAACGAGCCGACTGCGGCTGCGCTGGCTTATGGCCTCGACAAGGATGAGAACAAGACCATCGCGGTCTATGACCTTGGCGGCGGCACCTTCGACATTTCGATCCTCGAAGTCGGCGACGGCGTGTTCGAAGTGAAGTCGACCAACGGCGATACCTTCCTCGGCGGTGAAGATTTCGACAGCAAGCTGGTCGAATTTTTCGCAGCCGATTTCAACAAGGCCGAAGGCATTGACCTGACCAAGGACAAGCTGGCTTTGCAGCGTTTGAAGGAAGCCGCTGAAAAGGCGAAGATCGAACTCAGCTCGGCGCAGACGACCGAAGTCAATCTGCCGTTCATTACCGCCGACCAGAATGGTCCCAAGCACCTCGTCAAGAATATCAGCCGTTCGGATCTGGAAAAGCTGGTCGATGATCTGATCAAGCGTACGCTTGAGCCTTGCAAAAAGGCACTGGCTGACGCCGGGCTGAAAGCCGATGCGATTGACGAAGTGGTGATGGTCGGCGGCATGACCCGCATGCCCAAGGTGCGCGAAGTGGTGAAAACGTTCTTCGGCAAGGAACCGCATATAGGCGTGAACCCGGACGAAGTGGTCGCGATCGGCGCTGCTGTACAGGCGGGCGTGTTGCAGGGCGACGTCAAAGACGTGCTCCTGCTCGACGTCACGCCGCTTTCGCTCGGCATCGAAACGCTGGGTGGCGTGTTCACCCGCATGATCGACCGCAATACCACGATCCCGACCAAGAAGTCGCAGGTTTACTCGACCGCCGACGACAACCAGAATGCAGTAACCATCCGCGTGTTCCAGGGCGAACGCGAAATGGCGGCGGACAATAAGTTGCTTGGCCAGTTCGACCTGGTCGGCATCCCGCCGGCGCCGCGCGGCGTGCCGCAGATCGAGGTGACCTTCGACATCGACGCCAATGGTCTGGTCAGCGTGACCGCCTAGGATAAGGGCACCGGCAAGGAACAGCAGATCAAGATCCAGGCATCGGGCGGTCTGTCCGACGCCGACATCGATCAGATGGTTCGCGATGCCGAAGCCTTTGCCGAAGAAGACAAGAAGCGCCGCGAAGCTGCCGAAGCGAAGAACAACGCCGAAAGCCTTGTCCATACCACCGAGAAGCAGCTTGAAGAGCATGGCGACAAGATTGACGCCGGTCTGAGGAGCGAAATCGAGGCGGCGGTTGCCGAAACCAAGTCGGCAATCGAAGGCGGTGATCCTGAAGCGATGAAGGAAAAGGCCAACGCCTTGGCCCAGGTCGCGATGAAAATGGGTCAGGCGATCTACGAACAGGAACAGGCGGCCGGTGCGTCGGCTGCTCCGGCGGACGAAGCTCCGGCTGACGACAATGTCGTCGATGCCGAGTTTTCCGAAGTCGATGAAGACAAGAAAGACTGAGGCTGGTCCCACCAACATGTCACCCCCGACTTGATCGGGGGTCCATGATCTGAAGCGCAGGTTTAAACTGAAGGTGCAGACCATGGATTCCCGCTTTCGCGGGAATGACAAAAGTGGGGCAACAAGAGGGGTTGGCTTTTGAGTCTCGATATCGACTATTACGAACTGCTCGAATGTGATCGTACCGCCGACGACAAAGTGCTGAAAAGCTCTTACCGTCGGCTGGCGATGCAATTTCATCCAGATCGCAACCCCGGCGACGCCGAGGCTGAAGCGCGCTTTAAAGCGATCAGTCAGGCCTATGATTGCTTGAAAGACCCGCAAAAGCGCGCGGCCTATGACCGTTTCGGCAAAGCAGCATTTGAAAATGGAGGCATGGGCAACGGCGGCGGCGGCCAAGCCGGTGGCTTCGGCGATTTTTCCGACATATTTGAAAGCTTTTTCGGCGATGCCTTTGGTGGCGGTCGCCAGCGCGGACCGGTGCGCGGCGCGGACTTGCGCTATGATCTGGAAATCAGCCTCGACGATGCCTTTCATGGCAAGGCGGCGGAATTCACCATTGATGTTGCCACACAATGCGGCGATTGCACAGGTACTGGCGCGCAGCCCGGCACCAGCTCACGCCGCTGCAACCTGTGCGGCGGCCACGGCAAGGTGCGCGCGCAGCAGGGCTTCTTCGTGGTCGAACGCACTTGTCCGACCTGCCACGGTCGCGGCGAAGTGATCGAAAGCCCGTGCCGCAAATGTGGCGGTGACGGGCGCGTTGACGAGCGGCAAAAGATCGAAGTCACCATCCCCCCCGGCGTTGACGAGGGCACACGCATCCGCGTTGCCGGTCGCGGTGAGGCTGGGCCCAATGGCGCGCCCGCAGGCGACCTGTACCTGTTCATCCATGTCCAGCGGCACAAAGTGTTCGAACGCGACGGCACGACTTTGTTCTGCCGCGCTCCGATTAGCTTCACGACAGCGGCGCTGGGCGGAGAGATCGGCATTCCCGGGCTTGATGGTACCAAGCACAGCGTCAACATCCCCGAAGGCATCCAATCGGGCAAGCAACTGCGCGTGCGCGGAGCCGGGATGCCGGTGTTGCAGGGGCGCGGGCGCGGCGATCTGGTGATACAGGTCGATGTCGAAACCCCGACCCGACTGTCCGCACGGCAAAAGGAATTGCTGTGCGAATTCCGCGAAACTGAAACCGGCGAAGAATGCCCGCAATCGCGTGGTTTTTTGATAAGGTCAAGGAAATATGGGACGATCTGACAGATTGAACCACGCCAGGCTGCAAGCCCCTTATAAATAGCCGCCCGGTCTGACCCAATTGTATAGAAAGTCCGGTACCGCGTCCTTTGCGTTGCGGTCGACGCTGTTCATCGCCCTGTACAGCAGTGTTCGTCCCGAATTCGCATCACCTCCAGGTGTGTTGCACAGTCCATAAATTTTGGCGATTTCATCGCGCAGGGGCTTATAGCCGTTGCCCATATTGCTGGCTTCCCACTTCTTCGCCATTTCTTCAGTGACGAATGCCAGCACTTTGGCTTCGCGTTCCGCGCTGCTCTTGTAATCAGTAACAAGTTGTTGCCAGCTATGATCTGGCTTGGCCCACTCAACCGAAAGATCTAGCGGCGGGTTGAGCACATTTTGCAGCACCTTTTTGGCGTTGCCCGATACTGGGTAAAGCGCAACCTTGTCACCCGCACCGGGTACCGGTTTGACCGGCGTTACCGTGATGCTGCGAAATTGGCTTTGCGTCATTTCGCGCAGCAGGTCGGCCTCGACCGGATCGACTTTGCTGTCTTTGTTGATGGCTGCGGCGAGCTCTTTTGCATCGACTTCGTTGAAGGCGCCGGGGTTCCGCTTTCGGACCAGGGCCAGCGTCGCAAAAGCATCGGTGTTGAGCACAGTGACCTTGCCATCGAGCAGATCGGGATCGGTTTTGGTCGGTGCCGCGGCAGCGACGGGTTTTGCCATTTCAAGCAGCGTAAACAGCCGGTTGCGCGGCGCGCCGTTCAACGGAAAGAACAGCAATTTGGTTTCACCGGAAGCCGCAGTCTTGCTGTAGACATTGACCCCGCGCACTGCCCCCTGGGTGAGTTCATAAACCAGATCGCGCTCGGCATCATCAAGCTTGCCATCCTTGCGGACCGCGAGGATCAGCGCCTCGACCTCTCCATCGGTCAGCTGCGCACCGCTGGTGAAGGCGTCGGGAGCCCGCTTGCGCGCGGCTTTCAAGACAGAATAGGCGCCGGCGTTGAGGGTTTCGACCTTGCCGTCATAGGCGACATTTGTGGCAACAGGTGCTGGTGCAGCGGAGGCAAGGGTCGGGCCCACTATTCCGACCAATACCGAACCCAATATCAGTCTGGCTATCATCGCCAACGCTGTAATCATGACCGCCCCCCGATTGGTAATGTTCGATAACATTCAACAGATAAATAAAATCCGCTGCGACAGATTGTCAATTTCCGACATGAAATGTGAATAGGACGCGCGTCAACGCAGCAAACAGCAAATGCGTTGCCTCCATTTCGGGGCTGGCCTATGATGACACCATCCCCGGGGAGTCATGTGACTGAGAGGGGCGGGTAACGCCGTCCGACCCGCTGAACCTGATCCCGCCCCTTAATAATGAGGGCTACGGGCGGAGGGAGTGGAGCTGCTTGCTTTCATTCCATCCGATTTTTGGAGTGAGAGACATGGCCGACATCCCGACAAAAACCGAAATAGGCGTCACAACCGGCCCGATCCGGGGTTCGAAGAAAATCTATGTGGGCGAACGCAAGGTCGCCATGCGCGAGATTTATCTGGAGCCTTCGTCGGGCGAGCCGCCGGTGCGGGTGTATGACTCGAGCGGCCCCTATACCGACCCCAATGCGCGGATTGATATCAGCGCGGGCCTGCCCGAAATCCGCTCCGCATGGATTCGCGAACGCGGCGATGTAGAGCAGGTGTTCCAGCGCGAGGTAAAGCCGGAGGACAACGGCCAGCTTGGCCCCGACCGCAGCGGCGGCGTCGCGCCGTTCCCGAACGTCCGCAAGCAAGTGCTCCGCGCCAAACCCGGCGCGAACGTCAGCCAGATGCATTATGCCCGCAAAGGCATCATCACCCCCGAAATGGAATATGTCGCCGAGCGCGAAAATCTGGGCCGCGAACGCCTCGCCAGCTACACCCGCGACGGCGAAAGCTTCGGCGCAAGCATCCCCGACTATGTCACCCCCGAATTCGTCCGCGACGAAATCGCCCGGGGCCGCGCGATCATCCCCAACAACATCAACCACCCCGAGAGCGAGCCGATGGCGATTGGCCGCAATTTCCTCGTCAAGATCAACGCGAACATAGGAAACTCTGCCGTCGCCTCCGACGTCGCGACCGAGGTCGACAAGATGGTCTGGTCGATCCGCTGGGGTGCGGACACCGTGATGGACCTGTCCACTGGCCGCAACATCCATGACACCCGCGAATGGATCATCCGCAACAGTCCCGTCCCCATCGGCACCGTGCCGATCTATCAGGCGCTGGAAAAGGTCGGCGGCGTTGCCGAAGACCTGACGTGGGAAATCTTCCGCGATACCCTGATCGAACAAGCCGAACAGGGCGTCGATTATTTCACCATCCACGCGGGCGTGCGCCTGCCCTATGTGCCACTCGCCGCCAAGCGCGTGACCGGCATCGTCAGCCGCGGCGGCAGCATCATGGCGAAATGGTGCCTCGCGCATCACAAGGAAAGCTTCCTCTACGACCATTTCGACGACATCACCGAGATTATGAAGGCCTATGACATCGCCTATAGCCTCGGCGACGGCCTGCGCCCCGGCTCAATCGCCGACGCCAATGACGAAGCGCAATTTGCCGAGCTGTACACGCTAGGCGAGCTCACCCACCGCGCGTGGAAATCCGACGTGCAGGTGATGATCGAAGGCCCGGGCCATGTGCCGATGCACAAGATCAAGGAGAATATGACCAAGCAGCTGGAGGTGTGCGGCGAAGCGCCCTTCTACACACTCGGGCCGCTGACGACCGACATCGCGCCGGGATATGACCATATCACCAGCGGCATTGGTGCGGCGATGATCGGCTGGTACGGCACGGCGATGCTCTGCTACGTCACGCCCAAGGAGCATCTGGGCCTGCCCGACCGTGACGATGTGAAGGTCGGCGTGGTGACCTACAAGCTGGCCGCGCACGCAGCGGACCTCGCCAAGGGCCACCCGGCGGCACAGGTCCGCGACGACGCGCTGAGCAAGGCGCGCTTCGAATTCCGCTGGCGCGACCAGTTCAACCTCAGCCTCGACCCCGACACGGCAGAGCAATATCACGACCAGACGCTGCCCGCGGAAGGCGCCAAGACCGCCCATTTCTGCAGCATGTGCGGGCCGAAATTCTGCTCGATGAAGATCAGCCAGGAGGTGCGAGAATTCGCGCGGTTGCAGAATCAGGATAGCGCCGGGTTTATTGCATCCTCAAATCCTCCCCCTCTGGGGGAGGTGGCAGCCGGAACGGCTGACGGAGGGGGAGATGGTTCACGCAGAGACGCAGAGAACGCAGAGGAATGGGCCGAAAAGGGCATGGCTGAGATGAGCAAGGTCTATGACGAGACCGGGCGGGAGTTGTATATGGGGGCTGGTGATCGAGAGCATGATTGACAAAAACGCCTCTGTAACGTTTTGATTTAATATCAAAAATAACAGTTGTATTTTAGTATCTTGAATTCTTCAAATATAGGTGCATGTTTCATGTTCTGAAAGGTGGAGGCATTTCATGAGACTATTAATAACCGAAGTAACTGACATGAGTGCTGGCAGTTTTTGCGTAGCTGGATGGGACATAGATAGCCATGTGATGATAAGACCGCTCCCTAATGGAAGCAACTGGACAACTGCGACTATAGCTCAATATGCCGTCGAACCTGGAATTTTGATGGAATTTTCTCCGACAGGGCGTGCACACAATGGATCTTTTCCGCACACAACTGAAGATACGGAAGTTAACGCTGCCAACATCAGTGTTATTGATCGGTCGGCGCAAAATTGGCTCGGGCCTAATTCGCCCTCTCGAGCCCGTACCGTGCAAGAGGCTTTTGGCGGTAACGTTGAATCTGGAAGCGAGTATCGAGGGCGTTTGCAAAGTTTGTATGTTGGTTCCGGAACTAGATGTCGGTCCTTGTGGGGGATTGAAGTTCCACGAGAGAACATTGAGTTCATCAGTGACTCGTACAAAGGTGGTCCTGAAAGACTTAAAGCGGTTGTCGATGATGGTGATCACAGGTATGTTTTTTCGGTTTCGAGTCACTCTTTAAAGGAAGCCTTTGGACATGGAGGGCTTGCGGCGGTTGAAGCTTTGCTTCCGGCAAGTGGGCAACTTCATGTGAGATTGGGTTTGGCGCGCCCTTTTAGTGATGCACCTAAAAAGTGCAATTTGATGCTCAATGGAGTTTATGGGTGATCGCAAATGCCGTTTTTTCCGTAGGTCATTCGACTCATTCGTTGTCGGATTTTCTCGGCCTTTTGATTAACTCTGGTATTACTGCTATCGCTGACGTTCGCTCGTCTCCTTGGTCGCGTTTTAACCCTCAGTACAATCGTCCAGATTTGAAAAAATCACTTCGCTCCGTTGGCATAGACTACCGATTTTATGGAAAGCAACTTGGCGGACGTCCGAGCAATCCCTCGCTGTTTCATGGGTCGACTGCTGATTACGAAGCGATGGCCCTCACTGAGGAGTTTGCTGAAGGGCTGGATATGGTTCTTGCTGGTGCAACTAAGCATCGTCTTGCATTAATGTGCTCAGAGCATGACCCGCTGGACTGCCATCGCTGCTTGCTTGTCAGCCGTGCGCTCGCTGGTCGCGGCGCCAAAATTAGCCATATCCTATCAAACGGCGCAGTGATTTCGCACCAACAAATCGAAGAACAGCTTCTGGCGATGAGCGGCCGCGAGACGGATGATTTTTTTGTCCCTCGGGCCGAGCGGTTAACGGCGGCTTACCGCGATCGAAGCCTCAAAGTCGCGTACACCGAGCGAGATTCCGAGTTGCTTAATCAGGATGATGAAATCGATGTCAGATATGGTTAGCGTTACAACGATTGGGTTTACGAAAACCAATGCAAAAGGATTTTTTGAACGTTTGAAAGCAGCAGATGTCAAGCTTGTGGTTGATGTGAGGTTGAACAACACTTCCCAGCTATCTGGCTTTGCAAAAGCCGACGATCTTCCATATTTTCTCTCAGAGCTTGGCGGCATACGCTACATTCATCGGCCCGAACTCGCCCCAACAGACACAATGTTGAAGGAGTATAAGAAAGGAAAAGGTGATTGGAGCGTTTACGAACAACGGTTCTTAGGGCTAATGGAAAGCCGCAAGATTGAGGAAAAATTTAAGCCAGAAATGTTTGAGGGGGCCTGTTTGCTGTGTTCAGAAGACAAGCCACATCATTGTCATAGGCGGCTCGTATGCGATTATCTCAATAACAAATGGGGCGGGTCGCTACGCGTTAAACACCTGTAAAGCGTATTGAGAGAACAGCCTTAGCGAAAGCAATTTCTTGCGCTGTTTACTCTAACTAGCGAAAGAGCAAAAATATGAATCTGGTAAATTTGGACGCTTACCCGCGCGGTCAGGTTATTATAAATTTGGACAATGTGTCGATCATTCGTGAAAGTGATAATGACACAGTTACAATATATTTGATCGACGATACATTCGTTCAGGTACCGCATACGATGTCACAACTAAGCGAGCTTATCGGCGCGCGGGGTTTGTAGAAGTGAATTGCGGTAGCACACTGGCGACAAGCAGTGTTCCGAGACTCGAACGTAGATCCATGCCCCACCCCCCCCCCACCAACTTCTCCGCCAGCCCCCGCAACTCTCCCGCTGCTACGCGTCCCGCGCATCTCATGAGTGTCGATGCCCGACCCCACGCAGCGCGTGCCTTTCACAGCTTCCCTTAAATACGGGGGCAGTATGTTAATCAGACACTCACCCCAACCTAACCAACGCCTCATCAAGTGCCTGCAAAAATCGTGAACGGTCGGCCTTCGCAAAGGGCGCTGGCCCTCCGGTGATGCCGTCCATCCCGGCGCGCAGGTCGGCCATGATGGCGCGGGTGGCGATGGCTCCGCCGATGGAGGAGCTGGTGAACGGCTTGCCATTATTGCCGATGACAATGGCTCCTGCCTTCAGGCACCGGTCCGCAAGCAATATGTCGGCGGTGATCACAACGCTGCGATGGGTGGCCTGCTCCGCAATCCAGTCATCGGCGGCGTCGAAAGCGTCCGATACGATATGCCGCGTGATCAGCGGATGGTCGGGCATCCGAAAGCGCGCATTGCTGACCAGCACGACGGCCACATTGCGGCGCCAGGCGACCTTGTAAATCTCCTCCTTCACCGGGCACGCATCGGCATCGACCAATATGCGGGGCGTTGGGTCAGCTGCGGTGTCGGTCATCAAAGAACTACGATACCGGTGCGCCGGTTTCGCTCCGCCCCATCATCCGCCACCCCCAAAGGCTCAGCCCAAGCATCGCCGCGTTCGAGACAAAATCCAGCGCCATCCAGCGGTTGAAGATCGGCACTTCATAGACGAACCAGTAATTGAACCCGAAAAAGGGCAGCAGCGCGATAGCGTAAACACCGAAGGTCGTGCGCGTCCAGCGGCTGAACCAGATGAACAGCCCGCCCAGCACCGCCTGCGCGCCGAAGCAGCCGATCAGCAGCGAGCTGGTTGCGCTCAGATGCTGATAGGCGGGGTTGAGCGTCAGCCGCTCGACCATGTGCGGCGCAAGCAGGCACCAGCCGCCGAGTATGAGATAGGGCAGGGCGATCAGGCGCTGGAGGATGAGGGGCGTCATGCGATGGCTATAGCGCAAACAGATATAATCTGCACACTCCATCGCTTGCAATGTAGGATATTTTGGGTCAGCCTCGGCGCACATATCGCCGACCGTCCTATGAGCTAAACGGGCCTGCCACCTGCTCGCATATCGCCTCCGCACCGCCGCGCATCATTGTCCCTTAAGGTGACAAAAGGTAACAGATACCCCCTGGGGTACATGGGGAGCTTTGTTACCTTTTCGCTGGTATCGTGCACGGAATTGTCGCCGCCGACTATCCTTCCCCTACCCCCAGGGGATGCTTCTACATTCTGAAGAATCCGCCATTTTTCACAACTATTCCCGCGCCCGGCCGTATGGCAGATTTGACGCCGCTGTCTGGCAATAATTGCCCTGCGATCGATAATCGGCGATTAGGCCGTCGCGAACTTCGAACGTCATATGGCACGCCCATGTTTCCTGCGGGAATTCATTGCCATATTGGTCAACCAGTTCGCTGGTATAGCCATAGACATAATAGAGGAACCGGCTGCCACCGCTGTCAAAACTTTGCGCGGGGATGCCCCAGCCAGCGATCAGCGCGCTTTCGGGCAAGCCCATCCAGCTGTGCAGCACCGGGCTCGCTTTCTGCCGCATTTGCGAGAATAGTTTTTGCTGGTCGCGGATTGTCTGTTCGCGGTCGGTCTCGCTTTTCTGCAGGGTCGCGGTCGCCAAGGTCATGTCCTTCGCCAACTGCTCACGGGCTTTGGCAATCCGGATGTCGATCTCGGCTTTTCGCTCTTCGATCGATCGGGTTGACGTCCATTGTGGTTCGACACCGTCTGGCCACAAGGCGCTCCACGTCAGCGGCATCGTGTCATACTGGTCGGTAAAGGGCATCATGCCATTGGCTTCGCGCTTCGTGGGTGCGCAGGCAAAGCTGTGCACTTGCGAGAGCAGCGCGTCGTTGCCAATCGCGGCATAGCCCTGATCGGGCAGGTCTTCGATCTTGTCGTGCCGCCAAAGCTGCGAAACCATGGTTTTGGCAACCATCGCCTCACGGCATTTCACCCGATACCGCGTTGCCACCTTGGCTGGCGCCTTGGCCGATTCATAGATAGCGACGCCTTCGATCTGAATATAGTCGATCAGGTCGTCGTCGCTTAGCTTGGTATCCAGACTGGCCGACATCAATCGCGACGGATCGCGGACGGTGTCGAGCGTTTCAAGGTTGAGATAATGCACTTCGCGCTCGGGCTTGTCTCCCTGACCAAAGATCAGCCACCATTGGGACGCGTTGGCAGTCGCGGGTAACGACGCAATCGCGCCAAAAGCCGCCAATGCAGCCAGAGTAAACTTCGAGCATCTCATGACCGAAACACTGCCAGCCGATCAAGGCGGCTGTAAAGCGGCCCCAGTGTACCGGTGCGCAGGCGGCGCTGCGGGTCTAATGTCGGGTGATAAGCAAGAAGGTAGGCGGTTAGCGGGGCGCCCTTCTGTTACCCAGCCTTCATCGGGTGATCACCCTCTTTTCCGATTGCCCGCAAACCCGCATCGCTTGCGGCGACGGCGCGGTTGCGGCCATTTTCTTTCGCCGCGTAAAGTGCTTTGTCGGCCCGCCGCAGCGCTTCGTCCAGCGTGTCGTTGGCCAGCATTTTTGTATATCCGAAACTGGCGGTCATTGCATGCGGGCCTGCCGGTGTTATCAGCGGGATATTGGCCAGCGTCCCGCGAATATGTTCAATGGCCAAAGCAAAATGCGCGTCGTCCGCACCCTTGGCGGCAATCAGAAATTCTTCGCCACCCATGCGCGCTACCAGCCAGCCTTTTGGCAACAATTGTTCAATCGTGCGCGCGACATGGATGATGCAGTCGTCGCCGACATCATGGCCGTAACTGTCATTGATCCGTTTGAAATAATCGATGTCGGCAATGGCAATGGAAATGTCCGGCACTGCCGTAGCTTCAGTTTGCCGGGATATGCCATCGCGTAGCCATTGCATCGCATAGCGGCGATTGGCGATTCCGGTCAGCACATCGCTATGCGCCATGCGATCCAGTTCGACATTGCTCTGTTCCAGTTTCCAAGTCAGTCGCGCTATCCAGACATAGGCTGGCGGTGCGACGATCAACGGGATGATAAAAGCAACCAGCATCGAGGAAAAATAGTCAACGCTGCCTGATATCTTGAAGGCGAAATGCGTCGAAAGCAGCGAACCGGCAACCGACAGGCCAACCACCAGCACGCCAAGCAGTATCAGCCTTCGCTTCAATCCGGGATCAATTTTGCCGTCCATGAGCCGCAATTTAGCAGGTCAAAGGTTAAGGATATGCTTGTTAGCAATAACCATTTCGTGGTTTTTCAAAGACAGCTTTCAACCTTAAAACTGGTCCACACCGACAAGCCGCTTTTGCTGCGCGCATCCGCCGCTTTCGTGCATTCCAATCAAAAAATCCCGTCGCAAATCCAGCTGGCACCCGCTATATCGCCCTCGGGTCGTGCTTCGCATTGAGGGTTGAATGAAAAGCGATACTATCTGGGCTGCGGCCTTTATTTTGGGGACAATTGCTGCCGCACCGCCCGTCGCCGCGCAGGGGCGGGAGTTTTATGTGATGCAGTATAATTCCAGCATCATGGAATTTAACAAAGCGGTGGGCCGGATCAACGCGCTGAAAACCGAAATGAACAGCGAACGCGATTTCACCCGTGGCTGTTCAATGATGAACGAACTGATTTCCGAACTGGCCGAGGCGCAGATATTGGCGGAAAAGCTCGCCGATTATGCCAATCAGCTTGGCGAGGCAGACGACCACCGCCAAGCGGTCGATCTGCACAATGCCTATCTGGAAGAGCGCCACCATTGGGAAGGCGAACGCAACCGGATTTGTCGCTAGGTCCGGTATTGGGGTGTCGGTTTTCCGTGGTCCGGACGCAAAATTCGTCAATTGCACACGCACAGCAAACTTGCCAATACGCGAAGATGGAACCTACTGTAAATCTTGCTGATCGCTGTCAATGGCTTGGAGAAAATGGTGCAGCCGAGGCGGGCCGGATACTCGATTTCCTCGGCACTGTTGGCATTGAAGTGGTCGCAGGCGAGATTGGCGACAGCCTGTTAAACAGCATGACCGTTCGCCATGGAACGATCATTGTTGACCCGGCAATCCCGGCATGGCCCGGCGATTTGCTGCACGATGCCGGCCATGTCGCTATGACTGAACCGTCGGTGCGCAAGCAATTGGATAAGGTGTCCGATGATCCGGCTGAGGAAATGGGTGCGATAGCTTGGTCGGTGGCGGCGGCAATCGCAATAGATATCCCGCTGGAGACAATTTTTCACGAAGCGGGGTATAAAGGCGCCAGCCAGAATTATATTGACAGTTTCCGCAATGATCCATCGATTGGCGTTCCGTTTTTGGCCTGGCTCGGCATGACGGCGGAACCCAGATGGGCGGCGGAACGGGGTATTGCCGCATTTCCGGCGATGCAGCGCTGGTTGCGATGAAGTGTTAGGGTGACCGAGTTGACTCAACTGCTTGCTCAATTGTCTGCCAGACTTTTTCCTACAGTTCCGCGATTGATATTGGCAGTGTTATGTTGAGGTGCCACGGAATATATTCGCGCCAAGTCGGCAATTCCTTCTGGATTACGGGAAGGTTGGCGCAATGGTTGAACTTGGGCGGCAGCCTAGTGTTAATTCAACGGCTCAGCTATCTTTTGCTTTCAATTGATGCAAGACTGTGGCGCTTACTTTTGACGAGCGGAGGAGGTAGACGTGGCGAAAATACTCGGTCTGGGCGGACTGTTCTTCAAATCAGCCGATCCGGCTGCAACCAACGAATGGTATGGGCGCGTGCTCGGCATCAAGGTTGAGCCTTGGGGTGTCGTCTTCACCCCCGATGCCGCAGCGGCGCATCCTGGAGCAGCCACAGTGTTTGCGCCGTTCAAGGCGGACACGGGATATTTCGCGCCTTCGGACAAGGAATTCATGTTCAATCTTATGGTTGATGATCTTGACGGGCTGTTGGCGCGAGCGGCGGAACATGGCGTGAAACCGCTCGATACTATCCTCGAGGAAGTCAATGGCCGCTTTGCGCACATCATGGACCCGGAAGGCCGCAAGATCGAGTTGTGGGAGCCCAAACCGACGGAGGAAATGCCCGATGCGTAAATGGCTGTTTCGCATAGTGATATTGCTTGCGCTGCTGATCGGCGTTGGCTTGTTATTGTTCCGTACGCCCGACAGCGACGCGGCCGCCATGCAGGCCAAATATGGCGGTGCGCAGGCGCATTATGTCGAGACTGATCAGGCACGAATCCATTACCGCGATGTAGGACCGCGCGACGCATCGGTGCTGTTACTGGTCCACGGATCGAACAGCTCGCTGCAAACATGGGAGCAGACCGTCGATGCGCTGAAAGGCCAGTACCGGCTGATTTCGCTCGACCTGCCGGGGCATGGCATCACTGGTCCGAACAAGAGCCGTGATTATAGCGCAAAGGCGATGATTGGCGCTGCCACCGCTGTGCTCGACGATGCCAAGGTCGAAAAAGCGGTTTGGGTTGGCAACAGCATGGGCGGCTGGGTTGCTTGGCGCGCCGCGCTGGATGTGCCCGCACGGGTGAGCGGACTGGTGCTCGTTGATGCCTCGGGCGCAGTCGCCGAACCTCCAGTGAAACTCTATCTCGGCGCGCGGCTGACGCAAAGTTGGTTGGGGCGGCAATTGCTGCCGATCCTGACGCCGCGTTCGGTAGTCCAGTCTTCGCTAGAGCAGAATTATGCCGATCCCAAACGGCTGAGCGAGGCATTGGTCACGCGCTATTGGGATTTGGCCCGCTATCCGGGCAACCGGCAGGCAACAGCAGATCGTGCGATTGCTGATCGGGAAACCGCGAAATGGAATGATATCGGCAAGCTGTCAGCACCGACGCTGATTATCTGGGGCAAGCAGGACAGGACGATTCCCTGGCAGCATGGCAAGGCATTTGAGCGCGCGATTGCCGGTTCAAAAATGCACGTCATCGCCGATGCCGGACATCTGCCGATGGAGGAAGCCCCCAAGCAATTTGTCGGCCTGTTGCAGCCATGGCTAGCAAGTCAAACAGGGCCTAACGCTTCCGCACAAACTCCGCGCGCAATACCAGTCCCTTGATGCCTTCATAGCGGCAGTCGATTTCCTGCGGATCGCCGGTCAGCCGGATCGACTTGATCAGCGTGCCTTGCTTCAGCGTCTGGCCCGCGCCCTTGACGGTCAGGTCCTTGATCAAGGTAACCTGATCGCCATCCTGCAGGATATTGCCGACCGCATCGCGGACCTCGACATTGCTGGCTGCCGCCTGCTTTGCCGCGAGTTCAGAGGCAGGCAGCCATTCGCCGCTTTCCTCGTCATAGACATAGTCTTCGTCATCTTGTGCCATGTGCGGCCTCTCTACCTTGCAGCGCCAAAGGTCAATCGCCGATTTTCAATGGACGCGTTAGCCGGAAGGGGAGGTTAGGCGAGGCAATTCTCGATTCATTGCCATTGACGTGGATGAGGGCCATTTAGCCAACCCTCGGTGAACTGCCAAATGCGTTACTAGCGGCAATGTGTTGCCGGGCGAAACCGTCTCGCAGCGATTCCCAGCTCATGAACATGCAAGCAGATTAGAAATGCAAACCGGGTCTGCGATGTTCGCAGACCCGGAAGGTTCCGCCGGGTGTGTGGGCAGCGGAAATAGGGTTCAGCGACGCTTGCGGTCGTGCTTTTGCCGACGGATATTGTGGCTCGCGCGGTCCTGCATATTCTCGATACGAACGCGTTCGGCCTTGGTCATTCCTGGGCCATCGGCACGGCTGCGTGCTTCATAAGCGGCGATATGCGCCTGTTGTTTGGCAAGCCCCTTTGCTTCGCGCTCGGTCAGGCTGCCATTTTCGACGCCGTTGACGATACGCACCGATTGGCGATCCTGCCTTTGGTTGACCCGCGCTTCGACGGGAAGCGTGCAGGCAAGTGATGCGATCGCGGCGATCATCAGGGCAGATGTTTTTCCATACAGCATTTCGGGTCTCCTTTTTGAAAGGTGGAGCAGCCACCTGTTCACTCAACGAATGGTTCTGGAAAAACCTTCGCTCAGATTTTCGATTTTGTGCAGATGCTGCGCACAGCGGGCCTGCGTTTGCGATTCTGCGAGCTTGTGGTTAACCCGAATTTTACCATTGGAGTGGCAGTATCAGCGGAATATTTCACAGGATTTGGTCACGTGTCACCAATGGGGCGAGGATTGAGGGCGGTTATGACCGCGTTGCGCACGATGCGTGCCGCACTCAATATGCCTGTGCCCTATGCCATTCGGCAAAAACTTGTTCTTGAACAATTTGACCGTGTTGGTGCGCTGATCCCGGTTTTATATCTGACTGTCGCTGTCATGGCTATCGGGGCAGGTGTTGCCGCGCAGGGCGATTTCCCTCTCGTCTACAAGTCTGTTTTGCCGACTTTACTCGTAGGCACCGCAGTAGTCCGCTATTTGCAATGGCGCAGTCGTTCCAAACGGAAAACGACTTTTGAACAGGCGCGTCGATATTTGCGTGGTGTCACTATAATGGCGATCACGATCAGCGTGTTTGCGAGCCTTTGGGCGGTGTCGGCCTATTATCAAACCCATGAAACACGGCGCGTGCTCGCCGGCCTCTTCATGACCCTCTCATCCTTTGCCGTCGCGTCCTGTTTGGCAAGCCATCCGCGTGCGGCAAATGCCACCGTTGTCATTGGCTCAACGCCTGTCTCTATCGCCATGCTTACGTCCCAAGATCTGGGAATACAGGCGGCAGGCATGTGCATAGTGGTTGTCTCATTTCTGCAAATTCATCTGGTGATTTCCAAATATAACGAGATGGTTCGGGCTCTCACCTACCAGCACGAAATGCAATATCTCGCCAATACCGATCCGCTGACCGATCTGGTGAACCGGCGCGTATTCGCGGCGCGACTGGAAGAGGCTGTTCAAAGCGAAGATGACAGACCCTTTGCCATTGCGATGCTCGATCTTGATGGCTTCAAACCGGCAAATGATCGCTATGGCCATGCGGTGGGCGACGAGATCCTTGTCGAGATCGCGCATCGGCTCAAGGCGCTGTGTCGTAATGCGCAATGCGTCGCCCGGTTGGGTGGTGACGAGTTTGCCGTTCTGTTCCCGCGTGGCTTTGATGTTGAACTGGTTGACGACCATGTGCAGGCAATCCGTGCAATACTGGCTTTGCCTTACGCCGTTTCCCGCAAGGTTAAGGGCATTACCGCCAGTGTCGGTGTTGCCTTCCATCCCCAGTCCGGCGGAACGGTATCCGACCTAATGCATGTGGCTGACCAATGCCTCTATGCAGAAAAGACACTGCGTAAATCCCAACGATCGCTCTCGTCAGTTCGATAAGTTTTCTTTAGACTTGTTTCGTTTTCCCTCTTGAGTATCCTTGGCCGATAGGGGCCGCCAGAGGGATTTCCATGCCTGACGAAGACAAACACCCATTACCGACGGGGTATCAACTTTCAGCGCTCGATCCTGTGTATCGGGAGACGCCTTGGGTTCCGCTTGACCGGCTGCGGAGCGAAGATCCGGTCCATCATGACCAGCAATTGGGACGCTATTTCCTGACCCGCGGGCAGGAAGTCACTGAACTGATCAAAAATCGTGATCTTAACGCCGATCCGCGCAAGGCGAATGAGGGCAGTTTCTCTCGCACATTATATGGAGCAAACAGCAAAGAGCTGTCGATCCTGATGCTCGACGATCCCGAGCATAAACGGCAGCGAACTTTGGTGCAAAAGGCCTTCAACAAGCGTTCGGTCGATGCCTTGTTACCCAGGATAGAGGAAATCGCAAACCGGCTGGCAGACGACATAGCCGCGCAGGATGGCGAGTTTGATTTCGTCGCAACTTTTGGCTCACCCCTACCGACGACGGTTATGGCCGAACTGCTCGGGATCAATCCCGACGACCGCAAGGATTTCCGTCGTTGGTCGCTGGGTTGTATGCTGGCACTTAATCCTTTCCGTACGCCCGAACAAACGGCGCTATACGAAGAATCGACGACGGTGCTGGCCGCCTATCTGGCGCGCGAGGTCGATATCCGACGCAGCAAGCCATCCGACGATCTGATCACACGGTTGGCGCAGGCAGAAGAGGAAGGCGACAGCCTGACAACGCAGGATATTGTGCTGTTGATCCGGCTGCTGCTGATCGCAGGCAATTCGACGACAACCGATATGCTGACGGCAGGTGTGGCACAGCTTTTGAAAAACCCTGACCAGCTTGCGAAATTCAGGGCGCGTCCTGATTTGCATGCCAATGCCATGGACGAAATATTGCGCGTCGAGCCGCCAGTGTCGCAGGTGTTGCGCAGCGCGCATGAAGATATGCAAGTCCATGACAAACAAATAAAAAGGCGACACCATTCACATGTCGCTATTCGGCGTGCATTTTGATCCCGAAATGAATCCGGATCCGCTAAGCTTTGATATCGAACCCAAGAATGTGCAGCATTTCGCCTTTGGCGGCGGTGCGCACTATTGTCTGGGGGCAGGGTTGGGCAAAGCGCAAGCAAAAGATTGCGCTGCCAATGCTATTCAATCGCTTTCCCGATCTGGCCTTCGCTCCCGGCCGCGAGGTCAAGCACAAGGTTGCCCCGGCTTTTAACGGCTATAGCGAGCTTTGGCTGGTCAAGTAGCGCTCAGCCGACCTTAGGCGGCCAGGGAATGAAGCCCGAAGTTCGCTCGACGTATTCGGCATAGCCGGGCCGGCTTTTTGCCAACCCGCGTTCGAGCAAGGGTTTGCCCGACCATTTGGTCAAGGTGAAGGTCAGGAACAGAGGTCCAATGACGCTCACCCAGCCAGCCGGGCCGGTTTCTGCCGCCACAAGCCAGATACCCCACCAGGTGCAGGCATCTCCGAAATAATTGGGGTGACGGGTATAGCGCCACAGGCCAGTGTCGAGCACTTTACCCTTGTTCGCCGGGTCGGCGCGGAACGCCTTCAGCTGTGCATCGCCGACAGTTTCAAACAAGATACCGATAAGCGCAATGACGATCCCACCCCAAGCGACCGGCCCCATCACGGTGCGCCCGCCTTCGCTCGCCCAGATGCCGATTTGGGCCGGCAGGCTGGTGATGAAAAGCAGCGGTGCCTGTGTCAGAAAAACCAGCAGCAACGCCGTCTTGGCCCAACTCCAGTTCTTGTTCTGCATGGCGTGGCCGATAATCTTGGCATAGCGCGGATCTTCGCCATGCGCGCGCCAGCGGCTGTAGAGATGAAAGGCCAGCCGCAATCCCCATATCGAAGTGAGAGCCAGCAAGACATCGGCCCGTCGTCCCTGACCATCGATCTGCAGCCAGCTCACCCAGGCCAAGACCACCATGCCGAATGCCCAGAAGGCATCGATGAACGAGACGTCGCGAATGCGGACGGCATAGGCCCACAGCAGCAGGATAAATGCAATCAGGATAGCAAGATTGATGGCGAGCATTAGCAAAAGATCATGCATCCGTTAGTGCCCCTTCCTCTTCAAGAATCCGCAGACCGCCGGGACGCGGGTTTTTTGGGATGACATCGCGATAAAAGTCGAACAGTTTTTTCATGTCGGCACGGTAGTCGCCTGTCGGCCAAATAGTCGGGCCAATGCCACCGGATTTCTTGCGATAATCCACTACGCCAAGCACAAGTGGGACACCCGCGCCCATGGCGATGTGATAAAAACCGGTCTTCCAATATTCGACAGTTCGCCTTGTCCCCTCCGGCGCTACCGTTAGGATGAATTCTTTGCGCCGGCCAAATTCCTCAATCATCTGTTCGACATAATTATGGCTGCTCTTACGGTCGACCGGCACCCCGCCCATGTCGAGCAGGAAATTCTTCCAGGGCCAGCGAAACAGTGGTTTTTTCGCCATGAAATAGGGCATGATTCCAAGTTCTTCGGTCAGACCCATGAAATAGAGAAAATCCCAGTTTGACGTATGGGGAGCGGCCACCAGCACGAAACGGCGCGGTTCGGGCACAGAACCGATGGCAGTCCAGCCTGCGCGTTTATAGATGCCGACTATCGCCCACCGCGCAAAACGCGACAACAGGCTGGGTCGCCTTTGCTCCAATGCCATGGGGCGTATAACCTTCCTCTCTAAACACCGCTCTGGACGGGTGCGCGGCTAAAAGCAATTGGGTTGTTTCCTGTTTCGCCCGGCGCTAGTCGGCAGCGATAAGAACAGACGAAGCGGGATTGCTATGACAAACGCCTTTACACCGGTCATTTCGGCGACGGGTCTTTTTACGCCGTCGGATATCATCACCAATCAGGAATTGGTCGAAAGCTTCAACGCCTATGTTGATCTGTACAATGCTAAGAATCCTGACGCCGAGCCATTGGTGCACAGCTCGGTCGAGTTCATCGAAAAAGCCAGCGGCATCCAGTCGCGGCATGTCATCGACAAAAGAGCCATCGTCGATCCCGCGATCATGGAGCCGCGCTATGCCGAGCGGCCGAATGAGCAAATCTCATTGATGGCGGAAATCGGCGTTGCTGCGTGCCGCGACGCGCTGGCAAAAGCGGGGCGTGATATTGCTGATGTCGATGCGGTGCTATGTGCGGCGTCTAACATGCAGCGCGCCTATCCGGCGATGGCGGTGGAAATCCAGCATGAACTCGGGATGGAGCGTGGCTTCGGCTTCGATATCAATGTTGCCTGTTCGTCGGCAACCTTTGGCATCCAGACCGCCGCCGATTATATTCGCAGCGGCAATGCGCGTTCGGTGCTGGTGGTTAATCCCGAAATCACCTCAGGCCATTTGAACTGGCGTGACCGCGACAGCCATTTCATCTTTGGCGACGTGGCCACCGCGATCCTTGTCGAGTCCAAGGAGTTGGCGCCGACCTGCCACTGGGAAATATTAGGCACCCGCCTGAAGACGCAATATAGCAACAATATCCGCAACAATTTCGGCTTCCTCAACCGTGCGGAAGGCAAGGGGCCGATCGATCAAAGCGGTCCGCGTACGGACAAGCTGTTCGTGCAGGAAGGGCGCAAGGTTTTCAAGGAAGTGGTGCCGATGGTCGCGCAAATGATTGTCGATCATGCCGCTGATCTGGGTCTGTCGAGCGAAGCGCTGCGCCGCCTTTGGTTGCATCAGGCCAATCAAGGCATGAACCGCCTGATTTCGCAACGCGTGCTGGGGCATGAGGCGAATGAGGATGAAAGTCCGACGGTGCTCGACACCTATGCCAATACCTCAAGCGCGGGATCAATCATTGCCTTTCACAAACATAATGACGATCTGAAGGCGGGCGATATCGGGCTGATCTGCTCCTTCGGAGCGGGCTATTCGGCAGGCAGCGTATTTGTGCGACGGGTGGCGTGATCCGGTAGCGTAAAATTACAAGCATTTGGCAAGTAAGCGGGCTATCCCGTTCCCAATACAATATGGGACTTTGGGGGATCAGAATGCGGTTGAAGCTTATGTCATTTTTCTGTGCAGCAGCGACGATTGCCATGCCGCTTCATGCCGCACCGCGTCCGCCACTGTCAGACGAGCCGATTTTCTCTGCTGGGCAGATTGCGGACCTTGATCCAGAAAGCGGCAATGAACTTGATCAAATCGTCTACGGAGCAGCCGAGACTTTGGTCGAAGATTTTTCCGTGTCGGGAATTGTCTACACTGACAACAGCATTCACAAGGATTGGACGATAACCGGGGCTGAGGCCAAGGTTTTGCTCGTTTCCATATTTGAATCACTCGCGATGCAAGCCAATGGTGCCATCGATGGCTTATTATATGAAACGCCCAAAAATGATGCAGAATCTGTCACTGCGACGGCGGTAAAATCGTTCGAACAAGCGACCAATCCCATGCCCGCATGCCGGATATTGATCGGAACCAAGTTCGTTGTTTCATCGAGTAAGGTAAAGGCAAAGCCGCTTGCGGCCGGCTCGACCGTAACATGGGAGCAGGCAGTCGCCTGTTTTCCCGGTGCTGGCGTCGCACCGGTGGCGATGAAGGCGTATGATCGCACAGCAGCGGCGCGCGGCAAGCCGATCACGCGTGGTGAATTTGTTCACAAGTTGAACGAAGCAG
This sequence comes from Sphingomonadales bacterium, assembly GCA_016721875.1. Lineage (GTDB taxonomy): Bacteria > Pseudomonadota > Alphaproteobacteria > Sphingomonadales > Sphingomonadaceae > Sphingorhabdus_B. The sequence continues at coordinate 371,736 of JADKHG010000001.1, read as the reverse complement.
CTGGTCGCAGCATCGCGAGCTTTTCCGACGCCATTTTTTGAGCAGAATTACCGCTGGTGTTCGGCGCGCCACTCTTCGGGGCGCTGAAAGGGTCCGCGCCAAATGCCTTTGCGAGCGGTGCGGGCGACATCTTCCTGGTCTCCATAATCACGCATGCCGTTAAATTCGTGGCTGACGGCCAGGCCTTCGCTGACCTGAGCAGCAGCGACGTCTGCGGTATGGGCTGTGCGACAGGTGGCGAGCGCGCGGGCATATTTGTCATGCACCTCAACTTCGCACTGCAGATCGGGCTCCAGCATCAGCTTTTCGAGCGAAGCCCGGGCTGCTTTGCCGCATTCCCAGTCGCGCCCGGCTTCGTCGGTGCATAGCTGCCGATATTCCGGGGCATCTATGCCGTCGAGCCGCATTTTGCGGGAGCCAAAGGCAAAACTATCGCCATCAGCGATCAGGATTTTCTGCCCCGAGGCCGAAACTGTTTCTCGTTGATCTGCGGATTGTGCGTAATACCATCCCGCGACCAGCATTATCAGCAACAGAAAAAGGGGCGCGAAAAACGGACGCCGCTTGCGCGGGTAAACTCGATCTTTCGGAAATTTCAGATTCAGACGAAACCCTTAGCGATTGCCGGCCAGACTTGGATGTTTCGCCACTATGTGATCAAAAATGGCTTCGTGCAACGGATTGACAAAGTGGCAGCCATATTCGTCGTTACGCCGCCAGGCGATGCGCGCTTCAAGTGCAGAAAAACCCGGAATGGTGATGTAAAGTGTGCGGTCGGGGTTCAGATACATGGGTGTGTTAAGTCGGCAGCCGGAACAGGACAGGTCCTCAACCACCGCCTTGTGGTGGCCAAAGCCCTTTTCCCGGACGTCCGCGAGAATTCTCACATCGCCGCGATCATAGCGGCGAGAGTTGAAAATATCGTCGCTCACTCCCGCTTTCCAATTCCCCTCGATCATCAAACACACCCTTCAAAATTTTGAAGTGGCTGCAATTATAGCCAGCTTTGCTGTGGTATGCCCGCAAAAGCCTACTATTTCCTTATCAGTCGAGAATGAGGCCGAGTGCGATATAAACGAGCAATGCCGAACCAAAGCCGAGTAGTGTGGCAAGCACGAAAAATACGCGCATTACTGTCACATCAATGCCGCTCCAGTCCGACAGTCCCGCGCAAACGCCGAGGATTTTCTTGTTTGCGCGGTTCAGGCTGAGTTTGGTCATTTTAGGTCCTTTCAAATAATTGGGTTGGTGTCAGGCGATATTGGCGGTTGAAGTCGTTGTCGAAGGCGCGATTGCCGGGGCGATGCTGGTGCCGACTGTGACGAAGGCACAAAAAATTGCGGCGATCAGCGAAAACAACTGGGTGCGATGGGTCGAGGTCATGATGATGTCCTTTATTGGAGCTTAGCGGTCAGGCTAAGAGATTGGCTGCCGGGGCGATTGCGGGGGCAACGCTGGTGCCGACGGTGACAAATGCGCAGAACAGGGCTGCTACAAGTGCGGTGAACTGGTGGCGGGTCGCAATGGTCATTTCAAATTCCTTTCAGATGTTCAATTTCCGGTTTCCCGGTATGCCAGCGATATTGCAGAGATCGTGCCAGTCTATGAAAAAACATATAATACAATATGTTAAGTGATTGACATCAAATTGCAGGTGATTTTACAAAGCTGAATATTAGGAAAATACACCAACTATCCGCAATCAGCTTGAGCCGTTATGAGCGTTTCGGGTTTGAAGCGAACTTTGGCGGTTGACCCGGATAGATTGCCGTATAGGTCAATCGACGATGGCGCTCGACCGGCTCGACATTTCCCAATTCCGCAACCACCGTTCGGTGGCTTTGCAGACGCGACATCCGTTCGTAATCCTCCATGGGCCCAATGGTGCCGGCAAGACCAATATATTGGAGGCGGTGTCGCTGCTGGTTCCGGGGCGTGGTCTCAGGCGGGCGGCATTCCAGGAAATGGCCCTGCGTGGAGGTGATGGCAGTTTCGCCATATCCGCCGAACTCGATGGCAACCGCATCGGAACCGCAGTCGAGGCGGCCAATCCCAATCGACGGATCGTTCATATCAATGGCGCCACCGCATCGGCGGCTTCGTTGGCTGAATGGCTGGCGGTGCTGTGGGTAACACCGGCAATGGACCGGATATTTGTTGAAGGAGCCACTGGGCGCAGGCGCTTTCTTGACCGGTTGGTGCTGGCGCTTGATCCGGGACACGCCGTGGCGAGCGCGCGTTATGAAAAGGGACTGCGCCAGCGCAACCGCATGATCGCCGAAGGGCAGGGGGATAATCAATGGTTTGACGCCGTCGAGATGCAGCTTGCTGAAGCGGGTAGCCTTGTGGCGCAAGCGCGCAGTGAAACCGTCACCCGTTTGCACGCGGCGATCTCGGCAATGCCCGATCTGCCCTTTGCCCGGCCCGAACTCAACCTTGAATGCGACACGCCGCATGATGCTGCAACATTGGCTGAATGCTATCGGGAGTTCCGCCAACGCGACCGCGCGGCCGGTCGTACGCTGGTCGGGCCGCACCGTGCCGATCTGGTTGCACATCATGCCGGACATGGCGGAGCGGCCGGACAATGTTCGACCGGAGAGCAAAAGGCGATGCTGCTGTCGCTGATCATCGCGCATGCCAATCTGGTGGGCGAATTGCGCACAGCGCCGCCGGTTTTGCTGCTTGATGAGGTGGCTGCCCACCTCGACCCGGATCGCCGCGCTGCCTTGTTCGAGGCGCTGCGTGCGACCGGGAGCCAAGTCTGGATGACCGGTACTGAACCGGAATTGTTTGATTCAATAAAGGCTGATGCCCTGCGCCTGCATGTTGCCGACGGCAACATTGCGGGCTAGGTCGGCCTCATGCAAAGCTTGGAAGATCGCTATATCAATGCAGGATTGCGCAACCCGGATCTGATCGAAGCGGCGTTGGCCCTTGCCGAAAATCGGCTGCATGATGCGGAACCACTCCTCAAAAGGCATTTGAAAGCGGACCCCTTCGATGTCGCAGCGATGCGTATGCTGGCTGAACTGGCGGGGAGGATCGGGCGTTACAGGGATTCCGAGAATCTTTTGCGACGCGCGCTGGAATTGGCACCGGGCTTTACAGCAGCGCGATCCAATCTTGCTTTGGTACTTTATCGACAGAACCGGACATCCGAAGCATTAGAAATGCTGGATGCACTGCTGGAATTTGATCCTGCACATTCGGCCAATTCCAATTTGAAGGCCGCAGCGCTCGGTCGGCTGGGCGATTATCAAGAAGCAATCGCGTTGTATGAGAAGGTGCTGTCCGACGTTCCGGGGCAACCTAAGATATGGATGTCATATGGTCATGTTCTGAAAACGGTTGGACGGCTGGATGAAAGTATCGCAGCCTATCGACGTGCTCTCGAGATCGCGCCGATGCTGGGCGAAGTCTGGTGGAGTCTCGCCAACCTGAAAACGATCAGGTTTGACGAACATGATATTTCCGCAATGGAAAATGCTCTGAATACACCACGGTTAAAGTCTGAGGACAAGCTGCACCTTCATTTTGCGCTGGGCAAAGCCTTCGAGGAATTGAAACAACCGGACGCGTCTTTTGAACATTATAACGCAGGTAATATGCTGCGTCGCGCCATGCAGGACCATGATCCTGAAACAACCAGCCGCCAGGTAGAGCGCGCGAAGGCCAGCTTTACTTCGGCATTTTTTGCCAGACACAGAAAAACCGGACATCTTGCCGTCGATCCGGTGTTCATCGTCGGTATGCCACGCGCGGGATCGACATTGATCGAACAGATATTATCGAGCCATTCGATGATTGAGGGAACATCGGAGCTTGCCGATATTCCTGCCCTAGCGGCACGCATTGGTGCGCGCGGCCAAGGGATCGAAGCGATCGAAGCTGCTGAATTGAAGAGCATGGGTGAGGAGTATTTGCAGCGGACGCGGATTCACAGAAAATCGGACAAGTCGATGTTCATCGACAAGCTGCCAAATAATTGGGCGCATGTCGGTTTGATTTCGCTGATCCTCCCAAACGCCAAGATCATCGATGCGCGCCGCAATCCCATGGACTGCTGTTTTTCGAATTTTAAGCAGCATTTCGCGCGAGGGCAGGGCTTCGCCTATGATCTGGAACATCTTGGCCGCTACTATTCCGATTATGTGGATTTTATGGCCCATTTTGACGTCGAACAACCGGGGCGGGTATATCGGGTTATTCACGAACAGCTTGTCGAGGATCCCGAGCAGCAGATCAGTGCGCTGCTGGACTATGTTGGCGTGCCGTTCGAAGACGCCTGTATGCGATTTTACCAGAATGATCGCGCCGTAAGAACTCCTAGCTCTGAACAAGTGCGCCGCCCGCTAAACCGGGACGGTTTTGATCAGTGGCGACCGTTCGAGGCGCATCTTGCTCCTCTGACCAGTGCGTTAGGCGATATTGTGACTTGCTATCCGAAGGTACCCTCCCGGTTCGCCAAAAGATAGTTGCATTTGTGCAACAACGGCGCACGAATCCGCTGTCGAAGCTGCCTTTTTTTGAGCCTAGAGGTTGTCATCTTACGCGTAATGTGTCGATTATGGCGTAAATCAAACTCAAAGGTCTTTGTGTCAGTCTCGGTAAAATCAAAGAGCGTCAAGACGGCTATGGCTTTGCTTCTTGCATCGTCGGCCATTTCCATTTCTCTCCCGGCGATGGCTCAGGATGCTGCCGATGCCTTTGACGATGAAATTGTGGTTACGGCGCAAAAACGCGAAGAAAATCTGCAGGATGTTCCTATCAGCATCCAAGCTCTGGGAACAAAGAAGCTTGATCAGCTGAATGTCACCAATTTCAACGATTTTTCCAAGATGCTGCCAAGCGTCAGTTTTCAGACCACGCAGCCCGGCTCGACAACTGTCTACATGCGTGGGGTTGCCTCGGGTGGTGACGGCAATCACTCGGGTTCGTTGCCCAGCGTAGGTGTCTATCTGGACGAGCAGCCGGTTACGACAATTGGCGGTAACCTTGATGTCCATGTCTACGACATTGCCCGGATTGAATCGCTAGCCGGTCCGCAGGGTACGCTTTACGGCGCTTCATCTGAAGCAGGCACCATTCGCATCATCACCAACAAACCATCGACATCCGGCTTTGAAGGTCGCGTTGATGGCGAAATCAACACTGTTGCGAAGGGTGGAATTGGGGGTCGTTTGGAGGGGATGATCAATGCCCCGCTGAACGAGTCTGCGGCAATACGACTGGTTGGCTGGTATCAGCATGATGCCGGGTATATCGACAATGTGGCCGGAACGCGCAGCTTTCTGCCGACGGCAGGCGGCATTTCGGTAAACAATGCGGCTTTTGTAAAAAAGGACTATAACGACGTCGACATTTTCGGTGGACGCGCTGCCTTAAAAATCGATCTTGACGACGATTGGACGGTTACGCCGACATTATTGTATCAGGACCAGCGCAATCACGGCAGCTTTGGCATGGACCCGCGCGTCGGAGATCTGCAGTTGCAGCATTTTGCGCCCGAATTCCGGCATGACAAATTTGGTCAGGCGGCGCTTACCATCGAAGGTAAAGTCGGGAATTGGGACCTGACCTATGCCGGCGCATATCTTGATCGAAAAACGAACAGCTCCAACGACTATATCGACTATGCAGAGGCCTATGACGCGCTTTACGCCTCCTATGGCGGGCTCGCAGGATATTTCTATTATCAGAACGCGGCCGGTGCGACGATCAATCCGCAGCAGATTGTGCTGGGGACAGATCATTTCAAGAAAATGAGCCATGAATTGCGCGTCGCTTCTCCGCAAGATTCCAGCTTCCGAGTTACTGCGGGCATGTTCATGCAGCGGCAAAGCAACCTTATCCATCAGGATTATCGAGTTGCCAATCTTGCACCCGCTCTGTCAGTCAACGGTTTACCGGGCACCTTGTGGTTGACCCAGCAAAAGCGCGTCGACAAGGACTATGCCATGTTCGGCGAGGCCGCATTCGACATAACACCGAATGTTACACTGAACAGCTGGCGGTCGCGCCTTTATTTATGATAACTCGCTGATTGGCTTTTTCGGCTTTGGCCGCAACCCTGCGGGTCCACCTTATAATGCCGCTGGCAGTTCACGTACCGGCGTCGCAGGATGCTATACTACAACCGGTGCGATTGTTCGGGACAACCCGACCGGCACGACAATCGCGCCAAGCGTTGCAGGCAGCCCATGCACCAATTTGGGTACTTTGCTGACAGGGACCAACACTATCATTCCAAAGGACACAGAAGGGTCCGGCTTCACCCATCGTCTGAACCTGACATGGAAACCTAGCGAGGACTTGTTGCTTTATACCACGTGGTCGCGCGGTTTCCGCCCGGGTGGCATTAACCGCCGTTCAACCATCGCGCCCTATGCGCCTGACTATCTCACCAACTATGAGGTCGGGTTCAAGGCTACATTGCTGGATGGGGCATTGCGCTTTAACGCAGCCTTGTATCAGCAGGAATGGAAAAAATTCCAGTTTTCCTTTTTGGGAGCCAACAGCTTTACCGAAATTCATAATGGGCCCAATGCCCGCATCCGCGGGCTTGAAGCAGATATGACTTTCAAGCCGGTTGACCGTTTGTCGATTTCGGCAGCGGGTAGCTATACCGATGCGAAAACACTTCAAAATCTTTGCGCCATTGATGATCCAACTTATTCTTGTACCGATGCCGGTAACTCGATCTCTGCACCAAAGGGGACGCGTTTGCCCGTAACGCCGAAGTTCAAGATTAACAGCACCATCCGCTACACCATCCCGATGGGGGAAGCGGATGCCTATTTGCAGGCCGTCGTTGCGCATCAAAGCTCGGCATCGGCCGACATTCGGACTGTTCCGGCTGCTGAACTTGGTTTGCTGGAGGCGTTTACCAGCGTGGATTTCGCCGCAGGAAGCGAGTTTGGTTCAATCAGCGCCGAAGTGTTCGTTTCGAATTTGTTCGACGAACGTGGACAGTTGTCGCGCGCCTCGCAGTGCGGTCAATGCAATAGCCGAACCTACATATTCACAAACCGCCCGCGTACCATCGGTCTGCGGCTGGGAACCAAATTCTGATAGTCAGTTTCGTCGAAAGACGGGAGGGGGAGAAGCCGGGCCTTTGGGTCCGGCTTTTTCCATTTGTGCGTCAGCGCCAGCGCCCCAGAAAGCGGGTGTCGGCGATCACTTCGCGCGCACAATTGTGACCTGGCGCGCCGGTCACGCCGCCGCCGGGATGGGTACCTGCGCCACACATATACAGCCCCTTCAGCGGTCCACGATAGGCACCATGGCCTAATACAGGACGCGCGGTCCACAACTGGTCGAGGCTCATATTGCCGTGCATGATGTCGCCGCCGACCAGCCCGAATTTGCGCTCAAGCCCCTTGGGGCTTAGAATTTGGCGGCCGAGGATAGAGGCGCGGAAGCCGGGAGCGTAGGCTTCGACCGTGTCGATGATCGTGTCAGCGGCCTTGCCTTCCTCTGCATCCCAATCCCTGCCGTCGGGCAATTCCGGTGCAAATTGCTGACAGAACAGCGATGCGACATGCTGCCCGGCAGGGGCAAGGCTGTCGTCAACGGTCGAGGGAATCAGCATCTCGACAATCGGCTTCTTGGACCAGCCATAGCGTTTGGCGTCGAGAAACGCCTCGTCCATATAATCGAGCGTCGGCGCAATGATGATGCCCGATTGGTGATGCTCGCCGGGTTCGGGGAGGCAGGTGAATTTGGGCAGTTCAGACAAAGCGACATTCATGCGGAAGGTGCCACTGCCGGCTTTGAAACCTTTGACGCGGCGCTTGAACTCGGGCTTCAGGTCGGCATCGTCGAACATGCGGTCGTACAACAGCTTTGGCCCGACATTGGCGATTACACGGTTGGCTACGATCTCCTCGCCGCCCTCCAAGCGCACGCCCGCGACCTTGCTGCCATCGACCAGCACGCGCGATACCGGGCTTTCGAGGCTGATCTCGACACCGAGTTCGCTGCACACCTTCGCCATGATCTGGGTGATGTTGCCCATGCCGCCGACACTGTGGCCCCATGCGCCTTTCTTGCCATTCACCTCGCCAAAGACATGGTGGAGAAGGACATAGGCGCTGCCCGGCGTGTCGGGGCTGGCATAGTTGCCGACTACGGCGTCGAAGCCGAAAGCAGCCTTCACCGCTTCGCTCTCGAACCAGCTGTCAAGCAGCGTGCGCGCCGACTTGGTGAATAAGTCGAGCACGTCACGCTGCCGCTCGATCGGTAGACCTGCAAGCTTGCGACCCTGAAGGGCTCCGTCGATCAAGGTTTTGAATCCATCGCCGATATTAGGCGGCGACTTCATGGCCAGGTCGCGCAGCACATCGGCAACGACCTCAAGACTGTCATAATATTGGGGGAGGATGTCGGCGTCGTGCTTGGAGAAGCGCGCAAATTCGGCCTGTGTGCGTTCCAGCCCGCCGCCAAGTTTCAAATAGCCACCATCTTCCTGCGGCAGGAAGTTGCTGATCGGACGTTCGATAACACGGTAGCCATGGTCCGCCAGCTTCATGTCGGCAATGACCTTGGGCTGCAGCAGGCTGACGGTGTAACTCGCGACCGAATTGCGGAAGCCGGGGTGGAATTCCTCGGTCACGGCTGCTCCGCCCACGACATCGCGGCGTTCGACGATCCGGACCTTTAGGCCAGCCTTGGCAAGGTAGAAGGCGCAGACAAGGCCGTTATGGCCGGCACCGATGATCACGGCATCATATTTCTGGGTCATATATGGCTCCAGCCCGGGGCAGGGCGTTGTTCGTTGCGCGCTTCGGGGATGATTTCGCGGATGCGCTTGCAAAAATGTTTCAGGCACACTTCCTTGTCGGACAGCGGCCCCATTGAAAAGCTGCGCGACGCCATGCCTTCCTGCACGCGGGTGATCAGCGCGGTATCCTCGGCATTGACTTGCCGGTTGATCCGCCAGTTGAGATAACGCGCGGCATTCATTTCCCGCCGCTCATCGGGCAGGACATAGCTGATCTCGCGGATGATGCAGCTGGTCGGGCCGGTCGGCAACCACTGCATGAAATCGACCTGATCGGGATAGATGTCGAAGGCGACTGACGGCCATAGTTTGAAATAGAACCAGTGCCGTTGCTTGTCTTCGGGTAGATGCGGGACGGGGGGGAGCAGCCGTTGATAGGCGCGCTCCGACCAGTTGACCGACTCGCTATCCTGCAAATCGCCCCACATACGATCGACATGGGGTTCGGCCTCGATGCCATAGCTTTTGCCGAACAGCCGGGTCAGGCCGGGATGGGCGATGGGGATGTGCAGTCCATCGGAATAATTGTCGCCGACATTCTTCCAGTTCACTTCCCGGGGGCGCAGGGTGACGCGGCCGAGCGCGCGCAATTCTGGGAAGCGGAAAGGCGCTATCATCGCTTCATAGGGTGCCATCATCTCGGCAACCGATGGGCCACCATCTTCGAGCCGAACGAAGATGAAACCCTGCCATGTTTCGAGTGTAACCGGCGCCAGCCCAGCCTTCGCCTTGTCGAGCGTGGGATAGCTGGCGCTGTCGGGAACCCCGCTCAAACGGCCGTCCAGCTCATAGGTCCAGGCATGATACGGGCAGACGAGCTTTTTCGCGCAGCCGCTGCTGCCATCGACGATGCGGCTGCCGCGGTGGCGACAGACATTGGTGAAGGCGCGCAACTGATGATCGGTGCCGCGCACAACGATCACGCTCTCGCCGATATAGTCGAGGCTGTGCCAGTCGCCTGGATTGGGGATGTCGCTTTCGTGGCAAACCACTTGCCAGCCTGGGCGGAAGATACGGTCGGCTTCGAGTGATGCGAATTCGGGGTCGCTATAGGTCCACGCAGGCAGCGACCAGCCATCCAGAGAAACCTGACCTACAGTTGGGTTGGATTGGGATTGCGTAGTGCTTGTCATGAGTCGATCCTTGTTATACAGTCGTATAACAATATGCAAGTCGCCCGGCAATCTTTCACGCGCGAAACGCCCGATTTTCGCAGGCAGAGCCTGATCGAAGCAACCGCGCGCTGTCTGGCGAAACATGGCGCACAGGGGATATCGGTGCGCGCGATCTGCGCCGAAGCCGGAGTGTCGCCGGGATTATTGCGGCACTATTTCACAGGAATAAACGATGCGATTGCCGAAGCCTATCACTGGACCGGCAGCCGCGTTGAAACAGCGCTTGCTCATGCCGTTGCGATGGCAGGGCCAGATCCGCGTGTGCGACTGCTTGCATACCTAACTGCCAACTTCCGTTCACCAGTCAGTGACCCCGACCTGCTGGCGACTTGGCTTGGATTCTGGGGATTGGCTCGCACCGATGCCGCGATTGGCGCGGTCCATGATGAAGTCTACGCCGCTTCGCGCCAGTCGATAGAGGCTCTGATCAAAGCCTGCCCCAATGCACCCCAAAATCCGCAATTGGCAGCGGTCGCTCTGGTAGCACTGGTCGATGGGCTTTGGCTGGAACTTAGCCTTGGCAATGCGCCGTTCAGTGTGGACGACGCCAACACTCTGGTCGAACAGTGGCTCGACGCATTGCTAGACTGAACCTCAATCGACCTGCGCGCGAATCACAATTGTGAAGCTGCTCGGGCTGGCAAGGCTGCCTGCCGCCATCGTTCCTTTTGGGTTGATACGAATTCCGGTCACGGCGCCGTCATAGCCGGCAACGTCTGGTGACGGCGCATAAGTGAAGGGTGGGCCGCCGCCGGTCTGGTTCGACCAGCCGACATCGGTCGCATAAGTGAAGGTCAATCCGCTGGGATTGGGGCCTTCGACAAAGGTCACCGGCATTCCCGACACAGTCGAGACATAAGACGAGATACTGCCAGGCATGATGTCTTCGATAACGATGCTGTCTGAATCGATCGCCGCTGTGCCTTCATTGAAAACCGTGATCCGATATTCGATGATCGCCCCCGGAATCGCTTTGGGGTTTGAGCCACTCACACCATCAGACAAGACCGAGGAGGATTTTTCGATCCGCAATCCCACAGTGCTGGGCGTCAGCGTTGCGGTGTTGTTGGTGGCGAGCGGATCGGGTGTGGTGGTCGTGATCGTCGCAACATTCTGGTAATCACCGGTCGGGTTGACCGTTGCGTTGATCACCAGCGTGGCATTGGTTCCGGGCGACAGATCGCCAACCGTCCAGTCTGGATCAGCAAAGCTGCCGACACCCGGGGTGGCGCTGACGAATGTATAGCCCGTTGGCAAGGCGTCAGTGACCTCGATTGCGCGTGCGGTTGATGGGCCGTCGTTGATTGCGGTAATGGTGAAAGCAACCGGCCCGCCAACCGGCGGTGCCAGTGGAGACGCCGTCTTGGTCACCCGCACATCGGCGCTGCGGGTCAGGGTATTGATGTCGCTTGCCTGATTGTTGATTGAAACCGGGTCAAACACGCCCGCTGCGGCTGGATCGACAATGGCGATATTCTCTACCGTCGCTGCCATGCTGTCGGGGTTCGCGGTCGCGGTCAGGGTGAAGGTTGCGACGCCCAAGGGAGCCAGAGTCACTGTTGTCGCAATTGCTCCCGTTCCAGATGGCGCAGCGCAGCTCGATCCCGGCGTTGCCGCACAGGTCCATGCGGGGAAGGTAAGATCGGCGGTTTCATCGTCTTCGACCGGCAGTCCAGCGACGGCCAATGCGCTGCTGTTGTTGGTGATGGTGATTGTATAGGTCGTGTTGGTTCCCGCGACCATGGTCGCGACAGGATCGGATTTGGTGACGGCTACATCGGCATTGCCCGAGCTCAACAGTGAGGCAGAGGAACTGTTCACATTGCTCAGACCCTGGGTCGAGGTCATGTTGTTGGCAGGGATAGTGTTGGTCAATGTCCCAACCGCGTTGGTGGTGACATCGACCGCCAATTCACAGATTGCACCCGAACTGATCGACGCGCTGCTGATGCCGAATGTGCCTGTGCCGGGAACGGCATTGATTAGGCCGGTGCAAGTGCCGCTGGTCGCGGTAAAAGTCGCATTGGCAGGCGATTGGATGACAAGGCCCGACGGCAGATTGTCGGTCAGCGTCGCCCCAGTCATGGCAATGCCAATGCTCGACGGATTGTTGATGAAGATCGTAATGCGCGACGTTCCGCCGGGAATGATCGAGATCGGGCTGAACGATTTGTTGATCGAGACGCCATCGACAACCGTCACAGCGGCGCTGCCGGCGGCGACATTGCTAACGGCACCGACAGCGGTGTTTGCTGTGACATTGCCGATGGGAATGGTGTTGGTGTGCACGCCCAATGTAGTCGGTGCGCGGACATTGACAGCGACGGTGCAAGATGCAGAGGATGTGATAACGGTCCCAAGGCTGGCACCAGACAGGCTGAAGCTTGTGGCACCCGAAACCGCCGTAACAGTTCCACCAGTGCAGGTCGTTGTGGGGCTGGGCGTCGGCGCGACTGTCCAGCCCGATGGCAAGGGATCGGTCATTGCCAGCCCTGTAAACAGCGCAGCGTTGGCAGCGCGTGTGATGGTCACTGTGATCCGGGTGACTCCGTTGCGAGCAACTGTCGTGGGCAGGAAGGCCTTGGAAACGGTGAGCGGGGCAGCGACGCTAACGGTAGCAGCAGCGGCGACATTGTTGTTGCCCCTGTTGGTTTGCAGACCATTGACGGCAATGGTGTTGGTGCGCGTCCCGGTTGCGGCGGTGTTGCCGACCTGAACCGGCACGGTGATTGTGCAGGTTCCCGGCACCGCCGCGCTTGCCGCTGCTGGAATAGTCCCGCCTGTCAGGGTGATGGGAGTTGTTCCCGCACCTGCCGTCAAGGTTCCGCCGCAAGTGGTTGTGGCAGCCGGGCTTGCCGCAATGGCGATATTCGCGCCCATGGTGTTCAGATTGTCGGTGAAGCTGGTAACCGTCGCAGTGCCCGTTGTCGTGCGGTTGATCAGCGTTATCGTCAGCGTGGTTACCCCGGTCCGCGGCACTGTTGTCAGGCTGAACGCCTTTGACACTGCAACAGATGAAACCACCAGCGTTGCACTGGCCGCGCTATAGCTGATCCCCGCCAGATTGCCGGCGGGAACACTGTTGGCAAACGAACCATTGGCCGGCGCGGTTACCGTTGCTGTCAATGTGCAACTGGTTGAACCGATTCCGCTGGGTGCCGCCGCCAGATTGCCGCCTGTGACGGTCAGGGAAGTGGCAGTAAGCTCGCCGTGCCACCACAGGTCGTGGTCGCCGGACCGACGACAGTTATTCCTGCGGGCATGGTATCAGTGAAATTGAATCCGCTGATTGCGGTTGCGTTGAAATTGCGCAGCGTGATCGTCAGCGTGCTGCTGCCGCCCGCAACGATACCCGCCGGGGAAAAGGCCTTGGTCACGCTCGCGGCCTTTTGCACGCGGATCGTCCGGCTGATCGCGGCGGTGTTGCGCGCACCCTGGGCGGAGGTTACATTGTTCGCAGCGATGCTGTTGGTCGCATTGCCATCATTTGGCGATGTGTTGGGGAGCCGTGCGACGACATCGGCCTGAATGACGCAATTGCCCGAAGCCGGAATTGTCCCGCCGCTGAGCGCGAGCGAGAAGCCGCCTCCAACGGCAGTTACCGCGCCGCCGCAACTGTTCGACACATTGGGTGTTGCCGCCAGTTCCAACTGGGTCGGAAAATTGTCGGTGAAGGCGACGTTCGTCAGCGGAAAACTGTTGCTGTTGTTCAGCTGGATACGCATTCGCGTGGCGGGACCGTTGCCGTGCAGGTTGGTCGGGGTGAAGGTTTTGCTGCCGGTGATCGCATTGACCCCGCTGACCGACAATGTGGCAGTGGCGGGAGAGACCGAGCCGCCAATACTGCTCGACACATTGGCGATCGGGATGGTGTTGGAATAGCTTTGACCCGCGCTGGCAGCGACAGTCTGCACCTGAACCGTGATCGTGCATTGTCCGGCAACACCTCCCGACGAGGCCGCTACCGCTCCGCCTGTCAACGTCACTGTTGTGGTGCCGGGCGTAGCAGTGACCGTTCCGCCGCAACTGTTCGACAATAATCCGCCGGGTCCAATGGTCAGGCCTGTGGGCGACGTAGGGAGGTTGTCGGTCAGATTGACCGCTGTTGCAGCTGTCGCAGTATTGTTGAAAATCTGGATCGTCAGCGTCGAAGTTGCAGCGGGCGGAATATTCGCCGGGCTGAAGGATTTGTTGACCAATAGCTGGGCGTTGGCGATATTTGGAAACAGGACTGATAGCAGCAAGGCACCGACAATCAGTCGAAACAAATACACCAAATGGCTGCCTGCTTTCCCCACAGAAAAGCTTTTGCATTTCCATCCGTTAGAAACAAGATTAACCGGTAAAATCTGCTGTTCCGTTTCGGTACCGCGAGAGCGGATGCACAAATTGCAGCGCAGGCTGGAATAGTTTCAAACGAAACTGTATCGCATCGCACATGACCGACACACCGATGACCTATGCGCGCTATCTCGCGCTCGACACCTTGCTCGATTGCCAGCATCCGCAATCGGGTGAGGGCGATGAAATGCTTTTCATCATCATTCACCAAACCAAGGAGTTGTGGCTGAAACAGATCATCCGCGAACTTCATCTGGCGAAGCGGCAGGTGCAGGCTGACGCGCTTGTCCCAGCCTATAAGGCGTTGGCACGAGTCAGCCGAATCCAGTCGGTTATGACCCAAAGCTGGGATATTTTGGCAACGATGACACCGTCGGATTACAGCCGGTTTCGCGCCGGACTGGGACCGAGCTCGGGCTTTCAGTCGGACCAGTTCCGCACCATCGAATATCTGCTGGGTCTGAAAGACGGAGGCTTTCTGAAATATCAGGAGGATCGACCGCAGGCGCAGTCGGCGATGCAAGCGGCGCTCCATGCGCCTAGTGTTTGGGATGACACATTGGCCGCAGCGTCGCGCGCAGGCCTGTCAATTCCGCAGGCTGTGCTGGCGCGCGATGTCAGCCAGCCCTATGTGCCATCGGCCGATGTCGAGGCTGCTTTCCTGACCGTGTATCGCGAACCCGAACGTTATTGGGAGCTTTATCAGCTTGCCGAAAAACTGGTCGATCTGGACGACGCAATGGCGACCTGGCGGCACAAGCATGTGCTGACGGTCGAACGCATCATCGGCGGCAAGCGCGGGACCGGCGGGACAGCAGGTGTCAGCTATTTGCAAGGCACGTTGGCGAAACGGGCCTTTCCCGAGCTTTGGTCGCTGCGGACCGCATTGTGAAAATTTCCGTTCCGTTCGTGCTGAGCTTGTCGAAGCACGACATAACTTACCCCATCTGCTTACGTCCTTCGACAGGCTCAGGACGAACGGAGAGATTGTTTTGACCTATAAGCATCTCTTTTCCCGCGCCTTGTCGGCGAATCCCCACCGGCTGCACTTCGCAGCGCACAGCCACCATCTGTGGCCCGATGCGAGCTTTGCGGGTCAAGTGGAAGCATGGGAGGATGCAGCCGCGCTTGCCGATCACAAATGGGATAAGGTGATGGGTCCGGTTTGGAGCGAGGCGCAGCAGCATGTTGCGTGCGAACTCAATCTGCCCGACCCTGCAACCTTTGCCTTTTCGTCAAACACGCATGATTTTCTGGTCCGCATCCTCTCCGCCATGCCGATGAAGACGGTCCGCGTGCTGGCAAGTGACGGCGAATTCCACAGTTTTCGCCGCCAGATGGCGCGCTGGGTGGAAAGCGGCGCGGTGGTGCTGGAAACGGTGCCTGCCGAAGCTCTTGTCGCGCGCGCCGAGGCGGGCGGGTTCGACCTTTTATTCGCCAGCCATGTGCTGTTCAATTCGGGTACCGTTCTGGGCGATCTGGGGAAATTGGCTGCGCTGGCGCGACCGGAAGGGCCGTGGGTGGTTATCGACGGCTATCATGGCTTCATGGCGATGGAGACCGATCTGTCTGCTTTTGCCGACTGCATTTTCTACCTCGCTGGCGGCTATAAATACGCAATGGCCGGGGAAGGCGTATGTTTCCTGCACGCCCCTCCGGGTTTCGCGCCGCGTCCGGCGATCACTGGCTGGTATGCCGCGTTTGACGAACTTCATTTGCCGCCGGGCGAAGTCGGTTACGCGCCCGATGGCAGGCGTTTCTTGGCAGCACATTTGATCCTTCAGGGCTGTATCGCTTCAACGCGGTGCAACGGATGCTGTTGGCGGAAGAGCTGACGACCGCAAGGATTTCAGCTTATGTCGCAGATCTGCAAAAGCAGTTTGTCGATGTCGCGCCGCTGCCGCAACTGACACTGCTCAATCCGATTGACGACAAACCCCACGCCCGTTTTCTGGCGTATCAGGGCGTGGAAGCCCCCGCTGTCCACGCGATGCTGGGATCGAAAAATATCGTCACCGACCTGCGCGGCGATGTGCTGCGCATCGGCTTTGGTCTTTATCATGATGCCGACGACGTAGAGCGGTTGCTCGCCGCTATATGATCACCGACACCAAGATTAGCTGCGCCGATCCCCTTTTCGCCGGTCTTCGCTTTCGCGTGGAGCTGTAGGATTTTTGCCGCTGCGTCTGTCAGCAGAGCGTCGATCGGCGACCATGTCCTCGGCAAGTTCCAGCCCTGCCTTACCACCTGCGACGGTGTGCGCAGGGGCGTGCGGATGTTCGATAAATTCGGGTTCCTCGACCTCAAGCATGCCTTCCCATTTGGTGATGACAGAAGTGGCCACTGCATTGCCGACAACATTGGTCGCGGTGCGGCCCATGTCGAGGAACTGGTCGATGGCAAGGATGATGGCGACGCCTGATGCAGGCAGGCCGAACATGGCCAGTGTGCCTGTAATCACCACCAGCGAAGCCCGTGGAACCGCAGCAATACCCTTTGACGAGATCATCAGCGTCAGCAGGATCATGATCTGCGTACCGATGGACAAGTCAATGCCATAGGCTTGCGCGATGAAGATCGTCGCAAAGCTCATGTACATCATCGAGCCGTCGAGGTTGAAGCTATAGCCCAAGGGCAGCATGAAACCGGAAATGCGGCGCGGTACGCCAAAGCGATCGAGCTGCTCAAACATTTTGGGCAGGGCAGCTTCCGACGATGCCGTCGAAAAGGCGATCATCAGCGGTTGGCGGATATAGCGTATGAGCGTCCAGATGCGTTCACGAAGGAACAGTGCGCCAATCGAGAGCAGGATAGCCCACAGGATCAGCAGGCTGGCGTAAAATTCGATGAGCAGCCAGAAATAGACTTTCAATATATCGAGGCCACTGGCCGCCACCACATTTGCAAGCGCGCCGAACACCGCAACGGGCGCATAGCGCATTACATAACCGGTGATTTGCAGCATCATTTCGGCAAGCGCGTCGGCACCGCGCACAAGAGCTGAACCCTTTTCGCCGATTGCCGATAGCGCAACGCCTGCGAAGATCGAGAAAACCAGTATCTGCAAGATATTATTCGTGGCCATCGCCTCGAACGCGTTTTTCGGAAAGATTGAAAGTATGAATTCGGTTGCCTTCAGTTCCTTTACCTCGCCCACCGCTTTCGCAGCTTCGGCAACATCCGGAATGGGTGCGCCAATGCCTGGTTCAAGCAGGTTGACCATTAACAGGCCAAGCCCGATCGAAATGAAACTGGCGGTGATGAACCACGCAATTGCTCTAAAGCCGATCCGGCCCAAGGCGCTGCTGTCTCCCATATGTGCAATCCCGACGACGATGGTCGAGAGCACCAGTGGTGCAACAAGCAGCTTGATCAGGTTCAGGAATATGTCCGAAAGCAATTTGAACCAGGGGGCGACGCTCTCTTTGACCACAGCCGGATCGACCATGCTGTAAAGTATCTGGCCAACAATGACCCCCAGAATCATTCCGCCCAAAATATACCAGGTCAGCCGCCGGTCCATAAATCTTCCCCTAATTTCGCTGCTCTGTCGTAACCCGCTATCTTGCTAACGGCAAATGCTTCGTCAAAAATCGTTTCAAATGAAACTGCCCTGTTGTTTGCGCGCGACAACGGGGGCATAGAGGGCGTAATAATATTTCGCGGAGATACATCATATGGCGACCGCCAAGGCGAATGCTGCAAAACCCGATCCGAAACTGCTCAAACAATTGCAGGATGCAATGGCAGCGGGGGCATTGCCGGGCGAGAATGACGGCTTTGATACTGCAGCCTGCCAGGAAGCAGCCGCCTATGTTTTGGCAAATGCGATGCAGCGCAAAGCTGGCGTCGCCAATATCGCGGTTGATAGTTTTTCCGGCACCGGTGAGCGGCTGGCGATGCGCGTTGCCATCGTCAATGATGATATGCCGTTTCTGGTCGATTCCGTCGCGGCGGCGCTAGCAGCGGCAGGGATAGCCATTGACCGGCTAATACATCCGGTATTGGGTGTGACGCGTCACAAAGACGGCACACTAACGGCGCTGACCACCAAACGCAGCGAGGGCGTCGCGCGCGAGTCCTACATTTATCTCGAAACCGCCCGGGTCGATGCGAAGGAACGCCGTGCGCTAGAACTTCGGCTTGCCGCAGTGCTGGGTGATGTTCGCGCCGCAGTGGTTGACTGGCGCAAAATACAGGGCGCTATGGCGGAGGATGCCGACAGCCTTCCCGAAGGCGAAGGAACGACATTGCTTCGCTGGTTCCTTGAAGGCGCGATGACAGTATTGAGCCACGAAATTTTGCACATAGATGGGAAAAGGGAATCTCGGCTTGGTTTGGCCCGCGCCAGCGACGAGCCGCTGCTGTCCGATGAAAGCCGTGAACGCGCACGCAAATGGTTCGCTGAAGGTGGGCGGGCGCCACTGTTGCTCAAATCGAGCAGACTTTCGACCGTCCACCGTTCGGTCCAATTGGACTTAGTCGTTGTGCCGGTGCGCGATGGTGAGACAATCAGTGCCTTGTCGATCACCGCCGGATTGTGGACGAGCAATGCGCTCGCCACCCCGCCCGAGCGCATTCCCTTTTTGCGCACACAATTGTCGAACATGATGGAACGCTTCGGCTTTGACCCGTCTGGCCATGCCGGCAAAGCGATGTCACATGTGCTGACCGCGCTGCCGCACGACTTGCTGGTGTCGTTCCGCAAGGACGATCTGGAACGGATCACGCTGACTGCGATGTCGCTGACCGACCGGCCCCGGCCTAAACTGGCGGCGGTGCGTTCGCCGCTAGGTCGGCACTTGTATGTCTTTGCCTGGTTGCCGCGCGATGATGTTTCGACGGAACTTCGCCATCAAATCGAAACGATGCTGGTCGAGGCATCGGATGCGATTGTGCTCGGCTGGTCGATCACGCTTGAGGATGGCGGAATTGCGTTGGTGCGCTTCATGCTCGACCTGCCCGACCGCAACGTCACCATTGATGAGGCTGCGCTTGATCGCCGTCTGAAACTGATGGTGCGCGGCTGGGAACCTGCGGTTGAGGCTGAACTTGTCCGGTTGCAGGATGAAAAACGCGCGGCGGCACTGGTCGTCCGTTATGGCGCAGCGTTCCCGCAATCGCACCGCGCGCTCTATTCGGCGAACGAAGCGGCGCAGGATATGCTTTGCCTTCTAGCCATGGAGCGCGATCATAGCCGCGTAACGCGCCTGATCGCCGATGATGATGCGGATGCGGCAACGCTAAGCCTGAAGGTTTATAATCAGGGCGGAGCCATGCCTTTGTCCGATGTTGTTCCAGTGCTCGAAAATTTTGGTTTCGATGTTGTCGAGCAGGTGCCCTCGGCGCTTGATGACGGGCGGCTGGCTTATATCCACGATTTCCATCTTCGCCTGCGCGGCGGTGCGGACAGTGCCGAAGTGTTGAAGCGCAAAACAGTATTGCAAGGCGCGCTAACGCAAGTGCTCGACAGCGATGCAGAAAATGACGCATTCAACCAGTTGATCACACTTGCAGGGCTGGAGCCGCGCGCGGTAATTTGGTTGCGTGCATGGTATCGTTATTTGCGCCAGACCGGCCTGACCTATGGAATGCCTACCGTGGTTGCGGCTTTTGGCAAGCACCGCGCGCTGACCAACGCCATTGTCGCAATGTTTGCGGCGCTGCACGATCCCGCCTTCAAAGCGGACCGCGAGAAAGAAGCTGCCAAGCGCGCCGCAGAAATTGACGCTGGTCTGGCCAAGGTATCTGCCATCGATGAAGATCGCATATTGCGCCTCTATCGCGCGGTGGTGCAGGCCTGCCTGCGTACCAATGCCTTCGCCGCTGCTTCTGCTGAAGCACTGGCGTTCAAGCTCGACAGTGTGAAGGTGCCCGGCCTGCCGCTGCCTTTGCCGTGGCGCGAGGTATTTGTTTATTCGCCCCGCGTCGAGGGCATCCATTTGCGTGCGGGGCCGGTGGCGCGCGGCGGGCTGCGCTGGTCCGACCGGCGCGATGATTTCCGAACCGAAATATTGGGGCTGATGAAGGCGCAGCGCGTCAAAAATGCGGTGATCGTGCCGACTGGAGCAAAAGGCGGTTTTTACCCAAAACGCCTGCCCGATCCACGCACCGACCGTGACGCCTGGTTGGCAGAGGGCACCGAAAGCTACCGCATTTTCATCCGCACTTTGCTGTCGATCACTGACAATCTGGTGAAGAACAAGGTTGTTCATCCCGCCGATGTCGTGATCCGCGATGGCGAAGACCCCTATTTTGTGGTCGCCGCCGACAAGGGCACCGCCACATTTTCTGACACTGCAAACGCCATCGCGCTCGAACGTGATTTCTGGCTGGGCGATGCCTTCGCCAGCGGCGGGTCGGTCGGTTATGACCACAAGGCGATGGGGATCACCGCCAAGGGTGGCTGGCTGTCGGTCCAGCGTCACTTTGCCGAAATGGGCATTGATGTGCAGAAAGAGCCCGTCACTGTTGCAGGCGTTGGCGATATGTCGGGCGATGTGTTTGGCAATGGCATGTTGCTGTCAAAAACCCTGAAAATCGTCGCCGCCTTTGACCATCGCCACATCTTTCTCGACCCCGATCCCGATCCGGCAATCAGCTGGAAAGAACGGTCGCGTCTGTTCAAACTGCCACGGTCAAGCTGGGCCGATTATGACGCAAAGCTGATCTCCAAGGGTGGCGGTGTGTTTGCGCGCAGTGAGAAGGAGATAAAAATATCTCCCGAAATCCGTACCTTGCTCGGCATTGATGCGAGTGTGCTGGAACCTGCCACATTGATGAAAGCTATTTTGCGCGCACCGGTCGACCTGTTCTGGTTCGGTGGCATTGGCACCTATATCAAGGATGCCGGACAGGCCAATGTCGAGGTGGGCGACCCATCGAACGATGCCATCCGCGTCAACGCACAAGAAGTGCGCGCGCGCGTGATTGGTGAAGGTGCCAATCTGGGCGTGACGCAGGCTGGCCGCATTTCCTTTGGGTTAAAAGGCGGTCGGATCAACACCGACTTTATCGACAACAGCGCAGGCGTCGATTGCTCGGATAATGAGGTCAACATCAAGATCGCGCTCAACGCCGAAATGACGGCGGGCAAACTGAAATATGAAGCGCGCAATACGTTGCTGGCCAGCATGACCGATAATGTTGCCGAACTGGTGCTGGAGGATAACCGGCTGCAAACGCTGGCGCTGTCGATCGCCGAAAGCGGCGGGGCAGGGGATCTGCCCGCCTATGTGCG
The DNA here is from genome assembly GCA_016721875.1 of Sphingomonadales bacterium. GTDB lineage: Bacteria > Pseudomonadota > Alphaproteobacteria > Sphingomonadales > Sphingomonadaceae > Sphingorhabdus_B. The sequence goes on along the minus strand of JADKHG010000001.1, from coordinate 350,195 downwards.
GCTGATGGAAATCTTCGAGGTCACCGGCAAACTCGACCGCAGTGTCGAGGGGCTGGGCAGCAATGACGATTATGCACGGCGCGAGGCGGATAACAAGGGGCTAACCCGCCCCGAATTGTCGGTGTTGCTTTCCACCGCAAAACTTGCAGCGCAGGATGTGGTCGAGGATGGCCCGCTGGGCACCGACGCATCGATGGATGACGAATTGCTCGCGGCTTTCCCCGATGCGATGGTCAAGGCGCACCGAGCTGCGATACTCTCGCACCGGCTACGCCCGCAAATCATCGCCACCAAGCTGGCGAACCGGATGATCAACCGGCTGGGGATGCTCCATCCGTTTGAACTCGCCGAGGAAGAAGGCTGCACGCTAGGCGTGGTGGCAGAAGCCTTTGCCATTGCCGAGCGGCTGTTCGATCTGAAGGCATTGTGGGCTGAAATTGACGCGGCGAAAGTTGACGAGGCTGCACGGATCATGCTGTTCCAGCAAGTCGCGGTCGAAACCCGTGCGCATATGGCCGATATGATCCGCAACGGCCGCGAAGGCCGATCGGTGGGCGAAGCGGTTGCATCTTACTTGCCGGTAATCGAGCAATTGTCTGGTGCGCGCAAGAAATTGCTAACGCCAGAAGTATCGGCGCAAACCGAAGGCTATGGTGACCGGCTGACGGCGGCGGGCGTGCCTGCCAAACTGGCCGACAAGCTGGTGCGCATCGCGCAGCTTGACGGAGCAATCGGCCTGTCCGCCTTGGCGACGGACAGCAAAGCTGATGCGGTAGCGCTGACAGCTGCCTTTGTAGCGCTGGGCGATGCGCTTGGCCTCGGTTGGGCACAGAATGCAGCAATGCAGATGGACCCGCACGATCCATGGGAGCGGCTGTTGGTAGCAGGGCTTGCGCGCGACTTTCAGGCAATGCGGCTTGATTTCTTGCGGCGGCAAAAAGGCGCACCTTCGGCAGCGGTGGAGAAATGGCTGGCCGGTAACCGCGACCGTGTCTTGGCGTTCAAGGCAATGGTCGACCGTGCGCGAAAGCTCGGTGTACCGGTACCTGCAATGTTGGCTCAGATAGCTGGACAGGCGAGGGCTCTGTTGGCACGATAGGTTTGTGTTTCGCAATGACGGTATTGGTCCTTGAACTCTACGCCTTTATTTGACCCCCTATCTAGTGATTTCCGTAAGGATTTTTATGGGACTATGGCTCGGATGCGGGCCGCTTGTCGGGCTTATCGCCATCCCGATACGCTCGTTCCGGTTGTGTCTTTTTTCCGGCACGCGGACATCGCGCCAATGCTTGCGGATTGGGAGAATTGGTCGTCTGAAAGGTCAGAGGAAAAAAAGGCCCGCGGCCTTGGTCCAGCGTCAATTATGTTGGGTAATGATCCGCCACTACACACCAAATATCGCAAAATAATGGTACCTCATTTCACGCCTCAGTCTGTCAGGGGCTATGATGCTGTGATTTCCCGTCTCGTTGACGAAGCTGTTGAAGCCTGTGTTGACACGGGAGAAATCGATTTTGTCGAACAGTTTTCTCAACATGTGACTACTGGTCTGATCTGCGAAATATGCGGAATTCCTGCCGAAGATCGAGGATTGATTCGCAGAAATTCGATTCTTATCTCAGAAATCTACGGCAAAGGGCTTTTCTGGAAGGAACCCCATCCCGAGGTCGAAGCTATAGTAACGGGTGTTAGCGTCGAACTGGGAGGCTATTTGATAGGTCATGTGGAGCGGCTGAAAAATACCGACAAGCCAAGCGTTATGTCAGCCATCGCAACGCAACTCGATTCGCCTTACGAAATTGCTGCAATGAGCATGTTGTTGATCGCCGGAGGAGTAGAGACAACGGCTAACAACATTGTTCACGGGTTGCAGGAATTGATTCGGAATCCGGTGCAATTTGAAATGTTGAGGAGCGATCCATCGCTTTTGGATACCGCTATCGAAGAAATGGTGAGGTACCGTGGAACTCTGCGACGGCAGGAACGGGTCGCCAAGAATGATATTGAGATCGATGGCGTTACAATTGAGGCCGGAGACACGGTGGTGCTTTGGAATGCGTCGGCGTGCCGCGACCCCGACTATATCGAACGGTCGGAAGAATTTGACATTAGCCGTAGTCCCAACAAGCATGTTGGATATGGAAATGGCATCCATATGTGTATCGGCAATGTCCTAGCACGGGCAGAATTGCGAGCGATTTTCGGACGGCTGCTTACCGCTACTTCCTCTATCGAAGAGGCGAGAGGAGACGACAGCTATGAAGATGCTGGCAATGGTGTGATGGATGTCGCCCGGCGTTATAGCCTGAAAATGCACAGCTGATCAAAATGCCGCAATCCCGGTGATCGCACGACCCAATATCAGCGCATGCACATCGTGCGCGCCTTCATAGGTATTCACCGTTTCCAAATTCACCATGTGGCGGATGACTTGATATTCTTCGCTGATGCCGTTGCCGCCGTGCATGTCGCGCGCCTGCCGGGCGATATCCAAGGCCTTGCCGACATTGTTGCGCTTGACGATTGAAATCATGTCCGGTGCAAATCGGCCTTCATCCATTAGGCGGCCGACGCGGAGAGAGGCTTGTAGGCCGAGAGCTATGTCGGTCATCATATCGGCCAGCTTTTTCTGATACAGCTGGTTCGCGGCCAGCGGCTTGCCAAACTGGTGCCGGTCGAGGCCATATTGACGCGCCGCGTGCATGCAGAATTCGGCAGCGCCGAGTGCGCCCCAGCTAATTCCATAGCGCGCGCGGTTGAGGCAGCCGAACGGACCCTTCAGCCCCTGCACTTCGGGAAGCAGTGCGTTTTCGCCGACCTCGACATTGTCCATCACGATCATGCCAGTGGTAGAAGCGCGCAAAGAGAGCTTGCCCTCGATCTTCGGCGCAGACAGGCCTTTCATTCCTTTTTCAAGGACAAAGCCTTTGATGCCGCCGCCATGCGCTTCGCTTTTTGCCCAGACGACAAATACGTCGGCAAAGGGGGCGTTGGAAATCCAGGTCTTGCTGCCGTTGATCACATAGCCGTCCGCCGTTTTCTTGGCGACGGTGCGCATACCTGCCGGATCGCTGCCTGCGTCGGGCTCGGTCAGGCCAAAGCAGCCGATCAATTTTCCAGAGGCTAGTCCGGGCAGATATTTGCGGCGCTGTTCTTCAGAACCATAAGCGTTGATTGGGTGCATCACGAGGCTTGACTGCACCGAAGCCATCGAACGGTAACCCGAATCGACGCGTTCGATTTCGCGCGCGATCAGGCCATAGGAAACATAGCTGGCACCTGCGCCGCCATATTCGGGTGCTATGGTGGCACCGAGCATCCCTGCTTGACCCATGAGCGGGAAGAGCTCGGGCGCATCGATTTCGTCGCGGAAAGCCTTGATCACGCGCGGCTGCAGTTCATCCTGCGCAAAGCCATGCGCGGCATCGCGGATCATGCGTTCCTCTTCGGTCAGCTGATCGTCGAGGAAAAAGGGATCGGACCAGTCAAAGGCTGCCATTTCGGCCATTTAGTATCTCCTGAAACGAATTCGGCGCTTAGGCTGTTTGATGATTTTGGGCAACATCATCTGAACCAAATATAGTCGTCATTCCCGCGGAAGCGGGAATCTAACACCTAAGCTTGATGTTTACACGAACGGGTGTGTAGTGCCTGTCGCTTAGGAGATGGATTCCCGCTTCCGCGGGAATGACAAAGTGAGAGGGCTGAAATGGAGGTTTTGGAACGAGAAGCAGGGAATTTGCTTGTGCGGCTGGGTGCGAAGGCTCCTCACGGCAACCTCCCGATCCACACACCCATCGACGGCAGCCAGATCGCTTCAGTTGCCACCGCCACGCCGGATGAAATAGAAGCCGCACTAACCCGCACCCAATCGGCATTCCTTTCGTGGCGCACCGTCCCAGCACCGCGCCGGGGTGAACTGGTCCGCCGTTTTGGCAACGCCCTGCGCGAGCACAAGGCCGACCTCGCCCGTCTCGTCACCATCGAATGCGGCAAACCCCATTTCAGAGGGCGAGGGCGAAGTGCAGGAGATGATCGACATTTGCGACTTCGCAGTGGGCTTGTCGCGGCAACCGCATGGGCTGACCATCGCCAGTGAGCGACCCGGTCACCGGATGATGGAGCAATGGCACCCGCTGGGGCCAGTGCTGATCATCAGCGCGTTCAACTTTCCGGTTGCGGTCTGGGCGTGGAATGCGGCGCTGGCGCTGGTGTGCGGCAATAGCGTAATCTGGAAACCATCGGAGAAAACGCCGCTGACCGCATTGGCAACGCAGGCCTTGCTCGACAGCGTGCTGAGCGATTTCGATGAAGCGCCCGACGGACTTTCGCAAGTTGTCATCGGCGCATGCGATATTGGCGCAACATTGGTTGCCGATCCGCGCATCGCGCTGGTCTCCGCCACTGGAAGCACAGCAATGGGCCGCGCCGTGGGACAAGTGGCGGCATCGCGCTTTGCCAAGACTATCCTCGAGCTGGGGGGTAACAATGCCGCGATTGTAAGCGACAAAGCCGACCTCGATTTAGCGTTGCGTGGGGTATTGTTCTCAGCGGTTGGAACCAGCGGACAACGCTGCACCTCGCTACGGCGGTTGTTTTCGCACGATGCAATCCATGACGGCTTTCTTCCCAAACTGAAAGCGGCAGTGGCGAGCATCCCGGTGGGCGATCCGCTCAACCCGGGCAATCTTGCCGGACCGTTGATTGACGAAGACGCTTTTGAACGGATGCAGGCAGCATTGGCTGAGGCGCGCGCAATGGATGCTGTGGTCAGCGGCGGAGAGCGGCTCGATAAGCCCGGCGTCTATGTGCGCCCCGCCATTGTCGAAATGGCGAAGCATGAGGGCCCGGCTCTACGCGAGACTTTTGCGCCCATACTCTACGTATTCCGCTATTCCGACCTGACCGAAGCCATCGCGTTGCAAAACAACGTCGGCGCCGGGCTGTCCTCTTCCATTTTCTCAAATGACATGCGCGAATGCGAGCTGTTTCTGTCGGCACAGGGAAGCGACTGCGGCATTGCAAATGTCAACATTGGCACGTCGGGCGCTGAAATTGGTGGGGCATTTGGCGGAGAGAAGGAAACCGGCGGCGGACGCGAAAGCGGATCAGACAGCTGGAAGGCCTATATGCGTCGAGCCACCAACACGATCAATTATAGTACTGACCTGCCATTGGCACAGGGCGTGCGGTTTGATTTGGGATAGGGCTGATGTTTGCGAATAAACCGGAGCCCTGAGCTTGTCGAAGGGCGCTTGTCAGCGTCAGCGCAAACCTTGGGACGCCCTTCGACAGGCTCAGGGCTTCGGTTGTACTTAAGGTCTTAGATACGCATCTGCGAGGTATCGAACAATGCCGCCACATGGCGTGAATAGGGCAGTCCATCGTCGGTCAGGCGGATGCCCTTTTCCTCGCACGTCACCAGCCCCGCGCAAGCAAACTTGTCGAGCGCATCCTTGACCGATGCCATATCTTGCGGGTCGGAGAATTCGGCGCGACCCTGACACAAGATTGTTTCGATGATCCGTGCGCGTTTGCGGGCATCGGCATCGCGCCATGTGCCGCGTGCGCCCGCCAGTTTGCCAGCGATCAGCGCGTCCCGATAGGGACCAGCGTTCTTTTCATTCTGAATGATGCGATCGGGGAACAGGCTGATTGCGCTCGCACCGAGTCCGACCACGACATCGCACTCATCGTCGGTAAAGCCCTGGAAATTGCGCCGGACCCGTCCACTGACTGCCGCCTTTGCCATGCTATCGCCGGGCAGCGCGAAATGGTCGAAGCCGATCTGCACATAGCCCTCGGCAACCAACCGGTCATGGCCGTGCGCTGCCATGTCAAAGCGCAAGCGCGCATCGGGCAGAGAGGTGGCATCAATCCGTTTTTGGCGCGGGAACATCGATGGCAAATGCGCATAGCCGAACAACGCCACGCGTTCGGGTCGCAGGCGCAAAACCTCGTCCAGCGTGGCATCCAGCTTTTCCATGGTCTGCATCGGCAGGCCATACATAAGGTCGAAATTGATCGACGAAATTCCACGTGCGCGCAGCGCGGCGACACAGGTTTCGATCATCTCGACTGGCTGGATGCGGCCAATGGCTGCCTGAATTTCAGGATCGAAGCTTTGTACGCCGAAACTGATCCGGCGAACATTGGCGATGGCCAGCGTTAACGCCCATTCGAGGCTGAAGCTGCGCGGATCGATCTCGACCGATATGTCGACGTCGCCACCACCGAACAAGGTGGTCAACCGGTCAACCAACCGGACGAAAGCGACGGGTTTGATTGCATTAGGGGCTGCCGCCGCCAAAGGCGATCCGTTCGAGCTTTCCGCGCCCACCCATCAATTTGCCGACAAGCGTGATTTCCGCTTCCAGCGCCTCAAGATAGGTTTGCAGCCGGTGCTCTTTCGCGGCGAGACCTGTGTTGCAGCCGCAATACCAGCAGATCGAATTGCAATAGGGAATGTGGACGTAAATCGAAAATGGTGTGCCCGCTTCAATGGCGTTCAGCGCCTCGACCTGTTGGTTCACCCCGACACCGGAGGTAAACTCCGTAGCCGGTGGATAGCTGGTGTATCGCGGCACAGGCTTTGCCAGCAACTCGGGATGATAAGGCCACATGCCGCCCTGAGTAACCCGCGCCGATCCAAACAGCCTTGATTTCGATCAAGCTTTTTCTTGCCCGAAATCAAGGAAACTGTCTGCCGTCGCCTTATTGTGACTTTGTAACCAGCGAAGGGACTCACATTGTGAAATCAGTCTTGCTTCATATTTTCGATGACTGCGGCATGCGGGATCGACTGTCCGTCGCTTTGGATATGTGCCGTGCGCACAACGCTCATCTGACTTGCCTGCAGGTTATGCCTTACGCGTCCTATGTCGGGCTGGACCCGTCGGGCGGTGCCTATACCAGCGCTGCCTTGCTCGAGGATTTGCAGGCCAAGCAGGAACAATTGCGGTCTCAGCTTGAGGAAGATTTGTCGAACGAAGATGTCAGCTGGGACTGGATTTCGTGCGACGGCGACGTTGCGCAGATGATCGTTTCCTGCTCGGCACTGGCTGATCTGGTTGTGCTCAGCCAGTCGTCAGGCCCAAAAAATGAGATCATTCCGCTGCCCATCGTTAACGAAGTTGTCCTGCATGCAGGCTGCCCGGTATTGGTAGTGCCACCGGGGATGAACAGCATTTCCGCAACCGGACCAGTGGCAATTGGCTGGAACGCGTCCGAACAGGCTGCGCGCGCTATTCGTCAGGCCTTGCCCATGCTCAAGCTGGCTGGTCTGGTCCATCTGGTGGTGATCGGGAAAGATCAGGATGCTTTCCCGCATATTTCAGCTTCCTCCTATCTGTCGCGTCACGGGGTCGCGTCGGAGTTGCATCTCATAAACCCCGGAGTCCGCGATGCTGATGATGTGTTGCAGCAATTTGTCATCGACAAGGGCGCGTCAGCGCTGCTGATCGGTGCTTATGGTCATAGCCGGCTGCGCGAAACCCTGCTCGGCGGGGTCACGCGCAATCTGGTCAACCATGCCAAGGTGCCACTCATCCTCGCACGCTGATCCAAATCCTCACCCAAATGTTCAATCAGGGAGTAATATAATGCGTTTTTCCAAATCCTTTGCGGTCTCGATCGCAGCACTTGCCATTGCGGCCGGTGCCACCCCGGCTTTTGCCGAAGCAGGTGACACACTGATCCGCGTTCGTGGCATCGTCGTTGCCCCGAATGAAAAATCGGGCGGCATCACACCAACCTTCCCGACCGAAGAAGTCAGCGTCAACAATGCGATCACGCCTGAAGTCGACATCACCAAAATGCTGTCGAAAAATGTTGGCGTTGAATTGATTGCTGCGACCACGAAGCACAGCTTCTCGGGCACCAGCGGAACCACGGGCGGCATTGGCAAGCTGGGTTCAACCTGGGTATTGCCGCCGACCTTGACCGTGCAATATCACCTTGCTCCGGATGCAAAGGTGCGTCCTTATGTCGGCGCCGGCCTCAACTATACCATGTTCTATTCGGACAAAGCCTCTTCAGGTCTGGAAGCAGCGGTTGGTTCGACCAGCGTGCACCTGAAGGACAGCTTCGGTTGGGCTGCGCAGGCTGGTATCGACATCCAACTAAACGAGAAAATGTTCCTCAACCTCGATGTCAAATATATCGATATCGATACGACAGCACGCCTGACGACGACTGCCATTGGCACGCAGCGCGTCAAGGTGAACCTCGATCCGCTGGTGTTCGGCATCGGCGTCGGCTTCAAACTGTAATTCGAGTTTCCTAACTCCTCCTCTAGGGGCGGGTCGAAAGACCCGCCTCTTTTTTGTTGGGGAGAGGGGACGGCTTATTCGTTAAGTGGGAGTTTGGCTGAACGACGACCTGGTCACCTCAATCGCTACGGAGAGATCCAGCGTCATTGCATTGTTTTTGGGTATCCTGACTTCGTTCGAAACGAACGGCGTTGGATTCCATCATGATCCGGAAAGAAATTTGGCGGCCAACTCAGCAACAGCTGTCGTCGTCGTCCTGATTTTTCTTGCGCCGGTCGCCAGCCGCGTGGCAGCCTTTCTTGCAGCAATCGTCGGGATCGGGAGCAGGGGCCTTGCCAGGGATATTGATCCTGGTTGCTCCGCCCATGCAGTCGCCAACCAAGATCGACTGCGCCTGTGCTTCGGCCGATGCGGGCATTGACATGGCGAACACGGCCAAAAATGCCGCCAAGGGGTTGATCCGCCGTTCAGTCATCACCCGGCCCATCATCGTCGATCAGGATCCGCAGGGCGGCACCGTCCATATCATCAAACTGGCCTGATTTCAGCGACCAGAAAAAACCAACCAAACCCAGCAGGCCAAGGCCGATTGCGATGGGGATCAAGAACAAGATTCCGGTCATTTCGTGATCGCCTTCAACCGTATAGCATTGCCGACAACAATCAGCGAAGATCCCGACATGGCAAGTGCTGCGATTAGCGGTGTAACCAGCCCCATGATCGCCAATGGAACGGCAATGACATTATAGCCAATCGCAAGTGCAAAATTCTGCCGCACGATCCGTTGCGTTGCGCGCGCAACCTCGACAGCTTGCGCGACCGGGGCCAGACTGTCGCCCAAAAATACCGCATCTGCAGCATTTTGTCCGGCATCGCTGGCAGAGGCCGGGGCGAGCGAAGCATATCCGGCTGCGAGCGCGGGGCCGTCGTTCAGACCATCGCCAATCATAAGCACCTTTTGGCCGCCAGATGCGAGACGCGCGATGGTATCGAGCTTGTCCTGTGGCTGCATCCCGGTCTGGGCAGTTAGCCCCAATGCCCGTGCAACCGGCGCCACTGCTTCGGCACGATCGCCTGACGCTATGCTGGACTCGATACCGAGTTTTGCAAGCTGCTCGATCGTTGCCTCTGCTGCGGGACGCATCGCATCCTCGAAGCGCAATACAGTTGCCGATGCATCGCCGACGTCAAGACTGACGCCCAACGATGCACCGGCTTCCCCCGCGTCCGTGCGACCAAGCCGGACCTCCTGCAAACCCCAGAGCGCTTTTACCCCCTCGCCCGGGATTTCCTCCAAATGATCGAGTGCCACAGCCTTCACGCCTTCTCGTTCAAGCGCGCGGCGCAAACCTTGTGACAATGGATGGCGGCTGGCGCGGGCAAGCGCGAGCGCAACCGATTTCTGTTCTGCCGAAAGTTCGCCCAGATTGACCGGTTCGGGCTGCCCCATTGTCAGCGTACCGGTCTTGTCGAACAATGCGCGGTCAACCTCGGCGAGCCGTTCGAGCGCGGAGCCATCCTTTACCAAAATGCCCTTTTTCATCAGCACGCCGGCGGCAACAATTTGCGCTGCAGGAACGGCAAGGCCAAGCGCACAGGGACATGTGATGATCAGCACGGCAACCGCGATCAGCAAGGATTGATGCCAGCCCGCGCCCATTAGCATCCAGCCGACGAAACTGCTCAGTGCCAAGGTATGGACTGCAGGTGCATAATAGCGTGCAGCGCGATCGGCGACGCGGACATAGCGCGATTTGGACTGCGCAGCGTCTTCCATCAACCGCGCAATGTCGGCAAGCGCGGTCGTTGCTCCGGCGGCGGTGATCCGAACCTCGACCGGTCCGTCGAGATTGAGTGTGCCGGCATGAACCGTGTCGCCGATCGCCATTGCAGCGGGGGCAGATTCGCCGGTCAATAACGACAGGTCAAAGCGCGATGCGCCTTTGACGATCTCCCCGTCTGCTGCCAACCGTTCACCCGCCGCGACCAGCATGACCATATCGGTCTTCAACTTGTCTGAGGCGAGCCATTCGGACGAACCGTCCGTTGTTATGACCAAGGCACCAGCAGCGCGGTTCTTGAGCAGCGCAGTCACGCCGTCGCGGGCGCGGTCGCGCATCACGCTGTCGAGCCAGCGACCGGTAAGCAGGAAGAAGAGAAGCATTACAGCGCCGTCGAAATAGGCGTGTGCTCCGCCGGTGAAGGTTTCGAACAATGACAAGGCCGTCGCCAGCGTCACCCCGATCGAGATCGGCACATCCATATTGGTGCGGCCATGACGCAGCGCCGCCCAGGCAGACCGGAAAAAAGGGCGTCCCGAATAGGCTATGGTCGGCAAAGCGATCAGCGCCGAAATCCAGTGGAACAGATCACGTGTTCCGCCCTCTGCGCCTGACCAGACCGACACCGACAACAGCATGATGTTCATCATCGCAAAGCCGGAGACGGCCATTGCCTTCAAAAGTTCGCGGCTGTCTTCGCCAGTCGGGGCGACCAGATTGTCGGCAATGGGCTGTGATTCAAAACCCAGTTTGGCAATCGCGCGCTGGATTTCGGGAATGGTGGTTTCCGGCAGGTGGCTGATGCTCACCCGCTTTGCGGTAAAATTAACTCTGGCAGCGGCGATCCCGCTTGCCATCGGCAGGCTGGTTTCCAGTTTTGATATGCACCCGGCGCAGCGCATCCCCGGAACCGAAAAGCTGGTTTCGGGGAGTGCCGTTAGCGACGCGCGTGGGGCAGGGGCGTTCATGGCAGGTCAGTGACCGCCTTAAGCTGTCGGCTCCGCGACGCAGCGTCAGGCGCAATGTCCAGCGCGTGGCGGCCGCGCTTCGGTCGATTGCCATTCGCCATTGCCTGGCGGAACAAAAGCCAGCTTGCGTTCGGGTGCTCGACCAAGCGGGTGCTGGGCAACCGCTTCTACGGTAAAGCCAGCGCCAGCTTCGCCCCTTATCCTTGATCGTTAGCGCAACTTTGCCGCCGGCAGTGCGCTTGGCGGTGATTGTCCACCCCAGTTTGTCTTGCGCGCGCGACGCGGCCAGCCATTCATTGTAATTCTGGCTGGCGACATAGCTGTTGTCGACGACGGTTCCGCCAAATGTCGAGATCGCCTGCCGCGCCATGAAGACGTTGACAGCGATCACGATCCCGAAAAAGCCGATCAGGATCGCCGCCATATGATAGCCGGTAAAGGGCTTGCGGCCTGTCTGCTCCGGGGTTGTCTGGCTCACTGGCCTGCTCCCGGTCGTTCGAAGCGCACGCTGTCGCTGTCACCCTTTTCGTCGCCATTCAGGGCTTCGGCACCAATTTCGAAATCGGTACGTTGCGGTCCCGCTTCGGGGGCGGCGACAAACAGGCGCACTTTCTGCACGCTGTCGGGAGAAACTTTAACTTTCACGCGTTGCGATGCATTTTCGCGTGACCCGTCTTGCGTCCAGGCAACTGCGCCGGGCAGACCCTTGATTATCAGCGAAACCTCGCGGTCGCGGGTTTCCATATTGCGGACCTTGACGGTGTAGTTGTTGCGGATGGTGCCGTCCGACAAGCGCACGAATAATGGATTGCGATCATGCTGCACCGTCAGGTCGAGGCGGGTGCGCTGACCAAGCGTGAACAACATCGCAAGCCCAATTGCGCTCCAGATGCCGAAATAGATCAGCGTGCGTGGGCGGAACAATGTTTTCAGGGTCGGATGGGCCGTGCCGCCTTTTTTCTCGGTATCGACATCATCCAGTGTCAGATAATCGATCAGACCACGCGGGCGGCCAATTTGGGCCATGACGTTGTCGCAGGCGTCGATGCATAGCGCGCAAGTGATACAGCCGATTTGCGGCCCTTCGCGGATGTCGATGCCAGTGGGGCAGACCGCAACGCATTGGTTGCAGTCGATGCAGTCGCCAACCGAACCGGGCTGCGCTTCTGCCTTTTTCACCGAACCACGCGGTTCACCGCGCCATTCGCGATAGGTGACGACGAGCGATTTTTCGTCCATCATCGCGGTCTGGATGCGCGGCCAGGGGCACATATAGATGCACACCTGTTCGCGCATGAAGCCGCCGAAGATGAAGGTGGTCGCGGTCAACACGCCGACCGTTGCATAGGCCACGCTTGCCGCATTGCCGCTCCAGAAATCGCGGGTCAGCGTCGGCGCGTCGGCAAAATACATGATCCACGCGCCGCCAGTCCAGAAGGCGACGAAAAGATAGATCGACCATTTCGACAGACGCTTGAAAATCTTTTGCGGACCCCATGGGGCCTTCTGCAACCGGATTTGCGCATTTCGGTCGCCGTCGATGAAACGATCGACATGCTGGAAAAGGTCGGTCCAGACGGTCTGCGGGCAGCTATAACCGCACCATGCCCGCCCGACCGCGCTGGTGACGAGGAACAGCCCGATCCCCGCCATCACCAGCATTCCGGCCACATAATAAAATTCATGCGGCCAGATTTCGATATTGAACATATAGAAGCGGCGATTGGCCAGATCGATCAGCACTGCCTGATCGGGGGCGTGTGGCCCCCGATCCCAGCGTATCCATGGCGTTGCATAATAGATGGTCAGCGTGACCGCCATGATTGCCCATTTGAATCGCCGGAAAAATCCGTCGACCGACTTTGGAAATACACCTTTACGCTTCTCGTAGAGAAAAGTGTCCGCTTCTATATCGGCCATGGGCCTATTTCGCCTCCGTCGCTGCAGCCGCCGGTGTGGCGGCAATTGGTGCCGCTGCAACCGTGGCTTCGCCGCCGCCCAATGAGTGGACATAGGCTGCCAGCATCTTGATTGTAGCCGGATCGAGTTTGTCGCCCCAGCGCGGCATTACGCCTTGGCGGCTGTAACGAACGGTCTGCTTGATAGAGGCTGCATCGCCGCCATAAAGCCAGATATTGTCCGTCAGATTGGGTGCGCCAAATTCGCGCAATCCCTTGCCGTTGGCACCATGGCACGAAACGCAATTGGTTGCGAACAGTGCAGCACCAGCAGCATTGGGCTTAGCCTTGCCTGACAGCGATTGGACATGCTGAACCACGGCATTCAACTCAGCCGGTTTGAACATAGCATCAAATTGCGGCATTGCAGACTGACGGGTTTCAGCGTGCTCCGGATTACGTATGCCATGCGTCAGCGTGTAATGGATTGCGTTGATATCGCCGCCCCACAGCCAATCATCGTCATTCAGATTGGGATAGCCCTTGGAACCGGTTGCGCCCGAGCCATGGCATTGCACGCAATGCACCTTGAACGCCGCTGCACCGCCCGAGACCGCTGCCTGATAAACCTTCTGGTCGGAAACCAGTTGTTCAACAGGTACCGCTGCCAAGGCATTGATCAGCGGGGCACGTTTGGCGTTGGCCGCGGTCATTTCCGCAGCCAGCTGGCCATGGCTGGTCCAGCCCAAAGTACCTGCCGTTGCTTTTTCAATCATCGGCCAAGCGGGGTAAAGCACGGTATAGATGATTGCCCAAACGATGGTGAAGTAGAATGTCCACAGCCACCAACGCGGCAGCGGCGTGTTCAGTTCTTCAATGCCGTCCCATTCGTGACCGACGAACGCTGTGCCGGTCGGTGCGTCGACCCTCTGGCCGTCATGTACAGGTTGTTTAGCCATTGTCGTCATCCCTGAAAATCATGTTGGCGGCTTCATCATGCGCCTTTTTCGCGCCTTTGCGGAAAGTCCAACCAATGAGGCCGATAAAGAGTACTGTCATCGACAGCAGCCCCCAGCTGTCGGCAAAGTGACGTGCGGTTTCATAAGTCATTTCGCCGCTCCTTCATTGGGAACCTGTTGCGATGCCGCTTTCTTGTGATCAACCATCGTGCCCAGAACCTGAAGATAGGAAACCAGCGCATCCATTTCGGTGATCTTTGTTGGATCGCCGTCATAATCACGCACCTGAACCTTCGGATAGCGTTTCTTCAGTTCGGTCGCGTCGGCATCGGGATTGGCTTGTGCCTCTAGGTCAGCCGCGGCCTTGGCAATTGCTTCCTTGCTGTACGGCACACCAACCCGACTCAGCGCGGTTAGTTGCGCGACGATATCGTCAGTTCTCAGCGATTTCTCTGCGAGGAAAGCGTAAGGCGGCATGATCGATTCGGGCACAACAGCACGCGGATCTTTCAGGTGCGCACGGTGCCATTCATCCGAATAGCGACCACCGACACGCGCCAGATCAGGTCCGGTACGCTTTGATCCCCATTGGAACGGATGATCATACATCGATTCCGCTGCAAGGCTGTACGGGCCATAACGCTCGACCTCGTCCCGGAAGGGACGGACCTGCTGGCTATGGCAGACATAGCAGCCTTCACGGATATAGATGTTGCGTCCTGCCTGTTCGAGCGGGGTGTAGGGGCGAACCCCTTCCACCTTTTCGATCGTCGAGTCGATCCAGAACAACGGGGTGATCTGCACGAGTCCGCCGATCATCACCGTCACCAGAGCGAAGACACCAAGTAAGGCGACGTTGCGCTCCAGTTTTGCATGTTCGATTATACGGAATGCCATTGTTCTTGCTCCTTATTCGGCGGGCACGGCAACCGCCGGGCGGTCCGCTTCAGGATTATAGGGCGTTTCGGTCATCGGCGCTTCTTGACGCAGCGGACTACCGGCGATTGTTTTCCAGATATTGACCGTCATTACGATGGCGCCGGTCAAATACAGCAGGCCACCAAAGGCACGGATCAGATACATCGGGAACATCGCATCGACCGTTTCTACGAAGGAGTAGACGAGATAACCGTCGGCTCCATATTCGCGCCACATCAGGCCTTGCATGATGCCAGATACCCACATGGCGGAGGCGTAGAAAACGATTCCCGCACTCGCCAACCAGAAGTGCCAGTTGACCATCCGCAGCGAATAGAGACGTTCACGACCCCAAAGACGCGGTGCCAAATAATAGAGGCAGCCAAAGGTCACCATGCCGTTCCAGCCCAATGCGCCAGAGTGAACATGGCCGATGGTCCAGTCGGTATAGTGCGACAGGCTGTTCACCGCCTTGATCGACATCATCGGTCCTTCGAAGGTCGACATGCCGTAGAAGGCAAGGCTCATCACCATCATCCGGATGATCGGATCGGTGCGGATCTTGTCCCATGCACCGTTCAGCGTCATCAAGCCGTTGATCATGCCGCCCCAGCTGGGCATCCACAATACGATCGAGAAGACCATACCCAGCGTCTGCGCCCAATCCGGCAACGCCGTATAATGCAGATGGTGCGGGCCGGCCCAAATGTAGAGGAAGATCAGCGCCCAGAAGTGGATGATCGACAGGCGATAGCTGTAAACAGGGCGCTCGGCTTGTTTGGGCACGAAATAATACATCATCGCTAGGAAGCCAGCGGTCAGGAAGAAACCAACCGCATTATGGCCGTACCACCACTGCGTCATCGCGCTTTGCACACCAGCAAATGCTGAATAGCTTTGCGAGCCGACGAGGCTGACGGGCAACGAGACATTGTTGACCAGATGCAGCATGGCAACGGTGATGATGAAGCTGAGATAGAACCAGTTGGCCACATAGATGTGCGGTTCCTTGCGCTTCATCAGCGTGCCAACAAAAACGGCAAGATAGGAAACCCACACCACGGTCAACCACAGGTCAACATACCATTCAGGCTCTGCATATTCCTTGCTCTGCGTGACACCCATCAAATAGCCGGTGGCCGCAAGGACGATGAACAGCTGATAACCCCAGAAAACAAACCGGGCGAGACTGGGGAAGGCTAGCCTCGCCCGGCACGTGCGCTGGACCACGTAGAAACTGGTGGCGATCAACGCGTTGCCTCCGAACGCAAAGATGACCGCTGACGTATGCAGCGGCCGCAAGCGCCCGAAAGTTGTATATTCAAAATTGAGGTTGAGCGCCGGAAAGGCGAGCTGCAACGCGATATAGAGACCGGCGAGAAAACCCGCGAGGCCCCAGAATATTGTCGCAATCAAGCCGAAACGGATAAGGTCATCGTCATATTTCGATGCGTTGTCCGCCGACAAGACAGGATAACGTTGCGACAGGAAGTCGAAACCCTTGCCCGATGCGAAAGCTGCAATCAGCGCAGCCAGACAGGCTATGCTCATATGGACCGAGAAGGCCCAGTCGGAGCTTGCTGCGGCTGCAAGAAGCAGCAACAGTGCGACGAATAGCCAAACGCCGCCCCTCATTACCAGTTTTTCCATTTCCATTCCCCGTTATTTGTCCCCGGGAAGGGGTTTTTAACGCCTAGCGCATTGCAACAAGGATGCGCTGCCGCATTGACTCAAGTCAAGCAACGACGGTTGCAAAAAATGCAATCGCTGTTTCAGAAGCGTTTTAAGCTGCTTCGGCGAGATTTTGCAGGCGCTGGCGATCCTTGATCACCACGGTCCGGCGATCCGGAAGCGCGATCATCTCGGCTTCCTTCAGCTTGGTAAGCTGTCGGCTGACGGTTTCGATAGTCAGACCAAGTACATCGCCCATTTGCTGCCGGTCCATCGGCAGTTCAAACTGGTCGAGGAAGGGAGCGATCGAGGAGCAGCCGGTATTGCCCAGCCGGTTGGAGATTTCGAGTAGCAAGGTGGCAATGCGCTCACTGGCGGTCTTGCGACCGAGCAGCATCATCCATTGCCGTGCCCGGTCCAGTTCATCGAGCGTCCGCTGGAGCAGCTTATGCTGCAAATCGGGATGATCTTTGGCGAAATCGTCAAAAGATGAGCGGGTGAAAATGCACACTTCGGCATCGGTCAGCGCATTGACGCTATAGGGGCTTTCCTTGCCGAACGGGCGACCGATAAAATCCGATGGAAAAACCACGCCAACAATCTGTTCGCGGCCATCGGCGGTCGATACGCCCAGTTTCAACACACCGCGAATGACATTGGCCACTACGAGCGATTCGTCGCCTTCCCAGACCAAAGTCTGTCCGCGCGAAACCACTTGCTTGCGGCCAAGCTTGCTGAGCGCACCCAATTCGTCCGGGTTCAATGCCGAACAAATCGCACGGTTACGCACAACACAGCTCATACAGTCGCTCATGACATTTCGCCTAGGAGCAGTCGCTGGCAATCACAACCCCAAACGATCTCGTGTGTAACCGAATGCCAGAAATGCATGTTGGACATTTGGGACTGCGGGCTAATAACTTCGCGGTAGGCCAAGTATATGTTCGGCAACATAAGACAGGATCATATTCGTGCTAATCGGTGCGACCTGATAAAGCCGGGTTTCGCGAAATTTGCGCTCGACATCATATTCAGACGCAAAGCCAAAACCGCCATGTGTCTGCACACAAGCCTCGCCTGCTGCCCAACTCGCCTCGGCGGCAAGCATCTTGGCCATATTGGCTTCGTCGCCGCAAGGCTCGCCTGCTTCATATTTGCGGAGGCCTTCATGAACGAGCAGTTCGGCTGCACGCATTTGTGCATAGGCGCGAGCAATTGGAAATTGCACACCTTGATTTTGTCCGATCGGGCGCCCGAATAACACTCGCTCTTTCGCGTAGGCAGTCGCTTTTTCGATGAACCACTTCGCGTCGCCCACGCATTCTGCGGCGATCAACAGCCGCTCCGCATTCATGCCCGAGAGGATATAGCGAAATCCTTTGCCTTCTTCGCCTATCAGGTTGGCGGTCGGCACTTTCATATTGTCAAAAAACACCGATGTGGTCGCGTGGTTCATCATGGTTTCAATAGGCGTGATCGACAGAGCGCCGTCGGCGAGCGCTTCTTTCATGTCCACCAGAAAGACTGATAGCCCATCGGTGCGGCTAGCCGCTTCTTCGCGCGGAGTGGTGCGCGCGAGCAGTAGCATCAGGTCAGAATGTTCGGCGCGGCTGGTCCAGATTTTCTGGCCGTTGACGATATAATGGTCGCCACTTCTCTTGGCGGTGGTTTTAAGCGCCAATGTGTCGGTGCCGCTGGTCGGCTCGGTCACACCAAAGGCCTGCAGCCGCAATTCACCGGTGGCTATCTTGGGAAGATAGTGCGCCTTTTGTTCGGCGCTGCCGTGGCGCAACACTGTGCCCATGATATACATCTGTGCATGTACGGCACCTCCATTACAGCCTTGCCTCTGGATTTCCTCCAAAATAGCCGCTGCTGCTGAAATAGGCAGCCCCGCGCCGCCATAGATTTCAGGGATCAGCGCAGCGAGATAGCCCGCCTCGCCAAGTGCGGTTACAAATTCGGATGGATATTCGCGCGCCTTGTCCTTCGCGCGCCAATATTCTCCGGGATATTGGGAGCACAACTTTGCCACTTCCTCGCGGATAGCAGTGAAGGGATCGGCAATTCCACTCATGACAGCTCCTCAAACGCTCTTCGCCAGTTCATTTTGACCGCTGCAATGTGCTGACCCAGACCTGACAAATTGAAACTGTACCATTAGTGGCGTCGGCTCGGGGGGGGGGCTGCAATGGGTTTGCCACAACAATCAGTGGCTTGAAGGCGAACATCGACGTAATTTGGCGTAGCCCCCAGTCCTGCGCGTACTGGTCTCTGTCGCCAGTTCCCTGCCATGCAGGGAATCGGCAGGGAAGATCAAGAAAATTCATCAAGATTGAGAGATATGAAGCTGAGAAAGTGCTGGAATCACAAAGCTTACAATCCGAATTTCCTAAATATGCAGTGTGGAATTTGCGCCCACCAAGCAGCGAATTTGTAGGTGGGTCCGGACATACGGTGAGGGCGAGCGTACCAGAAGAATGGGCGAATGCGGTGGTAATTG
Source organism: Sphingomonadales bacterium (assembly GCA_016721875.1). Taxonomy (GTDB): domain Bacteria; phylum Pseudomonadota; class Alphaproteobacteria; order Sphingomonadales; family Sphingomonadaceae; genus Sphingorhabdus_B. The sequence continues at coordinate 331,227 of JADKHG010000001.1, read as the reverse complement.
CGGTGACGGCTTACCTAATCCCTAAATTATATCAAACGTCTCTCCTCTAATTTGGACAGAAGTAAATTTTCACCATATTAAAGTAAACTGACCGAAATTGTCGAAGCGGCTCGAGAAAATGAAATCTTCCGTCCAGCCGATGCGACGATTCACCAATTCTGTAAAGCCTAGCGTGCCTGATACATAATTCGGAGTTGCACAGGTCGCTTGGTCTTTTTCTCGCATAGATATGGTTTACGTAAAGGCCATTGAAGCACCAAACCGACAGACCCGCGCTGCAATTCTACTCAAATCACAGACCGAAAATTCTTCCCTAGAATCGATAAGGGATGCGAATGCCTACGACCATATCCGGGCTGTCATCGGTCAGCCCGATGCCGACAGTGGCAATCAGCGAAAGCGATTGGCCAAGTGCGAAGGTCGCTCCCAGATTGACAAGGGCTACATTGGCCTGGCTGCCGACAACGCGCTGGAAACGCTCCTGACCTTCGAGCCGCAATTTGGAATGACTTACGATCCTTTGCGAATAGGACATCGATATGCTGGATTTTTCGTTCAGTGCAAACGCAAGGCCTGCGCCGAATTGAAACGCATTGCCGATAGCAACGCGTCCAGGTTGGTCGCCCGGGTTTTCATCGATGTCGCCAAAACTTCTAGGGAAATTGTAAGAATAATTGACGCTGCCGAATACCACCATCGGGTCGAGCGTCTTCAACGCCGACAGCCCGATCGAGGCGCCGTAAACGCCAGTCCCGGTCGCCAGGGATTCAGGGATTTGAAGATTGCCTACGCTGCCCTCGACTTCGATAAAGTCGACGCCATAAGGTTCCTTCCCTGTGGGGAATTTCACGCGCCCGCTGACGACCAGATTGGGGCGGTTGGCGGTTTCGCCGAGCAACTGATAGCTCAGTCCCGCACTAACATCGCCCAGGCCGCCGTCACGCACAGTGGTTTCGATGGGCTGGTTAGCCGCCCCGCCGGCACCGCCGCTGCTGAAATTCGACATGCGATAGAGAAACGGCAGGCTGGCATCGATAAACAGTTCATCGCTCAACCCGTATCGAAGCGTCGCGTCAGCCGTGAAAATGTCTGCGTCAACTTCATCGATACTGATCGTGCCAGGAAAATTGCGTCAAGCGCAAGAAACCCGTCAAGGTTGATCTGGGCATCGCCGAAATGCGAATAGCCAAAGGAAAATTCGGCCCCAGCCTGCTTCGCTGTGTGCCCTGTTGCTGCTGGACAATATCTTGAACGGCATCGGTGGGATCAGGAGCCTTTTTCACGACTTCCTCGCCCGGCGGCTCTTCCTGTGCACTACCCTGCGCAACCGCCATGGCAATCCTCTTCAAATTCCTGCGCGACGATCCGCCGGGCGAGGTGCGTGTAAGTGATGTAAAGCGCGCCGAGCCGATTGGAGTCATCCTCAAAAATCCCGCTGCGCTTCTGCTATGCGGCGTATTCTTCCTCTCAACGGCTGCGTCTTCTGCGGTGTTGAACTGGTGCAACACCTATGCGCATGATGTTTGGGGCTGAACCTAGCCGACAGCGCGCTGGTCGGACCGGTTATGATCACGACTGCCGGGTTTTTCTCGGTTCTTGTCGGCGGTTTCATGGCGGATAAATTCGCTGCCAAAAGCTCGGTCGGGCGTTTTACCGTTCTGGCAATCGGCCTGACATTGGCGGCGCGCTTCTTACTGCCCTTTCCTCTCGTGTCGTCGGTGCCGCTCGTCGGGCTTTTGCTATTCGCCACCAGCTTTGGCAAAGGGCTGTTCGATGGTTGCATTTATGCCGCTATGCATGATGTGATGCCAGCCGAGGCACGGGCGACAGCTGCTGGTCTGATGACGATGCTGGGTTTCATTGGGGCAGGGATTACCACGGTCGTTCTTCCCGCAATTGCCGTTTACACAGGCCTCGCAGCTGGATTTGCGATGATGGCCGGGCTTTATCTATTGGCTGTTGTCGCCTTGTTGATAGCCCGCCCGATGGTGGCCAAAGTTATATCGGGGCAAGAGAGTGGAATAACACATGAATGAAAGCGCCTCGTCGGCGGAATTGAACTTGGAGGCACCAAGTCATTGGTTGCCGTCGGCTATAACGATGGTTCCATCGTGGAGCGAACAAGTCTGTCGACGGTCGAACCGGAATTGCTTGTTCCCCAAATCGCAGATTATTTGCGGTCCACACAGAATTCGCTTGGACCAATTGAAGCACTGGGCGTTGGCGCCTTCGGTCCAATGGTGGTCGACAGGAACGCGATCAACTATGGCAGCTTGCTGCAGACCAACAAGCCGGGATGGAGTGATTTCGATCTTGCTTCAGCTCTCCGGTCCGCAATTGGTCTCAGCCCCAATATTGTTACCGATGTAGCCGCAGCAGGGATTGCTGAAGCAACGTTGGGAGCACTGAGCGGAACCGAGCTGGGTATCTACCTCACTGTCGGAACTGGTATTGGCGGCGCGATCATCTGCCAGGGCAAACCGCTTCCTGCTCTGCTTCACCTGGAGATCGGTCATATTGCGTTGCAAAGGCAGAGCGCCGATGCGGCCCCATCCACCTGTCGTTTCCATCCCAATTGCGCAGAAGGACTTGCCGCAGGCCCCGCGATCATGGCCCGCTTTGGGCAGTCACTCAGCCATTTTCCACCGGGCAGTGCAGAGCATGGCCTGATTGCCGACTATTTGGGGCAGCTTTGCGCAAAACTTGTGCTTACCCTATCGCCGCAGCGCATCGTTCTCGGCGGCGGCGTGGGTAAAACACCCGGCCTTATCGCAGCTGCACATGGCGAGATGCTTCACCATTTGGGTGGATATACGCCCGAAGCAGTCGCCTCGGACCAGTTTATTTGCGCGCCCAACCTTGGGCAGGACACGGGAATAGTTGGTTCATTGTGCCTTGCTGAACCTGGAAGGCCTGCGCCGGCGTTTGTCATACGGGGGGCTTAAGTCTTGGCGCTTTTAAGCCTGCCGAGCCAAGCCGTTTAAAAGCCATGAGGGCGAAGCGATCTGCCCTCGGCCTTTGGCGCTTCAGGAGAGCGTCACGGCTATGTCTGGTTTGATGACCGGTTTCGTCATTTGTCGCGGCTCTTCAAATGGCTATTCACTGCGCAAGAACTATCCATCTAGGTCCACCCCGATAGAAAGTACGATCGTTGTGACGACTTCAACCTGAGCCAATGTCAGCCTTCTTTTCGGGCGATGTTTTCCGACTTTCAAATGCCGAGGCAGAACCAATGCGAACTGTGACCGTGAGACGCTTCGGCGGGGTCTGCTAACATGCTGGCATTTCGATAACCCGATCAACGCGCAGAAATCTGCCATATGTTCAGCGAAGCCGGTTTGTAATTTTACGGTTGACGCTTGATTTCCCAATGTGTTGCTGTAGTTCTGATGAGAACGTTCTCAAGATAAGCAGCAGGCGAGGAAATTGATGTTGAGGCAACGAGCGCTATTGGTACTTTTGCTGGTTTTGGCAGGGTGCAGCCCAACGGCTGTTGACAACAGCGCAGGTGGTGACAGCTCCAAAGCCAATCCGGCGTTATGGCCAAAGGCGGAAAGCCCAGCCGCCTTGACGTCTAAAGAAACTGAGGCAGCGATTGACTTACTGCTCGAAAAAATGACACTCGAACAAAAGGTCGGCCAGCTTATCCAGGCCGATATCAGTTCGATCAAGCCAAGCGATCTGCAGCAATATCCGCTTGGGTCGATCCTCGCGGGCGGCAATTCCGGACCTTATGGCAATGAACGGGCGAGTGCCGCGAAATGGGCAGAGCTTGTAGGGGAATTCCGGGAGGTATCACGCAATTCCGGCGCAGGCATCCCTATTCTGTTCGGTGTCGACGCTGTACATGGCCATTCGAACCTGCCGGGTGCAACCATTTTTCCGCACAATATAGGGCTGGGTGCTGCCAATGATCCAGTCATGATCCGGCGCATTGGCGAAGCGACGGCAGCCGAAATTTCAGGCAGCGGGATCGAATGGACTTTTGCCCCGACACTGGCGGTACCGCAGGATCTGCGCTGGGGCCGGAGCTATGAAGGCTATGCGGCTGACCCGACATTGGTTGCAAAATATGCGACTGCGATGACGCTGGGCCTGCAGGGAAAGCTGGAATCGGGCAAGGTACTGGATGCGAAGAAAGTTGCCGCAACGGCCAAGCACTTCCTTGCCGATGGCGGCACAGCCGATGGGCGTGATCAGGGCGATGCCCGGATCAGCGAAAAGGAATTGATCGAAAAGCATGCCCAAGGATACCCTGCTGCAATCGATGCAGGCGCGCTTTCGGTGATGGTCAGCTTCTCCAGCTGGAATGGTGCCAAGCATCACGGCAATAAATCGCTTGTGACCGATGTGTTGAAAGGCCGGATGGGCTTTGCGGGTCTGGTGGTCGGCGACTGGAATGGCCATGGCCAAGTACCGGGTTGTTCGGCGGGTGCCTGTCCCGATGCGATCAACGCAGGGCTCGATCTCTTCATGGCACCGGACAGCTGGAAGAAAGTTTATGATTCGACGCTGGCCGCAGCGCGTGACGGTACTATAGCAGCGGCACGTATCGACGATGCTGTGCGTCGGATATTGCGGGTCAAATTCAAACTGGGACTGATGGGCGACACGTTGACGCAACGCGGCGACCCGGCACTGATTGGCACTGCTGATCATTTGGAATTGGCACGCGAAGCCGTAGCGAAATCGCTGGTGCTTCTGAAAAACAATGATGGCGTTCTGCCTATTCGCAAGGGTGCCAATGTGCTCATTGCCGGTCCCGGTGCCGACAATATGGCAATGCAGGCAGGCGGATGGACGATCAGCTGGCAGGGCACCGACACCAAGCCAGAGGATTTTCCCAACGGCCAGACAATCGGGCGTGCCATTTCTGATGCAGTGCGCACCAGTGGCGGAATCGCGACGATTTCGGCCGACGGTCGTTTTGAAGCGAAGCCCGAAGTTGCCGTGGTTGTTGTCGGTGAACGACCCTATGCCGAATTTGAAGGCGATGCACCTGATCTGGCGTATCGGACCAGCCCTGCCGATGAAGAGTTGATTGCGCGTTTGAAGTCTCAAGGCATCCGCGTCGTCGTGGTATTCCTGTCCGGTCGGCCAATGTTTACAGGCAAGCTGATCAATCAGGCAGATGCCTTTGTCGCGGCTTGGCTGCCTGGTACACAGGGCAATGGTGTCGCCGATGTGTTGGTGGCTGCTGCTGATGGCAAAGCGGCCCGCGACTTTGCCGGGCGCCTGCCCTTTGTCTGGCCGGCAAATGCGCTTTCGCCCATTTCCAAACCGCTGTTCCCGATGGGCTATGGCCTGACCTATACAAAGCCATCGCACTTAGGGCCCGTTAATGAAAAGGCAGGTGTTGACCTGACATTATCAAGCCACATTTCCAACTTCGTCGTGCGCGGCAAGATACCGGCACCGTGGCGGCTGGATGTTGACGGCGCGATAAGCACGCGCCCGGTTGACCTTTCGGCGCAGGAAGATGCACGTAAATTCACCTGGAATACGGATGGCAAGATGACCATCAACGGACCAGCGGTTGATTTGCTCAAACAAAGCGAGAGCGGAGCCGCACTGATGATCGATTGGCGGATTGACCAGCCAGCTAAGGGGCCTGTTTTGTTAACTGTTGGCGAAGCGACCTTGACGTTGCAGGATTTGATTGGTGCAAAGTCGGCGGGAAGTTTGCTCAATACCTATATTCCGTTAAGCTGCTTTGCGAAGGCCGGAGCAAAAATGAAAACAGTGGCAATGCCATTGCGAATTGCTGCACCCAAAGGGTTTGTTGCAACGATCCGCAATGTCCGTATTGAAGCCAAAGGTAGCGCTGGTGCTTGCCCGGCAGTAGCAAAATAATCAGTAGGGGAGAGAGTAGATGGCGGTTCAGAGCGGTGCGAATGTTTCAACGGGAACCGATGATGCGCATATTGATGCGCCGCAACTTCAGCTTTTTGTCATGGGGCTGTTCTTCATCTTCGGCGGCATCACCTCGCTCAACGATGTTATCATCCCCAAGCTGAAAGAGCTCTTTACGCTCAATTATACCCAGGCCATGCTGGTGCAATTCTGCTTTTTCACGGCTTATGCGGTGATCGGCATACCGGGTGCGCGGCTGGTCAAGAGGATCGGCTATATGCGCGGCGCGGTGGCTGGCCTGCGACGATGATGATCGGCTGTTTGCTCTTCATTCCGGCCAGTCAGACGGCCACTTATGGATTGTTCCTGTTCGCGTTGTTTGTCCTCGCCAGCGGCGTGGTGATTATGCAGGTCGTCTCGAACCCGCTTATCTCGCTGCTTGGAAAGCCGGACACGGCGCATAGCAGACTAACCTTTGCGCAAGCCTTCAACTCGCTCGGTACAACGGTGTTCCCCTTTGTTGGCTCGATTCTGATCCTTGGTGGATTGGCCACTGTAACGGCGGACCAGCTTTCCGGTGTTGAATTGGATGCCTATCGCACCGCAGAGAGCCAAGCCATTGTGAATGGATATTTAGGCATTGCCGCCGCGCTTGCGGTTGTGGCCGGCTGTGGTTTGGATGTTCCGCAATGCGCTAAAGGGAGAAAAGCATGAGGCAAGCGAAGGCCTTGCTGGCCTTGACCTGTTGAAGCGCCCGCGCTTCGGGTTTGGTGCTCTCTGTATCTTTCTCTACGTCGGGGCTGAAGTTTCCATCGGTTCGCTCATCGTCAACTATTTAATGCAATCGCACGTCATGGGACTGGAAGAGCAAGCCGCTGGCAAGCTTATTGGTCTTTACTGGGCTGGAGCTATGGTCGGCCGCTTCATTGGCTCTGGCTTGCTTCGCATGGTCAGCCCTGGCAAGTTACTGGCAATTGTCGCCGTTGCTGCGATCGTGCTAATCCTAATCTCCACACAGACGATTGGTGCTATTTCTGGATACAGCCTGCTCGCAATCGGGCTAGCCAATGCTATCATGTTCCCGACCATTTTCACCTTAGCCTGTGAGAAACTTGGCGCTCGAGCTGCCGATGGCTCGGGTATCATCAATGTGGCGATTGTTGGCGGCGCGGTCGTGCCATTGCTGACAGGCATCATTGCCGACCTGACATCCAGCCTAGCGATTGCGTTAATTCTGCCGATGCTATGCTATGCGATTATTGCCTTGTTTGGGATATATGCCCGCCGCCCGGCATAGTCATCAAAATCAGGCATGCGGCGAAGGCCAGTTCCGCAAGCAGGACAAATAGGGCGTCAAAGCCAAAGGTGGGAACCATCGCCAGCGTCAGCCATGGCATGATCAGCGATGGCACGGTGTTGGTCAGGTTGAATAGGCCAAGGTCGCGGCCGCGTGTTGCTGGCTTTGGCAGCACGCGCAAAGTCTGACTGCTGTGCAGCGCCAGAAAAATTCCGCTCGACAATCCGAAAAGGGCATAGCCCGTTACCGCTAGCCGCAATCCGCTCGCCATCGCCATGATCAGCAATCCGAATGCAGCAATTGCGGCGCATATTGCCAGCGGCAGGATCGGCTGGCCCGCGCGGTCCGACCAGCGCCCGATCATCAGCGTGGCGGCAACAGCCATGGCCATTACCACAGCGAATATGATGGCGGCATCATTGTCGCTAAAATTGCGGTCAACACTGCGGAACCAGAGCAGCAAAAAGGCAAAAAGCGACGCCTCGGCGATCTGAATAAACAACCGGGCGATCCACATGCTGATCACGGCGCTGCGGGTTGCATTCCGCTGCGCGAGGGGTTTGTCAGGCTGGTCCGCGTCAGTTGAAAGATGTGGCATAGGTACTGGGCGGCTGAAAAGGAGCACGGGTGTTACCATCGCAACAGCCAGCAACCCTATGATGACCAACCGTCCACCATCCGAAGCAATTTCTGGCACCGTAACGAGCGCTCCCGCCAAAGCGCCCAGGGCGGGGGCAAAGGCCAGGAGACCTCCGAGTATGCCCTTTTGGGAATCCGGTACGCTATCCCCGGCCCATGCAGCCAGCGGGGCAAGCATCATGTTGAGGGCCGCCTGCCAGCAAATGATCAGGATCATCAGATGGAGCGGCGTTGTTGCAAGGTGCATTACGGGCAAGAGTAGCGAGGAGAAGGCCAGTCCAGTTCCGATCCATGGACGCCGTGATCCGCTTCTGTCGCTGGCCCAGCCGAACAATATGTTGGAAAGGCTGGCTGCAATGGCTCCAGCAAAGGCAAGTTGCGCCAATAGCTTCAGCGCCCCTTCATCCGCAAATGCTGTCACATGATTGGGCAGCAGTATTGTTAGAAAGGGAACATAGGCAACGGAGCCACCTGCGACGGCTAAAGCATAAAGATATAGAAATCGCTTTGACTGTCGCTGGCTTTCCAAAGGATCAACAGCCGCTATGACCAGCAGGTGGTGCCGTGCTGCCGCGCACGATCAGGCTACTTTCGACCACAACAGGTTGCACGGGTTCGGGCCCGTTACCGTTGGTGATCAGCAATTCGACCGCTTTGGAAAAGGTCGCAACAATGGGTTGGTCGATAACAGTCAGTTCCGGGCTGGTGAAGCGCGTGACAGGCGAGTTATCGAAACTGACAAGCGACAGATCATCGGGTGCTCGTAAGCCCATCTTGATCGCCGTGTCGAGCACGGCAAGCGCCATCTGATCATTGCTTGCGATAATGGCGGTTGGGCGATTCTTTCGATCAAGCAGCGTCTGTGCCGCAGCAACGCCGCTATCATAGCTGAAATCGCCGCGTACCAGCAAGCCATCGGTGGGTAGCCCGGCATTTGCCATAGCATGTTGCCAGCCATCAATGCGCCAATTGGAAAGGTTATATTCTTCCGGTCCGGCGATCAGAGCAATGCTGCGATGGCTTAGTGCGAGGAGATGCTCGGTTGCCATGCGCGCTGAACCTTTGTCCCCCATCGTCATGGCAATTCCGGGGCCGGGCTCAACCGAACCAATGCGCGCAAAAGGGATTTTTTGTCGGTCCAGAAATCCGGTGATCAGCGGATTTTCGGAATGCGGCGGGGTTAGGATGATGCCGTCAGGTTGCAGCGCTGCAATCGCTGCACCCAACTCGCGTTCAACATGATCGCTATGCGTATCAACCAGTTCGAAGATCATCCGATAGCCATGTTCGGCGCATTTCAGCATGCCGCCCAGCAGCATCTGGTCCACCCAGTCACCGCCTTGCCGCGCCTGCCATTCTGCGATGGTACGGTCGCGATCATTGATGGCTAGGATCAAATAAGACTTGGAACCGCTCATCCGCTGCGCGGCGATCGAGGGGACATAGCCGAGCATGTCGATGGCGGCCTGCACCCGTTCCTTCATCGCAGCCCGGACATTGGGTTCATTGTTGATGACGCGGCTGACCGTTTGCAGGGAAACCTTGGCCTCTGCTGCGACATGTTTGATCGTTACTGCTTGGCGACGCCTCGCCATCCTTACTTTTCCCCCTCGACGCTTTTCATGCAGGCCAGTCCCTTTTCCCTGTCGGTCCGACATTGATAAATGCGTATCCAATCGATTGCAAATTCAGCGGGTATTGCATTCTTTGCAACATCTTTGTCGTTATTTTCCTCGGAAAGTTTTCCGCCAATCGCCAGATTGGCCATGATGTAAAAGGGCTGGTCGAACGGCGCAACGGGATTTCCCTTTGCCTTGGGCGAAGTGCTTTCCCAATCCTTTTCGGTCAGTTCCCAATATTTCCGGCCGTCGAGGTAAAAGCGCATCAGCCCTTCGCCCCATTCGAGCGTCCAGACATGGTAATCGTCAGAGGGAAGCGCGTTTGAAGGAAGCGCAACCCGCGTGTCTCGCACCTTGTTTTTAGGCGCATAGTCGCCGAAATGCAGCGCACTGATCATCCGGTTCTCGCCAACATCGCCTTTGCATTGCGGGCAAGTCGCGCCAAGATTGACGCCTTCCAATATGTCAATTTCACCAGAGCGTGGCCAACTGCCGTAAACATTAGCCGCTGGCATCATCCAGACTGCAGGCCACGTCCCTTGCCCTTTGGGCGGCTTGGCTCGAAATTCGACCCTGCCATATTTCCAGCTCGAAAGCCCTAATGTACGGATTTTGCCCGAAGTATAGGACTGGGTCTTATCAGGGTTCGGCTTAACAGCAATTTCAGGCGGGCGATCCGGGCCACGGAATTTCTCTTTATACGCAATCAAGCGCAATGCGCCGCCTTCGACACGGATGTTCTTCAGTCGGTCGGTATAACATTGGCGCTCATTATTGCCCCCGCCCCAGCACGACCTTTCGGGTTTCCATTTGGTGCGGTCGAGCTGTATGCCCTCGAACTCGTCCGACCAGACCAGTTCCCATTGCTCGCCGTTGGTGTCGGCGTGCGACTCAGCCGACGACGCGATCCCGATCGAAGCTATCGGCAAAAGGACGAGAGTTCTAACAAGTGACATGCCGGATCCTCCCTAAGGGAATAAGTGCAGCTATCAACAAGCATGCACTGCAAAGAAAAACGGGCCCGGGTCCAAAGACCTAGGCCCGCTTCAAGGTTGCACTGGGATGTGCGTTTAGAAGTCGAAGCGCGCCATGAAAGTGAAACGCCGGTCGTTGCGGAACGCCGAACGGGTTAGGCGCGTTCCATCGAAATCAACCACCTGAGAGGTTCGCGTCACCGCGTCGAGCAGGTTCACGCCCTGGACGCCCAGCTTGATGTTGTCTGTGACCGAATAGAAGATCGACGCGTCAAGTTGGCCTGTTGATTCCTGCCAGATCGGCGAGAACGGGAAGATGCCATCGCGCGGGTGATCCAGAAATCCGACCGCCAATTATAGGCCGCACGCAATGCCAGCGGACCTTTCTCATAGAAGACCGTTGCGTTCACCGTGTGTTTCGAAACACCTTGGAGAGGCTGCAGCGAAGCAAAGGTACCGCGGTTCCCGATGAGGTCGGCGTTGGAGAAATCGCCCGCATCGACATAGGTGTAGGTCAATTGCGTACCGAGCCCGCTCAGCAACCCCGGAAGGAAGTCGTAGGTTTGCTGATAGCTGAGTTCGACACCCTTGAGGGTTCCACCCAGTTCGTTGCTTGGGCCATTGACCTCGACTGCGATGTCGCCATTGGCCGACGGATAGTCAACGACGTTGGAACCGCTGCTGACAATCCCCTTAATATCCTTGAGGAACGCAGAAACCGAAATCGAACCAACTGTGTCGAAATACCACTCAGCCGAGAGATCGTAGTTCCACGATTGGGTCGCTTGAACGTTCCGGTTACCAGTCGAGAGCTGGAACAGCGGGCCAGTCGCCAGCGTGCCATCGGACACCAGATCGGTTGTGTTGTCAGCAATGACACCGCCAGCGCGGAACAGTGCCAGGTCGGGGCGCGAAATGCCCTTTGAAACAGCAAAACGGAACAACAGGCCACCGCCAACATCGAGCTTCGCATTGAAGCTGGGCAGCCAGTGATCGAAGGTTATGTCACGATCGTCGACAATAACTTGTCCAGTATGTGCCGCCGCGAACTCAGCCTGCCTGGTGGCAGACAAGGAACAGAAGCCGGGTGCCTGCTGGCCCACCCTGGACAAGTTGTTTGCAAGCCGTCTGGATTTCAGACACTTGCACCACACCGTCTGCATTGCCGCCGGCCGCTAAAGCGTCGAACCGGTTCGGGTTAGGCAGTGTAATTCTACCACCGCTCTTGACCGTGGTATGGACATAACGGACGCCAAAATTGCCTACGACATTCCAACCATTACCGAAATCAGTCCCGAAATCGACGCGTGCATAGGCTGCCTTGGTATATTCGGTGACATCCGAAATATCGCCTGTGCAGAACGGGGCACATGCTGATCCGTCAGAATTGGTGCGATCGGTGATTGGCTCCCACGCTTCGCCCAAACGATCCGGGAATGACCAACGGGTGATCGCGGCACCCTGTGCGGCAGTTGTGCCGTTCAGATATTCGCCGATGAAATCGTCGCCACCGTAGAAAAATCCACCGCCATTTGCGATTGGAACGGGCGCATTGCCGCGCTGGAAGCCATCCGCAAACGGATTCCGGAAGGAAGATGCATCGGGGAAATCGATCGGGTAAGCACCGCCACCGCCGCCATAGGGACGTGCGCCGGGCAATGGTCCGCTAGGACCAGGCCGGTTCGAGGATCCATCGCGACCCGTCCATGGCGCGCCAAGCGTACCCCAGTTACCAAAATTGGAATCGCGGGTAATCCGGTCACGTTCCGCCCAACGTGTTCCGAAGCGAGCACTTTTGAAGAAACCTTCATCGCTGATGTCGTATTCGGCGTCAAAACGGACGCTGTTGAGGTCGCCTTCGTTGCGCGCCTGGCTATCAAGCAAGAACCAGAAATAGGTATATTCCGGGCTGCCATAAATGCCTTGCGGCGCGCCTTGCGGCAGTATGAATTCTACGTTCGGGACATTGCCGCTATTATCGATGCGGACATCGGAGAATGTCGCCATCGTGCCGATAATCGCATCCTGGCTGAGCTCCGATCCGATGTGCTGCAGTTCAAAGTTGAAGCGCAAGCGATCGGTCGCTTCGAACTTGGCATCAAAAGAGAAATCCTCAGTCGTCGCTTTAGTGTTGCGCTGGAAGCGCAACAGCTCTGTCGGCAAACCACCCCAAGGCGACAAACCGGAATCGCCACCTGTCTGGGTCAGGGTGCCGGTCTGGAACACATTGTTATCGTCAAAGGTCCATGTACTGCCAGCGGCCTGCACCGGGAAGCCAGCATCATTATTCACCAGTGCCAGAATGGCATATTCGTCCGTGAAGAATTTGGTGTTGGAACGCAGGAACTCTGCTGTTGCTACCAATCGACCGTCGCCGCTTTCAAATTGCGCAACGGCTGAAAACGCTTCGCGATCGCGTTCCAGCGTAGTGGTGCGCACGCCCGCACCCTTGGGGACGATGACGGTACCTGCAGGCGGGAAGTTGGTCTCGTTGAAGCCTGTGCCGTTACCAAAGCCGCCCGAACCGACGTCACGCACACGTAGACAGGTCGAAGTGAGCGTATCGGCACGATAGCAGGGGTCGGTCAGCTGCGAAGCATCGGTGCGGCTGATCAGTTCAGATTTTGCATAACCAAGTTGCAGGCCGAACTTGCTTCCGCCACTCGTTTCCCAAGTGTTGGAAATGATCCCAGAAAATCCGGGCGACCATTCTTTGGCGAGATCGCCATAATTGCCTTCAATCGTTCCCGCGATCTTGAAACCGGGATTGTCGAGGCTTGCGCGTGACGGATTAACGGTGCCAGCAATACCGCCATCGATCATGTCGGGCGTAACGTTCTTGAAGACTTCGACGCGTCCCAGAAGTTCTGGCGAGACGTCATTGAAGGACAACACCGTACCGCCGGTCGCGGAAAGATGTCGCGCCCGTTCAATTCCGAACGGACAAAAGGCAGGCCGCGAATGATGACGCCGGTACCTCGACCGAGAAGCGATCCGGGTCAGTCGTCTTTTCAAAGCGCCCGATGTTAACGCCGGGAACGCGCTGCAGCGCTTCTGCTACCGAGCGATCAGGCAGTGCGCCTATGTCTTCCGCGGTAATGACGTCTACAAATGTATCGGCATCCTTCTTTATGCCTTGGGCATTTTCAAGAGATTTGCGAAAGCCACTGACGACGATCTCATCTTCCGTTTCAACGGCAGCTGTGCTCGGGTCGGCTTCGTCGGCGGATTGCGCGAATGCCGGCTGGGCAAAAAGTGCGCAAAGCGCAAGGCTGGACGCCGTCGAAAGCGCCGCAAAACGGCTGGAACGCACGAATTTTGACATGGTAGCCAAGCAAACCTCCCTAAATCCTCCTGCGGGGGTATGATTCCCTCCGTCATTTTGACACATAATGCCAATTGAGAGCGTTCACAAGATATAAAATGAACGTTCACAATTTGCGATATTGCTCTATGCTTCATCGGCAGCGTAAGAGGTTATCATGAAAGCCATAGAACATATCGTCATTGTGGGCGGCGGCACAGCGGGATGGATGGCGGCGGCCGCGCTTTCGCGGATTCGTGCTGGCAGACCGGTCGCAATCACACTGGTGGAATCAGAGGAGATCGGCACGGTAGGGGTTGGCGAAGCAACGATTCCACCATTTCTCGATTTCAATCGCCTTCTTGAAATCGACGAACGCGAATTGCTGGCTTCAGTCCAAGGCAGTTTCAAACTCGGTATCCAGTTTGTGAACTGGGGAAAGCTCGGCGACAGCTATATCCATCCCTTTGGCAATTATGGCTACGAGATGGATGGCATTTCTTTCCATCATGTCTGGCACAAATACCGGCAGGCGGGCGACAAGCGGCCCATCCAGGTATTCAATATGGAAACAATGGCCGCCTATTTTGGCCGTTTTGCCAGGACCGAGGATTATCAGCGCGAGGATTTACCGCCGGTCAATTATGCCTATCATCTGGACGCGGGGCGTTATGCCCGTTTCCTGCGCGGCTATGCCGAAAAGCGTGGTGTTGTCAGGAAGGAAGGCCGTGTTGACGATGTTCAGCTCGACAGCGAAAGCGGCTTTGTAAATTCTATCACCATGCAAGATGGCACCCGGATTGAAGGTGACCTCTTCATCGATTGCTCTGGCTTTCGCGGGCTGTTGATCGAACAGGCACTGAAGACCGGATATGAGGACTGGACCAATTTTCTGCCCTGTGACCGTGCGGTGGCGCTGCCTTGCTTACGCGAAGATGGCAGCGGGCCGCTGCCCTATACGCGTGCAAAGGCACATAAGGCAGGCTGGCAATGGCAGGTTCCGCTTCAACATCGCAACGGCAATGGCCATGTCTATTGCAGCAGTTTCATGGGTGATGATGAAGCGCTAGACATTTTGGTCAAAAACATCGCGGGTAAGCCCGGTGCCGACCCAAATTTCCTTCGCTTCACCACCGGGCGGCGAAAGAAATTCTGGAACAAGAATGTCGTGGCGCTTGGCCTGTCTGCTGGTTTCATGGAGCCACTGGAATCGACATCGATCCATCTGATAAACACCGGCATCAACAAGCTGATCGCTCTACTATCCCTCGACGGGATCACCCAAGTGCAAGAGGATGCATTTAACCGGCTGACCGGCAAGGAATATGCCCGTATCCGTGATTTCCTGATCCTTCACTATAATGCAACCAGCCGAGACGATAGCGAATTCTGGAATTATTGCCGAACGATGGCAGTGCCCGAACGCCTGACCGAAAAGACCAGTCTCTTCCGCGCCAACGGGCAGATTTTCCGCGAAGATAACGAGTTGTTTACCGAAACCAGTTGGGCTGCGGTCATGATGGGGCAGGGCATTATGATGCAAGGACACAATGCCATGGCTGATGGTCTGATAGGGCCTGACACGGCGAAGGAACTGGACGGCATTGAGCAATCGATCCGCTACGTCGTGGAGTATATGCCAACGCACGGCGACTATTTGAAAAAATACTGTCCTGCACCAATGTAGTTTGCAATGACCAAAGTTGGCAGACCGGATCTGCGAGCAAATGGCCATATCAGAATTGAACCAAAATTGGCGGTCGATGCGACAAAGGACCGCCTCGAGCGCGGGTTCAGGAGCTGGGCTGCGCAAACTAGCAAGGCACCTATCCGCATCGGAACACTGCTCAAGATCGGCTGTCTCGCTCCCGACATTGTCACGGGCGGCAGCCGCTGGGACTTACGACACAAAAGCTGCTCGACACTGAACTCCCGCTTTCTTGGGATGATCAGAAGCGCATGTTCGGGTTCGCCTGAAACCTCCCAAATAGCAGCAGAGGTCAGTTTTTTGGGCCGCAGAGACGGGCTGGAGAATTATGCCAAAGTCTCCCAAATCAGAGACGCTTTTGGCTTCAGGCTGAAAAGCTCTCCGGCAAAAGCCCGCAGAACTCCGCCGCAATCAGCGGTGCCCTGAGGTGAAGCCTAGAGAATGACGATTTTGGGGACTGAGTGGCGCACCCAAGAGGATTCGAACCTCTGGCCTCTGCCTTCGGAGGGCAGCGCTCTATCCAGCTGAGCTATGGGTGCGTGGCCCGCCCGTTAGCAAAGCCTTTGATATCTTGCCAGCAGGAAAAGGTCCGTCGCGATTGTATTTTGTTTCAACGAAAGTCGCCGATTTTTTTCTGGAAGGATACAGGAAAGTCGTTGGCCGTTGAGCAGCGCCTTCGAAATGCTTAGGATTTGCAGGTTGCTGGCGCGAATGCGATCATTTTACTCTGTTGCAAAATAGTGACAATTGGCCAAAAACGGCGCTTTCGGTTGGCATTTCCTTTGCCCTGAGCGTAAAATTGTTTCAATAAACAAGGCAATCTGACCCTGACCATGTGCTTTTGAAAGAGCTGATGGTGTGTGGGTTGGAGACCATAAATCGGCGTTTTTGGCCCCTTAACAGGGGTTGAGGCGCCTCTACAGAGATAGGGGCTGGACACGTGAAAAAAGCACGTCTTAGCAATTTTCGTTACACCGCTGCGCCGCTGGCGCTCGGTCTCGCGTTGATCTCTACACCTTCATTCGCACAGGATGAAGCTGCAGAGGAAGATAGCGGTGAGGCCATCATCGTAACCGGTTCGCGCATTGCGCGTCCTAACCTGGATCCGAACAGCCCGGTATCGGTTGTCACTGGCGACCAGACCGTTGCCAACGCTGACATCACGCTGGATACCTTCTTGAACACACTGCCCGGCGTTAACCCCGCTGGCACGACCACTTCAAACAACCCCGGCAATGGCGGCCAGTCGAACATCGACCTTCGCGGCCTCGGTTCGAACCGTAACCTCGTTCTGATTAACGGTCGTCGCCCCATGGTGTCGGCTTCGAACCAGACGGTTGACTTGAACACCATTCCACAGGGCCTGATCGAGCGTATCGACGTGACCACTGGCGGTGCAGGTGCGGCCTATGGTGCCGACGCTATCGCAGGTGTCGTGAACATGATCTTGAAGGACGATTTTGAAGGTCTCGATCTTCGTGCGGCCTATACCAACTCAATCCCTGAAACTGACGCCCGTGAGTATCAGTTCAGCGGCACGATTGGTGGCAATTTTGCCGATGGTCGTGGTAACATCGCATTTTCGGCTGAATATTCGAAGCGTCAGAGCCTGATTAAGGCGCAGCGCGCCTTTGCTTCGCAGGCAACCTCGACCACGGGTACCTTCCCCACCGGTCGTTACACGCAAAGCGGCACCAACCCGATCAGTCAGACTGCGATCAACACACTGTTCGCGGGTTATGGTGTTTCGGCGGCTCAGGCTCCGAACGGTACGTTGCTTGGCTTCAACTCGGATGGCTCATTGTACGGCGTTGGTATCTTCAATAGCCCGAACAACGTTTCCAACTTCCGCTATGCTGCCGATTCGGCTGCTAATCCGAATTTGAACTTCTTCCCGGACTTCTATTCTTACAACTTCGACATCGTTAACATCCTGGTGCTCCCGATGGAACGCAAGTCGGCATTCCTGACCGCGCACTATGAAATCAATCCTTCCTTTGATTTCTTCATGCAGGGTGGATTCACTGAATACACCTCGTCTTCGGCTTTGGCTCCTACGCCTGTCGGTACTGGTATCGTCAATACCACTAGCACTGCTTCGGGTTTGAACGCTCGCTCGGCTTTGGTTGCACCCGGCGGTCGTATCACAGGTCTGGTCGCTCCTATGAGCAACCCGTTCCTCCCTGCTGATTTGCGCACGCTGCTGCTTACTCGTACCGGTGACGATGCAAACCTGACTGGTGTTGGTGCCGCTGAAGGCGTACGCATCGGCTATCGTTTCTTGCCGACCGGTCTGCGTGAGCAGGTTTTCGACAACGAAGTATTGCAGGGTCTAGTCGGTCTTCGGGGCGATATCAGCGACAACTGGCGCTATGAAGCCTATTATAGCTGGGGTCGTACTACGATCGATCAGGAAGCACGCGGTAACGTTAATGTTCAGCGCGTTCAGGAATTGCTTGAAGCAGCCGATGGCGGCGCAAGCCTCTGTGCGGGCGGTTTCAATCCGTTCGGTATCCAGCCGTTGTCGCAAGCTTGCGTCGACTATGTCGACGAAGTTGGTCGGACTAAGACAACTTTCACGCAGAAAGTTGCTCAAGGCTATGTCAGCGGTGATTTGATGGAACTGCCGGGCGGTCCGCTTGGTGTTGTTCTTGGTGTCGAATCGCGCAATTTCCGCTATGCATTCGATCCGGGCGCTTTGTTTGGTCCGATCGCTGGCTTCAACACCTCGACACCTGACCTTGGCACCAACAGCTTCTTCGACATTTTCGGAGAAATTCGTGCGCCGATCATGGATACTCTGGAACTTTCGCTGACAGCACGTCATTCGAAGAGCGATTTCAACGACATCCAGAATGGTGTTGATGGCACGCCTTCGAAGGATTTCGCTTATGGCGGAACTCTGTCATGGTCACCGCTGGATTCAGTCCGTCTGCGTGCAAGCTACCAGCACTCGGTTCGTGCTCCGAACTTTGGTGAATTGTTCTCGGGTGGCGGCAGCTTCCCGCAGATATTCGATCCTTGCTCGGCAACCACGGATTTCCGTACTTCTGGCGGAGCAGCAGCTCGTGCGCTTTGCGTAGCAACCGGCGTTGGCAACAGCACAGCTGATTCGTTCGCGGCTACTCCGGGCGGCCAGGCATTCATCACGGTCACTGGTAACCCCGACCTGAAGCCTGAATCGTCCGACACTTTCACCGTTGGTGGTGTGTTTACGGCGGGTGGTTTCACTGGGTCGATCGACTATTACAATATCAAGATCAAGGACACGATCTTCTCACCCGACGTCAATGAAATCATTGCATCCTGCTATGGTTACAACGATATCAACTCGGGCCTCAGCACGACCAGCCCTTATTGCGCCGGTATTGCGCGTTCGGGTAACAATATCACGGGCATTTACCTTCCTGCTTCGCTCGGCGGCGACCCTGCAACGGGTTACTTCCAGGCGATCAACCAGGGTTCGGTGAAGACCTCGGGTATTGACGTCCAGTTGGGCTACCGCCTGCCGACTGAATTCGTTTCGGAAAGCTCGGCGATCAGCTTCAACCTCGCGGTGAACTATCTGATCGACTTTAAAAATGTTGGTTTGGGTGGTTTGAAAACTGACTATGCCGGCACTGCTTCCTATTTCGGCGCAGGCCTGGGTACCAGCTTCCCGCGTTGGAAGGGTAATCTGAATGTGAACTGGAAGCTGGACGACAATCTCAGCTTCGACACCCGCATGCGTTACATCCACAAGATGGTCAACCGTGCAGAACGTCAGTTCCCCGGTGAAACTTTCACCGGTCCAGGTACGGCGGTGTATTTCGACTTTGGTCTTGAAGCCAATGTCGAGCAGTTCACCTTCCGTCTGGGTCTGAACAATGCGTTCGACAAGCAGCCGCAGACCTATGCACCGAACGTGCAGTCGGGCACCGATCCGTCGCTCTATGACGTCATCGGTCGCCGCGCTTATGTGTCGGCTCGCCTGCGCTTCTAACGCAAGGTTAAACAAAAAAGGAAAGGGCGGGACTGGTTTCCCGCCCTTTTTCTATCTAGGACTAAGAGTCAGGACCTATTAAATGCACATTCGAGGCGTCAAAATGGCAAAGATATCGAAGGGAAACGGTCGCAGTCAGGCAGTTATTCTACCTGCAAGGGCGTTTCGTTTCGAGATCGAAGCCATTTTGACGTCCTTCGGATTTGACCCATTTTGCCCATTGCCGCGTTGGCAAGCTAGGCAATATCGGCATATTCCCGTCGCTGGCCGCCTTGCACTGAGCAAAATGGCCTCAAACCTCGAATGTGCATTTAGTAGGTCCTGACCCTGACATGTCCGTACAGCAATCTATGAAGTCCGCCTTTGCGGCCTATAATAAGGGCGACCTGAACGGTGCGCTCCTGAACGCCGAAGCCGCCGCTCGCTTGGCGCCCAAAAATCCGGATGTTCTGCAATTTCTGGGTGTGGTCGCCAGCCAGTCGGGCGATTTGGCAAAAGGCATTTTTTATTTGCAACAGGCGGTTGCCAATGGGGGTGACGGCGTTGATAACCGCATCAATCTGGCAAAATCGCTCGCCGATGCCGGTCGCAGGGACGAAGCGCTCGCTGCGTGCAGCCTGGCTGATGGCACGCGTACCGCAGAGCTTGAACGGATGCACGCCGACCTGCTAAAAGCGCAAGGCCGCCCAGCCGAAGCAGTCTGGACTTACGAACGGCTGGTCCACGAAAATCCAGGTGACTTTGAAAGCTGGAACAACCTCGGAAACGCACGAAACGAATTGGGCGATCTGGATGGCGCAATGGACGCTTTTCAGAGGGCGCAGCAAATCAATCCCAAATCGGCGGTGGTATTGACCAATATTGCGCGCGTATTGATGTCCAAGGACAGGTATGAAGACGCGTGCCTGATGTTGGAAAAGGCGGCATTGCTCGTTCCCAATGATCCAGCACCGTTGATCGAACTGGGCAGGACGCTAACGCAGATTGACCATGTAGAGGCCGGTCTGCGCGCCTTAGGTGCTGCTGCAAAGCTCAATCCCAAAGACCCAAAAGTGTTCGTCGCCATCGGCCTTGCCTTCACCGATATGGCTGATCAAATGCAGGCCGAACGCTCGTTCAAATTCGCCATTCAGGCCGACCGGACGCATCCTTCAGGTTATCTCAATCTGGGGATACTGTTCGAAAAGGCCAATCGCACCGAGGAACTGGAAGCGCTGATCGGCGATGGACAGCGCGCCGGAGTAAAGGGTGGTGAAATCGACTATCTGCGCGCCTTGCTGCTTTCCAGAAAAGGACAGCATCAGGATGCTCTATCGTTCGTGGACCAGATTGACAGCAAAGCCATCAGCGCAGCAATGCTGGCGCAATTCAAGGGCCAGTTGGCGGATCGCCTGGGACAGGTCGAAACCGCCTATTTTGCCTTTGAAGACATGAACTTCGCGATGGCAAACAGTCCGCTCGGCGTTGGTAAGGATCGCACTGCCTACCAAAGGAACATCGCCGAACTGACCGCAAAAACTACATCCGCCTGGGTGGCTTCCTGGCCAAAAACAAACGTCGCAGATGGCCGGGCGTCGCCAGCCTTTCTGGTCGGTTTTCCACGATCAGGGACAACATTGCTGGATACCATCCTGATGGGCCACAAAGGCGCACATGTCCTTGAAGAAATTCCGATGATCGAAACCGTCGCCAACACAATCGGCGATCTGGATGCCGTGGGGCGAATGGATGACCGGGCAATCGCGGAAATGCGCGCGCTGTATTTTGCCGAATTGGACAAGGCCTCGCCTCCGCCTGCCGGCGCTCTGGTCATCGACAAAAATCCGTTGTCGATGATTCGCATGCCATTGATTCAACGGCTTTTCCCCGACGCAAAGATCATCCTTGCCATGCGCCATCCCTGCGATGTTGTGCTCAGCTGCTATATGCAGAATTTCAAGCCGACCGAGGCCATGTCAAGCTTCCTCGACCTGACCAATGCCAGCCGCACTTATGACCGGATATTCGGTTATTGGGAGCAGTGCCAATCAGTGCTGCCGCTCGACGTTCACATGCTGCGCTACGAAGCCATGGTCGAAGATGTCGAAAGCGAGCTCAGACCACTTTTTGATTTCCTTGGTCTCGATTGGGATCCTTCGGTGCTCGATCATCAAAAGACCGCGCGCGAACGCGGCTATATCCGCACTCCCAGCTATGCTCAGGTTACCGAGAAAATCTATTCTTCGGCGAGCGGCCGCTGGCAGCGTTACCGGAACTATATGAACGAGGTGCTGCCGATATTGGAACCATGGGTCCAGAAATATGATTATTCGCTGGACTGATTGTTAATTTTGGCTGCTCATCTATTGCAGCGGTCAGGCTTTGACTTTCAAGCATTGATCTCAATGTCCCGGGTCATTTTTGTAACTTGTAGAGCAGCGGTTCGAAGCTCAAATTTGCGGATGATCAAATTGAAGGAGGTCGTCCGTGAGGAAGATTGCGCTGCCGCTCACCGCACTATTTTGCTCGCCGCTGCTGTTGGCTCCAAATGCCAGCGCCAGCGAGGACGCACAAGCCAACTCTGACGAGCAAGGCGAGAATCAATTGGTCTGTAAACTGAGAATACAGACCGGAACAAGATTCAAAAAGAAGGTGTGCCGGACGGCGGGGCAATGGGAAGCCATGTCCGAAGCGCATCGTCGGGGTTGGGAGGAAATGGCCAACAGGCCGGTTATGGGCCGTAATGAAAAGGAGGGAAGTGGTCGTCCTTTTTAAACAGAAATTACACCGACTTTGCCTAACGGAGCGGGATTCTGGTCGCTGCGCGAACACGCCTTAACACGGCCATGCTAATTGACAGCGAAACAGCCCTGATGCACAATCACTCTTTGGTTACTTAGCGATAGGTTGCAGGCTGATGAAGCACTGCAATGCTGTCTCCTCACTAGGTAGCAACTCTGATGTGAGATTGTGTCATGCGGCATTTGTCAGCTTTTCTAATCCCGATGGTGATGATCGGAGCAAATCCGGCTTTCGCTTCAAATAATGCGGATGAGGGCGAACGCCTCATTTGTAAAAGACAGCAGGAAACAGGTTCGCGTTTTGGCAAGAAGGTCTGCAAGACGGCAAAAGAGTGGGAAGAAATGAGCGAACAGCACCGGCGAGGATTGGGCGAAATGGTCAACCGACCGCAGATTGAAATCCGGAAATAACATTTCGCGATGAAGATCAACCAGCCGTTGTTAAAGCTTCCGCTGCGGATTGATGCGGACCGGCTTTCTGCGGAGATTTCTGCACTGCCGATTTCGGCGTGGCTGCCGCATCCGGGCAAAGTTGTTGGCAATGATGCGGTGCCGCTGATTACGCCAAACGGTGTGATTACCAATGCCTTCGCCGGGCCGATGGCGGCCACCGAGCATTTGCGTGCTTGTCCGTATATTCTGGACATTATGAGGAATATAGGTGCGGTCTGGGGACGAAGCCGACTGATGGGGCTGGCGGCTGGCGCTGTGGTTCCCGAACATGTTGATGTCGGCCACTATTGGCGAACGCATTTCCGCATTCACATTCCGGTGATTACCAATCCCAAGGTCGTGTTCACATGCGAAGGCGAAATGGTCAACATGGCCGCTGGCGAATGCTGGATATTTGACTCATTCCGTACGCATGATGTCTATAACGGCGGCAGCGACAAGCGCATCCATCTGGTTCTGGATACCGTCGGTGGTGAAAGGCTTTGGGATTTGATCCGGTCGGCAGAGTCCGAGGGTGAAGACCAAGTGGAAACCATCGTTTCAGGATCGGCCGCCCACGCGCAAATCCGCTATGAACAAGTAAACACGCCCGAAATCATGTCGGTGTGGGAAGTACGCTGTCACGTCGACTTCCTGCTCGATCAGGCACCACGGTCCGAGCCTTTTTGCCAAAGTCATCGAAATTCTTGACCGGTTTTTGCATCATTGGGGTGCTTTGTGGGCGCAATATGGAACCAGCCGCGAAGGTTTGCCGCAATATCAGCTTGCGCTATCGGATATTCGCGCGCGCCTCGGGCGCGAGGGCACCAGCCGGATCGTGCTCCCCAATGGCGTATCGCTTGACCGGGCATTGAACGAGTTGGTGTTCATGGCTGCAGCACCCGGAACTCAGGCTGCTCAGCCTGCAATGGCTGCAGTTCGATAAGTCCTTATGATCGTTTCGCATCGACACAAATTTGTCTTCGTCGCCGTGCCCAAGACAGGCACACATTCGGTGCGGCAGGCGTTGCGATCTCATCTGGGACCCGATGATTGGGAACAGGCGCGACTTTTTGTCGAAAAACAATCGCCTATCCCCGAACTCGCGCAACTGGGCCACGGCCATTTGAGTTTTCAGGACGTACGCCCACATTTAGGCGAAGATGCATTTGCAGACTATTTTAAATTCGCTTTTGTCCGCAATCCGTTCGACCGCTTTGTTTCCTATTGTGCCTTTGCCACAAGCCGTGAAGGCAGTTTTGCGCGGGATCCAAAGGGAGTGATGCGGCATCTTCTTTTTGTGGCGCCGCCGCACAATCATATCATTTTCAAACCGCAATTTACCTTTCTCTGCGGACCCGATGGACAGTTGCAGGCCGATTTTCTCGGCAAAGTTGAAACGATGCAGCCATCCTATGATGAGATTGCAAGCCGTCTGGGCGTCGAAACAACCGTGCTCGATCATGCCAACCGGTCACGGCATGAGGAATATAAACAATATTTCGACCAGGAACTGATCGATGGCGTCGCACGCATCTATGCGCGTGATATCGAACTTTTCGGCTACGACTATTGAGAGGTAGCGCATGTACACCAACCCGCGCAAAACGACGACGATCCGCCGCCTTGGCCGCGTGGATATCACTGCACTCAAGGCAGCGATCATGGCTATCAGCGAGGATGAGTGGAACCATGAAAACGCCAACAAGCCCAACCGGTTTGAGGCGCTCGATGCCACGCGCCATTTTCCGTACCGCTTCGTCCGCAATTTCCGCGACTGGCGCGACCATTATGGTTGCCCGCAATGGGAAAAATGGAAACCCCTTCTAGAGCCAGTTTTGGCTGCGGCGACCGCCGACTATGGTTATGCACGGGGCGAATATCCAAGGGTGATGCTAGCACGAATGCCCATCGGCGGCGTTGTCCAGCCGCACCGCGATGCAAACCCAGCGGCGCGCTGGCCGCACAAAATCCATATTCCGATCCAGACCAATGATAAGGTGTTTTTCTATGTCGATGGCGTGGAATATCAGATGGAAGAGGGCGAAGCGGTCGAACTCAACAATATTGGGGTACACTCGGTGGAGAACCGCGGTAATTGCGACCGTATCCACCTGATTTTTGAATATTTCGATCCCGACCAGCCACCGCCCGACTGGGTATAGCGGCGATCAGCTAGGTATGGCCGTGCGCAGCCAGCCAGTAACGGTATGGCGGACCTCGCCGGCAAAGGGGGTGACCTGACTGACGCTGTGCATCACCGGCAAAGCAAACATATTGAGGCAGTTGAAGCGAGGAACAAGCCCGTTTACTTGTCCATCGCTGCCGTGGAATAGCAACAAACCGCCCCATTCGACTCGCCAGTTTTCGGTAAGGCCCATCACATAAGCGAGTTCGCGGCTTTTGCCTTCAACATCATCGTCATGGCCGGTTAGAAAATCTCCGGGATGATAGGCCGTGGCTTGAGCATCAGCAAAGCGAATCGCCGCACGACCTGCAACGATCCGCAAGAACGCCATCACCGCTTCGCTGCGCATAAACTCTGCAAACGCATGCAAAATGTCGGTTTCGGGTTGTCGATCGGCCACGGGGTCGGGAACACGCACCGATGAAAAGCGAAACTGGAATTTGTCACGCGCTGCCGCATAGATACGCCGATCAAGCTCCTCGCATTGCGCCTCTGTCATTGCGGCGCGGGTTTCAGGGGGCAAGTCGTAGACATTGCCGTCTGCGCTGATTGCCCAATGCCAGTCGCTGCGCTGAGCCAAAGCAGTCTTCAAAGCGCGCGCGCCTTCCCCAGCCAGAAAGCCGGGGATGGAGATATAGCCCCGGTCGACAAATTGCTGCGATAGCTTGGCTGGATCAAGCGAAGTGTTGATTTGAAAGCGGAACGGCATGGCACCTTTTTGCACAGAGGCAGGGGCGGTGCCAACATCTTCTCACTTCATGGCCAATCGCCGTTACGATTAGGCGGGCCTGTACTTGCATTGCTGGCCCCTAAGGTTCTATGCGTCGCCGCATTGATTGACCCCTTAAGGAAAGAAGTCTCCCATGCGCCAGATTGACCATTTCATTGTCGGCGGAGCGCCCGCCGCGACGCGTTTTGCCGATGTCATGGACCCCAATAATGGCGGTGTGCAGGCACAGGTTGCCTTGGGTGATCAAGCGGTGCTCGATCAGGCTGTAGCCGCTGCTCAGGCTGCGCAACCGGCATGGGCGGCGATGAATCCGCAGCGGCGCTCGCGCGTGATGTTCAACTTCAAGGCGCTGATCGAAAAGCATATGGATGAGCTGGCGCATATGCTCAGCGCCGAACATGGCAAGGTGATCGCCGACAGCAAGGGCGATATTCAACGCGGGCTGGAGGTTGTCGAATTCTGCTGCGGCCTGCCGCATGTGATGAAAGGCGAATATACCCAGAGCGCTGGTCCGGGCATTGACGTCTATTCGATGCGCCAGCCAATCGGTATCGGTGCTGGTATCACTCCATTCAATTTTCCCGCGATGATACCGCTGTGGATGGGGGCGGTGGCGATTTCGGTTGGTAATGCCTTCCTGCTGAAGCCATCCGAACGCGATCCTTCAGTTCCCAACCGTCTTGCGGAACTCTTCATCGAAGCCGGTCTGCCTGAAGGTATTTTTCAGGTGATCCACGGCGACAAGGTGATGGTCGATGCGATCCTTGACCACCCCGCCATCGGCGCGGTCAGCTTTGTGGGGTCTTCGGACATTGCGCATTATGTCTATAATCGCGGCGTTGCCGCTGGCAAACGCGTGCAGGCCATGGGTGGTGCGAAGAACCACGGTATCGTCATGCCCGATGCGGATCTCGATCAAGTGGTCAATGACCTGTGCGGTGCGGCTTACGGCTCGGCTGGCGAGCGCTGCATGGCATTGCCGGTGGTGGTGCCAGTGGGTGACGACACGGCGGAACGGCTGAAAGCGAAACTGATCCCGGCAATCGAAGCGCTGCGGGTGGGCATCTCGACCGACGAAGAAGCGCATTATGGCCCGGTGGTAACTGCTCAGCACAAAGCCAAAGTCGAAGGCTGGATTCAGACCGCAATCGACGAAGGCTCCGAACTGGTGGTCGATGGCCGTGGCTTCAAAATGCAGGGGCATGAGGAAGGCTATTTCCTAGGGCCGACGCTGCTCGACCGCGTCACCACCGACATGGAAAGCTATAAGGAAGAGATTTTCGGCCCCGTGCTGCAAATCGTCCGCGCGCCCGATTTTGAAACCGCGCTGAGCCTGCCCAGCAAGCACCAGTACGGCAATGGCGTCGCGATCTTTACCCGCAACGGCCACGCGGCCCGTGAATTTGCGAGCCGTGTCAATGTCGGCATGGTCGGGATCAACGTGCCGATTCCGGTGCCGGTTGCCTATCACAGCTTTGGCGGCTGGAAACGTTCAGGCTTTGGCGACACCGACCAATATGGTATGGAAGGCATCAAATTCTGGACCAAGGTGAAGAAAGTCACCGCGCGCTGGCCTGATGGTTCGCCCTACGGTGGCAATGCGTTTGTCATTCCGACCATGGGGTGATCCGATCCGGATTTGGGACGGTGGGCTAGGCAGTTTTTGCTAGCCAAATCAACGCATGGCTGGATAAGCTCGCTACCGGTTTCGGCGGTGGAGCGATCCGGGGTGCAACATATTTTGCGAAAGCTGACAAATCTGCCGTGGGGCTTCGTCGCTTTGTTCGACGTAGCTGCCCTGCTGTCGCTTGCTTTGGCCATCGCCCTGATCTTCGGTTTGCCGAGCAAAAACGCGCATGGCATATTGCATTCGACGGTTAGCACGAAAAGAATTGCACTGAGTTTCGACGACGCCCCGCGTGGGCCGGGTGCTTATCTCAACCCGGATATCCGCCCGCAGCTTCTAGCTGCCGCACTCAAGAGGGCCGGGGTCAAACAGGCCGTTTTCTTCAGCAATCCTGGACGTATAGACGCCAGCAACGACGCCGAGGCGCAATTGCGCGCCTATGTTCGCGCTGGCCATGTGCTTGCCAACCATACTGCAACCCATCCGATCCTCTCGGATGTCCCGGCAGAGCGCTTTCTTGCCGATATCGGAAAGGCACAGGACTGGTTGAAGAAGGAGCGCGGCTATCGTCCATGGTTCCGTTTTCCGCAACTCGACGAAGGCGGCAAGAATGTTGCCAAGCGCGATGCCGTACGGACAGGGTTGAAGGCGATGGGGTTGCGCAATGGCTATGTCACAGCAGATGGCTGGGATTGGTATCTGGAGAGCCTAGCGCGCAAAGCGGACAAGGCAGGAAAGCGCATCGACCAAAAGGCGCTGCGCGATCTCTATGTTGAAACCCATGTCGAGGCAGCCAATTTTGCAGACAATCTGGCACGGCGGACGCTGAAACGCTCGCCTGCGCATGTCCTGCTTTTGCACGAAACCGATCTTGCTGCGCTCTATGTCGAAGATCTGGTCAAGGCTCTGCGCGCCGACGGCTGGACAATCATAACCGCCGATGAAGCCTATGCCGACCCGATGGGCAAATTGTCGCCACCGGTGATCGCCGATGCGAACGGTACGCTAATCCAGATGCTTTCATGGGATAAAGGGGTGAAGGGACCGCGCTGGTACGAGCGTAACGAGGTCGATGTGATGCACAAGCTGTTTGACGAACGCGTCTTATACGGGAAGTGATTGCTGCCTCATTGCATAAGCAACAATATTACAAATTGCTGGAATTCTTAGATGACTAACCAATTCTCCCTCACCGACGACCAGATCGCCATTCAGGATGTCGCGCGCAAATTTACCTCCGACCGGATCACGCCTTTTGCCGGACAGTGGGACGAGGAGCACCATTATCCGGTCGATGTCTGGAAGGCCGCCGGCGAGCTTGGGTTCGGTGCAATCTATATTTCCGAGGAAAATGGCGGGATCGGGCTTGGCCGGTTGGAAGCCGCGCTGATCATGGAGGCAATGGCCTATGGTTGTCCCGCCACCAGCGCCTATATCTCGATTCACAATATGGCGACCTGGATGATCGACACCTATGCCGGTGCGGAATTGAAGGCACGCTATATGCCGCAACTGGTGGGGATGGACAAAATAGCCAGCTATTGCCTGACGGAACCCGGCTCGGGTTCGGACGCCGCGGCGCTTAAAACCACTGCGCGGCTCGATGGCGATCATTATGTGCTCAACGGCACCAAACAGTTTATTTCAGGCGCGGGCTATAATGATATCTATGTCGCGATGGTACGTACCAGCGACAATGGGGCAAAGGGCGTTTCCTGCCTCGTCATCGACAAGGATGCGCCTGGCCTCAGCTTTGGAGCGCCGGAGAAGAAACTGGGCTGGAATGCTTCGCCAACCGCGCAGGTGATATTCGAAGATTGCCGCGTGCCCGTTGCCAACCGCGTCGGCGCAGAAGGCGACGGCTTCCGCTTTGCAATGGCCGGACTCGACGGTGGACGGTTGAACATCGGTGCCTGTTCGCTGGGCGGTGCGCAGCGTTGCTTGGACGAAGCCGTCAAATATACCAAAGAACGCCAGCAATTCGGTCAGCCGATTGCCGATTTCCAGAACACGCAGTTCATGCTCGCCGACATGGCGACCGATCTGGAGGCGTCGCGCGCGTTGCTTTATATGGCCGCGTGCAAGGTCAGCGCAAATGCGCCGGACAAGTCGCGTTTTTCGGCGATGGCAAAGCGCTTAGCGACCGACAATGGCAGCGAGATTGTAAACAAGGCGCTGCAATTGTTCGGCGGCTATGGCTATTTGCGCGACTATCCCATCGAACGATTCTGGCGTGACCTGCGGGTGCATTCGATCCTCGAAGGCACCAATCAGGTTATGCGGATGATCGTTGGGCGGGACTTGTTGCGCCAGTAAAGGCTTAAGAAGCCTGTACTTCGTCGGCCTGCAGACCCTTCTGGCCTTGGACGACTTTGAAAGTGACCTGCTGGCCTTCTTTCAACGTTTTGAAATCGTTACCCTGGATGCTGCGGAAATGAACAAACAAATCCTGTCCGGATTCAGGGGTAATAAATCCAAAGCCCTTGGCGTCATTGAACCATTTAACGGTACCGGATTGTCTATCAGTCATTTTTGTTTCCAATCTTACTTTGAACCTAACCCTAGGCGCAATAACGCTCTGTGGCAATCTCTCGCCGCTTTTTCTCGACTCCCCATTTTCCAGACTGCATAAAGACACCAATGACCAACGACATAATCTCCCGCGTTGAAGGGCATGCTGGCATTATCAGCCTGAACAAGCCCGCTACTCTCCACGCGCTGACTCTCGACATGGTTCACGCTATGACAGAGGTGCTTTTGCATTGGCAAAAGTCGCGTGAAGTGAAATGCGTGATCATCGACCACGCCGAAGGGCGTGGGTTTTGTGCGGGCGGCGACATCAATTTTCTGCGCGATTCGGCGCTGAATGATGACGGCAAATCGGGCCGCAAATTCTTCCACGACGAATATCAATTGAACCATCTGCTGTTCACTTATCCTAAGCCGGTGATAGCTTTCATGGACGGCATAGTAATGGGCGGCGGCGTCGGTATCAGCCAGCCAGCGCGCTACCGTGTCGCGACCGAGAATACCCGCTTCGCCATGCCCGAAACCGGTATCGGTCTTTTCCCTGACGTCGGCGGTGGCTGGTATCTCTCTCGGCTTGAAGGGCGCGTGGGTGTATTTCTTGCGCTGACCGGAGCGCGACTTGATGGCGCAGAATGCCTCGAACTGGGATTAGCGACACACTATTTGCCTTCTGAAGGCGTTGCAGAGGCGAAAGCGCGGATCGCAAACGAAGATATTGACCGCATCGAAGGGATATTGGGGACGCTGTCGGCCACTCCACCCGAAGCGCGGATTGTCGGCAACCTGTTTCACATCAACCGACATTTCGCTTCAGACCGTTACGAGGATATATTGGCCAGCCTTGAAGCCGATGAGGGTGATTGGGCAATGAAGGAACTGGCAACGCTGCGCAGCAAATCGCCACAGACCTGTAAAGTTGCGCTGCGCCAATTGATGGAATCAATGCAACTCAATGACTTCGCCGACAATATGGTGATGGAATATCGCATTGCCTCGCGCGTGCTGACCCGCCCTGACTTTGCCGAGGGGGTGCGCGCGGTGATTGTTGACAAGGATAATGCCCCAAAATGGAACCCGGCGACCGCCGAGGATGTAAGCGATGATCTGCTCGATACGATCTTCGCGCCGTTACCAATAAAAGAGGAATGGAAGCCGCTATGAGTTACGAAACCCTGCTCGTCGAAACGCGCGGTGCGGTGACGCTGATCACAATTAATCGCCCGCAGGCGCTTAATGCGTTGAGCAGGGTCGTGTTGAAAGAATTGACCGCTGTTTTTGCGGCCTATGAGGCCGACGACAGTCAAGGGTGTGCAGTGTTGACGGGTTCTGGCGACAAAGCCTTTGCGGCCGGTGCCGACATTGCCGAAATGGCAAAGCTCTCGGCGGCCGATTTCTATTTGCAAGCCTTTTTTGACGGCTGGCAGCGTGACATCGTGGCGCGCGTACGCAAGCCCTGGATTGCTGCAGTCAACGGTTTCGCGCTGGGTGGCGGCTGTGAGTTGGCAATGATGGCGGACTTCATCCTGGCGTCCGACAAGGCGAAATTCGGCCAGCCCGAAATCAAACTGGGCGTTGCCCCTGGAATGGGCGGATCACAACGGCTGACTCGCGCTGTGGGCAAGGCCAAGGCAATGGAATTGTGTCTGACTGGCCGGATGATGGACGCAGTCGAGGCGGAAAGCGCAGGACTGGTTGCACGCATCGTTCCGCATGCCGAACTGCTCGACAATGCACTTGCGACCGCCGCACAGATCGCCGCGATGCCGCGCGTCGCTGTGCTGGTGAACAAGGAAATGGTCAACGCCGCCTTTGAAACCGTGCTCGAACAAGGATTGCTGTTCGAACGCCGCATGTGGCAGATACTGGCCGCCAGCGAAGACAAAGCCGAAGGCATGGCGGCCTTCCTCGAAAAACGCGAAGCCAATTGGAAAGGGCGCTGAGATGAAACTGTTCCCGTTGCTACTGTTCATCATGCTGCTGGTGCTGGTCGGTTACACCGGTGTGGTAGTCGGGGCGCACGGGCTCAACTTGATGCCGGTTTTCTTTGGTGACATCGCCAAAATGGCTTGGCCCGGACAGTTCAATCTCGACTTTCTGACGATGCTGATTCTCTCGGCGAGCTGGACGGCTTGGCGCAACGCCTTCACCGCCAAGGCTTGGGGGCTGGCGGTCCTGGCTTTCTTCTTTGGAGGGGCATTTCTGATGTCCTATCTGCTTTGGCTGTACCGCAAGCATGGCGGTAATTGGAACATCATCCTGTTGGGTGAACATCACGCGAAAGGGTGAAGTCATGAAGATCGCTTTCATCGGACTGGGCAATATGGGCGGCGGGATGGCCGCGAACCTTTTGAAGGCCGGACATACGGTCAATGCCTTTGACCTGTCAGCCGAGGCGCTGGCCCGCGCAAAGGACAACGGTTGCGCGACCTTCACCAGCGTGCGCGAGGCGGTGGCGGGGGTCGATGCTGTCGTTTCGATGCTGCCCAATGGCAAGATTGTCGACAGCGTTTATGTAGGCGATGTCATTGGCTATGCATCCAAGGGTGCAATCCTGCTCGATTGCTCGACCATCGATGTCGATACGGCGCGCAAGGTTACGGCTGAAGCGACCGTGGCGGGCTATGAAATGGTCGATGCCCCGGTTTCTGGCGGGATTGGTGCGGCCAATGGCGGTACCTTGACCTTCATGGTCGGCGGAAGCGAGAGTGCATTCGCCCGTGCCGAACCCATTTTGGCGGCCATGGGCAAGGCCGTGATCCATGCTGGAGGCAGCGGGGCAGGTCAGGCCGCAAAGATTTGCAACAACATGCTGCTCGGCGCTTCGATGATTGCGACTTGTGAGGCTTTTACACTGGCCGAAAAGCTTGGTCTCGATCTCCAGACTTTTTATGATATCTCTTCCAAGTCATCCGGTCAGAACTGGTCGATGACCAGCTATTGTCCGGTCCCCGGCGTTGGCCCACAATCACCTGCTGATAATGACTATCAAGGCGGCTTTGCGACAGCTCTGATGCTCAAGGATTTGAAGCTGGCGATGGAGGCTGCGCGCTCGGTCGATGCCAATGTCCCGATGGGCGAAAAGGCTGCCGCGCTTTACGAGGCTTTTAACGAGGCAGGGCAAGGCGGGTTTGATTTCTCGGCGATCATCAAGACGCTTTGAGCGCAGGCGCGGCATTTTTAATCGGGCAATTAAATTGCCTTGAATAACCTATCAGGCTTTGCCACGCTGGCGCCTGAGAGGTGAAGGCCATGCTGTTTGAAATTCCCAAGGATATCACTGACTATCTGAGCGAGCTCGATGACTTCATCGAACGCGAAATCAAGCCGCTCGAGCGGGTAGATGACAATATCCGTTTTTTTGATCATCGCCGCGAATGGGCGCGCACCGATTGGGATAATGATGGTCTGCCGCGGCATGATTGGGAAGAATTGCTATCCCACATGCGACGCATTGCCGATGCCGCCGGGCATTACCGCTTTGCACTGCCCAGCGAATATGGCGGCAAAGATGGTTCACATCTCGCCATGGCCTGTATTCGCGAACATCTGGCGGCGAAAGGGTTGGGTCTGCACAATGACCTGCAGAATGAAAGCTCGATTGTCGGAAATCTTGTCCAGCCCCTGATGGTGCGGGATTTCGGGACCGAGACACAGAAAGCCGAATATATTCCCGCAATGCTCGAAGGACGCATGCGCTGGACCTTTGGCCTGACAGAGGAACATCATGGCTCCGACGCGACCTGGATGGATACGCGGGCCGTCCGCGAAACCCGGGACGGTGTCGACGGCTGGCTGATCAATGGCAACAAAATGTGGACCACGGGTAGCCATGTCGCGACCCATTGCATGGTTTTCGCACGCCATTCGGGCAAGGATGGTGATGCGCGCGGTATCGGCTGTTTTCTGGTGCCGCAGGATAGTCCAGGCTTTGAGGTTGGCGAATATCTGTGGACCTTCAACATGCCGACCGATCACCCGAAGGTATCGCTGACCAATGTCTGGATTCCGGGTGATATGGTGTTGGGTGATGCCGAAATGGGTCTCGCTTGTGCGCAGCATTTTGTGCACGAAAACCGGATAAGGCAGGCGGCATCTTCGCTGGGCGCGGCGCAATATTGCATCAACGAAGCGGTCAAATATGCGCGTGAACGCACACCTTTTGGCAAGCCTTTGGCGGTCAATCAGGCTATCCAGTTTCCGCTGGTTGAATTGCACACCGAGGCAGCAATGCTGCGTCAGCTGATCTATGCAACCAGTGCGAAGATGGACACAATGCCGAAGCCGGAAATCGCCAAGCGGCTGTCCGATGTGATCTCGATGTGTAACTACCGCGCGAACCGGCTGGTGTGCGATGCTGCCGACCGGGCGATGCAGGTGCATGGTGGCATCGGCTATTCACGGCACAAGCCGTTCGAACATATCTATCGCCACCACCGCCGCTATCGCATTACCGAGGGTGCGGAAGAAATCCAGATGCGCAAGGTGGCAGGCCATCTGTTCGGATTCATGGGGCGGGATTGATGCAGCAGGCGCAGGATTTTCTCGACGAAAGCGAAGCCTTGGCGACGCTTGTCAGCGGACTGTCGGATGCTGATTTTGAACAGCAGACCCAGTTCAAACATTGGACAATCAACAATATCATTCGCCACCTGCACGGCTGGAATATCGCGGTGGGTCTATCGCTCGAATCTCCCGATGCCTTCGAAGATTTTTTGCGTGAAATGGCGTCAGGCATTCGTGGCGGGCGATTGCCTGACTTTGAGGCGCGCTATCTTGATGGGTTGTCGGGTGTCGCGTTGCAGGAGCAATGGATCGAAAAGGCTCGCGCTGTGGCTGCTTCATTCGGCCAGGCTGATCCCAAGCTTCGGCTCAAATGGGTCGGACCGGATATGAGTGCGATCAGTTCGATCACCGCCCGACTGATGGAAACATGGGCGCATGCACAGGCGGTGTATGATGTGCTGGGGGTTGAGCGCGTCGATTCCGACCGGATTGGCAATATTGTCCGACTTGGTGTCAACACCTATGGCTGGACGTTCAAAAATCGAGGCGAGGATGTTCCCGGCCCAATGCCACGCCTGCGGCTGACCGCGCCTTCGAGCGCAATATGGGACTATGGGGAAGGCGAAGATTTGATCGAAGGCAGCGCATCCGAGTTTTGCCAAGTCGTCACCCAATGCCGCAACATCGCGGATACTGGGCTGTCGGTTAGCGGACCTGTCGCCACGAACTGGATGGCAGTGGCGCAATGCTTTGCAGGGCCTGCGCAAGATCCGCCGCCGAAGGGTGCACGCCACCGCGCGTAAAAAGCGCAGCGAAGCGTTAGAAGAATCTGGACGCCTTTTGCGAATTCGTTAGAGAGGGCGGAAATGGATGACACAACGCCGACCAATGTAAGCTACAAGCTGACCCGCAGCGCCGGTGGTCTGTGGGAACGGCTGCAAGTCTATTGGCAGAAAAAATGGTTTCGCTGGGCGAGTTATTTGGTCGGTGCGTTGCTGCTGGCTTACCTATTGTTATGGGCGGTGCTGCTGCGCAATTTGCCTGATGCCGAGGCCTTAATCGAATATCAGTCGCCCTTGCCGACGGTGGTTCGCGATGTCGATGGTCAGCCTTTCCACAGCTATGCCCGCGAACGGCGGGTTCAGCTGGAATATGCCGATTTCAAACCACTTTTGATCCGTTCTTATCTGGCGGCTGAGGACAAGACGTTTTTCAGCCATGGCGGTATCGACTATGTCGGGATTCTTGGCGCAGTTTTCGACAATATCTTCAGCAGCCGCCGGTCGCGTGGTGCCTCGACGATCACCCAGCAAGTTGCGAAAAACCTGCTGCTGACCAATGAATATAGCTACACGCGCAAGATTAAAGAGGCGATCCTTGCCTATCGCATAGAAAATGCGCTGACCAAGCAGCAGATACTCTCGCTTTACCTCAATGAAATCGCGCTGGGTCGTCAGGCATTTGGTGTCGAAGCAGCAGCTCAAGCCTATTTCGGGCGCGGTGCCGATCAATTGCAACTGCACGAAATGGCATTCCTTGCGACGCTTCCCAAGGCGCCGGAAAAATATGGCCGCGAAAAATATGAGAAAGAGGCTATCGCCCGCCGAAATTGGGTGCTCGGCGAAATGCAGAATAATGGCTGGATTACCGTCGCCCAGCGTGACGAAGCCCGCGCGCAGCCTCTAGGCTTGATTTCTAAGCAAGGCCCGCAATTCAAAAGCAGCGGCGGCTATTTTGCCGAGGAAGTTCGGCGTCAGTTGAAGGAACGATTCGGAGAAACC
Source organism: Sphingomonadales bacterium (assembly GCA_016721875.1). Lineage (GTDB taxonomy): Bacteria > Pseudomonadota > Alphaproteobacteria > Sphingomonadales > Sphingomonadaceae > Sphingorhabdus_B. The sequence continues at coordinate 295,281 of JADKHG010000001.1, read as the reverse complement.
TCCGAAGAAGGCCCGTTCAGCGTCTATTCGGGCGGTCTATGGGTGCGCACTTCGATGAACCCGCGCTATCAGGATATGACGACAGAGGCGTTACGCGACGGCCTGTTGCGCTACCATGCTGGCAAGGGATGGCAGGGACCGGTTAGCAATATTCCGATGAAAGACGGCCAATGGCAGTCGCGCTTTGCTTCTTCCAATATCAGCATAGATTATAAAGATTGGCGCATGGCGGTTGCCCTGTCGCGCCAAGGTGGCGGTGCGCAAATTGGCTTTGCCTCGGGCGAAACGGGTTATCTCACAGGCGCGCCATCGGCATTGAAGGCAGGCGATATAATTGCTGTGGCACCCGCAGGTGGAAAAAACTGGTCGCTGCGGGTCATCCCCGAAGTCGGCGGCGGCATGGTCGTACAAAACCCGCTGACGGGGCGTGTCTTGGCTATGCAAGGCGGCTTTGATGCACAGCTTTCCAGCTTTAACCGAGCGACGCAAGCGATGCGCCAGCCAGGTTCGACAATAAAACCGTTCGTTTATGCAACCGCGCTCGACAATGGTATGACGCCGACGTCGATCATCATTGACGGCCCGTTTTGCGTTTTCCAGTCGGCGGCTTTGGGGCGCAAATGTTTCCGCAATTTCGGTGGCGGCGGCGGATCGGGTCCGCATACGATGCGCTGGGGGCTGGAACAATCGCGTAACCTGATGACCGTGCGTGCGGCTAATGATTCAGGGATGAAGAATGTCGCAGACACATTCCGTTCAATGAATATCGGCGACTATCCGCCCTATCTCGCATTTGCACTGGGTGCCGGCGACACGACCGTATTGAAAATGACCAACGCCTATTCGATGTTGGTCAACCATGGTCGCGAATTGAAGCCGACGGTGATTGATTTCGTCCAGTCGCGCAATGGCAAGGTGATCTGGCCTACCCGCTGGAAACCCTGCGATGGCTGCAACGCGAAAGATTGGGACGGCAAGGCCATGCCGCGCTTCAAGCCCGGCGGCAAACAGGTTATGGACCCGGTTACCGCCTATCAGGTCGTCCATATGCTCGAAGGCGTTGTCCAACGGGGCACAGCCACAATCCTGCGCGATCTTGATCGACCGATTTTTGGCAAAACCGGAACCTCGACTGGACCGACCAATGTGTGGTTTGTCGGTGGAGCGCCCAATCTGGTTGCTGGCGTCTATCTGGGATATGACAAACCGCGCAATATGGGCGGCTATGCGCAAGGCGGATCACTGGCGGCACCGATATTCAAACAATTTGCCCGCAAAGCCTTTGTCGGACAGGTGGCGTTGCCGTTTACCGCTCCAAACGGAGTGCGACTGGTTCGCGTGGACCGTGTCAGTGGGAAGCGTGTCTATGGCGCTTGGCCGAGCGATGATCCAAAAGGTGCGGTAATATGGGAAGCCTTTAAGGCGGAAACCGAACCCAAGCGTTCGATTCGGCAGGAAGAGCTAGCGGCTCGCGGCGATAAGCCCAAAAAACGTGCTGCTGCGGCACAAAAACCGCAGAAACGAGCAATGGCTCCACAGCGGCGGCCCCGACCACAAATCAGCGCGATCAGGAATTCCTGAACAAAGAAGGCGGGATATATTAGACGTCCTTGCCAAGGTTTGCAGTTTTCCGATTAAGCGCGTTTCGCAGGCTTCATTCAATTTTACATGCAAATGACCATGAAAGTGGTGCGCTTTGCCGCGTCGTTTACCGTCGGTTAACCATTTTTGGAAAATATTGCAGTGTGTGGCGAAATGCCAGTTTATACAAACAAGGGTCTGCATCATGTTTTTGCGTTCTGAAATTTTTGCCATCGCTATGCGCTCTGCCACGCAGTTCGGATTTTTGGCCTGTGCAACGGTTGCATTGCCAGCATCGGCCCATGCTCAGGCGGCTGGACAGACCGTGGTGCTGACCAGCGAAGCCCATATCGAACGCACCGAAATCGGCGCAGATGGCAAAGAGAAACAGGTGCTGAAAAACCCCAATGACGTTATCGTCGTGCCCGGAGACAAGGTAGTCTTCGCGCTGAGTTATGTGAATAAAGGCACCGAGGCCGCTAGCGGCTTTCGGGCGACCAACCCGATGCCCGGGCCAGTGCAATTTGTATCAGCTGCCGAAGAGTGGGCTGAAGTGTCGGTCGATGGAGGCAAAAGCTGGGGCAAGCTGGCTGGCCTGAAAGTCACTGTGCCCGGCGTGGATGGATCTGCCACGACCGAACGAGCAGCTTCTGCGGAGGACGTCACCCATGTACGCTGGGTTTTTGCAGAACCGATCGCACCGGGGGCCAAAGGGTCGGTGTCCTACCGTGGTCTGATCAAATAGAATCTCAAACAGGTTTGACTGTTAATTTGCTGAAGCTGATTGTCCCGCGCTGGAACAAAACACGGTGACGACTGGGCTATTGCGCCAAATAATGCTGATACTGTTGCCGTTAACCCTCATTGTTGCTGGATTTCGTTGCTTTAAAGGCGCAGCGAATATGGGTCTACAGCGGAGGCATTAAACAATGCGCGCAATTATTTTGAAACCGAAACTTGCCCTTATTCTCTCGGTAGCCTTTGCCGCGCCTCTGGCCCTGTCCGCATGCGGATCGGCCGATGGCACAGGCAACGATGTTGAGGCGCTTGATGAAAAGCTGGCGGGTAAAGGTTCCGATCCTGCTATGAATGCAGCGCTTGAAGATCGCATTCTGGTCGATCCTGATCTGGCTGATTCGGCCAACAGCAATATGGTCAAGGCACCCGACAAACCGCTCGATGGGTCTACGCCCAGCGTTGACAGCGCCGATGCTACATTGTCCTCTGCCGAAGAGCTGGACGGCGCCAAGACGCTCCGCGCCCCCAAGCCGCGTGTCGTAGCCGCGGACGAATGCACCGATTGTGGCAGCAACAAGGGCATGACGCTTGAAGATCTGGCAGCGGCGCAAGGCGTCAAGCGTGGCAAGGGAACTTGCTCTGCGAAGATGCAATATGGCGCATCATGGGCCAACCGTATGCCACCCGAATTCCCAATCTATCCCAAGGCGCTGATCAAGGAAGCGTCTGGTGTTGAAGGCGGTGTCTGCGACATTCGCGCAGCCAGCTTCAATACGTCGGCTGATTTGCAGACGGTTGTGGACTATTATTACACCCGCGCCCGTCGGTCAGGCTATAGCGCCGACTATGAAGTGCGCGGTGGAGAGCATGTTCTCGGCGGTGTCCGCGACAATGATGGCGGTGCCTATGTCGTGTTCCTGAACCGCAATGCCGGTGGCGGAACCTCGGTTGACATCGTTGCGAACAACGGCCGCTGAACCAAGTCACGAATTTCAAAATCCGAAGCGAACTTGGGGGCTTTATGCCCCCATTTCTTTTGTCCGGCATTACCCTATAATGCAATCCAACATGTTGGAGGAATTCAGATGAAAAAGATGCTCATCATAGCGACCGTCATTGCTACGCCGGTCGTTGCCAAAAACACCAAGCCAGCGGAAGTCCCACCAGCAGTCGAGGCTTTGCGGGCTTGCAGCAGCATTGCTGAACAGGACCAAAGACTGGCCTGCTATGACGATGCCAGTGCAAAATTGCTCGCCGCACAAAGCAGTGGTGAATTGGTGATGCTTGATAAGCCCGCCGTCAAAAAGGCGCGCCGCTCGCTTTTTGGTTTTTCCCTGCCTGATCTGCCCTTCTTCGACGGCGATGACAGCGACAAAGAGGAACCCGTCGATGAGATCACATCGACCTTCGCTTCGGTCCGCGAACTTGGGATGGGGAAATGGCAATTCACTTTGCCCGAAGGCGGCACCTGGCAATCGACAGAAGCTCTGACGTCGATTCCGCGTGAGGGCCAGGCAATGATGATCAAGCGCGGGATTGCAGGCGGCTATATGCTCAAGATCGGCAAGGGGCCGCTGCGGCGGGTTAAGCGGATCGATTGAGCAAAGCATCTGGCTTTTGACACGCCAATGTCTATGGCGAAGCGATGAAATCCTATTTTCTTGTGATGTCCGGCGGGGCCTTGGGTGCGGCGCTGCGCTATGCTCTGCACCGCGCAGTCGGTGTGTCGGCTGATGGTTGGCCCTGGCCCACCTTTGCGGCCAATTTGCTTGGCGGTCTGGCAATGGGCATTTTAGCCGCTTGGTTGATCCGCACGGGTGAAAGTGGCGAACCTGTGCGTTTGCTCCTTGGTGTGGGCGTTCTGGGCGGCTTCACTACATTCAGCGCCTTCAGTCTTGAGATGGCGCGGATGGTTGAACGCGGCGCAGTGGGAATGGCGGCGGGCTATGCGCTGGCATCGGTCCTGCTGGCTCTTATCGCTCTATTTGCAGGCTTGTTTCTGGGACGGAGTGTCTGGGCATGAGCAAGGACGCACTACAAATCCGCCATTTCAAAGTAGCTGCCGATGATGATGGCATCCGGCTTGATCGCTGGTTCAAACGGCATATGCCCGATACGCCATTCACGCTTGTGTCGCGATGGGCACGGACCGGGCAATTGCGGGTCGATGGAAAACGCGCAACCCCCGGTGACCGGATCGAGGCCGGCCAGGAAATCCGCGTTCCTCCTGCCGACACCGCCCCTAAACAAGGTGCGCGGCCGCAACGGGTGCGGCGCGAATTGTCGCCTGATCTGGTGGAATTTGCGCAAGGGCTGGTCATTCACAAGGATGCGGCAGCATTGGTGATCAATAAGCCTCCGGGGCTGGCAACGCAGGGCGGGACCAAGACCGAAAGCCATGTCGACGGCCTGCTCGATGCATTATGCTTTGAACTCGATAGCCGACCGAAACTGGTTCACCGGCTCGACAAGGATACCAGCGGCGCACTGTTGCTGGCGCGCACGGCGCGAGCGGCGGCGCATTTCTCCAAAGCCTTTTCCAGTCGCACCGCGCGCAAAGTCTATTGGGCGCTGGTCGTAGGCGTCCCTGAAATCCATGATGGCATTATCGATCTGCCGCTGGCGAAACAGCCCGGAACGGGTGGCGAGAAAATGTATGTCGATCCGGTGGAGGGCCAGTTGGCGCGCAGCCGTTATCGGGTGATCGAACGCGCGGGCAACAGCTGTTGCTGGGTCGAATTGCAACCGCACACCGGGCGCACTCACCAGTTGCGCGTACATATGGCAGCGATCGGTCATCCGATTGTCGGTGACGGAAAATATGGTGGCAAGGATGCATTCCTCACCGGAACCATAAGCCGGAAAATGCACCTGCATGCGCGGCGCATCCGCATTGACCACCCCGATGGTGGACAAGTTGATGTGCGCGCTGATCTGCCGGCGCATTTTATCGATAGCTTTGCCGATCTGGGGTTTGATATCGAATTGGGCGACGCGCTGACGCTCGATGAGCCGCGCGCAAAGGACACGCCCGAGGCAAAACGCCGCGCTGCATCGGCGCGTGCCAAGGATGCCCGCAAGGAACGCAAAGGCGAACGGCGCAATCGGGGCAAGGAACCCGCAAAGCCAAAACGTCCGGTGAAGGCCAAAAAATAATGCACCCCAACGCCTTGTTCCGAATTAAAGGCGATGCCGCCACCGAACGTGCGATAATCGAGGCACTGGTGCGCGAAATTGGTTTTGGCATGGTCTTCGCGCAGACCCCCGATGGGCCGCGCGTCGGACAAGCTGCGCTTTTCATAACCGATGATGGCGCAGTGCAATTCCATCTGGCCAATGGCAATGCACTGACCAAATATCTGGCGGGATCGACCGCGCTGGTCGTGGTCAATGGCCCCGATGCCTATATCAGCCCGGATTGGTATGACGGTCCCGATCAGGTGCCGACATGGAACTATGTCAGCCTTGAAATGGAGGGCCGCGTTCGCGCGATGGACAGCGATGGCGTAACCGCCTTGCTTGATGATCTTAGCGCGGAAAATGAGGCGCGGCTGGAACCGAAATCACCGTGGACACGGGCCAAGATGGACTCCGCCAAATTTGACAGGATGCTCGGCGGGATAACCGGTTTCGAAATGGAAGTGCAGGCTTGGCGACCGACATTGAAGTTATCGCAAAACAAGACCGAAGAAGAGCGTCTGCGCGCGGCAGATGAACTGGATAAGCTCGGCAAGCGCGCCATGGCGCATTTTATGCGGGAATGGGTGAAGTGACTGCGCCGCGCCTCGCCCTGTTCGATTGTGACGGCACTTTGGTCGACAGTCAGGCCAATATTTGTCTGGCAATGGAACATGCTTTTGACGAAGCAGGAATGTCCCCACCGCCGCGCCACCAGACACGACGGATTGTAGGGCTGAGCCTTGTCGAGGCGATGCGTCAATTGTTGCCTGAAGCCGACGATAGCCTGCACCGTGATATGGCCGAGCGCTACAAGCAGGCCTTCTTCACGCTGCGCGGAAATGGGCTGGTCGATGAGCCGCTCTATGACGGAATAGCAGGGTTGCTAAGTGAACTGGACGAAGGCGGCTGGTTGCTTGGGGTCGCCACCGGTAAATCGGACCGCGGTCTAGAACGATGCCTTGATACGCACGGGATCAGGGGGCTGTTTGTCACACTGCAAACCGCCGACCGCCACCCGTCCAAGCCACACCCGTCAATGGTCTGGCAAGCGCTGGTCGACGCGGGGGTCGAGGCGAGCGATGCCGCAATGATCGGCGACACCGTTTATGACATCCACATGGGAAAGGCCGCCGGGTGCCGGACAATTGGCGTCGGCTGGGGTTATCATCCGCTCGACGAGTTGCATGAAGCCGGGGCCGACATTTTGGTTGAAACAGTCGAAGAGCTGAAAGCGGCACTGGAACAATGACGATGGACGAACAGGAAAAGCTGGCGCGGCAGCGTTTGATGCAATTGAATGTCGTGCGGATGTTCGGCATTGTCTCGGTTATCTTTGCGGCGCTCAACATTTCCGGTAAAATTCTGCCCGATTTCTCGCCCTATCTTGGCTATGTGCTGCTGCTCAACGGCGCGGTCGATATACTGATATTTCCGGTATTCATGAAAAAGAACTGGAAGAAGCAGGGCTGACATGCGGCGCTTTTGGAAAACAGTCAGCCTTGAACAGGGCACCTATGGCCACGGCATACGTCTTGATGGCCGGGTGCTGAAAACCCCCCAAAAGGCCGAGCTATATCTGCCAACGCGGCCGCTGGCCGATGCCGTGGTTGCCGAATGGGAGGCTGTTGGCGAAAGCATCGACCCGATTGCCATGCCGATGACCGGATTTGCCAATGCGGCGATAGACCATGTCGCAACCGATCGCCTGACCTTTGCCGCAGCGATTGCAGCCTATGCCGAAAATGACGCCTTTTGCTATCGCGGCGATGAAGGTGAGGCGCTGGCTGCGCGGCAGCAGGATGTTTGGGGGCCGTGGCTGGCATGGGCAACGCGGCGCTATGATGTCGGCTTCACGATCGTCCACAGCGTAATGCACCAACCGCAGCCGCCTGCGACGTTGGAGGCGTTGAGCGCGGCGGTTCAGGTGCGCGGAACCTTTGAACTCGCCGCCATGGCCAAGCTGGCACATCTGTCGGGTTCGCTGGTGGCGGTACTGGCGATTGTCGAGCGAGCGGGAACTGCTCAAGAGCTTTGGCAGGCCAGCTGCCATGATGAACTTTGGCAGGAAGAGTTATGGGGTAGTGATCACTGGGCGCTAAAAAATCGTGCAGATCGCGAAGCCGAATTTCTGGCCGCGGCGCGGTTTTTGGAATTGCTGCGCGGCTGATTAGCCAGCAACCAGATCCCGCACAAAACCGATCAAGCCCTTTTGCCGGCGTCGTTTCAACCGCTCTGCGGTCAAAATCTGCCGCACTTGCGCGAAGCAGCGTTCGACATCGTCGTTGATCAGCACATAGTCATAGCCGTCCCAGTGGCCGATTTCAGACTTGGCGCGGGCCATTCGGTCTTCGATCACCGCATCGCTGTCGGTGTTGCGCGCGCGCAGGCGGCGTTCCAGTTCTTCGATAGACGGCGGCAGGATGAAGACGCGCACCACATCCGGTCCGGCTTCCTGATAAAGCTGTTGAGCACCTTGCCAGTCGATATCGAACAGCACATCGCGGCCAGCCGCAAGAACGGTCTCGACCGGCGCCTTGGGCGTGCCATAGCGATGGCCAAAGACATGCGCCCATTCCAGAAATTCGCCTGCAGCAGCCATTGCCTTGAAGGTGGGCACGTCAGTGAAATGATAGTCCTTGCCGTCAACCTCGCCGGGGCGCGGCGGACGGGTAGTGTAGGACACTGAGAGCGTGATCTGCCCATCTGCCTCCAGCAACATCCGGGACAAAGTCGATTTGCCTGCGCCCGAAGGTGACGACAGCACGAACAACAGTCCGCGCCGTTCGAGAGGAGATATGCCGGGATTGCCGCTTTCAGCCATAGCCGCTACTGGTCGAAAGGTGGGGGCAGCGTCAAGCGCCTTTTGGGGAGAATGCGTATGGATTGGCCACTCAGGATCAGCAAATTCAGCGCTTTGATCGCATTTCTGCTGTTTCTGCTGTTCGGCGCGATTCTGTGGAGCATGGGCCGCCCACCGATCTGCGCCTGTGGTGATATCAAACTGCTGCACCTCGTCGTGCAATCAAGCGAGAACAGCCAGCATATCACCGACTGGTACACGCCAAGCCATATCATCCACGGTTTCCTGTTCTACGGCGCGGGCTATTTGCTGCGCCGGAAATGGCCCCGGCTGTTTCCGCTGGGCGTAGCGATTTCGTTGGCGATATTGGCTGAAGGCGCGTGGGAAGTGATGGAAAATTCGTCGGTGATCATCGACCGTTACCGCGAAGTGACAATTTCCTACGGCTATGCGGGCGACAGCATCGTCAATTCGCTGGCAGACATAGGCTGGATGATCTTCGGCTTCTTCCTCGCCTCACGCCTGCCGTGGAAGGCGACTTTGGCGTTCGCGCTCTTCTTCGAGGTTTTTGTGGGCTATATGATCCGCGACAATCTGGCGCTCAACATATTGATGCTGGTCGCACCAGTGGAAAGCGTGAAGGAATGGCAGGCTGGCGCCAGCGGTTATTGGGTGACGGGCAAGAGTTAGGCTTTGCGTGCCTTCCGCCGATCATACAGTTTCTTCACAACCAGTACGCCGCCAACTGCCAATGCACCGGGCAGTGAACGCGTCGCAATCCGGGTTGCGACAATACCAAGTCCCGCTCCCAATAGGCCATGACCCTTTTTGCGGCCAACGGCTTCACCAACGAAGGCGCCGGCAATAGTTTTCAACAGGGGCATGTGGATAACTCCTTTATCGCAAACGTCAGCCAGCTATTTGGGAGTTATTGGCCGGGAATCAACTGCCTCCTTTGCCACGCGCAATTTGGCTTCGTCGACAAGCGACCCGGCCTGAGTTTGCGCACTCACATAGGCATTCATGATCGCTACGTCTTTTTCGAGCACCAGCCCCGGATTGGGGATTCCAAAGGGTCCGCTTGATTTGCTGGCAGCCTCTTTTTCCGCCGTTAGCTTTTTGACGTTGGAAATGGTTCCCTGCCGGACAATTTTAATGGCAAACTCGCATTTCTTGTCAGGGCATTGTGGCAACCACTGATTGTCGAACTTCAATCCCCATTCTTCAAGCGCCGCATCGGTCGCGGAGGTCGGGCCTTCAATTTCGTTTTTACGCGAAGGGGAGAAACTGTAGCTGCGCACACAGGCGGTGCCAGCATGGCATGCGAAATCGACACCACCGGGTGGCAATTGCACCGCCAATTGCGGCAGCCAGATCGGCCAGTTCCATTCGTCGGACCAGACTTCAATATCTATGAAAACACGGGCGTTCAGCCCGGGAGTCACAAGGAATCCGAGATTGTAAACCGGATCTCCGAGCGTGAAACGGCTGGACTTGTCACTGGGGTTAATCCCCAGATCAATAGCCTGTCCCGAATTCTCGACGATCGTTGTGGTTCCCCGCACCTGATCGCGCAATTTGAATTTCAGCGCGTCCGAATGAAGTTCGACCTTTACTGCCGGGAAGACCTGTCCGCCAAATACTCCGAAATTGGCGCGCCCACCAATCAGGTCAAAATCGTCAAATATCTTTTGCATTGCCGGTAGCCCAGATTCGCCGGGCGCAGGCGGCCGGAATTGGCCGTTGGTAAATGGCGCGGGAAGCCCTGAAGTGAAATCCTTGCCAACTTCAAAATTGACTCCGCCACTACCGATAATGGGTAATTTGTAGGCAGCACCCGCCCATGCCTTGGCCTCGGCAACCAATTCCTTTCCATCAAACAGCTGGGAACTGGACAGTCCTGCATCCAGATATTGCTGCGCATTTCCGTTGATCGTCGTATAGCTTGGGATCAGCGTCGCTTTTTCGACGCCATTTTGCGATTGGTATCGATAGATTCCGGACAGTTGCATCGGAAAACGAAGTCCGAATCCATAGCTAAAGCCAGCATAAATCTCTGCAAAATAAGTCTTTTTACAACCAACGAGACACCATTTGATCGACTTTTCGATGCGTTGCCGCCATTCATATTCCCGGCCGAGCGTAAAACCTGTTAGAAAGAAACGGGTCGTGAGGTTGTGCGTGGTATCAACCGTCGGGCTGGAAGCACCTTGCATCGCTCCTGCAGCCTTGGCGATATTGTACAACATGGTTGATTGCTCGGTTTTGCCTTGCCCGTTGGTCGACAGCAATGCCTTCACCACGCCGGTTGACAGTGGTGTTTCTTCCTTCGGAATAAAAATAATCTGTTCGATGCTGTTTTCGGCATTGTTGACCATCTCGGTCGCAAGATCTTCGTCAGACAGTGTAGCCAGCCTCGCGGCCTCTGCCGCGCCGACTTCAGCTTCTATCGCGCTGCGCCGCGTTGGGTCGTTCAGCGATGCTCGCAGTTCTGCAATGTCTATCAAAACCTGTGCCCTGATCTGGGCACGTTTTGCCCGCGCATCGGCAATGACTCGACCGCGTTGGTTGGGATCTTCGACAAAGTGCGGGTTTCGCTTGTCCGCATATACGGCTTCCAGTTGCTGGTCATTCAGCCTGGTCGAACACTGCACACCAGCCCGTGTGACAGCGGTTCTTCGCGCAGAATCGCTACAGGTGCCCGGCTGCAGACGGTAAGTCAGCTTGCTCTGCACGATCATACCCTGATCGATTTCGTAGGCGTTCGTTTCTTCTGAAAGAACTCTCGCCGCTTGCGGCATCGCCCTCAATTTTTCGGCAACGTTGAACGGCGTTCTCGGATTGTCGAGCATTGGTTTGAAATTCAGTGTCGCTTGGCCGAGTTGGACCTTTGGATTGGCGCGAATATTGGCGATTGGAAGCTGTTTGCGGATCGGCAGTGCACGTACGACTTCGTCGGGTTCAGCGGCTTTGATAACGACAGCATCGGCGCGCGCCGGTGTAATGATCTGGACGCGTTCCACCGGCGTTGCGACAACAGGTCTGATTGGTACACGCATAATTGGCCGTGCCGTGGGTGTGACCTGCGCCAATGCAGGGCTGGTCGAGAGCAAAATACCCAGCGTAAAAATGCAGCAATTGCGAAAGTGTAAATGGATCAAGGCACGTCCCCCTACAGCGGCGATCAACGAAACTTCGTTTCGTTTCTGTGCGACCCGGCAGGATTTTAGCATTGCAGCGACGGTTTGCCAATAGGTGGCGCGCCGCATTATCGTGGAATCAAACCATATCTTCCGCCCTGACATGGGCATCGAAGGTGGCTTCGTCAACCAGCCCCAGCGCCAGCGCGGACTGTTTCAGCGTCAGGCTGTTTTCGTGCGCGTGCTTGGCGATCTTCGCGGCATTGTCATAGCCGATCACAGGCGCGAGCGCGGTGACAAGCATCAGTGAGCGTTCGACAAGTTCGGCGATGCGTGCGCGGTTGGGCTCGATCCCCTCGACGCAATTTTTGGCGAAAGTCTCCATACCGATGCTCAGCAATTCAATTGACCGCAGCACATTGGCGCCGATCAAGGGCTTGAACACGTTGAGTTCCAGATGTCCCTGCATCCCACCCACTGTCACCGCCTGATGATTGCCAATGACTTGCGCCGCGACCATCGTCAGCATTTCGCACTGGGTCGGATTGACCTTCCCCGGCATGATCGAGCTGCCGGGTTCGTTTTCGGGCAAGCTGAGCTCACCGAGGCCTGAGCGTGGGCCGGACCCCAGCAGGCGGATGTCGTTGGCGATTTTGGTGAGGGCGACGGCGAGGGTGTTGAGTGCTCCGGACAAATCTACGAGTCGATCTTGAGAGCCAAGAGCCGCAAATTTGTTCTCGTCCGTCAGAAATCCAGTTTCCGTGAGAGCTGCGACTTCGTCTGAGAAATCACGATCAAAGCTTTCGGGTGCGTTCAGGCCGGTACCAACCGCCGTGCCGCCTTGAGCAAGACGCCACAGTTGTTCCTTGCAATACCAGATGCGAAACAGGCAATCGTGCAACTGCGCTGCATATCCTGAAAACTCTTGCCCTAGCGTGATCGGTGTGGCGTCCTGAAGATGAGTCCGACCGATCTTGATAATTGAGTTCCATGCTTCGACCTTATCCTCGATACTGTCGATAAGGCCATGCAGTGCAGGCTCCAAGTTGTCGGCCATAGCAAGAACCGCAGCGATATGCATTGCCGTCGGAAAACTGTCGTTCGAAGACTGGCTCATATTCACATGGTCATTGGGATGAACCGGCGACTTGCCGCCGCGTGTGCCTGTCAGCATTTCATTGGCGCGGCCTGCGATCACCTCGTTGACATTCATGTTCGATTGGGTGCCGCTGCCGGTTTGCCAGATGGTTAGCGGGAACTGATCGTCATGTTGGCCCGCAACCACCTCGGCTGCTGCCGCTTCAATGGCATCGGCCAGCTTTGCGTCCAATCCATGCTTGCGGTTAACCCGCGAAGCCGCTTGTTTCACCAGTGCCAGGGCATGGATAATCCCCAACGGCATCCGCTCATGTGGCGGGAAGGGAAAGTTCGTCAAACTCCGCTGTGTTTGAGCACCCCAATAGGAATCTGCGGGAACCTCGATAGGGCCAAAGCTGTCGGTTTCGGTGCGGGTGACCATTACTCCGCCTTCCGCTCGCCCTGAGCCTGTCGAGGGGTCACTTTTTCCGCCCGAAATCCACCGTCACAACATTGGAGCCATCTTCCGCCTCATAGACCGGCTCGTCATTTTCGGCGGCGTCGTGCGGTTCGGGGCCGTCGTCGCCATCAACCTGAAATTGCAGCGCAAAATCGACTGCCGGATCGACAAAGGCGGTGAGTGCGGAATAGGGGACGTAGAGGTGTGCCGGGACTTGGCTGAACGACAGTCCGACCTCGAAATGGTCCTCCTCGACCTTCAAATCCCAATATTTGTGCTGCAGCACTATGGTCATTTCGTCGGGGAAACGCTCCATTAGGTGCGTCGGGATGGCAACGCCGGGTGCGCGGGTTTTGAAGGTGATGTAGAAATGATGCTCACCGGGCAGGCCGTGCACTGCAACATCGCTGAGCACGCGACACACAACCGCGCGCAGTGCCTCTTGCACAACGTCGTCATAGGGAATCAGGCTGTCGGGTGCATCATCGCTCATGCGCGCCTTCGTGGACTGCGAAAGCAGCGAAATCAAGATGCTTGTTGCATTGCCGTAGCGTCAGTCTTGCCAACGCCCGATATCTGCCTATAGCGCAGCTCCATGCGTACCGCCTCGATCAATCGCAGCACCAAGGAAACCGTGATTAATGTCGCGGTCAACCTCGATGGCACCGGGCAATATGACATTGCCACCGGCATCGGCTTTCTCGACCATATGATTGAGCAATTCTCGCGCCATTCGTTAATCGACATCACATGCCGTATCGAGGGAGATCTGCATGTGACCAGCACCACACGACCGAAGACAGCGCGATTGCCATCGGCCAGGCTATTGTTCAGGCGTTGGGCGATAAGGGCGGAATTGTCCGCTATGGCCATGCCTATTCACCGATGGACGAAACGCTGACCCGTGTTGCTCTGGATATATCCGGTCGGCCCCTATTTTGTGTGGAGTGCAGGGTTCACGCAGGAACGGCTGGGCGAAATGGACACCGAATTGTTCGAGCATTGGTTCCACTCGATTGCCGATGCGGTCGGGCTGACGCTGCATATCGAGCTGCTCTACGGCAAGAACAACCACCATATCGCCGAGAGCATTTACAAGGGCTTTGCCCGCGCAATGCGGCAGGCGGTCGAGATTGATCCGCGCAAAGGCGGTGCGATCCCGTCGACCAAGGGGATATTGGGTGGCTGATCGCATCGCGCTGATCGACTATGGCGCGGGGAATTTGCAATCGGTCCGGAATGCGCTTGCGGCGGCGGGGGCGACCGATGTCGCAGTGACAGCCGATCCCGATAGTGTCGCCAAGGCCGACCGGGTTGTCCTCCCCGGCGTTGGTGCTTTTGCGCATTGCATGGGCGCCCTGTCGGCGATTGACGGGATGGTCGCGGCGCTGGAGCAGCGTGTGCACCGCGAAGGTGCGCCATTCCTTGGCATTTGCGTCGGGATGCAATTGCTCGCCGATGAAGGCGTGGAGCATGGCAGCACACAGGGCCTTGGCTGGATAGGCGGAACGGTGCGCGCCATCGAACCCGCACCCATGCTGAAAGTGCCACATATGGGCTGGAATGATGTTGTGGTTTCGGGCGACCATCCGGTGGTGCAGTCGGGTGAAGCCTATTTCCTGCACAGCTACCATTTCGATGCCACTGGCCCGGCAGATGTGCTGGCGACGACCGATCATGGCGGGCCAATCACAGCAGCGGTAGCGCGCGGCAATATATTGGGGGTGCAATTTCACCCTGAAAAAAGCCAGAGCTATGGCATCGCCACATTGCAACATTTTCTGGAGTGGGCACCATGATCGTATTCCCAGCAATCGACCTGAAGGGCGGCGAAGTCGTGCGCTTGGCCGAGGGCGATATGGACCGCGCGACCGTCTATGCCGACGATCCGGCTGCGCAGGCGTTGCTCTTTGCGGAGGCCGGGGCCGAGCATCTGCATGTTGTCGATCTGGATGGTGCCTTTGCGGGCAAGCCCGAAAATGCCGAGGCGGTCGAATATATTATCGAGAATTTCCCCGGCTATGTGCAACTCGGCGGCGGCATCCGCAATGTTGAGACGGTCGAACGCTGGTTCGATCTGGGCGTGGCGCGGCTGGTGATCGGCACGGCGGCGCTCAAGGACCCGCAATTCGTTAAGGATATGGCGCGCGAATTTGAAAACGGCAGCGACGCGCGCGACGGCTTTGTCGCGACCGAGGGCTGGGCGGAGAAATCCGACATGCCCGTGGTTGATCTGGCGCGGCGGTTTGAGGATGCGGGCGTCGCCAGCCTGCTTGTTCACCGATGTCGGCCGCGACGGCATGCTGACCGGCTGCAATATCGAGGCAACGGTTGATCTGGCGCGGTCGGTACAAATCCCGGTGATTGCATCGGGCGGCGTGAAGGGCTTGATGACATCAGAATGCTGGAGCCTTTACGCGAATGACGGAATTGAGGGCGTGATTACAGGACGCGCGATTTATGACGGGCGGCTTGATCTGGCGACGGCGATTGCGATGGCGAATAGGGACATGAGGTTGGCCGATGGCGATTGTTGCTGATGTCAGCAGTATCCGCGGCTATCTTTTCCGTATATACGTTTAACAGCTTGCGAACGGGCAATGTTAAGTGGGGTTACAAAAATTGGGAACGTCACATAAATCCCAAACTTTACTGGTTGCACATAGTTTGGTTTTTGTTGGTAATAGCGATGTCGATCAAAGTGCTCACCGATTTTGTTAGTAAGATTTAAACAATGACCGTCCGCATCCGCGTTATTCCCTGCCTTGACGTCGCCAATGGCCGGGTGGTCAAGGGCGTCAATTTTGTCGATCTGCGCGATGCCGGCGATCCGGTCGAGCAAGCGCAAGCCTATGATGCGGCGGGGGCGGACGAGCTGTGCTTTCTCGACATAACGGCCAGCCATGAGGGGCGTGATACCATCCTCGATGTGGTGCGGCGCACGGCCGAGGTGTGCTTCATGCCGCTGACTGTCGGCGGCGGGGTGCGTGGTGCCGAGGACGCTCGCGCATTGCTGCTCGCGGGGGCGGACAAGGTCGCTGTGAACAGCGCGGCGGTGGCGCGGCCCGAGGTTGTGGCGGATATTGCCGAGCGTTTTGGCAGCCAGTGCGTCGTCGGCTCGGTCGATGCCAAACGCTGGTCCGATGGTCGCGACGGCTGGGAAATCTTCACCCATGGCGGGCGTAAGCCAACCGGGGTTGATGCGGTTGAACATGCGGTGCGGCTCGCGCAACTGGGCGCTGGCGAACTGCTCGTCACTAGCATGGACCGCGACGGGACAAAGGCCGGGTTCGACCTCGATCTAACCCGCACCATATCCGATGCCGTTGATGTGCCCGTGGTGGCATCAGGCGGTGTGGGGACGCTCGATCATCTGGTCGAAGGCGTGACCAAGGGCCATGCCAGCGCAGTGCTCGCGGCCTCCATCTTCCATTTCGGGACCTACAGCATTGCCGAGGCGCATGAAGCTTTGCGAGCAGCCGGACTTCCTGCGCGGCACTGAACCTTTTTCTTTCGTCATCCCGAACTTGTTTCGGGATAACACGCGACCTTCAGTTCGTTATCCTGAAACAAGTTCAGGATGACGAGATCTGGTTAAGGTGCGCAGCTGACTACCACCGGATCAACTTCGGCACCACCAACCGTCCCAGCACTGCGCAAATACCGACCGCCAGCGAATACCATAAGCCGATATAGACCAGATCGTTAAACGGGCAGTGCAGCCCATAGGCAAAGGCGCCCAGTCCGCCCGAAGCGACCCCGGTCAGCCAGCCCGCGCGTTCCGGCGATGTCGGCGCGCCACGGCGCAGCCACAGCACCATCGGCACGGCAACCGCCAGTGCACCGATGCCGCTGGATGCCATGCAGTCGAGGCCGTAAAGCATATTCGCCATCGCCACTTCGGTCCGCCCGGTCATCGCCACAACCAGTGCAGCAAGCGGCACCAGCGCGGCGGCGGCGATTGCCATTTTCCATGCCTGGGCCGGTTTGCCAACCGAAGGGCTGGCCATGCCAAGAACGGCCCAGCCGCAGCCGCTGCCGAGTAGCAGCAACAGCCCGCCACGAATCAGGAACATCGGATCGGGTTCTCCCGCCATCACATCGGCGCGCACCCCGCGCGACAGGATGATCAATGCCATCGCGGATACAACGATAGCACCGACAGCCAATATGGCGCGGCCAATCCGTAACGGGCGTACCGGCTCCAGTTCGTCAACCAAAGATGCAATGTCAAAACCCTGTTTCATCTTATTCACTCTCAACTAACACGGACAGCTTCTTGAGTCCGCGATGGATATTAACTTTGACCAGCGCCTCGGATTGTCCGGTGCGCTGGCATGTTTCGGTGATGCTCAGACCTTCGATCTTGACGCAGCGTATCGCTGTAGCCTGTGCATCGGGAATGAGATCAAGCAGGCGGTCGATGCTGATCCGGGCGGCGACGACCTCTTCATGGCTGTCTTCGGACACATCATTATGTTCCAGCGCCTCGGCGTGATTTCGATATCCCTGCCGCAGTCGGTCGACCCAACGGTAACGCGCTATCGCAGCAAGCCAGGGCAGGAAGGGGCGGGCAGGGTCGTAGCTTGCGCGCTTTCGGTGTAGCGAAATCAGCGTTTCCTGCACCAGATCATCGATGGCGTCCGCCGCAATCTTTTGCCGGAAATAGCGGCCCAGCCAGCGCCCGCATTGCTCCAGCAGCACGGCATAGGCCTGCTTGTCGCCCGTTTGCGACAGGCGCATCAGGCGGCGCAGGCTTTCCTCATTGGCAATCAAGTGCGGCGACCGGTCAGCAACTTGTCCAGAGACAGGTCGCCACCCCCGCGCACGATCAGCACCAGCGCTAGTGCGACCCACAGGCTGTGCACTGGCCACCATGCGTCAGGGAAAATGAAAATCTGGATGACCAATGTCATGCCGAGCAGCGCCAAGGCCGACAGCCGGGTGAACAGCCCGGCGACCAGCAGGATAGGCAACAGATGCTCGGCATAGGTTGTCAAATGCGCGGCAAATTCTGCGGGCAGCAAGGGCAATTTGTTGAACGGATCATCAGCAAATTGGTACAGCGTATTCTCGCTGACCGACAACAGGCTGCCTTCCTCAACTTTGGTCTGTCCTGACCGCCAAAATATCCCGGCAAGCGCTACGCGCACGAACAGCATTAGCGATCTCTGCCCAGCGCGACGAGAGCAGCGCGACAATCCGGTCATAGGGGCGGGTCAGTTTTTCCAGCATTGGTCACTCCATCGCGATCAATGCACCCGCACCGATCAGGGTCAGTACCGGCCCGATTGGGTCGGCTTCACCCGGCTGTTCGGTGACGAGGGTCAAAAGGTTACCGATGGTTGCAGTTTTTTGCGCAAGTTGCGCCACCACGCTTTTCACTTCGTCAAGCGGAAGCAAGCGCACTTCGGCGTGGGGACGGACGATCAACACGGCGGCGGTGCTGTAATCGGCCAGTTCGCGCAGCGCGGGAGCAATCGCCGCGCGTGTTGGGGTCAGCCGCGTTGCAGGGTGCCAACCGACAATTTGCTCCATCACCTCCGCTTCGGACAAACCCGCCAGCCGGTCCAGCGCAAAGGGTTCAGCCTCGGCGGCATGATAGCTTTCGAGCCACGCCCATTCGATCTGCGCCAATTCGCTCGTCTGTGTGGGACATCCATTCGTATCGAGAAAATCGGCAAATCCTTGCCCGATCGCATTATTGTCCAAAGCCCTTGTGACTTTCGTCTCGATATAGGAACGCGACAATAGGTTGAACTTTTGCTGACCCAGATGCTCCAGCAGCCGCGGGAAAGTCGCCTCCAGCGCGGTCAAGCGCGCGTGGCTAATGGTATTGGCATGCGTTTTCAGCCCGATCAAAACACGGTCAAGCGGGCCTGCAAACAGTGCAGGATCAAGCACGTCGGGGCCATTGTTAATCGTGTCGATAAACTTCGCCTCAATGGCTTCAAGCGAAAGCATGGCTGTTTTCCACCAAAATGCTTTGCGCCTTATCGGCTTCTGCCATTAGCGTCGCATAGTCCGGTACCTCGGTATCCCATTCGATCAGCGTGGGCTTGGGACCGTGGGCCGCGATAAAGTCGCGGTATAAATCCCAGGCTATGTCGCCCACCGGGCTACCATGATCGTCGATATAAAGCGGTCCGCTGTCGTGGATTTCGGTGGCGTGTCCGGCGAGATGGATTTCTCCAACCCAATCGGGATCAATCGCCGCGAGATAGTCCTGCGCGGTTCCGCCCAGATTGCCGGTGGTTACCACGATATTGTTGATGTCGAGCAACAGTCCGCAACCGGTACGCTTTACCAGCCGCGCGAGAAACGCGGTCTCATCCATGTCATTATGCGCATAGGCCAGATAGCAGGATGGATTTTCGATCAGCATCCGACGCCCCAATCGTTGCTGCACACGGTCAACCTGTGCGGCAAAATGATCGAGCATTGCATTTGTGTAGGGCAGCGGCAGCAAATCGGCGAAACGGTCGTGCGCGTTGCCGCTAAAGCTCAGATGGTCGGAAACCATGGCGGGTTGATATCGGTCGCACAACTGCGCCAGCTTTTCGAGCTGATCGTCGATCAGGCCATTGGCTGAGCCAAGCGACAACCCCACCGAATGGAAACTCAACGGCAATTGCTCTGCAATGGCGGACAGCCAGCGATGCAGCGGTCCGCCATCACAATAATAGTTTTGCGGATGGACTCGACCCAGGCGGGGCGACCCGAGGGGCAATCGGGATCGAGAATTGCTTCATAGTGCAGCGGCTTCAGCCCGATTCCTGCACAGGGGGGGAGGGCAGTCCGGTCCGGAGCCACAGAAGCAACTTTATCCATCCGCAAAGCTTAGCGCTGAATTCAGCGCATCGGAACCGGCTTTGCATTGCCAGCATGGGCCGTCAGCGTGCCGCCCATTTTCTTGCATTTGCCCTTGGCGACATATTTCCAGGCATTGCCCTGATAGTCGGTGGTCGAGGTGCCAGCGCAGCTTGTGCCGGGGCCAGCCGCACAATCATTTTTGCCAGCCATAGCAACGCCATAGCATTTTTCCTTGGCAGGTTTGGCGGCAGTGGCGGGGGCGGTTGCGATCGACGCAGCGGCCGACAAAGCAGCGGCGGCGGCTGCGATTTTCAAAATGGATACAGACATAAATCCTCCGGATTTGATCATAGGGGAGGCCCGGGGTTGGACCAGAAAGACACTTTGCAGGTGCCTCATCACCCGGTTCGCTGCAAATGCGCCGGAGGTTACAATTTTCGCCAAAAAATTTTGCCGCTTGCCTTGACCTGCCGCCTTTAATCCCTATCTGAGCATCGTTAGCACTCAGCTTATATGAGTGCTAATTACAATTCAGGCGCAGGAGGGGGGCTTGCCGTCCCTCTTTGCGTCGTCAATCATCCACAGGGAAGGCATGCCGCGAAATTTCCGTCCTTGCATGACCGGGGGCCTCGTCCGTCGCGTCGAGGCCGAAGAAAAAACTGCTGGCGGGATCATCATCCCCGACAGCGCCAAAGAAAAGCCGCAAGAAGGTGAAGTCGTTTCCGTTGGCGAAGGCGCCTACAATGAAGACGGCGACCGGATCAAGCCCGACGTGAAGGCTGGTGACAAGATCCTGTTCGGCAAATGGTCGGGCACCGAAGTCAAGATCGACGGCGAAGAACTGCTGATCATGAAGGAATCGGACATTCTGGGAATCGTTGGCTGAACATTGGCCTCATAGGGGGGTGATCAACCCTTCTACTTTCTGAAGAATCCGCCATTTTTTGAAGGAATATAAACATGGCTGCAAAAGACGTAAAATTCGGCCGCGACGCGCGTGAGCGCATCCTGCGCGGCGTCGACATTCTCGCTGACGCGGTGAAAGTCACCCTCGGTCCCAAGGGCCGCAATGTCGTCATCGACAAAAGCTTCGGCGCTCCCCGCATCACCAAGGACGGCGTTACCGTCGCCAAGGAAATCGAACTGAAAGACAAGTTCGAAAATATGGGTGCGCAGATGCTGCGCGAAGTGGCTTCGAAGACCAACGACATGGCCGGTGACGGCACCACCACTGCAACCGTTCTTGCACAAGCCATCGTTCGCGAAGGCATGAAATCTGTCGCTGCTGGCATGAACCCGATGGACCTGAAGCGCGGTATCGATATCGCAGTGACCACCGTTGTTGCGGATCTGGTAAAGCGTTCCAAGCCGGTTGCCGGTTCGGAAGAAATCGCTCAGGTCGGCATCATTTCGGCCAATGGCGACACCGAAGTCGGCAGCAAGATTGCCGAAGCGATGGAAAAGGTCGGCAAGGAAGGCGTGATCACCGTCGAAGAAGCCAAGGGCCTCGAATTTGAACTGGATGTCGTTGAAGGCATGCAGTTCGACCGTGGTTACT
The DNA here is from genome assembly GCA_016721875.1 of Sphingomonadales bacterium. Taxonomy (GTDB): domain Bacteria; phylum Pseudomonadota; class Alphaproteobacteria; order Sphingomonadales; family Sphingomonadaceae; genus Sphingorhabdus_B. The sequence continues at coordinate 273,934 of JADKHG010000001.1, read as the reverse complement.
TGTCGCCTTACTTCATTACCAACACCGAAAAAATGTCGGTCGATCTGGATAATCCCTACATCCTGATCCACGAAAAGAAGCTCAGCAACCTGCAAGCCATGTTGCCGATCCTCGAAGCTGTGGTGCAGTCGGGTCGTCCGCTCCTGATCATCGCTGAAGACGTCGAAGGCGAAGCGCTCGCAACGCTCGTCGTCAACAAGCTGCGCGGTGGCCTGAAGATCGCAGCTGTAAAGGCTCCCGGTTTCGGCGACCGTCGCAAGGCGATGCTCGAAGACATTGCGATCCTGACCAAGGGTGAAATGATCAGCGAAGATCTTGGCATCAAGCTTGAATCGGTTACGCTGGGCATGCTCGGTCAGGCCAAACGCGTCACGATCGACAAGGACAACACCACCATTGTCGACGGTGCAGGCGATGCAGACAGCATCAAGGGTCGCGTCGAAGCAATCCGTTCGCAAATCGAAAACACGACCAGCGATTATGACCGCGAGAAGCTGCAGGAACGTCTGGCGAAGCTCGCCGGCGGTGTTGCCGTGATCAAGGTCGGCGGCGCTTCGGAAGTCGAAGTGAAGGAGCGCAAGGACCGCGTCGATGACGCGCTGCACGCAACCCGCGCAGCCGTCGAAGAAGGCATTGTCCCTGGCGGCGGTACCGCTCTGCTCTATGCAACCAAGGCTCTCGAAGGGCTGAAGGGTGCAAATGACGACCAGACCCGCGGCGTCGACATCATCCGCAAGGCTATCACTGCACCGATCCGCCAGATCGCTGAAAATGCTGGGCACGATGGTGCGGTTGTTTCGGGCAATCTGTTGCGCGAAGGCGACCAGACCCAGGGCTTCAACGCTGCAACCGACACCTATGAAAATCTGGTGAAGGCTGGCGTTATTGACCCGACCAAGGTTGTGCGCACTGCGCTGCAGGACGCAGCTTCGGTTGCCGGCCTGCTGATCACCACCGAAGCGACAATTGCGGACGCTCCGGAAGACAAGGCAGCTGGCGGCATGGGCGGAATGCCCGGCGGCATGGGCGGCATGGGCGGCATGGACTTCTAAGTCTAACCGTTCAGCCTCGGCTGAGACACAAAGGGCCGGTGTGGAAACGCACCGGCCCTTTTCTTATTAATGTGCGGTGCTAAAATGGTTTGTGGTAACAAGGTGAGGATCATGCAAGACGACCAGAAACAGATCGTAAAACAACGCGCGACCTTTTTGGCGATGGTCAGCGGAGCTATGGTTGCAGTGCATCTGCTCGACCTGCTAATGGGCGGCTATCTGAAAAGCTTTGGCATACAGCCACGCGAAATGGGAACGGCCTACACCATTGTAACCGCGCCCTGGCTGCATGGCGATTTCGCGCATCTTGGAGGCAATCTTGCGGCCTTCATTATTTTGGCGGCGCTCAGTCTGCTCAACGGTATCCGCTATTTCGTCAAAGCCAGCGCGATTATCATAGTCGTTGGCGGCGCGATGGTCTGGCTGTTCGGGCGTGAAGCAATGCATATCGGGGCCAGCGGCTGGATATTCGGGCTTTGGAGCCTTGCGATAGCGCAGGCTTGGCTTGATCGCAGCTACAGGAATATCGTCATCGCACTAGGCGTGCTGTTTTTTTACGGCGGGATGATTTTTGGAATTTTGCCGCAGGGCGGGAACATATCCTATGAATCGCATCTGTTTGGTGCTCTCGCCGGTGGTGTCGCCGCCTTTGCATTGGCCCGCAAAACGCAGCAGCCACTGCCGATCGCTCCGCGTACGGGCGAATTGAAATTTTGGCCAGAGGATGTGCAGAAAGTGAAACGCCGTTAAACGGCCCAGCCAATGTCGCGCCTTGTCCTCTTTAACAAACCATACGGCGTGTTGCCGCAATTCACCGACAGGGGCAGTGCGGAATCGCCGCGTCCCACTTTGTCCGCCTATATCGACATGCCCGGCATCTATCCGGCAGGGCGGCTGGATATGGATAGCGAAGGACTGATGCTGCTCACCGACGATGGCCGGTTGCAGGCGCGGATTTCCGATCCGAAATATAAAATGTCCAAAACCTATCTCGTGCAGATAGAGGGTGAAATTACCGACGACGCCCTGTACACGCTGCGCAAGGGTGTAAACCTGAAAGACGGGCTGACATTGCCCGCGACGGTAGAGCGCATTGAAGACCCTGAGCTATGGCCCCGCGATCCGCCGGTTCGTTTTCGCAAGACCGTGCCGGATTGCTGGATAAAGCTGACAATCCGCGAAGGACGCAACCGGCAAGTCCGGCGGATGACGGCGGCGGTAGGGCTACCCACGCTGCGGCTGGTGCGCTGGCAAATCGGCGACTGGAGCGTCGAAGGGCTTGCTCCCGGCGAATGGTGCCGCTTGCAAATTTGATGCGGCAAAAGTCGTGTCCCACTTGTCCCCACTTTTTGTGACGAAATTATGACAAGACTGTTGCAACGGCGGGCAAGTCAGTGTTGCTAGCGCCAACGATGCGACTCGGTAGGGGGGTTCGAGATGTTTGCCTGGTTCCAGAAACTGTTGCCGCGGACCGGCAATTTTTCGAACAGTTTGAAGCGCATGGTGACAATTTCGATCGCGGCAGCGGCGCTGGCGAAATTGACCCGTGGCGAGGATATTCGCGCGCAGGTCAAGGCAATCGAAGATGCCGAACATGACGCTGATGATATTATCCGCGAAGTATTGCAGGATGTACGGCGTATTTTCCTGACCCCTTTGACCGGTGCGATCACCGCGTTGATCGGTGTCATGGACGATGCCATCGACCAGATGCAACTGACCGCTGGTGCGGTTGAACTATACGATGTGACCGAATTCACGCCCGAAATGGTTGGAATGGCCGACATAATCGTGGAGGCATCCACGCTGCTCACACAAGCTTTGCCCATGTTGCGCGATGTCTCCGGAAATGCAGAGCGTTTGCACAAGCTGACCGCGCAACTGGTCAAGCTGGAAGGTGACGCCGACAAGCTGAACTTTGATGGCCTGCGCAAGGCTTTCATCACGCATGGCAAATCTGATCCGACGACATTCGTTGTGGTCAACGAAATTTATCGCCATCTCGAAAAGGTCAGCGACAAGTTTGAAGATGTCGCCAACCAGATTGACGGTCTCGTCATCGACCACGGATAAGAGGGGAGGGCCTACCCATGGAATTAGCCTTCCCGCTGCTCGTCGGGCTGGTCATTCTTGCGCTGCTGTTCGATTTTCTGAACGGCCTGCATGACGCTGCCAATTCGATTGCCACGATCGTTTCGACGAAGCTGTTGAAACCATTTCACGCTGTGCTGTTCGCGGCATTCTTCAACTTTGCTGCCTATTTCCTGATGCTTTACTTCCCCAGCCTGCATAAGGTTGCAGATACCATCGGCAAAGGGTTGATCGACAAAGATCTGGTCACGCCGGCGGTAGTGTTCGGAGCGCTGTGTGGGGCGATGTTCTGGAATGTGCTGACCTGGATAAAAGGCATACCGTCTTCATCCTCGCATGCATTGGTCGGCGGGATCATCGGCGCGGGAGTTGCCGCCAACGGCTTTGATGCTGTCCAGTGGGCTGGATTGAACAAGACGATCATCTTCATCTTCCTCTCGCCAATGCTGGGAATGGCGTTGGCGATGGTGGTGATGTTGCTCAGCAGTTGGGTGTTGCGCAACATGCATGCGAACAAGGCGGAAAAGGGTATGAAGGTGATGCATGTCATATCATCCGCCGCTTATTCGCTCAGCCACGGCTTGAACGATGCGCAGAAAACGATGGGGATCATTGCGGTTCTGCTCTATTCAACCGGCTACCTGAAAGGTGAATTCCATGTACCGCACTGGGTGGCGATCAGTTGCTATATCGCAATTGGCCTAGGCACGGCCTGTGGTGGATGGAAGATTATTGAAACGATGGGGACCAAGATCACCAAGCTTTCGCAGCATCAGGGATTCAGTGCATCGCTTGGCGGTTCGATCATGCTGTTTTCAGCCTCTGCCATGGGTATTCCGGTTTCGACCACGCATACAATTACCGGCGCCATTATCGGGGCAGGCGCAGCAAAACGCGAATCGGCTGTGCGCTGGGGTATCGCCAGCAATCTGCTTGTTGCCTGGGTTTTGACGGTGCCAGCATCAGCGAGCGTCGCTGCGCTGTTCTACTATCTAACGCGGTTGTTTTAACCCGCCATTTTCGACAGCATCTCGCCCATTTTCTGGTGCAGCATATTCACCGCCTTTAACGGGCGCACCATTACCTTGAAATGGGTGATCAGGCCATCATCGTCGCAACTGATCATGTCAATGCCGTTGATCTGGATGCCATCAATTTCAGCGGTAAATTCCAGCACCGAACTATTCTCGCGGTGCCATTCGCCGACATAACGGAAACTGTCATTGCCCAGCGTGTGCCCTGCCGCCGTCAGATATTTCGCGGTGATGTCTTTGCCACGCTGTGGTGTGTGGACCACCGGGCTTTCAAAAACGCAATCGTCGTGCAGGATCGCGGCGATGGCGGCATAGTCTTTCGACATGGCAACCTTGTGCCAGATTTCAGCGGGGTTGTGCGGCATAACCTTTATCCTTCCGATACCGTAGCCCTGAGCCTGTCGAAGGGCGCTTAACGGCTAGACGTGCTTCGACAGGCTCAGCACTACTGTTTTAGTAACCCAATTCCAAATTCACCAACGGCTCGAGCTTTTCACCTTTGTGATAGCGCGCCAGATTTTCGAGGAAACGTTCGGCGGAGCGAACAAACATCTTGTCCTGCGCACGCCCTGACAGGTGCATGGTGATATGCGCATTGTCGAGGCTCCACAGCGCGTGGTCAGCGGGCAACGGCTCGGGCGTGGTAACGTCGAGGAACGCGCCGCCAATTTGCTTGTCCTGCAATGCCTTCACCAGCGCATCCTGATCGACCACCGATCCGCGCGATATTGATCAGCACTGCGCTCTGCTTCATCGCCGCCAGTTCGTCGGCACCGATCATTTCTTCGGTTTCGGGCGTCGCGGGGACGGCAAGAATGATCCAGTCAAACTCGCCTAGCCGCGATTGCCATGCGTCAGGCGCCAGACTGTTCGGCCCGGGCGTGCGGCGGACAATGGTGACATCGACATTGAAGGCTTTCAGCCGTTCCTCGATTAGCTTGCCAATCGCACCATAGCCAAGCAGCAGCGCCTTTGACCCGAATAACTCGACTTTGCCGGGGGAGTCGAGCAGCCACTCATGCTTCTCCTGCGCGCGCACAACATCGCGGTAACCCTTGGCAGTGGTCAGCATTCCCATCACGACATATTCGGCGATGGTAATTGCATTGATCCCCGCGCCATTGGTCAGCTTCGTTCCGCGTGCTCTCAATTCCGCAGTCGGGATATCATCAACCCCGGCGTAAATACTGTTCAGCCATTTCAGCTTGGTCGCAGCAAGGATGATCTCACGCATCGCCGCCTTGTCATACATATCGAACCAGCCGATTTCGGCGGTCGGGGCGAGCGCGAGTGCTTCATCCTTTGACATAAACCAGTGCGGTTCGACCCAGCCGGGAAGGCGCGGTTCGACCAAGGAGCGGATCAGGCCAGAGGCGACGAATTTGGTTTTGGTCATTTGGCTCTCCACCGCGCTGTTACCACTATCGCTTTGCCCTTTTCCGACTTACCATTGAAAATGTCGATGGCAGAAAAACCCGCTGCCACAAGCGCCGAATCCAGCCTGGCTTTCCAAATTTCTGGTGATCCGGCATGTTTGGCCGCCGCCCAGTCATGAGTGATTGTCACGAGCTTGGCATTGGGCTTTAATACGCGGCCAATCTCCGGCAGAGAATTTTCGAAAGGCTCGCATAGCTGGATCGTATTGACTGCCACAGCACCATCGAAACAGTCCTCTGGTTCTGATATTGTCTCTGCGGTTGCCTGAATCAGCCGAAGTCGGCCTGCTTCTATTTCGCAGGCGTTCCGTTTCGCGGCAATCTCCATCATGATTTGTGACGGATCTAATCCTACAACCTTAACGTTCTGCGTGCGCCGGAACAAATCCTGCAAGCCAACGCCGGGGCCGAAACCAAGAACTAGAAGGCGTGCACCTTGAGTGGCACCAAGAATTTCATTGGCTTCAATTTCCGCTTCGCGATTCTTGCGGACCATGATGGGCGCTGCAATCCGTCCGAAAATGCCGTCGAAGGATTTGATTTTGGTCACGTAAAAAAGGACTTCCATGCGACAAAGGCGAGGAAGGGTAATCCGATAAGATCGACCGTGGCAATCGTCTTCAATGCTTTTGGACTGCCATTGAGAAAATAGAGCGCGAGGAAGGAGAGCATGCTGATCGCCACCACAAAGGTTGCCGCGCGTCGCGGCCCCTCATCAAAGGCCGCCCACAGGCACATCAGGAAAACCGCGACAAACAGCGCCGCCCGGTGCTGCATCAGCAGGAACAGCGGATTGGCACTCTCGATCCCGTACATTGTCGTCAGCGTCGCTGGCCGGAAAAAGGCCAAGGCAGGCATGGCATGGATAGCAGCAAGGACGAGCCAAGAAATCAGTTGCAACATGCAACTATGTTAGCGGAGTTTTGGCGAATGGCAACTTACCCTTTTTAACACCCGTTCGCATCGAGCGTAGTCGAGATGCCAAGAAGGCATGCCCTAACGATGGGTGTCTCGACTTCGCTCGTCACGAACGGAACGGTGGAGTTAGAATTCCAGTCGCCAATCCCAACCCAGCGGATCGCCATCCATCACCTCGACACCTTTGGCGATCAGATCGTCACGGATAGCGTCGGATTTGGCGAAGTCCTTTGCGGCACGGGCTTCCTTGCGCTCGGCGAGGGCGGCTTCAATGTCGGCTTCTTCTATCACTGCTGAATTGGGACGAATGCGAAGGCTGGATCGCGAAAATGATGCAAGTCTGAAGCCTAAAACTTCATCCATATTTAAGATGGCGTCGCCTTTTTCGTGAGGCTTTATGCTCTTTTCAAACAAAAGACTTTCGAAGCAAATCAATGCACGTGGCGTGTTTAAATCGTCAGAAACGGCTGCCTCGAATTCGTCCAAATGGTTTGAGAGGATTTTGCCCATAGAGGTGGGTTGAAAATCTGCAGGTGGCGAGGTCATGCTGATCTTCTCCCACGCCATCACCATCCGCTTCAACCGCACAAAAGCCGCCTGCAACCCCTCCCAGCTAAATTCCAGCTCACTCCGATAATGCGCCTGCAGGCACATCAGGCGGTAGGCGAGGGGGTGGAAGCCTTTGTCGACGAGCGTTTGCAGGCGCAGGAATTCACCTGCGCTTTTGCTCATCTTACCACGCCGGTCTATCAGGAAATTATTGTGCATCCAAATGCCAGCACCGCTGTGATCGCAACCAGAATGCGCCTGATTTTGCGCGATCTCATTCGGGTGATGGATTTCGCGGTGGTCGATACCACCGGTATGGATGTCAAACGGATGGCCGAGCAGCGATTGCGACATGACTGAGCATTCCAGATGCCAGCCAGGTGCGCCACGGCCCCAAGGGCTGTCCCATTCCATTTGTCGTGTTTCGCCGACTGGCGTCTTGCGCCAAATCGCGAAGTCGGCCTGATGGCGCTTGCCGTCGACATGCTCGATACGCCCTTCGCCTTCATCGGTCGAAGCACGCGCCAGGCGGCCATAATCGGCAACCGTCGAGGTATCGAAATAAAGCCCGCTTTCCAGCTCGTAACAATGCTTGGCTTCAATCGACTTCGCCCAGTCGATCATCGCCTCGACATATTCGGTCGCGCGGGGATGGGCTGGTTTGCAGATATTCAGCCGCGCCAAATCGGCCTCGAAATCGGCCTGATAAAAAGCTGCGATATCCCAAGCGGTCTTGCCCTGCGCGGCCGCCATTTTCTCCATCTTGTCTTCGCCTTCGTCGGCGTCAGAGGTCAAATGGCCGACATCGGTGATGTTGATCACATGGGTCAGCTTATAGCCCTTATAGCTCAGCACCCGGCCCAGCGTGTCGGCAAAGACATAGGCACGCATATTGCCGATATGCTGGTAATTATAGACCGTCGGCCCACAACTATAGACGCGCGCCTCTCCGGGATGGATCGGCGTGAAGGTTTCGAGTTCGCGAGTCAGGCTGTTGAAGAGTTTCAGGTCGGACATGGTGCGGGCGATGGCTTACCCAATGTGCGAGGTCAAGCGTTCAAAACCCCTCCCACGTCACCACTTCGTCGAGCGGAGCACGCGGCACGGGGAAATTATTCACCGCCGCCGCTGGATCGCGATAGCCGATTGCCATTCCGCAAAAGAAGATATGATCTTCGGGAATATCGACGCATTGCCGGATTTGCGGCGTGTAAATCGCCCAAGCCTCCTGAAAACAGCAATCGAGCCCTTCTTCGCGCAGCAGCAACGCCACCGTCTGCAACCACATGCCGATGTCCGACCATTGCGGCGGGCCCATATAGCGCGGCGTGTGGATCAGCATCAGGATCGGTGCGTCAAAGGCGCGGAAATTTTTGGCAAACCACATCATGCGGGCCATTTTGTCTTCGCGCGGTATCTCGAGCGAGGCATAAAGCGCTTCGCCCACGCCAAAGCGGCGCTCACTATATTTGCCGTCCAATTCCGGCGGATAGATAGCATATTCCGGTTTATGTGCAGCCGGACCCTGCGGTACGACCTCAGCTGTCATATCCAGCAGTTTTTGCAAAGGCGCGCCGGTTAAGACGGTGGCATTCCAGGGCTGTGTGTTGCCCCCCGACGGCGCATTTTGCGCACGTTCAAAGATGCTGGTCAGCAATGCCTTATCGACGGGCTTATCGAGATATTCGCGCACCGAACGGCGGGTGGCAACGGCTTCGGATACGTTCATTTGCTACTTCCTTAATATTTAATCGTCTGATTAAACTTGTGTCATGTCGGATGGCAATTGCAAGCCTAATCCTCTGGTAGCTCGGTCCAATAGGCTTGAAGCAATTCCTTTTCGCGAGGCGCATCGGAAATGTGGACAATATACGCGCCTTGTAGTTCGATTTCAGGATGAAATGCGGTGTAGCGGCAGAACCAAAAGGCGTCTTCAATTGGCTCACTGTCGTGCCATGTGGTCATCACGAAACGATCACCTGGAATTTCACCATAGTCAAAATCTTCGAGGTTCGCATGGTCGACACTATCGTCCCATGACGAACAATCCTTACCCCATGCCATCATGAACAAGCAGCCGGAATCGACGATCCACTTGCTGACCTTCGCTTGCCATTCAGGGAATATGTCCTGTTCAATGACGACGACGATCCGGTTCGGGCCACTTTTGATTTTAGGCGGACAACTACCAGCAGGCAGATGAATATAGATTGGCGAGACTTCTGACTGGACCATCACTCCTCGTCAAACAACCCGGCCAATTGCTCGATCATCGTCCCGCCCAATTGCTCGGCGTCCATGATCGTCACGGCGCGGCGGTAATAGCGGGTGACATCGTGGCCGATGCCGATGGCGACCAGTTGCACCGGGCTGCGGCCTTCGATCATTTCGATCACCTTGCGCAGATGCTGTTCCAGATAGCCGCCATGGTTGACCGACAGCGTCGAGTCATCGACCGGCGCGCCGTCGCTGATGACCATCAATATCCGGCGGTCCTCTGGGCGAGCGATCAGGCGGTTGTGCGCCCAGAGCAGCGCTTCGCCGTCGATATTTTCCTTCAGCAAGCCTTCGCGCATCATCAGGCCCAGATTGCGGCGCGCATGGCGCCACGGCTCGTCGGCCTTTTTGTAAACGATATGGCGCAGGTCGTTGAGGCGACCGGGCATGGCGGGGCGTCCGGCGGCGAGCCAGTCTTCGCGCGCTTGTCCGCCCTTCCACGCGCGGGTGGTAAAACCGAGGATTTCGGTTTTGACCCCGCACCGTTCGAGCGTGCGCGCCATGATGTCGGCGCTGATCGCAGCGATACTGATCGGGCGTCCGCGCATCGATCCGCTATTGTCGATCAACAGCGTCACCACAGTGTCGCGAAACTGGATGTCGCGCTCGACCTTGTACGACAGTGAACTTCCCGGCGAGACGACCACGCGCGCTAGACGCGCGGCATCGAGCATGCCTTCTTCCTGATCGAAATCCCAGCTGCGGTTTTGTTGCGCCATCAGACGGCGTTGCAACCGGTTGGCAAGCCGCGTTACCGCACCCTGCAACCCGGCGAGCTGCTGGTCGAGATAAGCGCGCAGCCGGTTGAGCTCCTCCTCATCCGCCAATTCGGTCGCGCCAACCACCTCGTCATATTTGGTGGACCAGCTTTTATAGTCCGATTGCGGCAGATGGTCCCAGTTGCGGCGTTGCGGGTTGACCGGCTGCATCCCGTCATCGCCCATTTCGCCGTCGCCATCGGCCATGTCATCCATTTCAGACTGGTCATATTCGGCGTCGGTTTCCTCGCCTTCACCTTCCTGCGGCTCGGCGCGGGCTTCGGCTTGCCCAGCCTCACCCTGACCTTCATCATCGCTTTCGCCGTCCTGCTCCTGATCGTCGTCGGCCTCGTCGCCGCCTTCGTCGGAATCGGTCGGGTCGAAATCGCTTTCGGTCATTTCCAGATGTTGAAGCATTGTCTGCGCAAGCGCGGCAAAGGCGCGTTGGTCGTCGAGCGCGAGGCCGAGCGCATCAAGATCGCCGCCCGCTTTCTCCTCGATCCAGCTGCGCACCATTTCGACGCCGGGCGCAGCAATTTCGGGCGTGGGCTGGCCGGTCAGCCGTTCGCGGACCATCAGCGCGAGCGCAGTGGACAAAGGCACTTCTTCGGCGGCCTGTGCGCGGCTGATCGCGTCGGTGCGCAATCGCATTTCGAGCGCATGGGTCAGATTGCCTGCAACCCCCGCCATTGAACGCGAGCCCAATGCTTCGATCCGTGCAGTTTCTATCTCGTCAAAGGCAGCCCCAGCCATTGCCTCGTGCGGGCGCAGTGCAGCGTGGCTGGCAGCATCATGATGCTTCAAGCGGAGAGCAAAGCTGTCCGCAAAGCCGCGTGCCTCCGCGACCTGTTCGGGAGGCAGCGAGCGGCCGGGCATTGGCACACGGAAATTCTTGCCCGCTTGCGTCGGCGCGTCGGCAGTAAAGGCCAGCTCCACCTCGGGATCATGCGCAATTGCGCGCGCCGTGCCGGTCAGCACCTGCTTGAACTGTTCGAGGGGGGAATGGTCTGCCATGTTCGATTCAGGCTCTAGCTGCGAAGGCTTTGGCAGAAAAGCACTTTCCTGCTGGCTGCAAATCCGCGCCTATTTGCAGCCATAGACAAGTATTTCGTTCGCCTGATCGGGCAGCAGTTCTCGCACCGAGCGGTTCATATTGCCGATTTTGTCGAGCAACGCGCTATCGCCAGAACAGCTTTTGACTTCATAGCGGTTGCGCGCTTCGCGGGCCTTGGCCATTGCCTCGCTTCCCAGCAAATGACGCTCGACACGGTAAAGCGATTTTTCAGGTTCAAAAGTCACCACCGAAACCTGCGCTTCGCTGCCCGGGACAAGTGTGCGGGTCCAGACGCCATTAGGCTCGGCATATTGGGTGCGACCGTTGACGCAACCGCCAACCGCCCAGTCAAATTCGACATCCTTGGTATCGGAAACGGTGACGCGGCTGCGCGCAGGATCGAGTGTGCAGACTTTCTTGCCAGCCTTCGCGACCAGTTCCTTGGCTATAGTACTGGTGTCGTTCTGCAGCGTCTCTTTGACGCGCTCGTCAATCTGGTCAAAGCCGGGGCGAGTGAAAAAAGTCATTCCTGCCGCCAGCAAGAGCGCCGCCGCCCCGCCTACCGCCAGCTTGCCGACGTCCTTCTTGTCGCGTTCGAACAATTGCCATGCGCTTCCCGCCGCACCGAGCGCGCCAAACAGCAACAACACAGTCAGCATCATCCGGTTTTCGCGGTCGCCGATAATGGCATATTCGGCCTGTCGCCGTGCTTCACCCAAAGTGGTGGCGCGGGCGGAATCATGGGCGCGTTGTTCCGCCTCAATCTTGGCACGCGCAGCGGCTTCGCGCGCTGCTTCCTCCTGATTAAGTTCGGCGACCGAGCGGCACGGCCCGCTGACCGAGCGGACACTGACCCCGTTCTTGCGCAGGAAAGCGGTCAGTTCGCGCGTCGAAATAGCGAAGAAAAATTCGGCGTCGTTGCCATTGGCGACGGTGCCGAAACTGTTAATCCCGACAACGCGACCGCAACTGTCGACCAACGGCCCACCACTGTTGCCGCTTCCGATCGGTGCGGTGTGGAGCAGCGTTTCAAAATCCTTGGCAGAACGCCCGGCGGAGATATTACCCCGGGTTTTGACCGGCACCTGCGGACGCAACATGTCCTCGATAGCGAGACCTTGTGCGACTTCCACCCCGCCTGGATAGCCGATGGCAAATACGTCCATTCCGTCGCCTACCTGTCCGCTGAAAATACTTCCGGGAGTCAGCTTTGCACCGTTCATCAACTGGATCAGAGCGAGGTCGTTGCCGGGAGAAAGATCAACAATCTCTGCGTCATAGACCTTTTGCCCCTCGGAGGGCACAATCACGATACGGATCGGCGTCTCATATTCCTCTTCATCGACAACATGAAAATTGGTCACGATCCGGTTGGACGACACTACAATGCCCGATCCATGGCCGATTGGAGTTTCGCCGCCTTCACTTGCGAAAACAGCAACGCGCACGACGCTGCGGCTGGCGGCGGCGATGTCGGAGGGTTCAGCCCGCGCGACCGAAGCGCCCGCCAGCGCCACCAAAATCAACCAGAGCCAGCGAATTGCAGCCACGCGCGAATCTCCCGAAAGCAGGAGCACACAGCACACCATAGAGTGAGGCGGCGCAACCGCGAATATCAGCGACGGGCGGCTTTATTCTCGCGGGTTCGCACATCGACACCGTCGCGGCCCAATGTCACGTCCATCGGCACGCCTTCAATTTCGCCACTGACGGTCACCCCGGTGTCACGATCGATGCGGATATCAGGCTTGCTGATGTCTATTGGAATTTCGGGCATGTCAGGGATTTCGGGCAAGTCGAGTGGCTCGACCGGACCTTCGGGGTCTGGTGCCTTCTGCACGGGCTTAGGCCGTGGCCGCGCGCCGGCGCCTTTGACTGCCTGGCGCATGAAATCAGCCCATATGCGCGCGGGCAGGCCGCCGCCATTAACGCCTTTGAGTGGCGTATTATCGTCATTGCCAATCCACACACCCACCACCAGATCGCCCGCAAAGCCGATGAACAGCGCGTCGCGATTATCCTGACTGGTGCCGGTTTTGCCATAGGTAGGGATGGCAAGGCGCGCATTGCGGCCGGTGCCTTCGTTCACGGTCGCGCTTAGCAGTTCGAGCAGCGCACTATGGGTTCGGCTGTCAAAGCTACGTTCGCCAGAGAAAATCCATTCGAGCCAGCCCTGTTCCTCACTGACAAAGGCACGCGGGGCAACTGGCCACTGATTGCCGGCCACACCCGCAAAGGCGGCGGTCAGCTCCATCAGGGTAATCCCCGAACTGCCGAGCGCAAGGCTGGGGTCCTTGTTCAACGGGCTTTCGATTCCCAGATCACGGGCGGCGCGCACCACTGCTTCGTCCCCCAATTGCCGATAAAGACGCACAGCGGCGACATTGCTCGACTGGGCAAAAGCCTGCTTGAAGGTGATCTGACCGCGATAGCGCTCGCTGGAATTTTTGGGGCGGTACAGTCCTTCAGTGATCGGGCTGTCATCGACCATGGTTTCGGGGGTATTGCCCGCGCGCAACGCCGCGAGATAGACGAAGAGTTTGAAGGTCGAACCCGGTTGCCGCTTTGCCTGTGTTACCCGGTTGAAAGGTGACTCCTTGTAGCTGCGCCCGCCAACCATCGCGACGACTTCACCATTTTTGCGCATCGCCACCAGTGCAACCTGTGCTTTGCCCAGAGGCGCGCGCGCAATCGCGTTGCGGGCGATGTTCTGTAAACGTGAATCGAGCGTGGTGCGGATAGTCTGGTCGGCATAGCCATAGTCCGCCTGCAGCCGCGCCTGCGGCATGGCCCAATCGGCGAAATAGGTGCCTGTGGGCAACGTTTCCTTATAGCGGACATCCACCCGCGCAATGGGTGTCGCGTCGGCCTTTGCCTCGGTCAATTTGCCATTGGCGACCATCGCGTTGAGCACCAGCTTCGCACGCTTCGCGGCCCGCGCTGGATTGCGCGTCGGAGCTAGACGATTGGGTGCCTGCACCAGTCCCGCAAGCATGACTGATTGCGACAGCGTCAGATTTTCGGGCTTGCGGTAGAAATAATGCATCGACGCTGCGCGCAGGCCGTAAATATTGTCGCCGAAATAGGCGTTCGACAAATAGCGTTCGAGTATCTCGTCTTTGGTAAGCCACGCCTCTAGCCAGAAGGCGATCAACGCCTCGCGCGCCTTGCGGGTAATGCTGCGTTCGGATGTCAGGAAAGTGAATTTGGCGAGCTGCTGGGTGATCGTGCTCCCGCCTTGCGTGATGCCGCTGCCAAAGGTGTTGCTCCACACGGCGCGTGCCAGCCCGCGCGGATCGACTCCCCAATGGGTGTAGAACCGCCGGTCCTCGATCGACAGAAAAGCATCGACGACATGCGGTGGCAGATCCTTGATCTTCACTGGCTTGTCGGTAATCGCGCCGTTGCGCGCAATCGGGGTGCCGTCCCATGCGAGCAAAGTGATGCGCGGCGGGGCAATGGGTTGCAGCGATTTGGAAAGCGGCGCCGTCACCGCCAGCCAGAAAATGATGATCATCAGCAGCAACAGGAATGCGGCAAAGCCCCGGCTGAACCAGTACCAGCGCGATTTGCCGAACAGGCCTTTTTTGGGAACCGCTCCGGGCACGCCCGCTGGCGAAGCAGGCGGCGGCGCATCCCACGGCTTTGGATCGTCAGGAAACAGCCCGGCATAGGCCTGATCAAAGGCAGCAAGGCGGCTGTCAATATCGGCCGGGGGAGGATTGGTCTGCTTGCGCCTGAAGAACATGATTGTTGGTGTATTATCTCAATAAGACGGTAGAGGGTAGAGCAAATTTCACCTTGCTGAAAGATGAAGCGTCAGGCGCGGATCAGCCAGCCTTTGCTTTGCAGCCAGCGCAAAGGCGCGACACATATTGCTCCAGCCAGCAAAGCGAAAAGCAGCGAGGCAAAAGCCGGATCGAGTCCCAGCGCTGTCATTTTTGCGAACAGCGCATCCCAAATCCGCGTGCCGTCGGGCAATTTGCGGACGATCAGCGCCAGCAGCAGCATGTGGATGACATAAAGTGTCAGCGCGGTCTGGCCGAGCAGAACCGCCAATCTGGCAAAACGGCTTTGCGCGATACCGGGCCAGATTTGGCGCATGACCATCCAGACAACCAACCCCGTCCCAGCGGTCAGCAAGACGAAGCTTGCGCTCCACAGTGCCTTGTTGACGGGTATCCACGCGCTGATCAGCCAGCCGAGGATAGCCATGATCATGCCAATGATTGCGCGGTTCAGGTCGGTGGTTTTCGCTCGCATCACTGCAACACCGATCAAGCCTGAGGCTATTGCGGGCAAAGTGGAAAGCACACCCTCTGGATCCCAAGTCTTGCGCAACAGTCGTCCGGGAAGCAATTGCTGGTCTAACGCGGCGTTTAATCCTGCGCCTTCGGTCAGGCTGTTCGCGCCATCGACGATCACGAACAATAGCCAACTGTGGAGACCCAATGCGGTAACGGCAATGATCGCAGCAACCGCCCAGCTACGCGACGCCAAAGCAATGGCGGCGCAAGCGCAATAGACTATGCCGATCCGTTGCAGCACCCCCATCCAGCGGATCTGGTCAAATTCCACGGGACGGATCAGCCACGCCAGCAAAACCCCCAATGCAAACAGCAACAGCGAGCGTTTAATGACCTTGGGCCAAGGCGAACCGCTGGATATCCGGTCAAGCGCGAGCGGAATTGAAAGCCCGACAATGAACAGAAACCAGGGAAAGATCACATCGGCAAAGGTCAGCCCGTGCCATTCGGCATGTTTCAGCGCGGCATAGGCCGCATCGCCATTGCCTTGAATGTTGACGATGATCATCATCATCACGGTCAACCCGCGAAAGGCATCAAGCGACAGGTCGCGCTGGTTTGGCATTGGAATTCCCCTTCGGCAACCAACTTAACGCGCAGATAGCGGCGCGTCATAACAAATCCGTTCGTGTCGAGCGTAGTCGAGACACCCAAAAGTAGTGCGCGAGATCACGGCCTCTCGAATTCGCTCGAGGCGAACGGATCTTACGGTTATAGAAAGCTGTAAGGATCGACATCCACCCCGACCCGCACCCCGCGCGGGAATTCAAGGTCCCCCAACCATGCCCGCATGATCGACTGCAGTTCGACCGAGCGTTGCGCGTGGACCAACAGCCTTTGCCTGTGCCGCCCGCGCAGCATGGCGAGCGGGGCGGGGGCGGGGCCGTAGACGAACATGCCGTCCACCTTGGGCGCGGTTGCACCAACGACGCGCGCCGCCTCAATCGCTTCGCGTTCCTCCTCTGAGGAGATGATGATCGCGGCATAGCGGCCAAAGGGTGGTGCACCCGCGCGTTGGCGCTGCGCGGTTTCGGCATCGTAAAAGGCATCGCGTTCGCCAGCGACCAGCGCCGCGATGACAGGATGCGAAGGATTGCGCGTCTGAATGAAGACCTCGCCCGGCTTCTCCGCCCGGCCAGCGCGCCCGGCGGCTTGGGCGATCTGCTGGAACGTGCGCTCGGCTGCACGCAGGTCGCCGCCTTCAAGGCCCAGATCAGCATCGATCACCCCGACCAGAGTGAGTTCGGGGAAGTGATAGCCTTTGGTCACCAACTGCGTGCCGATGATGATATCGACCGCCTTATTTTCGACCATAGCGACAAATTCGGCGGCCTTTTCAGGCGACCATAATGTGTCAGAGGTCGCAACCACGGTGCGCGCTTCGGGGAAAAATTTGCGCACTTCGTCGCTGATCCGTTCGACCCCGGGGCCGCACGGTACCAGCACATCCTCCGCACCGCATTCGGGGCAGGCCTCTGGCGGCGGCATCACATGGCCGCAATGGTGGCAGGCGAGGCGGCGGACGAGGCGGTGCTCGACCATCCATGCGGTGCAATTGGGGGCATTGGAACCGGTGCCCGCAATTGCGGCAAAGCGTCAGCGGCGCATAGCCCCGGCGATTGAGGAACAGCAGGCTTTGCTCGCCGCGTTCGAGCCTTTCCTGCAACGCCTTGAGCAAAGTCGGTGCGATCCATGTGCCGCGTTCGGGCGGGTCTTGCGTCAAGTCGATTGCCTCGATCCTGGGCAGTTTGGCAGCGCCAAATCGCGAGGGGATGGCGAGCCCCTTATACCGTCCGATGGCAACCATATGGCGGCTTTCGAGCGCGGGCGTGGCGCTTGCCAGCACCACCGGAAAGCCTTCAAACTTCCCGCGCATCACCGCGACATCGCGCGCATGATAGCGCACCCCATCTTCCTGTTTGAAGCTGATTTCATGCGCCTCATCGACGACAATCAGCCCCGGATTGGCAAAGGGCAGGAACAGGGCAGAGCGCGCACCCGCGACCACTTGCACCCGTCCCTCGGCCACTCCGCGCCAAGTGCGGCGGCGCTGCGACTGCTTCATGCCGCTGTGCCAGGTCGCAGGCTCCACGCCAAAGCGCGCTTCAAAGCGTTGCAGAAAGGGTTGGGTCAGCGCAATTTCAGGCAGCAGAACAAGCACTTGTTTGCCCATCCTCAGAGCCTCTGCGACTGCCTCAAAATAAGTCTCGGTCTTGCCCGAGCCGGTCACCCCGTCGAGCACAATTGGTTCAAACCTTCCGCCGCGCACAGCATCCCGCATCACGGCGGCGGCGGCTTCCTGCAGATCGGAAAGCGGCGGATGCTCATGGTCGGGATCGGGCGCGGCAAAGGGCGCGTCGATACTGACGCTGACCGGCTCGAGCGCGCCGACCTTCACCAACCCCCGGATCACCGCTTCGCTGACCCCCGCCTGCTCGGCCAGTTCGCGCACCAGCCCCTGTGCATCGACCAGCGCGTCGAGTGCGGCGGCGCGTTGCGGAGTCAGTCGCGCGGGTTCAACCCCCGAGGGCCGATATTCGGTGATCGTCCCACCCGACGAAAGCGCGGCAGAGGCCGACAGCACCATGCGCAACACCGCCGCATGGCTCGACAGATAATAATCCGTGACCCAATCGACCAACCGCCGCAAACCGGGCTGGATCGGCGGGACATCGGCAACCTCGATAACATTGCGCAACCGCGCCTCATCGACCGCTTCGTCACCGAACACGCCCTCATCCCAGATCACCCCCAGCATCTTGCGCGGACCCAGCGGCACCACCACCACCGAGCCGACATCGGCATCCATCCAGTCGGGTAGGCGATAGTCGAGCGGGCCGATGACCTGCGTCATCAACACCACACGCACGCGCTTGCCAGAGGGTTTGGGGCGATTCATGCAGGAGCTATAGACGCGGATTGGATTGTGCAAAATGGTGGTGTCACAGGAATAGGTCGAAAGATGCGGGGCGTGGGTTTTATTGCGCGAAAAATGGCAGATTCGTTCGAAAGTAGAAGCCATCCTCAGGGGTGGGTGGGGGATAGAGGAATGATTTGGTATCGATGTGTCGGGGAGGTGTTTGGTCAGCGAAAAGTCTCACTACAGCGTCACCAGAAACGCTGCTGAATATGGATTAGCCTTGGCTGTATGTGCGGCCCCGTGCAGCCATTGAGGCAGTTTGCGATTTCTGTCGAAAAGGCTGGAAGAGCAAGTCCTACATTGCAAGTTGCGGCCCCCTCTTGTCCTCCACTGTGATGAATTGTTGGCATTGAATCGCGATGGACATTTGGCCGGATGTACTGGTGCATCATGGATATTGCGGCGCTGACGATTGGTTCCATATCCTGTTCAGTGTGCGTTTCTGTCAGTTGGCAAGTTAGACCAGCGCGGCAAGTGACTTGGAACCGAGATTATGTGCATATTGCAGCCAAAATGGTTTGCGCAAAATGGAAGGCATCTTCGTCATAGAATGCCGCTGGAGCGCCGATCGATTTTTGGGGCGATACCGGTTTTTTGGGGAGTGCAATCGAAAGCTCCATGAGGAAAATGGCATGATAAGAATATTTGCGTTGTTTTTTTTCCTATCGCTTACCTTCCACGGTAGCGCTCGAGCGGAAGGAAATTGCCCGCCAGGTACCGTTCCTATTGGTGGTGGGAATTCGGGCTACGAAGGTTGCGCTCAAGTGTCTGACGGGCCAGCGACAAACAATCAAGATCTGGTGGACGAGCTAAAAAAGAAGAAGGTCAAAAAGCGTTTCGACAACCATTATGCTGTGGCTTTTCATCCTGACTCTTCAGACGTATTTATCATGGGTGGTGCAACCAAACGGCAACCGGCAGAAAAAGATGCGCGATTGCTCTGTGGAATCAACATGCTCCTCAAGGCAGGGGCGGACGAAGCATCGGTCGAGCAATGCTCAGTTACATTCAGTTCATTCAATAACGTCGCTTCGTTCGCGCGCGGAATGAATGGAGATATATTTTACGCAACAGGCGTTGACACCTCCGTGAGCGATGCGGCCGTTTTGGCCAATTGCCGAAGCCAGAAGGATTATTGTTTAGTTTTTCGGCATTGGGTGGCCCACCCGACAATTTCTTACGCACCCACGCAGGAAACTCAACAACCTGAAGGCAATTTCCGGAAAGTCTATGCTGCGGCGGCATGGCAGGGCGAAGCAAGTCCGACAAAGTCGGCAAAAAGCATGATTTTTGTAACAGGTGGACATGCCTCGAAAGCCGCAGCCGAAAATAGCGCGGTAGAATTATGTCAACAACAGACTAAAAATGCGTGCTCAATCGCCCGTTCAGTTGCGGATACCTTTATGATAGTAGCACATCAAAGCGACGGTCGAATTTTTGTCACATCAAGCCCCAATGAAGATCTGGTCGATACTATAACAAAGGAAGTTTGTGGTGTGGGTTTGACCTGCGCTGTGAAAGCGGTTGTTTCGGCGAGCGAAGCGGAATCGAATACGCTTGGACCATTCTGAATCAGGTGCTTGAATTACGGTGAGAATTACGGTGACAGGTGCGAAGACCCCTAAATAGCTCTAGGTTTTCGCGCCGGTCAGCATAATCACACCGTAATCCGGGAGGACGTGCGCTACCGAAAGCGGCGGCAGAATAAGGGATTAAGTAAACTGTCGCTGTAATCTGCCATGTTGGGTCACATGGTGCGGAATATCCGGCAGAACCATGCGGGGAAGCCGAGCCATCAACAACGGCTATCAGCGAATAGTCAGCGCGTCAATTTAGGGGTTTTCGCACCTGTCACCGTAATCCCGACTCTTTCAGCTCGTGCGGCTATGAGCCAGAATGAACGAAAACCGCACCAAGCAACAGGCTCAACATAGCGTCAATACGACGCTCGCCCGTGGCCTTGTCGGTGCGTGCCTCGAAAATTCGAGTGGATCGCAATTGAGCATAGCCATGTACCATCGCCCACAGAGCGGTCCCTAGGGTCTCGATATCTTCGCCACCCGAATTTACCCGTGGGCTGCGCCTGATAAGCGATTGTATGAAATCCTGATATGCTTCCTCGAGGTTTGCGGCGAGTTGTGGGTCTTCCCAGTTAACAAGGTCCTTGCGCCACAATAAGTCGTAGCGATGCGGCCATGACTGCGAATATTCGAAGAGTGACAGCAGATACGCTCTCGCCCGATCGGTTTCCACGCTGCTCCGGCGCTCAACGTCGGAAAGCAATTGATCAAGAATCAATATCGCCATCTCTGTTTGTAGCTGTCTGCGATCCGCAAAATGGTTCGCAGGTGCCGCATGAGACACGCCTGAGGCGCGCGCCACTGCCCGGATCGTTACGCCGTTCGGTCCCAACTGATCAAGAATGGCGAATGCTCGCTCGATCAGCGACGTTTTGAGCGAGGCCTGGTGTAGATGTGTTGACGAGGGCTTGGGCATAAAAGCTTATTGACACCGTCAATCGCAACTGTAAATTGACAGTGTCAATCAATCTCAATGGAGGACCTCCGTGTTAACCAGCCTTACGCTCCGTCGTGTTTTGCTCACTCTCTCGGTTTCTGTCCTGGGGATCCTCGTTCCTTACCTCGAGTACAGCCCAACCCACATCTTCAATCCCACTTGGCGGGACACGCCAAGCTGCACGATGTTTGGCAGCTAATTACCAACTCGACCTTCTCGGCCGCCGCCATATATCTTGCATGGACGCGCACTGACCTCCGCCTTGCCGCGATGCTCGGGCTGGTCGCGCCTGTCGCGTTTCTCGTTTCCTATTTCACGATCGATCTCTACGGCGGGTCCATGGTCAACAGCGACGGAACCGAGCTACTCTTCGGATCAGTCAATGCCTCATTTGTGATGATGCTCATTGTCAGCGGTTTGCTGAGCTATCTGGCCGTTACGCGTGCAAATGTAATTACGGTGACAGGTACGAAACCCCCTAAATAGCCTTAGGTTCTGGCTCGCGCTTGCCCGGCAGCAAAGCATAGCCGGTTTTCGCGGCCATGTCTTCCAGCCAGTGCTTCGAGCCCACCGGCCGTCCAAGCGTTTCTGCCTTGCGCAGCGCCGCATACGTAAACGCCTCATCGAAATCCTCATCCAGAAACGCCTTGAAGTTGCCGATGCGGTCGAGCGCGGTGGCCACACACACGACATGATTGTCGCGGGGTTTTCGCGCCCGTCACCGTAATTCGGGTTACAATGCGCGGCAGCGCAGGACGCAAATTTGAGCAGATGGCAGGCCCGTTTAGCTCATAGGGCGGTTGGCGGTGTGCAGGAGGAGGCTGGCGAAGATTGTCCTACATTGCAAGGCTCTGCCATGGCTTGTTTATTTGGGGGGGTTGGCACCTGTCAGCGTAATTTTAGAACTTTAGCTCCAGTAAAATACCCGATCATATTCTTAGTATCTTCATTTAATTTCGAGCTAGGTGATCTAATGTAGATTCGAAAAATATGTTCCGTTTCGAAATTATCAGCCAAAACTTGAGTGTTTCTATTGCAAAGTTCGATCTCATTTCGGGTTTTTTGTATACCCAGATAACGAATATCGACCTCCTGCTGTCCAAATAACAAGCGCTCCTTATTTGCTAGAATTTTCATTTTTTCCAAAATATCATTTGGAGAAGCTTCGATTTTTGTTTCAAACACAATTTTTTCATGCCCACTTGCGAGACGGCATGTCCACCAATCATCAATATTTGAACACCCGCTCAGCGATATAAAAATCGCAAATATCATCATTTTTTGCATTTTTTGTCGTGCCGCTACTGCTGTGCTGCAAGCTCGGTCTTGCCCATTGAACGGATGTGAGCCCTTTTGGCTCATGGGGCGGTTGGCAATTTGCGCGCTAAGGATCGCAGGCAATATCCTACTTTGTAAGCGATGGGGTGGGGATAAATTTGTGTATTGGTAAGGGGGGCCTCATTTCCTCTACTGGTACACTCAATCGCTATTCAAGCAGCCATAATGTCCGTTATGAATCGCACACTTCAGTTAGAATTTGCAATTCGGAGAGGGTTTTGAACTTGATACCAAAATGTCTTTCAAACGCACGTATCAGTGTTCACGTAACCGCTCTCCTGTTGGTCTTAGGCTTGGCCACGCTTTGCGTACCGCCTTTGCGAGCTGAGCCAGCGACTGAAGCCGTAACCTATTTCGATCATGCTTTGGCACTGATAAAATCGCGTCATATTAACAGCCGATCTGCTGATTGGGTGGAAATTGAACGCCGGGCGCAAGCTATGATAGCCGATGCAAAAACGACAAGTGAAACCCATGAAGCAATTCGCCAGGTGCTTCATGTCCTTAAGGAGCCCCATAGTTCGCTGATAACAGCCGCGCAAATTGCGAACCGGGAAAAGATGCTTCGAGAACGAGAGAAGCCAGTCGGTTCGATGCCGCAATCGTCCAATTTCTCAATTTTGCCCGAAGGCGATCTGGTTGGCGACTACATAGCGCGTGTAATTTTGCCGAGCCTTTCGACCTTAGGTGAGGATGGGAGAAAGCGTGCCGACGAATATGCGGGCAGCTTGAAAGCGATTTTGATCGAGCTCGACCATAAGCCGCTTTGTGGCTGGATCATCGATCTTCGCACAAACCGGGGCGGTAATATGTGGCCAATGCTGAAAGGGCTTGATCCGCTTCTCGGCTCGGCCCCTTTCGGTTATTTTACTAAGCCGGACGGTACCGATGTCGCTTGGAATCGGTCCGGCGGGCACATTTTTCCGGCTGCTGGAGTCGTGTCCGATACCACTCCTGCGTTTGTGTTGCAGCATGCGAACTTGCCGATTGCGGTATTTGCAGGGCCGCAGACTTCGAGCTCGGGCGAAATGGTGTTAGTGGCGTTGAAAGGCAGGACCGGTGTTCGCGTTTTTGGGAAGGCCACGGCCGGTTTTACCACTGCAAACGCAACGCATCGTTTGTCTGACGGATCGGTGCTCGTCATTACAGAGTCAGCTATCCGTGACCGGCAACGAGCGATTGTAACTGGTGCGATCCTTCCTGATGTGGATGCCGAGTCGGATACAATTGAAACCGAAGCTATTAAATGGCTGGAGAGTGGATGCCCCAACTTGTGAATGGAAACCGAATCAGCATCTGCCGTCTATAAGGTAACTGGTTTTCGCACCTGTCGCCGTAATTCTGTCACCGTAATACCGACAACGCGAAGAATGCGCTGGTACATTGCACCTTTGGGTTGGGGGGGGCGCCTGCTTGGACGGGTTTTCAAAAGGGGATTTTTTGCCCGTCCCACGCGATCAGGCTGCCGCTGTCCGCGGGCACCGCTTTGTCGATGACGTCGATCAGGCAGGATGCGCTGTGATCGGGCGTGAACAATTGGCCGGATGCGACATTGCGGGCGAAGGGGGCGGACAGGTTTGTCTCTACCGTGCCAGGATGCAGCGTCAGGGCAATGGCATCGGGATGGCTCCGCGACAACTCTATCGCCAGATTGCGCATAATCATGTTGAGCGCCGCCTTTGATGCGCGATAGGCGTGCCATCCTCCGAGCCGGTTGTCCTCGATCGAACCGACCCGCGCCGAAATAGCGGCGAAAACCGATTTGCCGGTACGGGGGAGCAGCGGCAGGAAATGCTTGGCAACCAAAGCGGGGCCGGTCGCGTTGATGGCGAAGGCCCGGGCATAGGCATCGGGCGATTGCGCGCGATAGTTTTTTTCCGGCTGCAAGTCTCGGTCATCATGCAGAAGGCCCGTTGCTACGATGATCAGGCGGATAGGAGAGTCCGTTTTCAAAGACGCGGCTGCCTGCGCGATGCTGTTTTCATCGAGCAGGTCAAAAGTGAATGGCACAATATTTCCGGCAGGATTTGCCGCTCGTCGGGACCGGGCATGGACTTGAGAAACCCTCGGGCTAGCTGCGAGCGTTTGGACCAAGGCTGCGCCAATCCCGCCGCTTGCGCCAAAGACGCATGCCGCAAAGGGTTCGGGAAAGCTGGATAGATCGACCATGGAATTGCACACTATTCAGCGACGCGGGCTGTATTGCAAGAAAATGCACTAAAAACTATATATTACATATAGATAAAATCAATATCTGATACGATGTTTAAGCGTAACGATGCCTCGTCCTTGGTGTCAACTTTGTCAACTTTTTCAGCTTTCTTCGCAGCAACCAATCCCTTGCGTTCCCCTTTCGTTCGCGCTAACGACCGGGCATGGCCAAAGCAAAACGCCGTTATGTCTGTCAGGAATGCGGGAGCGTCGCGACCCGTTGGCAGGGACAGTGCGACGATTGCGGTGCATGGAACAGCCTTGTCGAAGAAGCAGGCGCGACCATCTTTGAAATGAAGCATCATTTGCAGGTTGGCGGGCGTGATGTTGCCTTTTCCGGTCTCGACAGCGACATTGCGCTGCCCCCGCGGGCCTCGACAGGCATATCCGAATTTGACCGCGCCTTGGGTGGTGGGCTGGTGCCGGGGTCGGCGACTTTGCTCGGTGGCGATCCGGGGATCGGCAAATCGACACTGCTGTTGCAGGCGGCGGCGAACCTTGCGCGGCGCGGATTAGCAGTCGCCTATGTTTCGGGTGAGGAGGCAGTCGATCAGGTGCGGCTGCGCGCGCGGCGGCTGGGGATGGGCGATGCGCCGGTGCAGCTGGCCTCTGCCACATCGGTGCGCGACATATTGACCACGCTGGGCACAGGAGCGCCGCCAGCCTTGCTGGTGATCGATTCGATCCAGACGATGCACAGCGACCAGATCGAAGGCGCGCCGGGGACAGTCAGTCAGGTTCGCGCCAGCGCGCAAGAGCTGATCCGTTTCGCCAAGGAACGCGGCTCGGCGCTGATGCTTGTCGGCCATGTTACAAAGGATGGCAGCATCGCGGGGCCGCGCGTGCTCGAACATATGGTCGACACCGTGCTCGCCTTTGAGGGTGAACGCAGCCACCAATATCGCATCCTGCGCGCAAACAAGAACCGCTTTGGCGGTACTGACGAGATTGGCGTGTTCGCGATGGCGGAGGAGGGGCTGTGCGAAGTGGGCAACCCCAGCGCACTCTTTCTGACTGACCGGGCCGAACAGGTCACTGGAGCGACGGTGTTTCCAGCGCTTGAGGGCACAAGGCCGGTGCTGGTCGAGATCCAGGCGCTGACTGTGCGACTGTCCTCGGGTGCAACACCGCGTCGCGCGGTGGTCGGCTGGGACAGCGGGCGGCTGGCGATGATCTTGGCGGTGCTCGAGGCGCGCTGTGGCTTGTCGTTTTCAACGGCAGAGGTCTATCTAAACATCGCTGGCGGCTATCGCATTTCTGATCCGGCGGCAGACATGGCGGTTGCGGCGGCCTTGGTGTCGGCGCTCGCGGAGAAGCCATTGCCTTCGGACGCGGTGCTGTTTGGCGAGGTTGCGCTGTCCGGCGAAATCCGCCCCGTCGCGCATGCGGCACTGCGGTTGAAGGAAGCCGAAAAGCTGGGCTTTGCCAAGGCACTGGTTCCGCCTTCGGTTGCCGACGCCAAAGGCATTTCGACCAAGAACTTCCGGACGCTGGCCAATCTCGTTGACCATATCCTTGGGCGCGACTAATCGGGCGGTATGACCGCCCTAGACATCATTGTCCTTTTGTTGATCGGTGCCGGAGCAATCTTCGGCTTTATGCGCGGCTTTGTGCAAGAGGCGCTGGCGCTGATGGCGTGGCTGCTGATCATCCTCGCGGTGCGTGTGCTGCACGGGCCGGTGACCGACTGGCTTACGGGACCGGTCGGCACAGCGGCAGGGGCAGCGGTACTGGCGTTCCTGGCAATTGCGATCATCACCTATGCACTGGGCCGCTGGCTGGCGAAATCAATTGGACAGAAATCGCGCTCTTCGGTGTTGGGGCCAATCGACCGGGTGCTGGGTTTCGGTTTTGGCGCGGTAAAGGGCTTGATCGGTGCGACCCTGCTCTTCCTGTTGCTGGTGATGGTTTACGAAACCGCCTTTGGCAGCAAGGTCAAACGCCCCGAATGGATGACGGCCTCGCGCACCTATCCGTTGTTGAACGCAAGCGGCGACGCGCTTTCGACCTTCGTTCGCGAACGTCGGGGTTTGGAAGACAGCGCAGACGAGACTAGCAGCGACGAAGACACAGGCGGCTGAGGCCGTGGCTGAGCAATCCACAACCAGCCTGTACAGCCGCGAGATTTTAAGGCTGGCGATGGAACTTCCGCACGGCGACCATTTGACCACGCCGCATGGAACGGCAAGTGCGCGCGCGCCGGTTTGCGGCAGTGAAATGACAGCCGAGATTGTGCTGACATCAGACGGCAATGTTGAAGCGGTCGCACTACAAGCGCGTGCTTGCGCGCTGGGGCAAGCCTCTGCGGCTCTGTTGCGACATTGGGCGTTGGGGCGACCAGTTCAGACTCTTTCTGAAACGCGATCTGCCTTTGCCGACTATCTGTCGGGCAAGTCGGATAACCCGCCCGATCCGGCTTTCGCAGTATTTGCGGCAGCCCGCACACATTCCGCCAGGCATGGCGCAATCCTGCTGCCGTTCGACGCACTGATGGCTGCGGCGAACGCAATTGCAAAGCCCGGCTGATGGAGCATGGTGAACCGCATTTGCTGTTAGGCATATTGGCTGCAGGCGCGATCATGCTGGGCGCGGCGCTGTTTTCGGTGCTGCTGTTCCGGCGGTTGGGGCTGGGCGCGGTACTCGGCTATCTGGTCGCGGGGATTGCGATCGGGCCGGATGGCTTGGGTCTGGTTGGTGGTGGTGCAACCTTGATGGGGCTGACTGAGGTCGGCATCGTCTTGCTGCTCTTCTTGGTCGGGCTGGAACTTTCACCCAAACGGCTGTGGCAAATGCGCCGCGACATATTGCTGTTCGGTCCGCTCCAGGTCGCGATTTGCGGACTCGCCATGTACGGCGTCATTTTGGCAACGATGCCGTTCAGCTGGCAAGCGGCACTGGTGCTCGCTTTGCCGCTGGGGCTATCCTCGACCGCGCAGGTGTTGCCGCTGCTGCAATCGCGTGGACGGCTGAAAACCGACTATGGTGAGAAAACCTTCTCGATCCTGCTGTTTCAGGACCTGTCGATTGTCCCCTTGCTGACGATTGTGGCCGCGCTGTCGCGCGCGCCGCAACAGCAAGGCGCGGCCAGCGGCTGGACGCTTGCGATCTATGCGTTGCTCGCCATTGCCGGGCTGGTTCTGGCCGGCCGCTTTCTGCTGTCGCCGTTGCTGCGACTGGTGGGCAAGGTTTCGGAACGCGAATTGTTCATCGTAACCGGGCTGTTTGCCGTGTGCGCGAGCGCCGCGTTGATGCAAGCAATCGGCTTATCAGCCGCGCTGGGGGCGTTTGTTGCGGGTGTGATGCTTGCCGAGTCGCCTTACCGGCATGAGCTTGAGGCCGATATTGACCCGTTCCGTTCGATCTTGCTCGGGTTGTTCTTCCTGTCGGTGGGAATGCTGCTGGATCTGGATGTGATCGCACAGCAACCCTGGTTGATCATCGGCTTGGCGTTCGGGCTGGTGGCGATCAAGACAGCCTCGATCTTTACGTTGGGCCGCCTGTTCGGACTGACCAGCACCGCGTCGATCATCATGGCGTTGTTGCTCAGCCAAGGCGGCGAGTTCGGTTTTGTGCTTTTTGCCGCTGCGCAATCGGCGCTGCTGGTGGAGGCGGAGGCGGCGAGCCTGTTTGGTGCGGTGGTGACTTTGTCGATGGCAACCACGCCCTTCCTGATGATCCTTGCGGGGCGGTTGGCAGCACGACGGGCACCGGTCAATGCGGAGCTGACTGATCCGTCCGAAGCAGCGCAGGCAACCGCGATCATCGTCGGGCATGGCCGTTTCGGTCAAAGCGTCGGGCAGATATTCGAGGCGGCGGGGCACAGCATCACCCTGATCGATATCAAGCCCGAACAGATCGACCTGTCGGGCGAATATGGCCGCAAGGTATTTTATGGCGATGGCACGCGCATCGACCTGCTGCGTCGTGCGGGCGCGGATCAGGCTTGTGCCATATTGTTCTGCATCGACGATCGCGACCTCGATGCCGATATGCTGGCTCCGGTGCGCGAAACATTCCCTTCGACCAAAATTTTCGTCCGTGCTTATGACCGTCGGCAGATGCTGGAATTAATGCCGGCGCAGGGACTGGAAATCACCCGCGAAGTGTTCGAATCGTCGGTTGCGATGGCCGCCACTGCGTTCGCGTCCTTGGGCGTCGATCCGGAAACCGTGACCCGAGCCATCGATGAATTCCGCCTGCGCGACGCCAAGCGATTGCAGGCGCAGTTCGCGACCGGCAATCTTCGCGCCGGATCACGGCACAGCTTTGGGGTGGAAAATAGCGACGATTTTGACGCTGAGGCGGGGTGAGGGGTGGTTGCCTTCGACAAATTTTACCCATCCCGTTCGTGTCGAGCGCAGTCGAGACACCGTGCAGTATTGAGGGGCATCTCGACTACGCTCGATGCGAACGGAATATTCCGAAGATAAAGATTACAGATTTCCTAACCCCGCTCAACGTCCGAATCCAGAAACGCAGCAACATCCGCCAGATCGACATCTTTTGCCAAATAGGTCTGCCCAATCCCGCGCGCCAGCAAGAAGGGCAGGGTGCCGCCTGCCTTTTTCTTGTCATGCAGCATATGCTCGACCAATTGGGCACCCGATGCACTGACCCCCGCTGCCGCCAACGTCGTTGGCAAGGCACAGCTATGAAATAATCGGCCAACGCGTTCGGCATCTTCGGCAGGGCATTCGCCGCGCCGTACCGAGTAACGGAAAGCCATCGCCATGCCTGCTGCAACCGCTTCGCCATGCAGCAGCTTGTCCGAATAACCGGTTTCGGCTTCTAGCGCGTGGCCAAAGGTATGGCCCAGGTTCAGCAAAGCCCGTGTGCCATTCAATTCGCGTTCGTCGGCTGCAACAATCCGCGCCTTGCTTTCGACCGAAGCGATGATCGCATGGTTGCGCGCCTCGGCATCGCCCGCGAAGAAGGCTTCGGCGTTGGTTTCGCACCAGTCGAAAAATACAGGGTCATCGATCAGCCCATATTTGACCACTTCGGCAAAACCCGCGCCGAGTTCGCGCCGCGGCAGGGTGGCGAGTGTGTCAGGGTCAATGACGACCAGCGACGGCTGGTGGAACGCGCCCACCATATTTTTGCCCGCTGCGCTGTTGATCGCGGTCTTGCCGCCGACGCTGCTGTCGACTTGTGCCAGCAGGGTTGTCGGCACCTGAATGAAGCCGCATCCGCGCTTGACGATATGTGCAGCAAAGCCGGTTATGTCCCCGACGACGCCACCGCCCAGCGCAACAATATGGTCGCTGCGCTCGACATGGTTGTCGAGCAGCCAGTCGATAATCTCGGCAAGCTTGCTCCAGCATTTCGATTGCTCGCCTGCGGGGAGTTCAAAAAAGGAGACGGTGATGCCCGATGCCTTGAGCGAATCGGACAGGCGCGGAGCAATGTGCCGGGCAACATGCGAATCAGTGATCGCCAATATTCGTCCGTCGCGGGCATAGGGCGCCAGCCAATCGGAGGCCTTATCGAGCAGGCCATTGCCGACCCAGATATCATAAGGCTGGTTTTCAACGCCCACTCTTATTTTTTGCATGATTGAAGCGCCTTCAAAATCTGGCCGACGGTATTGCTATGCGGTGCCATGTCGCTGCACACATGGATGTCTGCCTGCGCGTAAATCGGATTGCGGATTTCGCCAAGCTCGGACAGCACTTTACGCGGGTCCTTCCCGACGAGAAGCGGGCGGTTGTTTCGGCGGGAAACGCGCGTGACCAGCGTATCGAGATCGGCAGAAATCCAGACCGAATGACAATGGTCTTTGATCAACTGGCGCGTCTCCTCATTCAGGAAAGCGCCGCCGCCGGTTGCAATGACCTTTGGGACGCCTTCGAGCAAGCGGCTGATCACGCGTCGTTCGCCGTCGCGAAAATATTCTTCGCCAAATCGCTCGAATATTTCCGGGATGCTCATTCCGGCGGCGGACTGGATTTCATCGTCAGAATCGACAAAATCCACTCTAAGTTGCGAAGCCAATGACCGTCCCACCGTGGACTTGCCAGCACCCATCATGCCGACAAGCACCAGCGAGCGACCCAGCTTCAGGCTGGCCTCCTGATTTGCAAGCACAGGCGGATTGTTCGAAGTCATTGCGAAAGGGGCTATATATCGGCTAATCGCCCCCGCAAGGGATTTTGCCGTGATGGCGACAATGGAGAGGCATGTTGCCGCGCAGCAAGTTTGCAAATTGGTGGGTTCGGGCGTTATTGCTTGTGGTAATAGTCGCGTGCCTCTTGATTTTCCTTGAATGGATGGGCAGCGAGCAAGCTGTGAAACAAGTTGAAGTACAACTGGACCTTCCGCGTGAGACCGCGCCGGATCGTCAGGCAGATGGGAAATGAAATGAAAGTGCGGCGTCGGCCAACCCTGATTTTTGCAACCGTCGGCCTATTGTCCATGGGGCTGGCGTTGCCTGTGCTTGGCCAGCAAGGCCCCGAATCCTTGTTGCCGCCGGGCTTTGGTGATCCGGCACCGCCGCCTGCCAAACCGACGCCTCAGCCCAGTTCAACTCCGTCGGGTGCTTCACCTGCCACCGGCAGTGCACCGAAATCCAGCACCGGTGCATCGCCAGCGGCCAGCACTGCCAAGAAGAGCGAGGACGAATCCGGCGAAGAGGAAGAAACCGAAATCCGCTATGATGTTCCTCCCACAGCACGACGCTCGTTGAAGCAGGTCGGCGTCGTTTCGGAAAATTCGGGCGGTTTTCCTGCTGCTGCTTATGGTGGAATAGACGGAAGCTTTCTGCGCAATGCGGCGAACCATATCAAGGGCCCGCTGGCATCGCGCTGGGGCACAATCATGACCCGTCGCCTGCTCGCCAGCCGCACCGATACACCGCGCGGGGTCAATGGAGCAGACTGGGTCGGGGACCGAGGCTGGTTGTTATTGCGCATGGGTGATGCGGTGGTGGCCCGGCAATTGATCCAGCAAGTCGACAGCGGCAATTTCACGCCTCGCCTGCTCAACGCGGCACTACCCATCTATCTCGCCAACGCAGACTTGTCGGGAATGTGCCCGGTCGCAGAGGGAGGCAGCCAGCGGACGACCAATCCGCAATGGAAACTGGCGCTAGCCGTTTGCGCCTCGCTTTCGGGAGAGCAGGGACGGGCGACCTCATTGCTCAATCAGGCCAAAGGAAAAAAATGGGGGAACAGCATCGATTTGCTGTTCGTCGAAAAAGCAGTCGGCGCAGGGACCGAAGGACGCCGCAACGTCAAAATCGAATGGGAACGCGTGACCAATTTCAGCACGCTGCGCCACGGTCTTGCTCAGGCGACGGGGCTGGAGCCGCCCGAACGGCTTTATGCGCAATTGGGCCATCAAGTCGATGGCTGGCGCGCGCAACTGCCCACGGTTTCCAATAAGGCCAAAGTGGCTGTTGCCCCCGGTGCGGCAGCGCTGGGTGTTATTTCCAACCGTGCGATGGTCGATATCTACAGCCTTGCTGCGGAAGACAGCGACACTGAGGATACGATAAAGGCCAAAACCGATTTATTGCAGCAGGCTTTCGTCGGCGGCACAGACTCGGCGCGGGTATCGGCTATGACTTCGCTGTGGAATGGTGCGGCCAATCCACGCGAATTGCATGGCCTGATGGTGCTGACGGCGCGGACGGCGGCGACAATTGCCCCGGGCGACGGCAATGATGGCGAAGCGGATCGGCTGATCATGTCGATGCTGACCTCGGGATTTGACGAGCAGGCAGCGCGCTGGCGCAGCGCGGTTTCGGAGGGATCACTGGGCTGGGCATTGCTCGCGGCGGGCTCGCCGGAATGGGAAAGCACGATCGACAAAGATGCGGTCGAGGATTTTCAAGGCAATGACGACAGCGAAAATTATCACAAGACCGCTTTACTCGCCGCTGGGTTGGGTGGACTTGGCAGGGCATCGGCGGAAACGGTCAATGGCCTTTCGGAATCGTTGGAAATCAACCTTGCCAAACAATCCAACTGGAGCCGCGCGATTGCCGCTGCTGCGGAGCGTGGCGAGAGTGGCACGGTCGTGCTGTTGGCGGCTGCCGGTCTTCAGGGTGAAAGCTGGCAGCATATTCCCGCGCATCATCTCTACCATATGGTGCGAGCACTAAAACAGGTTGGGCTTGATGCCGAAGCGCGCATGCTGGTCGCAGAAGCGGTAAGCTTTGGCTGAGCAACGAACCACCGGCGGCAGGATAGCGGGAACCGACGGCCCGCTGGTGGAGCGTTTTCTGGAAATGATGGTTGCCGAACGCGGCGTCGCGCAGAACACACTGCTTGCCTATCGCAGCGATCTTGAGGCTTCGTCGGATATGCTGGCGGGGCAATTGGCAAATGCGACCAAGGAAACTCTGACAACATTGGCCGCGGCATGGTCGCATCTGGCGACCAGCTCGGTCGCGCGCAAGGCCGCTGCATTGCGCGGATTTTTCGGCTTTCTGGAACAGGAAGGGCTGCGCGGGGACAATCCGTCGGCGGCGCTGCCAAGGCCAGTGCAGCAACGCGGTCTGCCCAAAATCCTTGATCAAAAGGAAGTCGAGGCGCTGTTCCAGTCGATCGAGGCAAGACTGGCCAAACCGAAACCGTCCCCGCTCGACTATCGTTTGTCGGCGTTGGTCGAACTGCTCTACGGCTCGGGGCTGCGTGCCTCTGAACTGGTTGTTTTGCCCCGAACCTCGATCATGCGCGACCGGCCATTTATCATCTTGACCGGTAAGGGCGGAAAAGAGCGCCTCGTTCCCATATCGGATCGCGCACGACAGTCGGTGGGTGTCTGGCATGCCTTTGTGCCCAAGGAATCGCGCTATTTGTTCCCCTCGCGTGCAGCCAAGGCAGCAGGCAAGGGCGACATCCATATCAGCCGCATTCGGCTGTTCCAGATCATCCGCGAACTGGCCGCCGAATCAGGGATCGATCCGGCAAAGGTCAGTCCGCACGTTCTACGCCACGCCTTTGCCACCCATTTGCTGGCAGGCGGGGCCAATTTGCGGGCGTTGCAGGCGATGCTCGGCCATGCCGACATTGCGACCACACAAATCTATACCCATGTCGATTCAAGCAAGCTGGTCGAGCTGGTCAATCAGCGACACCCCTTGGCCAAGCGTACTTTGTCGCGTTGACCCCCGGCAATACAGGTTCTAACGCAGCGCCATGACCGTTTATCTGGATTTTGAAAAGCCGGTTGCCGCTTTGGAGGCCCGCATAGCCGAGTTGCAGGAAACCGCTGATGAATCGGCGATTGATGCAACATCGGAAATCGAAAAACTGCGCGCAAAAGCCGACAAGCTGCTGTCCGATACCTATGCCAAGCTGACGCCGTGGCAGAAGACGCAAGTCGCACGCCATCCCGAACGGCCGCATTTCAAGCATTTCATCGCCACCTTGTTTGACGATTTCCTGCCGCTTGCGGGTGACCGCGCCTTTGGTGATGATCAGGCCATCATGGGTGGCTTGGCCCGGTTGGGTGATCGCCGGGTGGTGGTGATCGGCCATGAAAAGGGCGACGACACCGAAAGCCGGCTGCGCCACAATTTTGGCATGGGAAAGCCAGAGGGTTATCGCAAGGCGATCCGGCTGATGGAGATTGCCGACCGTTTCGGGCTTCCGGTGGTTTCGCTGGTTGATACTTCGGGTGCGTTTCCCGGCGTGCAGGCCGAGGAGCGCGGTCAAGCCGAGGCCATTGCTCGGTCGACCGAAAAATGCCTGACATTGGGTGTGCCGATGATTGCCTGCATTACCGGCGAAGGCGGATCGGGCGGCGCGGTAGCATTGGCGGCAGCAGACCGGATCGTGATGTTCGAGCATGCGGTCTATTCGGTGATTTCGCCCGAAGGCTGCGCCTCGATCCTGTGGCGGACCAACGACCGTGCGGCCGATGCTGCGCAGGCGATGAAGCTGACCGCGCTCGATCTGAAGGGGCTAGGCGTGATCGACGCAATTGTTCCCGAACCCGTAGGCGGCGCGCACCGCGACCATTCTCTGGCACTTGCCAATCTGGGCAAAGTGGTTGGCAAAATGCTCGATGAGCTTGCTCCGCTTGACCGCGGGCAGGTTAAGCAAAAGCGCCATGAGAAGTTTCTGGCGATGGGGCGCTTTTAAACGCCAATTCGTTGTCCGGTCCGGGCAAAATTTTACGCGCGTCCTCGTATAATCATGCTATCCGGACAATCTGGATTTCCGGAAGGATAAGTTATGCGCAAATCGCTTTTTCTTGCCACAGCCGCCACCGCCATGCTTTTTGCGAGCGGCTCACCCGAATCTGCTTTTGCCGCCAAAAAGGCAAAAGCACCCGCCGCGCCCAAATTTTTCACTGAGAAAGAAAAGGCGACCGGCGCCAAATATCATCCGGAAATTATGAAGGAATTTGGCGGCGCGTGGGAAAGCCCGCAGACCTCCTATGTTGTTCGCGTCGGTAAGAAGATCGCTTTCCAGTCGGGACTGGCAGCTAAAGAAAGTGATTTCACTGTCACACTGTTGAATTCGCCGGTGAACAACGCCTTCGCTATTGAAGGCGGCTATGTTTACATCACCCGCCAATTGGTCGCCTTGTGCAACAGCGAAGCCGAAATGGCGGGTGTGTTGGGGCATGAAGTCGGGCATACCGGCGCGAGGCACAGCAAGAAGCGGCAGAGTAATGCTCGATTGGCAAGCATTCTTGGGGTCGGCGGTACGATTCTTGGCGCAGTTTTAGGCGATAATGGCGGGTTGATCGGAGCATTAGGGGGATTTGCTAAAGAATATTCTGGCACCGTCGCGCAGCTGTTTTCGCTGTCTTACTCGCGCAAACAAGAGGAAGAAGCCGACGATTTGGGCATCCAATATCTCAGCAAAGCGGGCTATGATCCACTTGCACTGGCGGCGATGATGCCCTCGCTGGCTCTTCAGGCGAAGGTTGACCATGCGGCTCCCGGACATCTGGGCGGGCCAATGCCTGAATGGGCCAGCACCCACCCCGACCCGGCCAAGCGAGTCGCGCGTGCGGCCACAGGGGCCGCCAAATATCCAAAGAGCAGCGTGCGCAACGCCGGTGCACATTACACTGCGATCAACGGCACGTTGTTTGATGACGACCCCAAGGAAGGTGTGATCGAGGGGCAGGATTTCATCCATCCGGTGCTGAAACTGAAATTCTCGGTGCCAACAGGCTATGGCATGGCAAACAGTTCGTCGGCGGTGCAGGTCAACGGTAGCGGCGGCAAGGCATTATTCCAAACCGCAGCCTATAGCGGCGACAAGACCGCCTATGTTGCTGCGGCCTTCAAGGCGATTGCGGGCGAAAATCAGCAGATTACACCCAGTGCGATCACCGAAACGACGGTCAACGGCATTCCCGCCTTTTCCTCCACCGCCGATGTGCAGACGCAGCAGGGGCAGGTGCGGGTGACTGTCTATGCCTATGAATTCGCGACGAATCAGGCATTTCATTTCACCGCAATCAATCCTGTGAACACGTCACCCTTTGACACGATGTTCAAAAGCGTATCGCGGATTACCCAGGCTGAAGCTGCTGCCGTAAAACCGCGCAAGTTGCAGGTGGTGAAGGTTGCAAAGAATGACACCGTCGCAACGCTAGCCGCGAAAATGGCCTATAAGTCATTGCAGACCGAACGTTTCCGCGCGTTGAATGGTCTTTCTGGGACCGCCACGGTCAAGGTGGGGCAAAAGGTGAAGATCGTTACTTATTGACGGCTTTGGATGCGAGGCAGGGTTGAGGCCTGCCTCGTGGGTCTAGCATCAATCGTCGCGCGAAACCCGTTCCTGCCGCTCGTGGCGTTCCTGCGCCTCAAGCGTCATTGTGGCGATTGGGCGGGCACGCAGGCGAGCAAGCGAGATTGGCTCGCCGGTGACCTGGCAATAGCCATATTCGCCTTCGTGTATCCGCCGCAGAGCCGCATCGATTTTGGCAATCAGTTTGCGCTGCCGGTCGCGGGTGCGCAGCTCGATACCCCAATCGGTTTCGCTTGATGCTCGGTCGTTCAAATCAGGTTCGCGGATCGGGCCGTCCTGAAGCTGGTTCAGCGTGCCGCGTGATTCTTCCAATATGTCTTCACGCCATTTGTTCAGCATGCGCTCAAAATAGCGCAATTGCCGTTCGCTCATAAACGGTTCGTCGTCTGAAGGCACATAGCCTGGATCGACATCGTCGTTCAAACCATTGATTGTATCGGAAATTTTGTCCGTACTGGCACCAGGGCCCATAAAGATGTCTCCACCTCGTTGTCCGTTTCGCCGGGTCGGGATTCGGAACCCGTCGGGTCTCTCGGGCGGCGCTATAGACGGGGGGTACGGCGTTCACAAGCAGCAAAAGCAGTCAGGCGTTATCGCTCGATAAACGGCATTGCTCGATCGACAAATTCGTACGCGGTGCCAACGCCAAGTTCGGCTGCGGTTAACGTTTGGACTGACAAATAGTGTCAGTTCGGGACGTTTGCCTGAATTTGGCTTGGAATTGCCAGATGTTTTTTGTCTAGCCGCCGCGAATAGGGTTAATAGCGTTGCAGGGGCGCCAGACATCTGGCCATGTCACTCAATCGGTGAACCACAATTTTAACCCATGTCGGGTAGGGAAACGGTTCGCAGCAAGGGAAAAGGTCTAAGACTATGTCGGTACGCATGGCTTTGGCAAAATTGTGCGCATGCACATGTGGCGGTGCTTTGATGGGGGCTGGTGCTGTTCAGGTAGCGGATTCGCCGCCTGCGCAGGTGCAGAAAGTGCGCTATGCCAAGAAAGCAGCACCCAAAAAGTGGAAAGCCCGCAAGATTGCGCGCAAAGCGCCTGTCCGCAAGGTCAAGCGTATCCGCAAGGTGACGCGCACTGTGACCACGGCTTGCACGCCGGGAACGGTTACTGTGGCGAGCCAGGGTGGCGTGCCCATGCCTCCTATGCCGATGCCTTATGCTCCTCCCCCGCCAATGCCTCAGGGTGATTTCGGCGGCGGCGGCGTTCCCGTTGTCCTCGGTGGCGGCGGCGGATTTGGCGGCGGCGGTGGCGGCTTCTTCGGAGGTTTCTTCGGCGGTGGTGGCGGCGGAAGCAGCGGTGGCGGCAGCGTAGTCATCTCGTCGACCTCTTCAGGTTCGACCAGCACCGGCGGCTTCACCAGCACAGGTGGATCAACCAGCACGGGCGGGTTCACCAGCACCGGCGGTTCGACCAGCACATCCAGCACCTCAGGCGGCGTCAGCACCTCGACCGGCGGCGTCTCGACTTCGACCTCCACAGGCGGCGTTTCGACCTCGACCGGCGGCGTCAGCACTTCGACCGGTGGTGTTTCGACCTCTACCGGCGGCGTCTCAACTTCGACCGGTGGTGTATCCACATCAACAGGTGGCGTCAGCACCAGCTCATCCAGCTCTTCATCGTCGAGCAGTTCTTCATCGAGCAGCTCATCCTCGTCCAGCTCGGGTAGCAGCGGTGGCAGCAATGGCGGCAACAGCAGTGGTGGACACAGCAGCGGCGGTCATAGCAGTGGTGGACACAGCAGCGGCGGCCACAGCAGTGGTGGACACAGCAGTGGTGGACACAGCAGCGGTGGCGACGGAAGCAGCGGCGGCCATAGCAGCGGCGGATCGGGCGGTAGCGGCGGATCAAGCGGCAGCAGCGGTTCGAGCGGAAGCTCGGGTGGCAGCAGCGGCTCGTCGTCGTCGTCGTCGTCTTCGTCTTCGTCGTCCAGCTCATCGAGTTCGTCGAGCGGCTCTTCAGGTGGTTCGTCCAGCTTTGGTGGTTCGACCGGATCGTCGGGTTCTTCGGGCTCCTCGGGATCGTCAAGCGGTTCGTCTTCCTCGAGCAGCTCATCCTCTTCCTCATCGAGCAGCAGCGGCGGCTCGAACGGCGGAAGTTCGGGCGGCTCAAGCGGCGGAACCGATGTCCCCGCTCCACCGATGGTGCTCCTCTTCGGTGCGGCAGCGGCAGGCCTCTTTGCCCGCCGTCGCAATGCGAAGAAACAGAAAATGGCCGAAGCGGCCTGAAATCGGAAGGCTCCGATATGTTGAGGGGGCGGTCTTCGGGCCGCCCTTTTCGTTTGTGCGGGCTTGCGCGTTGCGGCGCGGCTCGGCATAGGCCATTGCCAGGCATGACTTAAAGCTTATCCGTGAAAATCCAGCAGCCTTCGACGCAGCACTGGCGCGCCGTGGGGCAGAGCCTGTTGCCGGGTTGATCGTCGATCTGGACGAACGTCGTCGCGCTGTTCTCACCGAATTGCAGGACGGGCAGGCCCGCCGCAATGAAGCGTCAAAGGCAATTGGCGCCGCTAAGGGCAAAGGCGACACCGCGACTGCCGAGGCGCTGAAGGCCGAGGTTGGCGCTTTGAAAGACCGGTTGCCGGCGCTTGAAGAACAAGAGCGCGCGCTTGGCGAAGAGTTGCATAATCTCCTTGCTGTCTTGCCCAACCTGCCGTTCGACGATGTTCCCGATGGTGCCGATGAGAATGACAATGTGGAATTGTCAAAATGGGGCGAGAAGCCGCATTTCGATTTCGCCCCCCGCGAACATAGCGACATTGGCCCCGCTCTGGGGCTCGATTTTGAAACCGGCGTCGCGATGGCGGGCGCCCGCTTTTCCTTCATGCGCGGGCAGATTGCCCGCTTGAACCGCGCTATCGGGCAGTTTCTGGTCGATCACCAGACGCAGGTGAACGGCTATACCGAATGCGTCACGCCTTATATGATCAACACGCAAGCGGCCTATGGCACCGGTCAGCTCCCCAAATTTGCCGAGGATCTATTCCAGACCACTGATGGCCGTTGGCTGATTTCGACGGCAGAAATGTCTCTGACCAATTCGGTACGCGAGCAGATTTTGGATGAGGCTGTTTTGCCGATCCGGCTGACCGCGTTGACGGCCTGTTTTCGGTCAGAAGCCGGGGCGGCTGGGCGCGATACCAAGGGGCTGATCCGGCAGCACCAGTTTGAAAAGGTCGAACTGGTCTCAATCACCCGTCCCGAAGACAGTGCTGCCGAACATGAACGGATGACCGCCGCCGCCGAATCGGCGTTGCAGGCGTTGGGGTTGCATTATCGCAAGATCATCCTGTGCACGGGCGATATGGGCAACGCGCGCAAGACTTATGACCTTGAGGTATGGTTGCCGGGACAAGGGCAATATCGCGAGATTTCGAGCTGTTCGAATATTGGCGACTGGCAGGCGCGGCGGCTGAATGCGCGCTATCGGCCCGCTGAAGGAAAGGGGACAAGTTTTGTCCACACGCTGAATGGCTCTGGTTTGCCGGTTGGCCGTACATTAGTCGCGGTGCTGGAAAATTATCAGCAGGCCGACGGCAGTGTGCGGGTGCCTGAGGTTTTGGTGCCTTATATGGGTGGGGTGGAAACCTTGCGCCCTTAACACAACCGTAGCCCTGAGCTTGTCGAAGGGCGCGTAGCAGATGTAGCGCAACGCTGATGAGCGTGATTCGACAGACTCAGCACTACGGTGTTGAATTGAACGGAATTTTTGAATGCGAATCCTCCTTACCAACGACGATGGCGTCCACGCTCCCGGGCTCAAGGTTCTCGAAAAAATTGCGCGTGAATTCAGCGACGATATCTGGATCGTCGCACCCGGCGAGGAAAATTCAGGCGCTGGGCATTCGCTCACGTTGACCCGCCCAGTACGTATCCGCG
Organism: Sphingomonadales bacterium; assembly: GCA_016721875.1. Classification (GTDB taxonomy): domain Bacteria; phylum Pseudomonadota; class Alphaproteobacteria; order Sphingomonadales; family Sphingomonadaceae; genus Sphingorhabdus_B. The sequence goes on along the minus strand of JADKHG010000001.1, from coordinate 233,864 downwards.
AACATGGTCACCAGCATTATTCGGTCAGCGGCACCCCGACCGATTCAGTGATGATGGCATTGGGAGTGATCATGAAGGACGCGCGGCCCGATGTTGTGCTTTCGGGCGTCAATCGCGGGGCCAATCTGGGCGATGATATTACCTATTCGGGTACGGTTTCTGCGGCGATGGAAGGCGCGCTTGCCGGGGTTCGCGCGATTGCGCTGAGTCAGGTGTATAGCCGCGAAGGCATGGCCGATGCAGTGCCCTTTGCCGCTGCCGAAAGCTGGGGGGCAAAGGTGCTGGCGCCGCTGATCGCCATGGAATTCGCGCCGCGCACTCTGGTCAATGTCAACTTCCCGCCCATTCCGGGGCATGAAGTCAAGGGTGTGCAGGTCGTGCGCCAAGGCTTTCATGACTATAGCCGCGGTTCGATTGTCAAAGGCACCGACCCGCGTGGTTATGATTATTACTGGTTCGGGCTGCACGGGGTTGAACATACATCGGGGCACGACACCGACCTTGAAGTGGTCGATGACGGTTATATTTCGGTAACGCCGTTGCAACTGGACTTGACGCACCGCCCATCGCTCGCCACGCTGGAGGCGGCATTTAAATAGGGCAATTTGGGGGGATAGGGCGATGCGCAGTTTGCTGATCGTTTTGACGGCATCGGCGCTGGCGTCCGGATGCATACCGCGCGGCGGTGAGGATTATCGCATCCGTTCCGGCTCCTCTTCGGAAAACCCCGATGTTGATGCCACCGCAAACCCGCGCGCACCGGTGATTGTCCCCGAACGCGAGATTGTCGAGGAGACGCCGAGCTGGAGCCCGGCGGCGGTGCAGAATAATGCGCGGCGGGTCGATGCAGCGGTCTATATCGTCCAGCCGGGCGATAGTCTGTTCGCCATCGCCAACAAAAGCGGCGCCGGGGCGACGGCAATTGCCGAGGCCAATGGCCTCACTCCGCCCTATATGCTGAAGGCAGGGCAAAGGCTGAACATTCCCGGCGGCCTTTTCCACCGCGTGGGCGCGGGCGAGACTGGCATCGCCATTGCCCGCGCCTATGGCGTGTCCTGGACGGATGTGGTCTCGCTCAACAAATTGCCGCCGCCCTATGTGTTGCAAGTGGGGCAGAATCTGCGCCTTCCCGACGGGGCGGCTGCGGTGCCGGTGACAGGTGAGCCGTCGCCCGAACAGCGCGCTGCCTCCTTTTCGCTCAACATTGACGACATCGTCACCGGTGGTCAGCCCGCACAAGCGAGTTTGCCAGCACTTCCTCCGATCGCGGCCAATTTTGCCGGAGCCTTTGGCTGGCCCGTCAATGGCACGCTCGTATCGCGTTATGGCAGCCAAGGCGGCGGGCGGGTGAATGACGGCATTAACATCGGCGCTGGTGAAGGCGCACCGGTTGCTTCCGCTGGCGACGGCGTGGTTGCCTATGCGGGCAATGAAATCGGGGTTTATGGCGGGCTGGTGTTGATCGACCATGGCGGTGGTTGGGTGACTGCCTATGGCCATTTGGGGACAATCAATGTCGCGCGCGGCGACCGGATAAAGCGTGGGCAGTTGCTCGGCGGCGTCGGGGACACCGGCTATGTCGATACCCCGCAACTGCATTTCGAAATTCGCAAGGATAGGAAGCCGCTAGATCCGCTGACCAAATTGCCTGCGCGCAGCTAAGCCCCCAAAAGCGCGAACACCAAACCCATCGCGGCATAGAAAACCAGCCAATAGCCGGCATCAATCGCGAACAACTTGCCCGATTTGCGTCCGAACAAATAGTTGGTGCCAATCGCCGGGCCGACAAAGGCCAGCGCAATGCCGGTCGAAATCATCATCACCCGCCTGAAATCTGCATCGGGGAAATGCGCGAGCAAATGGCCGAGAAATACCGCAGACAACAAGCTGAAAAGAAAGGTGGTTCCATAGATTTTCAGCATGTTCGAATTTTTCAGCTGGTCGTCGGACAAGCCAATTTCGGCTTGCCACGCTTTGCCGAACAAAGGCCCGTACCAGATACCACCGACCAGAAAGCCGCTGGCGGCTGCGATCAATATCGCGAGCAGATTTACATTGGCCATATTTCGTCCTTTCTCAGCCTAGATAAGCGAAGGCTACACCCATCAGCGTGTAGGTGACCAAATAATAGCCTGCATCAATCAGAAACAGTTTGAGCGATCGTCCCGCGAACAGATAATTTACGCCAAGCGCAGTGACGATGAAGGCAAGCGCGATACCCTGTGCCGTCAAAATGGTCGAGATCACAGACAGTCCGCCATAGGTCGCAAAAACATGGCCCATGAAATAGGCAGCGAACAGTTGCAGAAGGATCGCACCGCCAAATACTTTGGCAGGATGGCGCCGCTGCATGTCTGCGTCGCTAATGCCTGCTTCGCGTTGCCATGGTTTGAGAAAAAGTGGTCCATACCACAGCCCACCTACGACAAAGGCTATAATTGTTGCCGCAATCACCGCGATCCAGCTAATCTCCCACATTACCCCTCTCCCTCTGTTACAAAGCGTTGCAATCATGCGCGCAAATAGCATCCGTGACAAGCAAAGCGAAAACGCCTATCGCGCGCGGATTATGGCCACCAAGATCGAAGCAGCGCCCCGTGTGGGAATGGTATCACTGGGCTGCCCCAAGGCGCTCGTCGATAGCGAACGTATCCTCACCAAATTGCGCGCCGATGGCTATGCGATGTCGCCCGATTATCAGGGGGCCGATGTCGTACTGGTCAATACCTGCGGATTCCTCGACAGTGCCAAGGAAGAAAGCCTTGAGGCGATTGGAGAGGCGATTGCCGAAAATGGCCGCGTGATTGTCACTGGCTGCATGGGAAATGAGGCCGAGTTGATCCGCGCACGCTTCCCTGAAGTGCTCGCGGTTACTGGCGCGCACCAATATGAGGATGTGGTGGCTGCGGTCCATGAAGCCGCCCCGCCAGCGCGCGGTGCCTTTGTCGATCTGGTCCCCGAAGGCGGATTGAAACTGACCCCGCGCCATTACAGCTATCTGAAGATTTCAGAGGGCTGCAATCATGCCTGTGCCTTCTGCATCATACCGTCCTTGCGCGGCAAACTCGCGAGCCGCCGGATAGATGCTGTGCTGCGCGAGGCGGAAAAGCTGGTTTCTGCGGGGACCAAGGAATTGCTGGTGATCAGCCAGGATACTTCAGCCTATGGTGTCGATACTCGCCACGAACCGCGCGACTGGAAAGGGCGGCAGGTGCGTGCGCACATGACCGATCTGGCGCGCGAACTGGGGGGACTGCGCGATAGCAGCGGCAAAGCACCGTGGGTGCGGCTGCACTATGTCTATCCCTATCCGCATGTTGACGATGTCATACCGCTGATGGCCGATGGGCTGTTGGCGCCTTATCTCGACATCCCGTTCCAGCATGCAGCACCTTCGGTGTTGAAGGCGATGAAACGCCCCGCCAACGAAGCCAAGGTGCTTGAGCGCATCCGCAACTGGCGCAGCATCGCGCCCGATATTGCGATCCGCTCCAGCTTCGTCGTCGGCTTTCCCGGCGAAACCGAGGCCGATTTTCAATATCTGCTCGACTGGCTCGACGAAGCGCAGCTTGACCGGGTAGGAGCCTTCCGCTTCGAGCCGGTCGAAGGCGCCGCTGCAAATGCGGTGCCCGATCCGGTGCCGGAAGAGATCAAGGAAGAGCGGTACCAGCGGATCATGGAAAAAACCGCCGCGATCAGCGCAGCGAAACAGGTAGCGAAGATCGGCCGCGTGCTTCCGGCTATCATCGACGAAGTGGGTGAAGCCGACGAGGATGGCAGCATCGGCGCCACCGCCAGATCACAAGCCGACGCACCCGAAATTGACGGCCATGTCTATCTGCGCGATGTTTCAGCCAATGTACAGGCGGGCGATATTGTCGATGTGCTGATCGAGGATGCTGACGAGCATGACCTGTTCGGGGTGATCAGTTAGCCGCAACCTTGGCCACTGGCTGGAATTTACCAAGTCCGCAGCCGACACCCTCGCTCAACTGCGCTCCATAGCTGTGCAGGACGCGGATGGTGTCGACACTGCACAGGCTGTTGCCGGTGGTGCGATAGAGGAAGCGGTCTTCGGACAGTAGCCCGGGACAGCTGTGCGGCAGCGTGTTGCGATAGGTTTTGCCGTCGTGCATTTTGAAATCGATGGTCGAATTGTTGATGATGCGGGTCGTATCGATCCGGCTGGGGGTGATGCAGTTTACCGGGTCGTCGGAGGGTTGACGCTCGGTCAAGGCCTTGGCGCGTTTTGCGCCAAAACCCGCCGCGTCCGCGACGGTTAAGCCCGATACCATGAGTGCCAATCCAATCGATCCAAGCGCAAATCTGTTCATCTCGATTCTCCGCAGCAATATCACACGAGATCAATTTACATAATCAGCCTGAATGCGGGCTGACTGCGGATGGCTTCGGCGCTGGGGTTTTGGCTTTGAACCGGCACAGATCGACAACCGGACAGCGCCAGCATTCGGGTTTGCGCGCCCTGCAGATATAGCGGCCATGCAGGATCAGCCAATGATGCGCGCCCAAGCGGAACGGAGCAGGGGTTTTCTTCTCCAACCACTTTTCGACCGCCAACGGGGTTTTGCCCGGCGCGATACCGGTGCGATTGCCGACGCGGAAGATGTGCGTGTCCACCGCGAATGTCTCTGCACCAAAGGCCGTGTTCATCACCACATTGGCGGTTTTGCGACCCACGCCTGGCAATTTCTCCAGCGCGTCACGGTTGGCGGGGACGATGCCGTTATGGTCGCGAACCAATATTTCCGACAGTGCGATGACATTTTTGGCCTTGGCGTTGAACAACCCGATGGTCTTGATGTGCGATTTAAGCACGTCTTCGCCCAGCGCGACCATGTCGGCGGGGGTTTTGATGCTTTCAAACAGCTTGCGCGTCGCCTTGTTCACCCCGACATCGGTTGCCTGCGCGGACAAAACGACAGCGACCAGCAGCTGATAATCGTTGCCATAGGCGAGTTCGGTTTCCGGCGAAGGGTTGGCCTCGGCCAGCCTCCGGTAAAATTCGAATATATCCTCGCGCTTCATCTAGCCCGTTGTGGGAGCAGTAGCCAAATTTGGCAATTACTTAGCGCCGACAGAGATGTCATCCGCAGAGACCGCGACATGCTCGTCATCACGCAGCCCGATGCCAATCATTGCCTTGGGGACTTCGATTTCTGAAGACACCACCGGATAGGCGCAATAGTCGGCAGCGTAATAGGCGCTGGGGCGGTGGTTGCCCGAAATGCCAATGCCGCCAAAGGGCGCTGCGGACGAGGCACCGTTGGTTGGCGAGTTCCAGTTGACAATGCCAGCCCTGCTGTTCGCCCAGAATTTGTTATATTGCTCGGCAGTGCCGCCGATCAACGACGCAGACAGACCGAAACGCGTATTGTTCGCTTCGTCGATTGCGGCATCGAATTCCGAGACGCGGATGATTTGCAACAGCGGACCAAACAGCTACAGATCCGGGCGCTCTTTCATTTCGGTCACATCGATAATGCCGGGCGAGACGAAGGGGCGTCCTTTGACCGGGCGGGTCATGTGGCGGATTGGTCGCCCACCGTGGCTCATCAACGCAAGAAAACTTTCTGTCAGTCCGTCAGCCGCGTCATTGTCGATCACCGGACCCATGAAGGGTGCCGGTTCGCCATAGGGTTCTCCGATCACCAACCGGTCTGCAAGCCGTTTTACTTCGGGCACGATGATGTCGTACAAACTGTCTTTGACGATCATGCGCCGCGCGGCAGTGCACCGTTGGCCCGCCGACATAAAGGCCGATTGCACCACCAAAACCGCGGCGCTGTGAATATCGTTTGTATCCCAGACAATGATCGGATTGTTGCCGCCCATTTCAAGCGCAAGAATCTTGTCGGGTCGGGTTGCGAATTGGCGATTGAGCGCGATGCCGGTTTGCGCCGATCCGGTGAACAGCAGGCCGTCGATATCGGGACTGGCCGATAGCGCCTTGCCGGTTTCCGGTCCGCCCTGCACAACACGGACGACGCCCGAAGGGACTCCTGCCTTGTGATAATAATCCACCAGCATCTGGCCAACCGCAGGGGTTTTTTCCGACGGCTTGAAAACGATCGCATTGCCCGCGAGCAGCGCAGGGACGATATGGCCATTGGGAAGGTGGGCTGGGAAGTTATAGGGTCCGAGCACCGCCAATACGCCGTGCGGTTTGTGGCGCAGCGCGTTACGCGTTCCCGGTTTGCCATCGATGCGGCGCTGCGGTGTGCGTTCGGCATAGGCGCGGATGGAAATATCGACCTTGTTGATAACCGTTTCGACTTCGCTACGCGCTTCCCAAAGCGGCTTTCCGGTTTCGCGCGCGATCATGTCGGCAAACTTGTCGCTATCGACCTTGACCCTGTTTGCGAAGCTGCGCAATTTATCGATCCGGTCATTAAGCGGGGCCGCCGCCCACTGCGCCCACGACGCTCGTGCGACCGAAATCTCGTGATCCACATCCGAGACCTTACCGCGCCACAACTCTGCTCCCGTTGCCGGTTCGTAGGATACCAACTCGTTCAAACTATCGTGCCCCAGGGTGAATAGCGGTGATGGCCAATATGCATTTCTGCCACTTAGATGCTTTATATAGAGTAAATTTTGTATTTTGCAGCCGGATTTTATGAAAAACGGGTTTCGATTTGCGAATCCGTGCGAACGAAACCTGCAATTCGGATTTTTTTCATCCCAAAAAAACACGCAGAACCCTATGAAAAAGGCGCGTTGCGAGGCTGGCGTTATTGCCATGACCGCGATAGTAAACGCTCGTCACCGGCGCCGCAGGCTGCGATCAATCACAAGGGCAAAAGGGAAACTATGGCAGATTATAAAGACGGCTATTGGATGTCAGGCGACGGGTTGCGGTTGCATTATCGCGACTATCCCGGCCCCGCCTCCAAAAGCCCGCTGATCTGCATCGCCGGTCTGACGCGCAATGCCCGCGATTTTGAACCGGTTGCCAATATGGTTGCCGGATCACGCCGCATCATCGCACTCGACCTGCGTGGACGTGGCGAAAGCGGCTATGCCAAGGATCCGATGACCTATCTGCCGATCACCTACGCTCAGGATGTCGATTTGCTGCTGCGCGAGCTCAATCTGAAAGGCTTCATCCTGTTAGGGACTTCGCTGGGCGGCATTGTCTCGTTGTTGCTGGCGCATGGCTGGGCAAAACAATTGCGGGCGGTGATCCTCAACGATGTAGGCCCCGAAATCGGAGCAAAGGGACTGGAGCGCATCAAATCCTATGTCGGCAACAGCCGCAGTTTTGAAACATGGATGCATGCCGCGCGCGCGCTCGCTGATGTGAATGGCGACGTTTATCCCTATTATCAGCTGGATGATTGGCTGCGCTTTGCCAAACGCACCTGCAAGCTGGCGAACAACGGTCGGATCGTGTTCGACTATGACATGAAAATATCCGAACCCTTTCGCCTTCCCGGCGGCGAGGCTGGCGTCGATCTATGGCCGATTTATGAACTGTTGGGTGACAAACCGGTTCTGATTCTGCGCGGCGAAAAATCGGATATTCTCGAAAAGGCAGCAGCCACGAAAATGGCTAAGAAGCTGCCCAATGCCCGCGTCGCTACTGTTGCAAAGACGGGTCATGCGCCGGCGCTCGACGAGCCTGATTCGGTTGCAGCCCTGACCGCATTTTTGTCGCAAGTGAAATAATGTCCAAAGTCCGTATTCTCCATCTCCACAGCAGCTTTGACCTTGGCGGGAAAGAAGCGCGCGCGGTCAAACTGATGAACCATTTCGGCGATCAGGCGAGCCATGTGATATTGTCCGCCGTACCGGACGCACTCGGCGCGCGCGATGCGATCGACAAGGGTATCGCGGTGGAATTTCCCGGCGATGCCGCTCCCCCGCTTTACGGAAAACCCGGCATAGGCCGTTATCGCAAACTCGCCAAATATATGAAGCGTTTTCATCTGGTTCTCAGCTACAATTGGGGATCAATGGACGGGGTAATGACACGGACGCTCTTGGGCGATTCGATGGGGTTGCCGCCGCTGATCCATCATGAAGACGGCTTCAACGAAGACGAAATCGAAAAGCTGAACTGGAAACGCAACTGGTTTCGCGCGGTTGCTTTGCAGCGCAGTGCCGGGCTGGTGGTACCGTCACGGACGCTGGAAAAAATCGCGCAGACGGCTTGGCATCAAAACCGCGACCATATTCATCGCTTCCCCAACGGCATCGATGTTTTGCGTTACGCCAAAAAGGCGCAGCGCGGGGCTTTCCCAGAATTTGTGAAACGCGACGGCGAGATTGTCGTTGGCACGATTGCCGGGCTGCGCGCCGTCAAGAACCTGCCGCGGCTTGTCCGCGCCGTTGCCGCTGCTGGCCCCCATGTCCGATTGGCCATAGCGGGCGAAGGGCCGGAGAAAGGCGCGATAATCGCCGAAGCGGAACGGCTGGGGATTGCCGACCGGTTGATGTTGCCCGGCTTTCTGCGCGACCCATCGCGCTTTGTCGGACTGTTCGATATCTTCGCTTTGTCATCGGACAGCGAGCAATTTCCGATCTCGCTGATCGAGGCGATGGCGGCGGGATGCGCCGTGGCCGCCACCGATGTTGGCGATATCCGCAGCATGGTTTCGACCGAGAACCGGCGCTTCATCACCGCCAAGGACGATGACAATGCCCTGGCAGGAGCTATTGCGGAACTGGCTGGTAACGATGGATTGCGGTCAGAGCTTGGAAAGGCCAATTATGCCATGGCATTGGCCGAATATGGCGAGGGAGAAATGTTCGCCCGCTATCGACAATTATACGGAACCGTCATGCGCCGTGCCGATTTCGCGCGACAGAATTAGCCGCATCTACTAGATAATTGTCAACGGATCGCGCGACAGGGGTCGTACGGCAGGGGGCGCATTAGGGGAAGTAATAGTGTTCAAGGGGTTGAAGCCGATCGTCTATGGCGGTCGCGAAGTCTGGCCACTGGTTGAAGGCGGCAAGGGTGTTGCCGCGACCAATCATGCAAGCTCAGGGGCATGGGCGGCAGCAGGCGGAATTGGCACGATTTCAGCGGTGAATGCCGATAATTATGACGATAATGGCGACGTCATCCGACAGGTTTACCACGGCCGAACCCGTGAAGAACGCCATGCCGAACTCGTCCGCTATGGTATCGACGGTGCAGTGGCGCAGGTAAAGCGCGCGCACGACATTGCCGGCGGCAAGGGCGCGATAAACATTAATGTGCTTTGGGAAATGGGCGGCGCGCAGCAAGTGCTCGAAGGCGTGCTGGAACAGACCAAGGGGATGGTCACTGGTGTCACCTGTGGTGCCGGCATGCCTTATCGGCTTTCCGAAATTGCGGCGCATTACGGCGTCAACTACCTACCCATCATCAGCTCGGGCCGGGCCTTCCGCGCTTTGTGGAAGCGCGCCTATCACAAGGTTCCCGAATTGATGGCGGCAGTGGTCTATGAGGACCCTTGGCTCGCAGGTGGCCATAATGGTCTGTCTAACGCCGAAGATCCGACCAAGCCCGAAGATCCCTATCCACGCGTCAAGCTTTTACGCGACACGATGCGGGCCGAGGGGATCAGCGACGATGTTCCAATCATCATGGCGGGCGGCGTCTGGTATTTGCGCGATTGGGACAATTGGATCGATAATCCCGAACTTGGGCAAATCGCCTTTCAGTTCGGGACGCGTCCGCTGCTGACGCAGGAAAGCCCGATCCCGCAGGTGTGGAAAGACCATCTGACCAAAATTCCCGAGGGCGGAGTGTTGCTGCACAAATTCTCGCCCACCGGCTTTTACTCAAGCGCGGTGATCAACCCCTTCCTGTGCGAATTGCAGGCGCGGTCTGACCGGCAAATCCCCTATTCGACCGAACAGGCAGGCGACCATACCGCATTGCTCGACGTCGGGGTGCGCGGCAAGAAATTCTGGGTGACACCACATGATCTGCAGCGCGCGCGCGAATGGGATGCGCGCGGCTTCACCATCGCCTTGCGCACGCCCGACAACACGCTGGTGTTTGTCACGCCCGAAGAAGGTGCTGTCATCCGCAAGGACCAGACCGATTGCATGGGCTGTCTGTCGCATTGCGGATTCTCGTCATGGAAAGACCATGACAATTTCACCACCGGGCGGCTCGCCGATCCGCGCAGTTTCTGCATCCAGAAGGGTTTGCAGAATATCGCGCATGGCGAAAGCATTGACGAAAATCTGATGTTCGCTGGCCATGTCGCCTATGAGTTTGGGCGTGACCCTTTCTATTCAAACGGTTTTGTCCCCACGGTGAAGCAATTGGTGGATCGTATCCTGACAGGGGACTGACAGACCTTCGATTTTACATTTACCAAATATTCTCCATTCCTCCGTAAGCGTAAGGTTGCGGAGGCTTTATGGCATCATCTGTTTCCAAATTTCGACCGGTTGAACCAGCATTGCTCGAAAAGCGCAGCGTGCAGCGGCATCCGGTGCTGGTGCGCCGCGCGACGGTGCGCCGCCATTCGCGCCATCCCTCCGACGCGAGTCTTGCTGACATTTCGGTCTATGGCTGCCGTTTGCTGGTCGATGGCTGTTATGAAGAAGGCGACCGTCTTTGGCTCCGCTTTGCAGGCGGAAATCCCATAGCCGCAATCGTCGTGTGGTTTGATGGCACCCATTTGGGGTGCCGCTTTGATGAACCGCTCGACAAAATGGTGTTCCGCGCGCTGACGTTGGTGTTGGACTAACCCAAGCTTACTCACGCCTCAGATCACATCAGACTCCGTTCGTGTCGAGCGAAGTCGAGACACCCAAAGACAGCGCACTACCGATAGGCCTCTCGACTTTGCTCGAGGCGAACGGGTGTATTTTACTCGACAAAATAGTTAGCGACAGTCTCAGTCCAAATCCCAGGCGCGCTCGCCATGGCTGGAGATATCCAAGCCATCGCGTTCATGTTCTTCGCTGACCCGCATTGGCAGGATCATCGAAACCATATAGCCGACAATCAGGGTCACGACCGCCGAATAGGCCGCAACCACGCCAACGCCGACTAGCTGAGCGACCAGTTGTGACCCCATCGTCATGCCCTCGGCATAGCCATTGCCGCCAATTGCTTCGGATGCGAGGAAGGCGAGCAGGATCGAGCCCATGATGCCGCCAACGCCGTGCACCGCAAAAACATCTAGCGAGTCGTCGATCTGTAGCTTGCCCTTGATCAATCGAACCGCGTAGAAACACACAATCCCGGCGACAATTCCCAGGATGATGGCGCCAATCGGGCCGACCGACCCCGAGGCCGGAGTAATGGTGGCAAGACCAGCCACCGCACCTGTGGCAAAACCGACGGCAGTGGGTTTGCCAACCTTGATCTTTTCGAGCCCCAACCACACCAGAGCCGCAACCGAAGCCGCAAGATGCGTAACGATGATCGCGGTGGCAGCACCTTCATCGCTGGCTGCCAATGCGGAACCGCCGTTGAAACCGAACCAGCCTACCCACAACAGGCCTGCGCCTGCTACGGTCAGTGACGGGCTGTGCGGCAGCATCAAGGTGCGCGGAAATCCCTGACGCTTGCCGAGCATCAGAGCCACCACCAATGCCGAGACGCCTGCTGTGGTATGAACAACAATGCCGCCCGCAAAATCGACCACGCCCAAATCAAACAGGAAGCCATTGCCCCAGACCCAGCGGGCAACGGGCACATAGACCAGCAGGCTCCACAAGGCGCTGAACGCAACCACCCAGCCAAAGCGCGCGCGTTCAACCCACGCACCGACGATCAGCGCCGGGGTGATGATCGCAAAAGTCATCTGGAACAGGCCGAAGACCAGCTCACCAATCGACTGGCCTTCGCGCATGGCGAACATATCGGCGAACATCGCATTTTGCAGATTGCCAATGATCGGGCCGCCGGTGGAGGAGAAGGCGAGGCTATAACCTGCTACGATCCAGATCAGCGAGGTAATAGCGGCAATCGCACCGCACTGCACCAGCACCGACAGGAAATTCTTGGCGCGCACCAGACCGCCATAGAAAAGCGCAAGGCCCGGCAGCGTCATCATCAGCACCAGGGCTGACGCAGTCAAAATCCACGCGGTATCGCCGCTGTCAGGGGCGGCTTCGGCGACCACTTCCTGTGCGAAGGCTGGTGCGGTGACCAGCATGGCGGTTGCTGCTGAAACGGCCTTTGCCCAAAAACGCATCATTGTCCCCCGTCGTCTTGTCTGTCAGGCGCTTGCTGCCCATGAATTGCGCAACGCTCTAGGCGAGCGGGGCTTTAGTCTCAATCCAAAAATTGCGGTGTCGCGTGTTGGGACGATATGAAATTGCGTCCGGGCAATAACTATGCCCAGCCTTCCAATACCTGATCGGGTGGACGGTGGCCGTCGGAGAAAATGCGGATATTGGCGATCACTTTTTCGCCCGATGCCTCACGCCCTTCAAAAGTTGCGCTGCCGAGATGCGGCAGCAGCACGACATTGGGAATGTTGAGGAAGCGCGAATCGACCGCCGGTTCATGGGTATAAACGTCCAGCCCAGCGCCCGCGATTTTGCCGCGGCTCAATGCTTCGATCAGCGCATCCTCATCGACCAGTTCACCGCGCGAGCTGTTGATCAGATAGCCGTCGCGTTTCATCAGCGCGATCCGCTCGCGGCTCATCAACTTGTCGGTTTCGGCGCTCAACGGGCAGTGCAGGGTGATGATGTCGCTCTTCGCCACCAGCCGGTCGAGATCGGGTTCGAATGTGACACCGAGCTCCTCCTCAAGACTGGCGGGAAGGCGGTTGCGCTTGTTGTACAAGATGTTGAGGCCAAAGGCACGCGCGCGCAGCGCCACCGCTTCGCCAATGCGACCAAAGCCGACAATGCCCAGCGTCTTGCCGCCGACACGGTGGCCTAGCATTCCGGTCGGGCTCCAGCCTTTCCATTCGCCGCTGCGCATCATTCTATGGCCTTCGCCCAGACGACGCGGCACGTTGAGGATCAGCGCCATGGTCAGGTCGGCTGTATCATCGGTGAAAACACCGGGGGTGTTGGTGACGAGGATCCCGCGCGCCTTTGCCGCCTTCAGGTCGATATGGTTCACGCCCGCGCCGAAATTTGCGATCAGCTTGACCGATGCCGGCAGCGCCTCAATCAGTGCGGCGTCGATCCGGTCGGTGACGGTTGGGACCAGCACATCACAGCCTTGCGCCAAAGCCACGATTTCCTCTGCGGTCATCTCGTGATCGTCGTCGTTCAACGAAGCATCAAACAATTCGGACATGCGCGCCTCGATAGGAGCGAGCAGCTTTCTGGTGACGGCAACCTTGGGCCGTTCGATCCGGGCAAATTCGGTCATGCACCCGCCCTAAGACCGGCCAAGCCCTTGCGTCAAGTCATCGACCTTGAACTGTCGGCATGGCTTACACTATAGGCGGGTAGGGGTTGGCAATTTATGACAGTAAAAATGAACACAAAACTTATTCTTGCCGCGACGGTGGCAACGCTTCTGGGGGCAGTTGCGGTGGAAGCGCAAGTCGAGCGCAAAACACCATATTGGGCGTCGCTCGACGAGCCCGAGGCACGGATGCGCACCGGGCCCAGCACCGAATTTCCGGTCAAATGGGTCTATAAACGCCAAAAGCTGCCAGTGAAGGTGGTGTCGGTCCACAGCGTCTGGCGCAAGATCGAGGATCCAGATGGCGATCAGGGCTGGATGCATGTCCGTCTGCTGAGCCCTGAGCGCACGGCGTTGGTTATCGGATCAGGCGTTGGCGCACTGCGCGACGAACCAAGCGCCACCGGCCGCATTGCTTGGCGGGTAGAGCCCGGCGTAGTCGGTCGCATCGAAGAATGCGCCAAGGGCTGGTGCCGCATGGATGTCGCCGGTCGCACCGGCTTTATCGAGGCGGAGCGGCTATGGGGAGATGACGCGCTTTAGAGCAAGCGCCTATTCCGCCGGAACCGGCTCCTTATCAAAGCTGCGCAGAGCGCCGCGGCTGACCACCTCGTCAAACTTATCCCGATAGCGCGGGTGCTCGGTGCCCATCCACTTGTCCCACCAGGTGAAATAAAGGCCGTAATTGGTATTGAAGCCGCCATTATGATGCAGGTCATGATGCACCGTCGTGTTGATCCAGCGAGTCATCGGTGTTGAAAGCCACCAGCGCGGGAAGAATTCAAAACCGGCATGACCCATGGCGTTGCGGATGATCTGGAAATTGAGCCAAGCAAACATCACCCACCCCGGTGTTGGCACGAAAAACTGCCAGATAGGGACAAACAGGAACATCGCCGCAGCTTCCGGAATGGCGAAGCTATAGGCCGCCCATGGCGTCGGCGTGATTGAACGGTGATGCGCGCGGTGGAAGTGCTTGAACAATTTGGGATGGTGCATGATGCGATGCGCCCAATAGAAATAGGCATCGTGGGCGATGACAATCGCAGCCAGAATCAGCAGATCGGTGCCAAGGCCGAAGCTCACGCCGAACACGTCGTAAAACAGCCCTTCCTCCCGCCCCCAGATCAGGAAGGCGGCGCCAAAGGTATAGACCAAAGCCGATTGCACTGATTGCAGGAACTCGCGCCGCATATCGGCGGCAGTCGCTTCACGGCTCTGGATCTTGCGCGACTTGATCGCTGTGTGGCGCAGCACCCATACTATCGCAAAGGTCAGCGAGGCCGCGATCAGATATCGCCCGAAATCAAAGGTGAACACCTCGGTCCCGTGGTTCAGCAATATATCGAGCGGAGCGATGCCGGTAGCCATTGACTAAAATCCTTTTGCAGTTGGTGCCCACCAACTGCCTGTTTCAGCATCACATTACTGCGGCATTTTGAAAATAGGCTAGCCGATTCCGGAATCAGCCAGTGGCGCGGGCGCGATATTCGCTGGGGGTCATTCCTTCGGCTTCCCGAAATGCGCGATTGAAGGGACCGAGCGATCCAAAGCCTGCATCCAAGGCAATGGTGATGATCGTCACATCCTTTTGGGTTGGGTCCACGAGCGCGGCTTTCACTTCGGCCAGACGAAATCCGTTGAGGAAGGCCGCAAAATTGCGATGCCCCATCTGACCGTTGATTGTCCGGCGCAAGCGATATTCCTGCTCGTTCAGTTGCGCAGAGAGTTTGGCGATCGACATCGTCTCATCGCGGTGCGGCATTTCGCTTTCCATGAAAGCAAGCACTTTGGCACCAGCGGATCGTCCGCTGCGAGTTTTGTTGAGGGAGCCTTTGCAGGAGCAGTGCTTGGCCCGAAAAGGTCGGTTTGGCGCATCCCGAACATGGCGGCACAACAGGCGAAGGTGACAAACACGATACTGCTGCCAACGCTCTGCATGAACCAGCGCGGTCCGAAATCGTTGAAGACGACCATCTCGGCAACGCCAACCAACAGGACATATCCGCCGACAACCATGACGATCAACGGGCGCAATTTGCGGCGGCTTTCGATCAGGTCATCATTGCGACCGCGCCACGCTATCCAAAGCCCAGCGGCGCCAAATGCCAGCATACCGACCCGGAAGATTATTGCAGAGGCATAGAATATCGGCGGCTTGTCTGCGAAAGTCAGCTGCAACACAAAGACATTGGCAATGGATAGCGCGACCAGCGCAATAGCGATTTTGCTCACACGGCTTTCATCATCGAACCAAGCGCGGGCAAACAACCAAAACAAACCTGGCGTCGCCCCAGCCCCCAGTGCCAGAATTATTTGCGTCAGATTTTAATCGTCCGGCGGTGCCGTTGTAACAATCAGATAGCAAGCAATCGCCAAATTCATTAGCACAGCCAACCGCGCGGCCAGTATTTTCGGGTGGTCGCGGACAAGGGTCCAGCTCCAAAGCGCAAGCAATGCGAGCGAACCACCACGTGCCATCATGTCGAATTGTTCGAAACTGGTCATGTGCGCGCATGGCTGGCATATTACCGGGGCAACGACTAGCCATTTTCGAAATCGGCAAGGTCTTTTGCTCAAGACTCGCGCGGCTGCCGCTGCTAATCCGGCGGCATGTCCGAACAAAAGCATCTCTACCTTGTCGATGGCTCCGCCTATATTTTCCGCGCCTATCACCGGCTGCCGCCGCTGACCAATGTCCATGGTGAACCGGTCGGGGCGGTTTATGGCTATACCACCATGTTGTGGAAGCTGGCCGACGATCTCCACAAAGCCGATGGGCCGACGCATATGGCAGTGGTGCTCGACAAGGCGGGCACGAGTTTCCGCAACGATATTTACGACCAATATAAAGCCAATCGCCCGCCTGCTCCCGAAGATTTGCGTCCGCAATTCCCGATGATCCGCGACGCGACGCTCGCCTTCTCTCTGCCGATGATCGAAGAAGAAAATGTCGAGGCCGACGATATGATCGCCAGCTACACCCGTGCTGCCGTCGCGCAAGGGTGGCAGGTGACGATTGTGTCGTCGGACAAGGATTTGATGCAGCTGGTCGGCCCCCAGGTCGACATGCTCGACACGATGAAGAATATCCGCATCCACCGTGAACAGGTGGAGGAGAAATTCGGCGTCGGGCCGGAATTGGTGGGTGATGTGCTGGCGCTGATGGGCGACAGTTCGGACAATATTCCGGGCGTCCCCGGCATTGGCCCCAAGACCGCTACCAAGCTGATCCAGGAATTTGGCAATCTCGACGCTGTGCTGGCGGCGGCGCCCGAGATG
Source organism: Sphingomonadales bacterium (assembly GCA_016721875.1). GTDB lineage: Bacteria > Pseudomonadota > Alphaproteobacteria > Sphingomonadales > Sphingomonadaceae > Sphingorhabdus_B. Next base: position 217,228 of record JADKHG010000001.1, on the reverse strand, counting down.
AAGCCGTCAAAGATGCGCGACAATTTGATCGAGCATGAGGATAAGGCGCGGCTGTCGCGGGTGCTGGTGACATTGAAAGAGGACTGCCCGCTGCCGGTAACACTTGATGACATGGTGCTTGGTGAAATCCCCGAGCCGCCGCTTACTGCTTTCCTCCAGCATCATGGTTTCGCCTCTTTGCTGAAGCGCATCGGTCAGGTGACTGACACGGCTGCGGCCAACAAGGCGATTGCGGGTGCTCCGCAGACAGTGACCAAAGGCGATGGTGCCGCGCGCGCGCCCACTGCCGGTGCGGCGCCGAAGCCTGCGCAAATGCCGCCGATTGACGCGAGTGCGTATGAATGCGTGACCGATGTCGCTCGGCTCGACCATTGGATAGCAAAGGCGCGCGAAGCTGGGGTTTGCGGGTTCGATACCGAGACCGACAGTCTGGAAGCCGTGACCGCGCGGCTGGTGGGATTCAGTCTGGCCATCGCTCCGGGTGAGGCTTGCTATGTGCCTTTGGCGCATGGCGGCACTGATTTGCTAGCTGAAAAACCCGTGCAAATTCCGCTCGCCGATGCGCTTTCGCGGATCAAGGATTTGCTCGAAGATGATGCTGTCCTGAAGGTCGGGCAGAACCTTAAATATGATATGTCGGTGCTACGCCAGCATGGCATCGCAATCCGTCCGTTTGACGACACAATGGTGATGAGCTTTGATCTGGACGCGGGCGATCATGGCCACGGCATGGACGAACTGTCCGAGCTTTATCTGGGGCATAAGCCAATTAGCTATAAATCGCTGACCGGGACGGGCAAAAGCCAGATCAGCTTCGCCGCTGTCCCCGTTGCCGAGGCGACCAAATATGCCGCCGAGGATGCCGATGTGACCCTACGGCTTTGGCACCATCTGAAACTGCGGCTGAGCCCGGAAAAGGCGACGCGGGTTTATGAGATGGTCGATCGGCCCGTGGTGCCGGTGCTTTCTAAAATGGAATGCGAAGGGATTAAGGTGGACCGCGCGGTGCTGTCACGGCTGTCCGGCGAATTTGCCGAAGCAATGGGTGCGTTGGAGATCGAGATACACGCGCTTGCGGGCCAGCCGTTCAACCTTGGCAGCCCGGTGCAATTGGGCGAACTTCTTTGCGGGAAGTTGGGGCATAAAGGCGGGAAGAAGGGCAAGTCGGGGCAATATTCGACCGCCGTGACCGTGCTGGGGGATCTGGCGGGGCAGGGGGGGGAGATTGAGCGAGAGGTGCTCGACTGGCGGCAGCTGCAAAAGCTGAAATCGACCTACACCGATACGCTGCAGGACCAGATCAACTCCAAGACCGGCCGCGTTCATACCAGCTATAGTCTGGCCGGTGCACAGACCGGGCGGCTGGCCTCGACTGACCCCAACTTGCAGAATATCCCGATCCGCACCGAAATCGGGCGGCAAATCCGCGACGCCTTTGTCGCCGAACCGGGTAATGTCATCCTGTCCGCCGACTATAGCCAGATCGAGCTGCGGTTGGCGGCGCATATCGCCGACGTCGGGCCGCTGCGAGAAGCGTTCGAGGCGGGCGAGGACATCCACGCCCGCACTGCGCAGGAACTGTATGGCGAGGTCAACCGCGACACACGCGGCCGTGCGAAGACGATCAACTTTTCGATCCTCTACGGCATTTCGCGCTGGGGGCTGGCAAAGCGGCTTGAGTCGACGCCCGAGGATGCGCAAGCCTTGATCGACGCCTATTTCAAGCGCTTCCCCGGCATCAACAGCTACATCCAGGAAACGCTGGAGAGCGTGCGCGAGAGTGGCCATACGACCACTTTGTTCGGCCGCAAATGCTGGTTCCCACGGATCAAATCCGGCAATGGTGCCGAACGCCAAGGCAGCGAACGCGCCGCGATCAACGCCCCTATTCAGGGCACCAGCGCCGACATCATCAAACGCGCCATGGTCCGGATGAGGCGGCATTGGCCGAGGCCGGATTGCCCCATGTGAAGATGCTGCTGCAGGTGCATGACGAACTGGTGTTCGAACTGCCCGAAGGCGATGTCGCCGCTGCGAGCAAGGTGATTGAGGCTGTGATGGCGGGCGCGGCAGAGCCTATGGTCAAGCTGTCGGTACCGCTGGGGTGGAGATTGGCACGGGGCCGAGTTGGGGAGCGGCGCATTAGTTCGATTCGGTGGAAACATAGAACAAAGCTGTGTTTTGATGCCAAAGACCGACAATCAAGGTGTGGAGTGGTTCAGCGAGGAGGATCTCGCCCAGCAAAAAAGCTGTGCCGACGAGCTAACTTTCAATTCGTTCGTCGGTCGCGTTGGCGGGTTGCGGCTCGATACATTGCATCCATCTCCTGAAGTACAAAATGCCGATTACATTTTCCCTGAAGACAAGGTCATTATAGAACTCAAAACACTTGAAACCGAAATTGGAAACACTGATCAATTCCGTGAGAAAATGACGGTCGTCAATCGCAGGCTTTGGAAAAAATATGGGAAGACCCCACTATCACTCGATCCGGAAGTTTCTGCGGCGTATTTGAAGGCTTTTATTGAACTTCATCGCGCCCCGATTGCAAGAATTGTCAAAAAGGCGAATGCCCAAATTAAGTCGACCAAGCAGAATTTTGGATATGACGGCTACAAAGGTATCCTGCTGCTGATCAACGACGGCTTTCGAGAATTGCCGCCTCGCTTGATGCTGGCTACCCTTGGCCGCATATTGAATGGTTCGTGCTCTTCAATTCGCGCGGTGATTTATCTGACGAACCATTATGTTGTTATCCCCGGCGATGAATATGGACGCATAATATGGGTTCCGTCTTACGCTGATGCGGAAGGTGATGGCATAGTTGATTTCGTAAATCGACTGGGAAAAGCTTGGTTCGACTTTTGCGAGGAGATTGGTCAGCCGAGCGATGACAGGCAGGCCGGGCCGGACATTTCCATAGATGGTAGTCGCGCCGCAGGTAGCAAGTTTCCTATCACTTGACGATATCGACGAGCCGCTTCCTAATCGCGCCCGTGGCTGCTATTAACTGCCCAACAACGGCAACGAGTTGCAGTGAAAAGCCGACTCCCCCGGCGCGCGGTTGACGGTCCCGGTGCGCAAGGTGCTGGCAGGAAACTGCTGAATTTATTCCACTAATCCCCACCGAACACATATTTACCCGACGATATCAATCACACCCTTGGTCTTGCCGCCGTCATCGCTCAGCTTGATTGTGAATGCGTTGCCGTCAGACGTTTTGCCAGACAGTGCATTGCCATCGCCCGACAATGTAATCTTGTTTTTGCCAAATTCCTCTTTCAACCACGGCCCCACCTTCGCGGCTTCCGCAGGCGAGGTAAAGCCGATGACGACATGCGCCTGATCGCCTTTTGCTGCGCCTTCATCCGCTTTGACATTAACCGTGGATACCGTTGAGCCGGGATAAAGCTTGGCACCGTCAATGTCGAAATTGGCATCGTCGAGAAGCACTTTGGGCAAGCGGATATTGGCATCAAAACCCGGAATTTTGATTCCCACTTTGCCGGTGCTGCCATCGGCCTTGATTGCCACATCGCTGCCATCGTCGGTCTTGGCATCGATTGTGACATCGGTGCCGTGCGACGGCTCATCCTCTGAACTGCATGCAGGAAGTGCGAGGACCAACGGCAAAGCGAGAAAGATGAAACGCATGGACAAACTCCTTACTGTATTAATTCAGTAATACAGATCAATGCTAAACCTGTCAATCCTGCTTGTAACCCGGCCATTACTCCCTACCTTCAAAGCATGAGCGGAAAATTCGCACAACTCGTCCTCGCCGGAGTGTTCGCCGCCGTGCTCTCGGCCTGTTCAACGCTGGAAAAGGGGCCAGTGGGCAACACCGCAGTGCCACAGCCAGCCAAATCGGTTGATCTGAATCGCTATCTTGGCCGCTGGTATGAACTCGCACGCTATGAAGCCGGGTTTCAGAAGGGCTGCGAAGGGGTCACTGCCGACTATAGCCTCGACGGGGCCAGCACCATCAAAGTGGTCAACAGTTGCCGCAAAGGCTCGCTTGAAGGGAAAGCGGATCAGGCCATAGGGAAAGCCAAAATTGTCGAAGGCAGCAACAACGCCAAGTTGCGCGTATCCTTTTTCGGACCTTTTTACGGTGACTATTGGGTACTGGACCGGGACGATGATTATCAATGGGTAATTATCGGAGAGCCCAGCGGGCGCTACCTTTGGTTGCTCCACCGTCAGGCGAACCCAGGCGAACAGGCCTATCAGGCACTGCGCAATCGCGCCGCGTCATTGGGTTATGACACCGCCTTGCTTCGCCGGACCAAGCAGCCCGGTTAACCCTTACCCGCGTTTGCGGGTCTGAACGTAGGTGCCGAGTAAGCGCACAGAATTGCAATGGAATGCCAGTTCCTCCAGCGCGCGATCAACGGCAGGTTGGCCGGGTGCGCCTTCGATGTCGGCGAAAAATTCGGTTGCGGCAAAGCTGGCGCCGTTTTGATAGCTTTCCAGCTTGGTCATATTGACGCCGTTGGTGGCAAAGCCGCCCATCGCCTTATAGAGCGCCGCAGGCACGTTTTTGACCTCGAACACCAGTGTTGTCATCAACGTCCCATCGGATGGATCAGGAGTGACGGGTTCGCGAGCCAACACGACAAAGCGGGTTGTGTTGCGATCGTCATCTTCAATGCCTTCCTCGATCAGGTCGAGCCCGTAAATGCCGGCCGCAATCGGCGGAGCGATAGCAGCGGCACCCGGATTGTCGCTGTCGGCAACATAGGCAGCAGCAGCGGCGGTGTCGGCATAGGCAATCGGAGTGATATTGTTCGCGCGCAAATAATGGCGGCATTGCCCCAGCGCCTGCGGATGGCTCATCGCGCTGGTCAGCGGAACCGAGTGATCCTTCGCCATCAGCGCATGGCGGATGCGCATGAAATGCTCGGCGATAATCGACAACCCGCTTTCGGGTAGCAGGAAGTGGATATCAGCGACCCGGCCGTGCAGCGAATTTTCAATCGGGATCACCGCGCGGGCGGCAGTTCCGTCTTTCACGGCGTCGATGGCATCTTCAAAAGAAAAACAAGGAATTGGCAGGCAGTCCGGGTCAACTTCCAGCGCCGCCAGATGCGAATTTGCGCCGGGTGCGCCTTGAAAGGCAACCGCGCGAAAAGGCTCGGCTTTGGCGGCTACGGTCATTGCTTCTACGCGGTCAAGCGCACTTTTGGGGAAACTGTCCATGATGGTGCCGGGCGATAGGGGAGCAAAAAGGCCGGGGCAAGCGGGATTTCGGCACTTGCGCCCGCCGTTTGCCCGGACTACAGGAGCCGCAGATTCTCGGCCATTGTCGTTTGGTGGTGGCCTTTTGCAACCAGTAATCGGGGCTGAATTCATGGAAAATCGTAGCAACACCATCGCCGGTTGGGCTCTTGGCGCAGGCATCGCCGCTCTTGGGCTATCAATTGTTTTCGGCAAGGTTTTCCACGGCGAAGTGCCGCGCACGGCAAACAAGGCTATGCTATTCAGGGTGTCGAAGGCGGCGCCGCTGGCGGTAAAGCCGAAGTTCCGGTCGCGACTCTCCTCGCCAGCGCCGATGCGGCAAAGGGCGAAGCGATCTTTGCCAAGTGCAAGGCGTGTCACACAATTGATGCAGGCGGCGCTGCCGGTGTTGGTCCGAATCTGCACGGCGTGCTGGGCAAGGCCATTGCAGGCGGCGGCTTCGCTTATTCGGATGCGCTCAAGGCGGTCGGCGGCAATTGGGACTTTGAAAAACTCAACGCCTGGCTGACCAACCCGAAGAAATTTGCGAACGGTAACAAAATGTCGTTCCCCGGTCTTGGAAATCCGGAAGAACGTGCAGCTTTGTTGCTCTATATCAATGCACAAGGGTCGAATCTGCCCTTACCTGCTGCACCTGCCGAAGGGGCTGCTCCCGCTGAGGGTGCTGCTACGGCAGAGGGCGGAGATAAAGCAGCGGCGGTCGCTGCTCCGGCGGATGCGGCCAAGACTGCAGAAGCTGCTCCTGCCAAATAATCAGCGGGGACATCCCCAAGGGAGCATCTGATGCGCAAATTATTGATTGTCAGTCCAGTCCTGTTTGCACTCGCCGCCTGCGGCGGAGCAGAGCCCGAAGCGGCGCCTGCCGATACTGCAACGGAAACCACCGAGGTTGCACAGGCCGAAGCACCTGCGGAGGAACCTGCAGCTCCCTCAGGCGAGGCCGAGTTTGCGGTTTGCAAGGCATGCCACACGGTCAACAAGGGCGGCCCCAATGGCGTTGGCCCCAATTTGAACGGCGTGGTCGGCCGTGCCGTCGCATCGGTGCAGGGCTTTGCCTATTCGCCGGCAATGACTGCAAAGGGCGGCAATTGGGATGAAGCTGCGCTTGATAGCTATCTGGCTGCGCCTTCAAAAGTTGTTCCCGGAACCAAGATGGCCTTTGCTGGCGTCAGCGATGCGGCAAAGCGCAAAGCGCTGATCGAATATCTTAAAGCTCAGAAATAAGGCGGAGCGGGCTTCGGCCCGCCCCACTTTTCAACCGCCTAGATTGTAGAAGGCGGTAATTTCACGCCATGCGTCTTCGGCTGTCTCGACCGGCGTAAACAGGTCGAGGTCTTTCGGGCTGATCACACCTTCGAGCATCAGTTCCTCGAAATTGACCACACGGTCCCAAAAGGTTTTGCCGAAGAGCAGAATCGGCATCGGCTCCATCTTGCCGGTCTGGATCAGCGTCAGCAGTTCGAAAAATTCGTCAAAGGTGCCAAAGCCGCCGGGGAACACCGCGACTGCTCGTGCCCGCAGCAGGAAGTGCATTTTGCGCAGCGCAAAATAGTGGAACTGGAAACTGAGTTCAGGCGTCACATAATGATTGGGTGCCTGCTCGTGCGGCAAGACGATGTTGAGCCCGACCGAGTCGGCCCCCACATCTTGCGCACCGCGATTGGCTGCCTCCATGATCGACGGGCCACCGCCCGAACAGACGACGAAATGGCGGCTGCCATCGGGTTCGGTATAACCACAGCTGCTGGCAAGCTGCGCCAGCTTGCGGGCTTCGTCATAATAATGCGATTTTTCCTTCAGCCGTTCCGCCACTATCCGGCTGCGGTCGTCGGTTGCCGCTGCGAGCAGGGCATCGGCCTTTTCGGGAGCGGGAATGCGCGCCGATCCATACATCACCAGCATCGAGGCAATGCCGGCTTCGTCGAGCAGCATTTCGGGCTTCAGCAATTCCAGTTGGAAGCGTACCGGACGCAATTCCTCGCGCAGCAGGAAATCGGTGTCCTGAAACGCCAGCTTATAGGATGGGCTTTGTGTCTGTTCGGTCTGGAGCGCTTGCTCTTTGACAAAACTGGCTTCTTGTCGCGCTTTATAGAAGCGGCGATCGTGCAAATCTTTTTTGGTCATTGCCGCCTGATAGCGCAATGTCGCCAAAATGCCAGCCCGACTGAAGGGCTTCCACTTCGCAAATCTGACCTACGCAATTGGTTCCGCTAGAAAATATTTGCAATATGTGACGGCTGTCACATAGTCTGTCCGGACAGGAGTATCGCGCATAAAAATGCAGGGGGATGTGATGCTTTCAAAGGTTTCTGCCTGGGCGCTGTTGTTGACGGCACCGACGGTGGCGCAAGCGCAAACCAACAATCAATATGACTCAGAGACCTTGCTGGAAGCGATGGACGTGAGTGCAACGCAAGGAATTGAAGTCGGCGCAGATGGTTGTGCTATCCAGGTTCCGATTGAGGAAGGACAGCCAAGGATAAAACGGGATAGTTCTGTATGGAGCGGAGAATGTGTTCACGGTCTTGCAAACGGCTTTGGTCATTTCACCGTGAATGGCAAAAACTCCGAAATACAAACGATTTATATGGGACTAAATCCGCCACGGGCTGTTTTCAAGGATGGGTTCACGCAGATCAAGGCGGCTGACGGATCCTATGTGTGGCGCAGAGGTCCTGAAGATGTAATTGCTGCATCACGAAACGGCTATGACGCCTATATTATCCACAAGAAAATCAACGGCGTTGACCGAATGGTGCGGCGAATTGCGTCCGTGAATGCCAGTTGCTACAAATTGCCCAATCTCGACAAATCAGAATTCGATCTTTCGACCGCAGCCGCTGTCGAAAACTACGAAATCATGATCAAGGAGTGCGCAAAGGTTCGCGAAGCGCAGTGGGATCATCGTTCGGTCGAAGTGGTTGTCGAGGCTTGGTGGTCTCCCGAGCAAAATCAGGATGTCACCCGCTATCATGTTTGTCGATTCAACAAATGGACCGGGACGATCAAGGAAAAGGATCAGGTCTATTGCAACAACAAATGGGCAGAACTGAAAGCGTCAATCAAACCCGAGTTTGATGCCGTGGTCGAAGCAAATAAAAGCTGGAACGACACCCTTTTGCGAATTGGAGTTGAGCGAAAAGAGACGATTGCCGCAAAATATACGGCAGCATTGGCTTCCGTCGAAGCACGCAACAAACAAAAGAAGCAGGAAGAAACAGCGCTGGCGTCAAACCAGATACGGACCCGCCAGCAGGCTTTCCTTGCAGGTCCCAAAGGCGCGCCTTTCCGGGCGAAGGCGGGGGCAGTATTCTCCAAACCCGCAACCACCGATCAGACGGCGGTATTGTATCTGGGGTTCGACCGTGAAGATGGAAACGGTTATGAATTTATGATCGAAGACGATATGTTCGGCTTGCCCGCCGGGGTTGAACCGGGCGGTGTTTGGTTTGAAAATCCCGAACTGGGTAAACCGCAATTGACTGCTGAATTCGCCAAACTGGCCAAAGCGGGTACGCGCACCGTGTATGTTCTGTACATGGATCGAATGGATTTATGGGAAGGGCCTATATCCTTCACGCCCCGGACCGAAAATGTGCTGATGAGTTCGACGACAAGTGCCAACCCGGATTATGCTCGGGTGCAGCGCGAGTTGCAGCAGGCCAAAATCGATTTCGACCGAGCACAGGCCGAATATGATGCGGTTGCCAGCCGCGCGAACAGCGGCGGTTATGGCTCTTCGACTGTTGGTGCCGTATCGGGCGTATTTGATAGCATTGGTGCTGGCAGCAAGTTGGAAAACGCCCGCACCCGCTATGAAACCCTCAACCGGCAATTCACGGGCATGTCTGCGCAAAACACGTCGGAAACGCGTGCGAATATTTCTCTTGGCGATGTCACCTATCGTTCCGAACTGCGACGGCCTCTGGTTATCTTCGCCTGCGATCTGGTGACGGCCATGTGTTCGGAAAAAGAACGCACGGTCAACCACAGCGTCAGCGTCCAGGTGCCGATGGCGATTGTGCCGGGCGAAGCCAAATTTGACAGTCGCAAGGGACAGGTGAAAACTGCTCGGACCCAGATCAACGAATATGAGAAAAGCTGCAATTCGGCTTTTCGCTCGATCAGTTGGGCGACTTCATGAATGGTACAACGCGCGCGGTGCCGTTGTCGCTGCTGTTGGAGTATGTGCAATATGCCGACAAGGAAGGGACAAAGGCTTTTGAAGCCAGCCTGGCCGACGTGATTGCAAAAAATACGGTTGCCAATGGCGCTATTGCACAGGCAGCAACAACATTGCCGCAACGCTATGAAGATGTTTTTGGTATGGTGCGAAACGCAGCGGGAGCCAAACGCGAAGCCGAACGCAAGCAGGGGCTTCAAGGGCTGGAATAACCGTTAACGGCAATAGGCCGAGCCATCCTTCATCGATTTTGCCATGTCGAAATGGAAATGATTGGCGTGCGCGCTGTTATAATTGGGGCCCAGCACGGTACCAAAGCGCTTGCACGCCGATTCGTGCAGGCGACGCAGGAAGGCGCGTTCGTCGGCCTTTCCGTTCCACCCCTGTAGAACCGATACGCGGCGTCCGTTTTTCAGGATGAAGGCGGAGACATCGACGGCGTTGCCAAAAGCATGCTGCGACAGCTTGCCTGATCGTCCGCCATTGATGTTGCGGCAATTGTAGGTTCCCATTGTTTCAATACGGACGACTTCGGAACCGAGATATTCCTTTGCCGCCGGGCGCACGGCATGTTTTGCCCAGGCGGTGAAATTGGCGGCAAGCGGGCAGGTCATTGCCCCCAAATTGGTGGCCTCTGTCGCAAATTGCATCAGCTTGATCGTGTCGATGGTGCGGCATCCGCCACCATATTCGATATTGGGGAGAGGGCTATATTTGACGTCCGCCGACTTCAACGAAGTCAGGCATTGCCGCGCAGTCTGGCTTTGAAAAGCCTTATTGTCTTGCCGCACCACGTCGCGTCCTTCACGACCGCCGCAGGCGGTGACCAGAAGCGCGAGAAACAGGGCGGATGCGATGCGCAGCATGTGTAATAAAATGTACAGGGCTTGGTTAACAGGCGGTAAATGCGGCAAACGCTTGATCGCAAATCACACAGCGACTAACGGGGCGATTAATGCGAACGATCTCAACGGCCGCTATTTTCTTTGGGTGCTGATGGCGCTTCCCGGCATCGGCTTGCTGGTGGGCTATTCGCGCGGGGCGATGGATGCGATGAACATGCTGCACCCGACCGGTGAGTTCGGGGTGCGCTTCATGGTGATCGCGATGTGCATTGGACCACTCGCCGATATTTTCGGCAGCCGGGGCTGGACGCAATGGTTGCTGCGTCGCCGACGCTGGATTGGCTTTGCGGCTTTCGCCTATTCGGTCGCGCATTTGATCTTCTACATCATCGACATGGGCACGCTGGCCGATATGCTGGCGGAACTTGATGCGCCGGGGATTTGGACCGGCTGGCTGGCGATGCTGTTGATGGCGGTGCCGGGGGTGCTGTCCAATGACGCGTCGATGCGCTGGCTCAAGCGCGGCTGGAAACGCGCTCAGCAATTCGCCTATCCTGCCGCACTTTTCACGGTGCTGCATTGGGGCTTGCTTGAATGGCATTGGGGCGGAGCATTGGTGCATATCGCTCCGGTTGTTTTGCTCAACATCATCCGTATCATAAAACTGAAAGGACTTTCTCCCGCATGAAAAAACTCATCGCAATTTCATCCGCTGCCTTGCTCGCGCTGACGGTATCTGGCCCGGCACAGGCCGATGCCAAAATCTGGTGCAAGGGCGGACCGCAGGTGGGCTGGACCAGCATCGAACGACTGAAGACCAAGTTGACCAATGACGGCTGGAAACTGAAAAAGGTCAAAAAGGTCCGCGACTGTTATGAAGTTTATGGCAAGACGCCTGAAGGCGACAATGTCGAAAGCTTTTTCCATCCGGTGACCTTGCAGAAACTGCTGGTGCTGAAGCGCGGCAAGACCCTGTTCCGCGCGCCCGGATATTGATCGGTCATTGACAAAGCCGGGGGTGGGCTTAAGAGCGCCCCCGGGCCACGCGGTCCCAACGCCGCGCTGCTCTCTGCAAGGAGACGCTTACATGACTGAACTACCCAAGCCGCAGGCCAAGCCTGCGCGTCCGTTTTTTTCCTCCGGACCCTGTGCCAAGCCTCCGGGCTGGACCCCCGAAAAACTCAAAACCGAATCGCTAGGCCGTTCGCACCGTGCGAAGATCGGCAAGTCGCGCCTCGCTTATTGCATCGACCTGATGCGCGAAGTGCTGCAGCTGCCCGATACGCACCGCATTGGCATTGTGCCAGGTTCGGATACCGGTGCCTTTGAAATGGCGATGTGGACGATGCTCGGCGCGCGCGGCGTGACAGCATTGGCGTGGGAAAGTTTCGGCGAGGGTTGGGTCACCGATGCAGTCAAGCAGCTGAAACTCGAATCCAAAGTGGTTCGTGCCGACTATGGCCAATTGCCCGACCTCGACAAAATCGACTGGGCGGATGACGTGCTGTTCACCTGGAATGGCACTACGTCGGGAGTGCGCGTTCCCGATGGCGAATGGATCCCTGACGACCGCGAGGGGCTTTCCTTTGCGGACTCGACCAGCGCGGTTTTCGCCTATGATATTCCGTGGAACAAGATCGACGTCGCGACCTTCAGCTGGCAAAAAGTGTTGGGCGGCGAGGGCGGTCATGGCGTGCTGATCCTCGGGCCCCGCGCGGTCGAGCGGCTGGAGCAATATACGCCCGCATGGCCGCTGCCCAAAATATTCCGCCTTATGTCCAAAGGCACGCTGGCCGAAGGCGTGTTCAAGGGCGAGACAATCAACACCCCGTCGATGCTCGCGGTCGAAGATGCAATCTTCGCGCTCGAATGGGCGAAGGCGATCGGCGGGTTGGAAGGCCTGCAGGCGCGCAGCAATGCCAACGCCCATGCGCTCGACAAGATTGTCGCCGAACGCGATTGGCTGGGCCATCTCGCGGTCGATAGCGGCACCCGGTCGAAGACATCGGTGTGCCTGACGGTTGAAGGTGCCGACGCGGATTTCATCAAGAAATTTGCCGGACTGCTCGAGGCCGAAGGTGCCGCCTATGACATTGCCGGTTACCGCGATGCCCCGCCGGGTCTGCGTATCTGGTGCGGAGCGACCGTCGATACCGCTGACATCGAAGCGCTTGGGCCGTGGCTCGATTGGGCTTATGCCCAACTGACCGCTTAATCCTCATTCGTCACCCTGAACTAGTTTCAGGGTCCATTTCTCAGTTTCAAATTTCGCTTTTGACTGCGGAATGGATGCTGAAACAAGTTCAGCATGACGCTGATTTAGGACCAAAGACATGACCAAACCCCGCGTACTTATTTCCGACAAAATGGACCCCAATGCCGAAGCGATCTTTCGCGATCGTGGTTGCGACGTCGATGTCATCACCGGCGAAACTCCCGAACAGCTGATTGCGCGCATCAGCGATTATGACGGTCTTGCCATCCGCAGTTCGACCAAGGTGACCAAGGCGATTCTCGATGCCGCGACCAATTTGAAGGTCATTGGCCGCGCCGGGATTGGCGTTGACAATGTCGATATCCCCGCCGCTTCCGCACAGGGTGTCGTGGTGATGAACACACCATTCGGTAATTCCATCACCACAGCCGAACATGCCATTGCAATGATGTTCGCGCTCGCCCGTCAAATACCTGAGGCGAATGCGCAGACGCAGGAAGGCAAATGGCCGAAAAATGATTTCATGGGCGTCGAAGTTACTGGCAAGACCTTGGGCCTGATCGGCGCGGGCAATATCGGCAGCATTGTCGCGTCGCGCGCGCTTGGTCTGAAGATGAAGGTCGTTGCTTTCGATCCCTTCCTGACACCTGAACGCGCCATCGAAATGGGCGTCGAAAAGGCCGATCTCGATACTTTGCTGGCGAAGGCCGATTTCATCACGCTGCACACGCCGCTGACCGACCAGACCCGCAATATCCTGTCGAAGGAAAATCTTGCCAAGACCAAGAAGGGTGTGCGGATCATCAACTGCGCGCGCGGCGGCCTGATCGACGAGGCGGCCTTGAAAGAGGCGATGGATTCGGGCCAGGTCGCGGGCGCGGCACTCGACGTGTTCCAGACCGAACCGGCAAAGGATTCGCCTTTGTTCGGGACGCCTAACTTCATCTGCACCCCGCATCTGGGGGCTTCAACCAACGAGGCCCAGGTCAATGTTGCGTTGCAGGTGGCCGAGCAGATGGCCGATTATCTGGTCAATGGCGGCGTCACCAACGCGCTCAACATGCCCAGCCTGTCGGCAGAAGAAGCGCCCAAGCTGCGCCCCTATATGGCGCTCGCCGAACAACTCGGCTCGCTGATCGGGCAGTTGTCACATGGCGAACTCAGCCAGATCAATATTGAGGTCAGCGGGGCTGCGGCAGAACTGAATATCAAGCCGATTACCGCAGCGGTGCTGGCCGGTTTCATGCGGCGTTTTTCAGACGCGGTGAACATGGTCAACGCGCCATTTCTCGCAAAGGAACGCGGCATGGACGTGCGCGAAATCCGTCGCGATCGTGAAGGCGACTATCACACGCTGGTCCGCGTTTCGGTGAAAACCGACATTGGCGAGCGCTCGGTTGCGGGCACTTTGTTCGGCAACAGCACACCGCGTCTGGTCGAACTGTTTGGGGTCAAAGTCGAGGCCGATCTCGAAGGCGATATGCTCTATATCGTCAACCAGGATGCGCCGGGCTTTATCGGCCGGCTTGGCACGACATTGGGTGAAGCGGCGATCAACATCGGGACATTCCACCTTGGCCGACAGGAAGCAGGCGGTGTGGCGGTAGTGCTGCTGTCGGTCGATACTGCCGTGCCTGCCGATGTGCTGGAGACCATCCACAATTTGCCGGGTGTAAAGCGGGCAATGGCGCTTCGGTTCTAGGCGCCTAATCTCGAATTCCGGTTCGTGTCGAGCGAAGTCGAGACACCCGGAAGCAGCGCGCGACCGAGAGGCATCTCGACTGCGCTCGATGCGAACGGAAATGTTGTTCAAGTTTTGCAAATTGGACTAAAGCCCAGCCCATGACCAACAGCCTGCTCCCCACCGGTTTCCGTGACCGTCTGCCGCCAGAGGCCGATGCCTCGGCGCGGTTGGTGCGTGCCATACTCGATACTGCTGCCGCGTTCGGCTATGAACGGGTACAGGCCCCCTTGGCGGAATTTGAAGGTAGCCTGACCGGCAGCCTTGGCACTTCGGCGCGCGACCTGCTGCGCTTTGTCGATCCGGTGTCGGGCGAGACGATGGCGGTGCGCAGCGACATTACCGGGCAGATCGGACGGATCGCCACAACGCGCATGGGGCATCACCCGCGCCCGGTGCGGCTGTCCTATGGCGGACCGGTGGTCAAACTCCGCGCCACACAATTGCGCCCCGAACGCGAAATGATGCAGGTCGGGGCCGAACTGATCGGGCTCGATAGCGTCACGGCGGCTTGCGAGGTTGTGCAGGTCGCCATTGAAGGACTGAAGGCGGCGGGGGTGAAGGACATCACCGTTGACCTGACGCTGCCCGATTTGCTCGACATATTGTCGCCAGCAGGGACTTGGCCGAATTGAAATCGGCGCTCGATGCCAAGGATGCGGGTGCCGTTCGGCGGCACTTGCTCCACTGATCGCGGCGGCCGGGGCCCTGCCAGACGCGATGGACCGGATGCGCGCCTTTGACGCTGACGGAAAACTGAAAGACCGGCTCGATGCCATCGAAGCCATTGCGGCTTCGCTGCCCTCCGATGTCCGCGTCACCCTCGACCCGCCCGAGCGCCACGGTTTTGAATATCAGACCTGGTTCGGCTTCGCTTTTCTCCGCTCAGGCGAGTGGGGAGATCGGACGCGGCGGCGCCTACCGCATTGGTGACGAAGCTGCGATCGGTTTCTCCGCCTATATTGACCCGTTGATCGATGCTGGGTTAGCACAAGGCGAACGGCGTCGCCTGTTCCTTCCCATCGGCACAATGCCGCAAAAGGCAGCGAGTTTGCGCGCAGAGGGTTGGGTTACTGTTGCGCAACTGACAGCCGAGGACAGCGCCGAGGCGCAGATTTGCAGCCATGTATTGCAGGATGGGAAGCCGGTGGCTCTTTAATCCTCCCTGCTTGCGGGGAGGTGGCATCGCGTAACGATGACGGAGGGGCTTTCGTTTTGCCGACGTGCCTGGCAGATAACCCCCCTCCACGAGCTTCGCTGATCCCTCTCCCCGTGCCGGGGAGGAATTATTTTGCAAATACCCCCTTCAACCACTCATCCACCACAGCGGTCGCCGGATAGGCGGGATCGCCCAATTGCCGGTTGATCGCTGCATGGCCCTGCAAGCCTTTGCCCTCGAAAGCGTTGAGTTGCACCCGCGCACCGCCTTTGCGCAGCGCACCCGCCAAAGCCTCTGACTGGCGCTTGCCGTCTTCACGGTCAACATGGAGGATCAGGAAGGCTGGCGCATTGGGTGACGTCGCGTGCCAATAGGGGATAGCGCCTTTTGCCGCGCGGGATCGGTGCCAAAGGCTTGCTCATAGGTTTTGCGCATGATCTTCGCGCCTTCGCGCATTTGGGCTGGCACATCATAGGCCGCGCCATCGATGGGGATGACGCCAGACAGATCATCGAAGTCCAGCCCGGCACTGCGCAGATAGCGCGGATCGCTACCCACCAGTGCCGACAGATGCGCACCCGCGCTATGCCCCATCAGGACAACGCTGCTGCGGTCGATTCCCAATTTGTCGGCATTGCGCAGCAAATAGGCGAGGGCGCTGGCGACATCTGCTCCCTGTTCCTCAACACTGTCAGTTGGCACCAGCCGATAGTTGATCGACGCCAGATGATAGCCAAGCCCGGTATAATGCGTCACCTTGTCAGTGCCGGTGGCGTTTCGCTTGTCGCCACGTTTCCAGCCGCCACCGTGCACAAAGACCAGCAGTGGTGCCTTGCCCTCGGCTTTGGCCTTGTAGAAATCGAGTTTCTGCAACGGGTCGCTGCCATAGCTATGTTCGATAGCGCCCAATGCGGCATGGTCGCGGGCGAGTTTCGGGCTGGCACCCTTTTCAGCCTTGCCTTGCCGCGCTTCGATCCGCTGGCGCAGTTGATTATAGCAGACCTCTGACAATTCGCTGCTCTTTTCGCGCAGGCATTCGCGCAGTTTTCCGCGCCCCATCCCGCACAGTTCGCGCACTTCCTGCCTGCATTCGCGCTCCAGCCGCTCGCCGCGTTGTGCCACTGCCGCGCTCGCCAAAACCGCGATTGCCGCCCCTGCCAAAATCAGTTTACGCATCAATTGCCCTTTCGATTGCGTTTGGGGTGGACGATAGCCATCCGATTGCATAACGCGAGGCACGGCGAATCCCTTCGCGGAAAATCGGTTCCGCGCAGAAAAAGGCCAACGCGACCTTGAACCGGTCGTGCGTTGTTTCGGGAATATCCGTAATGGCAAATGTTACTGTAATCGGCGCCCAATGGGGTGACGAAGGCAAAGGCAAGATTGTTGACTGGCTCGCCAGCCGCGCCGATGTCGTTGTCCGTTTTCAAGGCGGGCATAATGCCGGCCACACTCTGGTCGTTGGCGACCAGACCTATAAACTCAGTCTGCTGCCCTCGGGCATTGTGCGGGGCACCTTGTCGGTGATCGGCAATGGCGTGGTGTTCGATCCCTGGCATTTCCGCGATGAAGTCGCGAAGCTGAAGGCGCAGGGCGTCGATATCAATCCGCAAAACCTGCACCTCGCCGAAAACGCGCCGTTGATCCTGCCATTCCACCGCGATCTCGATGGCCTGCGTGAAGCAGCGGCAGGCGCGGGCAAAATCGGTACCACTGGACGCGGCATTGGCCCCGCTTATGAAGACAAAGTTGGACGACGCAGCATCCGCGTGTGCGATCTGGCGCATCTCGATGATCTGGATGCGCAGATGGACCGCATTTGCGCGCACCATGATGCTTTGCGCGCCGGGTTCGGCCAGCCGCCAATCGACCGGCAGCGTTTGCTCGACGATCTATGGGATATCGCTGCCTTCATCCTTCCCTTTGCCAAACCGGTCTGGCTGACGCTTAACGAAGCGAAAAAGGCTGGCAAGCGGGTGTTGTTTGAAGGCGCGCAGGGCGTGTTGCTTGATGTCGATCATGGCACTTATCCCTTTGTCACCAGTTCGAACACCATTGCCGGCACTGCCTCTGGCGGGTCGGGGCTGGGGCCGTCATCGGTCGGCTTCGTGCTGGGCATAGTGAAGGCCTATACCACCCGCGTGGGTGCAGGGCCGTTCCCGACTGAGCTGGAAGACGATACCGGGCAAAGGCTGGGCGAACGCGGCCATGAATTTGGCACTGTGACCGGTCGCAAGCGCCGCTGCGGATGGTTCGATGCCGTATTGGTGCGGCAATCGGCTGCGGTCAGCGGGATCACTGGTATCGCGCTGACCAAGCTTGATGTGCTTGACGGATTCGAGACGTTGAAGATCTGCACCGGCTATAAAATCGGCGACCAGAGCTACAGCTACCTCCCCCCTCACGCTGCCGATCAGGCGCGTGCCATTCCCATCTACGAAGAAATGGACGGATGGCAGGAAACCACGGCAGGCGCGCGCAGCTGGGCTGACCTGCCTGCCCAGGCGATCAAATATGTCCGGCGGATCGAAGAATTGATCGAATGCCCTGTGGCGCTGGTTTCAACCAGCCCCGAGCGGGAGGACACGATTTTGGTGAGGGACCCGTTTGCGGATTGATCGGGTGAGAGGCGAGGGCCACGATCGATGAGAATTCTCATCCTCGGCGGCTATGGTGTTTTTGGCGGCCGCCTTGCCGAGCTTCTAGCCGATGTTCCGGATATAGAGTTGCTGATTTGCGGGCGAAATCTAGCCAGCGCGCAGGAATTTTGCGGCCGTTATTCTGGTCAACCAACGGTCGTTCCCGTTCGGCTTGACCGGTGCGACATTGTGGGTGCGCTACGTGACTTGCAGCCCGATCTGGTCGTTGATGCATCGGGGCCATTTCAGGATTATGGCGAAAACCGATATGGCGTGATTTGCGCCTGTATCGACGCCAAGGTTGACTATCTCGATTTTGCCGACGCAGCAGGCTGCTGGCATATTTGCGCTGTCGGGTGTCAGCAGCTTTCCTGTCCTGACTGCGGCGGTGCTGCGGCACATGGCGAAGGACATGGATATCGTCAAAGTGCAAGGCGGTATCGCTCCATCCCCTTACGCTGGGATTGGATTAAATGTGATGCGCGCAGTGGTTGGCTATGCTGGCGCGCCGGTCAAATTGCTGCGGGATGGCGCACAGTCGCATGGTGTCGGATTGGCAGAAAGCATGCGCTATACAATCGCCGTTCCGGGCCGCCTTCCACTCAACAACATCCATTTTTCGCTGGTAGATGTGCCGGATTTGCAAGTTATCCCGCCAGACCATCCGAAGATGACCGATATCTGGATGGGTGCCGGGCCGGTGCCAGAAATATTGCACCGGATACTCAACCTCCTCGCCAAAGCACGGTCCACCCTGCGACTGCCCTCGCTGGTGCCGTTTTCCAGGCTGTTTTATATCGTGCTCAACACGATGAAATTTGGTGAACATCGCGGCGGCATGTTCGTTCGGGCAGAGGGGCTATCGGACGGAAGGTCAGTCGAACATAGTTGGCACCTGCTGGCCGAGGCGGACGACGGACCCTATATTCCATCAATGGCGATTGAGGCGATCATCCGCAAATTGCTCGACGGACAGCGTCCAGCAATTGGCGCGAGGCCGGGCACCCATGCGCTTGAACTGGCGGATTATGACACGCTCTTTGCGGGACGATCGATTTTTACCGGTTTTCGTCAAGATCAAACCAATGCGCCTTTGTATCAAAGGATATTGGGCACCGCATTCGACACATTGCCGTCAACGGTAAAGGCGTTGCATGCAAGCGAGAAAGAGCGCCGCTGGAGCGGTAGGGCCCAGGTCATACGCGGCGATGGACTATTGGCGAAAATTGTCTGTGCGCTGATTGGCTTTCCAAAATCGGCTGATAGTGTCGCCGTAACTGTTTCCTTGACGCCTGACACAGATGGCGAGGTGTGGACGCGGGATTTCGGCGGACGCAGGTTTCGGTCAGTGCAATCGTGCGGAACCGGACGGAACCAATATCTGCTGGTTGAACGCTTTGGTATTATTGCAGTTTCGCTGGCCTTGGTTGTCGAAGATGATCGGCTCTTCCTGCGCCCGCGCCGTTGGAGCCTGTTGGGCTTGCCATTGCCCAATTTCCTTTTGCCTGCCGGGAACAGCTTCGAAGCCGAAGTGGACGGATGCTTTCGCTTTAACGTTGAAATTCGTGCTCCGGTTGTAGGGCTGATTGTGGCCTATCAGGGGCAACTTTCCGAGGATCGCTGAATTGCCCAGCATCAAATCTTGAAATGTAGGATTTGTCCTGTCAGCTTGCCTTGCATGAAAATGGCAAGATGCTCTCGACCTGAATTTTCTTCGCAACGCGCGATAGTGCGTCCAACGACTACTGATCGGTTTTTTCGATCAGCATTGTTATTTTTGTGCGTGACGTGGCGTCAACTTTGTCAAGTTTGGCAGAAGACTGATCGGTTTTTCCGCATAACCGGGCTGACCTCTGTGGTCGCGCTCACAGCTTGTTCCTCAGGCCAAGCCGAGCAAGCCAAGCCGCTGGTCAAGGCCGATGCTATCCTTGTCGACAAAAGCGACCGGACGCTGCTTCTCTATGCCAAGGGTAAGGAAATTCATCGTTACACCAACATCCGTTTCGGCGACGCACCCGAGGGGCACAAGCAGTTTGAGGGCGACGAAAAAAACCCGAGGGTCGCTACACGATCAACGGTCGCAACCCCAAAAGCGCTTATCATCTGTCTTTGCGCATTTCCTACCCCAACGCCGCCGACACCGCCTTTGCTAAGTCAAAGGGCAAGTCGCCCGGCGGGGATATCTTCATCCACGGCCAGCCCAATGGCTGGGCTGGCCCGGCAATCCCGCGCGACTGGACCGACGGCTGCATCGCTTTGTCGAATGCTGAAATCGCCATGCTGTGGAAACAGGTGGACGACGGCACGCCGATCACCATCCAGCCTTGATTTAATCGTGCGATTAAACCACTGTGGTGTCCAGACAGGAGAGAGCGATGCAACTGGCAGGAATTGGCTACAGCGAAGAACAGATCGAACTGCTCGATGTGGCAACCGAATTTTGCCGCGACAAATCACCAATGGCCAAGGTCCGCGCCTTGATGGACGGCGACGCAGGTTTTGATCCCGACCTTTGGCAAGAAATTGCGTCGCTCGGTTGGCTGGGCATCGCAGTGCCAGAGGCGCATGGCGGCGTCGGCCTTTCGTTGGCGGAGGCGGTGCCGGTGGTCGAACAAATGGGCCGGACCATGATGGCGACGCCATTTGTTGCAACAACGCTAGCGGCGCAGGCGATCTTGATGGGTGGAACCGAGGGGCAGCAGGCTGAATGGCTGCCCAGGCTGGTGGGCGGTGCCATCGGTACGCTCGCGCTGGCTGAGGCGCATGGCGACTGGGAATTGTCCAACATCACCGCGACCGCAACCCGCGATGGCGCGCAAGTGCGGCTGGCTGGGAAAAGCAGTTCGTGTTGTGGGCGGACGGCGCCGATGTCGCGGTGGTATCAGTGCAGTTAGACGGCAAGCCTGCCTTGGTGATGCTCGAAAAGGCGGAACTGGCCAAGGCGTCGCTTCGCCGCGAAGCCATTGTCGACGAAACCAAGCGCAGTTTTGAACTCAGTCTTGATGGCCTGACCATTGCGGACACCGCCTTGCTCGATCCCGCGCGCGCTACCGCCGCGCTTGACCATATCGACCGCGCGGCGATGCTGTTGCAATCGGCGGAAATGTGCGGCGGCACCCAGGCGGTGATTGACTATACGCTCGATTATCTTCGCACCCGCAAACAGTTTGGCAAGCTGATCGGCGAATATCAGGCGCTGAAGCATCCGATGGTCGATGCCTATGTCAGCTATGAAAAGGCGCGCAGCCATTTGTACAGCGCAGCCAACGCCTTTGGCGATCAGGGGCAGGGTGAAATCGCGGTGCGCATGGCGAAGGCGAGTGCCGACAAGGCTTATAGTTTCGCTGCCGACCGTGCGGTGCAATTCCATGGCGGATTCGGCTTTACCCGCGAATGCGATGCTGGCCTGCACCGCCGCGCGGCGATCTTCCACGCTTCCCAACATGGCGATGCTGCGTGGCACCGCTCAAAACTGGCGGATTTGCTGTTGGTCTGAGTAAAAAACGGCGCAAAGGCTTGACCTCAGACGGCTTCAAGGTTAGGGGCAGCCACTTTCCGGGGTCACTGATTCCCGGCAACCCGCAAATTTATAGGAATTACAAGATGTCGCGCATTTGCGAACTGACGGGCAAGGGCCGCATGGTAGGCCACAATGTGAGCCACGCCAACAACAAGACCAAGCGTACCTTCCTGCCCAACCTGCAGAATGTCACCTTGCTGTCGGACAGCCTTGAACAGGGTTTCAAGTTCCGCGTGTCGACTTCTGGCCTGCGTTCGGTCGAGCATGTTGGCGGCCTTGACAATTGGCTGCTGAAAACGGCTGACACCAAGTTGAGCGACAATGCGCGCAAGGTGAAAAAGGCGATCGCCAAAAAGGCAGTTGCCGCCGCCGCCTGATATCAATCAGTCGAGAGATTCAAAACCGGGGGCGGCCCTATCCGCCTCCGGTTTCTTCTATCCAGATCGAGCGCAAATTTCATCAGCAAGGTCCGCTGGAGGATCATGAAATTATTGTCGGATATCATCCAGACAATCGTCCGCCCTTCTTCCTGCGTGACCGAAATCCCCTCCATATTGTCAACGAGCAACGGTGGTGCAAGCGTTGCAATCACTTGACCTGTCAAAGTCGCATCTCGGCGGATAGCGTTCGGATCAACCAGCGTCAGCTTTGCGGTAAAGCCCTTTGGAATGGAGACACGCCGGTTGAGGATCAGCAAGCGACCATCAGGCAATTGGGTTGCGTCGGTTGCTTTATAGCCGCTCGGCGGGCGGTAGTAGAAAGGCGTCGCACTGGTGCCTGGCTCGACCGGGTCTCCCGAAAATGCCAGTGCAGAAAATTCACGGTCGCGCGGACCACTACCCTCCGAAAAAGCAATGAACCGGCCATTTTTCAGACGGACCAACGCCTCGGTTCCACTGTTTTTTGACCAATACTGCATTGGCTTTGGCCGGATCATTCCATCCACGCGCGCAAAAGAGGCGGGGAAGCGACGAATGGCGTGCTTGCCTTCATAGCCGACCCAAAATTGCCCGCTCACCGGATCGCGGGCAATGCTTTCGGCATCGCGGTCGATATAGCCGACATTGCGTCCAACGGCCCCGGGCATGGCGGCGATGAAAGGGCGATTTGCTGTCTGATTGTTTGACAAGCCAAATCCAACCAGCGTTCCTGCGTCGCTGACCCCGACAAAACGATCATTGGGCAGCGCCATCAGCGCGGAAATGCCTCCAAAATCGCTATTGTCGCTGGTCAATTCCCACGCCTTCAAAAAGATCAGGGAACCGGCACGTCGGCGTTTTGGTTGGGTTTCGTCAAACTGCAAAGCACGTAAGCCGATCGATTGGGTGCGGTTCTCGCGGTGGACGCGGTGTCCGCCAATCATCGGCACGGCGAGCAGGGACAGGATCACAACAGAGAGCAAGCGGCGCAACATCGCTGCCGCCCCTATACTGTTACCGCGCAAAGCCCAACACTGAACGTCACATAACGAAGGTGTTCAGCAAAGGCTCAAGACGGGACACCTATTTCATTGAATACAGGGAACCCAATTTCATCCTCCTGACGGGTCGTCGCCAAAACGGAGGGGAGCAAGGAGAAAGACTATGACACGCAATCGGATTATTGGCGCACTCGCCATCGCAACCACTCTCGCCACCGGCTTTGCCGCAACGCCAGCTATGGCGCGTCACGGCCATGGTTATGATCGCGGCTATGACGATCGAGGTTATTACGAAGACCGCGGCTATAACGATTACCGCCGGGATCGCCGCGACCGCGACTATCGGGGTTATCGCAGCTCGCGTTGTGACAAAGGTACCGGTGGTACGATCATCGGTGCGGTCGCAGGCGGCCTTGCCGGTCGTGAAATCGCCCGTCGTGGCAACCGAACTGAAGGCGCAATCATTGGTGCTGCAGTCGGCGCACTTGCTGGTCGGGCCATCGACAAATCAGACAGCAACTGCAACCGTCGTTATCGCTAAGCTTGGGTATTCCCGTCCCATTCAACGGAGGGGATAAAACGCCACTTGGTAACAATTGAAACTTGTCGCCGCATGTCCCTTGGCGCTATGCGGCGATATGGCAAACCCAGTTGATTCCGCGCGCGCCTCCATTCGGCCCTTGTTTCGCGCGCCTGAACCCGAAACCCTCGCTCCTTTGGTCGCTGCTGCCCAACTTCAGGCAGAGGAACGTCAAGGCGTTATCCATCAAGCGCGCGGGCTGCTGGGCGAATTGCGCGCGGCGCAGACCGACGGCTGGGTCAATCAATTCTTGCAGGAATATCGACTGGGAACCGAAGAGGGCACCGCGTTGCTCTCGCTTGCCGAGGCGTTTCTGCGCGTTCCCGATGCTGACACTGCCGATCTGCTGATTGCCGACAAATTGGGCGATGCCAACTGGCGTTCGCACAAGGGGCAGTCGGCCAGCCTGTTGGTCAACAGCGCGACCTGGGGGCTGGTGCTTGGCAAGGCGATGGTCGGTGACGAAAGCCGGGGCGTATTGCGCAAGCTGGTGTCACGCGCGGGTGAGCCTTTCGTGCGGCAGGCCGTGGGGGCTGCGATGCGGCTGATGGGGCAAGTCTTCGTCATGGGTCGCACGATCGACGAAGCGATCAAACGGATGGATGCGTCCGAGAACAAGGGCTTCACTGCCAGTTTTGACATGTTGGGTGAAGCCGCTCGTACCCGTGCGGATGCGGAGCGCTATTTTGAGGCCTATCAGGGAGCGATTGCCGCGGTCGGCGCGAATCCGGCGCGCGGGCACAGCGTATCGGTCAAACTCTCGGCGCTCCACCCGCGCTACGAAACCGCAAAGGCCGCGACCTGCGTTCCTGAACTATCGGCGATGCTTGTCGATCTGGCACGGCAGGCGGCGTCACTTAATGTGCAACTGACAGTCGATGCAGAGGAAGCCGCACGGCTGGAAATGAGCCTCGATATCATCGAAGCCGCCGCCCGCGATCCCCGATTGAACGGCTGGGATGGGCTGGGGATGGCAGTTCAAGCCTATTCCAAACGCGCTCGACCGGTGCTGGCATGGGCTGACGCATTGGGAAGCGATACTGGTCGCATCATGCAGGTCCGTCTGGTCAAAGGAGCCTATTGGGACAGCGAAATCAAATGGGCGCAGGAACGGGGTCTCTCCGATTATCCGCTGTTTACGCGCAAACCATCGACTGATGTGTCGTATTTGGCTTGCGCAAAGGACATGCTGCGCGCTGCCCACATCCGGCCTGCCTTCGCCACGCACAATGCACTGACCGTGGCGACAATCGTCGAATGGGCAGGGCACACCCGCGATTTCGAATTCCAACGGCTACACGGCATGGGGCAGGGGCTGTTTGAAAAGCTTGTGCAAGCCGAAGGCTATCATTGCCGCATCTATGCGCCGGTGGGTGGGCACCGCGATCTACTTGCCTATCTCGTCCGCCGCCTGTTGGAAAATGGCGCGAATAGCAGCTTTGTCCACCAGCTTGCCGATGAGGAAGTCAGTGAAGAAGAACTGCTCGCCGATCCGGTCGACAAAGTGATGGAAGCGGGCGGTACACGGCACCCGTCAATCCGGCTGCCGTCGGACCTGTTCATGCCCGAACGGCGGAACAGCGAAGGGCTGGATCTGGAGGACGCAGCGGTGCTGACAGATGTCGCGCGCGCCGTTTCGTTGAAGTCGGTGGGTTCAGCCGGGATTGACGTTGATGTGTCAACCGCAATAACCACTGCTCAGTCCGCCTATGCCGAATGGTCCGCGATTCCGGTCGACACGCGAGCCGCTTGCCTTAACCGGCTAGCGGATCTGCTCGAGGCGCACCGACCGCAATTGATGGCAATAGCGGTACAAGAGGCGAAGAAAACCATCCCTGACGCGCTGTCCGAAGTCCGTGAGGCTGTTGATTTCTGTCGCTATTATGCGGCGCGCGCACGCGAGGATTTGTTGCCGGTCGAACTTCCCGGCCCGACTGGAGAACGCAATGTGCTGCGTCATGAAGGACGCGGTGTGTGGGCAGCAATTGCGCCATGGAATTTCCCATTGGCGATCTTTTTGGGGCAGGTGGCTGCGGCCTTGGTGACAGGCAATACCGTGGTCGCAAAACCCGCACCGCAAACGCCTGAGATTGCCCGCTATGCCGTTGCGCTGGCCTATGAAGCAGGCATTCACAAAGGTGCGTTGCAATTGGTAACCGGCGGTGGCGATGTCGGTGCGGCATTGACCGCTGATTTGCGCATTGCCGGCGTGGTCTTTACCGGATCGGTACCAACAGCCAAGTCTATTGCGCGCAATCTGCTGGCCGACGATGCCCGTCCACTGGTGCCGTTGATCGCCGAAACCGGTGGCCTCAACGCGATGTTTGTCGATTCAACCGCGCTTTCCGAACAAGTGGTGCGCGATGTGATCATCTCCGGTTTTCAGTCGGCGGGACAAAGGTGTTCGGCGCTGCGTTTGCTGCTGCTGCAACAGGAGATTGCCGAGCACACAATAGAGATGCTGGTCGGCGCGATGCAGGAGCTGGTTGTGGGTGATCCTGCGGACCCCGCGACCGACATTGGTCCGGTTATCGACCAAGCGGCTTTTGACCGACTGATGGACTATCGAGCGCAGGTCGCTGATCGCATCATTCACGAGGTGGCGGTGCCAGCAACCGGCCTTTTCGTTCCGCCGACATTGGTGCGACTAGACCGCCTTGATGATCTCAACACCGAATGGTTCGGTCCCATAGTCCACGTCGCAACCTGGCCTGCGGGCAAGCTGGAAGAATCAATTGCTGCGGTCAACGCCAAGGGCTTTGGCCTGACCATGGGATTGCACAGCCGCATCGCGCGCGTGTCTGAACTGGTCGAGGGCAGGGCGCGGGTTGGCAATCTTTATATCAACCGCTCGATGATCGGTGCGGTCGTTGGCAGCCAGCCCTTTGGCGGCGAGGGGTTGTCGGGGACAGGCCCCAAGGCCGGTGGACCCAATTATCTGCATCGTTTTTGTGCGGAACGCACGACGAGCATTGATACCACAAGCTCAGGTGGCAATGCGTCGCTGCTTTCGCTGGAAAGCTAGGAACCTGATCCGAAAATGAAAGGGGCGGTGCGCGACCCTGCACCACCCCTCCCCCCGTTAACCAGAGGCTCCCCTGTTAACGAAGCTGGTCAGCGAAAGCTTAGCGGCGTGACGCCTTGATATCAGTCATCGACTCTTCAAGGTCGCGGCCCAATTCTTCAAATTCGGGCACCATCGTGGCGAAGGCTGCGGCGAAGCCGCTGAGCATTCCCATCATCTGCTTGCTGCCTTTGCCCAATGCTTCGGGCAGGCGCTCGACATCACGACCTGCGAGGTCTGCGATGGTTGCATTTTCGTCGATACGCTTTTTCACCGTGCCTGGGCGCGCCTTTTCGACGGCGGCGGCAAATTTGCCGACGGGTAGTTGCAGCATCGTTTCGGTCATGCGTTCGACCATGTCCGACACGCCATCTTGCACGCGCGGGTTGGCAAGGTCCTTGGAAAGCGCGTTCAGTTCTGCCTGTGCGTCACGGTCTGCCTTGTCGGTTTTGGCAAAGGCCATCGGCGCGGCGACCGGAGCTTCGGCTTCGATTGCCGCAGCTGCGACTCCTGTGCCGGGAACGAACTGGATCATTCGCCCTTCTTCAGCCTTGGCACCGGGTGCGAACGCGAGCAACAATATCGCAAAGCCCGCAACCGCCGGAATACGCAGATCAATCTTACGCATCAAATTACCCCTCAAATGCCCCAATTTGCGGAGCAAAACAGGCAATTGCCGCCTGAACGAGACCACCTTTAGAGCAAGGATGCTGCCTGCACACTGAACAATGATGTCAACAAACCGCAAGCATGGTAAATGGTTGTAAAATGCAAAGCCGATCAGGCACCCAGCCATACCAGAGCTGCGATACCCGCAACAATCCGGTACCAGGCAAAGGGCCCGAAGCCATAGCGGGTCACCACCGCGAGGAAGGCCTTCACCACTGCCCAGGCGACGAGGAAGGAGACCACAAAGCCCACCGCCAACAGCCCCATATCATCCGCGCTCACTTCGGCGCGGTGCTTGTAGAGCTGCAACACGGTTGCGCCGGTCAAGGTGGGCAGGGCGAGGAAGAAGCTGAACTCCGCCGCGGTCTTGCGGTCCACGCCCATCGCCATCGCGCCAGGGATGGTCGCGCCCGACCGCGATACGCCGGGGATCATCGCCAGGCATTGCACCACGCCAACCATGGCCGAGCGTTGCCAGCTGATGTTCGCCACTCCGCCGGCGTCGCTGGTCTTGGCGAACTTCTCTACCACCAATATCGCCACGCCGCCGATGATCAGCGCCCAGGCCACGATCACTGCATTTTCCAGCATCAACTCTATCGCGTCGCCAAAGGCGAGGCCCAGCACCACTGCCGGGATGAAGGCGAGCAACAGGTTGCGCACAAAGGCGACCGCCACCGGGTCCCAACGTAGGAAGCCGGTGAACATCTCCCAGAAAGTCCGCCAATAGAGCACGACAATCGCAAGGATCGCGCCCGGCTGGATCGCGATGTTGAACAACGCCCAGCGGCTGGCGTCATAGCCAAGCAACTCGGTCGCCAGGATCAGGTGCCCGGTTGAGGAAACGGGGAGAAATTCGGTGATTCCCTCGACAATGCCAAGGATGATCGCGGTCCAGAATTCGCTCACGCCGCAGCAGCCCCGCTGAACCGGCCATGTTTGCGATAGAGGCTCAACCAGTCATGCGCCACTGAGTCGAGCGGCGTCGGCACAATACCCAGCACCGCAAGCCCATCCGCGCCCGACACCACATTATCATGCCCCAGCATCTTCAGCTGATCGCCCGAAATCGGTCCGCCGGGAACAAAGCTGAGCAGCTTCGCCGCAAAGCCCGGCACCGGCACGAACAGCACCTTGCGCCCGGTCGCATGCGCGATCCAGTCGTTGAGATCAAGCATCGACAGTATCTGCGGCCCGCCCAGTTCCAGCGTCTCTCCGCCGCCGCGCCCCAATGCCGCGACCACGGCCTTGGCGACATCGCCGACAAACACCGGCTGGAATTTGCTCTGCGCCCCGATCACCGGCACGACCGACAATGGCAGGGTAGACAGCGCGCGGATCAGCCCGGCAAAGCGGTTGATGAAGGCATCCTCACGCCCGAACACAATCGAGGGCCGCAAGATTGTGGCATGGGGGAAGGCCGCGCGCACCGCCGCCTCGCCCGCGCCCTTGCTGCGGCCATAGGCGGCGTCGCTCTTCTCGTCCGCGCCGATCGCCGAGACATGCACCAGCGCAGACACCCGCGCCTTCGCCGCTGCCTGCGCGACATTGGCCGCGCCCACGCGCTGGATCGCGTCCATATCATCGAAAGAGCCGACCAGATTGACGCACATATCCGCACCCGCCAGCGCATTGGCGACCGTGCCTGGCTTGGTCACGTCCGCCGCACACAGCGAAACCTGACCCAGATTGCCCAGCGGCTTTAAATGGCCGGCGAGCTCCGGCTTGCGCACCGCAACACGCACCCGCGCACCCGCCGCGCACAGCGCCTGCACCACATAGCGCCCGACAAAACCGCCGCCGCCGAATACCGTAACCAATTTACCGTTGAATATACTCATTGCCTACCCGTTAGCCTGTATGATTGGGGGAGAATGGTTGAGCCGCGCTTTGCACCAGCCCGCGATTCTGCGCAAGGGGGGAGGGGGCAGTGAGCGATTTCAGCCCCATTGCGATGATTGTTTCACACGAAGACTACGAAGATTCATAAGGGCGTAGCCCAATATCAAATCCTATTGCCCTGCATGGGGCCGCTTTGCTGCAATTTGGCACCACCCTCTTCAAAATCTTCGTTTTCTTCGTGTGAAACCCCCCAGGCAAAAACTGCCTAGTCTATCCCAACCCCTTGATTGGCCGGGGGGATAAGGGCAGATGGGGCGGGAAGGGGATTGGTCCAACTAATCATTGGTTCAAAGTGTAGCTGGATGTTTAGGTGTATCGAACATTAGTCAAACGCACTAACTGCCTTGAAATGCACTAATAGGAAACGGCTAAAAAGCATGAGTCAATCAACCCAGAATGCAGGACTTAGAGGTGCGCAGAAAGCCAAGAAGGACGAGTTCTATACGCGCCTTGAAGATATCGAAAAAGAGCTTCGGCACTACCGCGAACATTTCAAAGGCAAGGTAGTTTTGTGCAACTGTGATGATCCCCGGGTCAGCAATTTTTTCCATTATTTTTCTTACGGGTTTGAGCATCTTGGCCTGAAGATGCTGATTACAACCTGTTTCAAGAGTCGCGCGCGAGACCTGTTCAGCGGCAATACCGATGAATCAGCGATCCCGTTGATTTACTCCGGCGACAAGAACGGCAACCGGGTTCCAGATCCTGACGAGATCGGTATCAGGCCGCTTAAGGGTGATGGTGACTTTCGAAGTGACGAGTGCGTGGCGCTTCTGAAACAGGCCGATATTGTGGTCACCAATCCGCCCTTCTCACTTTTCCGAGAATATATTGCGCAGCTTGTGGAGCATGGCAAAAAGTTCTTGATTATCGGGAACATGAACGCGGTCACCTACAAAGAGATGTTTCCACTCTTCAAGGAAAACAAGGTCTGGCTGGGGCCCAGCATACGTAGCGGTGACCGGGTTTTCGGCGTCCCTGACGATACCCTTTGGAAGCCGCGGGCTGTGGTGTTGACGAGAATGGCAAGAAGTTCATCAAGGTAAAAAGTGTCCGCTGGTTCACGAACATGGACTTTGCTGAGCGCCACGAGGATTTGGTGTTGCACCGAAAATACAATCCTGAGGACTACCCTCATTTCGACAACTATGATGCAATTAACGTCGACAAGACAAGCGACATCCCTGCGGATTATGACGGCCCCATGGGCGTACCCATCACTTTTTTGGACAAGTATAATCCCGAGCAATTTGAGATATTAGGAATCACTGATAGGGATAATAATAGCGGGTTAAAAACGAAAACATATTCGCGCAAAGATGGACCAAACTATAGCGACTTGAATCGACGCGGTGCCGTGAAAATTGATGGAAAATTGACGCCGACTTATGCTCGATTGTTTATTCGGAAATTAGCCTCATGAACATTGATCCCAAAAAAATCTCTGTTCGCGAACTGAGCAAAGGATACTCAGACAACGCTGACGGCGGCGTGACCGGCTACGACGGCAAGCTGGATATCCGGCCACCCTTCCAGCGAGAGTTTGTCTATAAGGATCATCAGCGCGACGCCGTGATCGACACGGTATCTGAGGGTTTTCCGCTGAATGTCATGTATTGGGCTGTTCGCGAGAATGGCGAATTCGAAATCATAGATGGTCAGCAACGGACAATTTCGCTGTGCCAATATGTACATGGCGATTTTTCGGTTAAGATAGGTTCGTTCAAGGAAAAACGCGCATTCCACAATTTGCACGATGACGAGCAAAAGAAATTGCTCGACTACGAACTGACCATTTATCTGTGTAGCGGGACCGACACCGAAAAGCTGAAATGGTTCAATACCATCAACATCGCCGGTGAGGAGCTTACCAAGCAAGAGCTGCGTAATGCAGTGTACCATGGAGAATGGGTTACTGAGGCCAAAAAGTGGTTCAGCAGACCAAACTGCCCCGCGCAGTCTATCGGCTCCAAATACCTTAATGGCTCTGCGATACGGCAAGATTATCTTGAAACAGCTATCAAATGGCATGCACCAAATGGCGACATTGAGCAGTATATGTCAGATCACCAGAAAAAAAGTTCGGCCAAAGAGCTTTGGGACTATTTTGATGCTGTGATTGAATGGGCGCAAGCCTGTTTTCCCAAATATCGTCCGCAGATGAAAGGTGTTCCTTGGGGACCATTGTATAACGAACACGGCCCCGCTGTAATTGATCCGTTAAAGACAGAAGAAGAAGTCAAGCGCCTAATCATCGATGATGATGTAACCAACAAATCCGGAATCTACAGCTTTGTCTTCGATCGGAAAGAAAAGCACCTCAGTATTCGCAAGTTTACCGAGAAGGATAGGATTGAAGCATATGAACGTCAAAACGGCGTTTGCCCTGTCTGCAAGGAAACATTCTCGATTAACGAGATGGAAGCAGACCACATCGATCCATGGCATGCGGGCGGCAAAACAAACGCGATAAATTGCCAAATGCTGTGCAAAGAAGACAACCGCCGAAAATCCGGCACGTGACTTGTTACCGCGAGACCGTACGTTAGAAACCGACCGGATCATGAAAGAGATAGAGCTGCCGCTCTAAAACCCCCAAACTCCCCCCGAAGCCCAGTTGACAACCGCGCCCCACCCGTTAAAGGAGCGCGCCTACCCAGATGCGGGGCGCTTCGCCACGGCGAAGAATTGCCGCATCCCGTGCCCAGATGGCGGAATTGGTAGACGCACCAGCTTCAGGTGCTGGCGCTCGCAAGGGCGTGGAGGTTCGAGTCCTCTTCTGGGCACCATTTTTCTGTTGATCGTTATGCGCTGACGGTTGCAAAAACCGCTATTTTCTGCCATAAATTCGCTATGGCCGTCCGGATTTGTGC
The DNA here is from genome assembly GCA_016721875.1 of Sphingomonadales bacterium. Taxonomy (GTDB): domain Bacteria; phylum Pseudomonadota; class Alphaproteobacteria; order Sphingomonadales; family Sphingomonadaceae; genus Sphingorhabdus_B. The sequence continues at coordinate 185,177 of JADKHG010000001.1, read as the reverse complement.
GCCCACATTCGCTGACAATCGCAATAAAGTGGGGGCCTTGACGGGGGCTTTTTGGAATGAGCGCGGTGAAATAGCGCGGTGGTGGAGAGATAAGCTTGAAGTGCCGCGCGAAGGCCAAGATACTCCCGTTCGAGCACGTCCATCAGCGTCTGGCATCCCGCTGAACCGCCTCCTAAGCCGCCCGTAGCTCAGCTGGACAGAGCAAGCGGCTTCTACCCTCTGTGTCGCAGGTTCGAATCCTGCCGGGCGGGCCATGGGGAGGGATCGCAGAGTTCAGTGACCGCTTTGTTGGACGCTGCCGACAGGCAGATTTTAAAGCGGTATGGTGATAAGCGGTCGTTCATTCATGCAGTGCCCACACGGCCGCTTCGTTGGACGATCCGGAACGTCCGGTTTTAGACAAACAGTTGTAAAAGCGGACATTCACTGACCTTCCCTGAAGTCGGATTCAGCGCAGGCAAACCGCCGCAACGTTTATTTGGCTTTCGAAATGTTGTTGATCGATCAGCACTTCGCCAAACGCGCCTTGATCAGCTCGACATCATTTCCAAGGTCGAATGCGCTCACCCGGTTCTCACGCTCCAGCCTTGTCCAGATGGCATTGGCCTCACGGAATCGTTCGCATGCCTTTTCGGGATTACCGGTATCGCGGTACATTTCACCCGATGGCCGCAACGCGACGGGCAGGGCGCGAAGTACTTGATAGTTGTTCGGCTGCATTCGGGCGTTCTCGCGGTATCCGGCAATTGCGAGATCGTTCTGGCGGTAGGCCTCGGCGATGCGACCGCTATTCTGCAGTTCATACGAATATTCCTCGCGCACGATATTTTCCATGCGGCGTGCGTTGGCGCTGTCATCGAAACGGCGCCAGCGTTCAATCTCGGCGAGGCCAGCTTCCGACATTGTCAGCCCTTCGGCTTTTTTGCCGAGCCCGAACAGCGAACTGGCGACGGTGAAAGTGGTATAGGCCTGCCGCTTGAGCACGCGTATGTCAGATCCAACCGCCGGATCGGAAAGGGCCTCTTTGCCTGCCAGATAATGCTGCAAACTGCCGGGTTCGTTTCCGCTATACCAGATCGCATCGCCGAGCAGCGTGTGCGATTGCTCACGCGACAAAGCCAGATCTGCCCGCTGTCTGGACGAGTTTGCCTGAATTGCATCGAGAAAGTTGATAGCTGTCTTGATAGACGCAATAGCCTCAGCATATTGGGCTTCGGTGCTGTAACTATCGGCCCTCAGCAGGTGCGCCCTAACCTGCAACAAACGTGCGGAAAAATTGTTGGAATCACGCACCCCAATCGGTTTCAGCAATGTCTCGATTTCATCCAGAACGGGCAAAGGTGCGCTTCTGATCAATTTTTGCTTCGCCGGAAAATAAAGCTCTGGCATAGAGTGTTTTCGCAAGCGACAATCGCAAATCCGCCCGGTCCGGCCTTTTCGCGATTAGCCCCCGCAACGCCCTTTCCGCCCGCGCCAATACCGCGTCCCCCGTTGCCGGATCCATCACGTCGCGCAAATCTTCTGCCGCAAGGATCTCACCAACACGGGCATAGGCATTGGCGGTTTCAATTTGCAAATCTATGGGTGCACCAGGAACCTGGCTCAACTTTTCAAGCGCGATCCGCGCCCGATCGGCAATGCGTTGGCGCATTGGTCCAGTGCCGGGCATGGTTTCAAGATCGGTAACGACATCGCTGACCAGAAAATTGGACAGGCTTCGCGTTTCGGCGAAGCGTTGCTCCGCGGCATCACGGGCACTGGCGGCGCGGAAGAAAAGACCCGTCATGGCAAGTGCGACAATGGCGAGGGCAATGCCGCCTGCAATCAGCAGCCTGTTGCGCCGCCACAAAAGCAGCAATCCGCGTCTGCGGTCAGGCGGTCTGGCGGCGACAGGTTCGTGTCGTTGCCAGCGATCCAGATCGGCGATCAGCTCGGTTACTGCGCCATAGCGCTGTGCTGCATCCTCCTGCGCCGCCATCGCTGCGACAGCGTGCAGATCTTCATCCACTCCAGCTACGCCCGCGATCAACTGGTCCAGAAGTACACCCAGCGCAAATACATCATCGGTAGGCGTGGATCGTTCGCCAGACACCCGCGCTGGGCTGGAATAACCGGGTGTATGTGCAGAACTTGCCCTGCCTCCATCCTCTCCCACCAGCCGCGCAATGCCGAAATCGAGCAGCTTTACGCCGAACCCTTCGGCCACTACGACATTGCTAGGCTTGACGTCGGCATGAACAACCAATTCGCGGTGCGCATATTCCAGCGCATTGCAGGCATCACGAAACAGTGCCAGCCGCGCCGCCAGATCAAGGTCTTGTGCCTGCACATAGTCGGTAATCGGCACGCCCTTGATCAGTTCCATGATGATATAGGGCGATCCATCCTCACTCACCCCGCCATCCAGCAAGTGCGCGATGTGCGGATGATGCAACCGCGCAAGGATGCGCCGTTCGTTGGCGAACTGTTCGTGGGTGGTGGCAGAAAAAATGGTCCGCCGGATGACCTTGATCGCGACCTGTTGATCAAACAACCCGTCATCCCGCGCCGCGCGATAGACCAGCCCCATGCCGCCGCGCCCTATTTCCTCAACGATCCGGTAGTTGCCGATCCGTTCTGGCATGGGGGTATCAGTACCAAGCTCCGCCGGTTCAGGCGGAATAGTGGGCAGCAGCGCGGAGGAATGATCCGCTGCAATCATTGCCAGAACGGCGTGCAATATCTCAGGTTCGCCCGAAAGCAGGTCGGTCAGGCGTTGGGTCCGGGCCGCAGCAGGCCAATCGAGCGCCTCTTCAAAGAGTTTGATGACCCTTTTTTCGCGTTCAATGTCCACCGCTCAGGCCGCGACCGTCAGTTCTTTGAGCATCCACGCCCGCGCCGTTCGCCAGCGCCGCTGCACTGTGCGCTCGGACAATTCGAGCACATCGGAAATTTCCGGCAAGGTAAGCCCCGCGTAAAAGCGTAGCTCGATGATTTTTGCACCTTCGGGTTCGAACTTGGCCAGGTGGTCGAGCGTACCGTCGAAATCCTCAATATCGAAGGACGCGCCGGCTGGCACCACATCGTCCCACAATGTCATAACCGTGCCACGTTTGGCCGCCTTATGTTTGCGCACCTCGTCGATCAGCGTCATTCGCATCACCCGCGCGGCGAGGCTGAGGAAGTGGTTTTGGTCGCGGATTTCGATACCCGAACTTTTGATGATGCGGATTGATGCTTCATGCACCAGATCGGTGGGTTGCAGGTGCATCCGGCCCCTGTCGCCGTTCAACACCCCGCGCGCGATGCGACGAAATTCATCATAATAGAGCGCCAACAATTGGTCCCGCGCCGCGCCTTCGCCGCGGGAGAATGCAGCCCAAAGTTCGGATAGATCACCATCAGCCGCCACCAGAGAATCCCCCAATGGCTTGGATTTCCAACAGTTTGGCAAAAAACGCAAAATATTTTTTTACATCTGTGGCCAGATTTGGCGCTGCTTTCCGATTCCCTAGGTGAAGCACAAGACTTCATCACAAAATGCCGGTTCGCGAGAAGATAGAATTCACGGGTGCGTTGCGCAGGATGCAGCGCGTCAAACCGAAAGGCTGAACGATGACATTTCTTCACCAGAGCCGCGACCACAATGATGGATTGCAAGCTGAAACCAGTGACAATGGCCAGACATGCCATTGCTTGGTGGCATCACCTTCTACCGCAATTCGCGCTGGTTATGGTGCGTGCACCAGCTGTTTTTGCAGCGGTTATGTGAGTTCGTTGCAGCCAAACCAGTACTGCACCTGCGGCCATGCGTATGAAGACCATGGAAGTGCGCCGTTATAAATTGGGTTGGTTTTCAAACAAAGGAGCTGGCAATGTCATTCACCGAATTTGTTACAGATAGTGCTGAAACGGCCTCACCACCGGGCACATTCAGGCACTCTTTGCAGACCCTGCCGGCTTTCAAAGCGCCAACCGAGGCACAAACCGCAGAGAGGGCTGCTAAGGCAAAAGCGATAGCCACGGAAATTGGCCAGAAATTTGACGGCGAATATCAGCCATTGGCTCAACAGATGCTAGCGGGGCAGACGCAACTGTTCCAATTTTATCAGATAGGAATGCCGCCGCCATTGGCGCTGTTCCAGTCGGTCGTTTACCAGCTCGTGCATCTGTCGAACCTGTGCAAAAGCTTTCAGGCCGATGCTGATGCGCTGGCCGTTGCGGGGGCGGCAGATTTTAAATCCTACCTTAAGCTGTTTGTCGATGATGCGGCGACGGCTTTGGCGCAGGCACAAGCGTCCCCAACCGCATTCATGACGGGCCCGCCGCTCGATCCGGCGACCTTTTACGCAAGCATGGGAATCAATACTCTTGGAGGCGGCATGGGAGCAGCATCACCATCTCCAATTCCACCAACAAAGCCCGGCAATGCGCCTCCATCGGCGGCACAAGCACCAAGTGATTGGGGCATTTTCGCAGACCTCAACAAGAAGCGCCTGGAAGCCAGTACGCGAATGGCTGCCGCTTGGGACAAATATATTCGCGACGAAAACTGAAAAGGAGAATGACAATGTCAGAAGAAGCAAATGAAAACGAGTATGGCTATTATAATTGTAGCTCACATTGCACGCATCGCGATGACGGGTCATCACAATGTGATAGAAAATGTGACCGTCAAACCAAATCCGATGGTTCTCATCCTGGCTATGAACACAACTGCCCGGTGCATGGTGGGGGCGGTAGTTGGAACTAATCTCGCAGATTAGCGCAGCGCCGTTCTGGATGATTCTGGGGGCGCTGCTGCTTTACCTTGCGCGGCAGTTGTTTGAAGGGCGTCTGAAATCCGAATTTACACGGATGGAAAAGCTCGTCGATAGCTCGCTTGGGGTAAAGACCGGTCTGCGTGACCGGGAGCAGGATGCTCTGATCGAATTCCGGTTGGCGGTCGAGACATGGAATATTTCCTGCAAAGCGGCATTGGTGACCTTTCGATGAAATCGGAACTTGGCACGTTTGAGCCGGCCGATTTTCATGAGGCCGATAGCAAAGCTTACGGCGCTGTGCGGATGGCGGCAGTGAAGGCTTCGGTCTTGCTGCGCAGCCGAGCGCTGGAGGTTGAGCTGTTGCAAACCATCGGTGCGATCCGTCAACTCTATTATCCGCTGGTCCAAAAAGCCATTTTCGAAACTGTCGCGTTGCAAGAAAAGATCGCGCCCTATGCGATGCGGATGACGCTGTTTGAACAAAGCGGTATGAAGGACCTTTCGGTTGCTTTGACGGCCGACGATGCCGCCAAAATGTCTGAATTGCGCCACGCGATGACAGCCGCATTGGCCAATTACTGTTCGGCGCTGGTCGCCAATTACCAGCCAATTGCCGAGCAGCTTTATGCGCTGAAAGAAAACATCAACGTCCACGTTTACCGGCCACTCGATACGCACAGGATCGATGAACCAGTGGCAAGCCTGGACACCGAACAACAGGGAATGAAACGATGAACCGCACCAAATCCATTTTGCTGACCGCGACCGCGCTTGCGATATTCACCGCACCGCAGATTGTGCATGCGCAAAGCGTGGCAACCGGAGTCACCATTTTGTCGGGCCCGGCGACACCCACGCCTAACGGCGAAAACGGACCAGACAGCCTCATCCTCCCTAGGGCAATTTCTGCCGACGGAACAACTGTGCTGGCGCAGCCCATTCCTGCAGGCAATGTCGGCACACCGAGCGACAACAATATCTGGATTTGGGTGAATGGCGTTCCGCAGATGATAGCGATAACGCGCTCTGCTGTGCCAGGTAGCGAAGTGGCACGCCAGTTTACGCCAACTGACATGAGCGGTGATGGCCGAACGATCACGGGTTCAATGAATTCGCAAGTCTCGCTTTTGGACGGAGCGACTTTGCGGACCTATAATGTCCCGCGCGCGGTTTACTGGACTCAGGCAACCGGTCTCACCCTATTTCCAGTCGTGTCTGCGACAGAATTTGTCGGACGGCTTGGGGGCGCTGAGGCAGCCTTTGTGAACAGTGATGGCAGCTACTTTGCTGTTTCCAGCACGCCAATCCCCTATCTGCCCGATGGCTCTCGCAACCCCGCGCTGCGGCTGGTTAGAGCGCATCGATACAGCGTCTCTGGCGGCTATGAATATCTGGGTAGTTTGGGTGACACAGTGTCGATGAGCGTTTCCGGCATCAGTGGTGCAGGTAACGTTATCATCGGCAACACGGTCGATCTTGCAGCAAGCAATCAGGATGTGAATGGTGATGCCATCAACGTGGGTGCATTCCGCTGGGATGCCGCAAGCGGCCTGTCGCAATTGCCCGACCTTGTTGCCGCTCCGCTGAATGGAGCCATTGGCCGCGCTACCAGCGCATTGGACATCAGCCGCGATGGTTCAACAATTGTAGGAAACTCGCGCGGCGGTGATGGCCGGACCCAGGCCGTCTATTGGCGCGCAAGCGGCATTCAGGCACTTGGCTTTCTGCCCGGCTTCGATACTGCAAATGCACTGACCACCGCCACCGCAGCCAGCGGTAATGGCAGCATCATTGGCGGACAAGGTACGGGAGGGGCCTGGTTGTGGGGAGCGACCAGTGGTATGCAAAGTGTGCAATCCCTTTTGCAGAATGCCGGGATCAGTCTGAACGGCTACACCTTCTCCGATTTGAACGACATATCGGACACGGGTGAATTCATCACCGGCAGCGCCTTCAACGAAGGCGGCGGTCTGGATGAATTCGGACTTCCGCGCGTTGTACGGGGATATGTCCTGTCCATTGCAGCCGCGCCGCCGCCGCCGAGCGGGACGGTGTCGTTCTTGCCCGGGGCATTGAGTGGCACAGCCGATTGCTCGCTAGTCGCCGATGCGGGTTCGGAGTCTTTTGCAATCAGCGGCGATGGTCACTTCGTGGTTGGCGCTGCAAACTCCAATTGCCTGCTGGCTTGGCGCGATGGCGCACCCCAGGTGCTGGATACCCTTAGTCCTTTGGGTCGAAATGGCGTCCCAATTGAGTACGCATCGGGAATGAGTTCAGATGGGTCCGTGATTGTTGGGTCTCGCGATAGCTCGAATAATCTCCCTTTCAGAGCTCCGACCTTCATCTGGACGGCAACCACGGGTTCTTATCTTCCGCCTGAGCCGATTGTTGGCAGTCGTAGAGCTGTTGGAAGTGGCTACGTCAATTCCGATGGCATCATTTTCGCCTTTAACACACTTGATTATGCCTTCAGTTCCAGTTTCGGAGAGAATGTCAATTCCGGTCTGGGTTACGTCTATCGCTGGAGTGCGGCGGGCAGCTTTCAGGAAATCGGACGCGTCGATGCATCGTTCACCATGTTCGCCCGCGGAATCGATGGGGCTGGTAATGCCATTGTGGGCTTGGCAGAAAATCCTTCGACTTTTAACGATGCATTCGGTGCTGAGACCCGTGCCTTTGTCTGGCGGGCCGGAAGCGGACTGACGACTCTCCCTGATCTTTCCTCCGCTCCGCCCGTCGGGACCAACAGATATTCCGAAGCAAACGGCATCAGCCGTGACGGGACAATCATCGTCGGGCAATCGCGCGGCACGGATGGACGATTGCAGGCGGTTTACTGGCGTGGCAGGGCGATCACCGGATTGGGTTGGCTGCCGGGGTCGAGTCCTGCGGATAGCAACCCCTTTGCAACGAATGTCACACAAGCTTTGGCGGCGAATGCCACCGGTGACATCATAGTTGGAAAGGCAATCGGATCGACCACCGACCTCGCCTGGCGCTGGACCTCGGCCAGCGGGATGCAGGACCTCAATGTGTTTGCCGCCAGCGCCGGGATCAATCTGGGTGGCTTTGTCCTAACCGATGCAGTGGGCCTGTCCGACAACGGACAATACATCACCGGCAATTCCTTCAACGCAGCGCAAAGCCAGTCGCGCGGCTACGTCCTCTCCATCGCCGCCGCGCCGCCGACGCTCACCCCCCTCACCACCTCGGCTCGCCTGATCGTTACTCTCACGCTGCCGGGAGTCACCCAGACCTCGATCGTCAACCAGAGCTTCTCCACGCAGGTCGATGCCCTGCTCAACGGCAGCACCGTGTTCACCCGCACGGTAGGCGATCAGATCACGGGTAGCTTGGGCGTTACCGCGCTGGCCGATGCGCGCTCTGCTTTGCAGCAGACCAGCGGCCTGCGTCGCATAGTGATCGGTGCGCCTACGCTTATCTCCAACACCACCACAGTGCTCAGCAGCACAAGCAACACCGTCAACGTCGCTTCGGGCACACAGGTGACGACGGCTGATGTGATCACCAATGGCCCCGCCACAGTCGCCACGGGCGATCTGGGCACTTGCGCGACGGCGGCGACCGCTGGCGTCAACCCCACCGGATGCTCACTACCGGGCACAGCGGTGACGGTGAATGCAAACGTCATCAACACCAACACCTTCACCAACACGATCAATTCGGTAACGCCGACGACGACGACCACGGTCGAGCAGCTGATCTCCGCGCAGTGGCAAGTCAGCGCTACGGCAGGCAACCAGTTCGGCCCCGTCCACGCGCTCACAGGCGTTGCCGCCTTTGATCGCGGCGACCGGCTGATCGGGCAGTTGCTCAATATGGGGGGCGGCAATGGGTCAGCCTCAAACGGCATAACCCGCGCGGCAATGCCGAAGCGCGACGAATCCGGGCTTGGCGGCGGCGAAAGCGGCCTGACCATGTTCGGCGGTTACTTCGGCAGCCGTAGCTCTATCGACGCCGACGCCAGTATCCCTGTCGCGCGGATCAAAGGCGATAGCGACGGCTTTGTCCTTGGCCTGCAACAGGCATTGGGCGACACCGCGCATATCGGCATTGCGGTCGATCATGGCAGTTCGGATTACACCGTCCGCGATCCGCTTTATCCAGAAACATTGAAGCTGAAGCATACGCAGGCAGCCTTATTCGCCGGATGGAGCGACGGCGGGTTCTCGCTGAGCGGTGCTGCATCCCTGGCTTGGGCACCGCGCGCACCAATCTGCTGACGCCCACCACTCCCGCCATAGGCAAGCGCGACATCAATAGCTGGTCGCTCGGCGCTCAGGCAGGTTATGCGGTGCCCTTGGGCAAAGACGCTAGCCTGACCCCGCACATCGGCATCCGCCATACGTCGGCAAAGCTCAAAGGCTTCACCGAAATGGGAGGCCCAACCCCGCTGCTGGGCCTGTCACAAACCGTCGACCGCACGCGGTTTTATGCAGGGCTTGAGGCTAAGGCAGGCATCGACCTAGGCGGCCTCACGCTCACTCCTCGCCTCTATGGCAGAATAGCCCGCGACAGTGGCGACGCCAGCGGCACCGCAGACCTTGTGTTCGCCAGCGCGCCAACCGCCCCATCATGCAAGCGTTCGGTCCCGGTGTCGGCCAGACAGTCACCGAACTAGGTGGATCGCTCGACACAGCGGTCGGCAGCAAGGTCCACCTGTGGGCAGGCTATGATGGCACCTTTCGCGACCATGCCAAATCGCACACCACCAAAGTGGGGCTAACCGTGAGTTGGTAATAATTGTCGGCTTCTATCGCGCGTAGAGGCCGACTGTCTCGTTAATGAGCGAAAGGCGGCTAATAAGGAAGCACTTCTGCAATTTGAACGACCGCTTTTAGGCGGGAATCGCCGTTGCCTGGGGGCGCGTGTTGAACGTCGGCTTTCGGCGCTTTTGCCCAAAAAGCTGCCAGTCAGGACAATACAACGTTGTTGTCGTTCTCAGCTGCTAAGTAACATCCCAAAAGCAGACATGTGTTTAGCCAATCAGAAACGCCTGCAGTTGGCCCGGAAGCCGACCGTCCGCTTGTGTTTCGAAGATCGATGAATCGTTGACGTTTCACGCCAAACAGCGCTCGGCGGGCGGGGATCGCCAGAACTTGGCAGATAACGGCCCCTTTATCCATTGAGCTAACATAGGTCGCCAGACGTCCAGGCCGAGTGCCAAAAAGTGATGTTCTCTCAGGCCGGTCTTGGTTGACCAGCATCGTTGCCATCACGGCAAAGCTAGCGCCAGATGAAAGGGTGACGTTTTTTGACGAGAACGCAGAGTATTATTGTTCATCCCCAAAGGGAAGCACCGGGAAGCCCAATATTAGCCCCGCGATAAAGCATGGGACTGAACCGGTCTTCTGCCAGCAGGAGCGCGCCATCGAGGTCCACATAATCGCATAGCTGTCCTACCAGAAAAGCTGGTGCCATTCCCAGCGATGTTCCGAGCATCGACCCAATAAATAGGCCTAGCCCTTTTTCTCGTGCCGATTTCGCGATGGCCAGTGCTTCGGTTAGGCCTCCGCTTTTGTCGAGCTTGATATTGATAAAACTATACAATGACGCAATATGAGTAAGGTCTTCCAAAGTGTCGAAGCTCTCATCGGCGCAGAGCGGTATGGGACTGGAAAAGTCGCTGAGCCATCCATCCTCACCAACGGGCAAGGGTTGTTCGATCAATTCTATGCCCAGAGGGGCAAGCGCTAGAATGGCTTGCTGGAGGTATTCACGAGTCCATCCCTGATTTACATCAACCACCAGCCGCCTATCGGGCGCCGCCCCCCGGATGGCGGCGACACGGTCTAGGTCCAGCCCGTCCTTTCCGCCCAGTTTGATTTTGAGCAACGCGCCCTTCGGTGCCTGGAGGGCTGACTTGGCCATATCGTCCGGCGCACCGATGCTCAGTGTATAGGCGGTGTCCAGCGGCTTGAGGTTATCAAACCCTGCAAGGCTGGCGACACCAACGCCCAGGCTCTTGGCTTCCCAATCCCAAAGCGCGCAGTCGATCGCGTTGCGCGCTCCACCTGCCGGCATGTCGCGTAACAAGTCGATGCGCGAGGGCGGCATATCGAGTCGTTCCAGATAGGATCGGATTTCCGCTGTCATGCTGTCAGGCGTCTCTCCGCGATAGTCCACACCCGCCGCTTCGGCTTGTCCGGTAAAGCCGGAATGGCTGATAGCAAGGTGTACCAATGGCAGCGCAAGCATCGTTTCGCGCGCGATCACAAAAGGTTCGCGTAATGCCCAGCTTTCGGTGCGGATAACGAATTCCATGCCTCTCTCTTAACGGCCTAAGATGCTGTGCGATAGACGTTTATCCGATTGCCCGATATATGGTTTAATGACACAGTGATTGCGGCTTGCGAGAGAGTGACATATGAAAACAATCCATCTTGGTATCGCCGTCGCCGCAAGCTGTTTGATGCAAATGGCAGCGCTCGGTTCTTCAGGCAAAGGCATGTTGATCGAGAATGCGTTGATTGCTGACGGCACTGGCGCGGACATGTTCAACGGTGATGTCCGGGTCCGTGACGGACAAATTATTGCAATTGGTGATCTTGCGGGGCAACCGGGCGAACAAATTGTCGATGCAGGCGGAAAGGTGCTCGCGCCCGGCTTTATCGATACGCACAGCCATCACGAGGGCGGCCTTGCCGAAGATCCGGGCGCGCTTGAGGCCGTAAGTCAGGGCATAACCACAATAGTCACCGGCCAGGATGGAGGATCGGAGATCCCGCTATCCCGCATGTTTGCCACTTATACTGCACGCCCGGTTGCGATAAACATCGCATCCTATTCCGGACATAACAGCATTCGCGGCGCAGTAATGGGCGAGGATTACAAACGCGAAGCGACGCCTGACGAGATCGCAAAGATGCGTGCATTGCTTGCAGAGGACATGCGCGCGGGCGCGCTAGGTCTTTCGACCGGCCTTGAATATGATCCGGGCATCTATTCCTCGCACGACGAAGTGCTGACACTCGCGCGCGAAGCAGCGGCAAGCGGTGGCCGTTATATCAGCCATATTCGTAGCGAGGATCGAGACCTCTGGTCTTCGGTGGACGAGCTCATTCGCATCGGTCGCGAAACCGGCATGCCGGTTCAGGTCAGCCACGCAAAGCTTGCCATGACCGATTGGTGGGGTCAAGCAGGAAAGTTCATCGGCAAACTTGATCGCGCGCGTGCAGATGGCGTGAATGTAACGCTGGATATCTACCCTTATGATTATTGGCACAGCGGACTAAGTGTGCTCTGGCCCGAGCGCAACTTCGACAATCGTCCGGTTGCGGAATTCATTCTTGCACACCTTACAACTCCTACCAATTTGCGCTTGGTTTCCTTTCCGCCAGAACCACTGCTTGCCGGCAAAACTATCGCCGACATCGCCAAGCAACAAGCGCGCGACCCGGTAACGGTATTGATGGATTTGGTGCAACGGGCTGCTGACGAGGCGAAGGGCGCTCGCATATTGAGCACCAGCATGGACGAACGCGACATGATTGAATTGATGAAATGGCCTTATGCAAATTTCTGCTCCGACGGGGCATTGAAGGGAGCCATCCACGCGGTGCCGGAGCGTTCCCTCGCGCTCTCGGTCGCTATGTGCGCGACTTGAATGTCATGCCTCTGACGCATGCCATTTACAAAATGACCGGACTTTCTGCCCGAAATATGGGGATAAGCGACCGCGGGATTATTCGGCCTGGCGCGCGAGCGGATCTCGTTCTGTTCGACCCGGCGACGGTAAAGGACAATGCTACCGTGGAACACAATACCGCTCTGGCAAGCGGGATTTTGAAAACATGGGTGAATGGTGAGTTGGTGTACTCCGGTGGCAAGGCGACTGGCGCGCACCCCGGACAGATCATCCGCAGGGAGAGCCGGCAATGAGCGAACAGATTTCGGGTGGTTATCTCCTGTTTTTGGGGCATTGCCGATCGAAATTGGACACCAAGACGGCAAGCGGGATTCTGCAATGGCGGCCAGACCGATGCATAGGGCAATTTCGATTGTCAGAAGATGCGGTCGATCTCGGCTTACCGGATATAGACCCGGTTGAGGCCGTAACCAGCGGCGCCAGAACGATGGTGGTCGGGGTTGCCCCCGTTGGGGGAGCAATTCAGCCGGAATGGGTCCAGCCAATCATAGCCGCGCTCGACGCTGGCATGGACGTCGCCGCAGGAATGCACAGCAAGCTTTCAGATAATCCCGATATTGCCGCAGCGGCGCTCACCAATGGCCGCCAGCTCTTTGATGTTCGACATGCATCGGGCAAGCAACCAATTGCAACTGGGGAAAAGCGGCTTGGCAGAAGACTGCTGACGGTGGGGACAGATTGTGCGTCAGGAAAGAAATATACCGCCCTTGCTGTTCATGCAGAGATGGCAAGGCGCGGACTTGAAGCCAGCTTTCGCGCAACCGGCCAAACAGGGATTTTGATTTCGGGCGAAGGCGTTGCAATTGATGCTGTGGTATCGGACTTTGCCGCGGGTGCCGCCGAGAGCCTTTCGCCGAATAATCACCCGGATCATTGGGATATCATCGAAGGGCAGGGTTCCTTGTTTCACCTGGCTTATGCCGGCGTAAGCCTGTCATTGCTTCACGGATCGCAACCTGATGCCATCATTGTTTGTCATGAGCCCGGCCGTCAGCATATCGACGATTATCCATCCTATCTACTGCCCGATATCATGGCATGCATTGATGCGAATCTGACTGCGGCAAGATTGACCAATCCTGATGTGCGTTGCGTCGGCATCGCGCTCGACACCAGCAGGCTCAACGATACCGAGCGCAACGCAGTAATCCGGAAAATGTCAGCAGAAACCGGTTTGCTTGTATTCGATCCGGTGGCAACCGGCGCAAGCGAACTCGTCGACCTGTTGGTTAGGATCTGGCCTGGATCGGACTACCCGAACCGATAATGGTCCCGACTACCAGCGCGGTGGTCATCCAGATTCCGATCGTTTGTGATTTATCGGCTGCGTCGTCCATGTGCCCCTCATTTCCTCGTGAGTAACTCAGAGGGGGTGACAAGCCGATGGACCAAAATCCCCCTAGAACCACCGGCGACCGAAAAGTAGACGCATCGGGCAGAGGAGTCAATCAGACATGGAGGCTGATGTGATGTCCGCTTTCCATTACATTCCGGGCGTTAGCGACTGTTAAGCAGGTCCACAGAAGCAGTCATAGGCAGTGGGAAAAGGCAAGCTGAACGAATGGCAGGTTTTGTGGGTCGACATTGGCTGTCTGGATGACGGCTTTGTTAGCGAAAGCTGTTAAGTAGACCCCATGGATCGACGACTATTCGACGATCCATTGTAATGGGAAATATGGTGATTCTAAAGCGCTGACCCGCCCAACTTATAGGTCAGTTGCAGGAACCCACTCCGGCCGATGCTGTCGAACCAGCTGGCGTTGTAATAGGGATAGCTCGACCAGGTCGGATCCTCGACTGGCATGGTGTCGAACAGATTCCTGATCGTCAGCGACGCCTGCAAATGATCAGTAAAGTCATATTGCAGAGTCGTGTTGAACAGATAGCTCGCTTTCAGGAATGCATCCTCATCAAAGTTCGGGAGTTTTCCTAGACGGGTTCCAGAAATCGTCCAATGCCAACCATCTTTTCCCAGTTGAGGCTGGCAGAAGATTTGTCACGCGGAATATAATAGCCGCTGTCGACTGCCAATTTCTCTATCACCGGATCGCCAGGATATTGCTGGAACTTGTGGTTGAACACATGGCTGTGGCTCAGCGATAAAGTGAATGTGCCGAAAGATGTTGGCAGGCTGCCGCGGAAAGCAATGTCCAGGCCGTTGGTCTTCTCACGCGCGATGTTGATCGGGTTGACGCGGATTGACGATATTTGGCCGGCCAGCCCACCGCTGGCGAAGCGGTTTACCCTTGCAATGGCATCAATACAGGTTGGCGAGGTAACATTGACCGGCGCGCCATTGGCAGTGGTGCCAATACGACAATCGGCCTCGTCTTCCGCCACCTGATCAATGCTCAGATCATCAACCTGATTGTTCAGCGTGACCTGAAAATAATCGACAGAAAGCTGGAAACGCGGGGACGGGGAGAAGACAAAACCGGCGGTGAAAGTACGGCCGGTTTCGGCCTTAAGGTCGCGGTTGCCGGTGCGGTTGACCACCACTCCGCTGTCCGAATAGCTGCAATCGCCGATATCTTCATTGGGTTCTTCGGTGCGGCAAAGATAATAGTCATCAACGCCGCTCGACACATTACCGGGGCCAGTGAAAACATAATGCAGATCAGGTGCGCGGAACGCCGTGCCATAAGCGGCACGCAGCAACACCATATCGTTCGGTCGCACTTCGACGCCGCCATTATAAGTGAACTTGCTGACATCGCGCCCGGCAAAACCAAAGGTGTCATAACGCCCGGCACCTGTGACTGTCAGGAAATCGAGAAGCGGCACCCGCACTTCGCCGCCGACAGCGGCATGGCTGCGTTTGCCGGCACCGTCACTGTCTTTCCAGCTGAAATAATAGTCGGTAAGCGCAAGCGGATCGGGGTTAAGATCATAACCCTGCTTCCCATATTCGGCGACGGCTGCAAATCCGACCGGCCCGGCTGGCAGCTGGAACAATTCTGTGTTGGTAAGCGTCGCCTGCAAATTGCTGGTCCAGCTTTCGGGATGATAGACAGTGTCGGCAGAAATGCTGTCATATTGTGCCGTAGTCAGCGCGGTATAAAGACGCGCCGGATTGGCGTTGAAAATCGGGTAGCCACTGTCTGCATCGACGCCAAGTTGCGGGCCCAGATAATAGGCGATCGCTTTGCTGTTGACGATTTGCGGCCAGCGCACGACCGATTTGTAACGGCTATAGTTAAAAGACAACTCATAGTCCCACACCGCGCCAAAGATTCCGCGAACGCCCGGCGTGATGCTGAAGGTTGTCTGCTTGCTGCGCTGCATTTCGAGCCCGCCGGTTTCTTCCGGCGTAAACTGGCGAGACCAATCATCAATGGTGTCGTCAAACGCGTTGTAGAAACTGTTGTCCGAACTGCTCGAGGAGCTTTCAAAGGCCCAACTTGTTACATCGTACATCAGTTTGACTTTGCTGATACCCAGCTGAAAGTCCGCAAAGAGTTTTGCGTTGTCGGACAGTTCGTACGACATGGTCCCGAAGCTGTTGAATCCGCGGCGACCCGAAACAATCGTGCCATAGCCAATCGATTCCTTGCTGCCGCAATAATAGCCGGGGCCATAATCGTCGATCACGGGGTCATAATCACCATAGCGCGGGCGAGACGTGTAGATGGTGGTGCCGCCATTCAGGCTCGACAGATTGGCGCAGGTTGCGGCACCCGGATCAATATAACTATCGTTGTCGATGCTGTAGCGCAGGAAGGTCCGGCGTGCGATCGTGTTTACTGGATTGTCGTCGGTGCTGTCCTGGATCGACCGATCAAAGGCCCAAAGCGGTTTTTGATCCAGAAACTCAATCCCGCCAGCAATGTTGAACCGGTCCGTTGACCATCCACCGGTTGCGGTAAAGCGATGCGAGGCGCCGCCGCCATGCTCGGTCATGCCATAGCGATAGTCCAGCGTTACACCGTCCAACTTTTCCTTCATCTTGAAGTTGACGACCCCGGCAATCGCGTCCGACCCATAAATTGCCGAGCCAGCGCCGCTCAAAATTTCGACCTTTTCGATCAGGCTGACCGGTATGTTGGAGATGTCGGTGAAGTTGCTGCGGCCGATATAGGGAAGGGGGAAATCGGCAATACGGCGACCGTTAATAAGCACCAATGTGTGGTTGGGTCCCAGCCCGCGCAAATCGACCTGTTGGGCCCCGGGCGTGAAATCGGCGCTGCTGCCCGATTGCGGGCTCTGGGTCTCGCCGCTGTTTTGCGTCATGGCTGCGAGCAATTCCGGTACGCTCGTGTAGCCATTGGCGCGGATGGTATCGGCGTCAATGGTGGTGACTGGCGAGGGCCCCTGATCGCGTATTGTCGGAATGCGTGATCCCGTGACGATAATTTCTGCACCACCCTCGCCTTCGTCAACTTCCTGCGCGAATGCGGGGCGGCGAGCGTCGAGGCAAGTGCCAAGCACAAGTGCAGCCCGAACGGAGCGCAATCCGAGAGTGGCCATAATATTCCTTTCAACATTGACGAATCACATTGCCGCCATTGTTGGCGATCTATGTTTTTCCAATCAGAAATATCCGATAATTTCAATCATTATGACAATTGATGAAATCATATTGTCATTATGCGTGATCATTATGTAACATACTGCCTTTAAATGCCAAAGGAGCGGTCAGCATGAACAGGGTGATTTCAAGATTTTTGTCGGCTGTGATTGCGGCGCTTTCCCTGATGGTCTCTCCCGCCTCCGCATCCGCCGCAAAGGAGCAGCGGACCGAACATTATGTCTATGGCAAACTGAACACCCCAACCCCCGGACCGGTTTCTGGCGGCTTGCTGCTGATGGGTGGAGGCGACCGCAATATCGACTCGATGAAATGGTTTTTCGCCAAATCGGGCAATGGCCACATCGTTGTGCTCAGCGCCTCCTATGGAAAGGAAATCGGCGAGGAATTTTTCAACGATGTCGGCGGCATACAGTCAGTCGAGATTTTCGTCATGCATGCCCGTTCGCAATCGGACGACCGCAAGATTCTGGACCGCCTGCGCAAAGCCGATGGCATCTTCATCGCCGGCGGAGACCAGTCGCGCTATGTCCGTTACTGGCGCGGAACCCAGATTGCTGCAATATTGGACGCGCATGTTGCCGCGGGCAAGCCGCTCTCCGGAACCAGCGCAGGCTTGGCGATGCTCGGCGAAAAACTCTATGGCGCGATGGACGATGGCAGCCTGAAGTCGCCCGAGGCGCTTGCCGATCCGATGGGGCCTGCCAACACCATCGAAGGTGATTTCCTGAACATTGCCCTGGTCAGAGGCGTGGTCACAGACAGTCGTTTCGAGGAACGCAGCAGGCTTGGTCGCTTGCTCGCCTTTGTCGCCAAGGCACAAGCGCAACGGGGTGCGGATCAGCCAGCGATGATCGGGTTGGGCATCGATGAAAGCGCCGCTCTCGCCGTCGAACCTGATGGCACAGGCAAAATCTACGCGACCGAAAAGGATGGCTATGGCTGGGTGGTCGATGGCGCGGGACTGCGGTCTGTGGTCGCGGGAAGGCCGCTTGATGCGTCGCGAGTCAAAGTTATGGGGATTGGGCCGGAATCAGTTGTGCACCTTCCCTCGGGACGCGTGGATGCTCCGGTTTTTGAACGCAACTATGCTGCGCGTGCCGGTGAACTGGTGGAGGTGCCGCGCTGGTCTCTTGCCATTCACGGCGGCGCGGGTGTTATCGAACGGGGCGACCTGATCCCTGAAAAGGACGCCGCCTATCGCGCGGGACTCGAGGAAGCTCTGCGCAATGGCTCGGCGGTGCTCGACAAAGGCGGGACAGCGCTGGATGCAGTCATTGCAACGGTGCGGGTGCTAGAGGATAATCCTCTGTTCAACGCCGGACGCGGCGCGGTGTTTACCGCAGAAGGCCGTAACGAACTGGATGCGGCGATCATGGACGGCAAGACGCAAATGGCCGGAGCAGTGGCCGGCATAACGCGCACCCGGCATCCGATCGACCTTGCCCGCGCTGTGATGGACAAGTCGCGCCATGTCATGCTGAGCGGGGCAGGCGCGGATCGTTTCTCGCTTGAGCAAGGGTTGGAACAGGTTGATCCATCATGGTTCCGCACCGAGGACCGCTGGCAAAGCCTGGTGCGCTGGCGCGAAAAACAGATAGCGGCACTTGATCCGACTCATTTGTTTGGCACAGTCGGCGCGGTCGCAATCGATGCCGAAGGCAATCTTGCCGCAGCCACTTCAACCGGCGGTATGACTGGTAAGAGGTGGGGCCGCGTTGGCGATTCCCCGATCATTGGAGCAGGAACCTATGCCAAGAATGGCCAATGCGCGGTGTCGGCAACAGGATCGGGCGAGTTTTTCATCCGCGAAAGTGCAGCGCGCCAGGTTTGTGACCGCGTTGCATGGAAGGGCGAGAGCCTGGCAACAGCTGCACAGGCAACGATCATGGCGGTCGGTGCCATAGGCGGTGATGGCGGATTGATTGCGATGGGGCCCGATGGCCGACCCTATTTTGCGATCAACGACCTGGGCATGTATCGCGGGAAAATCACTGCGGGCGGCAAAGCACAAACCGCGATCTTTGCTGATGAAAAGCTGGCGGAATGACACTGCTCGCCGAAACCCGTCTGGACACGACCGACCGCCGCCTGCTCTCGCTGCTGCGTGACGATGCCCGTCAAACCATCGCCCAGCTTGCCAAGGAATTGGGGATTTCACGCGGCCAGATTTATTCAAGGCTGGCAAGGTTGGAGGAGGAACAGGTTGTCGCCGGCTATACCGTGCGCCTCGGCAATGCCTTCGCCGCCAGCCGGTTGCGCGCGCATGTCATGATCAAAACCCTCCCTCGCTTCCACCGCGAAGTCGAGCAGGCCTTGGCCACATTGCCGCAAGTCCAATCGATCCATGCGATCAGCGGCGAATATGACATCATCGCCATGCTCGAAACCGATGATGGCAGCGGTCTGAACGAACTGATCGACGAAATCGGTCTGCTCGAAGGTGTTGAACGGACTACCACATCAGTCATATTGGCGACAAAACTGGAAAGATAGTCAGGTCCGCAAAGGCAAATGCTCGATTTTGCCGGATCCATCTGCAAAGTCGCACCGATAACACGCTTGCAAATTTTTCGCGGCACGCAGCCATCAAG
This sequence comes from Sphingomonadales bacterium, assembly GCA_016721875.1. Taxonomy (GTDB): domain Bacteria; phylum Pseudomonadota; class Alphaproteobacteria; order Sphingomonadales; family Sphingomonadaceae; genus Sphingorhabdus_B. Next base: position 165,644 of record JADKHG010000001.1, on the reverse strand, counting down.
ATTGGAGATGAGCAAATGTCCGGTTTCGGAGTGCCTCTTTTTTGCGTGATTGTCTGCTTTGTTAGCGGCTCCGGCCGTCTCCGGGTTGGATCACGTCAACGTCGGCTTGTTGCGGACTATCATTCAAAACTGCCAGTCCGGACGCGACGACATAGCCGACATTGAATGTGTTGTTTCGCCATGCCGAAGCTACTGGTCGTTCACATCTGGCTTTGCTTTTAGGATTTTGGCGTAGCGCCCAGTCCCGACAATCCAAGCGTGATCATGTCGGATATGCGGCGATCGCCTTGAAACCGGGTCATCGGCCTTTCAAGCAGATTGGCCATAAGCACTTGGCACAGGCCAAGCCAATAGAGCACTCCGCTCTCCTGCGCCTCCGGTCTCATTACGCCATTCTCAATTGCCGCCTTGAAATCATCAACCAGACCCTTGTTCAGCGGGTGGCCGCGCGCGGTTGAACTGGCGTGGCTACGGAGCAGCACCGTTGTCCGTTTGGGATTATTGATGGCAAACAAGGCGCAAACGCGCATCCCGCCCGCAATCCGCGCAATCGGATCGGATACGCCGGCATTGGCACGCGTAACCTGATCCTCCAGCTCCAGTCGGACTTCGGTTGCGATGGCTTCGGCAAAGGCCTGCTTGTCAGCGAAATGGTTAAAAAAGCTGCCCTTGGCCACACCTGCTTTTGCCACGACCTCATCGATGGGAATGGCATCAATCGGTCGCTCGACAAGTAGTTCAAACCCGGCGGCAATGAGGGCGGAACGGGTACGTGCGGCGCGGGGAGAGAGGTGGGGTTGGGTTGCCATTGCGACTCTCTACTTGACTATTTGGTCATTTGCAATTTATTTGACCAAATAGTCAGAAACGAATCGCGAAAGGCGAACCGATGCCTATCATCAAGGTCGAAGATATCGCGCATGTACGCTTTGCCGCGCCCGACCTCGCGACGATGCGGTCCTTCCTCGAAGATTTCGGGATGACCGTCTTTGCGGAAGGCAGTCGGCTCTATGGTAAGGGCAGCGATGGGCGGCCCTTTGTGCATGTCACTGAAGCGGGCGATGCGAAATTCCTTGCGGTCGGCCTGCGTGCAGAAACGCTTGCCGATCTGGAAAGATTGGCAGCGGCAGAGGGCGTTCCTATTGAGGATTTGAACGAACCCGGCGGCGGAAAGCTGGTGCGGCTGACCGATCCTGACGGATATGGCGTTGAAGTTGTGGCGGGACAGGCGACCCGTGAAGCGGCAATTCCCTTTGCCGACCCGCCACGCAACACCGCCGCCGCCAAGCCGCGCTTCCGCTCGACCGTCCGGCTTGAATCCGCACCCGCCCATGTGCGCCGTATTGGCCATGCCGTGCTCAAGGTCCGCGACTTCCGTGTGTCGGAAAAATGGTACAAGGACCATTTCGGTTTCCTGACATCCGATGAGGTAGAGGCCGCCAAGGATGTGCCCTTGGGTGCATTCATGCGCTGCGATCGCGGGGACAAGCCAGCGGATCACCATACGCTTTTTCTTGCGCAATTGCCCGGGCCACTCGGGCTGCTTCATGCTGCCTTCGAGGTCGCCAATCTCGATGACCTGATGCTCGGGCACCAGCACCTCAAATCCAGGAAGCGCGAGGCCGCATGGGGCGTGGGCCGCCATATCATGGGCAGCCAGGTGTTCGATTACTGGAAAGACCCGTTCGGCAACGAGCTGGAGCATTGGACCGATGGCGACCTGTTCACCGCCGCCGACCCGCCACAGAAACAGCCGATGAGCGCGCTTCTTGCCGTGCAATGGGGCAGCCCGCATCCGATGTTTGCGGGCAAGTTGCCTCCCCCGTCCGGCCTCGTCGCGTTCTTCATCGCACTCAACATTCGCATCAAAAGGCTATTCAGCCGTCAACCCAAAGGAACCCGCATGAAGCTCGCGACCTACACGGCCAATGGCCAGACACGCACCGGCATTGTTGTCAGCGATTCGATCATAGACAGCGGCGTGCCCGGCACAATGATTGACCTGATCCGGGATTGGGAAGCGCTGAAGGCCGATTTGGAGGCGAAGGCCGCGACTGGCGGCGGCATGCCGCTGACGTCCGTCAAGCTAGAGGCACCCGTGCAGCGCCCTGGCAAGATCTTCGCTATCGGCCTCAACTATGCCGACCATATCGAGGAATCGAAGATGGAAACCCCGCAACGGCAGGTGTGGTTCACCAAGGCGCAGACCAGTGTCAACGCGCCCTATGACGATATCGAGATCGCGACGGGTACGATGACCAATGATTATGAGGTCGAACTGGTGGCGATCATCGGTAAGGGCGGCAAGAATCTGGGGGTGAGCGATGCCTCTTCTGCGATCTTTGGCTATTGCGTTGGCAATGATGTGACCGAGCGGATGTGGCAGCATGCCGGGCCGCAATGGTCACTCGGCAAGAGTTTCGATACCCATGCGCCGATGGGCCCTTGGATCGTCACAGCCGATGAAGTGGGCGATCCGCACGATTTGGGCCTGCGCTGTTTCGTCAATGGCGAAAAGCGGCAGGATTCGAACAGCAAGCATCTGGTTTTCAATATCTGGCAACAGGTCGAGCATCTCTCGGTCGGTATGACGCTCGAGCCAGGCGATTGCCTGTTCACCGGCACTCCCGGCGGCGTTGGTGCCGCGATGGACCCGCGCCAGTTCCTGAAGGCAGGCGATGTCGTGCGCTGTGAGATCGACGGAGTTGGTCATATCGAAGGCAAGATGGTCGCGGAAGGCTGAACCAGATGATCCGCAAAGCCATTTATGCCGTCCTTGTGCTGCTTTTTGGCGCGTTGATACTCGCGTGGTTCTATCGGGACGCGTTGGTCGATCGGGCCATTCAGGCCAGGTTGCAGCAGGAGCCGGACCGCAGCTTCCTAGACGACAAGGAGCATGTGCGGGTGCTAGTCTGCGGCACCGGGTCGCCCGAGGTGAGCTCAGCGAAGGCACAGGCCTGCACGCTGGTATCGGCGGGCTGAAAGATGTTCCTCTTCGACGTTGGCGATGGCGCGGTGCGCTCTCTCGCGCACTCCAAGATTCCGGTGAACCAGCTGGAACGCGTGTTCATCACCCACTTCCATTCGCATCACTTCAACGACCTCGCGACGCTGATCAACGCGGGCTGGATATGGGGACGCAAGACACCGCTGGAAGTGCAAGGCCCCGTCGGACTGAAACAGGTGCTCGATGGTTTTGCCCAAGCCTATACTCTCGACGAAGGCTATCGCAGCGCCAACATGCCGCATCTGGCCAAGAACCGCGCGGTTGCATTCGGCGTTCCGCTCGAAATTGCCTTTTCCGAAGGGCAGCGTGCTGTGCGGGTATATGACAAGGACGGGGTGACGATCGATGCAACGCTTGTTGCGCACGATCCGGTGAAACCGGCGCTGGGCTATGTGCTCAAATATAAAGCCAAGAAATTCTTCATTAGCGGCGATACCGAAGTGAACCCGGTCAACAAGGATGCAATGCGCGATGCTAATCTGACAATCCACGAATCCTATACCACGCACATAATGCGCCGCGCGATCCCGCAGATGAAGAAATTGGGCATGAATTTTGAGGCTGAAGTTGCCCAGCGGACCATCCCCTATCATGCCGACAATATCTCGCTGTCCAAACAAGCGCAGGAGGCCGGGGTGAAGCATCTGCTGCTCACCCACCTCATCCCCTATCCGGACAGCTTCGTGGTCCGGAAAATGTACACCGAGGGGATGGCCGAACATTACAAGGGCAAGCTGACGGTAGCTCAGGACGGGATGATTTTGGTGATTTGAGGGCAACGGTTTCGCCAAATCCAGGGGAGGATCGGATGACAGATTTTGATTGCGATGTGCTGATCGCTGGCGGTGGTCCTACCGGGGTGACACTGGCGGTGCTGCTCGCGCGGCGTGGGGTAAAGGTGATTGTCGCAGAAAAGGAGGCGGATATCTATCCTCTGCCGCGGGCGGCGCATATCGATCATGAGTGTATGCGGATTCTGCAAGAGGCGGGCGTAGCCGATGAAGTGATGGCCACCAGCCGCCGCGTCGCGCGCTACGATTTTCTCAACGCCAAGGGAGATGTTCTCCTTCGCATAGGTGGAGCGGACAGCATCGGTCCGGGCGGTTGGCCGGTCGCAAATATGATCCATCAGCCTTCAGTCGAAGCGGCGCTGCGCCGGTCGCTTGCCACTTTGACAAATGCGGAGTTGCACAGCCGGTGGGAACTCAAAACCTTTGCAAATGGCAAGGAAGACGTAACAGCACATATCGCCACGCCCATGGGCGAACGGACGGTGCGCGCCCGCTATCTCATCGGAGCCGATGGCGCGCGTTCGCCAGTCCGCGATGCGTCAGGAATCGCATTTGATGATCTGAATTTCGAGGAGCCCTGGCTCGTCGTCGATGTATTTGTTGATGACTATTCCCGATTGCCGACCGAGAATCTCCAGATATGCGATCCCGAGCGCCCCACAACCTGCGTACTGATGGGCGAAGGTAGGCACCGCTGGGAATTCATGATCAAGCCCGGCGAGACTGCTGAGCAGGTGAGCGACGACGCTTTCATCGAAAAGCTGCTCGAACCGTGGAACGTCAAGGGCGCAGTGCAGGTAGAGCGGAAGGCTGTCTACACCTTTCGCGCGCGGGTCGCCGAGAAATGGCGCAAGGGACGCATCCTGCTCGCGGGCGATGCCGCGCACCAGACGCCGCCTTTTGCTGGACAGGGCATGTGCGCGGGCCTGCGCGATGCCGCGAACTTAGCTTGGAAACTGGCTGCTGTAATCCAAGAAGAAACGAGCGACAGGCTACTCGACAGCTATCAGCCCGAACGCCAACCGCATGTCCGCGCGACGATCGATATGGCGATCATGATGGGGAGGATGGTTTGCACGACGAGCAAATGGTCGGCTGTTCTACGCGATATGAAGCTCAAATTGGCACGAATGCTGGGCAAGCTGCCTGAAAGTCCGCCGAGCTATCCGCCAATCTCGCAAGGGGCAATCCTGATCGGAACAGCTGCTGCGGGGAGCTATTTCCCCCAATTTGTTGCAGAGGATGGATCGCTCCTCGACGACCTGATTGGCACGGGCCCCTGCTTGATTTCGCGCGCCGATCTGGAAGACTGCAGGATGCAGCCCTTTAGAGTCCAGCTCGCAGGCTGGTTCGAAAAATCAAACGCGGAAGCGGTGTACGTTCGGCCCGATCATTATGTTTTTGGTACCGGTGGCCCAGTCAAATTGCGCGAAAGTTGGTCGGCCGCGCATAAACGGGGATTTTGAAATGAACGGAGGGCTGCTTACTGTCTTTTCGCGGTCAGAAGTTGCCTGTCAGGAATCCCACAACATTCCAGTCTCTTGATGGGCTTTGACCACACCAATTCCGGGGACACTAAACTATTTAGGCCTTTCTCCATCAATTTGCCGCCCGTCGCAAAGGGGGTTGTCTCATGCGAGAAAGTCTCGGCTATCAAGTATAGTGTCCCTGTCATGGTGCGGCATTACCTTGCTAATTGGTATAGTGTCCCCGGAACTATCCCACCAAGCTTGCTAAGCGCACCCAATTCGCCCGGATTTAATGTCGAAAAAATCGCACGGTTGCGCACCACACAACTGATACAGTCGCTCATGGCTTTTCGCCTGATAGCATTCGCAGGCAAGCGCCACCCCAAAAGAGAGCGATCTGGCGCGAGTAGCGGTGTGAGCCGGTGTTCTGATTGGCCGCAACAACTGAAAAGCTCAATTGTAACAAAGTGAAAAACATGAGATAGCTTCTCCGCGCTTTGTCAGATGTCGAAACGCGATTTTCGAATAGGGGCATACATGATTTGATTGGCCGCGATCCAACTTCGCACGTCGAAACTCTGGAGGAAACACATGTTTTTTTCAGCTATTCGCGCGACGATCGGGCGCGTGCAGAGGTGATAATCCGGCAGATAGAAGACAGCGGGTTCGCGGTTTGGTGGGATGGTCTGCTCGAGGGTGGCGAGCGATTTTCCCAGAAAACAGCGGAAGCGCTTGATCGTGCCGCTGCAGTTGTGGTTTTGTGGTCGAAATTTTCTTGCCAATCGCACTGGGTTCACGATGAGGCAACACGCGGGCGGGACAGGCGGATATTGGTGCCGCTGTCACTCGACGGTTCGCTGCCCCCGTTGGGATTTGGGCAGTTTCAGGCAATAGACCTGTCGCGATCCCGTTTGCGAGCAGACGATCCAGCCATCCAGCAGATGATCCGAGCGATTGCGCTATTACAAGGGGCGGAGCGACCGCCGATGAGCCAGCTTCGTGCCGTAACAAAGCCGCTAATCAATCGCCGCATTTTGATCGGTGGAAGCGCTGCCGCATTCGCCGCAGCGGCGGGCGCCGCCGCCTGGTTTTCTGGCTTGTTCGGAGGCAATGTCAGCAGCGCATTTCGCGTCGTCATTCTGCCATTCAACAATGTCGGCGGCAACCCTGAGCAGAACTATATTGCCGAGGGATTGGCGAACGAAATCCGCACGATGCTCTCTCAAAATGCAGCGCTGGAAGTGGTGGGCCAGGCCTCTTCCGAGGCATTCGCGCGTGGCAAAGACGATGCAATTGCCTTTGCCAGAAAGCTGCGCGCCGGCTTCCTTGTTGACGGGTCTGTTCAAATTGTCTCCGGCATATTGCGGGTATCGATCGAACTGATCGACGGCAAAACTGGCGTTACCCGATCAAACCGGCCATTTGTAAAGCCGATGGGTAATATCTTGGCGGTGCAGAGCGAAATCGGCAGCGCGATTGCGGCAGAACTCAGCAGCAAGATCGGAATGGCATCGTCTTTGAAAGCGAGTCCGGGTGGCACCAACAATATTCTCGCTTATGACCATTATCTTCGGGGGAAGGATTTATATGCGCATGCCAGAGACGAAGTGGAGGAAAGGCAGGCAGTCACCCAATTCGATGCCGCAATCGCTGCCGATCCAGAATTTGCTGCAGCCCATTCCGGACGTGCGCGCTCGTTGGCTGCTATTTCCGGGCAATATGGCGGTCTGAAGGAAATCAAGTTGCTGCATGATGCAGCGATTGCATCTGGGCAAAAGGCGGTTGATCTTGCGCCGCGATTTGCAGATGCCCAATCGACACTGGGACTGTTGCTGTTTCAAGGCAATCTGGACGCAAAGGCGGCGCGCAAGCCGTTTGATCTGTCGCGCACATTGGGCGAGGGTGAGGCGCCGGTTATGGCGCGTTTTGCCCTTTACGCTGCCTCCACAGGACGCGATGGCGATGCGGTGTCGGCTGTGGAGCGGGCATTGCTGATCGATCCGTTGAATGCGCTCATCCATCGCATTGCAGGAACTGTCCATTTTGCTGCACGCCGCTATCCCGAAGCCATCGCGGCATTTCGCCAGACGCTTTCGATCAATCCCGAAATCCCGGATTGCCACAGCCGGATCGGAATGGTTTTGTTGGCGCAAAACAAGGCAAGCGAAGCTTTGAAATCCTTCGAAGCCGACAGCCATAAATGGTCAAAACTGTCTGGCGTGGCAATTGCGCAGAACAGGCTTGGCAATGCTGCGGCGGCGAAAGCGGCAATGGCGGCGCTGGTTAGCGACACCGATACCGTATCGCTGTATCAGCAGGGGCAAGTCCTGGCGCAATGGGGCGATACGGATGCTGCCGTCCGAACATTGCAATTGGCCTATAAACAGCGCGATGCCGGGCTCACTTCGGCGCGCTACGATCCTATGCTCGATCCGCTGCGCAAAGGCCCTGCCTTTATTTCGTTGCTAAAATCCATGGGTTTAGCTTAGTCTGTCAACTCCTGTAAAATGGGGAGAGATGCAATGCGTAAAATTACTATCCTATCAGCTGCAATTGCTGCTTCATTTATTGTGGCGGCATGCCAGCCGGCTGCGAAAGAAGAAGAGCCTGCCGCAGCCGAAGCAACCGAAGACGCCGCTATGCCCGCCGAAGAAATGGCAGCTCCTGCAACTGGCGATGCCGCAGCCAAATCCGAAGATGCTGCAGCAGCTCCTGCCGCAGCAGCCCCCGATGCTGCCGCGCAGGGAACCGAGCATACTGGTGGCACGAAAGTCGCCCCAGGCAATTAACGCCTAGCTATCAACCATACGGGGCTGTGTTATTGCACTGCCCCGTTGGTCACTTTCCTGATCCACGGACGGTAGGCTCCGATCCGGGTATAAAAACTTGGGTCATCGTCCTTGGCACATTTGGGGCCGCCGCCGCTGACCACACCAACCAGCTTTTTGGTCACATTGTCGATGACTGGTCCTCCGCTGTCGCCGCTGCATGTCTTGGCATCGGCATCGCCCGGTGCTTTGGCGCATAGAAAACCTTCGCCGATCGTCCAGCCAAGTTTTTTGCCCTTGGGTGAACAGTCATTGCGATCCATGACTTCAAGGCCAACGCTCAACAGTATCTGGCTGGCACCCAACCCACGGTCGCTCTGTCGACCCCATCCATAGACGTTGATCGATCGGCCTGCAGGAATATCTCCCCCGGGAAAGAGTGTAATAGGCCGGACTTGGCTTGGCGGAGGTTCGACGCCGGTTTCGCTCGAAATCCGGATCAACGCCAGATCGCCGCCTTTGCGCGGTGCATAAGGCGAATAGCGAAAGACCTGATTAATGTGGTAGGTCCAGCCCACCCCGCCATTCAGATTTTTTTGCCCGAGCCGGACTTTGTATCCTGCCCGTTTCATACTGTCGTCGATACAATGCGCAGCAGTAATCACCCAGTTTTTTGCGACCAGTGCGCCGCCACAATAATGCTGCAGCGCCCATAACGGAACGCGTTTCTCCAGCATTGGTTTGAATTCCTTGGCCACATTGGGGAAATAAATCTGGGCCTGCCAAGGAGCACTTGACCCACCGACACGCGCCCCGCCGGTGGACCGGACGACGGGCATGACTTTCGGTGCTTGAGAAACCACCAGCAGTCCGGGCGGCGGCTTTATACCGCTATTATCTATATAGATCAGCGATTCCAGATAGGCTTGGTGGTCAAGGTCCACTTCGTAATTTTCGATCGGGTCGATCAGTTCGTCGCATTCGCCTGACGGGAGGGTTTCGTCTTCGGGAGGCGGCTCACTCGCTTCATCCGGCGATGCGCATTCGACGCCGTTTGCGCTCACCCTTTTGCGAACAACTTTTCTAAAAGTCATTTCCGGCCACGGATTGTCGCCATCACCTAAAACGAACATTTCATCACCGGCAGCAATGCGAGCATTTGGGTCTTCAGCATCGATACCAGTATCGGAGCCGATGTCCTGTGCATGCAGCGGAGACGCTGGCAAACTCAGGAGCGCAGCTGCAATGAAAGGCGTTCTGAACATTGCCTTCCTCCCACATTGTCAAGCGATTTAACAATTAGGCGCCCACACCTGAGCGAAGTCAAGCCCGTGCCAATCTCCAAAGATGATGCGTTACGGCTGCATGCAAAGAAGCGGGAGCGGGAGGCATGGCCGATATCTTGTAGGCCAAAATATGCGGGCGAAAAATTGGATGCCTTTCGTAAATTCAGAAATAGAAAAGATATCAGTATTTTAAAAAGCAGCCCGATACAAAACCTACCGTTATTTCTCCTTTAGAATCCTTGCTTATCAACGCTGCCCGGTTCAGGACGATTGAAGCATGGATGGTGAATCGCCTTGATCGAGAGCCCGCGCGCAGTGATCGACGTTGGATCTAATGCGATCCGGCTGGTGGTCTATGGCGGTCCCCCGCGCGCGCCGCTGGCTATCTATAACGAAAAAGCCCGGATCGCCTTGGGCGAAGGCGTAGCCCGCAATGGACGGATCAGTCAGGAATCGATGGTCGAGGCGGTCAATGCCCTCAACCGGTTTCATACAATCACCGAAGCAATGGGCGTTGGGCAGTTGCGGGCAGTGGCGACGGCTGCCACGCGAACAGCGAGCAATGGTGCCGATTTGATCGGGCGTGCTGCCGCAATCGGGCTCAATCTGGAATTGCTCAGTGGGGAATTAGAGGCGCGCGCAGCGGCGATGGGGGTGTTGTGCGATTCGCCATGGGTCGATGGCTATGTAGCCGATCTTGGCGGTGGTAGCCTTGAACTCGCAAGGGTCAAAGGTTGCGACGCCACTCCGCTATGTTCGCTGCCTTTGGGGACGATTCCGCTGTCGCGTCGCAAGGATCTGTCGATCAAATCACTGGCTCGCGAAATCGAAGATGGTCTCACCCAGGCTCGTGCCGCTCAACTTGAACCCGGCCTGCCGCTCTATCTCGTGGGCGGTTCTTGGCGGGCTTTGGGGCAGTTGCACATCCTCCATTCGGCACAACCGCTGCATTTTGTCAAACCATAGCATAGCGGCCGAGGAATTGACGCACCTTCGCGTGCCCGCAGACGATGCGAAGATGCTGACCGATACGGGTGTTGTTGCCGCCTCGCGCATTGCTTCGCTACCTGCGGCGCTGATGGCGGCCGAGGCGTTGGCAAAGCTGCTTAAGTCGAACCGGTTGGTGGTCAGTGTTCATGGCTTGCGCGAAGGGCTGCTCTTCGAAGCCTTGCCCGATGAGGTGCGCACACAAGATCCGCTAATCGCCGCGGCGCGGTACGAAGGTTCGCGCCTGTCGCGTTTTGCCTATCATGGCGATGGCATCGCGAACTGGATCGCACCGTTGTTCAGCGACACTCCGGACAATCAATTGCGCCTGCGCCATGCCGCTTGTTTGCTCGCCGATTGTGCGTGGAACGGCAATCCCGAATATCGCGGAGAAATTGCCGCTGAATTTGCACTCGAAGGGAATTGGCCGGGCGTTGATCGTACTGACCGGGCGGTGATCGCTGCCGCGCTTTACGCAGTTTATGAAGGGAAGCGCACGCCGCCCAATTGGCTGACCGAGCTTGCTCCAATCGCCTTGCTTGAGCGCGCAAAATTATGGGGAATGGCCATCCGCCTTGCGCAAAGAATAGACGGAGGTACCGGTGTCGGGCTGGAAGGGGTCAAGGCTCACGCCCATGATGGCAGCCCGGAGATTGACATTGCCCCCGGCTTTGAAGCATTTGATTCGCCCATCGTCCGACGCCGCTTGCGGCAACTGGTCGATGCCTATTCGGTCTGACTATTCGTTAGAGTTGCGTGCTGGCACTGCCAATTCCGCTCAACTCGCCAATATAATTATCAAACGGGGTATTTTCATGAAAATCAAAACCTCCCTGATTTTGCTATTCGCGGCCAATTTGGGCGTTTCGCCTTTATCTGCTCAAAATGTCCAATGGGCGTCTAAGCCCGCTGCACCTTCGGTTACCAACAGCAACGCAGTGCTTGGTCAACCAGACGGAGTGGCCACGTCGGTGGCATTTTACGACTATGCCTATGTCCGCGATTTTCAGACTGGCAAAGTGAGCGCCGCACAAATGGAAAAGGCGATGAAGCTGCCTGCTGGCGAATTGCGCAAGTGGGACATTGTCGCCTTTGAAAGCGAATCGGTAGGATCGGGCAAGGCCTTCGACAGTTCGATGTGGATGGTGCAGGATATGCAAAAGCTGGCTTCTGCAGTCTATGACAGCAAAACCGGAAATCCGGTGCCCGGAACCGGCGCAGGCTGGAGCTTCAAGGCAGGCCGGATCGCCAAGGCCGACTTCAAGGCAAGCTTTGGCGGCACGCGGATATTCGCCGACGCCGCTTGGTTGCTGATCAAGCTTCCCGCCGGCGTTGACAAATCGTCATCAAACCTGGCGGTATGGCTTGGTGGCGGGCCGATGCCGGGTGAGGACAACACGCCCGCACCCGACGCGATCGGGGTAATCCGTTAAGCGGTAAGCGCCACTTCAGGTTCGACATATTTGAGGTTGAGGCTGTCGGCGACAGCCTTGCTGGTCACCTTGCCCTTATGGACGTTCAAACCTGCAAGCAGGCCACGACCAATTTCGCTTTGCGCGTGCAATGCCTCCAGCCCCTTGTCCGCCAGCGCAAGGCCGTAGGGCAGGGTGGCGTTGTTCAGCGCGGCGGCGCTGGTTTGCGGGACCGCGCCGGGCATATTGGCAACGCAATAATGGATGATGCCATCGACGACATAGGTCGGCTCGGCGTGCGTTGTGGGCTTCGATGTTTCAAAGCAGCCACCCTGGTCGATCGCAACATCGACCAATACCGAACCCGGCTTCATATGCTTGAGCATGGCACGCGTCACCAGTTTTGGCGCGCTCGCGCCGGGGATCAGCACCGCGCCGATCACTGCATCGGCCACGCTGATTTCGGCATCGATGGTATCGAGCGTCGAATAGCGTGTGCGCACGCGGCCGTGGAACAATTCGTCCAACTGGCGCAGGCGCGGGATTGAGCGGTCAACGATGGTGACTTCGGCGCCAAGGCCGACTGCCATGCGCGCCGCATGGGTGCCGACGACACCACCGCCAAGCACGGTAACACGACCCGCAGGCACGCCCGGTACGCCGCCAAGCAAGATGCCCGCGCCACCTTCTGAACGGCGCATGGCTTCGCCCGCCGCTTCGATTGCCAAGCGGCCGGCGACTTCGCTCATCGGCGCGAGCAGGGGCAGGGTGCCTTTGTCGTCGGTTACAGTTTCATAGGCGATGGCGGTGCAACCCGACTTGACCAAACCCTTGGCCTGCTTTGGATCGGGCGCGAGGTGGAGGTAGGTGAAGAGGATCTGGTCTTCGCGCAGCTGCACCCATTCGGATGGCTGCGGTTCCTTGACCTTCACGATCATGTCTGATTTGGCGAAGACTTCTTCGGCGGTCTTGGCGATCTTGGCCCCGGCCTTTTTATAAGCTTCATCGGTTGCCATGATGCCGGCACCTGCACCGGACTGCACCAATACCTTGTGACCGCGTGCCACATATTCGCGCACCGCGGATGGGGTCAGGCCAACGCGATATTCATGGACCTTGATTTCGGTAGGAACACCAACGCGCATCGAAATTCTCCTGCTCAAATCCTTGATAGACAGGGGTTTATCACAGACGATGTTGCATAAATGTGCAAATACTGGACTGGAATAGCAATTTGGTGCACAAATCACGCGTCAAAACATACAATGGCAGGAATATCATGCAGATCGACCGGATAGACCGCAAAATCCTGAGCGCGCTGGTGACAAATGGCCGGGCAACACAGCAGGAACTCGGCGAAGCGGCGGGACTTTCCCCAGTGCAGCAGCAAGGCGGCAAAAGGCGCTGGAGGATGCGGGCATTTTGCGCGGCTATCGGGCCGACGTAAACCTGCGCAAACTAGGCATGGGGGCAACGGTGATGGTAACGATCACGCTCGACAGCCAGAGCGAGGAGGCGATGGCGGCGTTTGAAGGCGCGGTCGCGGAAAGCCCGTCTATTCTGCGTTGTCACCTGATGAGCGGTCGCAACGATTATCACCTGACCGTCCGCGCCGCATCCATCGAGGATTATGAACGCGTACACCGGCAAGAAATCGCACGGTTGCCAAGGGTGGCGCGGATCGAGACGGCTTTTGCGCTGCGGAGGTGGTGAACCGGACTGTGCCGCCACGGTTGTTGGGGTGAGGGGGCCAGTGGATTAAGGTGACAAAGTTCCACATGAACCCCACCCCCGATATGTTACCTTTTGTCACCTTATCGGGTTCGCGTATGGGGCGCTGGCTGATTGCAATGCCCCTACAGCCATTGGGCGGTTGCCGATGTGGTGGCGCGACGATCGCAAAACAAAACCTACAATGCAATGAACCTTCCTCCCCTTCGCAGCTGGGTAAGGGGCTGCGTGCTATCGACAAGGCACATCCCCTCACCAACCCGCCTGACTCGCCGCGCTCCGAAGTCTGCTTATCCTCTCCCAAAGGAGAGGTTAGTGTCGGAACAGCACAAACGCGGGTGGCGTGACTGCGACATTAAAAAACGTGTAAAAGAGGCAAGAGAACGGGAGGGGTCCGGCATGGCTGAACCCCTCTCTCCCTCCCGTCTCTTTTACATTTTTCCTAACCGTCGCAGTGGTGCAGCGAGATCAGTATTGTGTCCCCAGAAACTAAATACGAAAATCACAGGCAAACAATTAATCTACAACTTTCCGCAGAATCTCCGCCATCGCCGCGGGCAAATTAGTGATGTCTTTGGTAAAGACGCTGCGACCATAATATCGGTCGACTGCATATCCAATTCCGACGGCTGCTAATGTGATGTACGAACTATCTTCAATTGTTTGAATCACATGCCGAAGATGCTTTTCCAAATAGGATGGACCGTTCTCAGATAGTGTGGAGTCATCGACAGGTGCTCCGTCAGAAATCACTATTAGAATTTTTTTGCTTTTCCGGATGGAGTTTAAGTCGATTTGCTGCCCACAAGATGGCTTCTCCATCTACATTTTCGCGCAGAATGTCGGGGTTAAGCATTGCTTGCCACCGTTTTTCATCGAGCATTTTTTCGTCAGGTGATTTGTATATGATGTGCAGCAGTGAGCATAGTCTTCCCGGTCGGGAAGGCCTGCCTTGCGATGCCCAGAGTTTTCTAGCGAATCCGCCATGCCATCCAGCGGTTGAAAACCCGAGCAACTCTGTTCGAGCGCCACATTCGCCTAAAATTTTCAGCAGGAGTTTCGATGCCGCTGCCGCTTGCGCGATTGGTTCTCCTTTCATTGATCCTGATTGATCAATGAGAATTGAGATGCTGTGGCCACTCAAATTTGCGCCACCAACCGAGTCTCGCCACGATGAGGAAACGTCGGACGCTTGGCCCAACATGTGGCTGTAAATTTCCTCTGCCTTACTGATGGCGGCCTTCCACTGGAAATCGCCCAACTCGAGCCACCCCTTGGATTTGTCCGGGCTTGCCGTGGGGATGACTCTGGGTATGTTGATCGCATCAACTTCTAAGTCAAATTCAGTCGTGTAGGCTTGGTATAATTCGTCTGCAGGTCCTTCTCCAACATCTTTGGATTTAACAGTCCAAAGCAAATTCGATGTCAAAAACTGAACGATTGACTTCACCCAATCCCCTCCAACAAATCCCCTATCTTCCCAAACATCTCATCAATATGGCTCTTGTCCAAAATCAGCGGCGGGCTGAGCGCGATGATGTCGCCGGTTGCGCGTACCAGTAACCCATTGTCGAAACAGGCGTGGAACAGTTCGGTGGCGCGTTTGGTGGGGGCACCGGGGCGGGGTTCGAGTTCTATGCCTGCGACCAGCCCGACGGTGCGGATGTCGATGATGTGGGGTTTGCCGCGCTGGCTGTGCGCGGCATCCGCCCAATAGGCACCCAGTTCATCGGCTTTGTCGAACAGCCCCTCATCGCGGTACAGGTCGAGCGTCGCGATCCCGGCAGCACTCGCTAGCGGGTGGCCGCTATAGGTATAGCCGTGGAACAGCTCGATCCTCTGCGGCGTTATAGACGACATCGTCGTGGATCGTGCGGCTGACCGCGACTGCACCCATCGGCACGGCAGCGTTGGTCAGACCCTTGGCCATCGTGATGATGTCGGGGGTCACGCCCCATTGCCCGCTTGCGGTCGCGCCGCCGACGCGGCCAAAGGCGGTGATCACCTCGTCAAAGATCAGGATGATGCCGTGTTTTGTGCAAATGTCGCGCAGCCGTTGCAGGTAACCGACAGGCGGCACCAGCACGCCGGTGGAGCCTGCCATCGGCTCGACAATCACCGCTGCGATGGTTTCCGCACCGTGAAGCGTCACCAGTCGTTCCAGTTCGTCGGCGAGCTCGGCACCCTGTTGCGGGAAGCCTTTGCTGAAGGCATTGCGCGTCAGATCATGCGTGTGCGGCAGATGATCGACGCCGGGCAGCCCCTGCCACCAGCGGCGGTTGTTGACGATACCGCCGACCGAAATCCCGCCAAAGCCGGTGCCATGATAGCCGCGTTCGCGCCCGATCAGCCGGGTGCGTGTGGCTTGACCGCGCGATCGTTGCACGGCGAGGGCAATCTTCAACGCGGTATCAACCGACTCGCTTCCCGAATTGGTGAAGAAGATGCGGTCGAGTTCCGCTGGCATCAGTTCGGCGACGCGGCTCGCCAGTTCAAAGGCATGCGGGTGGCCAAGCTGAAAGGTCGGACCGAAATCCATGCTGGCGGCGGTCTTGTGGATGGCCTCGACAATCGGGGTGCGGCAATGGCCAGCATTGCTGCACCACAGGCCTGAGGTGCCATCGAGGATGCGGTTGCCGGCGGCATCGGTGTAATGCATGTCCTTCGCCGCGACCAATTGTCGGGGATGCGACTTGTACGCTCGGTTGGCGGTGAAGGGCATCCAGAAGGCGGCGAGCGGGTCGTTTTCGCGTGTCATTGCATCGACATATCAAAGCGCTGGGCGGCTGGCTAGCCAAGCGAAGAAGGTAATTATCCAACAGAGCATTGTGTTGCAAATGTCACATAAATGCAAAAAGGACAGCAAGGCTGGCATTTTTTGTCTTGCCAAAGCGGGCCTGCTGATGTTTTTGTGCACCTGCACAATAAACATGGTCAGCACATAAAAATCCGGCGGCCCTTATCGTGCGTTTGCGGGCAGTGAACAACACCGGTGCTGCGATTCTTAGCGGAATCGTTGCGCCCAATGATGATCCATCAAGGAAGGTTGTTCCATGCGTAAACTCTCTCTCAAAAGCCTGTTGTTGACCGCTGTTCTCGGCGGCGGCACCCTTTCATCACCTGCCTTCGCGCAAGAAGCCGAAGAAGAAGCGAAGGCCATCACGCTCAGCGGTTCGGCGGCCATTGTCTCAGATTACCGGTTCCGCGGCATCTCGCAGACAGACAAGAATTTCGCGGTGCAGGCAGGTCTTACCGCTTCACATGAATCGGGTGTCTATGTCGGTGTCTGGGGTTCGTCGATTGACGATTATGTCGCAGCTGGCGGCGATCAGGAAATCGACCTGATTGCAGGCTTCAAGAAAAGCATTGGCGACACCACCGTCGATGTTGGCGCGATCTATTATTTTTATCCCGGTGCTGAACAGTTACTGCCCGGATATAATAGCGATTTCGCGGAATTTTACGGCAGCGTCACCCAGGCCATCGGCCCTGTTTCGGCCAAACTTGCCGCCGCCTATGCCCCCAGCCAATCGGCGCTCGACTATGGCTTTGGCAAAGAAGACAATTTCTATATGAATTTCGGTCTGTCGGGTACCGTGCCGGATACCGGTCTTGGCCTCAGCGCTGGCGTTGGTCGCACCTTCACCCGTAGTTTCCTCTCGGGCGGGATCAAATATACCGACTGGTCACTGGGTGCCACTTACACCACAGGCCCGGTCACACTTGGCCTCAGCTATGTCGATACCAACAAAGCCGGCTTCAACCCGATTTCGGGTAAGAATATCTACAAAGGCGGTGTTGTTGGTTCGCTCAGCGTAGCCTTCTGACCCACTCCCCTTTTTGGGGGCGATTGCCGTCCGGTGGGGGAACCGGGCGGCAATTTGCATTTTGGTAAGCGCTTGGTTAATACGAAAGAACCTCGCGGGCGGTGAACTTCACAGAATAATAACGGGTTGCCGCATAGGAACAGGGAAGTAGACCTTATGGTTCAGGAAGGGATAACCATGCGTAAAATGATTTTCAAACTCGCCGCGTCGTGTGTGGCACTGGGTAGTATCGCTGCCGCCGCTCCCGCATTCGCACAGGATGCGGAAGAAGAAGCTGCCGGCCCGATCGATATCGAAGTAACGGTTGCGGCCGTTTCCGATTACCGTTTCCGCGGCGTTTCGCTGTCGGAGAAGGATCCCGCTTTCCAGCCGGGCATCACTGTCAGCCACGAATCAGGACTGTATGTCGGTGCCTGGGCATCCAATATTGCCGACAATCCGGGCGACGACATTGAAGTTGATCTGTTCGCAGGCTTTTCTGGCGGCGAAGAAGTGACATGGGACGTCGGCGCGACTTATTACATGTATCCCGGTTTTTCGAGCGCCAACTATGTTGAACTGATCGGCAAGATGGGGACCACTTATGGTCCGCTCGAATGGGGCGTGATCGCTGCCTATACACCGAGCCAGGACAATATCGGCAATCAGGATAATTTCTATGTCGGCACTACCGCCTCGGTTGGTATTCCGGACTCACCAATTAAATTCAATACCTCGATCGGCTTTGAAGATGGTGCATTCGGCGACAAAAAGCTAGATTGGTCGCTTGGTATTTCTGCAGATGTCGCTGGTTTCACGCTGGGTGCCGCCTATATCGACACCAACAAACGTGGTGTTTATGTCCCCGGTGACAGCAAGGCGACGGCGGTATTTTCGATCAGCTATACATTCTGATCACAAGCTGATAGCTAGCGTTTCAGAAGAAGCATCTGAAAACAAAGGAAAGGGTGCGCCCGGTCGGTTGTGAAACAGGAACGGGCAGGGCGCACAAGCCCCGATGAGTGTCAATCTGGCGAACTGGATCGCCGAACATAAAATCGACGAAGTCGAATGCATCGTCCCCGATATCAACGGGGTTCAGCGGGGCAAAGTCTTGCCCGCGAAGAAATTCCTGTCATCTGTCCGCGATAAGTCGCTGCGTATTCCGGGCAGCGTCTTCATCTGCACGATCGACGGCCATTATCCCGAAGATATAGCCGATATCTGGGACAAAGACCCGGACAAGATATTGATCGCCGATCCCGACACAATCTGTGTCGCCCCCGGTTTCAAATCGCCCACCGCCTTTGTCATCGCCGATGCCTTTCACGGCAACGGCACTGAGGTCGAGATCGCGCCGCGCACCATATTGAAAAAGGTGCTGGGGCTCTATGCGGCAAAGGGCTGGAAGCCGATCATAGCGCCAGAGGTAGAATTCTACCTTGTCAGTCAGAATGTCGATCCCGACTTTCCGCTGACTCCGCCAACAGGCTCAAGCGGTCGCGCCGAAACCGCAAGCCAGCCCTACGGGCTTGAGGCGATGAACGAATATGAAGAGATCATCGACCATATCTATGACGATTGCGAGTTAATGGGGCTCGATATCGATACGATGATCCACGAAATGGGTGCCGCCCAGCTCGAAGTGAACTTCATGCACGGCGATCCGATGAGACTGGCGGATTCAGTATTCCTGTTCAAACGCACCGTTCGCCGCGTGGCCAAGGAGCATGGCGTTTACGCAACCTTCATGGCGAACCCGATGGCAGGGCAGCCGGGCAGCGCAATGCACATCCACCAGTCGGTGGTCGATGCCGAAACCGGCAAGAACTTGTTCGCCACTGCTAATGGCCGCGACAGCAGCTTGTTCAAAGGGCATATTGCCGGGTTGGTGCGCTTGCTGCCGCAAGTGGCGCCTTTGTTTGCGCCTAATGTGAACAGTTTCCGTCGCATGCGTCCCGACAGCGCCGCACCAATCAACGTGCAATGGGGAGAGGACAACCGCTCGTGCGGTTTCCGCGTTCCGATCGCAGACCGCAACAACCGTCGCGTGGAAAATCGGCTGGCAGGCGCGGATTCGAACCCCTATCTCGCCATCGCCGCGTCGCTGGTCTGCGGCTATATCGGCATGGTCGAACGCATGGTTCCGCCCAAGGCAATCACCGGCAGCGCCTACAACCGCGCGCGCACCTTGCCGCGCACATTGGAGGCTGCACTCGACCGGTTCAGTTCGTGCAAACCGGTGCGCAATTTGCTGGGCGAGGAGTTTTTCGAAATCTTCTTCGCGGTAAAGGACCATGAATTGTTCAACTATCAGTCGGTGGTGAGCAGCTGGGAGCGCGAGCATTTGTTGTTGCGGGTATAGTCCGATGACTGTGCACAGTTTTACAACCGAAACAGCTGAATGTGAGAAATTCGCGCCAGCGCCTGACCGGCTGGTTAGCGGCAGTCCTGCGGGTGAAACGCGCAATGCCTATGAATCCGCTGATGGCCGGAAGTTTTTTGGCGAGTGGAGTTGTGCAGAAGGTGCATGGCGCGTCAGTTATTCCGAATGGGAATATTGCCGGATATTGGAAGGCAGCGCGCGGCTGACCGGGGATGATGGCAGTGTTGTCGAAGTCGGTCCGGGCGGCAATCTGGTGATTGAACCGGGTTTCGAGGGCGTATGGGAAAATCTGACTCCCGTGCGAAAGCTCTATGTCATCGACCTTGGAAATGCAGGGGAGGGTAGACCTGACTAGGTCCGCCAATCTCCGATGAGTGACCCACTCAACAACAGCTATTACGCGGCAACCGCCAATGCGTGGAAAACGCAGCCTGCATATACCGGTGAAGGCGGATTTGACGTCGCAGTCATCGGCGGCGGCTTTACCGGCCTGTCAGCGGCTTTGGCTTGCGCAGAAAAGGGGCTGCAGGTCGCGCTGTTCGAAGCGCAAACCATCGGTTTCGGCGCATCGGGCCGCAATGGCGGGCAGCTGATTCCGGGTTTGCGCTGGTCGATGCGCGAGATCGATGCGGAATTTGGCCGCGAGCGGGCAAAGGCGATCTTCGATCTGGCTTATGGTGCGGTCGAGCGGGTGAAGGACCGGATCGCCACACATGGCATAAAGTGCGACCTGAAAGCGGGTCATTTGGAAGCTGCCTACAAACCTGACCATTTCGACGCGATGCAGCGCGATTCCGAATTTCTGGCAACGCAATTCGGCTGGGAGTCGAACATAGTTCAGCCGCAGGATATGCGAAGGCATATCGACGGCGGCGGCTATCATGGCGGGATATATGATCCCCAAGGCGGGCATTTTCATCCGCTGAACTATGCGCTCGGGCTGGCGCAGGCGGCTAAAGCGGCTGGTGTTGCGATATTCGAAAACAGCTCTGTTTCTGCAGATGCTATCGACACCCGCGCAGTGATTCTGGCGACCGATACTTGGATGAACGATCAGGATCGCGCGCTTGGCAGGCACACCATCCCGATCATGAATTACAATGTGGCGACTGCATCATTGCCCGACGCCGACCGTCTCTTTCCCAGCGATGCAGCGGTCGCCGATAGCCGTTTCGTGCTCAACTATTTCAGGCTCTCTGCGGACAAGCGATTGTTGTTCGGCGGAGGCGAAAAATATGTGCAGACCCCGCCTGCCGACATTGCTGCTTTTGTCCGCAAGCATATTGTCGAGGTGTTTCCAACACTCGCCGATACGCCAATAGAATATGCATGGGGCGGCCCTGTTGGCGTTACCATGAACCGGCTGCCGCATATCGGACGCAAGGGTAACGTCTTCTTCGCGCACGGCTTTTCAGGGCATGGCGCGCTGGTGACAACACTTGCAGGTGAATTGCTGGCCGAGGCAGTGACGGGGACAATGGAGCGTTTTGACGTGTTTGCGAATCTTCCGCATCGGCCATTCCCCGGCGGACGCCTGTTCGCCCGTCCGCTCGCAACATTGGGGCTACTCTATTACGCATTAAAGGACCGGTTGTGATTTCAGACGCCGCCATTGATCGCATCGCCACGCGCGAGGTTGCAGCTTTTCGTAAAGCCAACCCCAACTCGCTGGAACTGGGTTGTCAGGCGGCGGCCAACTGGTTTCAAGGCGTGCCTTTCCACTGGATGCTCGATTGGCCCAGCCCGGTGCCGCTGGTCGCAGAAAAGGCAGAAGGGGCAACATTGACCACCGTCGATGGCCGTGTCCTCGACGATTTCTGTTTGGGCGATACCGCCAGTATGTTTGGCCACTCGCCAAAGCCTTTGGCCGATGCGCTGGCAAAGCAGGCGCGTGAAGGGCTCAGTTACATGCTGCCCACCGAAAAGGGTGTCGAACTGGGCGGCATGCTGGCGGCGATGTTCTGCCTTCCGCGCTGGCAGGTTACCACCACCGCGAGCGAAGCCAACCGCGCAGTCATCCGCTGGTGCCGGGGGATCACAGGTCGCCAGAAAATCCTGATCTTTAACGGTTGTTACCATGGCGCGGTCGACGATGTTTTTGTCGATTTGCGTGCCCATGCATCGGGATGGGAACCGCAGGTCCGGGCCAGCCTGATCGGGCAGGTGCAAGACCTTTTGCCCACGACTACCGTTATCGAATTCAACGATGTCGAAGCGCTGGAACGCGAATTGAAGCGTGGCGATATTGCCTGCGTGTTGGCTGAGCCGGTGATGACCAATGTCGGCATGGTGCGCGACGCGCCGGGTTATCTCGATACCCTGCGTCGGCTGTGCAGCGAAACCGGCACAGTCCTCGTTTTCGATGAAACCCACACCATCTCGTCGGGCTATGGCGGGCACAGCAAAGCGTTTGGCCCGCAACCCGACATGATGGTGATTGGCAAGTCGATCGGTGGCGGTGTGCCGACCGCCGTTTACGGTTTTAGCGACGAAATCGCCGAACGGATGGCAAAGCTCAACGCCAGCAGGCCGTCGGGACATAGCGGCATCGGTACGACGTTGTCGGCGAATGCGCTGGCGATCACCGCGATGCACGCGATGCTGGGCAAAGTGATAACGCATGAGGCCTATGCCCATATGCTGACACTCGCGCGGCGGTTGGTGAAAGGCATCGAAAGCGTCATCGCCGCGCATCAATTGCCATGGCATGTCGTCAATGTCGGCGCACGGGTCGAGTTTGTCTGCGCCGAAAAGCCCTCCACCAACGGCAGCGAAGCCCGTGCGGCAATGAACCACCGGCTGGAGGCGGCATTGCATCTCTATCTCGCCAACCGGGGCATTTTACTTGCGCCGTTCCACAATATGATGTTGCTGTCGCCGGTGACTGGCGAGGTGCAGGTGGACCGGCTGGTCGCGGAACTGGGAAATGCCGTGGGGGAATTGTGCGACAATTGATTTTGAACTCGGTGTCATTCCCGCGAAAGCGGGAATCCATGGTCTGACACCGAAGTTAAACCGAGAAGTTTGGCCATGGACCCCCGATCAAATCGGGAGTGACATTTTCAGAATAGCAAAGAGATCGAAATGAACATCCGTCGAGCAAAATCATCTGCAACCATCGCCTCGCGCAGCGAGGCTGAGGCCTTTTTCGCCGCCAATCCCGATATCGATGCGATCGACATGATCTACACCGATTTTGGTGGTGTGCCGCGCGGCAAACGCCTTCGCCAGCATGAAGTGCTCGCCGTATATGAAACTGGACGAATGTTTCCGGGTTCGATCACTGTCGTGGACATCACCGGACAGGATACCGTCGAAACCGGCCTGGTCTGGGAAGATGGCGATGCGGATCGTTCGATGAAACCGATCCCCGGTACGCTTGTCAAAATGCCGTGGGCTGGCGACCATGCCGCGCAATTCCTTGTCGATTTTTACGAGCTTGATGGCGCCCCGCACGATCTCGACCCGCGCCATGTGCTCGGACTGGTGGTTGATCGTTATGCCGAGCAGGGGCTGGTGCCTGCGGTTGCAGTTGAGTTGGAATTCTATCTGGTCGATCCCAAGCGCAGCCGCGACGGTATGGTGCGTCCCGCTTCACCGGAATATAGCAAGGACCGACCGCGCAATGTCGAGGTTTACGGCCTGCGCGAGCTGGAGGATTTCCGCCCGTTTCTCGATGATCTTTACAGCTTTTGCGATGTGCAGGGGCTACCGCTGGAAAGCGCGATTTCGGAATTCGCGCCGGGGCAGTTTGAGCTAACGCTTTGCTACAAGCCCGATGTGCTGCGCGCCTGCGACGATGCCATCATGTACAAACGCGTGGTGAAGGCCGCCGCCCAGTGCAATGGGCTGGAGGCTACCTTCATGGCCAAACCCTTTGCCGATCAGGCGGGCAGCGGCATGCACATCCACGTCTCGATCAATGATGACAAGGGCAACAACATTTTCGCCAGCGAAGACCCCGAAGGCACCCTCGCACTACGGCATGCAATTGGCGGGATGATCGCCAATGTGGGGGACAGCTTCGCGCTCTTTGCGCCCAACGCTAACAGCTATCGCCGGTTCAAGGCGAACAGCTATGCGCCGGTTGCGCCGACCTGGGGCGTAAACAACCGCACCGTTTCGTTCCGCATACCGGCAGGCGCGCCGAAGACCCGGCATGTCGAGCACCGCGCCTGCGGCGCCGACGCCAACCCCTATCTGGCCGTGGCAGCGGTGCTGGCGGGGATGCATCACGGTATGGCGAACGCGACCGATCCCGGCCCCGCGGTCGTCGGCAATGGCTATGACCGTGACAATTCCGGCGATGACAAACCGCCGAGCAACTGGTTCGCGGCAGTCGATCGTTTCCATGCTTCGACCTTCGCCCGCGACTATCTGGGCGAGCGGTTTGTCGACATGTTCAGTATCGTCAAACGCACTGAACAGGACCGCTATTTCGGCGAAGTGCCGCGGATAGATTATGACTGGTATTTGCGGAATGCGTGAAGTGCAAAAAACGCTTTGAAAATCGGCAAATTTGAGCCAGCATCCAGACTCACAAGAACATAGTCGCAAAGGGAAGCTCATGGACATCAAGACACTGATCGATAACGCGCAAAACCGTCGCTCTTTGCTGAAGGGCATGGGTGTTGCTGCCGTGGGCCTAACCTTCACCGGCGCGCTGGCCGGCTGTGGTGAAAAGGAAGCCAAGAAGCTTGCCAATGGCGAGGAAGCCTCGCTGAACCTGTATAATTGGGACGATTATATGGGCGAGACCACCTTGGAGGATTTCAAGGAAGCCGGTGGCGTCGATGTCAAAATGGACCTGTTCGACACCAACGACACGTTGTTTGCCAAATTCCGTGCGGGTAACCCCGGCTATGATTTGATCGTGCCTTCGAACGATTTTGTCGAGCGGATGGCGAAGGCCGACATGCTTGAGAAAATCGACAAGGCGCAGCTTTCCAATTTCAAGAATATCGCGCCCGAATTTGTCGATGTCGATTATGACAAGGGTCGCGAATATTCGGTGCCCTATACTTGGCTCGCCTTGGGCATCGGCTATCGCAAGTCGAAGGTGCAGGGCGTGCCTGACAGCTGGAAATATCTGTTCGACAGTGATCAATATAAGGGCCGCATCGCGCTGCTCTCCGAGGCGGGCGATGTCTTCCGTCTGTGCGCAAAATATATGGGCAAATCGGTCAATGGTTTGACGCCTGCCGATATCAAAACGATTGAAGCAATGCTTGTGAAGCAGAAGCCCTTCATTGCCAAATTCCACGACGATGACGGTCAGGACTTGCTTGCTAAGGGCGAGGTCGATCTGGTGCTCGAATATAATGGCGACATTGCGCAGTTGATGACTGAGGATGATGACATTGATTTCGTCATTCCAAAGGAAGGCAGCCAGCTGAATTCGGACAATTTCTGCATTCCCAAGGGTGCAAAGCATCCGAAAAATGCCCATGCCTTCATCAACTTCATTTTGGATGCGCAAAATGGCAAGAAGGTCACCGAGACCATCCTTTATCCGACGCCCAATGCTGCGGCGAAGGAATTGATGCCCGACAGCTATAAGAAAAATCCGGTAATCTATCCGCCCGCAGACAAGCTGGCGAAATGCGAATATGCGAAGTTCAATCCGGACATCCAGCCGCTCTACGAGGAAGCCTTCACCCGCGTCCGCGCATCCTGATTCGCCTGATGGGGGAGGGGAGCAATGGCTGAGCAGGACTGGAAACAGCAAAAACGGCCCTTTGCGGCGGTGTCGCTAACGCCGCTGTTCTGGACGCTGCTATTCTTCGTCATCCCGATGGCGTTTGTCTGGTTCTACAGCTTTGGCCGCAATGTCGGGCTGACCGATATCGACATTGTCGGCACGCTCGACAATTACAAACGCGCGACCGAGTGGCTGTATCTGTCGATTTTCCTCAAAAGCCTTGCGGTCGCTGCGCTGGTCACGCTCATTTGTCTGATCGTCGGTTTTCCGGTGGCGATGGCGATTACCTTTGCCAGCGAGAAGTGGCGACCATGGTTGCTTTTGGGCATCATGTTGCCGTTCTGGACCAATCTGCTGATCCGCACCTATGCGCTGATGATCGTGATGGGACAGCAGGGCTATGCCAATAAGGGGTTGGAGGCGCTGTGGGGCGGGGCGAGCTGGCTGAAAACATTGGTCGGCTTGCAACCCATGGAGACATGGGAACCGCTGCCGCTGCTCTACAACAATTTCGCCGTGGTGGTGGGCCTTGTTTATGTCCATCTGCCCTTCATGGTGTTGCCGCTCTATTCGGCGCTCGATCGGCTCGACAAAAGCCTGATCGAGGCGAGTCTTGATCTGGGCGCAGGGCATTTGAAAACGCTGTTCAAGGTCGTCGTGCCGCTCGCGGCACCGGGGATTATTGCGGGCGTGATGATCACGCTGATCCCGGCACTGGGTGCCTATTTGACCCCTGACCTGATGGGCGGCACCGACAGCCAGATGATCGCCAACGTCATAGAGCGCCAATTCAAACGTGCCAATGATTGGCCCTTTGGCGCCGCGCTATCCTTCCTGCTGATCTATGCGATGTTCGCGCTGATCGCCTTGCAAGGGATGCGCAAAAAGACCGGGGAGGTGAAATAATGGCATTGTTCGCCCGCACCCCGCGCGCGCCGCTGGAATATGCAAAGTCGCTGTGGATGCGCGGCTGGGTTTTGGCGGTGATGCTGTTCCTCTATCTGCCTTTGTTCGTGTTGATGGCGTTCAGCTTCAACGACAGCAAACGCAATGTCGTCTGGCGCGGCTTCACCACCAAATATTATGCCAAGGCGTGGGAGAATGACCAGCTGTGGGATGCGATGCTCAACTCGCTGACTATCGCTGGACTTGCGACTGTGTTCAGCTTGATTATCGGGTCAATGGCTGCGGTCATGCTGTGGCGCTTCCGCTTTCCGCTGAAAAGCGCGGTCGATGGCACGATGTCGCTGCCGATCATTGTGCCCGAAATCTGTTTGGGCGTTGCTTTTTTGGTCTTCTTCTCATGGATCGGCTGGCCCAGCGGGTTGCCCTGGCCATTCAACCTGACCGCGATTGTTATTGCCCACATCACCTTCTGCTTCCCCTTTGTGACGATGGTCGTGCGCGCCCGACTGGCGACATTCAACCGTGAGCAGGAGGAAGCGGCGAAAGACTTGGGCGCGGGCGAATGGCAAGCGTTTCGCGACGTATTGGTGCCACATATCAAGCCCGCCTTGGTATCCGGCGCGCTGTTGGCTTTCACGCTCAGCCTCGACGATTTCGTCATCACCTTTTTCACCAGCACACCGGGGACCGACACTTTCCCGGTGCTCGTTTATTCGCTGGTCAAGCGCGGGGTAACGCCCGACATTAACGCCGCCTCGACCATCCTCATCATCCTGACCGTGCTTTTGACCGCCGTCGCCCTGAAATTCCAGGGTGTAAAGGCCCTTGCGGACGCCCATTGATATGACTGACAGCAAACAACCCATCATCCAGATCCGCAATGTCACCAAACGTTTTGGCAAGGTGGCCGCTGTAGACAATGTCAGCCTTGATATCATGGCTGGCGAATTCTTCGTGCTGCTTGGGCCTTCGGGCTGCGGCAAGACGACTTTGCTGCGCATGATTGCCGGGTTCGAGGTGCCGACGGAGGGGCAAATCCTGATCGACGGACAGGATATGAGCCGCGTTCCGCCCAACAAGCGCCCGGTCAATATGGTGTTCCAAAGCTATGCGGTATTCCCGCATATGTCGGTGGCGGACAATGTCGCTTACGGCCTGAAAATTGCGGGCGTCGGGCGGGGTGAACGCGAAGACCGGGTCAAGGAAGCCCTCGATCTGGTCAAGCTCGGCGGATTTGAATCGCGCATGCCCGACCAGATGTCCGGTGGTCAGCGTCAACGTGTAGCACTGGCGCGCAGTCTGGTAATGCGACCCAAAGTGTTGCTGCTCGATGAGCCACTGTCGGCGCTCGACGCCAAATTGCGCGCGCAAATGCAGTTTGAGCTGTCCGATTTGCAGGACGAGGTGGGCATCACCTTCATTACTGTCACCCATGATCAGGACGAAGCGCTGTCAATGGCGAGCCGGATTGCTGTGATCAACAAGGGTGAAGTGTCGCAGCTGGCGACTCCGTCCGACCTTTACGAATTCCCCGCCAACCGCTTTGTTGCGGACTTTGTCGGCTCAGTGAATATCTTTGAAGGCAAGCTGATCATTGACGAACCCGACAAGGCTGCGGTCGATTGCCCGGGTCTTGGCAAAGTCTATCTGAACCACGGCGTCACCGGCCCCCACGGCGCCGACGTCTGGGTCGCGCTGCGGCCTGAGAAAATGTATTTGCATGTGCAGGGAGCAGGCAAAACCGTCGAGGCCGCCGCCAAAGATGCACCCGAAGGCCATAATTTTGCGCGCGGTGTAATCAAAGGGATGAGTTATCTGGGCGACATCACCCTGTTCGAGATTCAACTCGAATCCGGTGCCATGATCCGTGTCTCGCGCCCCAACCTCTCGCGTCACGATCAGGAAGATTTTACCTGGGACGACAAGGTATCAATGCACTGGCGGGCGGATAGTCCGGTGGTGCTGTTGGGTTAAAATCCTTCCTCTCCCAATGGGAGAGGGACGTTCTTCATGCAATCCCTTCAACCCTCCTCCTCAACAGGAGCAGGCCGCACATCAATCAAATCGACGATGAAATTCAGCGCAGGTGTGCTTTGTCCACCTTCGGGGTCGTCCTTTTTGGGCATGCAGAAACGGTAGCTGCCACCGACCTGCATCAGGCCAAGCGCTTCGGTAAACATCGGCGTGGCTTGCGCGACCGCAATTCTTTCCCACAATTGTTTGCCCAAAATGGTTCCAGTTGCCGGATCGAAGGTGGTCAGATCGATCAGCGCCATGTCTGTCGCAGCGGGGGTTGCGCCGGTTCCAGTCTTGCCAATGGCATAGCTTAATCCGGTCGCGGTCGTCTTGTCGCAAGCCCGCGCATCTGCCGGGACAGCGGGTTTGGGGGGCAGTGTTTCGAACGACAGCAATTCAACCTCAAACACCAGATCGGCATTGGCGGGGATCGGTCCGCTGCCTTCTTCGCCATAGCCAATGGCTGACGGGATACAGAGCCGGTATTTGCTTCCCGGTGCCATCAGTTTCAGCCCCTGCGAAAAGCCGGGGATCACACCAGTAACGCGGAATTTGGCGCCTTCGCCCGAATCAAATTCGCTGCCATCGGATTTCAGGAAGCCGCGATAATTGACCACCACGCGTGCATCGTCGGTCGGCTTTGCACCTTTACTCGCCTTCAGCACGGTGTAGGTCAGGCCTTCTGCCGCCTTGGTCTTGCAGGTCAAAACCGGTTTGGCAGGCGCTTTGGGCGCGGCCGCAAGGGCGGGGGTGGTAGGCAGTGCGAGCGCTGCCAAAGCGGGGATGGCGCACAGCGCCGCATAACGGTTTTTGATGGTCATTATCCTAATTGGGGCAGAGCTAAGGTGCAGAACCTCAATCCTCGTCCTTTTTCCGTGCCTTGTTGGCATAGATGAGCGCTGCGGCTAGCGCGGCGGAGCCGATGCCGATACCGGCGGCGGCTTTCCAGCCCAAGCCCGATTTTTCCTCCGCAGCTTCCTTGCGCGCCTTGGCACGCTTTACCTCGCGGATGGTTTCATTGTCGGGCGGTGTGTCTTCGGGGGTGTCGGTCATGCCTGACTAAATGAATCAGGCAGGACCGGTCGTCAACCCTTCACAGCGCGCGCAGCTTTGGTTCCGCCTCATCGAGCGCCTTTCGGATGATAGCCACCATATCGTCAATCTGCTCGGTGGTGATCACCAATGGCGGGCACATGACGATGCTGTCGCGGATACCGCGCACCATGAGGCCGTTTGCGATGCACAGGTCGCGCACCATCGGGCCTGCTGTGCCTTCCTTGCCACCAAAGCGTGCGCCGCTGGCCTTGTCGGCGACGATTTCGACCGCGCCAAGCAGGCCGATGCTGCGTGCTTCGCCGACCAATGGATGATCGTTAAGCGTCGCGAGCGCCTTTGCCAGATAGGGGCCGGTTTCGCTGCGTGTGCGCTCGACCAATCCTTCGCGCTCCATAATCTCGATATTGCGCAGCGCTACCGCTGCCGAAACCGGATGGCCCGAATAGGTATAGCCGTGGACGAAATCGCCGCCGGTTTTCATCACCTTGATGATGTCGGCACTGACCGCAACGGCGGAAATGGGAAGGTAGCCAGACGACAATCCCTTGGCCATCGCGATGATGTCGGGCTTCACGCCGACGGTTTCATGCCCCCACATATTGCCGGTACGGCCAAAGCCTGCGATCACTTCGTCACAGATCAGCAATACGCCATATTTGCGACAGATTGCCTCTACCTGCGGCCAGTAATTGGCAGGAGGAATGATAACGCCGCCGGCACCTTGCACCGGTTCACCAATAAAGGCCGCGACATTTTCAGGGCCGACTTCTAGGATTTTGGCTTCGATCGCTTCTGCACAGGCGGTGCCAAAGGCCTCGGGCGACATATCGCGGCCTTCGTTGTACCAATAGGGCTGGCGGACATGCTCGATACCGGGGATCGGCAAGTCGCCAATCGGGTGCATCGCTTTCATTCCGCCCAAGGAAACGCCCGCAACGGTCGAACCATGATAGGCGTTCCAGCGGCTGATAAAGGTCTTGCGCTTCGGCTCACCCTTCAATTTCCAATATTGGCGGACAAGGCGAAAGATGGTGTCATTGGCCTCGCTGCCCGAGCTGTTGAAAAACACATGCGGCAGGCGGTTCTGCGTCAGGCTGGCAATCTTGTCAGCGAGCATCACCGTCGGCGGCGTCGCGGTCTTGAAAAAGGTGTTGTAGAAGGGCAGCTCGCGCATCTGCGCCGCCGCCGCCTCGACCAGTTCCTCGCGGCCATAGCCGACATTGACGCACCATAGCCCGGCCATACCATCCAATATGCGGTTGCCGTCGCCGTCGTGGATATAACAACCCTCGGCATGGGTGATGATGCGGCTGCCGCCCAGATTTTCGATTTCCTGCCAGTCAGCTTGCGCCGGCAGATGGTGGGCCACGTCGAGGCGGCGGAGTTCGGCGATGTCGTAATTGCGGGGCATAATAATTTCCTTTTTTGAATGGTTTCGCGCAGAGACGCAGAGGCGCAGAGGGACGGCGCAGCCGATGCAGGTTCCAAGCTCTGCGATCTCTGCGTCTCTGCGCGATTCAAAAAGGATTAAGGCGAAAAGCCAATCCGTGCCTGATAACGATTAAATCGAGTCACCTTGGAATTCATAGCTCGCCTCTTAACGCTTTCCCAAGCAGGTGAAAATAGGTCTGCAGATCCGGATCATTCTCGGTGCCCCATTCCGGGTGCCACTGTACAGCAAGCAAAGGCGCACCATTGGGGCGGGCAGAGTAGGCTTCGACAAGGCCATCGGGTGCGCGTGCCTCAATCGTCAGGCCGTCGGCAAGTTTACCGATGCCTTGGTAATGCACAGAATTCACATCGAGTTTGGGTTTCGCATAAGTAGAGGCGAGCAGTCCGCCTTCGGCCAGTTCAACCGGATGGCGATGGTCGAACATTGCATCGAAGGACACATCATCGGGCGCATGGTGGCGGATCAGCTCGTCGCTCGCGCTGGTGTCGCGGCGCAAGGTTCCACCCAACGCAACATTGATTTCCTGAAAGCCCCGGCAGATCCCGAACACCGGCTTTTTGAGGTCGATCATCCTGTCAACCATCGATAGCGCAATTTCGTCGCGCGCCTCGTCGAACGGACCTTCGCCGCCTTCGTCGCCATAACGCATGGTGGCGACATTGGATGGGCTGCCAGTGAGGAGAATGCCATCAAGCCGCGGTGCCACCTCCGCAGCGGTCATCAAATCGGACAGCGACGGGACGATCAGCGCCGCGACATCGGCATAGGTCATCGCCGCACGAATATAGCGGTCCATGACGGCCTGCGCCGTTTCGGTACCGACAATGCGGTTGCAGGCAATGACGCCGAGGATAGGGCGGGCGGTCATGGGTATGTTTCTTTGATCATTTCCATAAGTTGTCCAGCGCGTTCTCCAACGCCAGCATCTGGATCGTTCAGCAGCGCTGTGACAAATGGCATCGCTTCTTCTAGCTCAATCTCATTTTGCATGATCAGTAGCTGATCAATAACTCCAACAGCCCAGACGCGAACGGCTGGATCGGCTGATGACGTTATCTCGGGCAGCCATTCAAGGACACGCCTGTCTGAAATGTCCTTCAACAGACAAATTGCAGATGCCTTTGTTTCGCTGTCTTCAGATGTCCGAAATATCTCCAGACAACGCTCCATCGCAACATATGGCCTGAGCACCATCAGAACGGATCGTGCCAATTCCGAGCCTAGTTCGTATGTTAAATGGTGCTCTACAGCCGACACTATAACGTCTTCGCCAACAATGCGGGCAACCGCATCATACCCTATTGCAGTTCCGCCGCGCTCGGCTCTACCGCCATCGATGACACGGACTGTTCCCATTTGCTGGGCCAGTGCGGACCAGTCAACATGAGTCACCCGCCCGCCCCAATCAATTCCCGCCCGATCAGCATCCGGCGGATTTCGTTGGTGCCAGCGCCGATGTCGAGCAGCTTAGCATCACGCCAATAGCGCTCGACCGGCCAGTCCTTGGTATAGCCTGCCCCGCCCAGCGCCTGGATCGCTTCGCCAGCAACCTTCACTGCGCTCTCGCTCGCCAGCAGGATCGCGCCCGCCGCATCGAAGCGGGTGGTTTGCCCGGCGTCGCATGCCCGTGCGACATTATAGACATAGCTGCGTGCCGAATTGAGCGCGACATACATGTCGGCGATCTTGCCCTGCATCAGCTGGAAAGCACCGATCGGCTTGCCGAACTGTTTGCGCTCGCGGACATAGGGCAGCACGACATCAAGGCAGGCCTGCATCACGCCGAGCTGCAACCCTGCCAACACCACGCGCTCATAGTCGAGGCCCGACATCAGCACGCCCACACCGCCATGCAGTGGGCCCATGATGCGGTCTTCGGGGATGAAGCAGTCGTTGAACACCAACTCCGCTGTCGGCGAACCGCGCATCCCGACCTTGTCGATTTTCTGGCCGATTGAGAAGCCTTCGTCGTCCTTTTCGATAAGGAATGCCGAAATTCCGCGCGACCCGCTTTCGGGTGCGGTCTTGGCATAGACCACCAGTGTGTCGGCATAGGGTGCGTTGGTGATCCAATATTTGGTGCCGTTGAGCACAAAGCCGCCCTGAACCGCATCGGCTTTCAGCTTCATCGAAACCACGTCCGACCCTGCGCCTGCCTCTGACATGGCAAGGCTGCCGACATGTTCGCCGGAGATCAGCTTGGGCAGATATTTCGCTTTCTGCACGGGGTTGCCCCAACGACGAATCTGGTTGACGCACAAATTGCTGTGCGCGCCGTAGGAAAGGCCAATCGACGCCGAGGCGCGGCTAACCTCTTCGACCGCCACCACATGCTCCAGATAGCCGAGACCCAGCCCGCCATCCTCTTCGGAAACGGTAATGCCGTGCAGGCCAAGTTCACCCATTGCTGTCCACAATTCATCGCGCGGAAACCAGTCATCGGCGTCGATCTTCGCAGCCAAAGGCGCGATTTTATCTGTGGAGAAACGGTAAGTCGTATCGCGGATCATATCCGCAGTCTCGCCCAGGGCGAAGTCCAGATTGGGGAAGTTGCTCATGGCACTGCTTCTGCCAGCTTAATTGCGCACGATCAACTGCTAGCCATGCCCAGCAAATATGCCTATCGCCCATTCGAATCGAGACGACAGGACGCCACCGCGGCAATGGAACCCCACGAACTTTCCGCCAATATGCTGACCGCGCTGCGCCGTTACGCGAAATCGGTGATGGTGATCAGCAGCCGTCATGAAGGCACGCGCTATGCAATGGCGGCGACAGCGGTGTGCGAAGTCAGTCTAGATCCTCCGGCGATGCTGGTATGTGTCAATCGCAATACCTCGATGCACGCGCCGCTGTCCGCTGGAGCCGATTTTGCCATCAACATGCTCCATGGCGGGCAGGAACATATTGCCCGCAATGCGGGTGGGGCGGTGCGCGGCGAGGAACGTTTTAACGAAGGCGATTGGCGCGAAGACAAGCTGGCCATCCCCTATCTTGCCGATGCGCAGGCCAGTTTCATTTGCCGCAATATCCGCTCGCTCGATTTCGGCACGCACACCATTTTTATCGGTGAGGTGGCATCGGCGCATGCAGCGGATGCGATTGATCCGCTAGTCTATGTCGATGGACGTTACCTCTCCGGCATGGGCGCATAGGCGTTGAAAGAGGGCGATGCCCGCTGATTCCTCCCGACTGACCGCCGTTCTCGGCCCGACCAACACCGGCAAAACCCATTTGGCGGTCGAACGGCTGTGTGCGCATTCGAGCGGGATGATGGGCTTTCCGCTGCGCTTGCTGGCGCGCGAGATTTATGACCGGGTGGTTGCGATCAAGGGGCCTAAAGAGGTCGCGCTGATTACCGGCGAGGAACGGATCGAACCGCCTGGTGCGCGCTGGTATCTGTGCACGGCTGAGTCGATGCCACTCAACAAAGATTTCGCATTCGTTGCTTTGGATGAAGCCCAACTAGGGGCGGATCCTGAACGTGGGCACATTTTTACTGACCGTTTGCTCCATGCCCGTGGGCGCGAGGAAACAATGATTCTCGGCTCAGAAGCTTTACGGCCTATGATCAAGGCTTTGCTTCCCGAAGCGGAGATTATTTCACGCCCACGCTTTTCAACCTTGAGCTATGCGGGGCCCAAGAAACTGTCCCGGCTGCCCTCACGTAGCGCGATTGTCGCCTTTTCGGTCGAGCAGGTTTACGCTGTTGCGGAATTGCTGCGCCGCCTGCGCGGTGGGGCGGCGGTGGTGATGGGAGCACTGTCTCCGCGCACCCGCAACGCGCAGGTCGAAATGTTCCAGTCGGGCGAGGTTGACTATCTTGTCGCCACCGATGCGATAGGAATGGGCCTGAACCTTGATGTCCAGCATATTGCCTTTGCAGGACTTTCCAAATTTGACGGCCACCGGACAAGGCGGCTGACGATTTCGGAAATGGCGCAAATTGCCGGGCGGGCAGGACGCCACCAACGCGATGGGACTTTCGGCACGATTGCAGGCGAAGCAGGAGAGCTGACCGCTGACGAAGTGTTGGCGATAGAAGGGCATGTCTTCCCGGCGCTTGACTGGATGTACTGGCGCGAGGCCGAGCCGCGCACCGCCAATCTGGCGACTTTGATCGCCGATCTCGAATCCAAACCCGATGGTCCGCCGTTGCGGGCAGCGCCC
Source organism: Sphingomonadales bacterium (assembly GCA_016721875.1). Classification (GTDB taxonomy): domain Bacteria; phylum Pseudomonadota; class Alphaproteobacteria; order Sphingomonadales; family Sphingomonadaceae; genus Sphingorhabdus_B. The sequence continues at coordinate 130,699 of JADKHG010000001.1, read as the reverse complement.
GAGGCAGTTGATCTCGAGGTGCTAAAGCGGTTGGCAGACATGCCGCAGGTTACTGCGCGTGTTGTTGGACCAACAGGGGTCGCACGCCTTTGGGAGGCTGCGAGCTTACCGGACTTCCGCCAGACGGGTGCCGAACATCATAGCCGCTTCGTCGCTGGCCTGTGGCAACATCTGGCGAGCGGTGAGCCATTGCCACACAGCTATGTCGCCGGTGAAATTGCGCGGCTCGACAATATCCAAGGCGATGTCGATACGCTGTCCGGACGGATCGCCGCCGCGCGCACTTGGTCCTACATCGCACACCGTTCCGACTGGGTCGAGGACCCGCCAGCCATGGCCGCGCGGACGCGCGAGCTTGAGGAACGGCTGTCCGACGCGCTGCACAATGCGTTGCGCCAACGCTTTGTGGATCGACGCACCACCATGTTGTTGCGCAGAGGCGGCTTTGATGCAGCGGCGGTTCCGGTCGATGTCGATGATCAGGGTCAGGTGCATGTCGACGGGGAACATATCGGCCATCTTGATGGTTTTTCGTTCCGACCAGACAAGTCAGCAAAAGTCGGTGAACATAAATTGTTGCTTGCCGCAGCCGAGCGGCATCTGGCAGGGTATCTTGATAAAAAGGCGAGGGCATTGGCAATGGCCGATAATGATGAGTTCAATCTGGCGGCGGATGCCGAAGGCCGTCCAGCTATAACATGGCAGGGCAATGCTATCGGCCATCTGGTAAAAGGCCGCACATTGATGCAGCCGCAATTCAAGCCGGTGCGCGCGGTCGCGGGCCTCGAAGGCGATGCCCTGCGCGCCGTGACGGAGCGGGCGGAGGCGTGGATCGCGGCGCAACTCGAAAAGCATATGGGCGGGCTGGTCGCATTGTCGGCCTTGGCACAGGATGCGGGCGGTGATGGACAAGTGCGTGCTCTGGCCGCGCAACTGGCGGACGCTGGCGGGATCGCCGGGCGTCACTATTTGGGCGACACGCTGGCCGCTTTGCCGAAGGAGTCGCGCGGCGCGGCGCGCAAGGCGGGGATCGTTTTTGGCGCGCTGGATGTTTATCATCATGCCGTGCTCAAGCCAGCCGCCGTACGCTGGCGCTCGGCGCTGTTCGCGGCGCAGTTTGAAAAGCCAATGCCGCAACTGCCGCCTGACAGCGCGGTGCATCTGAAGGAATGGAATTTCGCGTCGGTCGCCGATTGCCGCAACGCTGGCTATCGCAAAGTGGGCAATGAATATGTCCGCATCGACCTTGCCGAACGGGTGATCAAGAAGGCGCATGAAGCACGTGGACAGGAACTGGCGTTCGCGCTCGATATGACCTTTGCGACGTCTTTGGGGTTAAGCGAGGACGGGCTGAACGCGCTGATGCGCGATGCCGGGTTCAGACGCGTTGAGCCGCCGGTTGAGGCAATTGCAGAACCTCTTCCGCAGGAAGAAAATGCATCAGACGCGACTGCATCGGATGCCGGGGAGGTCAGTGAAATTGAGCCGACAGAAAATGTCGAAGCGGAAATTCAGAACCCCGCTGCTGAAGAGGCTTCGCCTGCCGCCGACCTGACGGAACCTGAAATAGAACCGATCGCTGCCGCCCAACCCCTTAACCTCACCCATTGGCGCTGGGTTGGCATCCGCAAGCCCAAGCCACGCGATCAACATCCGCATCGTCCGCAATCAGGTAAGCCGCAGCATAAAGGCAAAGGGGCGGGTCGGCCCGACCGTGCGCCGCAGCCTTCGACGCCCAAAGCTACTGCCGCACCTTCGGCATTCGCGCTGTAGCTTGCCGTGCTTCAAGAGAAAATGGGAACCAAGGGCTAATGGCATCGGCATCCGCATCGCTGCGGATCGACAAATGCCTCTGGTTTCTGCGCTTCGCCAAATCGCGCACGCTTGCTCAGTTGCGGGTCGAAGGCGGCCACATCCGCAAGAACGGAAAGCGGATCGAGAAGGCTTCCGAAACGGTGCAAGTGGGTGACGTGATCACTTTGCCCGTCGCTGATGGCGCGGTGTCGATCCGCATCCTTGCGCTGCCGACGCGCCGTGGACCGCCCGCCGAGGCGCAGGGTTGTTATGAAAATTTGTCCTGATGACACAAAATTTCTGCCTGCTCGCCATTCGCGCTGTTGACTTGGCACCATGTCTGACAATAGGCGTTGCACGGAAAGGCACTTTGCGCCGCTAATTCGAGGGGAGTATCCGACCAATGACCTATGTCGTCACCGATGCCTGCATCAAATGCAAATATATGGATTGTGTCGAGGTTTGTCCGGTCGACTGTTTCTATGAAGGCGAGAACATGCTCGTCATCAATCCCAATGAATGCATCGACTGTGGTGTGTGCGAACCCGAATGCCCGGCCGAAGCAATCCTGCCCGATACCGAAAGCGGGCTGGAAAAATGGCTTGAGTTGAACACAGTCTACAGCGCCGAATGGCCGAACATCACCTCCAGCCGCGAACCACCTGCTGACGCGGATGAATTCAAGGGCGTCGAAGGCAAGTTTGACAAATATTTCTCGTCCGAACCCGGGCAGGGCGACTGACCGATGATAACAGCGCCGCGCATGCTGACCATCGCGGCACTCGCCGCATTCGGGCTGGGGTCACCGCTTTATGCCAAGGCCCCGGCCAAGGCCGATGAGGATGCCATCCGCGCAATGATCGAGAAGGTCTATGCCGGATATATGCGGGAAATTCCCGAAGCCCCCGAAGACGGTAGCTACGCGCCCACCAATGACGCGGGCGAGGCGTTCGATGGCTATGATCTGCCAAGTACCGCGTCTTTGGATGTGCTGATCGACAAATGGTCGGCAATGATGAAAGAAACTGAAGAGCTTTACCGCCTCAACAGTTTCGACTGGTATTGCCAGTGTCAGGACAATGACAACAAAACCTCGAAAATTGTCAGCCAGACATACACGGTTGCAGGCAAAGGGCGGATCAATGCGCGGGTGGTTTTCTCGCCGGGCAGGACTCAGGAAGGCAAGGATTCGGGCGCGCCGCTGGTTTTCAATTTCAAGCGTGAAGGCAGCGCGTGGAAGCTTGATGACCTGAAATTCCACGAATTCACTACGCTGCGCAAAGGGTTGGCCGCGGACATCCGCGATGCGCAAAGACCTAGCCAAGCAAAAAAGCGGGTAACAAATAAACAGTCAGCTATCGTTCAGGGTGAGATAGTATCACATGGATCGTCAACCGAGGGGAGACGATCATGACCAGATATAAGCAATTTCTTTCGACCGCTGTTGCGCTTGCGTTGATTGCGGGTCCCGCTGCGCCGGGTGCCAGCCGCACGCCGCCGCTGAAAAAACATCCCGTTCCCGACAATGACAGCCCGGTGCGCTGCAATGCCGATCGGATGGATGGTGATGGTGCGATTGCGGTATCGGCACAGCGCAGGGGGCAGACCAGTCCGCGTTATGCGCCGCCGCCTTATCCCGTTATGGCTCCGCCTCCTCCACCGCCGCCGCCGCCCGTTGTCGTCGGGATGCCCGCACCACAGCCCGTGACCACAGGCGCGATTTCCGAAGCCCGCAAGATCGCTCCGCCGGGCTATCCGCCGCCCTATACGCCCCCGCCGACTGAAAATCGTGAGCGTTATGAAGGCAAGGATATCGCCAGCATCAAGGCGGTCGCGCAAGAGCCGGTCTCGACCTTCTCAGTCGATGTCGATACCGGCAGCTACGCCAACGTCCGGCGCTTTCTGACGCAGGGGCAATTGCCCCCCGCCAGCGCGGTGCGGACCGAGGAACTGATCAACTATTTCCGTTATGATTATGCAGCCCCCAAGGATCGTAGCAAGCCTTTCAGCCTGACGACCGACATGGCGGTAACGCCTTGGAACAACGACACGCGGCTGTTGCGCATTGGTATCAAGGGGTTTGACGTTCCGGCAAGCGAACGACCTGTTGCCAATCTGGTCTTCCTTGTCGATGTATCCGGATCGATGAACAGCCAGGACAAATTGCCATTGGTCAAATCGGCACTGTCGATGCTTGCTGACCGGCTGGGCTCGAAGGACAAGGTTTCGATCGTGGTCTATGCCGGCGCCGCCGGGATCGTGCTCGATCCAACCAACAAGGCAGGCTATATCAAACAGGCGCTGGATTGCCTCGAAGCAGGCGGATCGACCGCAGGCGGGCAGGGGATGGAGCTGGCCTATGCGACCGCCAAGGCAAATTTCATCAAGGGCGGCGTTAACCGCGTGATCATGGCAACCGATGGCGACTTCAACGTTGGCATCTCATCGAACGACGGCATCGAAGCTATTGTCAAAAAGAACCGCGAGGCCGGGGTGACCCTGACCACGTTGGGCTTTGGTCAGGGCAATTACAACGAAGCGATGATGGAACGCGTCGCTGATGTCGGCAACGGCAATTACAGCTATATCGACAGCGCAATTGAGGCGCAAAAGGTGCTCGATGAAGAAATGGCTGCGACCATCTTCACCATCGCCAAGGATGTCAAAATCCAGATCGAATTCAACCCGCAGGCGGTAAAGGAATATCGTCTGATCGGTTATGAAAACCGACTGCTGGCCGAAGAAGATTTTGACAATGACAAGGTCGATGCTGGCGACATCGGGTCAGGGCATCAGGTAACCGCGCTGTACGAAGTCGTGCCGACCAACGCCAAAGGCTGGATGCCCGACCGCCGCTATGCCGAAAATCGCGTGCTGGAACCTTGGGGGCAGGCAAGCGAAATGGCGTGGCTCAAACTGCGCTACAAATTGCCCGATGGCGACACGTCGATGCTGATCGAACAGCCGGTACCGGTCAGTTGGCTGCGCACTGCGAAGGCACCGACGGGCGACATGGCCTTTGTCACTGCGGTCGCTGCCTATGGCCAGAAATTGCGCGGCGACAAATATCTGGGCGACTTTGGTTGGACGGGTGTGCGGTCACTCGCTGGCGACCAACGCGGCTATGTGCGCGAGGAGTTTTTGAAACTCGTCGGACTGGCCGCGAGCAAGAGCGGGAGTTAGTTCGCTACCTCGAAGCTAAGCGACTGGATCTGCACGGTTGGTGTGGGGGCGAGCAAAAGCGTTCCGTTCACCTTACCCGTCGTGCAGGTCCAGTTGAACCGTCCGGCCAATGCGCCAGTGGGTGTTATCGCCGCTCCATCATCACAATCACCCACCTTGGCCTTTGCTTCAGCAAGGGCTTTGGCCCAGTTTTCTGACGAACGATCCATCAGGAAGTTCATCGCCAATAGGGGGCGTTGGCCGTCGACTGACCCATCGCGCCAAATCGCTTTTGCCGCGCCATAGCCATCGGTCAGTAAAGCCGACGCCTCGATTGCGCGCGGCGCAATCATGCCATTCTTCCACAACAAGGTCGCAGCATCCCAGACCGGCGCTGATGGCCCGGCATAGGTGCGGTTGCTGAGCGCGAAAATGCCGACCCCTGCGTCAGGAATCAGCAGCATATGGCTGCCATAACCGGGAAAGCCGCCGCCATGGAAGGCGACCGGTCCGAGAACGCAGTCATTGCCAACCACCAGTCCCGCACCATAGGTCGGGGTGATGCGGCAATTGCTGCCCTCGGTTCCGGGACGGCCCCGGCGATGCGCGAAGCCGCCGCCATAGGTCATGGCGCGGATGGTGGCTTTGTCCGCCTTTGCATTGCCTTCGGCAGGCCATGCCGACAATAGATAGCCGATCCATTTGGCATAGTCGTTCGCACTGGTGGTGATGCCACCCATTGATCCGAACGCCCCATGCTTCATATAGGGCTCTTCGCTCCATTGTCCGTTTTCAAAACGGTAACCGATGGCGCGGTAGATTGCCGGAACATCGGCATTTTCATATGTCGTGGAATTCATTCCCAGTGGCTTGAAAACATTCGAGCCGACATAGCTGGCAAAATCCTTGCCTGATGCCTTCTGGATAATTCGCCCGAGCATTGCATAGCCGAGGTTCGAATATTCATAGCGTGTGCCGCGAACCGAATTGCGCGGGACGCCTGTTTTCAGCAACTTGGTGAACTCGGCTTCAGGCATCACTTGCTGCCGGTCGCCCCACGGATCGTCGGTGACGAAGCCAGCGGTGTGGTGCAGCAAATCCGCGACGGTGATGTCCGCGCCCCAGCTTTTGATTTCGGGCAGATATTTCCAAGCCGGATCGTCGAGCCGCAATTTGCCAGCGTCACGCAGTTTCAGGATTGCATAGCCGGTGAACGCTTTGCTCATTGACGCAATGCGAAAGCCTGTATCGGCAGTAACCGGCTGATGCTCCATATCCAGTCGCTGCGAACCAAGACCGCGCACATGGACCAGCTTGCCGTTCTTGACGATGCCCCAGACCAGCCCCGGGACATGGTTGTCGTTCATCCATTGGATGAAGCTGGAATCGAGTTCCGCATAGGCCGACTGGGTTTCTGTAACCGCCCTACTGACAGTCTCTGCTGCGGCAGGGTTGAGAGTGACGACCGACAATGCGATAGCAAAAGACAGAGTTTTCATGCGGCTAATGCTAAGCCCGGCTGCGACGAGGTCAAGCACTGCCTTATCCGTTGCAATCTGCAACCAGCTTGATACATCACCATTTAATCGGCCGATTAAGTTGCATGAGGAGGCGCTGGTGGCAAGCAAAGAGAAAACCGATTTTGATGTCCTTATCGTCGGGGCTGGACTGTCGGGTATTGCTGCGGCGGCGCATTTGACCATGCAATGCCCCGACAAAAGCTATGTCATTATCGAACAGCGCGCCGATATGGGCGGAACCTGGGATCTGTTCCGCTATCCGGGTATCCGTTCGGATTCGGACATGCACACACTGGGCTATCGTTTCAAACCATGGTTGCACGAAAAATCGATCGCCGATGGTCCCGCGATCTGGGATTATGTGCAGGAAACCGCCGACGAATATAAGATCCGCCCCAATATCCGGTTCAAAAACCGCGTGCTGACCGCCGACTGGTCAAGCGAAACCGCGCGTTGGACAGTGACGACACACGACGAAGATAGCGGCAAGAAACGCAAATTCACCGCGAACTTCCTGTTCATGTGCGCGGGCTACTATGATTATGATAAGGGCTATCGCCCCGATTTCCCCAACGAGAAAAGCTTCAAAGGGCAGATTGTCCACCCGCAGCATTGGCCTGAAGACTTGGACTATTCGGGCAAGAAAGTGGTGGTGATCGGATCTGGTGCGACGGCTGTGACGATCGTCCCGGTGATGGCAGAAACCGCCACCAGCGTCACCATGTTACAGCGCACGCCGACATGGATGGTTTCGCGTCCTGCCCAGGATAAATTGGCCAATATATTGCGCGCAATCATGCCCGAGAAAATGGCCTATGCGGTCACGCGCTTCAAAAATATTACTATGCAACGGTTCGTCTATCGGGCTGCACGCAAAGATCCGGCCAAAGTTGGCAAAAAGCTGCTCGATATGGCCAAAAAGGAACTGCCCAGCAGTTTCGATGTCGAAAAGCATCTGGTGCCGCCCTATGGTCCGTGGGAGCAGCGGCTGTGCCTGATCCCCGACAGCGATATGTTCAAAGCGCTATCGGATGGAAAAGCGCAGATCGTTACCGGACATATCGATAAGTTCACCGCAAAGGGGATCAAGCTGACATCAGGTGAAGAACTGGAGGCCGACATCATTGTCACGGCGACGGGGCTCAATCTGGTGACATTGGGCAAGGCCGAATTGCGCGTCGATGGTAAGCCCGAGCCGCTGGCCAATCATGTCAGTTACAAGGGTGTCATGTTCAGCGACATCCCCAACATGGCGAGCATTTTCGGCTACATCAACGCGTCTTGGACGCTGAAAACCGACATTGTCTGCGACTATGTCTGCCGCCTGTTAAAGGAAATGGACTATCAGCAGGCAAAGATCGCGGTGCCGCGTCTGGACGATCCCGACATGCCGCTTTTGCCCTTTGTCGATGATTTCTCATCGGGCTATTTTTCGCGTTCGATCGACAATCTGCCCAAAAATGGCGACCGCCACCCGTGGCGCACTTTGCAGGATTATCAGGCGGAAAAGAAAATCCTGACACAGGAACCTGTCGATGACGGCATCATGCAGTTCCGCCAAGCAGGGCAATGGAGTGCAGAGGAAGCCGAAGCCATGCTAGAGGCGGCAGAGTAGAAGGGCGTTCTACTCGCCGTCCTCAACCCGCGTTGTCACCGCTGCCACGCGTTTTTCCGGTTCGATTTCGGGTGAAACCAGCGCGGGTCTGCGGCGCACCAGCCAGATCAATATGCCCAGCCCGATTGCACATAACAGCGCCAGGGCGGCCATTACACCAACGATACCGTTGCGAATTTTTGAAAATTCCGTCCCTATTCCAAAAGGTTGCGGAACGTTGTTGTTGATATTCCAATAGTCGACTTCATAAGGTTCATCATCGATCCGGAAGACGCGGATTTCAGCACTGGTCCATTTGCCATCATTGTTTACGGCATAAACCAACCTTGTCTCCGAATCCTGCGGTGCCATCGACCCTTTTGGTTTCGGCAAATAGAAACGCGGAGTCATTTTTCCTGAATTTTTCAGTATCTTGTGGTCTTTTGCGAATGTCTGCTGCAATTCATCACGGGCGGTTGGGGCAACATGGCGTTCAGCCGCTTCCATCTTGCCTGCCTGCACTTCCTTGAGAAATGCGCTAGCAACCCGGTCTATCTCGTCGGGAACAACGACTTCCTTGGGTTCATTAACACCACATGCCGCGACCAAGAATGCAAACAGCATCGGCAAAAGCACCAGAAATTTTGATTGCCTCCGCATTTTGCCATCTCCCCTTTTGAGCAACGCACGCTATGGATTGCGTCATGACTGACTATAACAATTTAATCCAGCCCGATACGGGGCAATCTGCGACCACCTTGTATATTGTAAGGAAAGGCGAATTTTCTGACTGGTTGTCTGCACAACCACAGACGGTACGGATGTTGCTGGCAGTGCAGAAATGCGAGGGCGGAATTAATGACTTCGCCAGTTACCAGTTTCCGGGCGATGAAACGCAGCGTTCGGTGCTGGTCGTGGACGACCGTGATGCGTTGGGTCCTTGGGCGCTGGCCAAGGCAGCAGATGCGCTGGCAGAAGGGGTTTACCGGCTGGACGGCGCGGAAGCCGGCGACGCGATGCTCGGCTGGCTGCTCGCCCATTATCGCTTTGATGCCTTTCGCAGTGAACCCAAGGTCAAGGGGCCGCGTGTCCTGCTGGTCAATGAACCCGGACGGATTTCCGCAGCCGTTGCTATGGCAGAGGCGACGGCGCTGGTGCGCGATCTGGTCAACCGTCCCGCAGGCGATCTTGGCCCCGAACAGCTCGAACAGGAAGTGCTACGCATTGCCAAGGCGCACAAGGCGACAACGCACATCACAAAAGGCCATGCGTTGGAGGCAGGCTATCCGCTGATCCATGCCGTTGGCAAGGCGGCGTCGCGCGACCACGCTCCGCGCATGATCGAGCTGGAATGGGGCGATGAGCGGCATCCGCGCATTGCCATCATCGGCAAGGGCGTGTGCTTTGATTCGGGCGGTCTCGACATAAAGCCAGCGTCGGGAATGCGGCTGATGAAAAAGGATATGGGCGGGGCTGCACATGCCATTGCGCTCGCCGATCTGATCATGAAGGCGCATCTACCGGTGCGGCTGCACTTGTTGGTCCCGGCGGTTGAAAATGCCATTTCGGGTGGCGCATTGCGTCCGGGCGACATCGTCAAAAAGCCGCGTTGGCCTCCATGTCGAGATTGACAATACCGATGCTGAGGGCCGACTGATCCTTGCCGATGCCATGACCAAGGCGGTCGAAGACAAGGCGGAGTTGATGGTCGATTTTGCCACATTGACGGGTGCGGCGCGCACGGCGCTGGGGCCAGAATTGCCAGCCCTGTTTGCCAATGTCGATGATCTGGCCTGTGCAATACTCGATGCCGCCGATGCCTCGGGCGATCCCGTTTGGCGCCTGCCATTGTGGAAACCCTATGCCGACATGCTCGACAGCGACATTGCCGATACGATGAACAGCGGTGGTGCCTTTGCGGGGGCGATCACCGCTGCATTGTTTCTGCAGAAATTTGTGCCCGACAGCACTCCCTGGGCACATCTGGATACCTATGCCTGGCGCGGCACGGCAAAGCCGGCGCGGCCCAAAGGCGGCGAGGCGTTGGGGCTGCGCGCGGTCTATCGATATTTGACGGAGCGTTATCCAGTCCGCTAAGGGCGATGCCTTATCCAAGGGGCGCGATTTTGGCGGACAAAGAAGCATATCCAAAGCGGGCAATCTATAGCCTGACCGGGCACAGTATAGAGGGCGACAAACGCACCACGCCGATCCGTGGCGATCTGGCGGATATCAAGCTCGCCGGGAAACTGTTCGCGCCGCATTATGCGGTGCCGATGCTGCGCACTGGAATTGCGCCGGTCACCGAAATCCATGCCGAACCGCATCTTAGCTCGATGCCAGTCAGCGCGCTGATGCATGGGGAAGAGTTTGCTGTGCTCGACGTCGCGGGTGAATGGGCCTGGGGCTTTTGCTTGCACGACGACTATCTCGGCTATTTACGCTTCGCCGATCTGGGCGAGGATTTCACAGCGACGCATGTGGTGAGCGCACCAGCAACATTGCTCGTGGCGCAGCCTTCGATCAAGGCCCCGGTGCTGGCACGTTATCCGATGGGCGCACAGATCGTTTGTGGCGAACCTAGCGAATGCGGCAAATATCTGGCGTGCGAAAATGGCTGGGTGCCTACAGCCCATTTGTCGGAAATAGGTAAGGTTGCGGGATCGCCCGCCGATCTGGCCGAGAAGCTGGTTGGTGTTCCCTATAGCTGGGGCGGACGCAGCGGCGATGCGCTGGATTGTTCGGGGCTAGTACAGCTGGTCTTTGGCCTGAAAGGCATCAAGGCCCCGCGCGATGCGGATATGCAACAGGCGAGTTTTGGCGAGCATTTGCCCGAGGGTGAAGCGTTGCAGCGCGGTGACCTGATCTTCTTCCCCGGCCATGTCGGGATGATGGTCGATGGCGAAAATCTGATCCACGCCAATGGTGCTGCAATGGCGGTTTCGATTGAGCCTCTAGAGGCCGCAGCAGCGCGGTTTGACAAGCATGAGGTGCCGGTGTTGGCGCGGAAGAGGGTGGGGTTGTGAACGCTCGACTCCCAATTTCCGTTCGTGTCGAGCGTAGTCGAGACACCCATAATGCGCGCGCAATCTCATGGCATCTCGACTTCGCTCGATGCGAACGGAGTTTGGGATCAAGGTAATGACCAAAACCCTCTTCATTGACGGAGCTGCCGGAACCACCGGCCTCGAAATCGCCGACCGCATGGCTGGCCGCAACGAATTCACTTTGGTCACTTTGCCCGATGACAAGCGCAAGGACGCAGCCGCCAAGCGCGAGGCGCTGAACGATGCCGATTTTGTCATCCTTTGCCTGCCCGACGATGCGGCGCAGGAGGCGGTGGCGATGACCACGACTGCCAAGACTCGCATCATCGACGCCTCAACCGCGCACCGCGTCGATCCGCATTGGGCTTACGGTTTTCCCGAACTCAGCGGCGCACAGCGCGACCGCGTTGCGGGTGCGCGGCTGGTGAGCAATCCCGGTTGCTATCCCACCGGCTTTCTGGGGCTGGTCGCTCCCTTGGTTGCCGCCGGGCTGATCCCGTCGGACTGGCCCTATTCCGTCAACGCGGTTTCGGGCTATTCGGGAGGTGGCAAGGCGTTGATCGAACGCTTTGAGGGGCGCGATGGTTCTGGGGGCGCGGACATCGGTTTTCGCGCCTATGGCCCAGACCCTGCACCACAAACATATTCCCGAAATGCAGATCCACGCCGGCCTTGCGCTGCCGCCAATCTTCTCCCCGCCGTGGTTCCGGCCTTTCGCGGAATGATGGTTGAGGTACCGCTGCCGATCTCGGTGATGCCGGGAAGCGACAGCCCCGACGAAATGCGCGCCTGCTTGTCAGAGCACTACGCCGCGTCGCCGGTGGTCCATGTCCATAACGAAATGGCGCCGAGCGAGTTGCTGATCCTCAACACGCAAAAGCCGACTGACCGGCTCGACCTTTATGTCATGGGTAGCCCCAAAGGCGACCAGGTCCGCCTGATCGCCATGCTCGACAATCTGGGCAAAGGCGCGAGTGGCGCTGCGGTGCAGAGTTTGAATATCATGGCCGGGTTGGATGAGGTGAGTGGGTTACGACTTTAGGCCCGCAAGAAATGCTTTGTTAAACGATGGGAGTTAAAAGTTGATCGATCAACCGGTTCGACTTTCATGTTTCAACAAAAGATCATCGTTGCTCCGCACAAAATACCTGACGATGCCGTTCGGCTGGAGGTGTTGCATGTTGGCGACGGCGATGGATTTCGGACCAAGCTATTGCATCAGAACGGAAAAACACAGCGTGCTGATGTGCGTTTTGCGTTTATCGACGCGCCGGAAATGAAACAGCGCGGTGGGCCGGAAGCGCGCAATTTCCTACGCTCGTTGATTGATCGGAAAATACTGGATGTCGCCGTCACCGAAAAGACGGGAACGGGTAACTGCTTCGACCATTACGGCCGTATCGTCGGCGTTCCGTTTCTAACTGAGGCGTCAACCCTCTTGTCAGCTACCGCGAGCGGCCCTCAAAGGAAGTTGTTCGGATTGCGTAGTGCGTTGGTTCGCAATATCGAGTTGGAAATGGTTTTGCATGGCTGGGCTTGGGTGCTGGAGCGTTACGGACCAGAGGGAGCCTATCGCCAAGCGCAGGAAGACGCGCGTCGGTACAAAAGAGGCATTTGGGCCTATGACAGCAATCTGGCTCCATGGGCCTTTAAGAAACAGGTTCGGGAAGGGCGATTGCCCGAAGACCGATTTCTCGCCAACTTCGGCAAGCCCGTGGCGAATGCGCTAGGCTCCAGCTGTCCGAGTTATGGATGCGGCGGCACCATGCAGCTGCGGCACGGCAAAAACGGGAAATTCCTTGGCTGCAGCAACTTTCCTCGCTGCAAAATGAAGCGGAATCAATAAGGCGGCTTATCCAGCCCCTTTGGGCTCGCGGTAAAAATCTCACACCCATCCTCGGTAATGCCGATGCTATGCTCAAACTGCGCCGACAGGCTCCGATCCCGCGTTACCGCTGTCCAGCCATCTTCCAACACCTTGCCATGCGGTTTTCCGATGTTGATCATCGGTTCGATGGTGAAGATCATGCCGGGTTTTAGTAGCGGTCCGGTGCCGGGCTTGCCTGCATGCACCACTTCGGGCGCGTCATGGAACAGGCGGCCTAGGCCGTGGCCGCAAAATTCGCGGACTACGCTATAGCGGTGTCCCTCGGCATGGCTCTGGATGGCGTGGGCAATGTCACCGATGCGGTTTCCGGGCTTGGCCTGTTCGATGCCCAGCATCAGGCATTCATAGGTCACCTCGACCAGCCGCTTTGCCTTCACCGGCACATCGCCGACCAGATACATGCGGCTGGTATCGCCGTGCCAGCCATCGATTATCGGTGTCACGTCGATATTGACGATGTCGCCATCGCGCAATTTCTTGTCAGACGGGATGCCGTGGCAGATCACATGGTTGATGCTGGTGCAGCAGCTGTGCGTATAGCCGCGATAGCCGAGCGTCGCCGGAACCCCGCCCGCGCGGATGGTCATTTCGCGGACAATATCGTCGATTTCCTGTGTGGTAACCCCCGGCACCACATGCGGCACCAACGCGTCGAGAATCTCGGCGGCCAAGCGGCCAGCGGCGCGCATTCCGGCGAAGCCTTCTTCGCCATGCAATTTGATGACCCCGTCACGGGATTGATAGGCTTCTTCAGCGGTTACAACGGCATATTGGTTCATAGAGGGCGATATAGCGCGGGTCTGGGGATTTTGCGAGACCTTAAGCCCCTCCCCCTTGTAGGGAGGGGTTGGGGTGGGGGCGCGTCGCGTCCGCGGCGCAAAAATTGATAAGGCGCTACGATTCCCTTGGCGCACAGACGTGCGCCGCCCCCACCCTTAATCCCTCCCCACAAGGGGGAGGGAGATTCGTCCTAAAACACTACCCCAACCGCAACTTAGCGGTTATGCCTATCGCATGACCACCTCCCGCATCTACACAGCCGCCCTGATCATCATCGGCGATGAAATACTGTCTGGCCGCACGCAGGACAAGAATGTCTCGCAAATCGCGCTTTGGCTCAACGTGCAGGGGATCAGGCTGAAGGAAGTGCGCGTGGTGGCCGACGATCAGGACGCGATCATAGAGGCGGTCAATACGCTGCGGACGCGCAATGATTATCTGTTCACCACTGGCGGCATCGGCCCGACGCATGATGACATCACGGTCGATGCAATAGCAGCGGCACTGGGGGTTGACGTTGTGCTGCATCCGGTCGCACAGGAAACGCTGACCCGCTATTACGAACAGCGCGGCGGCGTGACCGAGGCGCGGCTGCGCATGGCGCGGGTGCCAGAGGGCGCGGACTTGATCCCCAATCCGCATGTCGGGTGCGCCGGGGATCAAATGGGCAATATTTTCATCATGGCCGGCGTGCCGCATATTACTGCAGGAATGCTCGACGCGCTGACCGGAACGCTCGAGGGTGGTTTGCCGCTGTTGTCGCACCAGATCGGCTGCTGGTGTGCAGAAAGCGAAGTTTCCACTCTGCTGGCTGACACCGAAACGGCGCATGAAGGCTGCCAGATTGGCAGCTATCCCTTCTTCCGCGAAGGTAAGGTTGGGGCCAATTTTGTTGTGCGCTCGACCGATCCATCGATGCTCAACGATTGTTGCGCGGCATTGAAGACTGGGCTTGAAGCGCTGGGCTACGCCACCACCGATGGCGGCATCTGAATTGCCAAACCCCACCGTTCAGTGTCCAGAAAGGCCGGGGGAAGCAGTTAGCGGCGCAATGAAAGTCTCTTTCCTGACCAGAGCCACAATGCTGGCCTGCTGCCTATTGCTTCCGACTGCCATATTGGCGGAAGCGGTTGCACCTGTCCCGGTTGACAAAGCTGCACCCACAAAATCAGTGGAAGTTCCGTGGCTGTACGAGGGCAGTGATGTTCCGGTCGATGCCAGCTGGAAATTCGGCAAACTTCCCAATGGCGTCCGCTATGCGGTGAAGCATAATGATGTGCCTGCGGGACAGGTTTCGATCCGCGTCCGCATCGACGCCGGTTCGCTCTACGAAGGAGATAGCGAGCAGGGTTATGCCCATCTGATCGAACATCTCGCCTTTCGCGGATCGGAACATGTTCCCGATGGCGAGGCTAAGCGCGTGTGGCAACGCTTTGGCGTGACCTTTGGCAGCGACAGCAACGCGCAGACCACGCCGACGCAGACGGTTTATCAGCTCGACCTGCCCAATGCCAAAACCGAGACGCTCGACGAATCGATGAACATCATTGCCGGAATGATCCGCAAGCCCAGCATTTCGCAAGCAGCACTGGATGCCGAACGGGCAATCGTGCTGGCCGAAATGCGCGAAAGCAGTGGCGCGCAGATGGTCTATGCCGACAAGAGTCGCGAGCATGTCTTTCAGGGACAACGCATGGCAAAGCGCTCGCCCATCGGCACACCGCAGACTTTGCTGGCGGCAAAGGCTGAAGGGCTTGCTGCCTTCCACAAGCGCTGGTACCGGCCCGAGACCAGCGTCGTGGTGCTGTCCGGCGATGCTCCAATCGAGCAGATGGAAGCCTTGGTTGCCAAACATTTTGGCGACTGGAAGGCCGCTGTCCCCGCCGTCGCGCAACCCGATTTTGGCAAACCGGTAAAGACCGGCGATAATGCCGCACTGGTCGTCGATCCGACGCTGCCTTCCATCGTTTCGCTCTATTGGGTGCGGCCTTGGGAAAAGGTACAGGACACGATTGTCTATAATCAGGGGATATTGATCAACGCGCTAGCGCAGCGGGTGATCAACAGACGGCTGGAAAGCAAGGCGCGCGACAATGCGACCTATACCGTGGCGTTGGTCAATCAGGACAAGGAGGCGCGCTCGGTCGATCTGACGACAGTTTCGTTGCGTCCGGTTGCCGGCAAATGGCGTGAAGCCATAGCCGAAGTGCGTTCGGTGATTGCCGACGCTGTTGCCGCCCCGCCCTCGCAAGACGATATCGATCGCGAACTGGCGCTGTTCCACGATGTCTTGCGCACCCAGCTTGACAGCTATCCGTTCGAAGCCGCCTCGACCCAAGCCGACGATATGGTTCGTGCGGTCGATATCCGCGAGACCATCGCCGCGCCACAGACCGTGCTGCAGGTGTTTGAGGCAATGCGTAACCAGTTCACGCCCGACCGCGTGTTCAAGGCGACGCAGGCGTTGTTTATGGGCGAAGTCCAGCGGATCGTCATGGCATCGCCCAATGCTGTCGATGGCGGCCAAACCGCGCTTGCCAAGGCTATGACCGACCCAGTGACCGCAGGCGGCAATGTGCGGCTTGCGCAGGGCAGCATCAGCTTTGCCGATTTGCCGCAATTGGGACCGCCGGGCAAAATTGCCATTTCCTCGATGAACCGCGATTTTGAAACGGTAAATCTGATATTTTCCAACGGTGTTCGCGCAATATTGTCGCCAAATAAATCGGAAAGCGGGCAGGTGCGTGTGCTGGTGCGTTTTGGCCGGGGCTTTCAGGCTGTGTCGCCCGATAAGGGAGGGCTGTTGTGGTCGGGGCCTATGGTTCTGGGTGAAAACGGCATCGGCAAATTTGATCGCAATGCGATTGATAAACTGACCAATGGCCGTCGGCTGGAGCTCAGCTTTTCGGTGGATAATGACGCGTTCGAATTCAGCGCAGCAACCCGTCCGGAGGATCTGGCTGATCAATTGAAACTGATCGCGACCAAGCTGGAATATCCCGGTTGGCACGCAGCTTCGGTCGAACGTGCCAAGGCACTCGCCAGTGCCGAATATGACAGTTATGCTATGTCGGCGATGACAATGGTGCAGCGCGACGTGCAGCAATTGGTGGCAAGTGGCGACCCGCGTTGGAAGACGCCTGCTCCGGCGGATATTGCCAAGCTCACTCCGCAGCTATTCCAAAGCTTCTGGGCGCCGATTTTGGCATCGGGGCCGGTCGAGGTGCTGGTGTTCGGCGATTTTGATCGGGACAAGGCTGTGGCTGCCTTGGAAGCAAGTCTTGGCGCAATGAAGCGCCGCAAGGCGGCGCTGGTGCCCGTCGGTGCCGACCAGATCGCCTTTCCCGCTATTCCGCCAAGCCCGGTGCGCTTGACGCATAAAGGGCCGACGGATCAGGTCGCAGCGGTGATTGTCTGGCCCACGGGCGGTGGCTTGGCCAATATTACCGAGGGACGGCAGCTGGAAATTCTTGCCGCGATTTTCCGCGACCGTCTGTTCGAAAAATTCCGCTCGGAACAGGCCGCAAGTTACAGTCCCGACATGATGGCCAATTGGCCCGATGAATTCCGCTCAGGTGGCTTCCTGATGGCCTTCAGTCAGGTAAAGCCGGAGGATGCCGAGAGCTTCCTTCGATTTTCCCGCGAAATCGCCACCGACCTTGCTGCCAACGCTGTGAGCAAGGACGAATTGCAGCGCGCGGTTGAACCAGCGAAGCAAGCCATAGAGCGGACATCGTCAGGCAATGTGTTCTGGATGAACCAGATGGAAGGCGCGAGCTTTTCACCCGAGCGCTACAAAGCGCTAACGCATTATTACAGCGACTATGCGGGCGTGACCGCCGAACAATTGCAGGCGTTGGCGAAACGCTACTTCCGTCCTGAAAAGGCGTGGACTTTACTGGTTGAACCCGAAAAGAAGTAAGTCAGCCTTCGGGAAAACGTTCGAACTCCGGCAAATTGTGCGCTTCCGCCATCCAACCGATTCGTTCGGCCGTCTGGATATGACAGCCGGCAGGCAGCGCGTCGGGATCGTCAAGCGTCGCCGACTGGATATCGACTATTCCGGGTAGATATTCGGCATTGCGATAGCTGATCCCGGTGCCGCATTTGGGACAAAATCCACGCAGCGCGGTTCCCGACGAGTTAAAGGTCGTCAGTTCACCCTGCACGAGTTTGAATTCATCCTCGGCAAACGCTGCCCATGCAACCATGGGAGCGCCTGCCGATTTGCGACAATCGCTGCAATGACACAGCGCGACATGCTGGGGTTCACCCGCAACCTCATACCGCACCGCGCCGCAATGGCATCCGCCTTCATAAGTCATCTGAACATCTCCTTCCTGTCTGCCAAAATAGCATGACAGGACTAGCGGTCAGAGAACATATTTGGAAAGATCAGCGTCTTTTGCGATTCCCGATAGCTGTTTCTCGACATATTTGGCATCGATCTTGATTGTTTCGCCCTTGCGGTCTTCGGCTTCGAAACTGACATCGTCGAGCAGTTTTTCCATCACCGTTTGCAAGCGACGCGCACCAATATTTTCGACGCTGCTGTTCACCTCGGCGGCGATGCGCGCCAATTCTTCTATGGCATCGTCCGAAAATTCCAGGGTAACCTCTTCGGTGGCGAGCAAGGCGCAATATTGTTCGGGCAGATTGGCGCGGGTTTGCGACAATATCCGGACAAAGTCCTTTTCGGACAAGGCCCGCAGTTCGACCCTGATCGGCAGGCGACCCTGTAATTCGGGCAGCATGTCGCTTGGCTTGGAAATGTGAAAGGCACCCGATGCGATAAACAGCACATGGTCGGTTTTCATCGGACCATATTTGGTTGCCACCGTGGTGCCTTCAATCAGCGGTAACAAATCGCGCTGCACGCCTTCACGACTGACCGAACCGCCACCACGCACATCGCTCACCGCGATTTTGTCAATTTCGTCGAGGAAGACAATGCCGTTCGCCTCAGCATCGGCAATGGCGGTGCGGGCAACATCATCTTGATCGAGACGCTTCTCTGTTTCCTCATCAACAAGCTTAGCCCAGGCCTCAGGGACTTTCAGTTTGCGGCGTTTCTGGTTGTTCTGGCCAAAGGCTTTGCCCATCATTTCACCGATATTGATCATGCCAACACCGCCGCCCATTCCGGGAATTTCCATCGGCATTCGTGGTGCATCGGCGACTTCGATTTCTATCTCGACATCGTCCATGTGCCGGTCGCGGATACGCTGACGAAAGGCTTCGCGCGTGGCTTCGGATGCAGTGTCTCCAGCGAGCGGCTTCAGGATACGTTCCATCGCTGCGGCCTCGGCGGCCTCGCGCACGACTTCACGGCGGCGGTCCTTCTCCAGCCGCACCGCTTCCTCGACCAGATCGCGGGCAATCTGTTCGACATCGCGGCCAACATAGCCAACCTCGGTAAATTTGGTTGCCTCTACCTTGATAAAAGGCGCGTCGGCGAGCTTGGCCAGGCGACGGCTGATTTCGGTTTTGCCACAGCCGGTCGGACCGATCATCAAAATGTTCTTGGGCGTAACTTCGTCGCGCAGTTCAGGCGACAGACGCTGCCGACGCCAGCGATTGCGCATCGCCACGGCGACGGCGCGCTTGGCGTCGTCCTGACCGACAATATGTTCGTCAAGCGCGGCAACAATCGCCTTGGGAGTAAGGTTCTGGTTCATTTTTATATTGTTTCCTGCAGATCAGCTTGCGCTGTCCATGGTTTCAACGGTCAACTGGTCGTTGGTGTAAACGCAGATCTCGGCAGCAATTTTCATGGCATGGCGCGCGAGTTTATCGGCGTCCTTTTCATAGTCCATCAGAGCACGGGCTGCGGACAGCGCATAATTGCCCCCAGACCCAATCGCGGCGATCCCGTCCAATGGCTCCAGAACATCGCCATTGCCAGTCAGGATCAAGGTCACGTCTTTATCAGCGACGATCATCATCGCCTCCAGATTGCGCAAATATTTGTCAGTGCGCCAATCTTTGGCCAGTTCAACCGCAGCGCGCATCAATTGACCACGATGCGCCTCCAGCTTCTTCTCCAGCCGTTCGAACAGGGTGAAGGCATCGGCGGTTGCACCTGCAAATCCACTGATGACGCTGCCGTCGTGCAGACGCCGCACCTTCTTTGCATTGGGCTTCATCACGGTCTGCCCCATAGAAACCTGACCGTCGCCAGCGATTACGACTTTGCCACCTTTGCGCACCGACAGGATTGTTGTTCCGTACCAGGTCGCGCTGTTGCCATGTGCTTGATTATCCATGCGCCGGATATGGGGGCAGGGACATTAGAGTGCAAGACTTGGGTCTGAACCTATCGGTGATCCGACAGTGCGCGTTCCCATTGCAGGGCATGGCTGACGATCGTGTCGAGATCGTCATATTTTGGCTGCCAGCCAAAACGCGCCACAATTTCGCGGTTGTCCGAAATGAGTGCATCGGGGTCGCCAGCGCGACGTCCCTCCAGTTTACGGACGATTTTTTGATTGGTGACGCGATCAACCGCATCAAGCACCTGCATCACCGAATAGCCATGGCCATAACCGCAATTGAGCGTGTGGCTTGTTACGCGATCTGCCATCAATGCTTGCAGTGCGATGACATGGGCAGCGGCGAGATCACTGACATGGATATAGTCACGAACACCAGTACCATCGTCGGTGTCATAGTCGGTACCATAGACGCTAACCGATTCGCGTTTGCCGAGCGCCGCCTCAACCGCGACCTTGATCAGATGGGTTGCACCGGCGGTTGACTGGCCTGTCCGACCTTGCGCGTCAGCCCCGGCAACATTGAAGTAGCGCAGCGCGCAATAGTTGAAGTCATGCGCGGCGGCGACATCGCGCAGCATATATTCGGTCATCAACTTTGACATGCCATAAGGATTGATCGGACGTTGCGGCGTGTCTTCGCTGACCGCACTGACATCAGGAATGCCATAGGTCGCCGCTGTTGATGAAAAGATGAAGTGCTTCACTTGACCGCGAATCGCCGATTCGATCAAACTGCGACTCGCAGCCGTGTTATTGCGATAATATTTCAATGGGTCTTCCACTGATTCGGGGACGACTACCGAGCCCGCGAAATGCATGATCGCGCAAATTCCATGGTCGGCGATTGTCTTTGCAACCAGTGATTCGTCAGACACATTTCCTTCGACAAAGGGCACGCCATCAGGCACCGCCCAGCGAAAGCCGGTAGCTAGATTGTCGATTACTACAGGTGTGTATCCAGCGTCCAAAAGCGCGATAACGGCATGGCTACCGATATAGCCGGCACCGCCGGTCACTAAAATGGTTTTTGCGTGTGTCATTTGGAGGTCCTAGCCGAACCAGTGTCATTTTAGAGTAAATTTCAGAAATTTTTCAGGCGCGCATCTGCAAATCAGTCGGCGCAAGGCAAAAAAAAGGCGGCTTAAAAGCCGCCCTTTTCTAAGATGTTGACCAATCAGGGGCTGGTCGGGGTATCGTCGTTGTTGCCAGCGGCAATAACGATACCTGCAATGATAGCTGCCGCAGCGAGCACAGCGACAACAACGCCGCTACCACCGCCGAGCTTGCTTTCTTCCTTTGCAACACCAGCACGCTTAGCTTGTGCAGCAGTCGCTTTTGAAGCGGGCTGAACAGCTTGAGCTACAACAGGGGCGCTGATCAGCGACGCTGCTGCAATAGCGGCGAGCGAAACTTTACCGAAACGCATTTTTAGGCTCCTTTTTTGAATGTGATATCACACACCAGCGCCTAACTGGCACAAAGCGGGCCAAAGTGCAACCCGAGATTCTCGTTGTAATTGTGAAATTACATTTCGTTTCAGTGAATGCGGCATTTTGGTCACTATCGAAAGGAGCTTCGCAAAGCGGTGTCTCGTTTCCGAAGCGAGGTTAGGTTTGCATCTCCCACTTCTGACTGGGCGCCTCGTTAAAATTAGCGATAATTGCTATTTATTATGTAAGGACTGACGATTCGATTGCTCTAAATTGTAAAGGCTTGATAGCAAAACGCATGACTTTAGTTGCTGTCCATCAGATGCGATCTCGAATCGATCCTTTCGTCAACCTCGAATGTATGATTTCGGGGATTGAGCAGGCTTCTATTGAAGGAGCGACGAGCTATTTTGCCCCTGAAATGTCTTTGTTGCTTGATCGAGATCGGAATCGGGCAGCAGTTCACATGAGCTATGAGGCCGACAATAAGTGGATGCCGATATTGCAAAAGACAGCCGCCCGGTATGGTATCTCGTCTCATATCGGTTCAATTCCGGTATTGCATGACGACGCAAGCGGAAGGCTGGCAAACCGAACTTATATCATTGACCCACTTGGTAGAATTGCCGCGCGTTACGACAAGATGCACCTCTTTGATGTCGATTTGGCGACCGGAGAGAGTTGGCGTGAATCCAATGTCTACCGTGGCGGGGATGCGCCGATGCTTGCTGATTTTGGGCCAATTGGCATAATGGGCTTGAGTATTTGCTACGATATTCGCTTTCCGGATCTGTAGCTATTATGCTCGGCGGAACGCCCACATTCTAGCTGTTCCGGCGGCGTTTACGGTTCCGACGGGCGAAGCGCATTGGCACGTTTTGCTACGAGCGCGCGCAATCGAATCTGAGGCCTTTGTCATCGCGGCTGCCCAGTGCGGACTGCACGAGGATGGACGACGGACTTATGGGCATTCGCTGGTCGTTGACCCTTGGGGAGAAGTTCTGCTCGACATGGGAGATGAAGAAGGGGTCGGCTTTGCTGAGCTTGATATAGGGCGACTTGCAGAAGTCCGTTCGCAAATTCCAGTCCATGCAAATCGGCAAACTATAGAAACAGGCTGATATGGGCTTGCACGACTGAGCCCCAACACCCATTTGACCGCGATGATCGCGTGGTTACAGAATAGCTGGAATTTCCATTTCTTTCCGTTTCTTGCGGTGTTGGCCGCGCTTATTGCGGCAGCTAGCATGCTTGCGGATCGACGCAGGCACAAACGATCCCGGCTTGATCAAGTCGGTTTTATCCCCTGGACCGGGATCAGCATTTTCGCTGTCGGCGTGACCCTGATCTCGATTGCACTGGCACTTAAGGCTGGGTGAACAGCTTTGTTTGCGTGATCGCAGATTATCCCATAGCAAGAAGCAATAACGAAATTTGGAGAGCCGTGATGACCACCATTCCCACCACCAACCTAACTATGCTTTCTCTGGTCAAGGAGGATGGCGTATTGGAGGTCAGCCTTGCGCGGTTACCCATGGCCGAGCCGAAGCCGCATGAAGTATTGGTGCGAATATCTGCGACGCCGATCAATCCATCCGACCTAGGCCTTTTGTTCAGCGCTGCCGATGTGAACACAGCCACTGCGAGCGAACGCGACGGTTTGCCGGTGCTCAGTGCAAAACTGCCCGAACCAGCCCTGCGGGCAATGGCCGCGCGCATCGGTGAGGCGCTGCCAATTGGCAATGAAGCCTGTGGTGTTGTGGTCGCGGCCGGCGATTCGCCTGAGGCTCAGGCTTTGCTGGGTAAGACTGTCGCGATGATCGGCGGCGAAATGTATGCCGAATATCGTTGCCTCGCCGCAGGGATGTGTCTGCCGCTTCCCGATGGCACCGATCCGGTCGATGGCGCCTCCTGCTTCGTCAATCCACTGACCTCGCTGGCCTTTGTCGAAACAATGCGGATGGAAGGGCATAGCGCGATCGTCCACACGGCGGCGGCGTCCAATCTTGGGCAGATGCTCGTCAAAATCTGCGCTAAGGATGGAGTGCCTTTGGTCAATATCGTGCGCAGCGAAGCGCAAGTCGAATTGCTTAAGGGCATTGGTGCGCAGCATGTGCTGAATTCTTCTGAACCAGACTTCATGGATGGGCTGGTTGCTGCCTTGACCGAAACGGGCGCGACTATCGGGTTTGATGCAATCGGCGGCGGCAAGCTGACCGGACAAGTCCTTTCGGCGATGGAGCAGGCAGCGGTCGCACGCATGACGTCTTACAGCCGCTATGGTTCCGACAGCTTCAAACAAATGTATATTTATGGCGCGCTCGACTTGTCGCCGACGATCCTCAACCGCAGTTTTGGTTTTTCCTGGAGCGTGTCGGGTTTTCTGCTGACGCCATTTCTGGCCAAAGCCGGGCCAGAGGTTGCGGGACGGATGCGGCAGCGGGTGGTCGATGAACTAACGACGACTTTCAAAAGCCACTACAGCCACGAAATTTCGTTGGTCGAAGCACTCGATCCAGCCGTTGCCGCAAATTACAATGCGAAACGCACCGGTGAGAAATATTTGATCCGGCCTTGAGCGTTTAGGGTCAGGCGCGTTCGAATATTGCGGCAATGCCCTGACCACCGCCGATGCACATGGTTTCAAGGCCAAATTGACCTTGCCGCCGGTGAAGCTCGTAAACCAGATTGGCAAGAATACGGCCTCCGGTCGCGCCAATTGGATGGCCCAGCGAAATGCCCGAGCCGTTGACGTTTAGGATGTCGCGTCGGCTGTCGTCTGCGCTCCAGCCCCAGCCCTTCAGCACTGCGAGCACTTGCGGTGCGAAGGCTTCGTTGAGCTCGACAAGATCGATATCGTCCCAGTCCAAACCGTTGCGCGCAAACAATCGCTCAACCGCTGGCACAGGACCAATCCCCATGCGCGAAGGATCGCAGCCCGCCGCGGCCCAACTGTGGAACCATGCCAGCGGCTCCAGCCCAAGCTCTACCAATTTGTCTTCCGCTACCACAAGGCAAGCGGCACCGGCATCATTTTGCTGGCTGGCATTGCCTGCGGTAACTACGCCGCCTTCAAGTGGTTTCAACGCGCCGAGCGTTTCGATTGTCGCGTCAGGGCGATAGCCCTCGTCCTTTGCAATCATCACCGGATCGCCGCGCTTTTGCGGGACGGCGACGGGAACCAGTTCGATGTCGAACAACCCTTTTTCCCATGCGCGCGTCGCATTTTGGTGACTGCGCGTAGCATAGGCATCGCAGTCTTCGCGACTGATCTCATAGTCCTTGGCCAGATTTTCGGCGGTTTCGATCATACCCGAAATGACACCAAAGCGCGCGGATGGCTGCGACATCAGCCTTCCGCGTGATAGCCGATCATGCATCGTCAAATTTCCAGCACGCACACCGTTTCGGATGTCGGTGGTGTAATGTTCGACATTGGACATCGACTCGACACCGCCCGCAATTACCACATCAGACGCGCCAGTCTGCACCATCATAGCGGCATCAATCACCGCTTGAAGTCCAGAGCCGCATCGCCGGTCTAGCTGATATCCAGGTACCGAGATTGGCAAGCCCGCGGCAAGCGCTGACCATCGGCCAATTGCCGGAGCCTCTGCGTTGCCATAACCTTGGGCGAAAACAACATCGTCAATTCTTGCTGGATCAATGCCGGTTCGCTCTATCAAGGCACGGATCACAATCGCACCCAATTCGCCTGCCGACACCGACGAAAGGCTGCCCAGAAATTTGCCTACCGGCGTCCTTAGTGGGGAAACTATGGCAGCCCTGCGCAGCATGATTGATCCTCTCTAGAATGTTTGATGCTGGTTAGCTGCAGCGGCGCGAATGGCAAGTGGTCAAAGTGCGACAGCAGCTTCCATTGTCAGTGCAATCGAGCGCTTGCGCGCTTCGGGATCGAACATGGCGCCTGCAATGATGACTTCGTCGGCGTCGGTCCGTTCAATAAAGGCGCTTAGCTTTTCTCGGACCTGGTCAACAGTGCCGATTGCACTTGCCTGAAGCACATGGTTGAGGGCGGATTGGGCTGGTGGCGGCAGATTTGCCCGATAGCATTCGACGGGAGGGCGTAATTTCCCTGGGGTGCCCGTGCGCAAGGCAACAAAGGCTTGTTCCATCGACGATGCCAAATAGGTGGCTTCGGCCTCGGTCTCGGCAGCAAAGCTGTTAAACGCCACCATCACATGTGGCTGCGCGAGCGTTGAGGAAGGCTTGAAATTGCGGCGGTAGATTTCGAGCGCGGGATCAAGGGCATCGGGTGCAAAATGCGAAGCAAAAGCATAAGGCATCCCCAACGCCGCCGCTAATTGCGCACCGAACAGGCTGGACCCCAATATCCACATTTCGGGCTTTGCACCGCGTCCCGGAACAGCCTCCAGCCCAAGTTCAGGCTCGCCAGTGAAATGCGCGCGCAGTTCGACTACGTCTTGCGGGAATTCATGCGCGGCTTGGTTGAGGTCGCGCCGCAGCGCGCGCGCAACCCGCATATCTGCCCCGGGCGCCCGGCCCAGGCCCAAATCAATCCGACCTGGAAACAGCGCGTCCAGCGTGCCAAATTGCTCGGCAATCGTCAGCGGAGAATGGTTTGGCAGCATGATCCCGCCCGAGCCAATGCGAATTGTCGATGTGGCGTTGCCAATATGCGACAACACCACCGAGACCGCTGCCCCGCCGATTCCCGGCATCAAATGATGTTCGGCCACCCAATAGCGTTTATAGCCCAGCGCCTCGGCCTCTCGGGCGAGACTGGCTGCTTCGCCAAGGGCGTCAGCGATCGTCCGTCCCTCGGCGACTGAGACAAGATCAAGAATGGAAAATTCGGTCATATCGCTGATGTGGGCATATTGCGGAAAATAGGCAAGTTTTGAGGCTATTGTCCTGCATTTTCCATGTATCCGTATGCAAGCCGTTGATCTTCTGGGCGCATCCAATAGGATATGGTCAGGCGTGGTGGAGAAACCGCAGCGCGCCATTTTAGGAAATGATTGCAATGCAGTTCACAGCCGACAAATTGCTGCTGTTCGGTGCTACGGGCGACTTGGCGCAACGTATGTTGTTGCCTTCGCTGTGCGCGTTATCCGCTGATGGCTTGGTAGCTCCAGACCTGTGCATCATAGGCACTGCACGGACCGAGCATGATGATATCAGCTACCGCAATTTCGCGGCAGAGGCGCTGGAAAAATTCTTGCCCGAGGAGCGGAAAGCATCTGTTCCTGATTTTCTGAAACGTCTGCATTACCAGCCGCTCGATGCTTCCAAACCCGAGGGGTTCGCTGCTTTGGCAGAGCGTGTCGGCAAAGTTGTTGACGGGCTTGCGATCTTTCTATCAACCGCCCCATCGCTGTTTGAGCCAACCATAGCAGGTCTGCAGCAAAGCGGGCTGGCCGGTGAGAAATCGCGCATCGGACTTGAAAAACCGCTGGGTACCGATCTTGAAACCAGCCGCCATATCAACGACGCGGTTGCCGCCGCTTTCCCCGAAGATCGCATTTTTCGCATCGACCATTATCTGGGCAAGGAAACGGTGCAGAATCTGCTCGCGTTGCGCTTCGGCAATATATTGTTTGAGCCTGTCTGGAACGCTGCGCATATCGATCATGTCCAGATTACCGTTGCCGAAACGGTGGGGCTGGAGGGACGCGCTGGCTTTTACGAAGGGGCAGGTGCGCTCCGCGATATGGTGCAGAACCACATGCTGCAATTGCTGGCGCTGGTCGCGATGGAACCGCCGAGCAATTATGATCCTACCTCGATCCGAGATGAAAAGGTTAAGGTGCTGCGCTCGCTACGGCCATTGGGCCCTGGCGACAGCGTGACCGGCCAGTATCGCGAAGGGGCAATCGGGTCGCAGCCGGTGCCGGGTTATGATGAAGAACTGGGGCGCGATTCTGATACCGAGACCTTTGTCGCGTTAAAGGCACATATCGACAATTGGCGATGGAACGGCGTGCCTTTCCTGTTGCGGACAGGCAAGAGGCTGCCCGAGCGCAAGACCGAAATCATGATCCAGTTCAAGGCGATTCCGCACTCGATTTTTGCGGGGCAGGGGGCAAAGACCGAACCCAACAAGCTGATTATCGGCATTCAGCCGCGCGAAAATGTCGGGCTTTCGGTGATGGCGAAGATACCGGGGCTGGATCGTGGCGGTGTGCGGCTGCGCGAGGTTCCACTCGACATTTCGATGCCCGACGCCTTCGCCGGTCCGCAAAAACGCATTGCCTATGAACGGCTGTTGCTTGACCTGATCGAAGGCAACCAGACTTTGTTTGTACGCCGTGACGAAGTCGAGGCGCAGTGGGAGTGGATCGATGCAATCCGCGCGGGCTGGGCCGAAAATGCAATTAAACCCCGAACCTATACCGCCGGCAGTTGGGGACCTGCCGCTGCCATCGCCTTGGCTGAGCGCGATGGTTTTAGCTGGCACGAGTGAATGACATGACGCATTTACACCCCGCAATCGAACGCGTGACCGCGCGCATCATCGAAAAAAGCCGCGATAGCCGCCGCCGGTATCTCGACCTGATAAACCGCGAAGCCGAAAAGGGCCTGAACCGTGCGACCATGTCGTGCGGGAATTTCGCGCATGGCTTTGCGGCGGCCGGTGATGACAAGGCCGCCATCCGCGGCGGTTCGGCAATGAATATCGGTATTGTCAGTGCCTATAACGATATGCTGTCGGCGCATGCGCCCTATGCACGCTATCCTGAGCAGATAAAATTGTTCGCGCGCGAAGTCGGCGCGACGGCGCAGGTTGCGGGCGGTGTCCCGGCGATGTGCGACGGTGTGACGCAAGGGCAGCAGGGCATGGAATTGTCGCTACTCAGCCGTGATGTCATCGCGATGGCGACCACTATCGGCCTCAGCCATGCGATGTTTGAGGGCGCGCTGCTGCTGGGGATTTGTGACAAGATTGTTCCCGGACTGTTGATCGGCGCATTACGTTTTGGCCATTTGCCGATGATCCTAGTGCCCGCCGGGCCAATGCCTTCGGGCTTAGCCAACAAGGAAAAGCAGCGCGTGCGGCAGCTTTATGCCGAGGGCAAGGCAAGCCGCGCCGAATTGCTTGAGGCGGAGGCGGCTTCCTATCATGGTGCGGGGACCTGTACATTTATGGCACCGCCAACAGCAACCAGATGATGATGGAACTGATGGGGCTGCACATGCCCGGGGCTGCTTTCATCAATCCGGGCACCAAATTGCGTACCGAACTGACCCGTGCGGCAACACACCGGCTGGCACAAATTGGCAAGATCGGAGACTATCGTCCGCTGGGTCGCTGTGTCGATGAAAAGGCGATTGTGAACGCCTGTGTCGGCTTGCTTGCGACCGGTGGATCAACCAATCATGCGATTCATCTGCCCGCAATGGCGCGCGCTGCAGGCATCCATCTTGATTGGCAGGATATTGACGAACTGTCGGCGTCGGTTCCGTTGATTGCGCGGGTCTATCCCAACGGCTCAGGTGACGTGAACCATTTCCACGCGGCAGGCGGGATGGGGTTTGTCATCCGCGAATTGCTCGATGCCGGATTGCTCCACCGCGATATCATGACGGTCGCGGCCGATGATCTCACCGCGTACGGACAAGAGCCCGTGCTCGACGGTGAAGCACTCGTGTGGAGCGATGCCCCCGCGACCAGTGCCGACGACAGTATGTTGAGGCCCCCCTCTGCGCCGTTCCTCCCCGACGGTGGAATGCGTCTGGTGCAGGGTAACTTGGGGCGCGCAATCTTCAAAACAAGCGCGGTTGACCCTGGTCGCTGGATCATCGAAGCGCCCGCTCGCGTATTTTCGACGCAAGAAGATGTGCTAGCAGCATTTAAGGCGGGCGAGCTTGATTGCGATGTCGTTGTCGTCGTCCGCTTTCAAGGACCGCGCGCTAACGGCATGCCCGAACTGCACAAACTGACTCCACCATTGGGTGTGTTGCAGGACCGCGGTTTCCGCGTTGCCCTTGTCACCGATGGCCGCATGTCAGGCGCGTCGGGCAAGGTTCCGGCGGCGATCCACTTGACCCCCGAGGCCCTCGATGGCGGACCCATTGCGCGTATCCGGGATGGTGACATCATCAAATTATGTGGTCATGATGGCATATTGGAGGTGAAGGCCGAGATTGCTTCGCGTGAACCCGCGACCGCACCATTGCAGGAAGAAGGCATGGGGCGCGAACTGTTCGCACATATGCGCGCGCAAGCGGACAGCGCCGAGCGCGGGGCTTGTGCGATGCTGGCAGGGGCGGGGCTATGAGCAAACTGGTTACAGTCGATATCGGCGGAACCCACGCCCGGTTTGCCCTTGCCGAAGTGTCGGGCGGTCGCGTTGTCGATCTGGGTGAAGCAGTCACGCTGAAGACCGCAGAGCATGCCAGTTTCCAGACCGCTTGGCAGGATTTCGGGCGTATTGCCGGGCATGAGCTACCTCGCGCGGCAGCGATTGCCATTGCCGGACCGGTAAAGGGTGAGGTAATCAAGTTCACCAACAATCCGTGGATCATTCGGCCAGCGCTGATTGGCGAAAAACTGGGCGTCGATGCTTATACATTGATCAACGATTTTGGTGCGGTGGGCCATGCCGTCGCGCAGGCAGATGAAGAACATTTTCTGCATCTGACAGGACCGGACGAGCCACTGCCCGGTGAAGGCACAATCAGCATCATTGGGCCCGGCACTGGCCTAGGCGTCGCACATGTGTGGCGCAGCGGTGGCGACTATCATGTGCAGGCAACCGAAGGTGGGCATATCGATTTTGCCCCGCTCGATACGATTGAAGACGCTATTCTTGCGCGGCTGCGTCAGCGTTATCGCCGGGTGTCGGTCGAGCGCGTGGTGTCTGGCCCCGGACTGGTCGACATTTACGAAGCGCTCGCGGGCATTGAAGGCCGTTCGATCCAGCCGCAGGATGACAAGGCGTTGTGGCAATTGGGAGCAAGCGGGGAAGACAGCCTTGCCGCCGCCGCGGTTGACCGTTTCTGCCTTTCCTTGGGCAGCATAGCTGGCGATATTGCGCTTGCCCAAGGCGGATCCGGCGTGGTCATCGCAGGCGGGCTTGGTCTGCGGATCAAGGACATACTGCTGCGCTCGGGCTTTGCCGAACGCTTCTGTGCCAAGGGCCGGTTCGAGGGACTGATGGCGACGCTTCCGGTCAAGCTGATTACCCATCCGCAACCCGGCCTTTTCGGCGCTGCCGCAGCCTTTGCCAAGGAACACCCATGAAGCCGATTGAAACCATCATGCGCACTGCGCTGGTCATTCCCGTATTGGTGATCGACGACGCCAAATATGCGCAGCCGATTGCGCGGGCGCTGGTTGCCGGTGGCTTGCGGGTGTTGGAAGTGACATTGCGCACCGCCGCAGCACTCGACGTCATCCGCGAGATGAAAAAGGTCGAAGGCGCGATTGTCGGTGCGGGCACAGTGCTGAACGAACAGGATCTGCGCGCCGCGATTGATGCAGGTTCGGAATTCATCGTCTCACCGGGATTGACCGAGCCGCTTGGCAAGGCAGCAGTCGCCAGCGGCATTCCCTTTCTTCCCGGCACCGCCAACGCCGGCGATATCATGCGCGGTCTTGACCTTGGGTTGACCCATTTCAAATTTTTCCCGGCTGAGGCTTCAGGCGGAATATCCGCACTGAAAGCCATTGCTGCACCCTTTGGTATGGCCAAATTTTGCCCCACTGGCGGAATCAGTCTCGCCACAGCGCCCGATTGGCTGGCGGTTGATCCGGTTCTTTGCGTTGGCGGAAGCTGGGTTGTTGGCAAGGGAGCACCTGATCCCGAAGCAATAATGGAGGCCGCAAGACAGGCGGCGGCGCTCGGGTCATGACCACGAATGCGGCCTTGCGCGATACGCTGCAGGAGCTGCATCGTCAGACCGCGCAATCGCCGTTGTTCAACCCGGTCTTTCAACTCAGTCTGGACCTTTCACGCGAGATAGAGAACGGCGCGCTTTCGCTTGGCGACGTTGGCGGACTTGTCGCCGAACTTGAATGCGAATCGTTGCAGGTGCGCGCGCGGCATCTGGCGCGGATGCTCGCACCGGTTGGTATCGCCGATAATCTGGCGGCATTCGACCGGTTGGCCACTTCGGACAAATGCGATTTCGATGCCTTCAACTGCCGCTGGCAAAGCCCGCTGATGCATGTGGTGTTCACCGCGCATCCGACTTTTCTGCTCAACAGGGCGCAATCCGACGCGGTAGCGCAGGCCGCGAGTGATGGCGATGTGTCCGAACAGCTTGTCTGCATCGCGCCCACCGACCGCGATCATGTAACGCTCGATTATGAGCATGAAGAGGCAATGGCGGCGATCACCCGCGCTGCCGCTGCGCGCGATCGGCTGGTGGATCGCCTCTTTGCGCAGGCACAGAAACAATGGCCTGACCAATGGCGGTCTTTGCGCCCCGCGCCGTTCCGTTTTGCCAGCTGGGTCGGTTATGACATGGACGGTCGAACCGATATCGGCTGGTCAACCTGCATCCGTTTTCGTCTGCGCGAAAAAGCGATGCGGCTGGAACTATATGCCAGTGCCTTGCGTTCGATATCCGCTGCAGCGGAGGTCGCCGCAAAACTCGACGCGGCGGCGGCCTATGCGCGCGAAATGGAGGCGGTGTTCGTCCAACCGCACGACAGCCCCGATCAATTGTCGGCAATGGCCAACCGGCTGACGGACGATCACCCAGACAAGCTGGTTTCGCTCGACAGCGTTATTGCATCGCTGGAAGCGCTGGCGAACGATCAGGATGATGCCGATACGGCGCGTGCAATTCTGGTGGCCGCGTCGGCGATGCGCAGCGACGGGCTGGGGCAGGGCTGGGTGCATTTCCGCGTCAACGCTTCGCAGCTGCCAAATGCGATCCGTCGCAGAATCGATCCGGGCCAGACGCTCGACCTGAGCAGCCACACCGCCTTGGCGCGGTTGCGCACGCTGCTGGTCGAAGAAAAACCTCTACGTTCCAATTTTGCCGCGCTCGCGATTGAGGACACAACGGCGGTCCGGCAATTTTTGATCATGGCGCAAATCCTGAAGCATGTGGATACCGACGCGCCGATCCGCATGTTGATTGCGGAATGTGAAGATCCGCAAACGGTGCTCGCCGCGCTCTATTTCGCCAAATTGTTCGGCATCGATGAAAAGGTCGATGTTTCGCCGCTGTTCGAAACCGAAAGCGCAATGGAACATGGTGCGCGCTTCCTCGACGCACTGTTCGCAGAGCCTGCCTACCGCGACTATGCGCGCCAGCGGCAGGGTGGCGGTGCAAACCGGATTTTCCGATGCTGGTCGTTTCGTCGGGCAACTGCCAGCGGCGTTGGCTATCGAAAGGCTGCAGGGACGGCTTGCCAAGATGATGGCGAAACATGGTCTGACCGATGTCGCTGCGCTGATTTTCAACACCCACGGCGAATCGATGGGGCGCGGGGCGCATCCTTCTTCGATGACCGACCGGCTGACCTATCCGCTGAGCCTGTGGACTCGTTCGCGCTTTGCCGACGCGCGAATTGCGCTGGAACCAGAGGTTAGTTTTCAAGGCGGCGACGGCTATTTGTGGTTCCGCACGCCTGAACTGGCGCTGGCGACTTTGGTGCGAATTGCGGAGGTGGAATGCGCGGCTCTGCCTGCCTCCAAAGACCCTTTTTACCAGCAAACCGACGTCAGCCTCGATTTCTATCGCGGCATCCGTCGGGTGCAGCGCGACTTTCTGGAATCGCGCACCTATGCACGGTCGCTCACTGCCTTTGGTCTGGGTCTGCTCAACGAAACTGGGTCGCGTAAAGCACGGCGGCAGTTCGATGTCGCAGCAGACCGGGCGATGAGCTTGCGCCAGATCCGTGCGATCCCACACAACGCGATCATGCAGCAATTGGGCTATCCGGTGAATCTGATTGCCGGCACCGGCACGGCTGCGGATGAAGATGTCGAGGCGGTTGCTGACCTGATCAGCAAAAGCCTGCGTGGCCGACAGATTATGCGGATGCTGCGTGCCTCCAACCGGCTTGCCAGCATTAAATCGGTTGCTGCCTACGGCGAACTGTTCAACTCCGCCTATTGGGCGAGCAGGCCCTATCGCGGGACCGAATCCGTGCTTGAACCCGCCTGCCTTGCGCTCGCGGAACGCTTGACCACCGATGATCGCAACAGCGCCTTCCGCACGCTGACATCTCGTTTGCGGGTCGATGCGTTGAAGCTACACCGGCTCCTCGCGCTTGTGCCGGACGACAGCAGTCAGGACGGCCGAGAAGATGTACGCCGCTCGCTCGGTATATTGCAGGCGTTGCGACTGGCATTGATGCAGCATATTTTCCTGCGCGCGGTGCAAGTGCCCGCCTTCTCACGCTCGAATGACATCAGCCGCGACGATGTGCTGGAAATGATTTTCGCGCTGCGCATCGACGACGCACTCGCCCAATTCCGCCGCGCCTTCCCGGTGTCGAGCCCCTCAATCGCCACATTCGACGTCAACGAGCCGACCGATTACCCCGATCGCAGCGAACAGGCCTATGCGCATATCCATGCGCAATTTATCGAACCAATCGAGCGCAGCTATCAGTTGATCCTGCGCGTCGGCGGCGCAATCGCCAACCATTTCGGCGCGCATGGGTGATTGTTTGCTTCGCAGTAATAGTAGGGTTGAGTTTTGTCGTACGGAGCTGGCTAGGGGATTCGAACCCACCCGTCGGCGGATGCCGACAAACACATGAATCGCCAGAGTCTGCGTGATCGGATCAAGTTAGTCGGAAATTTGGGGGAGTGGTGCCGGCTAGAGGATTCGAACCCCTGGCCCCCTGATTACAAATCAGGTGCTCTACCAACTGAGCTAAGCCGGCGCTTGGTTGCGATAGCGCCTTTAGCGTCAAACTACGCCAAAGGTCCAGCCCTCAGTTTTAGCAATTTCAGGTTTCAGTTTGGCGGGCTGCCAATAGTCCTTTTGATCGGCATGGGTGCGAAGCCATGCGGCGGTTAGCAGGGCGTCTGCGGCATGATCCGACAGGCGTGAGTAGAGAGGGCTGTGCGGCTTACTGCTGAAACGATCCAGCGCGGTGTCGAGCAACTGCGGGTCGGTGATCTTGCTGCGTCCTTTGGCAAGGACGCCGGAAGCTTGCGCGGCAATGCTGGTGTAAATTTCGACTATCACCGGGCCGCTGGCGGGCAGCGGATCGAACGGCCAGATGGGAATTGCGCTGTTCAGCCTGTGCAGAACACGCATTCCAGTGAGGCTCGACTTGCCCACCTGTGCAGCACCGACTAGGTTGAAGCAGCTATAGGGATTTATTCCCTCGATTAGTGCCTGGCCGTTATATTCGCATTTGCGCAACCGCCCGCGGCCTTCGCCGAACAGGTCGCCCTTGTTGCGGTGCTGACGGAAGTGGCGGGCGATTTCGGGATGCTGGAGGAAGCTTTGCGCGCTCAGATAGTCATCATGCGACGACAGCGCATCGACTGAACGCCACAGCGCCTTCGCATCGGGTGGTGATGCCTCCCAGCCGGGGAAATAGCTTTGCCGGTCGGCAAATGGCAGTGCGATTGAGAGGTCGAGGCCGATCAGGATGTTGCGCCTGGCTTCGGCTTGCTGAAGCAACCAGTCCAAAATTGCGCTGCGGTTCCAATGGCGTTCGGGCGAAGGGATCAGGCGCGGTGCGGAGCTGCCTGCTTCACATTGCGCCACCGCAATCCCGGGCTGCCAGCGGGTGG
Source organism: Sphingomonadales bacterium (assembly GCA_016721875.1). Classification (GTDB taxonomy): domain Bacteria; phylum Pseudomonadota; class Alphaproteobacteria; order Sphingomonadales; family Sphingomonadaceae; genus Sphingorhabdus_B. The sequence continues at coordinate 95,506 of JADKHG010000001.1, read as the reverse complement.
CGGCACCCGACCAGTCGATACAGGCAAAATGGTCGAACGAGCGCATCGCGTCTATCTGCGCGGCAATGCCACAAAAGAAAAGGGGCGGGTGTGATCCCGCCCCCAGATTGCGCTTCGGCAAGCGTTACTTTTTGGCAGCAGCCTTGCGCACCGCTGGCTTGGTTACCGGCTTTGGTGCGGCAGGCGGATTGTCGCGCATGTCGCTCAACACCCGCGCCGCTGCATCGCGACCGCCAAGACCAAAGGCGAGGGCGAAGGCAACTGCGGCCCCAATCGCCAGTGCGCCAAAGGCATAGTCAACGATCATGCCGCCAATATGCATTTGCTTCAGCCCGATGAATACGAACAGCCCAACCGTCACCCAATAGATGATCGAGGTGGCAATGCCCGCGCCTGCGGTGTCAGTGACCAGATTGCGCAGAAAGTTGGCAATCAGCACACCGATTGCGATCAGCACCGCGCCGAACGCAACATTGCCAGCCTGACCAAGTACTGTTTCCAATATGTCAGTCAGTTGCGGGAAGCCCAGCATGTTGGTTGCCGCGATAGCAAAGAAGATCATGATCGCAATCGACACGATAGTGACGATAACACCTGACGCAGAGCGTCCCTCAGGCAACAGCCCCAGTTCCGCTATTGCCCGATCGGCTCCCAAATTGGGGAGGATATCGCCGATCAAACCGCTGACCCAGCGAGCAATGACATAGCCAAGGCCAAGCAACAGGCATGCGCCGATAATCAGCGGCACTGCCTTGAACACCATGTTCAGCAAGTTCATGGCCGGTTCGGTAATCGCGGAAATTTCGAGCATTTGCAGTGCTGCAATCGCGACCGGGATGATCACCAGTACATAGACAATCGTGCCGATTGTCTTGGTGATGCGGTATTGCCAGTGAAGGTGTCAACCCCGCCCTTGTTCGCCCATTTGTCGAAATCGACGGTTCCAAGCGCTGTCTCGACTAGGTCGCGAACAATCTTGGCTATCATCGAACCGATGAAGAAAATGGCACCGGCAAAGACGATATTGTCAACATAACCAATAAAGTTGCCGAGCAACCCCTGCACCGGGGTAATCACGCTGTCGAAGCCTAGCTGCTGCAACACCGCCAGCAAACCGAACAGCCAGATCAGCAACGACACGATCTTGCCCAAAGACATGCCGACACTTTCGCCGGTCGCCGTGCCACGCTGGAAAAAGGAAATGCGGTCAACCATGCGCGCGAACGCCCATTTTGCCGCCTTGGCCAAAGCCCATGTAACGATAACGATCAACAGGGCGAAAAAGATTTTTTCAGCCCATTCCATCGCGAGCGCTTGATCAAAAGCATAACCCGCTATCTGTAATTCACCCATGTCGCCCCCCTTTGTTAAAGCGACCTCCGGGGTCGCCAGAAGCAGGGAGATTCTATCGCAGAATCAAGACTCTGGCAAATAAATGCTGCAATTATTTTGCGCAGCAAATTTATGATTCAATTTGAGTCACTTAGCCCCGCTCTGGCGCCCTTCGCGCAGCTTATCCCAATAGCGCAACCGCTCATTCACTTGTCGTTCGAAGCCGCGCTCGACCGGTTGATAGAGCGTCTGTGGTGCGACCTCATCGGGCCAGTAATTGGCCCCTGAAAAGCCGTCTTCGGCATCATGGTCATAGGCATAGCCTTTGCCATAGCCGATATCCTTCATCAGCTTTGTGGGGGCATTGAGGATGTTGGCGGGTGGCATCAGCGATCCGGTTTCCTTCGCCAGTTTCCATGCGGCCTTTTGCGCCTTGTAGATGGCGTTGGATTTGGGCGCGGTCGCGCAATAGAGGCAAGCCTGCACAATGGCGAGTTCACCCTCTGGTGACCCTAGAAATTCATAGGCGTCTTTTGCCGCCATGCATTGCTGCAATGCTTGCGGGTCGGCGAGGCCAATATCTTCGCTGGCGAAACGGGTGATGCGGCGCAGCACATAAAGCGGCTCTTCCCCCGCCACCAACATCCGTGCCATCCAATAGAGCGCGGCCTGCGGATCCGACCCGCGCAGACTTTTGTGCAGCGCAGAGATCAGATTGTAATGGCCTTCGCGGTTCTTGTCGTAAACCGGCATCCGTCGATGAAGCAGCGCAGCCATGGCAGCGGGATCGAGCGGATCAGTGCCGCCAATGGCAAACAGCGTCTCGGCCTGGTTAAGCAAAAAGCGCCCGTCGCCGTCCGCCGATGCGATCAGCGCGGTACGCGCATCGTCGGTCAGGGGGAGGGGGGTGCCAACTTCTTCCTCCGCCCGCGACAGCAATTTGCCAAGCGCTGCATCATCGAGCCGGTTGAGCACCAGCACCTGTGCGCGGCTGAGCAAGGCAGCATTGAGTTCAAATGAGGGATTTTCAGTAGTCGCGCCTACCAGCGTAACCGTGCCGCGTTCGACAAATGGCAGGAAGCCGTCCTGTTGCGCGCGGTTGAAGCGGTGGATTTCATCCACGAACAGCAAGGTCGATTTGCCGGTACGCGCAACCTGTTCGGCTTCGGCAAAGGCTTTTTTCAGGTCGGCTACGCCCGAGAACACCGCCGATACTGCCATATAATGCATGCCAACGGCGTCGGCGAGCAAGCGAGCGATGCTGGTCTTGCCAGTGCCCGGTGGTCCCCACAATATCATCGAAGATAGCCGTCCAGCGGCGACCATACGGCCAATCGCACCATCTGCGCCGGTGATATGCTCTTGCCCGATCACATCAGCCAGCGCCTTCGGGCGGATGCGGTCGGCAAGCGGCGCATGGTCGCTCAGCGGCGACGGGGATTGCGGGGGTTCTGGGAAAAGCTCGGCCATTTATCAGCAAGATAGAACGGGGAAGTGCCGCTGTCATCCTTGGCTGCAATTTAAAACTTGAAAAATAGCTTACAAGATATATCTTGATAGCAACATGATAGAAAGGAACTCCAAAATATGTATGGAGAAAGACATATGCGCGGGCGGCATTTTGCCCGCAAAATGGCCTGGAAGGTAGGTCGCTTTCCGGTCGAATTCGAGATGGAAGCCGGTTTTGGCCCGCAACGCGGCCGAGGAGGTCGGCGTGGCAAGCTGTTCGACGGCAATGAGCTACGGCTGATCCTGCTCAAACTGATCGCCGATCAGCCACGCCACGGCTATGACCTGATCAAGGCCATCGAGGAACTCAGTGATGGTGCTTATGCACCAAGCCCTGGCGTGGTCTACCCGACGCTGACTATGCTGGTCGACATGGGGCTTATCGGCGAAGCCCAGTCGGACGGCGCCAAGCGCAGTTTTGCGATTACCAACGAGGGGACCGCCCATCTTGAGGCGCATGCGGAGCAGGTCGAAGCCTTGTTCGCCCGGCTCGCGGCGATGGGTGAAGCGCGTGCCAAGATCGACCGCCATGCCGTTCGCCGTGCGATGGGCAATTTGCGCGAAGTGCTGATGCACAAAGTCGCAGGCGGTCAGGCGACTGACGAAATGATCGATGCCATCGTTGCCGCCATCGACGAAACCGCTCAAAAAATTGAAAGAATGAAATGATCGACCGTAATTTTGTCGCAACCGCCAACGTCCCAGCGAGATCGGCCAGCCGCTATCTCCAGTAATTGTGCAAACATTGGCAACACAATCTGGGGGACAGCGTCACGCTAAAAAGGGTAGATTGTTTTTCAAAAAAGACGGTCGCGGCGCAAGCTATCCCTGTGATGAGTTGGTGACAATGGAGGCAGTAGGCGGCGCCATGTCGATCGCTTTGACTTTCGCGAAGTTCCGCTGAGCTATGTCTGGCAGGATGTCCGAGCGGACTCAGCTGCCTCGAACACTGCGCTGGCGAATCAGCCGCAAATAGGTGTCGGCTACAGCCTGATTTATCGCATCCCAACTGTAATCCAGGCTGCGCTGCTCACCCGCTTTGCCGTGCAACGCGCGAAGGGCGGGGTCTTCGCAATATAGCCGCAGCGCCTCTGCATATTGGGCAATGGCACCCGGGGTGATCAGGCGACCGGAACGGTTGTCCTCGACCAGGCTCTGGCTGCCAGTGGCTTTGGCGGCAACCACAGGAAGTCCGCAGGCCATTGCCTCCAGAGTCACATTGCCAAACGTTTCGGTGACCGATGGGTTGAATAATATGTCCATGCTGGCCACCGCGCGAGCGAGATCCGCTCCGCCCTGAAAACCCACAAAAGCGGCATCGGGCAGACGCGATTCGAACCAATGTCGCGCTGGACCTTCGCCGATCACCAGCACTTGGTGCCGGATGTTACGGCGGTGCAGTTGGTCGATCGTATCTGAAAAGACATCAAGCCCTTTCTCCATCACCAGCCGACCGAGAAAGCCGATCGCCGGCACATCATCCTCTATGCCGTGCTTCCGACGCCATGCCATATCGCGGCGCGACGGATCAAAAATCTCCCGGTCCACACCACGCGACCAGATGTCGATATCGTAATTCATCCGCTGTTGCCGCAGCACCTGCGCCATCGATTCGGATGGGGCAACGAGTGCATCGCATTTACGGTAGAGCTTTCGCAGCCAGGCCTCGACCAGCGGTTCGAGGAAGGACATGTTGTAATAGCGGAAATATGTCTCAAATCGCGTGTGCACTGATGCCAGCACTGGCATTTGCCGGTCGCGCGCCCATTTCGCCGCCTGTCGCGCCACCCGGTCGGGGCTGGAAATGTGCATGATATTGGGGGCAAAAGCAGCAAGGTCCCGCTTTAGCGACGATGATAGCGACAGCGGCATGCGATATTCAGGGCGGTTGGGAATGGCCATCGACGGCACGCTCACCAGTTCACCGGTGGGCGGGAAAGCTGGCGTGTTGGTTGTCGGCGAATAGACCCGAACATGCGCGCCCTGACGTAGCAAATAGCCAACCAGCCGGTTGAGCGCCTGATTGGCACCGTCACGCACATAATTGTAATTGCCACTGAAAAGGGCGATCCGGAGGTCCGAAGTCTGCATCGCGCAGCTTATTAGACAGGGTTAATGCGATTGCCAATGGCCAAGGTCATAACGGCGGATTAGGGTCGGCATATGATCCAGACTCACCTTGACGCCTTGTTAGTGGGAACGCCTCGGCGACTGCGCGACGATGGCACGGACAGCACGATTGCCGCGCGCAAAGTGGTGGATGCGCCGGTGAAGCTTAGCCAGACTGGCTTTGAGGGCGACCGCGTAGCTGACCCATCGGTGCATGGCGGAATTGATAAGGCAGTGCATTTCTATCCGACCGAACATTATCCGGCTTGGCGAAGCGATTTCTGTGGGGGCGTAGTGGGCAATGCAGAACTGCTCGGCCGGTTGGGTGCCTTTGGCGAAAATCTGGCGGCGGCGGGAATGACTGAAGATACAGTCCATATCGGCGACCGTTTCCGCATTGGTACAGCGCTGGTGGAAATTAGCCAGGGTCGGCAACCCTGCTGGAAAGTCGATCATCATTTCCAATCTAAACAGGTGATGGCAATGATGATTACGTCGGGTCGAAGCGGCTATTATTTCCGCGTGATCGAAGAGGGAGTGGTCGATCCGGGTGCCGCGATCCAGCAAGTAGAAAGCGGCGCAGCGGAATGGAGCGTTGCCCGCACATTCCAGTTGTTGATAGGCGGCGGACATAAGGCAGCGAATGCCGATGCCGCATTGCGAGACCTTTCTGCGCTCAGTACTTTGGCGGAAAATTGGCGGGCACGGGCATTGCGATTGCTGGGATAATGGGACCGGGTGTAACCTTTTGTCTCCTTCACGCGAACCAGCAGTGAAAAGGAACAACACGCATGGCAAAGCTCATTCACTCTCGCGCGGCAATCGCTGCCCTTTCGCTGATCTTCGCGTTGACCGTATCGCTTGGGTTAGCGGGGCCGAGTAAAGCTGCCGCCACCAACGCACGCTATGCTACAGCAGTTTTTGCAATGGGCTGCTTCTGGTGCGCCGAAGCGGATTTCGAAAAGGCCAAGGGCGTGGTTCGCGTGGTTTCGGGCTACACCGGCGGGACGGTTAAGAATCCGACTTATGAGGCGGTGAGCGGCGGCGATACCGGCCATTATGAAGCTGTGCTGGTGACCTATGATCCAAAGAAAATCGCTTATTCGGACCTGTTGACCCTTTTCTGGCGCAATGTCGATCCGTTCGATGCGGAGGGCCAGTTTTGCGACAAAGGCAGCAGCTATCGCGCCGCGATCTTCCCGGGAAATGCCGCAGAAACCAGGGCTGCGCAGGCGTCCAAGGACTATCTGGCGGGCCATTTCAAACGCGATATCGCGACCAAAATTACCGCCCGTTCGACCTTCTATCCCGCTGAGGATTACCACCAGAATTACTACCGCGAAAATCCAATCCGCTACAAATATTACCGCAGCCGTTGCGGGCGTGATGACCGGCTGAAAGCGGTGTGGGGGAAGAAAAACTAACCTGCAGCTTCGCCGACAACCTGCGGCATGTGGAGGCGAACGCGGGTGACGCGGCGTTCGTCGGCTTCCAATATTTCCAGTCTCCAGCCGCTTTCTGGATGCATCAGGATTGTGCCGGGGGATGGGACATTGCCTGCGATGACAAAGGCCAGTCCGCCAAGCGTATCGACATCCTCGTCAACCTCGGACAATTTGGGGTCGATGGCCTCGGCCAGATCATCCAGCTCGGCGCGGGCGTCGGCATCCCAGATTCCGGGTTCGATTTCGATGAAGAGCGCTTCGGCTTCTTCGTCATGCTCGTCTTCGATCTCGCCGACAATTTCCTCGACCAGATCCTCGATTGTTACCAAGCCCTCGGTGCCTGAATATTCATCAATGACGATTGCCAAATGGGTGCGGGTCCGGCGCATTTCATCGAGCAATTCCATTGCCCCCATGCTCTGCGGCACAAAGCGCGGCTGGCGGATGAAGGGCTCGAGGCTGTCAGGCTGTTCCTTACCCTCGGCAAGGACGGCAAAGACATCCTTCACATGAATCATGCCGGTAATATTGTCGAGCGTCTCGCGATAGACCGGAAGGCGGCTGTGGCCATGTTCGGCAAAGGCGGCGACCGCTTCGTCAAAGCTGGCGCTCTCTTCGATGCCGAGAATGTCGCTGCGCGGGACCATGACATCATCGACGCGGTGTTCGGAGAAATGCAGCAAATTGCGCAGCATGATGCGTTCGTTGGCCGACAGGTCGCCATCGTCGTCGACATCGCCGCCATCGTCGGCATCGTCTTCATGTTCGCTGATTTTTTCTTCCAACTGCTCGCGCAGCGTGGGCTCATGGTTCCGCCCAAAGAGAAGCGCTCTTACGCGCTGCCATATTCGGCTTTCTCCGCCGTCGTCGGATCGTGATTTCGACCCGTTACTACTCTCGCCCTCCGACATCAGACCGGCCTTGCTACCTCCACTGGATTTCAATTGTCGCTATATGGATTGCCAAGCCCCAGCGATGCAAGGGCTTTTACTTCCAATGCCTCCATATGCTCGGCTTGTATATCGTCGATATGGTCATGGCCGAGCAGGTGCAATGTGCCGTGGATGATCAGATGGGTGACGTGATCGGGCAGGGCGATGCCCTTTTCCTCGGCTTCGGCGACGCAGACCGTATGGGCGAGGATGATGTCACCCAATAAGGCCACGCCCTTGCCGGTTGCAGCAAGCGCAGCCAGATCCTCGGCCTCCAGCATGGGGAAGCTCAACACATTGGTCGGCTTGTTCTTGTCCCGCCATTGCGCATTGAGCGCTTGGACTTCGTCATTGTTCGACAGGGTGATGCTGATCGAGACATTGGCGTTGGTCGCGAACCCGGCTACCACAAAGGCTTGCGCTACCGCTGCATCCGCCAGCGCTTGCCAATCCCGATCCTCGCCCCACTCGTCTGTCTGGTCGAGTTCGACCTCAACCATCCGTGCCCTCATAGGCATCGACAATGCGACCGACGAGTGGATGGCGGACAACATCGCTGGAGTTGAAGCGGATGGTGGTGATGCCGTCAACGCCTTCCAGCCGATCGACCGCATCCTTCAGCCCTGAATAGGTGGCTCCACCGGGAATATCGACCTGGTTGGGGTCACCGCAGATCACCATGCGGCTGTTCATGCCAAAGCGGGTGAGGAACATCTTCATCTGCGCGGGCGTAGTGTTCTGCGCTTCATCAAGAATGATGAAGGCATCGGCGAGTGTGCGCCCACGCATGAAAGCAAGCGGGGCGATTTCGATTTCGCCGCTCGCTATCCGCCGCTCGACCTGCTCGACCGGCAATGTGTCGTGCAGCGCGTCGTAGATCGGCCGCAGATAAGGATCGACCTTTTCCTTCATGTCGCCGGGCAGGAAGCCAAGCCGCTCGCCCGCCTCGACCGCTGGGCGTGACAAGATCAACCGGTCCACCGCCCCCGTGATGAGCATCGCGACCGCCTGCGCGACCGCCAGATAGGTCTTGCCCGTCCCTGCTGGCCCCAGTGCAAAGATGATCTCGTCGCGCGCCAGCGCCTCCATATAGGGGATTTGTGTTGCTGAGCGCGGCACGAGCGTTTTCTTGCGGGTGCGGATCATGATGGTCGGCGCGCCGCTATCATCCTTGCGGACGATACCTTCGAGCGTGGGTTCCGAACTCATCGAGATGATGGCCTGCACTGTCTCAGGGTCGATATCCTCATGCCGTTGCACGCGGGTGTAAATGTCTTGCAATACATCACGCGCACGCGCCGTAGCGCCCGCTTCGCCCTCGATCTGGATCCGGTTGCCCCGCGCCGAGATATAGACGCCCAGACGGTTTTCGATGGTGACAAGGTTGCGGTCAAATTCGCCGAACACGCTGTTGATGAGGTGCGGTTTGTCGAACTGCATTTCCAGCCGCGACATATCGCCTGCTTGCGCCTGCGCTCGTTTTGCCATTCAGGCAGCAACCTTCATCAGCATTTCTCCTTTGAGACTCAGCGGACCGGATTCGGTAATTTCAACCTCGACAATATCGCCGATTGCGAGCCCCGGCGCAAGCACATGCACCGATTGCAGCCACGGTGATCGGCCGATCAATTGGCCATTCAATTTGCCCGGTTTTTCGAGCAAAACAGATGTGCGTTTGCCCCTTGTAGCCTGATTGAAGGCCAATTGTTGCTCGTTTATCAACGCCTGCAGCCTTTGCAGCCGTTCATCGGCAATTTCTGACGCAATCTGGTCGTCCATGGTAGCGGCCGGAGTACCGGGTCGGGGGCTGTATTTGAACGAATAGGCTTGCGCGTTGCCAGCTTCACGGACGATGCTCAACGTGTCTTCAAAATCGGCATCGCTTTCGCCGGGGAAGCCGACGATGAAATCGCCCGACAGCGCCACGTCGGGCCGCACTGCGCGGACGCGCTCGACAATCCTGAGGTAGCTGTCGCGGCTATGGCTGCGATTCATCGCCTTCAATATGCGGTCTGAACCCGATTGCACTGGCAAGTGCAGATAGGGCATCAGCTTTTCGACTTCGCCATGCGCGGCGATCAGACCGTCAGTCATGTCGTTGGGATGGCTGGTCATATAGCGGATGCGATGCAGCCCTTCGATTCGGTCGAGCGCGCGGATCAATGATCCCAGGTCATGGTCCGCATCGGTCCAGGCATTCACATTCTGCCCCAGCAGCGTGATTTCCTTTGCCCCGCCATCAACCAGTGCCTTCGCCTCATCGATCAGGTCGGCAAAGCTGCGGCTGATTTCGGCGCCGCGGGTATAGGGCACAACGCAATAGGTGCAGAATTTGTCGCAGCCTTCCTGTACGGTCAGAAAGGCGGCAGGCCCGGATTTGCGGCGCTTGGGTAGAGCGTCAAATTTGTCGAGCCCCGGCAGATCAAGATCAACGCTCGATTCTCCGCGAACCACGGCGTCGATCATGTCCGGCAGCTTGTGATAGGCTTGCGGGCCGACCACGATATCTACTTCGCGCGCGCGGCGGCTGATTTCACCGCCTTCGGCCTGAGCGACACAGCCCGCCACCGCAATCATCGGGCTGCTGCCATCACGGCGACGCAGCCGACCGATTTCGGAATAGACCTTTTCCGCCGCCTTTTCACGAATGTGGCAGGTGTTCAGGATGACAAGGTCGGCATCCTCTTTGTCCGATGCCTCCATCCCGCGCCCGCTAAACATCTCTGCCATGCGTTCGCCGTCATAGACATTCATCTGACAGCCGTAATTTTTGACGTGAAAGGTCTTGGGCGACTCGTTGCTCATGCGCCGCGCCTATACATGGCTGCGGTAATGGTCGCCAGCTTGCATCGCCTCCGCGATTCGTGCGCGGACTTCGGCAGAAATGGCTTTACGATCCGCGAAATGTGCGGGATCAAACGGATCGAGAAAATGCATCGTTGCCGTTACCGGTTTGAGATAGGACATCACGCGCCAGAAGTTCTCGACAATACCCTCTTCTCCCACCCACGATATCCGTCGGGTATGGCGACCGTAGGTAAGGAAAACGGGCTGCACCATCATACCCGTTGGCGGCGGAACCAGTGCTGCAAACAGCGACGGCTTGAACGGTAATAGCCCCGATCCGTCATGGGTGGTGCCTTCTGGAAAAATCGTAACCGGTTGATCCCCGCTCATTGCTTCACGCAAGTCATCGACCTGTTCGCCCACACTCAGCTTGTTCTCGCGATTGACGAAAATCGTATTGTTGATCGTGCACAGCCAGCCAATCAGCGGCCATTTTTCGATACCGTCATTGGCTACAAAGGTGCAGCCGGTCACACCTGACATTACCGGAATGTCGATCCAGCTGTGATGGTTTGCGGCGTAGAACACATTTTTGCGGATCCGCCTGCCCGAGGTAGCGGTCGCAATTCCAGCCGTCCAACTGATCGACAGCAGGAAAAAGGCGGGGCCATGGCGAGGGCTGTCGAAACAGTCGCCAAAGATTGTGCAGAACCAGCCCGACCAACAAACTTGCGGCCATCAGCAAAAGGCGCGCGGCAAACAGCAATTGCCCCAATATCAGCGCAACCGGATTGCGGCGTTCAATCGTTGCGGTTGATGGCAACGGCGTACAACTCCATACGGTGATCGACCAGACGATAGCCGAGCCGCTCGGCAATTTGTTTCTGCAATGCTTCCAGTTCGGGATCGACAAATTCGATCACCTTACCGGTTTCGACATCAATCAGATGGTCATGATGCGCTTCAGGGGATGCCTCATAACGCGCGCGGCCGTCGCCGAAATCGTGGCGATCCAAAATTCCTGCCTCTTCGAACAGGCGCACGGTGCGATAAACCGTCGCGATAGAGATTTTTGGGTCGATAGCTGAAGCGCGGCGATACAATTCCTCAACATCGGGATGGTCAAAGGCATCGGAAATGACGCGGGCAATGACGCGCCGCTGGTCGGTGATGCGCAAACCGCGCTCTGCGCACAATGCCTCTAGGTCAATCCGGGTGTCCATTATGCCATGATATGTAGTGTCCTCGCCGAATTCGTCAACGAAAAGGGCCAGTCATTACGACCGGCCCTTCGTTTGTTTCACATTGTTTGAATACAGTTCGGAATTACGCTTTTTTCTTGCGTCCCGATCCCGGTTTGCGACCGAGGCCGATCGCCTTGGCAAGATCGCGGCGCTGTTCTGCATAGGCGGGGGCGACCATCGGATAGTCAGCCGCCAGACCCCATTTTGCGCGATAGTCATCGGGCGTCATGCCATAGTGCGTCATCAAGTGACGCTTCAGCATTTTCAGCTTTTTTCCGTCTTCGAGGCAGACGATGAAGTCACGCTTGATAGAATTGCGAATAGGAACAGCAGGTTCCGGCGCAACAACAGGTGCATGCGCACCTGAAAGTCCTGCTAATGCGCTGTGCACATTGCTAATCAGTACTGGCAAATCGGAAACGGCAACGCTGTTATTGCTGACGTGAGCAGCAACGATATCCGCTGTAAGCGTAATCAGCATCTCATTTCCGTCATTGATATCCTGTGTCATAATGACTCCTTGACCCTGTTTTTTTTGTTTTGCGACCCACCGCGATATTATCTCGCAATTGGGACTGAAAGTCCATAGTTTCGATTAACAGATCAATATAGGTGAAATCGGTAACTTGCCGACATCGCAATGGTCATCGGCTAAATTTTGCCATTGTCCGCGCTGCAAATTGAACGCCATCGGCTCCACGATAATAATTGGGTCGGATTCCGACGATTTCGAAGCCGTGTTTTTCATAGAAGCGAAACGCGTCGTTATTTTCGCGCACTTCAAGAAAAAATTTGGTCACTCCATTGTCGAAACTGTCTTGAACGGCAGATTTCAACAATTGGCTGCCAACCGACAAATTTTGGCTATTTGAATCGACAGCAATTAGGAGCAGTTCTTCCTCATCGAGCGTTCGGCGTGAGATTGAGAAGCCGACAACGGCTGACTCAATTTTTGCAATATGCAAATGGCAACCGGACATAGCTAGGGCGCCAATGCATTGATTGGCTGTCCAGGCTTCGCCAAACTCGGCTGGAAATGCCGAATTCATGACAGGCATGATGGAGGCAATATCGCGAGCATCGCCTTTGCAAATTGTGATCATCTATTGCCGATACCCGGAAGTTTGGCGTCTGGCGCGCGGATGTAAAGCGGAGTCAATGTCTTCTCTTTCAAACCAAGATCATATGACCAAAGTCGCATGTCGCACTCCCCGATCAACGCTTCTATGTTGCTGCGCAGTTCGGCGATCTGTGCAGCACAAGCATCTCCAGTGATAAAGTGTGAACAACTTAGCTCCGCTGCTTTGGCAGGCAATATCGAAATAATGACTGCGGCGGGTGAAAGCGTACGGTCAAAGCTTTGAAAAAATACCTCACCATGACCGCCGTTAATGACGACATCGACATGATCGGCATCCGGATTTTGCCTCAACGCCAGCGCGGCGAGATATTCCATCTGGCTGAAGCCATGACATTCGCAATGCCATGCAAATGCCAAAGCACGGGCGGCAGAGAGCCCGACGCGAATTCCGGTGAAACTTCCAGGACCAACATCGACCAGGATTTGATCCGCCTTACCTTTGTCGGGCAGTCGCGCAATAAGTCCAACGAGCTTTTCCGCATGGCCGCGACCGATTACTTCATGATGCGCGGCTAGCAGCTCATCGCCATCGAACAGCGCCACTGAACAGGCAGGCGACGCAGTATCGATTAGCAGAGTTCGCATTTCGAGTTGTAAACAGATCAGACGATGCTGTTGAAGCGGTCAAATCCCGGGCGCGGGCTGCGCTCGAATATCGTCGTCGGGTCGCCATAGCCGATGGTCGAAATGAAATTCGACTTGATCGGCGTATCAGCGAAAATGCAGCATCGACCGCATCATTTGCGAATCCTGACATTGGACCGGTGTCGAGGCCAAGTGCGCGCGCCGCCATGATGAAATAGCCGCCCTGTAGCGTGCTATTGCGGAAGGCGGTTTTTTCGATCAGCGCGTCGTTGCCGACAAACCAGCTGCGCGCATCGGTGTGGGGAAACAGCTCGGGCAGCAGCTCGTAATATTCCATGTCCATGCCGATGATCGCGGTCGCCGGCGCGCTCAATATTTTTTCGCCATTGGCGGGCATCGACAATGCGGCCAGCTTTTCCTTCGATTCCTGACTGACGCACCAGATGATGCGCGCCGGCAGGCAGTTGGCCGAGGTTGGGCCATATTTCATCAAATCCCAGACAGCATGCAGCTGTTCAGTCGTAACGGGTTTGTCGAGATATCCATTATAGGTGCGGGCGGTACGAAACAGCTGATCGAGCGCAGCATCGTCGAGCGGTGAATTGACTGACATGAATATCCCTGTTGGTTTAAGTTTGAATCAGGCGGCCCGGACTTCGCTGACTTCGGGCACATAATGTTTGAGCAGCTGCTCGATACCGTTTTTGAGCGTTGCCGTCGAAGACGGGCAACCCGAGCAAGCACCCTGCATTTGCAGATAGACCACGCCACCTTGAAAACCGCGATAAACGATATCGCCGCCATCGTTCGCCACAGCAGGACGAACGCGGGTCTCGATCAATTCCTTGATCTGTTCGACAATTTCTGCATCTTCGGGCGCATCGAGCGGGAGTTCTGCATCTGCCGACGGCACGGAAAACCCGGCTTGTGCAGGATGGAAAAGCGGCATTTCGGCGGAAAAATGGTCGAGTAAGATCGACAGCACGTCGGGCTTAAGCCCACCCCAAGCAACACCAGGGGCCGCGGTAACCGAAATGAATTCGCGACCGAAGAACACGCCAACGACATCGCCGAGCGAAAACAGCGCTTCGGCCAAAGGCGAAGCGGCGGCCTCTTCGGGATCAGCGAAATCGCGGGTCCCGCTTTCCATTACGATGCGACCCGGCAGGAATTTGAGTGTCGCCGGATTCGGTGTGGTTTCGGTTTCGATCAACATGAATGCCATGTGGGGTTGCTGCGACCGATTCGCAAGCAGCATTTGCTTGACAGGGGGAAAGTTGAACCGGCATCGCAGCGGTGAAGAAGGAGAGAAATCATGTCGGACCATCAAGGACAAACCGCGTGGATAACCGGGGCCTCGTCGGGAATCGGTGCAGCTCTTGTCAAGGCTTGGCTGGCCGATGGCGGCAATTGCATCCTTTCGGGCCGCAATGTCGAGGCGCTCAATGCTGTTGCCGCCGAAGCAGGCGCAATGGATCGAGTGCTGATATTGCCGTTCGAAGCAACCGATTTTCCCGTCCTTGGCAGTGTTGTCGAACAGGCAACCGGGTGGAAAGGGCAGGTTGACGTTCTGGTCAACAATGCCGGGGTGTCGCAACGATCTTTGGCGATCGACACACAGCTATCGGTTTATGAAGATGTTATTGGCATCGACCTGATGGCACCCATCGCGCTCACACAGGCTTTACTGCCGCATATGACGCAGCGCGGATCGGGCAAGTTGGTGATGATTTCGAGTGTTGCCGGTAAAGTCGGGGTGCCGATGCGCACTGCCTATTGTGCGGCAAAATTCGGGCTGATTGGCTATGCTGATTCGCTCCGGGCGGAAGTTGCGGGGATGGGGCTGTCGGTGCTGGTGGTCGCACCGGGGTCTGTCCGCACCAATGTATCGCGCAACGCTCTGACCGCCGACGGCAGCGTGCGCGGTGTCAGCGACCCGGCAATCGAAAACGGGATCGATCCTGATCAGGTCGCACGACAAATTTGGGAAGCGCTGGATGCCGGGCAACGCGAAATCGCAATTGCCGAAGGGATTGAGGCGCAAATGGTCGCGATGAAATCTGCCGAACCCGAAAAGTTGTTCGATATGATCGAAGCGATGATCGCGGCAGGCTATGCGAAGAAAATGGACGCGACGAAAGAGGCTTAGCTGCGTCCTGCCCTAAGCGCAGCGCCCGCAGCAAAGGGTGACAATGCCGTCATTGCGAGGCTGGTCGCAGCGAGCAATTGCAACGCGCGACCCGGATTGTCATCGAGCGTTCCAGCGCCGAATATAAGCAAGGGTATTGCTAAGGGCACCAGCAAAAGCCCGCCCAATGCTGAAGCGCCGCGAAGCCCGGCGGTCAGCGCCGCGATTGTGACCCCCAGTCCGGCAAGCGCGGGCAGGGCGAATGCTAGCCCCATGAACAGCGCGGATATTTGTGTATCGGGAACGCCGATCAAAGCGACGGCGACTGGAGTTGCCAGCAA
Source organism: Sphingomonadales bacterium (assembly GCA_016721875.1). Taxonomy (GTDB): domain Bacteria; phylum Pseudomonadota; class Alphaproteobacteria; order Sphingomonadales; family Sphingomonadaceae; genus Sphingorhabdus_B. Next base: position 79,953 of record JADKHG010000001.1, on the reverse strand, counting down.
CAATGGTCCGCCGAAAGCTATGAAATGCGCGGCAATTTTTGCGGCACAAATCCATTCTTCGGACCAACCCCGGATCGACAATTGATCGATCATTCCGCTTTCCATGTCGGGCAGGATCAGGCGTTCGATAGGCAACAGGCTCGATAGCAGTGCAGCGATCCAAAGTATTCCCCCGCCGGTGCGCGCGAGGAGCGCATGGTCAGGACCGACGGCAAAGGGAAACAGTGTTGCCACGGCTAGATAGAACACCACCGGCAACCACAATCCACCACCCGTCCAAGCATGGCGGATATCGCGCAGGATAAGGGACCAGATCGCTTTCATCAGGCAGCCTTGCGTGTGCGGTCGAGCATGACGCTGTTCGCGACATTGACCGACGGGGCAACATGCGAGGCGATGATGACAATGCCTTGGCTGGCGGCATGCCGTTCAATTGCCGCATCGAGCCTTGTCAGATTGGCCTGATCGAGCCCGTTATAGGGTTCATCAAGCAGCCAGATTGCAGCGCCAGAGGCAATAGTGCGAGCCAGAGAACCACGCCTTTTCTGTCCCGCCGACAGCATCCGCACCGGCAGTTCGGCCAAAGGCACCAGATCAAGGCTGGTCATTGCCGCTTCCAGCTCAGCGCCCGAGGCTCCATCAAGCTTTGCCCAATAGCGCAATGCATCGTCGAGCGATTGGTCATAATCAAGTGCAATGGCGTCATCGGTCATCGCCAGCTTTCCTGTGCGCTCCACCGTTCCCACTGCAACCGGCAGCAATCCGGCAATCGCGCGCAGCAGGCTGGTCTTGCCGCTGCCGTTCGAACCGCGCAGCCAGACAATGTCGCCCACGCGCGCCTCCATCGAAAAGTCACGTATCACCATACGCGCACCGCGCTGGATTGCGATGTTACGGACAGTCAGCGATGCGGGTTCATCTTGACGCTGGGACATAGCGCGCAATAGGCATGCTCAACAGAAATTGCAAAGACAGGAACGATTTATGGCAATCGCCGAATTGACAGACAAGGAACGCAACGATGCCATGGCAGCGCTGGGTGGCTGGACATATGATGCCGATGCAAAAGCCATTCGCCGTTCCTTCCGCTTTCCCGATTTTGCTGAGGCTTTCGCCTTCATGACCCGGATTGCCATTGTTGCCGAAAAAATGGACCATCATCCCGAATGGTTCAATGTCTATGGCACCGTCGATATTGCACTGACGACCCATGATGCCTCAGGACTATCCCTGCGCGATATTGATCTGGCCACGCAAATCGACAGTTTTGTGTGAGATTTAGGTCCCGCTGCTGACGATCGTTTCCAATCCCTCGACCAGCCCTGTGCGCTGATTGCGCAAACGACCGGGGAACCAGCGTGCGGCAAAGGCCAGCTGCTTGGCCATTTTGTTTACGGTTGTGTGGACCTTTTTGCCATGCACCGCCTGCCAAGCCGCAGGGCCGATTATTTCCACCGGGCTGACTTCGATCCCTGCCGACTCAAGCTTTTCCTTGCCCGTCTGGTTCGATCCCGGTTCGATATTGCCAATGATATTGGTATCGATGAAACCGGGCATCAACGAGCGCGATTTGATCCCCAGTTCCCGCCATTCAATATCATGCGATTCGGTAAGTCCGCGAACTGCGAATTTGGTTGCGCTATAAACGCTCAAGCCACCGACGCCGTAGATTCCGGCTGCTGAGCTGGTATTAAGAACGCAAGAGTCAGGCGTATTCTTCAAATATTCAAAGCCGGCACGAATGCCATTGATCACGCCGGTCAGATTGATAGCGATCTGACGGTCGATATCAGAGTCATCCATGTCCTGAATCGCGCCACCCGATCCAATCCCAGCGTTGTTGAACAATACGTCGATCTTCCCGCCAGTCGTCGCGGTGAAATCAGCAAGCGCCTGTTTCCATTGCTCGCGGTTTGTAACATCGAGCAAATGAATCGAAGATTGGCCAGCGGGGAGCATCGCCGCAGTTTGGGCCATGCCATCCGGATTGATATCGGCAATGCCGACAAACCAGCCCTTACTGGCGAAATAGCGGCTGACTTCGCGACCGAGGCCCGAAGCTCCTCCAGTAACGAAAATGGGTTTCCGACGGTCTCCCATAGTCCGACTCTCCTTATTTGCAGCGGTGTAAGCACCGCAAATGTGCGCGCCGGTCAAGCCTTACTTGCCGACATGATGCGACGAAGCTATTTCAGAGGCGATGAGCATTCTCCGATTTGTCTTCTGCTGGCTGCTGCTTTCCGTTGCGGCAATGGCACCTGCGCGCGCAGAGGTCGTAGCGACTTTTTATAGTCACGACTTCGGCGACCACTTCCCGCATGCTTTTTTCACCCTCAAAGGCAAAATCGATTCGACAGGGGAAGAGGTTGATACCAATTTTGGTTTCACAGCCGTCAGTGTCTCACCCGCCATCTTGTTGGGTTCGGTCAAGGGCATGATCGAGACCAAAGAGGCTAAATATGTCGATAAGAGCAATAAGCATTTCTCACTGAAGCTATCCGACGATCAATATGCAAAGCTGACCGCGCATGTTGAAAAATGGCGAAACCTGCCGGGTAAAAGCTATAATCTGGGTAAGCAGAATTGTGTGCACTTCGTGATGGAGGCGATTGTTTTGCTGGGATTTCAGGTGAACCGCGAAAGCAAGTTTTTCAAAAAGCCCAAATCCTTTGTGCTGGAAGTGATGCAATTGAACCCGATGCTGGCATTGTTAGAAAAATAATATTGCGAATCGAAAAAGGCCGGAGCGAACCCCGGCCTTTCCAATATTTACTTCCAGAGCTCGCTTAGCTGGGCTTGCAGGCTCCAACATTGTTGCTGACCATCTGCATCGACATTTCCATGTCTCCGTTGCCGGTCGGCGCCTTGCCCTTCATGTTCATGACGATATCGGTCTTTTTGGGTTCGACAGTACCGGTCATGGTGATGTCCATTTCGCCCTGCGGTGTCTTGCACTTGCCGGCAACGTCGAGTTTGCCGCCGGCAAAATCACGCTTGGAGAAGGTGCAGTCGCCAGCCTGGCTGCTCTTTGACATTTCAGCGGCAATGTCTTCCTTCGCGGCCTGTTCGGGCGTCAGACAGACTTCCATGCCCTGCGGTAGGGCCTTCTGCATTTGCGCTTCCATACCGGCGGGCATACCGGGGATGACGACCTTCAGAAGCTTGATGTCGGTTTTCCAGCTACCGGCTTCGCGCTTTACCGGACCTGCGTCGGCAGTTGCTTCTTTTTCCTTGTTGCCGCTGCAGCCTGCCAAGGCAATTGCAATCGCGGCGGTGGTGATGAGTTTGATTTTCATATTTGGCTCCTACCGATTCCCTAAACAGACACCTAAAGTGCAGAATAGTCGAACCATGTCCACCCAAATATCGGCTGGATTGTAAAAAGCGATCAGATCAATCCTGCGGAACGCAGGCTCGTAAACCCGTCTTTACCAATGATGACATGGTCGTGCACCGATATGCCCAGCCTTTTGCCTGCCTCGGCGATATCTCGGGTGAGCGCAATGTCCTGACGGCTGGGTGCGGAATCGCCGCTGGGGTGGTTGTGCACAAGGATGATGGCGGCCGCGCCCAGATCAATCGCGCGCCTGATAACTTCGCGGGTGTAAACCGCCGCTTGATCGAGGGAGCCTTCGCTGGCGATTTCATCGCGGATCAGCATGTTTTTGGAATTGAGATACAATAGGCGAACCCGCTCTATCGTAAGATGGGCCATATCGGCGCGAAGATAATCCAGCAACGATTGCCAACTGGCCAATATCGGCTGTTCGCGGACCGGTTCGGACAGCATCCGAAGCGCTACGGCTTGTACAATCTTGATCGCGGCAACCGAGGTTTCTCCCATTTGCGGTTGCTGCTTCAGACTTTCTACGTCGGCCGTCACAAGCGACGCAAGATTGCCGTAATGCGCCAACAATGCCTTTGCGATTGGTTTGGTATCCAGTCGCGGACGGACCACCGCCAGCAAATATTCGATCAGTTCATGATCGAGCAGCGCATCGCCTCCGCCACTCAGCAGGCGTTCGCGCAAACGAGAGCGGTGCCCCTCGCCATAATTTTCGTCTTTGGTGCGATCTTCCCCCATCAACGACGGTTTTTCCGCAATTTTACCTTTCGGGCAAGGCATTTGACAGAGACGGGCGTTGCAACCTGCGATGCTTTGCCCCAATTGAGGGCAGATGGACGCTGAAAATTCAGCCGAGCAACCCGCTTTTCGATTGGGAAAGCGCCATATTTTTGGCGCTGTCTTTCTGTTGCTCCTTGTCTTGCTGCTGGTTGCATGGTGGCAACGGATCGACATTGCCGACCGCTTTGTGCGCAACCAGTTCGAGACTAACGGCGTTCCAGCGAAATATGAGATCGAGGATATCGGCTTTCGGACGCAGAAGATTCGCAATCTGATCATAGGTGATCCGAAAAATCCTGACCTGACCGCCAAAAATGTCGAGATTGATCTGGCGATTGGCTTTGGTACCCCGCAAATCCGCACCGTGCGTGCCGATGGCGTGCGGCTGAAGGGCAGTTTTGCTGACGGAAAATTCAGCTTTGGCGCGCTCGATCGTTTTCGGGATCCGAATAGCAAGGAGCCCTTCACCTTTCCCGATCTGAAGGTGCTGGTGGAAGATGCGGTGCTCTCCTTGCGCACGCCCTGGGGCGGAATCGGCGTTGCAGCCGAAGGTAAGGGACATTTGCAGCGCAGCTTTACGGGCAACGCCATTGTCCGCGCTCGGCAACTGGCCGGGGGCGGTTGTACCGCCTTGGCACCTCGATTTGATGGCGAAGTCCGGATTCGTGACAGCCAGCCCATTCTCGACGGACCGCTTAGCTCTGCCAAGATTGATTGCCCGTCTTATGGCTTGTCGGCAATTGGTCCGAAATTTGACGGCGAAGTCCGGCTGAGTGAGAAATTTGATCGCTGGTTTGGCGATTTGGAATTTTCGGCGGGCAATGTCCGGCATGCACAGACCACGCTGGGTGCACCCGCCGGGTCTGTTAGCTTCGATGGCGGCAGGGAACGTACCAATCTTACCTTGTCGCTAGATCGTGCCAGTTATCGCGATGCTTCGCTGGTTATCCGGCGATTGTCCGGCACTGCGGAAGGACGCATCGCGACACCCGAAGCGGGCATGTCGGTGTCTTTACGGGGCGATGCCATGGCGCAAGATGCTGTCGCTGATGCGTCCTTATTGTCAGCCTTGGATGGAATCGCCAAAGGTACAGCTGCAACCCCGGTTGGTCCGGTAACCGCGCAACTGCGAACTGCGATGCAATCGGCGTTGCGGGCTTTCAATGGGTGGGCCGCTTTCGACGCGCAGATGGCACCGGGCAAGACTGCGTTTCTCATCAATGGAGCGCGGCTCGACAGCCGGTCGGGCGCGGTCATCACCCAGAGCGGTCCGTTGAACTTTTCCGACGGGCGGTTGCGCAATCCCTTGAGTTTCGCCTTTTCGGGGGGTGGATTGCCGCAGGGACAACTGGCATTGCGGCAGGATCGCGGCGGCTGGGCGAGCAATCTGAATCTTGCTCCCTATCAAGCCAAGGGGGGCAGTCTGGCGCTTCCCAAACTGGCCTTTGCTGGTGGCAATGGCCGTGCGTGGACATTCAACGGTCAGGCGACCCTTTCGGGGCCGCTCATGGGCGGCAGGCTGGAAGGATTGAGCCTGCCGGTTGACGGGGCGTTTGCCAACGGCACCTTCACCATGCTGCAATCGTGCCGCACCGTCAGCTTCACCTCGTTCCGCACTGGCAGCCTGTATCTGCCCGGCCAGACTTTGCGCGCCTGTCCCGATGGGGCTTCAGTCATTCGCGCAGGCAGGGCAGGGACGCGGTTTGCGCTGACCTCGCCCGCAATCTCCGGCAGTGCAAAAATGGGGTCCACCCCCGTTCAGTTCAGCGGCAGCCAGATTCGCTTTAGTCTGGACCGAGGATTGGCTGCCAGCAATGTAGCGGTGACGATGGGATCAGGGGATAGTGTAACCCAATTGAATATGGCTTCGCTTGGCGGAGAAATTGTCGACGGCGGGATGCGCGGGACGCTGGAAGGTGGCAGCGCCACCATCGGGGCGGTACCGTTGCTTGCCGAAAATGCCGCAGGGCAATGGAGCTTCATCAACAGCGTGTTGCAACTGGATGCCGGATTGACGGTATCGGATGCCGAACAGGTTGACCGCTTCAAGACTCAACGTCCCCGATCTGTCGATGACGCTGGGAAATGGCGTGATTACCGCGCTTGGTCATTTGCATGAACCAACCACCGGTATTCGCATAGCCGATGCCGACATCCGCCACGATTTGGCAAGCGGCGATGGTCGCGCTCTGTTGGCGGTGGAAGGTCTGGCCTTCAACGACCGTTTGCAGCCCGAAATGCTGACGCCCCTCACGCTGGGTGCCATCGCCAATGTCGAAGGCTTGATTTCGGGCGATGGCCGCATCCAATGGAACCGCGATGGTGTCAGCTCCAGTGGCCGCTTTTCGACCAAATCGATTGATTTGGCTGCCGCTTTTGGTCCTGTGTCCGGTCTTTCAACCGATATCGAGTTTACTGATTTGCTCGGTTTACAGACGGCACCATCGCAGACAGCCCGCATTGCGGTAGCCAATCCAGGCATTCCTGCCTTTGACGGGCAAATTCGCTATCAATTGCTCGCCGACCAGAAAGTGGCAATCGAAGGTGGGCGTTGGCCTTTCTATGGCGGTGAGCTGATCCTAGAGCCGACCGTTCTCGACTTTGATGTCGAAAAGGCGCGGCACCTGACATTCCGTTTGATCGGGTTGGACGCTGAAAAATTCCTCGCGGGCTATGATCTCGAAAATCTGAGGGTTGTCGGTGTTTTTGACGGAGTCCTGCCGATGGTTTTCGATCAAGAGGGCGGACGGATTGTCGGCGGTGAACTAGTATCGCGCGCGCCGGGTGGCGAGGTCAGCTATTTGGGGCAACTCAGCTATGAAGATATGGGGACGTTCGCCAATTTTGCCTTTGAGGCTTTGCGTTCGATTCAGTTCAACGAAATGCGGATCGGTGTTGACGGCAATCTCGGCGGCGAGATTGTGACCGAAGTCCAGTTCCGCGGATTGCAGCAAGGCACCACCGCCAAGCGCAATTTCTTCACCAAGCAGATCGCGAAGCTGCCGATCGAATTCAACATCCGCATTCAAGCAGAATTCCTGTCGCTGATCGGCAGTATGCGCGCGCTGTATGATGCAGAATATGCGGCACAGCGTTACAAGGGGCTACTCGACGTCAAGCCGCCCGAAACCGAAGAGACGGAGACGCCAGAATGAATGGTGTTGGCACAATATTACAATGGCTGAATGACTTATTCAGCATCATGAAAGCGGGGGAGGGGCATATGCACTCAGGATTGACGACGGACCGCAATAGTGCGATTCGACGCAACATGAAGAAAGGAGCGATCCTCTTTTTGCCTTTGTTGGCGACAATGCTTCCGGGATGTGTCCAGGTGACGGCACCCGACAAGCCGATTGTCATCAACCTCAACATCGCCATTCGTCAGGAGGTACTCTTGCGTCTGGACGAAGCGTCGAAAAAGGTAACCGAAGAGAATCCGGAGATATTCTGATGAAGATGAGCGAAAAAATGCAAGATCGGTTGGAAATGATTGTCGCCGCCGCTTTGCTAGGTGCTGCTGTTTCGACGGCTGCTTACGCGCAGCGCGATCCAGCTTATCAGTCCGCGCGTTCTGAAGGGCTGATTGGCGAATTGCCGACGGGTTATCTCGGCTTTGTCAGTCCGCCGAGCGCAGCGATTTCGGCGCTGGTCAAGGATATCAATATTAAGCGTAAGGACAAATATACTGCCGAAGCGCTCACCAACGAAGTGACCGTTGAGGAGATGGCCTTTCGCACTGGGTGTCGCCTGATTGTTGAAAAGACAGCGCCGGGTGAAAAATACAAAGCGCCCAACGGCACTTGGATGACGCGCGATGCGAACCCACCCACACTTGACGCGCGCTGCCCCAAGTAAACATCGATATGTCCGAACGATTTTGAGACAATCGACCGATTAAGCGATAATGGACCGGCAGCCGATTAATTCGGGTGCCGGTTCATATTTCATCTCCCGCATCCGTTAGAGAAATGCAGGAAACCACGGACTTTTTTGGTCTCATTTTACCTTGGCTGGCTATCTTTAGCTTGACTCGCCCCCATCGCGCATTAGCTTCTTTGACGGGTCGTATGTTCTTGCTATTTATTGTTGTTCGCGAGAGGACGCGCTATGCCTACTTGGATTGCAGCCGGAAACGGAACCTGGACTGACCCCGCCAACTGGTTAGGGGGCGTGCCTGCTGCAGCCGGTTCTACAGCGAGCTTCTCATTCGCCACCAATGTGGGCGGAACGGTCATTGTCGGTATTCCGGAATTCGCCGACATTTCGGTCGGAATCATGAACATCACCATGACCGGGACCACCGGGATCACGATCCGGGGTTCGCTCACCGATTCAGGCGTGGACATTGGCGACCTGATCTTTGACAATGGCGCATCGAATGCGCAGCTCAACATCGACACGCTGGCGACCACCAGCCCGACCACTTTCAGCAGCGCGGCCGGACTGCGCATGACATTGGCGTCAAACCTGCTGGTCAATGTGGTGACATCCGGGTCAACTGCCCGGTTCGACCTTCCGGTGTCGGGCCTGGGAAAATTGACCATGTCCGGTAACGGGACGCTGGAGCTGAATTCGACCAATTCCTTCTCGGGTGGCATCGACATTATCGGCGGCACGTTGCAGGCATTTGGCGATGCAGCGCTTGGCAGCGGTGCAGTGACCATATCCAACTTCGCCGCCTTCCGGTCGAGCGGCACGGTCAACAATGTTATCGGCACCATATCAAATGCCACCGGAACAGCCGGTTCGGCGCAAATTGTGGCTGCGGCTGCCACAACCCTGACCCTGACAGGGACACTCAGCCATATTTCCCAAGGTGCGGTTAATTTCGGCAGCTTCACCGATACCGGCACGATTGTTGCCAGTTTTGGATCGATCCTGGAAAATGCCACCAATTCCGTCTTACGGATTGCCGGCGGCACGTTGCAGATGGGCAATGCCTTTAATGCAACCAACCTGCTCAGTCACCCGGGTGCGGGACTGACCGAAATTCAGAATGGCGGGATATTGGACACCAGAGGTCTGACTACCACAATCAGCAATCTGGACTTTGACGATGGCACCATCCGCAGTTCGATTGGCGCACTGAATGTCATAGTCAATGACGTCTTCATTGCAAACAATGCACAGAACGGGACCATGGAAGGGACGGCGGGCGTCGACAGCTTGGTTATCAATGCCAATTTCGGCTTCAACATTAGTCAGTTGAATTTCACCAACTGGACCGCCGGGATCGATACAATCACCATGAACGGCAGTGCCGGCGACAACACTATTGCCGGTTCGGCTCAGCGCGAGACGATTAACGGTTTCGACGGCGTCGACACAATAACAAGTGGAGGGGGCATCGATACGCTGAATGGCGGAGCAGGAAACGACACCATCATAATATCTGGCAGCGGCGCATTGATTGACGGCGGGGCTGATACCGATACGCTTCAGCTAAACAGTGGCTCCGTCTCGATCGGCAGCATCAGCTCAATCGAAGCCATCACTCTGGTCGGCGGGGCCAATATGATCTTTACCGGTACGCAATTTGCGACTGGCCTTGCCAACAATACTGTGCTCACGGGCTCGGGCACGATCACCGTCAACATGACGGCGGGAGTCAATTTCCTGGCATCCGGGATGAACTTTGCCAGCGGTGTGGGAACCATAGTGAATGGCACCAGCGGTCTTGATATCATCAAACTGGGCTTGGCACATCCACCGGTAACTTTGTGAATGGTGGTGATGGCGTCGATCAGATCCGCGGCAGCAACGGCGTCGATACGATCAACGGCGGAATCGGCAATGACAAGATCATGAGCCTTGGCGGTGCCGACATATTGACCGGAGGAACGGGAAGTGACCAGTTCCGTTATTTCTCCCTCAGTGATAGCGGCATTGGCGCGGCGGCTGATCAAATCACCGATTTTCTCAGCGGTACCGACAGGTTTAATTTCCTGCTGCTCGACCCTGATCCTTTCACCGCCGGGGACCAGGCATTTGTCTTTGTCGATACATTGGCGTTTACCAATAATGGCATTCCGCAAATTCGCTGGGTGGACCTTGGTGCCGATCTTCGGGTGGAGGCGGATGCCAATGGCGATGGCGTGGCCGACATGCACATATTGCTGCAAGGCGCAGGCGCGCAAGTGCTGACGGCGGCGGATTTCATACTCTAGCGCACACCGTTTGAGTTCGCACAAAACGGGGTATAAACATTGCAACACAATCTTTAGGTTGACGCTGCCTTTTTGCTCGCGTAAATATTTGCGCAAGTTGGCATTTCCGTACCAACTCAGGGTCGCTCCTGTTTAGTTTCGGCTTGTTGGAAGGAGAGCGATTGTGCCCATATGGATCGGCGATAACGGAACCTGGACCAACGCAGCCAACTGGTCGGGTGCGGTGCCGGATTCGATTGGTGCACTTGCGGACTTCCCGATCAGTTCAAACGGCGGCACGCTAACTATTGGCGTACCCGAGAATCTGGACATCACTATCGGCCGGATGTTCATAACCGGCACGGGTACAAGCGGTATACTGATCCGTGGCTCCGCTGTGGACAGCGGAACCGGGGTGGGTACGCTTGTTTTTAATAACAACAATTACAATCCCTATGCAATTTTGACCGTAGATACCTTGGCCGGCGGCGGCCCAACCGTGTTTTCATCAGCATCCGGGCTGATCATGCGGCTGGATGATGATCTTTTTGTCACTACCGTCAATTCCGGGACAACAACCCGCTTTGATCTGGATGTTTCGGGAAGTGGCCAGTTGCTAAAGTCGGGGAATGGAATCCTTGAACTCAATGGCACTAATAGCTTTACCGGCGGGATTGTAATTTACGACGGGCTGCTGGACGTTGCGGGCGATGCGTCGCTTGGATCGGGATCGGTAACGATTGCGTTCAACGCGATGTTTCTCTCGGCAGGCACAATCGACAATGATTTTCGCACGGGCAGCTTGGCGGTCGGCAACGACGGTTCGGGGCAGATCGTGGCGGCAACTGGCACAACGATGATGCTGACTGGCGCGCTCAATCATGATTCGCAAGGAACGATGACCTTTGGCAGCTTTGGCAACAACGGAACTATCGTCGCGAACTTTGGATCGATCACCCATAATGCAACGCGATCGAGTTTTGGAGTTTCTGGCGGAACGCTGCGGCTGGGCTCAGCCTATGTTGCGGCAAATCTTTTCAGCCAGCCCAGCGATAATTTCGGCGATCGCCTCGCTCTGACCGAAGGCGGAATAATTGACACGTCCGGCTTTGCCACTGTCATCAACAATGGCTTGGTCTATAATCTTGACGGCAGGATCCGGTCATCCAGCGGGACGCTGAACCTGACCATTTCGGGCTCGGTTAACTCTGGCGGTTTTGGCGGAACAGGTATTATCGAAGGTACAAGCGGCGCGGATCAAGTCGTCTTCAACATAACGGGGTCGGCGGACATGATCTATCTTTCATTCGTCAACTGGACAGCAGGGGTTGACCAGATCCAGATCAACGGCAGCAATTCCTTCGACGGCATCTATGCGACCGAGGCGGGTGAAACGATCAACGGACTCGATGGTAATGATGTGCTGAGCGGAGGAGGAGGCATTGATACCATCAACGGTGGCAATGGCGACGATATTATCACACTTGCGTTGGCCAATAGCGGGTCGTTTGTACATGGCGGGGCCGATACCGATACGCTTCAACTCATCGGTGGTTCTATTTCGGTTGGCGGCATCAGTTCGATTGAGGCGATTATTCTGTTTGGTGGAGCCAATATAATCTTAACGGGGGCACAATTTGCCACAGGCCTTGCCAGCAACACAGCTCTGAGTGGTACAGGTTCTATTACGGTCAATATGACAGCGAGCGTCAATTTCCTGGCTTCGGGGATGAACTTTGCCAGTGGTGCGACAACGGTGGTGAATGGCACCAGTGGTATCGATATCATAAAGCTGGGATTGGGCACGTCCACCGGCAACACCGTAAATGGCGGCGATGGCGTTGATCAGATCCGCGGCAGCAATGGTGTGGATACGATCAATGGCCAGGTCGGCAATGACAAGATCATGAGTCTGGGCGGCGCTGACATATTGACCGGCGGCTCGGGTGCGGACCAGTTCCGCTATTTCTCCGATAGCGACAGCGGCCTTGGAGCCAATGCCGACCGGATTACCGATTTTCTGAGTGGCACTGACAAACTGAATTTTCTGTTGATAGATCCGGATCCGCTTACTGTGGGTGATCAGGCCTTCCTATTTGTCGACACATTGGCATTCACCAATACTGGTGTTGCCCAGATTCGCTGGGTGGACCTTGGTGCCGATCTTCGGGTGGAGGCGGATGTCAATGGCGATGGCGTGGCCGACATGCACATTTTGCTGCAAGGTGCAGGCGCGCAAGTGCTGACGGCGGCGGATTTCATACTCTAGGCCCTGACGCTAAACCTGATCGGGCGGATTTGTTTTTGCGCCAGTTGACTTCACATTGATGCTCTCCTAAAGCGCCCCTGCCTTGGCGGGGTGACCCGGAGTCTTGGCGGTTCTCCCCGTTTGAAACAGGAGGAATTGCATGGCTTCCGATAATTCCGCGCAGGATGGCAACGGCAAAAAAGACCCTCGGCTCGATTCGTTAGACATGCAGCTGAAAAAGGTCCGGAAGGCCGAGGCAGAACGCACTGGGCAGGACGTGCCCCCGGCCAAAGGAATGCGGCAGGGGAACCGGGTCTTGACCGAGCTGAGCGCCGGTCCTGCGGGTGGAGCTTTGATAGGCTGGTTGTTTGACCGGTTTTTCGAGACCACGCCAGCGCTCCTGTTGGTTTGCATGTTTTTGGGCATCGCAGTCGCCTTCAGGAATATCTATAAGATTTCTCAAGAGCGCCCGGAATAGTTCGGGCGCTTTGGTCGTATATTATCGCCCCGATTGCGGGGCTTTTGGCATGAACGGGGTTCAGTATCGTGGCAGGCGAAGGCGGCAAAATCGATCCGATGCACCAGTTCCAGATCGAGCCTTTGGCGAAGCTGGAATTGTTCGGTTACGACATCTCTTTCACCAATAGCTCGCTGTTCATGATCGTCGTTCTTGGCGCGATCTGGCTGTTCATGCTTGGCGGAATGAAGCGCGAACTGGTTCCCGGCCGCTGGCAGATGGCGACCGAATATGTCACCGGTTTTATCAACAATATGATGAGCTCGAGCATCGGACCTGAAGGCAAGAAATATGTGCCTTTGGTCTTCTCGCTCTTCATGTTCATCCTGTTTGCGAACTTCATGGGGATGATGCCCTTTGGTATCGTTCCGGGCGTCCACAGCTTCACCGTCACCAGCCATTTGACCGTAACCGCAGTGCTTGCTGTGTTGAGCTTTGGCACGGTGCTGGTCGTCGGCCTTTGGAAGCATGGCTTTCACTTTTTCAGCTTGTTTGTTCCGCACGGCACACCCTGGTGGCTGCTGTGGTTGATACCGTTCATCGAGCTATTCTCGTTCCTGATCCGCCCGTTCAGCCTCGCGCTGCGTCTTTTCGTCGCCATGACCGCTGGGCACGTGCTGATGAAGGTGCTGGCAGGCTTTGTGATCAATGGTCTGAATGCAGAGGCCGCATGGGTAGCCCCGGTGGTCAGCCTGCCTTCGTTCATTCTGATGATCGGCATCACCCTGCTGGAACTGCTGGTGTGCGCGATCCAGGCCTATGTCTTTGCCCTTTTGACCTCGCTCTACATTAACGACGCGGTCAATCTTCACTGAGTTTTATCCAACCGAGTTTGAGTTTTAACAGGAGTTTATATCATGGAAGCAGAAGCAGCAAAATTGATCGGTGCCGGTCTCGCAGCAATTGGTGCAGGCCTCGCAGCTGGCGGCGTTGGTAACGTCTTCGGTTCGTTCCTTCAGGGCGCGCTGCGCAATCCGGCGGCTGCTGACAGCCAGCAGGGTCGCCTCTTCATCGGCTTCGCAGCTGCCGAACTTCTCGGTCTGCTCGCGTTCGTCGTCGCGATGATCCTGATCTTCGTTGCGTAAAGCGTTTTAGGGGAGGACACCCCGGCGCATCGACGCCGGGGGCCACTTCCTTTTTGATTTTACCCTCCAAGTCGAGCGGAACCCATGCCTCAAATTGCGCAAATACTGGAAACCTATGTCTCGCAGTTTTTCTGGCTGCTGTTGGTTTTTGCCTTCCTCTATTTTGTCATTGGTCGCGGCATGGTGACCAAGATCGACGCCAATGTGGACGCCCGCGGTCGCAAGATCGCAGATGATCTGGCCGCCGCCGAACGCGCACGGGCCGAGGCTGACAGTTTTGTGTCGGGCGGCAGCGATGCCCTGAACACCGCTCGCGGCGAAGCCCAAGCCAAGGCCGCAGCGGCCAAGGCAAAGGTGCCAAGGATGCCGAAGCCCGTTTGGCAAAGGCCGACGCGGAAATCTCAGCCAAGCTGGCATCCGCCGAAACCGATCTTGCCAAGGCACGCGCCAAGGCGATGGACGGTATCGAGAAAGTGACGGCAGAGGCTGCGGCGGATATTGTCGCGAAGGTCTCAGGCGCAAAGGTAAGCGCGGCGCAGGCCGCATCGGCAGCAAAGGCAGCCCTGTCCAATGTCTAATGCAGCGCATCCCGATGCCATGGCCAAGGAAAAGGCCGTCATCGAAGACAGCACCGTTGACGGCGCACCCGTGGCCGACACCCATGCCTCGACCGAGGCGCATGGTGGCGGGGAAGCTCATGCCGCTCCTGCCGCATGGGGCATGGACGCTCCGATGTGGGTGGCGCTGGCAATGCTGGTCGTCATCGGCTTTGCCATCTGGAAGAAAATTCCGGCCATGGTCGGCGGAATATTGGATCAGCAGATTGCTGGCATCAAGGCTCAACTCGATCAGGCAACAAACCTCCGCAAGGAAGCCGAAGCCATCAAGGCCGAATATGAAGCCAAGGCGAAAGCTGCAGCAGCCGATGCAGAGGCGATGAAAGCCCATGCCGAGGAAGAAGCAAAAGCCATTGTCGCCAAGGCAAAGGACGATGCAACCGCGCTGATCGCGCGCCGTTCGAAGGCCGCGGAAGAAAAAATTGCTGCCGCTGAACGCGCCGCTGTCGCTGATGTGCGTGCAAAGGCGGCAAGCGCTGCCGCTGCCGCTGCTGCGCAACTGATCGCCGCGCATCACGATGCGAAGACCGATGCCGGTCTGGTTGACGCTACGATTGCCAAGCTGAATTGATATTTCCCTCTCCCGTCGGGAGAGGGTTGCGAAAACTTGGCCCTGAACCGAAAGGTTCAGGGCTTAGTTGTAGCTGGGTGAGGGGATGTGCGCCATCGATAGCCCGGAACCCCTCATCCAACTCCGCCTAACAAGCAAGCTTGCAAGGCTTCATATCCTTCTCCCAATGGGAGAAGGGGCTCAAAACCCGATCATGATCCGTCGCGCCAGCGCAGGTGACAGGCTGTAAACAGCCCGCAAAATCTTCACCATACCGACATTGGCTTCGTTGGCGTTGGTCTCCATCGCATCGACAATCTGCGCGGCGCAGTCCTTCGCGCTCATTTTTTTGCTGCCGCGACCCGCCGTCATTTTGGTTTCGACAACCGGTGGCAACACCTCAAGCACATGAATGCGCTTGCCCTTGAGTTGCTCGCGCAGTGCCAGCGTGTAGCTGCGCAAAGCCGCCTTGGTCGCGCAATAGATGGGGCCGCCTGCGCGCGGGGCGATGGCCAATCCCGAGGTGACATTGACAATCATCGCCTCGGGCCGCGATTTCAAGCGATCCATCAGCCGTGTGATCAAATGGATCGGCGCATTCACATTGAGCGCAATGCAACGGTCATTGTCGGCAAGATCGGGTGCCACATCGCGGAAATCATGGTCGCTGCCGACGCCGGCATTGTTGATTAAAATGTCGATGTCGCGCCCGGTGACAGCTGCCAGCACAACCTCCACCCCCGCCGCTGTCGACAGGTCCGCCATCACCGTCTCATAGCCTGCAGCCTTGGCGACCTCAATCCGTTCGGGCGTCCGACCCGTAACAATTACCGCCGCACCCTTGGCTTTCAATTGCGCCGCCAATTCTCGTCCGATACCATCGGTACCGCCGGTCAATAATATGGTCTTTCCATTCAGTTGCATCTAGGCTCTCCTCATCGCCCTAGTTAAGTAGCATATTGCAACCCAATGTCCAAAGCTGATCGTCCAGACCTTCCCAACGCCGCCTCGCGTTTCAACGAGGAAGCGCAAACCTATGCCGTGCGCGGCGCGGACCAGCCCGATCTGGAGGGCGGGGTGGCGGCGATCCGCAATGTGCTGAAGACGCTGCCGGCGAAGCCCGGCGTTTACCGGATGCACGATGCGCGCGGCGATGTGCTTTATGTGGGGAAGGCAAGGGCGCTCAAGAACCGGGTGACCAATTATACGCAGGTTGACCGGCTGCCCAACCGGTTACGGCGGATGGTCTCGCTGACGCGCAGCATGACGATTGTCACCACCAATAGCGAGGCAGAAGCGCTGTTGCTCGAGGCGCAGCTGATCAAGCGTTACCGCCCGGCCTACAACGTTCTGTTGCGCGACGACAAAAGCTTCCCCTTCATATTGCTGCGCGCCGATCATGATTTTCCGCGCATACAGAAGCATCGCGGTGCCCGGCGGTATAAGGGCGAATATTATGGTCCCTTTGCCAGCGCCGGGTCAGTCAATGTCACCTTGAACGCGCTCGAAAAGTTGTTCCTGCTGCGCAGCTGCTCCGACAGTTTCTTCAACAACCGCGACCGGCCCTGTTTGCTCTATCAGATCAAACGCTGTTCCGCCCCCTGCGTTGATCGCATCGACAAGGCGGGCTATGCCGAACTGGTGGCCGATGCCAAGGCCTTCCTCGGCGGCAAATCGACCGCGGTGCAGGCGAAGCTGGCTAAGGAGATGGAGGGGGCCGCAGAGGCGCTCGATTTCGAACGCGCAGCAATGGTGCGCGACCGGCTGAAGGCACTGACTTTCATTCAGGGAAGCCAAGCCATCAACGCAGCCGGGATTGGCGACGCCGATATTTTCGCACTCGCGCAAAAGCAGGGGGTGATCGGCATCCAGGCCTTCTTCATTCGCGGCGGGCAGAATTGGGGCCACCGTGCGTTCTTCCCTGCGCACACACAGGATGCGACCGAGGAAGAAGTGCTGACACTCGTTCTCGCGCAATTTTATGACGAAGTGCCGCCTGCGCCAACGATAATGCTCGACCGTGAATTGCCCGAGGCGGACCTTCTCGCCGAGGCGCTTGGCGAAGGTCTGGGCAAAAAAGTGACTGTCACTTTTCCGCAGCGCGGCGACCGGACAAAGCTGGTCGCGCAGGCGAAGCGCAATGCCGAGGAGGCGCTCGACCGGCGACTAGCCGAGACAACGACGCAGGGCAAATTGCTGCGCGAGGTCGCCGACCTGTTCGAACTCGCCGAACCGCCGCAACGGATCGAGATTTACGACAACAGTCATATCCAGGGAACCAACGCATTGGGGCGATGGTGGTTGCGGGGCCGGAAGGCTTTATCAAAAACCAGTATCGCAAATGGAATATCAAACAGGCCGCAACCGACGATGACTATGCGATGATGCGTGAGGTGATGGAGCGGCGGTTTGCAAGGCTCTTAAATCCTTCCCCAACGGGGGAGGGGGACCATCCGAAGGATGGTGGAGAGGCACAGGCAGAGCCGCTTGACGTCGAAGGGCAGGAGAACCGGCTCGTGCCCCACCACCCCGACGCTGTGCGTCGCGGTCCCCCTCCCCGTTCCGGGGAGGATATGGAGCGCGAACCCGAATGGCCTGATCTGGTCCTGATCGACGGCGGCAAAGGGCAGGTGAGCGCGGTGCGAGAGGTGTTCGAACGGCTCGGTATCGAAGATGTCCCCTATATCGGCATCGCCAAGGGACCGCATCATGGCCGAGAGGGAAGAGAGGTTTTTCACTTCCCCGATGGCCGCGAGATCATGCTGCCGGTGAACGCGCCTGTCTTGTTCTATCTGCAACGCCTGCGCGACGAGGTCCACCGCTACGCCATCGGCGCGCACCGCACCAAGCGCGCCAAGGCGATCACCGCGAGTCCCCTGGACGAAGTGCCCGGCATTGGTCCTGCACGCAAAAAGGCGCTGTTGCTGCACTTCGGCACCGCCCGCGCGGTGCGTTCAGCCAGCCTTGAGGATTTGCAGATGGCGCCGGGAGTGTCTGCTGCGGTGGCGCAGACGGTATATGATTTTTATCATGGGGGTGGGTGAATAATGCCAAAGGTCAAAGCAAATGGGGTTGAACTCTACTACGAAGACAACGGCCCGTCCGACGCGCCCGTGATCCTCCTCATCATGGGACTGGGGACGCAGATGATCGCGTGGCCGCCGGACTTTATTCAGGGCCTTGTCAAACGCGGGTTTCGTGTCATCCATTTTGACAATCGCGATGTCGGGCTGTCGGCGCATATGGATGATGCACCGATGCCTTCGCTAGTGTGGACTATGTTGGCGACGCGCTTTGGCTGGCCGGTGAAGCTGGGCTATACGCTGAGCGATTTGGCTGAGGACGCGGTCGGGTTGCTCGATGCGCTCGGGATCGGCAAGGCGCATGTCGTCGGCGCTTCAATGGGCGGGATGATTGCGCAACTGGTGGCGGCAAACCATTCCGACCGTGTGCTGAGCCTGACCTCGGTCATGTCTTCCAGTGGCGCGCGCGGGCTTCCCGGGCCAGCGCCCGAAATCCGCAAACGGCTGATGAAAGGACGCCCCAAAAACCCGACGCGGGAGGAGGCGATTGCGCTGGGTGTCGAAACCCTCAAGTCGATTTCCTTCCCAGATTCCGCCCGCGCGCCAGATGGTTTTGAGGTTGCCGCTGCGGCGGCATTTGACCGCAATTACGACCCTGACGGGCTGCGTCGGCAGTTTCTGGCGATCATCGCCGATGGCAGCCGGGTCGAGCGGTTGAAGGTGATCCGCACCCCGACTTTGGTCATCCATGGCAAGGCTGATGCGCTGGTGCCCTATCCGTGCAGCGAAGATATTGCCCGCCACATCCCCGGCGCGCGGCTCGAATTGATCGATGCCATGGCGCACGACCTGCCGCCGTCGCAGCTTGGGCGAATGGTTGACTTGATCGCGGGCCATGCTCAGGCCTCCCAACTCACCACATGACAGGGCCTTGAACCGCCGCTATATCCTGTCGCAATGAGCGACCCTGCAAAGCCCAAAACCCGCCCGAAACGCGCGATGAGCCATGAAGGCGCAAAGTTTGAGGACCGTGTTCTGCTGGGCTTCGTCGCTGCGGGTTCATTGGCGATGGTCTGGATCAGTTGGCCGTTCTTTGGCGCAATATTGTGGGCTTTGGTGGTGACCATTGCCTTCGCCCCCGTGCATGACCGGCTGGCGCTGATGATGCCGCGCAGGCGCAATTCGGTTGCGCTATTGTCGCTGTTACTGGTGATTGCACTGGTCATCGTCCCGGCCTTCATCGTCGGTTCGATGATGGTCGATGAAGCGCTGAAAACCTATAATTCGCTGCAATCGCGGGAGATCGACCTCGGTAAGATCGTCCGCGATATAGAGGCAGCCATTCCAAGCCAATGGCGCGTGCTATTTGAGCGCTATGTCACCACCGACGTCGAAGTGTTGCAGGCTCGGCTCAGTTCGATGCTGACCAGCGGCCTGCAATTGGTCGCAAGTGAGGCGGTTAGTGTCGGTCAAGGTGCCTTCAGTTTTGCGATGGCGCTGGGCGTGATGCTGTATCTCACCTTTTTTCTATTGCGCGACGGGCGACACCTGACCCGCAAGATTGGCGAAATGGTCCCGCTGCGTCCGGAGCAGCGTGGCGCTTTGTTCGACAAATTCACCACCGTAATCCGCGCGACCGTCAAAGGCAGCGTGATCGTCGCGATTGTACAGGGAATTTTGGGCGGATTTCTGTTCTCGATGCTCGATATTCGCGCGGCGCTATTGTGGGGTGTGGTGATGGGCTTGCTTGCCCTGATCCCGGCTGTGGGGACGGGATTGGTCTGGTTTCCAGTCGGCATCTATCTGCTGGTCACCGGCAGTGTGTGGCACGGCGTGGTGCTGTTGCTTTGCGGATTCTTTATCATCTCGATGGTCGACAATGTGCTGCGCCCGATCCTGGTTGGACAGGACACGCGCATGCCCGACTATGTCGTGCTGATTTCCACGCTCGGCGGACTCAGCGTCATGGGGATTAACGGGCTGATTGTCGGGCCAGTGGTTGCAGCGATGTTCATTTCCGCCTGGGAAATTTTCGGCGAAAGTCGCGCCGCAGAACGGCACTGACCGAAATCAGTGCCGCTGCGTTTCGCGTGCGCAATCAATGCACAATGCCGCTTCGGGCATAGCCGCCAGCCGCTTTTCGCCAATTTCTTCGCCGCATCGTGCACAGTCGCCATAACTGCCTTCGTCGATGCGTTTCAGCGCCGCGCTGATCATGGCAATTTCGTGCGATAAAAGTGCGTCCTGCCCTTCAAGTGCATCATCCTGTTCGCGTTCGGTCGCCTGCTCTTCTGAATCGGCGCTGTGTGGAGCGGCAAGGTCTGCCTCGATACGAGCGACGCGCGCCTCGAGTTCTTCGAGACGCGCTGCCAGCTCTGACCGGATATTGGCCTGCTCCATGTTCATTTTGCTCCGGCTTTCGCCTGCGAAATCATCGCGGCAATTTCATCGAGCAACACCAGACGTTCTTTTTTCAAATCTTCTGCCCGCGCATCGGAAGATGCTTCGACACCCGCTTCGATGCGGTGAATTTCACGGTTCAGTTCATGATATTTGTCGGACAGCTTGTTAAAATGGGCGCTGCCGGTTTTCAATTCGTGCAGGGTTTCTGCATCATCGGGAAATTCATCGTGCAGTTCGTGGGGGGTATGGGACATTTATTTTCCTTTCCTATCTGGATCAATTTTGCGCTTGATAACGCTACCTTACCTTGACCCAAGTCAAACCAAGCACTTTCGGCCAACGCTTCGATGTGGCAAGCCCTAAATATGCACATTTCCGCCGACGCCATTATCTGTTCGGTTCGCCCACATGGCGAGGTCGGGGCGATTGTGCGTGCGCTGACCGCGTCGCACGGGCTTTTGGGCGGCTATGTGCAGGGCGCGCGGGCAGGGCCTTGCGGCCGGTTCTGATCCCCGGAAACATCGTCAAAGGCGATTGGCGTGCGCGGACAGCAGGGCAACTGGCTTCGCTCGCAGTCGATGCGGCGCACAGCCGTTCGCATCTGCTGGGTGAACCGCTTGCGGTTGCCGGTATCGAGTGGGCCTGTACATTGACCGCCACGACATTGCCCGAAGGTCACGCCTATCCGCGGCTGCATTCGGCGCTGGATGGCCTGCTGCAAGCAATCGAACTGGCGCCCGCCGCGCGTGGCTGGGCGCCGTCAATGGCACGCTATGAGGCGCTGCTTTTGTCCGAACTGGGCTATGGCGGGGGCGACCCTGCAAAGTTTGAAGGGACTGACGGTGCCTTAAAGACCATGGCGGCAAACCGCGCCGCGCTGATCGCGCATGTGCTGGGTGACCGCCGCACCGATATTCTCGCTGCGCGCGAAAGATTGGTCGATCGGCTGAAAAGGGCGGTTGCATAAGGTCCTTTGGGAAGGCTAGGGCCAGCGCGTTATAACGGAGTTCTCCCATGCTAATCGCCCTGCTACCCGGAGACGGGATTGGTCCCGAAGTTATTGCTCAAGCACGCCGCGTTCTGGATGCGTTGGACCTGCCTGGCTTGACGTTTGAAGAAGCGTTGGTTGGGGGTTCGGCCTACAAGGCCGAGGGGCATCCGCTTCCTGCTGCAACGCTCGATCTGGCAAAGCGTGCCGACGCGATTTTGTTCGGCGCAGTGGGCGATCCCGATTGCGACAATCTGGAACGGCATTTGCGGCCTGAGCAGGCGATCCTCGGGCTGCGCAAGGAATTGACGCTGTTTGCCAATTTGCGTCCCGCGACATTGTTCCCCGAACTCGCTGATGCGTCTGCTTTGCGCCCTGAAGTCGCCAGCCAGATCGATATGGTTATCGTGCGTGAACTCAACGGTGATGTCTATTTCGGTGATAAGGGCATGCGCCAGACCGCTGATGGGCGGCGCGAAGGCTATGACGTCATGTCCTATAATGAAGATGAAGTGCGCCGCATCGCCCGTGTCGGTTTTGAAACTGCGATGGCGCGCGGCAAGAAACTCTGTTCGGTGGACAAGGCCAATGTGTTGGAGACCAGCCAATTGTGGCGCGACGTGGTGATAGAAACCCATGCCGAATATCCCGAGGTTGAACTCAGTCATATGTACGTCGATAACGCCGCGATGCAGCTGGTGCGCAATCCGGGGCAGTTTGACGTGATTGTCACCGGCAATCTCTTTGGCGACATATTGTCGGATCAGGCCAGCATGTGTGCGGGCTCCATCGGCATGCTGCCCAGCGCCTCGCTCGATGCCAATCAAAAGGGTCTGTACGAACCCATCCACGGCAGCGCGCCGGACATTGCAGGGCAGGGCAAGGCCAATCCGCTGGCGACGATCCTGTCGGCGGCAATGATGCTGCGCTATTCACTGGGTCAGCCGCAAGCAGCGGACCGGATTGAATGTGCGGTTGCAAAGGCGCTGGCGGGAGGCGCACGCTCGCCGGATCTGGGTGGGTCCATGACAACGACGCAAATGGGAGATGCCGTTCTGGCACAATTGCGCTAGGCTGCTAAAATGGCCGACAGCGAAACACGGGATAGCTATCACCACGGAAACCTGGCCGAAGCGCTGATCTCCGCTGCGATCGAATTGGTTGAAGAACGCGGCTTTGAGCAATTGTCGCTGCGCGAAGTCGCAAAGCGCGTCGGGGTTTCCCCCGGTGCTCCATTCCGTCATTTTAAAACAAAAGCTGCGCTAGTTACTGCTATGGCCGAACAGGCGATGGTTCGTTTTCGGGCTGCGGTCGATCAGGCGGTGGCTTCAGCGCAGACCGACGATCCAATATTAGGGCTCGAAGCCATTGGTCGCGGCTATGTCAGCTGGGCACTGAACAATCCGACGCACTTCCGCATTATCAGCTCGCGATCGCTGGTGGACTTTTCCAATTCTCCGCAATTGCAGGCTGATAATGATGCGGTTCGCGAACTGATGATAGAATTTATCATACGGGGTCAGTCGAGCGGAAGGATTTCGCCTGACTTGTCGGTGGATGCTATTCTGCTTTCCAGCAGGGCGCTGGCTTATGGCCTCGCACGCATGTGGAGCGACGGCCATTTCCGCGAATGGCATGTGAAAGATGATCCCGAATCGGCCATGCATTCCAGCCTGAACATGTTTATCCGGTCGCTTGAGAGCCGGTAATTTTCGCGCGGCGAAAACGGGTGAAAACCCGCAGAAGCAATGCTGCGGTCAGTAAGACCAAAATAGGTATATAAAAGCCCGATTTGGCCGCTCGCCCGCCAAAAGCTGCGGCGAAGCTGATGAAGATTGCATAGGAGCCCAGCCAGTGCAGCCATTTCCAGGCTGTGCCGCCGATCGCCTTTGCCGTGCGGTTGAAGGACGTCGCTGCCATTGCAAAAATGAAGACATAGGTAATAGAAGCCGGGATCAGGCTGGTAGGCGTTCGCCCGATCCAAAAATTCGACGGGTCCAGTCTGACGAACAGAATGATGAATATCAAATGCACGAGATGTGAAAATGCAAAAGCAAATCCCAGATAGCGTCGGTTTATCCGCAACCACTGGGTTGTCGGTGAAGGAAAGGTCTGCGCCAGTGAAGAGGCGGTAAACGCTGTAATAAACAGCACAAACGAGGTGCGCGCCGTCAAACGGATCGCGGCGCGGATTCCCTCAACGCCACCAACGGCTGCAAATTGCACAAGTGCAGCAGCCAATAATGCTACTGAAATCCAAGCGGTCATCCGCCAGCCACTGCGAGTTCGTTGCATATTCAAGCGCCTTTCTTTCTAATGTAAGCGTTGATTACATTTACCCGGCTTTGCGTCAATAGCTAAATTTACGCAAAGCGATTGACTGACTGGTGCACGACGCGGCAAAGCGACGAGCATGAAGAAAACCACCGGCATGAATCGCGAAATCACTTCCAAATGGCGCCCTGCCACGCAAGCGGTGCGCGGTGGCACATGGCGTAGTGAGCATGGCGAAACGTCGGAGGCGCTGTTTCTGTCGTCCGGTTACACCTATGACGATGCCGAGACAGTTGCCGCGCGCTTTGCCGGTGAGCAGCAGGGAATGACCTATAGCCGCTTGCAAAACCCGACGGTTGCGATGGCGGAGGAACGCATCGCCCTGATGGAAGGGGCAGAGGCCTGTCGGATGCAGGCGACCGGCATGGCGGCGATGACCACGGCTTTGTTGTGTCAGCTCAATACCGGCGATCATGTTGTTGCGGCCCGCGCGGCCTTTGGCTCATGCCGCTGGCTGACCGACAGCCTGCTGCCACGATGGGGGATCACCACCACCACGATCGACGCCCGTGACAATGACGCGTGGAAGGATGCGATCCAGCCCAACACCAAAGTGTTCTTCTTTGAAACCCCGGCCAATCCGACGATGGATATTGTCGATATGGGCTATGTCTGCGGGCTGGCGAAGGAACATGGCATCACCACAGTCGTGGACAACGCCTTTGCCACCAGCGTGCTGCAACGGCCGCTCGATTTCGGTGCCGATGTTGTCGCTTATAGTGCGACCAAGCTGATGGACGGGCAGGGCAGGGTGCTTGCCGGCGCGGTTTGCGGAACCGCACAGTGGATCAACGATGTGCTGTTGCCGTTTCAGCGCAACACCGGACCCAATTGCTCGCCATTCAACGCTTGGGTGGTGCATAAGGGACTGGAAACGCTTGAATTGCGCGCTTTGAAGCAGTCGGAAAATGCGCTCGCCGTTGGCAAGTTTGTCGAAGGTCGCGTGGCCAAAATGCTGCACCCCGGACTTGCCAGCCACCCTCAGCATAATCTGGCGATGAGCCAGATGAAGGCGTGCGGGCCGATTTTCAGCTTTGTGCTTGATGGTGGCCGCAAACAGGCGATGGCGTTGCTTAACGCGCTCGAACTGATCGATATTTCGAACAATATCGGCGACAGTCGCAGCCTGTGCTGTCATCCTGCCTCGACCACACATTATAGTGTTTCCGAAGAGCAACGCGCGATCATGGGGGTTGAGGAAGGGATGTTGCGGATCAATATCGGTCTCGAAGATCCGCAAGACTTGATTGCCGATCTCGATCAGGCGTTGCATAAGGTAGGGCTGTAACCCTGCTGCGGAGCGAACCATGATTCTCGACGCCTTTTTCACTGACCACGCGACGACTGAGGACGTGACCGTCAGGGTTGTGCCCAATTTTCTCGATGCACAATCCGTTCCCGCACAGGAACGCTGGTTCTGGTCCTACCATATCCGGATCGAAAATCATCGCGATGACCCCGTCCAATTGCTGACCCGCCATTGGCAGATCACCGATGGACGGGGAGCGATCAACTATGTCGATGGCGACGGCGTTGTCGGAGAACAGCCTTTGATCAAGCCGGGCGGCAGCCACGACTATGTGTCGGGTTGCCCGCTTTCGACACCATCGGGAATAATGGAGGGGCATTATCGCTTCATCCGTGCCGATGGTTCGATCTTCATGGTCGAAATTCCGCGCTTCAAACTGGTAGCACCCGCAACAGCACGATGAAGCGCACACATCTGCCCCTTAACGGCCTGCGCGTTCTCGACGCTGCGGCTCGGCATCTGAGCTTTACCAAAGCCGCCGATGAGCTTGCCGTGACCCCGGCAGCCGTCGGCCAGCAAATCCGCGCGCTTGAGGATATGCTGGGCGTGGTGCTGTTCCGCCGCACGCCAAAGGGGCTGGAACTGACCCCCGAAGCCGATAAGGGGCTGGACGCATTGCGTGCCGGCTTCCTGCAGTTCGAGGAATCGGTCCGCGCGATGCAATCGGGGCAGACTTCGAATTCGCTGACAATCGCAGCGCCGCGCGATTTCACGGCAAAATGGCTGACGGCAAAGCTGGCGCAATATGGTGGTGCCAATCCCGACCTGCAATTCACGCTGATCTCCGCCGATGGCGAAATCGACTTTACCGAAGCCAATCTGGATGTCGCAGTGCGGCTGGCCGAAGGTCCCGGTGAACTGGAAGGTGTGCGGTTGGGTGCTGCCGGTTCCTTCATTCGTGTCGGCGCGCCCGAGGGCGGCTCCAAAACACCGATCAGTTGGCCCGGCTGCCCTGTTGCCGATGGCGAGGCGACTTTGCGGTTGGGGGATGCCGGGTTGGCGATTGATGCCGCGGCAATCGGTTTGGGCGAGGCGGTGGTTCCCTATCTGCTTGCCGCCGCGGATATCGATTCAGGCCGCGTCCGGGCGATGGACAACAGCCGCGAACATCCTTTGGCCTATTGGCGGGTCGCCCCGCTGCCGCAATGGCGGCAGAAAAAGGTCAAGGCGCTGGTCGAGGCTTTGACCGGCTAAACGCGCTCGCTATTTCGCAACCAGCGCGGTCAGTCGTTCCATCAAATTGGCAAATTTGCCCTGGTCGACTTCCTTTTCGGTGTCGTTCCAGCTGCCAGTGGCGACATACCATTTGCCGTTTTTGCCGCGCAGCAAATAGCTCATCGACATCACGCCGGGTTCAGATCCGCCCTTATAGCCTATATATTTCCAGTCTTTACGCGGTGCAGCGCCCATGCCTGGATTGATCGCCATCAGTGACAGCATCCGGTCGTCGCTCTGCGCAGCAATATATTGCATCAGTGTCAGCAAATCGGTGGGCGAAGCAAACCATTCGACGGTGTCTATCGCTGCCGGTGCACCGCCGATGGCTGCGCCATCGATCTTTTCCAGCGTCAGTGATGCTTTTTCCTTTTGCAGGAAAACACGTTGCTCTGCCTCGCTGGCATTCAGAAAGTTTTTGCGCAAAGGGGCATCTGCCTTCAGCGCGAAAGCTTCTACCGTTGACAGGAAAGGCAAGGTTTTATCAGGGGCGCTATGGCCGATCATCGCCAGCCTTCGCTCGACCGCCTCGCGTCCCAACAGGTTGAGCAGTGTGTCAGTCGCGCCATTGTCGCTAACCGAAATCATCCAGCCAGCCAACGTGTAGAGCGTAACCGGGCTGTCTTTGGGCCAGCCCTGCGTTGCCGCTGAGGAAAAGCTGTGGTGGCTCAGGGGAACAACATCGCTCCACTTGCGCTCACCCGCGCGGATTTGCGCGGCCAGCTCGGCGAGGATGTAAAGCTTGAAGGTCGAGCCAATGGCAAATTGCTGTCCTGCATTGTGGCTGGCGATGGTTTGCGCACTGCCGGTATTGGGCAATTCGGACAAGATGAAGCCGCTTTTGCCCGGCAGCGCCTTGAACTCCGCACCGACGGCTTCGATAGTATCGCCGCTGACTGCAAATCCAGAAATCAGCAGACCGATCACTTTCGCCGCCGGTGTCGGCTCGACGTCTATTTCGATGGTCGCAATGGCCTTTTCAAACTGCAATTTGACGCTAGCCCCGCTGGGACGGCTTTTGGTGATCGAAATCACTTTCTGCGGCGAGCCATATTGCGCGATCAATCCGTCGCTCACTGCCTTGAACTGCGCCGGGGGAACTGCTGCGAGAAATGTGGGCGAGAAATAGGATTCGAGCGCCACATTGCCATTTATGAGCGGAACCAATTGCTCGATGCGCAGGTCAAGCGACGCTGCCGTAAGCGCGGGGGCGGGGATCGCTTCCGGCGGTTGCGCTGTCAGCGTTTGTGAACATGCGGAGAGCGAAAGTGCCAACAACAGCGGCGCAGTTAGGGTCTTTCGCATTTGGATCTTCTCCTCAGGCGTCAATCGCCTCTTCATCCACCGTTGTCGCATGTTCTTGAATGAAGCGAAAGCGGGCTTCGGGGCTTTTTCCCATCAGCTGCTCGACACGCTCCTTGACCGCCTGTTGCCGCTGATATTCATGCGGCAGGGTGATACGGATCAATGACCTACTCTTCGGGTCCATCGTCGTTTCGCGCAGCTGTGACGGGTTCATTTCGCCCAGCCCTTTGAAACGGCCAACCTCGACCTTCTTGCCCTTGAACAAGGTCGCTTCCAGCTTTGCTCGCTCTTCCTCATCCTGCGCATAGGCGCTCTGGCTGCCTGCGGTCAGGCGGTAGAGCGGCGGACGGGCGAGATACAGGTGGCCGCGTTCGACGATTGCCGGCATCTCCTGAAAGAAAAAGGTCATCAGCAGGGTCGCAATATGGGCGCCGTCGACATCGGCGTCGGTCATGATGATGATACGGTCGTATCTCAGATTGTCGGGGTCGCAGTCCTTGCGCATTCCACAGCCTAACGCGAGGCCCAGATCGGCGATTTCCTGATTGGCGCGGATCTTGTCGTTGGTGGCGCTGGCGACATTCAGGATTTTACCGCGGATAGGCAAGATCGCCTGCGTCTTGCGGTCACGCGCCTGCTTGGCGCTGCCGCCGGCGCTGTCACCTTCGACGATGAACAATTCGGTGCCTGCGGGGTCGTCATTGGCGCAATCGGTCAGCTTGCCGGGCAAGCGGACTTTCTTGCCGCTGGTCGCGGTCTTGCGCTTGACCTCGCGCTCGGCCTTACGGCGGAGACGATCCTCGACCTTCTCCAATATGAAGCCCAGCATCGCCTTGCCGCGTTCCATATTGTCGGCAAGGAAATGGTCGAAATGGTCGCGCACCGCATTCTCGACGAGCCGCGCAGCTTCGGGAGAAGTCAACCGGTCCTTGGTCTGGCTTTGAAATTGCGGATTGCGGATAAAGACCGACAGCATCAGTTCGGCTTCGTTGAATATATCCTCGGCAGTAATCTGCGCGGCTTTCTTGTTGCCGATAATCTCGCCAAAGGCGCGCAGCCCCTTGGTCAGCGCGGCGCGCAAGCCTGCCTCATGGGTACCGCCATCGGGGGTGGGGATGGTGTTGCAATACCAGCTATAGGCTCCGTCCGAATATAGCGGCCAGGCGACCGCCCACTCCACCCGACCCTGGCTTTCTCCCGATTCATTGGCAGGAAAGGCCTGGCTGCCGTGGAAGAAATCGGTGGTCACGCAATTGCGCGCACCGAGTTGCTCTTTCAGATGGTCTGCCAAGCCGCCCGGGAACTGGAACACCGCCTCTTGCGGCACATCTTCGCTCGCCAGTTCGGGGTCGCATTTCCAGCGGATCTCAACACCGGCAAACAGATAGGCTTTGGATCGCGCCAGCTTGAACAACCGTGCGGGCTTGAATTTCGCATCGGCACCGAAAATTTCCAGATCAGGGGTGAAGGCAATGGTGGTGCCGCGCCGGTTGGGGGTCGGTCCCAACTCTTCCAATCCGCCTTGTGCCACCCCGCACGAAAAGCGCTGGCGGTAAAGCTGCTTGTTGCGCGCTACTTCCACGACGGTGTCAGTCGACAGGGCGTTGACCACTGAAACGCCCACGCCGTGCAGCCCGCCCGAAGTGGCATAGGCCT
Organism: Sphingomonadales bacterium; assembly: GCA_016721875.1. Lineage (GTDB taxonomy): Bacteria > Pseudomonadota > Alphaproteobacteria > Sphingomonadales > Sphingomonadaceae > Sphingorhabdus_B. The sequence goes on along the minus strand of JADKHG010000001.1, from coordinate 50,428 downwards.
TACCCTCAAATTTGCCGCCCGAATGCAGCGTGGTCATGATGACTTCAAGCGCCGACTTGCCGGGGAATTTCGGATGCGGATCGACCGGGATGCCACGGCCGTTGTCGCTAACCGTCAACCGGTTGCCGACACCCAGCGTGATTTCGATCCGATTGGCATGGCCTGCAACAGCCTCGTCCATGCTGTTGTCGAGGACTTCGGCAGCAAGATGATGCAAGGCGCGTTCGTCGATGCCGCCAATATACATGCCGGGACGCCGCCGGACAGGTTCAAGCCCCTCCAGCACCTCAATGGCAGAGGCGTCATATCCGCCGGGATCAGAAGCAGCGGGCAGTTCGCCGCCGAACAGGTCTTCGCTCATGCTTCGCGCTATAGGCGCGTGCGAGTCCATGGTGCAACAGGCGAACGTCGCTCTGTTGTGGAAATGTTCTCTGTCGAGCGCGGAAGCGCCCTCGTCGAAGGATGTTTCCGTTTTCAGGTTATCAAGCTACTGTCATAGTGAGGTAATACAGGAGGGAATTAATGCTCGAAATCGTCGGTGTCAGCCACACTTATGCAAACGGCACGCGCGCATTGGACAATGTCAGTCTGTCGATTCCGCGCGGCATGTACGGGCTGCTTGGGCCCAATGGCGCGGGCAAATCTACACTGATGCGGACGATAGCGACGTTGCAGACCCCGACTGAAGGCGCGATTACATTTGGTGACCTCGACATTTTGGCGCAGCCCGAAGAATTGCGCAAGAAACTGGGCTATCTGCCGCAGGATTTTGGCGTTTATCCGCGCGTGACCGCTTATGATATGCTCGAACATATGGCGGTGCTGAAAGGCGTCGCCGATAAAGGCGACCGCAAAGCCGTGGTCGAAAGCCTTTTGAACCAGACCAATTTGTGGAACCATCGCGGTCACTTTATCGCCGGTTTTTCCGGCGGGATGCGTCAGCGTTTTGGCATTGCACAGGCTCTGCTCGGCAATCCTGAACTGATCATTGTCGATGAACCCACAGCCGGGCTTGATCCTGAAGAACGCAACCGTTTCCTCAACCTGCTCGCCGGGATCAGCGACAATGTCGTGATCATCCTGTCCACCCATATCGTCGATGATGTTGCCGATCTTTGTCCGCGTATGGCAGTGCTGGCTGGCGGTAAAGTGCAACTCGAAGGCGCTCCATTAGACCTGATCGCCCAAACCAAGGGTCGTATCTGGAAAAAAACCATCGGACGCGAAGAACTGGACGCGCACAAGGAGCGCTATCAGGTCATCTCAACCCGGTTGTTTGCCGGACGCACGATTATCCATATCCTTGCAGACAGCAGGCCTGCCGGTTTCGATGATGTCGAGGCGGGGCTAGAGGATGTCTATTTCACGACGCTTGCTGACCTGCGCCGCGTGGCCTGAGGGGAGTTGAACCATGCTCTTTAATGTCGCGCGCTTTGAACTGCGCTATCAGCTGCGTAATCCGGTATTCTGGGTATCGCTCTTTCTGTTTTTCCTGTTGGGTTTCGGTGTCACTGCAAGCGAAAATGTGAGTATCGGAACGCCCGGAACAGTGCACGAAAATGCGCCCTTCGCTATTGCGGCTATGACCGGCGCGGCTTCGATATTTTACCTGTTTGTTATCACTTCCTTTGTCGCCAATGCGATCGTGCGCGATGATACCACCGGCTTTGGCCCCATTGTAAAGGCTACGGCAATCGGCAAGCGCAACTATGTGTCGGGGCGGTTTCTTGGCGGGCTTGCTGTCGCGTTGCTGGGCTATCTTGCTGTGCCTTTCGGAATGCTTTGCGGCTCGATGATGCCGTGGGTGGATCCCGAAACGGTAGGGCCGCAAAATCCCGTTTATTATCTGTGGCCATATCTTGTCATCGCCATTCCCAATATCCTGCTGTCTAGCAGCCTGCTGTTCGGGCTGGCTACTATCACGCGATCAATGCTGTGGAGCTATATCGGCGTCGTCATTCTGGTGATGGGCTATTTGATCGTTTCGACCATATTCGGGTCGCAGATCGAATATCGGCAGCTCATGGCGCAATATGAGCCATTCGGCTTTGGCGCGATATCCGAAGCCACACGCTATTGGACCGCGGCAGATATGAACAGCACGCTGCTGCCGTTGGAAGGCGTGCTGCTGTTCAACCGCATTTTTGTCATCGCCTTAGCGGCAATCCTGCTGGCGCTGACCTATTGGCGTTTTTCGATGGCAGAACGCGCGCCTTCAAAACGCCGCCTGAAAAAGCTGGCTTTGATGCAGAATGGCGACGCCTCTGAGCCGACACCCCAAGCTGTGGTTTCTTCTGCCTTCTCGCAGCGCTTTGACAGCAGCACGACTCGCGCACAATTCATGATCCGGCTGAAGACAGAGATTATGCAGGTTTGCGCAGTCCCGGGTTGATCGTGCTTTTGTTGCTCGCCGTGATCAACACAGGTGCGGGTCTGTGGTTTACCCAGACCACCTTTGGAACACCATCCTATCCGCTGACCGCCCAGATCATTGGTACTATCATTGCTGGATTTGGGATATTCCTGATGATCATTGCGGTATTCTATGGCGGCGAACTGGTGTGGCGCGAACGCGATGTGAAGATTGGTGAAATTATCGATTCAACGCCGACGGCCAACTGGGTCATCACCATACCCAAGGTGTTGGCGATTTTCACGGTGCTGTTGTTGATCAATCTGGTGGGGATGTGCACCGGGTTGGTATTCCAGCTGATCAAGGGCGCATCCGAATTCGGCATTGCCAGCTATTTCAGTTGGTTCATCGTACCTGTCACAGTGGATATGTTGTTGATCGCGATCCTCGCTGTGTTTTTCCAGGCGTTAAGCCCCAACAAATATGTCGGTTGGGGGCTGTTCCTCGTCTGGTTCATCGCCCGTATCTTCATGCGAAATATGGGCTATTCCAATGCATTGTACGACTATAGCGGCAGTCCCGGAATTCCGCTGAGCGACATGAACGGTTCGGGCGGATTCATTTCTGGTGCGTGGGTGTTCTGGGGCTATTGGCTCGCATTTTCCGCCATCCTGCTGGTGATTGCTCACCTTGTCTGGCCGCGCGGGACGGATACGCGCTGGCGCAGTCGGCTGAAGCGCATCCGCTCAGGTTTGCGTGGTGGCCCGCTCTTGCTGATTGGCGCGGCTGTCACCGCAATGGTCGGCACGGGGGCTTATGCCTATTATAATATCAAGATTCTCAACCGCTACGAAACCAGCGACCAGGCGGAGAAATGGCAGGCGGATTATGAGAAGAAATATCTCAAATATGAAAATCTGCCCCGCCCGACGGTCAAAACCGTAAAGGTTGACGCGCAAATCTTCCCCAAGGAGCGCCGTTTCGAGGTGGTGGGTAGCTATGCGATGCGCAACGAAACCGCCTTGCCGATTTCCGAGGTGCATGTGCGGCAGGGCGGGCGCGACACAAAGTTCAGCCAACTGGATCTTGCTGGGGCAAAGCTGATCAAGGACGACAAGGAGTTCGGTTACCGGATATTCCGATTTGACCAGCCGCTGGCCCCGGGCGCTGAGGCCGAACTGAAGTTCAAGTCACAGATCTGGCATCGCGGCTTTCGCAACGGCGCGCCGGACACATCGGTCAACCTCAACGGCACCTTCATCAACAATCGCGAATTCGCGCCAATAATCGGCATGAACCGCGGCGGCGTGCTCGAGGATCGGACCCAGCGGCGGCGGCAGGGGCTGCCGCTGAATTGCGGATGGCGAAACTGGAGGATATGTCAGCAACGCGCGAAAATTATGTGCGCACCGACTGGGTCATGTCTGACATTACCGTCACGACTGATGCCGATCAGACACCGATTGCACCGGGACGTAAGGTCGCGGATCAAACGAAGGAGGGCCGCCGCACTGCCCATTTCGTGTCAAGCGCACCGATCCACAATTTCCTGTCGATCCAGTCCGCGCGCTACAAGCTGACCGAACGCACGCACAAGGGCGTGAAACTGTCGATCTATCACGACGCGCGTCATGACTGGAACGTTCCAAAGATGTTGAAGGCGCTGGAGGTCGGGCTCGATTATTATCAGGCGAATTTCGGACCCTATCAGTTCGATCACGCCCGCATCATCGAATTTCCCGGCTATCAAAGTTTTGCGCAGGCCTTTGCGGGCACCATGCCCTATTCCGAAAGCGTGGGCTTTGCCGCCGATGTCACCGATCCGGAATCGATCGACTATGTAACCTACATCACCGCACATGAGCTTGCCCACCAATATTGGGCGCATCAGGTGGTCGGTGCGGATATGCAGGGGCAGACGGTCACATCGGAAACGCTTGCGCAATATTCGGCGCTGATGGTGATGAAGAAACTATACGGCCAGGACAAGATCCGTCGCTTCCTGAAGTTCGAACTCGACAGCTATCTGGACGGTCGCAAAGGGCGAAGCTGTGGGCGAGCAGCCGCTCTACCGCGTCGAGAATCAGGGCTATGTCCATTATCGCAAGGGCAGTCTGGTGTTTTACCTGTTGCAAGAAAGGCTGGGCGAAGATGCTGTCAACCGTGCGCTATCGCGCTTCATCCAGACGTGGAAATTCAAAGGCGCGCCCTATCATCGTTCGGTCGATCTGATTGCCGAACTGCGCAAGGAAGCCAAAACGCCCGAACAACAGGCGCTGATCACCGATCTGTTCGAAAAAATCACCGTCTATGACCTGAAGGCCAAGGAAGCCAAGGCCGTGAAGGGCAGGGACGGCCTGTGGCAAACCACAATCACCGTCGAAGCGCAGAAATATTATGCCGATGAAAAGGGCGTTGAGAAAGAAGCTGGGCTGTCCTAAGCAATTGAAATCGGCCTGTTCAACGAACGTCCCGGAATTGGTGCCTTTGGCAAAAAGGATGTGATCGCGATCGAGCGCCGGCCGGTGAAAAACGGCAAGCAACAAATTGTCGTCACCTCGAAAACCAAACCCAAATTTGCGGGGATCGACTCGTATAATTTCTACATCGACCGCAATTCGGACGATAATGTTATCGATGTGACGGGTTAATAAGCGGTCTAGCGCGATACCGGGGGCGCTGCCAAAATGGCAAAGCTCCCGGTAGCGAGCGCCACGAGTTTCCCGTCAAGTTCGATCCGGGAAGTCAAATGGGCGATGTTGCGGCCTTTATTGTCGACCTGTGTGGCGCAGCGTAATTTCCCGCCAGACACTGGCCGAAAATAGCTGATCTTGATTTCAATGGTTGCGCAGGCCTGACCTGCCTCCAGCGTCGGATAGAGTGCTGCTCCCATACCGGTATCGGCAAGCGCATAGATCACAGCGCCATGCACCACACCGTGCGGGTTCATATGCTTTTGATCGACGACAAGCGAAGCGACACTTTCGCCCTTGCCGTCCGGGGTGACGGCAAGATCGATCAGCTCAGCAAAAGGATGCGGGCGGCTGGCCATGTTACGCTGGCCCAAACGCGATTAACGAACGCGGGGTCCGCCAAAGGGCATGGGCGGCGGCGGACGACGCACGCCGCGAGGCAGTTGCGCCTGATAGGCGCGGCCGCAATGTTCGACGCAATAGGGGAAGCCTGGGTTCACCGCTTCGCCACAGAAATGGAAATCGGGCTCACCCGGATGCCCCATCGGCCAGCGGCAGATGCGCTCCGACAGGTCGAGCAAGCTCGTCTTGTCGGCGATTTCGGGGCTGGGCTTGGCCGGAACCAATCGACGTGGCGGGGCAGGGGGAATCGGTGCCTGTTGGTCGCCGGGTCCCTGACGCAAAAAGCCACCCGGTCCGATAGAAACGATTTTGGGCAGGTCCGATTGCGGACGCGGTGCCATTGGTGCTGCAGCAATAGGCCGGTTCGATGCGGCAGGGGCCGGTACAGGCGCGCGGTGCGGCAGGTTTTTCTGCTGCCTTTACCTTGGGCTTGGCTGCTGGCTTTGTTTCGTCGTCGTTGGCCTTCACCGGCGAAGGACGCGCTTTCAGGCCAAGGCGGTGCGCCTTGCCAATTACGGCATTGCGGCTGACTCCACCCAGATCATCGGCGATCTGGCTGGCGGTCAGGCCGTTTTCCCACATTGTCCTCAGTCGCTCGATCCGTTCGTCGGTCCAGGCCATGTTTGCTCCAAAAAATATCTGCTGCGCGGGCGAATTTGCAGGTTCTGCAAAAGCGGCTTGCCGCGAGAAAGGCAAGGCCGTAGTCGATTGCGCGATGACTATCCAGAGCAAATCTAGTGACGATGCCCCCAATCCGCAAGCTTTAGGGGTCGAAAGAACCATTTCAGGCGTCAATTGGGTCGGATTGAAAACGCTGTACTTCAAAGAAGTGCGGCGCTTCATGAAGGTGCAATTGCAGACGATTTGGGCGCCATCGATTACCACCTTGCTGTTTCTGGTCATTTTTACGGTCGCACTTGGGCGCGGCGGCGCGCAAGTGATGGGCGTTCCCTTCGCCGATTTCATCGCCCCCGGCCTGATCATGATGGGAATGCTACAAAACGCCTTTGCCAATTCCAGCTTTTCGTTGCTGGCGGGCAAGATACAGGGGACGATTGTCGATTATCTGATGCCGCCCCTGTCCAATGGCGAGTTGCTGGTGGCAATGGTGGGTGCCGCGATGACCCGCGCCTTTTTCGTCGGCGCGACCATCTGGTTTGTGATGCTGTTCTGGCCGGGGGTGCATGTGATGCCGCAACATCCGGCAATCGTTCTTTGGTTCGGGCTGCTCGGTTCGGCGATGGTGTCGCTGCTGGGTGTGCTGACCTCAATCTGGGCGGAGAAATTTGATCACAATTCCGCGGTCACCAATTTCGTTATCGCACCGTTGTCGCTGCTTTCCGGCACATTCTACTCGGTGGACAAGCTTGCGCCATCTTTTCAGGCGGTCAGCCACGCCAATCCGTTTTTCTATGTCATTTCGGGCTTCCGCTATGGCTTTCTAGGCAAAACCGATTCGGACATTATGTTGGGAAGTGTCGTGTTGATCGTGCTGAACATCGTTCTTGTATTAATCTGCTACTTTCTGCTCCGTTCCGGCTGGAAATTGAAGGCATAGGGGCAGTTCGCTCCGTAACGAACCAGCCTTCGCGTGACGCGGATTGGGCAATTCTCGTACTATAGGCGTTTCTCGTTTTGGCGGAGAAATGCGATGGCGGACAGGATTTCTGCCGGACTTTACATACAGGCCTGTTGCCTGCGCGATCGTCTGCGGCAGGGGAGCAACGCCGAGATCCGCGAGGCGCGTGATCGGCTGCGCGACGCTATGACGGCGCAATATGCGAGCGGTTACTGGAAGGACAAGCCGGAGCTTTTGCGCGGCTATATGGAGCTGCTCTACCGCTGTGACCGGATATTGGTCGAACTTGGGCCGGGGCTGACCGGGGTTCGCCGCAAGCCCCAGGCGGTTCCCTCAACGCCGCTTTGAAAGCTGCAGCGCTCATGCTACCGCGCGGGGCATGAGCGAAGTGATCCTATATGATTATTGGCGGTCGTCAGCCAGCTACCGCGTGCGTATTGCCCTCAACTTGAAAGGCGTTGCGTATCGATCGGTGCCTGTCAGCCTGATCGATGGCGAGCATCGCGCGGAGGGGTATCTGGAACGCAATCCGCAGGGCTTTGTGCCCATGCTGTCAATCGATGGGCACGACCTGACGCAAAGTCTGGCGATCATCGATTATCTCGATGCCAAATTTCGCGAGCCGCGCATGGTATCCTCCAATCCAGCGGAGCGCGCAAAAACGCTCGCGCAGTCGCTGATCATTGCCGCCGACATCCACCCGATCAACAATCTGCGCGTGCTCAAATATCTGCAGGGCAACATGGGGCAGGAACAGGCGGCGGTTGATGACTGGTATCGCCATTGGATCATCGAAGGGTTCACTGCATTGGAGTCAATGGCCCCCGAAACCTGGCTGTTCGGCGGCGCGCAGCCCAATCTGGCCGATGTTTGCCTCGTTCCGCAAATGGCCAATGCCCGGCGGTTTGAGACACCGCTGGAGGCGTTTCCCAAGCTGGTGCGGATTGATGCAGCGCTGCGGGAGATAGAGGCTTTTGCCAAGGCGGCTCCGGAGGCGGTGAAACCCTGATGCGACATTCGCTTATGTTTGCCTCGCTGGCGGGTTTGGCTACACCGCTTGCCGCACAAGAGGTTGAGGAGCAGGGCGAAGAGGCAGCAGGCAATGAAATCTTGCTGATCCACAATGGGCCACGGGACTATATTGTTGTCGAAGGTGGCGTTTTGGGAAAGCCGCTGTCGGACAGAGCCGATCCCGTCCGCTACATTTGGGAACCGGATCAGGGTACCGGGCAGCGTGTTGAGAATATCGTGCGCGACCTTCCCGGCTGGCAACAATTCCGCCGCAGTGACGCTCGTTCGGCAAATCCGACCAGCCAGGGTCTGACCGCAAGGGGGATGGGAGGCAATGCGGCAAGCAGGACTCTGCTTATCCTTGACGGCGTTCCGCAATCTGACCCTTTTGGTGGCTGGGTCAACTGGACGGCATTCGACTCTCTGTATCTAAAAGGGATGCGGATCATCGACGGTGGCGGCAGCGGGGCCGACGGACCAGGGGCCTTGGCGGGAACGATCCAGATATCTACCAGGCGTGGCGGTAGCCACGCTTCTCTGGCCTATGGGTCGCGCAACAGCGTCGATGCCGATGCGCATCTCAGCCTCGATGCAGGTGAAGGCGACATTACGGTAACCGGCAATTACAGCCGGGGTGATGGTTTTGTGCCGATCCTCGCCGGGAAACGTGGGTTGGCAGATGGACCTGCCGCCTATCAAAGCTATGGAATGGGCGCGCGTTTTGTGACGCACGTCGGAGACATAGGGCGGATCGAAGCGGCGATCCGGGCGTTTGACGACCGCCGTTCGCGCGGCTTACCCTTTTCGGACAACCGCAACAGCGGTGCCGATGCCAGCTTCCGCGTGCTGAAGGATATCGGTGGCATGTCTTCGATGCTGCTCGCCTATGCGCAACTGCGGGAGTTTGCTTCGGAATTCGGGGCAGTTTCGGCTGACCGGGCAACGGTGACGCCGACGTTGGACCAATATGCGGTGCCGTCAACGGGACTGGGTGCGCGCTTTGAAGTCCGTCCGATTGAAGGCGGCTTTTACAATGACCGAGAATTACGGCTTGGCCTCGACTGGCGGCGCACCAGCGGAAAGACGCGTGAAAATTCCAATTTCGTCGCAGGCGCACCGACGCGCAGCCGCGATGCGGGGGGCTTGACCGAAACCATCGGCGGCTACGCCGAATGGTCCGCCGATGCGGATCGGGTGAATCTTGCGATATCGGGGCGAGTTGATCACTGGTCGATCCGCAATGGTCGGCGGCTGGAAACCAACATTGGCGGCACTGTGCGTTCGGATGATCGTTTTTCTGATCGCAGCGGATGGCAATGGACCGGTCGGGCCGCAGTCAATTGGTGGTTTGCCGATCCGGTGCGGCTCAAACTGTCCGCCTATCGCGGCTGGCGACTGCCCACGCTCAACGAATTATACCGGCCTTTCCGTCTGGGAGCCGATGCAACTGCGGCGAACGAGGCGCTGGCCCCGAAACGATGGTCGGCGGGCAGGTCAAGCTGGAAAGCAATCTGGACAAGGCCGAGATTGGATTGACCTTTTCTATAACAGGCTGGACGACGCGATTGCCAATGTAACGCTGGGGCAGGGGCCGGGCCTGTTTCCTAGTGTCGGTTTTGTTGCCGAAGGCGGCGTGTACAGGCAACGACAAAATCTCGATTCCATCCGCTCGAAGGGGGTAGAGTTTGATGCCAGCATTGATCTGTCTCGCGAAATTGTCCTGAATCTCGGCTATGCCTTTGTCGACGCACGGGTGCGGGGATCGGTCGTGGCGTTGATGCTTGATGGTTTGCGTCCGGCTCAGGTCCCGAAGCATGCGGGTCGGGTCGGGGCTAGTTGGAAGGTAGATGGCTTTCATGGTGATGCCACGCTGCGCTATATCGGCAAGCAGTCAGAAGATGATGCAAACATCCGTTCTCTCGGCGATGCTTTAACAGCAGATATCGGGCTAGGATACGACCTCAGCGAGCGATTGCGCATCGACCTGCGCGGTGAAAACATTTTCAACGCCCGCGTCGAGGCGGCGATATCTTCGACCGGTATCATCGAACGCGCCAATCCCCGCACGCTTTGGCTTGGCGTCCGTTACAATTTTGACTAGCGTTTGCTTATGCCGCAGTCGAAACTCACGCTCAGCGAATTTCTGCCTTACCAGCTTTCGATCACCTCGAACGCGGTAAGCGACCTGATTGCGCGCAGCTATCGCGGACGTTTTGGTCTGAAAATTCCCGAATGGCGGGTGATGGCGGTGCTCGGCGAGCGTCCTTCAGCGACGCAGCGCGATCTGGTCACCCTGACGCAGATGGACAAGGTGACGGTGAACCGTGCGTCGAAAGAACTGGTGGATCGCGGGCTCATCGCGCGTGCACCCAATGAAAGCGACGGGCGCTCGCACCATCTGGCGCTGACCGATGTGGGCCGCGAACTCTATCACCAGATTGTGCCGCTGGCGCTGTCAGTCGAGGCCGAGATTGAAGAGATTTTGGGCGGTGAACAGACACGGGTGCTGGAAGACATGCTCGCCAAATTGCGTGAGCGGGTAGCGGAAATGGAAAAGCGGTTCGGCTGATTTTCGCGCTTCTAATTCGCGGCTTGGCAAAACTGGTTACAATTGATACTATATAGCGTGACGCTCATTCTCCTTGGTGTCAACTTTGTCAACTTTGCTGGATTTCCGCCCTTATGCCCGACCTGTTTGAAAACCCCCTTGGCCTTGACGGCTTTGAATTTGTTGAATTCACCGCCCCCAAAAAAGGCCTGCTGGAGCCGGTGTTTGAAAGCATGGGCTTCACCCGCGTCGCGCATCACCGGTCAAAGGATGTCGATCTGTGGCGGCAAGGGGAGATCAATCTGATCGCCAACTATGAACCGCGTTCGCCCGCCGCCTATTTCGCCGCCGAACATGGGGCCTCGGCCTGCGGAATGGCCTTCCGCGTAAAAGATGCCGCCAAGGCCTATGCGGAAGCGGTAAAGCGTGGCGCCGAGCCGGTAGAAGGCAAGACCGGGGTGATGGAATTGCGCATCCCGGCGATCAAGGGGATTGGCGGAGCGTTCATCTATCTGGTTGATCGTTATGCCACTTTGGATAACCCCGATGCGCTGTCGATCTATGACATTGATTTCGTCTATCTGCCGGGTGTCGAGCAGTTCCCGGCGGGTGCAGGGTTCACGCGGATCGACCATCTGACCCACAATGTCTATGGCGGACGAATGGCGCATTGGGCCGCCTGGTATGAGCGGATCTTCAACTTCCGCGAGATCCGCTATTTCGATATCAAGGGCGAATATACTGGCCTCACCAGCAAGGCGATGACTGCGCCTGATGGCCGCATCCGCATTCCTTTGAACGAAGAAGGCAAGGCCGGTGGCGGGCAGATCGAGGAATATCTGCGTGCCTATAATGGCGAGGGGATACAGCATATCGCGCTCATCTGCGACGATCTTCTAACCTGCTGGGACAATCTGAAGAAGCTGGGCGTCACCTTCATGACCCCGCCGCCGGACACCTATTATGCGATGCTCGACGAACGTCTTCCCGGACATGGCGAGCCGGTCGGTGAACTTAAAGCGCGCGGTATCTTGCTCGATGGCAGCACAGAGCGCGGCACGCCGCGGCTGTTGTTGCAAATCTTCGCCCAGCCCGAAATAGGCCCTGTCTTCTTCGAATTCATCCAGCGCCGCGGCGACGAAGGCTTTGGCGAGGGCAATTTCAAGGCGCTGTTTGAAAGCATCGAGCGCGACCAGATCGAACGTGGTGTGCTTGAGGTGGCTTCCTAGATTGCCGTTCGTGCTGAGCTTGTCGAAGCACGACCCCACAAACCTTGGCTGCCTAGTCCTTCGACAGGCTCAGGACGAACGGAGAAAGAGTTGATGACCGTCCCTTTCAAAACCGACCGCATCCACCATGTCGCCTATCGCTGCAAAGACGCGAAGGCGACAGTCGAATGGTATCAGCGCGTTTTGGGCTTCACCTATACCACCGCCTTTGCAGAGGACCATGTCCCGTCCACCGGCGAATATGATCCCTATATGCACATCTTCCTCGATTGCGGCGGCGGCAATGTGCTGGCCTTTTTCGAATTGCCCAACCAGCCCGAAATGGGCCGCGATGAAAGGACCCCCGCTTGGGTGCAGCATCTGGCATTCAAGGTGGCGGATTTTGACATGTTGCTGGCCGCAAAGGCGCATATAGAGGGGCAGGGGATTGAGGTTATCGGCCCGACCTATCACGGCATTTTCCGCTCGATCTATTTCTTCGACCCCAATGGCCACCGGCTCGAACTGGCGTGCGACATAGGGACGGCAGAGCAATATGCCGAGCTTGAAAAAGTTGCTCCGCTGATGCTCGAGGAATGGAGTCAGACCAAAAAAGCACCGCGCCATGCAGATTGGCTGCATATTGATCCCGGTTCGCTTGCAGAATGATCTGAATAGGTTAGGCTACTCTCATGAAACTTGCTTCGCTCAAATCCGGTCGTGATGGCCGGCTCGTCGTCGTATCGGATGATCTGGCCTGGTTCGCAGGGGCTGGCCACATCTGTCCCACAATGCAAGCGGCGCTGGACGATTGGCAGCGCATCGCGCCAAAGCTGCGCGCGCTGGCTACCGATTTACAGCATGATGCCATCCCTAAGGAGCGTTTTCATGAACATGACGCCGCGTCTCCTTTGCCACGTGCCTATCAATGGGCCGACGGTTCCGCCTATGTAAACCATGTGGCGCTGGTACGGCAGGCACGCGGGGCAGAAATGCCTGACAGTTTCTGGCACGATCCGCTGATCTATCAAGGCGGCTCGGACAGCTTTCTGGCTCCGCGCGATCCCATTCCACTTGGCGATCCAGCATGGGGCTGTGACATGGAAGCCGAAGTCGTGGTGGTCACTGATGATGTGCCAATGGGTATTTCGGCGGAAGAAGCGCGCAATTCTATCTTGCTGGTTGGGCTGACCAACGACGTGTCGCTGCGCGGCTTGATTCCCGGAGAACTGGCAAAGGGGTTTGGCTTTTTCCAGTCCAAGCCTGCCAGCGCCTTTTCGCCTGTATTTGTGACGCCCGATGCGTTGGGATCGTGCTGGGACGGCGGTAAATTGCACGGCGCGCTTTGCGTTGATTTGAATGGACAGTCATTGGGGCGCGCCGATGCTGGCGTTGATATGACCTTCGATTTTGGTCAGCTGATCGCGCACGCGGCAAAGACCCGCAATCTTTCTGCGGGAACGATCATCGGTTCGGGAACGGTTTCCAACCGCGATGCGGATGGCGGACCGGGTAAGCCCATAGCGCAGGGTGGATTGGGCTATAGCTGCCTGGCCGAAGTACGGACGGTGGAGACCATCCAGAGCGGGCAGGCCGCAACACCCTTCATGCAACCTGGAGACACAGTCCGGATTTGGATGGAGGATGAAAGGCACCATCCGATTTTCGGAGTGATCGAGCAGGAAGTTATCGCGATCTGATACGAAAAAGGGCGGGGAATTCCCGCCCTTTTTGCTTTGGTTTCTCCGCCGAGCTTATTTCTTTGTGAAGGCATCGCCGATCGAACAGGCAGCAGGGCCCAGGATGACGATGAAAAGCACCGGTAGAATGAACAGGATCAGCGGGACCGTCATAATTGCCGGCAACCGCGCGGCCTTTTCTTCCGCCCGCATCATGCGTTCGTTACGGTATTCACCTGACAAAACGCGCAGTGCCGAAGCCAACGGGGTACCATATTTTTCGGTCTGGATCATGGTCGTGACAACACCCTTGATATTGTCGAGCTTGACCCGATAGGCGAGATTTTCGAATGCCATGCGTCGTTCGGTCAAGAAGCCGAGTTCGATTGCGGTCAACGCGAATTCATCGCACAATTCCGGAAAACCGCGGCCCAGTTCCTTGGCGACGCGGTTAAATGCCGTATCAACAGTCAAGCCAGCCTCGGCGCAAATAACCAGCAGATCGAGCGCGTCAGGCAAAGCCTTGCGAATTGCATCGCTGCGCTTTGCGATCATATTGTCGAGGAAGATATCGGCTGCCTTATATCCCAAAATGGTCAGAATGGCAAAAGTGCCAAAGCGCTTGAAAGTGGACCAGTCGGCCAAGCCACCTAGGCCGTAGATCCAAAGGGCAGCCCCTCCGCCCAAAACGATAGGGCCAACTAGACGGCTGAAAATGACGATAATCGCCAGCTCTTTGCGCCGGATACCGGCCTGGGCCAATTTCTGTTGAGCGTCTTTGACCTGATCTTCTTGGAGAAACTTCATTTTCCCCATGAATTCGCGAATCTTGTCGGTGGTTTGGGTGTTGCGGACAAGCTTTGCGCGTTTTTTAGCGGTCGATGCGGTGATGCCGGCTTTCAGCTGCTCGCGACGATCATTCAGCGCCTTGACGCGTTTGGCCATTGGATCGCGAACGGTTACTGCCGCATAAAGCGCCAGCATCACGGCGACGCATGCGACCGTCGCCAACAATGTGGCAACCCAGAATACGTCGACACCAAGAAGTGTAGGACCAGTAGGCGTTTGCTGCATTTTCTGTAACTCCGCCCTTAAATTTCGAAATTGATCATTTTGGCCATGATGAAGGCACCGATGCTCATCCAGACCATACCAATCAGACCAGCAATTATCAGGCGCGGCTCATAGAAAAGCCTGCCAGATATTTCTGGTTCACGTTCCAAACCATGCCAAAGACGAAAAACGGCAGCGAACCGATGATATAGGCCGACGCTTTTGATTCCGAAGACATCGCACGGATCTTGAGTTTCATCTGTGCGCGTTTGCGCAGCACATCCGAGAGGTTCGACAAGGTTTCCGACAGATTGCCACCCGTTTCGCGCTGAATTGCCAAGGTTATTACGAAAAACTGAAATTCCGCAGTACCAAGGCGATCGGCTGTATCTTGCAGCGCGTCCTCCATCGATTTACCAATCCGGATCTTTTCGGTGACCATGCGAAACTCTTCGCCCACTGGCCCGGGAATTTCCTTGGCCACAACGTTGAGTGTTTCCGACACCGGCAAACCTGAACGCAATCCGCGAACAAGCAAGTCGATGGCATCAGGGAAGCTGGTTGTGAATTGCATCAGGCGCTTATTTATCAAAAAGCTAACGATGAAATGCGGCAGCCCCAATCCCAAAAGCAAGCCGACAGCCAGTCCCAAATATATTGGAGCACCTTTGAACAGCAGAACAGCGAAAAGAACAAAAGCAATTCCTGCAGAGGCATAAAAATACTGTGCAAGCGTCCATTTTTTGCCGGTTTTGGCCAACCGCAACCGCAACCGGTCGATGCGGGACATGTCTGCCCCTGCCACATAGTTCAACGGTTTGCGCGCGGCTATTGCCTTGCGCATTTGTTGTTCGACCAGTGCAGTAGCGTTATCCGAATGGCGTGCTTTCACTACGCCCAATCGACGGCTGGTAGCCTTGCCGACATTTGGACCGGCAAATGCAAAAAACAACAGGGTCAGTACACCCGCCGTTCCCAAAAATATGGCTATGACTTCCATTTTTTACACCTGTCTGGTCGTTGTTTGGCGTCCAAATCGATCAAGCGGCTGGGCTTTTGGGTTTTTTGACAAGAAGCGTCTTGAAACCATCCAGCATGCTGGCCTTTTTAGCCGCCTTCGCGTCAGCCTTGGCATCGCTCTGGCTCGGTTCGGGTGCAGCGTTTTTCAACTGCTCGGCGATCGAGGCAATGCCGCTGGCAAGCTTGCTCGAACGAGCGGCTTCAACCACAGGTTTGCCGAGTTTAGCGGCTTGAGCTGTAACTTTGGCATCGCTAGGTAACATCAAATCGATTTTTCGTTCGATCGAGCCTTCAAAGTCCTTGCGACTTATCTCCAGCGCCGATGTTGAAACCTTGTTCGCAACAACCAGCGTTTGGCAATGTGACGCATTCGCTTTCAGCCATGCCAGTATGCGAATGGTATCCCTAGCAGACGCAAGCGTTAGTTCACACACGACTATCGCCA
Organism: Sphingomonadales bacterium; assembly: GCA_016721875.1. Taxonomy (GTDB): domain Bacteria; phylum Pseudomonadota; class Alphaproteobacteria; order Sphingomonadales; family Sphingomonadaceae; genus Sphingorhabdus_B. Next base: position 34,437 of record JADKHG010000001.1, on the reverse strand, counting down.
CATTTACGTCGTTCAGCAAAATGCGGATAGGCAATGACCATGCTGCGTGGCAGATCGATGACTGTATGCTCAAACGCCGCGCGGAATTCTTCCTGAAGCTGGAAAAAGGCCGCACCATCAGTCATGATCGGGCTGCTGATCGCGGCTTCTGCCGACAGAATCGAGAGTTTTTCGTTCGCCTTGATCATGGCCCGTTCGATGAACAGTCCATCAATGCGGCTGGGATTGTCGATTGCATCAGTCAAACCGCGGCCGGGTTCGAGATCAAGCGCAAGCGCTCCGGTGCCGAAATGGACGTCAAGGTCGAGGAAGCCAGTCAAATGCCCCATGCGATCAGACAGAAGCCATGCCAATGATGTGGCGATTGTGGATGCGCCAACACCGCCGCGTGAACCAATCACCGCAACGGAAACATGCTGATGAGCCTTGGCTCCATCGTCATGCTTGGGTGCATTCAGCGTCATTTGCGCGTGCGAAATGGCATCGCGAAGCGCGTCAGGGCTGATCGGTGTCAGCAGGTAGTCCTGCAAACCTGACAAGAGCAAATCGCGATAAAGCCGGACATCATTGACCTGACCCATCGCAATAACGACCGTTCCTGGTTCGCACACTTCGGCGAGGCTGTTGATGTCGTGGATCGGATCTCCTGATTCCGACAAATCAACCAGCAAAATTTGCGGACTTGCAGAAACCGACAGTGATTGGATTGCGTTGCGTAGCCCGCCTTTGCCACCTTTTTCGGGTGGCCATCCCATTTCTTCACAAACCGAGCGAACGACGTCCAAAGTCAGGTCGTCGCAAACGAAGGCCATGAAAGGATCGCGATTTCCCGCCATTCCGCTTTTCCAGGGTGCGTTCATCAGTTGCCTCCAATATTGTTACTGCCGCCCCGATTGGTGCGCGGGGTAGCGTCTCGTCCGCGTACAAGATCTTCCGGATCGGCGACCATCGCCGCGAGATTTCCGTTGATCGCGCAACCGTAATTGGGGTGGTTCGACGAATTATAATTGGCTTCGGTTGTTTTGGTCCAATTGGGGCAATTGGGGACGCTGGCCGTCGAACGTGTCACCACGATGCGAGCTGTTCCCGGCGCGATTGCGCCTTCCGTAACCGGAGCTGCGTCGACCAGAACCATGCCATGTAATGCGGCCAGATCAATCACATCCTGTTTGACAACACCGTTCTCAAAGCCATCGCCAAAGTCTACCGCGATGCGGTCGCCAAAGCCCAATTTCAATGCATCGAACCAATCCGATACACGGGCCTTCTGGTTGGCACCCATGCCGTCATAGCTGTCAACATTGACATCCATGGCATAGTTGGCGCGTTCCACTACCGGCTGGTTCACCGAATAGAGCGAAGTGTTGTTACCATTGGCACCAATCTTCTGTCCGATTGTTCCGCAACCTGACAATGCCGTAGCAATCAAAGCCGCTGAGAGTATATTTTTCATCATCGATCTTGTCCTTTGCCAGGGTTAGTCAAAACTGAAGCCGGGGCCAGCATTGGCCGCGCGGGCCGCTGCAGGCTTGGCCGATGCCTTGGAAATTTTGGGCGGATTGGCGTTAACCGAACCGAAATCCGGTCCCTTCGGCGCATCGGGTCCGACCGTTGGCATCGGACGTGCATCCACTCCTTCTTCTTTCGAAACCATCCGGTTCAACAGCAATCGTTCAAGGTCGGTTGGGGCCTTGTAGCCATCGGTCGGCAGCTTGATTTCGGATTCAGATACTGGTTTGACCAAATAAGGGGTTACAACGATTACCAATTCGGTTTCGTTACGTTTCCATCCGTTGGATTTGAACAGCGTTCCCAGAATTGGAACGTCGCCAAGGCCGGGGAATTTATCGACCGATGCACTGGTCGTATTGCTCAGCAAACCGGCGATCATGAAACTTTGTCCCGATCCAAGCTCGACCGTCGTTTCGGCGTTTCGCGTGATAATTGAAGGAACCTCGACTCCATTTACGCGTAACGCGCTTTGCGATGAGATGTCCGACACTTCGGGTCTAACGCGCAGCAAGATGCGACCATCGGACAAGACGGTGGGAGTATATTCAAGATTGATCCCGAAATTCTTGAATTCAAAACCAGTCGTTCCCAATCCGGATGATGAAGGGAAGGGGAATTGGCCACCGGCCTGAAACCGTGCTGTTTCGCCGGAAATGGTGGTCAGGTTTGGCTGGGCAAGCGTTGTTGCCAACCCAGTCCGTTCGGCAAAATCGAGGCCAACTGCCAAGTCTATGCCAAGCAAATGTTTGGCCATGCTCAGCGTGTTGCCGCTGCCTGGAGTTGCGAAATTGAACGAAGTTGTGGTCGAACCATCGGGATTGGTCGAAGATGCAATATCTGCGACTTTACGCCCACGGCTAGGGGCAAAAAGGAAACCATTTCCACCAGGTCCGTCATTGTCCCGCGAATTGAAGTTAGATGAAATGTCCTTTGAGATCGACCTGCTTACTTCAGCGATGCGGACCTGCAGATTGACCTGCATCGGTGTCGCCGTTTTCAGTCTGCTAACGACCTGCGTTCCAGAACCGACAAATGCTTGCACAAGCCGTTCAGCTTCCATGATGTCTTCAGGCTGGCGAACCGACCCGGTCAGCAACACAGCGCCATTCATTGTCGCGATGTTAACTTTGGCATCGGGCATGGCCAGTGCCATCATCTGATCCAGCGATTCCAAGTTGCTGCCAACCCGAACAATCGCAGAATAAATGCTGCGACCAGATGCATCGCTTGCGCTGATCGTGGTTTCGCCTGGACCTTTGGCCAATATGTATATCTGTTTGGCCGAAACGACGCGGACATCGGCGATATTGGGATCGGTGACCACCACATCAGTGACCGGTGAGGGCAGATTTATCGCCCGGTTGCGGCCTAGCGATAACACGATGAGTTTATCATCATTATCTGCTGCTGCCGCATTTTTCGAAGGTGCGGGAGCCGCATGTGCGACGTAGCCGACACCAGCCACGAGGGCAGAAAGTGCAACGCCGGCGGTGAAAAGTTTCTTGATGGTCATGATATTACCTCCGGCCTACTTGAACTTCTTCGATTGCACCGCCACCGCGGGTCACTCGAACCACTGGCCCCTTGGATATTTTTTCGAGATCCTTGCCCAGCTTGACAGCTTCGGTAGCGACCTGACGAGGCGTGATCGGCGGCAAAGAGCTGCGCTGGAAGCGCGATACATCGCCGCCGGTGGCATAGGTGCTTGCCCCCGATGTCGGCTGCTTTTGTACCGAAGCCAGAATTTTCTCTTCTTCTTCAGGTGTCGCACCTGCCGGCAGATTTACGTCGCCACGAGCCAGCGCCTGTTCCAGTTCAGCAGCATTGTCTGCCAAAGAGCGCAGAGACAGGCTGAGCGAACCGATTGTCTGGGCGACAGCGATTTTCTCGGCAAGGCGCGGCGTCACTTCGATGGTGACCATTTTGAATTTTGAAACCGCAGTCCGACCCCTTGCATCAACTGACTGCGCTGTGCGTTGATCGGTCGCAAGAATTCTGAGATTGCGGATGATTGTCTCCGAAACCTTTAGAGCTTGCCCCGTTCCAGCACCCGAAACTTGCTGGGTTAAAACCAGATCGACGCGGTCTCCAGGAAAAACGAAGCCTGCTACACCTGTAAGCGTCGATACCGGGATGGTAACAGCACGCATGCCGGGACCAAGCGCCGCAGCGAGAAAGCCACGATCACCAGGTGCGACAAGCGAACCTTTGGTAATCGGCTGTCCAGCCGTGATTGGATTACGAACCACGGTTCCCAGCAGCGCTTTCAAGGGATCTTCATCCGCAGGAAAGCCGCCGACTGCTGCTTTGGCTTTCGGATCTTTCGCCGCATTAGGATCCATTTCCATGAAATACACGGATTCGATCAGTTCCTTCGGCCAAGGCTGATAGCGGAATGCATCCGCCGTCAGGATCGTCCCGACAGGAAGCGCACGGGTTGCCACGAGGATTTTTGGCCCCGATGGTTCCGGCTTCTGTGCAACCGCCTTGGGTGCGGTTTGGCCAACAAACATGCTGCGGGCCATGAATGCCGTTAACGCTGCGATAAGCAACGCACCAACCAGCAAAATGATTTTCTTCCTGTCCATGACGAACTAAGCTCCTGAGCGGTCCCCTGAATGAGACAGCTATTCAACTAAAATGGTTAAAAATCTGTTCACCGGCTATCCAGAGCCCGGCGAGCGAAATAGCGACACCATAGGGAATGCGCGTTTTCCCGGCATTTTACGAAGTCTGTGGATAATGAAAAAAACTATGGTTACCGCCAGCCCGATGATCGAGGCGATAAACAGCAGTTGAAATACCTTCTGTATCGGGAACCATAGCGCGACTGCAGCGAACAGCTTGACGTCGCCGCCGCCCATCGCCTTCATGATGAAAAACAAGGAGAACAAGGCAAAAACAGCCGCTCCGATGGCGAGGTGATAGCCAATGATTGGAAAAGACAGACCTTCGGTGGCCGCCCAGTAAAGCGGAGCTGCCAGGGCGATGGGAAGTGTTACCTTGTTGAGTATCAGCCGGTACCGGATATCGGTATAGACCGATATCAGCAGGCCAATTGCCAAGCCGCCAAGCAATGCGTAAGCGAAAAATAGCGAATTCATTCGATTAGCGTTAACCAGCACACATTACCAAAAGGTAACCATGACCACCGGTCGCATGGACATCGACAGGCGTATCATTCCGCTTCACGCATCAGAATCGATGTGGATGGCCCCCGATGGCTGGCCGCTGCGCCGTTTAGACTGGAGTGAGTCCAGCAATGCGCGCGGCTCGATCCTGTTTTTGACCGGTCGCGCGGATCATTATGAAAAATATCTCGAAGCGATTGGTAGGTTTGTTGCCAATGGCTGGCGGGTGACATCATTCGACTGGCGTGGCAAAGGTGGATCAGGCCGTTTGCTGCCCGATCCGACGGTAGGACATATCGACGATTTCAGCTGCTGGGTGGATGATCTGGCCGCGTTTTGGCGCGACTGGAAAGCGCAATGTCCGGGGCCGCATGTGATTGTCGCGCATAGTATGGGCGGGCATTTAACACTGCGTGCGCTGGCAGAGCAGCGGATCGATCCGACGGCAATTGCATTATGCGCGCCGATGCTGGGGTTGCGCAGCGGCGTATTTCCAACCTTTCTTCTGCACCCAATTGCCCGTTTGATGAAGGCGATAGGGGATCCAAACAGGCCAGCATGGAAAGCGCCTCATGAGGAGATGGGTGCTGGATCCATGCGTCAGACCAACCTGACGCATGATCTGGCGCGATTTGCCGACGAAATATATTGGCAAACGCAACACCCTGAATTGCGTCTGGGCCCGCCAAGCTGGCAGTGGGTAGAACGCGCGATTGCTTCGACGCGAATGCTGAAATCAGCGGATATTTTGAAGAGTATCACGGCACCCACATTGATTCTGGTGTCGCAATATGACCGACTGGTTGATGCGAAGCGAATTGAGCGCGACGCCGGATTGCTGCCCAATGCTGAATTAGCGCTATTCGGCCACGAGGCGGCGCACGAACTGTTGCGCGAACAGGACTATGTCCGCAATAAGTGCCACGATTTGATCGATGGCTTTCTTGCGCGAAAGGCACCCTCATTGTGACCCGATATGATGTTGCGATCATTGGCAGCGGAATTGCGGGGGCTAGTCTGGCGTCTGAGCTGGCCGAGCGATGCTCGGTGCTGCTGCTGGAGGCGGAAGCGCAGCCGGGCTATCATTCGACCGGGCGTTCGGCCGCTTTCTGGAGCGAAACCTATGGCGGCCCCGACATCCAGCCGCTGACCAGCGCATCAGGGCCTTTCCTTGCCAATCCCCCTTGATCGGGTCGATCGCAACGAAATCAACCAGCGGCTTCGCGGAAGCCATATCGATTGGACTTGCGGCCTGTGGGAGCCGGATTGTTGCGACATTGACGTTGCCGGGTTGCATGGAGCCTATCTGGCGCATGCCCGCAAGAATGGCGTCGCCTTGTGTTGCAACGCGGCGGTCCGGGGGCTGCAATATCGTGGAGGGCATTGGTCGATCGAGACCGCCAGCGGCAATTTTGAGGCTGCACTTGTCGTGAATGCGGCGGGTGCCTGGGCCGACGAAATCGCCGGTTTGGCAGGGCTTCGAACCCTTGGCCTGCAACCCTATCGCCGCACAGTCGTGCAACTGGCGGTCGATCCACCGGCACCGGCTGATCTACCTTTGGTTGTAGGGCTCGACGGCAGTTTCTATTTCAAACCCGAGGCAGGCGGGCGCCTTTGGTTAAGCCCGCACGATGAAACACCGTCGCCGCCCTGTGACGCCGCGCCTGAGGAATGGGACGTCGCGCTTGTGCAATCGACCGGTTTCAGCAGGTTGTTGACTGGAAAATCGTCAAGCTTGAAACACGGTGGGCGGGTCTGCGTACCTTCGCGCCGGATCGCTTACCCGTTATCGGGCGCGACCCGCTGCTTCCGGCCTTTTTCTGGCTCGCGGGGCAGGGTGGTTTCGGCATCCAGACGGCGCCTGCTGTTGCACAACTGGCTGCGGGACTGATTTTGAGTGAGCCTATGGCGAACGAAACAATTGATCCATCTCGATATGCGCCTGATCGCTTCCGGTAAGTCTTAGCCCGCAGCTGCCTCTGCAGCCGCACTTGCCAGCCGGTCCGCGCGTTCATTTTCGACATGGCCGGCATGGCCTTTGACCCAGATCCACTCGATTTGATGCCGCGCCGCTGCTTCGATCAAGTCGTGCCATAGATCCGCATTGCGCACGGGTTGTTTTGACGCGTTCTTCCAGCCGTTGCGGACCCAGCCGTGGACCCATTTGGTAATGCCGTCCAAAACATATTTGCTGTCGGTGTGCAGCGAAACTCGGCACGGTTCGATCAGCGTTCAGCGCATGAATAGCAGCGGTCATTTCCATGCGATTGTTGGTGGTATCAGGCTCGCCGCCCGAAATTTCCTTTTCGTGCTGGCCATAGCGGATGATCGCGCCCCAACCGCCGGGGCCGGGATTTCCCTTGCATGCGCCATCCGTAAAAATATCCACTTGCTTCATATGAACGTCCTACCAAGTGAACACAGGATTGGTGGTATAATGCTGGAGTTTGCTTGCGAAGGCCAAAGGGTCCTTTCTTGTGACCAACGCAGTCGGAGGAGTGTTGATCCAGTCATATAGCCGGGTCAGAAGAAAACGCAGCGCCGCTCCGCGTGCCAAAATGGGCAGTGCGGCCTTTTCGGCTTCGGTCGGAGTAAGGACTTCCGCATAGCCGCGCAACAATGCTGTCCCTGTCTCTTCATGATACTGCACACCGTCGGCATCATAGGCCCATGCGCTATGGGTGACCGCGAGGTCGTATATGCGGAAATCGGTACAGGCGAAATAGAAGTCGATCAGGCCGGTGACCTGATCATCGACGGTCAGCACATTGTCGGGGAAGAGGTCAGCATGGATTGCCGAACGAGGCAGGTCGATCGGCCAATTCGCATCGAGAAAATCGCATTCACGTGCTATGGTTTCTGAAAGCCCGGGAAAAGCGCGTGCGGTTTCATCGGGATCGCATTTTTCGAACAGCGGTCGCCACGCCGGCTGGCCCAGCGGATTGGGGCGTTCGATGCGGAAATCGGCGAGGCTGGCATGCATCCGGCCAAGCGCGCGCCCGACATTTTCGGCGCATGTTGGGGTCGGTTTTGAAACCGAAATGCCCGACAGAAATTCGATCAGGCAAGCTTTTTTGCCTGCCAGATCGTGCAGCCATTGTCCGTTCCGATCCTCGATAAAACGCGGAACGGGGCTGCCGTGCGCATGCAAATGCGCGAGCAGGGCGTGGAAATAGGGCAAGTCCTCTGGATCGACCCTTTGCTCATAGAGCGTCAGGATGAAGCGCGATTGCGTTGTTTCGATCAGGTAGTTGCTGTTCTCGACACCCTCGGCAATACCTTTCATTGTGAGCAAGCGGCCCGCGTCGAAGCGCTCAAGAAAGGCCGCCGCCTGCTCGGCACCAACTTGCGTGTAAACCGCCATCAGGCCGCATCCGCATCCGCAGCCAGCGAACGTGGCAGCTTGAAAGCAATGCTCTCTTCGGCGTTGACGACCTGTTCTTCCTCTATGGTAAAATGCTCGCCGAGCAGATCGACAATTTCGCGGACCAATAGTTCCGGTGCCGATGCTCCAGCGGTGAGCCCTAGCGTCGAAACGCCATTCAACCAGTCGAGATCAATTTCCGCCGCGCGCTGGACCAGCCGGGCAGGGGTACCGCAGCGTTCGGCGACTTCGACCAGCCGCAACGAATTTGAACTGTTGGGCGCGCCGATCACCAGCACCAATTGGCATCGCTCGGCAATCGCCTTCACAGCAGCCTGGCGGTTGGAGGTGGCGTAGCAAATATCCTCTCCCTTGGGCGCGACGATTGATGGAAAGCGCGTCTCCAATATTGCAACAATATGGGCGGTATCGTCGACCGAAAGCGTGGTCTGCGTCAGAAAAGCGAGATTTTCAGGATCAGCAACCGTTACGCTACGCGCATCGTCTTCGGTTTCGATCAACGTGATCGACCCGGCAGGCACCTGTCCCAAAGTACCGACAACCTCCGGATGGCCTTCATGCCCGACAAACAGGATGTGCCGACCCGATTCGACCTGCCTTTCGGCTTGCCGGTGGACCTTGGAGACCAGCGGGCAGGTTGCGTCGAGATAGTCGAGCCCGCGATTCTCGGCGTCATGTGGAACCGATTTGGGTACGCCATGTGCAGAAAAAACAACATGCGCGCCTTCCGGCACCTCGTCCAGTTCCTCGACAAAAATTGCGCCCTTTGCCTTTAAACTGTCCACTACAAAGCGGTTATGGACGATTTCGTGGCGAACATAGACCGGCGCACCGTGCTTTTCGAGCGCCAGTTCGACGATGCGGATTGCCCGGTCAACACCTGCACAAAACCCCCTAGGGGCGGCAAGGAGCAGGTGCAGGGCGGGCTTTTGGGTGTGTTGTTCAGTCATCTGCAATGTCATTTAGGTAATCGCACACCGATGGCCAAGGCTTTTCCCCGGTTGCAGACAGCAAAGCTGACAGATAAAGACACGACGCCGGTTCAAATCGGTACAGGCGTTGAAGGACATTCGTTGATGAGAAAATATCGTTTTGCCGTAACGTTGGCCTTTGCGCTGGTTGCGGGTTGTGCATCGGACGGCGAGCTTGATGTGTCCTCTGGCGTTGGCGTAACCGCCACGCGCACCGGCTGTCCAGTGGTTGCCGTGCCCGAAGGAACGGGTGACATCACGTTATTTTCCAATGCAGGACAAAATCTGGATGCGGTCGATGTCGTGGCGTCGATCACCAAATTGCGTCCCAATTGCAACAGCAGCGGCGAACGGATTTATTCGGCTGCCGATTTCGAAGTGCTGGCGCGCCGCAGCGACCCGCGCGGCGCACGCAGCGTGACGCTCCCCTATTTCTCGACCATCGTCCAGGGCGGCAATGCCGTCGTTGCCAAGCGCGTAGGCAAAGTCACGATCAACTTTGCTGACGGTCAGGATCGCGCCAGTGCAACCGGCAAGGCTGCGAGCTATATCGACGCCACGTCGGCGCGCCTGCCCGAAGATATCGTCGCCAAAATTACCAAAAAGCGCCGCCCAGGTGACGCCGATGCCGCGCTCGACCCGATGGCTGATCCTGAGGTGAAGGCCGCCGTCCAGCGCGCGAGCTTCGAGATGCTGGTCGGTTTCCAGCTCACCGAAGAACAGCTCCGATATAATGTAACCCGATAAATCGCGGCTCTGCGGGGCCGAATGGCCCCCTTTTGCTTTTGCGCCGTATCGAATAGGGGGCTGACAAACCCACCTCCTATTCGATGGATTATCTCGTGACCCTGTTTGACCGTTTCGCTTCGCATGTCGATGCCGCCCTCGACCAATTGGTCGCCAAGGGGCAGTTGCTGGCTGATCTCGACCGGCGCAATGTAACGGTCGAGCCGCCGCGCGACCCCGCGCACGGTGATCTGGCAACCAACGCGGCAATGGTGCTGGCAAAGCCCGCCGGAACCAACCCGCGCGCGCTTGCCGAATTGCTGGCAGCCGAGTTGGCGGCTGTAGAAGGTGTCATAGGCGTCGAAATCGCTGGCCCCGGCTTTCTCAACCTGCGGCTTGCGCCGTCGGAATGGCTGGGTGAATTGACGCTAATCGGCCAAACCGGCGACGATTATGGCCGTTCGCCGTTGGGCGAGGGTAAGACGGTCAATGTCGAATATGTCTCCGCCAACCCCACCGGTCCGATGCATATGGGACATTGTCGGGGTGCGGTGGTCGGCGATTCGCTTGCCAATTTGTTGGCTTTTGCGGGTTATAAGGTGATCCGCGAATATTATGTCAACGATGCGGGCGGTCAGGTCGATGTCCTCGCGCGATCGGTGCACCTGCGCTACCGCGAGGCGTTGGGCGAAGCGATTGGCGAGATACCCGAAGGCCTTTATCCGGGTGATTATCTCATCCCGGTCGGAAAAATGCTGGCAGACCGCTATGGCGACAGTCTGGCATCTGCGCCTGAAAGCGAATGGCTGGTACCTTTTCGCGAGGCCGCCGTTGCCGCGATGATGGACATGATCCGCGATGATCTCGCTCTGCTTGGCATTCGTCACGATCTGTTCGCTTCCGAAGCAGCGGTTCAGGCTGCCAAAAAGCCCGAAGCGGCCGAGGCGGAATTGCGCGCGCGCGATCTGGTCTATGATGGCGAACTGGAGGCCCCCAAAGGCGAGCCCGATCCCGATTGGGAGCCAGTCACTTTGCCATTATTCCGCTCGACAGCCTTTGGTGACGATCAGGACCGGCCAATCAAGAAAAGCGACGGCAGCTGGACCTATTTCGGTGCCGACATGGCTTATCATTTTCAAAAGGCGCAGACCGCCGATCGGCTGATCGATATTTGGGGCGCCGACCATGCCGGCACGGTCAAGCGGATCAAGGCCTCGGTCGAAGCTCTAACCGGCGGATCGGTCGATTTTGACGTAAAGCTGGTCCAGATGGTGCGGTTGTTGCGCGGTGGCGAACCGATCAAAATGTCCAAACGCGCAGGCAATTTCGTGACTTTGGCCGATGTCGTGAAGGAAGTCGGCAAGGATGTCGTTCGTTTCACCATGCTGACGCGCAAGTCCGATGCGCAAATGGATTTCGACTTTGCCAAGGTCGTCGAAGCGTCGAAAGACAATCCGGTATTCTACGTCCAATATGCCCATGCCCGCATCTGTTCGACGCTGCGCAAGGGCAAAGACGAAGAGGGCTATATGCCTTCTGCTGATCATATCGCCCTGCTGGGCGCCGACGAAATCGGCTTGATTCGCGAAGCCGCCAATTTCCCGCGCATTGTCTCGGCCGCTGCCAAAGCGGGCGAACCGCACCGGATTGCGTTTTTCCTCGCTGACCTCGCTGCGGCCTTCCATGCTTATTGGAATTTGGGTAATGAACAGACCGACAAGCGCTTCATATTGGCACAGCAGCCCGAACTAAGCTCTGCGAGGCTTTTCATGGCGGCCAATATCGGGCAGGTAATTCGAAACGGGTTGCGCGTGATGGGGGTCGAAGCTGCCACGCAAATGTAACCCCATTGAAGGGAATATGGCATGACCAATACCGAAAATGACGGACTGGGTCTCGACGATCCCGATCGTTTGCCCTGGCTGGAAACCGCCGATGGCTATGAATATGAAGAAAGCGCTTCGCCGCTGAAAGTTGCCGGGCTGGTTCTGGGTGGCCTCGCTTTGCTTGCGGCGATTGTCGGCGGAATTTACTGGCTGCAGCGTAACCAGTCGGGTGGGCAGGGCAATGGCGAACTGATCGCCGCTCAGGAAGGCGACTATAAGGTTGCGCCAAGTGATCGCGAAGGCAAAAGCTTTGAAGGCGAAGGCGACGCTGCTTTCGCTGCAAGCGAAGGCAAGAAAGTCGATTCGAAACTCGATCCCGCCAAGGCAAAAGCTGCCGAAGCTGCACAAAAGGCTGGAACGCCTGCCGTCGCCGCTGGCGCAGCGGGTGCTGTTCCCGCAGGTGCGACGCTGGTGCAGCTGGGCGCTTTTGGCGACGCTGCCAAGGCCAATGCCGCATGGGCTGCAATGAACAAGCGTTTCGGTTTTCTTTCAGGGCTGAAATATAAGGTGGCCGAAGGCGCTGGCGAAGGTGGTCGCAAGGTATATCGCCTGCAGGCCGCGGCTGGCGATGCCGCCGCCGGTCAGCAATTGTGCGCCAAGCTGAAGGCAGCAGGCGAGAATTGCCTCGTCGTCAAATAACAGTTTTACCAGCTTCTCATGGGGGATGAGAGAGGGGGCCGTGGCGCGATTGTGCCACGGTCCTTTTGGTTTTTCTGGGAGGATTAGGTGCTTCATATTCTTAACTGTTTGATGAAACCGTAGTGCTGAGCCTGTCGAAGCACGACCACAGGTTTGCGCTGTGCTGTAAAGCGCCCTTCGACAAGCTCAGGGCTACGGTGAAATACGCGTCGCCAGAAAATGAGCCAACGCCCTTATGCACAGCTTTGCGTCTCTTTAAACCCAGCACAACTTGCCAGCCAGATCGAACCACCTTAGCGATGGGCGGTCAGTGACGATGGAATTGCAATGAAGCCTGTCATTTTTGGACTGTCGGGACCTAAACTCACTTCGGACGAACGCGCGTTGTTCGCCGAGGTTGATCCGGTCGGCTACACATTTTTCAAGCGCAATATCAGCGACCGGGAGCAAATCCGCGCGCTGACCGACTCGCTGCGGTCGATTCACGGACGCGACGATGTGCTAATTTTCATCGATCAGGAAGGCGGACGGGTGATGCGAATGCAACCGCCTGTGTGGCCTGATTTCCCGTCGGGCGCGGCGTTTGATGCGCTTTATGACATTTCCGCCATAACCGCAATTGAGGCGGCTCGCGTCAATGCCGAAGCATTGGGGCAAATGCTTAGCGAAGTTGGAATAACGGTAAATTATCTGCCGGTGCTTGATGTTCGGGTTGCCAATACGACGCCTGCAATTGGTGACCGGGCAATGGGATATGACCCAATACGTGTCGCAGCACTTGGCCGTGCAGTACTTGACGGTTTGAAAAAGGGCGGAGCAGCTGGCGTTATCAAGCATATGCCAGGCCATGGTCGGGCTGTTGTCGACAGTCATTTTGATCTTCCGCACATCCATGCGACACGTGAAGAATTGGAACAGGATATCGCGCCATTCCGGGCACTTAACAACGCCACAATGGGAATGACCGCCCATCTTGTTTACGACGCCTGGGACAGCGAGCGCTGTGCAACAATGTCGCCAGTTGTGATCAATGACATCATCCGCGGTGAAATCGGTTTTGATGGCTTATTGATGAGCGATGATCTCGAAATGAAGGCGTTGAAAGGTGACGTGCCAACCCATGCGGTGGACTGCATAGCGGCCGGTTGCGATGTTGCGCTCAATTGTTGGGGCCGATTTGAAGAAATGGTGACCATTGCCGATAGGTTGCCAGACATATCCGCCGACGCGAGGCGAAGGTTAGGTGCCGCGACGGCGGCGCTTTCCCCGGTCGCATATGACAAAGAACGGTTTGAGCACCTGCTTGCCAAACGTGACGAATTGCTGGGACTGGCGGCGCATCTGGCGGATGCAAAGGCAACCGACGAAGCCACTGGTGCTGCATGGGCCTAGACGAGGATCTTGCCTTTGACGCACCCGATATGGTGATTGCGCCGATCGAGGACGAGCAAGACGAGCGGCTGACCATCGACATTGACGGATGGGAAGGGCCGCTTGACCTGTTGCTGACACTGGCGCGCAATCAAAAGGTTGATTTGCGGCAGATTTCTATCCTGCAACTGGTCGAGCAATATCTGGGATTCATTGAAAATGCCCGCACGCTGAAGTTGGAACTGGCGGCGGACTATCTGGTGATGGCGGCGTGGCTCGCTTACCTCAAATCAGCGCTGTTGTTACCCAAGGACCCGACGATTGATCCGTCGCCGGAGGAGTTGGCTTTGCGGCTGCAGTTGCGGCTCGAACGGTTGAACGCAATGCGCGAAAGCGGGGCGCGGCTGATGGCGCGTGACCGCATTGGGCGCGATATTTTTGTGCGCGGCACACCAGGAGGGCTCCGCGTTGTGCGGACGACAGCGTGGGATTGTTCGTTCTTTGACCTGATCTCGGCCTATGGACAGATACAGGCGCGCAATGCTCCGGTGATGCATGTGGTCAAACGCCGCGCAGTGATGACTTTGGACGAAGCTCTGGACCGCGTTTCCAAAATGATCGGGACAATGCTCGACTGGACCAACCTGGAGGCCTTCCTTCCCATTGGCGCCGATCTCGGGCTGCGTAAATCGGCGCTGGCATCGAGTTTTCTCGCAATGCTCGAATTGGCTAAGCAAGGGAGGCTGGAATTGCAGCAAGATGAGGCATTTGCACCGTTGATGGTAAGGGCAGCTATGAGGGCAGGGGCATGATGATCGAACATGATCCGGGAGTGCGGGCAGTCGAAGCAACTTTGTTCGCGTCTGAAGAGCCGATGACGGTCGAGCAGATTGGTGCCTATGTTGGCGACGCAATTGACGTGGCAGCTGCCTTGGCTTCGCTCGAGGCGCATTATCAAGGGCGCGGAGTCGAATTGGTCAAGCGCGGCAAGAGCTGGCATTTCCAGACCGCTGCCGATCTGGCGCATCTGCTGCGGCGGGAGCGGGAGGAAAGCCGCAAACTTAGCCGCGCAGCGGTCGAAACGCTGGCGATCATCGCCTATCACGAACCGGTAAGCCGCGCTGAAATCGAGGCAATCCGTGGGGTGCAGATTTCAAAAGGCACGCTCGATGTGCTGATGGAATGCGGCTGGGTGCGACCTGCCGGACGACGTGAAGTGCCGGGGCGGCCACTCATATATGCGACAACGGGCGAATTTCTGACGCATTTTGGTTTGGCTTCGCGGCGTGATCTGCCCGGCATTGCCGACCTCAAAGCCGCCGGTCTGCTTGATCCGGTCGATCTTGCACTGGAAGGTTTGCGCGAAGGCGATGCCGTTGCCAATGGCGATATGCCCGAGGGCGGCGACAGCGAACTGGAAATCACACAATAAAGCGCCTACATAGCAAATGTAGGTCAGATTTTTCTGGATGAACGGTTCGACCATCATCGCGCGAGGAGTTTTGAAATGGGTAGCATGAGCATTTGGCATTGGCTGGTTGTAGGCATCCTTGTGATGCTGCTTTTCGGAAAAGGCCGTTTTTCTGACATGATGGGTGATGTCGCCAAGGGCATTAAAAGCTTCAAAAAGGCATGAGCGAAGACGACGAGGCGAAAACCCCGCCGCAGCGCATCGAAGCCCCGCAGCCAACGGTGGTCGATGCGGACAAGCAGACAGACAAGGTCAGCTGATCCTCGAACCGCTAGGTTAAGTTTCCATGTTCGACATCGCATCCGGCGAAATGCTTTTGGTCGCGCTGGTCGCCTTGGTGGTGATTGGTCCCAAGGATTTGCCGCGCGTATTGCGTTATGTTGGAAATTGGGTGGGCAAGGCCCGGCGGGTTGCCGCCCAATTCCGCTCGGGGCTCGATGAAATGGTCCGGCAGTCAGAACTTGAAGAGCTTGAGAAAAAATGGGCTGCTGACAATGATCGGATCATGCGCGATCATCCGGCTAAATCCGCGTCGGTTCGTGAGTATGATTCGCTTCCGCCTCCCGAAACGCAGGCCAGTGCAAATCCGATATCAGGCAAGGGCGAGCCCCTGCCATGAGCGATATAGATCAGAGCAAAATGCCCTTGCTCGAACATTTGATTGAGCTCAGGAACCGGCTGCTTTGGTGCTTCGCCGCATTGGCGGTCGCATTTGGTATTTGTTTCTATTTTGCCCAACCAATTTATGGCTGGCTGGTGCAGCCGCTGAAAAATGTGGGCCAAAACAAGCTTATTTATACCGACATTTTCGAGGCCTTTTTTGTGCAGGTAAAGGTCGGTCTGTTTGCCGCAATGATGCTCAGTTTTCCGGTGTTCGCGACGCAGATCTGGCGTTTTGTTGCGCCTGGGCTTTACCGCAATGAGAAAAAGGCATTCCTGCCATTTCTGCTGATGACACCACTGTTGTTCGCGCTCGGTGCTGCGCTCGCTTATTACGGCGCGATGCCTGTTGCGCTGAAATTCTTGTTGGGTTTTCAGGGCGACGTTGGCGGTATCACGCAAGAGGCGCTCCCCGGCGTCGGCAACTATCTCAGTTTTTCGACCAAGTTCATCTTCGGTTTCGGCGTCGCGTTTCAGCTACCCGTGCTGCTTATGCTGCTCGAACGCGCAGGCATAGTGACCCGCGCGCAACTAATTTCAGGAAGGCGCTATGCGATTGTCGGGGCTTTCGCGATTGCTGCGGTCCTCACACCACCAGATGTTGTTTCGCAGTTGTTACTCGCGATACCTCTGTGCCTGCTCTACGAACTGGCGATCATTGCAATCTGGTTTACCCAGCGAAAGCGTGACAAGGCAGAGGAAACGGAAGAGGTGGCGACCACCGCATAATTCGCGGTTAAATCACGCGATCTCCAGCTTCGCCGACCGACTCAATATCACGGCCGAGGCCTTTGACTGTGTTGCAGGCGGACAACAGCAAGCTGGCTGTGATCAACGATGCGGCAAGCAATTTGCGCATGACTGGCTCCTCAAATGGCGTTCAGCCCACTTTGGAAAGGGCAAGCTGAACGACAGATGAGTCAAACCGGTTTAAAAGCTGAGGCGTGCTGTTAGCCGGAAATCACGCCCCGCAAGGGCGACAAAGTCCTTGGTAAAGGAGGCAGCGCGGCGCGCTTCGACGTCAAAAATATTGTCGGCAGAGGCTGTAAGGCTGATATTCTTGTCGCGTCCGAAGGGGCGCCAGGTGGCCGAAGCGCTCACCATGGTGAACCCGCCCGTCGTTGTTTCGAAATCAGCGATCCGCTTTTGGCTGTCTGCCCACTCTACCTCACCGCGCAGTTCGAAGTTGTCGCTTTGCAACTCCAGCCCGCCAAGCAATCGCAGCGGCGGGATGCGCGGTGCGGGCCCTTCACCCTTGATAGTTGCGCGCGTAAAGTCCGCTACGCCGTCGAGCAGGACATCAAATCCGCCAAAGCTGCCAATATTGGCGCTCGCTTCGGCTTCGATGCCCCAAACGCGTGCTTTGCGCTGCAGATATTCAAATTCCGGCAAATCATCGACAATCGCGCCTGTCGCATTTTCATAAATGAAATTGCTGAAGCGGTTCGCATAAAGTGTGGCGGTCGCGTCGAAGCGCGTGCTGTCATAGCGCGCATAGATTTCGCCATTCCAGCTGCGCTCGCTGCGCAGCAATGGATCGCCCACTTCGTAGGATTGGGTCGCAACATGAGGGCCGTCGGAGTAGAGTTCCTCAACCGAAGGTGCCCGGCCGGTTCTGGAAATGTTGGTTCCGATTTTTATGTCGCCAATGGTGTAACCCAATCCGAATGCGGCCGAAAAATTGTCAAAATTGCGAACGGTCGCCAGTGACTGCGCTTCAAGCCGTGCATGATCGAACCTTACAGATACTTCTGCGTCGAGATTGCCAAGCGAGAATTCTTGCAGCGTAAACAGCCCAATTTGGTTGGATCGGGTTGGCGGCAAAAAGGCCTCGTCGCCAACCGCTTCGAAATCACGTGTTTGATATTGAAGGCCGCTGGCACCCCGCCATCCACCGCGATTATTTTGAGTAAGCTCTAAACGGGTTTCGATCGCCTTGCTGAAAAATGTTGTCCCAACATCAGGCCCTTCCAATTCTTTATGTACATAGTCGGCATATCCGGCACGGATGCGTATTTTATCGAACAATCCCTCTCCGAGTTCGACTTCGCCTCTCAGATCGAAACGATATTGACGCAGGTCGATCGAAACCTCGCCGCCAACAGGTTCGACAAAGTCGGGGCGTTCGGCAATGCCATATTGGGTGTCGTACAGATTGAAAGAAATACCCAGATTGCCGCCATCATCGATAAACGCCGCGCCTGCGCCAAGCGAAGTAGTTTTGACGGCGCTGTTGGGTAGCCGTCCGCGGAAATTGGCCCAATCGCGGGCATTTACGGCTTCATCCAAATTGCCCAGAGCCTGCTCTTCTGCCGCGACGTCCAATGCTTCCTGACGCAAAGCGGGTGCCAGCAGATAACCGCCGATTCTCAGATCTTTTGACTTTCTGTGGCTGCCATCAAGGTGAAAGACAAAGCGATCACCCATCGGAACGTCAATCGATGCGCCGCCAGCATATTCTTTTGCAGCAGTTGAATAGTCAAACTGTGCGTCAATATGGACGGCCTCGTCCGGAACCTTGCGCGGGATACGCTTGTCGATTGCGTTAACAGCGCCGCCAACGGCTTGCCCACCAAACAGCAGGACTGCCGGGCCGCGCAGCACTTCGATACGTTCGGTTGTTAGCGGGTCGATGGTTACGGCATGGTCTGCAGATGTGTTTGACGCATCGATATTGCCGATACCGTCGGTTAACACAGCGACCCGGCTACCTTGGAAACCGCGCAATACGGGGCGTGACGCACCGGGCGAAAAACTGGTCGCTGAAACCCCGGGCAATGACAGCAGGGTTTCGCCAATTTGGCCACGCGCTTGCTGTGCGAGATCTTCTCCAGACAAAGCCGAAGTGCCAGCTAGCAGATCAAGGCGTTCGAAATAGGGGGCGGTAACGACAATTTCTCCGGTGCGGTGAAAATCGTCATCGGTGGTTTCTGTGCCAGCCTGCTCTTGTGCAAATGCTGGCATGGCAATCAATGCCAGCGAGATCGCCAGAGTTGCCGAGCTGTTTCGAAAAATTGCGTTCATCGGTCACCTTTTTGCGTCGTTTGGGCGTCAGCTAGATCATATGATACAGTATAACAATACCTGATTTGCAAATATCGACAAACTGCAGTTTCGGCGCGATCAACGGCTGTGATGGAGAATAGGCTAGCTTTTGCTCGGCAAAGTGCGGATCGCTTGCGTCTTTCGCTTGGGGAAAGTAGCTGTGTGGGAATGACAGTTTTGGCAAAGACCCTCGATCTCATCGGCAACACACCGCTTGTCCTGCTTAGGGGACCCAGCGAAGAGTCGGGTTGCGAAATTTATGGCAAATGTGAGTTCGCCAATCCCGGGGCATCGGTAAAGGACCGTGCTGCGCTTTACATTGTTCGTGATGCAGAGCAGCTCGGGATGTTGAAACCCGGCGGCACAATTGTCGAGGGGACCGCAGGCAACACCGGCATTGGTCTTGCATTGGTCGCAAACGCTTTGGGTTATAGGACAATTATCGTCATGCCCGAAACGCAAAGTCAGGAGAAGAAAGACACTTTGCGCGCATTGGGCGCTGAATTGGTGCTTGTTCCTGCAGCTCCCTATGCCAACCCCGGCCATTTTGTACACACTTCGCGTCGACTTGCCGAGGAAACCGACAACGCGGTCTGGGCAAACCAGTTTGATAATATCGCGAACCGGCGGGCGCATATCGAAACCACCGCCGAGGAAATCTGGGCGCAAATGGATGGCCGGATTGATGGCTTTACCTGCGCAGCCGGGACAGGTGGGACCATCGCCGGCGTTGGTCTTGGGCTAAAGGCCAAACACGAAGCAGTTTGCATCGCGCTATCTGATCCGCATGGGGCGGCGCTTTACAATTATTATGCGAGCGGCGAATTGAAGGCGGAAGGCAGCTCTGTCGCTGAGGGGATCGGGCAAGGGCGGATCACCGCAAACCTTGATGGCGCGCCGATCGATGACCAATTTCGCATTTCGGATGAGGACGGGCTGGTTTGGGTCCGGCGTTTGCTGGCCGAAGAAGGGCTATGCCTTGGCTTGTCATCCGGAATCAATGTTGCAGGAGCCGTTGCTTTGGGCAAGAAGCTGGGTCCAGGGAAACGGATTGCCACGATATTGTGTGACACCGGGTTCCGCTATCTCTCGACACTCTACAATCCTGAATGGATGCGTTCCAAAAATCTGGAACCTATGCCGTGGCAGGTGTAAGCTATGCGTTGGCGACCAATATCATCCGGGCAAGGTGAAAGCATGGGACGATCCAGTAATTCGGCAGTGCATCGGATACAGGTGGGATTGATCGGCCTTCTGGCGGTCTTGTTGTTTGTTTCGATTGCGAATGTGATGATTGATCGCGTTGCTCCTGCCCAACCCAACGTCAATTCCGCGACCGAGGCGACGACCAATGTTGAAGGCGCAAAAGATGAAGTTGCAACCGACGAGCCTTTGGCCGAATTGGGCGTTACCCCGACGGTTTCCAGCGAAGAAACTCCCAAAAATGAGCCAATCCCTCAAAATCCGCCAATTGCACAACCAACCCAATAAGGTCAGCCTCGAAAACCGGGCGACGAGCCGCGCGTGACTAGAATGATCCCAAACTGGGCAGCGGGACCTCTCTATTTGCGGGTTTTGTTAGCTATCGGGTTGCTGTGCGTTGCAGGGCTAGCCTTGTGGATGGCGTCAGCCAACGACAGTGAAAGCAACAAACCGCCTGTCTATCTGATGTCCACGCTTCCGCTGAAATGGGGCGAAGGGGATGTCAAAGATGTCGCTCAGGGCGTTTCCGATCCTGCATTATTTTATAGTGCGCTGGTGGAGCGATATCTGATCAAAGATGCTGACGGGCTAGACAAAATCGAAGCCTCTCCAGATGGCATGCTGATAATGGTGCAGCCACGATTGCTAGCTCCTTCGGAAAATGTAGCGCTCGACAAATGGGTGCGGGGCGGAGGGAGACTGGTCCTGTTTGCTGATCCTGCCTTTGCAGTGGGAAAGCCGTTTTCCATTGGGCGATTCACGGCGGCCTTTGTTCACGTCATTGCTAAGCCCCTTGCTCGATCATTGGGGTGTGCAATTGGCCTTGCCGGTGAAGGATGATGCGAAGCCAAGCGAAATCGACGGCAGTCGGATTGAAACACTATCGCGCGGCTTCTGGTTGCAACATCCGCATGTCGAACGCGTACCTGATTGTCACACTGATCGTTCAGCTTTGATTGCCGAATGCAGGATTGGAAAAGGCAGGGTGCTGCTGTTGGCCGATGTTGACCTTTTACAAGACCGGTATTGGACCAACAACATGCTGGGCGGATCGGACAATCGGGATTGGGTGCTCGATTTGATTGATCGCATGGCGAAAAGACGGGGAATCGATGGGATTTTGTGGGAAAATCTGGGAGGTTGATGGAAATCTGGTCTTTTTCAGAAACATCGAGGATAAGTTGACCTATGTTTGGGGTGTGGGCCATTTGATGGCTTCAAAAGATAAGTGTTTATTATCAATGGAATAGAGTGAATTTCGGATTCAGTCCCACAGAATCCCTCTTTTCACCCATAAAATCCCATGATACGCCCATTCCAAATCTGGGGTGGATTCCTTTTTGTTGCGCCCGCAGCGGCGTTTTCGCGGATCAGGCGATTCTGCGGAAGGGAGGAATTTGCCCTGTAGGGAAGGGGTGTTCGCAATCGTGTCGCAATGGATTGTCTATGCAGGCTCGGGCCTCTCGACGATCGACCTGAAAGGGCGCACGACGATCCCTGCCGAACTGCGCGACACCGTCACCCAATCGAGCGGCGAAAATGTCGTCTGCCTCGCCCGCCATCCATCGCTTCCCTGCCTGATCGGTTTCGGTAAGGCTGAACGGCTGCAACGCCGCGCTGATGTAGAGGCGCAGTGGCAGGCCGCAGTCAATCGCGGCGACGCCTTCGACCGCGAGGCAGCCGGCGCCAACGCCTCAATCTTTGAAACGGCATTCGAGCCCAGCGGCCGTTTTGTGGTGCAGCCGATGCTGCGCCATTTCGGCAAGCTGAAAGAACGCGCCTTCTTCTTTGGCGCAACCACCCACTTTCTGATGTGGGACCCCGAAATCTTCCTGAAAGAAGCCCCGGCCTCGTTCGCGCATGTCCGCGAAGAGCTGGAATATTGGCTTCACGAAAGGCGCGGCAAATGACCGCGCATGCAAACCATATTCCAGTCCTGCTGGATGAAGTAATTCACGCTCTGGCCATCACCCCTGGATCAGAGATTGTGGATGGCACCTTTGGGGCAGGCGGGTACAGTCAGGCTTTTCTGGCGGCGGGTGCACGCGTTTACGCGTTCGACCGCGACCCTGATGCCCTTTTGGAAGGTGCTGAACTTGCAGAGCGGAGTGGCGGTGCTTTGCGCCTCTACTCCGCCTGCTTTTCTGAAATGCAGGCACGGCTGGCCGACGACGGCGTTACGCAAGTGGATGCCGTGGTGCTCGACATTGGCGTTTCGTCAATGCAGCTCAACCGCGCCGATCGTGGTTTCTCCTTCCAGTCCGACGGCCCGCTCGATATGCGGATGAGCCGTTCGGGCATGAGTGCTGCTGACTTCGTCAACACCGCCGACGAAGCGGTTATTGCCGATATCCTGTACCAATATGCCGAAGAGCATAAGTCGCGGCGCATTGCTCGCGCTATCCTTGCTGCGCGTCCCATCGGCACAACAGCTGCGCTTGCAGCCGTGGTCCGCACCGCAGTCGGCCATCACCCCGGAATGCCCAAGGATCCGGCAACGCGGGCTTTTCAGGCGATCCGCATCCATATCAATGGCGAGCTGGACGAACTGACCGCTGCGCTTGAGGCCGCTGAACAGATATTGCGTCCCGGCGGTCGGCTGGCGGTGGTCAGCTTTCACAGTCTGGAAGACCGCATCGTCAAAAGCTTCCTGCGCGAACGCAGCGGCGGCACACCTGCCGGTTCACGCCATATGCCGATCATGAGCCATGCGCGTCCGGCGACCTTTCTGAAGCCATCAAAAGCAGTGCGCCCCAGCGCAGCTGAAATCGCATCCAACCCCCGCTCGCGCTCGGCAACGCTGCGTTGGGCCTGTCGCAGCGATGCCCCTGCATGGAATGAAAAGGAACTGGCGGCATGACGCTGGCAATGAAGCGCATCCAAAATCTCGGCTGGCTGGCGCTGGTCTTCGCGGTGGCGATCCTGCTCTATCCGCTGTCGCTGAATGTTGCAGCCTTGCACAGCGATCTGGTGCGGATGGACCAGAAGATCATGGAAACAAAACGCGAGATCAGCTTCCTTGAGGCTGAACTGTCGACGCGGGCCAATGTCCAGCAACTCGAAGAGTGGAACCAGTTGTCTATGGCTATGAACCACCCACCGCTGCACAGTTTCTGGATGGTGAGCGCGCCTTGGCCAGTCTCGGAGGTGCCGCGCCCGTTGTAAGGCCAGTCATGGTCTCCGCCGCCAAAATCGACGGTGTTGAGCCTGCCGGTATCATCGGAAAACCAGGAGCCGTTCCGGTTGCGATTACGCGAGAAGAGGTTGCGGAGTCAGAGCGTCCCGTCAAGATCGCGTTGAACGGTGACCGCGAACAACCGGTCGTGAAACCCGAAACCCGCACCGAAAAACTTGCCAAAATTGATGAGCGGCTACTGTCCGACGGCTTGATGCGCGAAATCGAGAAAAAGTCGACTCAGGAGAGGCGGCGCAAATGACAACATTCGTCGTTCGCCCTACCAGTCGCCTAGCCGCCAATGCAGCGCGAGCAATGACGACCATGTCCTATTGGCGGCTGATCGTGCTTGTTGGCATTTTCGCGCTCTTCGCGTTGCTGATCATTGGTCGCCTAGCGACACTCGCGCTTTTTGAAAGCAGCCGTGCTTTTGGCGCGACCACCAGCGATTATGTGCCCGAACGTGGCGACATAACCGACCGTCATGGCGTCGCTTTGGCGCGCACTATTCGCGCCTATGCAGTCTGGGTGGATCCGACAAAGCTGGTCAACGACCCGCGCGATCTTGCCCGCCAGCTAGCAACGATCTTTCCCGATACGGCAGAAGAAGAATTTTACGCCAAGCTGACTGCGAAAGAGCCCGGCTATCTGCGCAAGCGCGCCTTGCCAGAGGATGTGCGCCGAGTGCACGATCTGGGCGAAATCGCGATAGAATTTCCGCGCGAAAGCGAACGGCTATATCCGCAACACGGTCTGGCGGCGCATGTGCTCGGTTATCTCGACAATGACGGCAATGGTGTGCTTGGCATGGAGCGCGTCCTCAACAAACAGTTGAGCAATCCCGAGCAACGCTCAAAACCTGTTGCGCTGTCGATCGACACGCGGGTGCAGGCGGCGCTGGAAATCGAATTGCTTTCCGGCATCAAATCGACGGGTGCAAAAAGCGGTGCGGGAGTCATCCTTGACGCAAAGACTGGCGAAGTGCTGGCGATGGCAACTTTGCCTTCGTTCAACCCCAACCGGCCCAATTTCACACCCAATGAAAATGTCGAAGAGGCATTGGCAGCAGGCCTGACCCCGATGAGCTGGCAGGCCAATTCGGTGACCAACCGTGTTTACGAGCTGGGTTCAACCTTCAAGCCACTGACCGTTGCGGCGGCGCTTGATGCGGGCACGGTGCGCAATCTGGCGATCCGTTATGATGCAACCAAGCCGCTGGAAATTGCGGGATTCAAAATTCGCGATACCCACCCTGCGGGCCGCTGGTTGAACACGCCCGAAGCATTGGTACACAGCTCCAACGTCGTGACCGCGCAGATTGCCGACAATCTGGGTCGCGAGAAGATGGAAAAAATGTCGCGCGGGCTTGAGTTCGACCGCCGACCCTCAATCGAACTGGGTGAACGGGCAAAGCCCATCTGGCCCAAAAGCTGGGGCAGGGTGACCAATATGACTGTCGGTTATGGCCACGGCATTTCGGTTACGCCGCTGCATTTGGCCAGCGCCTTTGCCGCTATGGTCAATGGTGGCATTTTCCATCCGGCGACTTTGCTGAAGCGGCCTGTCAATGCCAAGGACAATGGCCGCCGGGTGTTCTCAGCCGCGACCAGCGCGCGGATGCGGCAATTGCTGCGGATGATCGTCGTCGACGGCACCGGTAAAAAGGCGGATGCCGAAGGTTACCGTGTCGGCGGCAAGACCGGATCGGCGGAAAAGGCCGGAATTGGCGGCTATTCGCGCAGCCTGGTGGTGTCGACCTTTGTCGCAGCGTTTCCAATGGACAACCCGCGTTACATCATTGTCGCCATGCTTGACGAACCGCGCGGCACCGCCGAAACCGGATTTCAGCGTACCGCTGGCTGGACGTCGGCCCCGATTGTGCGTCGCACGGTGCAACGCATCGGCCCGCAACTGGGGATCATTCCCGATACCCACCGCGATGTTGATGTTTCCGAATTGATGCCCCTGCTTTGGGCACCCAAAGGGGGTGGCTGATGCTGTTGGAGGCATTGCTTGGGGAGGCAGCCGGATCCCATAGTCAGAAACGGGTAACAGGTTTCGCCATCGACAATCGCAAGGTTGCCGATGGTTCGGTTTTTGGCGCATTCCAGGGCGCAGCGCACAATGGTGAGGATTATATTCCGGCAGCAATAGCGGCAGGTGCTATCGCCGTCGTGGCTCGCCCCGAAGCCAAAGTTGAAGGCGCGCTGCACATAGCAGATGCCAATCCACGCCGTGCCTTTGCACAATTGGCGGCGAAATATTATCAGCCATTCCCGGCCAAGGTGGCGGCAGTCACCGGCACCAATGGCAAGACCTCAACCGCTGAACTCAGCCGCCAATTGTGGCGGATCGCAGGGCACAATGCCGCCTCGATTGGAACGTTGGGGGTAACCACCGCCGATGAGCAGGTGCGCACAGGGCTGACCACGCCCGATATTGTCACGTTCTTGTCCAATCTGTCGGGGCTCGAACGTGAAGGCGTGGATCGCGCAATATTCGAGGCATCGAGCCACGGACTCGACCAATATCGCACCGCAGGCGTCCCGCTGGCGGTCGCCGCATTCACAAACCTCAGCCGTGACCATCTGGATTATCACGGTTCGATGGAAGGCTATTTCGAAGCCAAGATGACGCTGTTCGGCGACTATGCCAATGCCGACACCACGGCAGTGGTCTGGGCCGACGATGAGTGGTCGAATCGGGTTATCGAGCGGGTGAAGTCCCGAGATTTGCGGCTGATTACGGTCGGCACCAAAGGCACCGGCATTCGGCTGATTTCGCGCCAGCCGACGCAATTGGGGCAGGATTTGCAGGTCGAGATGCAGGGCGAAAGCTATGCAATCAAGCTACCGCTGATCGGGGCGTATCAGGCATCGAATGCGCTGACAGCGGCTGGGATTGTGATCGCATCGGGTGAAAAGCCTTCGCATGTGGCCCGATCGCTGACGATGCTGCAACCGGTACGCGGGCGGTTGGAGCGCGCGTGCATCACCCGTTCGGGCGCACCGGTCTATGTCGATTATGCCCATACCCCTGATGGTCTGGATGCCGCGCTTGCCGCGCTGCGTCCGCATTGCCAGGGACGGCTTATTCTGGTTTTCGGCGCGGGCGGGGATCGTGATACCGGAAAGCGACCTGAAATGGGCGCGATTGCCGAAGCGAAAGCCGACATTGCTATTGTCACCGACGACAATCCGCGTTCCGGAAGATCCGGACGCAATCCGCGCGGCGATTTTGGCAGCGGCTCCCCATGCACTCGACATTGGCGACCGGCGTTCGGCGATTGCCAAGGCTATCGAGTTAGCGGAGGCGGCGGACGTTGTCGTTATCGCAGGCAAGGGACATGAGCAGGGGCAGATCGTCGGCGACCGCGTATTGCCTTTTGACGATGTCGAAGTCGCGCGGGAATGCGCGGCATGAGCGCGCTGTGGACTTCCGACGCGATTGCGGCGGCCACCGGCGGCACGACACAAGGCAGTTTTGACTGCAATGGTGTAGCTTTCGATTCGCGTGAAATTGGCCCCGGTGATTTGTTCTTTGCGATGACCGGTGAACAGGCCGATGGCCATGATTTTGTGGAACGCGCCTTTGCCAGCGGTGCTGCAGGTGCCGTGGTCAACCGCGCGGTGGATGGCCCGCATATCCTTGTGCCGGATACGCTCAAGGCACTGGAAGATTTGGGGAAAGCATCGCGGGCGCGGGTTGATGCCAAGATTATTGGCGTTACCGGATCGGCAGGCAAGACCGGGACGAAGGAAGCGCTGTTCGCTGCACTCGACCGTTTCGCACAGGGCAAGGCGCATCGTTCGGTCAAAAGCTATAACAACCATGTCGGCGTGCCGCTGAGCCTGTCGCGGATGCCCGCAGACACCCGTTTTGGCGTGTTCGAAATGGGGATGAACCATGAAGGCGAACTCGCGGCGCTGACCCGCTTTGTCCGCCCGCATGTCGCGATTGTCACCACCATTGCCCCTGCACACATCGCCTATTTCCGCGACGAAGCCGCGATTGCCGACGCCAAGGGTGAGATTTTTGAAGTGCTGGAACCCGGTGGCACCGCGATCTTGCCGTTCGACAATGGCCAATATGCCCGGCTGCGAGCGAAGGCAGAAAAGCATGCTGCGCACATCGTCTCTTTTGGCTTTGGCGAGGGCGCCGATGTGCGCTGCATCGACCATGTTACCTCAGCCGATGGCGGTACTTTGGTCACTGCAAAATTGCCGCACGGGCTGCTTTGCTACGCACTGTCGCAACCCGGCGCGCATTGGGTCGCCAATTCACTTGCGGTGCTTGCAGCGGTGGAGGCTGTCGGGGGCGATTTGGCGCAAGCCGGGCTTGCGCTTGCCGAGATGGAAGGACTCAAAGGACGCGGCGAACGGACCACGATTCAAGTCGCGGGCGGAACCGCATTGCTGATCGACGAAAGCTACAACGCCAACCCCGCCTCGATGACGGCGACCATTGGTCAATTGGGCAAAACCCCCGCCACGCGCCGTGTCGTGGTGCTGGGTGCGATGCGCGAACTGGGGGCGCGTTCGGATGAATATCATGCCGACCTTTTGCAGCCTCTGAACGAAGCCGGGGTGAGTTATGCACTGCTTGTCGGTGAAGAGATGGCTCCTCTCGTCGAAGCGATGAAGCGCGATGTTGCGTGGGCTGGCAAATTCGACCATTGCGCCAACGGTAAAGAAGCCGCTGACCGGCTGCCATCGCGGCTTTGCGCCGACGATGCAGTGCTGGTGAAGGGCTCGAATTCGGTGGGACTGTCGAAATTGGTCGAGGCTCTCATCCACGGAGGGTCGTAATGTTTTATTTGCTGGCCGAGTATCTTGATTTTGCCGGTTTTCTGAACCTGTTCCGCTACCTGACTTTCCGGTCAGGGGCGGCGGTGGCAACCGCTTTTGTCATCGGCCTGCTGATCGGTCCGCGTTTCATCGCGATGCTGCGCGTGCGTCAGGGAAAAGGACAGCCGATCCGCGACGACGGCCCGCAAACCCACTTTGCCAAGGTCGGTACGCCGACGATGGGCGGGCTGATGATCCTGACCTCGATCACCATTTCGATGCTGCTGTGGATGGATCTGAGCAATATCTACATCTGGGCCTGCCTGTTCGTGATGGCGGGATTCGGTCTGGTCGGCTTCCTCGATGATTATGACAAGGTGACCAAGCGTAGCACCAAGGGTGTTTCGGGCAAGGTCCGATTGTTGTTGGAATTCCTGATCGCAGGTCTCGCGGTCGCGCTGATCGTTTCGCAAAGCGGGGGCAAGCTTTACATGCCCTTCGTCAACGGACCTGTCGCAGACTTGGGCTGGTTTTATGTGATTTTCGGCGCGTTTGTGATCGTGGCATTCGGTAATTCGGTGAATTTGACCGATGGGCTCGACGGCCTGGCGACGATGCCGGTGATCATCGCTTCGCTGGCCTTCATGCTAATCGCCTATCTGGCGGGCAATGCCAAATATGCGGAATATCTGGGTATCCCGCACATTCCCGGCGCGGGTGATCTGGCGATTTATTGCGGCGCGATCATCGGAGCTGGTCTTGCTTTCCTGTGGTTCAATGCACCGCCTGCTGCTGTGTTCATGGGCGACACGGGCAGCCTTGCCTTTGGCGGAACTTCGGGCGCGATCGCGGTGGTGGCGCATCATGAATTTGTCCTCGCGGTGATTGGCGGGTTGTTTGTCATTGAGGCATTGTCGGTGATCATTCAGGTCTTCTGGTTCAAACGCACGGGCAAGCGCGTGTTCCGCATGGCTCCTATCCACCACCATTTCGAACAATTGGGCTGGCCGGAATCGACCGTTGTCATCCGTTTCTGGATCGTCTCGTTCGTGCTTGCACTTGCCGGCCTTGCCACGCTCAAGCTGCGGTGATTGTCTCGGACGCCTTTCGCGGAAAACGCTATGCGGTTCTGGGACTGGCGCGCTCTGGCCTTGCCACGGTCAGCACATTGGTTGCCAGCGGCGCGGATGTAGTCGCTTGGGACAATCGTGAAGACGCACGCAAAGCCGTCAGCGAGGAAATTACCTTTGCCGATCCGCTGGAAATCGAGCTGACAGGTTTTGACGGCATCGTTGTATCCCCCGGGGTGCCGCTCAACCGCCACCCAATTTCCGACAAGGCTATCAATGCGCATGTGCCGATCATCGGCGATATCGAGCTGTTCGCGCAGGCCCGCTCCAGCCTGCCGCCGCATAAGGTTGTCGCCATCACTGGCACCAACGGCAAATCGACCACCACTGCACTGATCCACCACATCATCCAGTCTGCTGGTGTTCCCGCAATGCTCGGCGGAAATATCGGGCTGCCAATCTTGGGGCAGGAGGCTTTGCCGGAAGGCGGGGTCTATGTGCTTGAACTGTCGAGTTTCCAAATCGACCTGACGCACAGTCTGGATGCCGATATTGCGGTGCTGACAAACATCACTCCCGACCATCTCGATCGCTATATCGACTTTGCCGACTACGCCTCTTCGAAGCAGCGGCTGTTTACGATGCAGCATGCCAACAAGGTTGCGGTGATTGCCTGCGACGATGATCCAAGCCGAATGGTCGCCAGCCGCATTTCGCACCGGCTGATGCGTGTCGATGCCAGCGACATTACCGACCAGTCACGATGGCCTTCGTTACAGGGCCCGCACAATGCGCAGAATGCGGCATGTGCAATTGCCGTGTGCAAGGCGCTTGGTCTAGACGATGCAAAAATCGAGCGAGGGCTCGCCAGCTACCCCGGCCTTGCCCACCGCATGGAACGGATCGGCGAGGCTGATGGCGTGCTGTATGTCAATGACAGCAAGGCCACCAATCCGACGTCAACCGCGCCCGCGCTCGCGGCTTTCCCAAACACCCATTGGATATTGGGCGGGCAGGCAAAGACCGACGATCTCGATGCCTGCCTGCCATTTCTCGCCAATGTCCGTGCGGCCTACACAATCGGGCAGGATGGCCCGATGCTGGCCAAGGTGCTGGCGCCGCATATTGCAGTGACCGAATGCGAGACGATGGACGTCGCGGTGACCACAGCCGCACAAGCAGCGATGCCCGGAGACGGTTTTGCTATCACCGGCCTGCGCATCCTATGACCAGTTTCGTGACTTTGAAGACAGGGGCGATGCGTTTCGCCGGGCGGTACAGGCTCTGCAAGCACACAAAGGGGGCAAGCCATGACAGCGATGACACCCACAGGCGAAAACACAAAAAACGGTTCGTTGTTCAAGCGTCCAAAGCCTGATTTTTCCAGCAGACTGGGGCGCGGCGACCGCTCGCCCCTGGGCGTCTGGTTTTGGGAACTCGACCGCGTGCTGCTGTCGTTGATCCTTGTGCTGATGGCGATTGGCCTGTTGTCGGTTGCAGCGGCATCGCCCGCGACTGCCCGGCGGCTTTCGACCGCGACTGTTGAACTGTCGCCATTGTTGTTCTTTTACAAGCAGCTCGCATGGGTTGCTTTGGCGCTGCCGGTTATGTTTGTGATTTCCATGTATCCGCGCGAACAGGCGCGACGGCTGAGCATCATCGGCTTTGTCGTGTTCCTGACACTTCTGCTAGCGGTTCCGCTGCTGGGCAAGGAAGTCAATGGCGCGCAACGCTGGATCGGCTGGGGGCCGGCATCGGTCCAGCCATCGGAATTTCTGAAACCCTTTTATGCAGTAACAATGGCTTGGATGCTGTCGGCGTTTGCGCGAACCCAATCTGCCGCTGCGCTTTGTCTCGATGGGCGTCACTGCCGTAATCGCGATGGCGTTGATGAGCCAGCCCGATCTGGGACAGACGATCCTGTTCAGCGGGGTCTGGTTTGCGCTGATGATGGTCACCGGGGTCAAGGCGTCGCATCTATGGGCATCGGTCATTGGCGGGGTGGTCGGTATCGTTGCCGCCTATAATTTCTATCCAGTGGCGACCCAGCGTATCGATGCGTGGGTGTTTGGAACCGAAGGCATCACCCATGACAAGCTGGCGATGGCAACACTGACGGCGGGCGGCTTTGTGGGCACGGGGCCGGGGCTTGGCACGCGCAAATACAGCCTGCCCGAAGCGCACACCGATTATATCTTCTCGGTCATTGGAGAGGAATTCGGCTTGCTCGCCTGTATGGTGATTGCAATGCTGTTCATGGCGATATTGGTGCGGGTGGTCGTGCGGATGCTCGACGAGCAGGATCATTTTACAGTGCTTGCTGTCACTGGGCTGTCCGCACAACTTTGCGGGCAGGCGATGATCAACATGGCGGTAAACCTTGGTATTTTTCCATCAAAGGGGATGACCTTGCCCTTTATCAGCTATGGCGGATCATCAACGCTCGCGCTTTCGGTGTTTGCGGGCTGTTGCTGGCCTTCACAAGACGTAATCCCTATCTTGACCAGTCGCCCTATTTGTCCAAGGGACGCTGAGTATGAGCGTTTCGCGTAACTTTGTCCTCGCTGCCGGGGGAACCGGTGGGCATATCATCCCTGCCTATGCACTGGGTGCTGAATTGCTGCGGCGAGGGCATCATGTTGCGCTGATTACCGATGATCGTGGCGCGAAAATCCCTGGCTGCCCTGACGGTGTGACCAAACATATCCTGCCTGCCGGTCGGTTGGGTGGCGGACCCAAAGGCTGGATCGCCGCTGCACGGGCAATCTGGGCCGGACGGACCATGGCGCGGCAGCTTTATTCGACATTCGAACCGACGGCAGTGGTCGGCTTTGGCGGCTATCCGGCACTGCCCGCATTGCTTGGTGCCTTTGCCGAAAAGGTGCCGACCATCATCCACGAACAAAATGCGGTGCTCGGTCGCGTGAACCGCTTTGTTTCGAAAAAGGTCGATGCAATTGCGACCGCTTATCCCAATGTTCGCCGCATAGCTCCCGCCCAAGCGGACAAGGTGAGGCTGGTTGGCAATCCCGTCCGCGAAGATGTGATCGCGTTGCGCGACGAAGCCTATCCTGCATTCATGGAAGAAGGCGTGTTTCGTGTGCTGGTGACCGGTGGCAGCCAAGGCGCAACCGTGATGTCGGACATTGTCCCTGACGGGCTGGCGCGGATGCCGCTGAACCTACGGCGTCGCTTGCAGGTAACCCAGCAATGCCGCGCTGAAGATCTGGAATCGGTGCGCAAGACCTATGCCGATCACCAGATACCTGCGCAACTGGCGACCTATTTGGAGAATTTGCCCGAACGGCTTGGCTGGGCGCATCTGGTGATCAGCCGTGCAGGCGCTTCAACCATTGCCGAACTGACCTGCGCCGGACGGCCTGCGATCCTTGTGCCGCTGCCGATAGCGACCGACAATCATCAGGCTTATAGAATACCGAAGAAATGGTTTCGGCGGCTGGCGGCGCACGGGCCATTCCGCAGGCGTCGTTCACCCCGGTTGAACTCGCCAAGCAAATTCAGAAAATGGCACTGCTTCCCGACAGTCTGGAAAATGCAGCAAAGGCAGCCAAAAGCTGCGGGCGGCCCAATGCGGTTTATGAACTGGCCGATCTGGTCGAATCCTTTGGACGTGCGCCTTTGATGGATGTCGCAAAACCGCAGGAACAGGGAATGGGATTGGCAGGTGCTCGAACCGCCATGGCAAAGGAAATGAATGCATGAAGGGTGTCGGAACCGACATAGGAACGATCCACTTTGTCGGCATTGGCGGCATCGGCATGTCTGGCATTGCCGAAGTGATGCACAATCTGGGTTATACGGTACAGGGTTCGGACATCGCCGAAGGTTGTCATCGAAGGTCTGCGCAAACGCGGGATCAAGGTGATGATCGGCCATGCTGCCGAAAATCTGGGCGATGCTGCGGTGGTTGTGACTTCGACGGCGGTGAAGCGAGGCAACCCCGAAGTCGAAGCTGCACTTGAACTGCGCATCCCATTGGTCCGCCGCGCCGAAATGCTCGCCGAACTGATGCGGCTGAAATACACCGTTGCCGTTGCGGGGACGCATGGCAAAACCACCACGACCTCTTTGATCGCGGCAATGCTCGACGCTGGCGGGCTCGACCCGACGGTGATCAATGGTGGTATCATCAACAATTATGGTTCGAACGCACGGTTGGGCGACAGCGACTGGATGGTTGTCGAGGCTGACGAAAGTGACGGCAGCTTCTTGCGTCTCGATGGTACGATAGCGGTCGTCACCAATATCGATCCCGAACATCTCGACCATTATGGCGACTTTGAAACCGCGAAGGCTGCCTATATCGAGTTTATCGAAAATGTGCCTTTCTACGGCGTCGCAATCCTGTGTCTCGACCATCCAGAGGTGCAGGCGATCATTCCGGCGCATCCGCGATCGGCGGATCATGACCTATGGCTTTTCAGCCCAAGCCGATGTGCGCGCCGACAATGTCCGGCCTGACCTTGGCGGTAACACATTTGACGTTGTGATCTGCGCGCGCGACGGTAGCAAGCGTGAGATTGCCGATGTCTTCCTGCCCATGTCGGCAAGCACAATGTGCAGAATGCTTTGGCGGCGATTGCAGTGGGCCCCGAAGGCGGGGATGACCGACGAGCAGGTGCAGCATGGCTTTGCCAAATTTGGCGGGGTCAAACGGCGCTTTACCAAGGTTGGCGAAGTGGGCGGTGTAACCATCATCGACGATTATGGCCATCACCCGGTCGAAATTCGCGCGGTTTTGTCGGCCGCACGCGAGGGCGCAAAGGGTCGGGTTATCGCTGTTTGCCAGCCGCACCGCTACTCACGGCTCGGCAACTTGATGGAAGATTTTGCGACCGCCTTTAACGATGCCGATGTCGTTTATGTGACCCCCGTCTATGCAGCGGGCGAAGCGCCGATCGAAGGCGTGAGCAGCGCGGAACTGGTCGGCAAGATCAAACGGCGCGGTCACCATAGCGCGCAGGAAATTGAAAGCGCTGAGGCTTTGGCCAGTGAATTGGCTTCGACAACCCGCGACGGCGATCTGGTGGTGTGCCTAGGTGCCGGTGACATCACCAAATGGGCCGCCGGCCTTGCCGACGGGATACAAAAGGCGCGCGGATGACCGTGTGTTTCGCCATGCCGCCCGTTCGGGGCAAGCTGACGCATGGCGCGGCGCTGGCACCGCTTGTCTGGTTCAAGTCGGGCGGGGCTGCGGAATATCTGTTTGAACCAGCGGATGTCAAAGACCTTTCCGACTTCCTCTTCGCGCTCGATCCTTCGGTGCCAGTGATGGCGCTGGGGCTGGGGTCGAACCTGATCGTCCGCGATGGCGGAGTGCCGGAGTTGTGGTGCGTCTGGGCAAGGCTTTGCCAAAGTGACCCGAAAGCTAACGATGTAACGCC